>NZ_JBJNLI010000001.1:0-2801861 GCF_052169135.1 Serratia sp. CY32780
TGAACGCACCACTGGTGTTCGGGTTGTCATGCCAATGGCATTGCCCGGTAGCTAAGTGCGGAAAAGATAAGCGCTGAAAGCATCTAAGCGCGAAACTTGCCTCAAGATGAGTCTTCCCTTGGACTTTGAGTCCACTGAAGGAACGTTTAAGACTAAGACGTTGATAGGCTGGGTGTGTAAGTGCAGCGATGCATTGAGCTAACCAGTACTAATGATCCGTGAGGCTTAACCTTACAACACCGAAGGTGTTTTAGAGACGAAGAGATTTTCAGCGAAGTTCCGAGATTGGTTCTGATGGCGACACGAGAGTGAAGCGGTTGGAATGAAACGAATTTGCCTGGCGGCAATAGCGCGGTGGTCCCACCTGACCCCATGCCGAACTCAGAAGTGAAACGCCGTAGCGCCGATGGTAGTGTGGGGTCTCCCCATGCGAGAGTAGGACACTGCCAGGCATCAAATAAACGTTATCAGCGTGACGACTGGTAATGCGCAAATCGCAGAGCGCGATATTGCCGGCATCGAAAGATGCAACGTAAAAGAATCGGTGGAGCGGTAGTTCAGTTGGTTAGAATACCTGCCTGTCACGCAGGGGGTCGCGGGTTCGAGCCCCGTCCGTTCCGCCACTTAATTGATAAGCCCT
Source organism: Serratia sp. CY32780 (assembly GCF_052169135.1). NCBI lineage: Bacteria > Pseudomonadati > Pseudomonadota > Gammaproteobacteria > Enterobacterales > Yersiniaceae > Serratia > Serratia sp. CY32780. The sequence continues at coordinate 641 of NZ_JBJNLI010000001.1, forward strand.
GAGTCTCTGACTCAGGGCTTTTTCATATGCAAAATTAATAAAGCCTCGTCGAATTTGTCGCCGTTCCTGCCGCTTCCCTCAATATTGTTGCCTGTTGATCAAAAGTCTTATGCCGAACCTGGCGTTTTTGCTCACTAAAAATATTGCCATACTCTCTCGCATCGCTATTTATCCACTAATGAGAGAGCAAATATTGTGAGCATCCCTGCATTTGGTTTAGGTACTTTTCGCCTTCAGGATCAGGTCGTTATCGACTCTGTGAGCACGGCACTCGAATTGGGCTATCGGGCTATCGATACCGCACAGATCTATGAAAACGAAGCGGCCGTCGGCCAGGCTATCGCCGCTAGCGGTGTGCCGCGTGACGAGTTGTTCATCACAACCAAGATCTGGATCGCGAATCTGGCTAAGGGCGCCTTAATTCCCAGTCTGCGAGATAGCTTGGCCAAGCTGCAGACCCCGTATGTCGATCTGACGCTGATTCACTGGCCATCGCCAAATGATGAGGTGCCTGTCGCAGAGTTTATGGCTGAACTGCTGGAAGCCAAGCGATTGGGGCTGACCCGTCAGATTGGTGTATCTAACTTCACCATCGATCTGATGCAGCAGGCGATTGATGCGGTTGGCGCCGATCAGATTGCGACTAATCAGATCGAACTGTCACCGTTCTTGCAGAATGAAAAAGTGGTGGCGTTCGCACGGCAACATGGTATCGCCATCACCTCTTATATGACGCTGGCGTATGGCAAAGCGTTGCAGGATGAGACGATCAAAAGCATCGCCGCACGTCACAATGCGACGCCGGCACAGGTGGTTCTGGCCTGGGCGTTGAAGCTGGGCTACGCGGTGATCCCTTCTTCGACCAAGCGCGAAAACCTGGAAAGCAACCTGTTAGCGCAGCAACTGACGCTGAGTGACGAAGATATGGCGCAGATTGCGGCGCTTGAAAGCAACGGCCGATTGGTCAGCCCGGAAGGCCTGGCCCCTAACTGGGATTAATCTCTGGACATCATGATGCCAGGCGCCCCAAGAGGGCGCCTTTTTATCGCTTTAGCCGCTCGCTGATAAAATCGATAAAGCTGCGCAGGCGATTACTGACAGCGCTATCGCTGTAGTACACCGCGTTGATCGGCATTTCGAGTGGCAGCGTGTCTCCTACCAGAAGGGGAACCAGGTTCCCGCGTTTGACGTCTTCATCACTCATAAAGTCCGACAGGCAGGCGATGCCGTTGCCGTGCAGGCACAGGTGGCGCTGGGTTTCGCCGCTGTTGGTGGTCAGCCCCGGAACGATCTCCAGTTGTCGACCATCGGCACAGGTCAGCGGCCAGCGGTTCAGGTTGGGCAGATCGTTAAAGCCGATGCAGCAATGGTGCTCCAGGTCGGCTACCGTCTTTGGCGCGCCATATTGCGCCAGGTAGGCGGGGGAGGCCAGGATGCGTCGATAGCTGGCCATCAGCTTGCGCGCTTTCAGCGTAGAGTCCGTCAGCTCGCCGACGCGGATTGCGATATCCACTTTTCGTTCGATCAAATTGATGAAGTTTTCCGAAGAGACCAGCGACAGGGACATTTCCGGATAGCGTTCACGAAACTCGGCGACCAGCGGCGTCAACAGATGCAAGACGACCGGCGTTGCGGCATCGACGCGCAGCAGCCCCTGCGGGCGTTGACGGCTTTCCATCAACGCATTTTCCGCTGCGGCCATATCGCTCAACACTTTCTGCACCTGCCGAAAGTAGTTTTCGCCTTCCTGGGTCAGACTGATTTGGCGTGTCGTGCGGTTGAGCAGGGTTACCCCCAGCTTGCTCTCCAGCTTTTTTACCGTCCGACTGACCACGGAGTTGGCCTGCTGCAGGCGCTCGGCCGCTCTGCTGAAGCTGCCGCTTTCCACTACGGTGACGAAGGTGATGAGCTCGTCCGAATTCGCTTTCATTTTTGCTCCAAAGGCAAACTCTGTTCTAAATTTTTAGCGATTTCGTCATTTAAACACGTCGGAGCATCGTCGTCACCCACAGGAATCTGATTGCGCATATTCCTGTTTCCCCGTCTGCATTTTGCTGGCTCTTTCGCATTTTTCACCTCTGCTGCATCACCTTTACACTGCTATACCCTCAGAAGATTGAAATCGCCGCAGGCGGCCCCTATAACTGAAAAGGTTATGCCTGTAAAAGCCATGCCCTCTGTGCGGGGCAGGCGTATAATCAATTCACCGTTGGCGAAGTCTTCATCGCCAGTTTCATGCTAATGGGTTATAGGCGAATCGCGTGCCGAAACGAACTTATGCAATGAGGTATGTTGCAGGCCAGCCAGTTGAGCGAATCTTTCCTGGCGCCGTTAATCAGCCGTTGCCGCCAGGGGCGGCGCTGCCGACGACCGGCGCCTTGCGCGTTATGGTGTGGAATATTTTCAAACAGCAGCGAGCCGACTGGCTTTCGGTGCTGAAAAACCATGGCAAAGATGCGCAGCTGGTGCTGTTGCAAGAAGCGCAAACTACGCCGGAGCTGGTGAGCTACGCTACCGCCAACTATCTGGCGGCCGATCAGGTGCCGGCCTTTGTGTTGCCGCAGCACCCTTCCGGCGTGATGACGCTGGCGGCCGCTCATCCGGTTTACTGCTGCCCGCTGCGCGAGCGAGAGCCGCTGCTGCGGCTGTCCAAGTCGGCCCTGATCACCGTTTATCCGCTGTATAACGGCGAGCTGTTGATGGTGGTGAACATCCATGCGGTGAACTTTAGTCTGGGAGTCGACGTCTACAGCAAGCAGCTGGGGCCGATCGGCGAGCAGATCGCCAGCCACCGGGGGCCGGTGATCATGGCCGGGGACTTCAACGCCTGGAGCCGCAAACGTATCAATGCCTTGTATGACTTTGCCGGTGAGATGGCGCTGCGCGAAGTGAGCTTCGCCGACGATCACCGCCGTAAGGCTTTTGGCCGCCCGCTGGACTTTGTGTTTTATCGCAATCTTGGGGTCGTAGAGGCGTCGGTACTGGTGACCAGCGCGTCGGATCACAATCCGCTGTTGGTGGAGTTCCACCCGGAAAAAGATTCTCCCGTCTGGTGAATCGCAGGCAATAAAAAAGCACCCCGAAGGGTGCTTTTTTTGTGCCGGAAACTTAGGTGTCCGGCGTCAGCTTGTTGCCGACAAACAGGGTTAACTTCAGACCGGGTTGAAGGCTGTTGCCTTTACCGAGCGTTGAATTCCAACGCATCACGTCGTTAATATCGACGCCGTGACGACGTGCGATACTGGCAAGCGAATCACCTTTACGAACCTGATAGGTAATACTGCTGTTACCGCCAGTATTGCTGGCCACTTGCAGGGTTTGCCCAACTTTTATGGCGCTCTTGGCGCGTAAGTTGTTCCAACTCTGCAAATCGCTGGTCTTAACGTTCAGCCGCTTGGCAATGCCCGATAAGGTGTCGCCGGAGCGTACTTTATACGAACTGCCACCGGTCAAACCGCTGTTCTTCGCCAACTGCGTCGTTGGCTGAGTCACGGCGATCTGGCCATCGGCCAGCGAGTCTTTCAGTTGCTCGGCATGCCCTTTGGGAACCATGATGTAATGGGGCCCGTTGGGTGCCGTAACGCCTTTTTTGTAGCCTGGGTTATACGCTTTCATCTTGGTGACTGAAAGCCCCGCCATCTCAGCCGCCTGAGTCAGCTGGATCTGCTGCCCGACATCGATACGCGCCAGCGCACGGGTTTCATCCGTTTTCGGGAGTTTCACACCGTACTTCTTGCTGTTCTTGATGATGTCGCTCAGCGCCAGCATTTTCGGGACATAGATTGACGTTTCACGCGGAAGCGACAATGCCCAGAAATTGGTTGGCTTACCCTGGCGTTTGTTTGCCTTCACCGCTTGCATCACGCGGCCTTCACCACTGTTATAGGCGGCTACGGTCAGTAACCAGTCGCCGTTAAACATGCGGTTCAAGCGCTGCATCATGTTAAGCGCAGCGGTTGTCGAGGCGACGACATCGCGTCGACCGTCATACCACTGATTGTTTTTCAAACCATAATTGCGACCCGTTTGCGGCACGATTTGCCATAGCCCTGCGGCGTTGGCACTTGACGTGGCGTGGGGGTCAAAAGCGCTCTCCACTATGGGTAGCAGTACCAGTTCCATCGGCATATTACGTTTCTTAATCTGCCCGACTATCCAGTACATGTACGGCTCTGCCCGTAATGTTACATCGTGGAGATAGCTCTTACTTTTTAAGTACTTTCTTTTCTGATCACGGATCCGGGAATTTTCCGGAACCTCCATCTTCAGCTCGTCGCTAATGAAGTTCCACAGGTCCTGTTGCGCGGCGGGACTGTTGTTATCCAACCACCGCGCCGAGCTCGCTCGGCCATTTGCTGTGTACTCTCCTGCTTCACCATCTTGACCAGCCGAAGACAAACTCTGTGCATGCTGTTCTGGCGCCGGTGCGTCCTGCCTGGACGACTGGCAACCCACTAGCAAGACTGAGGCGAGAAATATCGCTTTAGCCTTCATGTGTGTGTCAATGTAGTTGCTTAAAAGACGAGCAATAATACTTTGCTTCGCTAAATAACACAACTAAAAGCTTAGAAGTTATCTTTCCGCAGGCGTAATTCGGAAAAAACTGAATGAAGGCTTTCCGGTGGTGAATTAAAGCCTAATTTCTTTTGTAAATCAGCGTCATGGCAACGTAAAAACAGGTTAATTTTGCGCTCTAATTGCAATGTGGTTGGCACGCTGGCTTGGCCTTTTGCCCTTAACGCTTCAACATGTTGTTGATATGTTTCAATCTCTCGATCTTCCGGCAAAATAGCCCGCGCAAACTTAAGATTTGAAAGAGTATATTCATGCGCGCAGCAAATTAAGGTGTTATCGGGAAGTTGCGCGAGTTGTTGAAATGAGTCGTACATTTGTTTGGCGCTGCCTTCAAACAGCCTGCCGCAGCCGGCGGAGAAAATTGTGTCGCCGCAGAACAGATAAGGGGCACTATAGAATGCCACATGGCCCAACGTATGGCCGGGGACGGCGATAGTCTTGTATTGGCAGCCATCGATGGCAAAGGTGTCGCCGTCGCGTACGATGTGGTTGGCGCCTTTGTCCGCGGTTTCTTGCGGCCCATAGACAGCCAGGCCGGGATATTGCGCCACGATCTGCGCTACACCGCCGACGTGATCGTGATGATGGTGGGTCAGCAGGATCGCCGCCGGCGTCAGCTGCAGGCGCTGCAGCGCTTCGAGCACCGGCTGCGCCTCACCCGGATCGACGATAATGCAGCGCCCCTGCCGGTCATCCAATAACCAAATGTAATTGTCCTGGAAGGCGGGAATGCTGATAAGATTCATGGTGTACCTCTCGTTGGCAACGGCTTGAAAGAAGATAATAAATCATGAAACCAGCCCATACTCTACAAAAGCTCACCGGCCCGCAGTCCTGGGCGGAGCTGCCGTGGGGGGAATATTATCGTGAAGCCCTCGAGCGGCAGTTGCAACCCTGGTGGCCAAAGCTGTTTGGTTTCCATCTGCTGAAGATGGGCATGCTCAGCGCCGAGCTGGCCACGGATAAATGCGCGATTTCCCATCAGGTCAACGTAGGGTTGGAGGGGGAAGGGCTGCAGGTGATCGCCGATGCTTATCAACTGCCGTTTGCCGCCAAGTCGGTGGATGCCTGCCTGTTGGCGCATACGCTGTCCTATGCGGACGATCCGCACCGCATGCTGCGTGAAGTAGACAGGGTGTTGATCGACGATGGCTGGTTGGTTATCAGCAGCTTCAATCCGTTCAGCCTGCTGGGATTGGGCAAACTGGTGCCCGGATTGCGTCGCCGCCAGCCCTATGTCAGCCGCATGTTTACCCAGATGCGGCTGCTGGATTGGCTCAGCCTGCTGAATTATGAGGTGTTGTACCAGGCGCGTTTTCACGTGCTGCCATGGCACCGCAAGGGCGGCAAGTTTTTATGCACTCATTTGCCGGCGCTGGGCTGCATGAGCGTGATTGTGGCGCGCAAACGCACCTTGCCGCTGACGCCCACGCCGATGAAACTGGGGGCGAGAAAACCTTCTCTCAGCCGCGCGGTGGGCGCGACCAAGAGCTATCGCAAACTGCCTTAGGCTTCCGGTTGGTAACCGACGTCTTCCTGCGTCGGCTTACCGGCCGCTTCGCGCGCCAGCACGTCACAACGTTCGTTCTCCGGGTGGCCGGCGTGGCCCTTGACCCATTTCCATTTCACCTCGTGGCGCTGAATGGCCAGATCCAACCGCTGCCACAGATCGACATTCTTGACCGGCTTTTTGTCGGCGGTTTTCCAGCCGCGCTTCTTCCAGTTATGGATCCAGCTGGTGATGCCCTGGCGCACATACTGGCTGTCGGTGCTGAGCGTCACGGCGCAGGGCACGGTCAGCGCTTCCAGCGCCACGATCGCCGCCATCATTTCCATGCGGTTATTGGTGGTCAGACGAAAACCCTCGCTGAAGGTTTTTTCCGTCTGCTTATAGCGTAATATCGCGCCGTAGCCACCGGGGCCGGGGTTGCCAAGGCAGGAGCCGTCGGTGAAAATTTCTACCTGTTTGAGCATCTCTGGTAGACTCTTCCTATCAGTTTTATAAAAGCCAAGTCTGACATAAACGAGCGCTGTGAGCACTGCAATATGATCTCTACAACCACCAGACAGATTGTCCTCGATACCGAAACCACCGGTATGAACAAGCTTGGGGTGCACTACGAAGGGCACCGCATCATCGAAATCGGTGCGGTGGAGGTGATTAACCGCCGCCTGACCGGGCGCAATTTCCACGTTTACATCAAGCCGGACAGGCTGGTGGATCCGGAAGCCTACGGCGTACACGGCATCAGCGACGACTTCCTGGCCGACAAGCCGACCTTCGATCAGGTTGCCGAGGAATTCCTCGACTTTATCCGCGGCGGCGAACTGGTGATCCATAACGCGGCGTTCGATATCGGCTTTATGGATCACGAATTCCGCATGCTGCAGCAGGGCATCCCGAAGACAGAGACCTTCTGCACCATCACCGACAGCCTGCTGATGGCGCGCCGCCTGTTCCCGGGCAAGCGCAACAACCTCGATGCCTTGTGCAGCCGTTATGAGATAGACAACAGCAAGCGTACGCTGCACGGCGCATTGCTCGATGCCGAGATCCTGGCGGAAGTCTATCTGGCGATGACCGGCGGTCAGACCTCGATAGCCTTCCAGATGGAGGGGGATACCCAGCAAAACGACGCTGCACAAGAGATTCAGCGCATTGTCCGCCCGGCGACCGCGATGAAAGTGGTCTACGCCAGCGACGAAGAAGTGAAGGCGCACGAGGCGCGTCTGGATCTGGTGGCGAAGAAGGGCGGCAGCTGCCTGTGGCGCGGAGCGCCGGCCGAATAACGGCGTTTTTGCGTGAAAAAACCTCACCGGATGAACCTTCGTTGAAAAACTGTGCAAACGGTTCATTTGGTGAGAAAAAGGCGTTGACGGAACCGAAAGGCGTCCGTAATATGCGCCTCGTTCCCCCGCAAGAGGGAATGGCGCGGAGCGGTAGTTCAGTTGGTTAGAATACCTGCCTGTCACGCAGGGGGTCGCGGGTTCGAGCCCCGTCCGTTCCGCCACTATTCAGAAGCCCTGAGTTAGCGATAACTCAGGGCTTCGTCGTTTCTGCTCTCTGAAAACGGTGCGGCTCAATGAACGGGGCCGGCAGACCGGCCCCTTATCCTCAGAATAACACCGAGTAGTTCAAGCCGAAGGTGCGTCCACGGCCTTTATAGCTGTACAGCTCAGGCGAACCGTAGGTTGGGCTGTACAGTATCGGCGCGCGTTGGCCCCAAACGGTGGTGTACTCCTTGTCCAGCAGGTTTTCCACGCTGAAGCTGATTTTCCCCACCGGCAGGGCATAGCTGCCGAGGAAATCGAGGGTGTTGTAGCCATCGATCTTGCGGCCCTGAGTGGAATTGGCCTTGGTGTAATCACCGTCGTCCGACACGTCGAAGGTCTGCTGCGACTGTAAGCGCAGATTCCAGTCGCCCGGCGCCCAGCCGACATAGGCGGTGACTTTAGATGGGCTGGCGGTATCCACCACCAGCTTCTTCCATTCGCCGTTGACCTTGGTTTCGGAACGGATAACGTTGAAGTTGGTGCCGGCGCTCCAGTCGCTGTCTTCAAAGAAATAATCCACCGCACCTTCCACCCCGTAGATGCGGCGCTTATCCGCATTGACGTTGATGGTCATGTCGGTTTTGTTGATGGCGATGCTCTTGTCGGACAGCGAGTAGTAGGCGGCGATTTGCGTGCGCAGGTTATCGCCGGTATAGCGCCAGCCCAGCTCGTAAGCATTGACCTTGATGCCTTCCAGCCTGGAGTCGCCGACGTTAACGCTTTTCAGCAGTTGGTAGTGGCCGCCGTTCAGCGCGTAGGTGCCGTTGCCGTAATACTTGCCCGGATCCGGGATCTCGAAGCCCTGAGAGAAGTTGAACCAGGTTTGCTGGCGCTCGGTCAGGTGCGCCAACAGGCCGGCGTTGAACAGCGCATTGTTGTAGTCGGTTTTCCCTCCCGGAATGGCGTCGGCGGAGGCGGCGGCACCGGTAGCGATCGCCTGCTGCTGGTTATAACCGACGAAGTCGTCGATCTTGTTTTCGGTGTACTGGTAACGCACGCCGCCGCTCAGGGTGAAGATCGGGTTGATGTCGTAACTGGCCTGCAGGAACGACGCCAGATTGCTGGTGGTATAGCTCGGGTAGCGGCCGGTGCTGTAGGCGTTCTCCAGCGTCATGCCGCCGGATTGTTGCGCCTTCGCCAGGTTAAAGAACTGTTGGTTGGCGTTGAAGCTCTCATGCTCGGCGTCGATGCCGTAAGTCAGTGTCAGCGCGTCGACAGGTTTGCTGTTTAACGTCAGTTTGCCGCCGTAGAAGTCGGTTTTTTGCTGCGAGGCGCCAATGCTGCTGACGTAATAGTTCGGCGCTTTGCCCGCCAACGTCGGGAACGGGTAGAAGGTCAAGGTTTCGTCGCGGTAATAGACTTGCGCCACCAGGTCCTGGCCGAGGAAATCGGTGTTGGAATACTGCAGGTTGATCAGATGGCGTTCGGTGCCGGGGATACGGTCGGAATTTAAGTTGCCGCTGTTGTTGGCCTTGGCGTTGCCGGTCACCGCCGCGAAGTTTTCTCCCAGGAACAGGCCGTGGTCGCCGTCGGACTGGCTTTTGTAGTATTGGGTGGTCAGCTGCAACTGTTGATGATCGTCGATGTTGAGGGTGCCGGTGCCCATCACATCAAGGCGATCGGAATACTGCAGGCCGGTTTGGGTGTTGTCGATCAGCACCTCGTTGCCTTTGCCGTCATACCAGCCGCCGTAGCGCTGGTAAGAAACGGACAGGCGCCCCGAGGCGTTGTCGTTGCCGCCGCTGACCGCCGCCGCCACGTTCTCGTCGTGATCGTTATGGCCGCCAAAGCCGGTTTTACCGCCGATCTGCAACTCGACCTGCTGTTCCGGTTGCCCCTTTTTGGTGACGATGTTGATCAGGCCGCCGGTGCTGCCGCCGCCGTACAGCGATGTCGCGCCGGAAATCACCTCAATATGATCGATATTGAACGGATCGATAGAATCCAATTGGCGGCTGTCGCTGCGCGATGAGTTCAGGCGTACGCCGTCGATCATCACCATCATCGAACGGCCGCGCATATTCATGCCATAGTTGGTGCGGCCCTGGCCGCTGACGTCCATGCCGGGGATCAGCTGCGCCAACATGTCCTTGATCTCTTTGCCGCCCTGGACCTGCTGTTCGATCTCCTGGCTTTCGATGACCCAAATGGTCTGCGCCATTTCCGCCACGCTGCGGTGTGAACGGCTGGCGGAGACCACCAACTGCTCTTCGTTGCCGGTTTTCTGATCTTCTGCCCAAGCCGCCGGCGCAAGCATTGCCAGCAGACAAGGGTTCAATACCCAAAGGTGTTTGCGTTTCATCGTTATTTCCCAGGTGATTTTGTTATTACTCTATTTTTGAGAATGCTTCTTTTATCAATAACGTTTCTTGTTATCAATAAAATCATGATATGATTTTTTGCGATACATTAACGTAATTAATTAGTTTTATTAACATTTTATCCGCTGCGCGATCGCGCGCCCCACGCCGTCAACGCGGCAGCCGATCGGCTATACGTACAAGCGACAGCCGTTGCCGGAGAATTGAGAACATGTCCGCCAGCTACAGAATTTTTGATATCACCCTGAAAAGCAAAACGCTGATTTCGCCTTCGCTGGTGCGCTGCGTGTTTGAAGGTGCGGATATTCATCGGATGAAGCTTGAAGCGCCGGATCAGCGCATCAAACTGTTGTTCCCGGCGGCGGACGGCCAGAGCCCGCAGTTGGCCAACGGCCCGGATTGGTACGGCGATTACATGGCGATCCCCAAAGAACAACGGCCGGTGATGCGCACCTATACGCTGCGTGCGCTGCGCCGTGAGCAGAATCAGATGGACGTCGAATTCGTGCTGCATGGTGTGAACGGCCCGGCTTCCGCCTGGGCGACCCACGCCGAGCCGGGTGACGCCATTCAGACGGTCGCGCCCAACGGCGAGTTCGGCGGCGACAGCGGCGGCTACGAATGGGCGCCGCCGGCGCAGTTGCAGCAGGCGCTATTGATCGCCGATGAGACGGCGGTGCCGGCGGCGATGGGCATTCTGGAGCAGCTGGCGCAGCAGACCAATCCGCCGCGGGTGCAGGCGTTCTTCGAAGTGCCGGTGGCGGGGGATTGCCTGGATTTGGCCCGTTTCCCGTTCGCCGAGGTTTACTGGCTGCCGCGCGACGTGGGCCGCCAGTTGGCGCACGGTACGCTGCTGGTGGAAGCGGTGCGCCAGCGGGTCGATATCCCCGCGTCGGCGTGTGCGCAGGCGCAGTCCCTGGCGGAAAGCAGCCTGAGCGATGAGGTGCTGTGGGAGCGGGCGGCCGGCGGCAACGCTTTTTATGCCTGGGTGGCGGCCGAGTCTTCCACGGTGAAAACGCTGCGGCGTTATCTGATCGGCGAACGCGATCTGGATCGCGCTACCGTCAACTTCATGGCCTATTGGTGCTGAACGCGCGGCCCTTTTCCGGCATTGACGCGGGAGAAGGGCATGCCGCTGCCATTCCCCACCAACGAATAATCGCTTGCCAGCGGGTAGTTCGACCGTGTTATGTTCCGCTGAAACGAAGGTTACAGCGAGAACGATAATGCAACGGTTCGACGAACGCCTGCGCCGCGACTACCCACAGTTGACGCCGCAGGAGCAGCGGGTGGCCAACTTCATCTTCGATCACTATGACGATTTGATCGGCTACAACAGCGCCGAGCTGGCGCGTCTGAGTGGCGTTTCCAAAGCCACGGTCAGCCGCTTGTTCAAACGGCTGGGCTACCCCAACTACCGCGCCATGCGCGATGAGCTGCGCACCCTGCGCCAAAGCGGCATGCCGCTGACCGACAGCCGCGATGCGGTGCAGGGCGATACGCTGTTGGCGCGGCACTGTAAGCAGGAAATGGCCAACCTCACCCGCTGGGTAAAGCAGATCGATGCGGTACAGTTCAGCGCGGCGATCGCCGCACTGGCGCAGGCGCGAAGCGTGATGCTGCTGGGGCTGCGCAACAGCTATCCGGTGGCGATGCACCTGCGCCAGCAGCTGATGCAGGTGCGGGAGCAGGTGCTGCTGGCGCCGCAGCCGGGGCAAACGCTGGCGGAAGATCTGGCGGGGCTGACGCCGCAGGACATGGCGGTGGTGGTGGCGTTCCGTCGCCGGCCGCGCCAGATAAAGGCGCTGCTGGCGCTGTTGCAAAGCCGCGGGGTGCTGACGCTGCTGATCTGCGAACCGCAGGCGCAGGCGTTGTTCCCACTGGCCAACTGGCACTTGACCGTGCCGCTCGACAGCGTGTCGGCGTTCGACAGCTATGCCGCCGCCATGAGCCTGGCCAGCCTGCTCAGCAATGCGTTGCTGCATGAGCAGCTGGCGCAGGGGCGGCAGCGCATTCACCACGTCGCCGAACTGTTCCAGGCGCTGGACGAACTGGAGCTGCGTTAAGCGCGGCAGGCCATTTCCCTTCCTGCACCTTCCGCCGTTTAAGACGGATCGGTCACCTTATTATGTTACTTTGGTTTCATTAATTGATCATAAGAATCTTTTGTTTCAACTGAATTCCTATCGGGAGTAGGCTGTTGGGCAGCAAACAAACGTCATGTCGACGCTGAAGGCATAACTCAATAACTTACTAAGCTGACAGGGAATGAACATGTTGGATATCTCGCAATTCGATCAGATTAACCCGCCGGCGCGCCTGCTGATGGGGCCGGGGCCGATCAACGCCGATCCGCGCGTGCTGCGCGCCATGTCGAGCCAGCTGATCGGCCAGTACGATCCGGCGATGACCGGTTACATGAATCAGGTCATGGCGCTGTATCGCGCGCTGTTCCGCACCGAAAACCGCTGGACGATGCTGGTGGATGGCACCTCGCGCGCCGGCATCGAAGCGCTGCTGGTTTCCGCCATTCGGCCGGGCGATAAGGTGCTGGTGCCGGTCTTCGGCCGTTTCGGGCATCTGCTGTGCGAGATTGCCCGCCGTTGCCGCGCCGAGGTGCACACGATTGAGGCGCCGTGGGGCGAGGTGTTCAGCGCCGATCGCATCGAAGACGCGATCAAGCGTGTGCGCCCGCGCCTGCTGCTGACGGTGCAGGGCGACACCTCCACCACCATGCTGCAGCCGCTGGATGAGCTGGGCGATATCTGCCGCCGCCACGGCGTGCTGTTCTACACCGATGCGACGGCTTCCTTCGGCGGCAATCCGCTGGAGACCGATGCCTGGGGGCTGGATGCGGTCTCCGCCGGGCTGCAGAAGTGCCTGGGCGGCCCCTCCGGCAGCTCGCCGGTCACCCTCAGCCCGCAGTTTGAAGAGGCAGTGCGCCGCCGTAAATGCGTGGAGGCGGGGATCCGCACCGCCGAGCATGCCGACGGCGACGACGAGATGATTTACTCCAACTATTTCGACATCGGCATGATCATGGATTATTGGGGGCCGGAGCGCCTCAATCACCATACCGAAGCCACCAGCATGCTGTTCGCGGCGCGAGAATGCGCGCGGGTGATCCTTGAAGAAGGGCTGGATCAGGCCATCGTCCGCCACCGGCTGCATGGCGCGGCGATGCTGGCGGGCATCCGGGGCATGGGGCTGGCGGTGTTCGGCGATCTCGAACACCGCATGAATAACGTGCTCGGCGTGATGATCCCGCCGCAGGTGCATGGCGAACTGGTGCGGCAGATGATGCTGAACGACTTTGGCATCGAAATCGGCACCTCGTTCGGCCCGCTGCAGGGCAAGATCTGGCGTATCGGCACCATGGGCTACAACGCGCGCAAAGATTGCGTGCTGCAAACGCTGGCGGCGCTGGAGGCGGTGTTGAACCGTCTCGGCTTCGCCAGCAAGCAGGGCGAGGCGTTGCAGGCCGCCTGGAACGTTTATGACGCAGGCAAGCGTGGATGACGCCGCTGGAGGCGCAGCAGGCTGCCGCACGGGTGATGGCGCGCTGTGACGAGCTGGCGGCGATCAGCGCAGAGCCCGATCGGCTGACGCGTCTTTATCTCTCTGCCGAACATAAGCGCGCCAATCGCCTGGTCGGGGAGTGGATGCGTGAGAGCGGCATGCAGGTTTGGCAGGACAGCGTCGGTAATATCTGCGGCCGTTATGAAGGGCTAACGCCCGGCGCCTCCGCACTGCTGCTCGGTTCGCATCTGGACACGGTGCGTAATGCCGGGCGCTATGACGGCATGCTCGGCGTGCTCACAGCGCTGGAAACGGTGGCGCACTATCACCGTCAGGGGCATCGATTACCGCTGGCGCTGGAGGTGATCGGCTTTGCCGACGAGGAGGGCGCGCGCTTTGGCGTCACGCTGCTCGGCAGCCGCGGCCTGACCGGCCAGTGGCCCGCAGAGTGGCTGACGCGTACCGATGCCGATGGCGTGAGCATAGCGCAGGCGATGCACGACTTTGGGCTGGATCCGGCGGCGATCGCGCAGGCGCGTCGCGCACCAAACGAAATTCGCGCCTATCTCGAATTACATATCGAACAGGGGCCGTGCCTGGAGGCGGTCGATTTGGCGCTGGGCGTAGTGACGGCGATCAATGGCGCGCGCCGACTTAACTGCACTTTCAGCGGCGAGGCGGGCCACGCCGGCACGGTGCCTATGGTGCAGCGCAAAGACGCGTTGGCGGCCGCAGCGGAATGGATGATGGCGGTCGAAACGCTGACCCGCGCCGCCGATCCGCATTTGGTGGCCACCGTGGGGTGTATTGAATGCCTGCCGGGCGCGGTCAATGTGATCCCCGGCGAGGTGAAATTGACGCTCGACGTGCGCGGCCCGCAGGATGCGCCGCTGGCGGCGCTGTTGACGGCGTTGCTGGCGCAGGCGCAGACGATCTGCGCGCGCCGCGGCGTGCGCTTCGCCAGCGAGGAGTTTTACCGCATTGACGCCACCGCCTGTGATAGCGATCTGCAGCAATGCTGGCAGGCGGCCGTCGAGCAGGTACAGGGACGGAGCCTGGCGCTGCCGAGCGGTGCCGGGCACGACGCCATCGCCGTGGCGGCGCAATGGCCGGTCGGCATGTTGTTCGTGCGTTGCGCCGGCGGCGTCAGCCATCATCCGGCCGAAGCGGTGCGGCAGGCGGACGTGGCGCTGGCGATCCAGGCCTATTGCCTGACGATCGCCGGCTGGGAAAAGGGGGAGTCAGTCTAAACGCAGAAAGCTGTCGGCGTCGCGCCAGGCCGGGAAGGCGCTGCGGTAACTCTGCAGGGTTTCCAGCGACAGCTCGGCGTCCAGCCGCGTGGCCGCGCCTGGCTCCGCATCCGCCAGGATCTCGCCCTGAGGGCTGATGATCAGGCTGTCGCCGCTGTAGCTCAGGCCGTTGGGATCGTCGCCCACCCGGTTGCAGCCCGCCACATACACCTGGTTTTCAATCGCCCGCGCCGCCAGCAGCGTTTGCCAATGGTGACTGCGCGGCGCCGGCCAGTTGGCGACGTATAGCGCCAGATCGTAATCCTGCTGATAGCGCGCCCAAACCGGGAAACGCAGGTCGTAGCAGATCTGCGGCAGGATGCGCCAGCCGCGCCATTCGAAGATTTCACGCCGGTTGCCGGCCCGGTAGTGCAGGTGTTCGCCGGCCATGCGGAACAGGTGGCGTTTGTCATAGGCATGCACCTGGCCACCCGGCTCCACCAGCAGGAAACGGTTGACCGCGCCCTCGTCGGTTTTCAGCGCCACGCTGCCGCCGATTAACGCGTGGCTTTTCACCGCCCAACCGTGCAGCCAGTCGATCACCTGCTGTTCGGGCAGGGCGCTCTCGCCGGCATCCATGGCGAAGCCGGTGGTGAACATCTCCGGCAAGACGATGAGATCGCGGCCGGCGATCGGCGCCAGCAACGCGTCGAAGGCGGCCAGATTGGCGAGGCCGTCGCGCCAGACCAAAGGTTGCTGCAACAGGGTAATTTTTAAAGTCGACATAACCGCTCCGCAGCTGCATCCAGCGTGGCGTCCTGTTTAGCGAAGCACAGCCGGATCAATTTATGGGGGAAAGGATCGGCACAGAAGACCGACAGCGGAATGGCCGCCACGCCCACGTGCTCGGTTAACCAATGGCAGAACGCCACATCGTCCAGATCGGAGATGGCGCCGTAGTCCGCCAGCAAGAAGTATGTACCCGCGCAGGGTAAAATTTCCAGTCGGCTGCTCGCCAGCGCCTGCACAAAGCGGTCGCGTTTGGCGCGATAGAACGCCGGCAGCTGTCGCCAGTGCTCCGGCTCGGCGCGCAGGCTATCCGCCAGCGCCAGCTGGGCCGGGGTATTGACCGAAAAGGTCAGGTATTGATGCACTTTGCGCACCTCGGCGCTCAGCGCGGCGGGTGCCACGCAATAGCCCACTTTCCAACCGGTCATGTGGAAGGTTTTACCGAAAGAGGACACCGCGATCGCGCGTTGGCGCAGCTGCGGGTGGGCCAGCACGCTGGCGTGGCCGCCTTTGGCGAAGCAGATGTGTTCGTAAACCTCGTCGCTGAGCACGTAGATTTCGCGTTCGGCGATAGCGTGCCACAGCTGCTGCATGTCTTCCGCCTGCCAAGCGGTGGCGGACGGGTTGTGCGGCGTGTTGACGATCACCAGGCGGGTGCGCGGCGACAGCGCGGCGGCGAACGCTGGCCAATCCACGGCAAACGCGGGCGGCTGCAGGGCGATGCGTTTGAGTATGCCGCCGGCCAACGTCACCGCCGGCGCATAGCTGTCGTAGCTGGGATCGAAACAGACCACCTCGTCGCCGGGGCGCACCAGCGCGCTGATGGCGGCGAACAGCGCTTCGGTGGCGCCGGCGGTGACGGTCACTTCGCTGCCGGCGTCCGGCTGCCAGCCATACAGCTCGGCGGTTTTGTCGGCGATGGCTTCGCGCAGCGGCGCCACGCCGGTCATCGGCGCATATTGGTTGGCGCCCTGGGCGACGTGCCAGGCCAAGCGTTCTTTCAGGTAGTCCGGGCCGTCGAAATCGGGGAAGCCCTGCGACAGGTTGATCGCCTGGTGCTGCTGCGCCAGCGCGCTCATCTGGGTAAAGATGGTGGTGCCCAGCGAGGGCAGTTTGCTTTCGGGAATCAATGCGGAAGTGCTCATAGCGGGTGAATACTCCTGGCGCTTATATTGCCGTCAATATAACACGATGCTAGTATTTGGCAATCAAGACGCTTAGATGGCTAAATGCGAAAAAGTGCTTAGCCCGCCACGCGGCAGGCCAAGCCTCATCTGCCGGCCGCCTTACCGAACGGGAAACGATAATAATGACGGAGAATCCGCAACTTACCGCATTGCTGGCGGCCTGCCACTGGATTGGCGACAAAGGCTGGTGCCCGGCGACCGGCGGCAACATGTCGCTGCGCCTGGACGAACGTCAGTGCCTGGTCACCGAGTCCGGCAAAGACAAGGGTAGCCTGAGCGCCGCCGATTTTCTGCGGGTGGATATTGCCGACAATCATGTGCCGAGCGGCCGCACGCCGTCGGCGGAGACCGGGCTGCATACGCTGCTCTATCGCCTGTCTGCGCATATCGGCGCGGTGCTGCATACCCATTCTGTCAACGCTACCGTCCTGTCGCGGGTGGAACGCGGTGATGCGCTGGTGCTGCAGGGGTACGAAATGCAGAAGTCGCTGGCCGGCCAGCGCAGCCACCTGGACAGCGTGGCGATCCCCATATTCGACAACGATCAGGATATCCCTCGGCTGGCGGCGCGCGTGGCGGCCTATGCCGAGGCCACGCCGCTGCAATACGGCTTTCTGGTGCGCGGCCACGGTCTGTATTGCTGGGGAAGCCAGGTGGCGGAAGCTCGCCGCCATCTTGAAGGGCTGGAATTCTTGTTCCAGTGTGAACTGCAACGCCGTTTACTGGAGGCGAAATGATCCGCGCCATCGTGACTGATATTGAAGGCACCACCAGCGATATTCGCTTCGTGCATCAGGTACTGTTTCCTTACGCCCGCGAACGGCTGGCGGATTTTGTGCGCCGCCATGCCGCTGAGAGCGAAGTCGCCGCACCGCTGGCGGCGCTGCGCGCTGAAATTGGCCAACCGCAGGCCGATCTCGACGTGCTGATCGCCGCGCTGTACCGCTTTATGGATGAAGACCGCAAATCCACCGCACTCAAGGCGCTGCAGGGCATCATCTGGCGCAGCGGCTACCGCGAGGGTGATTTCCGCGGGCATCTGTATCCGGAAGTCGCAGGGCAGTTGGCCGCCTGGCAGCGGCAGGGGGTGAAGCTCTACGTCTATTCCTCCGGGTCGGTGGAGGCGCAGAAGCTGTTGTTCGGCCACAGCGACGCGGGCGATCTGCAGCCGCTGTTCAGTGGCTATTTCGATACGCACGTCGGCGCCAAGCGTGAAACCGCGTCGTACCGCAACATCGCGCAGGCTATCGGCATCGCGCCCGACGAGCTGCTGTTTTTGTCCGACATCCGCCAGGAGCTGGATGCGGCGCAGGCCGCCGGCTGGCATACCTGCCAGCTGATCCGCGATGAGGCGGACGCGCAGAGCCGGCATCCGCAGGTTAACCGTTTTGATCGTATCGATTTAGGGGAGTTCGTCTCATGAGTGGATTGACCATTTTCAGCGATACAGCGCCGCAGCAACCGCTGTGGCAGAGCCGTGATGCGCAGGAGATCCAGCGGCAGTTGGCGCAGATTGGCGTGCGCTTTGAGCGCTGGCAGGCGGATCGCGAGCTGGGCGACAATCCGCAGCCGGAGGCGGTGATCGCGGCCTACCAGCATGAGATCGATCGGCTGGTGGCGGAAAAGGGTTACCAGAGCTGGGACGTGATCAGCATGCGGCCGGACCATGAGCAGCGCCAGGCGCTGCGTGAAAAATTCCTGTCCGAACATACGCACGGCGAAGATGAAGTGCGCTTTTTCGTCGAGGGCGCAGGGCTGTTTTGCCTGCATCTGGACGGCAAGATCTTCCAGATCCTGTGTGAAAAGAACGATCTGATCTCGGTGCCGGCCAACACCCGGCACTGGTTCGATATGGGCTCGGCCCCGCATTTCACCGCGATCCGGGTGTTCGACAACCCGGAAGGCTGGGTGGCGCATTTCACCGGCGACAAGATCGCCGATGCTTATCCGCGTTTGGACTGAGTGCCGATGGGCGGGCGTTAACCCAACGCCCGCTGGAAAATCCCCGCTTCAACCTGCTGCGGCGTAATCACGCCGCTGTCGAATATCCATCCGCTGATGAGCTTCGCCGGCGTGACGTCGAACGCCGGATTGTAGACCGGCGCATCGTTCGGCGCCCACTGGCAGGCGCCGAAGCTACCTGAAACGCCGGTGACTTCGGCCGCCGCGCGCTGCTCGATCGGGATGGCTGCGCCGTCCGGGCAGTGCGGATCGTGGGTGGTGTGCGGGGCGGCCACGTAGAACGGGATGCCGTGATAGTGCGCCAGCACCGCCAGGCTGTAGGTGCCAATCTTGTTGGCGACGTCGCCGTTGGCGGCGATGCGATCCGCGCCGACCCATACCGCATCGACCTGGCCCTGCGCCATCAGGCTGGCGGCCATCGAATCGCAGATCAGGCGATAGGGAATGCCCAGCTCGCCCAATTCCCAGGCGGTCAGACGGCCGCCCTGCAGCAGCGGCCGGGTTTCATCGACCCATACCTGTTGCACTTTGCCCTGCCGGTGGGCGTGCAGCAGCACGCCGATGGCGGTGCCGACGCCGGCGGTGGCCAATCCGCCGGTATTGCAGTGGGTCAGCAGGCGGCTGCCGGGCTTGACCAGCCCAGCGCCGTGATCGGCGATGCGATCGCACAGCCGGCGATCTTCTTCCACCAGCCGCAGCGCTTCGTTCACCATCGCCGGCGCCCAGTCAGGCTCCGCCAGCGCCAGCTTCATGCGATCCAGATTATTCATCAGGTTGACCGCCGTCGGGCGAGCGGCGCGCAGCGTGTGCAGCGCCCGCTCCAGCTCGGCGCGCGGCAGACCGCGTTCCGCCAGCAGCGCCAGCAGCAGGCTGGCGGACAGCCCGATCAGCGGCGCGCCGCGCACCCGCAGGCTGTGAATGTGTCCGACCAGTTCCTCCACGCTGTCGCAGGCGTGCCACCGCTTTTCCTGCGGCAGGGCTTGCTGATCGAGGATCCAAAGGCGGTTGTCCTGCAGGGTCAAGCTGGTGGTGTTAAGCGCTTGCATCGGCGGTTAATTCCTTGTTGCGTGGTTATTGCATCTGAAACGCTATTCTGCCAACATGACTTCCAGATGTATAGACGTCCAAATGCTTTTACGTCTAAATAAACAGAATCGCTGGGGTCAGTGAGAGAGAACAGAGGGGTTGGGGAATGTCGCTTTATCGTACGTTTACGGCTGCCGATGCCGTTGAATATGCCCGCCAATACGGGCAGGTGGCCGATCCGCAGGCGCTGGTGAGCGCCGACGAGATCGGTGACGGCAACCTGAACCTGGTGTTCAAGATCCGCGATCGCGAAGGCGTGAGCCGGGTGATCGTCAAACAGGCGCTGCCCTACGTGCGCTGCGTGGGCGAATCCTGGCCGCTGACGCTGGATCGGGCGCGCATCGAAGCGGAAACGCTGCGGGTTCACGGCGGTTTCTGCCCGCGGCATACGGTAAAAGTCTTGCATCACGATCCCGAATTGGCGGTGATGGTGCAGGAAGATCTCTCCGATCATCGCATCTGGCGCAGTGAGCTGGTACAGGGCAACTATCACCCGCTGGCGGCCGGGCAGTTGGCTGAATACTTGGCGCAGACGCTGTTCCACACCTCCGATTTTTATCAGTCGGCGCAGCAGAAGAAGGCGGAAGTCAGACGTTTCACTAACCCCGAACTGTGCCAGATCACCGAAGACCTGTTCTTTACCGATCCCTATATCGACCATGAGCGCAATCAGTTCGAGGTGGCGCTGTTGCCGCAGGTGCAGGCGCTGCGCGAGGATGCGCCGCTGAAGTTGGCGGTCGCCGGCCTGAAACATCGCTTCCTCAGCAAGGCGGAGGCGCTGTTGCACGGCGATATTCACAGCGGTTCGATCTTCGTGACGGAAGGCCGGTTGAAAGCGATCGACGCCGAATTCGGCTTCTACGGCCCGATCGGTTTCGATATCGGTACTGCGTTAGGCAACCTGCTGCTCAACTATTGCGGGCTGCCGGGGCTGTTCGGGCCGCGCGACGCCGCCGCCGGGCGCGAGCAGCGCCTGCAGGATGTGCGCGAGCTGTGGCTGATCTTCGCCGATCGCTTTTTGGCGTTGTGCCATCAGCAAAGCCGGGATGCGGCGCTGGCGACGCCGGGTTACGCCGAGCTGTTCCTGCAACAGGTCTGGACCGATGCGGTCGGGTACTGCGGCACCGAACTGATTCGGCGCACCATCGGCCTGGCGCACGTCGCCGATCTGGACAGCATCGCCGACGCCGATATGCGCCTCGACTGTCAGCGCCATGCGCTGGGATTGGGGCGCACGCTGATCGTCAATGCGCCGCAGATCGAGCATATTGACGCGCTGTTGGCGCGCATTCGTCAGCAGGGCTGAAAAGGCGGGTGCTCGTGGATCTTGCCTGACACCATCAGCCAACGGACGGGGCGAACCCCGCCGTTGGGTTGCCTTACCGTTCGGATTCGTAAGCCAAAGTGGCCGCAACCTCCGAGTCTCCCAGCCTGATGCGCAGTTCGCACAGCGAACCGCGGGTTAGCCAGATGAACGCGATCAGCGTCATACAGACGATCACCAGCTTAAGTACGACCCGTTTTTGCTGCATTTTTGACCTCCCTATCCTTGCCTTGCGGCGGGTAAGAGGCTAACCTGATGTTGTTGGGCATCAGAGTGGCCTCGGGTTGATAATATCGACTCGGGGCCTTTCTCTTTCTCTCCTTTGCCAAGGCTCCGGACAGAAAGATCCAGAGCACCCGCTGCGCAGTCTACTCGAACTTCCTTCCCGTGAAATCCGCCGCTGCGCCAACCTGCGGCGCGGTGCGCAGTTTGTCATGAAAGCAAAAGAAAAAGGGGCGATGATGATCGCCCCTTGGATGCGTGAAGTTCGAATTGGCGCTAAGCCGCTTCGGTCTGCTGTTGGCGCTTAGACTGCGCCGCCGGCTTTTCCGGCTTGGCGGCCGCCAGCGCATCCGGCGCAAAGTCGTCCACGTTGATGGAGCGCAGGCGGCTCTCTTCGGCTTTCACCAGAATTCTCGCTTCATCGGCGCTGATCTTGCCTTCTTCCAGCGCGCGCTCCGCCAAACGATCCAGGCGGGTGAACGGCAGATTTTTGCCGGCCGCCTTGCACAGACGCTCGTGAATCGGCTCGGCGGCCATCACGTCGGCCAGCGCCGCTTCCAGCAGGCCGATTGGGTTATGCTCGCTCGGCGTCAGGTACTGACCGCGCCCCAGACGGCTGCGGGTGGCGGAAGGCACCTGCAGGATCTTGGCCAACTGGTGATCCAGACGGTCGGACGGTGCGGTATGCACGCGGCCAAACGGGAAGACCACGAAGCGCAGCGCGCCGGCGATAAAGCGGTTCGGGAAGTTGCGCAGCAGATCATCCAGCGCCTGTTCGGCTTTATGCAGGCTGTCTTGCACGCCCCAATGCACCAGCGGCAGATCTTCTTTCTGACGGCCTTCGTCGTCAAAGCGTTTCAGCACGGCGGAAGCCAAATACATCTGGCTGAGGATGTCCCCCAGGCGAGCGGAGATGCGCTCGCGGCGCTTCAGGCTGCCGCCCAGCACGCCCATGGAAACGTCCGACAGCAACGCCAGGTTGGCGCTCAGGCGGTTCAACTGCTGATAGTAACGACGGGTCGCGTCCTTGGTCGGCGTGGCGCTGGTGCGGCCGTTGGTCAGGCCCAGCCAGAAGCTGCGTACCTTGTTGCTGCCGACGTGGCCCAGATGGCCGAACAGCGATTTATCGAAGGCGTTCAGATCGTTGCTCTGCGCCGCCGCCATTTCATCCAGCACATAAGGATGGCAGCGGATCGCGCCCTGGCCGAAGATCATCATGGTGCGGGTCAGGATGTTCGCGCCTTCCACCGTGATGGCGATCGGTGCGCCCTGATAGGCGCGAGCCAGGAAGTTGGATTCGCCCAGCATGATGCCTTTACCGCCGGCGATGTCCATGGCGTCAACGATCGACTGCTGGCCGCGGTGCGTACAGTGGTATTTGACGATGGCCGACAGCACGGCCGGCTTCTCGCCCTGCACCAGCGCATAGGTGATCAGCGAAGCGGCGGCGTCCATCACATAGGTGTTGCCGGCGATGCGCGCCAACGGCTCTTCGATGCCTTCCATCTTGCCGATGGAGATCTTGAACTGACGGCGAATGTGCGCGTAGGCGCCGGTCGCCAGGGCGATGGATTTCAGGCTGCCGGTAGAGTTGGACGGCAGGGTGATACCGCGACCTACCGACAGACACTCAACCAGCATCCGCCAGCCCTGGCCGGCCATTTTCGGGCCGCCGATAATGTAATCGATCGGGACGAACACGTCGGTGCCGCGGGTCGGGCCGTTCTGGAACGGCACGTTCAGCGGGAAGTGGCGGTTGCCGATTTCCACGCCCGGCGTGCTGGTCGGGATCAGCGCGCAGGTGATGCCCGGGGATTCGTTGTCGCTCAGCAGGCGGTTCGGGTCATGCAGTTTGAACGCCAGGCCCAGTACGGTGGCGACCGGCGCCAGCGTGATGTAGCGCTTGTTCCAGGTCAGGCGCATGCCCAGCACCTGCTTGCCTTGCCATTCGCCCATGCACACGGTGCCCACGTCCGGAATGGCGCCGGCATCGGAACCCGCTTCCGGGCTGGTCAGCGCGAAGCAAGGGATCTCGTCGCCGCGCGCCAGGCCCGGCAGATAGTGGTTTTTCTGTTCTTCGGTACCGTAGTGCTGCAGCAGTTCGCCCGGGCCGAGGGAGTTCGGCACGCCGACGGTGATCGCCAGGATGCCGGAAACGCCGGCCAGTTTTTGCAGCACCATCGCCTGAGCATAAGGAGAGAATTCCAGACCGCCGTACTCTTTCTTGATGATCATCGCGAAGAAACGGTGTTCTTTCAGGTATGCCCAGAGTTCAGGCGGCAGATCGGCCAGTTCGTGGGTGATCTGGAAGTCGTTGGCCATGCGGCAGGCTTCTTCCACCGGGCCGTCGATAAACGCCTGCTCTTCTTCCGTCAGGCGCGGTTTCGGGTAGCTGTGCAGCTTGTTCCAGTCCGGCGCGCCGCGGAACAGATCGCCTTCCCACCAGGTGGTGCCGGCGTCGATCGCTTCCTTCTCGGTGGTGGACATCGGCGGCATCACCTTGCGGAAGGCGCGCAGCGCCGGCGCGGAGAGCAGGGAACGGCGCACAGAGGAAAGGTTCAGCGGCAGCAGCACGATAGCCAGCGGCAGCAACAGCCAGAAGCTCCACAGGCCGATCGCACCCATGGCGGCGGTGTACGCCACCAGGATCAGGCTGCTGAGGGTAAGGTTCACTCGGTGGTAGAACACCACGCCGAGGAGAGCCAAGAAAACGACGATACTAAGAACCATCATAAGAAGCTCCGAAGTAGTAAGAGGTCTGACCTGTTGTGTGTATGTAATAGGTTTTAGTACAAGGCAGAATTTTTATCAATGCGTTTACAGTTTAATTACAACTCAGGTCACAAACTGACAGCACCAATCATCAAAAACCTCTCCGCTTCCTTAACCGGCGCGCTGTTTGGCTGAGAATGCTTCTCGCTGTTTCCGCGATCCGGTACACTGCGGAGCGGAAGATTTGACGATAACAAGAGGTTCCTCATGTACCACGACCTTATTCGCAGTGAACTGAACGAAGCGGCTGATACCCTGGCGAAATTTATCAATGACGACGCCAACATCGACGCCATCCAACGCGCCGCGGTGCTGCTGGCGGATTCCTTCAAAGCCGGCGGTAAAGTGATTTCCTGCGGCAACGGCGGATCCCATTGCGACGCGATGCACTTCGCCGAAGAGCTGACCGGCCGCTACCGTGAAAACCGCCCGGGCTACCCGGCGATTGCCATCTCGGACGTGAGTCACCTGTCCTGCGTCAGCAACGACTTCGGCTATGAGTACGTGTTCTCTCGCTATGTGGAAGCGGTAGGCCGTGAAGGCGACGTGCTGCTGGGCATTTCCACCTCCGGCAACTCCGGCAACATCATCAAGGCCATCGATGCGGCGCGCGCCAAGGGGATGAAAGTGATCACCCTGACCGGCAAGGACGGTGGCAAGATGGCGGGCTCCGCCGATGTGGAAATTCGCGTGCCGCACTTCGGCTACGCCGACCGCATTCAGGAAATCCACATTAAAGCGATTCACATCTTGATTCAGCTGATCGAAAAAGAGATGGTTAAGGCTTGATAGCCTGCGGGGAGCTGCGGCTCCCCATGAATAAGACGGCGGGCGCCGCATGCTGCGCCCGCACAGCCTGTGTCAGTGTGGTTAAGGAGTGCTGGCGATGTGTGAACTGCTCGGGATGAGCGCAAACGTACCGACCGATATCTGCTTCAGCTTTACCGGCCTGGTACAGCGCGGCGGCCGCACCGGGCCGCATAAGGATGGCTGGGGCATTACCTTCTATGAAGGGAACGGCTGCCGCACATTCAAGGATCCGCAGCCGAGCTTCAACTCGCCGATCGCCCGCCTGGTGCAGGACTATCCGATCAAGTCCTGCGCGGTGGTGTCCCATATTCGCCAGGCCAATCGCGGCGAAGTGGCGCTGGAAAACACCCACCCGTTCACCCGCGAACTGTGGGGCCGCAACTGGACCTACGCGCACAACGGCCAATTGAAAGGCTATCGTCAGCTGGATACCGGCACGTTTCGCCCGGTCGGCCAGACCGACAGCGAATACGCGTTCTGCTGGCTGCTGCATCAGCTGGCGCTGAAATACCCGCGCACCCCGAGCCAATGGCCGGCGGTTTTCCGCTATATCGGCCTGTTGGCGAGCCAGCTGCGCAAGAAGGGGGTGTTCAACATGCTGTTGTCGGACGGGCGCTTCGTGATGGCCTATTGTTCCACCAACCTGTATTGGATCACGCGCCGCGCGCCGTTCGGCAAGGCGACGCTGCTCGATCAGGACGTGGAAATCGATTTTCAGCAGCAGACCACACCGAACGATGTGGTCACGGTGATCGCCACCCAACCGCTGACCGCCAACGAAACCTGGCACAAGATTGAGCCAGACGAGTTCGCGTTATTTCACTTCGGTGAGCGGCTTGTTCTGAGCGAAGGGATTGGTGTTGGGCGTCGGGCTGGCTGACGCGTACTGCGTCATCATGCCGCCGCTGCTCATCAGCGGTTGACCCAAGACGTACTGGCCATTGACCACGCCCATTGTCGGCGGCTGGTGGTTCTTCGCGAAGTAATCGTAGCCCGGCTTCAGCTGGCGCCAGAAGGCGATATAGCTGGATGACGCATGGCGCTTGAGGTTTTGCTCGGTCATGCGGAACGGGTAAATGCTGATGTTGACGCGGCTTTGGCCATAGGCGAAGGCGGCTTCGACGTAGCGATAGATCTCGTCCATATAGGTGTTGGTCATCGCGTAACAGCCAATCGATTTACATTCGCCGTGGATCATCAGATAAGCGCCGGAATAGCCCTGCGATTTATCGTAATCATTAGGGAAACCGATATTGATCGCCCGATAATACTTGCTGTCGGGTTTCAGATGGCGCGCGTCAACGCTATAAAAGCCTTCCGGACTTTTAAAGTCGCCTTCACGGCGTTTAGGACCCAGCCCGCCGGAGAAATTACAGATCGGGAACGTGCTGACCAGGCGGAATTCATTGCCCATTTTGGCATACAATTCCAGCTTGCGTTCCTCTTTGAAGATCTGAATATAGACCGGCGAACCCAATAATTGCTGTTTAACTACCGGCGCTTCGGGTACCTGCTCGCTGGCGCTGCAGGCCGTGATCATCGGCATAGAAACAAGCATCGCAAACAACAGCGCGATTTTGCTCATTATTATTCCTGCTTATATTTATTTGCCGGCGCAATGACGTTGGTCGGCATGCCACTGATATTGTTTTTACTGCTGCAAAACACCGCCAGATTACCAGCGCGTTTATTTTTAGCAATACGTGATATGTATAAAAAAACGACAAAGCTCGATAAAAGTGAAATGACCGGCAGATTTTAACGATAAGTAGTGAAAAACAGGCGAAATTTAATTGCGTTTGCTTGACCCAAGTCACGACGGAACGCAGAACAATGTTGCGAACAATGTTAATATTCCCCCTTCAATTTAACGCGCTGTGGCGATTGAAGCGGCAGGAGTTATGGCATATAACCCGGCCATTTTGATGGTTATTTGGCTACAGGCCGTTAACATATCGACCGTCGCGCTAACAACGGAAAGGGGGAATCAAGGGAATGCGCGTTACCCCAGTTTTTCACTGCGAGAAAGTTCATGTTGGGCGTGCCGCCATGCGCACTGCCCGGCAATCCTGGCATCGTCAGCACCCGCCTCTGGGGCCGGGCAGACGTGTAAACCAAACTACATCGTATAAATCCTATGATTAAGATCAGAAAAGGGTTAGATCTGCCGATAGCCGGAGCCCCGGTTCAGGCGATCCAAGACGGCCCGAACATTCAGCATGTTGCCCTGCTTGGGGAAGAGTATGTCGGAATGCGTCCCTCCATGCTGGTGCAGGAAGGCGATACCGTTAAGAAAGGCCAGGCGTTGTTCGAAGATAAGAAAAACCCCGGGGTTTTCTTCACGGCTCCCGCCAGCGGCCGCATCGCCGCGATTAACCGCGGCGAGCGGCGCGTATTGCAATCGGTGGTGATTGCGCTGGAAAACGGCGGCGATGACCAGCTCGAGTTTGCGCATTACCCGCTGGGTGAACTGGCCCAGTTGCCACGCGAACAGGTCGAGAGCGAACTGATCGCCAGCGGCCTGTGGACCGCGCTGCGCACCCGCCCGTTCAGCAAAACGCCGAGCCCCGGCAGCGAACCGCGCGCCATTTTCGTCACCGCGATGGATACCCGGCCGTTGGCCGCCGATCCGCAGGTGATCATCGCCGAGCAGCAGGCGGCGTTCAACGCCGGGCTGGTGGTGTTGGCGCGCCTGACGGCGGGCAAGGTGCACGTATGCCACGCCGCCGGCGCCTCCGTTGGCCAGCAGAGCGGCCCGCAGATCGCCTACAGCGAATTCGCCGGCCCGCATCCCGCCGGGCTGGTGGGCACCCACATTCACTTCCTCGAACCGGTCAGCCTGAAGAAAACCGTTTGGCACATCGGCTATCAGGACGTCATCGCCATCGGCACGCTGTTTACCACCGGTCAGCTCGATACCCGCCGGGTCGTGGCGCTGGCCGGGCCGCAGGTGGCGCAGCCGGCGCTGCTGCGCACCCGCCTGGGGGCCAGCCTCGATGAGCTGACCGCCGGCCGCCTGAAAAACGGCGAGAATCGGGTGATCTCAGGTTCGGTGCTGAACGGCATGCACGCCACCGGGCCGAATGCCTGGCTCGGCCGCTTCCACTCGCAGGTGTCGGTGCTGGAAGAAGGGCGCGACAAAGAGCTGTTCGGTTGGATCGTGCCTTCGCCGAACAAGTTCTCCATTACCCGCACCACGCTGGGCCACTTCCTGAAGAACAAACTGTTCGCCTTCTCGACCACCACTAACGGCGGCGAACGCGCCATGGTGCCGATCGGCAACTACGAGCGGGTGATGCCGCTGGATATTTTGCCGACGCTGCTGCTGCGCGATCTGCTGGCGGGCGACAGCGACAGTGCGCAGGCGCTGGGCTGTCTGGAGCTGGACGAGGAAGATCTGGCGCTGTGCACCTTCGTTTGCCCCGGCAAGTATGAGTACGCGCCGGTGCTGCGCGAGGTGCTGACCAAGATTGAGCAGGAAGGATAACCGATGGGCCTGAAGAATTATTTTGAGAAGATAGAGCATCACTTCACGCCGGGCGGCAAACTGGAAAAGTGGTACCCGCTGTATGAAGCGACTACCACGGTGTTTTACACCCCCGGCACGGTGACGCGCGGCGCTTCGCACGTGCGCGACGCCATCGATTTGAAACGCATGATGATCCTGGTGTGGCTGGCGGTGTTCCCGGCGATGTTCTGGGGCATGTACAACGTCGGCCAACAGGCGATCCCGGCGCTGCACCATCTGTACAGCGGCGACGAGCTGCAACAGGTGCTGGCGGGCGACTGGCATTATCGCCTGGCGCAGTGGCTCGGCGCCTCTCTGGTGGCCGACGCCGGCTGGGTCAGCAAGATGGTGCTGGGCGCCTGTTACTTCCTGCCGATCTACGCCGTGGTGTTTGTCGTCGGCGGCTTCTGGGAAGTGCTGTTCGCCATTATCCGCAAGCATGAGGTCAACGAAGGCTTCTTCGTCACCTCTATCCTGTTCGCGCTGATCGTGCCGCCGACCCTGCCGCTGTGGCAGGCCGCGCTGGGTATCACCTTCGGCGTGGTGGTGGCCAAAGAGATCTTCGGCGGCACCGGGCGCAACTTCCTCAACCCGGCGTTGGCCGGCCGCGCCTTCCTGTTCTTCGCCTACCCGGCGCAGATCTCCGGCGATCTGGTGTGGACCTCTGCGGACGGTTTCTCCGGCGCGACGCCGCTGGCGCAGTGGAGCGCAGGCGGGGCGCACAGCCTGAGCAACGTGGCTACCGGCCAGTCCATCAGCTGGATGGACGCCTTCCTCGGCAACATTCCCGGCTCCGTCGGTGAAGTCTCCACGCTGATGATCCTGATCGGCGGGGCGATTATCCTGTTCGGCCGCGTGGCCTCCTGGCGCATCGTCGCCGGCGTGATGCTCGGCATGGTGGCTTCCGCCCTGTTGTTCAACGCCATCGGTTCCGATACCAACCCGATGTTCACCATGCCGTGGTACTGGCATCTGGTGCTGGGCGGTTTCGCCTTCGGCATGATCTTTATGGCGACCGACCCGGTTTCCGCCTCCTTCACCAACAAGGGGAAATGGTGGTACGGCATTCTGATCGGCGTGATGTGCGTGCTGATCCGGGTGGTCAACCCCGCCTATCCGGAAGGCATGATGCTGGCGATCCTGTTCGCCAACCTGTTCGCACCGCTGTTCGATTATCTGGTGGTGCAGGCCAACATCAAGCGGAGAAAAGCCCGTGGCGAATGAAGCGAAAAACGACGGCATCGGTAAAACGCTGCTGGTAGTGCTGCTGCTGTGTCTGGTGTGTTCAGTGGTGGTGGCGGGCTCCGCCGTCGGCCTGAAGTCCAAACAGCAGGAGCAAAAGCTGCTCGACAAGCAGCGCAATATTCTCGACGTAGCCGGCCTGTTGCAGCCGAAAATGGAGAGCGAGCAGGTCAAGCGCCTGTACAGCGAGCGCATCGAACCGCGCCTGGTGGATCTGAACAGCGGCGAGTTTGTCGCCGGCAAGGCGGCGGCGTTCGATCTGGGTGCCGCGCTGCGCGACGACGCCAAAAGCGTGGCGCTGGCGGCGGGCGACGATCCGGCCGGCATCAAGCGCCGCAGCAACCAGGCGGAAATCTACCTGGTGCGCGACGAAAGCGGCCAGGTGAACAAGATTGTGCTGCCGGTATACGGCACCGGTCTGTGGTCGATGATGTACGCCTTCGTGGCGTTGGATAACGACGGCAACACGGTCAAGGGCATCACCTACTACGACCAGGGGGAAACCCCGGGGCTGGGCGGCGAGGTCGAGAACCCGTCCTGGCGCCAGCAGTGGGTCGGCAAACAGCTGTTCGACGACAACGGCCAGCCGGCGATCCGCGTGGTGAAAGGCGGCGCGCGTCAGGGGGATGTGCATGGGGTGGACGGCCTGTCCGGCGCCACGCTGACCTCCAACGGCGTGCAGCATACGTTTGATTTCTGGTTGGGCGAGCACGGCTTCGGCCCGTTCCTGAAAAAAGTTCGTGAAGGAGCGCTGAAAAATGGCTGATTCCAAAGAGATAAAGCGGGTCCTGCTGGGGCCGCTGTTCGACAATAACCCGATCGCCCTGCAGGTGCTGGGCGTCTGTTCTGCGTTGGCGGTGACCACCAAGCTGGAGACTGCGGTGGTGATGACCATTGCGGTGACGCTGGTCACGGCGTTCTCCAGCTTCTTCATCTCGCTGATCCGTCACCATATTCCCAACAGCGTGCGCATTATCGTGCAGATGGCGATCATCGCCTCGCTGGTGATCGTGGTCGATCAGCTGCTGCGCGCCTACGCGTTCGAGATCTCCAAGCAGCTGTCGGTGTTCGTAGGCCTCATCATCACCAACTGTATCGTGATGGGGCGTGCCGAGGCTTACGCCATGAAGTCGCCGCCGATCGAGAGCTTTATGGACGGCATCGGCAACGGGCTGGGCTACGGGGTGATCCTGGTGCTGGTCGGTTTCCTGCGCGAGCTGATTGGCTCCGGCAAGCTGTTCGGCGTCCCGGTGCTGGAAACGGTGCAGAACGGCGGCTGGTTCCAGCCGAACGGCCTGTTCCTGCTGGCGCCGAGCGCGTTCTTCATCATCGGCCTGCTGATCTGGGTGCTGCGCACCCTGAAGCCGGCGCAGATCGAAAAGGAGTAAAGGCCGATGGAACACTATATCAGCCTGTTTGTGCGCGCGGTGTTCGTCGAGAACATGGCGCTGGCGTTCTTCCTCGGGATGTGTACCTTCCTGGCAGTCTCGAAGAAGGTCTCGACCGCCTTTGGCCTGGGCATCGCGGTGACCATCGTGCTCGGCATTTCGGTGCCGGTGAACAACCTGGTCTACAACCTGATCCTGCGCGACGGCGCGTTGGTGGAAGGCGTCGATCTGAGCTTCCTCAATTTCATCACCTTCATCGGCGTGATCGCGGCGCTGGTGCAGATTTTGGAGATGATCCTCGATCGCTTCTTCCCGTCGCTGTATAACGCGCTCGGCATCTTCCTGCCGCTCATCACCGTGAACTGCGCCATCTTCGGCGGCGTGTCCTTCATGGTGCAGCGCGACTACAACTTCGCCGAATCGGTGGTGTACGGCATCGGCTCCGGCACCGGCTGGATGCTGGCGATCGTCGCCATGGCGGGGATCCGTGAAAAACTCAAGTATGCCAACGTGCCGGCGGGACTGCGCGGCCTGGGTATTACCTTTATCACCACCGGACTGATGGCGCTGGGCTTCATGTCCTTCTCCGGTGTTCAGTTGTAAAGGCGGGAAGAATTTATGGAAATTATTTTAGGCGTAGCAATGTTCACCACCATCGTGATGGTGCTGGTATTGCTGATCCTGTTCGCCAAATCGAAGCTGGTGAACACCGGCGACATCGCGGTGGAGATCAACGGCGATTTGGATAAGAGCTTCCATGCGCCGGCGGGCGACAAGCTGCTCAACGTGCTCTCCAGCCAGGGAATTTTCGTCTCCTCGGCCTGCGGCGGCGGCGGTTCCTGCGGCCAGTGCCGGGTGGTGATCAAAGAGGGCGGCGGCGATATCCTGCCGACCGAGCTCTCGCACATCAACAAGCGCGAAGCGAAAGAGGGTTGCCGTCTGGCGTGCCAGGTGAACGTGAAGCAGAACCTGAAGATCGAGCTGCCGGAAGAGATCTTCGGCGTGAAGAAATGGGAGTGCGAGGTTATCTCCAACGATAACAAAGCTACCTTTATCAAAGAGCTGAAGCTGAAGATCCCGGATGGTGAAGACGTGCCGTTCCGCGCGGGCGGCTTCATCCAGATCGAAGCCCCGGCGCACGACATCAGCTACGCCGACTTCGACGTGCCGCAGGAGTATCGCGGCGACTGGGACAAGTTCAACCTGTTCCGCTACCGCTCGACGGTGAACGACACCACGGTGCGCGCCTACTCGATGGCCAACTACCCGGAAGAGAAGGGCATCATCATGCTCAACGTGCGTATCGCCACGCCGCCGCCGAACAACCCGGACGTGCCGCCGGGCATCATGTCTTCCTATATCTGGTCGCTGAAGCCGGGTGACAAGGTGACCATCTCCGGGCCGTTCGGCGAATTCTTCGCCAAGGAGACCGACGCCGAAATGATCTTCATCGGCGGCGGCGCGGGCATGGCGCCGATGCGTTCGCACATCTTCGATCAGCTCAAACGCCTGAACTCGAAGCGCAAGATCACCTTCTGGTACGGCGCGCGTTCGCTGCGCGAGATGTTCTATGAAGACGACTTCAACCAGCTGCAGGCGGAGAACGACAACTTCACCTGGCACGTGGCGCTGTCGGATCCGCAGCCGGAAGATAACTGGACCGGCTACACCGGCTTTATCCATAATGTTCTGCTGGAGAACTATCTGAGGAATCACCCGGCGCCGGAGGACTGCGAGTTTTACATGTGCGGGCCGCCGATGATGAACGCCGCGGTGATCAAGATGCTCAAAGATCTGGGCGTCGAAGACGAGAACATCATGCTGGATGACTTTGGTGGCTAAATGCGCGCATTGGCGATGAAGAACTGGCTGACGGGCGTGGCGCTGAGCGCCACCCTGCTGCTGACCGGCTGCGGGCCGGAACAGGTGGATCTGACGGGTAAAACCATGGGCACCTCGTATTCGATCCGTTACGTGGCCGGCGACGATACGCCGTCGGCGCGCGAGATGCAGGCGGAGATCGATAAACGGCTGGAGCAGGTGAACGACCAGATGTCCACCTACCGGCCGGACTCCGAGCTGAGCCGCTTCAACGCCAGCCGCGATATTGACCGGCCGTTCCCGGTTTCGCCGGCGACTGCCAAGGTGGTGCGCGAAGCGCTGCGCATCAACCGCGTGACCGATGGTGCGCTGGACGTAACCGTCGGGCCGCTGGTCAACCTGTGGGGCTTCGGCCCGGAAGGGCGGCCGGATAAAGTGCCGAGCGAGGCGGAGCTGGCGCACCGCCGCGCCTGGACCGGTGCCGACAAACTGGCGGTGCAGGGCAGCGCGCTGGTGAAAAGCATCCCCGAGCTGTATGTCGACCTGTCGTCGATCGCCAAAGGGTACGGCGTGGACGTGGTGGCGGAGTATCTGCAATCGCAACACGTGAAAGACTACATGGTGGATATCGGCGGCGAAGTCCGCACCCGCGGGCGCAACGGCGAGCAAAAGCCGTGGCGCATCGCCATCGAGCGCCCGACCGCCGGTGCGCAGCAGCAGGCGCAGCTGGTGATCCAGCCAGGGGAGATGTCGATCGCCACCTCGGGTGACTATCGCAACTACTTCGAGCAGGACGGGGTGCGCTATTCGCACACCATCGATCCGATCACCGGCCGGCCGATCAACCACCGCCTGGTGTCGATCACCGTACTGAGCCCGACCTGTATGACCGCCGACGGCCTGTCCACCGGCCTGAACGTGATGGGGCCGGAGCGCGGCCTGGCGCTGGCCAATCTGCTCGGTATCCCGGTGTTCATGATCGTGAAAACCGCCGACGGGTTTGAGGAGCGTTATTCGGACGCGTTCAAACCCTACCTGAAAAAGAGTTCGTGAGGTTGCTATGTTGACGGTATTCGCCGCCACCTTCGTGTTGTTCCTACTGATCGTCGGCGGGATGTCGCTGGGTTACGTGTTCAAACGCAAAAGCCTGCAGGGCAGCTGCGGCGGCATCACCGCATTGGGGATGGAGAAAGTCTGCGACTGCCCGGAACCCTGCGATGCGCGCAAAAAGCGCGAAGCTAAAGCGGCACAGCGGCGCGAGCAGCTGGACAAGCACCGCATTCTGTAGCTGTAGCGAAAACCCGGCCTTGGCCGGGTTTTTTTATTTGGGGGAGGTATTTGATTTTGAATAGGTCAAGTTGCCGAGTGAACCTCCCACGAAACAGCACAACACTAAGCCAATCGCCAGCAACTCGAAGTTAGCCGACATCTGATCCTCGCCCTCAACGTGGCCAATAATCCAGTCTGAGAGAAAGGGAAAAGCCAGGAGCATGAGGCCGATACCTATTATCGCACCGGCAATAATTGCTGCTATCCGTTTCATATCACCTGCCAGAACCAGACTTCTTTTGATTTAAAGAAATCGCTAAAACGCCCATCGTAATCTTTAATCTTGCTCAGGATTAAATCGTAAGGTTGATACATCTCTCATTGTAGAATCATTCGGATCTTCCTGATAATTCTCAGCAGGTTAGTCTATTGACTCGGTTGGTTAAAATATCGTCTTATTAGGTTTCTTTTGGATTCAGGGAGTTCCAGGATGGGACAACAACAAGAAAGGATAAAACGGGCGTTAACGGTGGGTGAAATTAATTTGGCCCGTTCGGTGTTTGGCCGTTCAGTTTTCTATGAGAAGGTGTATGTCCACTGCGATAGCTATCTGCCGTTTGGATTGCAAGCCAGCAGAACGGCCATGGCGCCCAACGGAGAAATCTGGTTTAGACAAGCTTTGTATAAGGCTGACTTTTCCACGGCCGCCGCAGGTTTCCAGCATGTATTTATCCACGAAATGAGCCATGTCTGGCAGCATCAAAAAGGCATGTGGGTGAGAATCCGAGGGCTATTGAGTTGGGCTGCTGAATACAAATATCGACTCGATGGTAAACAGCTGTTGCATAACTACTCTATGGAACAGCAGGCTTCAATCATCGCTGATTATTGGTTCCTGAAGAAGTATGGTTACACTATCTGGCTGGGGGCGATTAACAATGGCGTCAATTTTCAGGGTGTAACGGATAAAACGATCGCCAGAAAATACGAATATGCGCTTTCTCAGTTTTTTAAGCAGAGGTAACAGGATGAACCGCATTATTTTGGCTGGAATGCTGACTTTGCTGCTCGCCGGCTGTATGCACATGAACGATCCGAGGCCAAAGAACTACGCGGCCAGCGTCACTGTGGTTGATAACCACGTTTGCGTGCGGGTTCAACCGGAAGGGGACGAGCGGTTGGCCGGCGTCATTATCGAAGAAATCGGCAACGCCAACGCTATCTTCGGCAAGAACTTCGCGGATAACGAGATGCCTGCGGTCACCGCGGCTACGTGTATTCCCGACGATAACTATAAATTCGAAGACGGGAAGTCTTACGGGGTATCGGTGACGCTGTTGTCGCGGGATAAACGAAGTAAAGGTATTGAGCCTGCTGCCCGGCTATTTGGGGCAGGGTTTAGTGTACGCAATGAAAATGGCATCATCCAGGTGGTTCCTGCTCACTAACGGATGTTTAAAGCCGGGGGCATAAGGTGGGTTTGTCGAACCGCCTTATGCCCTTGGCCGATGATTTATTTCGCCTTGCGGAAGCTTTTTGCCTCGGCCGGTGAGTTGACCATCACGCCGTCGGCGCCCAGCGCCAGCGCCTGCTGATAATCCTGCGGCGAGTTGACGCCGAACAGGATGATGTGCGCCGGGCCCTGCGAGCGGAAACAGTCCATCGACTCTTTATCCCAGGTCAGAAACGCCTTCGAACGCCCTTCGCCGAGGGTATATTTCTCCACCACTTCCACCTCGCGCTTCAGCTCCAGCCCGTACCAGCGCGGCTGGCGGTTGTCCGGTTTGACGTCGCACTGGTGCGCCATGGTGACGTTGGCCAGCAGCGTGCGGGTCTCGTCGCGGCTTTCGAAGCGCGGGATGGCCGGCGGCAGCGCCTGCAGGTATTTGGCGTCGGTGGAGTAGACGCGGATGCGGTTCAGGCTGTCGGTGCTTTCCAGCGTCGCCAGCAGCGCCCGGCCAAACTGCGCCGGATCGGCGTCCGGGGATTTGATGTCCAGATAGAAAGTCACGCGCGGAAAGGCCTTCAACACCTCATCCAGCCGCGGAATGCCGAGGCCCTGGCCGCGGAACGGGTGCGCATCCCCCTTGGCGAAAGCCCAGCCGGCGTCGATCTCGGCCAGCTGCGCGGCGGTATAGGCAGAGACCGGGCCCTGTCGGTTGGTCAACGTTTTCAGATCCGAAGGGCGATACAGCACGATGACGCCGTCTTTGGATTCTTGCAGGGTGATCCAGATGGCGTCGGCGCCGTTTTTCAACGCGGTTTCGATGGCGATGCGGGTGTTTTCCGGCGCATCGGCGGTGCCGCCGCGGTGGGCGACGATCGCCGGCGCGTGACCGGCGGCGGCGCTGGCCGCCAGCGCGCTCAGCGACAGCGCGGAAGCCAGCAGCAAATGAGAAAATCTGATCATGTAGGGTACCTTTTCGTTGTCGTTGTGGTGAGCCGCACGGGATGGCGGAAATCATACTATTGAAAAATTAAGCTTTTTTAACAACGCGGAAATATCTGGCGGAAACGGCGCTTTCGTCGAACCCTGCGGCCTTGAGCTTTCGGTATCTGACTGTATACTTATACAGTGTTACTGGAGGGTGCGATGCGTAAAATCATTCATGTCGATATGGACTGTTTCTTCGCGGCGGTGGAAATGCGCGACGATCCCAGCCTGCGCGATATCCCGCTGGCGATTGGCGGCAGCGCCGATCGGCGCGGGGTGATCAGTACCGCCAACTACCCGGCGCGGCGCTACGGCGTGCACAGCGCCATGTCCACGGCGATGGCGCTCAAGCTGTGCCCGCACCTCACCTTGCTGCCGGGGCGCATAGCGGCTTACAAAGAGGCCTCGCTGCATATCCGTGAAATCTTCGCCCGCTATACCCCGCTGATCGAGCCGCTGTCGCTCGACGAGGCCTACCTCGACGTGACCGACAGCCCGCAATGCAACGGTTCGGCGACGCTGATCGCCCAGGAGATCCGCCAGGCGATCGCCGACGAGCTGAACCTCACCGCGTCGGCCGGCGTCGCGCCTATCAAGTTTCTCGCCAAAATCGCCTCCGAGATGAACAAGCCGAACGGGCAGTACGTGATCACGCCGGCGCAGGTGCCGGCGTTTTTGCAGCAGCTGCCGCTCAGCAAGATCCCCGGCGTCGGCAAGGTGACCGCCAAGCGCCTGGAAGAGGTGGGGCTTATCACCTGCGCCGACGTGCAGCAATACGATTTGGCGCAGCTGCTCAAGCGCTTCGGCAAGTTCGGCCGGGTGCTGTGGGAGCGGTGTCAGGGCATCGATCGGCGCGAAATCTCTCCTGAGCGGCTGCGCAAATCGGTGGGGGTGGAGCGCACGCTGGCGGAAGACATTCACGACTGGGAAGATTGCGAAACGCTGATTATCGACAAACTCTATCCCGAGCTGGAGATGCGGCTGCGCAAGGTGAAGCCGGATCTGCACATCGCCCGGCAGGGCGTGAAGCTGAAGTTTCAGGATTTTCAGCAAACCACCCAGGAGCACGTGTTCCCGGTGCTGAACCGGCAGGATTTGCTGGAGGTGGCGCGGCAGGCGTGGCGCGAGCGGCGCGAAGGGCGCGGCGTGCGGCTGGTGGGGCTGCACGTGACGCTGCTCGATCCGCAGCTGGAGCGGCAGCTGGCGCTGCCTTGGGAATAAAAAAGCCGGCAAGTCGCCGGCTTTTTGCGTTAAGCGCGCGGCTTATGCGCGCTCAGGGATCGCTTTCAGCAGCGAGGTCAGCAGCTTCCAGTACAAACCGACGCTTTCGATATGCACCTGCTCATCCGGCGAGTGCGGGCCGGTGATGGTTGGCCCGATCGATACCATGTCCATGTTTGGATACGGCTTTTTGAACAGACCGCATTCCAGGCCGGCGTGGATCACCATGATGTTCGGCGTCTTGTCGAACAGCTCCTGATACAGCTCGCGCACCAGGTGCATCACCGGCGAGTCGGCGTCCGGCTGCCAGCCCGGGTAGCCGCCCTTCGGCGCCACCTTGGCGCCGGCCAGCTGGCCCAGCGCGGTCAGCATCTCGACCACGTAGTCTTTGCCGCTGTCGATAAGGGAACGGATCAGGCAGATGATTTCCGCTTCGTTTTCGCTGGTGGTGACCACGCCGACGTTCAGCGAGGTTTCCACCACGCCTTTTACCGCGTCGCTCATGCGGATCACGCCGTTCGGCGTGCCGTTCAGCAGCGCCAGGAAGCGCTGCTGGCTGTCGGCGCTCAGCGCCTGCGAAGCGCTGGTGGTCGGCTCCAGCAGCACGGTGATGTTCTTCTCTTTGGCGGAGAGTTCGTTCTGCAGCACCGCCAGGAACTCCTGGCTCAGCGCTTTCAGCGCATCGGCCTTGTCCGCCGGCACCGCAACCACCGCAGAGGCTTCACGCGGGATGGCGTTGCGCAGGGTGCCGCCGTTCAGATCCAGCACGCGCAGGTTCAGCGCAGCCGCATGGGCGAACAGGAAGCGCGCCAGCAGCTTGTTGGCGTTGCCCAGACCGACGTGGATCTCGGCGCCGGAGTGGCCGCCTTTCAGGCCCTTGAGGGTCAGCTTCAGGGTTTGATAACCGGCCGGCACCGCTTCGCGCTGCAGCGGCAGGGTGGTGATGAAGTCGATACCGCCGGCGCAACCCATGTAGATTTCGCCTTCTTCTTCGGAGTCGGTATTGATCAGGATATCCGCCTGCAGCCAGTTCGGCTGCAGCCCGAAGGCGCCGTCCATGCCGGCTTCTTCGGTCATGGTCAGCAGCACTTCCAGCGGGCCGTGCTCAACGCTGTCGTCGGCCAGCACCGCCAGGGCAGAGGCCATGCCGATGCCGTTGTCGGCGCCCAGCGTGGTGCCGCGCGCTTTCACCCACTCGCCGGCGATATAAGGCTGGATCGGATCCTTGGCGAAATCGTGCACAGTGTCGTTATTCTTTTGCGGCACCATGTCCAGGTGCGCCTGCAGCGCGACCGGCTTGCGGTTTTCCATGCCTTTGGTGGCCGGCTTGCGCAGCAGGATATTACCGACCCGATCGCGCTCGGCGTGCAGGTTCTTTTCTTTGGCCCAGGTGAGGATGTGCTGCGCCAGCGCTTCTTCATGATAAGAAGGGTGCGGGATAGAACAGATCTTGGCGAAAATATCCCACAGCGGCTGTGGCGAAAGCTGAGACAATTCAGACACTATAAGTCTCCTGTGACGGCAGGCTCCGACAGGACGGGCGTGCCGCGCGGTTAAGGTGAGCGGGTATCTGTGCGTCGTGGCACGATCACCAGAGAATATCACTTTATTTCCGGCGGTGCGCGCACCGTATTGTGCGGTTTAAGCGCTTGATCACACGGCTTCGCTGCGGGAACGTTCGCTTTTTCAGCATCAATCACCGAAAAGCCGCACGGCGGAAATCGCGAGGTTTTCCTCGGTACAACTGGAATTCAACGCGGCCAGTCTCTATAATCTCGCGCAACCTTTTTTCCCCTGAACTATAAAGTAAGCCGCTTCACCAGCCGGCTGGGACACGATTCTATGAGCGAAAAATACGTTGTTACCTGGGATATGCTGCAAATGCACGCACGCAAGCTGGCGCACCGCCTGCTGCCTGCCGACAAATGGACGGGCATCATTGCCGTAAGCCGCGGCGGCCTGGTGCCGGCGGCTCTGCTGGCGCGCGAACTGGGCATCCGCCATGTGGATACCGTCTGCATTTCCAGCTACGACCATGACAACCAACGCGAAATGAAAGTGCTCAAGCGCGCCGAAGGCGACGGTGAAGGTTTCATCGTGGTGGATGATTTGGTGGATACCGGCGGCACCGCGAAAGCGATCCGCGATATGTACCCGAAAGCGCATTTCGTCACCATCTTCGCCAAACCGGCGGGCCGTCCGCTGGTGGACGACTACGTGGTCGACATCCCGCAGGACACCTGGATCGAACAGCCGTGGGATATGGGCGTCAGCTTCGTTCCACCGATCGGCGGCCGCTAAGCCCAGCCAGTTCCAAGCAAACGCCCGGTTATGCCGGGCGTTTGCGTTATTTTGGTTTCTCCCGCCAGAGTTAGGTACACTACCTCCAGTTAAGTAGGCCTTTTGCGGCCTATCGCCAGATTTACGGAGGCTGTTGTTACCATGGCACAGGCCAACCTTTCTGAAATTCTTTTCAAGCCCAAATTCAAACACCCTGAAACCTCGACGCTGGTGCTGCGCGCGCGCAACAATGTGAGCGCCGCCATGCATTCCGCATTGGAAGGTGACACCACCGGCAGCTGGTACCGCATGCTGAATCCGCTGCTGTGGGCCTGGCGTGGCGTCAGCCCGATCGAAATCCACGAAGTGCTGGCGCGCATCGCCGCCTCGGACGCCGAACGCAGCAATCCGCAGCGGCTGGATACCGTGGTGGGCTACCGCAACGGCAACTGGATCTACGAGTGGATCCATCAGGGCATGCAGTGGCAGCAGCGGGCGACGGAGCAGCAGGATCCGCTGCTCGGCGGCCAATACTGGCTGAAGGCCGCGAGCCTGTACAGCATCGCCGGTTACCCGCACCTGAAGGGCGACGAGCTGGCCGAACAGGCAGAGATGCTCGCCAACCGCGCGTACGAAGAGGCGGCGCTGCTGCTGCCGTACCAACTGAAAGAGCTGGAGTTCCGCATCGAAGGCGGCGCCAGCGTCACCGGCTTCCTGCACATGCCGGAGAAGGGCGAAGCGCCGTTCCCGACGGTGCTGATGTGCGGCAGCCTCGATACGCTGCAGACCGACTATCATCGCCTGTTCCGCGACTACCTGGCGCCGCACGGCATCGCCATGCTGACGCTCGACATGCCGTCGATCGGCTCCTCCTGCAAATGGAAGCTGACGCAGGATTCCAGCTACCTTCACCAGCAGGTGCTGATCCAGCTGGCCTCGGTGCCGTGGGTGGATCATCAGCGGGTGAGTGCCTTCGGCTTCCGCTTCGGCGCCAACGTGGCGGTGCGGCTGGCCTACCTGGAGCCGCAGCGGCTGCGCGGCGTAGCCTGCCTGGGGCCGGTGGTGCATCGCCTGCTGTGCGACAGCAGCACCCAGCTGAACGTACCGGACATGTATATGGACGTGCTGGCCAGCCGCATGGGCATGGCCAACGCCTCCGACAACGTGCTGAAGGTGGAGCTGAACAGCTACTCGCTGAAAATGCAGGGGCTGCTGGGGCGCCGCTGCCCGACGCCGATGATCTCCGGCTACTGGGAGCGCGATACGCTCAGCCCGAAAGAGGAGTCGCAGCTGATTGTCACCTCCTCGGTGAGCGGCAAGCTGGTCGCCATCCCGCGCACCCCGGTTTACGACAGTTTCCACCGGGCGTTGCTGCAAATGTCCGGCTGGCTGAAGGACAAAATGCGTTAATTAGTTGCTAAATTTTAACAGTTTGTTAAAAAGAGTGGTCTACATTGAGGAGGTTAGAGAATGACGTTACCGAGTGGTCACCCTAAAAGCCGACTAATGAAACGTTTTGCCAGCTTGGGGCCGTACCTGCGTGAAGGGCAATGTGAAAACGACCGTTTTTTCTTTGATTGTTTGGCTGTCTGCGTCAATGTAAAGCCCGCTCCGGAGAAGCGCGAGTTCTGGGGCTGGTGGATGGAGCTGCAGGCGGAAGAGGCGCGCTTCACCTATTCGTACCAATTCGGCCTGTTCGACAAAGAAGGCGACTGGACGGCGCAAAACATTAAGGATGATGAAGTGAACGCCAAGCTGGAAGACACCCTGCGCGACTTCCATCGCCGCCTGGGCGAGCTGCTGGCGACCATGGAACTGGGGCTGGAACCCGCCGACGATTTCAAAGAAAAACTGATCAAACTCTCCGCCTGACCCCGTTTGACCACGTATTGTGCTGATTTCGCGTTGTGCCTGTTGGCATAACGCGTCTCTCCTGTTACAAAGACCTTTGCACTCTTCTTCTCATCATTACACACGGCAGAAATACTATGAACGGCAGCCAGACATTGGTTGTGAAATTGGGCACCAGCGTGTTGACCGGCGGATCGCTGCGTCTGAACCGCGCCCACATCGTCGAATTGGTGCGCCAGTGCGCGCAGCAACACGCCGCGGGCCACCGCATCGTCATCGTCACCTCCGGCGCCATCGCCGCCGGGCGCGAACACCTGGGCTACCCCGAGCTGCCCGCTACTATCGCTTCCAAGCAGCTGCTGGCGGCGGTGGGGCAGAGCCGGCTGATCCAGCTGTGGGAACAGCTGTTCTCCATTTACGGCATCCACGTCGGGCAGATGCTGCTGACGCGCGCCGATCTGGAAGACCGCGAGCGCTTCCTCAACGCGCGCGATACCATGACGGCGCTGCTGGACAACCGCATCGTGCCGGTAATCAATGAGAACGACGCCGTCGCCACCGCCGAAATCAAGGTGGGCGACAACGATAACCTGTCGGCGCTGGCGGCCATTCTGGCCGGGGCCGACAAACTGCTGCTGCTGACCGATCAGCAGGGCCTCTACACCGCCGATCCGCGCAACAACCCGCAGGCCGAACTGATCCGTGAAGTGCACGGCATCGACGACGCGCTGCGCGCCATCGCCGGCGACAGCGTCTCCGGCCTGGGCACCGGCGGCATGGGCACCAAGCTGCAGGCGGCCGACGTGGCCTGCCGCGCCGGCATCGACGTGGTGATCGCCGCGGGCAGCAAACCGGGCGTGGTGGCGGACGTGATCGAAGGCAAACCGGTGGGCACCCGTTTCCACGCGCTGGAAACCCCGCTGGAAAACCGCAAGCGCTGGATCTTTGGCGCGCCGCCGGCCGGCGAGATCACCGTCGACGATGGCGCGGTGGAAGCGATGATGGCACGCGGCAGTTCGCTGCTGCCGAAGGGCATCCGCGACGTGAAGGGTGACTTCTCGCGCGGCGAAGTGATCCGCATCCGCAACCTGGCGGGGCGCGATCTGGCGCACGGCGTCAGCCGCTACAACAGCGACGCGATGCGCATGATCGCCGGGCACCACTCGCAGGAAATCAGCGAAATCCTCGGTTATGAATACGGTCCGGTGGCAGTGCACCGCGACGATATGATTGTCAGTTAAGGAGTGAGCATGCTGGAGCAGATGGGAAAGGCCGCCAAGCAGGCCTCCTGGCAGCTGGCGGTGCTGAGCACGGCGAAGAAGAATCAGGTGCTGTCGGTGATGGCCGACAGGCTGGAGGCCAACAGCGAAGCGATCCTGCTGGCGAACGAACAAGATATGGCGCAGGCGCGCGCCACCGGCATGAGCGAAGCGCTGCTCGATCGCCTGCTGCTGACCCCGGCGCGGCTGGCGGCGATCGCCAACGACGTGCGCCAGGTGTGCCGCCTGAACGACCCGGTCGGCCACGTGCTGGACGGCAACCTGCTGGACAGCGGGCTGAAGCTGGAGCGCCGCCGGGTGCCGCTCGGCGTGATCGGCGTGATTTACGAGGCGCGGCCCAACGTCACCATCGACGTCGCCAGCCTGTGCCTGAAAACCGGCAACGCGGTGATCCTGCGCGGCGGTAAAGAGACGCATAACACCAACCAGGCGACGGTGAAAGTGATCCAGCAGGCGCTGGAACAGTGCGGCCTGCCGGCGGCGGCGGTACAGGCGATCGACAGCCCGG
Source organism: Serratia sp. CY32780 (assembly GCF_052169135.1). Classification (NCBI taxonomy): domain Bacteria; kingdom Pseudomonadati; phylum Pseudomonadota; class Gammaproteobacteria; order Enterobacterales; family Yersiniaceae; genus Serratia; species Serratia sp. CY32780. The sequence continues at coordinate 44,293 of NZ_JBJNLI010000001.1, forward strand.
ATCGCGCGCTGGTGAACGAGCTGCTACGCCTGGATCGCTATGTCGACATGCTGATCCCGCGCGGCGGCGCCGGCCTGCACAAGCTGTGCCGCGAGCAATCGACCATCCCGGTGATCACCGGCGGCATCGGCGTGTGCCACACCTACGTGGATGCCGACGTCGATTTCGACAAGGCGCTGACGGTGATTGAAAACGCCAAGATCCAGCGCCCGAGCGCCTGTAACTCGCTAGAAACGCTGCTGGTGAACCGCAGCATCGCCGCCGAGTTCCTGCCGGCGCTGAGCGCTAAAATGGCGGCGGCGGGCGTGACGCTGCACGCGGCGGAAAACGCGCTGCCGCTGCTGCAGGGCAGCCCGGTGACGGTGGTGCCGGTGAACGCGGAGGATTACGACGACGAATGGCTGTCGCTGGATCTGAACGTGTTGCTGGTGGACGATATCGATCAGGCCATCGACCACATCCGCACCCACGGCACCAACCACTCCGACGCGATCCTCACCCGTTCGCTGAGCAGCGCCGAGCACTTCGTGCGCGCGGTGGACTCTTCGGCGGTGTACGTCAACGCCAGCACCCGCTTCACCGACGGCGGCCAGTTCGGCCTGGGCGCGGAAGTGGCGGTGAGCACCCAGAAACTGCACGCCCGCGGCCCGATGGGCCTGGACGCGCTGACCACCTACAAGTGGATTGGCTACGGCGACGATCTGGTGCGCAGCTAAGGCCGGATTGAAGTAGTAAAGACGTCAGGGCGCAGCGTGCTGCGCCCTGAGTGTTTTTGGGGGGCACGGCAGTATCACTGCTTGCAAAACAACCAAACACCCCGGCGGCTATTGACTCATTTCGCGCGCAGGTCTACCTTGTTCAACGCACTTCCGGCTTGCCCCGCAGGCCCGGTTCGATGCCGATATAGCTCAGTTGGTAGAGCAGCGCATTCGTAATGCGAAGGTCGTAGGTTCGACTCCTATTATCGGCACCATCTCTTCTTCCTGTAACATCCTTCACTATCCCCAAACGCTTTGAATTACAATGAATCGATTGGTTTGTTGTCCGGTAAAATCCGGCGCGCGCGTACTTCTGTTCGGTCTTGAATTGTTATTCGCCATTTCGGCTAGCTTTCACTGCCATGGCTGAGAGTTCGTTTGAACAAACTGATTACGCTAGTACGTATTGCTATTTTGACGGGACGTAAGAAACGCCATCGCTACCGCACCAAGAAGTAATAAGCCACTCAAGCCAAAAGTACTTCGCCATCCCAGGCTGTCAAACATCATGCCACCTGCCGTTGAACCAAGGGCAATCGAGAGCTGAATCACCGCAACCATCAGGCCGCCTCCGGCTTCCGCATCCTCGGGCAGCGTGCGTGTAATCCATGTCCACCATCCCGTTGGCGCGGCGGTTGCCAGCATGCCCCAGAGGCCTAACAGCAACGAGACAGCCCAAACGTGATGCCCGGCAAGAATCAGGGCGATGGCAATGACAGCCATCAGCCCAGGAATGGCCATCAGCGTTAGATAGAATTTCCTATTGAGGAATGCCGGGACAACCAGCGTGCCAATAAAACCGGCTACACCGATAACCAGTAAAATTAACGACAAGCCAGAGAAATCAACCCGCGTCACCAACTCCAGAAACGGACGCACATAGGTAAATAACGCAAACTGCCCCATAAAGAACAGGCCACAAGCCAGCATGCCAATGGAGACAACAGGGCGACTGAGCAGGCGCAATACGGATCCGCGTGACGCAGGGTTATTATTGCCATTCATACCCGGCAGACTCACGCACTGCCAGATAAAGGCCGCGGCCGCGACGGGGACCAAGCACAAGAAAGCGCCTCGCCATCCGATGGTCGCTCCAAGATAGCTACCCAGCGGCGCTGCCACTACCGTCGCCAGCGCATTGCCGGCGTTGAAAATAGCCAGCGCACGCGTAACCTGATGCTGTGGCACCAGACGAATTGCCGTTGCCGCAGACATCGACCAGAATCCACCGATCGCAATACCTATCATCGCGCGGCCTGCCATATACATCAGATAGTTGGAAGCCAGTGCGATAACGAGCCCCGACACGGCCATCAGAATCGTCATCCCCAGCAGTAAGTACTTGCGATTCACATTTCCAGCCAACGTCGAAAGCGTCAGGCTGGTCAGAACGGCCAGCGCGCCGGAGATGGCAATTCCCTGTCCCGCCAGCCCCTCCGTCACGTCTAAATCACGGGCAATCGGCGTAAGCAGGCTGACGGGCATAAATTCCGATGCAATCAGCACAAAGACGCACAGGGTCATGGCAAAAATGCCGCTCCAGTAAGCGGGCTGATTATTCGGTGATGGTGTTTGGCTAAGTGCAGACATAGTCAGATTTCACGGAAGTCAGAATAAAAGCCACCCGCGTAGACAGGCGGCTTTTAATGTTGTCAGTAGAGGGGCTATTTCAGATTGGCTTTGAAAAATTGTTCGAACTTAGCGAAAGGTATTTTACCGGCCGCATTGTCGTACAGGTCCACATGATTTGCACCGGGGACAATCACCAGCTCTTTTTCTTTACTGCCGACCGCCTTATAAGCATCTTCGGCAAAATAGCGTGAATGGGCTTTTTCACCGGTCACGATAAGCGTCGGGATAGTAATTTCGCTGGCGTAGCTCAGCAGCGGCATATTCATAAACGACAGCGGCATCGTTGCCGTCCACGCCCCGGTCGAGTTAACGGAGCGTTCGTGGAAACCGCGCGGCATGCGGTAGTAATCAAAGAACTCCTTCAGCACCGGATGCGGATCGGCCGGCAGGGTTTCTGGCAGAATGCGCTCACCCGCGCTGACCTTGCCATTGCTGTCGACGTTAATATCATGGCCACCTCGTGCGAACGTTCCGCTTTCCGCATCCTTCCAGCGTTGTTCATTCAGATACTGCAGAACGGCACGACGGTCGGCGGTCGAATAACGGTCTTTGCCATCACCTACGCCATGGCCCATCGCCCGGCTCATGTCGTACATCACGCTGGTGGCCACCGCTTTGACGCGGGTATCCATCGCGGCGTCGTTTAACGCCATGCCGCCCCAGCCGCAAATGCCGAGCAGCCCAATACGGTTGCGATCCACCTCTTTTTGCAGCCCCAAGAAATCTACCGCCGCGCTGAAATCTTCCGTGTTGATATCCGGCGAGGCGACGTTACGCGGATAGCCGCCGCTTTCCCCCGTATAAGAAGGGTCGAACGCCAGGGTAACAAATCCCTGTTCCGCCAGCGTTTGCGCATACAGGCCGCTGGATTGCTCCTTCACCGCGCCAAAAGGCCCGCTGACGGCAATCGCCGCCAGCTTGCGATCGCCACGATCTTTGGGGAGATAAAGGTCGCCCACTAAGGTGATCCCATATCGATTCTGAAACGAGACCTTACGATGATCGACTTTCTGGCTCTCGGCAAACGTCTTGTCCCATTTATCGATCATCGAAACAGGAGCATTCGGATTGACTGAATCAGCATAACTCATTGTCGTGACTCCACTTAATGATGCGAATAACAGCATGGCAGGCATTGCGGTTTTTAGCGTTCGGGTGAAAGCTTTCATAAAAATCCCCATGAAAAACAAGATAGAGAGACAGGTTTCCTACGGACAACGCTGCTGTGCTTTGTTTTGATGGGCTCATTATAGTGAGCAGAATTAATGCTGATTAGAGGGAGATAATTGCTAGGATTAATACCATATTGTTATAAATTAATGCTGAGACTGGCGTCATTCTTGGGGGAGTAAATCAATGGCAAAAAGGGAGAACTACAACGAGCTTTACCTGTTTATGCAGGTGGTACGGGAAGGCAGTTTTACCGCTGCGGCTCACAGGCTTGGCCTGGCTCAATCGGGGATAAGCCGTTCTGTTCGCGAGCTTGAAGAAAGGTTAGGTGTCCAGCTACTGGTGCGCACCACGCGTAAGCTATCGCTGACGCAAGCGGGTGAGCAGCTCTATCAGAAAACGGAGTCCGGATTTGATACCTTAGATCTTGGGCTTGCGACACTGGCGCATTATCGTGAGACCCCTTCCGGCACGGTCCGCATCAATGCCAGCCAGCACGCGATTGATAAATGCCTGCTGCCAAAGCTTGCGGTATTTAAACAGCGCTATCCTGATATCAGGCTCGAACTCATGAACGAGAGCCGGTTCGTCGATATTATCGAGGAAAGATTCGATGCAGGCGTCCGTCTTGGGCCTGAAGTAGGCCAGGGCATGGTCGCGGTGCGTATTACGCCCGATATGGAGATGGCGATTGTGGGGACTCCTGAACATTTTCGTCGTTACGGTTTTCCACAAAATCCTGCGGATTTAAAGACACATCCCTGTATCGCCTATCAGCTTGCCGACGGCAGCCTATACCAGTGGGAACTCCATCAGGATGATAAAAAAATCACTCATCGGCCGGAAGGGCAATGGGCCTTATCTGACAGCTATATGGAGGCAGAAGCCGCGCGGCTGGGCCTGGGGCTGGCCTATGTTCCTGTCGAGTTGGTTGCCGATGATTTAGAGCGTGGAGCACTTATCAGGGTATTACAGCGTTACAGCCTGCGAATGGAAGGGTTATTTCTTTATTATCCCCATCGCAATGTATCCCCCGCCCTAAGAATGGTCATTGAGACATTGAAAATTTGAGAGTTGCGATGGCCGCTCCTGCACTGTGCAGGATGGACGGCAAAGCCGCTTGTATAAAGCAGACTTAGTTGACATCAAAATGAATGATGGAAATGAGGTAAACCGATTGGCGAAATACAACGCCGTATGAAGGACGATGCGTCGGGCGATAGGGGCGATAAATATGTAATGGCTGAGCTGCCTGGCCCATTAGATGCTCACTTGTCACACCGGCTTTGACGCCATTGGTTCAAATAGGCGAACCCTGGTGTACGGTAGGGTGATGACTGTTAATCGGGTAATTAATTGAATTAAATAATAAATTCCGATTGCCAACAGAGAGTGCAATTTTCCTGTCACTCTTTTGCAGCGGATTAAATATGGCGTTGTTAATAACTTATGCCTCAGGGATAGTACGGAGGGATAACGCATAGTCAAATCAATGCGATCTCCCATTTGTCTACCGTTTCGCCGGTTAAACAACCGTTTAATTAATTACTGTTATAATTACCCCCGTTGAGCCTTGCAGGAGTGAATGTTTTTCTCCGTAAGCATTGCGATGCGGCGCTCTGTGGAGCGGCATCCGTTTTTTGGACATGCCGGTGGTTCGGTGAGAAGTAAGGAGAAGTGTACTATGAGCAGAAAAGACAAGCTCGCGGCGGCCCTGCTGGCCATCTTCCTGGGTGGGCTGGGCATTCACAAGTTTTACTTAGGGATGAAGTGGTGGGGGCTGTTCTACCTGCTGTTCTGCTGGACGGGGATCCCGGCGATTGTCGGCTTTATCGAAGGCATTATTTATCTGTTCCAATCGGAAGAGAAATTCAATCAGAAATACAATCCTGGTCTGATTTAAGGCTTTGCTGAAGGCGCTTCCTGTTAAGGGAAGCGCCGTTTTTCGTTCCGTTACTGTTTCTTCATCTTGCCGCGCATTTCTTCACTCATCATTTTATTCGAGCTGGAAATTACGCAGTTATATTGCTTGCCTTGGTTAATTACCATAAAGGTGCTGACCGGATTTTTAAAATCTTTGTCGATGGTGAAATAAATATAAGCCTGCGGCAGCGCGGCCGGTTTAAAGGCGCCGAAGGCATACACATCCGCCAGGCCTAGCGCGGAGAGATCGACCGTCAGTTCCATCGGCTGTTTATCGTTTGGCGATGGGAACATCGATTTGGCCGACATCATCATGGTGCTGCTGTTGATGGTGTAATCGGTTTTGACCTTCATGCCCATATATTTCGATTCCGGCATGGAAAGTTCTTTTTTGCAGGCGGCGTCGTGCTGCGGCGCCGGGCTGCCGTTTTCCATCACGGCGTGCACGTGTTCCAGCGTCACTTCCGCGTTGCCGGTGGTAGGCTGCGCATCGGCCGCGTAAGCCGCGCCGCTGAAGGCGGCCACAGAGGTAAGGATAATGCCTGTAACGATTTTCATTGTCGCTCTCCGAAATGCTAATAATGATATTAATTGCGGTGTGTAGCCTATTGGCCTGATAAAACGCAAAGTTACTCGTTCCGTGGAGATCAAATATCCTCGGAATTTTATAGTAAAGAGTGTTTCACCCACGCGGTGCGCGAGGTTGGTTTAATTATCTTGAGAGCCTTGCTCTTTTGTTTTTCAGTATGTTTACCTGCATATAAAGAGTATGTCTAAACATAGTCAATGTTTAGAATATGCACAAATTATTGCGGTTTTTTCCCGCTTTAATTCTTCGGTTTTTAATACGGATTTAAATATTGTATTGAGATACAGAGAGTTATCTTTTCTACGTTAAAATCACTCAGTGAAACGTTATTTATGTGATCTTCATGGTCACAGAAGTAACGCTGAAATTATTGCCTTTCTATTTAACGGCTAATTATTCATGGCATAGGCTTCAACCCCGCTAACCGCTTGCGCTAGAATCAGGCGGTTTGCTCTTGAAAAAGGATATCGTCATGGCCGCCTGGGCCTTTTTGATCGTCGGTTGGCTGTTGATTTGGCGGGATTACCCGATTTTCGGCGCGTTGTGCATCGCGCTGTTCGCCGTGCTGCAATGGGCGAAATACGCCGCAAAAGGCGTGCAAAACCCCGAAGAGGCCGCAGAGTGGCGCAAGACCGACTGGCGTTCGCAGCCGATTGAAATGACGCACGCCGGCGACAGCGACCGGCAGATTGGCGGCGTGGGGGAGCTGGGCATGGGCGGCCCCAGTTTTTGGACGCTGCTGCTGCGCGACGGAGCGATTGTGCATGGCGCCTGTGCGGCGCCGCAGGACGTGGACGGCGGCAGGTTGCGCCTGATCCCGACCCGCAGCCGCGAGGGTGAGGGGCTGACGGTCTACGAACCTGCCGCCCGGGCGATGTACGCGCTGCCTGCGCTGACCGATCGCGAGCTGGAAGCAGTGGCCGGCGGTTCCGCCGAGGCGCTGGCGCGGCTGCGGGCGAGCTGTCGGCAGGCGGTGGCCACGCCGCTGCGTCAGGTGCGCGGTCTGTGGGTGCCGCAGTGGGCAGAGGATCCGGCGGATCGTCTGGAGATCGCCTTGCCCAGTGGCCGCGCGCTGGCGGCGCGCTCGACGTTACCGGCGGATTTGCGCCATGCGGACGATCCTGCCGCGCTGCTGCACGCGCCGCCTTATGAGCTGTTGCTGGATAACCGGCCGACCGATCGCTTGGTGTGCGATCTCGAACGCGTGGCGGAAGCGCCGACGGGCGACGGCTTGAGCGTCGGCGGCTGCCAGTTCCGCGGCGAACATATCGTCGACGGTCTGTACCATCTCTACTTCGCCGGCGAGTGGTTCAGCCTGCTCTCCTACGCGCACAAACCGGCGGGCGGGCGCGGTTCGGACACCACCTTTTTTGTCGAGCGGGTCGAGCCGCAAGACGGCGGCGTATTCGTGATTGAATGGGATGCCTACAGCGTGGGGCCCGACGGGCGTGCGCCGCGCGTAGCGGCGCCGCCGGTATTGGTTATCGCAGTAAGCTGGCAGGACGCGCCGCTGCGGCTGCCCACGGCCAATAACCGCGTGACCGTGCGCTTGCCCAACGCCACGGCGTAAGGCTTAAGGCAGCACCCTGACTTCGCCGTTGTGCAAGGTCAGCACGGCGATCGGGCTGCCGGGGAAGCACTCTCTAAAGATCCAGTCGCTGGGCCGAAACGCCGCCGCAGGCAGCCCGGCCTGCCACTCTTCCCACTGCGGGGCCGGCTTATCCGGTGGTAAAGAGAAAGAGACCAGCCAACCCGCTTCGCAGCGTACCCTTTGGCCGCTCGGGCGGGTGAAGGTGTGCGCGCTCGCCAGCTCCATTACCGGCGGTAAAACCTCGAAGGCAATGATCGGCACGCCGGCCACGCTCTGCGGCCGAGGAAAACGCACGGCGGTCACGCCGTCCATCGTGATGGGGCTGTTTTCGGTGCCGGGCAGGCGCGGTTCCTGCCGGTTTACCCAGCTGCCTTTCGTCAGCGTGATTTCTCCGAGCGGTTTGGCTTCGTCGAGCGTCAGGTAGCTGCGCCGATTCCAGCGTTCTTCCGCCCGCTGGCTCTTGAGATCCTGGATGGCGATGTCGATCAGCATCAGCACGAACGCCACCGGGTAGATCGCCAGCGCCGAGGCCAGCAGATAGCCGCCCCAGGAAAGCGGCGGGCGTGGGCGGCCGCAGCGGGCAGAAGCGTAGCGCCAGCCCCACCAGGCGAGCAGGATGCCGGCGAGCAGCAGCGCCAACAACAGCGCCACCAGCCCTGCAACGCCGGCGCCATAACCTAACAGCATGGCAAGTTCCTCATGTTCACGGCGTGGTGGAACGGTAGCGAACGAAGTAGGGCAGCGCCGGGGGCTCCCCGTCATCGCCATAGTGGCTTTCCGGTTCGATCACGGTTTGGCGTGCGTCGTCGCGCCCGTTGTAGCGGTACTCCAACGGCTGGCGGTAGCGCACGTCGGATGAGCGCAGATCTAAAATCAGCGAAAGGCGCGCATCGCCGTTATCCGTTTGGGCGACCAGCTTGTCGTTGCCTGCCCACAGCTGATACAGCGATTTATCGCCGGTCTCCAGCAGCACCTTCAACTGCCCGTCGGATTGATAACGCAGGAGCTGATACAGCCCTCTTTCCAGCGTCTGTGCGATCAGGTAGATGCCGCCATCCGGGGCCTGCGCACTTTCCGTCACGCGCACCGTGAGCCAATGCGGTTCGGCCACCTCGCCGGTTTTGCCGTTAACGGCGATGTGCAAGGCGCCGGAGCCGAGCACCGGATTCATCCAGAACAGCACGCGATCGCCGTCAACGGCGGTAAAGATCTCGGGTATGGATTTGCGCTTGCCGGAGGCGTAAGCCGTCGGTGAGTCCTCCTCGCCGCGCTCAAAACCCAGCAGCTGTCGCGCTTCCAACAGCGCCGGCAGATCCAGCGTTTGCCGCCAATGGGCGCCAAAGTCCGGGCTGTAGAATACGCCTTCGGTGCTGATGAGATACAGCGCGCGTTTACCCGGCAGCGCCACCAGTTTGCCGCCGATAAAGGAAGGCCGGTTGTCGTCGCCCTCCGGCCAAGGGATCAGCGCCCCGATGGTGCCCTGTTTCACATCGACCATCCGGCGCCCCTTGGACAGAAAAAGCACGCACTCCTGCCCGCCGCAAACCGCATCGTGGATAGACTCGTCGAGTTCCCCCAGCATCTGCAATCCCTGCGGGCCGCTGAACAACACCTGGCTGAGATAGTTGGCCGCCCAGCCGTAAAAGCTATTGTAGGCCCCGCGCTCACTCCTTTTGCTGATGAGCAGCAGGGCGCCGTCCTGCGCCGGGTAGCTGTGGATGAGATCGTAATGGGCTATCGTCGGCAATGCTTCGTCGCTCTGGGTCCATTGCCACTGCGCATAGCGTTGTTCTGGGGCGAGGAAATAGACGCCCAGCGCGCTGGCCAAAAACAGCGTCAGGATAATAAGGGGTCTTTTATAAAGTGCTAACGTCATCATTTCAGCTCCGTCACCTGATCCTGCTGCCATAACCTGCGGCGCAGATTGCGCAGGTATTTAAACGTTTTAAACGTGCGGTGCTGGTCAAAAGAGTAAAGGCGGCAGATCTGGGCGAAGCCCTCGATCAACAGCGCGAGGCCGCTGACCATCAGCATCATTAAGAGAAGAATCGGTGGCAATTCGCTGCCGAGACGCTGCAGGGTCCAGGCATCCAGGTAAAAGCCCGCCGGGGTATCGGCGTTATCCGCCACCGCCAGGCCGAGCACAAAGCACGTCACGATCGCGCCGAGAATGAAGACAACGCGCGCGCACAGGTTAAGGCCGGATTCGGTGAAGTAGCGGCGGCCGCCGATGAGGTAAGTCTGGCGATCGCGGTGGTTGATGATCCCACGCACCGTAGGCAACTCGGGGACGGTGTCGTTCTCGCAATACAGCACCTGCAGCGGATCGCCTTTGGCGATGAAAAGCGGATGTTGCCGACGAAATACCGGATGCAGTTTGGTATTGGGGACGTTGAGCGCACGGGTCGTCAACGCGAAGTGCGTCTCCTTCTGGCGCCACGCATAGGTGTCCAAATACTGCACCTGCCGCGGGATCTCATAGTGGCGGAGTTCGTAGCTCAGGGCGTTGACCGTCTCGATGCCGGAGGCCTCGACGCCGTCAGGGAGGGGAAACTCGGTTTGTTGCGTTGTGGGCACTGACGCGGCGTCTGCACTGACGGCGCGGTATCTGATGCCGGGGATTTTCAGGCTGAGCGATCCGGGCGGCGTGACGTCTTGCCCCTGCAGCACGCGATCCAGCGCCTTGAGCAGGCGCCTGCGGCCGCGATGCCCGATCAGCAGCAGCTCAGAACCGACGAACAGCACCATGCCGATGCCGACAAGGCCGGCGATTACGGCGATAAAGAACAGAACGATGGTCAGCCAGGAATCTTCCCCGTCCATGATGAAAAAGGCTGCCGGAAAACCGCCGGCCAGCGCCGCGCCCAGCACCAGCAGGGCGAAGTATTTCAGCTTGTATTTCAGCGTTCTGTCGGGCTCCAGCCGGCCTTTTGTCTCGTGCAGCAGCCAGTGCAGCCAGTAGCTGCCGTCCTGCAGGCGATGGGCGCCAATCTTCACCCGATCGCCGGTGGCGAGCGTGGCCAGCAGATTTTCGCTGTCGCTGAAGTCGTCACGGTAAAAAAAGAACGTTTGGCCGGCGGCGATGATCCTCACCAGGTTGTCGGGCGCCGTCTGTTGGCAGGCACATTGTTCGACGGTCACATTAAAAAATTGGGTTTGCATGTCATTCCCTGTCAGCGGGCGTGGCCCGAAAATTCATCCCTGGCGCCAAATTATTCAGCGCTTTTTCATCAACGGCAGCATGCGCACCAGCGCATTGTCCTTGACGATGTAGTGGTGAAACAGTGCGGCGGCGGCATGCAGGCCGATCAGCCAGTAGCCGAATGACGCCAGCGTTTTGTGCCAGCCGATAATCATCCGCGCCTGCGGCCGATCGGCCACGTCGGCGAACGGCATCGGCAGGCCGAACAGATACCACTCCTTGCCGCCCAGATAGCGCGAATACACCCCCAGCACCGGCAGCGTCAACAGCAGCAGGTAAATCAGGGTGTGCGTCAGGTGCGCCAGGCCGGTTTGCCACTTCGGCGGTTTGGGCGCGATGGCGGGCGAAGGGTGGCGCCAGCGCAGGAACAGGCGGGCGATCATCAGCGCAAACACCGTTACGCCGCAGCTGAAGTGGGTGACAACCAGCACGTACCAGGGGGCGCTGCCCGGTTCGGCAAAGCCTCGCAGCTCGATGGTGACGCAGGTGATGACCAGCAGGATCGCCACCAGCCAGTGCAGGCGAATTTGCCACGGCATGTAGGTGTTCTGCACCGGGTTGCCTTTTGATGTTAAAGGGTCTGTGCGCCGATGGTAACGAAATGTTACAGGTGAGGAAAGCGCCCGTGTGCAGTTTAAGCAAAATGCCAGGGGTTAAACCGCTTATTAAGCTATGAATTTAGTGGGCTAAGTGCCTGGAGGCACGCAAGGCAGCCGGCATCGTAAGTTGTGAAGCTAATGGACGATAGATTCAGAGGCTGGCAGCTTAATAAGTAGCGAAGCAAATAGCGCCGCAGCCCTCGCTGCGGCGCCTGAGATCAGTTCAATTTGGCCTTGGCGAAATCGCTGCCGTTCACGTCCACCACATAGCCGCTCAGGTTGCTGCGGGTGGCGTAGAACACTTTGCCGGTGGCCAGCGGCAGCCACGGCGCCTGTTTGGCGAAGATCACCTGTGCCTGTTGATACAGCTTGGCGCGAGCCTGTGGCTGGTTCTCCAGAATCGCCTGCTGGATCAGCCGGTCATAATCCTTATCGCACCAGCGCGCCACGTTGGCGCCGCTCTGCACCCCGGCGCAGCCGAGCAGGGTGGCGAAGTTGTCCGGATCGCCGTTGTCCGACACCCAGCCGTACAGCGCGCTCTGCTGCTCGCCTTTGCGCAGCCCGGCCAGATACTGGCCCCACTCCCAGGTGACGATCTTGGCCTTCACGCCCACCTTCGCCCAGTCGCTCTGGATCATCTCGGCGATGCGCTTCGAGTTCGGGTTGTAAGGGCGCTGTACCGGCATCGACCAGATGTCGGTCTCAAAGCCCTGCTCCAGCCCGGCCTGCTTCAGCAGCTCGCGCGCCTTCTGCGGATCGTAGGCGTACTCCGGCAGTTTATCGTTGTAGCCCAGCATGCCCGGCGGCAGCAGCGAATTGGCCGGCGTGCCGCTGTCTTTGAACACCGCGGCGACGATCGCTTTCTTGTCCACCGCATAGCTCAATGCCTGGCGCACCAGCAGGTTGTCGAACGGTTTTTTCTGGGTGTTGAACGCCAGATAGCCGACGTTCAGCCCGGTGATGTCGTGCAGCTGCAGGTTGCCGTCGGCCTTGATGGCGGCGAACTGTTCCGGCAGCGGCGCGGGGATGATCTGGCATTCGTTGGTTTTCAGCTTGGCCAGCCGGGTTTGCGGATCCGGCGTGATGGAGAAGATCAGGTGCTTACTGGCCACTTCGCCCTGCCAGTAGTGCGGATTGGCGATGTAGCGGATCAGCGAATCCTGTTTGTACTGCTGCAGCGCGAACGGCCCGGTGCCGATCGGCCAGTTGTCGACGTATTCCGGCGTGCCCTTTTTCAGCATTGCGTCGGCGTATTCGGCGGACAGGATCGAGGCGAAATCCATCGCCCAGTCGGCGACGAAGGCGGCGTTGGGCTGGCTAAGCGTGAAGCGCACGTGATGCTCGTCCACCGCCTCCACCTTGGCGATCAGCTTGTCCAGGCCCATGTCGGTGAAGTATTCATAGTTGCCGCCGGAGACCTTGTGATACGGGTTAGCCGGATCCTTCTGCCTCATCACGGTGAACACCACGTCTTCGGCGTTGAAGTCGCGCGTTGGGGTGAAGTATTTGTTGCTGTTGAATTTCACGCCCTGGCGCAGGGTAAAGGTGTAGGTCTTGCCGTCCGGGCTGACGCTCCACTCGGTGGCCAGCGAAGGGGCGGGGGTTTTATCGCTTTCGCGCAGCGTCACCAAGCGGTTGTACAGCACCTGCGAGGTGGCGATAAAGGTCGGCCCGGAGCTGGAGAGCTGCGGGTTGAACGATTCCGGCGAGGCGACAGTGCAGTACACCAGCGCATCGGAAGCGGCCAGCGCGCCGCCCGCCGACAGCAGGCCGGCACTTGCCAGCGCCAGCGCGGCGATAGGGTGTTTTAAAAACGTCAAGGCAAGATCCTCAGGTGGAATGGGCCGTTACCGGCGAATTGATTTAACTATAGATAACGGATGGCGAGACGGGGAACAAGCGTCTCATCTGCGCATTCTGTGCGCCCCGCGTTGCCAGGCAAACCGCTTTAATCGGCCGCGCGCTTGCGGTCTGCATCATAGCGCTCGCGGGCGGCGTCCAGCTCGGGGAAATGGTATTCCGCCCATCGGTCGAGCGCCGTCAGCGTCTCGACCAGCGAGCAGGCGACGGCGCTGAGCCGGTATTCCACATGTGCCTGATTCTTTTCACTTAAATCCAGCCGTTCGAGCAGCCCGTTGCGTTCCAACTGGCGCAGCGTTTGCGTCAGCACCTTCTGCGAAATGCCGTCGATGCGGCGCAGCAGCTCGCCGTTGCGCATCGGCCGCTGTGCCAGCACGGGCAGGATCAGCATCACCCACTTGCCGGAAATCAGCGCCAGCGCATCGCGCGCGGAGCATTTACTCGAATAGACGTCGCCGGGATAGGCCATGGGGGGTTACCTTCAGGTGCGTAATTGCCAAGGGGGCGATAAAGCCACAGCATAGCAGCACCACCTTACAACGGGAGACACAGGATGAACGTGCTGATTGTGCTGGCTCACCCCGAGCCGCATTCTTTCAATGCCCATTTGGCCGAACAGGCGCGGCAGGCTTATCTGGCGCAAGGGCATCAGGTGAAGACGGTCGATCTGTATCAGGAGGAGTTTGATCCGCGCGAGGGTGCCGGTCATTACCCCAGCAGAAAGCAGGCGGACAGGTTCGATGCGATGCAGGAGCAGCGCCATCACTGGACGACTCAGGCGCTGCCGGCGGAGATCCGGCGGCATATCGAGCTGCTGCGCTGGGCGGACACGCTGGTGCTGCAGTTCCCTTTCTGGTGGTTCGGCGCGCCGGCCATCCTCAAGGGCTGGATGGATCGGGTGTTCGTTTACGGCGGGATCTACGACAGTCGCCACCGCCATGAAAACGGCGTGATGCGCGGCAAACGGGCGCTGCTGACCGTCACCGCCGGCGCCTCTGCTCAGGCCTGCGCACCGAACGGGCGCGACGGCGATATGCGGCTGATGCTGTGGCCGATCATGCATGCGCTGCACTATATCGGCTTTAGCGTGCTGGAGCCGTTCCTGGTTTATGGCGTGCGCGGCGGGTTGACGGGCGAGGCGCTGCAGGTGCAGAACGCCGCTTTGGCGCAGGTGACGCAGGCGTATCGGGCTGGCTTAGGCGATCTTGCCGCCTGGCCGGCGGTGTGGTTCAACCGCAATGAAGATTTTGACGCCGATCTGGCGCTGAAGCCCGGTGCGCCGGTCTATAGCCCGTTCGTGCGCCACCGCGATCCGGTTTAGAAACCGGCCTTCAGCAGTTCCTCGCGCAGGTCGTCGATAATCGCCGGTTCGATGTCGGGGAACTGCTGCTGAATATCGGCGATGGCTTCGGCCACGCTCGGGCCGGCAAAGGTGCCGGAGAAGGGCAGCAGCGGCAGATTGGCGTCGCTGTCCGGCAGCTCGCCGCGGATAGTGCCGGTGATCATGCCCGCTTTTTTTTCCGCCGTGAGGTCGTACTCCCCCACGTTTTTGTCGATCGGTTTCATTGGCCGCCTCGCTGTCGGTGAGTGTTTACCCTGTTCGGTTAAAGCATAGTGTTTCAGGCAATGAATACCAATCAATGTATATAATATTAATATAAAACAATGTGATGCGTATTTTGTTGTTTGACGTTTACCGGGGGCCGGCGCTATGCTCTTGGCGCTAAAGGAACCTTCCTCACTGACAGGGACAGACGACATGAAAAGACTGAAAAGCGCGGCGCTGTTGTTGCCGCTGTTGGCGCTCAGCGCCTGCACCCACCACCTCAGCAGCGCGGAGCGGCATGCCAAGCACTACGTTTATCAAACGCGCGACGACTTCGACCCGCAATTCCGCACCGATGTGAACGGCAGCATTAAAAACGCCGTGCCGATGTTCGAACAGTTCTACCAGCAGGGGAAAAAGGATCGCGCGGCAGGCGTGGCGCGCAGCGAGGCGCAGCAAAAGGCCGATTATCTGGCCAGCCCGGAATTCCAGCAGAACATGGAACACAAAACCATTTTCATCAATCGCGCCTACAGCGGCTCCGACAATCCTAAACGCCGTCAGGTGCTGTCGCAGGAAGCGGTGGGCGCCTACTGGGACGGTTACGAAGGCCGCTGACTGAATCCCACATAAACAGAAGGTAATAAAAACTGGCCTTCTGCCGGTTATTTGATTATAAAAACCGCCGCTAAGGACGATGTTCATAATCGAAACCAGGAGTGTTTATGTTGGCAAACGTTAAGCGTTCGTTCGCTGCCGCCGTCGTATTGATGTTGGCGCTGCCCGCGGTTCAGGCCGCGGATTACCGTGCGGGCGAGCAATACACCCGGCTGGATAAGCCGGTAGCCGCCGCGCCTGCGGTGGTGGAGTTCTTCTCCTTCTACTGCGGCCCTTGCTATCAGTTCGCCGAGACCTACCGCGTAGGCAGCACCGTGGCGCAGGCGCTGCCCGCCGGTGAGAAAGTCACCAAGTATCACGTCAGCCTGATGGGCAAACTGGGCAATGAGCTGACCGAAGCCTGGGCGGTGGCGACGGTACTGGGCGTAGAAGACAAGATTGAAGGGGCGATGTTCGACGCGGTGCAGAAACAGCGCGCCGTCAATAGCGCCGAAGATATTAAGCGGGTGTTCACGGCGGCCGGCATCGATGCCGCAACCTATGAAAACGCGCGCCACAGCCTGCTGGTCAAAGGGTTGATCGCCAAGCAGAACGAAGCGGTAAAGGCGTTCGAGGTGCGCGGCACCCCGTCGTTCTACGTAGCCGGCAAATACAAGATAGACAATGCCGGCATGGCCAGCACCAGCGTTGAAGGCTACGCCAAAGAGTACGCGGCGGTGGTGCGGCATCTGTTGGATACGCAGCCTTAAGGCGATTCCTCCTCCGGCGCCCGATGAGATGATCTGTGATCGCGGCGCCAAATCCCCGGCTCGCCATTGATTGTGTGTTAACGGATTGTTATGGTGGTTTTCTGTTCAACGGCGCAGCACCGCTGCTGTTTGAAGGGAGAGATCATGACGGCATTGGCAACGCTCCGGGACGTCGGCTTCGAAGAGTGGCTGGGGAAAATCAACACCGCCTGCGGCAGATTCTGCGCAAAAACGCTGGGGCCGGGCTTCAGCGGGGCGATGCAGGAATTCCGCGCCCATGCGCTGCGCCTGAGCGTGGTCGACGTGTCTCAGGCCCGGCTGTACCGCACGCCGCGCGAGATCGCCCGCAGCGACGGCGCGCACTTTTTTACCGTCTTCCAGCTGCGCGGCAGCGCGTTGATGGAGCAGGGCGAGAGCCAGACGGTGCTCTCTCCCGGCGACATCACGCTGATCGACGCCTCACGGCCCAGCAGCTTCACCTTCCAGCGCGATTCACGCCAAATCTCCCTGTTGTTGCCGCGCGGCTGCCTGCCGCTGCCGCCGCCTTGCGCCCAGCGTCTCGGAGCAGAGCTCAGCGCGGTGCGCCTCAGCCGCCAACTGGTGCTGAGCAGCATGCAGGATCTTCAACTCGCCGCGGCGGAAAGCAAGGCGGTGCTGAATGCGCTGGCGGCGCTGCTGCGCCCGGCGCTGGCGCTCGAACAGGCGCGCCCGGAGGGGCAACAGCCGGTTTTCGACAAGGCGCTGGCGTTGATCGACAGGCATATTCAGTCGCCGCAGCTGCGCCCGGAATGGGTGGCGGCCGAGTTGGGGGTGTCACTGCGCAGCCTGTATCGGCTGTTCGCCCGTCAGGGGCTGGTGGTGGCGCAGTACATCAGGAACCGCCGGCTGGATCTGTGCGCGCAGGCGCTGCGCAGCGCCGCCGGGCAGGAGAAGCTGGCCGGAGTCGGCCTCGACTGGGGTTTTGCCGATCACAGCCATTTCTCGACCGCTTTCAAGCAGCGTTTCGGCATGTCGCCGAGCGAGTACCGTCGGCAGTATCAGTAAGTCAGGGCGCGGGCCAGGCCCGCGCCGCTTCACTCAATAGCGGATGCAGACCGATTTCGACTCGGTGTAAGCGTCCAGCCAATCCGGGCCGAAATCACGGCCGCTGCCCGACTGTTTGAACCCGCCGAACGGCATGTTCGGGTCGATCAGCGTATGGGTGTTGACCCACACGGTGCCGGCCTGAATGCGCGGCGTCAGCGCCATCGCCTGCTGCAGGCTGGTGGTCCACAGGCTGGCAGTCAGCCCGAAGTCGGTGTCGTTGGCCTTGCTCAGTGCCTCCTCGGCGCTGGCCACCCGAATCAGGTTGACCACCGGGCCGAACACTTCTTCACGCGTCAGGTTCAGCCTGTCGTCCGGGTTGATCACCAGCGTCGGCGGAATGTAGAAGCCGTTGGCATCCGGCCCGGCCGCGCCGCCGATAAGCTCGGCGTTTTTCGCCCGGGCGTCGTCCAGGTAGGCCGCCACCTTGTCGCGGTGCGCGAGCGACACCAGCGGGTTGATTTGCGCGCCGGTATCCATCCCCGGCCCGACCGACAGCGATTTCACCGCCTGTTCGAAACCTGCCACCAGCTGGTCATAAATCGGCGCTTCGATATAAATCCGCGAGCTGGCGGCGCACACCTGCCCCTGATTGAGGAAGCTGCCGAGCATCAGGCCTTCGATCACCTGCTGCGGATCGGCATCTTTCAGCACGATGGCCGGGTTTTTGCCGCCCAGCTCCAGCGTCACGCGGGTCAGGCGATCCGCCGCCGCGCGCGCGATGCTTTTGCCCACCGGCGTGGAGCCGGTAAAGCTGACTTTGGCGATCAGCGGATGTTCGGTCAGCACCTTGCCGCACACGGTGCCGCGGCCGGTGACCACGTTGAACACGCCCGGCGGCACGCCGGCTTCGCTCGCCAGTTCGGCGATGCGCAGCAGGGTGAGCGGGGTGGTTTCCGACGGCTTGATGACGATGGAGCAGCCCGCCGCCAGCGCCGGCATCACTTTCCACATGCCGATCATCAGCGGGAAGTTCCAGGGCACGATGCCGGCGACCACGCCGATCGGCTCTTTACGGGTATAAACCTGATATTTAGCGCCCGGCGGCATCGGAATGGAGACGTCCAGCGTCTGGCCGGTGATTTTGGTCGCTAGCCCGGCGGTGTAGCGCATCCAGTTCAGGGTGCTGCCGACTTCGAAAGCGCGGGCGATGTTGATGGATTTGCCCTGCTCCAGGGTTTCCAGCTGCGCCAGCTCCTCGGCGTGCTGTTCCACCAGATCGGCGAAGCGCAGCAGGATGCGTTCGCGCTCTACCGGCAGACGCTGCGCCCAGACGCCTTCGCTGAAGGCTTTGTGGGCGGACTGCACCGCCAGCGCGACGTCGTGTTCGTTGGCATCGGCGGTGGTGGCGATCTGCTGCCCATTGGCGGGGTTATACACCGCCAGGCGGCCTTCCGCGGCGGACGCGCGCCACTGGCCGTCGATATACAGCCCATGCTGACGATCGAGAAAACGCGACACGCTATCCAGCACGGCTACGGTATTGTCAGACATACATCCTCCGATCAGGCTCATCAGGTTATCGTTAACCCTGCAAGTCTAGATCAGCGGAAAAGCGGCGGCTTTGGTCTGCCTGACATTCGGTTTGCCCTGCGTGTCATTTTGCCGTGACGGAAGGGTAAACCGCGGCCGGCGGGCGCCGGCCGGGAGGGATCACGAGCTCAGGGTCGCCAGACGGGTAGCGAAGCCGAGGAATAGCAGGCCGATGAGGCCGTTGCCGAGCTTCGCCAGGCCTTTCTTGTGATTGAAGAAATGCGCCAGCATCGCGCCGGAGAAGATCAGCGTGCTCATGTAGATAAAGCTGACGGCTTCGAGGATCAGCGCCAAAATGGTGAACGACAGTCCGGTGTGCGCGTAGTTGAAGTCGATGAACTGCACGAAGAACGACACGTAAAACAAGATAGCTTTCGGGTTGGTCAGGCTCAGCGTCAGCGATTTGCGCAGAATGCTGTGGCCGCCTTCAATCTGCTGCTGTTGCGCCTGCGCCTTCTGCACGAAGGTGGCGTAGAGGATTTTTGCGCCGAGGAACAGCAGGTAAATCGCGCCGAGAAAACGCACCAGGGTGAACAGGAACGGCGTGGTGCGGATCAGCGAAGCCACGCCGATATAGGCGCAGAAGATCAGGATCGCATCGCCGATGAACACGCCGAGCGCCGCGGTGTAGCCGGCGCGCACGCCGCGCGATACGCCGGTTTTCAGTACGTACAGCGTATTCGGCCCCGGCAGAATGATAATGAAGACCACCCCGGCCAAATAGGTCCATAAATTCAGGACGCCAAAACTCTCTAACACAATAACCTCTCCATGCGCGCAACTAACAGGCAAAAACACTGGCCACGCCCGTGACCGGCCGCGATCCTAACGCTGTGCAACCGGGTTGGCAACGTAATAAACTTCATATTGTTGGTTAAAAATTGTCGAAACATTGTTGAAAACGTCGGCGCCGAATTAAAAAGCAAGAGCCGACGTGTTTCGCCAACGGCCCGTCACTATGCTGGTTAACATCGAAACCGCAGTGAGGAACGGATGATGAAAAACGTAATCGACAGCGCCGACCCGCGCTGGCTGGCGATCGTCAGCCGCGATAAACACGCCGACGGCCGCTTTATCTATGCGGTGAAAACCACCGGCGTGTATTGCTCGCCTTCTTGCCCGTCACGCCAGCCGAACCGGCAAAACGTGGAGCTGTTCGAGGACGCCGAGCAGGCGGAGGCGGCCGGTTATCGGCCCTGCAAACGCTGCCGCCAGGGGCTGACGCCGTTGACGGAGCAGCATGCGCGGCAGATAGCCGAGGCCTGCCGCTATATCGAACGGGCGGAGAAAGCGCCGTCGCTGCAGACGCTGGCGCGCCACGTCGGGTTGAGCCAATACCATTTCCACCGGCTGTTCAAAGCGATCACCGGCCTGACGCCGAAAGGCTATGCTGACGCGCAGCGCAGCCAACGGCTGCGCACCGGTCTGACGCAGCAGGAGACGGTGACCGACGCGATTTTCGACGCCGGCTATGGCGCCAACGGCCGCTTCTACCGGCAAGCCAACGCCGCGCTGGGCATGACGCCGAAGGCTTACCGGGCGGGCGGCAAAGGCATGCGCATCCATTTCGCCGTTGGGCGCTGTTCGCTGGGCGAGATCCTGGCGGCGCAGAGCGAGGTGGGCATCTGCGCCATTCTGCTGGGGGACGATGCGCAGCGGTTGGTGCAGGATCTGCAGGACAAGTTCCCTAATGCCGAGCTGATCGGCGGCGACGCGCAGTATGAAGCGCTGATGGCGCAGGTGGTGGGGCTGATTGAAGCGCCGGAGAACGGGCTGGCGCTGCCGCTGGATATTCGCGGCACCGCGTTTCAACAGCGGGTTTGGCAGGCGCTGCGGGCGATACCGGTCGGCGAAACCGTCAGCTATGCCGATATCGCCCGGCGCATCGGCGCGCCCAAAGCGGTGCGCGCGGTGGCCGGCGCCTGCGCCGCCAACGTGCTGGCGGTGGCGATCCCCTGTCACCGGGTGGTGCGCAACGACGGCGCCTTGTCCGGCTATCGCTGGGGCGTCGAGCGCAAGAAAGCCTTGCTGGAAAAAGAGGCGCAGCGATGAGCCGCTCGCTGGCGGCGCGGCTGGCCGAATTGGACTGGGCGGCAATTGAACGCGAACTCGATGCGCAGGGCTGCGCGCGGTTGCCTGGCGTGCTCAGCCAAGACCTGTGCCGCGAGCTGGCGGCGCTCTACCCGCACGATGCGCATTTTCGCAGCCGTGTCGTGATGGCGCAGCACGGTTTTGGCCGCGGCGAGTACCGCTATTTCGCCTATCCGCTGCCGCTGCCGGTGGCCGAGGCGCGCAGCCTGATGTATGCGCGGCTGGCGCCGGTGGCCAACCGCTGGAATACCTTATTGGGCCTGGCGGCGCGCTATCCCGCCGAACACGAAGCCTACCTGGCCGAATGCCACCGGGCCGGCCAACGGCGGCCGACGCCGCTGCTGTTGCGTTACGAAGCGGGGGATTACAACTGCCTGCATCAGGATCTGTACGGCGAGCGGGTGTTTCCGCTGCAAGTGGCGTTTTTGCTCTCCGCACCCGAACGGGACTTCACCGGCGGCGAATTCGTGTTGACCGAACAGCGGCCGCGGATGCAGAGCCGGCCGGAGGTGGTGCCACTGCAGCAGGGCGACGCGGTGGTGTTCGCCGTGCATCATCGCCCGGTGGCGGGGGCTAAAGGCTATTATCGGGTCAATCTGCGCCACGGCGTCAGCCGGGTACGTTCCGGCCAACGCCACACGCTGGGGGTGATCTTTCACGACGCGCTATAGCTTGCGCGCCAGCAGGGTGGCGAAGCGCAGCGAGATACGGTTGCCGGCGGCGTCGGTCTTGTGCAACTGGCCGACGTCCTCGTTGTATTTGAGGATCTCCCAGTCGCGATAATAATGCTGCAGTTCACCCGGGCTAAAAGTGAACGGGAACGGCAGCGGGCAGGGATAATCCTCGCTATCCATCGCCGCCACGATCAGGTTATGGCCGCCGCGAACGGTGCTGTCCTGCATGTTTTGCACGATATGCGGAATTTGCTGGCGTTCGAGAAACATCATCACCACGGTGGACAGGATGAAGTCGTATTCGCCGCTGAAGCGGTGGGTATTGAGATCCTGCACCCCGGCGCTCAGGCGGGTCAGCTGCTCGGCGTCGATGATCTGATTGAGGCGGTCTATCGACGGCGCGTGCTTGTCCCAGGCGGTGACGTCGAAACCCTTCAGATTGAGATAGAGCGAATTGCGGCCGCCGCCGCAGCCCAGATCCAGCGCCTTGCCCGGCGCGATGCGCGCCGCCGCCTCGATCACTTCGGAGTGGGTGCGCGTCAGTTCGTATTTCTTGTGGTAGTAATCTTCCGCCGTGCAGTAAAACGCCAGCCGGCAGGTCATGTCGTCCGAGAAGGAAACGATGCGATGCCACTGCTGCGGTGCGATAAACGGCGGCTGGCTTTCGGGGCTGAACTGCCAGGTCTCGGTGGTGGCGCCGTCCTCGGTCATCATGGCGAACGTCAGGCTGCCGCTCAGTACGGTGAGCTTCGCCCAGGTGCCGCTCTGGGTGTTGTGGCGCTGGCGGAAGGCCTCCGGCAGCGTGTCGCTGTTCCATTCCGGCAGGGTTTTATAGCAAAGCAGCTGCTGCTCCATAAGGGGCTCCTCTGGCTGGGCAAGCAAAGTGATTTATATGATGTATATAAAATACATCTTTATCGAGCGTTTGAACATAGCGGCCTGACGGAAAGGCGTGGCATATCTTTATACTGGATTGTGCGCGGCGGCTGGGCTAATTTCAGTGCTGTTCATGTCATCACGTTCAGGGAAAAGATGCCGATACCTCGTTTATTCCACCCGATATCCTTCCGTTGGCTGAGCCTGGCCGCGCTGCTGGCGCTGGCGGGCTGTACCAGCAAAACCACCACCACGGCGCCGACGGCGCGCCCCGCCGATGTCAAAGCCCGGCTGCTGACGCTGATCCCGGCCAACGCCGGCGATCGTCAGGGCTGGGCCACCGATATTACCGCCGCCTTCGCCGCGCAGGGCATCGAGCCGAGCGATGAGAACCTGTGTTCGGTGCTGGCGGTGACCGAACAGGAGTCGACGTTCCGGGCTAACCCGCAGGTGCCGGGGCTGCCGAAGATCGCCTGGAAGGAGATCGACCGCCGCGCCGATCAGATGCACATCCCGAACTTTTTGGTACACACCGCGTTGAAGATTTCGTCGTCGAACGGGCAGAGCTACAGCGAGCGGCTGGATAAGGTGCGCACCGAGAAGGATCTGAGCGATATCTTCGATGACATGATCGACCGCGTGCCGATGGGGCAGAAGCTGTTCGGCCATTTAAACCCGGTACATACCGGCGGCCCGATGCAGGTGAGCATCGCCTTCGCCGAGGCGCACGCCAAAGGGTACCCTTATCCGATCGACGGCTCGATTCGCCGCGAAGTCTTCAGCCGGCGCGGCGGCATGTACTTCGGCATTATGCATTTGCTGGGATATCCGGCCGATTACAGCCGGCCGATTTATCGCTTTGCCGACTTCAACGCCGGCTGGTACGCCAGCCGCAACGCGGCGTTCCAAAACGCGGTCAGCCGGGCGAGCGCCATTCCGCTGGCGCTGGACGGCGATCTTATCGACTTCGGCAGCGACAAGCCCGGCTCGACCGAGCTGGCGGTGCGCACGCTCGGCAAGCGCCTGAACATGAGCGACAGCGCCATTCGCCGGGCGCTGGAGAAAGGCGAGACGGCCGACTTTGCCGACACCGATCTGTATAAGAAGGTCTTTGCGCTGGCGGGCGGCAAGCTGCCGCGCGAGATGCTACCGGGCATCCAGCTGGAAAGCCCGAAAATCACCCGCAAGCTGACCACCGCCTGGTTCGCCAAACGGGTGGATGAACGCCGCCAGCGCTGCATGGCGCGCGCCGGCGGGTAACCCAAAAGAAAACGCCGCCGGTGGCCTGAAACCATCGGCGGCGCGATCGCGCATCAGGCGCTGCGGCGCGGGTTGGTCAGGCCGAAGTTAAAGCTGTTGCAGCGGTTGCAGAACTCTTTCATCACCGGCGGCGTGTCCATCATCGGCACTTTCACCTCGATAAACGCCAGCCGATCCTGCCGCGAGGCGTGTTCCAGGGCCATTTCCAGCTGTTGCGTGGTTTCCACCGCCACGCTGAACGGCTGCGCCTGGGTATTCAATACCGCCGGCAGTTTGGCGTAGTCCCACGGGCCGATGTCGTTGTAGGACGAGTTTTCGCCGAGGATATACCGCTCGATGGTGTAACCGTCGTTGTTGATCAGGAAGATGATCGGCTTTTGCTCGCAGCGCAGCAGGGTAGACACTTCCTGCGCGGTGAGCTGGAAGGAGCCGTCGCCGATGAACAGCAGGTGACGGCGCTCAGGGGCTGCCATCAGGGTGCCGAGCAGCGCCGGCAGGGTATAACCGATCGAGCCCCAGATCGGTTGGTTGACCACCTTGACGCCGCCCGGCATGCGCATGCCGCCGATGGCGGCGCCAGAGGTGCCGTTTTCCACCACCACCACGTCATCCGCCCGGATAAATCGCTGGATCCGTTGCCACAGATAGGCCTGGTCGATGGGGGCGTCGCTCGGCGTCGCCAGCTTTTCACGCGGATCGGGCAGCGGCGCCAGGCGCTGTACCGGCGCGTCTTCGCTCAGATCCAGCAGCGCCTGCAGCAGATCCGCCGTCGCCACCGCTGGATAGGAGGTGTTGTCCAGCTTCAGCGAGAACGGCTGGATATCCACCTGAGCGGCGGCGGGAATTTGCTGCGAGAAATAGCCGGTGGTGGAGTCCACCAGACGCACGCCGAAGCTCAGCACGCAGTCCGAGTGCGCCATGCGTTCATACAGTTCGGGGCGCGACAGGTTGCCGCTGTAGCCGCCCATCCAACCGGCGGTATCTTCCGGAATGATGCATTTGGCGGTCGGCATATTGGTCAGCGGAATGGCAAAGCGGTGAGCGACCTCGATCACCAACCGCTGCAGCTGATAGCGATCCACCATTTGGTCGACCAACATGATCGGGCGCTGCGCGCGTTTTATTTTGGTTAACAGCGCCATCGCCGCTAATTGCACATTGTATTTATCGCTGGCCGGCAACTGCGGCGCCTCTGTGGCTGCGGTGATTTCAATTTCGACGTCGCAAATATCGGAAGGCAGCTGTAAATACACCGGTTTCTTCTCTATCCAGGCGCGGGAAATAACGCGCGGAATTTCCTGCGCGGCATTTTCCGGCGTAATCAAGGCTTGAGCAACGGTGAATTGTTTAAAACAGTTCATGACGTTGTCGAAATTGCCGTCGCCCAGAGTATGGTGCAATAGCTGATGATTCTTCATCGCGTGCAGCGGCGGCGTGCCGGCGATGCAGACCACCGGCGAGGATTCGGCATAGGCTCCGGCGATGCCGGACAGCGCGGCCAGATCGCCGACGCCGTAGGTGACGATCAGCGCGCCGGCGCCCTTCATTCGGGCATAGCCGTCGGCGGCGTAGGCGGCGTTCAATTCATTACAGTTGCCGATAAACGCCAGCCGGTCGTCGCTTTCCAGCAGCTCCAGCAGGCTGAGGTTATAGTCGCCGGGCACGCCGTAAATACGATCGACGTTCAGGGCGTGAAGCTGTTGCAGAATGAATGACCCGATAGTTATTTTCATTGATTGCTCCGGATTATTTATCTTTATTTTGTCAGGCGAAAATCAGCAAAAATAAATTGCTGGCGATGTTGTGTCGTTAGCATTAACAGTTATTTAAAGCGTCGACTTGTTCAAGAGACGGTGGGCAGGCGGTAAATAGACGGTTTGTA
Source organism: Serratia sp. CY32780 (assembly GCF_052169135.1). Classification (NCBI taxonomy): domain Bacteria; kingdom Pseudomonadati; phylum Pseudomonadota; class Gammaproteobacteria; order Enterobacterales; family Yersiniaceae; genus Serratia; species Serratia sp. CY32780. The sequence goes on from NZ_JBJNLI010000001.1 coordinate 69,929, forward strand.
TTCGGCGCTTTACGCGACTGGGAAATACATAAAAAGTAGGGTTATCGTGTATTGGGAGGAGGCGGTATTTTTCATTGGCGGTATATCGACAGCAAAGCGGCGGCGCATTGGCATTTATCATGATGCAGGGGGAGTTTACCGGTACTTTTGATGCCGCGTTAAATCCTGCCTGGCGGTACCCGGCAGTTAGCCTGGAAAAGAAAAGCCGAAGCTGACGTGAAGGGGGATTTTGGTGATCCGCCGCACGCTTATTTCATGAAACCATTGTGCAACTATTAAAAAACAAAAAATTAACAACAATCGGTTTTTGTTCGCCCATTTTCGTCAGCTTTGCTTTACGGGGGCTGCAGTGCGCGCCACGTCGGGCCGGCGTTAAAATACGCCGTTGCGGGCGCTAATATAACGTGGTGGCCATCACATTCCGTGGGAAGTGATACGTAAACTTTTCTCCACGTGCGCGAAGATGGCGTATACCTACCAAAGAGGGTAGTGCCCCAGTGGCACTGACCGACGGGGGGAAAGAGCGATGAAAAGCTATCGGCATATTCTGGTAATGATTCACGATGAGCGCGATGGGCTGCCGTTGCTGCGTCAAACGGTGGCGATGGTGCGCGGGCTGCCGATCGCCATCACCGTCGGCCACCTTAACGCCGACTATGCGGAGCTGGAGTACGGCAGCGATGCGCTGGTCAAAGATCGCCAGGCGCAGGAGGTGATCGCCGCCAAGGCGATGCTGAGCCGGTTGGTGAGCGCCGTCGATGCGCCGGTTGCGGTCAAGGAAATTGTCACCATCCGGCGCTTTAAGGACGTCAACGATTTCATTCATCAGGCCGGCATCGATCTGGTGGTGGTCGGGCACCAAAACCGCCTGTTCGGCCTCTATTCCTCATATTCTCTGGAATTTGTGAACCGTCTCGATGTCGATGTGTTGGTCAAGCATCTTGCCCGCGAGTAGCGTGCGACAAAGCGGACTTTTCCCACGGTTTTGCCGCCTTAAAGGCGATAGCATGCGGATAGACAGAGGTACGGTTTGTTATGAATTATTGGGCATTTTCCGGCGCTAAACTTAACCAAAGCACAACGGGCGTTGGATAAATTAGATACAGCTTGATCTTGCCTGGGCTATCGGTAAAAATCTGCGGCCGTATTTTTACAGGAGCTTTACGATGTTTCTCAAACGGACTCTTTTGGCATGTTCTCTGGCGTTGATATTTCCTGCACTGCCTTCTTACGCTGAGGTTGGTACAGAAAGTGGCAATACCGCGCAGGCTGAAAAACCGGGTCTATGGCAGCGTTTTACCGATAACGTGGCGGAGACCTGGAACAACTCGCCTAACCACGATCTCTATATCCCGGCCATTACCTGGCACAACCGTTGGACTTATGATGATGAACATATCGATAAGTACAACGAACGCCCGTGGGGCGCCGGTTACGGCATCTCCCGCTACGACAGCGACGGTGACTGGCACGGCATCTACATCATGGCGTTCAAGGACTCCTTCAACAAGTGGGAGCCGATCGGCGGCTACGCCTACGAGAAGATCTGGCGCCCGCTGGATGACAAGGATTTCCGCCTGGGGCTGGGCTTTACCGCCAGCGTCACCGCGCGTGACAACTGGAAATACATTCCCATCCCGGCGCCGCTGCCGCTGGCTTCTATCGGCTATCAGCGGCTGACGTTCCAGGCGACCTACATTCCCGGCACCTATAACAACGGCAACGTGTTCTTCGCCTGGCTGCGCTGGCAGTTCTAAACTTCCTGAATTCCGAAAAACGGCGCAGCGGCGAGATTAAAGGAACTTGTCGCCGCCGGCGGCGTCGGAAAGGGTATCCCGGCGCGCTGCGCCGATTGCATGCCGTTATTACAGGAGTTTCACCACTATGATCACCAAACATCGTTTACTGCTGGCTTTGGCGCTGTCCGCTACCCTGGCCAGCGGCGCCAGCCAGGCCGCCGGGCTGATGGATTCCCTCAGCAGCGCGGCGGGCGAACTGAGCAAGTCGGGCGGCGACAGCAGCGGCGGCATGTCGCTCTCCTCGTTGACCGGCCTGCTGAACGGTGGCGACAAGGCGTTGAGCTCCAGCAGCATGACCAATGCCGCCGGCATCCTGCAGTACTGCGTGAAAAACAACGTGCTGTCGGCTAACGGCGCCGAAGGGGTGAAAGATCAACTGCTCAGCAAGCTGGGCATCACCAGCACCGAAAACGCCAAGAGCCAGGATTATCAGCAGGGCCTGGGCGGCTTGCTGCAGACCGGCGAAGGCAAGAGCCTGGATCTGAACAGCCTGGGCACCTCGCAGATCACCGAGAAGGTGAAGCAAAAAGCCTGCGATCTGGTGCTGAAACAGGGCAAATCCTTTATTTCATGATAAGCGAACGGCGGAGTGCTCCGCCGTTCTTTTTTGTATAAGCTGGAAAAATGAAAAAAACGTTGATGCTTTCCCTGCTGGCAGGGATGACGATGTTGCAGGGGTGTTCCGTGAAATCCAACGATGCGCCACCGCCGCCGCAGGTGAAACCGATCGGCATGGCGAACCCGGCCGACGTGTACTGCACCCAAATCGGCGGCAAGCTGAACGCCAAAGAGAATGCGGCAGGCCAGTATTCCACCTGCACCTTGCCGAGTGGGCAGGAAATTGAAAGCTGGGAGCTGTTCCGCCGCGATCATCCGGTGAAAAAGTAACCCTATGCGGCGCCGGTTCCGGCGCCCGATCAGAATTGGCGATCGCCTATCGACTGCAGTTGCAGGCTGCCGTCCTTTTGTAGCGTCAGCGGCATGCGCCAATCGCGCTGTTTATCCAGGTTGAACGGCCGGGAGCGGAACATGCAGCCGGTCTTGATGTTCTTGATTTTCATCACGTGTTCCGCGTCCGCATTGATTTTCACCTCGAAGCTGCCGGCGGGCGGAATAAAGACTTCCGCCAGCTGCTGCGGCGCCGTCGGCGTTTCCAGCTTGACCAGCACCGCAAAATCGTTGCCCTGATTATCCAGCGTCAGCCGATGTAGACCGGCCGTGGGCAGCCGCGTCGGCTGATGCAGATAACCCGCTGAGGCGGGCCACGGCTGCCCGGCATTGTCATGCAGCGGCCCGCCGCACTGTTCACGCGCCTCGCGCAGCGGCATTTCGCGCTTTATTGCGCGGTTGTAATCGGCGGGGGCGGTGAGGCTGAACTCGTCGTCATATTGGTGGGCGCGCAGATAGCGCTTGGCGCCGAGCACCCCAACGGCGACCAGCATGAAGAACAAAAATATCCTCAGGCGATTTTTGAAAATCAGCCCGAACAGCTTCCCGGGGAGTTGAAACAGCCACCTTGCGATCGTCAATAACATCGTTTTCCCTTAGCGCCCAAGCCGTTACGTCTGCGGTAACTTCGCTTGCCTCAGTATAGCCAACATCCCGCAGGCGAAAATCCTGCCCGGCGATTTTTCTTTCGCTCACGGTTGTACGTTTGTGTTTGTTTATGTACATTTGTGATCACTTTAGCGTCACCGGATTGACACGATGTCCAAACTGCTACCGAATGAGCGCCACCAGGCCATTCTCGACACGCTTCGCCAACAGGGGCGGGTGCTGGCGCTGGAGATGGCGCAGCGGCTGAATACCACCGAAGCCACCATCCGCCGCGATCTGCGCCAGCTGGCGGCGCAGAATCTGTGCAAACGCATCTATGGCGGCGCGCTGGCGCCGACGCCGGCCGAGGGGCCCGTTGCGGCGCGCATGGCGCTCAGCGGCGATGAGAAGCTGGCGCTGGCGCAGACCGCGCTGGGGTTGATCGGTGAAGAGCAGCTGATCTTCCTCGACGCCGGCAGCACCCACCTGTATCTGGCGGATCTGTTGCCGCGCGATCGGCGTTTGACGGTGGTGACCAATGCGTTGAGCATCGCCGGCAAAATGCTGGAACGGCCGGGGCTCCGCACCATTCTGATCGGCGGCGAGCTGGATGCGCAGGTCGGCGGCTGCGTGGACGCCAAGGCGGCGGAAGAGATAGACGGTTTCCATTTCGATCTGGTGTTCACCGGCATCTGCGCCTACGACCCGGACGGCGGCTTTTCCGCGCTGAGCTACCAGGATGCCACGTTCAAAAAGCGGCTGCTGACGCGCGCCGGCAGCGTGGCGGTGCTGTGTACCCGCGACAAGCTCAATACCTACGCCCCTTACCCCTTCCTGCCCGCCGGGCGGGTGGATCATCTGGTGACGGCGCGCGGCGCGCACCCGCAGCTCGAGCTGCAGGTGGCGCAGGGCGGTGGCCAGGTTTGGCACAGCGATTTACCGACCGGAGAATGATGATGAAAATAGCCCATGTCGCCCTGTGGACCCGCGACATCGACGCGCAGCTGGCGTTCTGGCAGCGCTATTTCAACGCTGAGGCGGGCGAGGAGTATGTCAGCCGCAACCGGCCGGGGTTTGTTTCCCGCTTCGTCAGCCTGGCGGCCGGGCCGACGCTGGAGATCATGCGCGTGCCGACGCTGTTGCCGGCGCAGGCCCAGGAAGAGCGGGTGGGCTGGGCGCACATCGCGCTGTCGCTGGGGGATGAGGGGCAGGTCGATCGGTTGGCGAAGCGCGCGCAGCAGGAGGGTATCCTGCTGTCCGCGCCGCGCTGGACCGGCGATGGCTTCTACGAGGCCGTCATCCGCGATCCGGACGGCAACGCGATTGAAATCACCGCCTGATCACTCCTCTTCGATGCTGGTGAACTGCTCGCCCAGATAATCGAGCAGCAGCCTTACCGCCGGCAGCAGCCCGCGGCGCGACGGGTAAACCGCATGCACCACGCCGCCCTGCGGCTGCCAGCCGGGCAGGAGCTGGACCAGTTCGCCGCGCAGCATGTCGTCGCGCATCATCATCGCCGGCAGCTGAACGATGCCGGCGCCGGCGATGGCGGCGGTGCGCAGCATCAGCATGTCGTCGGTGACCAGCCGCGGCGTGTGTTCCCACTCCACCCGTTCACCCTGCGGGCCGGTCAGCCGCCATTGGTGCTGAGCGCGCGCGGGGCCGAGATCGAGCGTCGGGTATTTACGCAGGTCTTCCGGCGCGTGCGCCGGCCCGAGGGTACGCACCAGCGCCGGGCTGGCGGCGACGCACCAGGTGCGCTGCGCCAGGATCTTCAGCACCAGATCGCTGTCTTCCAGCGGCGGCGGCCGCACGCGGATCGCCAGATCCAACCCTTCCCCCACCACGTCCACCCGGCGGTTGGTCGCTTCCAGATGCACCGCCACCTTCGGATAGTCGGCCATAAAGGCCGCCACCATGCTGCCGACGCGGGTGTGCAGGATCGCCACCGGGCAGGACATGCGCACCGTGCCGCAGGGCTCGGCGCGCGTCTGTTCGATCGCCTGCTGCGCCGCTTCCGCTTCCACCAGCATCGCCTTGCAGTGCGCGTAATAGTTTTGGCCGACCTCGGTCACCGAGAAACGCCGCGTCGAGCGCTGGATCAGGCGCACGCCCAGCCGCTCTTCCAGCAGCGCCACGCGGCGGCTGAGCTTGGATTTGGGAATGCCCAACGCCCGGCCGGCGGGGGCGAATCCCTGGTGATCGACCACGCTGGCGAAGAAAAACAGATCGTTCAGATCGGTCAGCATCCTATCCCTTATCGTTCTACCAGTAGAACGCTGAGTGTACATCTTGCCTACTACTGCAGCAAACCCCGACGGATTAAACTTCCGACATCAACTTAAGGCCGTGAGGCCTGAAACGGGAGTTCAAGATGAAAAAAATCCTCGGTATTCACAACAGCCCGGAAGCACATTGGGTCGGTAACGGTTTCCTGGTGAATTCGCTGTTCTCTTATAACGATTTGGGGGCGGAAATGAGCCCGTTCCTGCTGCTTGATCACGCGGCGCCAACCAAATTCCGCTCTGCCTCCGGCACCCGCGGCGTGGGTCAGCATCCGCATCGCGGTTTTGAAACGGTGACCATCGTCTATCAAGGCGAAGTGGAACACCGCGACTCGACCGGCAGCGGCGGGGTGATTGGCCCCGGCGACGTCCAGTGGATGACCGCCGCCTCCGGCATTCTGCACGAAGAGTTCCATTCGCGGGAGTTCTCGCGCAAGGGCGGCACCATGGAAATGGTGCAGCTGTGGGTCAACCTGCCGGCCAAGGACAAAATGGCCGAGCCGGGTTACCAGACGCTGCTGAACGCCGATATTCCGGTGGTTCCGCTGGCGGACGGCGCAGGGCAGGTGCGGGTGATCGCCGGGGACTTTGGCGGCCACGCTGGCCCGGCACGCACTTTCAGCCCGCTCAACGTGTGGGATATGAAGCTGAATGCCGGCCACACCACCACGCTGACGGTGAAAGAAGGCCATACGCTGGCGTTGGTGATGCTGCACGGTGCGATCCTGGTCAACGGCGAAGAGGTGGTGCGCGAAACCCAAATGGTGCGTTTCGACCGGGCGGGGGATTCGATCACGATTGAAGCCAACAACGACGTCGCGCTGCTGGTGCTGAGCGGCGAACCGATCGATGAGCCTATCGTCGGCTACGGCCCGTTCGTCATGAACAGCGACGCGGAAATCCAGCAGGCGTTCCGCGATTTCAACAGCGGCAAGTTCGGCAGCATGAACGCCGAAGCAAGCGCCGGCTGACCTTGGCGCCTGGGGCGGGACGTGTTCCCCGGCTCAGGCGCTACACTTAAACCTCAACGCCCCGCCCTGGCGGGGCGTTTCATCCGCAACATCAACCCCCACAGGAGTAAAACCATGACTGCAAATTACAAGCGCCTCGACAAGGACCAGGCCGCCGTATTGCTGGTGGATCATCAGGCAGGGCTGCTTTCGCTGGTGCGCGATATCGATCCCGATCGGTTTAAAAACAACGTGCTGGCGCTGGGTGATTTAGCGAAGTACTTCAATCTGCCGACCATTCTCACCACCAGTTTCGAAAACGGCCCCAACGGCCCGCTGGTGCCGGAACTGAAAGCCCAATTCCCCGATGCTCCCTTCATTCCTCGCCCTGGCCAAATCAACGCCTGGGATAATGACGACTTCGTCAAGGCGGTAAAAGCCACCGGCCGTAAACAGCTGATCATCGCCGGCGTAGTGACCGAAGTGTGCGTGGCATTCCCGGCGCTGTCGGCGCTCAATGAAGGCTTTGAGGTCTTTGTGGTGACCGACGCCTCCGGCACCTTCAATGAGCTGACGCGTCAGTCGGCCTGGAGCCGCATGGAAGCCGCCGGCGCGCAGCTGATGACCTGGTTCGGCGTCGCCTGCGAACTGCACCGCGACTGGCGCAACGACATCGAAGGCCTGGGCACGCTGTTCTCCAACCATATCCCGGACTACCGCAATCTGATGACCAGCTATAACACGCTGACGAACGGTAAGTAACGCGCGCGATAGATGGGCAGTATTCCCTGCCCATCATTTGTCGCTGGATTCTGTATAAGTACCAATAATGGTTCACTCGCTATAAATTCCCATCTGTTAATACTTATCTCTTTTTTATTGTGATCGGCTGTAGGTCTTCGTGTTCCTATTTTGATTAAGGCTATTTGTTCTGCTATATAACTAATAATTAATGCTAATTCTATTAAATATTGACGGAGTTCTATTTAAGAACACCGCTTTGTTGCAAGAAAAGCACTTTTGAACGTGTGATTTAAGACTACAGCGATTTAACACAGCAGAGGGATGGTTGATGAATGCATTCAGAGATAAGCTTAAGGCCCATGTTCTTCATGTGGCCTCTGTTGGCCAGCATTGCAATACTGAGGAAACGACTAAGCAGGCATTAATTTTGCCGTTATTAGAAACCTTAGGCTTTCATCCGTATGACCCCACTAAGGTGAAGGCAGAGTATGGTGCTGATTTTCCAGGTGTTAAAGTGGGTGAGCGCGTTGATTACGCCCTTTTTTGCCATGCGGTTCCCGTCATGTTCATCGAGGCGAAGTCTTTCAATCAAAATCTGTCAAACCATAGTCCCCAGCTATCTCGCTATTTTAATGCGACACCAGAGGTCACTGTTTCTGCAATAACTAATGGAAAAGAATGGCGATTTTTCACCGATCTGAAAGATAAGAACATCATGGATGATTCGCCATTCCTGAAAATAGATTTTAATAATCTAAACGATTCTGATATTGATCAGCTTTATAGATTTAGACACGACCAATTTCAGCCTGAAGCGCTGCGAACGTTAGCTGAAGAAAGTATCTATCTGACTTCATTTACAAAAACTATCAGCGCCAGCCTTCGAGACGTTGATTCAGATTTTGTTCGTTATGTGGCAAGTCGCTCTAACGTTCAGCGTCAGCTAAACCAACGTTTTTTGGACACAATAACGCCATTGGTTCGTTTGGCTGTTGAAAAAGCAGTGAGTGCGATGGTCGTTTCTGGTCTGTCAGTGACGTCGGAAAGTGTTGTAACGTCTGAGTCACCAGATGAAGGTGAAACGCAAAACAGACCCGACCCGCTCGCCCCGATCGTTGACCCCGAGAATAGTAAAATAGTGACGACCTTTGCAGAAAGGTGCCTGTTTGACAATGTGGCGATGATCTTGGGCACTGAGGCAGAGCTGGTTGCGAAAGATACCGAAAGCTATTACAGCATCCTCTTTCAAGGGAAGACGACGCGTTGGATTCTGCGTTATTTCGACAATAAGCAACGCCCAACCATTTTGCTTCCGCTTGAGATAGACGATGCCAGGCAGGCTGAGATAACTCGCGCCGGCCTGGAGTTGGCAGCAGGGGGGCATATCATTATCGACCGCCCGGAAAATATTTTGCGGCTAACGGGGTTGATCGTTGATTCTTACCAATATTGTATTAATGACGAAAACTTTAGGCAGAAGAGAAAAGATAAGCAGGAAAGCTAGCCTGTATCCCCATTAAGTGGTTGATTGCAAAATTAAAGCCTTCCACACAGGGTTGTATGCGCCGTGTGGAAGGATAGAAAAATCGGAGTGCTTCCAAATCTTCTATTTTCATTAAGTTAGACGCGGGATGTAAGCAAAACGTAGCGGGGCGAAAAGGTAGCGAAAAGCGGCTTTCTCATTAGCCGGGAGCGGGGTAGCGTAATCCCGAACCCGGCAAATGAGGCTAATTCAATGAAACAAGCAATCAAGATCCTGGCGCTGCCCTGCATGGGCATGGCGCTGTTGTTCAGCGCGAGCGCGATATCTGCCCCCGAGGCGCCTGCGGCCAAAGCGGTGCCGCCCGCGGCGGATGAGCCGATGCGCATGCCGCCTTTCCCGGGCGGCCACCCGCCCAAGCCGGGGTTCTGCCACGGCGGTGAACTGTTCTGCGCCACCTCGGTCAGCGACAATCCGGTGGAAACCATCAATAAACTGACGGCGGTGATCCCGGCGGGCAGCGCCAAACATTACGAGGTGCGCGTCGCGGTGGTCGCCGTGCCGGACGCCCCGCCTGCGCGTTAACGGGCCGTCATCCCGCTCTGGTTCGCACGCTCAAGGCGCGTTAGGCTAAGGCGTGCGTTTAACGGGAGGCGGAATGACCCCTTTATCACCATTGCCCTATCTCCAGCCCGGCGATCGCGCGCTGTTGTTCGACGGCGAATGCAATCTGTGTCACGGGCTGGTGAGGTATCTTATTCGCGCCGATCGGCAGCGGTGCATTCTGTTGGCGACGGTGCAATCCGTCGAAGGGCAGGCGATCCTGCAGGCGTTGGGGCTGCCGACCGATCGTTTCGATTCCGTGGTCTATGTTGAGCAGGGGTGCTATTGGCTGCGTTCGGCTGCGCTGTTCCAGGCGCTGCGCCAATTGGGGTGGCCGTACCGCGTGCTGGCGCTGGCGCGTTACCTGCCGCCGCGGCTGGCGGACAAGGTCTACGACGCGGTCGCCGGCAATCGCTACCGGCTGTTTGGCCGCAACGACGGCACCGGCCTGCCGGGCGCCGATCAGCCCGGGCGCTATCTGCCCCGGCGGCGGGAACCGCCGGCCTGAGCTTTACGCTTCTTTACCATCCAACTGCTTGAAATATCAACATTCCAGCCCCATATAATGGAACGTTCAGCCAACAAGGAGCGCGTATGGGAATCAGTGAAGAAGAACACATCCGCCGTTTGACCCAGGAGAAGAGCGACATGGGCAATACGGCGAAGTGGGTGGCGATCGTTTCCGCCGTATACTTTGCCTTGATGGTGTTTTACGGCCACCCGATCGGCGTGTTGGCGATGTCGGGCGCGGTATTCATCGTCTCTACCACCACCTGGCTGAAAAAGCGTCAGAAGGTCAAATCTTACCGCATGGCGTTGGCTAAAATCAGCGGCGATCAGCCCTGATAGTCGCCGCGCTTTAGCGTATACACCAGGCTCGGCGCCGCGCCGGGCACGTCATCCAGCGTATCCACACGCTGCATGCCGATCTTTTCCAGCACCCGCCACGAAGCCTGATTCTCCGCGCGCACAATGGCGGAAATCTCACCCAGCCCCAGCCCGACAAACCCGTATTGCAGTGAAGCCCGCGCCATCTCGGTGGCCAGCCCCATGCCCCAGACGCAGGTGTCGAAGCGATAGCCGAGGTTCACGGTGCGCTGCGCGCCGAGCGGTTTCCAGGACAACCCGCCAAACCCGATAACCCAATCCGGCCGTTCGCGCAGGGCGAGCGCCCAGGAGCCGTAGCCGTGTTGCCGCCAGCCGGCGAGCCGCTCCTGCAGCGCCGAAGCGGCCTGCGCTTCGCTGGTGAGCGGGCCGGCGGGGTTGAAAAGCTGGGTTTGCGGATCGCCAAAGATGGCGTAGAAACGTTCGAGGTCCGCCATCACCGGCGGCCGCATCTGCAGGCGTTCGCTGAAGTACGGGGCTGAAGGATTAAAGCTCGGCATCGTTTCTCCCGGCCGGATAAATGAACAGCGTTCACTGTAGTCCAGATCGGCGAAACGGGAAATCCCCCCTCTGCGGGTGAGAGGGGGAGAGAGGCATTACAGGAAGGAATCGTCGTCGTCGTTGTAATCGTCGTCGGCGTAGTCCTGGTCGTCCTGGTAGTTGGCGTTCTGGAAGCCGTTGTCCTGATTCAGGAAGCTGCCTCCGTCGCCGCTGTTGACGGTATCAAGGTTGTTGGAGGCGTCGAAATTGCGCATCGCGCTGTCGTCCAGCGGCGCCGGGGTTTCTTCGATAATGTTCACGATTTCCTGCGGCTGCGAATGGCGAAACATGCCGGTCAGCATGTCGGCCAATACCACGCCGCCGGCGACGCCCGCCGCCGTTTGCAAGGCGCCTCCCAGGAAGCCGCCGGCGCGTGAAGGCGCCGCCTGCTGCGGTTGGGCGTAGGCTGGCTGCTGCGGCTGCGCGTAGCCCCCCTGCTGCGCGTTGTTCCAGGCCGCCGTATTTTGCTGCTGCGCCTGATACTGTTCACGCGGGCTTGGCGTATTGCGGCTGCCGCCGCCGAACAGGCCGGCCAGGAAACCGCCGCTGCTCTGTTGGCCGTTGGCGGTTTGCTGCAACTGCGCAACCTGGGCTTCCAGCTCTTTGACCCGCTGGTCCATCTGCTTGAGCGCCGCTTCCTGAATGATCATCGCCTGCGCCATGTAATAAGGGGCGGAAGGCTGCTCGCGAATATGCTGATTGATTTGCTGTTCTGCCTGGAGATCCCGTGGGCCCGTCTTGGTCTCGGCTTCTTTCAGGCGGCCAAACAGACCATCGATAAGGCGTTGTTCTTCGGATTGCATAGGCGTACCTCGGGAGATAAATAACGGTGCTGGATGATCGTTGTCATCGGTAACAATCACCCTAGCGCGTTTACATGAACCAATAAATAAATGACGGGTAAACCTGTCTATGAATTTGTTACCAATTACGGCAGCGGGATCAGCATCACCAGCTTCAGGCCGCCGTGCTCCGCCGGGTGGAAGGTGAGCTGGCGATAGCGCAGCGCGCCTTGCTGAGGGTGCTCGAACGCGCGCTCGCCGCCTTCGCGCGCCATCACGTCATGCTGTTTCCACCAGTGATTAAAGTCCGCGCTGTTGTGCGTCATGCTGCGCACGAAGGCGCGCATCTCTTCGGTGTTTTGATGGTGGCTGGTTTCGGCACGGAATTCGGCCACCACGCGGCGGGCACGTTCTTCCCAATCGCTGACCAGCGTTTTCGCCAGCGGGTGGAAGAACATGAAGTGCAGCAGGTTGGGGCTGTTGGCCACATCCAGCCAGCCGCTGAACAGCGCCGCCGCCTGCGGGTTCCAGGCGACGACGTTCCAGGTCACGTCCAGCAGGTAACAGGGCACCGTCATCTGGTGCACGCTTTGCAGCACCGCGTCGTTGGCGGTTTCGCGGTGAGTTTCCTGCTCGGGGTCGGCGACGCGCGCCAGGGTAAACAGGTAGTGGCGTTCGGCGGGGCCGAGCCGCAGCGCCTTGGCGATGCGCGCCAGCGTGAAGGGGGAAATGGACACCTCGCGCCCCTGTTCGATCCAGGTATACCAGGTGGCGCTGATGCCGCTGATTTGCGCCAGCTCTTCGCGCCGCAGGCCGCTGGTGCGGCGGCGTGAGGAACTGGGCAGGCCGAGCATTTCCGGCGTGATGCGTTCGCGGTGTGCGCGCAGAAACGCGCCGAGGGCCTTTGGCCCGGATAAGGCTTCTGATGACATAGCGTGGTACCTATTTATACCAGGATAACTGCTCATATTGTACCCGTATAGTAGCCTGATTATAGTAGCCGAAAGTCTTCAGGCACAGGCGCAAGCCGGATAATAACGGGAGCAAACATGAGCATCAGCAACAGCCATAAAAACGCGGTAGACCGGCAGTTCGGCGAGCAGGCCAACGCCTACTTAACCAGCGCGGTACACGCGCAGGGCAAGGATTTGCAGCGCCTTGCACAGTTACTGGAACCGCATGCCGGCGCGCGCCTGCTCGATCTGGGCTGCGGCGCCGGGCATGCCAGCTTCACGGCGGCGGCCAGGGTAGCGCAGGTGGTGGCCTACGATCTGTCGGCGCAGATGCTGGCGGTGGTGGAGCAGGCGGCGGCGGAAAAAGGCCTGAACAACATTCAGCTGCAGCAGGGCGTGGCGGAGTCTTTGCCGTTTGAGGACGCCGGCTTCGATCTGGTCATCAGCCGCTATTCGGCGCACCACTGGCACGACGTCGGCCAGGCGCTGCGTGAGGTCAGGCGGGTACTCAAGCCGGGCGGCAGAGCGATCTTTATGGACGTGGTCTCGCCGGGGCATCCGCTGTTGGATATCTATCTGCAAACCGTGGAAGTGCTGCGCGACACCTCACACGTGCGCAACTATGCGCCGGGCGAGTGGCTGACGTTGCTGACCGAAGCCGGGCTGGTGGTGCGCGAGGTGACGTCGGATCGGTTGATGCTGGAGTTTGGCAGTTGGGTGGCGCGCATGCGCACGCCGGCGCATTTCGTTACCGCGATCCGTGCGCTGCAGCAAAGCGTGTCGCAGGAGGTGGCGGCGCACTTCGCCATTCAGCCGGACGGCTCCTTTACCAGCGATATCATGATGTTTGAAGTGACGAAGGGCTGAAAGCAACGGGGCAGCCGATGAAGGCTGCCCCGCGAAACGCTATCGGCTGCGATGCGCTTATTTTTTATCTTCCAGCAGGCAGCGGTAGATCAGGCCGCCGATAATGCCGCCGACCAGCGGCACCAGCCAGAAGACCCACAGCTGCTGCAGCGCCCAGGTGCCCTGGAAGATCGCTACGCCGGTGCTGCGCGCCGGGTTGACGGAAGTGTTGGTCACCGGGATGCTGATCAGGTGGATCAGGGTCAGCGTCAGGCCGATCGCCAGCGGGGCGAATCCTGCCGGCGCGCGCTTGTCGGTCACGCCATGAATAACGATCAGGAAGAAGGCGGTCAGCACCAGCTCAATCACGATAGCTGATTGCAGAGAATAACCGCCCGGAGAGTGTTCGCCGTAACCGTTGGAGGCGAAACCGCCTGCGGTGGCGTCGAAACCGGCTTTGCCGCTGGCGATCAAATACAGTACCGCCGCTGCGGCGATACCGCCGATCACCTGTGCGATCACGTAAGGGATCACGTCTTTCGCCGCGAAACGGCCGCCGGCGAATAAGCCGACGGTGATCGCCGGGTTAAAGTGCCCGCCGGAAATATGGCCGACGGCATAGGCCATCGTCACCACGGTCAGACCGAAAGCGAGCGCGACGCCGAGGAAACCAATACCCAGCTGTGGGAATGCCGCTGCTAATACTGCGCTACCACAACCACCAAACACCAACCAAAATGTGCCAAAAAATTCGGCAAAAAGTCGCTTTGACATAGATTCCATCCTGCGGAATTGACTAACGGGCGTTAGCACTAAAAACTATAGAACAGCTTTTTCAGTTCATGCAGATATTCTATAGAATTTTCTTAATGCACCTTGAATAACGGCGGTATTAAATCCTCGGCATTTTATTTTGTCTATGAGAAAAACGCCGTTTTTTCCCGTGCCGGCGCGCGTTTGCCGATTTTTTTATCTTTGCCATAAGAATTTACCCTAAGCGAAATGGCACGCTATTTTCGGGCGATTTTTTCCAGCGGTTTTCCCCATTCAATACGCTCAGGTTAATTGCTAATTTCTATTTGCCAGCCAACCTTATTACCGATTGTGCATTTGACGAATGGCCTGTTGTCATCTAAGTGTCATGCTAAATTAATATCTTCTTCTGCCTGATAACGCTTCATTCAACCTCGGGTAAAAACCATGAAAATAAAATCGCTCTCCCTGCTGTTGGCTTCACTGTTTCCTGTATTCACCTACGCTGCCGACATTGAGGTGGCGCGTTATGTGGTCGGCTTTCCCGGCGGGGAACGCGTCGCGTATCAGGGGGCGTTCGCCAAGAATTTCCCGCAGGGGCTGCCGGTGGGGATCGGCTCAGGGCTGACGTTCAACAGCAAGCAGGGCGACGATCTGGTGCTGACGACGCTGACCGATCGCGGCCCGAATGCCGATGCCCCTGCGGTGGGCAAGCAAGAAGCCAAGATTTTCGCCAATCCGCAATTCGTGCCCCTGTTGATGGACATTCGTATTGGCGGCGGCAAGGCCGTGGCCGAGAATGCGCGGCCCTTGCATGACGAAAAAGGGCCGATCAGCGGGCTGCCGCTGCCGGGCGAGCTGATTGGTTCCACGAACGAAGTGGCGTTGAATGACGCGCTGCAACCGCTGTCCGGCGATCGCCGCGGGTTGGATACCGAAGGCATCATCGGTGACGGCAACGGCGGCTATTGGCTGTGTGACGAGTACGGCCCGTTTCTGATCCATGTCGACGGCAAAGGCAAAATTCTTGCCAAATACGGCCCAACGCCGCAGGCCGGCGAGCAGGCGGTGGCGAGCGGTTTACCGAACATCCTGAAGTGGCGCCAGCCCAACCGCGGTTTTGAGGGGCTGACCCGAATGCCGGATGGGCGCATTCTGGCGGCGGTGCAGAGCACGCTGGATGTCGAGGGCAAAAGCAAAAACAAGGCGCAGTTTATCCGGCTGGTGAGCTTCGATCCGCGCAGTGGCAAAACCGCCATGTACGGCTATCCCATCGATATCGACAGCTATAAAAAAGCCAAAGACGCCAAGATTGGCGATGTGGTGGCGTTGGACAACCAGCGCGTCCTGTTGATTGAACAGGGAAGCGATAAAGATAAGACGATGATCAACAAGATCTATCTGGTGGATCTCGCGCAGGCCAGCGATCTGAGCGCGTTTGACGACCAGGGGAAAGCGCTGGAGTTCGACGATGCGAAAGAGCTCGCCAAACGTGGCGTGAAGCTGGCGCAGAAACGGGAAGTGGCGGATCTGCGCCAGTTGGGCTGGCGCCAGGAGAAAGCCGAAGGGTTGGCGCTGATCGACGATCGCAGGCTGGCGGTGATCAACGACAACGATTTCGGCTTGCAGGCCAAGCTGGTGGATGCGTCGCCAAAGAGCAAGAAAATCGGCGACTACCAGTTGGAGAAAGAAGGGCGGCTGAGCCTCGACGGCGACAAGACCGACGCCCGCATCGAATTGCGCCCGCTGGAGCAGCCGGAGTCGCTGAGCGAGCTCTGGGTGCTCACCTTGCCGCACCCCTTGAAGTGACCGATATCGGGGGCGATAGCGCCCCCTTTTGCTTCAGGCTTTCGCGTGCCGCTGCGGCGTTCTGCCGCGCGAGATGCTCTCCCACATCGCCAAAATCAGCGTAGCTCAGCGCGCCTCGGCGGGGAAAAAATCTTAAATAGCGGCGGCGCGCGTTCTTTCTTTCGTCCTGTCTTTAATTGTTCATCAAATAGGGGTAAGGTGAAGCCTGTAAAGTTATTCCTGCCTGAAAATACATACTCGCTCTCACTTCCTCCTTATTCTCCTCACAATGATTGATGTTCTTTACGTTGCGTGACGTCCGTTTTCATTGGCTAGCGGATAATTAACATCACTGACAACGAGCTAATAAACAAGAACACCTGGAGTCAATCATGAAACTTATCCCAAGCATCGCAGCCGTATTGATCGCCGCCGCTTCCTTCTCCACTTTCGCCGCGCCGCTGTCGTCGGTGAAACAGGTCAACAGCGAGCAGGCCGCCAATCTGCAAAGCGTCGGCGTAGTGTCGGTTTCCGGCATTAGCGGCTCACCGCATGACGCCATCACCGCCCTGAAAGAAAAAGCCGCGGCGGACGGCGCCAGCCATTACCGCATTATCGGTCTGGATACCCCCGGGGATTCCAGCAACTGGCGCGGCAATGCGGAAATTTATCGCTAAGCGTTGGTTTTTTTACCCTCTGGCCGCGGCAGTGCGGTCAATAAAATAAACGGTCGTAATAATTATCTGAACAGCCGGGGCATAAGCGGCTTATTTTCAGGTCATTATTACGACCGTTTTTCTTTTTCCACCGCGGCAGAGGTTGCATTTTTTTACAACTGTGTCCGCCGCTTTCGGAATCATGTTAATGATTACTTAAGAAATTCGGCTCACATTGAGGGCTTAACCCAAGGAGGCCTCAATGTTAAATGCGACCCGGCTGCAACTGATGAATCACTTCGCTTACCTGCAGCAATTTATGGCTTCGCCGCGCACCGTCGGCACGCTGGCGCCTTCTTCTCCGTGGCTGTGCCAGGCGATGTTGAACCAGATTGAATGGACCCGGGCGTTGTCGATCGCGGAGCTGGGCGCGGCGGACGGCGTACTGACCAAACGCATTCTGGGGCGGATGCGCGCCGATGCGGCGCTGGAGGCTTTCGAGATCCAACCCCATTTCGTGCATCGGCTGCGCGGAATAGACGATCGGCGGCTGCAGGTGATGGCCCATTCGGCAACCCGGATGGCCACGGATTACGACGTGGTGTTTTCCTGCCTGCCGTTGCTGTCGATCCCGGTCAGGATCAGCGTGCGCATTCTTCAGCAGGCCCGGCAGCGGCTGCTGGCGCGCAATGGCACGCTGGTGCTGTTCCAGTACAGTCACCTGTCGGAAAAATTGCTGTCGCGCTATTTTCACTGGAAGCGCCTGCGGGTGGTGCGCAACTTCCCGCCGGCGCTGGTGTATGTCTGTACGCCGCGTTAGCTACAGCGTTTTCTCCATCACCACCACGTCTTCGTCATACTGCCGCCGGCGTTCCAGAGGCTGCCAACCCCAGCCGGCGTACAGCGCTTCCGATTTATCGGTGATGAGATGCAAGACCGAGTGATGGCGCTGCCGCGCCGCCTCGACGATGGCCATTTCCAGACGGTGGGCGATGCCCTTGCGGCGGTGATCGGGATGCACGAAAACGCCGGCCAGCCACGGGGTGAGATCCTGGCGCTGATGATCGTCGCTGGGCCACAGGCTGGCCATGCCCACCGGGCGATCGCCATCGATCATCATCAATGTCAGGTGATCGTCGCTCGGCCGGCTGCATTGGGCGAAGCGCAGCTGGGTGCGCTCCAGCGTTCCGCCGCGCTGTGAGCCCCACTGGCCGAAGGCCCAGGCGGCGCACACATCGGCAAACTGCGGGCACTCCGACAGCGGAATGATGCGTTGAGTCATGGTGATCTCCCGGTTTTTTGCTGTTTCTCCGTTCTATTTAACCGACTTTTCCGCCATTTTTTTAACTTTTTAAAGCCGCTCTTTCAGCGGTTTCGCGGTGTTTCGGCGCGCGCCCGGCGCCGTTTCCCGGATTTCTTTTGGCAATTGCGGCGCAGGATTGCAAGTGCTAATGAGAGTGATTATCATGCGCACACTATTCCCCGTGTCGGTTCAATCATGCGCAATTCCCTCATTTTACTGCTGCTTTCCCTGTGCTTTGGCGTGTTTTCCGCTCAGGCGAAGACGGTGACCGATATCACAGGCCGCCAGGTCGTGGTGCCGGACAACCCGCAGCGCATCGTGGTGGGGGAGAGCCGCATGCTGTATACGCTGGCGCTGCTGGAGCCGGGCAACCCGGCGCAGCGCATCGTCGGCTGGCCGGCGGATCTGGCGCGGTTCGACGCGCAAAGCTGGCAGCTCTATACGCAGAAGTTCCCGCAGATCGCCGCGATCCCCATTATCAGCGGCAATAATTTCCGCCAGGTCAACATCGAAAGCCTGCTGCAGCTGAAGCCGGATCTGGTGATCCTGGCGCGCTACGCGCGTGAAGACGGCGACAACGATCTGCTGGTTTCCGCGCTGAACAAGGCCGGCGTGGCGGTGATCTACGTCGATCTGCGCATCGATTTGCTGAATAACACCGTGCCGAGCGTGCGGCTGCTGGGCGAAGTGCTCAATCGCCAGCCGCGCGCCGAGCAGTTCATCGCGTTTTATCAGCAGCATATGGTGGTGATCCGGCAACGGCTGGCGGGCTATCAGGGGCCGAAGCCCAAAGTGATGCTGCACCTGCATCTGGGGCGGCGCGACACCTGCTGCACTACCGCCGCGCACGGCAATCTCGGCGATCTGCTGACCTTCGCCGGCGGCGACAACATCGCCAACGCCAGCGTCAAAGGGGTGTATGGCGAGCTGAACCCGGAAACCATTCTGAGCGCCAATCCCGACGTTTACCTCGCCACCGGCATGGCCGGCCCGCAGGGCAAACGGCTGTCCGATCTGCGCCTCGGGCCGCAGGTCAGCCAACAGGACGCCGCCGATAGCTTCCGCCGGCTGATCGCCAAACAGCCAATGCTGGCCAGCCTGCAGGCGGTGAAAAACCATCGCGCCTGGAGCGTCTGGCACAATTTTTACCTCAGCCCGTACCACGTGGTGCTGGTCGAGATGTTCGCCAAAGCGTTTTACCCGGATCTGTTCGCCGACATTAACCCGCAGCAGACCTTCCAACAGCTGTATCAGCAGTTTTTGCCGTTACCTTTTTCAGGGACCTATTGGAGTCAGTTAGATAATGAATAACAACAAGCGCGGCTGGTGGTGCGCGTTGCCTTTGGCGGCCTGCGCAACATCGCCGACGTGGGCGGCGGAAAAAGCCGCATCGAAAGAAGAAAGCCTGGTGGTGATTGGCCGCAAAGACGCCGACGGCGTGCAGAGTTATCAGCCGTTGACCAGCGTCACCGGCACCCGCAGCGAAACCAGCCTGCTGAACGTGCCGCAGGCGATCGACGTGGTGCCGCAGCAGGTGATTACCGATCAGGCGGTCAGCAGCCTGGACGAAGCGCTGTACAACGTCAGCGGCATTACCCAGGCCAACACGCTGGGCGGCACCCAGGACGCGGTCATGAAACGCGGCTTCGGCGATAACCGCGATGGCTCGATTCTGCGCGACGGCGTGCGCTCGGTGCAGGCGCGCAACTTCACGCCGACCACCGAGCGGGTGGAGGTGCTCAAGGGGCCGGCCTCGATGCTGTACGGCATGGGCGAGCCGGGCGGGATGATCAACATGATCACCAAAAAGCCCCAGCTGCAGCAGCATACCCACGTGGAAGGCTGGGGCAGCAGCTTCAACGGCGGCGGCGGCCAGCTTGACGTTACCGGGCCGCTCGGCACGTCGGGGTTCGCCTATCGCATGATCGTCGATCACGATGAAACCGATTACTGGCGCAACTTTGGTCGCAATCGCCAGACGGTGATCGCGCCGTCGTTGATGTGGTACGGCGAGAACACCACCGTGCGCTTGGCCTATGAACATATGGAATATCTGGTGCCGTTCGATCGCGGCACCATTATCGATTCGCGCACCGGCAAACCGGTGAATACGCCGCGCGATCGCCGTTTCGACGAAGCCTATAACGCCACCCGCGGCGATCAGGACAGCGTTACCCTGCAGATCGATCAAACGCTCAACGAGCGCTGGAAAAGCTCACTGACCTACGCCTACAGCCGCAACAGCTACAGCGACAACCAGGCGCGCGCCACGGCGTTGAACCCGGAGAGCGGCGTGTTGAGCCGCCAGGCCGACTCGACCGCCAACGCCGTCAGCCACGCCAACGCGGTGCAACTGACGCTCAATGGTGACGTGGACTGGGGTAGCATCAACCACCAGATGCTGTTCGGCTTCGATTTTGAAGATAACCGTACCTTCCGCGGCGACATGATCCGCGGCAAAAAGAACAGCGATTTCAATATCTACCATCCGGTATACGGTCTGATGCCGCCGTCGACGGCGGTCAGCGCCAAAGACAGCGACCAGCGGGAAAACCTCACCAGCTACGGTTGGTTTATGCAGGATTCCATCCAGCTGACCGATAAATGGCTGGTGATGGGCGGGCTGCGTTACGACGCTTTCGACGTCTATGCCGGCAAGGGGCGGCCGTTCCAGACCAATACCGACAGCTCGGACAGCAAGCTGGTGCCGCGCGCCGGGGTGGTCTACAAGCTGACGCCTTATGTGTCGCTGTACAGCAGCTATACCGAGTCGTTCAAGCCGAACTCTTCCATCGCCACCCAAATTGGTTCGCTGCCGCCGGAGCAGGGCAAGTCGTGGGAAGTCGGCGGCAAGCTGGCGCTGCCGAACGGCGTTACCGGCACGCTGGCGCTGTTTGACATCACCAAGCGCAACGTGATGGTCAGTGAGCTGGTGGAGGGCGAAACCGTGACGCGCACCGCCGGGCGCGTGCGTTCGCAGGGCGTGGAGCTGGACGTGGCCGGTAATCTCACCGACTCGCTGAGCCTGATCGGTTCCTATGCGTATACCGACGCGCGGGTGGTGGACGATCCGGACAACAAGGGGAAAGAGATGACCAACGTGGCGCGCCACACCGCCTCGCTGTTCCTGACCCAGAATCTGGGCAGCCCGGGCCTGTACAGCGGCGATGAGGTGCGCATCGGCGCCGGCGCGCGTTACGTGGGCCGCCGCCCGGGTGACGCCGCCAACAGCTTCTACCTAGATAATTACACCGTTGCCGATGCGTTCGCCGCTTATACCATGCCGATCAACGGCTATCGGGTGAAATGGCAGCTGAACGTGAAGAACCTGTTCGATAAAACCTACTACCCGTCCAGCGGCGGCAACCTGCGCGTGGCGGTGGGGGAACCGCGTGAGGTGGTGCTGCGCGGCAGTGTCGATTTCTAAGCCACGGGCGGTGAAATTTGCTTAAATAACCGCCCCAACGTTAAGGAGAACCCATGAGCCTGCAGATTCGTTTGGCGCAGCAGCGGGATATCGTGCACTTGATGGCGGTTGAACGTTCGGCGGCGCAGCTGTTTCGCCAGCAGCCGGAATGGCGCTTTATCGCCGAAGGCGAGGTGATGGCCCCGCAGCAGCATGCCTCATTTATCGCCGAGCGCCGTGAATGGCTGGCGGAAAGCGACAACGGCGAGTGCGCCGGTTTTATTGCCGTGCAGGCTCAGGGGGAAGATTGGCACATCGCCGAATTGTCGGTCGCCGGCACCTGGCAGCGGCAGGGCGTCGGCCGTCGCCTGATCGGCGCGGTGGCGCAAGAGGCCAAACGGCACGGTGCGGGCCGCCTGACGCTCACCACTTTCATTGAGGTGCCGTGGAATGCGCCTTACTACCGGCGGCTGGGATTCCGGCCGCTCGACGACGCGCGGCTCACGGCCGCTCTGCGGCGGCACCTGGATGAGGATCTGGCGCACGGCTTTGCTGCAGGCAGTCGCTGTGCCATGGAATTTACACTATCGTAAATATTGAAATACAGAGCGGGCAGGGTATGATGCTGCCACCACGCCATCGCACCCGCTCGGTATTTTGGTATGCAATGCACTCAAGTCACCGCATAAGGGACAACCCGTAATGACACAAACCCTGTTCATGATAGGCGCTCGCGGAGCCGGCAAGACCACGGTAGGCAGCGCATTGGCGCTGGCGTTGGGCTATCAGTTCGTCGATACCGATCTGTTTATGCAGCAGGCGGCGCAGATGAGCGTGGCGGAAATGGTCGAGCGCGAGGGCTGGCTGGGGTTCCGCCGCCGCGAGACCATCGCGTTGCAAACCGTGACCAAGCCGTCAACTATAGTTGCCACCGGCGGCGGGGCGATCCTGGCGGAGGAGAACCGTCAGTTTATGCGCCAGCATGGCACCGTTATCTACCTGCGCGCGCCGGCCAGCGTGTTGGCGCAGCGGTTGGAAGAGTACCCGGAAGATGCGCAGCGCCCGACGCTCACCGGCAGACCGATCGCCGAGGAGATGCTCGAGGTGCTGGCGGCGCGCGAAGCGCTGTATCAGGACGCCGCGCATTACGTGATAGACGGCGCCGCCGATCCGCAGCGGGTGGTGGAACAAATCCTCGCGGTGTTGCCGCGTGAGACGGTGAAGTAACCCTTTCTTCTCTTCGGGCGCCGGGCGCCCGTTTTCCTATTCCGTTTGCCGAGCCGGCGCAAAGTACGCCCCGGGCGTGACGCCGAAGCGGCGACGAAAGGCGGCGATATAGGCGCTGACGTTATCATAGCCACAGGCGTCGGCCACCTCGCCGACCGCTTTGCCGCGTGATAATCCCTCCAGTGAACGCAATACCCGCGCCTGCTGGCGCCACAGCGCGAAGCTGATGCCGGTTTCCTGCAGAAAGCGGCGGCTCAGGGTGCGCGGGCTGAGCCCGGCCCAAATGGCCCAGTCGCGCTGGCTGCGCGGGCTGGCGGGATCGTTCAGCAGCGCCCGGGCGATGTTCAGCAACCGGGCGTCCTGCGGCAGCGGCAATTGTAACGGCGCGCGGCTTGCCGCGTGCATTTCGTCCAGCAGCACCTGCAGCAGCCGCCGTTGCGGCGCGCTCAGCGGGCCGGCGGGGAACTGCGCGATGCGCTCCACCAGGGCCTGCAACAGCGCAGAGGCCGTGAACAGCTGCGGCAGCGGCGGCATCTCCGGCACGCTTTCCACCGGCAGATACAGACTCCAGCCCGCCACGTCGCCACAGGCCAGCGCCTGATGGGCGCATCCCGGCGGCAGCCAGCCCAGCGTACCGCCGGTGATCGCCCATTGCCGGCCCGGGAGTTCCATTGCCAGCATGCCGCGCGTCAAGAGATAGATCTGGCCGCCTTCGTGCCGGTGCCAGGGCGTCAGGTGCTTTTTTTCATGCTGAAGGCGTTGGCTGCGGATCTGCGTCATATTGGCCGTTTAACGTTATTAAAAGTCTTGATGTGGTTATTGTGCCATCGCCTGGCCGGGATAGGATCGCCGTTCACCCTATTTCGGAGAAACCTGATGACTCAACTTACCCCACTGGATCTGGTACTCGATACGCTGCAGCAGGTCGTCGCCAGCCCTGAACATCGGCCGACGCAGCTCGCCGCCCGTTTCAGTGCAGGCTACCGCCAGCAGGTGGATGGCAAGGTGCTGAACTTCGAGCAGTTTGAGCAACACATGGCGCTGCTGAAGCGGCAAACCCGGCGCATGACGCTGAGCGTGATCGCGGCGGCGGAGCGGGGCGAGGCGGTGCTGACCCATCATCTGGTCGAGGTGGAAAAGCGCGACGGCTCCTGCAGCCGCGTGCGGGTGCTGGCGCACTTCACCGTGCGTGAGGGCCGCATTTGCGCCTGCGACGAACTGACCGAGCTGCTGGCGGGCGCGCCCGGCGATCGCGATCTTGGCTCGCGCGTGTCGGAATGAGGGCGGCTGCTATACTTGCTACTGTGTGAAACACACGGGAGAACGGCATGCGCGAAAATGATCAACCTGCTTATCCACGGAGCGCCCGCGTCGTAGAGGTGTTTCGGGGCGACCCGAACCTGCATCTGCGCCGTTTTGAAGTGCGCACCGACGACATTGAGCCGAATACGCTGCTCAGTGAACATGAAACCGAGCAGGAAGCGCTTGACGCCAAGCATCGCTATGAGGACGAGGCGTTAGAGCTCTGACCTGCAGCCCAGCGGAAACCGGCGCCAGGCCGGTTTCCCGTTTATCCCCGCCTTAGCACATATTTCCCAGAACAATATTGATAATGATAATCATTTATGTGATTTTTATCGCCCCTATTGGGTGTTTCACTTCTGGGAAAAGAGATGTCCAATTCCGAGTTGCAGGCGCTGTTTCTGCGCCATATGCGGCCGCTGCAAGCCTATTTGAACGCCAAACTGCGCGACCCTCAGCTGGCTGCGGACTTGGCGCAGGAAAGTTTTACCCGCCTGACCGAGCAGTATCCGCAGGGTAATATTCTCGATATCGAGGCCTACCTGTACAAAACCGCCAAAAACCTGATGCTCGACCATCTGCGCCAGCAGCAGCGGCGGCAGACCGAAGCGGTCGAAGACGACATTCTGGCGCAGTATCCCTCCGGTGAACCGGCGCTTGAACAACTGGCGATCGATAGTCAATTGCTGCAACTGTTGCAACAGGCGCTGGCGGACATGCCGCCGCGCACGCAGCAGATTTTCCGCCTTAACCGGCTCGATGGCCTGACCCAGGCGCAGGTGGCGGCGCAGCTGGGCGTGTCGCTCAGCACGGTGGAAAAACACCTGGCCAGCGCGCTCGAGCGGCTGATGGCGCGGATGGAAGAACAATAATGGCAATTTTTTTACGGGTTTATCCGCGCTCAGACGTCTTAACCTATAACCAGAAAAAACAGAGGTCTATGCCATTATGAAACCGCTAACCGCACAGGCGCGACAGCAGGCGGCCGCCTGGGCCGTGAGCCTGGCCGAAGGGGCGCTGCCGGCCGATCGGCGGCGAGCGTTGGACGCCTGGCTGGCCGCCGATCCGCAGCATCGGGCGGCGCTGCGTCAGGCACGCCTGCTGTGGACGACGCTGGGGCAGCTGCCGCCAGAGCAGCGGCAGGCGTTACAACCGCAGGTGGCGGCGCTGAAAACGCCATCTCGCCATCGATGGCCCCGCTGGGCGGTGGCGGCGGCGGTGGCGATCGCCGTTTCCTTCGGCGTTTATCGCGGGCCAGCTCTGTGGATCGGCATGCAGGCGGATTATCAAACCGTTCGCGGCGAGGTGCGCGAAGTGGCATTGCCGGACGGCAGCCGGGTGGCGCTGGACAGCGGCAGCGCGATCGCGCTGGCGTATTCCGCAGGCGAACGCAAGGTGCGGCTGCTGAGCGGCGCCGCCTATTTTATCGTCGCGCCGTTAGGTGGGGCGGAAAGCCGCCCATTCAGGGTGGAGGCGGAAAACGGTGTCACCCAGGCGCTGGGCACGGAGTTCAGCGTGGCGCGCACCGAACGGGGCGTGGACGTCAGCGTGCATCAGCACAGCGTGCGGGTGACGCTTGAGCGCGGCGAGCGCTCGCTGGTGGTCGCGCAACGCCAGGCGGCGCATTACCGCAACGGGCAGCTGCAGCTGACGCGGCAAACGGCCGGCGATGACGCCTGGCGGCGCGGCTGGCTGGTGATCGACCGCCAACCGCTGCCGCAGGCGCTCGCGCAGCTCAACCGCTATCGCGCGACCCGCATCGTGGCGGTCAATCCCGCGCTAAGAGCGCGCACGGTGAGCGGCGTGTTTGCGCTCAATAAGCTCGACGACGGCGTCGGCGCCATTCGTCAGGAACTCTCCGCCCGCCAACTGAATCTCCCCGGCATCACGCTGCTTTACTGAGCGGCGCAGGCGGGCCGGGATGCCCGTTTCGCCGCTATTTTCACTTTCTGTAAAAAATCTTTACGGGTTTTTGCCTCCCGGAACGTCCTTATGTTTAAACGAGATTGATTTCCATTATCACTTGGTTTGGCATTCTTTCGGGTGGAACACACACGCATGTTTATTCACAAGGGAACCACGCCGGCTGGCCGATTGGCCACGGCGGTACGCGCCGCGCTGGCGGCGATGATGTTGACTCAGCCGGCTGTGGCGCTCGCTGCCCAGGCTGAGGCGAACGGCGCGCAGGCTGCACAGCAAAAGCATTTCAACGTTGCGGCGCAGCCGCTGCAGAGCGCCATGTTGCGCTTCGCCGAGCAGGCCGGCATGCAGGTATTTTTCGACGAGGTGAAGCTCGACGGCATGCAGGCGGCGGCGCTGAACGGCAGCATGAGCGTTGAACAGGGCCTGCGGCGCTTGATCGACGGCAATCCGGTGGCTTTCCGCCTGCAGCCGCAGGGGCAGATCGTATTGAGCCGGCTGCCGACGGCGAACGGCAACGGCGGCGCGCTGGCGCTGGACAGCCTGACGGTGCTGGGCGCCGGCGGCATCAACGCCAACGATTGGGTTTACGACGAACCGCGCTCGGTCAGCGTCATCAGCCGCGAACAGATGGACAACCGCCCGGCGCGACACGCGGCCGATATTCTGGAGCAGACGACGGGGGCCTATTCCAGCGTCAGCCAGCAAGATCCGGCGCTGTCGGTCAACATCCGCGGCATACAAGACTACGGCCGGGTGAACATGAACATCGACGGCATGCGGCAGAATTTTCAAAAGAGCGGCCATGGCCAGCGTAACGGCACCATGTACATCGATTCCGAACTGCTGTCCGGCGTAACCATCGACAAGGGCACCACCGGCGGTATGGGCAGCGCCGGCACGCTCGGCGGCATCGCCACCTTCAATACCGTCAGCGCGAGCGATTTCCTGGCGCCGGGCAAAGAGCTGGGCGGCAAGCTGCACGCCAGCACCGGCGATAACGGCACCCACTTCATCGGCAGCGGCATACTGGCATTGGGTAACGAAACCGGCGATATCCTGCTGGCCGCCAGCGAACGCCACCTCGGCGACTATTGGCCCGGCAACAAGGGCGACATCGGCAACATTCGCATCAATAACGACACCGGCAATTACGATCGCTACGCCGAGAGCATCAAGAACAACAAAATCCCCGACACTAATTACCGCATGCACTCGCGGCTGGCCAAGGTGGGCTGGAACCTGCCCGCCAACCAGCGCCTGCAGCTGAGCTATCTGCAGACCCAGACCGCGTCGCCGATCGCCGGCACCTTGACCAACCTGGGCACCCGGCCGCCTTATGAACTGGGCTGGAAGCGCACCGGTTACAGCGACGTGATGGCGCGCAACGCGGCATTCGACTACAGCCTGGCACCGGAAGGCGTCGACTGGCTCGATTTTCAGGCCAAGCTGTATTACGTCGATACTCAGGACGACAGCGACACCTACAGCACCAGCTCGCTGCTGGACAACGGCTACGCGACGCGCACCCGCCTGCGCACCTATGGCGCGCAGGCGCAAAACACCTCGCGTTTCAGCCTGGCGCCGGGACATGACTTCCGCGCCAACTACGGGCTGGAGTTCTATTACGACAAAGCGACCAGCGACTCTTCCCGTGAGGGTATGGAAGGGGTGACGCCGGCCGGCAACCGTTCGGTCGGCAGCCTGTTCGCCAACCTGACCTACGACTACGACGGCTGGCTGACGCTGGAGGGCGGGCTGCGTTACGACCGCTATCGCCTGCGCGGCCAGACCGGCCTGAGCTATCCGGATTTGGCCAAGGATGGGCAACGCTACACGATTGACAATCCTTGCAAAGCGTTGCGTCTGACCGGCTGTTCAACCACGACCCGCGAAGATTGGGACGTGGATCGCGATCAGGGCAAGCTGTCGCCGACGCTGGCGGTGGCGGTGCGCCCCGGCGTGGAGTGGCTTGAGCTGTATACCACCTACGGCAAATCCTGGCGGCCGCCGGCGATCACCGAAACGCTGACTAACGGCAGCGCGCACAGTTCTTCCACGCAATACCCCAACCCGTTCCTGCAGCCCGAGCGCTCGCGCGCCTGGGAAGTCGGGTTCAACGTGCAGCAGCCGGATCTGTGGTTTGAGGGCGATCGGTTGGTGGCCAAGGTGGCCTACTTCGACACCAAAGTGGATAACTACATCAACCTGGCGATAGACCGCAATAAACCGGGGCTGGTGCAGCCGAGCATCGGCAATGCCGCTTACGTCAACAACCTGTCTAAAACCCGCTTCCGCGGGCTGGAGTACCAGCTCAACTATGACGCCGGGGTGTTCTACGCCGACCTGACCTACACCCACATGATCGGTAAAAACGAGTTCTGCTCGAACAAGGCCTGGTTGGGAGGGCGTCTGCGCTACGGCGACGGATCGCGTCGCGGCAACTTCTATGTTGAGCCGGATGCCGCTTCCAATGACTTCGTCACGTGTGACGGGGGGACGCAGTTCGGCTCCGCCGCCTACCTGCCGGGCGATCGCGGCTCGGTGACGCTGGGCGGCCGCGCCTTCGATCGCAAGCTGGACGCCGGGGTGACCGTGCGCTTCGCGCCGGGCTATCAGGACAGCTCGGTGCCATCCAACTACCCGTACCTGGCCGACTGGCCGAAGTACACCCTGTTCGATCTGTACGCCAGCTACAAGCTGACCGAAAGCCTGACGCTGCGCGGCTCGGTGGAGAACCTGACCAACCGCGCCTATGTCGTCAGCTATGGCGAGACGCTGGCCAATACCCTCGGGCGCGGCCGCACCGTGCAGGGCGGGGTGGAATACCGTTTTTAAGCAGTAAAAGGGCGTTGCTCATCCTTGAGCACAAGGGCTGCCTCGCAAGGGGCGCCGTTCATCAATGGAGATAGAGAAATGGCATTTTCAGTCAACTATGACAGCAGCTTTGGCGGTTACAGCATTCATGACTATCTGGGCCAATGGGCTTCGACATTCGGTGATATCAACCATACCAACGGTAATGTCGTCGAAGGCTCAAACAGCGGTGGCTTCTACGGCGGCCGGTTGTCCGGTAGCCAATACGCCGTGACCAGTACGGATAACCATGTCACGTCGGTCGTGGCGGGTGGCAACCTGACCTACACGCTGTTCAATGAACCTGCGCATACCCTATACGGCCAGCTGGATTCCCTGTCATTCGGCGACGGTTTGAGCGGTGGCGATACATCACCGTACAGCATTCAGGTGCCTGACGTCAGCTTCGGCGGCCTGAACCTCAGCAGCCTGCAGGCGCAGGGCCACGATGGCGTGGTGCACCAGGTGGTGTACGGCCTGATGTCCGGCGATACCGGCGCGCTGGAGACCGCGCTGAACGGCATCCTCGACGACTACGGCCTGAGCGTCAACTCCACCTTCGATCAGGTGGCGGCGGCGACGGCGGTGGGCGTGCAGCATGCCGACAGCCCGGAACTGCTGGCGGCCTGATCGTGGCCGTTTGCCCGCCGGCGCCGCGCGCCCCGGCGGGCATTTTCTCGTTTTTAGCCGATGGAAAACGCCATGAAAAACGCCGTCAGGCGCGGAGAAGTGATGAGCGTGCTGGCCGCATACCGGCGCGTATTTTGGGGCATCGCACTGTTTACCGCGGTGATCAACCTGTTGATGTTGGCACCGGCGCTGTACATGCTGCAGGTCTACGATCGCGTGTTGCCGTCGGGCAACCGCATGACGCTGGCGATGCTGACCCTGATGGTGGTCGGCCTTTACCTGTTTATGGGGCTGCTGGAGTGGGTGCGCAGCCAGGTGGTGATCCGCCTCGGCGCCCAGATGGATATGCGCCTGAATCAGCGAGTCTACGACGCCGCCTTCGAAACCAATCTGAAAACCGGCAACCCGCTGGCGGGGCAGGCGCTGAACGATCTGACCAACCTGCGCCAGTTCGCCACCGGCAATGCGCTGTTCGCCTTTTTCGATGCCCCCTGGTTCCCGGTTTATCTGCTGGTGGTTTTTCTGCTCCACCCCTGGCTTGGCGCGTTGGCCAGCGCCGGGGTGATCGTGCTGGTGCTGCTGGCCTGGCTCAACCAGCGGGTGTCGCAGGCGCCGCTCGCGGAGGCCGGCCGGGTCGCGCTGAGCGCCACGCAGCAGGCCAACGGCAACCTGCGCAATGCCGAAGCCATCGCCGCCATGGGGATGCTGACCGACTTGCGCCTGCGCTGGCTGCGGCAGCATCAGCAGTTCCTGCTGTTGCAGAACCGCGCCAGCGAGAAAATCGCCGCCGTCACCGCCTGGTCGAAAACCGTGCGGCTGGCGCTGCAGTCGCTGATGTTGGGCTGCGGCGCGCTGCTTGCGGTCAACGGCGACATTACGCCGGGCATGATGATCGCCGGATCGATCCTGATCGGCAGGGTGCTGGGGCCGATCGATCAGCTGATCGGCGCCTGGAAGCAGTGGTCGTCGGCGCGCCAGTCCCTGCAGCGGTTGGAGGTGATGCTGGCCGCCAACCCGCCGCAGGCGGCGAGCCTGCCGCTGCCTGCGCCCAGCGGCACATTGGCCGTGAATCAGTTGACCGCCAGCGCGCCGGGCGGGAGCGCGCCGGTGTTGCACGGCGTCAGTTTTCGTCTGGAGGCCGGGGAGGTGCTGGGCGTCATTGGCGCGTCCGGCTCCGGCAAAACGCTGCTGATGCGCCAACTGGTCGGCGCGCTGACGCCGCTCAGCGGCGACGTGCGGCTGGACGGTGCGGATCTTCGGCAGTGGGACAAACAGCAACTGGGGCCGCATATCGGCTACTTGCCGCAGGATATCCAGCTGTTCGCCGGCACCCTGACGGAAAATATCGCCCGCTTTGGCCAGGTTGACGCCGAGAAGGTGGTGGCCGCCGCCGCGCTGGCCGGCGTGCACCAACTGATCCTGCATTTGCCCAAAGGGTATGAAACCGAGCTGGGCGAGGGTGGCAGCGGCCTGTCCGGCGGCCAGCGTCAGCGGGTGGCGCTGGCGCGCGCGCTGTATGGCTCTCCGGCGTTGGTGGTATTGGACGAACCGAACGCCAACCTCGATCGCGAAGGGGAAGAGGCGCTGCAGCGGGCGATCGAGGCGCTGAAAAAGCGCGGCACCACCATCGTGTTGGTGACCCACAAACCGGCGATCCTGGCGACGACCGACAGATTGCTGGTGCTGGCCGCCGGCCAGGTGCAGCACTTCGGCCCCAGCGACGCCATTCTGAAAAAACTGCCTGGTTTTACGCCCGCGGCCGTACCGGTCAACGCCGGCCGCAGCAGCGGCGGCGGTTTCAACGTCAACTACGCCAATTTTGCCAAAACGGCTAGCGGTGAACGAAAAGTATGAGCAATCAGAGTGTGATCCCCGGCGATATCGACGCGCTTTCCCGGCAGTTCGACGAAGGGCGCCACCTGCGGCTCGGTGGTTGGCTGGTGCTGTTGGGGTTTGGCGGTTTCCTGCTGTGGGGGCTGTTGGCGCCGCTGGATAAGGGCGTGCCGGTCTCCGGCAGCGTGGTGGTGGCCGGCAACCGCAAGGCGGTACAGCACCCGAGCGGCGGCGTGGTGTCGCAAATTCAGGTGCATGAGGGCGACCGGGTCAGCGCCGGGCAGGTGCTGCTGCTGATGGATACCGTCGACAGCCGCACCCAGCGCGATGCGCTGCGCAGCCAGCAGTTGAGCAACGCCGCGCAGCGGGCGCGGCTGCAGGCCGAGCGCGACGGCCTGCAGGCGATCGCTTTCCCGGCATTGCTGCAGGCACGGCGGGAGGAGCCGGAGGTGATGTCGTTGATGCTGTTGCAACAGCAGCTGTTCACCAGCCGCCGCGCGGCGTTGCAGAGCGAGCTGGCGGCGATCGCGGAGAGCATCGCCGGATCGCAGGCGATGCTGGAAGGGATCCGGCAGTCTTACGCCAGCAAGCAGCGGCAAAAGGCCATGTTGCAGGAGCAACTGAGCGGCATGCGCAAGCTGGCGGCGCAGGGATATGTGGCGCGCAACCGGCTGCTGGATCTGGAAGGGCAGTATGCGCAGATCGACGGCCAGGCGTCCGAAGACACCGGCAATATCGGCCGCCTGGGGCGCCAGATCCTGGAGCTGAAGCTGCGGGCGATCCAGCGGCGGGAAGAGTATCAAAAAGAGGTCAGCAGCCAATTGGCCGAGGTGCGGATGAAGCTGGACGAGCTGGATAACCGCCTGGCCAAGGCGGAGGCCGATCTGGGCCATACGCAGGTGAAAGCGCCGGTGGCGGGCACGGTGGTGGGGCTGAGCGTATTCACCGAAGGCGGCGTGATCGGCGCCGGTCAGCAGCTGATGGAGATCGTGCCCAGCGATCGGGGGCTGCAGGTGGAGGCGCGTATCCCGGTCGAGCTGATCGACAAGGTGCAGGTGGGCTTGCCGGTCGAGCTGTTGTTCTCGGCGTTTAACCAAAGCACCACGCCGCGCGTCGAGGGTGAAGTGACGCTGGTCGGGGCCGATCGCCTGACCGACGAGAAAAGCGGTGCGCCCTATTACAGCGTGCGCGCCAAGGTCAGCGAAGCGGGTCTGCAGCGGTTGAACGGGTTGGAAATCCGCCCGGGGATGCCGGTCGAAGGGTTCATCCGCACTGGCGAGCGTTCGATGATGAACTACCTGTTCAAACCGCTGACCGATCGCCTTCATCTGGCGCTGACGGAAGAGTGAGCATGTCGGTTTCGCCGCTGCCTTTCGCCGCGCCCGGCGATGCCATGCCCTGGCGCCGTTGCCTGGTGTTGGTGCTGGCGCTGCACCTGCTGGCCGCGGCGCTGCTCTGGCCCTGGCGAGACAAGGCCGAGCCGCCGTGGGTGCCGCCGCCGGCGGTCATGGTGGTGATGGCCGCCGCACCGCAGGCTCCGGCCGAGGTAAAACAACCGCCGGGGCAAAGGAAGCCGCCGCCTCAGGTTGAACCGCCGGCGCCGCCGGAACCCTTGCCGACGGTGAAGGTGCCTGAAGCCGTACGGCCGAATATCGCCGTAGCGCCGAAGCAGAAAAAATCGCCCAAGCCGGTGAAGAAAATCCCCCTGCCGCGCACGCCGCCGCAGGAGAAAACGATCGCGCCGCCGAGAATTCAGGAGCAAAGCGTCGGCGCGCCGCCGCCAGGCCGGGCGGATAAAGCGGCCGCGCCGCAAACCCGCCTGACGCCCTATGCACAGGCGGGGGAAGATAGCTGGCGCAGCCGCATCAACGGCCGCCTTAATCGCTTTAAGCGTTATCCCAAAGACGCCTTGCGGCTGAAGCGCCAGGGCGTCGGGCAGGTGCGTTTCACCCTGGACAGGCAGGGCCATGTGTTGGCGGTGACGCTGGTCAGCAGCGCCGGGTTGCCGTCGCTGGATCGCGAAATCCAGGCGCTGGTCAAGCGCGCTTCGCCGTTGCCTACGCCGCCGGCGGACGCCTACGTCAACGGCACGGTGGAATTGACGTTGCCGATCGATTTCAGTTTGCGCGGCGCAAGTTTTTGAGCCGCGACAATATCTCTCCCTGATAAAATCATTTTTCAGCAGCTTGTCCTGCCATTCATTATTTTCAAAGCGTATCGTTATTTTATTTGGCGCGGCGGAGTTGGCGTTCTGCGCGATATTTTCATTTAAAAAGCACGAATGCCTTTTATTTTGCGGCTGACAAAAAATAAACAGCTTGACGCTGCGGAGTTCGGGTTTTAGTTTTTAATTATAAAACAGGAACTGAGTTCCATATAGTGGAACAAGGCGGATCATGACAACGCTGGAAAATGCCGCTGCGGTATTAAAACTCTTTTCTCAACAACGCGTGATGCATGGCCAACCGGGCATTGCATTCAGCGACGTGGTGGACCAATTGGCGCTGCCGAAAAGCACGGTATCGCGCCTGCTGCAGAGCATGGAAAATCAGGGCATGCTGGAGCGCGATCCCGATAGCCGGCGTTACCGCATCGGCGCGCTGTTGCTGGCGGCATCCAGCCACTATTTGTCGATGCCGCTGGTGGACAACCTGGCGGCCAGCATGGCGCAGCTGTGCCGCCAGACGGCGTGTACCGGCTACCTCTCGGTGTTGGAGGGGCAGGAGATCATGGTGATGCGCATGTTCCCCGGCCGCCACTTTTTGCAGGTGGTCACCCCGGCGGGCTACCGTTCACCGGCGGCGGAAACCTCGGTTGGTCGGGCGATACTGGCGCGTGAAAGCGACGAGCAGGTTCGGGCGCGTTACGCCGGCGGTTACCGGGCGGCTTCGCCCAATGCGCCGCAAACGCTGGATGCGCTGCTGCAGAAGTTGCAGCAGGTGAGGCGCCAGGGCTGGTCGCTGGCGCGCAATGAAACCTTGAACGGCATCAGTTCGCTGGCGACCGCGCTGGTGAACAAGCACGGCAGCGAGACGGTGGGGCTGTGTCTGTCCTTCCCTTCGCAGGGCGAGGAACAGCCGTTTGTACCGGAAGTTCTGGCCGAATTAACCGCAGTCAGCCGCCAACTGGCGGAAAAATATGGCGATGATTATTGGCAGCAGATCAACTAACGCGCCGGAGCTATAACGTTTCATCATCATTAACGAGCGCCGACACCAGGGAACTCATTAATTATATTTCACCGTATTTTATTGGTGAGAAATAGACAGGCTAAATAAGAAAATAATCACGTTATGACGCCGGCAGTTCCAAATAATGGAACTGCCGCGGCGAACTATCGTCGGGCGTTATTTCCGGCATGCGGCAGGAAATATTCAGGGATACCAAGTATGAAATCAAATAATCCGCTAAAAGAGGCCGGCACGCTGTTGGTCATGGCGCTGCTTTCGGTGGTGGGGGCGATCATCGGCGTTCAGCTGATCACCACGCTGGGCGTGACGCCCAACACCTCGATCATCGGTGCGCTGATCGCCATGCTGCTGGCACGCATTCCGCTGCAAATGTTTCAACGCTACCGCTCGGTGCACACCCAGAACCTGGCGCAGACGGTGATCTCCTCCGCCACCTTCGGCGCGGCCAACTGTCTGCTGATGCCGATTGCGGTGCCTTACGTGATGGGGCAACCGCAGCTTATTCTGCCGATGTTCTGCGGCGTGGCGGCGGCGATGCTGCTCGACGCCTATCTGCTTTATCGCCTGTTCGATACCAAAGTGTTCCCCGCCGCCAATGCCTGGCCGCCGGGCGTCGCCGCCGCGGAGGCGATTAAAGCCGGCGATCGCGGCGGCAAGCAGGCCTGGCTTTTGGTGGTGGGCGTAGGGGTGGGCATCGCCGGATCAATGCTCAAGATCCCCATGGCGGCCTTCGGCACCGCCTTTATCGGCAATATCTGGGCGCTGAGCATGTTCGGCGTCGGGCTATTGCTGCGGGCCTACGCCGAGCCGGTGGCCGGTTTCGATATCAATGCCCATTTTATTCCGCACGGGGTGATGGTCGGCGCCGGCCTGGTGGCGCTGATCCAGGTCGCGCAGGTGATCCGCAGCCGCCGCGCCGATAGCGCCGGTTATACCCAACCGGACAGCGCGGTAAGCAAAGCGCTCGGCCTGGGCGCGGTCGGCTACATCGCCATCGCCGCGTTTTTGGCTCTGGTCGGCGGGCTGTTTAGCGAGATGTCGCTGCCGATGCTGGCGCTGTTCGTGATTTACGCGGCGTTCGCCGCTTTCGTTCATGAGCTGATCGTCGGTATCGCCGCCATGCACTCCGGCTGGTTTCCGGCGTTCGCGGTGGCGTTGATCACCCTGATCGTCGGTATCCTGATCGGTTTCCCACCGCTGGCGCTGTGCATCCTGACCGGCTTTACCGCCGCCACCGGGCCGGCCTTCGCCGACATGGGCTTTGACTTGAAAGCCGGCTTCATCCTGCGCGGCTACGGCGAGGATCTGCGGCAGGAACTGCTGGGGCGCCGCATTCAACTGTTTGCGGCGCTGATCGCCTTCCTCATCGCCATTCCGGTGGTTTACCTCTCTTACCACAGCTATTTCCTGCAGGACCTGATCCCGCCGGTCGCGCGCGTTTACGCCAAGACCATCGAGGCCGGTGCGCAGCCGGGCATCGCCTGGAGCCTTTTGATCTGGGCGATCCCCGGCGCCGTGGTGCAGCTGATCGGCGGCCCCAAGCGCCAGCTCGGCGTGCTGCTGGCAACCGGCCTGCTGATCAACAACGCCTTGGCCGGGTGGGCGGTGCTGGTGGGCATCGCGCTGCGCGTGGCGATCCTGCGCCGTTGGGGCGATCGCGGCCGCACGCCGATGGAGATCATGGCGGCCGGATTTATCGCCGGCGACGCGCTCTACAACTTCTTCAGCTCGATTTTTTCCAGCAAGGGCAAATAGCCCCTGCCGATGACATTGGTGAGGTAAAACGACCATGAGTTTGCAACAAACGCTGCAGGTTTTTGAATTGATTGATAGCGCATTCGTCAGCGGCCAGGACGTCGTCGACCTGTTTGCGCCTTACTCGGCGATCCGCGCCAGCACCCTGCGCGCCGAGGGGCCGAAGGGCGGCACCGATTTCGTGCGCATCGAGATCCCCGGCAGCGCAGGCAAATTCGCTGGCGGTGCGGCGCCGACGCTGGGCATTATCGGCCGCCTGGGCGGCATCGGCGCGCGGCCGACGCGTATCGGGCTGGTGTCCGACGGCGACGGCGCGATCGCCGCCATTGCCGCCGCGCTGAAGCTGGCGGAGATGCAGCGCAAGGGCGACACGCTGCCGGGGGATGTGATCGTCACCACCCATATTTGCCCGAACGCACCGACCCGGCCGCACGATCCGGTCGATTTTATGGATTCGCCGATCGATGACGTGACGATGAACGATAATGAAGTGGTGCCGGAGGCTGACGCCATCCTGTCGATCGACACCACCAAAGGCAACCGCATCATCAACCACAAAGGCTATGCGCTATCGCCGACGGTGAAAGAGGGCTACATCCTGCGGGTGGCGGAAGATCTGCTGCGCATCATGGAGATGACCAGCGGCCGCCCGGCGGTGACCTTCCCGATCACCACGCAGGACATCACCCCTTACGGCAACGGCGTGCATCACCTCAACAGCATCCTGCAGCCCTCGACCGCTACTGCGGCGCCGGTGGTCGGCGTGGCGATCTGCAGCGAATCGGTGGTGCCGGGCTGCGGCACTGGCGCCAGCCACGAAACGGATATCGCGCTGGCGGTCAAATTCGCGGTGGAAGTCGCCAAAGAATTCGGCCGCGGCACCTGCCGGTTCTACGATGCCGCCGAATATGGCCAGCTGCTGGCGCTGTACGGCAGTCTGAGTCACCTGCAAAAAAGGAGATAGCCCCATGACGGCTTCATTCGCCACGCTGACCATCGGCCAGGCGCCGCGCAGCGATATCATGCCGCTGCTGTCTGCTTATCTGCCGGCGGAGCGGGTGAGGCACGTCGGTTTGCTGGACGGCCTGGATGCTGGGCAGATCGCCGAGCGTTATGCGCCGCAATGGGGCGATAAGCTGCTGGTGTCGCGCCTGTTGGACGGCACGCAGGTGACGCTCTGTGCCGCTCGCGTCGAAAGCGGGTTGCAGCAGAAGATCCGCGAGCTGGAGGCGGCGGGATGCCAGGTGATCCTGCTGCTGTGCACCGGCGAATTCGGCCGATTGCAGGCGGAGCAGGCGCTGTTGCTGGAGCCGGATCGCATCATCCCGCCGTTGATCTCCGCGATCGTCGGCGAACACCGCGTCGGCATCGTGGTGCCGGTGGCGGAACAGGTTGGGCAGCAGGCGCGCAAATGGCGGCAGCTGGCGACGCCGCCGAGCTATGCCGTCGCCAGTCCTTATCTGGCGGATGACGCCGCGCTGGAGCAGGCGGCTTGCGCACTGCTGCGGCAGGGGGCGGAGGTGGTGGTGCTCGATTGCATCGGTTATCACCAGCGCCACCGCGCTTTTTTGCAGGCGCGTCTGTCGGTGCCGGTGCTGCTGTCGAACGTTCTGGTCGCCAAGCTGGCCGCAGAGTTAATCGGCTGATTCAAATAGCCATAAATCACCGCCCGGCGCGGCCTCGGGCGCTTTGCGCTCGCGGGTATCCCCGGGTTTCAGCAGCCCTGACTGCCGGAGAGAGGCCGGGCGGCGTTTTCCTCTGCGCCGCGATCGCATTTCGCGCGAAAAACCAGTGACAGATCAACCGCAATCCCCCAATATGGATTTTCCATCAAGATGATTACGCGGGTGCCAGTCTATGCTGAAAGTGAATGAGTATTTTGCCGGAAAAGTGAAGTCTATCGGTTTTGACAGTAGCAGCATCGGTCTTACCAGCGTGGGCGTGATGGAAGAGGGGGAATACACCTTCTCCACCGCGCAGCCGGAAGAAATGACGGTGATCACCGGGGCGCTGAAAGTGCTGCTGCCGGGGGCGCCGGACTGGCAGGTGTTTACGCCGGGTGAGAAGTTCTTCGTGCCGGGGCACAGCGAGTTCAACCTGCAGGTGGCCGACGCGACCGCCTATCTGTGCCGCTACCTGAGCAAATAAATTTTGTTCGTTAGGGAAACGCAGGGCTCAGCGGATGCTGGGCCCTGGTCGTTTCTGCGGCGGGATTAACGCTGGGCTTCGCCGCCGAGCGCTTCGATGGTGTTTTTGATCAACGCCGCCAGCTCGCTGGTCATCAGGATAAAGTCGGCGTCAAAGCGCTGGGCGAAGTCATCACGATCGATATCGTCGTTCTGCTCGCGCAGCGTGTCGGCGAACTTCAGGCGCTTGAGCGAGCCGTCGTCCGACAGCATCAGCTGAATGCGCTCCTGCCAATCCACCGCCAGCTTGGTCACCAGCTTGCCGGCTTCGATATGCACCGCGATTTCGTCGCTGATCAGATTCTGTTTCTTGCAGCGGATCACGCCGCCTTCTTCCAGAATCGCTTTCAGTTCCGCTTCATCCTGAATGGCGAAACCAGCCGGCATCTCGCCGGAACGCACCCATTCGGTCAGCGTCAGTTCGATCGGGCTTTCCATGGTCAGCGGCACCACCGGCAGCGAGCCGAGGCTTTTGCGCAGCAGCGCCAGCGTATCTTCGGCGCGTTTGGCGCTGGCGGCATCGACCATGATCAGATCGTTGACGGTGTCGATCCACATGAAGGTTTGGTTGAAGCGGCTGAAGGCGCGCGGCAGCAGGCTGTGCAGCACTTCGTCCTTCAGCGCGTCTTTCTCGGTTTTCTTCAGTTTGCGGTGTTGTTCCGCCTCCAGGCGCTCAATCTTGGCCTGCAGCTCTTGCTTGATGACCGGCGACGGCAGGATTTTCTCTTCCTTGCGCGCGCAGATGACGATTTGGCCGTTGACCGCGTGCGTCAGCGCATCGCTGTGCGAGCCCATCGGGGAGACCCAGCCGGTCTTGGCCATGTCCTGGCTGCCGCACGGCGTGAAGGCGAACGCGCTGAGTTGTTTTTCCATTTCATCCGCGTTTAACGCCACTTCGCGGCTCAAACGGTAAACCATCAAATTCTTAAACCACAGCATAATGTTATCCCTGGCTGGGCGTGCGCTCGGCACGCTGATTCGTCAAAAGCAGGGCGGCATGATAACGAATTGACGCTGAAAAATCGCCCCATTCTCTCCGAATTGCGTCGCCGACCGCAGAGGAAAAGGCCGGGCGGGGGAGAGGGAAACAGGTGATTCATCTGCGTACTTACATTAGGCTGTGGCAACGCTGCGCGGCATCGAGGAGAAAAATACATGCGCATTGGCATCGATTTGGGCGGGACAAAAATTGAAGTGATTGCGTTGGCGGACGACGGCCGGGAGCTGTTTCGCCATCGCATCGCCACGCCGCGCCATGACTATGGGCAAACCCTGGCGGCGATCGCCGGGCTGGTGAAACTGGCGGAAGATCATACCGGCGAGCGGGGATCGGTCGGGATCGGCATTCCCGGCACGCTGTCGCCGTTTACCGGGCGGGTGAAAAACGCCAACTCGGTATGGCTCAACGGCAAACCGCTGGACAAGGATCTCTCGGCGCTGTTGGCGCGCGAGGTGCGTATCGCCAACGACGCCAACTGCCTGGCGGTGTCGGAAGCCACCGACGGCGCAGGCGCCGGCGCGCAAACCGTGTTTGCGGTCATTGTCGGCACCGGCTGCGGCGCCGGCGTGGCGCTGAATGGGCAGGCGCATTCCGGCGGCAACGGCATCGCCGGCGAGTGGGGCCACAATCCGCTGCCGTGGCAGGATGACGATGAGCTGCGCTACGCCCGCGAAGTGCCGTGCTACTGCGGCAAACCGGGCTGCATCGAAACCTTTATTTCCGGCACCGGTTTCGCCACCGACTATGCGCGCCTGGGCGGCAACG
The DNA here is from genome assembly GCF_052169135.1 of Serratia sp. CY32780. NCBI lineage: Bacteria > Pseudomonadati > Pseudomonadota > Gammaproteobacteria > Enterobacterales > Yersiniaceae > Serratia > Serratia sp. CY32780. The sequence continues at coordinate 109,903 of NZ_JBJNLI010000001.1, forward strand.
CGCTGCAAGGGCACGAAATCATGGCGCTGAGCGAGCGGGGCGATGCGCTGGCGGAGCAGGCGATCGTGCGCTACGAAATGCGGCTGGCGAAAGCGTTGGCGCACGTGATCAACATTCTTGATCCGGACGTGGTGGTGCTCGGCGGCGGCATGAGCAACGTGGATCGCCTGTACCGCACGGTGCCGCAGCGGGTGAAAGATTGGGTGTTCGGCGGCGAGTGTGAAACGCCGATCCGCAAGGCGGTGCACGGCGACTCCAGCGGCGTACGCGGCGCGGCCTGGTTATGGCCGCAACAGCAGCGCTAAGCGTTGCAGCAAAGCGCGAGGCTGCTCGCGCTTTAAACCATTCCCTGTACAAAAACTGGACGGCGCTTTATGCTTTAGCTAACTTAGCTAAGGAGGACGCGTATGCCGATTCAGGCCAATATGCACGAAGCCAAATCCAATCTGAGCCAGCTGGCGGACAGAGCCGCGGAGGGAGAAACCGTGATTATTGCAAAAGCAGGGAAGCCGTACGTACAGCTGGTCGCCATCCAGGGCGAAGCGCGCCGGCCCGGCGCCGCCAAGGGCAAGTTTACCGTGCCGGCGGATTTCAACGCGGGGGATGCGGCCATTGCGGCGCTGTTTGAGGGCGATGCATGAAGCGCCTGCTGCTGGATACCCACGCGTTGCTGTGGTGGCTGATTGATGACGCCTGCCTGGGCGCGAACGCCAAAAGGCAGATCGCCGATCCGGGCAATGCGGTATACGTCAGCGCGGCCAGCATTTGGGAGATCTCGATCAAGCAGGCGCTGGGCAAGCTGGCGCTGCCGGAAGACATCTTTGCGATCATCGAGGCCGAAGATTTTCTGGCGCTGCCGATGGACGCCTTTCATTGCCAACAGGCCGGGCAACTGCCGCCCTATCATCAGGATCCTTTCGATCGCATGCTGATCGCACAGGCGCAGGCCGAGGGGCTGACGCTGATCTCCGCCGACGCGGTGTTTCCGCAGTACGGCGTGCGGGTAGCGGACGCCCGCCGTTAAGCCGGTTTTTCCTCGCTTTCGCTGCGCACCCGTTCGATATGAATGGTCAGGAACATCATCTCTTCCGTGGTGAGCTGGTGCTGATAGTGCTTTTCGATGTGGCGGTTGATCTTGCCGGCGCAGGCGAATGACTCACGGTATTTCTCTTTCACCACCTGATACAGCGAGTCGTCGTCGCTGTCGACGTAGTTTTTCCCCAGCAGGCGCTGGGCAAAGAATTTCAAATGGGTGACGAAACGGTGGTAACTCAGGGCTTCCTCGTTGTAATCAAAGCGGAAGTGGTATTTGACCAGGTTGAGGATCTCTTGCATCACGCGGGTGATGTGCAGCGTGTTGTGCATCTCGTCGTTAAGCTGGGCGTTGACCAGGTGCAGGGCGATAAATCCGGCCTCGTCTTCCGGCAGCGCGGTATTCAGCCGCTCGGCGATCAAGGCCAGCGCCTCCAGCCCGACGGCGAACTCGGCCTGATAGAGCTTTTTAATCTCCCACAGCAACGCATTTTTGATATCCAGCCCTTGCGCGTGGCGCTGCAGAGCGAAATGGATGTGGTCGGTCAGCGTGATGTAGACGATGTTATGCAACTTGCCCGGCAGCCGTTCGCGGGCGAGGGTAATAATCCGGTCGGCGGTGGTGACGCAGGCCAGCGGGATCTCGGAGAGCAGCTCTTTATAGCGCTCGGCGATTTCACCGCCGTTATGGGTGAACACCTTTTCGATCAGGCTTTCGTCCAGCGTGTCGCCGGGCTTCTTTTTAAAGCCGATTCCTTTTCCCATTACGACCGTCTCTTCCTGACGGTCGTCCAGCGTAATCACCACGTTATTATTGAGTATTTTAGCGATTTTCATGGTCTTTCCCGGTGTTTCAGCATCCTGAAAACGAAAAAACCTGACGCCCGGGAGCGATCCCGAGCGCCAGGTTTTGCCTGTATTTTATGTTTCTGTCCTGCGGCCTGAGCGGCGGAGGGGATACAGTAACAATCCTGTTATGTCTGCATAATAACCCGTGCTCGCCGCGGCTCAACGCTTTTCACCGCGGAGTGCCGCCGCGGTCACACTTCTGCGCCGCGGGATCATTCCAGCCTGAAGTGCGCCTCCAGCCGGCTGACGCCGAGCCCGTTGACCTTTTTCACCTTGATCTGCACCGGAATACGCTCTTTCATCGCCTCGACGTGGCTGATCACGCCAATGGTTTTGCCAGAGGCGTTCAGGCTGTCCAGCGCGTCGAGCGCGGTATCGAGGGTTTCGGCGTCCAGCGTGCCGAAGCCTTCGTCGAGGAACAGCGAATCGATGCTGGTTTTGTGGCTGACCAGATCGGACAACGCCAGTGCCAGCGCCAGGCTGACCAGGAAGCTCTCGCCGCCGGACAGGGTGCGGGTATCGCGCAGCGCGTCGGCCTGCCAGGTGTCCACCACCTGCAGCTCCAGCGCGTCGCTGGTTTTGCGCTGCAGCAGGTAGCGCCCGTGCAGCCGGCCGAGTTGCTGGTTGGCCAGATAGACCAGATGATCGAGCGTCAGCCCCTGAGCGAAGCGGCGGAACTTGTCGCCTTCTTTCGAGCCGATCAGCTGATTGAGGTAGCTCCAGTCGTCGTAGTCTTGCTGGCTGCGGGCGATTTGCTCGAACAGCGCCTGTTGATTGAGGCGGCGGGCGGCGTCGCTTTCCAGCTGGTTGCGCAGTTCACCCTGGCGCAGCTGCAACGTTTTCAACTGCTGTGCCAGCTCGGCCAGCGATTGCGTGAGTGCGTCGAGATCCGCGTTGGCTTCATCCACCCCTTCAGGGCGGCTTTGCCGATGCTGCTCCAGCGTTTGCGTCGCCTGCGTCAGCAGGGCGGCGGCCTCCACCTGGCGCTGTTGCAGTTGCTCTTTGCGCTGCTGCAATTCGCGGCGCAGGGCGTCGTCCAGCAACGCAGCGGCGAAGGCGGTTTCATCGGCGAATTCGCTGTCGGCCAGCGCCTGCTGCCACAGCTGCTGCGCCTGCTGCAGCCGTTCTTGCATTTGGGTGTGCTGTTGTTGCAATCCGGCCTGCTGGCCGGCCAGGCGCTCACGCAGTTCCTGCGCTTTTTGCCACTGCTCGGCGGCCTGCAAGCTGGCCTGCTCACAGGCGGTTTGTTTGGCGCGCAGCTGTTCGCGCACCTCGGCGACCTGCTGTTCGCCGAACAGCGCCAGCCGCTGCGCGCGCCGTTCGGCGAGGGTCTTCTCGCCTTCTTGCCAGCGTTGTTGCAGGTCTTGCTGCTGTTGCAGGCTGTCGGCATGGGTTTTCTGCAGCAGCGTAAAGCGCTCTTCGAGCAGCGCCAGCCGTTGCTGCGCCTGCTGCTGCTGCGTTTGCAGAGCGGCGAGCGCGTCTTTTGCCTGCTGTACCGCCTGCGCCGCCTGTTCATGCTGCTGCAGCGCGTGTTGCCCGCGCCGCTCTTCATCGTCGCAGCCGCTCAGCCAGGCGCTGAGCCGCTCGCCCTCCGCCAACGTAAAGTCGAATGCCAGCGGCGCGCTGAGCTGCTGCCACTGCTGCTGTTGGGCAGCCAGCTGCTGCTCATCCTGCGCGATAGCCTGCTGTTGGCGTTGCAATTGCTGTTGCAGGTTGTCGTAACGGGCTCGCAGCTCGACGCCTTGTTTTTGCAATGTTTCGGTCTGGACTTTCATTTGCTCCAGACGTTGCGCAGTTTCTGACAGTTTTACCTCTTGGTATTGTTCTACCGCCGGGTGATCGCATGAGCCGCACAGCGGGCAGGGGGCGCCGGGTTGCAAACGGGCGCGCTCGGCTTCCAGGCCCACGATCCGTTGTTCCAGCGCATAGGTTTTTTCAACATCGGCCTGGTGGGCTTTCTGCTGCTTAAATTGCTGACGGATGAGCTCTAACTGTGGCTCCAACTGGGTCAGTTCATTTTGACCGATGTTTAGCTCTTGCCGCTGCTGTTCCAGCCGTTTAACAACTTGTTGCGATAAAGAGGCGAGAGTAAATAACTGCTGGCGCGTCGGGCGCAGATCCGCCAGGGCGCTCAGGCGCTGGCGCAGCGGGGCCAGCGGCGTTTGCGCCGCCAGCGCTTGTTGCTGTTGCTGCTGAACGGCCAGCGCTTCGGTCAGTGCGTTCAACCGCTGCTGATGCTGTGCGGCCTGCGCCGTCAGCTGGCTGCGCTCGGCGGTGAGCTGCTCCAGCGTGGTTTGCTGTTTGGCACACTGCTGCGCGGCCGCATCGCCGGCCTGTTGCCGCTCGGTCTGTGTCAACTGCAGTTGGGCTATTTGGTGGTCGAGCGGGGCGACCTGTTCATCGATCAGCTGTTGTTGTTGCTGCATATGCTCGGCATGGGCTTGCTGCGCCAGACGGGCCTTTTCCACCGCCTGCTGCAGTGGCGCCAGCTGCGCCGAGTGCTGTTCCTGTTGCTGCGTCAGCTGGGCTGCCTGCTGTTGTATCGTCTGCAGCTCGGCGCGGCAGCGATCGCGTTCACCGCGCAGCGGCCGCAATTTCTCGGCCGGTTCGCTGAGCGCCAGCCGCTGCAGCTGCGGGGCGGCCTCCGTCTGCTCGCGCTGGGCGGTTTCCAGCCGCCGTTGACCCTCGTTTTGCTGTTGCTGGAGGCGTTGCCATTGCTGCAGCCAGCTCAGCGCCTGTTGCTGTTGCTGAGTTTGCTTACCGAGGGCGCTTTCCTGCGCGCTCAGCGCCGTCAGCTGTTCAGTCAGGGAGTGGCGCTGTTCATCGTTCAGCAACTCGATGCCGCTGGCGCGCTGGTGCAACCCATCCAGGTCGGTTTTGGCCTGCTTGTGCGATTCGAACACCTGTTCGGACAGCCGCCCGTAGATTTCGGTGCCGGTCAGCTCTTCCAACAGCTCAGCGCGATCGTTGGCGTCGGCGTTGAGGAATGCGGCGAACTGCCCCTGAGACAGCATCATCGATTTGGTGAAGCGGCCGAAGTCCAGCCCGGTGATGGCGGCGGTGATCTCCAGCTTGTCGCGCACCTTGTCCGCCAGGATCTTGCCGTCCTCGCGGCGCGCCAGTTCCACCTTCGGCGCCTGCAGGTTGCCGTCCGGCGCGTTTTTGGCGCGGCGCTGGCTCCAGAAGGCGCGATAGCCGACGCCCTTGACCTCGAATTCGACCTCCGCCAGCGATTCGGCGGTGTGGCGGGTCATCAGTTCATTCTGGCTCGGCGTGACGTTGAGACGCGGCGTCTGGTGGTACAGCGCCAGGCAGATGGCGTCCAGCAGGGTGGTTTTGCCCGCGCCGGTCGGGCCGGTAATGGCGAACAGGCCGTTGCTGGCGAACGGCTCGGCGGTGAAGTCAATTTTCCACTCGCCCTGCAGCGAGTTGAGGTTTTTTAACCGCAGGCTGAGGATCTTCATGGATTGGTCTCCTCAGGATTGTGCTGCACCGCCTCGACCACCTGGCGGAACAGTTGGTGCATCCGCCGTTGGCGCGCTTCTGGCATGTCGGCCTCCTGCGCCAACCTGCGTTCGAACACCTCGTTGACGCTCAGCTCGTTGAGCGTTTCCTTATCCTGCTGCGCGATCGCCTGGCGGCGCTGCTCTTTGCTGCGCCGCAGCAGCACCACTTCCACCGGCAGCTCATCCGCCAGCAGTTGGATGCGGCGCTGGATATCGCTGAGGTAGTCCTGCGTCGCCACTTCGATATCCAGCCACACCGGCAGCTCGCCGGCATAGTCGGCAAATTGCTGCAGCTGCCGTTCGATCTCGGCCAGATCGCCTTTGATCAGCTGCATGGGCTGGAACTGCGGGATCGCTAACGCTTCTACCTGCTGCAGGGCGCCGTCGGCGAAATCGACCAGGAAGACGCTTTTGGCTTTGCCCAGTTCATCGAAGCTGAGCGGAATCGGTGAGCCGCTATAGCGAATATGCTCTGATTTGGCGACGTTCTGCGCGCGGTGAATGTGGCCCAGCGCGATGTAATCGGCAGGTGGGAAGGCCTGCGCCGGGAAGGCGTCGAGGGTGCCGATATAGATGTCGCGCACCGAGTCGGAGGTGGTGACGCCGACGGTGGTCAGGTGGCCGGTGGCGACGATCGGCAGCGGCAGGCCCAGCCGATCGCGGCGTTCGCAGGCCGCCTGATACAGCGCCTGGTAATGTTCGGCGATGGCTTCCTGCAGCGCCTGCTGTTTTTGCGCGCCGGATTCGCCGGCGCGGCTGGTGAGCAGATCGCGCGGCCGCAGAAAAGGAATGGCGCACAGCACCGCGCCCGGCTGGCCGTCGCGCCGGTTCAGCACCACAATCTGCTGTTCGGGGGCGCTTTGCGCGCTCGCGATCACCGTGGTGTTCAGGCAGGAGAGCAGCTCACGCGATTCGTTCAGCGTCGCCACCGAGTCGTGGTTGCCGCCCAGCACCACCAGCTGACAGCCGGTGCGCTGCAGATCCACCACGAAGCGGTTGTACAGCTCGCGGGCGTAGCTGGGCGGCGAGCCGGTATCGAACAGATCCCCGGCGACGATCAGCGCATCCACCTGCTGCTGCTCGATCTGCTCGATCAGCCAGTTCAGAAAAGCCTGGTGCTCGGCGGCACGGCTTTTGGTGAAAAAGTACTGGCCAAGGTGCCAGTCAGAGGTGTGGATCAGGCGCATAACACTCCCGGATGCAAAGGTAATGGCGATGATTATAAAGGCCGCGGCGGCGGCTGTCCCGGCGCAATGATGATGACAACCGGATGATTTTTCTTTGCGCCGGGAAATAATCGCTATGCTTACTGCCTATAACAGCCGCTTTTTTTCATAAAAGTGTCACAAAACTGACGCATAATGGCGCCCGCAAAGTCGCTAACACATTGGCAGGATTGACGATGGCAAGACGCATACTGGTGGTGGAAGACGAAGCGCCGATCCGTGAGATGGTGTGCTTTGTGTTGGAACAGAATGGTTACCAACCGTTGGAAGCCGAGGATTATGACAGCGCCGTGACGCGCCTGTCTGAGCCGTTCCCTGATTTGGTGTTGCTCGACTGGATGTTGCCCGGCGGTTCCGGCATTCAGTTTATCAAACATATGAAGCGCGAAGCGCTGACGCGCGATATCCCGGTGATGATGCTGACCGCGCGCGGCGAAGAGGAAGACCGGGTGCGCGGCCTGGAAGTGGGGGCGGATGATTACATCACCAAGCCGTTCTCGCCCAAGGAGCTGGTGGCGCGCATCAAAGCGGTCATGCGCCGCATTTCACCGATGGCGGTGGAAGAAGTGATTGAAATGCAAGGGCTGAGCCTGGATCCGTCCTCCCACCGCGTGATGGCGAACGATCAGGCGCTGGACATGGGGCCGACCGAGTTCAAGCTGCTGCACTTCTTTATGACCCACCCGGAGCGGGTTTATAGCCGTGAGCAGTTGCTTAATCACGTCTGGGGCACTAACGTTTATGTGGAAGACCGTACCGTTGACGTGCATATCCGTCGGCTCCGCAAGGCGTTAGAAACCAGTGGGCATGATAAAATGGTTCAAACCGTTCGGGGCACCGGCTACCGGTTCTCAACGCGCTACTGATCGCGCTGCGCTGGAGAATATGCCGTGTTAGAACGTCTGTCGTGGAAGAGGCTGGCTCTGGAGCTGGCTCTTTTCTGTTTGCCCGCCTTACTGCTGGGGCTGATTTTCGGTTATCTGCCCTGGTTCCTGCTGGCCTCCGCGCTGGCCGCGCTGGTGTGGAATTTCTACAACCAGCTCAAACTCTCCCATTGGCTGTGGATCGACCGCAGCATGACGCCGCCGCCCGGCCGCTGGAGTTGGGAGCCGCTGTTCTATGGCCTGTATCAGATGCAACAGCGCAATCGCCGTCGCCGGCGTGAGCTGGCGCTGTTGATCAAGCGCTTTCGCAGCGGGGCCGAATCGCTGCCTGACGCGGTGGTGATGACCACCGTTGAAGGCAACATCTTCTGGTGCAACGGGCTGGCGCAGCATCTGCTCGGCTTCCGCTGGCCGGAGGACAACGGGCAGCACATCCTCAACCTGCTGCGCTATCCGGAATTCAGCCATTACCTGCAACAGCAGGAGTTCTCGCGCCCGCTGACGCTGCAGCTGAACAACGAACACTACGTCGAATTCCGCGTAATGCCCTATTCCGAAGGGCAGTTGCTGATGGTGGCGCGCGACGTCACCCAGATGCGCCAGCTGGAGGGGGCGCGGCGCAACTTCTTCGCCAACGTCAGCCATGAGCTGCGCACGCCGCTGACGGTGCTGCAGGGCTATCTGGAGATGATGGGCGACGAAGAGCAGGACGGTTCGCTGCGCAGCAAGGCGCTCGGCACCATGCAGGAACAGACCCGCCGGATGGACGGGCTGGTCAAGCAGCTGCTGACGCTGTCGCGCATCGAGGCGGCGCCCAATGTCGACATGAACGAGCGGGTGGATATCCCGCTGATGCTGCGGGTGTTGCAGCGCGAGGCGCAATCGCTGAGCGGCGGCAATCACGAGATCACTTTCCGGGTGAACGAACAGCTCAACGTGTTCGGCAATGAAGACCAGTTGCGCAGCGCGGTGTCTAACCTGGTGTACAACGCGGTCAACCACACGCCGAAGGGCACCCATATCGAAGTGAGCTGGCAGCAGACGGCGCACGGCGCGCAGTTCCAGGTCAGCGACAACGGGCCGGGCATCGCCGCCGAACACCTGCCGCGCCTGACCGAGCGTTTTTACCGCGTCGACAAGGCCCGTTCGCGCCAGACCGGCGGCAGCGGGCTGGGGCTGGCGATCGTTAAACATGCGCTCAGCCATCACGACGCGCGGCTGGAGATCCTCAGCGAGCCGGGGATCGGCACCCGCTTTATCTTTACCTTACCCAACCGGTTGATTGTTCCCGCCGCTTTATCAGAGAATGCGGTGAAAAATTAACGCGAGACACCGGTATGACCCGAATAACCCGAGGGCTGTTGCTTTGCCTGGCGCTGCTGGCCGGACGCGGCGCGCTGGCGCAGCCCGACGGCATGCTGGCGGGCAACCTGTCCAGCGTCGGTTCCGATACTTTGGCGAATCTGATGGCGCTGTGGGCGCAGGATTTCAGCCGGCATTATCCCAACGTTAACCTGCAGATCCAGGCCGCCGGCTCGTCGACCGCGCCGACCGCGTTGGCGGCGGGCGCTGCGCAGCTGGGCCCGATGAGCCGGCCGATGAAGGCGGCCGAGGTTTCGGCGTTCGAACACCGTTACGGCTATGCGCCGCTGGCGGTGCCGGTGGCGGTGGATGCGCTGGTGGTGTTGGTGCATCAGGACAACCCGCTGCGCGGCCTCAATCTGCAGCAGCTCGATCGCATTTTCTCCGCCACCCGGCGCTGCGGTGAAAGCAAGCCGCTGACGCGTTGGGGCGAGCTGGGGCTGAGCGGCGACTGGGCGACGCGCTCGCTGCAGCGCTTCGGCCGCAACTCGGCGTCCGGCACCTACGGCTATTTCAAACTGCGCGCGCTGTGCGGCGGCGATTTTATGCCGCGCGTCAATGAGCTGCCCGGTTCGGCCTCGGTGGTGCAGGCGGTGGCCGGTTCGCTCAACGGCATCGGCTACGCCAGCATCGGTTTTCGCGCCAGCGGCGTGCGGCTGCTGCCGTTGGCGGAATCGGGAGAGGACTATGTCGCGCCTACCGCCGCCAACGTGCGCAACGATCGCTACCCGCTGTCGCGCTATCTCTATATCTACATCAACAAAGCCCCCAATCAACCGCTGGAGCCGCTGACCGCCGCGTTCCTCGATCGCGTGCTGTCGAACGCAGGGCAGAGCCTGGTCAATCACGACGGCTATCTGCCGCTGCCGCCGGGCGCCCTGCAGAGGACCCGCCAGGCGCTCGGGCTGCAGCCGCTCGCGGCGGCCACGGTGCAATAAGCGACAAAAAGCGGCGTAATTTTCGCCTTTTTTAACGGCCAAACGGAGCTTATACCACGCGAAAACCGGGCATTTATTGGCGTTTTCGCGCGGTAAAGTGGTATATGTTTCACGTTTCGTGAATCCATTGTTCAAAAATGATACAAATCATGTAGTGTATATTTATTGATAGCCAATATGATCGACTGGTGGCTAAAGTTTATATGGTTGATAGCTCTGCTTTTCGCCGTGCGTCTTGCCTTGAAGCGCTATAAACGTTTACCTTAGCCCTCGTTGTCGGATTAAACCTCCATTTTTATAACTCCTAAAATTTTGCCCATCTTCATGAGCGGCCACTTTCGAATAGGGACATAAACGCCGGATCGACTGCGTTTAGGATGCTTATTTGGCGCTGCGACGATCGGGCATGCCGGCAACCGGTGGGGCGTCACGCCACCACGCTATCGGACACTATTTTTCATTTGAACAGGCAACACGACATCGTATGAGTCATCGTTTAACGTCAAAAGATATCCTGGCACTGGGCTTCATGACCTTTGCCTTATTCGTTGGGGCCGGGAACATCATCTTCCCGCCGATGGTCGGCTTGCAGTCCGGTGAACACGTCTGGATCGCGGCGCTGGGCTTCCTGATCACCGCCGTCGGTCTGCCGGTCATCACCGTCATCGCGCTGGCGCGCGTCGGCGGCGGCATCGACGCCCTCAGTTCGCCGATCGGCCGCGGCGCCGGCCTGCTGCTGGCGACCGTCTGCTACCTGGCCGTCGGCCCGCTGTTCGCCACGCCGCGCACCGCCACCGTGTCCTTTGAAGTGGGCATCGCCCCGCTGACCGGCGACGGCGCCATGCCGCTGTTCATCTACAGCCTGGTGTACTTCGCGCTGGTGATCGGCATCTCCCTGTATCCGGGCCGCCTGCTCGACACCGTCGGCCACGTGCTGGCACCGCTGAAGATTGTGGCGCTGGCCGTATTGGGCATCGCCGCGCTGCTGTGGCCTGCCGGCGCGCCGATCCCGGCGACGGCGGCTTACCAGAGCGTGCCTTTCTCTTCCGGTTTCGTTAACGGCTATCTGACCATGGATACGCTGGGTGCGCTGGTATTCGGCATCGTTATCGTCAATGCGGCGCGCTCGCGCGGCGTGAAAGACGCCGGTCTGTTGACCCGCTACACCATTCTGGCCGGTTTGATTGCCGGCGTGGGCCTGACGCTGGTTTACCTGAGCCTGTTCAAGCTGGGCTCCGGCAGCGGCGCGCTGGTGCCGGACGCCACCAACGGCGCGGTGATCCTGCACGCTTACGTTCAGAACACCTTCGGCGGCCTGGGCAGCTTCTTCCTGGCGGCGCTGATCTTCATCGCCTGTATGGTGACCGCGGTAGGCCTGACCTGCGCCTGCGCCGAGTTTTTCGCGCAATACCTGCCATTCTCGTACAAGACGCTGGTGTTTATCCTGGGCCTGTTCTCGATGGTGGTGTCCAACCTCGGCCTGAGCCACCTGATCCAGATCTCCATTCCGGTGCTGACCGCGATTTACCCGCCGTGCATCGTGCTGGTGGTGCTGAGCTTCACCCTGCGTTGGTGGCACAGCGCGCCGCGCATCATCGCGCCGGTGATGCTTGTCAGTCTGTTGTTTGGTATCCTTGACGCGGTGAAAGCCTCCAGTTTCCAGCAGCTGCTGCCGGCCTGGACCACTCACCTGCCGCTGGCGGAGCAGGGGTTGGCATGGTTGCCGCCTTCGCTGCTGATGCTGGTGCTGGTCGCGATTTATGATCGGGTGTGTACGCGTTCCCAAGTGACCGCGCACTGATAATCCCCCGGCTTAATCCAGGGCCACGGACATGTCCGTGGCTTTTTTACGTTTAAAACTATGGGTCATTTTCATGCAACAACAGTCACCCACCACTGCCCCCGACAATAAGCTGAAACGCGGCCTCAGTACGCGTCATATCCGCTTTATGGCGCTGGGATCGGCCATCGGCACCGGGTTGTTCTACGGCTCGGCGGACGCCATCAAAATGGCCGGCCCGAGCGTGCTGCTGGCTTACCTGATCGGCGGCATCGTGGCCTTTATCATCATGCGCGCCCTGGGGGAGATGTCGGTCAACAACCCGCAGGCCAGCTCGTTTTCCCGCTACGCGCAGGACTACCTCGGCCCGATGGCGGGTTACATCACCGGCTGGACTTACTGCTTTGAAATCCTGATCGTCGCCATCGCCGACGTGACCGCCTTCGGCATCTATATGGGGGTCTGGTTCCCGGAAGTACCGCACTGGATTTGGGTGCTGAGCGTGGTGCTGATCATCGGCGCCATCAACCTGATGAGCGTCAAGGTATTCGGCGAGCTGGAGTTTTGGTTCTCGTTCTTCAAGGTCGCTACCATCATCATCATGATCGCGGCCGGCATCGGCATCATCATCTGGGGCATCGGCAACGGCGGGCAACCGACCGGCATTCATAACCTGTGGACGAACGGCGGCTTCTTCAGCAACGGCTTTATCGGTATGATCCTGTCGCTGCAGCTGGTGATGTTCGCTTACGGCGGCATTGAAATCATCGGCATCACTGCCGGCGAAGCCAAAGATCCGAAAAAATCGATTCCGAAGGCCATCAACTCGGTGCCGTGGCGCATTCTGGTGTTCTACGTCGGCACGCTGTTCGTCATCATGTCTATCTACCCGTGGAACCAGGTGGGCACCAACGGCAGCCCGTTCGTGCTGACCTTCCAGCATATGGGCATCACCGTGGCGGCAGGTATCCTCAACTTCGTGGTGATTACCGCTTCGCTGTCGGCGATCAACAGCGACGTGTTCGGCGTCGGCCGCATGCTGCACGGCATGGCCGAGCAGGGCCATGCGCCGAAGATGTTCAGCAAGGTGTCGAAGCGCGGCATTCCCTGGGTGACGGTGGTGGTGATGATGCTGGCGCTGCTGCTGGCGGTATACCTCAACTACATCATGCCGGAGAGCGTGTTCCTGGTGATCGCGTCCCTGGCGACCTTCGCCACCGTGTGGGTGTGGATCATGATCCTGTTCTCCCAAATCGCCTTCCGCCGCAGCCTGAGCAAAGAACAGGTGAAGCAGCTGGCGTTCCCGCTGCGTGGCGGGGTGTTCACCTCGGTGGTGGCGATCGTGTTCCTGGTGTTCATCATCGGCCTGATCGGCTACTTCCCGACCACGCGCGTCTCGCTGTACGCCGGCCTGGTCTGGGTGGTATTGCTGCTGGCGGGGTACTGGTTCAAGGTCAACCATCAGAAAAAACGCGCACCGTTGGCGACGCAGCAAGACTAAATGGAAAAACACCGGCTAAGGCCGGTGTTTTTTTAGGAGCAGGCGTCAAGCGAAGTCCAGCTTGCGCAGTTTGGAAACGTCGATGGACTGCCTGGCCTGCCACAGATCGTAAGCATCCTGCATGCCCATCCAAACCTGTTCGGAACTGCCTATCACGATGGACAGGCGGATGGCCATTTCCGGCGAGATATCGGACTTTCCGCTGATCAGGCGTTGAACCGTGGAGGGCGCGACGTCCAGCGCTTTAGCCAGCGCGCGCGCGCTGAGATTCAGCGTTTCCATGGTTTCTTTGATCAACTCGCCAGGATGAGGGGGGTTATGCATGCGGTTCATTAGTGATAGTCCTCATAATTCACGATATAAACATCACCCTCGACCAGTTCAAACGTGATACGCCAGTTGCCGGTTACGGTGACGGACCATTGCCCGCTGCGAGCGCCCGTTAGCGGGTGCAAGAAGAAGCCGGGCAGATCTACGTCATCAATCACTTTCGCCAGATCCAGCACGCTCAGCCGCAGCGCGATTTTCTTCGCCTGCTTGGCGTCGATACCCGCCGTTGAACCGGTTTCGAAAAACTTTTTGAGTCCCTAATGCTTGAAGCTTCTTATCATCCTGACGGCTCCATGAGTGTTGCGCTATACGCATCATAGCCAGGTGTTGCGTATGGCGCAACAAGATGGGGCGTTTTTTAACCTATTATGCCGGGCGTTTGTCTTCCGCTTCATCCTCCCCGGCGGCGCGCGCTTCGATACGCACGTCGCCGCCGTTAAGGCGTTCCTCCTCTTCCTCGCCGGCACAGCGCGCCAGCACTTCGCGAATGTCCTGCATATTGCTGCTGAGGGCGCTCAGCGAAGGTTGCAGATTGCGGGGCATGCGGCTTTCGTCCAGCGAAGCGCTGTGCAGGCAGCCGATAAACAGCAGGGTGGCCATCAGGGTAAACAGCCGGTGACGTAAGCGTTTCAGCAAAGGCTTTCCCTCTCGGTGGTGAAGGTGATGGCGCATTAACGCCGTTTTCACCGGGGAAAAGAAGGGGATGGAGATATCTGCTGGCAATTGAAAGAACATCATTACCAGCAGACACAGTTACGTCAGCCGACGTCAGGAAGCGTTGGCGTTTTGTAGCAGCATGCCGCGCAGGTCATTGCCGGTTGGCGTTTGATGCACGCGCAGGCCGAACTCGTCGATCACCGCCAGGATATGGTCGAAAATATCCGCCTGAATGCTTTCATACTCCGCCCAGACCGTGGTGTTGGTGAAGGCGTAGATTTCCAGCGGCAGGCCTTCCGGCGTCGGCGCCAGCTGGCGCACCATCAGCGTCATGTTCTGGTGAATGCGCGGGTGAGCGCGCAGGTAGGCTTCCAGATAGGCGCGCAGCGTGCCGAGGTTGGTCAGGCGGCGGCCGTTGAGCGGCGAGGCCAGATCGATGGCAATCTCCTGATTGTGCCGGCTCAGCTCCTGGGTTTTATCATTCAGGTAGCTGTGCAGCAGCGGGTTGCGCTGCAGGCGACGCTGTTCCTCTTGCGACAGGAAGTGCACGCTGCCGGTGTCGATATTCAGGCTGCGCTTGATGCGGCGCCCGCCGGATTCCGACATCGACCGCCAGTTTTTGAACGAGTCGGAGATCAGCGCGTAGGTGGGAATGGTGGTGACGGTGTTGTCCCAGTTACGCACTTTGACCGTGGTCAGGCCGATGTCGGTGACCGCGCCGTCGGCACCGTATTTCGGCATTTCCAGCCAGTCGCCGATCTTCAGCATATCGTTGGCGGAGAGCTGGATGCCGGCCACCAGGCCGAGGATCGGATCCTTGAACACCAACATCAGGACCGCGGTCATGGCGCCCAGGCCGCTGAGCAGCAGCAGCGGCGATTTGCCCATCAGCAGCGAGACGATCATGATGCCGATCAGGATCGCCGCCACCAGTTTCAGGCCCTGGAAAATGCCGCGCAGCGGCAGCTGATTGGAGATCGGGCTTTGGCGCAGCAGCGCCAGCAGCGTATCCAGCAGCGAGAACAGCGACAGCAGGGTGAAGGCGAGGATCCACACCTGTGCGGCGGTGACGATCACCGCCTGGGTCTGGCTGCCGCTCTGTAACCACAGCGTCGCCTGGATGCTGATGATCACCCCTTGCAGCAGCAGCGCCACGCGCTGGAACAGTTTGTATTGGGTGATGGCCTGTTGCCAGACGCGCTGCGATTGCTGGCCGCGGCGCTGAAGGGCGGCCAGCACCACCCGGTGCAGCACCAGGTGGATCGCGACCGAGATCAGGACAATCAACCCCAATACCATCAACAGCGACATCACTCCGCCGAATTCCAAACCAAACTGTTCCAGCCAGCGCGTTATCTGTTGTTGCATTACCGCTCCTTAAAAAATGCGCAAAAAATATCCTGTAAACTTAAAACGCGTTAGCCTAAGGGGTAACGTGCAGGATTTGTACCTGTTTACCTTTTTTTACATCGGGTTAGCGTTATTTTTCGGTCTCCGCCCCCCGGCTCATCCCCGGGTTTTGCGGCCAGAGAGGAGGGGGAGTTGCACTTAACGTGGCATTGTTCGCTTCTTGAAGAACGCCGTCGATTTCGTTTGGTACAGCAGGAGAAACAGTATGCTTAACGCCTGGCATCAACCGGTCCCGCCTTTTGTGGTGAAGCAAGGGCAACGTTTGGATATCACGCTGTGGTTACAGGGGGATGAACTGCCGGAACGGGTGTTTTTGCGCGCCGAACCGGATAACGAAGAGTGGCTGCTGGTGATGAAAGCGCAGCGCCACGAGGGGATGCGGCGCTACCAGGCCAGCCTGACGCTGAATGAGGGCGAGCCGACGCGGCGTTACTGCTTCAAGCTGCTGTGGGCCGATCGCCAGCAGTGGTTCGGGCCGCAGGGCTGGTCGCCAACGCCGCCGGGGCAGCTGGCGCAGTTCGCCGTCGACGAACCTGACAACGGCCCCGAGTGGGTGGCGGATCAGCTGTTCTACCAGATTTTCCCCGATCGCTTCGCCAGCAGCGGCGGCGAGCACGGCATCCAGAGCGGCAGCTACCGCCATCACGCGGCCGGCGCCGAGGTGATTCGGCGCGACTGGCAGCACCCGCTGGAGGATCGCCACGCCGCCTCGACCTTTTACGGCGGCGATCTGGACGGCATCGGCGCCAAACTGCCGTATTTGCAGCAGCTGGGGGTGACGGCGCTGTACCTGAACCCGATTTTTACCGCACCGAGCGTGCATAAGTACGATACCGAGGACTATTACCAGGTCGATCCGCACTTCGGCGGCAACGCGGCGCTGCAGCGTTTGCGAGTGAGCACTCACAAGGTGGGCATGAAACTGGTGCTGGACGGGGTATTTAACCACACCGGCGACTCGCATCCGTGGTTCGACCGCCATCGTCAGGGCGAAAACGGCGCCTGTCACCACCCCGATTCGCCGTATCGCGGCTGGTTCAACTTTTACCCGGACGGCCGCGCGCTCGACTGGAAGGGCAACGCCAGCCTGCCGAAGCTCAACTTCGCCGAGCCGCAGGTGGCGGAAGCGATCTATCGCGGGGAAGGCAGCGTGGTGCGCCACTGGCTGCGCCCGCCGTACAGCATCGACGGTTGGCGGCTGGACGTGGTGCACATGCTGGGGGAGAACGGCGGCGCCACCGGCAACCTGCACCACCTGGCTGGCATCTATCAGGCGGTGAAGCAGGAGAATCCGCAGGCCTACGTATTGGGCGAGCACTTCGGCGACGCGCGCCGCTGGCTGCACGCCGGCGTGGAGGATGCGGCGATGAACTACATGGGCTTCGCGCTGCCGGTGCGGGCGTTCTTGGCGGGGCTGGACGTAGCCTATCACCCGGTGCGGCTGGACGCCGCCGGGTGCGCGCAGTGGATGGACGGCTACCGCGCCGGGCTGCCGCACGGCCGCCAGCTGATCCAGTTCAATCAGTTGGACAGCCACGATACCGCGCGTTTTCTCACGCTGTTGCAGGGGAACGCGGCGCGCATGCAGATGGCGGCGGTGTGGTTGCTGAGCTGGATAGGCGTGCCTTGCCTCTATTACGGCGATGAGATTGGTCTGGACGGCGGCAACGATCCGTTCTGCCGCAAGCCGTTCCCGTGGGACGTCGGCGACTGGGACCGGCCGCTTCTGGCGCTGTTCCAGCGCATGGCGGCGCTGCGTAAACAGAGCGTGGCATTGCGCCGCGGCGGTTGTCAGGTGCTGTACGCCAGCGGGGAAACGCTGGTGTTCGTGCGCCTGTATCAGCAGGAGCAGGTGCTGGTGGCGCTGCAGCGCGACGGCAGCGGCCAGGCGCAGCTGCCGTACAACCCGCTGTTGGCGCGCGGCCCGTGGCGGCGTGTGGAAGGGCGGGGAGAGTTGAGCGAAACGGCAGGCGGGCTGCGCCTGCAGCTGGCGGAAGAGACGGCCACCGTGTGGCGCTGTGAAGGCTAAAGACACTGCGGGGGCCGAAGGGCCCCCGCGATAAAGGTGAGTAGGCGTTTACATCAGTAACCGACCGCAGAACCTGCCGGGCGACGCACGTCGTTGGCACCGTACAGATAGCCTTCGCGTACCTTGCCGGAAACCGCCGAGTCGTTGCCGGAGTTGGCCGGGCTGACGCCCGCCGCACCCGGCAAGCCGACCAGAATCAGTTCGGCGGCGCCCCACGGCGTTTGCTCGACCATCTTATAGCCCATGCCGCTCAGCAGCTTCAGCGTATCGGCGGAAACGCCGCGCTGTTCGTAGTACACCTCATCCGGCAACCATTGGTGATGGATGCGCGGTGCGTCCACCGCTTCCTGCGGCGCCATGCCGTGGTCTATCACGTTCAATGCGGTCTGCAGGGTGATGGTGATGATGCGCGAGCCGCCCGGCGAGCCCAGCACCATAAAGATCTTGTTGTCCTTGGTCACCAGCGTCGGGCTCATCGACGATAGTGGGCGCTTACCGGGGGCAATGCTGTTGGCGGTGCCCTGCACCAGCCCGTACAGGTTTTTCTCGCCCACTTTGACCGTAAAGTCGTCCATCTCGTCGTTGAGGAAGAAGCCGGTACCCGGTGCGATCACCACGGCGCCGAAGCGGCCGTTGACGGTATAGGTGGTGGAGACCGCGTTGCCGTCGTGATCGACGATCGAATAGTGGGTGGTTTCCGGTTTCTCATGCGGTTCCATGCCGGGCTGCACGTTTTCCGACGGCGTGGCCTTGTCCGCGACGATTTTCTTGCGGATCTGCTCGGCGTAGCTCTTGCTCACCAGCCGGTCGATTGGGTTTTTGATGAACTCCGGGTCGCCGAGGTAGGTGTTGCGGTCCATGTAAGCATGGCGCATCGCTTCGGTCATGGTGTGAATGGCCGCCGCCGAGTTGAAGCCCATGCTTTTCAGGTCGTAGCCTTCCACCACGTTGAGGATTTCGCACAGCGTCACGCCGCCGGAGCTGGGAGGCGGCGCCGACACGAACTTGTAGCCGCGATAGCTGCAGGTAATCGGCGGCGTTTCGGTGACCTTGTAATTGGCGAAGTCGGCGGCGGTCAAGATACCGCCGCCCTGTTTGGCCGCCGCCTCCACCGCCTGCGGGATCTTGCCTTTATAGAAGGCGTCGGTTCCCCCTTTGGCGATGGCTTCCAGCGTATTGGCCAGATCGGTTTGCACCAGTTTGTCCCCCGGCTGCAGCGGGCTGCCGTCCGGGCGCAGGAAGATTTTGGCCGACTCGGGATCCTGTTTGAAGCGCGCGACGGTGGTGTCGAGGATATCGGTATCGGCGCGGGTCAGCACAAAGCCTTCGCGCGCCAGCCTGATCGCCGGCGCCAGCACCTGTTCACGGCTCAGCTTGCCGTACTTCTCACGCGCGGTTTCCATCCCCAGCACGGTGCCCGGCACGCCCGCCGCCAGATAGCCGTACAGGCTGGCGTCTTTCTTCACCTTGCCGTCGGCATCCAGATACATGTTGGCGCTGGCCGCCGCCGGCGCGGTTTCACGGAAGTTGATGAAGGTGTCGGTGCCGTCCGCCAGGTGAACGGTCATAAAGCCGCCGCCGCCGATGTTGCCGCAGCAGGGGTTAACCACCGCCTGCGCATAGCCCACTGCCACGGCGGCGTCGATGGCGTTGCCGCCCATCTTCAGGATATCCACGCCGACCTGCGAGGCCAGGTGCTGCGAGGTGACCACCATGCCGTTTTTGGCTTCCACCGCGGGGTTGGATGCCGCATACAGGCTGCCGCTGACCAGCAGCGCCGCCATGGTCAGGGGTTTGCTCCATTTCTGTAAAAACATAGTTATTCCTACCCTGTCAGTTTTTTATTGTGTTGTGTTTGCTTGCCGCTGTTCGCTTGCAAAGCGCGAGCCAGCGTTATTGATAGTAGCCGCTGCTGGGCGCACGCGCGGCGAGCAGGGTGGGAAATGTGAGCGGAAACAGGGAAATAAAGCACTGAAGGTGGGCGGTCTGCCCCATAAAGGGGCATAAAAAAACCGGCCGCGTGGGCCGGTTGATTCACTATCAGGCTGAAATTACAGCTTGGCAGCGTTTTCAGACAGGTATTTTGCAACGCCGTCTGGGGAAGCGCCCATACCTGCTTTGCCTTTTTCCCACTGAGCCGGGCACACTTCACCGTGCTCTTCGTGGAATTGCAGCGCATCAACGGTACGGATCATTTCGTCGATGTTACGGCCGATTGGCAGATCGTTAACAACCTGAGCACGCACGATGCCGTCTTTGTCGATCAGGAAGGAGCCGCGCAGCGCAACGCCGGCTTCCGGGTGTTCGATGCCGTAAGCTTTCTGGATTTCACGCTTGATGTCAGCAACCATTGCGTATTTCACTTCACCGATGCCGCCTTTGTCGACAGGGGTTTTACGCCATGCGTTGTGAACGAACTCTGAGTCGAAGGAAACGCCAACCACTTCAACGCCACGCTTCTGGAACTCTTCATAGCGGTGATCGAAAGCGATCAGCTCGGAAGGGCATACGAAGGTGAAGTCCATTGGCCAGAAGAACAGCACGGCCGGTTTGCCGTTCAGGTGCTTCTTCAGGTTGAAGTTTTCAACGATTTCGCCGCTACCCAGTACGGCAGCTGCAGTGAAGTCAGGGGCTTGACGAGTTACCAGGACCATAATTACTCCTGTAATAGGTGTTAAAGGGTGGATGTAAAAACAAGGGCCAGTATAGGGGCCGCGACTTGGTGAATAAAGGGTAAAAGACCAATCGATGAGATAGCTTTCACCTATCAAAGTCGTTGATATAATTTAGCGAGCTTTAAAAATAACCTTTTCCCACAAAAGGGCAAGCGGCAAAACGTAAATTCTTGCAAGGCGTTGCAATTTCAAGGGCTTGAGCTTGACCTCAGAGCGCTTTGTCCTTCGCCTGCCGCATCATTTGCGGGTAAAACTGCCAGAACTGTGTTTCAAGCTGATGATAATGTTGCTCGACGTCGGCGAACGAACCGGCCAGCGCCTCGAGGCGCGGGCGGCGGCTGGCCATGCCCTGCAGCACCCGGGCGATGAACGGCAATTCGGCGTAGCGCTCCAGCCAGCGTTCCTGCCACAGGTAGCCGTTCAGGTTCTGAAAGCGCGGCGGCGTGAGCGGCAGAAAAGGTTCGATCTGGCTGCGGGCTTCCTGGGTAAACTGGTGCAGGTCGCGCGAAGGCTCGAGCTGCTGCCAGTGGCGCGCCAGAAAATGGTCCCACACCACGTCGAGGGTGATCGGCGCCACGCGGCGGTAGGGGGCGCTGAAATAGTCGCGGCTGGCTTTGACCTGCGGCAGGCTGTCGGTCAGCACGTCGACGCGGCGGTGCATCATGATGCCGGCCACCACCTCGGGCTGGTAGTCGGCGGCGGGGTTGCCGCGCACGAAATCGGCCAGCAGGTTGCCCAGCAGCGAGCTGTCCGCCAGCATGGCCAGGTGAAGATGAGCGAGAAAATTCATCCCTCAACTATACCCGAAGTCAGGCAAATCCTCCTTATTTCTTGCCGCTGACCGCCCCCGGCTTTAGACTAGGCCGCCTGTTTTTTACCAACCAGCCCTAAATTGAAGAAGTGAATACCCATGCGCGTCGCTGATTTTTCGTTTGAACTTCCCGAATCCCTGATTGCCCACTATCCCCAGGCCGAACGCAGCGCATGCCGCCTGCTGCAGCTGGACGGGCCGAGCGGGGCGCTGACGCACGGCGTATTCACCGATCTGCTGGATAAGCTGGAAGCCGGCGACCTGCTGGTGTTCAACAATACCCGCGTGATCCCGGCGCGCATGTTCGGCCGCAAGGTCAGCGGCGGCAAGATAGAAGTGCTGGTGGAGCGCGTGCTGGACGACCATCGCGTGCTGGCGCACGTGCGCGCGTCGAAAGCGCCGAAGCCGGGCGCCGAGCTGTTGTTGGGGGATGACGAGAGCATCGCCGCCACCATGGTAGCGCGCCACGAGACGCTGTTCGAGCTGCGCTTCAACGACGAGCGCGACGTGTTCACTATCCTCAACGCCGCCGGCCACATGCCGCTGCCGCCTTATATCGCCCGCCCGGATGAAGACGCCGACCGCGAGCTGTATCAGACGGTCTACAGCGAGAAGCCCGGAGCGGTTGCCGCGCCGACCGCCGGCCTGCACTTCGACGAGCCGCTGCTGGCGGCGCTGCGCGCCAAGGGCGTGGAAATGGCGTTCGTGACGCTGCACGTCGGCGCCGGCACCTTCCAGCCGGTGCGCGTGGAAACCATCGAAGATCACGTGATGCATGCCGAATACGCCGAAGTGCCGCAGGAGGTGGTCGATGCGGTGCTGGCCTGCAAGGCGCGCGGCAAGCGCGTGGTGGCGGTGGGCACCACCTCGGTGCGCTCGCTGGAAAGCGCCGCGGCGGCCAGCAAAGAAGCGCTGATTGCGCCGTTCTTCGGCGACACCAGTATCTTTATCTATCCGGGCTATCACTATCAGGTGATCGACGCGCTGGTGACCAATTTCCACCTGCCGGAATCGACCCTGATCATGCTGGTGTCGGCCTTCGCCGGCTATAAAAATACCATGAACGCCTATCAGCAGGCGGTGGCCGAGCAGTATCGCTTTTTCAGCTACGGCGATGCGATGTTCATCAGCCGTAACCCGCAGGCGGAAAACGAGTCCGTCGGCGGTTAATTTCCCGGGCTGCGCGCACGGCGCGGCCCCGTTTCAACGACATCAGACTGTTTCTCTGATGCTGGAGGTTTTGTGAAGTACGAACTACAAACTACCGATGGCCGCGCGCGTCGCGGCCGCCTGATCTTCGACCGCGGCGTGGTGGAGACCCCGGCCTTTATGCCGGTCGGCACCTACGGCACGGTCAAGGGCATGACGCCGGAAGAAGTGAAAGAAACCGGCGCGCAGATCCTGCTGGGCAACACCTTCCACCTGTGGCTGCGCCCGGGCCAGGAGATCATGAAGCTGCACGGCGACCTGCACGATTTCATGCAGTGGCATGGGCCGATCCTTACCGATTCCGGCGGTTTCCAGGTGTTCAGCCTGGGGGCGATGCGCAAGATCAAAGAGGAAGGCGTGTACTTCCGCAACCCGATCAACGGCGACAAGGTGTTCCTGAGCCCGGAAAAATCGATGGAAATCCAGTATGACCTGGGTTCCGACATCGTGATGATCTTCGATGAATGTACGCCGTACCCGGCCGACTGGGACTACGCCAAGCGTTCGATGGAAATGTCGCTGCGCTGGGCGGAGCGCAGCCGCAAGCGATTCGACGAGCTGGAAAATAAAAATGCGCTGTTCGGCATCATTCAGGGCGGCGTTTACGAAGATTTACGTGATGTTTCAGTCAAAGGGCTGGTGGATATCGGCTTTGACGGGTACGCTGTGGGCGGCTTGGCTGTAGGCGAGCCGAAAGAGGATATGCATCGCATTCTTGAACACGTTTGCCCGCAAATTCCGGAAGATAAGCCACGCTATTTGATGGGCGTCGGCAAGCCGGAAGATTTGGTGGAAGGCGTGCGTCGCGGCATCGACATGTTCGACTGCGTCATGCCGACCCGCAACGCCCGCAACGGCCATCTGTTCGTGACTGACGGTGTGGTAAAAATCCGTAATGCCAAGCACAAGGATGATACTTCTCCGCTGGATAAGGACTGTGATTGCTACACCTGTCGCCATTACAGCCGCGCCTACTTGCACCATCTCGACCGTTGCAACGAAATATTGGGTGCTCGACTGAACACGATTCATAACCTGCGTCACTACCAACGCCTGATGGCGGGTTTACGCCAGGCTATCGAAGAGGGTAAATTAGAGCAGTTTGTTGCGGATTTCTATGGTCGGATCGGCAAGCCGATTCCGCCTTTAAACGCTTGATCCAATAATTGATAACTTAATGAGGGAATTTCAATGAGCTTTTTCATTTCTGACGCCGTCGCATCCGCAGGGGCTCCGGCTCAGGGAAGCCCGTACTCTCTGATCATTATGCTGGTGGTGTTCGGCCTGATCTTCTACTTCATGATCCTGCGCCCACAGCAGAAACGCGCTAAAGATCACAAGAAGCTGATGGACTCCATCGGTAAAGGCGACGAAGTGCTGACCACCGGCGGCCTGATCGGTCGCGTGACCAAAGTGGCCGACACCGGCATCATCGCCATCGCGCTGAACGACACCACGGAAGTGATGATCAAGCGTGACTTCGTGGCGGCCGTTCTGCCGAAAGGTACCATGAAGGCCCTGTAATCTTTTTTCCCGAAGGGAATTGCCGTGCTAAACCGTTATCCTTTGTGGAAGTATCTGATGTTGATCGTCGTGATCCTCGTCGGTCTGCTTTATGCGCTTCCCAACATCTACGGTGAGGATCCGGCCGTACAAATCACTGGCGCGCGCGGCGTCGCCGCCAGTGAAACTACGCTGGACCAGGTCCGTACCGTATTAGAAAAAGACAACATCGCGAGCAAGTCGATTGCGCTGGAAAATGGCGCCATCCTGGCTCGCTTTAAAGATCCTGACGTTCAGCTGCGCGCCCGCGAAGCGCTGGTGACCGAGCTGGGTGACAAATTCGTCGTGGCGCTGAACCTGGCGCCGGCCACGCCGACCTGGCTGGCCATGCTGGGCGCAGAGCCGATGAAACTCGGCCTGGACCTGCGCGGCGGCGTCCACTTCCTGATGGAAGTGGACATGGACACCGCGTTGAGCAAGCTGCAGGAACAGACCATGGATACCCTGCGCAGCGAGCTGCGCGAGAAGGGCATTCCTTACGCGTCTATCCGCAAGCTGGACAACAACGGCGTGGAAGTTCGCTTCCGCGACAATGCGGCCCGTGACCAGGCCATCAGCTACATCGGCCCGCGTCAGCGCGATCTGGTGCTGTCCGCCAACGGCGCCAACACCATGAAAGCCAGCCTGACGGACGCCCGTCTGAGCGAAGCGCGCGAATACGCCGTCCAGCAGAACATCACTATCCTGCGTAACCGCGTCAACCAGCTCGGCGTCGCCGAACCGCTGGTACAGCGCCAGGGCGCCGACCGCATCGTGGTCGAGCTGCCGGGTATTCAGGACACCGCGCGCGCCAAAGAAATTCTGGGCGCCACCGCGACCCTCGAGTTCCGTCTGGTGAATACCAATGCGGACGCCACTGCGGCGGCCAACGGCCGCGTACCGGGCGACTCCGAGGTGAAATACACCCGTGACGGCCAGCCGATCGTGCTGTACAAGCGCGTGATCCTGACCGGCGATCACATCACTGACTCCACCTCGAGCACCGACGAATACAACCAGCCGCAGGTTAACATCTCGCTGGACAGCGCCGGCGGCACGTCCATGTCCAACTTCACCAAGGACAACATCGGCAAGCCGATGGCGACCCTGTTCGTGGAGTATAAGGACAGCGGCAAGAAAGACGCCAACGGCCGTGCAGTGCTGGTGAAACAGGAAGAAGTGATCAACGTGGCGAACATTCAGTCGCGTCTGGGCAACAGCTTCCGCATCACCGGTATCGGCAACCCGAACGAAGCGCGTCAGCTTTCGCTGCTGCTGCGTGCGGGCGCGCTGATCGCGCCGATTCAGATCGTCGAAGAGCGCACCATCGGCCCGACCCTGGGTCAGCAGAACATCACCCAGGGTCTGGAAGCCTGTCTGTGGGGCCTGGTGGCGTCCATCGTCTTCATGGTGGTCTGGTATCGTAAGTTCGGCGTGATCGCCACCACGGCGCTGGTCGCCAACCTGGTGCTGATCGTCGGCGTGATGTCCCTGTTGCCGGGGGCGACGCTGACCATGCCGGGCATTGCCGGGATCGTGTTGACGCTGGCGGTGGCGGTCGACGCCAACGTACTGATTAACGAACGTATCAAGGAAGAGCTGAAGAACGGCAGGTCCGTTCAGCAGGCGATCCATGAGGGCTATAAAGGCGCGTTCTCCAGTATCGTCGACGCCAACATCACCACGCTGATCACCGCGATCATCCTGTACGCAGTCGGCACCGGTTCGATCAAAGGCTTTGCGATCACCACCGCTATCGGTGTGGCGACGTCCATGTTCACCGCGATTGTCGGTACCCGTGCCATCGTCAACCTGCTTTACGGCGGCAAACGCATTAACAAGCTGTCTATCTGAGGAGTGCGTTGTGGCACAGGATTATACTGTTGAGCAACTCAACTACGGCCGTAAAGTCTACGACTTTATGCGCTGGGACTATTTGGCCTTCGGCATCTCGTTGCTGCTGTTGGTCGCGTCGATCGCCACCATGTCGGTGCGCGGCTTTAACTGGGGTCTGGATTTCACCGGCGGTACGGTGATTGAAATCAACCTGGAGAAGCCGGCTAACCTCGACCTGATGCGCGATACGCTGGAGAAGGCCGGGTTCCAGGATCCGATCATCCAGAACTTCGGCAGCAGCCGCGACGTGATGGTGCGCATGCCACCGGCGACCGGCACCGCAGGCCAGGAACTGGGCAACAAGGTGATCGGCGTGATCAACGACTCGGTGGATAAAAACGCCACCGTGAAGCGTATCGAGTTCGTCGGCCCGAGCGTGGGCAGCGAACTGGCGCAAACCGGCGGCATGGCGCTGCTGGTGGCGTTGATCTGTATCCTGATCTACGTTGGTTTCCGCTTCGAATGGCGCCTGGCGCTGGGGGCGGTTATCGCGCTGGCGCACGACGTGATCATCACGCTGGGCGTGCTGTCGCTGTTCCACATCGAGATTGACCTGACCATCGTCGCGTCCCTGATGTCGGTTATCGGCTACTCGCTGAACGACAGCATCGTGGTTTCCGACCGTATTCGTGAGAACTTCCGCAAGATCCGCCGCGGTACGCCTTACGAGATCATGAACGTGTCGTTGACCCAGACGCTGAGCCGTACGCTGATGACTTCCGGGACCACCCTGATGGTGGTGCTGATGCTGTACATCTTCGGTGGCGCGATGCTGCAAGGCTTCTCGCTGGCGATGCTGATCGGCGTGTCGATCGGTACCGTCTCCTCGATCTACGTCGCGTCCGCGCTGGCGTTGAAGCTGGGGATGAAACGCGAACACATGCTGCAGCAAAAAGTGGAAAAAGAGGGCGCAGATCAGCCTTCGATTCTGCCTTAACAACCGCAGTATTCAGCGATATGAGAAGGAGCGACGATGGCGCTCCTTTTTTTTGCCTCGGGGGTCAGTGCTGCTTCACTACCGCCGGTTGGGCGGTCGAAACCAGACTGTGCAGACGGATATAGCCCAATTGTTCCGGCGTCAGGCCGCTGAAGCGCAGTTCGAAGTCCTGGCCGGGCTTCGGCAGCAGCGAATCGGCGCTGGCGATCGGTTGCGACAGCGCCTCGGCGGTCAACGGCCGGCCGGTGGCGTCGTCCAACTGGCCCCATTCCACCACGGCTTTGAACGGCGGCAGCGTGGCCTGTGAGAGGACGCGCACATGCAGCTGCGCCTGCGTGCCGTTGGCTTCATTCTTGATGTGGCTCAGCGAAACGCTCAGTTCGCCGATACCGCTCTGCAAACGGGCGGCGCTTCGGGCCGCCGGCAGCAGATAGACGCCGTTGTCGGAGTGCTGATTGAGCTGATTCTGCCGCTCCAGCGCGGTGGTTTGATCGGTCAGCACGCTCACTTTCTGGTTCAGCGCGGCGACCTGATGGCGCAGCTGGGGCACGGCGGCGTTATGCGCGCAGCCCGCCAGCAACACGGCGGCGGCGAGCAGGGCGATTTTGGGGTAACAGGTTGTCATGACGGCGATTTCCTATGCTGAATCTCCTGTTATCAGCTTAGTCCGCCCGGAGGGGAAAGTCATATCGGCGCCGCTTCCCGGCCGCGTGTCGCAACAAATGGCCGCCGCCCTTTGTTGTGGCTGCACTTCGGGGTAAACTGCATTTATCTATAAAAAACGTTTATCAGGACGTGTTATGCATTGCCCTTTCTGCGCCGCCGTTGATACCAAAGTCATTGATTCCCGCCTGGTGGGGGACGGTTCGCAAGTGCGCCGTCGCCGCCAGTGTCTGGTGTGCAATGAACGCTTCACCACCTTCGAGGTGGCTGAGCTGGTGATGCCGCGAGTGATTAAAAGCGATGAGGTGCGCGAGCCGTTCAACGAAGACAAACTGCGCCGCGGCATGCTGAAAGCGCTGGAAAAGCGCCCGGTCAGCTCGGACGACGTGGAAAACGCCCTTAATCATATCAAATCCCAACTGCGCGCCACCGGCGAACGCGAAGTGCCGACCAAACTGGTGGGCAATCTGGTGATGGACGCGCTGAAAAAGCTGGATAAGGTCGCCTACATTCGCTTCGCGTCGGTGTACCGCAGCTTCGAAGACGTGCGCGAGTTCGGCGAAGAGATTGCCCGCCTGCAAGACTAAAGGATCTTTCATGCATCACGACGAACTTTATATGGCGCGCGCCTTCGAACTGGCGCGGCTGGGGCGTTTTACCACCGCACCCAATCCGAACGTCGGTTGCGTTATCGTGCGCGACGGCGAAATTGTCGGTGAAGGCTATCATCTGCGCGCCGGCGAGCCGCACGCGGAAGTGCACGCGCTGCGCATGGCGGGCGACAAGGCGCGCGGCGCCACCGCCTATGTCACGCTCGAGCCGTGCAGCCATCACGGCCGCACGCCGCCCTGCGCCGATGCGCTGGTGGCCGCCGGCGTAACCCGGGTGGTCGCGGCGATGCAAGATCCCAATCCGCAGGTGGCGGGGCGCGGGCTGTACAAGCTGCAGCAGGCCGGCGTCGAGGTGCGGCACGGCCTGATGCTGGCCGAGGCCGAAGCGGTCAACCTGGGCTTCCTCAAGCGCATGCGCACCGGTTTCCCTTACGTGCAGCTGAAGCTGGGCGCGTCGCTGGACGGCCGCACGGCGATGGCCTCCGGCGAGAGCCAGTGGATCACCTCACCCGAAGCGCGTCAGGACGTGCAGCGCCTGCGTGCGCAGAGTGCCGCCATTCTCAGCACCAGCGCCACCGTGCTGGCGGACGATCCGTCGCTGACGGTGCGTTGGGATGAATTGGACGCCGAGACGCAGTGCCTCTATCCGCGCGACAATCTGCGCCAGCCGCTGCGCATCCTGCTCGACAGCCAAAATCGCATTACTCCGCAGCACCGCGTGGTGCAGCAGCCGGGCGCCACCTGGCTGGCGCGCCTGCAGGCGGATGAACAGGCCTGGCCGCAAGACGTCGAGCAGTTTATCTGCCCGGCGCACGGCGGCGGCGTCGATCTGGTGGTGATGATGATGCTGTTGGCCAAGCGCCAGGTGAATTCAATCTGGGTGGAGGCGGGCGCATCGCTGGCCGGCGCACTGCTGCAGGCCAGCCTGGTGGATGAGCTCATTTTGTACATCGCGCCGAAACTGTTGGGCGATAATGGCCGTGGCCTGTGCCACCTGCCGGGCCTGGAGCGGTTGGCCGACGCGCCGGAATTCGTCTTTAGCGACGTGCGCCAGGTCGGCCCCGATCTGCGTTTGCGCCTGCGGGTGAAACACTGAATCTCGCGCCCGTGCGCCGGTTTTACAAAAGCGCCGCGCAGGCGATGAAAGAATATGATAGAATCCGCCCCCCTGCGGGGTATTGAACCCATTTTTAAGGAAAGCCCATGAAAGTTATCGAAGGTGTTGTTGCTACTCCAAAGGCCCGTGTGGCGATCGCAATTGCACGTTTTAACAATTTCATCAACGACAGCCTGCTGGAAGGCGCGATCGACGCGTTGAAACGCATTGGTCAGGTTGCTGACGACAACATCACCGTTGTCTGGGTCCCGGGCGCTTACGAGCTGCCGCTGACGGCGAGCGTATTGGCCAAAACCGGCAAATACGACGCGGTTATCGCGCTGGGCACCGTTATCCGTGGGGGCACCGCGCACTTCGAATATGTGGCGGGCGAAGCCAGCTCCGGCATCGGCAACGTTGCGATGAATGCCGAAATCCCGGTTGCTTTTGGCGTGCTGACCACCGAAAGCATCGAGCAGGCGATCGAACGCGCCGGCACCAAAGCGGGCAACAAGGGCGCTGAAGCCGCGCTGACCGCACTTGAAATGATTAATGTTATCAAAGCTATTAAAGCCTGAATTTAGTTAAGGGGAATTCCGTGAAACCTGCTGCTCGTCGCCGCGCTCGTGAGTGCGCTGTTCAAGCGCTTTACTCTTGGCAGTTGTCTAAAAACGACCTTGCCGATGTTGAACACCAGTTCCTGACGGAGCAGGATGTCAAAGATGTTGACGTCGCCTATTTTCGCGAGTTGCTGTCCGGCGCGGCAGTGAATGCAGGTATGCTGGACGAACTGATGGCGCCTTACCTGTCGCGTCAGCTCGAAGAGCTGGGCCAGGTGGAGCGCGCGGTGCTGCGCGTCGCGCTGTTTGAACTGAAAATGCGCGAGGATGTCCCTTACAAGGTGGCGATCAACGAAGCGATCGAACTGGCGAAAACCTTCGGCGCGGAAGACAGCCACAAGTTTGTGAATGGGGTGCTGGATAAAGTGGCACCAACCCTTCGCAAGAAAAAGTAAAACATTAAGGCCGGTATTCCCGGCCTTAATTTCTTCTAGTGGAATATCGATATGGCATGCGGCGAATTTGACCTCATTGCCCGCTATTTTGACCGGTTCAAGCGTGTGCGCCGGGATGTACAGTTGGGCATTGGAGATGACTGCGCACTGCTGGCAGTGCCGGAAAAACAGCTGGTGGCCGTCAGTACCGATACGCTGGTGGCGGGCATGCACTTTCTGCCGGACATCGATCCGGCCGATCTCGGCTATAAGGCGTTGGCGGTCAATCTGAGCGATCTGGCGGCGATGGGCGCCGATCCGGCCTGGCTTTCGCTGGCGCTGACCCTGCCTGAAGTGAACGAATCCTGGCTGAAGGCCTTCAGCGACAGCCTGTTCGATCAGCTCAACTATTACGGCATGCAGCTGATCGGCGGCGATACCACGCGCGGGCCGCTGAGCATGACGCTGACCATCCAGGGGCTGATCCCGGCCGGCCGGGCGCTGACTCGCAGCGGCGCGCGCATCGGCGACTGGATCTATGTGACCGGCACGCTGGGCGACAGCGCCGCCGGGTTGGCGATCCTGCAGGATCGTTTGGCGGTGACGGAAACGACGGCGCGCGATTATTTGGTCGCTCGCCATCTGCGGCCGCAGCCGCGGGTGTTGCAGGGGCAGGCGCTGCGCGATCTGGCCAGCTCGGCGATCGACATCTCCGACGGCCTGATTTCCGATCTGAAGCATATCCTTAAGGCCAGCGACTGTGGCGCACGCATCGTGCTGGACGAGCTGCCGATGTCGCAGGCGCTGAGCAGCCACGCCGATGCCGAACAGGCGCTGCGCTGGGCGCTGGCGGGCGGTGAAGATTACGAACTGTGCTTCACCGTGCCGGAGATCAACCGCGGCGCGCTGGAAGTGGCGTTGAGCCACCTCGGGGCCGACTACACCTGTATCGGCCAAATTGGCCCGCTGTCTGAAGGCATCCGCTATTATCGCGACGATGAGGCGGTAGAGCTGGACTGGGCTGGGTTCGATCATTTCAACGCGGAGCCGGGCACCCATGGATGAAGCCAAGCGCCGGCTGCGGATGAGCAATCCGTGGCACCTGCTGGCCACCGGGTTTGGCAGCGGTTTGTCGCCGGTGATGCCGGGCACCATGGGATCGCTGGCGGCGATCCCGTTTTGGCTGCTGCTGATCCAGCTGCCGTGGCAGCTCTACTCGCTGACGGTGATGTTCAGCATCTGCATCGGCGTCTATATTTGCCACCGCACGGCAAAAGACATGAAGGTGCACGATCACGGCAGCATCGTCTGGGACGAGTTCGTCGGCATGTGGATCACGCTGATGGCGCTGCCGGTCAACGACTGGCGCTGGGTCGCCGCCGGTTTCGTTATCTTCCGCATTCTCGACATGTGGAAGCCGTGGCCGATCCGCTGGTTCGACCGCAACGTGCATGGCGGCATGGGCATCATGGTCGACGATATCATCGCCGGCGTGCTGTCTGCCGGCATCATCTACCTGATTGGGCACCACTGGCCGATCGGGCTGTTCTGACAGACGGGCGCGCCGTTTTGCGCCCGCTTCTCTTATTCAAATCCCGTCACCCGATGCGGCACGTAAGCCGTCTCCAGTTCTGCGACCTCTTGCGGCGACAAACTCAAATCGACCGCGGCGATGGCGTCATCCAACTGCTCGCTGCGTGAAGCGCCGACGATCGGCGCGCTGACCGCCGGCTTGTTCAGCAGCCAGGCCAGCGCGATCTGCGCGCGTGAAACGCCGCGTTCGTCGGCGAGGCTGGCGACGCGCTCGGCGATAATGGCGTCGATGCCTTCAGTTTCCTCGTACAGGCTCTTGCCGAACTGGTCGGAAACCAGCCGCGCGGTGGTTTCGCCCCAGGGGCGGGTCAGGCGGCCGCGCGCCAGCGGGCTCCACGGCAGCACGGCGATGCCTTCGGCGGTACACAGCGGATGCATTTCGCGCTCTTCTTCGCGCTGGATCAGGTTGTATTGATCCTGCATGCTAACAAAGCGCGTCCAGCCGTGCAGATCGGCGGTATACAGCGCCTTGGCGAACTGCCAGGCGTACATTGAGGAGGCGCCGATGTAACGCGCCTTGCCGGCTTTCACCACGTCGTGCAGCGCTTCCAGCGTCTCTTCCAGCGGCGTTTCGTAATCCCAGCGGTGGATCTGCAGCAAATCGACATAGTCGGTGCCGAGACGGCGCAGGCTGTCGTCGATGGATTGCATGATGTTGGCGCGCGACAAACCGCGCTCCAGGTTGCTCAGCGGGAAATACACCTTGGTGGCGACCACCACGTCTTCGCGGCGCGCATAGTCGCGCAGCGCCCGGCCGAGGATCTCCTCGCTGCTGCCGTCGGAATAGCTGTTGGCGGTATCGAAAAAGTTGATGCCGGCTTCCAGCGCCTGTTTCAGCAGCGGGCGGCTGCTCTCTTCCGGCAGCGTCCAGGCGTGATTGCCGCGGTTCGGTTCGCCGTAGGTCATGCAACCCAGGCAGATGCGCGAGACGTTCAGATCGGTGTTGCCCAGTTTCAGGTACTTCATACTTGCCTCCCATTCGAAAGCTCAGACAGTAACTGTAGCGCGGATCCCGGAGGGCGGAAACGAAAACGCCCCCGAGAGCGGAGGCGTTTTTTCAGGCGCGAGTGGCGATTACTGCGCCAGCCAGGTTTCGATTTGGCGCTGAATGCCGGCGGCGTCCAGCCCCAGATCGGCGCGCAGTTCTTCCTGGCTGCCCTGCGAGACAAAACTGTCCGGCAGGCCGAGGTTCAGCACCGGCACCGGACGGCGTTTGGCCATCAGCAGTTCGTTGACGCCGCTGCCGGCGCCGCCCATGATGGCGTTCTCTTCCAGCGTGACCAGCGTTTCATGGCTGGCGGCCAGTTCGAGCACCAGCTGCTCGTCCAGCGGTTTGACGAAGCGCATGTCGACCAGCGTGGCGTTGAGCGCCTCCGCCGCTTGCGCGGCCTCCGGCAGCAGGGTGCCGAAGTTGAGAATGGCGATCTTTTCTCCCTGGCGGCGCACCACGCCTTTGCCGATCGGCAGCAGGTTGAGCGGCTCCAGCGCCGCGCCGGTGCCGGTGCCGCGCGGATAGCGCACGGCGCTCGGGCCGTCGTTGTAGTGATAGCCGGTGTACAGCATCTGGCGGCATTCGTTCTCGTCGCTCGGCGTCATGATCACCATGGTCGGGATGCAGCGCATGAACGACAGATCGAACGCCCCCTGGTGAGTCTGGCCGTCGGCGCCAACGATGCCGCCGCGATCGATGGCGAACATCACCGGCAGGTTTTGGATCGCCACATCGTGGATCAGCTGATCGTAGGCGCGTTGCAGGAAGGTGGAATAGATCGCCACCACCGGCTTGTAGCCGCCGATCGCCAGCCCGGCGGCGAAGGTGACCGCATGCTGCTCGGCGATCGCCACGTCGAAATATTGCTGCGGGTAGTCACGAGAGAACTGCACCATGCCGGAGCCTTCGCGCATCGCCGGCGTGATCGCCATCAGCGAGCTGTCTTTGGCGGCGGTTTCACACAGCCAGTCGCCGAAGATTTTCGAATAGGTCGGCAGACCGCCGGCGCTTTTCGGCAGCGTGCCGCTGGCGGGATCGAACTTCGGCACCGCGTGGAAGCTGATCGGATCCTTCTCCGCCGGCGCGTAACCGCGGCCTTTCTTGGTCATGATGTGCAACAGCTGCGGGCCTTTCAGATCGCGCATGTTTTTCAACGTGGCGACCAGCCCCTGCACGTCGTGCCCGTCTACCGGGCCGATATAGTTGAAGCCCAGCTCTTCGAACAGCGTGCCCGGCACCACCATGCCTTTCAGGTGCTCTTCGGTGCGTTTCACCAGCTCCTTGATCGGCGGCACGCCGGCCAGCACTTTCTTGCCGCCTTCGCGCAGGGTGGAGTAAAGCTTGCCGGACAGCAGCTGCGCCAGGTGGTTGTTCAGCGCGCCGACGTTTTCCGAGATCGACATCTCGTTGTCGTTCAGCACCACCAGCATGTCCGGGTTGATGTCGCCGGCGTGGTTCATCGCTTCGAAAGCCATGCCGGCGGTGATGGCGCCGTCGCCGATCACGCACACCGTGCGGCGGCCTTTGCCTTCACGTTCCGCCGCCACCGCCATGCCAAGGCCGGCGCTGATCGAAGTCGACGAGTGGCCGACCGACAGCACGTCGTATTCGCTTTCGGCGCGCCACGGGAAGGGGTGCAGGCCGTTCTTTTGCCGAATGGTGGCGATACGGTCGCGGCGGCCGGTCAGAATTTTGTGCGGGTAGGCCTGGTGGCCGACGTCCCACACCAGATGATCGAACGGCGTGTTGTAGACGAAATGCAACGCCACCGTCAGTTCGACGGTACCCAGCCCGGAGGCAAAGTGGCCGCTGGAGCGACTGACGCTGTTCAGCAGGTATTGCCGCAGCTCATCGCACAGCTTCGGCAAGCTCTCTTTGGGCAGTGAGCGGAGTTCCTCGGGGTTTTCCGCTAGCGCCAGGGTTGGGTATTTGGCTATATCAAGACTCATTCGATACTCATATCAGAGGAGTTAACGTCACACGTTAATTGTCGCGTTCAATAATGAAGCTGGCTAACGCTCGCAATGGCGCTGTGTTATAAGATTGCGCTGCCAAAGTGTCTAATGCAGCTAATGCTTCCTGATAGAGATCCCACGCTTTTGCTTTCGCGCTGTCAAGCCCGAGCAACGCCGGGTAGGTACTCTTTCCGTGTTGTTGGTCCGCTCCCTGGCGCTTGCCGATTTTTTCAGTCTCGCCGACAACGTCCAAAATGTCATCCTGCACCTGGAACGCCAGGCCAACCGCAGCGGCGTAACGATCCAGCTGCGGCAACGCCGCTCGCCCGGCTTCGCCGGCGCTCAGCGCGCCCAGACGCACCGCCGCGCGGATCAGCGCGCCGGTTTTGTGGCGATGGATCTGCTCCAGCGCCTGCAGGTCCACGCGTTTGCCTTCGGCTTCCAGATCCAGCGATTGGCCGCCGCACATGCCGGCTACACCGCTGGCGGTCGCCAGTTCAGAGACCATCGCCAGCCGATCGCGCAGGGCCACGTCGGGCATTTCAGCATCGGCCAGGATCGAAAACGCCAGCGTTTGCAGCGCATCGCCGGCCAGGATCGCGTTGGCTTCGCCGAATTTAATGTGGCAGGTCGGCTGGCCGCGGCGCAGATCGTCGTCGTCCATCGCCGGCAGATCGTCGTGGATCAGCGAGTAGGCGTGAATGCATTCCACCGCCGCCGCCGGCGCGTCCAGGTTGGCCAGCGACACGCCGAACATCTGGCCGGTGGTGTAGACCAGGAACGGGCGCAAGCGCTTGCCGCCCAGCAAGGCGCCATGACGCATCGCCGCCACCATATTGCCGTCGTTGAACGGCAGTGGGGCGATGAAGTCCAGCAGCGCGCGATCGGCGCGCTGGCGGAAAATCTGCAGTTGATCGGCAAAAGCGGCCGCTGGGGCGATCTCAGACATGTCGGTTACTCGGCATCCGGTGTGAAAGGCGCCAGCGCCGCGTCGTCGGCGCTGTCGTTAAGAAGTATCTGCACACGCTGTTCCGCTTGTTGCAGTTTCTGCTGGCCCTGACGCGCCAGCTGCACGCCGCGTTCGAATTCGTTCAGCGCGTCTTCCAGCGGCAGTTCTCCTGATTCCAGACGCGTCACGATGCTTTCCAGCTCGCCGAGGGCGCTTTCAAAGCTGGCTGTTTGCTCTGTACTGGCTGATTGTGCTGGTTTTTTCGGCATAATTTTCTTTTTACGTCATCATGTGAACCGTGGCGCCAGAGCCTATCCTAGCGGATCTTGATTAGCAAATCATGGCGCTCATGTGTGGTTTTGTGCGCAGAGCGCGGCGATATGGTGATATACTCCGCGCCGTAATTCTTATCTGACAACAAAGACCGCCATGAAGTTTATCATTAAATTGTTCCCGGAAATCACCATCAAGAGCCAATCTGTGCGCTTGCGCTTTATCAAGATTCTCTCGACCAATATTCGCAACGTCCTGAAGCAGTATGATGAAACGCTGGCGGTTGTCCGTCACTGGGATCATATCGAAGTTCGCGCCAAAGATGAAAACCAGCGGCCGGTCATCGCCGACGCCCTGACGCGCATTCCCGGCATCCACCATATTCTGGAAGTGGAAGATCGCGCTTATACCGATATCCACCACATCTTCGAGCAGACGCTGGAAGCCTACCGCGCCCAGCTGGAAGGCAAAACCTTCTGCGTGCGCGTCAAGCGCCGCGGCAAGCAGGCGTTCAACTCGCAGGACGTGGAGCGCTATGTCGGCGGCGGTCTGAACCAGCATATCGAGAGCGCGCGCGTTAACCTGACCCGCCCGCAGGTTACGGTAAACCTGGAGATCGAAGACGACAAGCTGATGCTGGTCAAACGCCGCCTCGAAGGCATCGGCGGTTACCCGGTCGGCACCCAGGAAGACGTAATGTCGCTGATTTCCGGCGGTTTCGACTCGGGCGTGTCCAGCTACATGCTGATGCGTCGCGGCTGCCGCGTGCACTTTTGCTTTTTCAACCTGGGCGGCGCCGCGCACGAGATCGGCGTGAAGCAGGTGGCGCACTACCTGTGGAATCGCTTCGCCAGCTCGCACAAGGTGCGCTTCGTCGCCATCGATTTCGAGCCGGTGGTGGGTGAGATCCTGGAGAAGATTGACGACGGCCAGATGGGCGTGGTGCTCAAGCGCATGATGGTGCGCGCCGCTTCGCAAGTGGCCGAACGCTACGGCGTGCAGGCGCTGGTGACCGGCGAAGCGTTGGGGCAGGTCTCCAGCCAGACGCTGACCAACCTGCGCTTGATCGACAACGCGTCCGATACCCTGATCCTGCGTCCGCTGATCTCGCACGATAAAGAGCACATCATCAAGCTGGCGCGCGAAATCGGCACCGAAGACTTCGCCAAAACCATGCCGGAATACTGCGGCGTGATTTCGAAGAGCCCGACGGTGAAAGCCGTCAAGGCCAAGATCGAAGAGGAAGAGAGCCACTTCGATTTCAGCATTCTCGACCGGGTGGTGAGCGAAGCGAAGAACGTCGATATCCGCTCCATCGCCGAGCAGGCGCAGGAGCAGGTGACCGAGGTCGAAACCGTCGCGGCCTTCGGCGCCGACGAGGTGATCCTGGATATCCGCTCCAACGACGAGCAGGAAGAGAAGCCGCTGCAGCTGGAACAGGTTGAAGTGAAAGCGCTGCCGTTCTACAAGCTGAGCACCCAGTTCGGCGATCTGGATCAGAGCAAAACCTACCTGCTGTACTGCGAGCGCGGCGTGATGAGCCGCCTGCAGGCGCTGTACCTGCTGGAGCAAGGCTTCAGCAACGTGAAGGTTTATCGTCCGTAATTTATCCGCCGGCGTCGCCAGACGCCGGCCGTTTTCTTTCAAAGCGCATTTTCCCGCCAAATAACCCTGCTTATTACGCCGTTTTTTAAATAATACACTTAACTTGGCTTTTGTTTTTATTAAAATCACTTCAGTCAATATATTAAATATCTATTGATTTTTTTATTTGATGGTATGGATATTATTGTTATCGAACGCTGGCAGCCCTGTCGGTGTTTATCTGCAGATTCCCTATTGAAATTGTGTTTTGGCATTTGATTGCGCATATTTTTTCTCTTACTGTGCAAATTATATTTTTGCTGAGCATAGGCCATTCGTATTTTATGGTTATCAGGGTAATGCACATTGCAAAGGAGGATATCCCTATGGCCATTAATGTTTTTCGCCATTAGTCTGAACGTCAGTTAATGGTTGGCAGGGATGGACAACGTTATTTAAGGAGAGCGATTAATGAAAATGAATAAGACGACATTGCTGTTGTCGGCAGCGGCGTTGCTGTTGCCCAGCGCGCCGCTGTTGGCGCAAATAGCACCTCAGGCGGGGGGCGCATCGGTTGACCATATCAATCAGGTGCCGGTGGTGAATATCAATCGTGCGGGTGCGGACGGTGTCTCGCATAACGTTTACACGCAGTTCGACGTTGGCGCTCAGGGCGCTATTTTAAATAACAGCCTTGCGGGCGCGAATACGTCATTGGCCGGAACCGTTGCGGGGAACGCTCAGTTAGAGGGTCGTGCAGCTAAGGTAATTCTGAATGAAGTGAATTCGGCAAATAAAAGTATTTTGAAGGGGGTGGTAGAAGTCGCCGGGCAACGTGCCGATGTTGTCATTGCCAATAAATCCGGCATTACCTGCAACGGTTGCGGTTTTATTAATGCCCGCAACGGCGTATTAACTACCGCCGATTTGCAGTTCAAGGACGGCGCTTTTAACGGCTTCCACGTTAATCAAGGCAATATTCGAGTCGAGGGGGAGGGCTTGACGAAGGGAGATGTCGATTATACGGCTGTTATTGCGCGCACGGCGGAAATCAGCGCGGCGGTTCATGCGGACGCCCTGTTAGTCTCGGCGGGGAAAAAAACGGTTTCGGCAGATCTATCCCGCTTCAATAGCGTTGAAGCGTCTAAAGATAAGCCTGAAGTATTGATCGACGTCGCCGAGTTGGGGGGAATGTATGCCAACAAGATTAGGCTGGTCGCCAATGAAAACGGCGTAGGCGTCAATAGCGGCAATGCCAATGGGGCGGGCTCCAACGCCGGCGCCGCGTTGAACAATGTCAGCATCGTCAGTATCCAAACCGACGCGGGAAGTGATGAACGCGTGCAAATCGACAACGGCGCTCAAAACGTATCTCGCGCTTCCGTCGGTATCGCCAACCGCGGTCAGATTCAGGCGAAAAACGGTGGCGCCGACATCAGTACCGACTCGCTGGTCAATCAAGGAAATATCGCTTCACAGGGGCAATTGAACATCAGCGCTACCCGGCTGCAAAATGAAAAGAACGTGAGTGCGCGTTCGGCCTCCCTGACGGCAACGCAGCTGGACAATATCGGCCGCATCGAGGGCGGGGCAATACGGCTGAATGCGACCCAACTGAACAATCGCGGCAGCGTCAAAACGCAAAACGGCGCGCTGACACTGCGGGCGACCCGCGTCGACAATACCGGCGGCATTCAATCCGCGCAGGCTTTACAACTCAACGCCACCAGCTTGTTCAACGCCGGCAATGGCGTGATCGAAGCCCAAAACGGTGCGGCGATCCAGGGAACGTCCATCACCAACCGCGGGAGCATCGTTTCTCGCGCTTCTTCCATCAGCTTGTCGGACACCAGTTTCAGCAACTACGGCAGGATTGAAGCCTATGGCGATATCAGCCATCGCGGCGTCTCTTTCAACAACTCAGGCACGATGTGCTCCACGTCCGGCGCGGTCACCAACAACGGCCACGACATCAACAAGCCTGCGAATAGCTGGGGTTGGGGATACGGCGGTTTCGGCTGGCCTTACGGTTGGTCTTATTGGATGTGACAAACGTTTCCCCCACCCAAGGGTGGGGGAATGGATGAGAGAGCATGAAAAGGGAATGTCTTATTCTTTGTCTGGGCGTGCTGTTCAGCTGTTGCAGCCGCGCTGAAGCCACGCCGGCGCCGGCCAAACAACGCGTTAGCCAGGAAAGCCTCATCGGCGATACGCAACGCAAACTGTTACCGTCCACCCCTCCTGTTTTGTCGCCGCAGCCGGAGCAAAATGCGCAAGCGGACATATTTATCAGCGAATCTCCGTGTTGGATGATCGATAAAGTCGAAACGGCGACGGCGCCGCTACGCCTCACGGCTTTCAAACAGTTGGCGCATACGGCCCGTGGCCGCTGTATGGGGGATAAAGGGTTGGCGAGGTTGCGCAAAAAGCTGCAAAACGCGCTGATAGCGCAAGGTTATATCACTTCGCGGGTGCAGCTCGACGTTCAAGAGGTACCGACAGGGATACTGAAGGTACGTGTGCATTATGGCCGCATCGGTCAGCTGAAAATGCAGGCGGGCAGCAGCGCCTATTTCCGCCCCGATGCGCTTTTTCCCATTGCGGCCGGCGATGTGCTGAATTTGCGTAGTATCGAGCAAGGGCTGGAGAACATGGGGGGGATACCGGGCGTCATCAGCGATATCCGCATTGCTCCGGGCGAACGAGCTGGCGAAAGCGATATCGAGATCCTGCGCCAACAGGATAAATATTGGCGTTTTACCGCCTGGGCGGATGACGCCGGCGTTCGTTCTACGGGGCGTTATCAGACCGGCGGCGCGCTGTATCTCGATAATCTGACCGCATTGGGCGACGTTTTATACCTGTCGATGGCGCGCAGCATTCTGGCGCCGCCGGGCAAAGGCAATGAAAGCCGCGCCCTGTACTATAGCTTGCCTTGGGGATACTGGCGCTTCAGCGCGTTGGGCGGAGACAGCCGCTATCACCAGACTTTCGCCGGCAACTTCACCGATTATCGCTATAACGGCCGTTCGCAGTATTGGGGGCTGCAGGCTGACTATACGTTGGCGCGCGGGATGAATGAGAAAACGTCGTTGAATGCGCAACTGCTGCAACGTCATTACCGCTATTACCTCAATGACACGGAGATTGCCTTGCAGAGCGCACGGCTAACCAGCCTGAAGCTGGGCGCCAGCCATCTTTATTATGGCGCCCGTACGCAAATCGCGCTGACCGCCGACGCCCTTGCCGGCGTCGGGAAGGGGAGCTCACATGCCGAACAGCAGCTGCGAGCGGGCGGCAGTATGCTGAAACCCTTCAATGCATTTGGTCATCGTCTGCGTTATCTCGGGGAGTTATCGGGGCAATGGGCAAGCGCCGCACAGCCGATCCAGGATA
This sequence comes from Serratia sp. CY32780, assembly GCF_052169135.1. Classification (NCBI taxonomy): domain Bacteria; kingdom Pseudomonadati; phylum Pseudomonadota; class Gammaproteobacteria; order Enterobacterales; family Yersiniaceae; genus Serratia; species Serratia sp. CY32780. The sequence goes on from NZ_JBJNLI010000001.1 coordinate 150,582, forward strand.
AGTCGTTTATCGGCGACCGTTCTACGGTGCGCGGGTTTAGCGGCGATAGCAAATTGATCGGCAGCAGCGGAGGGTATCTGCGCAATACGCTGACGCTGGAACGTGACATGCTGCAACCCTATATTGGATTCGACTATGGGCAGTTGGCCAAACAACAGGGGGAAGGCGGCCAGTTGGCGGGGAGCGTCATTGGCCTGCAGGTGAATCAGGGGCGTTTTGCTGCGGACATTTTCGCCGGCACGCCGGTGATCAAACCCGGCGCGCTGCCGAGTGAGCGTCTGGTTTTGGGCTTCTCCAGCCAGCTCAGTTTTTGACGCGATACGGGGCGCGGATCTGCGCCCCGTGTTTACGATCGCTGATTCAGTTTTCTTCACTGTCGCGATAATCGTACATCCCGGGGATCAGCACCAGCTGCGCGGCGATCTCCGCCGCCTTGGCCTTGCCGAGCAGCAGGTCTATCAGCTTCAGCGCGAACTCCATCGCGGTACCCGGCCCCTGGCTGGTGAGCAGGTTGACGCGCGCGTCGTACACCACGCGGCGCTCCATCCATTTATCCGCCGGTATCTGGTCTTTCAGGCCCGGGAAGCCGGTCATGTTGCCGATCGGGAACAGATCGTGATGCTGCAGCACCAGCGCCGGCGCCGCGCAGATGGCGGCGACGATGTTGCCCTGCAGATGCATCTGCCGCACCTTTTCCACCAGCAGCGGGCTGTCGCGGAAGCATTCTGCGCCTTTCAGGCCGCCGGGCAGTACGATGGCGTCGAACGGCTCATCGACGATCGCCACCAGCGGCGCGTCGGCCAGCAGCTTGACGCCGCGCGAACAGACGATAGTCAGCTCGCCGTCGCCGGCAACGCTGGCGGTAGTGACTTTTACGCCCGCCCGCACCAGCAGATCGAGGGTGGTGACGGCTTCGATTTCTTCGCTACCAGGTGCCAGGCAGACCAGCGCCGATACGCTCATATTCATTTTCCTTTCGTTTAATCAGTTCAAATAGCCGCGCATTCTCCGGCAGCGTGAGGCCGTGGCTGCGCGCGCGGCGCAGCAGGTAACCGGTGATGTAGTCGATCTCGGTGTGCCGCTGGCTGCGGATATCCTGCAGCATCGACGAAACGTTGTCGGCGGTGCTGTGGATCACGTCCATCACGTATTGCATCAGGCCTTCGCAGGAGGTGTGGTAGCCCTCCATCGCCATCACGCTGGCGACTTCACGGCACAGCGTTTCGATCTGCTCCGGGTAGCGCTGCAGATCGCCGTTGCGGCAGCCGTACAGCGCCGTCAGCGGGTTGATCACGCAGTTGACCGCCAGCTTGCGCCAGTTGGCCGAGGCGATGTTGTTGTGCCAGGCGACGTCGGGCAGCGCCTGATGCAGCACTTCCGCCAGGTGGCTGAGGTGTTGGGCGGCCGGCGAGGTGGGGCCGATGTGGGTGATGCCGGTGGCGACGTGAATAATGGTGCTGCCTTCGTGGCGCGCGGCGTGGGTGGTGGTGCCTTGCAGGATCGGCTGGCCGTTCGGCGGCAGCTCCTCCTGGGTGCCCATGCCGTTGTGCAGCAGCAAAATGGCGCACTGGGGGTTCAGCTTCGGCAGCAGCGCGCTGACCGCGCTGGACACCTGCCAGGCTTTCAGCGTCACCAGCAGCAGCTCGCTCTGCGCGAGGTGCTCCGGATCGTTGGTGGGCAAATTGCGATTGAACGAGACGCCTTCCGGCTCTATCACGTTCACGGCGCAAAAAGGCTGAGGCACTCTTAGCCATCCCTGCACATCGTGGCCCTGTTGATACAGCCGGGAGAGCCACAGTTGTCCGAGCGCGCCGCAACCAAGAATGGTTATTTTCATTCAGTCTCCTTGGAAACACGGGAATACCGCTCAATTACCGTGAATTAACTATAGGCTTTATGGCAGCCCGAAGCGCTATCCCTGCGTGCGTTCAGCAGATTTTGTCTGAGGCGGCAAAGCGGTTATCATGCTCGGCATCAAAATCGCCTAAGCTATTAGGCACTCATTCAGGAGGAAGAAGTATGCCATCTTTCGACATCGTTTCCGAAATTGATATGCAGGAAGTGCGTAACGCCGTTGAGAACGCCACCCGCGATCTCGGCACCCGCTGGGATTTTCGCAACGTGCCGGCCAGCTTTGAGCTAAACGAGAAAAACCAAAGCATCAAGGTTGCCACCGAGTCTGATTTCCAGGTGCAGCAGCTGCTCGACATTCTGCGCGAAAAGCTGAGCAAGCGCAGCATCGACGGCGCCGCGCTGGAGATCCCGGAAGAGTTTACCCACAGCGGTAAAACCTACAGCGTGGAAGCCAAGCTGAAGCAGGGGATTGAAACCTCTGTGGCGAAGAAAATCGTCAAGCTGATCAAAGACAGCAAGCTGAAGGTGCAGGCGCAGATCCAGGGCGAAGAAGTGCGGGTGACCGGCAAGTCACGCGACGATTTGCAGAGCGTGATGGCGCTGGTGCGCGGCGGCGATCTGGGGCAGCCGTTCCAGTTCAAGAACTTCCGCGATTAATCTCTACGGGGCCGGCATTGCCGGCCCTGATGCTTTATAGCGAATTGACCAGCGCTTCCAGCTGACCGCGATTGGTCTGCTTGGTATCCACCTTGACGTAGGCGCTGCGCTCTTCCGGCACCACGATCGCTTCGGCCACGCCGGGCTGCGCCTTCAGGCGGCTTTCCAGCGCCGAATCCTTTACCGCCAGTTCCGACAGCGTAATGCGCAGGCTGCTGACATACGGCGGCTCTTTCATGGTGCTGCTGACCAGGAACCAGAGCGCGGCCAACACGGCGCCGGCGATAAACACCAAGCCCGCCCCCTGCAAACCGTACAGCCAGCCGCCGAGGCTGCCGCCGATCGCCACGCCGATAAACTGGCTGGTGGAGTAGACCCCCATTGCGGTGCCCTTATAGCCGGCCGGCGATTCTTTGCTGATCAGCGAAGGCAGAATGGCTTCCATCACGTTGAAGGCCATGAAGAACAGCTGCACGCCGGCGATGATGCCCCACAGGTGCGCGCCGGAGAGCCACAGCAGCACTTCGGCGCAAAACAGCACCGCCACGCAGCCCATAAAGACCTGCTTCATGCGGCGATATTTTTCGGCATAGATGATGAAAGGCACCACGGCGGCGAATGACACCAGCATGGTGACCAGGTAAACGATCCAGTGCTCGCTGGCTGCCAGTCCGGCTTTTTCCATCGCTAGCGGCAGCGCCACGAAGCTCGACATCAGCAGGATATGCAGGCACATGATGCCGAAGTTGAGCTTCAGCAGGCGCGAGTTGCTCAGCACCTTGCGGAAGCTGCCGCGCACGATGCTGGACTCGCGGTTCAGCAGGTGAGTGTCGGCGGAAGGCACCACCGCCAGTGTGATGACAATGCCAGCCAGCGCCAGTACGGCGATCATCCAGAACAGCGCATGCAGGCCTAAGGCGTGGGTGATGATAGGGCCCAATACCATGGCGATGGCGAAGGTGATGCCGAAGCTGACGCCGATAAACGCCATCGCCTTGGTGCGGTTCTGCTCGCGGGTCAGATCGGAGAGCAGCGCCATTACCGCGGCGGCGATGGCGCCTGAGCCTTGTAGCGCGCGGCCGAGGATCACGCCCCAAATCGAGTCGGTAGCGGCGGCGATCACGCTGCCGAGGGCAAAGATCAGCAGGCCGCCGACGATCAGCGGCTTGCGGCCGATGCGATCGGACACCAGGCCGAACGGGATTTGAAACACCGCCTGCGCCAGGCCGTAGATGCCGATGGCGATGCCGATCAGCGCTTCGCTGGCGCCGTTGAGCGCCATGCCGTAGGTGGTCAGCACCGGCAGTACCATAAACATGCCGAGCATGCGCAGGGAGAATACGGTGCCTAATCCCCAGGTGGCGCGGCGCTCCTGCGGGGTCATTGAATTATCGTTCACATCAAACCTCGGTAAAAACCATGCCATCAGACGTTGAGACAGCGCCTGATGGCATGATTTCTGTAAAGTTGCGTCATTTTAGTGTGCAGGGCAGGGGGGGTAAATCGAATGTTGTTTAACAGATATTACAGTTCGGCCGCTTTTCGGCGTGACAAATAAAATGGGCCGCAAAAGCGGCCCATTTACGGATGATTTGGCTTACCAAACGTAGGTCACCAGCGCTTCAGGCGCCGCCGTGGCGCTGAAGTCGATCGACATCATCACGCTCAGCGAGGTAATGGCGACGATGGAGAACACGAACAGTTTACGCGCCCAGACGCTGTCGTTTTCGGTTTTGTAACCGCGCAGCGCCATGCCCAGCCACCAGACGCTCACCGCCGCAGCGACGATCAGGTATTTGTAGCCGGCGTAGCCCACCAGGGTCAGCATCAGCGTGGCGATCATAAATGCCAGGATGTAGACCGTGATGTGGTTCTTGGCGACGGAAATGCCTTTCACCACCGGCAGCACCGGAATGTTGGCCGCCTGGTAATCTTTAAAGCGGAAGATAGCGATCGCATAAGAATGCGGCATCTGCCACAGGCTAAAGATAGCCAGCAGGATCAACGCGCCGGCGTCGAACTCGTTGGTTACCGCGCAGTAGCCGATAACCGGCGGCGCGGCGCCCGACAGGCTGCCGATCAGCGTGCCGTAGACCGAGTGGCGTTTCATGTACAGGCTGTAAACGCCGACATAAACCACGAAGCCCATCACCGCCAGCCACATGGCCAGCGGGTTGGCCGCGATATACAGCAACGCGAAGCCCACAATACCCAGAACGGTCGCATAAACCAGGGTGACACTCGGCGCGATCAGGCCTTTTACCAGCACCCGATTCTTCGTTCTCTCCATTTTCTTGTCGATGTCGCGGTCGATGTAGTTGTTAAACACACAGCCCGACGCGACCACCAACGAGACACCCACCAGGGTGGCGAGAAACAGGGGATAGTCGATGCTCCCTTTGGAAGCGAGCAGGAATCCCCCAACGACAGAAATTAAATTGCCGAAAATAATTCCTGGTTTAGTGACTTGCAGGTATTGCTTAATCATCACGTGCAGCTCAGCTCTTAATCGACCATCATATTGATGTTGAGGTTGTACATAATCCAGAGTGAACCTACAACAACGATACCGATGATCATAGCGGTGAACAGCAATGCCACCAGGTTCCAGCGCTCTTCCGATGAGGTGTTCATGTGCAGGAAGTAAACCAGGTGAACAATCACCTGGATAACCGCCATGCCGACAACAACCGCCAGGATGGTGGAATGAGAGGCAGTGCCGTTCATTACCATCGCAAATGGAATTACCGTCAGGATGATCGACAGGATAAAGCCGATCAGGTATGACTTCACGCTGCCGTGGCTTGCGCCGCCGTGAGAGGTTTCATGGGATGAATGGCTCATTACATAACCCCCAGCAGGTAGACAACGGTAAATACGCAGATCCAGACCACGTCCAGGAAGTGCCAGAACAGGCTCAGGCACATCAGGCGGGTTTTGTTGGTCGCGGTCAGGCCGAACTTGCTCACCTGAATCATCAGCACGATGATCCAAATCAGGCCGGAAGTTACGTGCAGACCGTGGGTGCCAACCAGCGCGAAGAAGCTGGACAGGAACGCGCTGCGATCCGGACCGAAGCCTTCGGCGATCAGATGATGGAATTCATAGATTTCCATCGCCACGAAGCCCAGACCAAACAGGAAGGTCAGGAACAGCCAGGTGTTTACACCGCCAACTTTACCCTTGTTCATGGCGATCATCGCCATGCCGTAGGTGATGGAGCTGAACAACAGCAGGAAAGTTTCGACCAGGACAAACTTCAGGTCGAAGATATCTTTACCTGAGGGACCGCCAGCGGTCCCGTTCACCAGGACTGCATAAGTCGCGAACAAGCTCGCAAACAAAATACAGTCGCTCATCAGGTAGATCCAGAATCCGAAGACTTTGGTCTCACCCGCATCGTGGTGCCCATGCTCTGCATGGGCTGCGTTATGATTGGTCAGAGTTTCAGTTGACATGGTTCACGCCTGCTTTACGGATTTGTTCGTAGTGTTGGTTCTCAATGCGCTCGATTTCATCAACCTGCACATAGTAGTCAACATCGTGATCGAAGCTCTTGCCGATCCAGACAACGATCATACCGATGAAGCCGGCCAGAGCCATCCACCAGATTTCCCAAATCATTGCGAAACCGAAGACCAGGCTGAAGAAGGCGATGATCACGCCGGCGCCGGTGTTCTTAGGCATATGAATCGGTTCGTATTTAGCCGGTTTCTTATACGCTTCGCCTTTTTCTTTCATGTCCCAGAATTCATCACGGTCATGAATCTGCGGCACTACGGCAAAGTTATAGAACGGCGGTGGAGACGAAGTTGACCACTCCAGAGTACGAGCGCCCCATGGGTCACCGGTCAGATCGCGGTTTTGTTCGCGGTCACGGATACTGACGAAGATCTGGATCAGCTGGCACAGGATGCCGCAGGCGATCAGCGCCGCACCGCCGGCTGCAACCAGCAGCAGAGGGTGGAACTCAGGGTTGATGTTCTGGCTGATACGACGGGTCATACCCATAAAGCCCAATGCGTACAGCGGCATGAAGGCGGTGAAGAAGCCGATGATCCAGAACCAGAACGCGCGGATGCCCCATTTTTCGTTCAGCGTGAAGCCGAAGGATTTCGGGAACCAGTAGGTCAGGCCCGCGAAGCAACCGAACACCACGCCGCCGATGATGACGTTGTGGAAGTGAGCGATCAGGAACAGGCTGTTGTGCAGCACGAAGTTCGCGCCCGGCACCGCCAGCAGAACGCCGGTCATACCACCTACGGAGAAGGTGATGATGAAGCCAACGGTCCACAGCATCGCGGAGTTGAGCTTGATACGGCCCTGATACATGGTGAACAGCCAGTTGAAGATTTTCACCCCGGTCGGGATGGAAATGATCATGGTGGCGATACCGAAGAAGGCGTTAACGTTCGCGCCGGACCCCATGGTGAAGAAGTGGTGCAGCCAGACGATGAACGACAGAACGGTGATCGCGATGGTTGCCCATACCAGTGAGGTATAGCCGAACAGGCGTTTTCTGGAGAAGGTCGCGGTGACTTCGGAGAACACGCCGAACACCGGCAGAACCAGAATATACACCTCTGGGTGACCCCAGGCCCAAATCAGGTTGATGTACATCATCATGTTGCCGCCCATATCATTGGTGAAGAAATGGGTGCCCAGATAGCGATCCAGGGTCAGCAGCGCGATGGTGACGGTCAGAATTGGGAAAGAAACGATGATCAGGACGTTGGTACACAGCGCCGCCCAGGTGAACACCGGCATCTTCATCATAGGCATGCCTGGGGCACGCATCTTCAGAATGGTGGCGAAGAAGTTCACGCCGGTCAGCAGGGTACCCAGACCGGAAATCTGCAGACTCCAGATCCAGTAATCGACCCCGACGCCAGGACTGTACTCTTTACCCGACAGCGGCGGATACGCCAGCCAACCGGTCTGAGCGAACTCACCGACCCCCAGGGAGATGTTGATCAGCACAACGCCCACCACGAAGAACCAGAAGCTCAGGGAGTTCAGGAACGGGAAGGCGACGTCGCGCGCACCGATTTGCAGCGGCACCACGACGTTCATCAGGCCGACCACGAAAGGCATCGCCATGAAGAAGATCATGATAACGCCGTGCGCGGTGAAGATCTGGTCGTAGTGGTGCGGCGGCAGGAACCCGGCTTCGCCGGCGGACGCCAACGCCTGCTGGCTACGCATCATGATTGCGTCGGCGAAACCGCGCAGCAGCATGACCATCGCCACGATGATGTACATGATACCAATTTTTTTATGGTCGACCGAAGTCAGCCATTCGCTCCACAACCACTTCCATTTGCCGAAATATGTCAGCAGCGCCAGCACTGCCAGGCCCCCGACAATAATTGCGGCTACGGTGACCATGATGATCGGTTCGTGGTACGGAACCGCATCAAGTGTTAATTTTCCCAACATCAGTTATTCCTCGGCTCCGGCGTGAGCAGCATGTTCACCCATGTCCATACCTTGGCTCATGTCCATGCCTTCGTGCGCGCCAGCGCCCTTGTGCATATCCATGTCGCCCATGAATTTGGCAATTGTTTCTTTGAACAAATTCGGTTTGACAGCGGCAAAGTACTCAACCGGGTTGTTTTCACTCGGCTCTGCCAGTTTGTTAAAGTCGTCGGTGGTGTTCAGGTTTTTAGACGATGCTTTCACCTTGGCTACCCACTGATCGAAGTCGCCTTCGGTCGGGGTAACGATCGCGGTGAATTTCATGCCGGAGAAGCCTGCGCCGCTGTAGCTGCTGGAGATGCCCTTGTAGGCACCGGCTTCGTTGCCGATCAGGTGCAGTTTGGTCTGCATGCCGGCCATCGCATAAATCTGTCCACCCAACTGCGGGATAAAGAACGAGTTCATTACCGAGTTAGAGGTGATCTTGAATTCGACTGGAACATCTTTCGGGAAAGCCAGCTCATTAACGGTCGCAATGCCTTGTTCCGGGTAGATGAACAGCCATTTCCAGTCGAGCGACACCACTTCGATCGTCATCGGCTTCTTGTCGGTGACAATCGGCTTGAACGGGTCGAGTTCGTGGGTGGTCTTCCAGGTAATGGTGCCAAGGATGGCGATGATAATGATAGGAATGGTCCAGACGACCGCTTCGATCTTGTTGGAGTGGGCCCAGTTCGGACTGTACTTGGCGTCTTTGTTGGAAGCGCGATACTTCCAGGCAAAGGCGAACGCCATGAAGATAACTGGCACCACCACGATCAACATCAACGCGATTGCAGTGATAATCAGTGTCCGTTGCTCAACACCAATTGCTCCTTTGGGATTCATCAAAACCATATCGCAACCACTGAGCAATACAGTGGCTGCGATTAATGACAGCATCCCAATACTTTTATTGTATTTCTTAAGTCTCATCTAACGACCTCAATAACAAAGGCTCAATTGTCGTTTCATGTGTGCGGGCATTTTACGGGAAGGTTGCAGTACTGTAAACATGCTTAAGGGAGTGTCAGCGGCTTGTTGACACTTTCTGTTAAGGGGGTCACAGATGTAACCCTGCGTGACAATTTACTAATGACAACAACGCGTTGGCACGCTGAATCGTGACGAGCAGCCCGTATGTTAAGGAAAACTAAAGGTATGATGAATTTGGCGAAGAAATGCGCGGCAGGGAAATACGAAGAAAAGGTTTATTTAATGTAAAATAATTGTGTCTTAAAGGTGAATTTAATTTTATTTCCGAGCGCGGCAGTCGGATAAAAAAATAATTTTCGCGCCGATTATCTTTTTTTAGCGAAATAAATATACCCCCGGATCGCTTTTTTTTCGGCCGGCGAAATCGCCGGCCGGTCAGATTATGCCAAACGGGTGCGGCGAAGGGCGAGGTAATCCAGCGTGCTGCCCATCGCGACGCCGAGCAGGCTCACCGCGGCGCCGACTTGCAGCAGCCGATCGGCCAGCAGCGGTGCCTGCGTCCAGTCCAGCGCATTGGCGATCAGCAACAGCAACCACAGGCCCAACAGCGAACAGCCTAGCGTCAGCAGGCGCAGTGCCCAACGGTAAGATTCTGAAAACTCGGTGCGCGGCATGAAGTCGCCATGCTGCTGGGTGTGCTCCAGCGTCTGACGGCAGATGCCGAGCAGCAGCAAGCCGGGCAGGGCGGCGGCGATAGAGAACAGGTAGAACAACGGCCAGCCGTGGGCTTCGACGAACCAGCCGGCGATCGGGCCGACATAGACGCGCCCCACGGCGGACAGCGCCGACAGCAGCGCGAACTGGGTGGCGGAGAACGAACGGTTGCACAGCGTCATCAGCAGCGCCACGAAGGCCGCGGTGCCCATGCCGCCACACAGGTTTTCGAGGAAGATGGCGCTGCCCATGGTGAGCAGGCTCTTGTCGGTCACCGCCAGGATCCAATACCCGAGGTTGGAGACCGCCTGCAGGACGCCGAACAGCATCAGCGCGCGGAACAGGCTGAGACGCTGCATCAGCACACCGCCGAACAGGGCGCCGACGATGGTGGCGAACAGGCCGAGGGTTTTGTTGACCAGCCCGACTTCACCGGCGTCGAACCCCACACCGCGGATCAGGAAGGTGGTGCTCAGGCTGCCGGCGAAGGCGTCGCCCATTTTGTACATCACGATCAGCAGCAGGATCAGCCAGGCGTTGTTGCGGCCGAAGAAATCGCGCAGCGGCGCGACGACCGCCTGTTCCATGGTGCGCGGCGCCGGGATGCTTTCGTCCGGCTCCGGCGCCAGCAGCGTGGCGGCCACGCCGATCAGCATCAATCCGGCCATCAGCCAGTAGGTGGCTTGCCAGCCGAAATAGCGATCCGCCAGCCACAGCGCCAGGCCGCCGGAAACCAGCATCGCCAGCCGGTAACCCAGCACCGAGATCGCCGCGCCCGCCCCGCGCTCTTCGGCTTTCAGCAGATCGGTCTTGTAGGCGTCGAACACGATATCTTGCGAGGCGGAGCAGAACGCCACCAGCACCGCCAACGCCGCCAGCCACCACAGGTGCTGCGCGGGCTGCATAAAGCCCATCGCCACGATCGCCGCCACCAGCAGCAGCTGGCTGACCAGCAGCCAACCGCGTCGCCGCCCGAGGAACGGCGGGGTATAGCGGTCCATGAACGGCGACCAGAGGAATTTGAAGACGTAGGCCTGGCCCACCAGCGAGAAGATGCCGATGGTTTTCAGATCGATATTTTCGACGGTCATCCAGGCTTGCAGCGTGCCGGAGGTCAATGCCAGCGGCAGACCCGACGCGAAGCCCAGCAGCAGCAGAATGGCGGAGTTACGCTGGGTGAAAATGTTCAGATAGTGTTTCGACATGAGTTCCCTGTCTGCGCCGCCCGATCCGCCGGGCGGCACAAGGCGCGGCGATTAGCGCGCGTTTTGCTTGATGAAATCGTTGACGCTGGTGTCCTGGGCCATATCGGCGATCACGTCGCCCAGCACGGAGTTGACGGCGTCGGTGATCTTCTCGTTGGTGGCCGTGAAGGCGCCCTGCACGTTATAGGTCGAGCGGTAATTCTTCACCTGCTTGTTGCCGTTCTTCGCCTGGGCGATGATCGAGATGTCGGCTTTGGTGGTGATGTTGTAGCGCAGGTTGCCTTCGGAGACGTCCGCGTACAGATTATTGACGACGATTTGCAGCGCCACCGGGCCGTCGGCGCCGATCATGTAGCCGCGAGCGCCCATCTGTTTCTCCAGCACTTCCTGCAGCAGGAAACGCAGATCGCGCGATGGCGTCAGCGTGACCAACTGGCCGTCGCGGTTCACCTTGGCCAGCGCCTGATCGGTGCGCTGATCCGCGCCGTTGATGCTGACGGTGATGCCCTGCAGGGTAGGATCCTGCTGCGGCAGAACGATTTTCGGCGTGACGTTCAAGGTGTTGCTGCTGGTCGCGCAGCCGGCCAGCAGCAGGGCGGCCAGCAAAGGAAGACAAAGTTTCTTTAACATGTTTTCTGTCTCATTCTCGATGGATTTAGCAATAATCAGAGCGGGATAGCTGACAACAAATTGCCGACATCATAGCATCGCCGCCGTTCGGTGGAAGCGCGGAAGGCGCCTGAGTGACAAATTTTTACCTGCCGTTGATAAAAACACGCTTTTTTGGCCCGCTCAATCGGATAATCCCCCAAGCGGCGGGGATGACGCTCATCATTTGACCGCAGAAAAGAGAAATTTGTCCCGGCGATGGTCTAAACGGGGGGAAACCGGCTAATATTGAACTAGATGGGCACGGTCCTCTGCCGGTGTTGTAAGGAGATCCTATGATTCGCGAGCAAATAGAAGCAAAGTTAAGGGCGGCGTTTGAGCCCGCGTATCTGGAAGTCGTTGATGAAAGCTATCGTCATAACGTTCCGGCGGGTTCAGAAAGCCATTTCAAAGTGGTATTGGTCAGCGATCGCTTCGTCGGCGAACGTTTTTTGACGCGCCACCGCTCCATCTACGGCGTGCTGTCGGAGGAGCTGGCGGACGGCGTACACGCGCTGGCGCTGCACACCTACACGCTCAAAGAGTGGGAAGGGTTGCAGGATACCGTGCCGGCTTCGCCGCCGTGTCGCGGCGCCGGGACGCTGGCCTGAGGGGGAAATTTTCAGGTATCAGTGGAACTTTGCCCTTGAATTAGGGTATTACTACTGACGAATTTTGAAACGGCCTGCGGGCCGTTTCTGTTTTTGACGACGACACGGCCGATGCGCAATGTGGCCAACGTTCGGGCTGTTTTGGCGGCCTTTTGGCGATCGAATCGGCAAAAGTGTGAGTTTTAGCGCGCCTGCGCCGCCTAGCTTTCCTCGACTCGCCATGCATGCGCCGCTATAATGTCGCGTCTTATTTTTCCGGAATGGTTTCGGGACGCTTCTGTCATCAGGGAACTCGGTTCTTATTTGTAGCCGTCCTGGTTCTTGGAACGGAGTTGACCGAGCACTGTGATTTTTTTGAGGTAACAAGATGCAAGTTTCAGTAGAAACCACTCAAGGCCTTGGGCGCCGTCTCTCTATTACTGTACCGGCTGATACTATCAAGCAGGCGGTGAAGAAAGAGCTGATCAACGCAGCGAAAAGCGTGCGTATCGACGGCTTCCGCAAAGGCAAAGTGCCGATGAACATCGTGGAACAGCGTTACGGCGCCTCTGTTCGTCAGGACGTGCTGGGCGAAGCGATGCAGCGCAGCTTCGTTGACGCGATCATCAAAGAAAAGATTAATCCGGCCGGCGCACCAAACTACGTGCCGGGCGAGTACAAAGAAGGTGAAGACTTCACCTTCGCCGTTGAATTCGAAGTGTATCCAGAAGTTGAGCTGAAAGGCCTGGAAAACATCGAAGTTGAAAAACCTGTGGTTGAAGTGAACGACGAAGACGTCGACGCGATGCTGGATACCCTGCGCAAGCAGCAGGCGACCTGGAAAGAAACCGATCGCGCAGCGGAAGCTGAAGATCGCGTGACCGTTGACTTCACCGGTTCTATCGACGGTGAAGAGTTCGAAGGCGGCAAAGCGTCCGACTTCGTACTGGCAATGGGCCAGGGCCGCATGATCCCAGGCTTCGAAGAAGGCCTGGTCGGTCACAAAGCGGGCGAAGAGTTCTCCATCGACGTGAACTTCCCGGAAGATTACCACGCGGAAAACCTGAAGGGCAAAGCGGCCAAATTCGCTATCGTGCTGAAGAAAGTTGAAGAGCGCGAACTGCCGGAGCTGACCGAAGAGTTCATCAAGCGTTTCGGCGTGGCGGACGGTTCCGTTGCCGGCCTGCGCACCGAAGTTCGCAAGAACATGGAGCGCGAGCTGAAAGGCGCCGTGCGTAACCGCATCAAGTCTCAGGCGATCGACGGCCTGGTGAGCGCGAACGAAATCGACGTGCCTGCTGCCCTGATCGACGGCGAAATCGACGTACTGCGTCGTCAGGCTGCACAGCGTTTCGGCGGCAACGAGAAGCAAGCGCTGGAACTGCCACGCGAGCTGTTCGAAGAGCAAGCGAAACGCCGCGTAGTGGTTGGCCTGCTGCTGGGCGAAGTGATCAGCACCAACGACCTGAAAGCTGACGAAGACCGCGTGAAGACGCTGATCGAAGAAATGGCTTCTGCCTACGAAGATCCGAGCGAAGTCATCGAGTTCTACAGCAAAAACAAAGAGCTGATGAACAACATGCGCAACGTGGCTCTGGAAGAGCAAGCGGTTGAAGCCCTGCTGGCAAAAGCGAAAGTGACTGAAAAAGCCACTACCTTCAGCGAGCTGATGAACCAGACTCAACAGGCGTAATGCCGGCGTGCCGGGCGCCATGAACGGCGCCCCCGGTTTCGCCTGGCGAACCGGCGCACGATGAAAAAGCCCGCAACCTCAGGTTGCGGGCTTTTCTTTTTGCCACGTTGCTGATTAATCTCAGGTTAAGCGGGGCAATATGCACTATATTTACCCTGTTGCCTGGGGAACTGGCTGGCATGATAACGGTCAGATTAACGGCATCGTTTTCGGCGCGCGGAGAAAATCGGCCTCTGGGCTTGAAATCGCGCCGGGATCCCCCAATCTGTAAAGAATAATTCTGGGGCTGTTTGCCAAAGTGCGCGGGATGAAATAACCGTCGGGTACGTGCGGCGCGGGTCGAATGCTTGAGCATAGTCATCATGGCCGTTCTCAAGTAGAATCGGCGTATTAGGGTGACACCCTGGCCGCCAAGGCAATTTCTATTAGGAGACGGTAATGTCATACAGTGGCGAACGAGATCAATTTGCACCGAACATGGCGCTGGTGCCGATGGTGGTAGAGCAGACTTCACGCGGGGAGCGTTCTTACGACATCTATTCCCGCCTGCTGAAAGAGCGCATCATTTTCCTGACCGGCCAGGTGGAAGATCACATGGCCAACCTGATCGTGGCGCAAATGCTGTTCCTCGAAGCGGAAAGCCCGGAAAAAGACATTTTCCTCTACATCAACTCGCCGGGCGGGGTGATCACCGCGGGCATGTCGATTTACGACACCATGAAGTTCATCAAGCCGGACGTCAGCACCATCTGTATGGGGCAGGCGTGCTCGATGGGCTCCTTCCTGCTGACCGCGGGCGCCAAAGGCAAACGTTTCTGCTTGCCGAACTCGCGCGTGATGATTCACCAGCCGCTGGGCGGCTACCAGGGCCAGGCGACGGACATCGAAATCCACGCGCGTGAAATCCTTAAGGTGAAAGCGCGCATGAACGAACTGATGGCCGAGCATACCGGCCAGCCGCTGGAGCAGATCGAGCGCGACACCGAGCGCGATCGCTTTATGACCGCGGAAGAAGCCGTGGAATACGGCCTGGTTGACGGCATTCTGACACACCGCAGCTAGAACCACGCGGCGCCGATGGACTATAGTAATCAGAGTGGGCAGGGGCTCGCTCTGTTGTGGCCCCTCGGCGTTCCCGATATGAGTTTGGGCGCACTGCCGCCGTGATTTTCCTGCGGGACAAGACTAAAGAAGAGGTTTGACTGATGACAGATAAGCGCAAAGACGGTTCAGGAAAGCTGCTGTACTGCTCTTTTTGCGGCAAAAGCCAGCATGAAGTGCGTAAGCTGATTGCCGGGCCGTCAGTGTATATCTGCGATGAATGTGTCGATCTGTGTAACGACATTATTCGCGAAGAGATTAAAGAAGTTGCCCCGCATCGTGAGCGCAGTGCGCTGCCGACGCCGCACGAAATTCGCCACCACCTGGATGACTACGTCATCGGCCAGGAGCAGGCGAAGAAAGTGCTGGCGGTTGCGGTGTACAACCACTACAAACGCCTGCGCAACGGCGATACCAGCAATGGTATCGAGTTGGGCAAGAGCAACATCTTGCTGATCGGCCCGACCGGCAGCGGTAAAACCCTGCTGGCGGAAACGCTGGCGCGCTTCCTGGACGTGCCGTTCACCATGGCCGACGCCACCACGCTGACCGAAGCCGGTTACGTGGGCGAGGACGTGGAAAATATTATCCAGAAGCTGTTGCAAAAATGTGACTATGACGTGCAGAAAGCGCAGCGCGGCATCGTTTATATCGATGAAATCGATAAGATTTCCCGCAAGTCCGACAACCCGTCGATCACGCGTGACGTCTCGGGTGAAGGCGTGCAGCAGGCGCTGCTGAAGCTGATTGAAGGCACCATCGCCGCGGTTCCGCCGCAGGGTGGGCGCAAGCATCCGCAACAGGAGTTCCTGCAGGTTGATACCTCCAAGATCCTGTTTATCTGCGGCGGCGCATTTGCGGGCCTGGATAAGGTGATCGGTCAGCGCGTCAACACCGGCTCCGGCATCGGCTTCGGCGCGACCGTCAAGGGCGAGTCCGAGAAGGCGACCGAGGGCGAACTGCTGCTGCAGGCCGAACCGGAAGATTTGATCAAGTTCGGTCTGATCCCAGAGTTCATCGGCCGTCTGCCGGTGGTGGCGACCCTGAGCGAGCTGAGCGAAGATGCGCTGATTCAGATCCTGAAAGAGCCGAAGAACGCCCTGACCAAGCAGTATCAGGCGCTGTTCAATCTGGAAGGCGTGGAGCTGGAGTTCCGCGACGAAGCGCTGAACGCCATCGCCAAGAAAGCCATGGCGCGCAAAACCGGCGCCCGCGGCCTGCGTTCCATCGTGGAAGGCGCGCTGCTCGACACCATGTACGATCTGCCGTCGATGGACAGCGTAGACAAAGTGGTGATCGACGAGTCGGTCATCGCCGGCCAATCCAAGCCGCTGCTGATTTACGGCAAGCCGGAAGCCCAGGCGTCTGGTGAATAATTAACCAGTTAAACCAGAGCGTTATCAGCAAAATGGGGGATTTCATCCCCCATTTCTTTTTCCTGCATTCTTGCCGTTGAATGTAAGAGATTCATCCCCATATACTCGTTAACCAGATTTTATGAAACGTTAGATGCTTGCGTCTCATGAGATTCCCCCTCAACCTGGCGGAAATTAAACTAAGAGAGAGCTCTATGAACCCTGAGCGTTCCGAACGCATTGAAATCCCCGTTCTGCCATTGCGCGACGTGGTGGTTTATCCGCACATGGTGATCCCGTTATTTGTTGGCCGGGAAAAATCGATTCGGTGCCTCGAAGCCGCAATGGATCACGATAAGAAGATCATGCTGGTGGCACAGAAAGAGGCCTCAACGGATGAACCTGGCATTAACGACTTGTTCTCGGTTGGCACCGTAGCGTCGATCCTGCAGATGCTGAAGCTGCCGGACGGCACGGTAAAAGTGCTGGTCGAGGGGCTGCAGCGCGCGCGCATCACCACGCTGTCCGACAGCGGTGAGCATTTCGCCGCGCAGGCGGAATACCTTGAGTCGCCGTCGATCGACGAGCGCGAGCAGGAAGTGCTGGTGCGCACCGCGATCAATCAGTTTGAAGGCTATATCAAGCTGAACAAAAAAATCCCGCCGGAGGTGCTGACTTCACTGAACAGCATCGACGACGCCGCGCGCCTGGCGGACACCATCGCCGCCCACATGCCGCTGAAACTCAGCGACAAGCAGTCGGTGCTTGAGATGTCCGACATCACCGAGCGCCTGGAATACCTGATGGCGATGATGGAATCGGAGATCGACCTGCTGCAGGTCGAGAAACGCATCCGCAACCGCGTCAAGAAGCAGATGGAGAAGAGCCAGCGCGAGTACTATCTGAATGAGCAGATGAAGGCGATTCAGAAAGAACTGGGCGAGATGGACGACGCGCCGGACGAGCACGAAGCGCTGAAGCGCAAGATCGATGCGGCGAAAATGCCGAAAGAGGCGCGCGAGAAAACCGAAGCGGAACTGCAAAAGCTGAAGATGATGTCGCCGATGTCGGCGGAAGCGACCGTGGTGCGCGGCTACATCGACTGGATGCTGCAGGTGCCGTGGAATGCGCGCAGCAAGGTGAAAAAAGACCTGAACAAGGCGCAGGAAGTGCTCGATACCGATCACTACGGCCTGGAGCGCGTCAAGGATCGCATTCTCGAGTACCTCGCGGTGCAGAGCCGCGTCAGCAAAATCAAGGGGCCGATCCTGTGTCTGGTGGGGCCGCCGGGCGTGGGTAAAACCTCGCTGGGGCAGTCGATCGCTAAAGCGACCGGCCGCCAGTACGTGCGCATGGCGCTGGGCGGTGTGCGTGACGAAGCGGAAATCCGCGGCCACCGTCGTACCTACATCGGTTCGATGCCGGGCAAACTGATCCAGAAGATGGCCAAGGTTGGGGTGAAGAACCCGCTGTTCCTGCTGGATGAGATCGACAAGATGTCTTCCGACATGCGCGGCGATCCGGCCTCCGCTCTGCTGGAGGTGCTGGATCCGGAACAGAACGTGGCGTTCAACGACCACTACCTGGAAGTGGATTACGATCTGTCCGATGTGATGTTCGTCGCCACCTCGAACTCGATGAACATTCCTGCGCCGCTGCTGGACCGTATGGAAGTGATCCGCCTGTCGGGTTACACCGAGGACGAGAAGCTCAACATCGCCAAGCAGCACCTGCTGCCGAAGCAGCTTGAGCGCAACGCGCTGAAAAAAGGCGAGCTGACGGTCGACGACAGCGCCATCATCGGCATCATTCGCTTCTACACCCGTGAAGCCGGGGTGCGCAGCCTGGAGCGTGAAATCTCCAAGCTGTGCCGTAAAGCGGTGAAAACGCTGCTGATGGACAAGAAGCTCAAGCATCTCGAGATCAACGGCGACAACCTGAAGGATTACCTGGGCGTGCAGCGCGTCGATTACGGCCGTGCGGATACCGAAAACCGCGTGGGCGAAGTCACCGGGCTGGCGTGGACGGAAGTGGGTGGCGATCTGCTGACCATCGAAACCGCCTGCGTGCCGGGCAAAGGCAAGCTGACCTACACCGGTTCCCTGGGCGAAGTGATGCAGGAATCGATTCAGGCGGCGCTGACCGTGGTACGCGCGCGCGCGGAGAAATTGGGCATCAACGCCGATTTCTACGAGAAACGCGACATCCACGTGCACGTGCCGGAAGGGGCGACGCCGAAAGACGGCCCGAGCGCCGGTATCGCGATGTGCACCGCGCTGGTCTCCTGCCTGACCGGCAACCCGGTACGCGCCGATGTGGCGATGACCGGGGAGATCACGCTGCGCGGTCAGGTGTTGCCGATCGGCGGCCTGAAAGAGAAGCTGTTGGCGGCGCATCGCGGCGGCATCAAAACCGTGCTGATCCCTTACGAGAACAAGCGCGATCTGGAAGAGATCCCGGACAATGTTATCGCCGATCTGGAGATTCATCCGGTGCAGCGAATCGATGAAGTTTTGAACATTGCGTTGCAAAACCCGGCCTTCGGCGCACTGCCGGTAGCGGCAAAATAGTGACGAATCGCAAAAACCATTGATAAAACTTATACTGGCAAGCCATTTCGGACTTGCCAGTATTTTTTTGTACCGCTAAGTTAGATCTCTGTCGGCCCGCGTTTTGCCACCCAGTCGGTGGCTTGCTAAGGTTCGATGGGATTGATATAACAGCTGCGCTGTCGCAACCGTAGGGATTTTTCGGTGCGACGATAGAATTCTAGAGGGGATGATAGAGTGAATAAGTCACAACTGATCGACAAGATTGCCGCAGGTGCTGATATTTCCAAAGCGGCAGCGGGACGTGCTTTAGACGCAGTAATCGCTTCCGTTACCGACTCTCTGAAAGCAGGGGATGACGTGGCTCTGGTAGGTTTCGGTTCCTTCACCGTGCGTGAACGTTCGGCTCGTACCGGCCGCAACCCGCAGACCGGTAAAGAGATCAAAATCGCGGCAGCCAAAGTACCGGCCTTCCGTGCAGGGAAAGCGCTGAAAGACGCTGTAAACTGATTTAGCGTCTAACCGTTTAGCGTAACAGGGTTTTGTAATAAACAATCACCTGACGCAGCGGTGCTGGTAAGGTAAGATACAAGGCGCATCGGACTGATGCGCTTTTTTTATTTTTGTCGCAGGGAACGCGCCTGCACAAGGGTTGTTAATCCACATCACAGCGGAGTGTTGTCACACTATGATGGACAATTTACGCGCGGCTGCTAATCACGTCGTGCTCAAAATCATCCTGGCCCTGATCATCCTGTCATTCGTTCTGACCGGGGTGGGTAACTACCTGATCGGCGGCTCCGGCGATTATGCTGCGAAAGTAAATGGTCAGACGATCGAGCGCGCTCAGCTGGAACAGGCTTTCCAAAGCGAGCGTAGCCGCATGCAGCAGCAGCTGGGTGACCAGTTCTCCGCGCTGGCCGGCAACGAAGGCTATATGCAGCAGATGCGCCGTCAGGTGTTGTCCCAGTTGATCGACAACATGCTGCTCGACCAGTACGCCAAGAAGCTGGGCCTGGCGGTCAGCGACGATCAGATCAAGGACGCCATCCGCAAGGCGCCTTACTTCCAGACCAACGGCCAGTTCGATAACGCCAAATACCTCGACCTGATCGGCCGCATGGGCTACACCGCCGACAACTTCGCGCAGTCGATGCGCCAGCAGTTGGTCAATCAGCAGGTGATCCAGGCCTTCGGCGATTCCGGCTTCGTGCTGCCGTCTGAATCGCAAGCCATGGCGGCGTTGGTGCTGCAGGAGCGCGACGTGCGCCTGGCGACCATCGATTTGAAAGCGCTGCAGGCGAAACAGAGCGCCGGCGACGACGAACTGAAGGCGTATTACGATCAGAACAAGAACAGCTTCATCGCACCTGAGCAGGTGAAGGTGAGCTATATCCCGCTGGACGCTGCGTCCATGCAGGACAAGGTGAAAGTGAGTGAAGAAGACATCAGCGCTTACTACGACCAGCACAAGAGCAGCTACGGCCAGCCGGAGCGTAAAAACTACAGCGTGATCCAGCTGAAAACCGAGGCGGAAGCCAACGCGGCGCTGGACGAGCTGAAGAAGGGCGCCGATTTCGCCACGCTGGCGAAAGAGAAATCCACCGATATCATCTCACGCCGCACCGGCGGCGAGCTGGGTTGGCTGGAGCCGGAAACCACCGCCGACGAGCTGAAGCAGGCTAACCTGACCGAGAAAGGGCAGCTGTCCGGCGTGGTGAAGTCTTCCGTCGGCTACCTGATCGTGCGTTTGAACGATATCGAACCTGAGAAAGTGAAGCCGCTGAGCGAAGTGCATGACGCCATCGCCAAGCAGGTGCAGCAGGAGAAAGCGGTAGACGCGTATTACGCGCTGCAGCAGAAGGTGAGCGAAGCGGCGACCAGCGACAACGAATCTCTGGCCTCGGCTGAAGAAGCGGCCGGCGTGAAAGCGGCGCAAAGCGACTGGTTCACCCGTGACAACATTCCTGCCGCGCTGAACTTCAAGCCGGTCGTGCAGGCGATCTTCGACGGCTCGCTGATCGGCGAGAACGGCGCGCCGGGCAGCAACTCCGACGTGATCACCGTAGACGGCGACCGCGCCTTCGTGGTGCGCGTGAGCGGCCACAAGCCGGAAGGCATCGAACCGTTCGACCAGGTGAAAGACCGCGTGGCGGAACTGGTGAAGCGCAACAAGGCGCTGCAGGCAGCGAAACTGCAGGGCGAGAAGCTGCTGGTTGAGCTGAAGCAGGGCAAGGGCGACGAGGCGATGAAAGCCGCCGGCCTGAGCTTTGGCGCCGTGCAGAAGATGGCGCGCGCGCCGGAAGACAGCCAGCTGGTAGAGAGCGTGTTCGCGCTGCCGCACCCGCAGGACGGTAAACCGGTATACGGCATGTCGCAGGATCGTCAGGACAACGTGGTGCTGATCGCGCTCGATGCGGTGAAGCCAGGCACGTTGCCGGAAGACGAAATGAAAACCTTCGTTGGCAAGATGGAAGAGGGCGCGACCGGCGTCTCCTTCGATTCGCTGCTGGCGAGCCTGCGTAAAGAAGCCGAGATCAAAATGGGCGCCGCTGAGCAACAGCCTCAGTAATCGCCGCATTTTTCTGCAACGCAGTGCAACAAACAAAGGCCGCTTTCGCGGCCTTTTCCACATCTGATATCCGCCGATTGCTGAATATCCGCCGCCGCGGCAAGGTAACCGTGCTGTCACACACAAGGAGGATACAGCATGCAACATTCAGAGAAAAAAGCGTTTTTCGGTTACCGTCGTCACGTTAACGCCGCGCTGACCGCGCTGTTGTTATGCCTGGCTGGGCCGGGCGCCGCGGCGGAAAAAACCGAGGCGCCGGCGCCCATGCTCTCAACGCCGACGAGCAATGGCGGGCAACAGACGATGACCAGGGTGGCCGAAGAAACGGCGGTCAGCATCAATCAGGCTACCGCCGAACAGCTGGCCGCCGCCTTGAGCGGCGTCGGCCTGAAGAAGGCGGAAGGCATCGTGCGCTACCGCGAGCAGAATGGGCCATTCACCCAGGTTGAGCAGTTGCAGGAGGTGCCGGGCATCGGGCCGGCGCTGTTTGAGAAGAACCGCGCCCGGCTGAAAATGTGATCCCGGTCGCGGCTGCGTGGCAAAATGCCGCTGAGGCCGAAACTCCTCTGCTACATTTTACAGGTCTTACCAGTTTGGCGCGTTGACCAAACGGGCGAGGGAGCCAGCGCGGCTCCCTCTTTCTGTAATCACCAGGCAGGAGCGATCGTTCCCTATGCAAACCTTTATCAAAGTTCGCGGTTATCATCTTGATGTTTACCAGCACGTTAACAATGCTCGCTATCTGGAGTTTCTGGAAGAGGCGCGTTGGGAGTGGCTGGAGAACGAGGCCGGGTTCCGCTGGATGACGGGAAACAACATCGCTTTCATCGTGGTGAACATCAATATCAATTACCGCAGCCCGGCGGTATTGGGGGATAAGCTGCGTATCGACAGCCAGATGGTGCAGCTCAACGGCAAGAGCGGCGTGTTGAGCCAAAAGGTGACGCAGGATCCGGCGGGGACGCCGGTGGCCGACGCGCTGCTGACTTTCGTGTGCGTCGATCTGAAAACGCAGCGTGCGCTGCCGCTCGAGGGGGAACTGCGTGCGCATCTGGAGGCGCTTGTGCCGCAGGAAAACTCACGGTAAACAGGGGGATAATGGGCGGCAGAAGCTGCCGCCGTCACTGCCTCAGGCCAGACCGGCCTTTTGTTTCAACGCGACCATCACTTCCACCTGATTGGCGCGATACTGCGTCAGGCCATTGGCGCGCAGGTTGCAGGCGGCGCACTCGCCGCAGCCGTCACCCTTGATGCCGTTGTAGCAGGTCAGCGTATCCTGGCGCACGCGATCCAGCTGGTGGTAATAGTCCGCCAGCGCCCAGGTCTCGGCCTTGTTCAGCCACATCAGCGGCGTTTCGAAGCGGATATCGCGGGCGATGCCCAGCGTCACCGCCTTGTTCAACGCTTTAACGAACTCGTCGCGGCAATCGGGGTAGCCGGAGAAATCGGTTTCACACACGCCGGTGATCACCGCTTCCGCTTCCACCTGGTAGGCGTAGATCGCCGCCAGCGTCAGGAACAGGATGTTGCGGCCCGGCACGAAGGTGCTCGGCAGCGCATTTTTCTGATTGGGATCGTAGGCGGGAACCGGGATATTGTCGCGCGTCAGGCTGCTGACGGCCAGCTCGTTGAGCAGCGTTACGTCCAGCACCTTGTGCGCCTTGGCGCCGAGGGCCATTGACAGCTCCTGAGCCACTTCAATCTCGGCGCGATGGCGCTGGCCGTAATCGAACGTGACGCAGTGAACTTCGTCATACTGTTGCAATGCCTGGATCAAGCAGGTCGTGGAGTCTTGTCCACCGCTGAAAACGACAACCGCGCGCTTCATAAAATCACCTTTTTGGGCTTTGGCCTCTCCCGATACACATTCGGGCGGCAGGATAAAATTGCGTTGCGGCGACAATGGTAGCAGAAAGGGCCGCCAGGTGCAGGGCGGTTCGGCTCAGGCCGGGGCGTCGTCCACCGGCGGCGGCAGCCACGCCTGGCAAAAATCGAACCAGCCGTGGGCGGTCAGCGTGACGCCATGCATGCGCGGCGGCGCGCTGATCTGATACTGGTAGTGAAACAGCGGCGTGATGATGGCGGCGGCCATCAGCCGTTGATAATAAGCCTGCAGTTGTGCGAAGCGCGGTTGCTGCGCCTGCAGCTGCTGGATCTGCCGCAGCGTGTCCTGTTGCTGTTGCCAGCGGCTTTCCGTCAGGATGCCGCGCCACAGCGTATCCTGCCGCAGCCAGCTCTCCAGCGTCGCCTCCGGCGCTTCGCCGATCAGGTTGTCCGCCAGCAGCAGGTCGGCCTGGGCGATCTGTTCCTCGCTTTGCCAGCGCTTGCCGGCGTAGTAGCGCACTTCCAGCTCGCAGCCGTGCTGCGCGAGCAGCCGCTGTAGCGCGGCCGTCACCGTTTCCAGCTCGACCGGCGGCCGATACAACAGCGTCAGCCGGGCGGGCAGGGCGACGTCCTCTTCGACCTGTTGGCGAGGGATGCGCCAGCCGGGCAGCATTTCATGGCTGGGGGTGATCACGCTGTTGGGGATCGGCAGATGGCTCAGCAGGCCGGATTGCTGGATCAGCATCAGCAGTTTTTGCCCCTGGGCTTCGCTCAGCACGCCGTGGCGCAGGTTCAGCGCCAGATAACACCAACCCAGGCTCATGCTGCGCTGCACCGGCCGGGCCTGCGCCAAATCGTCTTGTTGACCGATGGTGATGCGCACCGGATGCTGGCAGCTGGTGTAGGGGGCGGCGGTGGGCAGATCGGGGGTGATCCAGTATTCGATGGTGTCCAGATACGGATGCTGCAGGTGGTAACCGGCGTGCTGTTCCAGCCGCACCAGCTGCGGTTCATTCAGCGTCAGCTTGAACGGGCCGGCGCCGATGGCCGGCAGCTCCGGGTGGGTCATCAGGCAAGGCAGTTCCGCCAGCCGGTGGGCCAGCCAGTAATCCGGCAGATGCAGATCGAACTGAACGCACAGCGGATGCGGCAGGCTGATGCGCGCGACGTTGGCCAGGCTCGGTTGGCTGCGCGGGTGGTGTTGCAGTTTTTCCAGCGTTTGCAGCAGCTGGTGGCCGGTCAACGGTTCGCCGTTGTGCCAGCGCAGCTGGCTGCGCAGAAAGAAGCGCCAGCGCAGGCCGCGATCGCTAATCTGCCAATGGTGCGCCAGATCGGGCTGCGGTTCCGGGTTACCGGTCATCAGGCGCGTCAGCCCGGCGTGCAGGGTCGACACCAGGTGTTGCTCGGCGCGGCCGGTCAGCGTGAGCGGGTCGAGCGCTTCCAGCGTGCGGTAATAGGGAATGCGCAGCGTCGGGCTGCCGGCCTGCCATTGCCCGCCGAGGTGCGGGCTGAGCAGATCCTGCAGGTGCTGCGGATCGAGCTGCGCCATCTCCAGCGCCCCCTGATGGTTGCCCTGTTGCAGCAGCTGTTGCAACAGCTGCGCGCGTAGCTCATCCGGGGTTTTCAGGCAGTGCAGGCGAGCGCGTTTGCCCCGGCCGGGCTGCGAATGCCAGCTCAGCCAGCCCTGATCCTGCAGCTGTTGCACCAGCGTGCGGGCGTGCCGCTCGCTGCAGTAGAACATCGCCGCCAGTTCGCCGATGGTCACGGCGACCGGCGCGCTGCCGAGCTGATGGTACAGGCGTTGATATTGGCTGAGGCGGTGAACCAGGCGCATGGGCAGAAATCCGGAACGGTTTTTTCAAATTGTTCACTATTACTTCCGCAAATACCATTCCATACTGCACGGATTGTAATCGCGTTCACATTCAAGAGGTCTTTATGTATCGCCTGGCAGCTTTCGATATGGACGGCACGCTGTTGATGCCGGATCACCGGGTTGGCCCGGAAACGCTGGCGGTGCTGAACCAGCTGGTGGAACGGGAGATGGTGGTGACGTTCGCCACCGGGCGGCACTACCTCGACGCGCAGCCGATCATGGCGCAGCTGGGGCTGCAGGGCTACCTGATCACCGGCAACGGCACGCGGGTGTATGACAACCGCGGCCAACAGCTGCACGCTACCGATCTGCCGGCGGCGGTCGCCGAAGAGGTGCTGCATCATCATTGGCGCACCCGCGCCAGCATGCATGTGTTCCGCGACGAAGGCTGGCTGACCGAGTTTCCCGTGCCGGAAGAGATGCTGCGGGCGCACCACCTGAGCGGCTTTCGTTTTCAGCTGGCCGACGTGCGCCGCCTGCCGGCGTTCGGCAACAGCAAGGTGTGCTTTGTCGCGCCGCACGAGGAGCTGCTGGCGTTGCAGGTGCAGCTGCGGGCGCAGCTGGGTGACGAGGCAGACCTGTGCTTTTCCGCCTACGATTGCCTGGAGGTGCTGCCGCTCGGTTGCAATAAGGGCACGGCGCTGGACCGGCTGAGCCGCCATCTGGGGCTGACGATGGCCGACTGCATGGCGTTCGGCGACGCGATGAACGACAAAGAGATGCTGGGGGCGGTGGGGCACGGCGTGGTGATGGGCAACGCCTTGCCGCAGCTGAAATCCCTGTTGCCGCAACTACCGGTTATCGGCCATTGCCAACAGCAGGCGGTGGCCCACTATTTACAACATTGGCTGCGTTCACCTTGCCTCACCTATTCCCCCGAAGAATGAGGTTCTCCTTACAGCCGGCCGGGTATGACTACCCGGCTTTTTTTTATCCGGAGCCTGGCGTTACAAATCCGCCAGCTGCGCCAGATACGGCTGCAGATCGCCGATGTTATTGCTGACCCATTCCGGGTTGTAATAGGTATCCAGATAACGCTCGCCGCTGTCGCACAGCAGGGTGACGATCGACCCTTGCTCGCCGTTTTCCCGCATCTGCTTCGCCAGCTGCAGCGCCCCCCAGACGTTGGTGCCGGTGGAAGCGCCAACCTTGCGGCCGAGCACGCCTTCCAGCCAGTGAATGGTAGCGACACTGGCGGCATCCGGCACCCGCAGCATGTTGTCGACCACCGACGGGATGAACGACGGCTCGGCACGTGGGCGGCCGATGCCTTCGATGCGGCTGCCGCAGCTGCCGATCAGGGTGCGATCGCCGTGGTGGAAGCAGTCATAGAACACCGAATTTTCCGGATCGACCACCGTCAATTGCGTATCGTGCCCCTGATAGCGGATGTAGCGCCCCAGCGTGGCGGAGGTGCCGCCGGTGCCAGCGCTCATCACGATGTGTTTCGGCACCGGGAAGGGTTCGCGCGCCATCTGGCGGAAGATGCTGTCGGCGATGTTGTTGTTGCCGCGCCAGTCGGTGGCGCGCTCGGCGTAGGTGAACTGATCCATATAGTGGCCGTTCAGCTCTTTCGCCAGCTGTTCGGAGGCGGCGTAGATCTGGGCGGCGTGATCGACGAAGTGACAGCGGCCGCCGTAAAAGGCGATCTGCTCCACCTTGCGGCGCGCGGTGCAGGACGGCATCACCGCGATGAACGGCAGGCCGATCAGACGGGCGAAGTAGGCTTCGGACACCGCGGTGCTGCCGGAAGAGGCCTCGATGATGGTGGTGTTTTCGGTGATCCAGCCGTTGCACAGGCCATAAAGGAACAGCGAGCGCGCCAGACGGTGTTTCAGGCTACCGGTCGGGTGGGTGCTCTCATCTTTCAGATACAGGCAGATGCCGGGAAACGCCGGCATGTTCAGGCGAATCAGGTGCGTATCGGCGGAGCGCTGAAAATCCGCTTCTATTTCACCGATAGCATATTTTACCCAAGAGTTTGTCATGATTTGGCCTCAGAATAGGGGGCTGGTTTATGGCGTAGCATAGCCTGTCGGCAGGAAAAAAGGATTGCCATTTTCCCTGTTTAATCGCCTAATGGGAGAAAATTTTTCTCCTGGTAGCCGCTATGTTAGATAAAACAGACCGTAAGCTGCTGTGCATGCTGCAGCAAGATTGCACCCAGTCACTGCAGGCGCTGGCCGATGCGGTCAATTTGACCTCGACGCCGTGCTGGAAACGGCTGAAGCGCCTGGAAGACGAGGGCTATATCCGCGGCCGGGTGGCGCTGCTGGATAACGAAAAGCTCGGCCTGGGGCTGACGGCGTTTGTGCTGATCAAGACCCAGCAGCACAGCAGCGAGTGGTATCAGGCGTTTGTGCAGTTGACCAGCCAGATGCCCGAGGTGCTGGCGTTCTACCGCATGGCGGGGGAGTACGATTACCTGATGCAGGTCGAAGTGGCGGACATGAAAAGCTACGACGGCTTTTATAAGCGCCTGGTGAACGGCGTACCGGGCCTCATCGACGTCACCTCGAGCTTTGCCATGGAAAAAATCAAATACACCACTGCATTGCCGGTGCCGGAGTGAAAAGTTCACCGGACGGGCGGCTCAACGGTGGTATCCTGCTCCGCTGAAGCAGAAAAAGAGACAAATCCCATAAAATCCTGGAATCAAACTGCGTGAGATTATTTGCTCAAATCGGCTGGTACTTCCGCCGGGAGTGGCGCCGCTACCTCGGGGCGGTGGTGCTGCTGATCGTCATCGCCATCCTGCAACTGTTGCCGCCTAAGCTGGTCGGCATCATCGTGGACGGCGTCACCGAAAAACAAATGTCTACCGGCGTGCTGATGGCCTGGCTCGGGCTGATGATCGGCACCGCGATCGTCGTTTACCTGCTGCGCTATGTGTGGCGGGTATTGCTGTTCGGCGCGTCCTACCAGCTGGCGGTCGAACTGCGCGAGAACTTTTACCGCCAGCTCAGCCGGCAAAACCCGGCGTTCTACCTGCGCCACCGCACCGGCGATCTGATGGCGCGCGCCACCAACGACGTGGACCGCGTGGTGTTCGCCGCCGGCGAAGGCGTGCTGACGCTGGTGGATTCGCTGGTGATGGGGTTGGTGGTGCTGGTGGTGATGAGCACCCAAATCAGCTGGCAGCTGACGGTGCTGGCGTTGATCCCGATGCCGCTGATGGCGATCGCCATCAAATATTACGGCGACCAGCTGCACCAGCGCTTTAAATCGGCGCAGGCGGCGTTTTCCAGCCTGAACGATCAGGCGCAGGAAAGCATGACCAGCATCCGCATGATCAAGGCCTTTGGGCTGGAAGATCACCAATCCAACCGCTTTGCCGACGTCGCGGCGCAGACCGGCGCCAAGAACATGCACGTGGCGCGGGTGGATGCGCGCTTCGATCCTACCATTTATATCGCCATCGGCGCCTCTAACCTACTGGCCATCGGCGGCGGCAGTTGGATGGTGGTGAACGGGTCGCTGACGCTCGGGCAACTGACCAGCTTTGTGATGTACCTCGGCCTGATGATCTGGCCAATGCTGGCGCTGGCCTGGATGTTCAACATCGTCGAGCGCGGCAGCGCGGCCTACAGCCGCATCCGCAGCCTGCTCGACGAGGCGCCGGCGGTGCAGGACGGCCCGCAGGCGCTGCCGGCCGGGCGCGGCGTGCTGGACGTGGATATCCGCGCGTTCCACTACCCGGAAAATCCGCACCCGGCGCTGCATGATGTGGCGCTGACGCTGAAACCGGGGCAGATGCTGGGGCTGTGCGGGCCGACCGGCGCCGGCAAATCGACGCTGCTGTCGCTGATCCAGCGCCAGTTCGACGTCGATCAAGGGCAGATCCGCTATCACGGCCTGCCGCTGCCGCAGGCCAAACTCGACGACTGGCGTTCGCGGCTGTCGGTGGTGAGCCAAACGCCGTTCCTGTTCTCCGATACCGTGGCGAACAACATCGCGCTGGGCCATCCGGGGGCGACGCAGGCGCAGATCGAACAGGCGGCGCGGTTGGCCAGCGTCCATGAGGACATTCTGCGGTTGCCGCAGGGCTATGACACCGAGGTGGGCGAACGCGGCGTGATGCTGTCGGGCGGGCAGAAACAGCGAATCTCCATTGCGCGCGCGCTGCTGCTGGATGCGGAGATCCTGATCCTTGACGACGCGCTGTCGGCGGTGGACGGCCGCACCGAACACCAGATCCTGCACAACCTGCGCAGCTGGGGGCAAGATCGCACGGTGATCATCAGCGCGCACCGGCTGTCGGCGTTGACCGAAGCCGGCGAGATCCTGGTGATGCAGCACGGCGGCGTGGCGCAGCGCGGCGATCATGCGGCGCTGGCGGCGCAGCCGGGCTGGTATCGCGATATGTACCGTTATCAGCAGTTGGAAGCGGCGCTGGACGAAGCGCCGGAAAACGGCGAGGAGGCGTTGGCCGATGAATAAAGTGCAAAAGCTGTGGCCGACGCTGAAGCGGCTGCTGGCCTACGGCTCGCCGTACCGCAAACCGCTGGGACTGGCGGTGCTGATGCTGTGGGTGGCGGCGGCGGCGGAAGTCGCCGGGCCGATCCTGGTGAGCTATTTCATCGATAACTACGTCGCCAAAGGGCAGCTGCCGCTGACGATCGTCGGCGGGCTGGCGGCGGCTTACATTCTGCTGGAGCTGCTGGCGGCGGCGCTGCACTACTTCCAGGCGCTGCTGTTCAACCAGGCAGCGGTGGGCGTGGTGCAGCGGCTGCGCACCGACGTGATGGACGCTGCGCTGCGCCAGCCGCTCAGCGCCTTCGACACCCAGCCGGTCGGGCAATTGATCTCGCGCGTCACCAACGACACCGAGGTGATCAAGGATCTGTACGTGATGGTGGTCTCCACGGTGCTGAAAAGCGCCGCGCTGATCGGCGCCATGCTGGTGGCGATGTTCAGTCTCGACTGGCGCATGGCGCTGGTGGCGGTCTGCATCTTCCCGGCGGTGTTCGTGGTGATGGGCATCTATCAATACTACAGCACGCCGATCGTGCGCCGGGTGCGCAGCTATCTGGCGGACATCAACGACGGCTTTAACGAAGTGATCAACGGCATGGGCGTGATTCAGCAGTTCCGCCAGCAGGTGCGCTTCGGCGAGCGCATGAGCGCCGCCAGCCAGTCGCACTATCTGGCGCGTATGCAGACCCTGCGGCTCGACGGTTTTCTGCTGCGGCCGCTGCTCAGCCTGTTTTCGGCGCTGGTGCTGTGCGGCCTGCTGATGCTGTTCGGCTTCAGCGGCGAAGGCGTGATTGGCGTCGGCGTGCTCTACGCCTTCATCAATTATCTGGGGCGCCTGAACGAACCGCTGATCGAGCTGACTTCGCAGCAGTCGATCCTGCAGCAGGCGGTGGTGGCCGGCGAACGCATCTTCGAGCTGATGGATCGCAGCCAGCAGAGTTACGGCGCCGACGATCGTCCGTTGGCCGGTGGCCGCATCGACATCACCGATCTGAGCTTCGCCTACCGCGCGGACAAAAAGGTGCTGCAGCACATTTCGCTGGCGGTGCCGTCGCGCGGCTTCGTGGCGCTGGTCGGGCATACCGGCAGCGGCAAGAGCACCTTGGCCAACCTGCTGATGGGCTATTACCCGGTCAGCGAGGGGGAAGTGCGCCTCGATGGCCGCCCGATCTCCAGCCTGTCGCACCGCACGCTGCGCCAGGGCGTGGCGATGGTGCAGCAGGATCCGGTGGTGATCGCCGATTCGGTGCTGGCCAACGTCACGCTGGGGCGCAACATCGAGGAAGAGGCCGTGTGGCGGGCGCTGGAAACGGTGCAGCTGGCGGATCTGGTGCGCGGCTTCCCGCAGGGCATTCACACCCGGCTGGGAGAGCAGGGCAATAACCTGTCGGTCGGGCAGAAACAGCTGCTGGCGATGGCGCGGGTGTTGGTGCAGGCGCCGCAGATCCTGATCCTCGACGAGGCGACCGCCAACATCGACTCGGGCACCGAACAGGCGATCCAGCGCGCGCTGCGTGCGATCCGCGAGCACACCACGCTGGTGGTGATCGCCCACCGATTGTCGACCATCGTCGATGCCGACTCCATTCTGGTGCTGCATCGCGGCCAGGCGGTGGAGCAGGGCAATCATCAGCAGCTGCTGGCGCAGCAGGGGCGCTACTACCAGATGTATCAGCTGCAGCTGGCGGGCGAGCAGTTGGCGGAAGCGGTGCGCGAGGAGAGCCAACCCGCCTGAACATGGGCCGCGATCGCGGCCCTTGTTTCTTTCCCTCGCACCACAAGCAGGCAACCCGCCTGCGTCACGCCCCCTTTCTGCACTTTTTCGACGCGATGCGCACCAAATCAGTGCGCATTATTTAACCCATTCAAGGTATCGGTGCGGCGCTGCGTCGCGGGGGCGCCCGCGTGCCCGCTAATCCGCTGAATCGCCATGAAAAATTAAATTTGGCACAGCCCTTGCTACATAAGAGGCGTACCAGGGGTGAGTTTGGGCTTAATTCGTGGAGGGGCAATATGAAGCTGGTGACCGTGGTAATCAAACCGTTCAAGCTGGAGGACGTGCGCGAGGCCCTGTCCTCCGTGGGCATTCAGGGGTTGACCGTAACCGAAGTGAAGGGCTTTGGCCGCCAGAAGGGGCACGCCGAGCTGTATCGCGGCGCTGAATATAACGTCAACTTCCTGCCCAAGGTCAAAATCGATATCGCCATCGCCGACGATCAGTTGGATGAAGTGGTTGATGTGATTAGCAAAGCCGCCTACACCGGCAAAATCGGCGACGGCAAAATTTTCGTTGCCGAGTTGCAACGCGTGATCCGCATTCGCACCGGCGAAACCGACGAATCGGCACTGTAACCGCGAACTCAGTTAAGTGATGGGGATGATTGATAATGAAAAGACTGTTATCCATGTTGGGCCTGAGTTCGGTAACCCTGGTTCCTTCTTTGGCCCTGGCCGCTCCGGCGGTCGCTGATAAGGCCGACAACGCCTTTATGATGATCTGCACCGCGTTGGTGCTGTTCATGACGCTGCCCGGCATCGCGCTGTTTTACGGCGGCCTGCTGCGCGGCAAAAACGTGCTGTCGATGCTGACGCAGGTCACCGTCACCTTCGCGCTGGTTTGCGTGCTGTGGGTGTTGTATGGCTACAGCCTGGCGTTCAGCGAGGGCAATGCGGTGTTCGGCGGGTTCGAAACGGCGATGCTGAAAGGCATCGGCATCGACAGCGTCACCGGCAGCATCAGCCAGATGATCCACGTCGCCTTCCAGGCCTCCTTCGCCTG
Organism: Serratia sp. CY32780; assembly: GCF_052169135.1. NCBI lineage: Bacteria > Pseudomonadati > Pseudomonadota > Gammaproteobacteria > Enterobacterales > Yersiniaceae > Serratia > Serratia sp. CY32780. The sequence continues at coordinate 182,868 of NZ_JBJNLI010000001.1, forward strand.
TATCACCGTGGCGCTGGTGGTGGGTGGCTTCGCCGAACGCATTCGCTTCTCGGCGGTGCTGATCTTCGCGATCCTGTGGTTCACGTTGTCTTACCTGCCGATCGCGCACATGGTGTGGGGCGGCGGCTACCTGGCCGCCGACGGCGCATTGGACTTCGCCGGCGGCACCGTGGTGCACATCAACGCCGCCAGCGCCGGGTTGATCGGCGCCTACCTGATCGGCAAGCGCGCCGGCTTCGGTAAAGAGGCCTTCAAACCGCACAACCTGCCGATGGTGTTTACCGGGGCGTCGATCCTGTATATCGGCTGGTTCGGCTTCAACGCCGGCTCCGCCAGCGCGGCCAACGGCATTGCAGCCCTGGCATTCCTCAACACCGTGGTTGCCACCGCGGGCGCCATTCTCTCCTGGACCTTCGCCGAATGGGTGCTGCGCGGCAAGCCTTCGCTGCTGGGCGCCTGCTCCGGCATGATCGCCGGGTTGGTTGCGGTGACGCCGGCGGCGGGCACCGTGGGCGTGGGCGGGGCGTTGATCATCGGCCTGGTGGGCGGCGTCGCCGGTCTGTGGGGCGTCGTAACGCTGAAAAAATGGCTGAAAGTGGACGACACCTGCGACGTATTCGGCGTGCACGGGGTGTGCGGCATCGTCGGCTGCCTGCTGACGGGCGTGTTCACCGCCTCTTCACTGGGCGGCACCGGCTACGCCGAAGGCGTGACGATGGGCCACCAGGTCTGGATCCAGCTGGTGAGCGTGCTGATCACGCTGGTGTGGTCGAGCGTCGCCGCCTTTATCGCCTTCAAGATCGCGGGCGCCATGGTGGGGCTGAGAGTGCCGGAAGAGCAGGAACGCGAGGGGCTGGATGTCAACAGCCACGGCGAGAGCGCCTACAACCAATAAGACTCGAAGCAGGGCAGTGCGCTAAAGACTAAAATAATGATGAAGCCAAAAGGGGCGATGGAAACATCGCCCCTTTCTTTATATTGCGGATCAGGCGTCGCGCTGGCGAATCACCCCTTCCTGCACGGTGGTGGCGACCAGTACGCCGTCGCGGGTGTAGATCTGGCCGCGCACAAAGCCCCGTGCGCCGGAGGCGGAGGAGCTCTCCACCGCGTACAGCAGCCAGTCATCCATGCGGAACGGACGGTGGAACCACATCGAGTGGTCAATGGTGGCCACCTGCATGCCCGGCTCGAGGAAGCCCACGCCGTGCGGCTGCAGCGCCGTCGGCAGGAAGTTAAAGTCCGACGCGTAGCCCAGCAGATATTGGTGGATGCGCTGATCGTCCGGCATGCTGCCGTTGGCGCGGAACCACACGTAGCGATGCGGTTCTTCCACGCTGCCTTTCAGCGGGTTGTGGAATTTCACCGGGCGCATTTCGATCGGCTTCTGGCCGATAAATTTTTCGCGCACTTTTTCCGGCAGCATATGCGCCAGTTTCTGGGCGATCTCTGACTCGGACAGCAGCCCTTCCGGCGGCGGCACGTCCGGCATCAGGTTCTGATGCTCGAAACCCGCTTCCGGGCTCTGGAAGGAGGCGGTCATATAGAAGATAGGTTTGCCGTGCTGGATGGCGCTGACGCGGCGCGCACTGAAACTGTTGCCGTCGCGCAGGGTTTCCACGTCGTAAACGATAGGCTTGCTGCTGTCGCCTGGGCGCAGGAAGTAGCTGTGGAACGAATGCACGCTGCGTTCGTCCGGCACCGTCTGTTTGGCGGCGTACAGCGCCTGGCCGACCACTTGCCCACCGAACACCTGGCGCAGCCCCAGATCTTCACTCTGGCCGCGGAACAGCCCTTCTTCGATTTTCTCCAGATCCAGCAGATCGAGGAGGTTTTGCAATGCCTGGCTCATAAAGTTATTACCTTTCTAATAATCATTTTGCGCAGTGTGCGGAATATCACGGCGCGGCGTCAACATTTTGCGTTAAAGGGCCGATGAGAATGCTCTTAATCGTGGACGCCTTGGGTTGTTTAAGTGATTAATAGGCAGGGTAAAGTGGATTTATCAGTGTTTTGTGCTAGGTTTAATAGGTGAGGTGGTGAAAGCCACCAACATGTTGATAATAAAAAAGGAGACCGATCCATGAAACTCTGGCAAATCGTAGGCGGTGCCGCGGCACTGACGATCACGCTGGCGGGATGCGCGCAAAAGAGTGCTGATGTGCCTACCCAGGCGGCCGGTAATCCGGCGGCTGCGCAAACGCAGATTCAGGGCCCGGCGGTGACAGGTTCGGTTAATATACGTCAGCGCATTGCGCTGCCGCCGGACGCCGTACTGACGGTCACCCTCTCTGATGCCTCGCTGGCAGATGCGCCGTCCAAAGTGATTGCACAGCGCGCGGTACGTACTGAAGGGCAGCAGGCGCCATTCAGCTTTACGCTGCCGTACAACCCGTCCGACATCCAACCGAATGCGCGTATCATTCTGAGCGCGGCGGTGACGGTCAACGGGCGACTGATGTTTATTACCGACACCATCCAGGAAGTGGTTAACCGCAACGGCACCCGTGCCGATCTGCTGCTGGTTCCGGTTCAGGGTGTGCCGATTCAGGCTGCGCCAACCGCCATGCAGTAAGCTTACTGCGGTACAGCAAGATGAAATCAGCAGCCTTTGCGCTTCGGCCAAAGGCTGTTTTGTTTTACCAGCGCCAGCCGTAGCGATCGAAATCGACCGTGCTGTGCGGGCCGAAAATAATCCCCTCCGCCAGCAATGCCTGCCGTTGCCGTTGAAAATCCTCCCCCTGCTGCGAGATCTGTCCGTGCCGGTTGATCACCCGGTGCCAGGGCAGCGTGCTGCCTTCCGGCAAACGCCGCAGCACGCCCCCGACCTGACGCGCGGCGCGCGGCGAGCCGGCCAGCCGGGCGACTTCGCCGTAGGTGGTGACTTTGCCGAACGGGATGGCGGCCACGATATGGAAAACCCGCTGGCTGAAAGAGGCGTCTTCTGGTTGCATATTGCTGTTCCTGCGTGACTCAAAACCCAGGCGAAGAGTGTGCCACAGCGCAGGTGGGTAAGAAAACAGCGGTTAACCCCGGTTGGCTTGCTATTTGATGGGGCATCGCCGATAATGCCCACCGCTTCGGAGTACAGAAGCCGTCAATGGGGGCCCTGTTGGTTCTCCCGCAACACTAACTTGTGAACTCGGTCAGGTCCGGAAGGAAGCAGCCGCAGCAGGTGACGTGTGTGCCGGGATGTAGCTGGCAGGGTCCCCACCCATTTTGCGGCCCGCAAAATGTTTATCCCCGTTATTCCTCATGTCGACAAGCTGCGCAAGCGTCATTTCGCACGCCGCGAGCGTGAATCTTTTCCTCTGCGCCGTTTTTGCCCTTCTCCTCCCGTGACCAAATGTATTGTTGCCAACAGATCCGATGACGGTGAAAAAATAGCGTTTATATCGTTATTTGTGGGACAAATAATGACGCAGGGATAGGGAAAATTCTTAAAGTTGCACGCCTGTTGGGATGGCGTTAGTATGGTTTATTCTCGTTGCGAAAAAACTATCCGCGCTTCGCGGCGGTCGACGAACTGGCTGAATAAGTTTAAATAATAACCCGTGTGCGCTGTCAGGCTGAACATGATTTATATCATTGATAAAGATATTACATTTAACACTGAAAACGGTTCATTGAAGAGTATAAAGAAGGGACGGGAAGTTTTCTTATCCAGCGTCAATTCGAGAGTATTCAAATGCTTGCTCGAGCATGGCCACGAGGCGGTAAGCCGGGAAACGCTGTTGCAACAGGTTTGGAGCGATCACGGCTTGAGCGCTTCTTCCGCGACGTTAAATCAATATATCAGCCTGACGCGGCGGGCCTTGACGTCTGTCGGTTTCAACGAGCGCCTGATCGTTACCCTCTCTAAAAAGGGGTATAGACTCAATAGAATAATATCGATAGAGCGGCTGCGGATTGATTTGCCTGAGCCTCCCCACGCCGCGGACGTTCCCGCTACATCGCCCGCATCCGCCGCGGCGTCAAAAAATACCCACCATTATTTTTTTATTCTGCTGCGCAGCTTATCGATCGTCGTGCCATTATCTTTTCTGGCGCTGTGCTTCATCTATTACAAACATCATCGCGACAGTGAAAAGAAGCAGGTATTGTCTTACGTCGGTACGGTGAACGGCTGCCCGATCTACTATGCCGGCCATTTTTTGGAGAATCATCAGGACGACTATTTGCAGTTCTTGATCCGTAAGGATCTTTATGGCCAGCGTTGCCGCCCCGGTGAGATTATCATCACCAAGGTTAACCGTTCTCATAATGCCAGTGAAGACAGCGGACGCCAGTTTATCGCCAAATGCACGAAGGACAGTGCGGCCGTTTTGCATAATTGTGAGAGCGAGTACATCCGGGCATGGAAAAAAAGTTAAATATCTTGTCAGCCACGCTGGTCGGCCTGTGCGTGTTGACCGGCAGCGTGGTGTATTCCCTGGTGCGCAGCCATCATGGCTTCGGCGATTTGTCCTGCGAAGCGAACGCCACGTTTAATTATTTCAATTCGCTGGACGCGCAGGCGGCGCACGATGATATCCAGCTGTCGCTAAAAATAAACTACATCTTTTTGTCCGGCGATAAGGGCGTGATGATGCTGTCGGGCCTGGCCAACGATGGCGAAGAGAAGTATTTCGTCAACCGACGGGTTAACTTCAGCTACGTCTCGCAAGGCAGTTTTTATCGCTTCCACTATGGCGAGGTGAATTATTCGCCGCGTGATACCTTGCCGGACGAGGTGTATACTTACTTTTTCAGCACTGAATCGACGTTTTATCATATTCGCAGCGTGGATAAGAATACGTTGATGTTTAGCGATGCCTACTCGCCGATGTTTTTATGCAATATTGAATCCTGATGTGCATGTTATTTTATATGGGTTAAGGTGTATTCTGGTTACCTTTTATATCCTCATGTCCTGCCTTTTTCGCACGCAGCTAATAACATGGGTTATTATGCGTGAATGCCTATTTTTTCATTGTTAATCAAATTTAATGGTGATTTAGCTATTTTACAAAAACGGCTATCATCATGTTTTTAAATGATTTAATGAATCTAAGGCGATGCGGTGTAGCCATATTAATTTTATATTGTTTATATTAAAGAAATAAGTTGCATGAATGTTTTTCGCATGATTAATTGAGGCCGCTCTTGAAACGGCGAACTATTAATTTTCATTGAAAATGCATCTCGCCGCATGCGTGCAAAGGTGATGGCACAAGAGCCTTTGGACTTCATTAAACTGATAGGCGAGAGATGGACATACATAACATTGCCCTGAACGAGACTCTGTTGGAAAATGAGTTGGTGATATTAAACAACAATGAAAAAACGCTGTTGTTTAAAAAAGAGAATGTGCTCATTGAAATGACCGAATTACAGCGGCGCTTCATGCTGTGCCTGTTGAGCGGTATTTATAAGAAGAACGACATTATTCGCGCGGTCTGGTTTTGCAATCATGAGACCATCAGCGACAACAATTATTATCAGATGATATTCCAATGCCGTTCTTTGCTCTCACGCCACGGTATTCCCGGCGAGGTGATCAAGACCATTCCCCGATTTGGCGTGATGCTGAGCTTTCAGGCCTGCGAGCGCGCGGCCGCTAATTTGCAGGGGGACTGCCCGTCGCCATCGGCTAATAAGCGCCGGCGAACGTGGTTGGACGCCGTGAATTATAAAGTGGCCCTGATCATCACGCTGCTGTTTTCTGTCGCGATGGTGGTCGGTATTTCCGCTTAGCGTTGACACCGTTGAATAACCGGGGGGCACGTGAGCAAGCGGTTGACAGACCTTCTTATTCTACTTTTCTGCCTGATAAATCTGGCATTCATGCTCCAGCTGGGATGGCGAATGGTGGCCGGGGATGGCGCGCCCGTTGAGCCGAGCCGTGAAAACGCGCGCGGGTCGGTGCGTCATAGTGTCTTTCCTCAGGAAGATGGCATCGGAAAAATTAATGACGCGCACTGGTTTGGCCGCTATCAAGCGGCGAAAAACGGCGAAAAGGCGCACGGGTATAAAGTCGGCGAATGGGCGATCGGTGCCGAGCTGCTGGCTAACGCGCCGGAAGCCGCAGCGCTCGGCAAGATAGCCGGCTTGCTGTTCAGCGACAACGCCAAAAAAAGCCTGGTCATCGTCGAGCATGGCGGCAAGCAAACCGGTTATGGCGTTGGCGACCGTCTGGCCGGCAGCAATGCCGTTATCGTGCGGATAGTGAAAAATAAAATACTGCTCGATGAAAACGGCTATTACGCCACGCTGACGTTTAAAGAGTAGCCGGCGCGTCGTTTCGGCGCGGGGTGTTTCATAGCATAAGGCGACATTGTGATTACGCATTTCATTTATCGTTCTGGCCCAGGCTGGAGCGCCGGCTTATGGCGCGCATTAGCGGCGGCGGCCGTCATGATCGCGCTGGGCGGCGCGGCGCGCGCGGAGCAATTCTCTGCCAATTTCAAAGGCACGGACATTCAGGAATTTATCAATACGGTCAGTAAAAACCTGGGCAAAACCATCATTATCGATCCGGCGGTGAAAGGTAAGGTCACGGTGCGCAGCTACGAACAGCTCGACGAGAAACAGTATTACCAGTTCTTTCTCAACGTGCTGGACGTCTATGGCTATACGGTCATCGGCATGCCCAACAACGTCCTGAAGGTGATCGCCGCCAAAGAGGGGAAAAGAGCCGCGCTGGCGCAAAACGGCGCAGAGGCGATCGCCGAAGGGGATGAGGTGGTGATGCGCGTGGTGCCGCTGCGCAATATCGCGGCCAAGGACGTTTCGCCGATATTGCGCCAGCTTAACGACAGCATCGGCGTGGGCAGCGTGGCGCATTACGAGCAGGGCAACGCGCTGTTGATCACCGGGCGGGCCAGCGTGGTCAACGGCCTGCTAGAGCTGGTCAGGGAGATGGATCAGGACGACGGCAATCGGGTCGAGACCCTCGCGCTGAAGCATGCGGCGGCGCCGGAGATCGCGCGCATGGTGAATGAACTGTTTCGCGAAGAGGGCAAGCGGCGTACGGCCGGCGCGAGCTCGCTGCGGCTGGTGGCGGATGAGCGAACCAACAGCGTGATGATCGCCGGGGACGATCGGGCCCGCGAACACGCCAAAGAACTGATTGATCAGCTGGATAACAAGAGCGTCACCCAGGGCAATACCCAGGTTATTCCGCTCAAATACGCCAAGGCGCAGAGCCTGGTCGAGGTATTGACCGGCGTGAGTGCGGGCCTGCAAAACGAGAAAGAGAGCGCCGCCGCCAACGTGGCGCTGCTGAAAAACGTGGTGATCAAGGCCGATGAGCAGACCAATGCGCTGATCATCACCGCCGCGCCGGACGTGATGCGCGATCTGGAGGCGGTGGTCGCCAAGCTCGACGTGCGCCGCGCGCAGGTGCTGGTCGAAGCGGTGATCGTCGAAGTGCAGGATGGGCAGGGGCTGAACATCGGCGTGCAGTGGGCCAACAAATACGGCGGCGGCACGCAGTTTGCCGGCTCGGCGCCCGGGGTGTCGGCGGGGTTCGAAAACGGCATGAGCGACGTGTTCGGCAAGGCCAACGGCCTGATGACCGGTTTCTACAGCGGTAACTGGGGCGTATTGCTGTCCGCCATCGCCAGCAACAACCAAAACAATATCCTGGCCACGCCGAGCATCGTCACGCTGGATAACGCCGAGGCGGAGTTCAGCGTCGGGCAGGATGTGCCGATCCTGACCGGTTCGCAAACCACCAACAGCGATAACGTCTTCAATACCGTGTCGCGCAAGACGGTGGGGATCAAACTCAAGGTCAAACCGCAGATCAACCAGGGCCAGTCCGTGCTGCTGCAGATCGAACAGGAGGTCTCCAGCGTTGCCGACAGCGCCGGCGCCACGCCGGATTCGCTGGGGGCGACCTTCAATATCCGCACGGTCAACAACACGGTGCTGGTGGACAGCGGCGAAACTGTGGTGGTGGGCGGCCTGTTGGACAAGTCCAACTCGGAGCTGGAGAGCAGCGTGCCGATCCTCGGCAAGATCCCGCTGGTGGGGGCGTTGTTTCGCTCGACCGCCACCAAAGCGAGCAAGCGCAATTTGATGCTGTTTATCCGCCCGACCATCATTCGCAGCACCGAGGGGTATGCCCGGCAGAGCCAACGCAAGTTAGGCAAGTTCGACGCCGAGCAGCAGGACGATCGTGAGCTGAATGACGCGCTGCGCGGCGAGATCGCCGGCGATAAGAAGGCGCTCGACAATCGGGCGTTTCTCGCCACCGTTGCCAGTATCGACGCGTTTTATCCGCGGGGAGCCCGCCCGTGAAGCGCCGTTCCGCGGGGCCGCTGCTGCCTTTCGCCTGGGCGCGCCAGCATGGCGTGCTGGCCGTCGATGGGCAGAGCGGAATCCAAATGTATTGCCATCCTGAAACGAGCCACGCCGGGTTGATGGAGGCCTACCGCTGCCTGCCCGGCGTGCCGGCGCTGGCCCAGCTGGAGGTGGCGGCTTTTGATCAACGGCTGGTGGCGCACTACCAGCAGGAGAGCGGCCAGGCGCAGAGAATGATCGACGATCTGGGCGGCGAACTGGATTTTTACGCGCTGGCCGAAGAGCTGCCGCAGCAGCAAGACCTGTTGGACGAACAGGACGATGCGCCGATTATCCGCCTGATCAACGCTTTACTGAGCGAGGCGATCAAAGAGCGCGCCTCCGATATCCACATCGAAACCTACGAGAGCGAGCTGGTGATCCGCTTTCGCATCGACGGCGCGCTGCGGCGGATTCTGGCGCCGCAGCGCAAGCTGGCGGCGCTGCTGGTGTCGCGCATCAAGGTGATGTCGAAGCTGGATATCGCCGAGAAGCGCGTGCCGCAGGACGGGCGCATGGCGCTGAAGGTCGGCGGGCGGGCGATAGACGTGCGGGTGTCGGTGATGCCGGCCAGCCACGGCGAGCGCGTGGTCATGCGCCTGTTGGACAAACAGGGCGTGCGGCTCGAACTGCCCAGCCTGGGTATGGCGCCGGCGCACCAGCAGGCGTTGCTGCGCCTGATCCGCCAGCCGCACGGCATCATTTTGGTCACCGGGCCGACCGGCTCCGGCAAGAGCACCACGCTCTATACCTTGCTGAGCCAGATCAACGATGAACAGCGCAACATCATGACGATCGAAGATCCCGTCGAGTATGAGTTGGCCGGCATCGCGCAGACGCAGGTGAATCCCAAGGTGGACATGACCTTCGCACGCGGCCTGCGCGCGCTGTTGCGGCAGGATCCCGACGTGGTGCTGATCGGCGAGATCCGCGACGGCGAAACGGCGCAGATCGCGGTGCAGGCCTCATTGACCGGGCATTTGGTGCTGTCGACCCTGCATACCAACACGGCGATCGGCGCCGTGACCCGGCTGCGGGACATGGGGGTCGAACCGTTTCTGCTTTCGAGTTCGCTCAGCGGCGTGTTGGCGCAGCGCCTGGTGCGTCGGCTTTGTCCGCAGTGCCGCGAGCCCTATGCGCTGTCTGACGCGCAGCGGCGCCTGCTGGGGCTGCCACCGACGCAGGCGGTGACCTGCTGGCGCCCGTTGGGGTGCGAGGCCTGCGGCGGGCAGGGATATCACGGCCGAATCGGCTTGCACGAACTGTTGGTGCTGGATGAACCGATGCGCATGGCGATCCATCGCGGTGACGGCGAGCTGGACATCGCGAAACTGGCCGCCGAACGCTACCTGCCGCTGCGCCAGGATGGGATCGCCAAGATGCGCGCCGGGGAGACCAGCCTGGAGGAAGTGCTGCGGGTGACGCGCGAAGGGGACGGCGATGAAGTTTGATTATCGCGCCTGCGATCGTGAGGGGCGCGCCCAGCGCGGCGTGTTGGAGGCGGATTCTCTGCGCCACGCCCGCGATCGCCTGCGTGAAAAGGGGTGGCAGGTGCTGGCGGTGCAAGCGCGCGGGCGGCCCGTTTTCGCCGGCATGTTGGCCGGCCGCTGGATGAGCGGCGTGAGCAGCGGCGATGTGGCGCTGTTGACCCGGCAGCTGGCGACGCTGCTCTCCGCTGCGCTGCCGCTCGAGGAAGCGTTGATGGCGGTGGCGCGGCAAACGGAGAAAAAAGGCCTGCAGGCGGCGTTGGCTCAGGTGCGGCAGCGCATTCTGGAGGGCTTCCCGCTGGCGCAGGCTCTAGGGCAGCATCCGCGAATTTTTGACCGTCTCTACTGCGCCATGGTGGCGGCCGGTGAGATTTCCGGCCATCTGGCGCCGGTGCTGGAGCGGCTGGCCGACTACGTCGAACAGCGCCAGCAAATGAAGAACAAGATCGTGCAGGCGCTGGTGTACCCGATGGTGCTGACGGCGGTGGCGATCGGCGTAGTGGCGATCCTGTTGACGGCGGTGGTGCCGAAGGTGATCGAACAGTTTGTGCATATGAAACAGACCTTGCCGCTGTCGACCCGGATGCTGCTCGGCGCCAGCGACGGGCTGCGCCAATGGGGGGCATTGGCGCTGATGTTGGCGCTGGCGAGTCTCGGCGCTTTCCGCTATCGCCTGCGGGATCCGGCGCGGCGCGTGCGCTGGCATGCGTTCATCCTGCGGTTGCCGGTGGTCGGCAAACTGTCGCTGGCGGTGAATACGGCGCGCTACGCCAAAACGCTGAGCATTTTGAACGCCAGCGCGGTGCCGTTGCTGGAGGCGATGCGCATCAGCGCCGGTGTGTTGGGCAACGACGCCGCCCGCGAACGGCTGCTGGCGGCGATGGAGCGGGTGCGGGAGGGCGAAGGGTTATCGCCGTCGCTCGAGGGCACCGCGCTGTTCTCGCCGATGATGCGGCACATGATCATGTCCGGCGAGCGCAGCGGTGAGCTGGACATGATGCTCGAGCGGGCGGCGGCTATGCAGCAGGAGGCCTTCAGCCGGCAAATCACGCTGGCGCTGGGGTTGTTCGAGCCTTTATTGGTGATCGCGATGGCCGGTTCGGTGCTGTTCATCATTTTGGCCATCCTACAGCCGATATTGCAGCTCAATAATATGGTCGGCTAATCATGCCATTAATGGAGAGTAAAGTGAGTTATATCAGCAAGACAAGCAGGTCTCGGCAGCGAGGGTTTACGCTGCTGGAAATCATGGTGGTGATCGTCATTCTGGGGCTGTTGGCCAGCCTGACCATTCCAAGCCTGATGGGAAACAAGGAGAAGGCCGATCGGCAAAAGGCCGCCAGCGATATCGTGGCGCTGGAGAACGCGCTGGATATGTACAAGCTGGATAACGGGCGTTATCCCAGCGCGGAGCAGGGGCTGGCGGCGCTGGTGACCCGGCCGGTGCTGGCGCCGATCCCGAGGAATTATCCCGAAGACGGCTATATTCGCCGGTTGCCGCAAGATCCCTGGGGGCAGGAGTACCGTCTGCGCAACCCGGGGCGCCACGGCAAGCTGGACGTGTTTTCTCTGGGCCAGGACGGCGTTGCCGACACCGATGACGACATCGGCAACTGGGTGGCCGACGCCGACGCGCCATGAGGCGCATACGCGGCTTTACGCTGCTGGAGATCATGCTGGTATTGCTGTTGCTGGGAGTGACCAGCGGCCTGGTGATGCTGAGTTTTCCTGCGGATGAGAAGCCGCTGGCGCGGCAGGGGGAGCGGCTGAACCATTGGCTGTATGCCCTCGCCGAGCGGGCCGAACGTGAAGGGGTTAGTTATGGCGTGGCGTTCTCCAGCGGCGGTTGGCGCAGCGTCGCCGCCGAAGAGGGGCGGGATGAATACGTTTTGCCGGAGGGCATCGCGCTGCGGCTGAGCGTTGATGGGCAAGCCGTCACGCTTGACGACGCGGCGGCGCAGATGCCGCAGGTGTGGCTGTATCCGGGGGGCGAAACCACGGCGTTCAGCGTGGCGCTGTCGCAGGGCAAGTGCCAGTGGCGATTGCAGGCACCCGGTTACTTCGTATTTGAAACGACGGATATTCGTTGCGATGACGCGGAAAATTAAACGCCAGCGGGGTATGACGCTGCTGGAGGTAATGGTGGCCTTGATGATCTTCGCCATCGGCTGCCTGGCGCTGATCAACAGCACCGGCGGCCAGGTGCGCAGCCTGAGCGCGATCGAAGCCAAGACCGTTGCGCTGTGGGTGGCGGACAACCAGTTGACGCTGCTGCAGCTCGACCCGCATCCGCCGACGCTGGCCTGGCATTCGGGCACTGCGGCGATGGCCGGTGAAACCTGGCACTGGCGCTATCGCGGGCAGGAGACCAGCGACGCCGGAATGCGGGCGATCGCGATTGAAGTCCGGCGCGATCCGCAGGATCGCAACGCGCTGGTGGAGATGCTGGCCTACAGGGCACTGCCATGAAACGCGGTTCGCAATGCGGTTTTACGCTGGTGGAAATGCTGCTGGCCATCGCCCTGTTCGCCATGCTGTCGCTCACCGCGCTGGCGGTCTTTAGGGGCGTGCTGAAAAGCGATGAAATCACCCGGCGCAAATCGACGCAGCTGACCCAGCTGCAACGGGCGCTGGCGATCGTCGAACGCGATTTCACTCATGCGCAGGCGCGGGCGCCGATTGGCGATAAGCGCTTGCCGGCGGTGCCGGAGTTCGCGGTGCGGCAGACGGTGGGCGAGGACGCGGATATACAGCTGCTGCTGATCCGAAACGGCTGGCCGAATCCACACGCTCGGCTGCCGCGCGCCACGCTGGAGCGGGTGGAGTATCGCTACCGGCAGGGGCGGCTCGAGCGTCTCAGCTATCCGAGTTTGGGCAGCCCGCAGGCGGCGGCGCGCAGCGTGCTGCTGCTGCCGGAGGTGACGCGGTTCCGCCTGCGTTTTTACCTGCAGGGCGAATGGTTGACGGCCTGGCGCGCCGGCGGGCTGCTGCCGCAGGCGGTGGAGATCGTCGTCGAAACTCCCGCGCTGGGGGAGGTGCGCCGCATCGTCACGGTGCCCGCCGCGAGGCCATCATGAAAAAACAACGCGGTATGGCGCTGTTGATGGTGCTGCTGCTGATGTCGCTGATGGCGATCGTGGCGATCAATATCAACGATAACTGGCAGCGTTCGCTGGCGCGCACCCAGTCTCAACAGGATCGGCTGAAGGCCAAATGGCTGCTGCTGGGCGGGGAGATCTACGCCCAACAGCGGTTGCGGCAGGCGGGAGAGAAGCGCAAGGCCTGGGGAGCATCAGGAGCGGCGTTCAGTATGCGTACCGAAGAGGGGGAGGTGGCGATACGCCTGCGCCGCGTCGATGCCTGTTTCAACCTAAATGCCCTGATCCGCGCCGCCGGCCCAACGGAGGCCGGGGATAGCGAGGGGGGGCCCCCCAATAAGGAGAGGCGGATATTCATGCTGTTACTGAACAACCTGGGGATCGACGACGCGCAGGCGGCCGCGATTGCCGAGGCCATCGTCGCCAGGGGCGATGACGAGGGGTATCTGATGGGGAATGTCAGCGAACTGCGGGAGCTGGCCGGCATCGATCGTGAGCTTTACCTGCGCCTGGCACCGCAGCTTTGTGCGGCGCCGGATGCCGAACTGCGCATCAACCCGGATGCCGTGAGCGAGGCGCAATTACCGCTGCTGCGGGCGATGCTGATGAACGCCCTGAGCGATGAACGGCTGCGGGCGCTGCTGGCGGCCCGTCCGCCGCAGGGCTGGCAGACGCTGGCGTTTTTGTCGCAGGAAAAAGCGCTGCAAGACTTGGGTGACGACGATCTCGGCGAGCGATTGACGTTCGACGATAGCCGCTGGATTGCGCAGCTGCAGCTGACGCTGAACGACGGGCGCTATCGGCTCGTCAGCGCGTTGCAACCGGGCCAGTCAGGCGTCACGGTCAGCGGACGCCTGTTCGACAGAGGGGAGGGGTAAAGGGTGGCGAATACAATCCTGCTTATCGCGCTGAGCGAGGACTTGATGGCCGATGTGCGCTGGGGCCGCGTCGGCGAGACGAGTTGCCGCTTTGGCGCCCACCTCGATCTGACCGAAGGCGGCGGCGAGTTGGCTGCCATGGCGCAGGGCAGCCGCGTCGTGGTGTTGGTGCCTGCCCGTCATGTGGCGCTGAGGCAAACGACATTCCAGGGCAAGGCCCGGCAGGCGACGCCGCTGGCGCTGGCCTACGCCCATGAGGCCGGATTATTGGCCGATGCTGAGCAGATGCACTGGGCGGTGCTGGACAAGGCGCAGCGCGATTTCACCCTCGCCGGCGTCGCGCTGACGCAGATGCAGGAATGGGTCGAGCGCCTGAGCGCCAGCGGCATTCGCGCCGATAAAATGCTGCCCGACGTGCTGGCATTGCCGCTGCCCGGCCAATGCAGCGCGCTGCATTGGCGCAACCACTGGTTGATCCGAACGGGAAGCGGGCAGGGAATGCAGCTGCCCGACGCCTGGCTGGGCTGCGCTTCACTGCCGACGCCGGACTGGTGTCTGCACCGCGGCGGGGAGGTTCCGGCGGGCTGGGAAGCGGCGCGCATTGACGAGGATCCGCTCTGGCGACTGGCGGAAGAGGCCTGGAACAGTACATTCACGCTGCTGCAGGGACGTTTCAAACCGAGCGTACGCTGGCCGCGCCGCCTGCCCGACAAGACCGCCTGCGCGCTGCTGTTGCTCAGCGGTTCGCTGCTGGTGGGCGGTTTGCATCACCAACAGATGGCCCGGCAGAACGAGAGCCAGATTGCGGCGCTCTCACGGCACCTGCTGCCGGGTCAGGCCGCGTCGGCGTTTGCCGAGCAGGCGGCGAAAGCGCGGGTGCGGCGTATGCAGGATGCCCTGAATGCGCCGCAGCTGTTCAGGCTGTTGCCCTACGCGGCCGGGGCGCTCGCGTTATGGGCGCCCCCGCAGCTGCAGGCGCTGGCTTTCGACGCCGCCGACGATCGTCTGGTGGTGACGGTGAACAGAAACGACGTGCCGCTGCCGGCGCCGGTTAACGACGGCGAGGTCAGCATGGCGTTCAGCGAAGGCGGTGCGTCCAACCAGGCGATCCTGACGGTGAGAGGTGAGCGATGAATATCGGGTGGCGCGATAAGGCGTTGCGGCGGGCGGTGCTGTTAAGCCTGTTGCTGCTGGCAGCCTGCGGCTACTGCCTGTATCAGTTTTCACAGGCGCAGAAAAGCGCACAGCGCCTGGCCGCGCTGCAGGGGCAGGCACGCGTCATCCAGCAACTGCAGGCGCGCTTGCCGCCGGATGCCGCTGCGCGCGAGCAACTGCCGGAGCGGCTGCGGCAGAGCGCGCAGGCGTTCCGCATCCCCATCATCGCCCTGACGGAAAGTGATGCGCAGATGCAGGTGGGGCTGCCGCCCGTGCCGTTTGAAAGCCTGCTGTCGTGGCTGGCCGCCCTGCAGCGTGAGCATGGCATCCGCGTGCTGGCGCTCGCCGTGGAACGCGCGGAGCAGGCGCCGGGCATAGTGCAGGTCAGCCTGCTGCGGGTAACGACGCAGCCGTCGATGTAACCAACGCGAAAGAATCATCAGGGATCAGAAAAAATCATGCTATTTGCTATAAACGCGGCGGCAGATGAACACTGGCTGTTATTTAGCGCCGTGTTGAGTCTGTGCGTCGGTAGTTTTATTAACGTAGTCGTTTATCGGCTGCCCATTATGCTTGAGCGCGAAATGGAAACGGCGCAGGCCGAGCGGTTCGATCTCTTTTGGCCGCGTTCATTCTGTCCGTCATGCAAAAAAAAATTATCGGCGTTCGATAATATTCCTTTATTAAGTTGGCTGCTGTTGCGTGGCCGCTGTCGTTATTGCCGCCGTCCTATTGCCGTGCGTTATCCACTGCTGGAATTATTTCTGATGCTGATGGGGATAACCCTGGCCTGGCGGCTCGGCATCGGGGGGGATTGGTTTTTCATGCTGACGTTGGTTGCGCTGTTGCTGGCGTTGGCGGCGATCGACAACCAATGTCAGCTGCTGCCGGATTGCCTGACGCTATCGCTGCTGTGGATCGGCTTACTGTGGCATTGTCTGGCGCACCCGGCCTTTTTGCCGGCGGCGGTCATTGGCGCGATGGCGGGCTATCTGGCGCTCTGGCTATTGTATTGGGGATTTCGTTTGGCGACCGGCCGCGAGGGGCTGGGATACGGCGATTTCAAACTGTTGGCGGCGCTTGGCGCCTGGGGCGGCTATGCCGCTTTGCCGTCGATCCTGCTGTTCGCCTCCGCCGGCAGCCTGCTGTGGCTGTTGCTGCGCGCGTGGCGCGGCGGCGATGCGGCCCAACCCCTGCCCTTCGGGCCGGGGCTGGCGACGGCGGGCGCCGGCGCGGTGGCCTGTCAGTGGCTTGCGCTGCCGATAGGGGGCTAACGCAGCTGGGCTAAAAAAGGCGCCAGCGAGCGGTTGAGTTCACGGCACTTTTCCTGCAGCGGCGTGGCGTCGGCCTCCAGCTGCGCGGCGACGTGTTTACCCGCCGCAAGCAGTTGGGCGCGATTGAGCGCCGGCGTCCAATCTTTTTCCTTCGCTTCCTGCAGCGCCGCCGCCGCGAGCTTATCGCCGGCCGGAATATCGGCGCGGTTGCACCTGTCTCTTAGAAATTGACCGGCGCCGACCAGCGACGACAGCTGGTCGCGTTGGGTGGCGGCGTCAGGAGCCGATTTGGCGGCGTGCTGGCAGCCGGATAACAGCAGGGATGCCACGATCGCTGCGGCAATATTTTTCAATGTCACGTTATTTTCTCTGCGGTGTTGGTACGGTGTATTTATTTTCTTGCTCGGTGCTACGGTATTTCACGCTTTCCGGATTATTTTAAACGTTTGTCATGCCATTTAATATCATGACGATATTAGGTTTTATTATTTTAATGCATTCTAAGTGCCGGGCGTTCAGGGCTTCTACTTATTATTCCTCTCGCGGTATCGCCGCACCTCTTTGAGTTTCTTCTCACTCAGTTGGAATCCAATAAATTTAACTGGAGTCGTAATGAAATTATCCAAAATCGCCCTGATGATGGCAACGCTCGCGGCCTCCTCGGCCGCCTGGTCGCACGGTTATATCGAAGTGCCCGAGAGCCGCGCCTACAAGTGCAAGCTGGGCAGCAACACCGACTGCGGCCGGGCGCAGTGGGAACCGCAGAGCGTCGAGCAGGTTTCCGGCTTCCCTGGCGGCGCGACGCCGCTCGACGGCCAGCTGGCCAGCGGCGGGGTGAACGGCTTCGAGTCGTTGGATCGCCAGGGCGTCAACGTCTGGGCGTTGAATACCATGAAGCCGGGGCCACAGACGTTCACCTGGTACCACACCGCCAAGCACAAAACCAATAACTGGCGTTACTACATCACCAAACAGGACTGGGATGTGAACAAGCCGCTGTCGCGCGAGGCCTTCGAAAAAGAGCCGTTCTGCGAGATTGATGGCCATGCCAAGCCGCCAAAAGATCGCGAAGTGCACCAGTGCGTGGTGCCGGAGAGAACCGGCTATCAGGTGATTTACGGCGTGTGGGAAATCAATGACACGGTAAACAGTTTCTATCAGGTGGTTGACGTTAACTTCGAAGACGACGGCGTCGTGTCGGAATGGCGCAAGCAGCTGCAAGGTTCCCTCACCGGTAAAAACCTGCAGGTTGGCGACAAGGTGATCGCCCGCTTCTTCGATGCGGACGGTGAAGTGCTGACTATGAAAACCGAACTGGCGATCGACAGTGAGACGCTGACCGACAAAAACCGCTGGGGTCACGCGCTGGCCAGCAAGATCAACGCCGAACAGAAAGCGGTGCGTGCCGGGGTGAAAGACGGCAAAGGCAACGTCAATCCGGTATTCGGCAACAACGCGGTCTACGCCAAGCAGGGCAGCACGATGAAGAGCGTGGTGATTTCCTATGAGGAAGAAACGCCGGCTATCACCGAAGAGATCCGCATCGGCAACCTGTCCAGCACCAAAATCAAGGACGGCAAAGCTCAGCTGACCTTCAATGCCGAGGTCAAAGGCAAACTGACGGTTGAAGCGCGCGTTTACGACCACGGCCAGACGGAAAAAGGCTACCTGAAAGCGACGCTGGAAGACGCCAGCCAGCCGCTGACTATGGCGCTGAGCAACGTCAGCGAAGGCCACCACATGCTGAAAGTGATCGCCAGCAACGACAACGGGCAGAGCATTCAACCAGATATCGAAAACTTCAACCTGGAAGCGGAATCCACCGGCGGTGGCGGCGGCAACGGCGACTATAACTTCGTCTTCCCGAACGCGCTGAGTAAATACACTGCCGGCACCACAGTGCTGCAACCGAAAGACGGCAAGGTATATCAGTGCAAACCTTTCCCTTACAGCGGTTACTGCATGCAGTGGAACAGCGGCGCGACTCACTTTGAGCCGGGCGTGGGTTCCAACTGGCAGGATGCCTGGGTCGTGAAAAAGTAAGTGTAAATCGGATAGCCAAGCGGCCAGCGATGGCCGCTTTTAAAGGAGTTTTATGTCACACGAACCTGCCCGTTACGATCTTTTCAGTCGGTTACTGCATTGGGGCATTGCCGCCGTGATGATCTACGTAATGATCGTTGGTTATTCACTGCATTTTATGACGGATGCACGCATCTTCGCCTTTTTCTCCGTGACCAATATGTCGCTGGCCTTGGTGCTGACACCGCTGATGGCGGCGCGCTTTATCTGGCGTTTTTTCCGGCCTAAGGTGCCCTATGGCGATATGCTGCAAGGGCACGAGAAGGGATTGGTGCATTTGCTGCACGAAATATTCTACCTGCTGATTTTCGTGGTGCTGCTCAGTGGATTCCTTATGCTGGAGCACGGCTTTGCCGTTTTCGGCGCGATCGACTTCCCTCGCCCGATAGCAAATCTCGACGTTAACCGCTTCTTTTTCGCCGTGCACCGTTATTCGTGCATCGCGCTGTCGGCCATGATCGTGCTGCACATAGCGGCGGTGATTAAACACCACTGCTTCGCCGGGCAGGCGATTTTGCGCCGCATGCTCTGATTTTACGGGGCGATCACGCCGCCCGGCGAGGCAGTGCGGCGGCGTGGCCGCGAAGGTAATAGGAAAGAGCGACGGCATGACCGTGACGCGTGTGGCCGATAAGCAGGGAGTGCGAGAGACAGCACGCGTTAATCGCGTTAAGGCGTAATACCCCGGACAGGAACAGAGAATTGTTTCTATTTATTATTAACGATAAAAATGAACGTAATTAACATTTCATTGTCAATAGGAAAAATACGTATTCAGTTTGAACATTGAAGCCGATAAAAGCATCGGCTCAACGCGTTGGGGGATGATTATCTGACATATTTCCAAACGGAGGTGGGGATTTTGTCATACAGTTTGTTCATGGTGAGCTCCGCCAGACGGTGATCGGCCGCTGAGTAAAACAGCTCCAGTTCATCATCGGAAAGCTCGTACTTATTTTTCTCAATAACACGTTCGAGAGTATCAATCGTGGTGCATTTACGTAAACGCATCAGATAGTCGGTTTTAGTCATGGTGGCCTTTAGTTTAATAACCGTAAAATAGCTCGGGAATAATTATCCCCTAAGTTTTCATTGTCGTACAGATGTCCTCTCCTGAGAACATTCTGAATAATCTCGCCTTGGTTTTTTGCCAGCGGCGCAGGTCGGAATCATTGATACCGTAGCTGCTGAACAGCGTATAGGTATCGTCGAGATATTCTTCGACTAACTCCGACAGGTCTGATTCGTCCATGTATTTAATTTTATAACTCATCACAAACGAAGCGATATGTTCGATCAACTCATTAAGCTGCAGGTTGACGGAGGACGTCGGATCGTTGACCCACCCATGGTGACTGTCTCCCAGGGTAGCGATACCTTCATCATACAAATTTTCGCACAAGAATTTGAGCTGAGCAATGTCGTGTCGCTTAGGCGAATACTCATCCATATCATCCCCTCCGTAAGTCTTAATTGCGGTGTGATAACACTATGTGAGTAAGCTGATTTACATCATGGACGGAGGCAGCTTAACGGTGGTTAAATAAACTTCCCGTAAAATGAATATAAATCATTTTTTCGCGTTTGGCCTGCAGTTATTACGTAAACTTACAATTCATCCGCAGTTGATGGCCGTGAGTTATCAATGATGTCGAAGATTAAACCCCGCTCCGTCACTCGGAACCGTACGCTGTCGTTGATGATATCTTCGCAGTTGATATCCAGACAGGCATTAAAAATGCCCCACTTATAGCGATAACTCATTGAATAATCGCCGTCACCTTGTCGTACTATATCAAGTATTTCTAATGAATCTTCGGCATAGCGTGCGCTTTCAGAATAAAAACTCAGTCCGCTGGTCAGCGCCGGCACTAACTCCGCTATATTGTCATTAATCACTTTCTTTAATTTTTTAACAGAAAGTGCGTTGACGTCCAGGTTACAGGCAAGGGTAACAAGCATTAATCTCGGCCAACAGCAATGTTATCTGCTTATCTTACTCCTTTTTCACTCACGCCGGTAAATTTTTCGATTTACCGCTGTTCTTTACCTTATGCCAACATTTCAACCGAATGGGAATATCCCTGGATTTGATAAGGAGGCTGCGGGGGGAAGCGCCGCTGCGCGAAGGACTGTTACGTTCCGTTGCATTATTGTCGCGCCATAGCTTGAGATGTGGTAGTTGGTGTGATGTTATATTATAACTATTAACCCATCATTTTGGTCACCACATTGACTCCCTCTTCACAACATGACGCCGCGCCGTCACTGAATTCGTTGTTTACCACCTCCGCCGCCGCGCGCTGTGCGGGGGCCGTTGCGCTGCTGGCCCTGCTGTGGCTCGGCATCTTCTGGGCGGTATCGCTGCCATGATCTCCTTGCGCCAACTGGCGATAGGCTATGGCGTCACGCCGCTTTTCCCGCCGCTGAGCGGGCAGTTCAGCGCCGGTTCGTTAACCGCGGTGGTGGGCGTCAACGGGGCCGGGAAATCGACGTTGCTGAAAACGCTCGCCGGATTGTTGCCGCCGCTGGGCGGCAGTCTGAGTTTTAGCGGCGGCAAGCCACCGCGCAGGGCTTATCTACCGCAGCAGGCCGAGCTGGATCGGCAATTCCCGATCGCGGTAAGCGATCTGGTGGCGATGGGCTGTTGGCCGCAAAGCGGCATGTTCGGCGGCATGAACAGGCGTGCGGCAAGCCAGGTCAATGAGGCGCTGGCGAACGTTGGCATGAGCGCGCTGGCGCGCAGCCCGGTGGGCGAACTGTCCGGCGGCCAGCTGCAGCGGGTGCTGTTTGCGCGCCTGCTGGTTCAACCGGCGCCGCTGATTTTGCTGGATGAACCTTTCACCGGCATCGACAGCGCCACCACGCAGATCCTGCTGCAGGCGATCGCGCAACTGCACCGGCAGGGGAAAACGGTGATCGCCGTGCTGCACGATATGTCGATGGTCGCCGAGCATTTTCCACAGGTGCTGTTGCTGACGCCGCAGGCTTGCCACTGGGGCGCGGCCGAGCGGGTATTGGAACAGGTGCCGAGGTATCACGCCGCCGAACGGCAGCCGGATCTGCGGGCGGTGGCGCCATGATGCTGTGGCATGGGCTTATCGATCCTTTCCTCTCTTTCGGTTTTATGCGCCGCGCGCTCATGGCGTGCCTGGCGTTGTCGCTCAGCGCCGCCCCGCTGGGCGTGTTTTTGCTGCTGCGCCGCATGAGCCTGGTGGGGGATGCCTTGTCCCACGCGGTGTTGCCGGGCGCGGCGATCGGCTATCTGATCTCCGGTATGTCGCTGGTGGCGATGGGGGTGGGCGGCTTTATCGCCGGGCTGGCGGTGGCGATGCTGTCCGGCCTGGTGAGCCGCCGCACGCCGCTGAAAGAGGACGCCAGTTTCGCCGGGTTCTATCTGGGCTCACTGGCGCTGGGGGTCACGCTGGTCTCGCTGCGCGGCTCCAGCGTGGATCTGCTGCACGTGCTGTTCGGTTCGATCCTGGCGGTGGATGCGCAGGCGATGCTGATGGTCGGAGCGATCGCCTCGGTTTCGCTGCTGGCGCTGGCGGCGCTGTACCGTGCATTGGTGATCGAGTCCTTCGACGTCACGTTCCTGCGCGTCAACGCGCCGCGCCGGTTGGCGCTGATCCACGGCCTGTTTCTGGCGCTGGTGGTGGTCAATCTGGTGGCGGGATTCCAGATCCTCGGCACTCTGATGTCGGTGGGGCTGATGATGCTGCCCGCCGCCAGCGCGCGCTTCTGGGCGCGCAATCTGCCGCAGACGCTGGCGACGGCGATGGGCATCGGCGCGCTTTCCAGCCTGATTGGGTTGGTGTGGTCCTATTACGCTTCGCTGCCCGCCGGCCCGGCGATCGTGCTCAGCGCCAGCGTCATCTTTTTCGTCTCGATCCTGTTTGGAACGCGTGGAGGCATTTACGCCTTCGCGCGCCGTTGAGAAGTGCCATTTGCAAGGAGAAAGTATGAAACGTTTACCTATATCGCTGGCGGTCGCTGCGCTGCTGGCCAGCCCATTGGCGATGGCGAAGACCGTCGACGCCGTCGCCAGCTTTTCCATTCTGGGGGATATCGTCAAACAGGTGGGAGGCGATCACGTCAAGGTCAGCACGCTGGTGGGGCCGGATGGCGATCCGCACAGTTTCGAGCCTTCGCCGCAGGACGGCAAAAAGTTGGCTCAGGCTGATGTGGTATTCGTCAGCGGACTGGGGCTGGAAGGGTGGATCGATCGCCTGGTCAGCGCTTCGGGTTATAAAGGGCAGGTGATCACAGCTTCACAGGGCATCAGCACCCGCCAGATGGAGGAGGACGGCAAAGCGATTACCGATCCTCACGCCTGGAACAGCATGAAAAACGGCGTGCAGTACGCCACCAACGTGATGAACGCCCTGATTGCCGCCGATCCCGAGGATGCCAACTATTTTCGCCAGCGCGGGGCCGAATACGTTCAGCAACTGCAAAAGCTGGACCTGTGGGCCAAAACCCAGTTCGCCGCAGTGCCGCCACAGAAACGTAAAGTGCTGACCAGCCATGATGCTTTTGGTTACTTTGGGCAAGAGTATGGCGTCACTTTCCTTGCCCCGGTCGGATTTTCCACCGAGGCCGAAGCCAGCGCCAGCGACGTGGCCGGCCTGATCAAGCAGATCAAACAGGAAAAGGTCAACGCTTACTTTATCGAGAATCAGACCGATCCGCGGTTGGTGAAACAGATTGCCGCCGCCACCGGCGCCAAGGCGGGCGGCGAGCTGTACCCTGAAGCGCTCTCCCGTACGGGCGGCCCGGCGGCCACCTATGAACAGGCGTTCAAACACAATGTCGACGCGCTGCTGAGTAGCATGAAGTAACCTCTGCCCCCGCCTGCCGGCGGGGGACAGCTTGCAGGCACTTTCTCGCCATAAAAAAAGCCCCGTTGAGCAGCAACGGGGCTTTGCGACAGATGACACTGGGGAGTTAACGCTTTTTCTTACGTCCCTGTACCGCTTTGAATCGCGGATTGCTTTTACAGATCACATAGATGCGGCCACGACGACGCACGACTTTGCAATCCGGGTGGCGATTTTTCGCCGAACGCAATGAACTCAATACCTGCATGGGATTTCCTTGTTACTTATTGCCGATAAAGCGGCCAAAGCGCTGCTGGAAGCGCGCCGTGCTGCCTTCTTTGGAATAGTCTTTCTGCTTGCCGGTGTAGTACGGATGCGAAGCGGAAGAGACGTCGAGGGTGACATACGGCCAGCTTTCGCCGTCCAGCTCGATGGTGCGATCGGTTTTGATGGTCGATCCCACTTTAAAGTAGGCGTTGGCGCTGACGTCGTGGAAGACCACGGTGCGGTAATCGGGATGGATGCCGGGTTTCATAATGGCTCTCTCGTGTAATGTTATACTATAACAATAATTATGCGCCGACCCGGCGTCGCGATCAAGCGTAAATTGCGCCCACGAGTGAATTAATGAGAACGGTTTGCATTAAGCAACTGAAGCAAAAGAAAAAGGCCGCATGCGCGGCCTTTTCGATTATCGGGTGGAGCTCATATCACTGAGCGATCAGTGGTGCTCTACCGGATGGCTGTGTTCCAGGTCCTCGTTCTTCTTGCTGAAGCGGCGGCGAACCACCACGAAGAACACCGGTACGAAGAAGATCGCCAAGACGGTGGCGGTGATCATCCCGCCCATTACGCCGGTACCTACCGCGTTCTGTGCGCCGGAGCCCGCACCGCTGCTGATAACCAGCGGCAGAACCCCGAGGATGAAGGCCAGAGACGTCATCAGGATTGGACGCAGACGCATACGCACCGCTTCCAACGTCGCTTCGATCAGGCCTTTGCCTTCTTTTTCCATCAGATCCTTGGCGAATTCCACGATCAGGATGGCGTTCTTCGCCGATAGACCGATGGTGGTCAGCAGCCCCACCTGGAAGTACACGTCGTTGTTCATGCCGCGCATCGTCGCGGCCAGCAACGCACCGATAACCCCCAGCGGCAATACCAGCATGACCGAGAACGGCACGGACCAGCTTTCATACAGCGCCGCCAGACACAGGAACACCACCAGAATCGAGATGGCGTACAGCGCCGGCGCCTGGTTGCCCGACAGACGTTCCTGATAGGACATGCCGGTCCAGTCGTAACCGATGCCGCTTGGCAGTTTGGACGCCAACTGTTCCATCAGGTTCATCGCTTCACCGGTACTCTTGCCCGGTGCGGCCTGGCCCAGAATTTCCATCGACGGCAAGCCGTTATAGCGTTCCAGGCGCGGTGAGCCGTATTCCCATTTCGCCGAAGAGAAGGCGGAGAATGGCACCATCTGGCCGCTCGTGCCGCGCACGTACCACTTGTTGATGTCTTCCGGCAGCATACGGAACGGCGCGTCGGCCTGTACGTATACCTTCTTCACACGACCGCGGTCGATGAAGTCGTTGACGTACGAGCCGCCCAGCGCGGTGCTCAGCGTGCTGTTGATGGTGGTGATGCTGACGCCCAGCGCCTTGGCTTTCTCCTGATCGACGATCAGTTTGAACTGCGGCGTATCTTCCAGGCCGTTCGGGCGCACGCCCACCAGCACGTCCGGATGTTGAGCAACCATGCCCAACAGCTGGTTACGCGCTTCGGTCAATTTCTCGTGCCCCAGGCCGCCCTGGTCAATCAGCTCGAAGTCGAAGCCGGTGGCGGTACCGAGTTCGATGATCGCCGGCAGGTTGAACGGGAATACCAGGCCTTCTTTAATCTGCGAGAATGCGCCCATGGCGCGACCCGCGATCGCTTCGACCTTGTTCTCGCTCCCTGGACGCTCGCCCCAGTCTTTCAGGCTGACGAATGCCAGGCCGTTGTTCTGGCCGTTACCGTTGAAGCCGAAGCCCGCGACGGTAAACACCGAAACCACGTTGTCCTTTTCCTTGTTCAGGAAGTAGTCGGAGACTTCTTCCAGCACTTTGTTGGTGCGGGACTCGGTGGCGCCGGCAGGCAGCTGCACCATGGTCAACAGGATGCCCTGATCTTCGTCCGGCAGGAACGAGGAAGGCAGGCGCAGGAACAGCAGGCCCATGCCAACCACGATCAGCAGGTAGATGATCAGATAGCGGCCGGTGCTGCGCAGGATGTTGCCCACGCTGTCGGTATAGTGATGCGTGCTTTTCTCGAACATGCGGTTAAACCAGCCGAAGAAGCCTGTTTTAACCCCGTGATCGCCTTTCGGGATCGGTTTGAGCATGGTGGCGCACAGCGCCGGCGTCAGGATCAAGGCCACCAGCACCGACAGCGCCATCGCGGACACGATGGTGATCGAGAACTGGCGATAGATGGCGCCGGTTGAACCGCCGAAGAACGCCATCGGCACGAATACCGCCGACAGCACCATGGCGATACCCACCAGCGCGCCCTGAATCTGGCCCATCGATTTACGGGTGGCTTCTTTCGGCGGCAGCCCCTCTTCGGCCATGACGCGCTCGACGTTTTCCACCACCACGATGGCGTCATCCACCAGCAGGCCGATCGCCAACACCATGCCGAACATCGTCAGGGTGTTTATCGAGAAGCCGAACGCCGCGAGTATCGCAAAGGTCCCCAGCAGCACCACCGGCACCGCGATGGTTGGGATCAGCGTCGCGCGGAAGTTCTGCAGGAACAGATACATCACCAGGAATACCAGGATGATGGCTTCGATCAGCGTTTTCACCACTTCGTTGATGGAGATCTTAACGAACGGGGTGGTGTCGTACGGATAAACCACTTTCATCCCTTGCGGGAAGAATGGCGTCATCTTGGCCAGCTCGTCTTTCACACCTTTGGCGGTGTTCAAGGCGTTGGCGCCGGTTGCCAGTTTGATACCCAGACCGGCGGCAGGCTTACCGTTGTAGCGAGCGGTAACGGCATAGCTTTCCGCGCCGCGCTCGATGTG
Source organism: Serratia sp. CY32780 (assembly GCF_052169135.1). Taxonomy (NCBI): domain Bacteria; kingdom Pseudomonadati; phylum Pseudomonadota; class Gammaproteobacteria; order Enterobacterales; family Yersiniaceae; genus Serratia; species Serratia sp. CY32780. The sequence goes on from NZ_JBJNLI010000001.1 coordinate 209,057, forward strand.
AGCGACGTCGCGCAGGCGTACCTGGGAACCGTCGGTATTCACCTTCAGCAGGATCTTGCCAAACTCTTCCGGCGAAGTCAGACGGGTCTGCGCGATGATCGAGGCGTTCAACTGCTGCCCCGGCACCGGCGGCAGGCCGCCCAGCTGGCCTGCGGCGATCTGGTTGTTCTGCTCGGTGATGGCGGAGGTCACGTCCGTGGTCGTCAGCTGGTAGTTGTTCAGCTTGTTCGGATCCAGCCAGATACGCATCGCGTACTGGGCACCGAACAGCTGCACTTCACCCACGCCGGACGAACGGCTGATCGGATCCTTGATGTTGGACGCCACGTAGTCCGCAATATCGTCCTGAGTCATGTTCGGATCGTCGGAAACGAAGCCGGCCACCATCAGGAAGCTGCTGCTGGATTTTTCTACTTTCAGGCCCTGTTGCTGAACTTCTTGCGGCAGCAACGGGGTGGCCAACGACAGTTTGTTCTGGACCTGAACCTGCGCGATGTCAGGATCGGTGCCGGATTCAAACGTCAGGGTAATGGTGACGCTACCAGAGGAATCACTGGTGGAGGACATGTACATCAGGTTATCGATACCGTTCATGTTCTGTTCGATAATCTGCGTGACGGTATCCTGCACCGTTTTGGCATCTGCGCCCGGGTAGTTGGCGGAAATACTCACCGCCGGCGGTGCAATAGTGGGATACTGCGCAATAGGCAGTTTCATTATTGCAAGCACCCCCGCCAACATGACGATGATGGCGATTACCCAGGCGAAAATTGGGCGGTCTATAAAGAACTTAGCCATGTATTACAGGCTCCTTTTTATGACTTCTGCGCTTCAGACTGCGGCTGTTTTTGCGCCTGAGTGTCAACTTCCTGCACTTTTACCTGCGCGCCCGGATGCACTTTCATCAGGCCGGAGACGATCACGCGATCGCCGGCTTTCAGGCCATCGGTAACCAGCCATTTGTCGCCAATCGCCTGGTCCGCCTTCAGCGTGCGTAGCTCAACTTTGTCGTCTGCCCCTACCACCAACGCCGTCGCTTCGCCGCGCGGGTTGCGGGTGACGCCTTGCTGAGGCACCAGCAGCGCATCGCTGCGCACGCCTTCGTCCAGACGGGCGCGCACGAACATGCCCGGCAGCAGCGTATCGTTCGGGTTAGGGAACAGGGCGCGAATGGTGATGGAGCCGGTGGTCTCGTCGACGGTGACGTCGGAGAATTCCAGCGTGCCTTCCTGTGCGTATTCGGTGCCGTTTTCCAGCAGCAGTTTCACTTTAGCCTTGCCGTTTTCCTGCTTCAGCGCGCCGCTGGCCAACTCTTGCTTCAGGCGCAGGAAGTCGGTGCTCGACTGGGTGACGTCGACATACATCGGATCCAGCTGCTGCACGGTGGACAGGGCGGTCGCCTGGCCGTTGCTGACCAGCGCGCCTTCGGTCACGGCGGACTTGCCGATGCGGCCGGAGATCGGGGAGGTCACCTTGGTGTACGCCAGGTTGATGCGCGCGGTTTCCACGGCGGCCTTGGCGGCCACCACGGCGGCATCCGCCTGCTGCAGGGTGGAGACGGCGTTGTCGTAGTCCTGCTTGCTGATGTAGCTGGTACCCAGCAATGGCTTGTAGCGGTTTACCGTCACGCGTGCGATGGAAGCGCTGGCCTGTGCTTTGGCCAAATCGCCTTTCGCGCTGTCGTAGCTGGCTTGATAGGTGGCGGGATCGATTTGGTACAGAGACGTCCCGGCCTTGATATCGCTGCCTTCAACGAAGTTGCGCTTCAGGATGATGCCGCTGACCTGAGGGCGAACTTCGGCGATACGATACGCAGCGGTGCGGCCAGGAAGATCGGTAGTGATGTTGAGAGGCTCGGCCTTCAAGGTGACTACGCCCACTTCAGGCGCCTGTTGTTGGGCGCCTTGCTGTTGGGTTTCTTTATCGTTACATCCTGTTAGCACTAAGCTGCCTGAAAGCATCAGAACGGCCGCCAGAGGCGTTAACCCTCTGTTTTTGTTCATAGAAAAACCTCAAGTGTCCGATTTCAAAATGATCAATGGATCACAAGCTTTAAAACCCATTGCTGCGTTAATTATATGTGCGTGCTATGGTACATACATTCGCGAATGTATGTAAATCACACTCCCCCTAAATAACAATGCCATGGCACGAAAAACCAAACAGCAGGCGCAAGAAACCCGACAGCAAATCCTTGATGCTGCGGTGAGAGAGTTCTCTGAACGTGGCGTTGCTGCAACGTCACTGACAGATATTGCCACCGCTGCCGGGGTTACGCGTGGAGCCATTTACTGGCACTTCAAGAATAAGGTAGACCTGTTTAATGAAGTTTGGGAATCTACCGAGCCGAAAATTGACCAGCTCGAAACAGAGTATCAGGCAAAGTTTCCCGATAATCCACTGCGGGTTATCCGAGAAATTCTGATTTACATTCTGACGTCTACGGTTGAAGACGGCCGTAGGCGGGCGTTGATGGAAATTATATTCCACAAATGCGAGTTTGTCGGTGAAATGATGCCGCTGCTGGATTCGCGCAAGGTGCTGTACCTCGCCGGCTACGAACGCATTGAAGCGGTGCTGTATAACTGCATTCACCACGGGCAATTACCCGCCGATTTACATACCCGCCGCGCGGCGATCATCCTGCGCGGTTATATCACCGGCCTGATGGAAAACTGGCTGTTTATGCCGGAAAGTTTCGATCTGCGGGCCGAAGCCGAAGCGCTGGTGGACGCGTTTTTGGAAATGCTGCAGTTTTGCCCCACCTTGCGCCTCAAACCCGACGCGGCGACGTCTGATGCCGACCGCCTTCCTTTATAAGGAGAGATTTCATGTCATCCATCGTTCTCATCGCCAATGGCGCCGCCTATGGCCATGAATCCTTGTTCAATGCGCTGCGGTTGGCCATCGCCATGAAAGAGCAGCAGAGCAGTCTCGACCTGCGGCTATTTCTGATGTCCGATGCGGTGGTGGCCGGGCTGGCCGGGCAGCAGCCGCACGAGGGATACCACCTGCAGCAGATGCTGGAGATCCTCACCGCGCAGCAGGTGCCGGTCAAGCTGTGCAAGACCTGTGCCGACGCGCGCGGCGTCAGCCGCTTGCCGCTGGCGGACGGCGTGGCGATCGGTACGTTGGTCGAGCTGGCGCAGTGGACGCTGGCGGCGGAAAAAGTGCTGACTTTCTGATTCCGCTGCAACGGGCCATCAGCTGCAACGCTTTTGTTGTTCGTTGCCCGCCGGTGGCCGTGACAATCTTCAGGCTTCTTAACCGATCCGAAGCTAAATCATGCAGCGCTGATTGATTCTGCCTTCTCTGGCGCCGCTCACGTTTGTCGGCGCATCGCCGCCGCGATACGCTTTTTTTTCCTTGTTTATTTGCGCGCTCAGCTCGCCGGACGAAGGCGGCCAGACGGCGGGCTGATGAGCGTTGAAAGACGAAAGGGACAGCGGCGCTGTCCCTGATTACTGTCCGGCAGGCAGATAGGGAGAGGTGACGCCGGCGCGCTGCAGTTTTTCCTGATAATCCCGTTTGACGATATCCAGCGCCGCCAGCGCGGTGGCCGGATCGATCTCGTTGCATTCCAGCAGGTAAATCAAGTCTACCGCCAGCTGCAGTTCGGGTGAGGCGTTTTCCAGAGACATAGCACCTGCGCTTAATTAATGAAATGAATAACTCGCGTACCGGCAGAGTATAGTGAACCCGGCGCGCAACCGGGAATAATCATTAAAATATTGTGATAAATCTTCAAAAACCGTTTTCTTTGCGCTCGATATTGCGCTCGATGCGCGCCAGCGCCTGGCGGCAGCGCATCAGGCGCCCCTCCAGCGCCGCCAGCTCGTGCTGCAGCTTTTGCTGCGCCGCCAGCGTGGTCTGGCGGCCGAGCAGGCTTTCCCGATCCTGAATCATGGCGATCAGCCGGCGTTCGTAGTCCTGATGCTCGGCCAGCTTGTGGTACAGATCGGCCTCGGGGGCTTCTTTCGGCTGGTTCTTGCGCCGCAGCGCCTGGGTGGCCAGCTCGCGCTGCAGGGCGGCGATCTGAGCCACCAGTTTTTCGGCCAGAAAGGCCACCTGGCTGGTACGGCTGTCGTTGGCGGCGCTTTGCAGCTGGGCGAAATTCTTCTCCACCTCGGCCAGGTAGTCGCGCAGCCGCGTGCCGCGGTTGGCGAACAGGGCGGCGTCGAAGCGCGCCTGCGGGATCGGAACGTCGCCGCGCGGGGTCACTTCGGCTGCCAGCGCCGCGATCTGCTGTGCCAACACCTGTAATAGACGCTGAGTGCTCACATAAGCTCCCTCTTGATTTCAACAGGCGTAAGCTTGCCCGCGATCCTGCCGTGAAACAAGCGCCGCACGCATATTCCGCCGGCGCGGCGCCGATGCTACAGTAGGCGGCAACCGATTGAGGAGCGAAGAGCCGCATGACGCGTGGGTTATTGATCATTTTGGGCTGGCTGGCGGTGGTGCTGGCGACGTTGGGCGTGGTGCTGCCGCTGTTGCCGACCACGCCGTTTCTGCTGTTGGCCGCCTGGTGTTTCGCCCGCTCTTCGCCGCGCTTTCATCACTGGCTGCTGCACCGCTCCTGGTTCGGCCCCTACCTGCGCCACTGGCAACAGCATCGCGCGCTGCCGCCGGGAGCGAAGTGGAAGGCGGTGCTGGTGATCGTGCTCACCTTCGCCTGTTCGCTGTGGCTGGTGAAAATCTGGTGGGTGCGCGGGCTGTTGCTGCTGATGCTGGTCATTTTGCTGACCTTTATGCTGCGCCTGCCGGTTATTGACCTGCCGCAACAAAAACAGCGCTGATTGTCCCTTAAACTCCCCAATAGCTTTCAAGCCGCAGCTAGACGACAAACGCAGGCATCCCCGGGAGCTTACTTAGGTAAGTGACCGGGGGGAATGCGTGCAGTCAACAACGCTGCGGGTTGAAAGATGCAGGGGAGAGTTGCATTTGTCCGCCAGTTTGCATAGATTTGGGCGTTTTCGTGCGCGGATCGCCTGCCATTTCATCTCCGGTGTGTTTCACCCGGCGGCGGCGGGTGAGCGGCGCGCCGGTTTTCAGGCAGTTTTATCAGGCAACAATTATGACCGCTACTGCGCAGCAGCTTCAGTTTATTAAAGACAGTATCAAAACCATCCCGGATTATCCGAAGCCGGGCATCCTGTTCCGCGACGTGACCAGCCTGCTGGAAAACCCGTTGGCCTACGCCGCCAGCATCGAGCTGCTGGTTGAGCGCTATCGCGAAGCGGGCGTGACCAAGGTGGTGGGTACCGAAGCGCGTGGTTTCCTGTTCGGCGCGCCCGTCGCGCTGGCGTTGGGCGTCGGTTTCGTGCCGGTGCGCAAACCGGGCAAACTGCCGCGCGCCACGCTCAGCGAAAGCTATGAGCTGGAGTACGGCACCGACAAGCTGGAGATCCACACCGACGCCATCACCGCGGGTGACAAAGTGCTGGTGGTGGACGATCTGCTGGCGACCGGCGGCACCATCGAAGCGACCACCAAACTGATCCGCCGCCTGGGCGGTGAAGTGAACGACGCCGCATTCATCATCAACCTGCCGGATCTGGGCGGGGAAGCGCGTCTGAACAAGCTGGGCATCGACTGCTACTGCCTGGTGGACTTCGCCGGCCATTGATGCGGCATTGCCCCTTGGGCACAACGGCCTCGCGGATCGCCGCGGGGCTGTGTTAGCATGACCCTCCAGATTCCTCGACTTCTCCGGTATTAATGAGCTATCAGGTTCTCGCCCGTAAGTGGCGCCCTCAAACGTTCGCAGACGTGGTCGGCCAGGAACATGTCCTGACCGCGCTGGCCAACGGCCTCTCGCTGGGGCGGATCCATCACGCCTATCTGTTCTCGGGCACGCGCGGCGTGGGGAAAACCACCATCGCGCGCCTGCTGGCCAAAGGCCTGAACTGTGAAACCGGCATCACCGCCACGCCGTGCGGCCAATGCGACAACTGCCGCGAGATCGAGCAGGGCCGCTTCGTCGATCTGATCGAGATCGACGCCGCTTCCCGAACCAAGGTTGAAGATACCCGCGATCTGCTGGACAACGTTCAGTACGCGCCGGCGCGCGGCCGCTTCAAGGTCTACCTGATCGATGAAGTGCACATGCTCTCGCGCCACAGCTTCAACGCGTTGCTCAAGACGCTGGAAGAGCCGCCGCCGCACGTCAAATTCCTGTTGGCCACCACCGATCCGCAAAAGCTGCCGGTGACCATTCTCTCGCGCTGTCTGCAATTCCACCTCAAGGCGCTGGACGTCGATCAGATTCGCCAGCAGCTGGAAACGGTGCTGACGGCGGAGCAGATCACCAGCGACGCCCGCGCGCTGCAGCTGCTGGCGCGCGCCGCCGACGGCAGCATGCGCGATGCGCTGAGCCTGACCGATCAGGCGATCGCCATGGGGCAGGGGCAGGTGACCGCCGCCACCGTCAGCCAGATGCTCGGCACGCTCGATGACGAACAGCCGCTGGCGATCCTCGAAGCGCTGGTCAGCGCCGACGGCGAAAAGATGATGGCGCAGGTCGCACAGGCCGCTTCGCGCGGCGTGGACTGGGAAAACCTGCTGGTGGAGACGCTGGCGCTGCTGCACCGCATTGCGATGGTGCAACTGCTGCCTTCGATGCTCGACAATCAGTACGCCGCCGTGGAACAACGGCTGCGCGAGCTGGCGCGCACCCTGCCGCCGGCCGATGTGCAACTTTACTACCAGACGCTGTTGGTCGGCCGCAAAGAGCTGGCCTATGCGCCGGATCGCCGCATGGGGGTTGAGATGACCCTGCTGCGTGCGCTGGCGTTTCACCCGAAAGCGGTGATCCCGGAGCCGGTGGCGTTGGTGCAGACCGCGCCGGCGCCGATGGCGCAGCCGCAGGCCGCCGCATCGCAACAGCCGCCGCAGTTTCAGGACGCGCCGCCGCCGCTAGGGCAGCCGGCCGCGCCGTCGCGGCAATCATCGACCCCATTACCGGATGCCACTGCCCAGCTGTTGAAAGCGCGGTCCCAGCTGCAGCGGCAGCAGGGAGCATCCACACCAAAAAAGAATGAGCCGGCGGCGCCAGGAATAGCGCGGCCGGCAAACTCGGCGCTGGGGCGTTTGGCTTCCGTGACCGAGCGTAGCCAGCAGCGTCTGGCGGAGAAGAAGGTGCCGGAAAAACCGGCCAAGCCGGAAGCATATCGCTGGCGCGCGCAGACCGAGCCGGAAGCGGCACCGGAACCGCTGGCGACGCCGAAAGCGTTGCGCACGGCGTTGGAGCACGAGAAAACGCCGGAGCTGGCCGCCAAGCTGGTGGTGGAGTCGCTGGAGCGCGACGTCTGGGCGGCGGAAATCGACAGGCTGAAGATCCCGAAACTGGTGCAGCAGCTGGCGTTGAACGCCTTCAAGCAGCAGCCGGAAGCGGGCAAGATTTGCCTCCATCTGCGGTCTTCGCAGCGTCATCTGAATTCGCCTTCGGCGCAGAAGACGCTGGCCGAAGCGCTCGGCGAGCTGTACGGCAGCCCGATCGAGCTGACCGTGATAGAGGATGATAATCCGGCGGAGCGCACCCCGCTGGAATGGCGACAAGCCATCTATGAAGAAAAGCTGGCGCAGGCGCGCCAGTCCATCGTTGCGGATACCCATATTCAGACGCTGTGCCGGTTCTTCGACGCGGATCTGGATGAAGAGAGTATTCGCCCCCTTTAAACGCCGCGCGAGGTGCGCGGCCCTAGCGACGAGAGACGACTATGTTTGGTAAAGGCGGTCTGGGCAACCTGATGAAGCAAGCCCAGCAAATGCAAGAAAAAATGCAGCAGATGCAGGAAGAAGTCGCCAAATTGGAAGTGACCGGCGAGTCTGGCGCGGGCCTGGTGAAGGTCACCATCAACGGCGCGCACAACTGCCGCCGCGTGGAGATCGATCCTAGCCTGATGGAAGACGACAAAGAGATGCTGGAAGATCTGATCGCCGCCGCGTTCAACGACGCCGCGCGCCGCATCGAAGAGACCCAGAAAGAGAAGATGGCCTCCGTCTCCAGCGGCATGCAGTTGCCGCCTGGCTTCAAGATGCCGTTCTGATGCAAACCAGCCCGCTCCTTGAATCCCTGATGGAGGCGCTGCGCTGCCTGCCGGGCGTCGGCCCGAAATCGGCGCAGCGCATGGCGTTTCAGCTGCTGCAGCGCGATCGCAGCGGCGGCATGCGCCTGGCGCAGGCGTTGACGCGCGCGATGTCGGAAATCGGCCACTGCGCCGACTGCCGCACCTTCACCGAGCAGGACGTCTGCACCATCTGCGCCAATCCGCGCCGTCAGCAAAACGGCCAGATTTGCGTGGTGGAAAGCCCGGCGGATATCCACGCCATCGAGCAGACCGGCCAGTTCGCCGGGCGCTACTTTGTGCTGATGGGGCATCTGTCGCCGCTGGACGGCATCGGGCCGGGCGATATCGGTCTGGATCGCCTGGAGCAACGGCTGGAAAAGGAGAGCATCACCGAAGTGATCCTCGCCACCAACCCGACGGTGGAAGGGGAAGCGACCGCCAACTACATCGCCGAGATGTGCGGCCAGTATGGCGTGCTCGCCAGCCGCATCGCCCACGGCGTGCCGGTGGGCGGCGAGCTGGAGATGGTCGACGGCACCACGCTGTCGCATTCGCTGGCCGGGCGTCACGCCATCAAGTTCTGATGTTTTCCCGGATGGGGCCGTTCGGCCCCGTCATTTTTTTGCCAAAAATCTCCCGCCGTCCGCTTGAAAAACAAGACCCTGACCCTCATCTGATCCTCATTGTTCGATTTTGGTAGCCATTGTCTTTTGAGGTAATCAATGAGTATGAAAGGTCAAGAAACCCGCGGGTTCCAGTCTGAAGTAAAACAGCTGCTTCATTTGATGATCCATTCGCTGTACTCCAACAAAGAAATTTTCCTGCGCGAGCTGATTTCCAACGCCTCTGACGCCGCCGACAAGCTGCGCTTCCGCGCCCTGTCCGCGCCAGAGCTGTACGCCGGCGACGGCGAGCTGCGCGTACGCTTGTCCTTCGATAAAGAGCAGCGCACCCTGACCATCGCCGACAACGGCATCGGCATGCGCCGCGAAGAAGTGATCGAAAACCTCGGCACCATCGCCAAGTCCGGCACCAAAGCGTTCCTGGAATCCATCGGCTCCGATCAGGCGAAAGACAGCCAGCTGATCGGCCAGTTCGGCGTCGGTTTCTACTCGGCGTTCATCGTGGCGGACAAAGTGACCGTGCGCACCCGCGCCGCCGGCGCCGCCGATGACGAAGGCGTGTTCTGGGAGTCTGCCGGCGAAGGCGACTACACCATCGCCGACATCACCAAAGAGACGCGCGGCACCGAAATCACCCTGCATCTGCGCGAAGGCGAAGATGAGTACCTCGACGCCTGGCGCCTGCGCTCGGTGATCGGCAAATATTCCGATCACATCGCCCTGCCGGTGGAGATCGAAAGCAAAAACGAAGAAGACGACACCGTCACCTGGGAGAAGATCAACAAGGCGCAGGCCCTGTGGACCCGCAGCAAGGCTGACGTGACCGACGAAGAGTACAAAGAATTCTACAAGCACATCGCCCACGACTTCACCGATCCGCTGAGCTGGAGCCACAACCGGGTAGAAGGCAAGCAGGAGTACACCAGCCTGCTGTATATCCCGGCGCAGGCGCCGTGGGACATGTGGAACCGCGATCACAAGCATGGTCTGAAGCTGTACGTGCAGCGCGTGTTCATCATGGACGACGCCGAGCAGTTCATGCCGAACTACCTGCGCTTCGTGCGCGGCCTGATCGACTCCAACGATCTGCCGCTGAACGTGTCGCGCGAGATCCTGCAAGACAGCCGCGTGACGCAAAACCTGCGCGGCGCGCTGACCAAGCGCGTGCTGCAGATGCTGGATAAGCTGGCCAAAGATGACGCCGAAGGCTACCAGAAATTCTGGCAGCAGTTCGGTCTGGTGCTGAAAGAGGGCCCGGCGGAAGACCACGGCAACCAGGAAGCGATCGCCAAGCTGCTGCGCTTTGCCTCCACTCACGGCGACAGCTCGGCGCAGACCGTGTCGCTGGAAGAGTACGTCGGCCGCATGGCGGAAGGGCAGGAGAAGATTTACTACATCACCGCCGACAGCTACGCCGCCGCCAAGAGCAGCCCGCACCTGGAGCTGTTCCGCAAGAAAGGCATCGAAGTGCTGTTGCTGTCCGATCGCATCGACGAGTGGATGATGAGCTATCTGACCGAATTCGACGGCAAGCCGTTCCAGTCGGTTAGCAAAGCGGATGAAACGCTGGATAAACTGGCGGATGAAACCGAAGAGCAGAAGGCCGCCGAGAAGCAGCTGGAGCCGTTCATCGAACGCGTGAAAACCCTGCTGGGCGAGCGGGTGAAGGATGTGCGCCTGACGCACCGCCTGACCGATACGCCGGCGATCGTGGTGACCGACGCCGACGAAATGAGCACCCAGATGGCCAAGCTGTTCGCCGCCGCCGGCCAGCAGGCGCCGGAAGTGAAGTACATTTTCGAGCTTAATCCGGAGCATGCTCTGGTCAAACGCGCATCCGATGTGGGCGATAACGAACATTTCGCCGAATGGATCGACCTGTTATTGGATCAGGCGCTGCTGGCTGAACGCGGCACGCTGGAAGATCCGAACCTGTTCATCCGTCGCATGAACAAGTTGCTGTCCGCCTGAAACTGAAAATATGCGCCCTTAACGGCACCGTTAGGGGCGCATTGCCGATTTTTCCCCGCTTTTTCTCGCCTTTTGCTTGCCCGCTTTTTTGCACATTCCGCAATCGATTTCCTTCGCGCGCCTTGAGCCTGCCCCCCCTGAAATGGTATCGTTGAGCGTTTTCGCAATTTTATAAAAACTACATAGCAAGGGGATTTACGCAATGCGTATCATTCTGCTGGGCGCTCCGGGCGCTGGTAAAGGTACTCAGGCTCAATTCATCATGGAGAAATACGGCATTCCGCAAATCTCCACCGGTGATATGTTGCGCGCAGCCGTGAAGGCCGGCAGTGAACTGGGCAAGCAGGCGAAAGAGATCATGGACGCCGGCAAGCTGGTGACCGATGAGCTGGTGATCGCGCTGGTCAAAGAGCGCATCGCTCAGGAAGATTGCCGCAAGGGCTTCCTGCTGGACGGTTTCCCACGCACCATTCCGCAGGCTGACGCAATGAAAGAAGCCGGCATCAACGTGGACTTCGTGCTGGAGTTCGACGTGCCGGACGAGCTGATCGTTGACCGCATCGTTGGCCGCCGTGTGCACGCGCCGTCCGGCCGCGTATACCACGTGAAGTTCAACCCGCCGCAGGTGGAAGGTAAAGACGACGTGACCGGCGAAGAGCTGACCACGCGCAAGGACGATCAGGAAGAGACCGTGCGCAAGCGCCTGGTGGAATATCATCAGATGACCGCGCCGCTGATCTCTTACTACAGCAAAGAAGCGGCGGCGGGCAACACCCAATACCGCAAAATCGACGGCACCCGCAAGGTGGCCGAAGTGAGCGCAGAGCTGGCGACCATCCTCGGTTGATCGCAAGCACGTTGTGCATGACGCCGGGCCTGTGGCCCGGCGTTTTTTTTTGCCGTTTTCCCGCCAAATTGTGATCGCGGCGGCTTGTTGCGGACGTGCCCGTTAATCGCCCGCGCCAAATAGCGTATAACAAGCCTGCGTTTTCACCCTCAGCAGGGAGCGGGCATGCTCAGACAAACCAATCTTCTGGCGGAAGCCACCGCGCGCCAGATCGTCCAGCGGGCGATGGGCATCATCAGCCATTCCGTCAACGTGATGGACAGCAACGGCGTGATCATCGCCTCCGGCAACCCGCAGCGCCTGTTCCAGCGCCATGAAGGCGCCGTGCTGGCGCTGGCGGAAAATCGGGTGGTGGAAATCGACCGCGCCACCGCCGAACATCTGAAGGGCGTGCGGCCCGGCATCAACCTGCCGTTCAGCTTTCGCAACCAGCGGGTGGGGGTGATCGGCATCTCCGGCGAACCGGCCGAGGTGCGCGCCTACGCCGAGCTGGTGAAGATGGCGGCGGAGATGATGGTGGAGCAGGCGGCGCTGCTGGATCAGCACCAGTGGGAAAAACGCTACCGGGAAGAGCTGGCGAACCAGCTGCTGCAGCCCCAGCCGAACACCGCGTCGCTGGCGGCGATGGCGGCGTATTTGGGGTTGGATCTGCGCCAGGCGCGCATCGTGTGGATCGTCGAGCTGCAAGAGGCGCAGCCGCACCTGCTGCGCGAGCTGCTGGCGGAGCTGGAGGCCACCCAGCGCGACGCGTTGATCGCCATTACCGGCTTCAATGAAATGACCCTGCTGCGCCCGGCCTGCATGGTGCAGGGCGAATGGAGCCTGAAGCTGGAGCGCCAACAGGCCCAGCGTTTGCAAAACCAACTCAAACACCGCTTCCGGGTGCGGCTGATCGTCGGCGGTTTTTATGACGATCCGCAAAGCGCCTACCGTTCCAGCCTGACGGCGCGCGCCACTCAGGCGATGGCGCAGCGCCTGAAACTGCGTCACGCCACGCTGTTCTACCACGACTACCCGCTGCCGTCGCTGTTGTGCGATCTGGGGGAGGATTGGCGCGCGCAGGAGCTGGGTCGCCCCTGGCGGACGCTGGGCGAACAGGACGAAAAAGGCGTGCTGCGCGGCACGCTGCGCCACTATTTTTCGCAGAATTGTGATCAGACGCAGACCGCCGCACAGCTGCATATCCACGTCAATACCCTGCGCTATCGCCTGCAGCGTATCGAAGCGATAACTGGCATGAAAATCAACCAATTAACCGACGCTCTGCGGTTATATATCGGCATGCTGATGCACGACTGAGTTGTGCCAACCCACAAATTCCACGCCGTTCCCCCGGCGATTTTTTGTTGTTTCCCCTCAGGCCAACGCCGGGCGCGCGGGATATGTTGGCCTGCACATCAACCACGGAGAAAACAACAATGACAACCGTATCCACTCTGGGGGCGCTGGTGGCGTTAGCCGTCGCCATCGTCCTGATTCTACGCAAGGTGCCGCCGGCTTACGGCATGATCGCCGGCGCGCTGGCTGGCGGGCTGTGCGGCGGCGCCGATCTGGTGCAGACCGTAACGCTGATGATCGGCGGGGCGCAGGGCATCACCAACGCCGTGATGCGCATCCTGGCGGCGGGGGTGCTGGCCGGGGTGCTGATCGAATCCGGCGCGGCGCACACCATCGCCGAAACCATCGTGCGCAAGGTGGGCGAAACCCGCGCGCTGCTGGCGCTGGCGGTGGCTACACTGATCCTGACGGCGGTAGGGGTGTTTATCGACGTGGCGGTGATCACCGTCGCGCCGATCGCGCTGTCGATAGCCCAAAAGGCCGGCATTTCGCGCGCGGCGATCCTGCTGGCGATGATCGGCGGCGGCAAGGCCGGCAACGTGATGTCGCCCAACCCGAACACCATCGCGGCGGCGGACAATTTCCACGTGCCGCTCACCTCGGTGATGATGGCCGGCATCGTGCCGGGGCTGTGCGGCCTTGTGGTGGCCTATCTGCTAGCGCGTCGCCTGAGCGATAAAGGCAGCAAAGTGATGGCCGAAGAGCTGACTCAGCATGCCGAAGGGGCGCGGCCGGGCTTCGCTGCGGCGATCAGCGCGCCGCTGGTGGCGATCCTGCTGCTGTCGCTGCGGCCGATCGCCGGCATCGCCGTCGATCCGCTGATCGCGCTGCCGGCCGGCGGCTTGGCGGGCGCGCTGCTGATGGGGCGCATCCGCCAGTGCAATCAGTTTATGGTCTCCGGCCTGTCGCGCATGGCGCCGGTGGCAATCATGCTGCTCGGCACCGGCACGCTGGCGGGCATTATCGCCAACTCGGCGCTGAAGGATGTCTTGATTAACGGCTTAACGCATACCGGGCTGCCGGCCTGGCTGCTGGCGCCGCTGTCCGGCGCGCTGATGTCGATGGCGACCGCGTCGACCACCGCCGGCACCGCCGTGGCTTCCGGGGTGTTCAGCTCCACGCTGCTCGAGCTGGGCGTGAGCGGGCTGGCCGGCGCTGCGATGATCCATGCGGGCGCCACGGTGCTGGATCACCTGCCGCACGGCAGCTTCTTCCACGCCACCGGCGGCAGCGTCAATATGGCGGTACACGAGCGGCTGAAGCTGCTGCCGTACGAAACGCTGGTGGGGTTCACCATTGCGGCAATCTCGGCGCTGATGTTTGGCGTATTTAACCTGGCGGGATAAGGAACAGTGATGAAAACGCTGAAAAAAGTGGTTATTGCCCCGGATTCTTTCAAAGAGAGCCTGAGCGCGCTCGGCGTCGCCGACGCCATCGAGCGGGGGTTCCGCCAAATTTACCCGCAGGCGCACTACGTGAAGCTGCCGATGGCGGACGGCGGCGAAGGCACGGTGGAGTCGATGGTGGCGGCCACCGGCGGTGAAATCGTCCAGGTGACGGTCACCGGGCCGCTGGGGGAGCCGGTGCAGGGGTTCTATGGCCTGCTGGGCGACGGCGAAACCGCGGTGATTGAAATGGCCGCCGCCTCAGGGCTGCACCTGGCGCCGCCCGGCCGGCGCGATCCGCGAATCACCACCAGTTACGGCACCGGCGAACTGATGCTGGCGGCGCTGGAACGCGGCGTGAAGGCGGTCATTCTCGGCATCGGCGGCAGCGCCACCAACGACGGCGGTGCCGGGATGATGCAGGCGCTGGGCGTGAAGTTGCTGGATAAGGCACGCCGGCCGCTGCCGGCGGGCGGAGCGGCGCTGGCGCAGCTGGCGCATCTCGATCTCGCCGGGCTGGATGCGCGTTGGCAACGGGTGAGCGTGACCGCCGCCTGCGACGTCGATAACCCGCTGTGCGGCGAAAAGGGCGCCTCGGCGGTGTTCGGGCCGCAGAAGGGAGCGACGCCGGAGATGGTGGCGCAGCTCGATGCCGCGCTGTATCACTATGGCGAGCTGCTGGAACGGGAAACCGGCCGCGCGGTGCTCACCCAGCCAGGGGCGGGCGCGGCGGGCGGCATGGGGGCGGCGCTGCTCGGCATGCTCAACGCGCGCTTGCGGCCGGGCATCGAGATCGTCACCGAAACCCTGCGCCTGGATGAGGCGGTGCGCGATGCCGATCTGGTGATCACCGGGGAAGGCCGGCTGGACAGCCAGTCGATCCACGGCAAAACGCCGATCGGCGTGGCGCGGGTGGCCAAGCGCTACGGCGTGCCGGTGATCGCCATCGCCGGCAGCCTGACGCCGGATTACCAGGTGGTGCATCAACACGGCATCGACGCGGCGTTTTCGGTGCTCGATGGCATCGTGACGCTGGAAGAAGCGCTGGCGGGCGCCGATCGCAATCTGCAGGTGACGGCGCGCAACGTGGCGGCGGTGTGGCGACTGGCGCAAGGGGGAGGCCCACAGGCATAGCCTGTTGCTGTTATCGGTTTCGATGCACGACTTTTCCGTTACAATAGCCGGCATTAATGGCTGCTGACATCCCGACCCAGAACGGAATGCCGGCCGGAAAGGAAATGAGGGGAACTGAGATGAAGCAAGAGAAACACGGCGTATTGCTGGTGAACCTGGGCACGCCAGATGCGCCGACCTCGTCGGCGGTCAAACGCTATCTGAAGGAATTCCTCAGTGACGATCGCGTGGTCGACACGGCGCCGCTGATCTGGTGGCCGATCCTCAACGGCGCGATCTTGCCGATCCGTTCGCCGCGCGTGGCGAAGCTCTATCAGTCGGTGTGGATGGAAGAAGGCTCACCGCTGCTGGTGTACAGCCGCCGCCAACAGCGGGCGCTGGCGGCGCGCATGCCGAATACGCCGGTGGAGCTGGGCATGAGCTACGGCTCGCCGAGCCTGGCGGAAGCCATCGACAAGCTGCTGGCGCAGGGCGTGACCAACCTGGTGGTGCTGCCGCTCTATCCGCAATATTCCTGTTCCACCAGCGCGGCGGTATGGGATGGCGTAGCGCGGGTGCTGAAAGGCTATCGCCGCTTGCCTTCTGTGGCCTTCATCCGCGATTACGCCGAACACCCGGCCTACATCGCCGCGCTGCAGCAAAGCGTGGAGCGCTCGTTCGCCGAGCATGGCCAGCCGGATCGGTTGGTGCTGTCGTTCCACGGCATCCCCAAACGCTATGCGCGCCTGGGCGACGACTACCCGCAGCGCTGCGAGGATACGCTGCGAGCGCTGAGCGCCACGCTGCCGCTGGCGCCGGAGCGAGTGATGATGACGTACCAATCGCGCTTCGGCCGCGAGCCGTGGCTGACGCCGTACACCGATGAGACCCTGAAGGGGCTGCCGGCGCAGGGCGTGAAGCACATTCAGCTGATTTGCCCGGGTTTCTCGGCGGACTGCCTGGAAACGCTGGAAGAGATCAAGGAGCAGAACCGCGAGATCTTCCTCGAGGCCGGCGGCGAGAAGTTTGAGTATATCTCTGCGTTGAACGACGAGCCGGCGCATATCGATATGATGCAGCAGTTGGTGGCGCAGCGCCTCTAATCATCAATAATCTGTATATTAGAATCATCGTGATCGGGCGGGAATGTGTTAACATTCTCCGCTTGTTAAACCGCCACCACCGCCAATCACATGAAATTTCCTGGTAAACGCAAGTCCAAACACTATTTCCCGGTGAGCGCCCGCGATCCGCTTCTGCAGCAGGCCCAGCCCGAAAGTGAAATCAGCACCTCGTATATCGTCGGCATCGACCAGACGCTGGTGGATATCGAGGCGAAGGTGGACGACGCTTTTGTCCAGCGCTACGGCCTGAGCCTGGGCCACTCTCTGGTGATCGAAGACGACGTCGCCGAGGCGCTGTATCAGGAACTGAATGAAAACAACCTGGTTACCCATCAGTTCGCCGGCGGCACCATCGGCAATACCATGCACAACTATTCGGTGCTGGCGGACGATCGCTCGGTGCTGCTCGGCGTGATGTGCAGCAACGTGAAAATCGGCAGCTACGCCTACCGTTACCTGTGCAATACCTCCAGCCGTACCGATCTCAACTATCTGCAGGGCGTAGACGGCGCCATCGGCCGCTGTTTCACGCTGATTGGCGAAAGCGGCGAGCGTACCTTCGCCATCAACCCGGGCCAAATGAACCAGCTGCGCCCGGAAAGCATTCCTGAAGAGGTGATCGCCGGCGCGTCGGCGCTGGTGCTGAGCTCTTATCTGGTGCGCTGCAAGGAAGGGGAGCCGATGAAGGCCGCCACCCTGCAGGCGATCGAATACGCCAAAAAGCACGACGTACCGGTGGTGTTGACGCTGGGCACCAAGTACGTGATCGCCGACAACCCGCAGTGGTGGCGCGACTTCCTGAAGGAAAACGTGACGATTCTGGCGATGAACGAAGACGAAGCGCTGGAGCTGACCGGGCTGAGCGATCCGCTGACCGCCTCGGACATGGCGCTGGAGTGGGTGGATCTGGTGCTGTGCACCGCCGGGCCGAACGGCCTATATATGGCGGGCTACACCGAAGAGGCCAACAAGCGCCAGACCCAGCACCCGCTGCTGCCGGGGCATATCGCCGAGTTCAACCGCTACGAATTCAGCCGCGCCATGCGCCGCGAACACTGTGAAAATCCGCTGCGCGTTTATTCGCACATCGCGCCGTATATGGGCGGGCCGGAGAAGATCATGAACACCAACGGCGCCGGCGACGGCGCGCTGTCGGCGTTGCTGCACGATATCGCCGCCAACGGCTATCACCGCCACAACGTGCCGAACTCCAGCAAGCACGTGCGCAGCTACCTGACTTACTCCTCCCTGGCGCAGGTGTGCAAATACGCCAACCGCGTCAGCTACCAGGTGTTGAACCAGCATTCGCCGCGCCTCACTCGCGGCCTGCCGGAGCGGGAAGACAGCCTGGAAGAGTCTTACTGGGAGCGTTAACCCGCTGAAAAAGAAAAGGTCCGGCATGCCGGACCTTTTTTTGCGCGCGTGGCGCTTCAGATAGGGCAGCCGCCCATTTTTTCTTCTTCGCTCAGGGTGTCCAGCTGCAGGATGTTCAGCATGCTGTTGGCGATCTCCCGTTCGCCCATCACTACCTGGTTGGCGCCGCGATCGGTGATGTAGGCCACCTCGTCGTCGTAGTGGGCGCGGGCGATGATCTCGATATTCGGCCGCTTGGCGCGCGCCGAGGCGACGATCTCGCCGGCCTCATAGCCGTTGGGGATGGTCAGCAGCAGCCAGCGCGCGCAGTCGAGCCGCGCCAGATCCATCACTTCCGGATTGGCGGCATTGCCCAGCACCGTCTTGATGCCCTGTTCGCGCAGCGCTTCCACCCGCGGGCGGGAGTTCTCGATCACCACCAGCGGGATGCCCGCTTCGGCCAGTTTGCCGCCCAGCAGGCTGCCGACGCGGCCATAGCCGACCACCAGCGCGTGATTGCACATATCCACCGGGATTTGCTTCTCTTCTTCCACCGCCTCTTCGAGGATTTGGTCTTCGATGGTTTCGGTCTTGGCCAGATAGCGTTCCAGCAGGGTGAACAACAGCGGATTGAGCATGATGGACAGAATGGCGCCGGCCAGCACCAGATTGCGGCCGTGTTCCGACATCATGCCGAGCGCAATGCCGAGGCCCGCCAGAATAAAGGCGAACTCGCCGATTTGCGCCAGGCTGGCGGAAATGGTCAGCGCGGTGCGCTTGGAGTGACCGAACATTTTCACCAGCAGGAACGCGGCGGCGGATTTGCCGAACACGATGATCGCCAGCGTCGCCAGCACCGCCAGCGGTTCGTTAATCACGATCATCGGATCGAACAGCATGCCGACCGAGACGAAGAACAGCACTGCGAATGCGTCGCGCAGCGGCAGGGTGTCGTGCGCCGCACGGTGGCTCAGTTCGGACTCGTTCAGCACCATGCCGGCGAAGAAAGCGCCCAGCGCGAAGGAGACGTCGAACAGCTTCACCGCGCCGTAGGCGATGCCGAGCGCCAGCGCCAATACCGCCAGGGTGAACAGCTCGCGCGAGCCGGTGCTGGCGGTTTTGGACAGGATCCACGGCACCAGGCGGCGGCCGACCACGATCATCAGCGCGATAAAGGCGATGACCTTACCGATGGTCAGTGCCAGCTCCATCAGCAGCTGGCTGCTGCTGGCGTTGTCGTTGCCCAGCATGTTGCCGAAGGCCGGCAGCAATACCAGCGTCAGCACCATCGCCAAATCTTCGACGATCAGCCAGCCGATGGCGATTTGCCCGCGCTGGCTGTCGATCAGCTGCCGCTCCTCCAGCGCGCGCAGCAGCACCACGGTGCTGGCGGTGGAGAGGCACAGGCCGAACACCAGGCCGGAGATCAGATCCCAGCCGAGCAGCTTGGACAGCCCCATGCCGAGCAGGGTGGCGACGGCTATTTGCGCTACGGCGCCGGGAATGGCGATAGATTTTACTGCGAGGAGGTCTTTCAAAGAGAAGTGCAGGCCAACACCGAACATCAACAGGATAACGCCGATTTCCGCCAGTTCCGGCGCCAATGAGGTATCGGCGACGAAACCGGGGGTGAACGGGCCGGCGAGCACGCCTGCGGCCAGATACCCCACCAGAGGGGAGATGCGCAGGCGGTTCGCCAGCATGCCGAGGAGGAAGGCGAGTACTAACCCTCCGACGATGGTGGTAATGAGCGGTGTTGAATTATGCATCCATACTCCTTCTGGCTATGCATCGCGGCACGGGAGAAACGCAACAAAGTTACGAAAAGATACATTTAGTTTATTGCATTTGTGCGCGGCTTGCTTGGCTAATTTGGCCTTTTTTGTAAAAAGGCAGAGGATTTCACTTAAGGCGCGGCAATGAGGGGGTTTTGTGCCAGATAGGGAAAATAACATTGATTTATCCGTAAGATAACCCGGAAGAATAAGTAATTTCATCCGGGCTAGTCGCGGGGTTATTGCGGTTTATGCTCCATATTGGGCAGTAGTGCGGTGATAATACCGATCAGCGGCAGGAAAGCACAGATTTGGTAGACCAGTTCGATACTGGTCAAATCCGCGACATAACCAAGAACTGCCGCGCCTAATCCGCCCATACCGAAAGCAAAACCGAAGAATAAGCCGGAAACCATGCCCACCTTGCCGGGGATCAGCTCCTGGGCGTAGACCAAAATGGCGGAGAACGCCGAGGCGAGAATAACCCCGATAATCACCGTTAAAATGCCGGTCCAATAGAGCGATGCATAAGGTAAAACAAGGGTAAACGGCGCAGCGCCGAGAATAGAGCCCCAAATAACGTATTTTCGCCCTATCTTGTCGCCGAGAGGCCCGCCGATAATGGTGCCTGCCGCCACCGCGAACAGGAAGGCGAACAGGTGAATTTGCGCATTCTGCACCGAAACGCCGAATTTATGTATCAGATAAAAGGTGTAATAGCTGCTGATGCTGGCCAGATAGAAATATTTAGAGAAAATCAGCACCAGCAGGATGCCCAGCGAGTAGACTACGGTACGTTTTGGCAGCGGTTTCAGCGTTGATGGGCTTTTCGGCTGCCCTTTAGTTGTCCGGTGCTGATGTTGATACCACTTGCTGACCTGCAGCAACACCACGATCGCCAGCAGCGCCGCCAGCGTGAACCAGGCGACGTTACCCTTGCCGTAAGGCGCGATGATCAGCGCAGCCAGCAGCGGGCCTAGCGAGCTGCCGAAGTTGCCGCCGACCTGGAACAGCGACTGCGCCAGGCCGTGCCGCCCGCCGGAGGCCATGCGCGCCACGCGCGAGGATTCCGGGTGGAACACCGATGAGCCGGTGCCCACCAGCGCCGCCGCCAGCAGCACCAGCGGGAAGGTGCTCGCCACCGACAGCAGCAGCAGGCCGGACAGGGTAAAGCCCATGCCGATCGGCAGCGAATAAGGCTGCGGGTGTTTATCGGTGTAATAACCAATCAGCGGCTGCAGCAGCGAGGCCGTCAGCTGATAGGTCAGGGTGATCATACCGATCTGCACGAAGCTGAGGTGAAAATCGGCTTGCAGGATCGGGTAAATCGCCAGGATCAGCGATTGGATCATATCGTTGAGCAGGTGAGACACGCTGATGGCGCCGAGGATGGAGAAGGCGGTGCCTTTCACCGCACTGCCCTTGGCGGGCGGCATCGCGCTTTGGCTACTGTCGGTCATATTATTATTAGCCTGATAAGTTGTTGAGCACAGAGAAGACATCTTAGGCAGGGTGCGCAATTTTTACCATATCTGAAATAATCAGACTCACATCGCAAAAATTTGAAATCAGCTGTCATTGATTCGCGCTACAATTTCGCCCTCATCATAAAAGCCATTTAATACACGGAGATCCGCCATGCGTTTTTCGCTGAAAACCACCGCATGTGCGTTGGCCGTTTCCCTGACGTTGCTGTCGGGGGCCGCCAGTGCCTGGGAAAAGGATAAGACCTACGCCATCACCATTCTGCATACCAACGACCATCACGGTCACTTCTGGCAGAACGATCATGGCGAATATGGCCTGGGCGCGCAGAAAACGTTGGTGGACGGCATTCGTCAGGAAGTGGCGGCGCAGGGCGGCAGCCTGCTGTTGCTGTCCGGCGGCGATATCAACACCGGCGTGCCGGAATCGGATTTGCAGGACGCCGAGCCGGACTTCCGCGGCATGAACCTGGTGGGTTACGACGCGATGGCGATCGGCAACCACGAATTCGACAACCCGCTGAGCGTGCTGCGGCAGCAGGAAAAATGGGCGACCTTCCCGCTGCTGTCCGCCAATATCTATCAGAAAAGCACCGGCCAGCGCCTGTTCAAGCCTTACGCCTTGTTCGACAAGCAGGGCATCAAGATTGCCGTGATCGGCCTGACGACCGACGACACCGCCAAGATAGGCAACCCGGAGTACTTCACCGACATGGAGTTCCGCGTGCCGGCGCAGGAGGCGAAGCAGGTGGTGGAGCAACTGCGTAAGGACGAGAAGCCGGACGTGATTATCGCCGCCACCCATATGGGGCACTACGACAACGGCGAACACGGCTCGAACGCGCCGGGCGACGTGGAAATGGCGCGCAGCCTGCCGGCCGGGTATCTCGACATGATTGTCGGCGGCCACTCGCAGGATCCGGTGTGCATGGCCGGCGACAACCGCAAACAGGCAGATTACGTGCCGGGCACGCCGTGCTCGCCGGATCGCCAGAACGGCACCTGGATCGTGCAGGCGCACGAGTGGGGCAAATACGTGGGTCGCGCCGACTTCGAATTCCGCAACGGCGAGCTGAAACTGGTGCATTATCAGCTGATCCCGGTAAACCTGAAGAAGAAGGTGGAGAAGGCGGACGGCACCAGCGAGCGGGTGTTCTACACCAAGCAGATCGCGGAAGACCCGACCATGATGAAACTGCTGACGCCGTTCCAGGAGAAGGGCAAGGCGCAGTTGGGCGTGAAGATCGGCAGCGTTAACGGCAAGCTGGAGGGCGATCGCAGCAAGGTGCGCTTCGTGCAGACCAACCTGGCGCGGGTGATGCTGGCGGCGCAGAGGGAGCGCGCCGATGCCGACTTCGCGGTGATGAGCGGCGGCGGGGTGCGCGATTCGATTGAAAGCGGCGATATCACCTATAAGAACGTGCTTAAGGTACAGCCGTTCGGCAACACCCTGGTGCATGTCGATATGAAAGGCAGCGAGGTTGAGCAGTACCTGGCGGTGGTGGCCAACATGAAGCCGGATTCCGGCGCCTACGCCCAGTTCGCCAACGTCAGCCTGGTGGCGGACGGCAAGGGCGTCAGCGAGGTGAAGATCAACGGCCAGCCGCTGCAGGCGGATAAAACCTACCGCATGGCGACGCTGAACTTCAACGCGCTGGGCGGCGACGGCTATCCGAAGCTGGACGGGCTGCCGAGCTACGTCAACACCGGCTTTATCGACGCCGAGGTGTTGAAGCAGTACATCGAGAAACATTCACCGCTGGATGCGGCGGCCTACGAGCCGAAGGGCGAGATCGTCTATCGATAAGGGCGTAGCGGAACGGCGTTTCTCGCTTGTCGCGGGGGCGCCGTTCCCGCCGTCGCTTTTTTCCTCCCCATCAACGCATTCTGTCGGCGTTGCCGTTTTAGACGGCCTCTTACTTTCTTCTCTCCATATACGCCCTCGGCGGGCAGCCCACCATATTCTTGAAAAAAGTGGCGAAGGCGCTGTCGCTGGAAAACGCCAGCCGACCGGCGACGTCGGATTGGCTCAGCCCTGCGGCCAGCATCTCTATTGCTTTGATCAGGCGCCATTGCTGACGCCACTGTTGATAACTGAGGCCGGTTTCACGGCGGAAAATCCGGCTGATGGTTTTCTCGGAAGCGCCGCTGTAGCGCGATAGCTCGTGCAGCGGCGGAAGCATGTCCAGATTGGCCAGATGGCGCAGGCGCCGGTCGCTGGGCAGCGGCAGCAACGTCAGTTCGCGCGGCGCGGCGGCGAACTCGTCCAGGCAGACCGCCAGAATATTGGCGTGAGGCCCATGCTGCCAGTCGGTGTCGAATGCGGCGAACGCGATGCGTTCCAACACCTCGCGCAGCAGCGGCGAGGCTGTCAGTACGGCAAGCTGCGCAGGCAGACAGGCATAGCGATCGGCGTCGAGATAAAGCGAACGGTAACCGACTACGCCGTTGACCTGAACGCGGTGAGCCACTTGCGGCGGGATCCAGGCAACTCTGCCCGGCGGCAGCATACAGATGCTTTGGTTGAGCGTGATACGCATGCTGCCTTGCTGACAGAACAGCAACTGGCCCCTGTCATGCCAATGCGTGCCAGAGTCGTGCTGCGCCAGTTCGGCGGCGATCCCGAGCACGCCGTTGTCGAGCGTATCCGGATTAAAACTGTCCTGCGCCTGAAGCCACGCCATAGTATGTCCGATTTTGTAAATTTATTGTCTTTTATATTGTAATCGGCGCCGGGGAGCAGATGCTACCTTGTGCAGCTTATTCTTGGCTACAGGATCTGTTATGCAACGTAAGCTGACTCTGACATTGGCGACGTCGATGATGATGTTTCCCCAGGTGGTGGAGACCATCTACAGCCCGGCATTGACGCACATTGCGCACGGTTTCCGGGTAAGTGCGGAAATGGCGGCGCAAACGCTCTCTTGCTACTTTTTCGCCTTTGCGCTGGGCGTGGTGGTTTGGGGGCGGATGTGCGACGTTATCGGACGCCGTCCCACCATTTTGGCCGGGCTGACGCTCTATCTGCTGGCTTCTATCGTCGCACTGTTCAGCGGCAGCTTCAGCGTGCTGCTGGCGGCGCGGGTGCTGGCCGCCTTTGGCGCGGCGGTCGGTTCGGTCGGGACGCAAACGGCGATTCGCGATCGCTTCGACGGTTATGAGTTGGCGCGGGTGTTCTCGGTGATGGGGATCGCCATGGCGATCAGCCCGGCGGTTGGCGTATTGAGCGGCGCAGTGTTGACTCATTACTGGGGCTATCAGGGGGTGTTTAGCGGTTTGGCGCTGCTGGCGGCGCTGTTGCTGGGCTATGCCGGTTGGCAACTGCCGGAGACGCGTCCGCAACAGGTGGTGAAGCATTCATTTTTCGGCACGCTGGGGCGGATGATCAAGGACGGGGATATTTGGCTCAGTGCGCTGCTGGTGGCGTTGTTCAATATTTGCATGTTCAGCTATTACCAGCTGGCGCCATTCCACTTCTCGGCGTTGGAACTGCCGGCGCAGTGGTTCGGTTATACCGGTTTGGTGTTGGCGGCCGGGGTCGGTATCGGCGCGGCGATCAACAAGTTTTTGATCGGCAAACACTGGCTGTTCCCCGCGTTGCTGATGCTGGCCTGCGTTTTGTCACTGGCCGGCGGCCTGCTGGTACTGCTGCTGGAAGGGAGCTTGTGGTTCGTTCTGCCGATGATGCTGGTGGTGATGGCGTACGGCATCGCCATTCCCAATATTCTGGCGCGCGCGCTGCGGCATTATAAAGACTGCATGGGCACCGCCGGCGCGATCCTTGGCCTGATGTATTACCTGATGCTCGGCGGTGGCTTGGTGCTGGCCGGGCTGTCGCAGCACCTGGGCGCCGTACTGTCGCTCTGCAGCCTGTGCGTGCTGCTGTTGGCGTGGCGGGTGGTGCACAACGAGCGCCGTTTGGCGTTGCCTGAGAGTGAAAACGCCTGAGTGTTACCGGCTGGCCGGTTCGCTCAGGCGGCCAGCCAGCAACTGGTGAACGCCGGCTATCACCGCCTCGCGCTGCGTGGTGATATACATATGTCCGCCGGCAAAAGTGCGCTGCTGAAAATCGCCTTGCGCGATCCGGCGCCAGTCGAGCAAATCCTGCCGATCGATCAACTCGTCGTTTTCACCATAGAACATCGCCAGCGGGGCGTGGTAACCCGGTTGCGCAGGGAAAAGCAATTGGCTGGACAGCAACAGATCGGCACGGATCAACGGCAGATAGTAATCGACCAGCGCGCTGTCGCCGATGAGAGACTCATCCAGGCCCTCGCCGGCACAAAGCGCGTTCAACAAAGCGGCACGCGGCATCCTCAGCAACTGGCTGTGGCGCGCCAGAAAGGGCGATGAACTGGCGGAAATGATCAACTGCAGCGGCGGTTGGGGCAGCGCCATCGCTAACGCCAGCGCAACCCGCCCGCCAAGACTGTGGCCGAAAAAAATCAGCGGTTTATCCTGCAGTGGCTGCAGTGCCGGTATCAGTTGATTGATGAGCGATTGGGGTTGGCAGAGCGGCGCTTCGTGCGCCCGCTCCTCTCGACCGGGGTATTGCACGGCATAGAGTTCGATGTCCTGATGCAACGCGGGGCTCCATCGCTGAAAGGCAGTGGCTCCGGCGCCGGCGTGGGGAAAAGCGATCAGCCGCAGGCTGCCCTGGCGTCCCGGCGTCAGCGGTTTCAGGCCGAGGGGGGCGTTGGGGAAGTGGGTGCAATGCATGGCGAAAATCCGTATTTTCAGGGGGGCCAAGGAAGCCTGAGCTTCCTTGGCGTTAAGGGAATGCACTCAGTTGATGGCGTTCCACAATTCATCGAAGATCGGCGTGAACAGCGTAGATTTAAGATAGTCCGAACCCGATGAACCGCCGGTACCTTTCCGCTGCCCGATCGTACGCTCCACCAGTTTCACATGGCGGTAACGCCACTCTTGCAGCAGTGAATCCAAATCAAGCAGTTGGTTGAGCAGCAGCGACTCGCAGCCTGAACGCGTCAGCGATTGCCTGATGATGTCGTCGAAGCCTTGCGCCGCCTGATTGGGCTGGTCATTGAGACGCATCAGGTGGCCGCGTATCGCCTGCCATAGGGAAACCGGTTGGATGATAGCCGCCAATCGGCGCTGTGCCTCTTCATCACCTTGATACTGTTGTAGTTTCTTTGGGTTTTCCTTGCCGAGCAGCGCTTCTATGCCGGCAAACTGGTAGGATTGGAAACCGCTGGCGGTGCCGAGATAGCTGCGAAAACGCTGGAATTCATGAAACTTCAGCGTGCAAATCACGGCGATCTGATTCACCACGGTTTGGGTAATGGCATTGACGCGCGTCATCGTTTCGATCGCCGCCGGTATATCTCCTTCTTCGATCAGCGCGATCGCCAGATGAAGCTCATCGATCAACTGCTTGAACCAGAGCTCGTAGGTTTGATGAGTGATGATAAACAAGTTTTCATTGCGGTGTTCCGCAGACGGCGAGGCTGGCTGTTGCAGTGACAGCAGCTGGTTTAGCTGCAGATAGCTGGCGTAATTCATGATGTCACTTTCCCTGTAGAAAACGAAAATAGGACGGGCCGACTGGGAAGGGCATCCCCGCTCAGATCCGGCAGTTGAATGGTCAGAAAATAGTGTCCCGCCGCGGCGTGCGCGGGAACCTGAATCAGCTCGGTCACGGAGGCGTATTTGCGCCCGGAGTGCGGCCTGTCGGGGGCATCAAGCCCCCAAAAATGGCGATGGTTGTCCATGCGTCCGCCGTCGTATAGCCGGTCGATCGACGGAATATCCACCAACAGATGCTGGACGCCGAGTTCGACGATGCGCGCCAGAGCTTGATGGCTGAAGTAGGGCGCACAGGCTGCGGCGCGGAAATCGCTCGGCGTCTCGACCGCTATCACCAAAGCCTGCAGGTAGTCGCCCGACAACGGCGCCAGCGCGTCATCGAGCGCCGCCCGGGTAATCAGCCAATCTTCAGAGGCAGCGCTGGCGTTATAGCTCTCCGTGGTCCCGTCCGCGCGTTGCGGCCTGACGCGAATCAGGGTGGCGGCGATGAACGGTTCAAGCGGCAAATCCGCCACGTTGTGCGTTTCAGGAAGAATATGGCCGATGCATTCGGTGTGCGTGCCGTGGCAGTGTGGCACCAGGCTGATACGCTCGGCGTTGCAGACCCCGCCATGACGCACGCTGGCGACGGTATCGCCGTAACTCAGCGGCGCCGAATCGGCGGGGGCCACGCCATAAAGGTTGATCGGGTTATCGGCGAAGTCCAGCCTGGCCGAGAGCCGCAGCGGCTCTCGGTAGTCAAGGTGATGACAACGTCCATGGTGGTACACCTCAATGCGTTTCATCGGCGACCCCGGCAGTTTTGCTCAAGGCCAGCGCGGTGAGTTCGCGGATCTGGCTGTGCATGATGAATTCGCGGATAGTCAGCGAGACGCCCATCTGTTGACGAATGGCGTGCAGCAGTTGCGGGATCTGCAGTGAATTTCCACCCAGGCTGAAGAAACTGTCGCAGACGCTGATCTGCGTCTGCGACAAGACTTGTTGCCAGATATGCTGCATGGCGCTTTCCGCCTCGTTGGCCGCAGGCGTGTAGTCCGCTTCGGAAGCCGAGTAGTGGGTTTCCGGCGCCGGTAGCCGACGAATGTCGATTTTATTGTTGTTGGTGAGCGGGAAGGCCGACAGCACCACAAAACCGGACGGGATCATGATATTCGGCAAGCGAGCTTTCAGCGCCGTGCGCACCGCTTTTTCATTCAGCTCCTCTCCCGGCGTTAACTGCAGGTAGCTGACGATGCGGGCCTGCTGGCCTTCACCGACAATTAAGCTGAGCGACCGCTCGATATTGTCGAGAGAGGATAAACTGAGATCGATTTCGCTCAATTCGATGCGGTGGCCGCGAATTTTGACCTGGTGATCGTTCCGGCCGAGGTATTCCAGCTGCCCCTGACGATTAAACCGCACAATGTCGCCGGTGCGGTACATATAGCGCTCGGTGCCGAACGCCTGGCGCCGTAGAAAGACCTTATCGCTCAGCGTCGGGTTGCGCCAATACCCCGGTGATACCCCTGCGCCGCCCAGCCATAGCTCACCAAATGCGCCGCTTGGCATCGGGTTGCCGGCCTGATCCATGACCAGAACGTCAGTTGACTGTATCGGCGTGCCGATACAGTCGCTCGCGCCTTCGTGAGTCAGATCGGCGCAGGTCGACCAGATGGTGGTTTCCGTCGGGCCATACACCTGCAGCACCCGTGTCGCGATGCGTCGCAATTGCGTCAACAAGGCCGCCGGCATCTTCTCGCCGCCGCACAGCACGGTCAGGGGGCGCTGACCCGCCGCCGGCAGATGGTGGACGATGGTGCTCCAGACGGTAGGTGTCGCTTGAATCACGCTGGGCTGCTGTCGCTCGATAAAGTGATACAACTTGACCGGATCCATGGCGGTTTCGCGTGGACACAGCGTGACGTGCGCGCCGCCGGCCAGCGAGCAGAACAGTTCCAACCCAAAAATATCGAAACTGATGCTGGTCAGGCTGAGCACCTTATCGCTCGCGCTCAGCGCCAGCCGCCCGACGAAGTCGTGGGTGAAATTGTTCAGGTTGCCGTGGGTGATCATCACGCCTTTGGGGTTACCGGTTGAGCCTGAGGTGTACATGATGTAGGCCAGCGTATCGTCGGCTGGGATCGGCAATGTGTCGGCCGCTGCAGGTTGAGAAACCAGCGAGTCGAAACCGACGGCGGGACTGGCCCAACGTTGCTCTGGCTCACCATCGGTCACCAGCAACCGGGCTTGCGCGTTCTCGATCATGTAGCTCACGCGGTCGGCCGGGTAGTGTACGTCAATCGGCACGTAGTGTTTGCCGGCTCTCAGCACGCCGAGCAGGAGTACGGCGACGTGGCAACTTTTCTCCATCATGACGCCGACCGAAAAAGGCTTGCTGTCGATGCGCTGCAATGCATGCGCGATGCGCTCAGACTGCGCCCACAGCTGACGGTAGCTGTACTGTTGCCGTTCGCAGCTGACGGCGAGGCTGTCAGGCTGGGTTTGTGCCAAGCGAGCAATTTGCACCAGCAGCGAGTCACCTGAACCAGCGTCCGAGCTGACGGCCAACTGTTGCAGCCAATGTTGCTCCCGTTCGCATAGCGGGTTGAGGGCTCGCTGCGCCGTGTTGGCCGGCAGGGTGAGCAGTTGCCGCAGCGTTTGCTGATAGTTGTCCAACAGCATCTGCATGCTGGCGGGATAAAACAGTTCGCTGGCGTAATCGAGTTCGATGGCGACGGCGTCCTGTTCCACACTAAAGTTCCAGGTCATATCGAACATCGAGAAGCCGGACGAAAGCGGCAAGCGATGCAGCGTGCAATCGTGCAGGTTTTGTTGGCATACGTCGCCGGCGTTCTGCAGGATCGCCATGATTTGGAATAACGGATTTTTGTTCGACATCCGCTCGTATTCGATCTGGTGCAAGATCCGGTCGAACGAGAGCTGCTGATGCTGATAGGCGCCGATGCAGGTTTCCATCATGTTACCGATCAGCTCGGCCAGGGTGTCCTGTTCGCTCAGTTGGATACGCAGCGGTACGGTATTGACATGGAAGCCGCTGACCTGCGCCTGATCCAGGTTGTCCCGCGCTGCGATGGCGGTGCCGATGACGATATCCTGCTGCTGGGTATAACGGCTGAGCAGTAAACTTAATGCCGCGCAGAGCAAGGCGAAAGGCGTGGCGCCCAGCGCTTTGCCCCGTGACGCCAGCAGACCGGCCACGTCAGGCTGCAGCTGATAATGGATGCGTTCTCCGGCGTGCGTCGGCATTAGCGGGCGTGGTTTATCCAGCGGGAAGTCCAGTTCGCGGCAGCCTTGCAGTTGCTGTTGCCAGTAAGCGACATCCGCCGGCGCAGGTGGCGCGATGCCGCTGTTGACGATGTCTATGGTTTGGATCTGCGGTTGCGGCGCGTCAAACCCATTGTGATCGTCGAGCTCGTTATAGCGCTGCCACAGATCGTTAAGGATCAGCTGTTCGCTCCAGGCGTCGGTAATTATGTTGTGTTTTACCCAAATCAAAACATGGTGCTGCTGATGATACTGTACCAGCCGAAGCGTCAGAGGCGGCCGAGCGGTGATGTCGAAAGGCGTGGCACACAGTTGGCGCACCCACTTTTCTGCCGACAGCGTTTGGCCTTCCACCCAGTGGTCGGCAAGGCGAATCGGGGTATGCGGTTCTGCCAACTGATAGGCGACACCGTCGGTTTCGGCGAAGCGAGTGCGCAGGCTTTCATGTTTTTCATAGATAAAATTGATCGCCTGTTCAAAGCGCGCCAGATCGAGCGAGCCCTGGATGTCTATCGCCAGCGGCAGGTTGTAACTGCAGTCGTCAGGATTCAATGCGCTCAGGTACCAGAGCAGGTTCTGCTGAGGGCTAAGCGGCGCGCGGCGTTCGTCGCAGATAGCGATGGCGCGCTCCGCGGCAACGGCCTTATTCTCGATATATTCGGCCAGTTTGCGTACCGTATTATGGCGGAACAGATCGGCGATGCTCAGGTGGCAGCAAAGATCGCGTGCGACGAGCGCGACGATTTTGCTCATGGTCAGCGAGTGTGCGCCCAGGTTGATGAACTCCTGTGTGACGTCGGCTTGCGGACAGCCGATGGCGTTGGCCACGATGCGCTCGAGAATGGCCTCAGTTTCTGTTTCCGGCGGCGTCAGGCGTTCATTTCGTTCATCCAGCGGCCAGTTTTCCAACTGTTGACGGGCGATCTTGCCATTGATGGTCAGCGGCAGCGCCGGCAAGAAAATAAAGACGCTGGGGATCGCGGCGGGGTGGAGCTGTGTGACCAACGCGTGACGCAGCGCGTCGATCGTCAGCTCAGGCGAAGCGGGTTGTACGAAGGCGGCGAGAATTTTGCCCGAGGGCTGGCTGCGAGCCACCACGCAGGCGCTGTCAACCAGGGGGTGACTGCGGACGGCGCTTTCCACTTCACCCATTTCGATGCGTACACCGCGTATCTTCACCTGGAGATCACGGCGGCCGACGAAAATAATGTTGCCCTGTTCGTCCCATTTGGTGATGTCGCCGGTTTGATAAAGGCGCTCTTCGGCCGCCATATACGGTAGCCGACAGGTAATGAACTTCTCTGCGCTCAGCGCCTCTTGATGCAGGTAACCGTGCGCCAGGCCGCTGCCGGCGATGCACAGTTCGCCCTCAAAACCGACCGGCAGTGGATTATGGTGGGGATCAAGGATGTGACAACGGTAGTTTTTCAGCGGTTTGCCAATGCAGTTCCAGGGAACGCCTGGACGATACTCGCACAGCGAAGTGGCAATGGAAGCCTCGGTCGGCCCGTAACCGTTGCACAATCGGGTGCGCTCGGCCCACCAGGTGACGACGTCCGCTGGCGGTGCGTCTCCCATGACGATCATCGTCCGCAGTCCCGGCCACATCTCGCGGGGCAACAATTCCAGAATTGCCGGTGTAATAGTGATATGGCCGATATCGTGTCGAGTCAGATAATCGTGCAGCGCGCCGACATCGGTATGCAGTTCCGAGGGTGCCAGATAAAGCGTCGCACCGCTGACCAACGCGCCATAGACGTCCCAGCCGAAGGCGTCGAAACCCAGCGAGGCGATGGCCAGCACGCGGCTGCCTTGCGCCAGGCCAATGAAATCGCGGTGGTTTTGCGCCACGTTGCTCAGGCCCTCACGCCCTATCATGACGCCTTTGGGCTTGCCGGTCGTCCCGGAGGTATAGCAGACGTAGGCCAGTGCGTCTCGCGATTGAGGGAGTTGCTCCGCATGAATGTTCAGCGAACGGTAGTCAATGCTTGATGGCGCAATGCACGGCGCGTCGCCGGAGTGCAACGGCGAGTCGGCCAAAATCAGCGCAGGCTGCACGTCGTCAAGAATGCTTTGATTGCGCGCCGCTGGCGCCTGCGGATCGAGCAGTACATAGGTTTTATTGCTTTTCAGTATCCCTAACAGCACGATCAGCAGCGTCGCTGACTTGTCCATCGAGACGGCGACGACCGAGCTGGCGGCCCCGCTGTGTTCAAGCAGCCAACAGGCAAACTGATCCGAGGCGCGATCGATCTCGCCATAGCTGTATATCTGGCCATCGGCATGCAGCGCGGCCTGTTGCGGATGAGCGGCGGCGGCGTGGCGGAACAAAGCGATGACGTCGTGTGCCAGCAGCTTGGCATCGTCGGTTGCGTTGAATTGGCTCAGGCGATGTAACGTTTGAGGTTGAGTAACAATGGGCGCGGCGACGGGATCGGCCGGATCTGCCAATAGCGCGTCAAGATAGTCGGTGAACGCGTTGAAACGCATGTCGTCGCCATACAGGGTAAGCTGAGTGCCGTCACCGCAAGCCGCTACGTCGACCATCGCTCGTGGCTGGGCATAGCGCCCCTGTTTGAGCGCGCCGGTTTCATTAAAGAAGAAATGTTGCAGCTGTGCGGGGGACGTGATGTCCGCCACCGGCAGCGTATGGAAGTCGGCGCCGGGTTGCCAGGTGAGATGGCAGAGATCGCTGCCGCAACGCCCCTGCATCTGATCGCCAAGGCGTTCCATCAGCAATGCGGTCAACTCGCGCATGCGCGTCGGTGATTCGGCATAGTATTTACGCGCCAAACGGTAGGGAGTGTCTTGTGCGTGCGGTAAGCCGCCACGCGAAAGCTCGACCACAATGTCGACAAGCTTTTCCTGCAGCAGGGGAAGTTGGGCGCCTGCGGCCATATCGGACAGCGCGTCGCACAGATAAGCGGTTTGGCCGGCGGAGCTAAAGTACAGAGAAAAGTGTTCTTGGTTTTGCAGGGTATCAATGTCGCTAATATTTTTTTTATTGGTTACGATCGTCAGCAGATTTTTTCCCTGCTGTTGCAGGCGTCGTATTGTTTCAGCGTTATTTTCAGTGGTGATAATAAGATCGAATTTTTCGATTGGACGGCGTTCGAGACTAATAAAACTAACCTGATGGCCGTATTCCTGTATTTCGTCTGTTAATAATTTACCGCAGGCACTGTCGCCGAAATAGCCAATATGAAGTAATTCCATTTTTGCTTCCTGAGAATAATGATTTCCCTTGCGGAATATCAAAGGGTGCTGAATTTTTATGCCGGTTAATTAGATTTTTGCATGCAGCGCATCGGCGATAGGCAAATCGGCCAGAATGCCTGATTTATTCAGTGCCACCAGCATTTGTTCCGTGACGATATTATTGGTTTCCCACGGTTTAACATGCGTTGCTGGATAAGTATCTGCGATGATGTCGATAATTTCCGCTTCGGCCAGACCGAGTTGGCGCAACATGCAGGCGCTGAAATCTTTGGCGATAGCGTCGGTTGCGTAGCCTTCCAGGAAAGCCAAAATCGGTTGTTGCAACGCTTGCTTGGTCGCCGCGTCGCTGTGGCGCCAGATATGGCTTAGCACCTGCTGTGAGAAGCGGGCATGGCGGCCTTCATCCGCAACGTGATCTTTCATCACCAGATAGAAGGTCGGGAAAATATCTTCGTTGTTGATCACATCGATAAGATCGGTCGTCAGCGCCTGCTCCGACAGAGACACGCACACCAGTCGCAGCAGTTCGCGCAGCCGTTCGTCCCCCATTGCCAACGATTGCGCCAGGGCATAGGAAGCCTCGGTGTCTTTTGGCATCGGCAGCGGCGCAATGGACGTCATCTGCTCTACCTGATTGATCAGATCCAGCGCCACCAGGGCATGATAGGACTCATCCACGACCACGGTCAGCGCGTCTAAGCGCATTTCAAGCGGAAAGTCTACGCCGACCGCGTTTTTGTAGAGCTTGTAACTGGAATCATTGATGATATCCAACTCGATGTTGGCGATGCCATTCAGGTAGTGGTAGAGGGTTTGCACCTGAATATAGCGCAATGCTTGTTCACCGAGCGCGGCAACGCGCGGATGGAGGCACAGCGGCAGACGTTCCAAGGGGAAGAAAAGGGTTGATTGGCTGTCCTGTTCGTTGAGAAGGCGACGAGGACGGGAGCGGACAATCGCGGCGCGATCCCATTTTTTCAACGTGGTTTCAATGAGGCTCATCGGTTAATCCTTATTAATAGAGTTCTATTTCAATATCCGATTGTGAATAGGCACAGCAGGCTAGAATAATATTCTCTTCTAACTCCTCTTCGCATAAGGCACTCTGTTTTTCATGGCGTATATTTCCGCTGATTAGAAGTAATTTGCAACAGCCGCACCTCCCCTTTCGGCATAGGTTGGGGATGTCGATATTTAATCTTTCAAAGTTTTCAAGCAGCGACGTTTCAGGACAAAAGTCACCGATGCCCGCGCCATCAAAAATAACATGATGACCATCGGGCCCTGTTTTTGCAGACATGGCGTGTTATTCCCTATGGAAGTCAGTGAGTGAGATCACATTTTAAAATTCATATAAGTAAATTGTTATTAATAATAGGTTGTGGGTTTTAATGGGGAGTAACGATAGCTTTGGCTTTGTATATTGTCAACACGACACATTAAAAACATTAACATTATATTAAAGGTTGTTTCACATAATATAGTTCATATTCAAACTTTATTGCCTGGATTGTTTAGCAATTCTTATTATTGTTTGTTTTATAATATCAACAGGCAAAAATCTTTGTTCAGCGAATGGAAAACAGGACGTCGCCGCCTTCTAATGATAGCCTGAGCGGCAATTTGGTTTTGATAACGCAAGCAGGAAGATGACATGTTGAAAACCGCAGGCTGGCTGCTGCCCGCCATTCTGGCGCTGGCGGGGTGTTCGTCATCCGGCCAACGTCATGAGCAAACGCTTAGCCAGGCGCTGACGGCCCTCGGTCAGGACAAGGCGCTGATTGGGGCGTCGAGCGGCGTGATGGTGCGCGACGCCGAGAGCGGCACCGTGCTGTATCAGGCGCACGCGCAGCAGCGTTTGGCGCCGGCTTCCAACATGAAGATGTTCACGTCTCTGGCGGCGTTCGGCGTGCTGGGGGCGGATTACCGGTTTGAAACCCGGCTGCTGACCACCGGCGAGCAGCGCGGCGATACTTTGCGGGGGGATCTCTATCTGCAGGGCAGCGGCGATCCGACGCTGCATCCGGACGATCTCGACATCTTTGCCGCCACGCTGGCGCAGCGCGGCATCCGTCATATACAGGGGCGGTTGTTGCTGGACGCCAGCGCGTTCGATCAAACGCCATTCGGCGCCGGATGGAGCTGGGACGACGAACCCTTCGCCTTCGCCGCGCCGATCTCGGCGCTGAACTACGCCTTTACCCCCGGCGGCGATATCAACGTGGTGCGGGTGGACGTGCAGCCGGGCGCCCGCGCCGGTGCGCCAGGGCGGGTGAGTTTCTATCCCGCCAATGACGCGGTGACGCTGGTCAACCGCACCACCACCGGCGGCGACACCGCACTGACGTTCGATCGCCAGCCGGGCAGCAACCGAATCGTGGTCAGCGGCACCGTCGCCGCGCAGGCGGAGGCCAGCTCGCGATTGATTACCGTCGATCAACCGGCCCTCGTCGTCGGCGCTTTATTGCAACATGCTCTGCGCGCGCACGGCATCACCCTGCGCGGCAACGCTGAAGAGGGCGTGACACCGGCCGGCGCCCGGCTGCTGGCGCAAAAAACTTCGCCGCCGCTCTCCCGCCTGGTCGTCACTTTCCTGAAAGTGTCCAATAACGGCTACGGCGAGATATTGACCAAGGCGATGGGCCGCAAGACGCAGGGCAAAGGGGATTGGGCCGCCGGCCTTCAGGCGATAAACGGATTTGTGCAAAGCCAGGGCATCGCGGCTGACGCGTACCGTCAGGTGGACGGTTCAGGGCTGTCGCGCATGAACCAGATCACGCCGCAACAGCTGACGACGCTACTGCTGGCGGCCAGAAAACAGCCGTGGTTCGCCGACTGGTATCGGGCCTTGCCCGTCGCGGGCGAGCCGGGGTTGCTGGTGGGCGGCACGCTGCGTAACCGCATGGTGAAAAGCGCGGCTGCCGGCCGCGCCCACGCCAAGAGCGGTTCCATGACCGGGGTATCGTCGCTCAGCGGCTATGTCGACTCGGCGACCGGGCGGCCGCTGGCGTTCGCCATCATCAGCAACAACTACCTGGTGCCCGGCGCAGAGGTGAAAGCGCTGGAGGATCGCCTGGTCGAGACGCTGGCGGCCTGTGACGCCTCGGTGGTGTGCCGCTGAGAAGGCGGCGTCAGTCGCGCTTGGCGATGTCGGCGAAGCTGCCGGCCAGCAGGCGGCACAGATCGGCGGCGGCCAGTTCGATGTCCAGCCCGCGTTTGCCGCCGGAAACGTAGATGGTGGCGAACGCTTGCGCCGGGCTGTCGATCACTGTCGGCAGCCGTTTTTTCTGCCCCAGCGGGCTGATGCCGCCCACCAGATACCCGGTGACGCGCTGGGCCAGCTGCGGATCGGCCATCTCGGCCTTTTTGGCGCCGAGCGCGCGGGCGACCTTTTTCAGATCCAACTGGGTGGCGACCGGCGTGACCGCCACCGCCAGATGTTTGGCGTCGCCGTTCAGCGCCACCAGCAGCGTTTTGTAAACCCGATCGGCATCCAGCCCCAGCTTTCTCACCGCTTCGTCGCCGAAGTTGGTTTCGTCGCTGTCGTGGTGATACGGATGAAGGGTGAAGGCGACCTTTTGTTTCTCGAGCAGAACGACTGCGGGCGTCATAATGTATTGTCCAAAATGTCCCTAACGGGGAAGGGGTGATAACCAGCCTTAAAAATACAAAAATCCAACCCGCCCGGCAACCTGAGCGGCTGTTACATAAAGCGGGTTGCCAAGATATTCACCGGGTTGCTACCCTGTTTGTTGTAACCGTTAACACGGTTGCTATGCGTATAACTACAATACAAGAAATTCCTCTTTGACTGGCCAATAGCGATATTGGCCTCTTTTTTAGCCCTGTGGCTGCAGCATCGCCGGCAGGTTATCCTCGCCGTACAGGTGCAATGCGCCAACCGCCACCACATAGTCACCCGCCGGCAGCGCCTCCAACTGATGCCGCCAGTCGCGATTGCGCTGATGCATCAGCACATCGTACAGCCCGGCGCTGAAGGTGGCGGGCAGGGTGTCCAGCGTGCCGCGCGGTTTGGCGTCCAGCCACCAGCTCACCATGGTTTGCAGCAGCCGCGCGTTGGTGTGCCAGTGCTCCAGCGTATCGCGCAGCAGCGCGATGCCGCCTTCCGGCAGCTGTTCCAGCATCGCCAACTGCTGCTGTGCCCCTTCCAGCTCGATCACCGGTTTGTCATGCGCGCGGGCGGCCTGCAGCAGCTGATAGTCCACGCCGTACTCTGCCCGTAGCCCCAGACGCTGAGCCTGGCGCGCCTGCATCATCAGCGCCACCTGCCAGCCGGGCAGGGTGGCGAAGGCGTGCGGATCGGCGCCCAGCTCGTGGCAAAGCGTCAGCAGCCGTTGATATTCTTCGGCGGACAGGCGCTGTTCCAGCGCCGGCTGCTGTTCTGCGTGGTCAAAAGGGGAGGCGGCGCCGGTGATATCGGCCTCGACGATCAGCGCGTCGGCCTGCTGCAGCCGGGCGGCCAGCCGCGCCGGCAGCGGCGACATATCGACGGTGCCCATATGGATGCTGCCCACCAGATGCAGCCGACGATCGCCCGGCAGAGTGATGTCCAGCGCCGGATAAGCGTATCGTTTGGGCGAGATCAGGCCGAGAAAGGCGGCGAGGCGGCGTAACAGTTGACCCATACGGCGTGGCTCCTGAATAACGGGTGCGCGTTTCAGCATGAAAGGCGAGGGAAAATCGTCATTCATGCTAAACGCTATCCGCCGCGCAGGAAAGCCCGGAAAACGGCGGGGCGCCATGACGGCGCCCCTGAGATCACTTCCTGGGTTTAAAACGCAGCAGCCGGTTGGCGTTGCTGACCACGGTAATCGACGACAGCGCCATCGCCGCGCCCGCCACCACCGGGCTGAGCAGCGTGCCGGTCAGCGGGTAGAGCACGCCGGCGGCGATCGGGATGCCCAGCGTATTGTAGATAAAGGCGCCGAACAGGTTCTGCTTCATGTTGCGCAGCGTGGCCTTCGACAGTTCCACCGCATCCGCCACGCCGTGCAGGCTGTGGCGCATCAGGGTGATGGCGGCGGTCTCGATGGCGATGTCGCTGCCGCCGCCCATCGCGATGCCCACGTCGGCCTGCGCCAGCGCCGGGGCGTCGTTGATGCCGTCGCCGACCATCGCCACGCGTTGGCCCTGCGCCTGCAGCTGTTTGATCGCCGCCGCTTTGCCGTCCGGCAGCACCCCGGCAATCACCCGATCGATACCGGCCTCTTTGGCGATGGCGTTGGCGGTCACCGGGTTGTCGCCGGTCAGCATCACCAGCTGATACCCCTGCTGGTGCAGGCGCTGCAGCGCCGCGACGCTGTCTTCGCGCAGCGGATCGCGAATGGCGAACAGCGCGGCCGGTTTACCGTTAACGGCCAGCAGCACCGGTGTCACGCCGCGTTCGGCCTGGTCGCGCATCGGCGCTTCCAGTTCGGCGATCGCGACCTGATGCTGCTCCAGCAGCGCGGCGTTGCCCAGCAGCAACTGCACGCCGTCGATCTCCCCGCTGACGCCGGCGCCGCGCAGGGTGCGGAACTGCGCCACCTGCGGCAGCGTTTGCCCGGCGGCGCGTTCCATGATGGCGCGCGCCAGCGGGTGATTGGAGCCTTGCTCCAGCGCGGCGGCCCAGCCGATCGCCTGCCGTTCGCTGACCTGATTGAAGGTCAGGATCTCCACCACCTGCGGCTTTCCTTCGGTCAGGGTGCCGGTTTTGTCGAACACCAGGGTGTCCAACTGGCTGGCCTGCTGCAGGGCGTCGGCGTCGCGTACCAGCACGCCAAACTCCGCCGCGCGGCCCACGCCGGAGATGATCGACATCGGCGTCGCCAATCCCAATGCGCACGGGCAGGCGATGATCAGCACCGTGGTGGCGATCACCAACGTATAGACCAGCTGCGGCTGCGGGCCGAAGAAGTACCATATCGCCGCGCTGAACAGGGCGATCGCCACCACCGCCGGCACGAACACCGCCGAGACGCGGTCGGCCAGTTGGCCGATCGCCGGTTTACTGCTCTGCGCCTGGCGCACCAGTTTGATGATGCGCGCCAGCGTGGTTTGGCTGCCGATGGCGGCGGCGCGGAACAGCACGCTGCCGTCGTCGACCACCGTCCCGGCATGCACCGTATCGCCGGGGCCTTTCTGCTGCGGCACCGCTTCGCCGGTCAGCATCGCTTCATCGAGCCAGACTTCACCCTGCACGATTTCACCGTCGACCGGCACGCGATCGCCGGTGGTCAGCCGCAGCGTCATGCCGAGCTGCACCTCCGCCAGCGGGATATCGCGCTCGCCGTCGTCGGTTACCAGCCGTGCGGTAGGCGGCGTCAGATCCAGCAACCGCTCCAGCGCCTGCGAAGAACGCTGGCGAGCGCGCTGCTCCAGCGCATGGCCGAGGTTGATCAAACCGATGATCATCGCGCTGGCCTCGTAATAGAGGTGGCGCGCCTCCATCGGGAAGAAATCGGGCCAGATGTTGACGGCGATCGAATAGAGCCAGGCGGCGCCGGTGCCGAGCGCCACCAGGGTATCCATGGTGGCGCTGCCGTTCATCAGCGCGCGCCAGGCGTTGCGGTAGAAGTGCCCGCCGGCGAACACCATCACCGCCAGGGTGATGACGCCGACCAGCAGCCAGGGGCGCTGGGTTTCCGGCGTCAGCGTCATGCTGCCGCCGAACAGCCCCCAGGCCATCAGCGGGATACCCAACGCCAGACCCAGCGCCGCCTGCCAACTAAAGCGCTTCATGTTGGCGCGTGCGGTCTGCTGTTGGCGCTCGCGGCGTTCGGTCTCGTCCTGAATCATTTCGGCGCCGTAGCCGGCTTTTTCCACCGCCGCCACCAGCGCCTGCGCATCGGCGGCGCCGGTCACCAGCGCGCTGCGCTCCGCCAGGTTGACGCGCGCGTGCTCAACGCCGGGAACGCTTTGCAGCGCCTGCTGCACTTTATTGACGCAGCTGGCGCAGGTCATGCCGCTGAGCAGCAGCTGTACGCTGTCGTCCGCGCCGTCGGTTGCCGGAAGGGGAGATTGCGCCGCTGGCTGAACGTCCGGCAACGAAGGTGTTGCGTCAGTCAACGGCTCAGTTTTTGGGGCGGCGGCGCCCGCTACGCCGGCGTGATAACCGGCATCTTCCACCGCGGCGATCAGCGCCTGCGGATCGGCATCGCCGTACACTTTCGCGCTGTCGATAGCGACGTCGGCGGCGAACACGCCCGGCACCGCTTCCAGCGCTTTGCGGGTGGTGCCGACGCAGTGCATGCAGCTCAGGCCGCTCAGCTGCAGTTCGGTATCGGCGCGCGGCGCGACTTCGGCCTGATAACCGGCGGCGATCACGCTGTCGATCAGCGCGCTGTCCGGTGCGTCGCCGGTCACTTTGGCGTAATGCACGTTAACGTCCGCCTGTTCGACATCGCTGCGGCTTTCCAGGGCTTTTTTCACCCGCTGCGCGCAGTTCATGCAGGACAGCCCCTGCAATGCCAGCATAGTGGTGTGTGACATGATTGAACTCCTTGCTTAAACGGCGGTGTTTAAAGGTTGACCGCCGAACCTGTTTTCACTAAGAATGAAGCTTAAACCTTCCAGCAAGGGTAAGGTCAAGGAGGGAAAATGAATATTAGCGACGTCGCGAAAAAAACCGGGTTAACCAGCAAAACGATTCGTTTTTACGAAGAGAAAGCGCTGATTACCGCCCCGATCCGCAGCGATAACGGTTACCGCCATTATTCCGCCAGGCACGTTGAAGAGCTGACGCTGCTGCGCCAGGCGCGGCAGGTGGGCTTCAACCTGGACGAGTGCCGCGAGCTGGTGGCGTTGTTCAACGATCCGGCCCGCCACAGCGCCGACGTGAAGGCGCGCACGCTGCAGAAGGTGGCGGAGATCGACAGGCACATCAGCGAACTGGGCGAAATGCGCCAGCGCCTGGTGACGCTGGCCGACCAATGCCCGGGCGACGAGGGGGCAGAGTGCCCCATCATCAACAACCTGGCGGGATGCTGTCGTTCTAATTAACGGCCGATGGCGCGGATCACCAGCGTGACCCCTTCCACCGCCACCACTTCCACTTCGGTGCCGGCGGGCAGATCTTCCGCCGCCTGCGCGCGCCAGCTGCTGTCGCCGATATTGATGCGCCCCATGCCGTTGTGCATCGGCTCCGTCAGCGTAGCGCGAGTGCCGATCAGCTGGCGGTTGCGCTGGTTGAGCACCGGCGAACCGCCGGATGCGGCCGCCGGGCGCCGGCGCAGCCAGTACCACCACAGATAGGCGACGACGACGGTCAGGACGGCGAAGATCATGCCCTGCCACGCCCA
Organism: Serratia sp. CY32780; assembly: GCF_052169135.1. Classification (NCBI taxonomy): domain Bacteria; kingdom Pseudomonadati; phylum Pseudomonadota; class Gammaproteobacteria; order Enterobacterales; family Yersiniaceae; genus Serratia; species Serratia sp. CY32780. The sequence goes on from NZ_JBJNLI010000001.1 coordinate 250,469, forward strand.
GGAAAGCGGCGGCAGCAGCCAGATCAGCACGCCGACCAACAGCGCCGCCACGCCGCTCCACAGCAGGTAACCGCCGGCGCCGAGCATTTCCGCCGCCAGCAACACGCCCCCGAGGGAGAGCCAAAACCACAGCGGATTCGCCGCGATCAGTTCGAGCATGATTATTTGCCTTTGCTTTCTTTCAGCAGTTCGGTAATGCCGCCGATAGAGCCGAGCAGGCTGCTGGCGTCCAGCGGCATCATCACCACCTTGCTGTTGTTGGAGGAACCGATCTTCTGCAGCGCGTCGGTGTATTTCTGCGCCACGAAGTAGTTCACCGCCTGAATGTTGCCGCTGGCGATGGCGTCGGACACCAGCTGGGTGGCGCGCGCCTCGGCCTCGGCGGCGCGTTCACGCGCTTCCGCCTGCAGGAATGCCGACTGGCGTTCGCCCTCGGCCTTCAGGATCTGCGACTGTTTCTCCCCCTCGGCGCGCAGAATGGCCGCCTGACGCACCCCTTCCGCCTCCAGGATGTCGGCGCGCTTGGTCCGTTCGGCCTTCATCTGGGCGTTCATCGAGGCGATCAGTTCCGCCGGCGGCCGCACGTCACGGATCTCGATACGGGTGATTTTCACCCCCCACGGATTGGTCGCTTCATCGACGATGTGCAGCAGGCGGCTGTTGATGCTGTCGCGCTGCGACAGCATTTCGTCCAGCTCCATCGAGCCGAGCACGGTGCGGAAGTTGGTCATGGTCAGGTTGACGATCGCCTGTTCGAGGTTGCTGACCTCGTAGGCGGCGCGGGCCGGATCGACCACCTGGATAAAGCACACCGCGTCGATGGCGACGTTGGCGTTATCGCGGGAAATCACCTCCTGCGAGGGAATGTCCAGCACCTGTTCCATCATGTTGATTTTACGGCCGATGCGGTCCATGAACGGCACCACCAGGTTCAGGCCCGGCATCAGCGTTTTGGTGTAGCGGCCGAAGCGTTCTACCGTCCATTGGAACCCCTGCGGCACAATTTTGACGCCGGCGAACACCACAATCAGCGCGACGACGATCACGATGGGGATAAAAGTAAGCATGCAAACCTCCTGTCAGACATATGTAAACAGATATTACGTCAGCGCCGGAAAAATGCCTACCGATACCGAGACTTAATCCAGAGCGCCGATCAAACCCGCGATCAGCGGATCCCGCGTCTGGAACAGGTTGATAAGGGTGCGCACCGCTTCGCCGCCGCGAGCATCGGACCAGGCCAGCGACAGGGGAGAAGACTGGCGCGGGTATTTGAGCTGTTTGGCCACCAACTCGCCGCTCTCCAGATAAGTTTGGCACAGCCGGCGCGGAAGGAAACCGATCCCGAGACCGCGCAGATGGCACTCCAGCTTGGTGCGCAGATCCGGCACCTTGATTTCCTGCTGGCCCGACAGCAGCCAGGCGGTGCGCTTGGCCAAATGGCGTGCGGTATCTTCGACGTTGATCGCGGCGTAAGGGCGCAGCTGCGTTTCGTTCAGCGGATCGGCGGCGGCGGCCAGCGGGTGCGTCGCCGCGATGGCGAACACCCACTCTATTTTGCCCAGCGGCAGCACCTTGATGCTGTTTTCCAGCGATTCATTGCCCGCCGCGCCGATCGCCAGATGGCAATCCTCATTCAGCAACGCGTCCCACACGCCCATGTACACCTGGCGGGAAATGTGGAATTGGGTGAACGGGTATTTGTCGTGCAGGTGAGTTAACAGCCCGGCTACGGCGGCGGCGTCGTACAGCAGGTTGTTGATCACGATATTCACCTGATGCTCTACGCCGTCGTTGATTTGCCGCAGCTCGCCCGGCATGGCGTCCAGCCAGGTGTGCCACTGGCGGCAGCGTTCCAGCAAATACTCTCCGGCCGGCGTCAGGTTGACGGTGCGGGTGGTGCGGATAAATAGCTGCGTGCCGATGCTCTCTTCCAGCGTTTTGATGCGGTAGCTGATGGTGGCGGTGGTTTTGTGCAGCAGCTCCGCCGCGCGGGAGAAACTTTGGCACTCGGCAACCTTGATAAACGAACGAATGGTTTCGTGATCCAGCATGAGGGGTCCTTGGCTGACACCGCCTTTTCGGTTATCGGTGAGAAGAATCTACTGATGTTGCGGCGCGATAGGCAGCGGCAAAGCGCAACCCCACGATCCCGGTCACAGAATCACCCGATAGCGATGAATATGCGCCGCCCCATTTTGCCCGATGATGAATCAGGCGGTTTTTTAATTCATTGATTTAAGGCAACTAATATTGCTCTTCGATCATAAAGCGTGCTGGCGATCTTGTTGTGGAAAAATTTTCCAAAAAAATGCTGTCAAATTCACCACGCGCTGTCTAGAGTGAAGGCGTTGGGTGAAATATCGCCGTTCAATCGTCGTCTGGGTCATGCGCTTGGGAGAATCACATGGATTTAGTCATCGAAGAATTAACGCCGGCGGCCTTTGCGCCTTATGGCGATGTATTGCAGATAGAGGGCTCGCGTTTCTTTCATATCAATGACGGGAAAACCGAGCGTTATCACGATCTCGCCAGGATAGAGGTGTCCGACGGCAACCGGGTGCTGGCCAGCATCAACCGGGCGGAACCCTGCGATCTGCCGATGACCTTTTCCCTGTTGGAAAAGCATCCGCTCTCGTCGCAGGCCTTTGTGCCGATGAACGGCGAACGCTTCGTGGTGATCGTCGCCGAACCGGGCGAAACCATCCCCGTCGGCACGCTGCGCGCCTTTATCACCAACGGCAAACAGGGGATCAACTATCATCGCAATGTCTGGCACCACCCGCTGTTCGCCTATGCGAAGGTCACCGACTTTTTCACCATCGACCGCGCGGGCGCCGACAACTGCGTGGTCAGCCGCTTGCCGGAGCCGTATCGCATAGTTTTGGCATAGCGCTGGCCGCACGCCGCGCTGGGCGTTTATCATAGCGTCACCCATGCCGTCACTGACAAAGGAAGCTTGAATGACCGAATTACGCAGGAAAGGACGACCCGCCACTGAAGCCGGCGCCACCAAAGGAGCGCAGGCGTTGGATCGCGGGCTGGAGATCCTCCAGTACCTGGCCAACGCCGGGGGGAGTTCGTCGGTTTCCGTGCTGTCCGAAAAGCTGGAACTGCCGCTTTCCACCACCTTCAGATTGTTGAAAGTGCTGGAGAAATCGGAATTCGTCTTTCAGGATCCACAGCTGGGCTGGTGGCATATCGGCATTCAGTCGTTCACCGTCGGTTCCGCTTACATGAACGATCGCGACGTGGTATCGGTGGCCGGGCCGTTCATGCGCCGGCTGATGTTGCTGTCCGGCGAGACCGCCAACCTGGCGATCCGCAACAATTTCGACGCGGTGCTGATTCGCCAATGCGAGTGCCAGGCGATGGTGCGCATGTGCGCGCCGCTGGGCAGCCGCTTGCCGCTGCACGCCTCGGGCGCCGGCAAGGCGCTGCTGTACCCGCTGGCGGAAGAGGAGATGCTGGATCTGATCGTGCGTTCGGGGCTGCAATCCTATACGCCGAAGACGCTGACCAGCGTGAACCTGCTGCGCAAGGATCTGCATCAGTCGCTGGAACAGGGCTACACCATCGACGATGAAGAGCACGCGCTCGGCCTGAACTGCCTGGCTTCGGCGATTTTCGATCGCAACAACAACGTGATCGCCGCCATCTCCATCTCCGGGCCCAGTTCGCGGGTCGGCAAGGAGCGGTTCAAGGAGCTGGGCGAACTGGTGGGTGAAGTGGCCAGAGACATCAGCGCCGCGCTGGGCGAATCGCGCAGCAAGGCGTAAACGTCGCGCGCCGGGCTGAACCGGCGCGGAGCAAGACTCCCCGTTTGATGAGCAAACGGGTTTTTTTGAGCGTAATTTTAAGTTGGAAAAATTTTCCAATAAATTGAGGAGAGCATCACATGGCAATTATGCGAGCGGTAGACGCGGCAATGCACGTGCTGGAAAAAGAAGGGATCACCACCGCGTTCGGCGTGCCCGGCGCGGCGATCAACCCGTTCTACGATGCGATGCGGCGGCACGGCGGCATCAAACACTACCTGGCGCGGCACGTGGAAGGGGCCTCGCACATGGCGGAAGGCTACACCCGCGCCGCCGCCGGCAATATCGGCGTGTGCATCGGCACCTCCGGCCCGGCGGGCACCGACATGATCACCGGCCTTTACTCCGCCTCCGCCGATTCGATTCCGATCCTGTGCATCACCGGCCAGGCGCCGCGTGCGCGTTTGCACAAAGAAGATTTTCAGGCGGTAGACATCGAATCGATCGCCAAGCCGGTGACCAAGATGGCGGTCACCGTGCAGGAACCGGCGCTGGTGCCGCGCGTGCTGCAGCAGGCGTTCCACCTGATGCGCTCCGGCCGGCCGGGCCCGGTGCTGATCGACCTGCCTTTCGACGTGCAGATGGCGGAGATCGAGTTCGATCCGGACACCTACTCTTCGCTGCCCGCCTATAAGCCGGCGGCCACCCAGGCGCAGATCGACAAAGCGCTGGATCTGCTGTGCGCGGCGAAAAAACCGCTGATCATCGCCGGCGGCGGCATTCACAACGCCGACGCGGCGGATCTGCTGCAGCAGCTGGCGGAGATCTGCAACGTGCCGGTGATCCCGACGCTGATGGGCTGGGGCGCCATTCCGGACGATCACCCGCTGATGGCGGGCATGGCGGGCCTGCAAACCTCGCATCGCTACGGCAACGCCAACCTGCTGGATTCGGATCTGGTGTTCGGCATCGGCAACCGCTGGGCCAACCGCCACACCGGCTCGGTGGACAAGTACACCGCCGGGCGCAAGGTGGTGCACATCGATATCGAGCCGACGCAGATTGGCCGGGTGATCTGCCCGGATCTGGGCATCGTTTCCGACGCGCGCATCGCGCTGCAAATGCTGGTGGACACGGCAAAGCGCCGCTTCGAGCGCGGCGAGTTGCCGAATCGCGACGCCTGGTGCGCCGCCTGTCTGCAGCGCAAGCAAACGCTGCTGCGCAAGACCCACTTCGACAACGTGCCGGTCAAGCCGCAGCGGGTGTATCAAGAGATGAACCGCGCCTTCGGCCGCGACGCCTGCTACGTCACCACCATCGGGCTGTCGCAGATCGCCGCTGCGCAAATGCTGCACGTTTTCGAGCCGCGTCACTGGATCAACGCCGGCCAGGCCGGCCCGCTGGGCTGGACGTTGCCTGCGGCGCTGGGCGTGTGCGCCGCCGATCCGCAGCGCAAGGTGATCGCGCTGTCGGGCGACTATGATTTCCAATTTATGATTGAAGAGCTGGCGGTCGGCGCGCAGTTCAAGCTGCCCTATATCCACGTGCTGGTGAACAACGCCTACCTGGGGCTGATCCGCCAGGCGCAGCGCGGTTTCGATATGGATTACTGCGTGCAGCTGTCGTTTGAAAACATCAACAATGCGGAGATTGGCGAGTATGGCGTCGATCACGTCAAGGTGGCGGAAGGGCTGGGCTGCAAGGCGCTGAGGGTGTTCAAACCGGAAGAGATCGCGCCGGCGTTCCGTCAGGCCCAGGAACTGATGCAGCAGCACCGGGTGCCGGTGGTGGTGGAAATCATCCTGGAGCGCGTCACCAATATTTCCATGGGCACCGAGCTGGATAACGTCAACGAGTTCGAACCGGTGGCGGCAACGCCGGAAGACGCGCCGACCTCGGTCAACTTCTTTGATTACCGTTAAGGAGCCTTACCATGCCGAAATTTTCAGCCAACCTGTCCATGCTGTTCACCGAAGTCGATTTCATGCAGCGCTTCCGCCGGGCGAAGGAGCAGGGCTTCAGCGCGGTGGAATACATGTTTCCCTATGACTACCCGATCGCCGCGCTGCGCAGCGAACTGGAGGCGCATCGCCTGAGCCAGGTGCTGTTCAACCTGCCGGCCGGCGACTGGGCGGCGGGCGAACGGGGCATCGCCTGCTTGCCGGGGCGCGAAGCGGAGTTCCGCGACGGCGTCGGGCGCGCGATCGAGTATGCGCAGGCGCTGGGCTGCGATCGCATCAACTGCCTGATCGGCAATCCGGATCCCGCCGTCAGCCGCCACACCACCGACGAACGGGTGAAGGAGAACCTGAGCTACGCCGCCGACACCCTGGCGCGGCAGAATATCCGCCTGCTGATCGAACCGATCAACCGCTACGACATGCCGCAGTTCTACCTGCAAACCTCCCGGCAGGCGATCGAACTGATCGAAGCGATCGGCAGCCCCAACCTGTATCTGCAGTACGACCTTTACCACATGCAGCGCATGGAGGGAGAGCTGACGCAGACCCTTGAGCGCCTGCTGGCGAAGATCGACCACGTTCAGGTCGCCGACAACCCGGGGCGGCACGAGCCGGGCACCGGCGAAATCAACTGCGAGTTTATCTTCGCGCAGCTGGATCGCATGGGTTACCGCGGCTGGATCGGCTGTGAATACAAACCGCTCACCACCACGGAAAGCGGCCTGTCATGGATTAAAAAATACCTGTCTTGAGGAGATGAAAATGAAAGTGGGATTTATCGGTCTGGGCATCATGGGCGCGCCGATGGCGGAAAAGCTGCTGGCGGGTGGGCACACGCTTTACGCCCACACCCGGCATCAGGTGCCGGCGGCGCTGTTGCAGCAAGGGGCCATCGCCTGCGGCGATCCGCAGCAGGTGGCGGATGAGGCGGACGTGATCTTTATCATGGTGCCGGATACGCCTCAGGTGGAGGAGGTACTGTTCGGTGAACGCGGCTGCGCCGCCGGCAAGCTGAACGGCAAAGTGGTGGTGGACATGAGCTCCATTTCACCGCTGGAGACCAAGCGGTTCGCGCAGCGCATCAACCAGCTGGGCGCCCAGTACCTGGACGCGCCGGTTTCCGGCGGCGAAGTGGGCGCCAAACAGGGCACGCTGACCATCATGGTGGGCGGCGAGGAAGCGACCTTCGAACGGGTGCAGCCGCTGCTGGCGCTGATGGGCAAGAACATCACGCTGATCGGCGGCAACGGCGACGGGCAAACCTGCAAGGTCGCCAACCAGATCATCGTGGCGCTGACCATCGAAGCGGTCTCCGAGGCGCTGGTGTTCGCCTCGCGCGCCGGCGCCGATCCGGCCCGGGTGCGCGAAGCCCTGATGGGCGGTTTCGCCTCGTCGCGCATTCTGGAGGTGCACGGCGAGCGGATGATCAAGCGGGCGTTCGCGCCAGGGTTCCGCATCTCGCTGCACCAGAAGGATCTTAATCTGGCGCTGCAGGGCGCGAAGGCGCTGGCGCTCAGCCTGCCGAATACCGCCACTTGCCAGGAGTTGTTCAACGTCTGCGCCGCCAATGGCGACGGCGAACTGGATCACTCCGCGCTGGTGCGGGCGCTGGAGATCATGGGCAACCACCGGGTGGCCGTCTAAGAGCACCCCCGGCATTTGATTTGCCGGCTTATCGTTAGAATCAGAGATGTTCGACATTAATAACGCCCTCTTTATGATAAATAAAGAGGGTCCCCGCCAATCCAATAAAAAATGATTCAGCACAATAAAAAGTAAAAAGCAGGATGCCAACCGAGGAGACACTGAATATGGCAACCGATAATGCTGTTATTGATAAAGATATTCTTACCGCCCCTGACAAAAACCGTTTATATCGAAAAATCGCCTGGCGCATTATGCCCATTTTATTAGTGAGCTATATCGTCGGTTATCTCGATCGGGTTGGCATTTCGTTTTCGAAATTTCAAATGATGCCCGATATTCTGAACGGCAATGTCTCGATGGCCGAAGCCGTTTACGGGCTGGGCGCCGGGGTGTTTTTCATCGGCTATATCATCGCCGGGGTACCCAGTAATATTCTGCTGAGCCGCTACGGCGCCAGAAAGATCATCGCGCTGCTGATGGTGGTGTGGGGGGCGATTTCGATGCTGAGCATCTTTATCACCAACCCCTGGCAATTTTACCTGGCGCGTTTCCTGCTGGGGCTGGCGGAGGCCGGCTTCTACCCCGGCGTGATCCTCTATCTGACGCTGTGGTTCCCGTCCAGCCAGCGCGCCAAGATGACGGCGCTGTTCGTGTGCGGTATCCCGGTCAGCAACATCATCGGCGGCCCGCTGTGCGGGTGGATCATCGAGCACATGAACGGCCTGATGAATCTCTCCGGTTGGCAGTGGCTGTTCTTTATCAGCGGCCCGCGCGCGCTGCTGATCGCCATCGTCATCTTCTGTTTCCTGGATAATACCTATCAGAGCGCCAAGTGGCTCAGCCCGCAGGAGAAGGCGCTGATCAAAGAGGATATGGCGCAGAGCGCGCCGCGCCAGGGCGCTGCCGGCGGGCAGGAGTGGACGATGAAAAGCATGCTGAGATCGTCCGCGTTCACCAAAATGTGGCTGATTTGCTTCTGCACCGTGATGGGCCAGGGCGGGCTGGCGTTTTGGGTGCCGACCATCATTCGCGACACCGGCGTGACCTCGGTGATGGATATCGGGTTGCTGACCATGCTGCCGTATATGCTGGCGGTGGTGGCGATGCTGGTGGCCGCGCGCAGTTCGGACAAGCATCGCGAGCGGCGTTGGCACATCATCGTGCCGTTCTGCATCGCCGCGGTGTCGCTGATCTTTATCGGCCTGTTCCCGGACAACAAGCACGTGGTGATGGCGGCGCTGTGCGTGGCGGTGGCGTCGAGCCTGGTGCCGTCGCCGCTGTTCTGGAGCCTGCCGAACGCCATTTTTACCGGCACCTGCGCCGCGGCGGGCATTGCGCTCATCAATTCCATCGCCAATATCGGCGGTTTTATTTCACCTTATATCATCGGCTATTTCAAACAGCTGACCCACAGCAATTTGGCGGCGATGTGCGTCTTGTCGACAATGATGATACTGGGGGCGATATTAACCTACAGCGTGCCGGCGAAATGGGTCAATAAATAACGCTTCCCTTCATCTTCATTAAATAGTCGGCAACAGTTTTATTTTATTTCGCCATGCATTTCTCATCTGATTATTTCAGCGGGGGAAGGCATGGCCATTTTTATTTCGTCTCGAATAAAGGAGGCATCATGAAAATTGTTATTGCACCGGATTCATTTAAAGAAAGCGTCAGCGCGGAACGGGCGGCGCGGGCGATCGCGCGCGGCTTCCACGAGGTTTATCCCGATGCCGAGTGCGTCTGCCTGCCGATCGCCGACGGCGGCGAAGGCACGGTGGACGCGCTGGTGGCCGCCACCGGCGGGCGCAAAGTGAGCGTGGCCGCAACGGGGCCGCTGGGGGAACGGGTGGCGGCGTTTTACGGCGTCAGCGGCGACGGCAAGACGGCGGTGATCGAAATGGCGGCGGCCAGTGGATTGATGCTGACGCCGGCGGCGCGCCGTAACCCGCTGTTGGCGACCAGCTACGGCACCGGCGAACTGATCCTGCATGCGTTGGATCAGGGCATTCGCCACCTGATCCTCGGCATCGGCGGCAGCGCCACGGTGGATGGCGGCGTCGGCATGGTGCAGGCGCTGGGCGGGCGCTTCTACCGCCCGGACGGCAAGGCGCTGCCGTGGGGCGGCGGCGAGCTGGCGACGCTGAGCGGAATCGATCTCAGTACGCTGGATGCGCGCCTGCGGCAGTGCCGGATCGAGGTCGCCTGCGACGTAGACAATCCGCTGGTGGGGCCGCGCGGCGCAGCGGCGGTGTTCGGGCCGCAGAAGGGCGCGACGGCGGCGATGGTGGCGCAGTTGGAACAGGGCCTGACGCAGTATGCCGAGGTGATCCGCCAGAGTACCGGGCGCGACGTGCGGCACGTCGCCGGCGGCGGGGCGGCGGGCGGCATGGGGATCGCCTGCCAGGTGTTTCTCGGTGCAGCGCTGAAGCCGGGCATCGAGATCGTGATGGCGGCGCTGGGCCTGGAGCAGGCGCTGGCGGAGGCCGATCTGCTGATCACCGGCGAAGGGCGCATCGACAGCCAAACGCTGGGCGGCAAGGCGCTGTCCGGCGTCGCCCGTCTGGCGCGGGCGCGCGGTTTGCCGGTCATCGCGCTGGCCGGCGTGGTGGAGGAAGGGGCGGAGGCGCTGCACGCGCAGGGAATAGACGCGATGTTCAGCATTCTGCCGCGCCTGAGTGCGCTGGAGATCGCACTGTCGCAAGGGGAACTCAACCTGCAGCGCAGCGCCGCCAACGTCGCCCGCGCGATGCGCATCGGCCGGCGATTGGGATAAAAAGAAGGCCACGCTGCGCGAGCAGGTGGCCTTGGTTTTGGCGGCGAAGCGCTTACGGCTCGACGTCGCGGTTGCAGTCCTTGGAGTAGATGTAGCTGAAGGTTTCCTGGCCCACCGCATAGCCCGCCTGCTGCACATAGGCGCCCATGAAGATGTAGTCGCCTTGCTTCACCGGCATCCATTCATTGTCCAGGTTGTACACGCCGGCGCCGCTGAGAATGTAGGCGCCATGCTCTTGCACGTGGGTCTCGATGTAGCCGTGGCTGGCGCCGGGGGCGAAGGAGAGGATGTGCATATTCATGTCGAAGCCCAGATCTTTCGGCAGCAGATCCTGCAGGATCACCTCGCTCATGCCTTCGTAGTGGATCTTTTCCAGGTTGGCGACGTTGTTGCTGACCACGTGCGCCTCGTAACCCTTGATGCGCTGGTAGCGGCGCTTGTAGAGGAACAGGCGGCTGGATTGGCCGCCGTTGGCGTTTTCCAGCCGCAGGGTGACGCCCGCCGGGCAGTAAAGATAGCCGCCGGCGGTCAGCGGGTAGTCGGTGGCGTCGGCGGAAGCGGTGATGGCGCCGTCGATGACGTACACGAAGGTTTCGATCTCTTCGCCGCCAAAGCCTTTGGTGTTGCGGCCGCAGTCGTGCAGCGTTACCAGATAATCGACGAAGGTGGCGCCCAGTTTCGGCGTCGACAAGATGGTGACGTCGCAGTTTTCAAAACCGGGAATGACGTTGCGCACCAGGCCGTTCGGCGGGATCAGCGCATAGTTGCCGCGTTTGATGATGGCGCGCGTTGACAGAATGTCGGTTGGATATCCGGTTTGATTGTTGAAGTAACCCACGTTAATTCTCCTGATCGTTGAAAGGGCGCCGCGGCTGCGCCCGGTAAAAAAGCGCCGTCAGGCCTCGGTGGCCGTTCGGGTTGGCGTAGTGCGTTTCATCAAGACGTTGACGGTGAAGAAAATGGCGGTGCCCACCAGCAGGATGGCGGCGGAGATGTAAAACCCCATCACCTTGGAGCCGGTGCTGTCGGAGATCACGCCGGTCAGGAAGGGGGCGATCACCGACGAGGACATGCCGAAGAAGTTGAACACGCCGAAGCTGGTGCCATAGCCTTTCTTCGGCGCGTTGTCGGCGACGAAGGAGATCATGATCGGATCGACCGCCAGCTTGCCCAGCAACCCGTACAGGATCAGGCTGATCAGCAGCATGGTGGAGTCCGGCGAAATGACGGTGCAAACCAGCATCACCGCCGCGCACAGCTCGAGGAAAATGATCAGCTGCACCTTCTTGTTGCGGAAACGGTCGGACATGCGGCTGAAGAACAGCGCGCCCGGCACCGAGGCGAACGCCACCAGGGCGGAGGAGAAGCCGATGGCCACCCCTTCAAAGCCGCGCTCTTGCTGCAGGAACGAGGGCAGCCAGGTGACTATCATGTAGTAGCCGTAGCAGGTGGCGAAGTACATCGCGTAGGCGGAGATCATGCGCAGGCTGAACAGGCCGCTGGGCTGGCCGTCCTCCTCGGGCTCGGCAGCCGTCGGCGCAACGGTCTGGCTGACGGCCGCCGCGGCGTGAGGCTGCGAGCCTTTGATGACCACGGCGAACACCAGCGTCATCACCACCAGCAGGCCGGTGATGATGAACAGCATGATCTGCCAGTTCATGTTGAAGCTTTTCACCAGCAGGCTGGAGGCGATCAGGCCGATGGCCATGCCGAGCGCCGAGCCGCTGTTGATCACCGCGGTTGCCAGGCCACGGCGTTCCAGCGGGATATTCTCCGACGACAGGGAGTAGGCCGAGCCGTAGTAAGAGCCGCAGCCCATGCCCGCCAGCAGGCTGCCGGCATAGACCATGGTCAGGCTGGTGGCGTTGCCGATCAGCAGCGTGGCGATGATGAACAGGCAGAAGCCCGGGATCAGCACCACCTTCTTGCCGAATTTGTCCACCAGGATGCCCGCCGGGATCTGCATCCCGGTGTAGGCGAAGAAGTAGAAGCTGGCGATCAGCCCCATTTCCGCATTGGAGTGCGCGCCGATGGTTTGTTGGATCTCGGGGAAGATCGGCGTCAGGACGGTGCGATAGATCCAGATCACCGCCCAGCCCAGACAGAGCACGACGACGATCTTTTTCCAGTAGCGCGGGTCGATGTCTTTGCTCATGCCTCGGCCCCCTGTTCGGTGTAGGCCAGCTGATACAGCGTCTGCGCCAGGATTTTCACCCCTTCGTTCAAATCGGCGACGGCGGTTTTTTCCGCCGGGTTATGGCTGATGCCGGCGATGCTCGGCACGAACATCATCACCGTCGGCACGCGCGGGGCGAAGATTTGCGAGTCGTGTCCGGCGCCGCTGTGCATCATGCGGTAATTCAGCCGCTGCGTTTCGCACAGGCGGCTGACGCAGGCCACCAACTGTTCGTTCATCGGGATCGGCGCTTCGTCCATCCACAGATCGATCTCGGCCTCGATGCCCATCTCGGCGCAGATGCGCTGGATATCCTGCTCGATCTCCTGCGTGAAGCGCAGCAGCGCGGCCTGATCGGTGTGGCGGCAGTCGAGGGTGAAGTGGGTGAAGCCCGGCACCACGTTGACGGTGTTCGGCTTCGGCTCCACCTTGCCGAAGGTCAGCACCAGCGGGTCGCCCTCGGCGCGCGCCTTGGCGATCGATTCGCAGCAGATGCGGCTGAAGGCGTGCACGGTATCCCGGCGGTAGCTCATCGGGGTGGTGCCGGCGTGGTTGGCTTCGCCCTGCAGCCGCACGTCATAACGCCGTTGGCCGACGATGCTGGTCACCACGCCGATGGTTTTGCCTTCGGTTTCCAGCACCTTGCCCTGTTCGATATGGATCTCGACGAAGGCCGCGATGTCGCTGCGCAGCGGCTGATGCGGCGGAGGGAAATCGAAACCGGCGTCGCGCATGGCGTTGACGAAGCCGACGCCCTTGGCGTCCGTAATGTGCTGCACGTCTTCCCGCCGGGCCAGGCCGACGATGTTCTTGCTGCCCCAGAACACATAAGGGAAGCGGCTGCCTTCTTCTTCCGCCAGCGCGATGACTTCCAGGCTGCGCAGCGGCGGACCGTAGGTGTCTTTGAGGTGTTTGATCGCCATGAAGGCGGCTTCGATACCGAACTGGCCGTCGAGGTTGCCGCCGTTGACCACCGTGTCGATGTGCGAACCGGAGAGAATCACCTGGTCGGGGTATTTGCTGCCCTCCAGCCGGCCGAACAGGTTGCCGACCGCATCAAAATGGGTGCGCAGTCCGGCGGCCTCGAAGGTGGTTTTCAGCGCGTGCTGCGCTTCGATCCATTCCGGGGTATAAAGCAGACGCGTCATGCCGCCGCTGGGATCGGCGCCGATTTTCGATAACCAGCCGGAAATATCACGGATTTCTTGTTGGAAGTCTTTCATGTTTACCTGCCCGCATGTTGTGTCTCAGCGGCGATGCGGCCAGGGCGGAGGCTATTCGCCGCCGGCCGACCTATTGCGCTGAGCGCGCTGATGAAGGTTTTCTTTTTTCTCCCCGGCTCAGAAATATCAACCGCGAGCCGCGGCGTAAAAAGCCCACGATAATAGAGTGCGTTAACTGGCGAAGGGATCTTTATGGTCGTAAGAACGCTGGTAAATAGCATTTGAAATTAAGTATTGATAAATATCGTCGACGATTTCGATACCGTTTTTCTCGCTTTCCATTTCACGCGCATGGCTGTTCTGCCCTGGATAAAGCACTTTGCTGACGCCCGGCGCCGGCTTAACGGCATTCAACTCTTTCATGACCTGGCTGATATTTTTACGGAACGCCGATTCGTTGGTGAAATAACCCGGATTCAGGACGATATGCAATTGGCCCAATTCCCGGCCGGCGCTGAGATCGTGATACATCGAGCTGACGTGTTTGCCGAACGGCAGGCCGAGCAAAATGCCCGACAGCACGTCGACCATCATCATCAGGCCGTAGCCTTTCGGCCCGGCGATCGGCAGCAGCCCGCTGACGGCGAACGGATCGGTGGTGTGCTTGCCCTCGGCGTCCACCGCCCAGGTGTCGGGGATGGCGGCGTTGCGCGAGCGGGCGTCCAGCACTTTGCCCCAGGCCTGCACGGTGGTGGCCATATCGAAGGTGATCAGCTCGTCGCCTTCGCCCGGCGCGGAGAAGGCGATGGGGTTGGTGCCGTAGTAGACCTCGGCGCCGCCGTACGGCACCACCATCGGATCGGACTGGCACAGCGAAATGCCGACCATGCCGGCGCGCGCCGCCTGCTGCACGAAGTAGGACAGCGCTCCACTGTGGCCGATGCGGCGCACGCCCACCACCGCCACGCCGTTCTCTTTCGCCATTTCAATGGCGCGATCCATGCTCAGCTTGGCCGCCACGTGCCCGGCGCCGTTGTCGCCGTCGAAAATGGCGCTGCAGGGGCCGGTTTTCTCAAAGGTGAAATGCGGGTGATTGTTGGTGCCGCCTTTGCTGATGCGTTCGGAATAGTATTCGACCCTGACCGCACCGTGAGAATGAATGCCGCGCGCATCGGCATGAACCAGCACGTCGGCGACGATGCCGGCGTGTTCCTGGCTCAGGCCGGCGGCGTGAATTTTTTGCTGGATAAGCTGATGTAATTGTTGTTTAGAGACCTTCATATACAGTCCTTTTATCACTACGGTTTATTTAATTCGCCTCTGCGTTGTAATGTATAAATACCGGGGGGGAATAATGTGATCCAGATGCGTTTTATCCGATTGGATTAAAAATTCGTTGAATTAAATCACCATTGTTAGAAGTTTTTTTATAAATGATTTTTCCCTTCTGGATTAACTAATATTCAGGCGATTAAGTTATTTTTTCTAACAATGGATAAAGTGTGACCGTACTCACCTCGGGGCACGATTTTAATTTGTAGCTTGATAATTAACCTTTTCGCTGAATTCAATGCGTCGCCGCGCCGCCGGTGCGGGAAATATTGCCGACATTATTAAATGCTGTCTTAAGGATATCACCATGATCCATGCTTTTATTAAAAAGGGGAGCTTTCAGGATTCCGTCAGCCTGATGTTGATCTCCCGCAAACTCAGTGAATCTCCCAAGGTCGAGGAAATATCCGTCATGATGGGGACACCGGCCAATAAATCCTTATTGGAGGTGACCGGTTTCTGGCACCCGCAGTTTAGCGAAGCGACGCCGAACGATATTTGCGTGGCGATCAAGGCGGAGTCCGCCGACGAGACGATCGCCGAGGAGATCGGCGCGGCGCTGGAGACGGCGCTCAAGGCGATTGCGCAGGGCAGCCAGGGCGGCAAAAAACTGCTGCGGGCGCGCAGCTGGCGCACCGCCAGGCAGAAGCTGCCCGCCGCCAATCTGGCGCTGATCTCGATCGCCGGCGAATATGCGGCGGAGCTGGCGGATAGCGCGCTGGAAGACGGCTGCAACGTGATGATGTTCTCCGACAACGTCAGCCCGGCGCAGGAAGTGGCGCTGAAAACCAAGGCGCGCGAACGCGGGTTGATCGTGATGGGGCCGGACTGCGGCACCGCCTGCATCGCCGGCGCGCCGCTGGCGTTCGCCAACGTGGCGCCCGCCGGATCTATCGGCGTGGTGGGCGCCTCCGGCACCGGCATTCAGGAACTGATTTCGCAAATTGCCCTGGCGGGCCAGGGCATCTCGCACGCCATTGGCCTCGGCGGGCGGGATTTGACGGCGGAGATCGGCGGCATCAGCGCCATCAGCGCGCTGCGCATGCTGGCGGCGGATCCGCAGAGTCTTGTGCTGGCGTTCGTGTCCAAACCGCCGGCGCCCGAGGTGCGCCAGCGGGTGATTGACGAGATGAAAGCGCTCGGCAAGCCGGTGGTGGCGCTGTTCCTCGGCGCGCAGTCCGCCGTGCGTCAGGAGGGCAACATCACGTTCGCCGCCACGCTGGATGAAGCGGCGCGGCTGGCGGCGATGCTGGGCTGCGTGCAGCAACAGGCGGCGCAACAGCCCGCGGTGCCCGGCGGCAAAATCGCCGGGCTATACGCCGGCGGCACGCTGGCGGCCGAATGCGCGATGTTGCTGGCGGAAAAACTGTCCCTGCCGGTGGATAGCGAGCACCCGCGCGGCGCCATGCTGGTGGCCGACGGCCATCGCATCATCGACATGGGCGATGACTTTTATACCCAGGGGCGCCCGCACCCAATGATTGACCCGACCGCCCGCAATCAAGAGATCGCCCGCCTGGTGCAGCAGCCGCAGACCGGCGTGTTGCTGCTGGACGTGGTGATCGGCTTCGGCGCTCAGGACGATCCGGCGGCGTCGCTGGCGGCCGAGGTGGCCAATGTGCGTGCGGCGCGCGGCGCGGCCCACCCGCTGGCGGCGATCGCCACCGTCACCGGCACCGAACAGGATCCACAGCAGCGCTCGCGGCAAATCGCCACCCTGCAGGAAGCCGGCATCGCAGTGATGCCGTCGCTGCCGGCGGCGGTCGCGCTGGCGCACCAGCTGATTACCCCCGTCTTACCTGCACCTGAACGCGAACGGCCGGCCTTGCTGGACGGCGTCGCGGTGATCAACGCCGGGCTGCGCAGCTTCGCCGATGACCTGCAAACCAGCGATATCCCGGTGGTGCATTACCAGTGGGCGCCGGTGGCCGGTGGCGATCAACGATTAGCCAACATCTTGAAAAAATTAAAGTAAGGAACCGCTATGTACGCAACGATTGAGCAAGCAAACGCCGCCGTTATCGCCCGTATCCGCGAGGCGCGCCCGCACTGGCAGGATGTGGATCTGGCGCACCGCTTGATCCCGCAGCTGGCCGAAGGGCGCAAGCTGCTGCACGCCGGCCCGCCGGTCACCTGGCAAGAGATGAGCGGCCCGGTGCGCGGCGCCTGCATCGGCGCCTGCCTGTTCGAAGGCTGGGCGCAGGATGAGCAGCAGGCGCTGGCGCTGCTGGAGCAGGGGGAGATCGAGTTCATCCCGTGCCACAGCGTGAGCGCGGTGGGGCCGATGGGTGGCATCACCTCGGCCCACATGCCGATGGTAGTGGTCAGGAACACCGTTCACGGCAATTACGCCTACTGCAACATGAACGAAGGCATCGGCAAGGTGATGCGCTTCGGCGCCTACGGCGAAGACGTGCAGCAGCGCCTGCGCTGGATGCGCGACTCGCTGGCCCCGGTGCTGAAAGCGGTGTTGGCGACGCTGGAGGAGGGGATCGATCTGACCGCGCTGATGGCGCAGGCGATCAGCATGGGGGACGAATTCCACCAGCGCAATATCGCGGCCTCGGCGCTGCTGATGCGCAGGCTGGCGCCGGAGATCAGCCTGCTGCCGCGCGATAAGGCGGAGCTGGCACAGGTGATGCAGTTCCTCAGCATCACCGATCAGTTCTTCCTCAATCTGGCGATGGCCTACTGCAAGGCGGCGATGGACGCCGGGGCGGAAATTGAGCAGGGCACCATCGTCACGGTAATGACCCGCAACGGCAAGAACTTCGGCATCAAGATCAGCGGGATGGGCGATCGTTGGTTCACCGCCCCCGTCAATACGCCGGAAGGGCTGTTCTTCTCCGGCTTCAGCCAGGCGGACGCCAACCCGGACATCGGCGACAGCGCGATCACCGAAACTTTCGGCATTGGCGGCGCGGCGATGGTGGCGGCCCCAGGCGTGACGCGCTTCGTCGGGGCTTCCGGCGGCATGAGCGCCGCCACCGACATCTCCGAGGAAATGGCGGAAATCTACCTCGAGCGCAACATGATGCTGCAGATCCCGACCTGGGACTTCCAGGGCGCCTGCCTGGGGCTGGATGCCCGGCGGGTGGTGGAAACCGGCATCACGCCGCTGATCAACACCGGCATCGCCCACCGCGAAGCCGGGGTCGGGCAAATTGGCGCCGGCACGGTGCGCGCGCCGCTCGGCTGCTTCGAGAAAGCGATCGAAGCGCTGGCCGATAAGCTCGGCATCACGGCGTAAGCCAACGGAGGGGCGTATGGACATTATCGCGCTGGCCGGCAGCCGCCATGCGACGCAAGACTACGGCGCGCTGCGCTGCGTCGGCAGCTTCAACAACGCGATCAATTTCCTGACGGAACGCGCGCGGCTGCTGACGCTGCACCGCGCCGACAGCGGCCTGAGCCCGATGGGGTGGCAGCTCGGCGCGCGGGATTTCGATCGCGTGCGGCGTGCGGTGCCGTCCGTAGGGCGCTGCGCCTTCTCCGCCGCAGGCATCACGTTGGATGGGCTCCTGGTGCGGCCCGCCGCCGCGGCGCGGGATCTGGCGCTGACATCGCGTGCGGCCATTGCCGATCGGCCGCTGACGGCGGTATTGCAGCGCTGCACGGCGCAGTGCGGGTTACACGGCGAGCTGGGCCGATTGGTGAAGCAGCCGTTAACGCCGGAGCCGGCCGCGCTGGTGCGGGATTTCTCCCGTTGGCTGCGGGGCGGCACGGTCGACTGGCGCCAGACGTTGGGCAAGGGGCCGGGGCTGACGCCGAGCAACGACGACACCTTGCTCGGCCTGCTGCTGAGCGCGCACCTCGACAGCCGCATTCAGGTCGCCGGGCTGGCGCCGTTTTTCGCCCATACCCCCCCGCTGGACGCGCTGACCACGCTGGTGAGCGCGCACTACCTGCATTATGCCGAGCAGGGCGTGTTCGCCACGCCGCTGCAGGCGTTGGCGCAGGGGCTGCGGGCGCCTGGAGACGTATCGGCGGCGGTGGCGGCGGTGCTGAGCCTGGGGCACTTTTCGGGAGCGGACACGCTGCTGGGCGTGTGGCTGGGGGTGACGACGATTAACGCACTGTGCGGCGCGCGGTGTGAACACGAGGGCCGGATCGCGGATCCGGCCGGGACGGTATGATTTCAACTACGGGTGCAAACCATGAAAACCTTGGTCATTGCGTTGGGCGGCAACGCCCTGTTGCAGCGCGGAGCCGTGCTCTCTGCGGAAAATCAGTATAAGAGCATCGCCCTTATCGCCGACGCCATCGGCAAGCTGGCGCAGAAATACCGCATCGCCATCGTGCACGGCAACGGGCCGCAGGTGGGGCTGCTGGCGTTGCAGAACCTGGCGTACCGCGACGTGCCGCCCTATCCGCTGGATATTCTGGTGGCCGAAAGCCAGGGCATGATCGGCTATATGCTGGCGCAGCAGTTGAGCGCCAGCCATCCGCAGCAGCCGGTGTCCACGCTGCTGACGCGGGTGCTGGTGGATGCGCAGGATGCGGATTATCAGGCGCCGAGCAAGTTCATCGGGCCGGTGTATGCGCCGGAACAGCGGCAGGCGCTGGAGGCAAAATACGGCTGGACGCTGAAGGCGGACGGCAACTACATCCGCCGGGTGGTGCCTTCGCCGGCGCCGCAAAAGATCCTCGACATCGAGGCGATCACGCTGCTGCTGTCGCAGCGGCACATCGTGATCTGCAACGGCGGCGGCGGTATCCCGATGATCGCCGGCGAGCGTGGGCTGACGGGCAGCGAAGCGGTGATCGACAAAGATCTGGCGGCGGCGTTGTTGGCGGAGCAGGTGGGGGCCGATCATCTGGTGATCCTCACCGACGCCGACGCGGTGTATCAGGAGTGGGGCACGCCGCGCCAGCGCGCCATTCGGCGTGCCACCACGCAGGAGCTGGCGCCGATGGCGGTGGCGGACGGCGCCATGGGGCCGAAGATCATGGCGGTCAGCCGCTTCGTCGATCGCACCGGGCGGACGGCGCATATCGGCGGCCTGCAGGATATCGACGCGGTGCTGGCGGGCCAGGCCGGCACCTCTATTTTACCTTAGCCGCCGTCGGTTTAACCGCGCCCGAGTTGGCGCGGATAAGTATGCCTAAATGGCATGATTTCAATAATTTTTATTCATTTCATGATGTTGCTCGCCTTGGCTAGAGTAAAAACACCCCCGTATTTACCGTCAAAAATTTGTCATTTTTATTTGCGACTATGCTTTTTGAAATGACATTTCGGCCAAGGATTGTTATGGATTCGCTCAGTGTTGATGAACTCGCCCAGAAGAAGGATCGCTGGTATCGCATTGTGGAGGAGATGTTGGCGGAAGCCGGCGTCGCCATCAACGGCCCGCGCGCCTGGGATATCCGGGTGCACAATCCAGCGCTGTTCAAACGCATTTTGCAGGAAGGCTCGCTCGGTTTCGGCGAAGGCTATATGGACGGCTGGTGGGAGTGCGAACGGCTGGACATGTTGTTCACCCGTATTCTGCAGGCCGGCGTCGATGAGCGGCTGCCGAAAAGCCTGAGCGACATCGCGCGCATCGCCTATGCCCGGCTGTTCAACCGCCAATCGCGCAAGCGCGCCTGGCAGGTGGGCAAAGAGCACTACGACATCGGCAACGACCTGTTCCGGGCGATGCTCGATCCTTACATGCAATACTCCTGCGGCTACTGGAAAGAGGCGCAGACGCTCGAGCAGGCGCAGCAGGCCAAGCTGCGGATGATCTGCGAAAAACTGCAGCTGAAGCCGGGCATGACGCTGCTGGATATCGGCTGCGGCTGGGGCGGGCTGGCGCAGTTTGCGGCGCAAAACTACGGCGTCTCGGTGCACGGCGTGACCATTTCGGCCGAGCAGCAGAAGCTGGCGCAGGCACGCTGCGCCGGGCTGGACGTCGAGATCTTGCTGCAGGATTACCGCGATCTGGATCGCCAGTTCGATCGCATCGTATCGGTCGGCATGTTCGAGCACGTCGGGCCGAAAAACTACGAGACCTATTTCAGCGTCGCGGCGCGCAACCTGAAGCCCGACGGCCTGTTCCTGCTGCACACCATCGGTTCCAATCAGACCGATCTCAACGTCGACGCCTGGATAGACAAATACATCTTCCCCAACGGCTGCCTGCCTTCGGTGCGGCATATCGCCGAGGCCAGCGAAGGGCGTTTCGTGATGGAGGATTGGCACAACTTTGGCGCCGATTACGATCGCACGCTGATGGCCTGGCTGGAGAACTTCAAACGGGCGTGGCCAGAGTTGGCCGGCGGCTATTCCGAGCGCTTCGAACGCATGTTCACTTATTACCTGAACGCCTGCGCCGGCGCGTTCCGTTCGCGCAACATTCAGCTGTGGCAGGTGTTGTTCAGCCCGGCGGGCGTGGAAGGCGGGGTGCGGGTCTATCGCTGATATCCCCGTCATATTTCAAGCTGCATCTGTGTTGGCTGCGTTTGCGCGCCCCGGTCGCTTACTTGAGTAAGTTCCCGGGGACTTACAAACTTGCCGCCTTGATGCAACTCGAACTATTTAGGGGATACCCTTCAATATTTACTTTGGGACAACACATATACCCAATGGATTTCCAGTTGCGTCTAGGCGGCAAACGTGAGAAACCCCAGGAGCTTAGATAACTAAGTGACTGGGGTTCGAACGTGCAGCCAACAACGATGCGGCTGGAAAGACGAAGGGTATATCAGTACAGCAGGGAGTACAGCTGGCGGCGATACTTAGCGGCCAGCGCGTCGCCGGTGCCGAGCGCGGCCAGAATGTCCATCAGGGTCTTGCGCGCGTTGCCGTTGGCGGCGGCCAGATCTTTCTTCAGATGCCCCATCAGCAGTTCCAGCGCTTCTTCGTTACGCCCGACCTGATGCAGCTGCAGCGCCAGCTGCACCGCCAGCTCGACGTTGCCCGGCTGCTGCTGCACCTGCTGTTGCAGCTGTTGGATTTCCGGCGTGTCCGCCGCCTGCTTCAACAGTTCAATCTGCGCCACCAGGCCCTGATAGCGGGTATCGCGATCCTGCAGTGGAATGGTCGCCAGCACCGCTTCGGCGTCTTCGCTGCGGCTGAGCGCGATCTGAGTTTCGGCCAGGGTCAGGCCGATATCGCTGCGCTGTTGGCTGCTCTGCCAGGCGTCTTTCAGCAGCGGCAGCGCTTCGGCAGCGTTGCCGGCGGCCAGCAGTTCCTGCGCCTGCGCCAGTTTCAGATCTTCTTCCTTCGGCAGGAAACGCTGCAGCAAGTCGCGGATCGCTTCTTCCGGCTGCGGGCCCTGGAAGCCGTCGACCGGCTGACCGTCTTTGAACAGGTAGACGGTCGGAATGGAACGCAGCCCGAATTGGGAGGCGATCATCTGTTCGGCGTCGCAGTCCACCTTGGCCAGAATGAACTGGCCGGCGTATTCCGCCGCCAGTTTGTCGAGCACCGGCGTGAGCTGCAGGCAGTGTTGGCTGCGCTCGGACCAGAAGTAGAACAGCACCGGAATGGACATCGACTGTTCCAGCGTCTGGTGCAGGTTAGTTTCGTTAATATCAACAACAGCTTGAGCTAGCATCTTTTTTCTCTCTGATCGTGCGGAGCCATGGGGTGTAGATGGGGGCGCGCCGCCATTCTTCAACCCCGGCGGGCGAATTAAGCGTTGCTGCGCAGCAGCCAATCCAGACAGCGGCCCGGCAGAATGCGGCGCAGCACGCTCATGGCGTGCGCCAGCAGGGTCACCGGGTAGCGCAGTTTGGCGCGCGGGCTTTCCAGCGCGTGGCGCAGCTTGGGCAGAATGGCCTCCGGCGGCAGCGTCAGGCGCTTGGCGATGCCGGGGTTATGCACCGGTTTGTCGCTCTGCGTCTGATTGACGTTCTGGCTAAAGTGGGTGGAAATCGGCCCCGGTTCGATCAGGCTGACCTGAATGCCGCTGCCGTGCAGCTCCATGCGCAGCGCGTCTGACCAGGCTTCCAGCGCGAATTTGCTGGCGGCGTAGGCGCCGCGCCCGGCGCTGGAGACCAGGCCCATCACCGAGCTGGTCTGGATAATGCGCCCTTCGCCGTGCGGCAACATCGCCGGCAGCAGCAACTGGGTCAACTGGTGGGTGCCGAACAGATTGGTGGCGAACTGCCGCTCCAGCTGGCTGCGCGAGATGCCGCTGAGCGGGCCGTAAACGCCGAAGCCGCCGTTGTTGAACAGGCCGTACAGACGGCCGCCGGTCAGCGCGATCACCTCGGCGGCGGCGCGCTCGACGCTGGCGCTGTCGTCCAGATCCAGCTCGATGCCTTCCAGCCCGAGCTGGCGCATGTTTTCCACGTCCTGCGGCTTGCGGCAGGCGGCCAGCACTCGGTAGCCGCGGTTGCGCAGATCCTGCGCCGCAATCAGTCCAATCCCGCTGGAGCAGCCGGTTATCAATACTGCTTTTTGCATAACTTTACCTAGTGTACGACCCTAATTTAGTTAGACTCATGTTTTACTAGCGGTTCCAGGCGCTCCGCCATCCAGGTGGCGATAAACGGCTGGGCGTCCCCATTGGGGTGCAATCCGTCATCCTGCATCCATTCCGGCTTCACCACCACCTGTTCCATATAGAACGGCAGCAGCGGAATGTTGAACTGCCTGGCCAGCGCCGGGTAGACGGCGCTGAACGCCTCGGTATAGCGGCGGCCGTAGTTCGGCGGGATGCGGATCTGCATCAGCAGCGGCTGTGCGCCGCCCTGCTGCACCTGCGTGATGATCTGGCCGAGATCGCGCTGCATGTCCGGCGCCGGGAAACCGCGCAGGCCGTCGTTGGCGCCCAGCTCGATCAGCACCCAGCGTGGCTGATGCTGTTTCAGCAGCGCGGGCAGACGCGCCAGCCCCTGTGCGGCGGTGTCGCCGCTGATGCTGGCGTTGACCAGCTGCGGCGCGCCCGGTTTTTTCTGCCACTGTTCGGCCAACAGCGTCGGCCAGGCCCGCTCGATCGGCAGGCGGTAGCCGGCGCTTAAACTGTCGCCCAAAATCAACAAGGTATCGGCGGCGACAGCGCGTAAACTGAATAATCCCAACAGCAAAAGGAAGGGAAGATGCCAGCGGAAAACGTTCTTGAAGTTCATCATCTTAGTAAACACGTTGGTCAGGGTGAGCATCAGCTCACCATCCTTACCGGAGTCGAGCTGCTTGTCAAACCCGCGCAGACGATCGCCCTGATCGGCGAATCCGGATCGGGGAAATCGACCCTGCTGGGCATTTTGGCCGGGCTGGATGACGGCAGCGAGGGCGAGGTGCGCCTGCTCGGCGAGTCGCTGACCGCGCTGGACGAAGAAGGCCGCGCCGCGCTGCGCGCCAGGAACGTCGGCTTCGTGTTTCAGTCGTTCATGCTGGTGCCGACGCTGAACGCGCTGGAAAACGTGCAGCTGCCGGCGCTGCTGCGCGGCGAGAGCGACAGGCAGAGCCGCGAGCAGGCGATGCAGCTGCTGGAACAGCTGGGATTGGGCAAACGGCTCGATCACCTGCCGGCGCAGCTGTCCGGCGGCGAGCAGCAGCGTGTGGCACTGGCGCGCGCCTTCAGCGGACGGCCGCGAGTGCTGTTCGCCGATGAACCGACCGGCAACCTCGATCGCCAGACCGGCGATCGCATCGCCGACCTGTTGTTCTCTCTCAACCGCGATTTTGACACCACCCTGATCCTGGTGACCCATGACGAAACCCTGGCGGCGCGCTGCCAGCGGCGGCTGCGGCTGCGTGAAGGCAAGCTGTGGGAGGAAGCATGATCTGGCGCTGGTTCTGGCGCGAATGGCGTTCGCCGTCGCTGCTGATCGTTTGGCTGGCGTTGACGCTCTCCGTGGCCTGCGTGCTGGCGCTGGGCAGCATCAGCGATCGCATGGACAAAGGGCTCAGCCAGCAGAGCCGCGATTTTATCGCCGGCGATCGGGTGCTGCGCAGCGCGCATCCGGTGCCGGAAGGCTGGCTGCTGGACGCGCAGCAGCAGGGGCTGACGCTGAGCCGCCAGCTGTCGTTCACCACCATGACCTATGCCGGCGACCGGCCGCAGCTGGCGGACGTGAAAGCCACCGATCTGGCCTATCCGCTGTATGGCAAGCTGGAAACGCGCCCGGCCAACATCAAGCCCGAACCGGGCAGCGTGCTGGTGGCGCCGCGTCTGCTGGCGCTGCTGAACGTGAAAGTGGGGGATTCGCTCGAGGTGGGCGACACCACGCTACGCATCGCCGGTGAAATCATTCAGGAGCCGGACGCCGGCTTCAACCCGTTCCAGACCGCGCCGCGCATCATGATCAACCTGGCGGACGTCGATAAGACCGGCGCGGTGCAGCCGGGCAGTCGCCTGACCTACCGCTACATGTTCGCCGGCGCCGAGCCGGATATTCAGCGTTACGAGGAGCGGCTGACGCCGCAGTTGACGCCGGATCAGCGCTGGTTCGGGCTGCAGGAGTCCGGTAGCGCGCTCGGCAAGTCGCTGCAGCGATCCCAACAGTTCCTGCTGCTGTCGGCCCTGCTGACGCTGCTGTTGTCGATCGCCGCCGTGGCGGTGGCGATGAGCCACTATTGCCGCAGCCGCTACGATCTGATCGCGGTGCTGAAAACCCTCGGCGCCGGGCGCGGCGCGCTGCGTAAACTGATCGTCGGCCAGTGGCTGGCGGTGATGGCGCTGGCGGCGGTGTGCGGCGGGGCGATCGGGCTGGCGTTCGAAGCGCTGTTGATTCGCCTGCTGAAGCCGGTGTTGCCGGCCGCGTTGCCCGCCGCCGGCGCCTGGCCGTGGCTGTGGGCGCTCGGCGCGCTGGTGCTGATTTCGCTGCTGGTCGGGCTGCGGCCGTACCGTCAGCTGCTGGCCACCCAACCGCTGCGGGTGCTGCGCCGCGATGTGATGGCCAACGTCTGGCCGCTGCGCTACTTCCTGCCGGTGACGGCGGCGGTTGTGGTGGCGCTGCTGGTGACGCTGATGGGGGCCAGCACGCTGCTGTGGGCGATCCTGGCGGGCATGGCGGTGCTGGCGCTGCTGCTGGGCGGCATCGGCTGGGGCAGTCTGCAGCTGCTGCGCCGCATCACGCTCAAGAGCCTGGCGCTGCGGCTGGCGGTCAACCGCCTGCTGCATCAGCCGTGGGTG
Organism: Serratia sp. CY32780; assembly: GCF_052169135.1. Lineage (NCBI taxonomy): Bacteria > Pseudomonadati > Pseudomonadota > Gammaproteobacteria > Enterobacterales > Yersiniaceae > Serratia > Serratia sp. CY32780. Next base: position 276,354 of record NZ_JBJNLI010000001.1, read on the forward strand.
ACCATCAGCCAGCTGGCGGCGTTCTCGCTGTCGTTTATGCTGTTGGCGCTGTTGCTGGTGCTGCGCGGCGATTTGCTCGACCGCTGGCAGCAACAGCTGCCGCCGGACAGCCCGAACTATTTCCTGCTCAACATGACCGAGGCGCAGGTGCCGCAGGTGAAAACCTTCCTGCAGCAGCACCAGATCAAGCCGGAAACCTATTATCCGATCGTCCGGGTGCGCCTGACCGAGATAAACCAGCAGGTGGCGACCGAGCGGGTGCATGAAGACGATCCGGGCGGCGAGGCGGTGAACCGCGAGCTGAACCTGACCTGGTTGGCCGATCTGCCGGATCACAATCCGCTGGTGGCGGGCAATTGGCCGCCGAAAAGCGGCGAGGTTTCGATGGATGAAGGCATTGCCGGGCGGCTGAAGATCAAGTTGGGCGACACGCTGACCTTCAGCGGCGATACCCAGGCGTTCAGCGCCAAAGTCACCAGCCTGCGCCAGGTGGATTGGGAAAGCCTGAAGCCGAACTTTTACTTTATCTTCCCGCCGGGCGCGCTGGACGGCCAGCCGCAGACCTGGCTTACCAGCTTCCGCTACGACGGCGACGGTCAGATGCTGACCCAGCTCAACCGCCAGTTCCCGACGCTCAGCCTGATGGACATCGGCGCGATCCTGAAACAGGTCGGCGGCGTGCTGCAGCAGGTCAGCCGCGCGCTGGAGGTGATGGTGGTGCTGGTGGTGCTGTGCGGCGGCCTGCTGCTGCTGGCACAGGTGCAGGTCGGCATGCGTCAGCGCCGCCAGGAGCTGGTGGTGTATCGTACGCTGGGCGCCGGCAAACGGCTGCTGCGCCGCACGCTGTGGTGCGAGTTCGCCCTGCTGGGGCTGGTGGCGGGCATCGCGGCGGCGGTGGGCGCCGAGGCGGCGCTGTGGCTGCTGCAGAGCCGGGTGTTCGACTTCCCGTGGACGCCGACGCCGGTGCTGTGGTGGGCGTTGCCGCTGGCCAGCGCGCTGCTGCTGTCGCTGTGCGGCGGCTGGCTGGGCGTGCGCCTGCTGCGCGGCCGGGCGCTGTTCCGCAGTTATGATGGCTGATCTCGCTATCGCAGGTCCGTTGCCGCCAAGCGCGGCCGGGCCTGCCGATTTTCCGCCGCGCGTTACCGTGGCTTTTCTCTTTGTTCCCCTCCGCACGTCACGCTGATTTTTGTGAAATCGGTTACATTTTTTCTCTGTCGATACAATGCGTATTGGCAATGCTGTTACCAAACCCAGGCCTTTGTTTACTTTTTTATGTATATAAATAATGGGTTACACAGTAACTAAACGAGTTTTTCGTCTGTTGACGCGTAGGATTAAGGTTTAAAATTATGTAACCGCTTCCACTAATGTGATCGTACTCACTTATCTCCGACGCATTGCCTCCTATCATGTCGCACACTGATGACCGTTTTCTCCTGGAGGCTGTATGAGCGCTACCGTTAAAGTTGCACCGGCGGAGAAAAGCCCGACCCATGTCGGCATGACTTTTTTCGTCTGTTTTTTGGCCGCCTTGGCCGGCCTGTTGTTTGGCTTGGATATCGGCGTAATCGCCGGCGCTCTGCCGTTTATTACCGACACTTTTCATATCACCAGCTCTCAGCAGGAGTGGGTGGTCAGCTCGATGATGTTTGGCGCCGCCGTCGGCGCTATCGGCAGCGGCTGGATGAACTTCCGGCTGGGGCGCAAATACAGTTTGATGATCGGCGCCATTCTGTTCGTGGCGGGATCGCTGTGTTCAGCGTTCGCCCCCAACGTGGAGGTGCTGATCGTTTCACGCATTCTGCTGGGATTGGCGGTGGGTATCGCTTCTTATACCGCGCCGATTTATCTTTCTGAAATCGCGCCGGAGAAAATCCGTGGCAGCATGATCTCGATGTATCAATTGATGATCACCATTGGTATTTTGGCGGCTTACCTGTCTGATACGGCATTCAGCTATACCGGCGCCTGGCGCTGGATGTTGGGCGTCATCACCATCCCGGCGGGGCTGTTGTTGGTTGGCGTGTTCTTTTTACCTGACAGCCCGCGGTGGCTGGCCTCGCGCAATCGTCATGAGCAGGCGCGCCAGGTGTTGGAGAAGCTGCGCGACAGCAGTGCCCAGGCGCAGCATGAGCTGAATGAAATTCGTCAAAGCCTCAAACTGAAGCAAAGCGGTTGGGCGTTGTTCAAAGGCAATAAAAATTTCCGCCGCGCGGTTTTCCTTGGCGTTCTTCTCCAGGTGATGCAGCAGTTCACCGGGATGAACGTCACCATGTATTACGCGCCGAAGATTTTCGGTCTGGCGGGCTTCGCCAGTACGGAACAGCAGATGTGGGGCACGGTGATCGTCGGTCTGGTCAACGTGCTGGCCACCTTTATCGCTATTGGACTGGTCGATCGCTGGGGCCGCAAACCCACCCTGATCCTTGGGTTTATCGTGATGGCCGTCGGCATGGGGGCGCTGGGAACCATGATGAATATCGGCATGAACTCGGCGGTGGCGCAATATTTCGCCATCGTCATGCTGCTGATGTTTATCGTCGGCTTTGCCATGAGCGCCGGCCCGCTGATTTGGGTGCTGTGTTCAGAGATCCAGCCATTGAAAGGCCGCGATTTCGGCATCACCTGTTCCACCGCCACTAACTGGATCGCCAATATGATTGTGGGGGCGACATTCCTGACCATGCTGAATTCGTTGGGTAGTGCGCACACCTTTTGGGTCTATGCGGGGCTTAACGTGCTGTTTGTTTTCATCACGTTGGCGCTGATCCCGGAAACCAAAAATATTTCTCTGGAACATATTGAACGCAATCTGATGGCCAGCAAACCGTTGCGTAATATCGGCTCGCGTTGATCTTTGCGGCAAAAAAAAGGTTCAGCCTGGGCTGAACCTTCTTCTTTTTCGGCGGTATAAACCGTTAAGCCAGCTTCTGCTGCGCCCAGGCCAGCCCGCTTTGGTACTCGCCCGGCAGCAGCGGCGCCAGCGCCTGCAGCGCCTGGCGCAGATCGGCGGCGCTCGGGTCGTTCAGATTGAGATGGCCGACCTTGCGGCCCGGGCGCACCTCTTTCTCATACCAGTGCAGATGCACCAGCGGCAGCGACAGCCACTGTTCGTTGACGGCGGTGCCGATCAGGTTGACCATCACCGACGGCGTGCTCACCACCGGCTGCGGCAACGGCAGGCCGAGAATGGCGCGCAGGTGCAGCTCGAACTGGCTGATGGACGCGCCGTTTTGCGTCCAGTGGCCGCTGTTGTGCACGCGCGGCGCCAGCTCGTTGATCAGCAGCCGATCGCCGACGATAAAGCACTCCATCGCCATCACGCCGACGTAGTTCAGCTCGTTCAGGATCGCCGCCAGCATCTGCTCGGCCTGTTGCTGCAGCGCCGGGTTGGGCTGCGGCAGCGCCACGCTGGTGCGCAGGATGCCGTCTTCATGCAGGTTGTGGGTCAGCGGGTAGAATACCGAACGGCCGTCGTGGCCGCGCGCGCCCACCAGCGACACTTCGCCGGAGAAATTGATGCCTTGCTCGACGATGCACTCGCCATAGGCATCGGCCGGCAGTTCGGCTTCCTGGCCTGGACGCAAACGCCATTGGCCGCGGCCGTCATAGCCGCCGACCCGGCGTTTGACGATCGCCAGCTCGCCCAGCGAAGCGAATACCTGCGGCCATTCGGCGGCGCTCGCCAGCAGCTGCCACGGCGCGGTCGCCAGGCCGAGCTGATCGAGCAGCTGTTTTTGCGTCAGGCGATCCGCCAGACGCGGGAAGATGTCGCGGTTGACGAAGGCGCTGTGGGTCGCCAGCTCGCGCGTCAGCGCGGTTTCCGGCCAGCGTTCGATCTCGGCGGTAATGACGCTATTCTGATACGGCACTGCCTCGGGTTCGGCATCGATGCCGACAGGGTAAACGGCGATGCCCAGCGGTTCGCCGGCCTGGCGCAGCATGCGCCCCAGCTGGCCGTTGCCCAGTACGCAAACCGGCTTCATGCGTCCTCCCGCGGATCGGGGTGGTTCAAGACGTCTTCGGTCTGCGCCTGACGCCAGTCCGCCAAACGCTGCGCCAGCGCGGCGTCGTGCAGCGCCAGGATCTGCATCGCCAGCAGCCCGGCGTTGGCGGCGCCGGCTTTGCCGATCGCCAGCGTGCCCACCGGAATGCCGCGCGGCATCTGCACGATGGAGTACAGGCTGTCTACGCCGCTCAGCGCGGCGCTTTGCACCGGCACACCCAGCACCGGCACCAGGGTTTTCGCCGCCAGCATGCCCGGCAGGTGCGCCGCACCGCCGGCGCCGGCGATGATCACGTCAAAACCGTTGGCGGCAGCCTGCTCGGCGAAGCTGAACAGCTTGTCCGGCGTGCGGTGGGCGGAAACGACTTCGACATGGAAGGGGACATCGAGCTGGGTCAGGACTTCGGCGGCGAACTGCATGGTGGCCCAGTCACTTTTCGATCCCATTACAATTGCGATTTTCGCCCCGGTAGTGGCGGCTGAAGCGGCGTTGGCTCCCATGGGTGTAAGGCTCCTGTGATTTGTCTGGCGTCGGCTGAGGGCCGAATGAGGGCGTAGAGCATACCATGAGCGCACGGCGAGGAAAACGGTTGCGTCGCCGGTTTTCACCGTCGAAAGCGCGAATTTTCACTCGCGCGCCAGTCCGGAATTCAGAATGGGAATTGGATCAGCTCGACGGCGTCGGCGCTGACTTTGATCATCGATCCTTCGACGTGCCAGGCTCCCAGCACCGCGCGATGGGCTTCGCCGTTGCTCAACGCCAGCCGGTGCACCGCCGGGCGGTGGGTATGGCCGTGGATCATCCAGTGCACGTCGTGGCGCAGCATGGTTTGCTCGACCGCCTGCGGGTTGACGTCCATGATGGCTTCCGACTTGTCCTGGTTGGATTGCTGGCTGCGGGCGCGCATTTTGGCGGCGATCTTCAATCGCCAGCGCAGCGGCAGCGCCAGGAACAATTTTTGAATCAGCGGGTTGTGCACTTTACGGCGGAATTGCTGATAGGCGTGATCGTCGGTGCACAGGGTGTCGCCGTGCAGGATCAGCATCCTGCGACCGTACAGCTCCAGCACTTTCTCTTCCGGCAGCAACTGCATGCCGCTGGCGCGGGCGAAGCGTTTGCCGAGCAGAAAATCGCGGTTGCCGTGGATGAAGTAGCAGGGCACGCCGGCCTGTTGCAGCGCTTTCAGCGCCGCGGCGATCTCCGCGTGCAGCGGCTCGGGATCGTCGTCGCCGATCCAGGCTTCAAACAGGTCGCCGAGGATGTACAGCGCGTCGGCGTGAACCGCTTCGCGCCGTAAAAAACGCAGAAAACCGGCAGTGATTGCCGGTTCCTGTGCGCACAAGTGCAGATCTGCGATGAACAGCGTACTCATGCAGCCGCGATTACTCGCTGACGGTCACGCTGTTGATCACCACGTCTTCTACCGGTACGTCCTGGTGCATGCCGCTGCGGCCGGTTTTCACGCCTTTGATCTTGTTGACCACGTCCATGCCTTCAACCACTTCAGCAAACACGCAGTAGCCCCAGCCCTGCACGTTTTCGCCACGGAAGTTCAGGAAGTCGTTGTCAGCCACGTTGATGAAGAACTGTGCGGTGGCGGAGTGCGGATCGTTGGTGCGCGCCATTGCCAGGGTGCCGATGGTGTTTTTCAGACCGTTGTTGGCTTCGTTCTTGATGGCCGCGTTGGTCGCTTTCTGGTTCATGCCCGGCTCGAAACCGCCGCCCTGGATCATGAAGCCGTTGATCACACGGTGGAAGATGGTGTTGTCGTAGAAACCGGCGCGGCAGTAGTTCAGGAAGTTTTCAACGGTAACCGGCGCTTTGTCAGCAAAGGTCTTGATAACGATATCGCCGTGATTGGTGTGGAAAGTAACCATAGTTTTAATCCTAACAAGGTGAAGTGAGACGTCACGTAAAGCGAGTGAACATTCAGACCGCCCTTATAACATATCCGCCCCAGCGAGTCAGCAGCGGCTCAACCGCGCACTGTCTGTGGTAATTGTATTTGTGTTATATTATAACAATTTCGCCGACCGCCGAATTTCGCGCATTTTATTCGCGTGAAATCAGCAAAGCATGGCCTTAACCTTGCAATAGATCAGGCTTCAGGTTTCAATACGCTACCGGGCGGAAACCTGAAGCCCGGTTATCTTTTTTGTTATCACGCACACCACGGAATCTCCCGATGCTAAAGATTTTTAATACCCTGAGTCGTCAAAAAGAGGAATTCAAACCCATTCATGCCGGGAAAGTGGGCATGTACGTGTGCGGGGTAACCATCTATGACCTGTGTCACATCGGGCACGGTCGTACCTTTGTCGCTTTCGACGTGGTGGCGCGTTACCTGCGCTACCTCGGCTATTCTCTGAACTACGTGCGTAACGTCACCGACGTGGACGACAAAATCATCCGCCGCGCGGCGGAAAATCATGAGACCTGCGACCAGCTGACCGAACGCATGCTGGCGGAAATGCACGCCGACTTCGACGCGCTGCTGATCGATCGCCCGGATCAAGAGCCGCGTGCGACCCAGCACATCGCCGAGATCATCGAGATCACCCAGCGCCTGATCGATCGCGATCACGCCTACGTGGCCAGCAACGGCGACGTGATGTTCTCCATCGACAGCGATCCGCAATACGGGCTGCTGTCGCGCCAGGATCTGGATCAGCTGCAGGCCGGCGCGCGCGTGGAGATCGACGACGTGAAGCGCAACCCGATGGACTTCGTGCTGTGGAAGATGTCCAAGCCGGGCGAGCCGAGCTGGCAGTCGCCGTGGGGGCCGGGCCGTCCGGGCTGGCACATCGAATGCTCCGCCATGAACTGCAAACAGCTGGGCACCCACTTCGACATTCACGGCGGCGGTTCCGATCTGATGTTCCCGCACCACGAGAACGAGATCGCGCAGTCGAGCTGCGCCCACGACGGCCCGTACGTCAATTACTGGATGCACTCCGGCATGGTGATGATCGACAAAGAGAAGATGTCCAAATCGCTGGATAACTTCTTCACCATCCGCGACGTGCTCGGCCATTACGATGCGGAGACGGTGCGTTACTTCCTGATGTCCGGCCACTATCGCAGCCAGCTGAACTACAGCGAAGAGAACCTCAAACAGGCGCGCACCGCGCTGGAGCGCCTCTATACCGCGCTGCGCGGCACCGACGCCGACGCCGCGCCGGCCGGCGGCGAAGCGTTCGAAGCCCGCTTCCGCGAAGCGATGGACGACGACTTCAACACCCCGGAAGCCTACTCGGCGCTGTTCGATCTGGCGCGCGAGGTTAACCGCCTCAAGGGTGAAGACATGGCGGCGGCCAACGGCATGGCGGCGGAACTGCGCAAGCTGGCGAAGGTGCTCGGCCTGCTGCAGCAGGCGCCGGAGCAGTTCCTGCAAGGGGGCGCTCAGGTTGACGACGGCGAAGTGGCGGAGATCGAAGCGCTGATCAAACAGCGTAACGAAGCGCGCGCCGCGAAGGATTGGGCGCTGGCGGATGCCGCCCGCGATCGGTTGAACGAGATGAACATCGTGCTGGAAGACGGCCCGCAGGGCACCACCTGGCGCCGTAAGTAAGCCGGCCGCAGAGAAAAACAAAAAAGGCGCTGAATTCAGCGCCTTTTTCTATGGCTGCGGGTCAGGGTTTAACCATGACCTTGCCACCGTTGAACTCCACCACCTGATCGGCGACGATCTTGCAGCGCTTGCGGGTTTCGACCTTGCCGTCGACTTTCACCTGCCCTTCAGCGATGACTTCTTTGGCGGCGCCGCCGCTTTCACACCAGCCCTGGAACTTCAGCAGATCGCACAGTTCGACGTGGGGATGATTGTCCAGATTGAAAATTTCCATACTGCCTTACTTATTTAGGTTGAACGTCGTGATATTCCTCGCAGGCCTGCAAGGTATTTTGGATCAGTGTAGCAACGGTCATCGGGCCAACGCCACCCGGCACAGGGGTGATGTAGGCGGCGCGCTCGCTGGCGGCGTCGAAATCGACGTCGCCCACCACTTTACCGCTTTCCAGACGGTTGATGCCGACGTCCACCACGATGGCGCCCGGTTTGATCCAGTCGCCCGGAATGAAGCCCGGTTTGCCGACCGCCACCACCAGCAGATCGGCGTTCTCGACGTGATGACGCAGATTCTTGGTGAAGCGGTGGGTGACGGTGGTGGTGCAGCCGGCCAGCAGCAGCTCCATGCTCATCGGGCGGCCGACGATGTTGGACGCGCCGACCACCACGGCGTTCAGGCCGTAGGTATCGATGTTATAACGCTCCAGCAGGGTGACGATGCCGCGCGGCGTGCACGGGCGCAGCTTGGGCGCGCGCTGGCACAGGCGGCCGACGTTATACGGGTGGAAACCGTCGACGTCTTTGTCCGGGTGGATGCGTTCCAGCACCTTGACGTTATCGATGCCGGCCGGCAGCGGCAGCTGCACCAGAATGCCGTCGATTTCCTCATCGGCGTTCAACTGGTCGATCAACGCCAGCAGCTCGGCTTCACTGGTGGCAGCGGGCAGGTCGTAGGAGCGGGAAAGGAAGCCGACTTCATCGCAGGCGCGGCGCTTGCTGGCGACGTAAATTTGCGAAGCCGGGTTCTCGCCGACCAGCACAACCGCCAGCCCTGGGGCGCGTTTGCCGGCCGCCAGACGTTGTTTCACTTGCTCAGCCACTTCGTTTCTAACCTGCTGCGCAATCGTTTTACCATCAATAATCTTTGCTGACATCAGTGTGGAAATCCATCAATTAAGAAAAGCGGGGATGCCGCTATTCTGGCAGAAGCTGAGCGCGCTGTCAGGCGCAGAATCACCCTCGCGGCCGTTGCCGACGGCGATTTACGCTTTTTTTATGCCGGCCTCAGGATCCTCTACGTCATTTTTACCTGTATTTGGATACGCTGGGGCTATTCACAGGGTGAAAGAGGGCAGGATCATGAGAGCGATAACCCGGCTTTACCCGTTGCATCATCAGCCTGACGAGCAACCGGCGGAGCCTAAACATGTGGGGGAAACGGTGTTCGATTCTTCATTGCATCCGGCGGACAGCGCGCAACTCACCGCGCTGCATCAGCTCGGTAAGCATGAAGGAGCGCCGTCGTGGCGGGCGCGCCTGAATGCGCTGTGGCGGAAATTATACGTATGAAGGGCTGCGCCTGGGCAGGCTGCACGCTGTTGCTGGTTTGGGCATCGGGGAGCCAGGCTTCTTTAAACAGCGCCCGCCCCGACGCCACACTGGAGGAAAGGGTGGCGGCGACCTGCAACGCGCGGGGGGTTGAGCACGCCGATTGGGGCGACATCGCCGCAGTCGTGCAGTCCGCTCGCCTTTGCCGGTGGTGGGGTGACGGGCGGCGGTGGTCTGAACGCGCGCCGATTTACGTAGGCGTCGGCCAGGTTCAGCATGGCGGCGCCCGGTTGACGGGAACCCTCGCCGCGCGGGCGCTGGCGGAAAAAACGCCATAAAGCACGGCCTCCGCCGTAACGCCATGAAAAGGCATTGACTCGCTAACCTCTGACCGTATAATCCCAACCCGCAGCCGCAGGTTGCCGCATCTCAATGCGCCCTTAGCTCAGTTGGATAGAGCAACGGCCTTCTAAGCCGTAGGTCATAGGTTCGAATCCTATAGGGCGTGCCATTACTCCCTTGATTTTCTTCCCCCTACTTGTTCCCTTGAAAACTCGACTGCGCTACCCGTACTCCCGTTGGCTCGCCGCTGAACGTCATGCTATGTTCATGCGTTAACTTTCAGTGAGTAGTAGAGAGAAAAATGCAAAGCTTATTCGTTTACGGCACCCTGGGGCCGGGCAGGCCCAACGCGCACATTATGGAAGCCATCGGCGGCAGCTGGGAAGAAGGCAGCGTTGGCGGCTCGCTGCTTAACGAAGGCTGGGGCGCCGAGATGGGCTACCCGGGCATCGTGCTGGATAACAGTGGCAATCGGGTGAACGGGTTTCTGTTCCGTTCAGCTAACCTCGTCAACCACTGGCCGACTCTCGATGCGTTTGAAGGTGAGGGTTATGAACGAGTGGCGGTCAGCGTCACCACCGCCGGCGGCGAAACCGTCGATTCGTTTATCTACATGCTGAAGAAATGATATGAAGCCGCCTCGCCGAATGAGTGCGAGGCGCTTGACCCGCCGGCAATTGAACCTTCGTTTATTTTGCCGCGCTACAATAGGCGAAAATTTCCCCATGGAGCCTATCGTGCGCAAATCCAGATTCCTGCTCGTGACCTTGCTGTGCCTGTGCGCCGCCGCCGTGCTGTACGTGATGGCTTACCGGGCGCTGGGGCATTACCTCAGCGACGGCGAGAAGGCCTACCCGGATATCACTGTTGAAATCCGCTGAGGGCCGTTCGTCGCCGGGGGGGCAATACCGGCACCTTCAAGAGCGGCGGCTTGAGTCGCGCCTGTTCGTGGTGCGTTGAGAAAAATGTCATATTTCCCATTCGGCGTTACATCTGGCCGAGCAAACTTACGCGGGGATGACAGTTCTATACATTGGGATTGGTACTGTAGCTCTACCCGATGATGTTGTGTGTTATCCATTCCCTGTAGTGTATTACCCCATCCCTGTTAAGTTTATCCCGCCTTGCGCGGGATTTTTTTTATCTGTGCATGCCTGGCAGAGGAACGCGATTTTTTTGAATAACACCGTCAGTTTTATTCGGTATTCAGCCGCTGCGCGCTTGATTAGATTGAACGCGAGAGGGGCGCCGTCGGCGTCTTTGTGCAATGAGTGGAGAATTTCTATGGCGAAGACAGTAGTGGTGTTTCATTCCGGCTACGGCCATACCAAGCGTTTGGCGAAAGTCGTGGCGGAAGGCGCCGGGGCGGAATTGATCGCCATCGATCAGAACGGCGATATCAGCGACGAAGCCTGGCGGACGCTGGATGAGGCGGACGCCATCATCTTTGGTTCGCCGACCTATATGGGCGGCCCGTCGTGGCAGTTCAAGAAATTCGCCGACGCCAGCTCCAAGGCCTGGTTCGGCCGCAAGTGGCAGGACAAAGTGTTCGGCGGCTTTACCAACAGCGCCAGCCTGAACGGAGACAAGCAGGTAACGCTGATCGCGCTGCAGACGCTGGCTTCGCAACATGGCGGCCTGTGGGTCAGCCTGGGGCTGATGCCGGCCAACACCAAATCGGCGCAGCGCACCGACGTCAATAACCTGGGCGGTTCGGTGGGGCTGCTGGTGCAGACCCCGGCGGATGCCAGCGTGGATGAGATGCTGTCGGGCGATCTGGCGACCGCCAAGCTCTATGGCCAGCGCGTAGCGGGCTTTGCCGCCAAACTGGCGTAAGGCCTTCCGTGCAGAGAGGGCGGCGGTGCGGTTGAACGGACGCCGCGTTCATTTTCTCTGCACAATTGGCGTGTAAGCTGCGAAATGTTATTAGCCTGCTTGGGCTAACACTGCATTTCGTACAAATATTCCCGGTTCCTAGGCCGGGTTTTTTGTTGCTAAGGTCTGCTTAAGCTTTCACCGCTATACTGCGCGGCAGTACGGGCATGCAAGGCATGGCCGTGTTGTAACTGTCGATTTGCTGTTGTTCAGGCAAGCCCGCGCTATGCGGGCTTTTTTGGGGTTGTTATTGCACGGGCGGCCCAGTTGCAGGAAAATAATCGCGCAGTTATTCAAACAGCATTCAACGACCAATAACCATAAACTTATTAATGTAATTAACGCCCTCGGCGGCCTATTACGCTATGCGCTATGCTGACAGCAGAGTGGGCATTATTTGCTGACGCTATGCGGGGGGAGTCCGCCACAGGTGCATCAGGCTAAGAAAAGTCTGTTAATTAAATGTTAATGCTTTTTATTATTGATTTGTCTGGCTTTTTTGGTTGAAATTCGGATTGACTATCCCTCACTGGCCGGGCGAGAGAGTATGCACATTATTATTCTGGTTATTAGCAAAATATGGGCGAGGCGATGAACGCCAGAATAAACGCCAGGCATGGCCTGCCGCTAACGGTTCAGCTGATCAATCTTTTCATGCTGGCCTTTTTACTTTCCCTGGTGGGTATTCTTAGCCGGCCGATTGGCTCGCTTTCCTTATTTTGGCCGGTGAATGCGATTCTGCTCGGCCTGCTGCTGCGCAAACCCGTTTACGCCACGCCGCTCGGCTGGTTCACCACCTATCTGGGCATGGTCGCCGCCGATCTCAGCACCGGCGAAGGCTGGTCTCTGGCGCTGTGGCTGAACGCCTGCAACATGTCGCTGATCGCCGTCGGTTATGGCATCATGCTGATGCTGCCCCAATCTCAACGGCGCATGGGCAAACCCCAGGCGATACTCTATATGTTCAGCGCCAGCCTGGCCGGTGCGGCGGTGGCGTCGACGCTGTCGGTGCTGCGCAACGACAGCCTGTACAACAACACGGTGGTGGTCGCCTGGCTGGCCTGGTTCAGCGAGCAGTTCTCGACGACCTTGCTGCTGTTGCCGGTGCTGATGGCGGCGCCGCGGTTGAAGCAGCTGCTGCGCATGCAGGTGCGTTGGCGCCTGAAGGGCTGCCTGCCGCTGCTGGCGCTGCTGCTGTCGCTGATATTCAGCGTCTATATCGGCGGGCCGGGGGCCATCGCCTTCCCGATCCCGGCGCTGCTGTGGTGCGCGGTGCGCTACCCGCTGTTCCCCGTGACGTTGCTGACGCTATTGACCGGCATGACCGAGATCAGCAGCATTTCCGCCAACCTGATGCTGTACGAAACGCCGAACAACCACAACGCCTTCCTCGATACCCTGATGTCCGCCCGCTTGGGCATCGCCATGCTGGTGATGGGGCCGCTGATCCTCGCCAGCTCCATCGCCGCCAACCGCAAGCTGATGCGGCGTTTGGAGCACAGCGCCAACCACGATTTTCTGACCGGGGTGCTGGCGCGCAGCGCGATGACGCGCAAAGCGGGCGAGCTGCTGGAACACAAGCACCGCTCGAAAGAGGCGGTGTCGCTACTGCTGATCGACATCGACCATTTCAAGCAGATCAACGATACGCACGGCCACAGCGCCGGCGATCAGGTTTTGGCGTCGTTCGCGCACATCGTGCGTCGCGAACTGCGGCACGATCAGCTGTTCGGCCGCCTGGGCGGGGAAGAGTTCGCCATCATGCTGCCGCGCGCGCTGGCGGCGCAGGGCGTGGCGCTGGGGGAACATCTGCGCCGGCTGGTGGAGCAGACGGCGCTGCAGGTGGAAGGCAAGCAGACGTTGAAAATCACCATCAGCGTCGGCGTCGCCAGCCTGGCGATGAATGAGGTGAAATCGCTGGAGCAACTGATGAATATGGCTGATATCGCGCTGTATCGCGCCAAATCGCAGGGGCGTAATCGGGTGGAGTCGTTCAACGTGGTGAGCGGCAACAGCGTCGAGCATATCCTGTTCCGCTAGGGCTCGACGCTGGGCAGCCGGCGCTTACAGGCTTTTCAGCGCCTTAATGGTCTCATCCATATCGATCTCGTGCTCGGAGAAAGTATGGGTGGTGTTCTGGAAGGTGGTAATGGTCAGCATGCGCAGCGTTTGCATGGTCTGCGCCTGATCTTCTGACTGCGGGCGAATGCGGTTCATCAGCAGGCCGACCGACAGCACGGTGTTCTCTTTATCCACGTCGGCTTTGGCCGGCACTTCCTTGGTGAAAGTATTGAAAGACTTGATGCTGGCGATCTTGATTCTTTCATTGGCGATGATGATGTATTTGCTGGGCGCCAACACTTTAACCGCATAAGCCGACGGGCCTTTGGTGTTGTTGGTCGGTTCGAAGGTCACCGCCGCGTTTTTCTTAATCAGCTCCGGGTTTTGCACTTTAATCACGTGAAAATAACGATTTTCTCCGTTCTCGTCGGTAATAAAGCCGAAGCCTTTGTCTTCAAAAAAAGTCGTTATCTTGCCGTTCATCGCTATTCTCACAAAAGGGTTCAATACAGCGCTTATGATAGCGCGGAATGCCTTGCAGCGACAGATTGCGCGGGCGGCATTTCGTCATGCGATAACGGCATTTAGCGGCTTTCCCCCCACATGCTATGTTCATGCTGACTTCATTCAATGCGTAAAGGAATAGCGATGGGCATCAAACGTCTCAATCACGCCGTGCTGTATGTCAGCGACGTGCGGCAGAGCGCCGACTTCTATCATCAGGTGTTGGGGTTCAAGCTCAAGCCGTCCGACAGCCCCGATCGGGCGGTGTTTACCCAGGCCGCCGATTCGGACAACGATCACGATTTGGCGCTGTTCAGCAAGAACCTGGGCCAGCAGCGCGCCGGGGGGTTTCGCGCCAACAACGAGCCGCCGGCGGAGCATGAGCCAGCGGCCGGGCTGTACCATCTGGCCTGGGAAGTGGACAGCCTGGAGGAGCTGGAGCGCATTCGTCACCAGCTGGCCGAACGCGGTATTCTCGGGCTGGAAGAGGATCACGGCGTGCACAAAAGCATTTATGGCCACGATCCGGACGGGCTGCTGTTCGAGGTAACCTGGTTTATTCCGCCGGCGTTGCTGACCGAAGAGGACAAAAACCAGCAGGGGATCCGCCCGCTGGATTTCGCCGCCGAGAAGCGGCGCTTCGCCGGCCGGTAAGCAGCTCGGGTACGGGGCGCCGCGGCGCCCCGACGATCACAGCACTTTGTTGAGGAAGTTGACGGTGCGCGGATGCTGCGGCTGGGCCAGCACTTGCCTGGCGTCGCCCTGCTCGACGATCTGCCCATCGACCATAAACACCACCCGATCCGCCGCTTCGCGCGCAAAGCCGATTTCATGGGTGACCACCACCAGCGTGACGCCCAGATCCGCCAACCCCTTGATCACGTCCAGCACTTCGCCGACCAGCTCGGGATCGAGCGCGGAGGTCGGTTCATCGAACAGGATCACCTTCGGGTTCAGCGCCAGCGCGCGCGCGATGGCGATGCGCTGCTGTTGGCCGCCGGAGAGGTGGCGCGGGTAGGCGTCCGCCTTGTGGCGTAGCCCGACGGTATCCAGCAGTTCATAGGCCACCGCTTTCGCCCGTTCGCGAGAGTGGATCTTGTGCACCACCGGCGCTTCGATGATGTTTTCCAGCACCGTCAGGTGCGGGAACAGGTTGAAATTCTGGAACACGTAGCCGACGTTGATGCGTTGCCGAAGGATGGCCTTTTCCTTCAGCTCATACAGCCGGTTGCCTTTGCGGCGGTAGCCGACGTAGTCGCCGTCGATGCGGATAAAGCCTTCGTCCACGCGTTCCAGGTGGTTGATCGCCCGCAGCAGCGTCGATTTACCGGAGCCGGAAGGGCCGAGGATTACGGTGACGGTGCCCGGCTGCAGCGTCAGGCTGACGTCGTCCAGCGCCTTGTGCTTGCCGAAGAACTTGCTGACGTTGCTGATTTCGATCAGGCCGCGTGCCGGCACCGGGGTGAGATTGCGCGCCGGCTGTTCGGGCAAGGCGTAATAATCAATGGCTTCAGACATGCGGGTCTCCTAACGTTTTAGCCAGCCGGCCAGTTGCTGCCAGGGCGTCGGCGGCAGTTCGCGCACCGCGCCCCGGGCGAAATAGCGCTCGATGTAGTATTGGATCACCGACAGTGCGGTGGTGATGAACAGATACCAGACGGTGGCGACCATCAGCAGCGGTATTACCTGCTGGGTGCGGTTATAGATAACCTGAATGGTGTAAAACAGCTCCGGCAGCGCCAGCACGTAAACGATCGAGGTGCCTTTCGCCAGGCTGATGATCTCGTTGAAGCCGGTCGGAATAATGGAGCGCAGCGCCTGCGGCAGAATGATGCGGAAGGTACGGCGATAGCCCGGCAACCCCAGCGCCGCCGCCGCTTCGTGCTGGCCGTAATCCACGCCCAGGATGCCGCCGCGGATGATCTCGGCGGTGTAGGCGGACTGCACCAGCGTCAGGCCCAGCACCGCCACGGCGAACTGGCCGAGAATGTCGATGGTCGGGTAGCTGGCGAACACCACGGAGGTGAAGGGAATGCCCAGCGAGATGGCGTCATACAGATAGGAAAAGTTGTACAGGATGATCAGCACCAGGATCAGCGGCAGCGAGCGAAACAGCCAGATATAACCCCAGGCCAGCGACGCCAGCAGGTAAGAGCGCGACAGCCGCGCCAGCGCCAGCAGGGTGCCGAACAGGATGCTGAACAGCGTGCCGAGCAGCGTCAGCAGCAGGGTTTGCCCCAGCCCTGCCAGCACCGCCGGCGCGAAGAACCACTCGGCGAACACGCCCCATTCCCAGCGCGCGTTGCCCGCCACCGATTGCACGATGGCGGCCAGAATAAACAGCGAAAACAGCGCGCCGATCAGCCGCAGCGGATAGCGGGCGGGCACCACTTTCAAGACTTCTTGTTTGGACATGTCATGTCTCCTGATACAGATTAAGGGGCCTTAGGCGATTTTCCTTTCCGACGCGCAACAACACGCGTCCTCTGCAATCAGGCTTTTGCGGAACGGCAGGCGGCCATCGTAGGGGGGGCGGCTGTAGACCTCGCTGTCGACGGTGGGATCGAACTGCGGCTGATACCCGTTGCTCAGATACAGGCCCACCGCTTCGGGCTGGCGAAAGCCGGTGGTTAGATAGAGCCGGCGATATCCCTGCGCCAGCGCCAGCGTTTCCAGCTGCTGCAGCACCCGCTGCGCCAGGCCCTGGCGTCGCAGGTCGCCCCGCGTCCAGATGCGCTTCAGCTCGGCGGTTAGCGCGTCATAGCGTTTGAAGGCGCCCATGGCGATCGGCGCACCGGCGCGCAGCAGCACGATGAAGGCTCCTTGCGGCGGCGCGTACAGATCCAGCGCTTCCGGTTCCTGGTCACCAAAATAGTCGCCGTAGCGCTGACGATATTCGCCGAACAGCCCTTCGATCACCGGGGCGATCAGCGGGTCGGTCGGCAGCGTCTGAATGAAGGTGTCTTGCGTCATCGCGCGCTCCTAATCGCCCTGGCCGGGCGGGTTGATTTCCGACTGCGCAAGGCGTTCGGCGCTCTCGCCCCAGCGGTTGACCATGGCGTTCGCCTGCGGGGTCTTCGGCGCGTGAATAGAGGGGCATAGGCCTGCAAATCGATGCCGGTGCCCGCCTGCGCGGCGCCGGTCAGGCTCGGCAAGGCCGCCACGAGGGCGGCGGTAACGGTTTTCTGCATAGCGGGTATCCCTGAAATCGATCTTATTACTGGGTGAATCTGTTCAACGGGCGCTTCAGGCCTAAATGTTCACGCAGCGTGTCGCCGTGGTACGCCTGGCGGAACAGGCCACGTTGCTGCAGGACGGGCACCACCCGATCGACGAAGTGGCCAAAGGCGTTGGGCGTACCGCCGCTGATGATGAAACCGTCGGCGGCTTCGCCGTCGAACCAGCGTTGCAGGCCATCCGCCACCGCTTCCGGCGTGCCGCTGAACACCGGGCGCGGCGAGGCGGCTTCCAGCGCCACCTGGCGCAGCGTGAGGTTGCGCTCGCGGGCGCTGCGCTTGATGGCGTCGGTGGTGCTGCGGAAGCTGTTTTGCCCCAGATCGCCGATGTCCGGGAAGGGGGCGTCCAGCGGATGGCGGGCGAAATCGTAATGCTCGAAGTAGCGGCCGAGGTAGTTGAGGGCATTCTCGATGCTGACCAGGCGGGCGGTCTCCTGGTACTGGCGCTCGACGTCCGCGTCGTCGTCGCCGACGATCACGCTGACGCCCTGGAAGATGCGCAGATCGTCCGGTTCGCGCCCCTGTTCCACCAGCTGCCGCTTCACGTCCTGGTAGAAATCCTGCGCCTGCTCCAGCGTGTCGTGATGGGTGAAGATCGCATCGGCGTGTTGGGCCGCCAGCCGTTTGCCGTCTTCGGAGGCGCCGGCCTGGAACAGGATCGGGCGCCCCTGCGGCGTGCGGCCGATGTTCAGCGGTCCCTGCACCGAGAAGAACTCCCCCTGGTGATTGAGAGTGTGCAGTTTGCCGGCGCGGAAGAATTCGCCGCTGGCCTTATTACGCACGAAGGCGTCGTCTTCCCAGGAATCCCACAGCCCTTTGGCAACGTCGAGAAACTCGCCGGCGATGCGGTAACGCAGGCTGTGCTCCGGGTGTTCTTTGCGCGAGAAATTTTTGGCCGAGCCTTCCAGCGGCGAGGTCACCACGTTCCAGCCGGCGCGGCCGTTGCTCAGGTGATCGAGGCTGGCGAACTGGCGGGCGACGGTGAACGGATCGCTGTAGGAGGTGGAGAGGGTGCCCACCAGGCCGATTTTATCGGTGGCGGCGGACAACGCGGCCAGCAGGGTGAGCGGTTCGAAACGATTAAGAAAATGCGGAATGGACTTTTCGTTGATATATAGCCCATCGGCGACGAAGACGAAATCGAATTTCCCCTGTTCGGCTTTTTTCGCCGTGGCGATATTAAATTCGAGGTTGATGCTGGCGTCGGCGGTGGCGTCCGGGTGGCGCCAGGCGGACATATTTCCCGATGCACCATGCAGAATGGCGCCCAGCCGCAATTGCCGTTGATTAGTCGCGTTGTCGCTCATCGTGATTATCCTGTCATGCGCCGCAGAGGCGCGCGGTGTCTGATGTGCCCACTATTGATGAGCGGCGGCGGGATGTAAAACAACAAAACAGCATATTCAAATGTTGAAAATTGCAAATATCACGGCGAGCGAAAAATAATCCCCGACGCGGCATCCGCGGCGTCGGGGAAATACGCTTTACCGTTATTCAGGCGTTGCTGAGGGCTTTTTCCGGCGTGGTGGTTAATTGTTGCAGCGTGCGTTCCGCCAGCAGC
Source organism: Serratia sp. CY32780 (assembly GCF_052169135.1). NCBI lineage: Bacteria > Pseudomonadati > Pseudomonadota > Gammaproteobacteria > Enterobacterales > Yersiniaceae > Serratia > Serratia sp. CY32780. The sequence goes on from NZ_JBJNLI010000001.1 coordinate 295,056, forward strand.
GTGAAATATTGCGCGGCGGGGAACAGAGCGCGTTCATCGGGATTGAAACGCGGATGATGCAGGCCGAATTCGCTGGCGGAGCCGATGCTGACGAATACGCCCGGCACATGGTGCAGATACAGCGCGAAATCTTCACCGCCCATCTGCAGTTCCGCCTCTTCGACCCGGTAGCCGGCCTCGGCGGCGACGGTTTTGCTGAACGCCGCCCAATGCGGATCATTGATTACCGCCGGCGGCCCCGGCTGCCAGCGGAGTTCGGCCTGCGCGCCCAGCGCGGCGGCAACGCCGTCGATCACCTGGCGAATTTTGTCCGGCACCTGGCGGCGCACCGCGTCGCTGTGGGTGCGCACCGTGCCTTCCAGCTCCACGGTTTGCGGCAGCACGTTCCAGGTATTGCCGCCTTCGATGCGCGTTACGCTCACCACCAGCGATTCCAGCGAGCTGAAGCTGCGGCTGGGCAGCGTCTGCAGTGCGCCGACGATCTGGCTGGCGGTGACGATGGTGTCGACGCCCTGTTCCGGTTTGGCGGCGTGCGCGCCTTTGCCGGTGATGAGGATCTGGAAGCGATCGACGTTGGCGTAGAACGGCCCGGCGCGGGTGGCGAAGGTGCCGGTGGGCAGCTCCGGCGCGTTATGCAGGCCAAATACCGCCGCAACGTTATCCAGCGCGCCAGCGTCGATCAGATGCCGGGCACCGTTGAAGGTCTCTTCCGCCGGTTGGAAGAAGATGCGCACCATGCCGGGCAGGTCGGCCTCACGCGCTTTGAGCAGGTGTGCGGCGCCGAGCATCACCGAGGTGTGAAAGTCGTGGCCGCAGGCGTGCATCACGCCGCGGTTTTGCGAGCTGAAGGGCACGTCGGCGATTTCGTCGATCGGCAGGGCGTCAATGTCACCGCGCAGCGCGATGATCGGCCCCTTGCCGCTGCCAATCTCCGCCACGACGCCGGTTTTCAGCGCCAACGGCAGCAGGCGAATGCCCGCCTCTTGCAGCCAGCGGGTCAGCCGGGCGGTGGTGGCGAATTCGTGATTGGAAAGCTCCGGGTTTTGGTGCAGCTCACGCCGATAGGCGATGATTTTGTCTGCCAACTGGCTGGTCATAGGCTTGGCTCACAGTGGGAAATAAACCCTAACCCTAGTGCAGCGGCCGCCGAAGCAAAAAGACCATCTGGTTATATTTCATAGCGATTGCGTCTGCATGGGGGCGTCAACGCTGGGGTAAGCGGGCGGGTTTGGCCGTTCGCGCATTGTTCGCCGGCGCGTGGAGAGGATTGACCTGTAACGGGAGCTTATCGCAACCGGTGCAATCCATTTACACCGGGCTACACGGATTTTTTCACTCTTTATCGGATTTCTGTGATCGCGGTGGTGGACAAAATCCTGCCTGCTTGCTGTACTGTAATCGACACAGGTTTTGTGTCTTTCATTCACGTTAAAGGTAAGTTTGATGTCTAAGATTAAAGGTAGCGTTAAGTGGTTTAATGAATCCAAAGGCTTCGGTTTCATTACTCCGGAAGATGGTAGCAAGGACGTTTTCGTTCACTTCTCTGCCATCGTTAGCAACGGTTTCAAAACGCTTGCTGAAGGCCAGCGTGTAGAGTTTGAAATCACGAACGGTGCCAAAGGCCCATCTGCCGCTAACGTTACTGCTATCTAAGCTGCGTAGCTGAATTTCTTAAAACCCGCTCATTGAGCGGGTTTTTTATTGGGCGCGTTATGCCTCGCTGCGGCGGCCTAATAGGCTGAACAGCAGGATAGCGATGGCGTAACAGCCGACGATGGTCAGCGCCATCGACAGGCCCGAGGTGCCGCCCAGCCCGGTGAGCGGCACGACGCAGGCGCCGAGGGCGAACATGCATACGCCGATCAAGGCCGAGGCGCTGCCCGCTTTGTCACCCTGGCTTTGCATGGCCAGCGAAGAGGCGGTCGGGCCGACGATGCCGATCACCGCCACCGAAAAGAACAGCGGCACCAGCAATACGACCAGCGGCGCATGCAGCGCGGCGGCCAACAGCAGCAACAGCGATGCGATGGCCGCCAGCGTTAGCCCGCTCTTCAATACCCGACGCTCCCCCCAACGCGAACTGAGGCGGCTGGCCAGCTGCGCCGCAATGATCAGCCCGACGCCGTTAATGGCGAAGCACAGGCTGAATATCTGCGGGCTGAGGCCGTAGATCTGCTGCAAGACGAAAGGCGAGGCGCCGATATAGGCGAACATGCCGGCCATCACGAAGCCTTGCGTCAGGCACAGGCCCATGAAATAGCGCTGGGTCAGCAACCCGCCCAGCGACATCAGCATCGCCAGGATACCGCCCTGGCTGCGGCGTTCTACCGGCAGGGATTCGCGCAGCTTCAGCGCCGACAGGCTGAACAGCAGCACGGCGATGGCCGCCAGCACGCCGAAGATGCCGCGCCAGTTCATCACCTGCAGCATCACGCCGCCCAGCACCGGCGCGACGATCGGCGCCAGGCCATTGACCAGCATCAGCAGGGCGAAGAAGCGGGTCAGCTCATGGCCGGCGTACAGATCGCGGGCGATGGCGCGGGAAATCACCGCGCCACCGGCGCCGGCGATGCCCTGCAGCAGACGGGCGATCAGCAACTGGTCGATGGTGGGTGCGAGGGCGCACCACAGCGAAGCGCCCAGCAGCAGGATCAGCGACAGCAACAGCGGGCGCATGCGGCCCAGTTTGTCGCTGTAAGGGCCGAAAATCAGCTGGCCGACGCCCAGGCCGAGCAGCCCGGCGGTCAGGCTGAGCTGTGCGGCGGCGGTGGAGGTATTCAGTTCGCCCGCCATTTCCGGCAGGGCGGGCAGATAGAGATCGGTGCACAGCGGCCCCAGCGCGGCCAACAGGCCAAGCACGACGGCGTACACCAGACGTTGTCTGGCTAAGTGTTTGGTCATGGGAGATTAGCGTTTCCTGAACAGGTGAGAAATGGCCTGCTGATACAGCTCGCGCAGCAGGGACGCATCGGCTTTTTGCGTGGTAAGGATGCGGTAACCGGTGCCTTCGCTCATGACGGCGATAAACTCCACTCGCGCGGCGATCTCTTCCGCGCTGAAATCGGGATACAGCCGCTGCAGGTTGTGGCACACGTGGCGAAACAGCCGCGCTTCCGCATCGCTGAGCATTTTGGCTACCACCGGGTTGCGCGTGGCCTCGGCGGTCACTTCCAGCATCAGCATGTGATCGGTTTCGCTCTCGCCCGGCTGCTGAAACAGCGTGCGCGCCGCCAGCGTGCCGGCGATCAGGTTGATGTGATCGCCAAGGTTTTCCAGCCGTTGCATCTTGCTGGCGATGATGCGGTTGACGATCTCTTCGATAATCGCGTCTTTATTGGCGAAATAGCGATAGATTTGCCCGACGCTGAGCTGCGAGCCCTGGGCGATCTCCGCCATGCTGGCGGCGTGGAAGCCGTGGCGGCGGAAGCTGGTTTTCGCCGCTTCGACGATCTGATCGCGGCGGGCCTGCACCTTGGCCTGTTTACTGTCGTTGGGGGAGAGCATCTGCCCGATCCTTTGCTACGCGTGAGCCGGGTTCACATTTTTGGGTGTGAACGTTCATTCTCAATTGTAGTGTAACCGGCGGGAAAGACGCAACATGAACGCGTGCTGCGGGAAAAAGCGCTTAAGCGAACAGGTAGGATTTGATAAAGGCGGCGACGATCAGCACGCACAGCGCAACGGCAATCGCTTCGGCGGCGGTTTTCGGCAGGCTAAACATAGCGGTTTCTCATCCAGTCAGGAGTACTGGATGAGATTATGCGCATGCAAGATTAAGGAAACATTAAGGGCTTAGCGCCCGTTGACCCACATCACCAGCATGAAAGCCAGCAGCGTCATCGCCAGCGAGCCGGCCAGGTTGAGCAGCATGTTGGCCAGCGCCCAGCCGAAGCGGCCATCCTGCATCAGGTACACCACCTCCAGCGAAAAGGTGGAGAAGGTGGTCAGGCCGCCGCAGAACCCGGTGGTGACCAGCAATTTCCAGGTGGGATCCAGATGCGTCATGCGGGTGAAAATCGCCATCGCCAGGCCGATGATAAAACCGCCGATCAGATTGACCATCAGCGTACCGAGCGGAATGTGGGCGTTCAGCGGATTCATTTTCATGCTTACCGCCCAGCGCAAAACGCTGCCGACGCCGCCGCCGATAAATACGGCCAGTAAAGAGCTCAACATGGGGCAACTCCCTTTCAATCAGAGAAATTCACGGGGCTCGGAAAGGGACAGACGTAACGCTACGCGCCTCTCTCCGAGAGGTTACGTAGACATCATCAGCCTGTGAAGGCGGTTAGGGAGGAATGTCATCTCCAGCGTGCCGCACGGCCTTTTTCGCCGCACCGGATGGATGTTACACCTAACGCCGCCTATTTTGTAGTATCGACAATCTGCGAGGTCACCCCATGGAAATCAGAACGGCGTGCCTGAGCGATCGCCGAATTAATGACGGCGCTGGATTATCCCGGCACCGAGGCGCTGCTGGTGGCGGTGGAAAGCGAGCGGGCGCATGCGTTTTAGCGGCGTGAAGGCTTTGTCGAAGCGCCGAAGTATTTTGCCAAGTTATTAAACCAGTCAGTTAGTCGCCCGTCGGCGCCGCCGTTTCCAGGCGGTTGCGGCCATTTTGCTTCGCCCGGTAAAGCGCGCCGTCGGCCGCTTTCAGCCAGTCCAGATAACCGCCCAGCGCGGGGTGGTAGTTGGCGATGCCGGCGCTGATCTGCAGCCGCAGCTGTGGCGCCTCTTTGAAGATAACGGCGTCCAGTCGCTGCTGGATGCGCCGCAGGACGGTTACCGCCTGTTCGGCGCTGGTGTTCGGCAGCACTGCGCCAAACTCGTCGCCGCCGTAGCGCCCGACGATATCCACGTTGCGCAAGCCAATCAGCAGCTCTTCCGCCAGCGCCGCCAGGGCCTCATCCCCCAGCGCATGGCCGAAAGTGTCGTTGATGGTTTTGAAACGATCGATATCCATCAGGATCAGCGTGGCGTTGTCCTGGTAGCGGCGGCAGCTGTCGAACTGGCGATGCAGCAAGTGCTCCCAGTGGCGGCGGTTGTACAAGCCGGTCAGCCCATCGCGGGTGCTGATGCGCTGTAGCTCCTGTTTTTTTTCCGCCAGCCGCTTGGCGGTGCGGTAGGTCACCAGCCCGAGCAGCGTCGGGTACAGGTAGATCATCGGCAGGCACAGATAGATTTGCAGCGGCGTGCTGTGCGGTTGAAACGGGAAGCCGAGCAGCGCGCCGGTCAGCGCCGCCGTGGCCAATTGAATCGCCAACCCTTTGACAAACAGCGCTTTGCCGGCGGAAGCGATGTTGTTCATGCTCATCATCGACAGGATGACGATCGCCGGCAGCGCATTGAACGCCATCATCGCGGCCCAGAAGCCACCGAAGGCGGAGTCGATCAGCAGGTTGCGGATCTCGGCTTTGAACGGATCTTTGGCGCGGCGGGCCAGGTGGTAGGCAAGATGCGGCCAGAGAAAGCCGTGAAAGGCCAGCAATAGCCAGACCGCCGTGGGCGGAGCCAAGGGGTAGAGCGCGGCGCAGACGCAGATAAAGCCGAGTCCCAGGCCGGCGACGCGGGGCAGATAGGTGCGTTTGGCGAAGCTGAGGCCGGATTTTCGGGCATCGAAAATGGGTGGAGCAATATACATCCGGCATCTCCCTGATAAGTATCACGGCAGCGTATCATGCGGGCGATAAACTAAGATTAGTCTGGAATCCGCGCCGTGCGGCCGCGTGGCATTCCTGCGACGGATCTCACTCTGTTACATGTTGCGGTTGTGCGAGCCGAAGGAAAGTCGCTAAATATTCGCAGGCAAGGTCAGTTTTTCTCGCTGTTCACGCAGCGCTCTATGATAAGAAGGTGAGTATGGAAGGTATCAGCATTACCAAACTTCTGGTGATTGCCGTGTTGGTGATTTTACTGTTCGGCACCAGCAAACTGCGCACGCTCGGCGCCGATCTTGGCGCGGCGCTGAAAGGCTTTAAAAAAGCCGTGGGCGACGACAGCACGCCGCCGGCCGCCGGCAACAACGCCGCCGAAAGCCAGTCCGCTCAGCAGAGCGTCGAAAAGAAAGACGTTTAGCCCTGCCAGGTGGCGCGCAATAAAAAACGGATGCCTTGCGGACATCCGTTTTTTTGGCGTTTTTGCCGTCTTTAGCGTAACAAACTATTACGCGTTATTTCACTTCCATCCCTTTGGCCTGCAGATCGGCGTGGTAAGACGAACGCACGAACGGGCCGCAGGCGGCGTGGGTGAAGCCCATCGCCATCGCTTCTTCTTTCATCTCGTCGAACTCGGCCGGGCTGACGTAGCGCTGCACCGGCAGGTGGTGACGACTCGGCTGCAGGTATTGCCCCAGCGTCAGCATGGTCACGCCGTGGCGGCGCAGATCGCGCATCACTTCGACGATTTCCGCGTTGGTTTCGCCCAGGCCGACCATCAGGCCTGATTTGGTCGGGATATCCGGGTGCGCTTCTTTAAAGCGCTCCAGCAGCTTCAGCGACCACTCGTAGTTGGCGCCCGGGCGCACCTGGCGATATACGCGCGGCACGTTTTCCAGGTTGTGGTTGAATACGTCCGGCGGCGTGGCGGTGAGGATCTCCAGCGCGCGATCCATACGGCCGCGGAAGTCCGGCACCAGCGTTTCAATTTTGATGTTCGGGCTCTTGGCGCGGATGGCCGAGATGCAGTCGGCAAAGTGTTGAGCGCCGCCGTCGCGCAGATCGTCGCGGTCAACCGAGGTGATTACCACGTAGCGCAGCGCCATGTCGGCGATGGTTTGCGCCAGCTTTTCCGGCTCGTTGGCGTCTGGCGCGATCGGGCGGCCGTGGGCCACGTCGCAGAACGGGCAGCGGCGGGTGCAGATAGCACCGAGGATCATGAAGGTGGCGGTGCCGTGGTTGAAACACTCGGACAGGTTAGGGCACGAGGCTTCCTCACAGACGGAGTGCAGGCCGTTCTTACGCATGGCGGCTTTGATGCCCTGAATGCGCGTTGAGTCGGCAGGCAGTTTGATCTTCATCCACTCGGGTTTACGCAACAGCTCCTGCCGTTCGGTGACCACCGTTTTGACCGGGATCAGCGCCATTTTGTCAGCATCGCGGTATTTGACGCCGCGTTCCATCTGAATTGGTTTACTCATAATCGTGCAGGTTCCAGTTACGAAGCTCGACCGTCTGGTAGCCGAGTAAATGAACAAATTCCTGTACCAGGATTGGGTGTATGTCTTCAATGCCAACGCCGGGCGCCAGCGCGCTGACCTGCGTCATCTGCATGCCGGCGTAACCGCAAGGGTTGATGCGTTGGAAGGGGCTGAGATCCATCGCCACATTCAGGGCCAGGCCGTGGAATGAGCTGCCTTTGCGGATCCGCAAACCCAACGAACAGATTTTCTGCTCCCCCACGTACACGCCCGGCGCATCCGGACGGGCGCGCGATTCGAGGCGGAAGTGGGCGAGGGTGTTGATAACCGTATCTTCTATCGCCGTGACCAATTGGCGTACGCCGACCTTGTTGCGTTTCAGATCGACCATCACGTACATCACCTGCTGGCCCGGCCCGTGGTAGGTCACCTGGCCGCCGCGATCGCTCTGAATCACCGGGATATCGCCGGGCATCAGCACATGCTCGGCTTTGCCGGCCTGGCCCTGGGTGAACACCGGGTGATGCTGCACCAGCCACAGCTCGTCCGGCGTGGTCTCGGTACGACTGTCGGTGAAGTTATGCATGGCTTGGGATACAGGCGCGTAGGGCTGCAACCCCAGCTGACGCAAAATGATCTTGTCTGGTTGCAAAAGAGTCATCGTCAGGTTACAGAAGTGGTAAAGCCATTATACCGGGCGCTCCGGTCTGCGGCCAGCCTTTCGCTGACCAAAAATGCGCAACCCGGGAAGACGCTGCGCCGTCCCGGGTTGATAAGCAGGGGTTTATGCTGGAATTACAGCACCATGCGAACAATTTCAATGTTGCCCAACTCTTCGTACAGGGTTTCGACCTGCTCGATGTGAGTGGCGTTGATGGTGATGGAGACCGAGTGGTAGTTGCCTTTGCTGCTCGGCTTGACCTGCGGGTTGTAGTCGCCCGGCGCATGGCGCTGCACCACTTCAACTACCTGGTCAACCAGCTCAGGCTGCGCCAGGCCCATCACCTTGTAGGTAAACGGGCAAGGGAATTCGAGCAGTTCGTTCAGTTTAGTTTTTTGCATGTGCGTGCGCTCCAGAGTGCTAGCTAATCTATAAAGTATAACTCCCGCCGGGGCGGGAGTTAGTGTTATTCACTATATGGGGCCAATTTCGCCCGTTTCAACCGTTAACCGAACCAGTGGTGGAACATCAGTTTGATGTAGTCCACGATGCGGCTGAAGAAACCGCCTTCTTTCACTTCGTTCATCACCACCAGCGGACGCTGGTCGATGGTTTTGCCGTCCAGCTGGAAGTTGATGCTGCCGACCACCTGGTTTTTCGCCAGCGGCGCGTGAATTTCCGGCGTGTTCAGCACGTAGCTGGCCTTCAGATCTTTCATGCGGCCGCGCGGGATGGTCAGGTAGACGTCTTTGTCCACGCCCAGCTCAACGCGGTCGGCATCGCCGAACCAGACCGGCTCGGAAGCAAACTCTTTACCGACCTTCAGCGGCGCCACGGTTTCGAAGAAGCGGAAGCCCCAGGTCAGCAGTTTCTTGCTCTCGGCTTCGCGGCCTTTGTAGGTGCGGCCGCCCATCACGGCGGAGATCAGGCGCATCTGGCCTTCGGTCGCCGAAGCCACCAGGTTGTAACCCGCCGCGTCGGTGTGGCCGGTTTTGATGCCGTCGACGTTCAGGCTGTTATCCCACAGCAGACCGTTGCGGTTCATCTGGCGGATATTGTTGAAGGTGAACTCTTTTTCTTTGTAAATCGCGTACTCGTCCGGCACGTCGCGGATCAGCGCCTGGCCGATCAGCGCCATGTCGCGCGCCGAGCTGTACTGGCCCTGGGCATCCAGGCCGTGTACCGTCTGGAAGTGGGTGTTCTGCAGGCCCAGCTTGCTGACGTAGGTGTTCATCAGGTTAACGAACGCGTCCTGGCTGCCGGCGACGTAGTCGGCCATCGCCACGCAGGCGTCGTTACCGGATTGCAGGTTGATGCCGCGGGTCAGCTTGGAGACCGGCACCCGATCGCCCGGCTTCAGGAACATCAGCGAGGAGCCTTTGAACACCGGGTTGCCGGTCGCCCAGGCGTCCTGACCGACGGTCACCAGATCGTCCTGGCCGATTTTACCCGCTTTCAGCGCCTGGCCGATGACGTAGCTGGTCATCATTTTGGTCAGGCTGGCCGGATCGCGACGCGCGTCGGCGTTCATCTCGGCCAGCACCTTGCCGGAGTTGTAATCAATCAGGATGTACGCTTCCGCATCGATCTGCGGGACACCTGGGATCATGGTTTTGATGTTAACGTCATCGGCATGTGCAACGGAGGCTGCGCTCATTGCGATAACGGTGCCGAGTGCGATGCTTTTGATTAAGCGAAAAGAAGTTACTTGTTTCATGATCGGGACTACAACATCCGTGAAAGTAAAGTTAAAAAACGAGCCACACTATAGCAGATGCGATCCCGGCAGGCATTATCCATTCATCTGACTAATTGCGGTTAAAGACCTTTTAGCTGCAAGAAAATGTTTCAGCTAAATAACCGCTTATCAGCCGCGAATGCCCGCCGGGCATAACGCTTAGGGTGCAGCAGTAACGAAAGACTGTTGTTGCGCTTCGCTGGCCAGGCGTTGCTGCAGCTGGGCCGCCTGCTGACGGCTGCTGAATGGGCCGAGCTGGACGCGATAAACGTTGCCGTTGGCTGCCACTTTGCCCGGCACGCCAAACTGTTGGCTCAGGCTTTGCTGCCAGCTCTGGGCGCGCTCGGCGCTGCTCAGCGCACCGACCTGCACCACGTAACCGCCGGAGGAAGAAGCGGCCGCCATGCCGGCCGCCGCAGCGCCGGCCGCAACCGGAGCGGCCACGGCGGCGGCTTCTGGTTCGGAACCTTCCAGCACGCCGGCCGGTACTGCGCTTGGCGCGCCGAGGAAACCGCTGCGGCCGTTGCCGGCGTTTGCCGGAACGCCATCGTCGGTGCGCAGGGTGCTGTTATCGATCGGGCGCACCGCCGCGCCGCCGGCGACCGGCACGTCCTGTTGGATCGGGGTGCCCATGCCGCTGGCGCCGAGATCCGGGCGTGCCGGCAGGGCGTAACTCTGTTTCGCCACGATGGTGCCGATGGTGCCCGGGCCGCTCAGCGTGCCGTCCGGCGCCACGTTGATGAAATCGACTTTGACCTTGGTGTTGTTGGACAGGTTGAGGCGGTCGGCGGCGGCTTTCGACAGATCGATGATGCGGCCCTTGGTGTATGGCCCGCGATCGTTGACGCGCACCACCAACTGACGGCCGTTGGCCAGGTTGGTGACGCGCACATAGCTTGGGATTGGCAGCGTTGGGTGCGCCGCGGTCAGGCCGTTGGGATCGAACTGCTCACCCAGCGCCGTGGTGTTGCCGTTGGCCTCTTCGCCATACCAGGACGCCAGGCCGGTCTGCGAGAAGTTCTGCGGATCTTTTACGATGCGGTAAGTATCGCCATTAACCTTATAATCCTGCATGTTGTTAGGGTTATAGGGTTCATATTGAGGCTCGACGCCACCGATTTCCACCACCGGGCCGTTGTACGGCTGCTGTGGCGCCTGCTGTTCCGTGGTCGGGGCGGTACAGGCGGAGAGCAACACCGCCGCGACGCCGATCCAAAGCCATTCCTTACGCATTACTCACCTCTTATAAACTTTTAGACAGCATTTTCCGATGCGTGTGGATCGACATGATGATGCCGAAACCGGCCATCAACACTATCAGCGCCGAACCCCCGTAACTGACCAGAGGCAAAGGTACGCCAACTACCGGCAAAATGCCACTGACCATACCGATGTTAACAAAGACATAAACGAACAAAATCAGCATCAAGCCGCCAACCATCACGCGGCCGAAGGTGGTTTGCGCCTTGGCGGCGATCATCAGCCCGCGAATGATCACCAGCAGGTAGAGCGCCAGCAGCACCAATACCCCGATCAGCCCCAGCTCTTCGGCCAACACGGCAAAGATAAAGTCGGTATGGCGTTCCGGCAGGAACTCCAGCTGCGACTGGGTGCCGTGCAGCCAGCCCTTGCCGGACAGGCCACCGGAGCCGATGGCGATCTTCGACTGAATGATGTGGTAGCCGGCGCCGAGCGGGTCGCTTTCCGGATCGAGCAGCATCATGACGCGGTCGCGTTGATAACCGTGCATCAGGAAGAACCACAGCACCGGGATAAAGGCCGCCAGAGCGACGGCGGCGACGGCGATCAGTTTCCAGCTCATGCCCGACAGGAACAGCACGAACAACCCGGAGGCGGCGATCAGGATCGAGGTGCCCAGATCCGGCTGTGCGGCCACCAGCAGCGTCGGCAGGAAGATCAGCACCAGCGCGATGGCGGTGTTTTTCAGCGAAGGCGGGCAGACGTCGCGGTTCATAAAGCGCGCCACCATCAGCGGCACGGCGATCTTGGCGATTTCCGACGGCTGGAAGCGCACCACGCCCAGATCCAGCCAGCGCTGCGCGCCTTTACTGATCTGCCCGAAGGCGTCTACCAGGATCAGCAAAATCACGCAGAAAATATACAGATAGGGCGCCCAGCTTTCGTACACGCGCGGCGGGATTTGCGCCATGACGGCCATCACGATCAGCCCCATGACGATCTGCCCGATCTTGCGCTCCATCATGCCGATGTCCTGGCCGCTGGCGCTCCACATCACGAAGGCGCTGTAGACCAGCAGGGCCAGGATCAGCAGCAGGAACGTCGGGTCGATGTGGATTTTGGTCCAGATCGAGCCTTTTTGTTGGCTTTCAGTCATGTTCTACCTTAGTCACCTTCTACGCCAGGCGGCAGCGGGGCCTCGCTTGGCAATTGCGTATTGTTGTCGCCCAGCATGATATGGTCGAGGATCTGGCGGGTGATGGTGCCCACCGCCGGACCGGAGCCGCCGTTTTCCAGAATGATGGCGACCGACACCGTCGGGTTGTTGAACGGCGCGAAGGCGGTCATCAGCTTGTGATCGCGCAGGTGCTCCGCCAGTTTGTGGGCGTTGTAGGTTTCGTAGCCGAATACCTGTGCGGTACCCGATTTCGCCGCGGCTTTATAAGGTGCGTCCGCAAAGTACTTGCGCGCCGTCCCGTTCGGACGGTTGGCCACCCCGTACATGCCGTCTTTGGCGATTTCCCAGAAGCCGGAGTGAATATCGCCGATCTGCGTGCTCTCTTCCTGTTTGAACGGCACCAGCGCGCCGTTGACGCGGGTGCTCTGCAGCAGGTGCGGCGTTTTGACGGTGCCGTCGTTGATCAGGGTGTTCAGCGCCTTGGCCATCTGGATCGGCGTGGCGGTCCAGTAGCCCTGGCCGATGCCCACCGGAATGGTGTCGCCCTGATACCACGGTTTTTTATAGCGTTTCAGCTTCCATTCGCGCGTCGGCATCAGGCCGGAACGCTCTTCGGCCAGATCGATGCCGGTGTACTGGCCATAACCGAATTTGGTCAGCCAGCTCGACAGCCGATCGATCCCCATGTCATAGGCGACCTGATAGAAGTAGGTATCCGCGGACTCTTCCAGCGCCTTGGTGACGTTCAGCCGGCCGTGGCCCCATTTTTTCCAGTCGCGGAAGCGTTTTTCCGAGCCGGGCAGTTGCCACCAGCCGGGATCGAACACCACGGTGTTCTTGGTGATCACGCCGGCGCTGAGTGCCGACACTGCGATATAAGGTTTCACCGTCGACGCGGGCGGGTAAACCCCCTGCGTGGCGCGGTTGATCAGCGGGCGATTCGGATCGTTCAGCAACCCCTGATAATCCTTGCTGGAAATGCCGTCCACGAACAGGTTCGGATCGTAGCTCGGGTTGGACACCATCGCCAGGATGGCGCCGGTGCGCGGATCGCTCACCACCACCGCGGCGCGGCTGCCCACCAGCAGCTGCTCGATGTAGCGCTGCAGCTCAAGATCGAGCGTCAGGTAGACGTCCTGACCGGCGGAAGGCGGCTGCTCGTGCAATTGGCGGATCACCCGGCCGCGGTTGTTGACTTCAACCTCTTCGTAACCGGTTTTGCCGTGCAGCGTGTCTTCGTAATAGCGTTCGATGCCCAGTTTGCCGATATCGTGGGTGGCGGCGTAGTTGGCCAGTTTGCCGTCTTTGTCCAGGCGTTCGACGTCGCGGTCGTTGATCTTCGACACGTAGCCGGTGACGTGGGTGAGGGCGGAGCCGTAAGGGTAGTAGCGGCGCTGGTAACCTTTCACTTCCACGCCGGGGAAGCGGAACTGATTGACCGCAAAGCGGGCGACCTGCACCTCGGTCAGCGCGGTTTTCACCGGAATGGAGACGAAGCGGCGCGAACGCTTGCGCTCTTTTTCGAAATTGGTTATGTCGTCGTCGGTCAGATCGACCACCGTGCGCAGCGCCTGCAGCGTGGCCTTGAGATCGTCGACCTTCTCCGGCATCAGCTCCAACTGATAAATGGTGCGATTGAGCGCCAGCGGGGTGCCGTTGCGATCGTAGATAATGCCGCGGCTGGGCGCGATGGGCACCAGCTTGATGCGGTTTTCGTTGGAGCGGGTGCGGTAATCCTCGACGCGGAGCACTTGCAGATTATACAGGTTGGCGATCAGGATGCCGGACAGCACCAGGATGCCCAGAAACGCCACCAGGGCGCGGCGTACAAACAGGGCGGATTCAGCCGTATAGTCGCGAAAAGGGTTACGTTCTATTTTCATCCCGCTGCTTTATTTCACTCTGTCACGGTCACCACCGGCTATTCCCGGTGGTAAGGATGATTTGTAGTAATACTCCAGGCGCGGTAGAGGCTTTCGGCCACCAGGACGCGCACCAAAGGATGCGGCAGCGTCAGCGGAGACAGTGACCAGCTCTGCTCGGCAGCGGCTTTGCAGGCGGGCGCCAGCCCTTCCGGGCCGCCGATCAGCAAGCTGACGTTGCGGCCATCCTGCTTCCAGCGTTCAAGCTGCTGCGCCAGCTGTGGCGTTTCCCACGGCGTGCCTGGGATATCCAGCGTAACGATGCGGTTGCCTTTGCCTACCGCCGCCAGCATCTGTTCGCCTTCCTTGTCCAGAATGCGCTTGATGTCGGCGTTTTTGCCGCGTTTGCCCGCCGGGATCTCGGTCAGCTCAAACGGCATATCTTTGGGAAAGCGGTGCAGGTAATCCATAAAGCCGGTTTGCACCCAGTCTGGCATTTTGGTGCCGACCGCCACCAATTGCAGTTTCACCGCTTAGCTCCAGAGTTTTTCCAGCTCGTACAGGCGACGGCTCTCTTCCTGCATCACGTGTACGATCACTTCGCCCAGATCGACCACGATCCAGTCGGAGGCTTCCTGGCCTTTCATGCCGTACAGTTCCATGCCCGCGGCACGGGATTCCTGCACCACGTGGCTGGCGATCGACATCACGTGGCGAGTCGAGGTGCCGGTGCAGATGATCATGCAGTCGGTGATGCTGGATTTGCCCTGGACGTCCAGAGCGATAATGTCTTGGCCTTTCAGATCATCGATTTTATCGATGACGAAATCTTGGAGCGCTTTACCTTGCAAAGGTTCCCCCTCGGGTGTGTTCTGTTCAGTCGGCTGCGGCGGGCAAAATGCGCGCGCCGCGGCGTAACCGGATAATGGTTTCGGCAGGCTGCCGCTGAAAGCCAGCTAACTGGTGACTGCCCGGCCAGCTAAGGTTTCCGGGGTTTTCAGCGGATACCTGAAAAATAGCGGCGCAGTATATCACGCACCTTTCGCTAGCGATATAAACCCTGCAACTCGATATAGCGCTGCACCGGGCGTGGCAGCAGATCGTCGCAGTTGAGGCCCTGATGGCGGCGCTGACGGATCTCGGTGGCGGAAATTTCCAGCTCCGGCGTATCGGCCAAATAGATATGGCCGTGCGGGCGACGGCTGAGCAGCGCCGGGTCGGCGGTGCGATGGCGTTCCAGCCACTGCTGCAGTTCCGGCGTGTCCATGCGATCGTTATAGCCCGGGCGCGCCAGCACCAGCAGATGACACACGTCCAGCAGCGCCTGCCAGCGGTGCCACTTATGCAGCGTCAGCAGCGAGTCCTGACCAATGATAAACGCCAGCGGCTGGGCGGCGCCACGCTCTTTACGAATCGTTTCCAACGTCTCGATGGTGTAGGAGGGGGTGGTGCGGTGCAGTTCGCGATCGTCGACGGCAAACAGTGGATTGCCGGCGATCGCCAGCTCGACCATCTTCAGGCGCTGCTGCGCATTGGCCTCCGGCTGTGGGCGGTGCGGCGGCACGTGGTTAGGCAGCAGCGTGACGCGATTCAGGCCCACTTCGGCGGCCAACACTTCCACCGGCCGCAGGTGGCCGTAGTGGATCGGGTCAAAGGTGCCGCCGAACAGCGCGTGCAAAACGGTGGGGTGTTCCGGGTTAGTGGGCATCGGTAAAACTCGTGGCCAAGGGTTTGCCGCACAGCAGCATCGACAGGGTTTCCAGTTCCGGCCAGACCGACTGGCCATAGTCCTGCTTGAGGGTCAGCTCGATTTGCGTCAGCAGCTGTACCACCTGCTGCAGCTGGGGGCCGGACAGGCGTTGCAGCGCCTGGGTCACCAGCGGGCGGCGGTTCTGCCAGACCTTGTGCTGATCGAACAGCGTGCGCAGCGGCGCGGAAGCCATGCGGCGCTGCAGCGTCAGCAACAGCAGCAGTTCGCGCTGCAGGGTGCGCAGCAGGATCACCGGCTCCACGTCTTCTTGCTGCAGCTGCTGCAAAATATGCCAGGCGCGCTTGCTCTTGCCGGCCAGCAGGGCATCCAGCCAGTGGAACGGCGTGAAGTGGGCGGCGTCGTTCACCGCCTGTTCGACGCGCGGCAGCGTGAGCTTGCCGTCCGGGTGCAGCAGCGACAGCCGCTCCAGCGCCTGCGACAGCGCCAGCAGGTTGCCTTCGTAGCAGTAGCACAGCAGCTGATTGGCGGCGTCGTCCAACTCCAGCTTCATCGCCTTGGCGCGCGTGGCGACCCAGCGCGGCAGCTGCGCCTGTTCCGGCGTCTGGCAACTGACGAGGGCACCGTGCGGGCTGAGCGCCTTGAACCAGGCGCTGTTTTCCTGCGCTTTGGTGAGGCGCTGGCCGCGCAGGATCAGCAGAATATCCTCGTGCAGCAGCGTGGCGAGTTTGGTCAGCTGTTCGCCGATCGGCGCCGTCGGGCCGTTTTCCGGGAAGATCAGCAGCAGCGTCTGGCGGCTGGCGAACAGGCTCATCGCCTGGCAGATGCCGAAGATGGCGTCCCAGTCGGTATGGGCGTCGAGGGAAATGCTGTAGTGCTCACTGAACTGCTGCTGTTGCGCGGCCTGCCGGAGCAAATCCTGGCTCTCCTGCAGCAGCAGCGGTTCATTGCCGCTCAATAAATAACAAGCGCGCAGCCCCTCTCGGAGCTGCGCGGCAAGTTGTTCCGGGTAAATGCGGATCATTGTGCGGTTTGGCTTGCCGCTCGTTCGCCGGCGGCAGCGGCTTTCTGCCGGTTATCTTCTTCCGCCGCATGCACGGCCAGCAGTTTGCGCACCAGCTGTTGCGCCGCCTGCTCACGCATTTCCTGGCGAATGATCTCCTGTTCGGAGTCCTTGGCCAGCGCGGTCAGCGGGTTGTCGAAGAAGGAACGGAACACTTTCACCGACAGCGGATACAGGTCATGGCCCGGGATCAGCACCTGCGCCTGCACGGTCAGCACCAGCTGGTACTCGGCGGTTTTACCGTCCTGGAAGATCGAAGCGGTATCCTGGCTTTCCGTCGCGCCGACGATGCGCAGGGAAGGCACGTCTTTACGCTTCGGATCGCTGACGATAGTCACGTCGTTCAGACGCAGCTGTTCGCGCACCGAGCGCGTCAACGGGCCGTAAGGGTCAGCGCTGTCCAGGATCAGCGTTTTCATTTCATTAGGCACCTGCGTGGTGCCGCGCAGGTGAAAACCGCAGCCGGCGGTGACCAGCACCGCCAACCCCAGCAACAGCGTCAGAATGCGTTGTCGCACAATTCCTCCTTGTGTTAACCCACAACCAGGTTAAGCAGTTTGCCCGGAACGTAGATCACTTTGCGAATCGTGACGCCGTCCAGATATTTAGCCACCAGATGCTCTTCGGCAGCGCGCGCACGCACCTGCTCTTCGGTCGCATCGGCGGATACGGTGATTTTAGCGCGAACCTTGCCGTTCACCTGCACCACCACCAGTTTGGAGTCTTCGACCATCGCCTGCTCGTCGGCAACCGGCCATGGCGCAGTGTCCACGTCGCCTTCGCCGCCCAGCGCCTGCCACAGCGTGAAGCACACGTGCGGGGTGAACGGATACAGCATGCGAACCACGGCCAGCAGCGCTTCCTGCAGCAGCGCGCGATCCTGCTCGCTCTCCTGCGGTGCGCGGGCCAGCTTGTTCATCAGCTCCATCACGGCGGCGATCGCGGTGTTGAAGGTCTGACGGCGGCCGATGTCATCGGTCACCTTGGCGATGGTTTTGTGCAGATCGCGGCGCAGCGCTTTCTGATCTTCGTTCAGCGCTGCTACGTCGAGCGGCTGCACCGCGCCTTTTTCCACGTGATCGTAGGCCAGTTTCCACACGCGTTTCAGGAAGCGGTTAGCCCCTTCCACGCCGGATTCCTGCCACTCCAGCGTCATTTCTGCCGGTGAAGCGAACATCATGAACAGACGCACGGTGTCCGCGCCGTATTTTTCCACCATCTCCTGCGGGTCGATGCCGTTGTTTTTCGACTTCGACATTTTGCTCATGCCAGCATAGACCAGTTCACGGCCTTGCGGATCGGTGGCCTTGATGATGCGGCCCTTGTCGTCGCGCTCGACGGTGGCGTCAACCGGGGACACCCAGACGCGCTCACCGCTGTTGCCGGTGTAGTAGAAGGCGTCGGCCAACACCATGCCCTGACACAGCAGGCGCTTGGCCGGCTCGTCGGAATCCACCAGGCCCGCATCGCGCATCAGCTTGTGGAAGAAGCGGAAGTACATCAGGTGCATGATGGCGTGTTCGATGCCGCCGATATATTGATCGACCGGCAGCCAGTAGTTGGCGGCGGCCGGATCCAGCATGCCTTGGTCATACTGCGGGCAGGTGTAGCGCGCGTAGTACCAGGAAGACTCCATAAAGGTGTCGAAAGTATCGGTTTCACGCAGCGCCGGCTGGCCGTCGACGGTGGTCTTCGCCCACTCAGGATCGGCCTTGATCGGGCTGGTGATGCCGTCCATGACCACGTCTTCCGGCAGGATCACCGGCAACTGGTCTTCCGGCGTCGGCATCACGGTGCCGTCTTCCAGCGTCACCATCGGGATTGGCGCGCCCCAGTAACGCTGACGGGAAACGCCCCAGTCGCGCAGACGGTAGTTGACCTTGCGCTGGCCTACGCCCTTGGCGACCAGTTTGTCGGCGATGGCGTTGAAGCCCGCTTCATTGTCCAGGCCGTCGAACTCGCCGGAGTTGAACAGCGCGCCTTTGTCGGTCATCGCTTCGGCGCTCACGTCAGGCTGGCTGCCGTCGAGGTTCAGGATCACCGGTTTGATCGGCAAATCGTATTTGGTGGCGAATTCCCAGTCGCGCTGGTCGTGCGCCGGTACCGCCATCACGGCGCCGGTGCCGTATTCCATCAGCACGAAGTTGGCGACCCACACCGGCAGCTTCTCGCCGCTCAGCGGGTGGACAACGAACAGGCCGGTCGGCATGCCTTTCTTCTCCATCGTCGCCATTTCGGCTTCGGCAACTTTGGTGTTGCGGCATTCGTCGATGAAGTCGGTCAGCGCCGGGTTGTTGCGCGCGCCCTGTTGCGCCAGCGGGTGGCCCGCGGCGACCGCCACGTAGGTGGCGCCCATGAAGGTGTCGGGACGGGTGGTGTAAACCGTCAGCTTCTCTTCGCTGTCCGCCACGTCGAAGGTGATTTCCACGCCTTCGGAGCGGCCAATCCAGTTGCGCTGCATGGTTTTCACCTGCTCCGGCCAGCTTTCAAGCGTGTCCAGATCGTTCAGCAGCTGATCGGCGTAGGCGGTGATTTTGATGAACCACTGCGGGATCTCTTTACGCTCGACCTTGGTGTCGCAGCGCCAGCAGCAGCCGTCGATAACCTGTTCGTTGGCCAGCACGGTCAGATCGTGCGGGCACCAGTTCACCGCCGAGGTCTTCTTGTAGACCAGGCCTTTTTCATACAGCTTGGTGAAGAACCACTGTTCCCAGCGGTAGTATTCCGGCTGGCAGGTGGCGATTTCGCGATCCCAGTCGTAGCCGAAGCCCAGCAGTTTCAGCTGGTTCTTCATGTATTCGATGTTGTCGTAGGTCCACGGGGCCGGTGCGGTGTTGTTTTTCACCGCCGCGCCTTCCGCCGGCAGGCCGAACGCATCCCAGCCGATCGGCTGCAGCACGTTTTTGCCCAGCATGCGCTGATAGCGCGAGATCACGTCGCCGATAGTGTAGTTACGAACGTGGCCCATGTGCAGTCGGCCGGACGGGTAAGGCAGCATGGATAGGCAGTAGTACTTTTCCTTGCTGTCGTCTTCGGTAACTTTGAAAGTCTGCTTCTCTTGCCAGTGAAGCTGTACGTTCGATTCTATGTCTTCTGGACGGTATTGCTCTTGCATGGCGGCCGGTGGTCCTGTAGGTGTAAACCGTTGCCCCGGTCAGAGGCAACGCAATGAACATTTAGTATTCGTAGATCCGCATAGCATAGCTGATAAGACCTCCCGGCAACAACTCCAAGCGCCTGACTCGGCGCATTTAAAAAAAGCGTCGTCATGACGCGGCTCACAACCTGCGGATCCCGCGTCTTGCCAAGTGACATCAGTGATTTACGGCTAAAATAAGAACAAGTAGCTTAGGGGTATCCCTACAGCCAAGTCCGGCGCAGCGTTTATCGAGGAGAGTCTATGAACAAGGTTGCTCAGTATTACCGCGAATTGGTGGCATCGCTGACCGAACGCCTGAAAAACGGTGAACGCGATATCGACGAACTGGTGGCCAGCGCGGAGCGGCGGTTGAACGAGGCCGAGGATCTGACCCGCGATGAGGTGCGGCAGGTGACGCAGGCGGTGCGGCGCGATCTGGAAGAGTTCGCCCGCAGCTATCAGGAGAGCCGGGACGAGTTTACCGACAGCGTGTTTATGCGGGTGATCAAAGAGAGCCTGTGGCAGGAACTGGCGGATATCACCGACAAAACCCAGCTGGAGTGGCGCGAGGTGTTCAAGGATGTCAGCCACCACGGCGTTTACCACAGCGGTGAAGTGGTGGGGCTGGGCAATCTGGTGTGCGAGCAGTGTCACTACCACCTGGCGTTCTACACGCCGGAGGTGCTGCCGCTGTGCCCGAAATGCGGCCACGACCAGTTCCAGCGGCGGCCGTTTGAACCTTGATGGCGCTCCCCGGCAGGGCGGGGAACGCTAAGGCCGGCGTTTAGCGGAACAGTTTCTTCAGCAGGTTGCTGAGGAAACCGCCGCTGACGGTGGCCGGGGCGGCCTGCGCCTGCGCCGGTGCGCTGGCCGGTACGGCGACGCCGGCCGGGATTTTCTGCGCGACCGCGATGCGGCTGTCCTGGGCGGCTTTCTCCGCCGCTTCCGGGCCGTAGGCGAAGCCTTCCGCCAGCACGAATTCAACGTCGGTGATGCCGATAAAGCCCAGGAACAGCTTCACGTACGGCGTGATCAGATCCGTCGGCGTGTCGGCGTGGATGCCGCCGCGGCTGGAGATGACGATCGCTTTCTTGCCTGTCACCAGCCCTTCGGCGCCGGCGGAGGTATAGCGGAACGTCTGACCGGCGCGGGCGATCAGATCGAAGTAGATCTTCAGCTGCGTCGGGATGTTGAAGTTGTACATCGGGGCGCTGATGATCAGCGTGTCGTGCGACTTCAGCTCGGCAATCAGCTCATCGGACAGCGCCAGGGTGCTTTGCTGGTGCGACGTCAGCGGTTTATCGCCGGCGGTAAAACCGGCCATCACTTCACCATCCAGCTCCGGCAGCGTCGGGTTGGCCAAATCGCGCACGGTGAACCTGTCTTCAGGGTGAGTTTCACGCCATTGTTCAACAAAAAAATCGACTAATTTTCCAGACTGGGAATATTCACCCAGAATACTTGATTTCAGGACCAGTACGCGGCTCATTGGCTTATCTCCAGGCGAAGTCTAATCGGTAACGATGTCAGTCGGTGTAAACGCATGGTAGAGGCAAGCCAGGAACAGTGATAGCGCAAAAATTCGCTGAGTTAAATCAAAAAAATTGAACTAGGGGCGCGAATGCGCCCCGATGGGATCAATAACGCGCTACGCGCTCGGCCAGCAGATCGATAAAGCCTTCGCGGTTGATGCCGGTCAGCACTTCCACGTTGGCCGCGTTGCCGGTTTGCTGGAAATAGTCCACCACCGTCATCCCGGCGGTGTATTCCCCCTTGGTTTCCACCCCCACCCAGCGCTCTACGCCGGTAAACAGCTGCGGCGCCAGCAGCCAGGCGATGGTGCAGGGATCGTGCATCGCCGCGCCGGGCAGGCCGCGCGGGTGGCTGAGATACAGCGGCAGGTAAAAATCGAGCATCTCCGCGACCGCCTGCGCGACCGGATTGGCTATCTGACGAATGCGTTCGATATCCTGCGGTAACACCAGCGCCTGATGGGTGACGTTCAGCCCGGCCATGGTCAGCGGCACGCCGGATTTCAGCACCATTTCGGCGGCTTCGGGATCGACGAAGATGTTGAACTCCGCGACCGGCGTGGTATTGCCGGCGTTCATGCCGCCGCCCATGAATACAATGCGCTCTATGCGGCTTTTCAGCTCGGCATGCTGGGCCAGCAGCAGGGCGATGTTGGTCATCGGGCCGGTCACCACCAGGGTTATCGGCTGCGGGCTGGCGCGCAGCAGGTCGGCGATCAGCTCGATGGCGCCGCGGGGATCGGGTTTGAGGGTCGGCGCCGGCAGGTGGGTGTTGCCCATGCCGGTTTTGCCGTGGACATAGTCGGCGATCACCAGCTCGCGCATCAGCGGGCCGCCGGCGCCGGCGGCGACCGGTATGTCCTCGCGCCCCATCAGGGTCAACAGGCCCAGCGCGTTATGCAGGGTTTTCTCCGGCGTCTGGTTGCCGGCGGAGGTGGTGATGGCTTTGACGTCCAGCTCCGGCGAACGCAGCGCCATGGCCAGCGCGATGGCGTCGTCGAGGCCGGGATCGCAATCGATGATAATAGGGCGGGGCATGTTCTTTCTCCTCTGTTTGTTATCCAGCGAGCATCGGATCAAAACCGGGGAGAAACAAGCGCTTTTAGTGCCGGGCGTTTGCGCGACGGGATAAGGCGTTCAGACACCGCAGAGTTCATGAGCGCTGCGTTTCCATTCTTCCACCTCGGTTGGGTGCAAGAAGGAGTAATAGACGGTAGTGCCGTCGGGCAAGATATTTTGCAGTGCTTGCATGCAGTTGGCCTCGCAGGGGCGCAGCTCGATATACACGTTGGTGATCGGCACCTGCTCCTTATCGGCGTCAAAGCGTTCGATGCGTCTTATCGCCGCAACCAGCGCGGCCATTTCGGCATGAAGCTTGACCCAATTATGGGTGTAGATATCCGGCGGCATCTCCATTTTCATCTGGCTATTGCCAAAGGCATAGCGAGTGCTGCCGCGCAGCTGGTATTCGATGGTGGCGCAACAGGACTCAGGCCCGTAACCCGGTTTTTCAATCAGTTTCTTCTTGTCTTCCAACGTGCGTCGAACAATCGGATAACCGGATTTGATGTTGTACTCCGCTTGTACCAGTTGAATCATGCCAGCCATCTCTGATGGGTGAGTTAATCATCAAAGGTAGGACAGCCTGCAGGATCGCGCGTTGTTTACGGTCATCGCGACGGGGGGTTTAAGATAAATCCTAACTTTGTTGAGGCGGCAATGAGGGGCATTCAGGCGCATGGGCGCCGAAAAACTAGCGCCCCTTGGGGCGCTTGGGTTTAGGGGACTGCGCGATCAGTGCAGGATCTTGGCCAGGAAGTCCTTGGCGCGATCGGATTCAGGGTTGTTGAAGAAATCGTCTTTGTTGCGGTCTTCGACGATTTTGCCTTCGTCCATAAAGATCACGCGATTCGCCACCTTGCGGGCGAAGCCCATTTCGTGGGTCACCACCATCATGGTCATGCCTTCGTTCGCCAGTTCGACCATCACGTCCAGCACTTCGTTGATCATTTCCGGATCGAGCGCCGAGGTCGGCTCATCGAACAGCATGGCGATCGGATCCATGCACAGCGCGCGGGCGATGGCGACGCGCTGCTGCTGGCCGCCGGACAGTTGACCGGGGAATTTGTTGGCATGGGCGGTGAGGCCGACGCGCTCCAGCAGCTTCAGGCCCTTCTCGCGCGAGGCGGTCTTATCGCGCTTGAGCACTTTTACCTGCGCCAGCGTCAGGTTGTCGATGATGGACAGGTGCGGGAACAGTTCAAAGTGTTGGAACACCATGCCGACCTTGGCGCGCAGCTGCGCCAGGTTGGTTTTCTTGTCGTTGACCGGCGTGCCGTTCACCAGGATGCTTCCCTGCTGGATCGGCTCCAGGCCGTTGACGGTTTTGATCAGGGTGGACTTGCCGGAACCTGAAGGACCGCAGACGACGACCACTTCGCCTTTTTTCACTTCGGTGGTGCAATCGGTCAACACTTGAAAGTGACCGTACCACTTGGAAACATTTTTCAGGGATATCATCAAACAGTCCTTTTCTTCAAATAGCTTACCAGCGCCGAGGCGGCGAGGCTGATAACAAAATAGACAAAGCCGGCGAACAGGATCATTTCAACCTGGGTGCCGTCGCGTTCGCCGATGGTCGACGCGGTGCGGAAGAAGTCGGCCAGGCTCAGTACGTAAACCAGCGAGGTATCCTGGAACAGCACGATGCCCTGGGTCAGCAGCAGCGGCACCATGGCGCGGAACGCCTGCGGCAGGATCACCAGCCGCATGGATTGCCAGTGGGTCATGCCCAGCGCCAGCGCGGCGGAAGATTGGCCGCGCGAGATGCTGATAATGCCGGCGCGGATGATTTCCGAATAATAAGCCGCTTCAAACAGGGAAAAGGCTACCATAGCCGAGATCAGGCGAATATCGGTTTTCGGCGAAAGCCCTAGAACCTGTTGTAATAAGCTTGGAACCACCAGATAGAACCACAGCAGCACCATCACCAGCGGCACCGAACGGAACAGGTTGACGTACAGGGTGGCGAACCAGCTGATCGGTTTGAACGGCGACAGGCGCATCACCGCCAGCACGGTGCCCCACAGGATGCCGACCACGACGGCGGTCACGGTGATCTTCAGCGTGATCACCATGCCCTGCAGCAGATAAGGGAAGCTTGGGACGATCGACGCCCAGTCAAATTCGTACATTATTTACTCCCCAGGTTGCCAGGCAACTGCACTTTCTTTTCGACCAGACGCATAAACAGCATGATAACGGCGTTGATGCCGATATAAGCCAGCGTGATGGCGGTAAAGGATTCATAGGCGTGTGCGGAGTAATCCAACAGCTTGCCGGCCTGCGCGGCCATGTCCACCAGCCCGATGGTGGAGGCGATGGCGGAGTTTTTGACCAGGTTGAGCATCTCCGAGGTCATCGGCGGCACGATCACCCGATAGGCGTTCGGCAACAGCACGTAGCGGTAGGTTTGCGGCAGCGTCAGGCCCATCGCCAGCCCGGCGGCTTTCTGGCCGCGCGGCAGGGATTGAATGGCGGCGCGCACCTGCTCGCAAACGCGGGCGGCGGTAAACAGCCCCAGACAAAGCATGGAAGAGACGAAGAACTGCACGTTGGGATCCAGCTCGGTCTTGAACCAGGTGCCGATATTGACCGGCAGCAGCTCGGGGATCACCAGATACCAGGTAAAGAATTGCACGATCAGCGGCACGTTGCGGAACAGCTCGACGTAACAGGTGCCGAGAGTGGAAAGAAAGCGGTTGGGCACGGTACGCAAGATACCGAACAGCGAACCGACGAAGAAAGCGATAATCCATGCACAGACGGAGAGGGCCACCGTGACCTGAAAGCCGGACCAGATCCAGCCGAGGTAAGTGGTGTTCCCAAACGGGGCCTGCTGCAGGAAGATACCCCAGTTCCAATCTATTGACATAACAAACTCCGATAAACGGGCGCAGGGCGCCGAAGATTGATGACTTGATGAGCGCCGATCGCCGCGCGGCCAGTCTGGCTGGCTTGTTGTGTACGGATGTCGGTGGCGCGCCTTGGGGAAAATGAGGGAGGGGAACGGCCCCCCTCATTCCTGTCTGTCCCAGTCATCAACTGGGCCGGTTTGGCCTGGCGGCCGCCCCGGCTTTTGTTCTATTTAGTTCAACGCTTTGTCGTTAGGCTCTTTGAACAGTTGCTTCATGTCGTCCGACAGTTCGAAGTTCATGTTGAGCTGTTTTGGTGGGATAGGCTGTTTGAACCATTTGTCAAACCACTTGGCCGCCTCACCGGAAGTTTGCGCCTGGGCGATGGTGTCATCGACCAGTTTTTTGAACTCAGGGTCGTCTTTACGCAGCATGCAGCCGTAGGCCTCTTTCGACTGCGGCGTGCCGATGATTTCCCACTGATCCGGTTTCTTGGCCTTGGCGCGCTCGCCCGCCAGCAGGGCGTCATCCATCATGAAGGCCACGGCGCGGCCGCTTTCCAGAGTGCGGAAGGAATCGCCGTGATCTTTGGCGCTGATGATGCGCATGTTCATCTTGCCGCTGTCGTTCAGCTTGTTCAGCAGCACTTCGGAGGTGGTGCCGGAGGTGACCACCACCGGTTTGCCTGCCAGGTCTTTAAAGTCTTTGATGTCGGAGCCTTTTTTCACCAGCAAGCGGGTGCCGACCACGAAAATGGTGTCGGAGAAGGCGGCCTGTTTTTGGCGCTCGAGGTTATTGGTGGTGGAGCCGCACTCGAAATCATAGGTGCCGTTTTGCAGCAGCGGGATGCGGTTCTGCGAGGTAATCGGCAGCATTTTCACCTGCAGATTCGGTGCATTCAGCTTTTTCTTAACGGCTTCAACGATTTGGTTGGAGTAGTCCTGAGAGTAGCCCACAACTTTTTGTTGGTTGTCGTAGTAGGAGAACGGCACTGACGATTCGCGGTGGCCGACAACGATCACGCCATTGTCTTTGATTTTCTTCAGCGTACCGGTCAGGTCTTCCGCATGCGCTACGCTACCTGCCATACCGAGCAGCAGTAACGATAACGCCAATTTACGCATTTGCATGGTCCAACTCCTTTGCTGTTGTGGTGGCTCTGACTAAAGAGCGTCAGGTTAAACCGACTATTTATTGCTCAAGTTATAAAGATAGTCTTAGAACGGATAGCCGTTAAAAAATAACCGATTGTGAATATCTTGAAACTAAAATGTTTCATTTTTTGAGACGCCGCGCGCACCAAATCAATGCAACAAAACGCTGACGCACTCGTGCGGTGCGCTCGATGCACCCAAAATGTGCGCAGGTGCGACAAAACGTCAGCAAAAGTAAACCGGCGCGCGAGGTCGCCATAGATAAAAGCAAGGAGTGTGCCAGCCGCGTTGATTTAACGGCATTTTCTGACTGAGGTGGGGATATTGACGGGAAAGTGGGGCGCGGCGGGCGCGCCCCGACGGAGAGGATTATTTGCGGCGCAGGCCCAACATCAGCGCCCAGCCGCCCAGCAGCAGGGTAATCACCCACAGCGGCGTGGCGCCGAAGCGCGCATAAGGCGTGACGCCGGTGGTCGGCGTGACCTTCACTTCGAGCACCTGACGGGTGAACTGCGGGATCTCGGCGATCACCTCGCCGTTCGCGTCCACCGCGGCGGTGACGCCGTTATTGGTGCTGCGCAGCAGCGGCCGGCCGAGCTCCAGCGCCCGCATGCGCGCCATCTGGAAGTGTTGCCACGGGCCGATGGAGTGGCCGAACCAGGCATCGTTGGAGATGGTCAGCAGGAAGTTGGTGTCCGGGCGGAAGTTATCGCGCACCTGCTGGCCCAGCACGATTTCGTAGCAGATGGCCGCCGTCAGGTTGTACCCGCGCACGCTGAGCTGCGGCTGCACATAGTCGCCGCGGCTGAAGGAAGACATCGGCAGATCGAAGAACGGCGCCAGCGGCCGCAGCAGCGTCTCCAGCGGCACGAATTCGCCGAACGGCACCAGGTGGTGCTTGTTGTAGCGATTCTTATCCGGGTAGCTGTATGGCGTCGGCTCGCCGAGCACGATGGCGCTGTTGTAGATCTGCTGGCCCTGTGGCGTGGCGCGCACGTCGACGATGCCGGTGATCAGGCTGCTGTTCTTCGCCCGCATCAGGTCGTCCATCATGGTCAGGAAGCCGTTCTGGTTGGCTTCATAATCCGGGATGGCGGACTCCGGCCAGATGACGATCGGCGCCTTGCCCACGTACGGACGGGTTTCGTCCAGATAGGTTTGCAGCGTGCTGACCAGCGCTTTCGGATCCCATTTCATCGACTGGGCGATGTTGCCTTGCACCAAGGCGACGTTCACCGCTTTCTCCGGCTGCGGGGTAAACCACTGCAGTTGGCGCAGCGGCCACGGCAACAGCAGCAGCGCGGCGGCGATGACCGCAGCCGACAGGCGGCGCTGATTGACGGCATACACCAGCAGACCGGCGATGGCCATCAGCACAAAGGTGATGGCGTCGACGCCCAGCAGCGGCGCGATGCCCTTCAGCGGGCCGTTGATCTGGCTGTAGCCGAACTGCAGCCAGGGGAAGCCGGTCAGCACCCAGCCGCGCAGGAATTCGGTCACCTGCCACAGCGCCGGCGCGGCGATGGCCAGCCGCCACCAGCGAGTGGCCGGGCACAGGCGCGTCAACAGCCCGGCGAACAGCCCGGTATACAGCGACAGGTAAGCGGCGAGCAGCACCACCAGGAAGACGTTGACGGCGAAAGGCATGCCGCCGAAATCGGCGATGCTGACATACACCCAGTTGATGCCGCTGCCGAACAGCCCGAAGCCCCAGACAAAGCCGAGCAGGGCGGACTGTTTGGCGGTGCGATTGAGGGTGACGGCCAGCAGGCCGAATAGGGAGACGATGGCCGCGGGCCAGAAGTCGTAGGGTGAGAACGCCAGCGTCCCGCCGGCACCTGACAACAGCGCCAGCAGGGCGCGAACCCGCTGGCGTTCAAGTAATGAGGCTTTAGCCATGTTGGATTTAATCTTCCAGTTTCGGTGGTGGAGAATCGTCCGGAATTTTTACATGAACCTGGATAATACGTCGACTGTCGGCCATGGCAACTTTAAATAGGTAACCTTCGATTTCAATGGTTTCCCCGCGCGCCGGCAGGTGGCCGAAGGCCTGCATCACCAGACCGCCGATGGTATCGACCTCGTCGTCGCTGAAATGGGTGCCGAAGGCTTCGTTGAAGTCTTCGATTGGGGCCAATGCGCGCACGGTGTACATGTGGCGGCTGAGCTGGCGGATATCCAGATCGTCTTCGTCGTCGTATTCGTCTTCGATCTCGCCGACGATCAGTTCCAGAATGTCTTCGATGGTGACCAGGCCGGACACGCCGCCGAATTCGTCAATGACAATCGCCATGTGATAGCGCTGGGAGCGGAACTCTTTCAGCATCCGGTCGACGCGCTTGCTTTCCGGCACCACCACCGCGGTGCGCAGCACCTTGTCGATGCTGAACGGCTCGGAGTCTGCGCGCATGAACGGCAGCAGATCCTTGGCCATCAGGATACCTTCGATGTGATCTTTGTCTTCGCTGATCACCGGGAAGCGCGAGTGGGCGGAGTCGATAATCACGTCCAGGCACTCTTCCAGCGTCTGGTTGCGCTTGAGCGTCACCATCTGGGAGCGGGGGATCATGATGTCGCGCACGCGCTGCTCGGCGATATCCATCACGCCTTCCAGCATGTCGCGAGTATCGGGATCGATCAGGTCGTTTTGTTCGGAATCACGGATCAGCTCGACCAGATCGCCACGGTTTTTAGGCTCGCCGTGGAACAGCTGGTTAAGGATAAGAGTAAAGAACCCTTTCTTGGGACTGGGGCTGTCATTGCTTTGTGAATGGTCGTCGCTCATGGCGTTTTCGTTACTGTCACTCATGTCAGAGTTAAGGGGCGTCAGCGACAGCCCCGCAGGGGGCTGTAGGGTAAACGGCTGACGTCAGACGGGGTCTTTTTCCGCCAGGTACGGATCAGGATAGCCCAGTCCGTGCATGATTTCGGTTTCCAAAGACTCCATTTCTTCGGCTTCATCGTCTTCGATGTGGTCATACCCTAGCAGATGAAGACTGCCGTGGACAACCATATGCGCCCAGTGGGCCTCCAGCGCCTTGCCTTGCTCAATCGCTTCCTGTTCAACCACCTGGCGGCAGATGATCAGATCGCCGAGCAGCGGCAGCTCGATGCCCGGCGGGGCCTCGAACGGGAAAGAGAGCACGTTGGTCGGCTTGTCTTTGCCGCGGTAGGTCAGGTTCAGCTCGTGGCTTTCCGCTTCGTCAACCAGACGCACGGTCACCTCGGCCTCTTCCTGAAATTGCGGCAGCACGCCTTCCAGCCAGCGCTGGAAGGTGGCCTCATCCGGCAGGCCGTCGCCGCTTTCACAGGCAATCTGCAGATCCAAAATCACCTGGCTCATGGTGTCTCCTGCTCGGAGGCGGCGAGCGCCTCGCGCTTACGTTGTTCGGCAATCGCGTCTTTGCGTTTCTGTTCGGCCGCTTCCCAGGCCTCATAGGCGATGACCACGCGGGCCACCACCGGGTGGCGCACCACGTCTTCGCTGTGGAAGAAGTTGAAGCTCAGTTCTTCCACGTCCGACAGCACTTCCACCGCGTGGCGCAGGCCGGATTTCTGGTTGCGCGGCAGGTCGATCTGGGTGACGTCGCCGGTGATGACCGCCTTCGAGTTGAAGCCGATGCGCGTCAGGAACATCTTCATCTGTTCGATGGTGGTGTTCTGGCTCTCATCCAGAATGATAAAGGCGTCGTTCAGCGTGCGGCCGCGCATATAGGCCAGCGGCGCGACTTCGATCACGTTGCGCTCGATGAGCTTCTCCACGCGCTCGAAGCCCAACATTTCGAACAGGGCGTCGTACAGCGGGCGCAGATAGGGATCGACCTTCTGGCTCAGATCACCCGGCAGGAAGCCCAGCTTTTCGCCGGCTTCGACCGCGGGGCGGGTCAGCAGAATGCGGCGAATTTCCTGGCGCTCCAGCGCATCTACCGCGGCGGCGACCGCCAGGTAGGTCTTGCCGGTGCCCGCCGGGCCGATGCCGAAGGTGATGTCGTGATCGAGAATGTTGGCGATGTACTGCGCCTGGTTGGGCGTGCGCGGTTTCACCATGCCGCGCTTGGTTTTGATGGTGACCGCCTTGCCGTAATCCGGCACGCTGTCGGCTACCTGTTCCAGCACCCGGCTCTCTTTGATGGCCAGGTGGATTTGCTCCGGATCGATATCCGGGATCACGCCGCGAATCGGCGCGGTATCCACGTACAGATGGCGCAGGATATCGGCGGCGGCGGCCACGCACAGGTTTTTGCCGACCAGCTTGAAACGGTTGTCGCGGCGATTGATTTCGATGCCCAATCGGCGCTCGAGTTGTTTGATGTTGTCATCAAACGGGCCGCACAGGCTGAGCAAACGCTTGTTGTCTGCGGGCTCTAACAAAATTTCTTGTGTTGCGACGTTCAAACTATTCCTCTAGGTCACATCGGGCCTGGTTGATGTCACATAGCGCGTCGGGGACGCGCGCGTTCAGGGCGAGCCTGAATACTCTCTTTCTTGAATTATTCATGGTGCGCCGCAACGGCGCAAGTTTACCGCTGATCTATCTGTGCGCCGTCGGCGAAATTCAAGGGAAGAAAAGGAAAAAACGCGGCGGGGCGCAAAGCCCGCCGCGTCATCACAGAACAAGGCCGCTGGGAATCAGTTCTTTTTCACGAACTCGGATTTCAGCTTCATCGGGCCGAAGCCATCGATTTTGCAGTCGATGTTGTGATCGCCTTCGACCAGGCGAATGTTTTTCACCTTGGTGCCGATCTTGAGCATCGAGGAGCTGCCTTTGACCTTCAGGTCTTTGATCACGGTGACCGCGTCGCCGTCCACCAGCAGGTTGCCGTTGGCGTCTTTGACGATCAGCGCGTCCTGATCTTCCGCCGGGGCGCTGTCGCTCCACTCGTGGGCGCACTCAGGGCAGATGAACAGGGCATTGTCCTGGTAGGTGTATTCGGAGTTGCACTTCGGGCAGTGTGGGAGTTGCATGTTATGTCGCCTCTTCAACAATAAAAAAATAAAAAAGCAAATCACCGGGCGCGGACGCCCGGCGGAGAAACGGTAAGGAGTAGCGCGAATGGGCGGCGATAAGGCGGCCGCCGCGGCGTCAGGGCTTGTAAATGCCGACGCCCAGCGCGTTTTCTTTGCGGGTACGGGCGATCACCGACTGCGGGGATTCATGTACGCGCAGATCCATCTGCTGTTCGGTGCGCACCACTGCGCCACGCAGGGTGTTGGTCAGCACCTCGGTAATTTCCACGTCGACGAACTGGCCGATCATGTCGGGCGTGCCCTCGAAGTTTACCACACGGTTGCACTCCGTGCGCCCGGCCAGCTCCATCACGCTTTTGCGCGAGGTGCCCTCCACCAGAATGCGCTGGACGGTGCCGAGCATGCGGCGGCTGAACTGCAGCGCCTGCTGGTTGATGCGGTCCTGCAGAATATACAGCCGCTGTTTTTTCTCTTCTTCGCTGACGTCGTCGACCATGTCCGCCGCCGGGGTGCCCGGGCGCGACGAATAGATGAAGCTGAAGCTGACGTCGAAATTGACGTCGGCGATCAGGTTCATGGTCTGTTCGAAATCGGCCTGGCTTTCGCCCGGGAAACCGACGATGAAATCGGAGCTGAGCTGAATGGCCGGCCGCGCCTTGCGCAGCTTGCGGATAATCGCCTTATACTCCAGCGCGGTGTGCGCGCGTTTCATCATGGTCAGGATGCGATCCGAACCGCTCTGCACCGGCAGATGCAGGAAGCTGACCAGCTCCGGCGTGTCTTCATACACCGCGATGATGTCATCGGTGAACTCGATCGGGTGGCTGGTGGTGAAGCGAATGCGATCGATGCCGTCGATGGCCGCCACCAGGCGCAGCAGTTCGGCGAACGAGCAGATATCGCCG
This sequence comes from Serratia sp. CY32780, assembly GCF_052169135.1. Classification (NCBI taxonomy): domain Bacteria; kingdom Pseudomonadati; phylum Pseudomonadota; class Gammaproteobacteria; order Enterobacterales; family Yersiniaceae; genus Serratia; species Serratia sp. CY32780. The sequence goes on from NZ_JBJNLI010000001.1 coordinate 327,212, forward strand.
TCATGCGTGGCGCCGCGGTAAGCGTTGACGTTTTGGCCGAGCAGGTTGACCTCGCGTACGCCCTGCGCCGCCAGTTGGGCGATTTCGAACAGCACGTCGTCGCTCGGGCGGCTCACTTCCTCGCCGCGGGTGTAAGGCACCACGCAGAAGGTGCAGTATTTGTTGCAGCCTTCCATGATCGACACGAATGCGGTCGGGCCTTCGGCGCGCGGTTCCGGCAGACGGTCGAACTTTTCGATCTCCGGGAAGCTGATGTCGACCACCGGGCTGCGGGTGCCCTGAACGTGATTGATCATTTCCGGCAGGCGGTGCAGGGTCTGCGGGCCGAATACCACGTCAACGCAGGGCGCGCGGCTGCGGATCAGTTCACCTTCTTGCGAGGCCACGCAACCACCGACGCCGATGATCACCGACGGGTTCTTTTCTTTCAGCAAGCGCCAGCGCCCCAGCATGGCGAAAACTTTCTCCTGCGCCTTTTCACGGATCGAGCAGGTGTTCAGCAGCAGCACGTCCGCCTCTTCGGCGTTTTCGGTCCACTCGAAGCCGTGCGTGCTGTTCAACAGGTCGGCCATTTTCGATGAATCGTACTCATTCATCTGGCAGCCCCAGGTTTTGATATGTAGTTTTTTCGTCATTGACTTGCCATTACTCAGTGCGGAGCGAAAGTTGCGTTACGCGACATGCAGGGCGCGTATTGTAATCATTTGCCGCCGTTGTGACCAGCGCGGGGGAAAATGGCACGCAACCTGAAGCCGGAGCGAAAATCCGGTACACTGCGCAAAACGCCATACCGGATGGGATGGCGAGCATTCACACAGAAAACATAGCCAATATGAAGACATCTCAAAATCGGTATGACGCGGTGGTGGTCGGCGGCGGCATGGTCGGCGCGGCGGCGGCCTTGGGGCTGGCGCAGGCGGGCTGGTCGGTGGCGTTGCTGGAACATCAGGCGCCGCAGGCGTTCGAGGCGCAAAGCCCGCCGGATCTGCGCATTTCCGCTATCGGCTGCACCTCGGTGGCGCTGCTGAAACAGCTCGGCGCCTGGCAGGCCGTGACGGCGATGCGCACGGCGCCGTATCGCCGGCTGGAGACCTGGGAGTGGGCGTCGTCGCGCGTGGCGTTCGACGCGGTGTCCCTGGGGCTGCCGGAGCTGGGCTTTATGGTGGAAAACCGCATTCTGCAGCTGGCGCTGTGGCAGCAGTTCGCGCAGTGCGCCAATTTGACGCTGCTGTGCCCCGCCAGGCTGCAATCGCTGCAGCGGGCGGACAATGCCTGGCAACTGACGCTGGACGGCGGTGAGACGCTGCAGACGCGTTTGGTTGTCGGCGCCGACGGCGCCAACTCGCAGGTGCGCAAGCTGGCGGCGATCGGCACCAACGGCTGGCAGTATCGTCAGGCGTGCATGTTGATCACCGTCGATACCGGTGCGCCGCAGCAGGATGTGACCTGGCAGCGCTTCTTCCCATCCGGGCCGCGTGCCTTCCTGCCGCTGTACGACAGCTGGGCGTCACTGGTGTGGTATGACAGCCCGCAGCGCATTCGCCAGCTGCAGGCGATGCCGCCGGCGCAACTGGAGCGCGAGATCGCCGCCGCTTTCCCGGCGCGACTGGGGCCGGTTAAGGTGCACGCTGCCGGTTCGTTCCCGCTGACGCGGCGTCATGCGCAGCGCTACGTGTTGCCGGGGCTGGCGCTGTTGGGTGATGCGGCGCATACCATCAATCCGCTGGCCGGGCAGGGCGTCAATCTGGGGTATCGCGACGTGGATGCCTTGCTGAACGTATTAAGCGATGCGCGGGAGCAGGGAGAGGACTGGAGCAGCGAGGCGGTACTGCTGCGCTATCAGCGCCGCCGCCGTACCGACAATCTGCTGATGCAGAGCGGCATGGATCTGTTCTATACCGCTTTCAGCAATAACCTGGCGCCGCTGAACGTGGCGCGCAATCTGGCGCTGATGGCCGCGCAGCGGGCGGGCAAGCTGAAAGAGCATGCGTTGAAGTACGCGTTGGGATTGTAACCGACAGGGCTCGGCTGCGGCTGGGCTCGTTAGGATTGGCCGAGCGCCGGAAAGCAAAAAGCCCGCCGAAGCGGGCTTTTCTAAATATGGCTGGGGTGCCAGGATTCGAACCTGGGTATGCTGGTATCAGAAACCAGAGCCTTACCGCTTGGCGACACCCCAATTATGGTGGCTACGACGGGATTTGAACCTGTGACCCCATCATTATGAGTGATGTGCTCTAACCAGCTGAGCTACGTAGCCGATGGTACTTTTTACTTCTTTGATTTGCAAGCAGTTTGTTATGGCTGGGGTACCTGGATTCGAACCAGGGAATGCCGGTATCAAAAACCGGTGCCTTACCGCTTGGCGATACCCCACCTGCAAACAAATCTTATGTTGACACCCCATTCCCGAAAGAATATGGCTGGGGTACCTGGATTCGAACCAGGGAATGCCGGTATCAAAAACCGGTGCCTTACCGCTTGGCGATACCCCATCAACATACTGCGCCGACGATGAAGAGAAATGGTGCGGGAGGCGAGACTTGAACTCGCACACCTTGCGGCGCCAGAACCTAAATCTGGTGCGTCTACCAATTTCGCCACTCCCGCAAATGCAAAAAAGAGATGGTGGCTACGACGGGATTCGAACCTGTGACCCCATCATTATGAGTGATGTGCTCTAACCAGCTGAGCTACGTAGCCCACTTTTTTTGCTTTGCCTTCATCGGCGTTGCGGGGCGCATTATGCGTATATGACCGATTTGCGTCAACAAGTTTTTTCCCGAAAAAGTGCCCGGAAGCGCCGTTTGTCTGGCTTGTGAACATTATGGCGATAAAATCGGCAATTCAGGCAGTTGGCGGGGGGAAAAGGCAACAAAAAGGCGGGCCAAAAGGCCCGCCCTGAGGGAAAGCGCCGCGCGATTATTTATAGGCGGCCTGGTGTACGCCGACGGCGCGGCCGGAAGGATCGTCCATCTTCTTGAACGATTCGTCCCATTCGATGGCCTTGGCGGACGAGCAGGCGACGGACGGGCCGCCCGGCACGCATTCGGCGGCGCTCGGCAGCGGGAACAGCTCCTCGAAGATTTCGCGGTACAGGTAGCCTTCTTTCGAAGTCGGCGTGTTGTACGGGAAGCGGAAACGCGCGGTTTCGAGCTGTAGATCGCTGATTTGCTGCGCAGCGACCTCTTTTAGCGTGTCGATCCAGCTGTAGCCGACGCCGTCGGAGAACTGCTCTTTCTGGCGCCAGGCCACGCTGGCCGGCAAATAGGACTCGAAACATTCGCGGACGATGTGTTTTTCCATTTTGCCGTTGCCGCACATTTTATCTTTCGGGTTGATGCGCATCGCCACGTCGAGGAATTTCTTGTCCAGGAACGGTACGCGGGCTTCGACGCCCCAGGCGGACATCGCCTTGTTGGCGCGCGCGCAGTCGAACATATGCAGCGCCAGCAGCTTGCGCACGGTCTCTTCGTGGAATTCGCGGGCGTCCGGCGCCTTATGGAAATAGAGGTAGCCGCCGAACACTTCGTCCGCGCCTTCGCCGGAGAGCACCATTTTGATGCCCATCGCCTTGATTTTGCGCGACATCAGGTACATCGGCGTCGAGGCGCGGATGGTGGTGACGTCGTAGGTTTCGATGTGGTAAATCACGTCGCGGATGGCGTCCAGGCCTTCCTGCACGGTGAAGTGGATTTCATGGTGCACGGTGCCCAGATGGTTGGCCACCTCCTGCGCGGCGCGCAGATCCGGCGAGCCTTCCAGGCCGACGGCGAAGGAGTGCAGCTGCGGCCACCAGGCTTCGCTGCGTTCCTGATCTTCCACGCGGCGCGCGGCGTACTTCTTGGTGATCGCCGAGATGACCGAGGAATCCAGCCCGCCCGACAGCAGCACGCCGTAAGGCACGTCGGACATCAGGTGGCTTTTCACCGACTCTTCCAGCGCGGTGCGCAGGGCGGTGGCGTCGGTCACGTTGTCTTTGACGCTGTCGTAATCGAACCAGTCGCGGCGATAGTATTCGCGGATCTCACCGTCCTGGCTCCACAGGTAGCTGCCGGCCGGAAATTCCTTGATGGTGCGGCACACCGGCACCAGCGCTTTCATTTCCGAGGCGACGTACAGGTTGCCGTGCTCGTCGTGGCCCATGTACAGCGGGATGATGCCCAGATGATCGCGGCCGATCAGGTAGGCGTCTTTTTCGGTGTCGTACAGGGCGAAGGCGAACATGCCTTGCAGATCGTCGAGGAAGTCCGGGCCTTTCTCCTGATACAGCGCCAGGATCACTTCACAGTCGGAACCGGTCTGGAACGCGTAGCGGTCGCTCAGCTGTTGGCGCAGCGCCTGGTGGTTGTAAATTTCGCCGTTGACCGCCAAAACGTGGGTGTGCGCAGCGTTGTACAGCGGTTGAGCGCCGTTGTTGACGTCGACGATCGACAGGCGTTCGTGGGCCAAAATGGCTTTGTCGCTGGCGTAAACGCCGGACCAATCCGGGCCGCGGTGGCGCATCAGGCGCGACAGCTCCAGCGCTTTCTTACGCAGTTCAACGGGATCGGACTTCAGATCGAGCACACCGAAAATAGAACACATACAACTCTCCTAACGGGCTTTTATGACTGTGATGTTGTTTTTTACTGTTATGGGCAGCATTGCCGATTCATCAGCGATAACGCGGTTTTGCTGCGCTGTGGTTATGAAAATGCGCCTAAAGCTGCATGAGATGCAAGCGTTTTAGCCATACGCTGAGAAATAGTTGTTTGCCTGGGCGCGGTTTTTGACGGATTTTCAGTTATCGGCGGGGAAAATTAGCGATTATGCAATTTTTAGCGTAATGACGGGATTGCCGGCCGGTTTGACCGGCAATCGATTAGCGATTAGGCGATGAGCTGCCACAGGGTGAAGGCGGCGTCCGGCGTCCAGCCGGCGTTGGAGGTGTGCGTCTGAATACAGGTGTATTTCTTGCCTTTATAACTCACCACGTCGCCGGCTTGGTAGCTGTGGTTGTTCTGCCACTCGGGCGCGCTCGGATCGGGCGGCGTGCCGTCGTTGGCGGTTTTGACCGCCAGCGCGCTGCTCGGCAGCGAGGTATTGCCCTGACTGTCGGTTGCGGTAACGAAGTAGCTGTACTGGGTGGCCGGAGCCAGGCCGTTGTCGGCCAACGACAGGCCGGCAGTCTGGCCGATCGGGTTGCCGTTGCGGTAAACGGTGTAACTGGCGATCGGTAAGGCGCCGGTGGCGGCGGCCCAGCTCAGCTTCAGCGAGGTGGCGCCCAACTCGGAGACCGTCAGCGCCGTCGGCGCATTAGGCTTTCCCGGCGGCGGGGTGACTCCGCCCTGAATCAGCGGCGCGTAGCGGGTTTTGAACTCCCAGCTGTAGGCCACGCCGGCTTTGCTCTTGCCGTTGTCCCAGTTGATTGACCAGGTCATCAGGCCCTTGATCGACAGGTTTTTGGCGTCGAGACGCGAGAAGGCGTTATACACCGCCTGTTTGTCGATCACGTAGCCGGTGGCGGCGGCATCGTTGTTGCTCGGCAGGCCGATAACGAATTTACTGGCTGGAATTCGGATAAATCCGCGGGTGCCGGTGACCAGACTTTCCGTCAGGTAATAGAGGAAGTCTTCTTTCATGGCATCGTTGTTTTGGGCAATCCAGGCACCGGCACCGTTATTGGCCTCGGGAACCCAGATACCGTCGCCACCCTGGTTATAATATTGCGGCGCGATAAAGTCATAATAGCCATCTAACGCATTAATATAATCGCCATAGCTGCCGTTAGCCTGCAGATAAGGGAATTCCGGCGCCATGCTGATAATAAAGTTTTTCCCCTGCGCGACGTAATAGTCTTTTACTTTTTTCAATGCCGCAGGCAAGACGGTTTTATTATTGGCGGCGCCGATTGCCGCCTGTTCCAAATCGATATCCAGGCCGTCGAAGCCATAGACTTCCACCAGACGAATAATCTCGTCTTTCAGCTTATCTTCGTCGCCGGTTTTCAGCTCGATGTGCGCGTCTGCGCCGCCGAGGGAGATCAGCACCGCGCGGCCCTGGCTGTTCAGCACGCCCACCTGGCGGCGGAACTCGGCGTCGGACAGGTTGTAAGGCTTGAAGGTCGGGATTCCCTGGCCTTTCATAAAGGCGACGGCCACCACGTTATATTCGGCGGGAATGTCGGTCAGGTTCATATTGGCGAACTGGCCTTGTTGATAACCGTCACTGGCGCCGGCGGCCCAGTTGTGCCAGAAACCCATCAGGATTTTTTTATTGGCGATAGTCGGCATAATGGCTGCGTCATCGGCGGCATTAATAATGTTATTTGTGCTCATGGTAGCCTCATTAATTAGGGTAAGGGATTTTCGCCTGCCGGCAATATCAGCTATTGGCGGGGCGTAAGGTTATAATGAGGGTTTTTAGCGCGGGCAGGCTGAAACCTTTTGCGGCCATGAACGAATTAAATTCAAACTGCGGTCAGGAAGAGGGAAATAATGGCGGCCGGGCAGCCGCCATAAATGCGTCAGAAAATAGTGATATCGGCAACGGAAGGGTAGACGTAGCTCGGGCGGAAAGGCATGGTTTCGATGTCGCTCAGCGTGGAGACGCCGGACAGCACCAGCACGGTTTCCAGGCCGGCCTGGAAGCCCGCCAGAATGTCGGTGCGCAGGTTGTCGCCGACGATCACCGTCTCTTCCGAGTGCGCCTGCATTTTGTTCAATGCGGCGCGAATGATCCACGGGCTGGGCTTGCCGACGTAAAACGGCTTGCGGCCGGTGATCTTCTCGATGGGGGCGCACAGCGCGCCGCAGGCCGGCGAGAAGCCGTGGCCGTGGCTATCCGGGTTGGTGGCGATAAAGCGCGCTCCGTTACTGACGAAGTAGGCGGCCTTGTGCATCATGTCCCAGTTGTAAGAGCGGGTTTCTCCGACGATCACGAAATCCGGGTTGATGTCGGTGATGGTGAAACCGGCTTTGTACAGCTCATGGATCAGCGCGCCTTCGCCCACCACATAGGCCTTCTTGCCTTCCTGGCGGCGCAGGAAATCGGCGGTGGCCATCGCCGAGGTATAGAACGCGCTCTCCGGTACTTCCAGCCCGGCGGCGGCGAAGCGGTTCGCCAGATCCTGCGCGGTCTGTGACGGGTAGTTGGTCAGCACCACCAGCGGCATGCCTTGTTCCTGGATGCGCGCCAGGAACAGATCGGCGCCGGGCACCGGCGTATTGTCATGCAGCAGCACGCCGTCGATATCGCATATAACGTTTTTGATTTTCATTTGTCGCTGTTTCTCATGATTACGGCAGGCAAGGGGTGACGATAACACACCTGCCAGAAGCGGCGGATCAGCTTTCCAGCAATCGCTGCAAGAGCACGCCGTTGAGCATCGCGCGTTTGGCCAGGGCGAAAGCGCCGATCGCCGAGCGATGATTGAGTTCGGAGGTCACCACCGGCAGATTCTTGCGGAAGTCCTTCAGCACCTGGGTATTGATGCAGCTCTGGATCGCCGGCAGCAGCACTTTGTCCGCTTCGGTGATCTCACCGGCGATCACCACCTTCTGCGGATTGAACAGGTTGATGGCGATGGCCACCGCCTTGCCCAGATAGCGGCCGACGTGTTCGATCACTTCGCTGGCCAGCAGATCGCCGCGGTTGGCGGCCTTGCAGATGGCGTTGATGCCGCAGTCTTCCAGCGTCAGTTTGCTCGGGTAGCCCTGGCTCAGCAGCTGGCGCACGCGCTGTTCGATCGCCGCGTTGGCGGCCACCGTTTCCAGGCAGCCGAAGTTGCCGCAGTGGCAGCGTTCGCCGAGCGGATCGATCTGGATATGGCCGATCTCGCCGACGTTGCCGTTGTTGCCGAGAAAAATCTGCCCGTTGACGATGATGCCGGCGCCGGTGCCGCGGTGCAGGCGCACCAGAATCGAGTCTTCGCAGTCGCGGGTGGCGCCGAAGTAGTGCTCCGCCAGCGCCAGGCTGCGGATGTCGTGGCCGACGAAGCTGGTGACGTTGAAACGTTGCTGCAGGTTGTCCACCAGCGCCCAGTTGCTGACGCTGATGTGCGGCATGTAGCGCACCACGCCCAGCGCCGGATCCACCAGGCCGGGCAGGATCACCGCGATGGCGATCAGCTCGCGCAGGCGGCGCTGATTCGCTTCGATGAATTGGGCGATGGCGGCGAACAGCGCATTCTCCAGCGTTTCCTGGGTGCGTTCCGGCAGCGGATAGTGTTCTTCGCCGAGCGATTTGCCGCTCATGTCATACAGGGTGATGGTGGCGTCGTGGCGGCCGAGACGCACCGCGACGGTATGGAAATGACGGGTTTCCGACACGATGGAGATCGCGCGGCGGCCGCCGGTGGAGGCTTGCTGATCGACTTCTTTGATCAGCCCGCGCTCCAGCAGCTGGCGAGTAATTTTGGTGACGCTGGCGGGGGCAAGCTGGCTGAGTTCGGCAATTTGAATGCGCGAGATCGGGCCCTGCTGGTCGATCAGGCGGTAAACTGCCGCGCCGTTAAGTTGTTTGACTAAGTCAACGTTCCCTATTTGTGCTTGTCCGCCGGTGCTCATCAATAATGTTACTCGCTGTTCATTGAATTAAACCTCGTTACCGTTAACGAGCGTTTTGGTGATTTTAAAATCACGGGTGAAGGCGGTCAGGTTAGCCACCTTGCCGGCTTCGATGGTGCCCAGACGGTGCTCGACGCCGATGGCGCGCGCCGGGTACAGCGTCGCCATGCGCAGCGCTTCGTCCAGCGCGATGCCGATATGTTCGACGCTGTTTTGCACCGCTTCGATCATGGTCAGCGCGGAACCGCTCAGGGTGCCGTTCTCATCCACGCACAGCCCATCCCGATAGTATATTGTTTTACCGGCGAAAATAAATTGGTCAATATCTGCACCTGCCGGTGCGGTCGCGTCGGTGACCAATACCAATTTATCACCTTTCAGGCGTTTGGCGTTACGGATACTCGCCCAGGCCACGTGATGGCCGTCGGCGATGATGCCGGTATAGACCTCCGGCGTGTCGAAGATCGCTCCCATCAGCCCCGGTTCGCGGCCGGTGATATACGGCATGGCGTTGTACAGGTGGGTGGCAAAGCTGATGCCGGCGGCGAAGCCGGTGCGCGCCTGATCGTAGGTGGCGTTCGAGTGGCCGGCGGAGACCACGATGCCGGCCTCGGTCAGCTGCTTGATAACGTGTGGCTCAACCATCTCCGGCGCCAGCGTCACCTTGGTGATCACGTCGGCGTTGGCGCACAGGTAATCGATCATGTCCTGCGTTGGCTTGCGAATGAACGCCGGGTTATGGGTGCCTTTTTTCACCGGGCTGAGGTACGGCCCTTCCAGGTGCAGGCCCAGCGCCTGGTTTTGGTGCTTTTTCAGATAGGCGCGCATCACCTCGACGCTGTGCTTCATGAATTCGTCGCTGCTGGTGATCAGCGTCGGCAGATAGCTGGTGCAGCCGGATTTCTCGTTGGCGCTCTGCATGATCTCCAGCGTTTCTTCCGAAATCGCTTCCAGCGAATCGTTGAACTGTACGCCGCCGCAGCCGTTCAGCTGCACGTCGATAAGCCCGGGGGCCAGGATGGCGCCACCCAGGTCGCGCGTTTCGATGCCGGCGGGCAATTCAGCCGCCGGGCAGACTCTCTCGATCAGCCCATCAGCGATAATGACTGCATGGTCATCAAGTACGTCGTGGCCGGTATAGATTCGGCCGTGGGTTAAAGCGAACATCGTAGCCCCCTGCAAAGATTAAAGACTTTTCACGCTTTCCGCTTCTAACTCGCGGAAATATTTGACGGTTTTGACTTTCAGTTCCATAGTGGCCGGCTCGTCGCACACCACCACCGCTTTGGCGTGCAGCTGCAGGCAGCTGATGGTCCACATGTGGTTGATGTTGCCTTCCACTGCGGCCTCCAGCGCCTGCGCCTTGGCGTGGCCGGTCACCAGGATCATTACTTCTTCCGCGTCCAGCAGCGTACCCACGCCGACGGTCAGCGCATATTTCGGCACCAGGCTGACGTCGCCGCCGAAGAAGCGCGAGTTGGCGATGCGGGTGTCTTCGGTCAGCGTTTTGATGCGGGTGCGCGAAGCCAGGGACGAAGCCGGCTCGTTGAACGCGATATGGCCGTCGATGCCCACGCCGCCCATGAACAGGTTAATTTTGCCGTAAGACTTGATCTTCTCTTCGTACTGGCGGCACTCGGCGTCGACATCCGCGGCGTTGCCGTTCAGCAGGTTGATATTTTCACGAGGGATATCAACGTGATCAAAGAAGTTGCGGTACATGAAGGTGTGGTAGCTTTCCGGGTGTTCCTGCGGCAGGCCAACGTACTCGTCCATGTTGAAAGTCACAACATGCTTAAAGCTTACTTCACCTGCTTTGTGCATCGCAATCAGATGTTTGTAGGCTTCCAGCGGCGTGCCGCCGGTAGGCAGGCCGAGGACAAACGGGCGCTCTGCGGTTGGCTTGAATGCGTTGATGCGTTGAACGATATGACGCGCGGCCCATTTGCCGACTTGTGCGGTATCTTTCAGTGGGATAAGTCTCATCTAACACCTCTTGGGATAAGTAAACTAAAGCTATACTGTACGGGCCTGCGGGAGTCCTAAGCGTAACCCAGCTTTATGATTCTCGCGTGAATCGTCCGTCCGGTTGATTTTTTGAATGATAAAATAAGTTTTGTGTGATGGCCAGCAATCCGGGAGGGAAAGACTACTTTTTGGTGATATTTATCACAAAAAGGGAGGTTTTAATTTGCGATACAAAATAAATTTTTTACACTCGGCATGAGTGATACGTGCCATGCGTTGTTTCTAAAAAGGTAGTGAGAGCTCCAAATAAACTACTAATAGGGTCCGTCCGCGGACAACATAGGGGGAAAAGGTGAACATTCTTAGTTATTTGCAAAAGGTGGGACGGGCGCTGATGGTGCCGGTCGCCACGCTGCCCGCCGCCGCCATCTTGATGGGCGTCGGGTACTGGATTGACCCTGTTGGTTGGGGCGGCGACAACGCTTTCGCTGCCTTATTGATTAAGTCTGGCTCTGCGATTATCGATCATATGGCGGTGTTGTTCGCCGTTGGTGTCGCCTACGGCATGTCCAAAGACAAGGACGGCTCTGCCGCACTGACCGGCTTCGTCGGCTTCCTGGTGCTGACCACCCTCTGTTCACCGGCCGCCGTGTCGATGATTCAGAAGATCCCGCTCGATCAGGTGCCCGCCGCGTTCGGCAAGATTGAGAACCAGTTCGTCGGTATTCTGGTGGGTATCATCTCCGCCGAAGTGTACAACCGCTTCAGCGGCGTCGAGCTGCCTAAGGCGCTGTCGTTCTTCAGCGGCCGCCGCCTGGTGCCGATCCTCATTTCCTTCCTGATGATCCTGGTCGCTTACATCCTGATGTTCGTCTGGCCAGTGGTGTTCGGCGCTCTGGTGAGCTTCGGCGAACACATCCAAAAATTGGGCTCGGTCGGCGCGGGCATCTATGCCTTCTTCAACCGCCTGCTGATCCCGGTCGGCTTGCACCACGCGCTGAACTCGGTGTTCTGGTTCGACGTGGCCGGCATCAACGATATCCCTAACTTCCTCGGCGGCCAGCAGTCGATCGACGCCGGTAAAGCGGTCGTCGGCATCACCGGCCGTTATCAGGCGGGCTTCTTCCCAATCATGATGTTCGGTCTGCCGGGTGCGGCGCTGGCCATCTATCACTGCGCGCGTCCTGAGAATAAGGCCAAAGTGCTGGGGATCATGATGGCGGGGGCCTTCGCCGCTTTCTTTACCGGCATCACCGAACCGCTGGAATTCTCCTTCATGTTCGTGGCGCCGGTGCTGTATGTGATCCACGCCGTGTTGACCGGTATCTCGGTGTTCATCGCTGCTAACATGCATTGGATTTCCGGTTTCGGCTTCAGCGCCGGCCTGGTGGATATGATGCTGTGGGTGCGTAACCCGCTGGCGACCCACTGGTACATGCTGATCCCGCAGGGCCTGGTGTTCTTCGTCATCTACTACGTGGTGTTCCGCTTCACCATCAACAAATTCAACCTGATGACCCCGGGCCGCGAGCTGGCGGTTGCCGGTGACGAAACCGACGGTTACGACGTCAACGTCAACAGCAACGGCGGTAAAGACGAGAACGAAACCACCACGCTGGCCCGTCGCTACGTCGGCGCGATCGGCGGTTCCGACAACCTGACCGGTATCGATGCCTGCATCACTCGCCTGCGTTTGAACGTGAAAGACTCCGCGCTGGTGAACGACGCCTTGGCGAAACGCCTCGGCGCATCCGGCGTTATTCGCCTGAACAAGCAGAGCGTGCAAGTGATCGTCGGCACCCGTGCCGAGCTGATTGCCAGCGCAATGCGCAACGTGATTGCAGCCGGCCCGGTAGCGGCAGCGGCGGCCCCGGCGGCGGCACCTGCCGCGGAAGCCAAACCGCAGGCGGTACCGAACGCGCCGAAAGCCGCGTTTGAAACGCTGGTGGCGCCGGTGACCGGCGAAGTCGTGGCGCTCGATCAGGTGCCGGACGAAGCTTTCGCCAGCAAGGCGGTAGGCGACGGGCTGGCGATTCGCCCGACCGACAACATCGTCGTGGCGCCGGCGGACGGCACCGTGGTGAAAATCTTCAATACCAACCACGCGTTCTGCCTGGAAACCGACAAGGGCGCCGAGATCGTGGTGCACATGGGGATCGACACCGTCGCGCTGGAAGGCCAGGGCTTCAAACGCCTGGTGGAAGAGGGCGCGGAAGTGAAAGCCGGTCAACCGATTCTGGAATTGGATCTGGATTATCTCAACGCCAACGCGCGTTCGATGATAAGCCCGGTGGTGGTCAGCAACGCTGACGACTACGCCGGCCTGGCGGCGCTGGCCACCGGCTCGGTGGTCGCCGGTCAGACCAAGCTGTACGAGATCCAAAAGTAAGGCCGTTTTTACCTGAGTAGTACCGGGGGGCGGCCACGCATCATGGCGGAGTTTGCCCCGATTTGGCGGGAAGAGAGCGATCTCTTCCCGCTTTTTTTATCCCGTTTCGCCCCACGGCGGTGCGCTGCGCGCCGAGGGGGCAACGCGCTGCATTTTTCGTGCAACAAACGGTTGTTTCCAGACGTGGCTTGTTGGATCATAGGCGGTTATGTGTAGCGCTTTGCATTGAGGAACAGTGAAATGAGTGAGGCTGAAGCCCGCCCAACCAATTTTATCCGTCAGATCGTCGATGAAGATCTGGCGTCGGGGAAACACACGTCGGTACATACCCGCTTCCCGCCGGAGCCTAACGGCTATCTGCATATCGGTCACGCCAAGTCCATCTGCCTGAACTTCGGCATCGCCAAGGACTATCAGGGCCAGTGCAACCTGCGTTTCGATGACACCAACCCGGTGAAAGAAGACATCGAGTTCGTGGAGTCAATCAAGCACGACGTGGAGTGGCTGGGCTTTGAGTGGAGCGGCAACGTTCGTTACTCCTCAGACTATTTCGATCAGCTGCACCAGTATGCGGTCGAGCTGATCACCAAGGGGCTGGCCTACGTCGATGAGCTGTCGCCGGAGCAGATCCGTGAATATCGCGGCACCCTGACCGCGCCGGGCAAAGACAGCCCGTACCGCGACCGCAGCGTGGAAGAGAACCTGGCGCTGTTCGAGAAGATGCGCAACGGCGAGTTCGCCGAAGGCGCCGCCTGCCTGCGCGCCAAGATCGATATGGCTTCGCCGTTTATCGTGATGCGCGATCCGGTGCTGTACCGCATCAAGTTCGCCGAACACCACCAGACCGGCAATAAATGGTGCATCTACCCGATGTACGATTTCACCCACTGCATTTCCGATGCGCTGGAAGGGATCACCCATTCGCTGTGTACCCTGGAATTCCAGGATAACCGCCGTCTGTATGACTGGGTGTTGGATAACATCACCATTCCTTGCCACCCGCGTCAGTACGAGTTTTCGCGTCTCAACCTCGAATACGCCATCATGTCGAAGCGCAAGCTGAACCAGTTGGTGACCGAGAAGATCGTCGAAGGCTGGGACGACCCGCGGATGCCAACCGTCTCCGGTCTGCGCCGCCGCGGTTATACCGCCGCCTCGATTCGCGAGTTCTGCCTGCGCATCGGCGTGACCAAGCAAGACAACAACGTCGAGATGGTGGCGCTGGAATCCTGCATCCGCGACGATCTGAACGAGAACGCCCCGCGCGCCATGGCGGTGCTGGATCCGGTGAAAATCGTCATCGAGAACATGGGCGATGCGGTGGAAATGGTCACCATGCCTAACCATCCGAACAAGCCGGAAATGGGCAGCCGCGATGTGCCGTTCAGCCGCGAGATCTATATCGATCGCGCCGACTTCCGCGAAGAAGCCAACAAGCAGTACAAGCGCTTGGTGCTGGGCAAAGAAGTGCGTCTGCGCAATGCGTACGTGATCAAGGCCGAGCGCGTCGAGAAGGACGAAGCGGGCGAGATCGTCACCATCTTCTGCAGCTACGATGCGGAAACGTTGAGCAAAGATCCTGCCGACGGCCGCAAGGTGAAGGGCGTGATCCATTGGGTGTCCGCGGCGCACGCGCTGCCGGCGGAAATTCGCCTGTACGATCGCCTGTTCAGCGTGCCTAACCCGGGCGCGGCGGAAGATTTCCTCTCCACCATCAACCCGGAATCGCTGGTGATCAAGCACGGCTTCGTCGAGCCGAGCCTGGCGGCCGCACAGCCGGAGAAAGCCTATCAGTTCGAGCGTGAAGGTTACTTCTGCGCCGACAGTCGCTATTCGTCGGCCGAGCATCTGGTGTTTAACCGCACCGTCGGCCTGCGCGACACCTGGGCGAAAATCGAGGGCTAATCTTATTCGCCTCGAAAATTAATGAATCAGCGCGGCTTAGGCCGCGCTTTTTTTTGCCTGTAATTTCACCTGCGATCTATTTCTCTCTGATTTTAACCGGAGCGCGTTTAATTAATCACGGCGCATTAACCCATAAGCTTTCTGATATTGGCCTTGTTAGTCTTAATATTTACTTATATATTCGTGATGCGAATTAATTTCATTTAGAGAGCGCTTTCAATTTTTATCGCCTGACTGACGGATTTAGTCGGGCTGAAACCATTAATCGTCTCTGGTTGACCTGGTATCTCAATTTATTCTGATTTAATTGAATTTTTTATTCGACACCTTCCATGATCACCGGCGTAACAAAATCTCACTGATATGTGCTCCTTGTCATACTTTGACAAATCTCCCGCATTTTTCATTTGATAATTCGCGTCGCGAAAAATAGTCTGTCTGTAGCAATTAGTGCTGTGGGAATAACATCTCGTCGGCAATATTTTTTACCCGTTCGGGTTTTTTATTGGCAGTCGTGCAGGGCAGTGGTGAACACAGGCGGCTGCAACTTTTAAGTTAAGTCAAAGAGGAATTTCAATATGGGTACGCACGGTGCTCAGCGTAAAACGCTGGCGCTCGCAGTCGCGGGCGCGCTGTTGGGAACAGGGTTTGCCATGGCGCCTGAGGCGAAAGCCGCAGGGTTTATCGATGATTCCACGCTGACCGGCGGCATCTATTACTGGCAACGTGAGCGCGACCGTAAAGATCTCAATCCGGACAGCAAGGATTACAACCAATACACCACCAACCTGTCGCACTCCACCGCCAACCTGAGCCTGGATTTCGCTTCGGGCTACGCCTGGGATATGTTCGGTCTGGACGTCGGTGCCTTCACCGCCATCGAGCTGGCGGAATCCAGCGCCAGCGGCCACCCGAACGAGATCGCGTTTTCCTCGAAAAACCGGACCTACGACGAAGACTATTCCGGTGACAAGGGCGGCATCAGCCTGTACAAAGCCGCCGCCAAATTCAAATACGGCCCGGTCTGGGCGCGCGCCGGCTATATTCAGCCGAGCGGCCAAACCCTGCTGGCGCCACACTGGAGCTTTATGCCGGGCACCTATCAGGGGGCCGAAGCCGGCGCCAAGTTCGACTACGGCGATGCCGGTGCGTTGAGCTTCTCCTACATGTGGGCCGACAAATACAAGGCGCCGTGGCATATCGAGGTGGACGACTTCCGCCAGAACGACAGGAAAACCCGCGTCTCCTACCTGCACTCGCTGGGCGCCAAATACGATTTCAAAAACGATCTGGTGCTGGAAGCCGCCTTCGGCCAGGCGCAGGGATACGTGAATCAATACTTCACCAAGGCGTCTTACAAATTCGATCTGCTGGGCAACCCGCTGACCACCAGTTACCAGTTCTACGGTGCGGAAGACCGCATCAGCGACAAGAACGATCCGAACAGCATCTACGACGGCCTGGCCTGGCTGCAGGCGCTGACCTTCGGTTACACCACCGGGCAGTTCAACTGGCGTCTGGAAGGCACCATGGTCAAGGCGGAAGGCAACCAGGGCTTCTTCCTGCAGCGCATGACCCCAACCTACGCCTCATCCAACGGCCGCCTGGACGTGTGGTGGGACAACCGCTCCGACTTTAACGCCAACGGCGAGAAAGCGGTGTACGCCGGCGTGATGTATGACCTCAGCAACTGGAACCTGCCGGGCATGGCGGTCGGCGGCTCCTACGTTTACGCCTGGGACGCCAAGCCGAGCACCAACCCGATCTACGATCAAAGCCAGCGCCTGAAAGAGAGCGCCTGGAGCCTGGACGCGATGTACACCATCCAGGAAGGGCGCGCCAAGGGCACGCTGATCAAGCTGCACTACACCCAGTATGACAACCACACCAACATCCCGAGCTGGGGCGGCGGTTACGGCAACATCTTCCAGGACGAGAAAGACGTCAAGTTCATGGTCATCGCGCCATTCACCATCTTCTGATGCGTTCCCCGGCCTCGCCGCCGGGGGCAAGTTAAGGGAATTCAACGATGAAAAAAATCATGCTGATGTTGGCGGCCGCCGCGGCCTTGAGCGCCTGCGCGCAACCCGCCGCGCCGCCGGAAGACGCCAAATTGAAGCAGGCTTACAGCGCCTGCATCAACACCGCCGAAGGTTCACCGGAGCGTCTGCAGCCCTGCAAGGCGGTGCTGAACGTGCTGAAGCAAGAGAAGCAGCACCAGCAGTTCGCCGCGCAGGAAACGGTGCGGGTGATGGATTATCAGAACTGCATTATGGCGGTTCACAGCGGCAACGGTCAGGCTTACGACGCCAAGTGCGGCAAGCTGTGGCAAGAAATTCGCGATAACAATAATTAAGAAGGACAAGAACATGAACGCATTCAAACTGAGCGCATTAGCCGCTTTGACGGCAACGATGGGATTCCTGGGCGGCATGGGAAACGCCATGGCTGATCAACAGCTGGTGGATCAACTGAGTCAGCTGAAGCTGAACGTGAAAATGCTGGATAACCGCGCCGGCGAAAACGGCGTGGATTGCGCGGCGCTGGGCGCCGACTGGGCCTCTTGCAACCGGGTGTTGTTCACCCTCAGCAACGACGGCCAGGCGATCGACGGCAAAGACTGGGTCATCTATTTCCACAGCCCGCGCCAGACTCTGCGGGTGGACAACGACCAGTTCAAGATCGCTCACCTCACCGGCGATCTGTACAAGCTGGAGCCGACCGCCAAATTCAGCGGTTTCCCGGCCGGTAAGGCGGTGGAAATTCCAGTGGTGGCCGAATATTGGCAGCTGTTCAGAAACGACTTCCTGCCGCGCTGGTATGCCACGTCCGGCGACGCCAAGCCGAAAATGCTGGCGAATACCGATACCGAAAATCTGGATCAGTTCGTGGCGCCGTTCACCGGCGACCAGTGGAAGCGCACCAAGGACGACAAAAACATTCTGATGACGCCGGCTTCGCGCTTTGTCAGCAATGCCGATCTGCAGACGCTGCCTGCCGGCGCGCTGCGCGGCCAGATCGTGCCGACGCCGATGCAGGTGAAAGTACACGCGCAGGACGCCGATCTGCGTAACGGCGTGGCACCGGATCTGAGCACGCTGGTCAAGCCGGCGGCGGACGCCGTCAACCAGCGCTTTGCGCTGCTGGGCGTGCCGGTTCAGGCCAACGGCTATCCGATCAAGACCGACATTCAGCCGGGCAAGTTTAAAGGCGCGATGGCGGTGTCAGGCGCCTATGAGTTGAAAATCGGCAAGAAAGAGGCGCGAGTGATCGGTTTCGATCAGGCCGGGGTGTTCTACGGGCTGCAGTCGATCCTGTCGTTAGTGCCGAGCGACGGCAGCGGCAAGATCGCCACGCTGGACGCCAGCGATGCGCCGCGCTTCGAGTATCGCGGCATTTTCCTCGACGTGGCGCGCAACTTCCATAAGAAGGACGCGGTACTGCGCCTGCTGGATCAGATGGCGGCCTACAAGCTCAACAAATTCCACTTCCACCTGAGCGATGACGAAGGCTGGCGCATCGAGATCCCCGGTTTGCCTGAGCTGACGGAAGTCGGCGGCCAGCGCTGCCACGATCTGAGCGAAACCACCTGCCTGCTGCCGCAGTACGGCCAGGGGCCGGACGTCTACGGGGGCTTCTTCAGCCGTCAGGACTATATCGACATCATCAAATACGCCCAGGCGCGCCAGATTGAAGTGATCCCGGAGATCGACATGCCGGCGCACGCCCGCGCCGCGGTGGTCTCGATGGAAGCGCGCTATAAAAAGCTGCATGCCGCCGGGAAAGAGCAGGAGGCCAACGAATTCCGCCTGGTGGATCCGACCGATACCTCCAACACCACCTCCGTGCAGTTCTTTAACCGCCAGAGCTACCTGAACCCGTGCCTGGACTCTTCCCAGCGCTTTGTCGACAAGGTGATCGGCGAAATCGCCCAGATGCATAAAGAAGCCGGCCAGCCGATCAAGACCTGGCACTTCGGCGGCGACGAAGCGAAAAACATTCGCCTGGGCGCCGGCTATACCGACAAGGCGAAACCGGAGCCGGGCAAAGGCATCATCGATCAGAGCAACGAAGACAAGCCGTGGGCCAAGTCGCAGGTGTGCCAGACGATGATCAAAGAAGGCAAGGTGGCCGACATGGAGCACCTGCCGAGCTACTTCGGCCAAGAGGTCAGCAAGCTGGTGAAGGCGCACGGCATCGACAGAATGCAGGCCTGGCAGGACGGCCTGAAAGACGCCGAGAGCGCGAAGGCGTTCGCCACCTCGCGCGTGGGCGTCAACTTCTGGGATACCCTGTACTGGGGCGGTTTCGATAGCGTCAACGACTGGGCCAACAAAGGGTATGAAGTGGTGGTTTCCAACCCGGACTATGTCTATATGGACTTCCCTTACGAGGTGAACCCGGACGAGCGCGGTTACTACTGGGGCACCCGCTTCAGCGACGAGCGCAAGGTGTTCAGCTTTGCGCCGGACAACATGCCGCAGAACGCGGAAACCTCGGTCGACCGCGACGGCAACCCCTTCAGCGCCAAGAGCGACAAGCCGTGGCCGGGTGCCTACGGGCTGTCCGCTCAGCTGTGGAGCGAAACCCAGCGCACCGATCCGCAGATGGAATACATGATCTTCCCACGCGCGCTGTCGGTGGCGGAACGCGCCTGGCACCGCGCCGGTTGGGAGCAGGACTATCGCGCCGGCCGCGAATACAAAGGCGGGGAAACCCACTTTGTCGATACCAAGGCGCTGGAGAAAGACTGGCTGCGCTTCGCCAATATTCTGGGCCAGCGTGAACTGGCCAAGCTGGACAAAGGCGGCGTCGCTTACCGTCTGCCGGTGCCGGGCGCGCGCGTAGCGGGCGGCAAGCTGGAGGCGAATATCGCGCTGCCGGGATTGGGCATCGAGTATTCCACCGACGGCGGCAAGCAGTGGCAGCGCTATGACGCCAAGGCCAAACCGGCGGTTTCCGGTGACGTTCAGGTGCGTTCGGTCAGCCCGGACGGTAAACGCTACAGCCGCGCCGAGAAGGTTTAAGCCCGGTGCAACGGCCTGCTGCCCGGCGGCAGGCCGTATAACGAAGGGGGAATGCGTCTGCCTTCGCGCGTGTCGGCGCGGGGCGGACGTTGAAGTGAGAGTAGTACGTGGAGTCGCAGTGCCGCTGCAATTGTGATATTTCATGACATGATTTTCCCCGGCTTGTCCGGGGATTTTTTTGCCCGTTGCACGGCGGGCATAAAAAAACCGCCTCGGTGTGAGGCGGTTTTTCATAGCCGGTCAGGCTTATTTCTTGTCGTGCAGCGTTTCGTCTTCACGACAGTCACCGGTTTCGCAGTGGCCGTACAGGTACAGGCTGTGGTTGGTGAGCTTGATGCCGTGCTGCTTGGCGATATCACGCTGGCGAACTTCGATGGATTCGTCGCTGAATTCAATCACTTTGCCGCAGTCCAGGCAAATCAGGTGATCGTGGTGATGCTGTTGGGTCAGCTCGAACACGGACTTGCCGCCTTCGAAATTGTGACGTGTCACAATGCCCGCATCGTCAAACTGGTTCAGTACGCGATAAACCGTTGCCAGCCCGATCTCTTCGCCCATATCAATCAGTTTTTTGTACAAATCTTCCGCACTGACGTGATGGCATTCCGGATTTTGCAGTACTTCCAGGATTTTGAGTCGCGGAAGCGTGACTTTTAAGCCGGCCTTCTTCAGTGCGATGTTGTTGTCGGTCATGCGAATTCAGTCCTGTTACTATGCTAATCAAGTTGAGGCGTACTCGCCTGTGGCATCGGTCGGCACAAAGAGTTAATGCGTCTCATTATAGAACCGGTTGTACTAAATAGAAACCGCCGGTTGTTAACAAAGATATAATTGCACTATTGCATGTTTTGCATGCAACGCCTTGATGGATGGGATAAACCGATATCTCAGTCTACCGTGACGGGGTGGGAAGTTACAAATCTGTAGCTTCTATCGCAGCAATCCCTGCTGCCGATGACGGCCCTGTGGGCACACTATGCACTTTACAGGGCCTTTGTTCAACCTTTCGCCAGTGCCGGGGCTTAGCCGACGATATCGGCCAGGCTCAGCTCTTCGACGATCTGTTTGACCCAGGCGTCCACGCGCTCGTTGGTCAGCTCCGGCTGGCGGTCTTCGTCGATCGCCAAACCGATGAAGTGATCGTCGTCCGCCAGGCCTTTGGAGGCCTCGAAGTGGTAGCCTTTGGTCGGCCAGTGGCCCACGATGGCCGCGCCGCGCGGTTCAATGATGTCGCGGATGGTGCCCATCGCGTCACAGAAATATTCTGCGTAGTCTTCCTGGTCGCCGCAGCCGAACAGCGCCACCAGTTTGCCGTTGAAGTCGACTTCTTCCAGCGTCGGGAAGAAATCATCCCAGTCACACTGTGCTTCACCGTAGTACCAGGTCGGGATACCCAGCAGCAGGATATCGAACCCTTCCAGGTCTTCTTTGCTGCTTTTAGCGATGTCATGCACTTCAGAGACGTCGTCGCCAAACTGTTTCTGGAGAATTTTCTGGATCATTTTGGCAATGTTTTCGGTATTGCCAGTGTCGCTGCCAAAGAAAATGCCTACAGTAGCCATATCGCGTATAACCTTTAAATTCAAGTAATTGCATTACTCGACGCCGGCACTGCCGCCGCTGACGCCGATTAAAATGATGCCATGGCAAGAGCCTTTCGCCTCCGGGGCGGGCGCCGACAGGCGCAGTCTCTAGCCGGTAAATGCGTATCATGCCAGAAAGTGGCGCCGGGGTTTTATCGCATTTATGCGATGCCGGAGAATGAAGAAAAGCGTGGTCGATCCGGCGTTGTCCTTAACGCCGCGCCGCGCGTGCGGCCGAAGAGATCAATGTTCCGGCTGTTCTTCCGCCAGTTGCGCCAACAGCATCTGCTCGATGAGTTCGCTGCGGCTGATGTTGCGCTGTTCCGCCAGTTTGTTCAGGGCGTCCACCGCATCCGCGTTGATTTTCAGCTCTACGCGCCGCAATCCACGCACTTTATCGCGCCGTAACTGATTGCGCTTATTGATTCTAAGCTGTTCATCGCGGGAGAGCGGGTTGGTTTTCGGGCGCCCCGGACGGCGTTCATCTGCGAACAGATCCAGCGTCGTGCGATCCGTTTGTTCTTTTGCCATAGGTAGCGGTACTGCAAGGGAGTTTGCATCAAAAAGCGCTCACACGCTTCCGGAGGCATCGGTTAACACACTTCGGGCCAATAAACCCTAACCCAAATTCACCCCCGAACCGGCGTTCGTGAACGCGCTGGCGCGGCGGCAAAATTATAGCGCGCCATATTACCCCAGCAGATGGAGCGGCGACAATGCCTAACTGCGGGCTAAACGCGCTAAGCCGTTATCTTTAGCGCGTTTTTTCGCCAGGAAAGCGTGTTTTTCAGGCTTCGTCGAGGAAACGGTGGATGGCGCGCAGCACCGCTTCCGGTTTTTCGGCGTGGACCCAATGGCCGGTGCCGGCGACGACGTGCGCGCGGGCCTGCGGGAACTGGCGGGCGATGTCCGCACGGTAACTGTCCTGCACGTACGGCGACAGGCCGCCGCGAATGAACAGGGTCGGGTGCGGCCAGGCCGGGACTTCCTGCCAGCCGGTGATGTCTTCGTAGCGTGCGATCAGCACCGGCAGGTTGAAGCGCCATTCGCCGTTGTGGAAGGACTTCAGCAGGAACTGGATCACGCCTTCTTCCTGCAGGTAGTCGCGCATCAGCTCGGCGGCCGCCTGGCGCTGGGTGATGCCGGCGGCGCTGACGGCCTTCAGCGCGGCGAAGATCTCGTCGTGACGGCGGGTCTGGTAATCCACCGGCGCGACGTCGATAACGATCAGCTTGGCGACACGCTCGGGCGCGATGGCGGTCAGCGCCATCGCCGCTTTGCCGCCCATCGAATGGCCGATGACGATCGCTTTCTCCAGCTGCAGTTCGTCGAGCAGCGCCAGCAGATCCTGTGCCATGGCGGGATAGTTCATGTCGTCGGCGCGCGGGGAGAGGCCGTGATTGCGCAGATCGACCTTGATCACCGTGTGCTGTTTATGCAGATCGCGCGCCAGCACGCCCAGGTTGTCCAGATTGCCGAACAGCCCGTGGATCAGCAGCACCGGCAGCGCGTCTGACTCGGCGGCCAGCAGTTGATAATGTAATTTCATGGCGAAGTTCATACTGAGAGAGATTCAGATTAGGGTATCATGATTGAATCGCACGATGAATCATGCGGAATTTTCGCGGCGCGGGCTTGGCAGTGCCGGCTATAGGTATTAGTCTGCATTTGCCGTCCGGAGGCACATTGTTGTGTTCGCCCCAGCGCTTTTAACCTTATAATCCCATGGCTTGAATGCAGGATCTGGCTTCAGGTTCTAAGTAGAAAAAACAGTATTGGATAAAGATGAAAACTATTGAAGTCGACGAAGAGCTTTACCGTTATATTGCCAGCCACACGCAACACATCGGTGAAAGCGCGTCCGATATTTTACGCCGCATGTTGAAATTCACCGCCGGGCAGCCGGTGCGCGCGTTGCCTGCCGCCAGTGCCCCGCAGTCCGTCGAGCTGGAAAAAGCGGCGCCGGCGCAGCGTCCGCGCGATCGCGTGCGCGCCATGCGTGAGCTGCTGTTATCGGATGAATACGCCGAGCAGAACAAAGCGGTCAACCGTTTCATGCTGGTGCTGTCCACGCTGTACACCCTCGATGCCGCCGGTTTCGCCGCCGCCACAGAGGCGTTGACCGGCCGTACCCGCACCTATTTCGCCGGCGATCAGCAGACCCTGCTGGCCAACGGCACGCATACCAAGCCGAAGCATGTACCGGGCACCCCTTACTGGGTGATCACCAATACCAATACCGGCCGCAAACGCAGCATGATCGAACACATCATGCAGGCGATGCAGTTCCCGGCGGAACTGATCGAGAAAGTTTGCGGTACCGTCTAATTTAGCGAACAGCCCGTCATGCTGGCCGTGCGCGACGTATTGCCCGGTCACCGACAGGGATGAGGGAGATATGTCGATGGCGAATAATCCACGTGCCGGGCAGCCCGCCCGCCAAAGCGATCTGATCAACGTAGCCCAGCTGACGTCGCAGTACTATGTGCTGCAACCTGAAGCCGGCAATGCCGCACACGCGGTGAAGTTTGGCACCTCCGGCCACCGCGGCAGCGCGCAGCGCCACAGCTTCAACGAAGCGCACATCCTCGCCATCGCTCAGGCGATCGCCGAAGTTCGTCATCAGCAGGGCACCACCGGCCCGTGCTACGTGGGCAAAGATACCCATGCGCTGTCTGAGCCGGCCTTCATTTCCGTGCTGGAAGTGCTGACCGCCAACGGCGTCGATGTGATCGTGCAGGAAAATAACGGTTTCACGCCAACGCCGGCGGTATCGCACGCCATTCTGTGCCACAACCGCCGCGGCGGCGCGCAGGCCGACGGCATCGTCATTACGCCGTCCCACAACCCGCCGGAAGACGGCGGCATCAAATACAATCCGCCGAACGGCGGCCCGGCTGACACCAACCTGACGTCGGTGATCGAGAAGCGCGCCAACGAACTGCTGGCGCAGCAGCTGAAAGGCGTTCAGCGCCAGTCGCTGGACAAGGCCTGGAACAGTGGCCACCTGCACGCCAAAGACCTGGTGCAGCCTTATGTTGAAGGCCTGGTTGAGGTGGTCGACATGCCGGCCATTCAACGCGCCGGCCTGAAGCTGGGCGTGGATCCGCTCGGCGGCTCCGGCATCGCCTATTGGCAGCGCGTGGCGGAACACTACAAGCTGGATCTGACGCTGGTGAACGATTCCATCGATCAGACCTTCCGCTTTATGCACCTGGATCACGACGGCATCATCCGCATGGACTGCTCGTCCGAGTCGGCGATGGCCGGCCTGCTGGCGCTGCGCGACAAATTCGATCTGGCGTTCGCCAACGATCCGGATTACGACCGCCACGGCATTGTCACGCCGAAAGGCCTGATGAACCCGAACCACTATCTGGCGGTAGCCATCAACTACCTGTTCCAACATCGCCCGCAGTGGGGCGCCGATGTCGCAGTCGGTAAAACGCTGGTGTCCAGCGCGATGATCGACCGCGTGGTGGCCGACCTGGGCCGCAAGCTGGCGGAAGTGCCGGTCGGTTTCAAATGGTTTGTGGACGGCCTGTTCGACGGCAGCCTGGGCTTCGGCGGCGAAGAGAGCGCCGGGGCTTCGTTCCTGCGCTTCAACGGCCAGCCGTGGTCGACGGACAAAGACGGCATCATCATGTGCCTGCTGGCGGCTGAAATCACCGCGGTAACCGGTGAGAACCCGCAGCATCACTATGACGATCTGGCCAAGCGTTTCGGTGCGCCGAGCTATAACCGCATCCAGGCGCCGGCAACCCATGCGCAGAAAGCGGCGTTGTCCAAGCTGTCGCCGGAGATGGTCAAGGCCAGTACGCTGGGCGGGGATCCGATCACCGCACGTTTGACCGCGGCGCCGGGTAACGGCGCCTCGATCGGCGGGCTGAAAGTGATGACCGACAACGGCTGGTTCGCGGCCCGTCCTTCCGGTACCGAAGAGGCTTACAAGATCTATTGCGAGAGCTTCCTCGGCGCGGAACACCGCGAGAAGATTGAGCATGAAGCGGTCGAAATCGTCAGCGAAGTGCTGGCTTCCGCCAAGTAATCACTTTCCCTGATTGATAAAAAGCGCTGTTTTTACAGCGCTTTTTTTATGCCTGAAATTTAGATATATCTTTTTATCGGTGCGCGCTTGCGCATTTAGATATATCGATCTAGATTAGCGTTATCGACGCTGTTTAGATATATCTAAACAACCTCGTATTGATGTTCACTGTTAAAGCGAGGTACCACCCTATGTTTCATCGATTAGGTTTACACCGGCATCACCATCACCATCATAAATGTGAAGAGGGCCGCCGTCATCGCGGCGGGCGCCATCATTTCGGCGGCGACGGCGAAGAGCACGGCCGGGGTGGGCGCGGCGGCCGGGGCGGGCGTCATCGTCTGTTCGAACACGGCGATCTGCGCCTGGTGTTGCTGGCGCTGGTGGCGCGCAAGCCCAGCCACGGCTATGAGCTGATCAAGGCGATCGAGGAAGCCTCTTCCGGCCTGTACGTGCCGAGCCCGGGGGTGATTTACCCCACGCTGACGCTGCTGGAAGAGCAGGATTTCCTTGAGCCGCTCACCACCGGCAACGGCCGCAAAAGCTACCGCATCACCGCGGCGGGCGAGGGCGAGCTGCAAAAGCATCAACAGGCGGTTGACGTCATTCTAGCGCGCCTGGCGGGCGCCGGCCGCGAGCATCATCGGCACGGCAACCTGGCGGAAGGCATCTACGACGCCATGAACCGCCTGCGCAGCCTGCTGCGCGGCAACGTGATGCGCGCCGATCTTACGCCGCAGCAGGTGGAGCGCATCAACGCCGCGTTGCTGACCGCCGTGGCGGCGATCGAAAGCGAAATGCATATTCAACCCACGCAGCAGGAGAAGAACTGATGCCCGGCCACCGTTTTACTATTACCGTTGAAGCCCTGAGCGATCGCCAGGGCAATCCCGTCGAGAAAGCGCCGCTGAGTTTTGAAGTGACCAACCATGACGATATTCTCGAGATCGTCGAGCGCATCCGGGCGCGTGACGATCTGAACTTCGGCCCCGAGCAGAGCGCGGCCTTCGCCGTGGGGTTGAAGCTGTTCTCCGAAGTGATGATCGAAAACCGTAAACACCCGGTGTTCGCTCCGCTGCGCGATGCGTTTAAGGAATTTATGGTCGGATTGAAGAAAGGCCCGGCGGCGTAAAGGCGCGGCACACCGCGCCCGCCGGGGTTAAGGCATGAAGCGGTAGCCGACGCCGGTTTCGGTCAGCAGGTGTTTGGGCCGGGCCGGATCGGCTTCGAGCTTCTGCCGCAGGTGGCCCATGTAGATGCGCAGATAGTGGCTGTGCTCCACGTAGTTCGGCCCCCAGACGTGGCTCAACAGTTGGCGTTGGGTGATCACTTTGCCGGCGTTGGCCAGCAGCTCCGCCAACAGGCGAAACTCGATCGGCGTCAGATGCAGATCTTCGTCGTTGCGCAGCACCCGGCGATTCACCAGATCGACGGTGATCGCTGAAAAACTCACCAGCGGGCTTTCCTGCTGGCTGGCGGAGTGGCGGCGCAGCGCGACCCGCACCCGCGCCAGCAGCTCGCCGATGCCGAACGGCTTGCTGAGGTAGTCGTCGGCGCCGGCGTCCAGTGCGGCGATCTTGTCCTCCTCGGCGTTGCGTGCCGACAGCACGATCACCGGAATGGCGCTCCACTGCCGCAGATCGCGGATGTAACTCAGCCCGTCGCCATCCGGCAACCCCAAATCAAGGATGATCAGATCCGGTTTGCGCGTGCCGGCTTCAATCAGCCCGCGCTGCAGCGTTTCACTTTCAAACACCCGCAGGCCTTCGCTCTCCAGCGCGGTGCGCACGAAGCGGCGGATCTCTTTTTCATCTTCAACAATCAGAATGTTGGTTGGCGTTATGCTCACGTTTCCCCTGCGTTGATTACAGATCGAAGGCGTCACCGTCGATCTCGGGCGGTTTTTCCAGCGGCAGCACGAAGCGGAAGCTGGCGCCGCCGTTGGCGCCGTTTTCCGCCCAGATGCGGCCATTATGCACTTCAATAATGGCACGGCAAATCGCTAACCCCAAGCCGACGCCGGGGATCGCCGACTCTTTATTGCCGCGTGAAAACTTGTCGAAAATCAGCTGCAGCTGATCGGCGGGGATGCCGGGGCCGTTATCCCAGACCTCGACTTCCAGCCACTCGGGCAGCGTGCGCGCGCGAATGCCGATGGTGGCCTCGGCGCCGGCGTATTTATTGGCGTTTTCCAACAGGTTGGTGAACACCCGTTCCAGCAGGCTGCCGTCGCAGTTGACCAGGATCTGTTCCGGCGGCAGCTCGACCACGATCGGATGCTGGCTGAGCAGCGGCTCCAGCATGTGCAGCGAGGCGCCGACGATCTCTTCCAGCGACTGCCACTCTTTGCGCAGGCTGAAACCGCCGGACTGGATGCGCGCCATATCCAGCAGGTTGTTCACCAGCCGGGTGGTGCTCAGCACCTGCTGGCGGATCTGGCTGGCCTGGGTGGCGTGATTGGAGCCTTCGGCCGCCAGGTCCAGCGTGAGGATTTCCGCCTGGCCGAACAGCACGGTCAGCGGCGTGCGCAGATCGTGCGACAGCGCCGCCAGCAGCGAGTTGCGCAGCTGTTCGCGCTCGGCGTCCAGCTTGGCTTCTTCGGCGCTGCGCGCCAGGTGCAGCCGCTCCAGTGCGCTGGCGATCAGCACCGCGAAGGTCTGCAGCAGCCGCTGCTGTTCCGGCACCATCAGCTGGCGCAGGTTGTTGGGCTCGATCGCCAGCAGGCCGAAGGTCTGCTTGGGGGTATTGAGCGGCAGCAGCTGGTAAGGCACGCCGGGCAGGGTGTCGGTGCCGGCACCTGCCGGCAGGCCTTTGTCGAAGCTCCAGCGCGCGATGGCTTCATCAACCGACAGCAGCCCGCCTTCCTCGCCGACCATCTGTTGCAGGCGGCCGTCTTCCTGCGGCAGCAGCAGCACGGTTTTCGCCTGGAAACTGCTGGAGAGGAAATGACGGCTGGTGTTGGCGATGTCGGCCACGGTCAGCGCGCGGCTCAGCCCGCGCGACATTTCGTACAGGTGACGCGCCCGCTGCTCGCGGTAGCGCGCCACCCGGGCCTGATAACGCACCCCGGCGGTCAGGTTGCCGATGATGATGCCGACGGCGAGCATTACGCCGAAGGTCAGCAGATACTGCATATCGCTGACGGCGAACGACCATTCGGGCTGGACGAAGAACAGATCGAAGCTGGCGACGTTGATCACCGCCGCCAGCACCGACGGCCAGCGGCCGAAGAACAGCGCGACGATCGCCACGCCGAGCAGATAGATCATCACCAGGTTGGCCTGATCGAAGCCCGGCAGCAGCCACTGCGAGAGCAGGGTGATCAGCGCGCACAGCGCCACCGCCACCGCGCAGCCGCGCAGTTGCATGCGCCATTTCTCATTGAAGCTGCGGCCGTCGTGCTCCTTGCCCGGCGGCGGCAGCGCGGCGTCGTTCTCCAGCGCCACGATCACCAGATCGAGATCCGGGCCCAGCCGGCCGAGGCGATCGGCGAAGCTGCCGCGCAGCTTCCAGCGCTGTTCGCTGCGGCGGCCGATGATGATTTTGCCGAGGTTATGCTCGCGGGCGTAGCGCAGCACCGCGCGCTCTTCGGACGGATCGGCCAGGGTGGCGGTTTCTGCCCCCAGCTCCTGCGCCAGCCGCAGCGCGCGCAGAATGGCGCGGCGCTGGTTTTCCGGCAGCCGGTGCAGCTTGGGGGTTTCCACATAGACCGCATGCCAGTGGCAGCCGAGCCGCGCCGCCAGCCGGGCGGCGATGCGCACCAGCTTTTCGTTGCCGCTGTTGTGGCCGACGCACAGCAGAATGCTGTCGCGGGTGTGCCACACTTTCTCGCGCCCCTGGGTATCGCGAAACTCGCGCATCTGATCATCGACCCGATCGGCGGTGCGGCGCAGCGCCAGCTCGCGCAGGGCGATCAGGTTGCCTTTGCGAAAGAAGTGCTCGATGGCGCGCTCGGCCTGACCGGGAATATACACTTTGCCTTCGTGCAGCCGCCGGCGCAGATCGTCCGGCGGCAGATCGACCAGCACCACTTCGGCGGCTTCGTCAAACACGTGGTCGGGCACCGTTTCGCGCACCCGCACGCCGGTCACGCCGCCCACGACGTCGTTCAGGCTTTCCAGATGTTGCACGTTGACGGTAGTCAGCACGTCGATGCCGGCGTCCAGCAGCTCTTCCACATCCTGCCAGCGTTTGGGGTGGCGCGAACCCTGGGCGTTGCTGTGCGCCAGTTCGTCCATCAGCACCAGCGCCGGGTGGCGCGCCAGCGCGGCGTCGAGATCGAATTCATGCACCAGCCGGCCGCGATGCTGGATGCGTTTTTGCGGCAGCAGCGACAGGCCGTCGAGCAGGGCGGCGGTCTCGCTGCGGCCGTGGGTTTCCACCACGCCGACCAGCACGTCCAGCCCCTGAGCGCGCAAACGCTGGGCCTCCTGCAGCATGGCGTAGGTTTTGCCCACGCCGGCGCAGGCGCCGAAGAATACCTTCAACCGGCCGCGCGGTTTTTCATTGGCCAGCGCCAGCAGGCTATCGGGATCGGGGCGCTGCTGCTCTTCTTCGACCATGACAATTCCTTGTGTTACCAAGCAAAAAGGGGTTCGGCATGCCGAACCCTATCACTATGCTGAATACGGCGCGTTACTTCAACGCATCCAGCGCCAGGTTCAGCTTCAGCACGTTGACCACCGATTCCCCCATGAAGTTGGGCGTGGCCCGATCGGTATTGTCGTCGATCAGTTTGGCGACCTGTTCCGGCGGCAGATGACGCGCCGCCGCGACCCGCGCCAGCTGATATTGCGCGGCGGCGATCGAGATCTGCGGATCCAACCCGCTGCCGGAGGCGGTCAGCAGATCGACCGGGATCGGGCCGCTCATTGCCGGGTTGGCCTGGCGCAGCTGCGCTGCGCGTTCGGCGATAGCCTTATCCAGCGCCGGGTTGGTGGCCGCCAGGTTGCTGCCGGCGGAGGCCTGTGGATTATAGGCCGAATCGCCGGTGGCCGACGGGCGGCCCCAGAAATAGTCGGCGCGCGTAAAGTTCTGGCCGATCAGCGCGGAGCCGACCGCCTTGTCGCCTTGGTACAGCAGCGAGCCGTTGGCCGCGGCCGGAAACAGCAGCTGCGCCAGCCCGGTGGTCAGCAGCGGATAGGCGATGCCGGTGATCAGCGTCAGCAAAATCAGCATCACCAGCGCAGGTCGTAAATAAGTCATGTTCATTTCCCTCAATGGTTAACCGGCGACGTGCAGCGCGACCAGGATCAGGTCGATCAATTTGATGCCGACGAACGGCACCAGCAGACCGCCGACCCCGTACAGCCACAGGTTGCGGCGCAGCAGGGCCGCGGCGCTCATCGGTTTATAGCTCACCCCTTTCAGCGCCAGCGGGATCAGGAACACGATCACCAGGGCGTTGAAGATCACCGCCGACATGATGGCGGAGGCGGGGGAGTGCAGGTGCATCACGTTCAGCGCGTTCAGCTGCGGGTAGGTGGCCGCGAACGCCGCCGGAATGATGGCGAAGTATTTGGCCACGTCGTTGGCGATGCTGAAGGTGGTCAGCGAGCCGCGCGTCATCAGCATCTGTTTGCCGATGTGCACCACTTCGATCAGCTTGGTCGGGTTGGAATCCAGATCGACCATGTTGCCCGCCTCTTTGGCGGCCTGGGTGCCGGAGTTCATCGCCACCGCCACATCGGCCTGCGCCAGCGCCGGGGCGTCGTTGGTGCCGTCGCCGGTCATCGCCACCAAACGGCCTTCTCCCTGATACTGGCGGATCAGCGCCAGCTTGGCTTCCGGCGTGGCTTCCGACAGGAAATCGTCCACCCCGGCTTCGGCGGCGATCGCCGCCGCGGTCAGCGGGTTATCGCCGGTGATCATCACCGTTTTGATGCCCATCTTGCGCAGCTCATTGAAGCGTTCCTTGATGCCGCCCTTGACGATATCCTTCAGCGCCACCACGCCCAGCACCCGGGCGCCTTCCGCCACCACCAGCGGCGTGCCGCCGGTGCGCGCCACGCTTTCCACCAGATCGTCCACCGCCCGCGGGAAGTGGCCCTGATTGGTTTCGACGTGGCGGCGAATGGCGTCCACCGCGCCTTTGCGGATCATGCGTTCCTGCACGTTGACGCCGCTCATGCGGGTCTGGGCGGAGAAGGGCACGAAGGTGGCGTTCAGCGCCTGCAGATCGCGTTCACGCAGGTTGAAGCGCTGTTTGGCCAGCACCACGATACTGCGGCCTTCCGGCGTTTCGTCCGCCAGCGAGGCCAGCTGCGCGGCGTCCGCCAGCTCTTGCTCTTTCACGCCCGGCGCCGGCAGGAACTCCGAAGCCTGGCGGTTGCCCAGCGTGATGGTGCCGGTTTTATCCAGCAGCAGCACGTCCACGTCGCCGGCGGCTTCCACCGCGCGGCCGCTGGTGGCGATCACGTTGGCGCCGAGCATGCGGCTCATCCCGGCCACGCCGATGGCGGACAGCAGGCCACCGATGGTGGTGGGGATCAGGCAGACCAGCAGCGCGACCAGCACGGTGATGGTGACCACGCTGCCGCTGCCGGCCGCTTCCACGCTGTATTGCGAGAACGGGAACAGGGTGGCGGTGGCCAGGACGAACACGATGGTCAGCGCCACCAGCAGGATGGTCAGCGCGATCTCGTTCGGCGTTTTGCGGCGTTTGGCGCCTTCCACCATGGCGATCATGCGATCGAGGAAGGTTTCCCCCGGGTTGACGCTGCACTGCACCACCAGCCAGTCGGACAGCACGCGGGTGCCGCCGGTGACCGAGGAGAAGTCGCCGCCGGATTCGCGGATCACCGGCGCGGATTCGCCGGTGATGGCGCTTTCATCCACCGAGGCGCCGCCTTCCAGCACTTCGCCGTCGCACGGGATGGTATCGCCGGCTTCCACCAGCACGATATCGCCTTTGCGCAGGCTCTCGGCGGCCACTTTCTCCGTGGCGCCGTCGCGGCGCGGGCCGGCCAGCTTTTTCGCCCAGCTGGTTTTCTTGGTGCCCTTCAGGCTTTCCGCCTGGGCCTTGCTGCGCCCTTCGGCCAGCGCCTCGGCGAAGTTGGCGAACAGCACGGTGAACCACAGCCACAGGGCGACGCTGCCGGTGAAGGCGGCGGCGCCGTCGGTTTGGCCGGTGAGGATCGCCAGCCAGATGGCGGTGGTCAGAATGCTGCCGATATACACCACGAACATCACCGGGTTGCGCCATTGAACGCGAGGGGCCAGTTTTTTCACCGCATCGATCAGCGCGGTGCGCACCAGAGCCGGTTCAAACAGCGCGCGTTGTTTGCGAGTCATCTCTTATTCTCTCTCTGTGACGTCGATTAGTTTGCCAACCAAAGCTGCAAATGCTCGGCCACCGGGCCCAGCGCCAGCGCCGGCACGAAGGTCAGCGCGCCCACCAGCAGCACGGTGCCGATCAGCAGGCCGATAAACAGCGGCCCATAGGTCGGCAGGGTGCCGTTGCCCGCCGGCTGGCGCTGCTTGGCGCTCAGCGAGCCGGCGATCGCCAGCACCGGCAGGATCACCCCGAAGCGGCCGACGAACATGGCGAAGGCCAGCAGCAGGTTGTAGAACGGCGTATTGACGCTCAACCCGGCGAAGGCGCTGCCGTTGTTGTTGGCGGCGGAGGACAGGGCATACAGCACTTCGCTGAAGCCGTGGGCGCCCGGGTTGAGGATGCCGGCGCGGCCCGCGTCGGTGCCGATGGCCAGCGCGCTGCCCAGCAACACCAGCGTCGGCGTGACCAGGATCGCCAGCGCGGTCATCTTCATGTCGTAAACGTCGATCTTCTTGCCCAGATATTCCGGGGTGCGGCCGATCATCAGACCGGCGATAAACACCGTCAGCAGCACGAACAGCAGCATGCCGTACAGGCCGGAGCCGACGCCGCCGAACACCACTTCGCCGATCTGCATCAGCCACATCGGCACCATGCCGCCCAGCGCGGTGAAGGAGTCGTGCATGGCGTTAACCGCCCCGCAGGACGCGGCGGTGGTGACTACCGAGAACAGGCTGGTGGCGAGAATGCCGAAGCGCGACTCTTTGCCTTCCATATTGATGTTGCTGTCGGCGCCCAGCGCGCTCAGGTGCGGGTTGCCTGCCAGCTCGGCGACCATCACCGCCACCACCGCCGCCACGAAGATCAGCGCCATCGCCCAGATCAGCGTATGGCCCTGGCGGTTTTCACCGGCCAACTGGCCGAAGGAGAAGCACAGCGCGCAGGGGATCAGGAAGATGGCCAGCATCTGCACGAAGTTGGTCAGCACGGTTGGGTTCTCGAACGGGTGCGCCGAGTTGGCGCCGAAGAAGCCGCCGCCGTTGGTGCCGAGCATCTTGATCGCTTCCTGCGAGGCCACCGGCCCCATCGGCAGCGTCTGCTGCGCGCCTTCGAGCGTGGTGACGTGCAGGTAAGGCAGGAAGTTTTGCAGCGTGCCCTGGCTGACGAAAAACAGGGCGATCAGCAGCGCGATCGGCAGCAGCACATACAGCGTGATGCGAAACAGATCGGCCCAGGCGTTGCCGACGGTATTGCCGGCGCGGCGGGTAAAGGCGCGGATCAGCGCAAAGGCCACGGCGATGCCGGTAGAGGCGGAGACGAAGTTCTGCACCGCCAGCCCGGCCATCTGGCTGAAATAGCTGAGGGCGCTTTCGCCGCTGTAGGCCTGCCAGTTGGTGTTGGTGACGAAGCTGACGGCGGTGTTGAGCGCCAGATCCCAGGAGAGGCCCGGGAAGCCTTGCGGGTTGAGCGGCAGCGAGCCCTGCGTCATCAGCAGGGCGAACAGCAGCGCCAGGCCGAGCAGGTTGAACGCCAGGATCGCCAGCGCGTACTGCCACCAGTTCATCTCGGTGGCGCGGATGCCGCAGGCGCGCCAGACGCCGGCTTCTACCCCGCGCAGCGCAGGCAGCGGTTCACCTTCGATCAGGCGCGCCATAAAGCCGCCCAGCGGCCGGGCCAGCAGCAGAAGCACCAGCAGGAAGCTGGCGATCAGTAAAAAGGCTGAAGCCGCCATCAGAAATCCTCCGCGTTAAACAGGGCGTAGACCAGATAGGCCAACAGCAGCAGAACCAACAGCGCACCACCAATAACGCTGAAACTCACGGGACACCTCCAGAGGTGTTGTTTTTGATAGAGGCAGTGTAGGGAGAGGGGTAGAAAGAAGATGAAAAAATCGCGCGGGCGGGTGTAAAAAAAGTATAAAAATGGCTGAAATTTCAGCGAAAATTTAGCATTTCAATCATCAGGCCGGTGGCGAAAGGGGGCTTGATGGGGGAATGAGAACGGGCGTAAGCGGGAAATAATGAACCAGATAATAACCACAATGTAACCCATGTTTAGTTAAAAATTAACCTGGGTGTAACAAAATTACGAATCGCGGCGGAGATTAGCGATTTTTTGTGCGATTTAGTGGTCGGATGAGTAGTAAACTTTCATCAAGTGCGCTAAAATTTTGTCCAGTTACCAAATTACCGATTGTTCATTTGATACGCCGACGCCGTTTTCCCTGACAAATCAACGGCAGGCGTTTTTAGGAGGTTCGCATGTCTACGACCTATCACGCTTATTCACTGCATCGGATTCTCCTGCGCCGCAGCGCAGTGGTTATCGCGGGCATTTTGGCCCTGCCGGTGATGCTGTTCCGCAGCGATCGCGGGCGTTTTTACAGCTACCTGCACCGCGTCTGGTCAAAAACCAGCGATAAGCCGGTCTGGCTGCAGCAGGCGGAACTGGCGTCCTGCGATTTCTACTGAGCCACTGCCGATTCACGAAAACCCTCGCCCTGCGGCGAGGGTTTTTTTATGCCTATAGCCGGCCCTATCAAGCGCAAGGTCGTATTCGGCAAGCCATTCTTCTACACTTTCCTCATCGGTCAACAACACGGGAGAGCGGTATGAGCGACAAGATCCCTATCGGCATCAGCGCCTGTTTACTGGGCGACGCGGTGCGTTTCGACGGCGGCCACAAACGGCTGGCCTTTGCGGTGGAACAGTTGGCGCCCTATGTGCGCTTTGAGCCCGTTTGCCCGGAAATGGCGATCGGCCTGCCTACGCCACGCCCGGCGCTGCGCTTGGTGAAGCAGGCGCAGCCGTGGCCGGCGATGCGCTACAGCAACGACGCCGGCGTGGATCTGACCGAGGAAATGCGCGGCTTCTCCGCGCAGCGCGTGGCGGCCTTGCAGCATCTGTGCGGCTATATCGTCTGCGCCAAGTCGCCGAGCTGCGGCCTGGAGCGGGTGCGGGTCTACAGCGAAAACGGCAAGGACTCGCGTAAAAACGGCGTCGGGCTGTTTACCGCCGAACTGCTGCGCCAGATGCCGTGGCTACCGGTGGAAGAAGACGGACGTTTGCAGGATGCGGCACTGCGGGAAAACTTTATCGAGCGGGTGTACGCGCTGTACGAGTTGAACATGCTGTGGCGCCAGGGGCTGACCCGCGGCGGGCTGATCGCGTTTCACAGCCGCTACAAGCTGTCGCTGCTGGCGCATTCGCAGCCGGCGTATCGCGAGCTGGGGCGCTTCGTCGCCGATATTCACCGCTGGGACTCTCTGGAGGCCTTCGCCGTTGAATACCGCAGCCGCCTGATGGCGCTATTGGCGCACAAGGCAACGCGCCGCAACCACACCAATGTGTTGATGCACGTGCAGGGCTATTTCCGCCGTCAGCTCAGTACGGCGCAGCGCCAGGAGCTGGCGCACCTGATCGACCGCTACCGGCAGGGCATGCAGCCGCTGCTGGCGCCGATCGCGCTGCTC
The DNA here is from genome assembly GCF_052169135.1 of Serratia sp. CY32780. NCBI lineage: Bacteria > Pseudomonadati > Pseudomonadota > Gammaproteobacteria > Enterobacterales > Yersiniaceae > Serratia > Serratia sp. CY32780. Next base: position 363,426 of record NZ_JBJNLI010000001.1, read on the forward strand.
AAGCATTACATGGCGGAATACCCCGATCGCTATCTGGCGGAACAACGCTATTTCGAACCTTATCCGGAGGCGCTGCGTTTGCGTTACGGCCATTGATTGACAAGGAGTTTTATGACCACGCATCTGGTCTGGTTGCGTAACGATCTGCGTATCACCGACAACAAAGCCCTGCACGCCGCCTGCAGCGATCCCGAAGCCCGGGTGCTGGCGGTGTTTATCGCCACACCGCAGCAGTGGCGGCAACATGAGATGGCGCCGCGGCAGGCGGCGCTGATCCACGCCAGCCTGCAGGCGGTGCAGCAGGCGCTGGCGCACAAGGGCATTGCGCTGCATTGCCATTCCTGTGCGGACTTTGCCGCGTCGATCGACTGGCTGGCGGACTATTGCGAGCGAGAGCAGGTGGATGCGCTGTTTTACAATCGCCAGTACGAACTGAACGAACGGCGGCGCGATGCGCGGCTGGAGCAGCGGTTGAGCGGCCGGGTGAGGTGCCACGGTTTCGATGACAGCCTGCTGTTGCCGCCGGGCAGCGTGCTCACCGGCGGCGGCGAGATGTACAAGGTTTATACGCCGTTTCGCAACGCCTTTCTTCAGCGCCTGACCGAGTCCGACGTGAGTTGCCTGCCGGCGCCGAAGACTCGCGCCGGTGGCGCGTTGCCTGCGCCTGAGGCGCCGGCGGCGTTCGATTACCCCACGGCGGAGACTGGGGATGGCTATCCCGCCGGCGAAGAGGCCGCGTTGCAGCGGCTGCGCGCCTTTTGCCGCGAGCAGGTACAGGATTACCTCCGGCAGCGCGATCTGCCCGCCCTCGCCGGCACCAGTAGCCTGTCGCCCTATCTGGCGATCGGAGTACTGTCGCCGCGCCAGTGCTTCAATCGCCTGCGCGCCGAATGCCCGCAGCTGCTGGAAGATCGCGAAAGCGGTGCCTTCGCCTGGCTCAACGAGCTGATTTGGCGTGAGTTCTATCGCCATCTGCTGGTGGCCTATCCCGATCTGTGCCGCCATCGGCCGTTTATTGCCTGGACGGACAAGGTGCGCTGGTGCGATGACGCGGCGAAGCTGCACGCCTGGCAGCGGGGCGAGACTGGCTATCCGATCGTCGATGCCGCCATGCGCCAGCTGAACGCCACCGGCTGGATGCACAACCGGCTGCGCATGATCAGCGCCAGTTTTCTGGTGAAGGATCTGTTGATCGACTGGCGTGCCGGGGAGCGCTATTTCATGTCGCAACTGCTGGATGGGGATCTGGCGGCCAACAACGGCGGCTGGCAGTGGGCGGCATCCACCGGCACCGACGCCGCGCCGTATTTCCGCATCTTCAACCCGACGACTCAGGGTGAACGTTTTGATCCACAAGGCACTTTTATCCGTAAATGGTTGCCGGAACTGGCGGATGTGCCCGACAATGACATCCATCATCCCCATCGCTGGTCGGAAAAGCAGCGATGCACGCTGAACTACCCGCTGCCGATCGTCGATCATAAGCAAGCCCGGCTGGAGACGCTGGCGGCGTTCGAGGCGGCAAAACGGGGAGAGTCTTGAGGCAACTGCAAGGAGCGACGCAATGATGAAAAAGGTGCTGGCCCTGTGCCTGAGCGGCTATTCGGCGCTGGCGATCGCCGGCTTTGACGTGGTGGCGCTCGGCGTCGACGGCGGCGTCAGCGACGGCAATCTGACCTCCTACCTGATCCGCAGCGACAATCAGCCGCGGTATGTGGCGCTGGACGCCGGTTCGCTGCTGCCGGGCATCGCCAAAGGGCTGGAGAAGGGCAGCTTCCCGCAGGTGACGCCCGAGCTGGCCGCGCCTTACACGCCGCAGGGCTATGTGTTCCGGCAGTTGATCGGCAGCTACTTTATCAGCCACGGCCACCTGGACCACGTGGCGGGGCTGATCCTCGGCTCACCCGAGGACAATAAAAAAACCGTTTACGCCCAGGCGGACACCGTACTGACCCTGCGTAATCACTACTTCAACTGGAAGGCGTGGCCGAACTTTACCGACGCCGGCAACGGCTCGCGGCTGGGCACCTATCGGCTGCAAACGGTGCGGCCGCAGCAGCGGTTTACCCTCGGCCTGACCGGATTGACCGGCGTGATGTACCCGCTCAGCCACGATCGCTATCCGTCGTCGATGCTGCTGATTTCCAACGGCAGCGAGTTCTTCGCCTACTTCGGCGATACCGGGCCGGATAAGGTGGAGCAGTCGCGCGATCTCGATACCGTCTGGCGCGCGCTGGGGCCGCTTGTCGAGCAGAAGAAGCTCAAGGGCATGATTATCGAAACCTCTTACCCTAACGGGGTGGAGGATAAACATCTGTACGGCCATTTGACGCCGGCCTGGCTGCTGAAGGAGCTGAAGAACCTGACGCAGTACAGCGGCGGCAAAGGCTCGCTGAACGGTTTGCCGGTGGTGATCAGCCACATCAAGCCCAGCCTGAAGCAGGGCGAAGATGCGCGCGCCGCCATTGCGCAACAGCTGGCACAGGGCAACGATCTGGGGGTGAAATTCATCCTGATGGCGCAGGGCGACCGGCAGACATTTTGACTATGAAGAGAGAAGAGAATGCGTAACCTCGATCTGGAACAACTGATCAACACGGAACTGAACGCCGCGGCGTTTCAGGACTACGCCCCCAACGGATTGCAGGTAGAAGGCCGCCCGCACGTGCAGCGCATCGTGACCGGCGTCACCGCCTGTCAGGCGCTGCTGGACGCCGCGGTGGCGCATCAGGCCGACGCGATTATCGTGCACCACGGCTATTTCTGGAAAAACGAGGCGCCGGCGGTGCGCGGCATGAAGCGCAACCGCCTGAAAACGCTGCTGACCCACGATATCAACCTGTACGGCTACCACCTGCCGCTGGACGCGCATCCGGTGCTGGGCAACAACGCGCAGCTGGCGCAGGCGCTGGGTATTCGGGTGATTGGCGACGTCGAGCCGCTGGTGCCGCACGGCGAATTTGAACAGCCGCTGACCGGCGAAGCGCTGCAGCAGCGTATCGAAAGCCGGCTGGGGCGCGCGGTGCTGCACTGCGGCGATAACGCGCCTGAGCACATTCGCCGGGTGGCCTGGTGCACCGGCGGCGGCCAGGGCTTTATCGACAGCGCGGCGCGCTTTGGCGTCGATGCGTTCATCAGCGGTGAAGTGTCTGAGCAGACCATTCACAGCGCGCGCGAAATGGGCGTGCATTTCTTCGCCGCCGGCCACCACGCCACCGAGCGCGGCGGCGTGAAGGCGCTGGGCGACTGGCTGGCGCAGCACCACGGCTTTGATGTGACCTTTATCGATATCCCGAATCCCGCCTGATTTTTTTCTTCCCCGGATCCAGCCCGGCCTGTGCGCCGGCTGAATCCTTTTACCGCGCTATTTCCTTATTTTCCTTATGGTTGCGTTCTATTGACAGCCGGGGCCGCGTCACGCATAACTGGTGTGTTTTTCATCGCGATAATAATAAGGAGAATAAGGGTGCAACAAGCACGTTATTACCTGTTGGGTGAAAGAGCGGTAGTGCTTGAACTGTCGCCGCCGGTGACCTTACCGAGCCAGCAGCGCATCTGGGCGCTGGCGGAAAAGCTGAATCACCACCCCGACGTGCGGGAAGTGGTGCCGGGGATGAACAACCTGACGCTGTTGCTGCATACGCCGCAGGCCGACGCCGAAGCGATGCTCGCGCTGCTGCAGCAAGGCTGGGAAAGCAAAGAGAGCCTGACGCCGGAATCGCGCCAGGTGGATATTCCGGTGGTCTACGGCGGGGAGCAAGGCCCCGATCTGGATGAAGTGGCGCGCCATACCGGCATGACGCCGCGGCAGGTGGTGGAATGCCACGCGGCGGCGGCCTACGTGGTCTATTTCCTCGGCTTTCAGCCGGGCTTCTCCTATTTGGGCGGCATGCCGGAACTTCTGGCGACGCCGCGCCGCGCGGAACCGCGTCTGGCGGTGGCGGCCGGCTCCGTCGGCATCGGCGGCGGCCAGACCGGTATCTATCCGCTGGTGACGCCCGGCGGCTGGCAGCTGATCGGCCGCACGCCGCTGGCGCTGTTCAATCCGCATGAAATGCCGCCGACGCTGCTGCGCCCGGGCGATAACGTGCGCTTCGTGCCGCAGAAGGAGGGCGTATGCTGATTATTCTGCGTGCCGGCATCTATACCACGGTGCAGGATTTGGGCCGCGAGGGATTCCGCCGCCTGGGCATCAGCACCGGCGGGGCGCTGGATCAACCGGCGCTGAAGATCGCCAACCTGCTGGTGGGCAATGCGCCGGAGGCCGCCGGGCTGGAGATCACCCTCGGCCAGTTCAGCGCCGAGTTTACCCGCCCTGGCTGGATCGCCTTGACCGGTGCCGGCTGCGACGCGCAGCTGGACGGCAAGCCGCTGTGGACCGGCTGGCGCTACCCGGTGAAAAAGGGGCAGCGGCTGGCGCTGGGCACGCCGAAACGCGGCATGCGCAGCTACCTGGCGATCTCGGGCGGCATCGCCGTGCCGGAAATGCTGGGCTCGTGCAGCACCGACATGAAAGCCGCCTTTGGCGGCCACGAAGGCCGTAATCTGAAGGACGGCGATCGGCTGCCGCTGGGCAAATCCACCGTGCTGCCGCAACACCGTTGCGGCGTGAAGCAGCTGCTGTTCACCAACCGCATTCGCGCGCTGCCGGGGCCGGAGTACGCTGAGTTCAGCGAAGAGGCGCAGGACACGTTCTGGCGCACCGCCTGGCAGCTCAGCCCGCAGAGCAACCGCATGGGCTACCGCCTGCACGGCGGCACGCCGCTGGAGCGCACCACCGATCGAGAGATGCTGTCGCACGGCCTGCTGTCCGGCGTGGTGCAGGTGCCGCACAACGGCCAGCCGATCGTGCTGATGGCCGATGCGCAAACCACCGGCGGTTACCCGCGTATCGCCTGTGTGATAGAGGCCGATCTCTACCACTTGGCGCAGATCCGTCTCGGCGAACCGATCCACTTCGTTCTCTGCTCACTGGCCGAGGCGCAGCGCGCCAAAGCCGAGCAGGATCTCTTCCTTCGACAGATTGCCTGGGGGTTACATGATCGTTGATTTGAACGCCGATCTCGGCGAAGGCTGCGCCAACGACCAGGCGCTGTTGCAACTGGTGAGCTCGGCCAACATCGCCTGCGGCTTTCACGCCGGCGATGCGCAGACCATGCGTCAGTCGGTGCGCTGGGCATTGCAGTACGGCGTGGCGATCGGCGCCCACCCGAGTTTTCCCGATCGGGAGAACTTCGGCCGCACCCGCATGCAGCTGCCGCCGGAAACGGTGTACGCGCAGGTGGTGTATCAGCTCGGGGCGCTGGCGGCCATCGCCCGCGCCGAGGGCGGGGTGATGGTGCACGTTAAGCCGCACGGCATGCTGTACAACCAGGCGGCGGTTGAGCCGGCGCTGGCGGAAGCGATCGCCCGGGCGGTGCAGGCGGTCGATCCGGCGCTGCGGCTGGTGGGGCTGGCCGGCAGCGAGCTGATTCGCGCCGGGGAACAACTCGGTCTGACCACCCGGCAAGAGGTGTTCGCCGATCGCGGCTATCAGGCCGACGGCACGCTGGTGCCGCGCGGTTTGCCGGGGGCGCTGATTGAGGATGACGAACAGGCGCTGGCGCAAACGCTGGAGATGGTGCGCCATCACCGGGTGCGCAGCGTGGATGGCGTCTGGACTGCCGTTCAGGCGGAAACCGTCTGCCTGCACGGGGACGGCGAGCATGCGCTGGCGTATGCGCGCAAGCTGCGGGACAGTTTTGTTCAGCAGGGCATCCGCGTCAGCGCGGAGCAGTAAAGCAATAAAGCAAGACACAACATCACAAGCAAAAAACTATTAGAAAATATCGAGGGAAGACTATGGAACAGGCCGTGAATCTCTGGCCACTGATTGGCATCGCCGCCATCGTGGTCGGGTTTGTATTGCGTTTCAACCCGGTGCTGGTGGTGATCGCCGCCGGCATCATCACCGGTTTGGCGGCGCTGATGCCGCTGGACGTCATTCTGGAAAAGCTCGGCGAGGGCTTTCTCAACACCCGCAACCTGCCGCTGATCCTGCTGTTGCCGCTGGCGGTGATCGGCCTGCTGGAGCGCCACGGGCTGAAAGAACGGGCGCAGGCGTGGATCGCCAGGATCAAAAGCGCCACCGCCGGCCGTCTGCTGATCGTCTACCTGTTCGTGCGCGAGATTACCGCGGCGATGGGGCTGACCAGCCTGGGCGGGCATCCGCAGATGGTGCGGCCGCTGCTGGCGCCGATGGCGGAAGGGGCAACGGAAAACCGCTACGGCGAGCTGCCGGAGCGCACGCGCCACCGTTTGCGCGCCATGTCGGCCGCGACCGACAACGTCGGGCTGTTCTTCGGCGAGGATATCTTCGTCGCCTTCGGCGCGATCATCTTCATGCACAACTTTATGCTGGAGTCCGGCGGCATTCAGACCGAGCCGCTGCATATCGCGCTGTGGGGCATTCCGACCGCGATTTTCGCTTTCCTGATCCACGCGTTCCGGCTGTATCGGATGGATAAGCAGCTGAGCGCAGAGCTGGCGCAGCTGAATCAGGCGGCGCTGCAGGCGAAGGGGGAGGCACGATGAACTTCCAGCAACAATATCTCTACTGGCTGGCCGGCGCGGTGCTGCTGATTGTGGCGGTGATGTCCTTCCGCGATCGCGCCAACCCGCGCCGCATCACCACCGGGCTGTTTTGGGGGCTGTACGGCCTGGTGTTCCTGGTCGGCGACTGGACTTACCGCCTGCTGGGCGACGTGCTGGGCGAGGGTAGCAACGAAAAACGCATGCTGCACATCATAGTTGGCGTGGTGGTGGTGGTGATGGCCCTGATTGCCGGTTTCGGCGGTGTGCGCCTCGGCAGCTATCATCAACGGACGCCGCAGGAGCGCGAGGCCAGCGCCAAGCGCCTGGGCAACAAGCTGTTTATCCCCGCTCTGGCAATCCCGGTGGTGACGGTGATCGGCGTGCTGCTGTTCAACAACGTGCCGGCGTTGCAAAGCGCGGTATTCGGCAGCGGCAACCATGCGACGCTGATCACCCTGTTCTCGATGACCGTCGGCTGCCTGATCGGTCTGGCGATCGCGGTGAAAATGACCCATGAGAAGGCCCTGCAGCCGATACAGGAAGCGCGGCGCCTGCTGGATTCGATCGGCTGGGCGTTCATTCTGCCGCAGATCCTCGCCACGCTGGGGCTGCTGTTTACCGTCGCCGGCGTCGGCACCGCGATCTCGCATTTGACCCAGGAGTATCTGGCGGTGGATAACCGCTTTATCGCCGTGGCGGTCTACGCTATCGGTATGGCTGTGCTGACCATGGTGATGGGCAACGCCTTCGCCGCTTTCCCGATCGTTACCGCCGGCATCGGCATTCCGATCCTGGTGTTGCAGCACGGCGGCAACCCGGCGGTGATGGCGGCGATCGGCATGTTCTCCGGCTATTGCGGCACCCTGATGACGCCGATGGCGGCGAACTTCAACATCGTGCCGGCGGCGCTGCTGGAGCTGCCGGACAAGAATGCGGTGATCAAGGCGCAGGTGCCGACCGGCGTGCTACTGCTGTTGGTTAACGTGTTCCTGCTGTATTTCCTGATGTTTCTGTAGGAGTAAGGATGCAAAAAGTATTGATTACCGGCTTTGAGCCGTTTGGCGGCGAGCGCCTCAACCCCTCCTGGGAAGTGGTGAAGCAGCTCAATGATATGGAGCTGGTCGGCACGCGCATCGTGGCGCGCCAACTGCCGTGCGTGTTCGGCGCGGCGCTGGAGGCGCTCAATGCGGCGATCGACGAGGTGCAGCCGGTGATGGTGCTGGCTATCGGCCAGGCCGGCGGCCGCACCGACATCACGATTGAACGGGTGGCGATCAACGTCGACGATGCGCGTATCCCCGACAATCAGGGGCAACAGCCGGTGGACGAGCCGATCGTCGCCGGCGGCCCGGCGGCCTATTTCAGTACATTGCCGATCAAGGCGATGGTCAGTTCGATGCGTGAGGCCGGCATTCCGGCCGCCGTTTCGCAGACCGCCGGCACCTATGTGTGCAACCATGTCATGTATGGCCTGCTGCACCGTTTGAGCGGCCAGCGCGAGGTCAAGGGCGGCTTTATCCATATCCCGTACCTGCCGGAGCAGGCGGCGGCGCACCCCGGCGCGCCGAGCATGGCGGCTTCGACGGTGCTGTTTGCATTGGAGCTGGCCGTTTCCATCGCTTTGCAGGTGGAGCACGATCTGAAAGTGGTGGGCGGCGCGACGCATTAATCAAGAAAATCCCCGGCGCATCGGGCTGCGCCGGGTCTACGTAAGGAGTGGTCTATGCCGGAAGGACCGGAGATTCGCCGGGCGGCGGACAAACTGGCGGCGGCGGTGATCGATCAGCCGTTGACCGCCGTCGATTTCGCTTTTCCCCAGCTGAAACACTATCGCCAGCGTCTGCTCGGCGAGCGCATCGTCGCCATCGAGCCGCGCGGCAAGGCGCTGCTGACCCATTTCTCCAATGGGTTGACGATGTACAGCCACAACCAGCTGTACGGCGTGTGGAAAGTGGCGGCGGCCGGGGAGACGCCGGAGACCCGGCGCGATCTGCGGGTGCGGCTGGAAACCGCCCGCAGCGCGATATTGCTCTACAGCGCTTCCGACATTACCGTCGGGCCGCGCGAGGAGATAGAGCAGCACCCGTTTTTGCAACGCATCGGCCCCGACGTGTTGGACATGTCGTTGACGGTGGAAGATGTGGCGGAGCGGTTGCTGACGCCGCGTTTTCGCCGCAGGCAGCTGGGCGGCATGCTGCTCGACCAGGCGTTTCTTGCCGGATTGGGTAACTATCTGCGCGCCGAAATCCTGTGGCAGGCCGAACTGGCGCCGCAGCACAAACCGCAGGATCTGCCGCCGGAAGCGCTGCGCCGCCTGGCGGACGCATTGCTGGCGGTGCCGCGCCTTTCCTACCAGACGCGCGGGCAGGCGGATGACAACCGGCATCACGGCGCGCTGTTTCGCTTCAAGGTGTTTCATCGCAGCGGCGAGCCCTGCGAACGCTGCGGTGAGATGATCGTGCGTACCGAGCTGTCGTCGCGGCCGTTTTATTGGTGCCCGGGCTGCCAGAAATAACCAAAAAAAACGCCGCCCGAAGGGGCGGCGCTGTGCGGTTTCAGCCGGGAAAGCGGCTTACTTGTTTTTCAGCTGGGATTTGAAATCGCGTTCGGCATAGCCGGTATACAGCTGACGCGGACGGGCAATTTTGATGCCTTCGTCGTGCATTTCGTTCCAGTGGGCGATCCAGCCGATGGTGCGCGCAATGGCGAAGATTACGGTGAACATGGAAGAAGGAATGCCCATCGCCTTCAGGATGATGCCGGAGTAGAAGTCGACGTTCGGGTACAGTTTCTTCTCGATGAAGTACGGGTCGTTCAGCGCGATGTGTTCCAGCTCCATCGCGACCTGCAGCAGGTTGTCGTCCTTCTTGTTCAGCTCTTTCAGCACTTCGTGACAGGTTTCGCGCATCACGGTAGCGCGCGGATCGTAGTTCTTGTACACGCGGTGGCCGAAGCCCATCAGGCGGAAGGAGTCGTTCTTGTCCTTGGCGCGCTTGATGAATTCCGGAATGTGCTCGACGGTCTTGATCTCTTCCAGCATTTTCAGCGCCGCTTCGTTGGCGCCGCCGTGTGCCGGCCCCCACAGGGAGGCGATGCCGGCCGCGATGCAGGCGAACGGGTTGGCGCCGGAAGAGCCGGCGGTGCGCACGGTAGAGGTAGAGGCGTTCTGCTCATGGTCGGCGTGCAGGATCAGGATGCGGTCCATGGCGCGTTCCAACACCGGGTTCACCACGTACTCTTCGCACGGGGTGGCGAACATCATGTGCAGGAAGTTGCCGGCATAGGACAGATCGTTGCGCGGGTAAACGAACGGCTGGCCCAGGGAGTATTTGTAGCACATCGCCGCCACGGTCGGCATTTTGGACAGCAGGCGGAACGCGGTGATTTCACGGTGACGCTCGTTGTTGACGTCCAGCGCATCGTGGTAGAACGCCGCCAGCGCGCCGGTCACGCCGCACAGCACCGCCATCGGGTGCGAGTCACGACGGAAGCCACGGAACAGATGGGTGATCTGGTCGTGGATCATGGTGTGGCGGGTGACGGTGGTCTTGAAGGTCTCGAACTCTTCCGGCGTTGGGGTCTCGCCGTACAGCAGGATGTAGCACACTTCCAGGTAGGAAGATTCTTTCGCCAGCTGCTCGATAGGGAAGCCGCGGTGCAGCAGCACGCCTTTGTCGCCGTCGATGAAGGTAATCTTGGATTCGCAAGAAGCGGTGGAGGTAAAGCCGGGATCAAATGTGAAATAACCTTTGGAACCCAGAGCGCGGACATCGAGGACATCGGGGCCCAGTGTCGGTGTCAATACGCCCAGTTCGATCGGAGCTTCGCTGTCGTTAATGGTTAGCGTCGCTTTCTTATCAGTCATTTACTGTCTCCTTAGCGCCTTATTTTAAAAACCACTAACAACTGAAATACCTTAAATCTCTGCAGGTTGCCCGCAAAAAAATGGTGCGGACGCTAACTCTGTGAGCGACTGCGCAACTGTGCGCGGGTAGGGTACAGAGTGCTGACCAGGCGAACGAGACGGGTGACCAGTTGTTAACGATTCATAGTAATTCGTTATAGTCTGTTAATCTTACCTATGAGCTGTTCGAAGAGATGTGAACCTATCCCAATAATCTGTTTTTATTTGCTTTATTTGCTTTTTGACGCCGGCAAAATCGAGCGGGAAACAACGGCTATTGGGATAGGTTCGTCAAATACACTGTTGCATAACTCGAACCCGGGGGGAAGTGTATCTGCTGACCCATAGCGCATCATAGGACCGTTTGTGCCCCTATATGTAATGGAAATGTTGATCTCTTGTCAAATCAGATAATTAATTTTGCACTAATTGTGAAATTCGTGATCTGAATCACTGTTCGGGGGAAATGTTATCAAAGCGGTTGTATGAGAATTGTAATCAGAATGTGATCCTCCTATACTGCCGCCAGGTCTCCGGATTACCCTGAAGTAGGAGCACCCAGCGTTATAAATGCGCGCCGTTTGAGCACAGAGGATGTTGATGTTTGAGCGCGTGACGTGTAAGGGTTTTAGGCTCTTAACGCTGTCTGATCCCCGCCCAGGCCCGGAGGAAGGAAAATAATAAGAGCTGTGTGGGCAAATACGTGAAAAAACAACGACCTGTCAACTTGGATCTGCAAACGATCCGGTTCCCCGTAACTGCGATAGCGTCTATCTTACACCGAGTCTCTGGCGTAATTACCTTCGTTGCCGTGGGTATCCTCCTCTGGCTGCTGGGCCTGTCACTCTCTTCCCAAGAGGGGTTCCTGCAGGCGGCCGCCATCATGAATAGCTTCATCGTCAAATTCATATTCTGGGGCATCCTCACGGCGCTGGCCTATCACATTTGCGGTGGCATCCGTCACTTGTTAATGGATTTTGGCTACATCGAAGAGAGTTTGGCCGCCGGTACCCGTTCCGCCCAGGTGGCGATCGGTCTGACCGTCGTGCTGTCAGTTCTGGCTGGAGTCCTCGTATGGTAAACAACGTTTCTGCATTAGGGCGCAACGGCGTGCACGATTGGCTGCTGCTGCGCGCTTCCGCTATCATCATCACCCTGTACGTCCTGTATATCCTGGGTTTTTTCGTCACGGCCCCGGAACTCACTTATGACATCTGGCGCGGTTTCTTCGCCACTTCCATTACGAAAGTGTTCACTCTGCTGACCTTGCTGTCGATTCTGGTGCACGCCTGGATCGGGCTGTGGCAGGTGCTGACGGACTACGTCAAGCCGCTGGCGGTTCGCCTGGTGTTGCAGCTGGCTGTCGTGGTCGCGTTGCTGGTCTATTTACTGTACGGAACAATCGTAGTGTGGGGTGCTTAAATGAAACTGCCAGTCAGAGAGTTTGATGCCGTCGTAATCGGCGCCGGCGGTGCGGGCATGCGTGCCGCGCTGCAAATTTCCCAAGCGGGCTCGACCTGTGCCCTGCTGTCCAAAGTTTTCCCGACCCGTTCCCATACCGTGTCCGCACAGGGCGGCATCACCGTCGCGCTCGGCAACAGCCACGAGGACAACTGGGAATGGCATATGTACGACACGGTGAAAGGTTCCGACTATATCGGTGACCAGGACGCCATCGAATATATGTGTAAAACCGGCCCGGAAGCGATTCTGGAACTGGAACACATGGGCCTGCCGTTCTCTCGTCTGGACGACGGCCGCATCTATCAGCGCCCGTTCGGCGGCCAGTCGCTGAACTTCGGCGGCGAGCAGGCGGCGCGTACCGCAGCCGCAGCCGACCGTACCGGCCACGCGCTGCTGCACACCCTGTACCAACAAAACCTGAAAAACCACACCACCATCTTCTCCGAGTGGTATGCGCTCGATCTGGTGAAAAACCAGGACGGCGCGGTGGTTGGCACCACGGCTATCTGCATCGAAACCGGTGAAGTGGTTTACTTCAAAGCCAAGGCCACCGTGCTGGCGACCGGCGGCGCAGGCCGTATTTACCAGTCCACCACCAACGCCCACATCAACACCGGCGACGGTGTCGGCATGGCGCTGCGCGCCGGCGTGCCGGTGCAGGACATGGAAATGTGGCAGTTCCACCCGACCGGCATCGCCGGCGCGGGCGTGCTGGTGACCGAAGGCTGCCGCGGCGAAGGCGGTTACCTGCTGAACAAACACGGCGAGCGCTTCATGGAGCGTTATGCGCCGAACGCCAAAGATCTGGCGGGCCGCGACGTGGTTGCCCGTTCGATCATGATCGAAATCCGCGAAGGCCGCGGCTGCGACGGTCCTTGGGGCCCGCACGCCAAGCTGAAGCTGGATCACCTGGGTAAAGAGGTGCTGGAATCCCGTCTGCCGGGCATTCTTGAACTGTCCCGCACCTTCGCGCACGTCGATCCGGTGAAAGAGCCGATCCCGGTTATCCCAACCTGTCACTATATGATGGGCGGCATTCCGACCAAGGTGACCGGCCAGGCGTTGACCGTGAACGAGAAAGGCGAAGACGTGGTGATCCCGGGGCTGTTCGCGGTGGGCGAAATCGCCTGCGTATCGGTGCACGGCGCCAACCGCTTGGGCGGCAACTCGCTGCTCGACCTGGTGGTGTTCGGCCGTTCCGCCGGCATGCACCTGCAGGAATCGCTGGAAGAGCAGGGCGTGAGCCGTGACGCCAGCGACTCCGACGTGGAAGCCTCGCTGGATCGTCTGAACCGTTGGAACAACACCCGTTCCGGCGAAGACCCGGTCGAAATTCGCAAGGCGCTGCAGTCTTGCATGCAGCACAACTTCTCGGTATTCCGCGAAGGCGATGCGATGGCCAAGGGCCTGGAAGAACTGAAAGTGATCCGTGAACGTCTGAAGAACGCACGCCTGGACGATACCTCCAGCGAGTTCAACACCCAGCGCATCGAGTGCCTGGAGTTGGATAACCTGATGGAGACCGCGTATTCCACCGCCGTGTCGGCCAACTTCCGTACCGAGAGCCGTGGCGCACACAGCCGCTTCGACTACCCGGAACGCGATGACGCCAACTGGCTGTGCCATTCGCTGTATCTGCCGCAATCGGAAAGCATGACGCGTCGTGAAGTGAACATGCAACCGAAGCTGCGCCCGGCATTCCCGCCGAAAGTGCGTTCTTACTAATTGCGGAGATCGACAGATGAAACTCGAATTTTCCATTTATCGCTACAACCCGGATGTCGATGACGCGCCGCACATGCAGGATTACACCCTGGAAGCGGAAGAAGGTCGCGACATGATGCTGCTGGATGCGTTGATCCAGCTGAAAGAAAAAGACCCGACCCTGTCGTTCCGTCGCTCATGCCGCGAAGGCGTGTGCGGTTCCGACGGCCTGAACATGAACGGTAAAAACGGCCTGGCGTGCATCACCCCGATTTCGTCGCTGCGCAAAGGCAACGGCAAGATCGTGATCCGTCCGCTGCCGGGCCTGCCGGTGGTGCGCGATCTGGTGGTGGATATGGGCCAGTTCTATACCCAGTATGAAAAGATCAAGCCATACCTGCTGAACGACGGCAAGAACCCGCCGGCGCGCGAGCACCTGCAGTCGCCGGAGCAGCGCGCCAAGCTGGACGGTCTGTACGAGTGCATTCTGTGCGCCTGCTGCTCGACCTCTTGCCCATCGTTCTGGTGGAACCCGGACAAGTTCATCGGGCCTGCCGGTCTGCTGGCGGCGTATCGCTTCCTGATCGACAGCCGTGACACGGAAACGCAAGAACGTTTAGATGATCTGGACGACGCTTTTAGTGTTTTCCGCTGCCATAGCATTATGAATTGTGTCAGTGTATGTCCTAAAGGCTTGAACCCGACGCGTGCGATCGGGCATATCAAGTCCATGCTGCTGCAACGCGGCGCATAAACGGAATGAGATGCTGCGCCGGGCTCTTTTCCGGCGCACATCCCATAGGGGAGGGAACCTCTAAAAACTGACCCGCGGCTGCGGCGCTATGCAGCCTGGTTCTTCCGCCGGTTTTTAGAGGTTCCTTGTAAGGGACCGCAAGGTCCATAACAGAACGTATCGGGCCGTCATGGCCGCAAGTACGTCGAGTGAACCGTTTTACGGCAAACCGTATTCATCACGGTAATTATGTTAACCACGGCGAAAACTAAAGCTTCAAAGCTTAAGGGATCATGATGCAGAACGGCGCAATGAAGGCCTGGCTGGATTCCTCCTATCTGGCGGGCGCGAACCAGTCTTACATAGAGCAGCTCTATGAAGACTTCTTAACCGATCCGGGTTCCGTTGAAGATAGCTGGCGTTCCATTTTTCAACAGCTACCAACCGCGGGTGTCAAACCCGATCAGCTTCACTCTCAAACGCGCGATTACTTCCGCCGCCTGGCGAAAGACTCCGCGCGCTACAATACCACCATCACCGATCCGGAAACCGACGCCAAACAGGTCAAGGTACTGCAGCTGATCAACGCCTTCCGCTTCCGCGGGCATCAGCATGCCAACCTCGATCCGCTCGGCCTGTGGCAGCGCGAGCAAGTTCCTGACCTTGATCCCGCTTACCACAACCTGACCGAAGCCGATTTCCAGGAAACCTTCAACGTGGGCTCTTTCGCCATCGGCAAAGAAACCATGAAGCTGGGCGATCTGTACGCCGCGTTGAAGCAGACCTATTGCGGGTCGATCGGCGCTGAGTACATGCACATCACCAACACCGAAGAGAAACGCTGGATCCAACAGCGCATCGAGTCGGTGGTGGGGCGCGCCAGCTTTACCGCCGACGAAAAACGCCGTTTCCTGAACGAGCTGACCGCGGCGGAAGGCCTGGAACGCTACCTGGGCGCCAAATTCCCGGGCGCCAAACGCTTCTCGCTGGAAGGCGGCGACGCGCTGGTGCCGATGCTGAAAGAGATGGTGCGCCACGCCGGCAAGAACGGCACGCGCGAAGTGGTGCTGGGCATGGCCCACCGCGGCCGTCTGAACGTGCTGATCAACGTGCTGGGCAAAAAGCCGGCCGATCTGTTCGACGAATTCGCCGGCAAGCATAAAGAACACCTCGGCACCGGTGACGTGAAATACCACCAGGGCTTCTCTTCCGACGTGGAAACCGAAGGCGGCATGGTTCACCTGGCGCTGGCGTTCAACCCGTCGCACCTGGAGATCGTCAGCCCGGTGGTCATGGGCTCGGTTCGCGCCCGTCGCGATCGCTTGGACGAAGCGCGCAGCAACATGGTGCTGCCGATCACCATTCACGGCGACGCCGCCATCACCGGCCAGGGCGTGGTTCAGGAAACCCTGAACATGTCTCAGGCTCGCGGCTACGAAGTGGGCGGCACCGTGCGTATCGTCATCAACAACCAGGTTGGTTTCACCACCTCCAACCCGCTGGATGCGCGCTCTACCGAATACTGCACCGACATCGCCAAAATGGTTCAGGCACCGATCTTCCACGTCAACGCGGACGATCCGGAGGCCGTGGCCTTCGTCACCCGCCTGGCGTTGGATTTCCGTAACACCTTTAAGCGTGACGTGATGATCGATCTGGTCTGCTACCGTCGCCATGGGCACAACGAGGCCGACGAGCCGAGCGCTACCCAGCCGGTGATGTATCAGAAGATCAAGAAACACCCTACGCCGCGCAAAATCTACGCTGACGTTCTGACCGAACAGAACGTGGCCAGCCTGGAAGATGCCACGGAAATGGTCAACCTATACCGTGACGCGCTCGACCGCGGCGATTGCGTGGTTGAAGAATGGCGTCCGATGAACCTGCACTCCTTCACCTGGTCTCCGTACCTGAACCACGAGTGGGACGAAGAGTACCCGAGCAAGGTTGAGATGAAGCGCCTGCAGGAGCTGGGCCGCCGCATCAGCACCGTGCCGGAAGCGATCGAAATGCAGTCGCGCGTGGCGAAAATCTACGCGGACCGCGCCGAGATGGCAGCGGGCAACAAGCCGTTCGACTGGGGCGCCGCCGAAACGCTGGCCTACGCCACCATGGCGGATGAAGGCATTCCAATCCGCATCTCCGGCGAAGACGCCGGCCGCGGTACCTTCTTCCACCGTCACGCGGTGGTGCACAACCAGAAAAACGGTTCCGTCTACGTTCCGCTGGCGAACATCCACAGCGGCCAGGGCGAATTCAAGGTCTGGGATTCCGTGCTGTCCGAAGAGGCGGTGCTGGCGTTCGAATACGGCTACGCCACGGCGGAACCGCGCACGCTGACCATCTGGGAAGCGCAGTTCGGCGACTTCGCCAACGGCGCGCAGGTCGTTATCGACCAGTTCATCAGTTCCGGCGAGCAAAAATGGGGCCGTATGTGCGGCCTGGTGATGCTGCTGCCGCACGGCTATGAAGGCCAGGGCCCAGAGCACTCTTCCGCGCGTCTGGAACGCTATCTGCAGCTGTGCGCAGAGCAGAACATGCAGGTGTGCGTCCCGTCCACGCCGGCGCAGGTTTACCATATGCTGCGCCGTCAGGCGCTGCGCGGTATGCGCCGTCCGCTGGTGGTGATGTCGCCGAAGTCGCTGCTGCGTCACCCGCTGGCGATTTCTTCGCTGGACGAACTGGCCAACGGCACCTTCCTGCCGGCGATCGGCGAGATCGACGACTTGGATCCGAAAGCGGTCAAGCGCGTCGTGCTGTGCTCCGGCAAGGTCTACTACGACCTGCTGGAACAGCGTCGCAAGAACGAGCAGAAAGACGTGGCCATCGTGCGTATCGAGCAGCTGTATCCGTTCCCGCATCAGGCCGTGCAGGCCGTGCTGGAGCAATACTCGCACGTGCATGATTTCGTCTGGTGTCAGGAAGAGCCGCTGAACCAGGGCGCCTGGTACTGCAGCCAACACAACTTCCGTGAAGTGGTGCCGTTCGGGGCTTCTTTACGCTACGCAGGACGTCCGGCCTCCGCTTCTCCGGCGGTGGGCTATATGTCCGTACACCAGAAGCAGCAGCAGGCTCTGGTGAACGACGCGCTGAATATTGACTAATGTTCGCTCGCTTGCCGGCCAAGGGGCCGGCAAGCAGATGATAAAAAACTTAAGGGAAAGCTAAATGAGTAGCGTAGATATTCTGGTTCCTGACCTTCCTGAATCGGTTGCCGATGCGACCGTAGCCACCTGGCACAAAAAACCGGGCGACAGCGTGCAGCGTGATGAAGTCCTGGTTGAAATCGAAACCGACAAAGTGGTGTTGGAAGTGCCGGCCAGTGAAGCGGGCATTCTCGATGCTATCGTGGAAGAAGAGGGTGCGACCGTACTGTCTCGCCAGCTGCTCGGCCGCATCCGTCCGGGCGACAGCTCCGGCAAGCCGACCGCTGAGAAGAGCCAGGAGAAAGAAGCCACGCCTGCACAGCGCGCTACCGCGAGCCTGGAAGAAGAAAGCAATGACGCGCTCAGCCCGGCGATTCGCCGCCTGATCGCCGAACACGATCTCGATGCCAGCGCCATCAAAGGCACCGGCGTGGGTGGCCGCATCACGCGTGAAGACGTGGAAGCGCACCTGGCCAAAGGCGGCGCCGCCGCCAAACCGGCCGCCGCCGCTGAAGCCGCGCCGCAGCCTGCTCTGGCCGGCCGCAGCGAAAAACGCGTGCCGATGACTCGCCTGCGCAAACGCGTCGCCGAGCGTCTGCTGGAAGCGAAGAACAGCACCGCGATGCTGACCACCTTCAACGAAATCAACATGCAGCCGATCATGGATCTGCGCAAGCAGTACGGCGAAGCCTTCGAGAAGCGCCACGGCGTGCGTCTGGGCTTCATGTCCTTCTACATCAAGGCGGTGGTTGAAGCACTGAAGCGCTTCCCGGAAGTGAACGCGTCGATCGATGGTTCTGACGTGGTTTACCACAACTACTTCGACATCAGCATCGCGGTTTCGACCCCGCGCGGCCTGGTGACGCCGGTACTGCGCGATGTGGACGCCATGAGCATGGCTGACATTGAGAAGAAAATCAAAGAGCTGGCCGTTAAGGGCCGCGACGGCAAACTGACCGTGGAAGAGCTGACCGGCGGTAACTTCACCATTACCAACGGCGGCGTATTCGGCTCCCTGATGTCTACCCCGATCATCAACCCGCCGCAGAGCGCCATCCTGGGCATGCACGCCATTAAAGATCGCCCAATGGCGGTCAATGGTCAGGTGGTGATCCAGCCGATGATGTATCTGGCGCTGTCTTATGACCACCGCCTGATCGACGGTAAAGAATCCGTCGGTTATCTGGTGACGGTCAAAGAGATGCTGGAAGATCCGGCTCGTCTGCTGCTGGACGTCTAGTAACCCTTGCCGGGCGCGGCATGCCGCGCCCGCACTCTGTGCTATGTGGCCGGAAAACCATGCGGTTTACCGCGTAATAATGGTCCGGCTAAAAACCTTCAGAACTGAATGGATAGAACATCATGAATTTACACGAATATCAGGCAAAACAGCTGTTTGCTCGGTATGGCATGCCGGCACCAACCGGTTACGCCTGTACCACTCCGCGTGAAGCAGAAGAAGCCGCATCCAAAATCGGCTCCGGCCCGTGGGTGGTGAAATGTCAGGTTCATGCTGGCGGCCGCGGTAAAGCGGGCGGCGTTAAAGTCGTCAACAGCAAAGAAGATATCCGTGCCTTCGCGGAAGCCTGGTTGGGCAAGCGTCTGGTGACTTACCAGACTGACGCGCTGGGCCAGCCGGTTAACCAGATCCTGGTTGAAGCGGCGACCGACATCGATAAAGAACTGTACCTGGGCGCCGTCGTAGACCGTGCGACCCGTCGCATCGTGTTCATGGCGTCTACCGAAGGCGGCGTGGAAATCGAGAAGGTGGCGGAAGAAACCCCAGAACTGATCCACAAAATGACCATCGATCCGCTGGCGGGTCCACAGCCTTATCAGGGCCGTGAGCTGGCCTTCAAACTGGGCCTGACCGGTAAGCAAGTCAGCCAGTTCGCCAAGATCTTCATGGGCCTGGCGACGCTGTTCCTGGAGCGTGACCTGGCGATGGTTGAGATCAACCCGCTGGTGATCACCAAGCAGGGCGATCTGGTGTGCCTGGACGGCAAACTGGGCGCCGACGGCAACGCCCTGTTCCGCCAGCCGGAACTGCGTGAAATGCGTGACCCTTCCCAGGAAGACGAGCGCGAATCCCGTGCGGCTCAGTGGGAACTGAACTACGTTGCCCTCGACGGCAACATCGGCTGCATGGTTAACGGCGCCGGCCTGGCGATGGGCACCATGGACATCGTTAAACTGCACGGCGGCGAACCGGCCAACTTCCTGGACGTTGGCGGCGGCGCGACCAAAGAGCGCGTGACCGAAGCGTTCAAAATCATCCTGTCCGACGACAAGGTGAAAGCGGTTCTGGTTAACATCTTCGGTGGTATCGTACGTTGCGATCTGATCGCCGACGGCATCATCGGCGCAGTGGCCGAAGTGGGCGTTAACGTCCCGGTGGTGGTGCGCTTGGAAGGGAACAACGCCGAACTGGGCGCCAAGAAACTGGCGGACAGCGGCCTGAATATCATTGCTGCGACCAGCCTGACTGATGCGGCTCAGCAAGTTGTTGCAGCAGTGGAGGGTAAATAATGTCCATTTTAATCGATAAGAACACCAAAGTAATTTGCCAGGGCTTCACCGGTAGCCAGGGGACTTTCCACTCCGAACAAGCTATCGCTTACGGCACCAAAATGGTTGGCGGCGTAACCCCGGGCAAAGGCGGCACTCAGCACCTGGGCCTGCCGGTGTTCAACACCGTGCGCGAAGCGGTTGAAGCGACCGGCGCCACTGCCTCTGTGATCTACGTTCCAGCGCCGTTCTGCAAAGACTCCATCCTGGAAGCGATCGATGCCGGTATCAAACTGATCATCACCATCACCGAAGGCATCCCGACGCTGGACATGCTGACCGTGAAAGTGAAGCTGGACGAAGCCGGCGTGCGCATGATCGGGCCGAACTGCCCAGGCGTGATCACCCCGGGCGAGTGCAAAATCGGCATCATGCCTGGCCACATCCACCTGCCGGGCAAAGTGGGCATCGTTTCCCGCTCCGGCACCCTGACCTATGAAGCGGTAAAACAAACCACCGATGCCGGTCTGGGCCAATCCACCTGCGTGGGCATCGGCGGCGACCCGATCCCGGGCTCCAACTTCATCGATATCCTGAAGATGTTCCAGCAGGATCCGCAGACCGAAGCGATCGTGATGATCGGTGAGATCGGCGGCAGCGCTGAAGAAGAAGCAGCAGCTTACATCAAAGAACACGTCACCAAACCGGTTGTCGGCTATATCGCCGGCGTGACCGCGCCGAAAGGCAAGCGTATGGGCCACGCGGGCGCCATTATCGCAGGCGGCAAAGGCACGGCGGACGAGAAGTTTGCTGCGCTGGAAGCGGCGGGCGTGAAAACCGTTCGCAGCCTGGCAGACATCGGCGACGCGGTAAAAGCGGTGCTGAAGCGCTAAGCATTTAGTACGAAATAACACTATCTCGACATGTTTGGCCACCCATTGGGTGGCCTTTTTTATGGGCGACGATCAGAAGTCGTTGAGCGCCTTGATCAGCGCGATCCGATCCTGCAGGCGGCGCTGTTGCACCGGATCCACGGCGGCTTGGCGCTGTTGCTCCAGCGAGGTGAGGGCGGCGCGGTAATCTTCGGCGTTGCGGAACAGCGCGTTTTTGACGTTGATCGACGCGACGTTGGTGTAGCGGCCGTCGTCGGTGGTCGGTACCTGGATAACGCCCTCATTGAGCAGCCGTTTGACGATCGCCCGCTGCGGTTCGTAACCCTCCATGCCGACCAGCTTCCAGCGCTGCGGCGGCACGCCCTGATACTGGCCGTGTTTCACTTCCGTCAGGTAGCGCAGGGTCAGGTGGCGAATGGTGCCTTCTTCTTCACCGTATTGCGCTTTGCTGTCGAACAGCACCGTGAAGGATTGCCCCTCCAGCGCGCCACCCTTTTGCGTCAGGTGGCCCATGCGGTAACTGTTCATGCCCAGGCGGATCGGCATATCGTCGGTGACCGGCGTGCCGTCCGTCAGGCGCAGATCGACGATGCGCGAGCCGGCGGGTTGGCGCAGGTCGATGGTGTAAGTGACGCCGTCGAAGAAATCGTTGGTGGAATATTTGGACGATCGCCGCGCCGGGTTAAAGCTGTAGGTGACGTCGCCCGGCTGCAGCTGATTGAAATAGTCGGCGGACCACTCCATGTAGCGTTTAAGCGCTTTGCCGTTGAGCTGATACACGGTGATCTCGCCGCCGGCGTATTGGTAGTTAAAGGCGATGTCCTTGGCCTTGATGTCGCCGACGTCCAGTTTGGCGCGATCGTTGTCGATCTGCAGGGCGATCACCTGCGCCAGCGGCGCATAGTGGCGGGCGGCCTGCTGGAACAGCGCGCTGATGCCGGTATCCTGCACGTGCACCTGGGGAATGCCGCGGAATTCGTCGGCGGGCACCAGATCGCTGCCGCTCAGCTTCGCCACGACCCGGTTGGCATTGGCGCGCAAAATGTCATGGTACGGCTGGTAGAGCGCCTGCATGGCGCTGTCCGGCGTCATCCCCTTGATGGGGTAGGTGTAGCTGTTTTTGTCGATCAGCGTGAATTTGCCGTCGCGGCGTTCAAACTGCAGATCGATGCGCGACAGCGCGCGACCGTATTTATCCGGCTCGGTGATGATGACGCCGTTAACCACCGCTTTGTCGATCTTCACATGCATATGGCCGGCGACGATCGCCGCCAGCTCCGGGTTGGCGTTGGCGATGTCGGCCACGCCGGTGCCGGGGCGCTGGTTCTCATTGTCGATGCCCATATGCGCCACCAGCACGATGGCGTCGACCTGGCCGTCGATTTGCCTGATGACCTGCTTCACCGCCTGCACCGGATCGGTGAAGTTCAGCCCTTTGATGCGATCGGTGCCCTTGGCGAATTCCGCGGTCATCGGCGTGTCCATGCCGATAATGCCGATCTTCACGCCCTGGCGTTCGACGATGGTGTAGGCCGGCAGATAGGGCTTGCCGTTGTCCCAGACGATATTGCCCGCCAGCGCCGCGCCCTTGAACTGCTTGAGCGGCGTAGCCAGCACCGGCAGGCCGAAGTCGAACTCGTGGTTGCCCATCACCCAGACGTCATAATTGAGCGCGTTGAGGCCCAGCATCATCGGGCTGACGGCCTCATGCTTGAAGGTTTCGACGAAGTTGCCCTGAATGGTGTCGCCGGCGTCCACCAGGATCAGGTTGGGCTGCTCGGCGCGCACCTTTTTCACCTGGGTGGCTATCTGGCTCAGGCTGCCCGCCAGATTCTCCGTGTCGCTGGCGTAGTCCCAGGGCACGAAGGTGCCGTGCAGATCGGAGGTGCCCAGCAGGGTGATATTTACCGTTTCGGCGGCCATGGCGTTTCCCGAGAGTCCCAAGACAGAGGCAAAGATGATTTTTTTCATAAGTTATTGTCACTCAATGCAATTTTAACATAAGTGGTCATTCTGCTACAAAATCGCAACCTTTACGATCCCATCGCGAGAAATAGACTAATATTGGAGAGAGATTTGTTGTTTTGTGACTGCTATCACTGTCACGGCTTATTGGAAATAAAAGGTTAATTATGTCGCATAATAAGCGCGTAATAATACAATGGCGGCTCTTTTAAATTACATTTATTTAACACAAAAATATCATTAAAAAACAATTAAACCATTGCGCAACATGACCCTAAGAAAATTATGCGAAATGTGCTGATGAATATGGAAATAAGATGCGGATAGGCTTAAATTGTCTCAGATCAAATTAGCCCGAAGTACCTCTTTCGGCTAAGATTTGACCTGTAACCAAAAGTCTAACCCACGTCACGTAAAAACCTATTTATTGTGTGGGATTGGGCGAGTATCATCCATGTTGTGATTATGGATGGTTGATCTTGTTGCATTTGTTACCCGTTGTCGGTTTTCAGTGGCGTGCTTGTCGAGGGCCCGAGGGGCTATTGGCCGAGTGTGCGGTTGAAAGCGGAGAAGCTGGATCAAATTTGTTGTGTTTAAGGGCATTCACTGCGGGGCGTTACTGGCGGCTTTGAAAGAGGCGTGCCGATAACCGCGTGTCGGAGTCTTCCTGCGAGGAGCAAGGAGTCAAGATGTTTGATATTGTCGAACTGTCGCGCTTACAGTTTGCTTTAACGGCGATGTACCATTTCTTATTTGTCCCATTAACGCTCGGTATGGCGTTCTTGCTGGCAATTATGGAAACGGTATATGTCCTGTCTGGCAAACAAATCTATAAAGACATGACCAAATTCTGGGGAAAGTTATTTGCGATTAACTTTGCTCTGGGTGTGGCCACCGGTTTGACCATGGAGTTCCAGTTCGGGACTAACTGGTCGTATTTCTCTCACTACGTCGGCGATATCTTCGGGGCCCCACTGGCTATCGAAGGTCTGATGGCGTTCTTCCTTGAATCGACGCTGGTCGGCCTGTTCTTCTTCGGCTGGGATCGTCTGAGCAAGGTGCAGCACATGGCGGTAACCTGGTTTGTGGCCCTCGGCTCCAACCTGTCCGCGCTGTGGATCCTGGTCGCCAACGGCTGGATGCAGAACCCGATCGCGTCGGATTTCAACTTCGAAACCATGCGCATGGAGATGGTCAGCTTCTCCGAACTGGTGCTTAACCCGGTTGCGCAGGTGAAATTCGTTCACACCGTGGCTTCCGGCTACACCTGCGGCGCGATGTTCGTTCTGGGCATCAGCTCCTACTACCTGCTGAAAGGCCGCGACATCGCCTTCGCCAAGCGCTCCTTCGCCATCGCTGCCAGCTTCGGTATGGCTGCCATTCTGTCCGTTATCGTTCTGGGTGATGAATCCGGCTACGAAATGGGCGACGTGCAGAAAACCAAACTGGCCGCTATCGAAGCGGAATGGGACACCCAGCCGGCGCCGGCGTCCTTCACCCTGTTCGGCATTCCCGATCAGGACAAGATGGAAAACTCCTTCTCTATTCAGATCCCGTATGCGCTTGGCCTGATCGCCACCCGCTCCACGGACACTCAGGTCACCGGCCTGAAAGATCTGATGGCGCAGCATGAAGTGCGCATCCGCAACGGGATGAAAGCCTACCAGCTGCTGGAAGAGCTGCGCGGCGGCAACACCGACCCTGCGGTGCGCGCCGAATTCAACAAAACCAAGCAAGACCTGGGCTACGGCATGCTGCTGAAGCGCTATACCCCGAACGTCACCGACGCGACGGAAGCGCAGATCCAGCTGGCGACCAAGGACTCCATTCCGCGCGTGGCGCCGCTGTACTTCGCCTTCCGCATCATGGTGGCCTGTGGCGTGATCATGCTGTTGATCATCGGCCTGTCGTTCTGGAACGTGATCCGCGGCCGCATCGGCCAGAAAAAATGGCTGCACCGCGCGGCGCTGTACGGTTTGCCGCTGCCTTGGATCGCGATCGAGTCCGGCTGGTTCGTGGCGGAATACGGCCGCCAACCGTGGGCGATTGGTGAGGTGCTGCCGACGGCGGTCGCCAACTCTTCGCTGACCGCGGGCGACATTCTGTTCTCGATGGGGCTGATCTGCGGCTTGTACACCCTGTTCCTGGTGGCTGAATTGTACCTGATGTTCAAGTTTGCGCGTCTGGGTCCAAGCAGCCTGAAAACCGGCCGCTATCACTTTGAACAACCGACTGCCGCCGTGCAGGAAGCGCGCTAAACAGGAGTCCACGTATGTTTGACTATGAAGTACTGCGATTTATTTGGTGGGTCCTGGTTGGCGTACTGCTGATCGGCTTCGCCGTCACCGACGGTTTCGACATGGGCGTCGGCATTCTGGTGCGCATCATCGGGAAAACCGATACCGAGCGCCGGGTGATGATCAACTCCATCGCCCCGCACTGGGACGGTAACCAGGTGTGGCTGATCACCGCCGGCGGCGCGCTGTTCGCCGCCTGGCCGATGGTCTACGCAGCGGCCTTCTCCGGCTTCTACGTCGCCATGATCCTGGTGCTGGCCGCCTTGTTCTTCCGCCCGGTCGGTTTCGATTACCGTTCCAAGCTGGAGAGCAGCCGCTGGCGCAACATGTGGGACTGGGGCATCTTCATCGGCTCCTTTGTGCCTGCCGTGGTCTTCGGCGTGGCGTTCGGCAACCTGCTGCAGGGCGTGCCGTTCCACATGGACGAGTACATGCGCCTGTTCTACACCGGCAACTTCTTCCAACTGCTGAATCCGTTCGGTCTGTTGGCGGGCGTGGTCAGCCTGACCATGCTGGTCACCCAGGGGGCGACCTACCTGCAAATGCGCACCACCGGCGAGATCCACCTGCGTTCACGCGCTGCGGCGCAGATCGCGACGCTGATCATGGCGGTGTGCTTCCTGCTGGCGGGCGTATGGCTGGTGAAAGGCATCGACGGCTTCGTCGTGACGTCGGCGCTGGACACCCTGGCGGAATCCAACCCGATGCGTAAAGAAGTGGCGCATCAGGCCGGCGCCTGGCTGATCAACTTCAACAAGTATCCGCTGCTGTGGGCGTTGCCTGCGCTGGGCGTGGTGCTGCCGTTGTTCACCATCCTGTTCTCGCGTCTGGAGAAAGGCGCGCTGGCGTTCGTCACCTCGTCGCTGACCATCGCCTGCGTCATCCTCACCGCCGGGGTCACCATGTTCCCGTTCGTGATGCCGTCCAGCACCGTGCCTAACGTCAGCCTGACCATGTGGGACGCGACGTCGAGCCTGTTGACGCTGAAAGTGATGACCGTCGTGGCGGCGATCTTTGTGCCTATCGTTTTGGCGTACACCAGCTGGTCGTACTACAAAATGTTCGGTCGCCTCGACAAGAACTACATCGAAAACAACAAGCATTCGCTGTACTAAGGATAAGGAGCTAAACCATGTGGTATTTTGCCTGGATTCTCGGAACGCTTCTTGCCTGCGCCTTCGGCATCATCACGGCGCTGGCGCTTGAGCAGAGCGAAGCGACCAAAGCTCAGCAAGACGGTAAGTGATGAGCTCGTCCGTGATTGACAAGCTGTACGCTGTCACCGACAAGGGCCCGATCCGGGCCCTTTCCCTGGTGCTGGCGTTGGTTTTGGCGGGGTGCGTGTTCTGGGATCCGACGCGTTTCGCCGCCAAAACCAGCTCGCTGGAGATTTGGGAAGGGCTGCTGCTGATTTGGGCGGTGTGCGCCGGGGTGATCCACGGTTTCGGATTCCGCCCGCAGCGCAGCATTTGGCGGGCCTTTTTCGCGCCGCTTCCCGCAATTGTGATCTTGTGCGCAGGATTACTTTACGTTTCTTTATAATCTCCCCGATGTCCCCATGTTATGGGCCCTCACGGCCCATAATTATTTTCATTCCCATCTTGTAACCCATTCCCAACCCGATCCGTCTTGCGTATAGTAGCAGCGTTAAATTGCATTGCTGGGAAGTAGAGTGAGTAATACGTTGTTTCGATGGCCGGTTCGCGTTTACTACGAGGATACCGATGCCAGTGGTGTGGTCTATCACGCCCGCTACGTCGCCTTTTTTGAAAGAGCGCGCACAGAGATGCTGCGTCAGCACAACTTTCATCAACAGCAGCTGCTCAGTGAACAAGTCGCTTTTGTCGTCCGGCGCATGACGGTGGATTATCTGGCTCCGGCTCGTCTCGACGAGCAACTGGAGGTACAGAGTGAAATCACCTGTCTGCGCGGGGCTTCTCTCACGTTTGCTCAACGCATTGTCAATTCTGACGGGGCCCTACTGAGCCAGGCAGATGTCCTGATTGCCTGTATTGATCCACACCAAATGAAGCCGAGAGCGCTTCCTAAGTCTATTGTCGCGGAGTTTAAGCAGTGACTGACATGAACATCCTAGATTTATTCTTGAAGGCGAGCCTGCTGGTTAAGCTTATCATGTTGATTTTGATATGCTTCTCGGTAGCCTCCTGGGCGATCATCATTCAGCGCACCCGCATCCTCAATGCGGCGACGCGTGACGCCGAAGCCTTTGAAGACAAATTCTGGTCCGGTATCGAGCTTTCCCGTCTGTACCAGGAAAGTCAGGCGCGTCGCGATAGCCTGACCGGCTCCGAGCAGATCTTCCATTCCGGCTTCAAAGAGTTCGCCCGCCTGCACCGCGCCAACAACCATGCGCCGGAGTCGGTGATCGAAGGGGCGTCGCGCGCGATGCGCATTTCGATGAACCGCGAGCTGGAAACGCTGGAAACCCATATTCCGTTCCTCGGCACCGTCGGTTCGATCAGCCCGTACATCGGCCTGTTCGGCACCGTGTGGGGGATCATGCACGCCTTTATCGCACTGGGCGCGGTGAAGCAAGCCACGCTGCAGATGGTGGCGCCGGGTATCGCCGAAGCGCTGATCGCCACCGCGATCGGTCTGTTCGCCGCCATCCCGGCGGTCATGGCCTATAACCGTCTCAACCAGCGCGTCAACAAGCTTGAGCAGAATTACGACAACTTTATGGAAGAGTTCACCGCTATTCTGCATCGTCAGGCCTTCTCCAGCGACAGCAAATAAGTAGGAGGTAGCATGGCGAGAGTACGTGGACGTAGTCGGCGCGAGCTGAAGTCCGAAATTAACATCGTTCCGCTGCTCGACGTGTTGCTGGTGCTGCTGCTGATCTTTATGGCAACCGCGCCAATCATCACGCAGAGCGTGGAGGTTGACCTGCCGGACGCCACCGATTCCAAAACGGTGTCCAGCGATGACAATCCGCCGGTGATCCTCGAGGTTTCCGGCGTAGGTCAATACACCCTGGTGGTGGATCACAACCGTATGGAGCTGTTGCCGCCTGAGCAAGTCGCGGCCGAAGCCAAGTCGCGTTTGGCGGCTAACCCGAAAACGGTCTTTTTGATCGGCGGTGCGAAGGAAGTCCCTTATGATGAGATTATCAAGGCATTGAATATTCTCCATCAGGCGGGCGTGGCTTCCGTGGGGCTGATGACCCAGCCAATCTGACCGTAAGGCGAACGGCAACCCGGTTCCTGCGCTGCGGCCCAGGAACCCCGTATAAGCAACACCAGTTTTTGGGAATCTATTTTGGTAAAGGCAACTGAGCAAAACGATAAGCTGAACCGCGCCGTTATTGTTTCGGTCGTTCTGCACTTCATACTGATTGCCCTGCTGATTTGGGGATCGCTGCAGGAAAATGTCGACATGGGCGCCGGCGGTGGCGGTGATGGCACCGTGGTGGGCGCGGTGATGGTCGATCCCGGCGCGGTGGTGGAGCAGTACAATCGCCAGCAGCAGCAGAGCAACGATGCGCAGCGTGCCGAAAAGCAGCGCCAGAAAAAGGCGGAGCAACAGGCCGAAGAGCTTCAGCAGAAGCAGGCGGAGCAACAGCAGCGCCTGAAAGAGCTGGAGAAAGAGCGTTTGGCGGCGCAGGAGAAAGCCGCGCAGGACGCCAAAGCGCAGGCTGAGCAACAGCAGAAGGCGGCGGAGCAGCAGAAACAGGCAGCCGAGCAGCAAAAAGCGGCGGAAGCCGCCGCAGCCAAGGCCAAAGAGCAACAGAAGGTCGCCGAGGCCGCCGCCGCGAAGGCGAAGGCTGAAGCGGACAAGATAGCCAAAGCGCAGGCGGACGCGCAGAAGAAAGCCGAAGCGGAAGCCAAGAAAGAAGCGGCCGCCGCTGCCGCCGCCAAGAAACAGGCGGAAGAGGCGAAGAAAGCCGCGGCCGCCGCCGCAGAGCAAAAAGCCGCAGAAGCTGCGGAGAAGAAAGCGGCCGCTGAAGCCGAGAAAAAAGCCGCAGCGGAAGCCGAGAAGAAAGCTGCAGCCGAGAAAGCCGCTGCCGCCAAGAAAGCCGCCGCGGACGCCAAGAAGAAGGCCGCCGCTGAGGCTGCGAAGCAATCGGAGGAGGTCAACGATCTGTTTGGTGGCCTGGCGGACGGCAAGAACGCGCCGAAAGGCGGCGGTGCCAAATCGAAGGGCGACGGTAAACCGGCCGGGCAGGGCAATGCCAAAACGGCTGGGGCCAGCGGGGCGGATATCAGCGGTTATATGGGGCAAATTCAGGGGGCGATTCAGAGCAAGTTCTATGACGCCAGCTCGTTCGCCGGCAAAACCTGCGATCTGCGTATCAAGCTGGCGCCGGACGGCCTGCTGATAAGCGTACAAGCGGCGGGCGGCGATCCGGCGCTGTGTCAGGCCGCGGTGTCTGCCGCCAAGTTGGCGCATATACCGAAGCCGCCGAGCGATGCCGTTTATCAGCACTTTAAGAATTCTATCCTTGAATTCAAACCGAAATAACGGTTGATTGACTGAGTGATATCACAGGGATGTACTAAGGTAACCAACAGGGATTATGTAGTTTTACGTAAGTTGGTTTGTTAAAATTCTGCTAATTTATCGCAGGCATCCCGCCTGGATAAGGGAGATGAGATGAAGCAGGCATTTCGAGTAGCGCTAGGTTTTTTAATTCTGTGGGCGTCCGTGCTGCACGCGGAAGTTCGCATTGAAATCACCCAAGGGGTCGACTCCGCTCGTCCGATTGGCGTGGTGCCGTTTAAATGGGCGGGCCCAGGCACGCCGCCGGAAGATATTGGCAAGATTGTCGGCGCGGATCTGCGCAACAGCGGAAAATTCAACCCGATCGACGTGGCGCGCATGCCGCAGCAACCGACCTCCGCGTCTGAAGTGACCCCGGCGGCCTGGACTGCGCTGGGCATCGACGCCGTGGTTGTCGGCCAGGTTCAACCTGGCGCCGACGGTAGCTACCTGATCTCCTACCAGCTGGTGGACACCTCGGGTTCGCCGGGCACCGTATTGGCGCAGAATCAGTATAAAGTGACCAAACAGTGGTTGCGTTATTCTGCCCATACCGCCAGCGACGAAGTGTTCGAGAAGCTGACCGGCATCAAGGGCGCGTTCCGTACCCGTATCGCCTACGTCGTGCAGACCAACGGCGGGAAATTCCCGTATGAGCTGCGCGTAGCGGATTACGACGGTTACAACCAGTTTACGGTGCACCGTTCGCCTGAGCCGCTGATGTCCCCGGCCTGGTCGCCGGACGGCAGCAAACTGGCTTACGTGACCTTCGAGAGCGGCCGTTCCGCGCTGGTGGTGCAGACCCTGGCTAACGGCGCCATCCGCCAGATCGCCTCGTTCCCGCGCCACAACGGTGCGCCGGCGTTCTCGCCGGACGGCAGCAAACTGGCCTTCGCGCTGTCCAAGAGCGGCAGCCTGAACCTGTACGTGATGAACCTCGGCTCCGGCCAGATCACGCAGCTGACCGATGGCCGCAACAACAACACCGAACCGACCTGGTTCCCGGATGGCCAGTCTCTGGCGTTTACCTCCGACCAGGGCGGGCGTCCGCAGATTTATAAAATCAGCGCCAGCGGCGGTGCCGCACAGCGCCTGACGTGGGAAGGCTCTCAGAACCAGGATTCTGAAGTCAGCTCCGACGGTAAATTCCTGGTGATGGTCAGCACCAACAGTGGTGCGCAACACATCGCCAAACAAGATCTTGGATCGGGCGCCGTTCAGGTTTTGACCGGTACCTTCCTGGATGAAACGCCTAGTATTGCGCCAAACGGCACCATGGTGATCTATAGCTCGACGCAAGGTATGGGCTCCGTGCTGCAGTTGGTGTCAACTGATGGGCGTTTCAAAGCGCGTCTTCCGGCAACTGATGGACAGGTCAAATTCCCTGCCTGGTCGCCGTATCTGTGATGCATGTGTAAATATGTATGGCAAACTATAAAAGGATCAAAGAAATGCAACTGAACAAAGTGCTGAAAGGGCTTCTGCTGGCACTGCCAGTTCTGGCTGTAGCAGCTTGTAGTTCTAACAAAAGCGCAAACAACGACCAATCTGGTATGGGCGCTGGCACTGGTATGGAAAACGGCAGCAGCAACCTGTCTTCCGAAGAACAAGCTCGTCTGCAGATGCAAGAACTGCAGAAGAACAACATCGTTTACTTCGGCCTGGACAAGTATGACGTAAGCTCCGAATTCGCTCAGATGCTGGACGCGCACGCTGCATTCCTGCGTAACAACCCGTCTTACAAAGTGACCGTTGAAGGCCACGCTGACGAACGCGGCACGCCGGAATACAACATCGCTCTGGGTGAGCGCCGTGCTAACGCCGTTAAAATGTACCTGCAGGGTAAAGGCGTTTCCGCTGACCAGATCTCTATCGTTTCTTACGGTAAAGAAAAACCAGCAGTACTGGGCCACGACGAAGCGGCTTATGCTAAAAACCGTCGTGCCGTTCTGGTTTACTAAGAGAATCGCATGAACAGTAACTTCAGACGTCACCTGTTGAGTCTGTCGTTACTGGTTGGCGTAGCGGCCCCCTGGGCCGCTACTGCCCAAGCGCCAATCAGTAATGTCGGCTCCGGCTCGGTCGAAGACCGCGTCACCTCGCTTGAGCGCATCAGCAATGCTCAAGGCCAGCTTTTAAATCAACTCCAGCAACAACTCTCTGATAACCAACGCGACATTGATTCTCTCCGTGGGCAAATCCAGGAAAGCCAGTATCAGTTGAATCAGGTGGTTGAACGCCAGAAGCAAATCTATCAGCAGATGGATAGCCTCAGCCAGGGCGGCGCTCAGAGCGCCTCTGCGGCCGCGGGCGCTGCCGGCGGGGCAGCCGCAGGCGCATCTTCCGATGCGGGCGGCAGCGCTCCCGCAGCCGCCTCCGCCACGCCGAGCGGCGGTGATGAGAACAGCGACTACAACGCCGCTGTTTCTCTGGCACTGGAAAAAAAACAGTATGACCAGGCGATTTCCGCCTTTCAGTCCTTCGTAAAACAGTACCCGAAGTCTACTTACCAGCCCAACGCCAACTATTGGCTGGGCCAGTTGTTCTACAACAAGGGTAAAAAAGACGACGCGGCCTACTATTTTGCGGTGGTGGTGAAGAATTACGCTAAATCACCGAAGGCGCCGGACGCCATGTACAAGGTGGGTATCATCATGCAGGAGAAAGGGCAGGCCGATAAAGCCAAAGCCGTGTTCCAGCAGGTGATTAAACAGTACCCAACCAGTGCGGCGGCCAAACAGGCGAAAAGTCGCGTAGGCGGTTAACAGTCAGAAAAATGAGCCCAGAAGTTAGTCGATTTGACCGATTTCTGGGCTCATTCGCGTGAAGAACAAGCAGTTGAACGCATCGGTAAAAAATTTAGGTTGCGCTGCCAAGATAAATTAGTAATATATGCCGCCGTTGCCAAGACATCTTGCAAGATGTTAAAGCGGCAGGGAAATTGGGTCGTTAGCTCAGTTGGTAGAGCAGTTGACTTTTAATCAATTGGTCGCAGGTTCGAATCCTGCACGACCCACCAATTTCTGAAGTAGCAGTAACCACAACAGTGGGTGATTAGCTCAGTTGGTAGAGCATCTCCTTTACACGGAGGGGGTCGGCGGTTCGAGCCCGTCATCACCCACCACTGTTATGGGTCGTTAGCTCAGTTGGTAGAGCAGTTGACTTTTAATCAATTGGTCGCAGGTTCGAATCCTGCACGACCCACCATTCTTTAAGAAAGAATGGTAGCTTCAGAATCGGTTTGATGTGGCAAAGTAAAGGTCCGAGTCGAGTACCCGTCGAGTTGTCCTGAACATCCCCATCCTTGTTTTCCGCGAGTTGGTTTCAGTAACCTATTCGCCATCAGCAGTAAACCACATCAGTGGGTCGTTAGCTCAGTTGGTAGAGCAGTTGACTTTTAATCAATTGGTCGCAGGTTCGAATCCTGCACGACCCACCAATTTCTGAAGTAGCAGTAACCACAGCAGTGGGTGATTAGCTCAGTTGGTAGAGCATCTCCTTTACACGGAGGGGGTCGGCGGTTCGAGCCCGTCATCACCCACCACACTGCGGGTCGTTAGCTCAGTTGGTAGAGCAGTTGACTTTTAATCAATTGGTCGCAGGTTCGAATCCTGCACGACCCACCAATTCAGAAAAAAGCGCCTTTTGGCGCTTTTTTCGCATCTACGCCACCAGATTCTGCTTTATCCTCTTGCCAACAGAGTTCACCGAGTCGTGCGGGTGAGAGTCTGCGCTCAGGTTCGAGCATCGCGCAGCGATACGACAACGCGCAGCGTTGCCCGCAGGGTGAGGCCACAGGCCGAATTAATCCTGCACGACCCACCAATTCAGAAAAAAGCGCCTTTTGGCGCTTTTTTCGCATCTGCAGAACCGTAACCTACATACGTGCTTTCTCGTTTCAACACTGCACCGATCATCATCCCGCTGTTCTCTGAACGGGCTATACGGTCTCGTCAGGCCATTATCCGCTGTGAACTGCACGGCCAGCGTCCGTGTTTTTAATTCATTAAACAATGGATGCGCAAATATGAAAATATCAGCGGACTTTTCGCGCAAGTTTAGGTATTTTGTTTAGTATATAAAACGAAGGGCGTTGCGGCAGGCGATATTCACGCGGCAGGCGCCCAGCCTAGCATGAGATTGCAGCGATGAGTGAAATGTTTGATGTCAATGCGGCGGTGTATCCCTTCCCGCCTAAACCGGTACCGCTGGACGTAGCCGAAAAAGCCTTTTATCGCGAGAAGATCAAAACCCTGCTCAAGCAGCGCAATGCGGTGATGGTCGCCCACTATTATACCGATCCGGAAATCCAGGCGCTGGCGGAAGAAACCGGCGGCTGCGTGGCGGATTCGCTGGAAATGGCGCGCTTCGGTAGCGCCCATCCGGCTTCCACGCTGCTGGTGGCCGGCGTGCGTTTCATGGGGGAAACCGCCAAGATCCTCAGCCCGGAAAAGCAGGTGCTGATGCCGACGCTGTTTGCCGAATGTTCGCTGGATCTGGGCTGCCCGGAAGAGGAGTTTCATGCGTTTTGCGACAGCCATCCCGATCGTACCGTGGTGGTCTATGCGAACACCTCGGCGGCGGTCAAAGCGCGCGCTGACTGGGTGGTCACTTCCAGCATCGCCGTCGAGCTGATCGAACACCTGGACAGCCTGGGCGAGAAGATCATCTGGGCGCCGGATCGCCATCTCGGCAGCTACGTGCAGAAGCATACCGGCGCCGACGTGCTGTGTTGGCAAGGCGCCTGCATTGTCCATGACGAGTTCAAGACTCAGGCGCTGCGGCGCATGAAGGCGCTCTATCCGCAGGCGGCCATTCTGGTGCATCCCGAATCGCCACAGGCGGTGGTTGAATTGGCGGATGCGGTGGGATCGACCAGCCAACTGATTCAGGCGGCGAAAACATTGCCGCATCAACAGCTGATCGTCGCCACCGATCGCGGTATCTTTTACAAGATGCAGCAGGCCTGTCCGGACAAGGAGCTGTTCGAAGCGCCGACCGCCGGAGAAGGGGCGACCTGCCGCAGCTGCGCGCACTGCCCGTGGATGGCGATGAATGGCCTGAAGGCGATTGCCGAAGGGCTGGAGCAGGGGGGCGCGCAGCATGAGATCCATGTGGACGCCGCGCTGCGTGAAAAGGCGCTGGTGCCGCTGAACCGCATGCTGGATTTCGCCGCTCAGCTTAAAATGCAGGTTAAAGGCAACGCTTAACCGTTTAAAAGGATGACCTCATGAGCTTCTTCAGTACCAGCAATATTCTGGTGCACATTCCGCTTGGCGCGGGCGGTTACGATCTGTCGTGGATCGAAGCCATCGGCACGCTGTTCGGGTTGCTGTGCATCTGGTACGCCAGCAAGGAAAAAATCATCAACTACCTGTTCGGCCTGATCAACGTCACGCTGTTCGCGGTGATTTTCTTCCAGATCCAGCTGTACGCCAGCCTGCTGCTGCAGCTGTTCTTTTTCGGCGCCAATATTTACGGTTGGTATGCCTGGAGCCGCCAGACCCAGGATAATCAGGCTGAGCTGCAGATCCGCTGGCTGCCGCTGCCGAAAGCGTTGGCCTGGGCGGCGGTCTGCGTCATCGGCATCGGCCTGATGACCTTCAATATCGACCGCGTGTTCGCCTGGCTGACGCAGATCGCGGTGGCAGTGATGCAAGGGCTGGGGCTGAACGTGCAGATGCCTGAGCTGCAGCCGGACGCGTTCCCGTTCTGGGATTCGGCGATGATGGTGCTCTCCATCGTGGCGATGATTCTGATGACGCGCAAGTACGTGGAAAACTGGCTGCTGTGGGTGGTTATCGATGTCATCAGCGTGGCGATCTTCGCCTACCAGGGGGTGTACGCGATGGCGCTGGAGTATGTCATTCTGACGCTGATTGCCCTGAACGGCTCCTGGCTATGGATCAAGAGCGCCGGGCGCAATGGTTCCAACCCGCTCTCTTCCGCACCTTAACAACGCAGAGGGCGCCGTGATGGCGCCCTCTTGGCTTAGTGACGATGTCCCAGATGGGAGTGGGCTTCGGCATGTGAGTGTTCACTCGGCTCCGGCGCCCGGTTGATACCGCAGTCCGGCGTCTCGCAGTGCCGGTACTCCATCTGAATGGTCACGTGGCCAATCTTGTAGTGTTCCAACAGATAAGCCTGAATGCGTTGCAACAGCCCATCGTGGTCATGCGGCGGGATCACCTGCGCATGCAGCGTCATCAGCTTCTGTTCGCCGATCTGCCAGACGTGCACGTGATGGATGTTGCGCACTTCCGGGATATTCAGGCACAGGTCTTTTTGCAGCTTGGCGATATCGACCTCCTGCGGCGTGCCTTCCAACAGCTCGTGGAAACTCTCCTTCAGCAGCCGCCAGGCGCTGCGCAGCACCAGACAGGAGACGAGCACCGACAGGATCGGGTCAATCGGCGTCCAGCCGGTGGCAAGAATGACGATGGCGGCGACGATGGCGCCCACCGAGCCGAGTAGATCGCCCAGCACATGCAGCGCGGCGGCGCGCACGTTGATATTTTTCTCTTCGCTGCCGCGATGCAGCAGCCAGAAGGCGAACAGGTTCGCCAGCAGCCCCGCTACGGCGATGATCAGCATCGGGGTACCCATCACCGGCTGCGGCTCGAAGAAACGCCGTATCGCCTCCCACAGGATGAATACCACGATCACCAGCAGCGCCGCGGCGTTGAGGAAGGCCGCCAGGGTGGTCAGGCGCAGGTAGCCGAAGGTGTGGCGCGCGTTGGGCTTGCGCTGAGAGAAATGCACCGCCATCAGCGCCACCAGCAGCGCGGCGGCATCGGTCAGCATGTGGCCGGCGTCGGCCAACAGCGCCAACGAGCCGGACAACAGGCCGCCGACCACCTCGGCCACCATAAAGACGGCGGTGACTAAAAAAGCGGTCAGTAGGCGTTTACTATTACTGTCTTTCGGCAGGTGTACGTGTGGAGTGTCCGACATTATTCATCCTTATGCATAGCCAAAGAGGGGGCGGCGGCGAGCAGAGCGTCCAGCTCCGGCACTATCTGCGCCACTAACGCCTTTAATTTAGTATAAGCGGCGGCGGCAAGCGCGCCCCGACGTGCGGTTTCCACCAGCTGCTGGCACAGCTGCGCGGCTTCCGGCAGTTGCAGCATCAGCAGGCTGCCCTTGATGCGGTGCGCCGCCTGCTCCAGGCGCGGCCAGTCGTTCGCGGCGACGGCGTCCGCGAGCCGCTGCCGGTCTTGCCGCAGCGTATCGCCGAGCGTCTGCGCCAGCCGCTGCAGCATGGCGCGATCGCCACCCGCCATTTCGACCAGCGTTTGCCGCAGGTCAGTAAGGACTGACTTTGCTTCCTGCACCTGCGGTTGCTGAGCCAACACCTGGCCGATCGCCGCCAGTGAAATCGGTTTGGTCAGGAAGTGGTCGATCGCCACCAGCCCCGGAGGAATGCGGGTAAACTCCTGCACGTCTGCCGAACAGAGCACGATGCGGCAAGGCGGGCGTTGCAGCCGCTGTTCGTCGCGGCGGATCAGCCTGGCCAGCGTCAGGCCGTCCGGGCGCGGCATGTTATAGTCGATAAACAGCAGATCGAACGGTTGCCGGCGTTGGGCCTTCAACAGCGCATAGCCTTGTTCGAAGCGGGCGGGTTGCAGCCCGAAGTGGCGCAGCTGGCGTTCCATCAGCAACAGATTGGTGGGGTGATCGTCGATCAGCGCGGTACGCAAGGCGGAAGACGGCAGAGCAAAGGGGCTTTCCTCCGGGGCGGCAACCGGCGCCGCGCCGCTCAGCTCGACCGGTATCGCGACCTCGACGCGGGTGCCTACGCCCGGCTGCGAGTGCAGCTCGATGCGGCCGCCCATCTGTTCGACGATCTCTTTGCAGATCGACAGCCCCAAACCGGTACCCTGCACCGAGATGCGTTGCGCGCCGCGCGCGCGGTAAAACGGTTGGAACAGTTTGTCTATTTCATCGGCGGCGATACCGCAGCCGCTGTCGTTCACCGTCAGATGCAATTCCCCCTGCCGCTCATCCTGCGCGCGCCAGCCGATCTCGACCTGAATGGCGCCGCGCGGCGTAAATTTTATCGCGTTGTTTATTAGGTTGTTAGCCACCTGAAGTAAACGCTCACCATCAATCACTACCGCCTCCGGCAATGCCGGATCCGCCACCACGCTCAGCGTCAACGGCCGCTCGCCGATCAGCGGCCGGTAGAGGGCGTCGATGCGCGCTACCCAGGGGCGCAGCACCACCGGTTTCGGCGCCAGCGTCAGCGAGCCGGTTTCCAGCCGCGCGTGATCCTGCAGGTCGTTGAGCAGGTTGAGCAGCGATGAGGCCGAGCTGTATATCACCGGCAGGCCTTCCGGTGCGGGTTGGCGTTTGAGCTCCAGCTCCAGCAGGCCGAGGATGGCGTGCATCGGCGTGCGCAGCTCATGGCTGACGGTGGCGAGGAATTTGCTCTTCATGCGGTTTTCCGCCTCGGCGCGGCGGCGCGCGTGCTCGAGTTCTTCGCGTTCGCGTTTTTCACGGCGCTGCAGCATGAAACGGCGCAGCGTCAGCGCCAGCAGCAGCACGGTGGCGGCGGCCAGCAGCGCCAGCAGCCAGGTGGTCTGCGGCGGCATGCGGTTGTCGTTCACCGCGTCGATCAGGTTGCTGCGATCGACGATCCACTCGTCGCGCAGCGATTGCAGGGTGTCAGCCGGGATCTGCATCAGGTTCTTATCGAGGATCGCCAACAGAAGAGGCTGATCGCGGCGCACGCCGAAGGCCACCGGATAGGGAATGTTGTTGGCGGCGAAGGCCAGCTTGATGGCACCGGAATAGCGCGACAGCGCCAAAAAGTTGGCGGAGATGACGTTATCTACCAGCGCATCCAGCTGGCCGTTGGCCAGCGCGTCGTACATCGACTTGCTGTCGGCGAAGCTGATGGTTTGCTCCTGTTCCGGCACCAGCCCCTGCGCCAAATCGCCCTGCAGCACGCCGATGCGCTTGCCGGCCAAATCGCTCCAGGTGGAAATGCCGTTAGCGTGCTGGCCGACGTAAACCCCCCACAGCGAACGGTGGATCGGCATGCTGGCGCCGTAGCGCGCTTTGACGCCGCGCGCCAGCGGCAGGGCGGCGCGGAAGCTGGCCTGGCCGGACTGCACCAGCAGATCGGCCTGCTCGGCGTTGCGCGCCCACAGCGGCGCGAAACGCAGCCCGGTGTTTTGCGCGATGATGTTGAGAATGTCGATGGCGTAGCCGCGCGGCTGGCCGTCGGAGCCGCGGTAGGCGAACGGGAAGTTGTTTTCGATGGCGGCGTAGTAAACCACGCGGTGGCTCGCCACCCAATTCTTCTCCATCGTCGTCAGATCGGCATTGCCGGTGTCGAGGTAGCTGGGGATCTTCTTGCTCCAGCGGCCCTGCAGGGCGTTCATCAGCTCCATCGGCGCGTCGGCAATGGCGGTGTCCAGCGTGTCTATCAGCCGCGAGTCGTCGGCGGCGAACACGAAGGACAGGTTGCCCAGGTTCTCGTTGCTTTCAATCTGATAGAGCTGGCCGAGCTGCAGCTGATCGATGATAAAGCTGGCGCTGGCCTCGTCGGCGATAAAGTAGTCGCTGCTGCCGTTGAGCAGCGAGTAGACCGCCTGCAGATTGTTGTCGTAGCGCTGGATCTGCGACGCGACCGCCTGCAGAGCGCCGCCGGACTGCATGTCGGTCAGCGCGCCGATCGCGACGCGGGCGTTGGCGGAGTTGAGCATCACCGGGCGATCGTTGCTGCGATCGCGCAATACGCGCAGGTTGCTGACGTAATAGGGCTGAGAGATCGCCAGGCCGTGCAGCGCCTCACTCTGCGGGATGCCGTACAGCAGATCGATCTTGCCGTCGTGCAGCGCCTGCTCCAGCTGCGTCAGATCGGTAAAGCCGTAAATGGCGAAGCGAATGCCGGTCACCTGCTGGATATAGCCGAGGTAGTCGGCATTCAGCCCATACAGATCGTCATCCACGATGATGTTGTACGGGCTGGTGTTCTCACTGACGATGCCGAGGCGCAGCGTACGGTCGCGCCAGGGGTTTTTCTCGCCGACGATCAGCATATTCTCGGGGGTATTCAGATTGCTGACCAGCTGATAGCGCACCGGCTCCGCCGCCTGCGCCAGACCGCACCACAGGAACAGCAGCAGCAGGGCGCGGCGCATCATGGCGCCAGCTCTTTAAACACCGCCACCAGCTCCAGCAGGTTGCCGGCGCCGGTTTTGCGCTGGATGTTCTTCTTGTGGGTGCTGACGGTCTTGTTGCTGATGTGCAGCCGATCGGCGATCTGCAGGTTGGATAGCCCCTGGCTCAACAAGCCCAGCACCTCGAGCTCTTTAGGAGTGAGCAGCCCGCCGTCTGCCGTCGGCGCTTCTTCGGCCAGCGCGGCGGCGGGGAAGTGGGTTTCACCGTCCAGCA
Organism: Serratia sp. CY32780; assembly: GCF_052169135.1. Lineage (NCBI taxonomy): Bacteria > Pseudomonadati > Pseudomonadota > Gammaproteobacteria > Enterobacterales > Yersiniaceae > Serratia > Serratia sp. CY32780. The sequence continues at coordinate 403,517 of NZ_JBJNLI010000001.1, forward strand.
CCTGCTCGATCGCCTGCAACAACTCTGCCAACGAGCTGCCTTTGTTGACGAAACCGTTGGCGCCGGCGGCATGCGCCATGCGCGCATAGACCTCGGCCTCCTGCGCGGTATAGATCAGGATCGGCTGCTGCGGGTAGCGGCGGCGGATTTTTTTCAACAGCTGCAGCCCGTCGACCTGCGGCAGGCCGATATCCAGGATCACCAGGCCGAAAGCGGCCTCGGCCAGCAGGGCCAGCGCCTGGACGTCGTCCTGCGCCGCCTGCAGGCGGTAGGGGCGGGATGATTTCATTAGCGCCGCTTCCAGTGCGACATGAACCACCGGGTGGTCATCAACTAATAACAGAGAGGGCATGTTCAACTCGGGTCGCTTTATATTCCGATCGCTAGCATAGCGAAAAAGGAGCCTCTGCGCTCCCCTGATGAAACAGCACAATCTGCTGTTAATTTGGCGGTTCCAGCGGCGGGGGGCAAAGGTGATTTACAGCGCCATTCCCACAGGCTAGATTGTTGGGATCTACACCGTTACGCACTGCGAAATACCCCTCGATACCGAATGGAAAAGCTATGAATTACCAAAACGACGATTTACGCATTAATGATATTAAGGAACTCCTGCCGCCGGTGGCTTTGCTGGAGAAATTCCCGGCCACTGAACGCGCAGCAAAGACGGTGTCCCAGGCCCGCAGCGCAATTCACAATATCCTCCGCGGCAGCGACGATCGCCTGCTGGTGGTGATTGGCCCTTGCTCTATCCACGATACGAAAGCCGCCAAAGAGTACGCGGGGCGCCTGCTGGCGCTGCGTGAAGAACTGAAGGGCGAGCTGGAAGTGGTCATGCGCGTATACTTCGAAAAACCGCGCACCACCGTGGGCTGGAAAGGCCTGATCAACGATCCGCAGATGGACAACAGCTTCAACATCAACGACGGTCTGCGCCTGGCGCGCAAGCTGCTGGTGGAGATCAACGACAGCGGCCTGCCGGCCGCCGGCGAATTCCTCGACATGATCACGCCGCAGTACCTGGCGGATTTGATGAGCTGGGGCGCCATCGGCGCGCGCACCACGGAATCGCAGGTGCACCGCGAGCTGGCCTCCGGCCTTTCCTGCCCGGTGGGCTTCAAGAACGGCACCGACGGCACCATCAAGGTGGCGATCGACGCCATCAACGCCGCCGGCGCGCCGCACTGCTTCCTGTCGGTGACCAAATGGGGCCACTCGGCGATCGTTAACACCAGCGGCAACGGCGATTGCCACATTATCCTGCGCGGCGGCAAAGAGCCGAACTACAGCGCGGCGCACGTGAAGGACGTCAAAGCCGGCCTGAGCAAAGCCGGGCTGCCGGCGCAGGTGATGATCGACTTCAGCCATGCCAACAGCAGCAAACAGTTCAAAAAGCAGATGGACGTGAGCGCTGACGTTTGCGGGCAAATTGGCGGCGGTGAAAAAGCGATCATCGGCGTGATGATCGAAAGCCACCTGGTGGAAGGCAACCAGAACCTTGAAAGCGGCGAGCCGCTGGTTTACGGCAAGAGCGTGACCGACGGCTGCATCGGCTGGCAGGATACCGAAACCGTGCTGCGCGATCTGGCGGCGGCGGTGAAAGCGCGCCGCGGATAATAGCTAAAATGACAAGGGCCCGGCAGCGGGTCCTTGTTTTATCCTTGTCATTGTACTTCTCTCTCCCGATAATTTAAGGCTTACACTTAATAGGCCAATGAAATCATTAAGCGGCCACCTTCGCATTATTCCTATTTAATAAAAGAATAATTGTCACTGCTCGCGGCATTGTGCTTATATAAGACGCTTTTTTATTCCACAAACCCCGCATGACAAATAAGCGGGGAGTGGTATGACCTATTCCTTTCAGGACGAAAGAATTATGACAAGCAATACCTCGCAGCCGCTGGGGCTGCACCGGATTAAATTCCATGGGAAAGGCGGCGAGTACTTCGCGATTTGGTTGGTTAACGCATTATTGACCATCGTGACGCTGGGCATCTATTCCGCCTGGGCGACGGTGCGCCGCCGCCGCTATTTTTACGGTAACACGGAATTGGACGGCGATCGTTTCGATTACCATGCGCAACCGCTGCAAATTCTGAAAGGGCGGCTGTTGGTGATCGGCGGCCTCATCGTATTTTATATCCTGTTGGCGGTAACGCCACTGCTGGGGCTGCTGGCTTTGCTGGTGTTGCTTGCCCTGCTGCCGTGGATCGTTATCCGCAGCTGGCGCTACAATGCGATTATGTCGAGCTATCGCGGCGTGCGTTTTAATTATGTTTGCCGCACCGGGCGCGCTTATTGGGCGTTACTGTTCTGCCCGCTATTGCTGATTATCGGGCTTTATGTCGCCTTAATCATTTTGCTCAGCATTGGCAGCGGTTTTGACAGCATCAACGCCATCGGCCTGATGTTGGTGTTGACGCTGCTGTTGGCCGTGCCGGCATTCGCCGCCGTCAACGGTATTATTAGCGCGCTGCAGCACGATCTGTACGTTAATAACCTGTTTTTCGGGAATACGCCGTTTATTGCCGAGCTGAAAAAGTCGGCCTTTATCAAATTTGCCTTGATCGGCCTGCTCATTTTCCTGCCGTTTATGTTGGCGGCGCTGGTGTGTATGGGGTCGTTCATTCTGTCGCTGTACCAAATGGTATTGATGGGCATGCTGACGGATGAAACCGCCGATTTGCTGGTGTTGGAAAATATTGGCAGCCTGCTGCTGATGATGGTGGTGCTGCTGATTGGCGCCTTGATCGCCGGCAGCTACCAGGTCGTCGCCCAACGCAACTATCTGTTTAACCAGGCGACGCTGAACGGCAACGTTAAACTGCACTCTTCCATGCAAACGCTGCCGTATATGGGGCTGTTGATCACCAATACCCTGATCACCCTGTTCTCGCTCGGTTTCGCCGTGCCGGTGGCGGAAGTGCGCCACGCCCGTTATCTGGCGGAGTGCACGGCGGTCGAAGGCGATCTGGCATTGCTGGACATCGCGGCGCATCAGGAAACCGCCAACAGCGCGGTGGCCGAAGAAGCGTTGCAGGCGCTGGATCTGGGCGGCAGCTTCTGAGGCGCCGATGATCCTCGAGGGCGCCTATCAGTTGCCGGGGCGGGCCGCGCGTGAGGCGGCTCGCCTGCTGGTGAACGAAAGCGGCGAGGGCGTGACGCTGCAGCGGCAGGATGAGCAACGTTACATCCCCTTGGCGGACATCACCGTCTCTGCGGCGCTGGGCAATATTCCGCTGACGCTGACCTTCAAGGACGGCGCGCGCTTTGTGCCGGATGACGATGCGGCCTTCCGCCGCTGGTTCTATCAGCGCCGTTCGCCGGGCTGGGTGCATCGCCTGGAGCGCCACAAACGCGGCGTCGCCGTGGCGCTGCTGATGACGCTGCTGGCGGTCGTAGCCTACGTTAACGTCGTGCTGCCGTGGGCGAGCAGCGAGATCGCCATGCGCATCCCTACCTCGGTGGAACAGACGCTGGGCGAACATACGCAGACGTTTTTGAGCCAAAGCGGCTTTGAACCCTCCGCATTGCCGGCCGAGCGTCAGCAGGCGTTGCAGCAGCTGTTCCGGCAGGTGATGCCGGCCGAGATGCGCCAGGAGCGTACGCCGCTGTCGTTGAAGCTGATGGCGGCGCCCGGTGCGCCGAACGCCTTTATGTTGCCGGACGGCACGCTGGTGCTCAGCGATGGGCTGGTCGCCCTGTCGAAAAACGACGATGCTCTGGCGGCGGTGATGCTGCATGAGATGGGGCATCACGCTTATCGCCATCCGATGCGCATGCTGGTGCGTTCGTCACTGGTGGCGTTGACGCTGATGTGGATGACCGGCGACGTCAGCGGCATCGGCGACACGCTGCTGCAGTCTGCGTCCTTCGTGAATGAGATGCAGTTTTCCCGCGGCATGGAGCGTGAGGCGGATGCGTTTGCGATAGCGGAAATGCAGCGCCAGGGGCGTTCGCTGGCGCAAATGGCGGCGATCTACCGCGCGTTGGCGCAGGCGCCTGAACGCGAAACGGCTGACGGCTGGGCGCTGCCGGCCTGGCTCAGCACCCATCCGGCGATGCAGGAACGGCTGGACGCGGTGAACGAGGCGATGGCGCAGCAGTAATAAAAAAGCCCCCGGTTTTCACCGGGGGCTTTTTCGTTAACGGGCGAAATTACTTCGCTTTACCCTGGTTTGCCACGGCGGCCGCTTTTGCAGCGATCTCGTCGGCGTTACCCAGGTAGTAACGTTTGGTTGGCTTGAAGTTCTCGTCGAACTCATACACCAACGGCACACCGGTTGGGATGTTCAGTTCGAGGATTTCGTCTTCGCTCAGGTTATCCAGGTATTTCACCAGCGCGCGCAGCGAGTTGCCGTGCGCCGCAACGATCACGCGCTCGCCGCTCTTGATGCGTGGCAGGATCTCTTCGTCCCAGTAAGGAATCACGCGATCGATGGTCAGCGCCAGGCTTTCGGTCAGCGGCAGCTCTTGCTCGGTCAGCGAAGCGTAGCGCGGATCGTGGCCAGGGTAACGTTCGTCTTCTTTGGTCAGCTCAGGTGGGGTCACCGCGAAGCCGCGACGCCATTGTTTCACCTGCTCGTCGCCGTATTTTTCGGCGGTTTCCGCTTTGTTCAGACCCTGCAGCGCGCCGTAGTGACGTTCGTTCAGCTTCCAGGATTTTTCGGTCGGCAACCAGGCCTGATCCAGCTCGTCGAGGATGTTCCACAGGGTGTGGATCGCGCGCTTCAGTACGGAGGTGTAAGCGAAGTCGAAAGTGAAACCTTCCTCTTTCAACAGCTTGCCTGCTGCTTTCGCTTCGGTGCGGCCCTTGTCGGACAGATCAACATCGTACCAACCGGTGAAGCGGTTTTCTTGGTTCCACTGGCTTTCGCCGTGACGCACCAGAACCAGCTTAGTTACAGCCATAGCTTAACTCCTTAATAATCTGACATTTCAATGATAACGAAAATCATTATATTGCCGCGGGCCGGGGCTCGGCAATCGATAGTGTCTAACCATAGCCAATTTCTTGCCGCAAAGTAAGGGCTGGCGAAAGGAAAAAGCTGAATCGTTCAGGCTGGCGCTGCGAGGGGGGAAACGGCGCGCCAAAATCGCTTCGGGCGCGCCGTGGCGTGGGGAAAATCAGGCCGATTTTTTCAGGCAGTTGCTCATGAAGGTTTTACGCGCGTCGCCCTTCAGATCTTTGGTCTTGGCGTCGGCGTTGCAGTTCTTCATTTTCTGCTGCTGCGGCGTCAGGGTTTTGCCCGTCGCGGCGGAGCCTTCGGATTTCAGACAGGTGCTCATGAAGGTGGAACGATCGGCGCCTTTCAGCGATTTGGTGGATGCTTGCTGGTTGCAGTCGGTCATGCGTTTCTGTTGAGCCGCCTGCGCCGGCGAAGGCGTTTTCGTCGCCGTCGTCGCGTCGGCCGCCATCAGATTGGTGCTCAGCATTAAGCCCGCCAGCAATGGAAGTGCAGTAATCAGACGCATAGGTGTTCCTTCAGCTATTGATTGGCCGCCATCGGCCGAAAAAGGTGACGTTGCACAAGGCGTTGTGCTTATCACGGTAGCCTGAGTGTAGTGCGCGCTTTGGAATAAGGGAAGGCGGGCGCCGGTGGGGGGATAGCGTTAAAAGGTAAGTATTTATAACAAATTGCCCCCGGCCGTACGGCGAGGGGCGTGGCGGGTCAGATAGGATAAAACTGATAATGCGTGGCGCTGCGATAGCGGCTCCCCGGCTGCAGCCAGCAGTCCGGCTGCGGCCACTCGGGATGGTGCGGGCTGTCCGGCAAGAACTCGCTCTCCAGCGCCACGCCGGCATGGTCGGCGTAGCTGCCGCCATCGCGCGCCGGCGTGCCGGCCAGGTAATTGCCGCTGTAGAGTTGCAGCGCCGGCGCGTCGGTGAACACGCTCATTTGCACTTGCCCGTCGGCGGACCACAAATGGGCCGCCGGGCTCTCCAGCGCCCCGCAGGTACGATGCAGCAGGAATGCGTGATCGTAGCCTTTTACCCGCTGCTGGTCGCTGTCGCGCAGGAAATCCTGCAGCAGCGTTTTCGGCTGGCGAAAATCCATGCCGCTGCCGTCCACCGGCGTCAGATCGGCGCAGGGAATGCCCTCGGCGTCGACGGGCAGATAGCGATCGGCGAACAGCTGCAGCCGCTGGGCGCGGGCGTCGGTGCCGGCGCCGTCCAGGTTGAAATAGGCGTGGTTGGTCAGGTTGACCGGGCAGGGTCGATCGACCTGCGCCAGATAGCTGATTTCCAGGCGATTGTCATGAGTCAGGCGGTAACAAACCTGCACGTCGAGATTGCCGGGAAAGCCCTGATCGCCCTCCGCCGAGTGCAGCACATAGCAGACCTGCTGCGCATCATGCTGTACCCGGCGCCAGCGGCGGGCATGAAAACCGTCGGGGCCGCCGTGCAGCTGGTGGGCGCCCTGATTGGCGGCCAGCGCATGGGGGTTCCCGTCGATGAGCAGACTGGCGTTGGCGATGCGGTTGGCGTAACGGCCGACGGTGGCGCCCAGATAGGCGCCCTGACGCGGGTAGTCCGCCGGGCTGCGGCAGCCGAGCAGCAACTCGCGTCTTTCGCCGGATTTGAGCGGCAAGACGGCGGACAGCCAGGTGGCGCCCCAGTCCATCAGCGTCACTGTCATGCCGCCGGCGTTTTGCAGCTGCGTCAGCTGATAAGGTTGCCCATCGGGGGCGACTGCCGAGGTTGCGGTCAGCATAGGCCGGCGCCTTGCGAAGCCTGGCAGACATAGAAGGTTTCCTGTAATCCGCCGGTTTGCCGCGGATACTCGTGCGCCACGGCGGCACGCACCGTCTCCACGAGATCCTGCGGCATCAGCGCGACGACACAGCCGCCAAAGCCGCCGCCGGTCATGCGCACGCCGCCGCGCGGGCCGATCGCCGCTTTGACGATCTCGACCAGCTTATCGATCGGCGGAACGGTGATTTCAAAGTCGTCGCGCATCGAGGCGTGGGACTCCGCCATCAGCTGGCCCATGCGTTGCAGATCGCCTGCCGCCAGCGCGTCGGCCGCCGCCAGCGTGCGGGCATTCTCGCTGATGACATGGCGCGCGCGTTTGGCCACCAGCGGATCCAACTGATGTTGACGCGCTTCGAACTGTTCCAGGCTGACGTCGCGCAGCGCCTTGACGCCGAAGAACCGCGCCGCGTCTTCACACTGTTTGCGGCGGGTGTTGTATTCGCTGTCCACCAGCCCGCGTTGCACATTGGAGTTGACGATCACCACCGCGACGTTGTCCGGCATCGGCACCGCACGGGTTTCCAGCGAGCGGCAGTCGATCAGCAGCGCGCTGTCGCGCCGGCCGAGCGCGGAGATCAGCTGGTCCATGATGCCGCAGTTGCAGCCGACGAACTGGTTCTCCGCTTCCTGGCCGTTCAGCGCCAGCGCTACGCCGTCCAGCGGCAGCTGATAGAGCGCCTGCAGCGCCTGGCCCACCGCCACTTCCAGCGCGGCGGAGGAGCTGAGCCCCGCGCCCTGCGGCACATTGCCGGCAATCACCAGATCCGCGCCGCCGAAGTCGGTGTTGCGGCGCTGAAGGTGCTTCACCACGCCGCGCACATAGTCCGACCAGCGCTGATCGGGGTGGCTGACGATCGGATCGTCGAGCGAGAATTGATCCTGCTGATGCTGATAATCGGCGGCCAGCACGCGGATCTGGCGGTCGTCGCGCTTGGCGCAGGCGATGACGGTTTGGTAATCGATGGCGCAGGGCAGCACGAAGCCGTCGTTGTAATCGGTATGCTCGCCGATCAGGTTCACCCGCCCCGGCGCCTGGATGGTCAACGCCGGCGCGTAGCCGAAGTGTTCGGTAAACAGGGAATGGGTAAGCGGTTTCAGGCTCATGCTTGGGCTCCGGCTTCACGGTAATGAATATCGCTGACGGCGCGCAGACGCTCTGCGGCCTGTTCGGCGGTCAGATCGCGCTGGGCTTCCGCCAGCATCTCGTAACCGACCATAAATTTGCGCACGCTGGCTGAACGCAGCAGCGGCGGATAGAAATGGGCGTGCAGCTGCCAGTGTCGGTTGTCGGCGCCGTTGAACGGCGCGCCGTGCCATCCCATCGAATAGGGGAAGGAGCACTGGAACAGGTTGTCGTAGCGGCTGGTCAGCTTCTTCAGCGCCAGCGCCAGATCCTGGCTTTGCGCCGCGCTGAGATCGGTAATGCGCTGCACCGCCGCTTTCGGCAGCAGCAGCGTTTCAAACGGCCAGGCGGCCCAGTAGGGCACCACCGCCAGCCAGTGCTCGGTGTTCACCACGATGCGTTCGCCGGCGGCCAGCTCGCGCTGCGCGTAGTCCAGCAGCAGCGGGGAGGCATGTTCTTGAAAATACTCGTACTGCAGGCGATCTTCGCGTTCGGCCTCGTTCGGCAGAAAACTGTTGGCCCAGACCTGCCCGTGCGGGTGCGGGTTGGAGCAGCCCATCGCTGCGCCTTTGTTTTCGAACAGCTGTACCCAGGGGTAGTGCTTGCCCAGCTCATCGGTTTGCGCCTGCCAGGCGGCGATCACCTGCTCCAGCGCCGGCAGCGTCAGTTCGGGCAGGGTCTTGCTGTGATCGGGAGAGAAGCAGATCACCCGGCTGACGCCGCGCGCGCTCTGGCTGCGCATCAGCGGATCCTGGCTGTCGGGCGCCGGCGGTGTATCGCTCAGCAGCGCGGCGAAATCATTGGTGAAGACGTAGGTGCCGCGATAATCCGGATTGCGATCGCCGGTGATGCGCGCGTTTCCCGGGCACAGGAAACAGTCGGGATCGTGCGCCGGCAGCGTTTCCGTCGGGACGGTCTCCTGCTGGCCCTGCCAGGGGCGCTTGGCGCGGTGCGGTGAGACCAGCACCCATTGGCCGCTCAGCGGGTTGTAGCGGCGGTGCGGATGATCGATAGGGTTAAATTCTGTCATACGGTTCCTTTCTTGGCGTCGACGAGGGTGTAATCGCTTCCAATTACCGTCTTAATACGCCCTTTGCTGAACAGGGAGAGGTCATTGCGCAAAAAGATAGCACGCCCGCGGCGCTAAAAAGGTGATCTAACGCGAAAAATGGAATCGTTTACACTGTGATAAAAAGCGCCTGATGGGCGGAGAAAAGCCGTTGGCAACGTGATTGAGGGCATTGCGGTGCGCTGCCGATGATAGCGTTTTCACCCGACCTGCCGGCAGAGAAGGGCTCTCTGCCGGCGTCAGCCGTTAAGGATGCTGATACAGCGGGTAGGTAAAGAACAGCAGATGGGTCAGATTAAGCCCGAAATGGAACAGAATCGGCACCCACAGGCGGCCGCTCCACATCCACGCCAGGCCGTAGATTACCCCGGCCAGCGTCGCGAAGATCACCATCAGCATGCCGCCGGCCAAATGCGCGGCGCCGAACACCAGAGAAGCGACGATCAGCGCCGGCCAGGCGCCCAGCCACTGGCTGAGGCGCTGCTGCAGGTAGCCGCGAAACAGCGCTTCTTCGGCCATACAGACGAAGAACAGGTTCGCCATCACGAAAGGCAGGATCCAGGCGGGCGCATGCAGCTCGATTTTTAAGCCGCCCAGCGCCACGGCCAGCAGCAACAGCGCCGGCACGGCCAGCAGCAGCGCAATCCAGCCCGCTTTGCCGACGTTGCCGCCGCGTTCAGCGGAAAACAGCGTGGGCAAGCAGGCGAACAGCAGGAAGGGCACCATCGCCTTGTCGAAGTTGTAATACATGGTGAACGGCGCGCTGAGCGGGCCGGCTTTTTCACCGTCGATCATCAGCTGATTGTGGATGCCCGGCACCAGGTGCAAGAACAGCGCCACGCAGCCGGCGACCACCAGCCCTTCGAACGCGATCGCCAGACTACGCCGCTCGCGAAAATGGTGACGTAGCCCCGCCAGCGCCACGATGGCCAACAGGCAACCCAGGCTGAGCGGCGTCAATACCCCATGATAAAGCCCCATGCCCGCCGAGGCGGCCAGGATAACCCAGGCTATCAGCCGGTTAAACGGTAAGAAAAATAACGAAGCAGCCAGTACGCCCCACATGATATGTCCCTTTAAAATATGTACACGGCGCTCAGCGCCTATGCGGCGTGCGATGATGGCAAAATTGAGCGCTAGAGCGGATAGTAGCACACCAAGATGACGCTAAAGGTCGGGGCAGTGACGCATCCGTGCAGGGTGCCGGCCCACACGACCGGCGGTATTGAGGTCAGCCTTGCATCCAGGCCTGCGAACGGGCGATTTCCGCCAGGTTTTGCAGGGTGTCCAGGCTCTGCTGGTGGAGCTCCTGCGTGGGGGCTGCGCACAGATCGTGCAGCACGGTCACCTGGAAGCCGGCGTCGTGCGCCTGACGCGCGGTGCTCTCGATGGCGAGCGGCGTGCTGACGCCCGCCAGCAGCAGATGATGGCACCGATGTTGCCGCAGCCAGGCTAACAAATTGTTACCGGAGAAGGCGCTCACCGCCGTTTTATCAAACTGCAGATCGGTCTCCTCCTGATACAGATCGGGCGCCCAGCGGCAGCCCGGGCCGTTTAGCCGCAGCGCGCCTATCTGTTTCAAATGGTTGAACAGCGGTGAGTGGAGCGGGATGTCATGATAATCGTCGGCAAATCCCGTCCGCACCCAAATCACCGGGATTTTTCGCACCCGGGCGTAGGCCGCGGCGGCATTGACGTTGGCGAGCAGGTGGCTTGCCGTCACCTGTTCGTGGCAGTGATTGGCGCGCCCTTTGGGCCCGATCAGATCCTCGATCAGGTCGATGATAATCAACGCAGCGGACATGGCGTCTCCAGAAAATGGCCTTCTTTCTTTCTATGATAAAAGGCCAAATGTGATGTGCTGCGGTGAAGTGTTGCCGGATATGTTTACGCCGCGCTTCAGGCGGAAGCCGCCTCCAGCCGTTGCTGTTGGTAGCCGTAGCCGCCCTCGCCGTCGGGCACGAAGCTGAGGCGGTGTGTGATGCACTGCGGCGCGTCTTCTGCATGGTGCGAGACGAACAGCAGCTGGGTGGCGCCCTGGCCGATCAGCACGTCGATGAAGCGGCGCACCAGCTGGCGATTGAGCGGATCCAACCCTTGCAGCGGCTCGTCGAGGATCAGCAGCGCCGGGTGTTTCACCAGCGCGCGGGCGATCAGCGCCAGCCGCTGTTGGCCCCAGGAAAGGCTGTGGAACGGGGCGTCGCCGCGCGCGCCGTCGAGCCCGAGCAGCGCCAGCCATTGCTCGGTCAGCTGCCACTGACGATCCGAAACCGCCTGATAAATGCCGATCGAATCGAAGAACCCCGACAGCACCACGTTGCGCACGCTGGTGTTGACGCGATAATCCAGATGCAGGCTGCTGCTGACGTAGCCGATATGGCGCTTGATCTCCCAAATGGTTTCCCCGCTGCCGCGGCGGCGGCCGAACAGCGTCAGATCGTTGCTGTAGCCCTGCGGGTGATCGCCGGTGATCAAGCTGAGCAGCGTGGATTTGCCGGCGCCGTTCGGGCCGACGATCTGCCAATGTTCACCGGGGTTAACCTGCCAGTCGAGATGATTGAGGATCGGCCGGTCGTTATAGCTGACCACGCCGTCGCGCAGGACGATCAGCGGCCGATCCGCCGGCAGCGCGACCTTTTGCGTTGGATCCTCCTCCTCCGGCAGCGCCAGCCCGCTGAGGTTTTCGCTGTGCGCCAGCTGCGCCACCAGCGCGTCCTCCATCACCTGGCGGCGCGGCCCGCGGTTGGTCAGGGTACAGTCCGCCAGCACGCCCACCTGCCGGACAAAATCCGGGATGTCGTCGAACCGGTTGAGCACCAGCACCACGGTCTGGCCCTGGGCGGAAAGCTCGCTCAGCAGCGTGGCGAGCTGCGCGCGCGAGTGAACGTCCAGCCCGTCGAAGGGTTCGTCGAGGATCAGCAGGTCAGGCTCGGGCATCAGCGCCCGGCACAGCAGGGTTTTGCGCGTTTCGCCGGTGGAGAGGTATTTGAAGCGGCGCGTCAGCAGGGCGGTGATGCCGAACTGCGCGGCCAGCCGCTCACAGCGCGCGGCGTCTTGCACCTCTTCCTGAATGATTTCCGCCGCGGTGCGGCCGGTGTCGTCCTCGTCCGCGCTGAGCAGATCGGTGTTGTTGCGTTGCCACTCGTCGCTGACCATTTTTTGCAGCTGTTCGAAGGAGATGCGCACCGCGTGCTGAAAGTCGCTGCGGCGCTCACCGCTCAGCAGAACCAGTTCGTCGGCCAGCGCGCGCGCCAGGGCGGATTTGCCGCTGCCGTTGGCGCCGACGAAGGCCCAGCTGTCGCCGGCCTGGATTTCCAGCGCGTCCAGCGTCAGGGTGCGGGTATCGCTTAAGCGGAATGAACCTTGCGAAATGTGCAACGACGACATCACCTGTTCCTTTTTTTGCAATTATTTGCCTTAGGAATAGGCGCATTGCAGGGTGATGTCAATCAACAAAAACGCAACGTTACGTTGCGCTTAACACAACGTGGCGACAATCACGCGATCGGCGTTGAACAGGGCGTGTACGGCGGTGCCGACGCTCAGCTGCAGGCGCTGTAGCTCCGCCGTCGTCAGGGTGGCGCACAGGGTTTCGCCGCCCGCCAGCGTCACCAGCACCTCGCTGTGTTCGGCGCCCGGCTGAATGCCGGCCACCACGCCCGCCAGCGCGTTATCCGCGCCGATATGCTCCGCCGAATCGACGCTTAACCGCACCCAGGGCGCCTTGATCAGCGCCAGCACCTCTTTGCCCGGCGTCAGCTGCAGCCGGTCGGCGCTTTGCTGGGTGACGGCCGCCGTCAGGCGAGTGGTGCCGTCATTCAACAAAATCGCCAGGTGCTGCTGCACCTGCTGATGATCGCGTTCGATGACGGTACCGAAGAACTGATTGCGCGCGCTGGTTTGCAGCGAGAAGCGCGAGATGGCCGCCAGCAGGCTGTCGAGCGGCAGATCGTCCTGCTGCAACACGTCGAAAGCTTTTTGCTGCACCTGGCCCAGCAGGTCATACAGCTGGATCAACCGCTGGCCATAGTGCGTCAGCTGTGCGCCGCCGCCGCCTTTACCGCCGGTGGCGCGTTCCACCACCGTTTGTTCCGCCAACTGGTTCATCTCATTGATGGCGTCCCAGGCGCTTTTGTAGCTGATGCCCGCCAGTTTGGCGCCCTGGCTGATGGAGCCGGTGTGCTGCACCTGTTTCAGCAGCGCGATGCGGCGCGGATCGGCGAACAGCTTTTGCTGGAGTTTGAGAGTCAGAAGAATTTCGGCCTGCATAGCGCATCCTGTCGGCGGCAAAAATCTTATTGTCGCCGATTTGGCGGCAAAGCGCCAAGCGCAGTGCGCTGGAGGGCGGGGCAATAAAGACTGGCATTGCTTTGTTGTTATAATATAACATAACAGAAAAACAATAAGGCTTTACGCTGGCTGCGGCCGGTTTTTATTTCACCACAGGGATGCTTCACATGAGTACGACACGCCGGCGTCTTGTCACGCCCAGAAAATCGTTATGCCTTGCCGCCGCCTGGGTCGGCGGCGCACTGACGGCGCCGTTGGCTTTCGCCGCCGACTGCGATAAATCCCGCAATGCCACGGGATGCGAAGAACAGCTCACCGTGGAGGCGGCGGCCCCCGCCGGGCGCTACGATGCGTTGAGCGCCGTGAGCCGCAGCGCTTCGCAGCTTGGGCTGACCGCTCGGGAGACGCCGCGCAGCGTCGATATCATCAGCGCAAGAGCGATCCAACAGCGGGGCGATCGCTCGCTGGCCGCCGCCGTCGAGCACGCCACTGGCCTGTCCGGCGTCGCTTCGCCGACGCTGTCCAACAACTTTTCCGCGCGCGGTTTCCGGCCGATCGCCTGGCTGTATAACGGCGTGGAGATGCCCGGCAGCACGCTGCAGCTGGGCGATCCGGCGCATTACGACAGCATCGAGATACTGCGCGGGCCGGGATCGGCCTTGAACGGCCTGAGCGCCGCGGGCGGCAGCGTCAACCTGATCTCGCGGCGGCCGACCTTCAGCCGCCAGCCGCTTGAGCTCGATTATGGCTTCGGCAGCTACCGCAGCCAGCGTCTGCATCTGGGGGCCGGCGGCGCGCTGGTGGACGATGCGGTGGCGTACCGGCTGGACGTCAGCGGCAACGACAGCGGCAGCAACGTGCAGTACGAACGCGATCGGCAGAAGCGGGTTTCCGGCTCGCTGCTGTTTAAGCTGACGGACGATGCGCTGTTGACGCTGAGCCTGGACCGCATGCTCAACCGCACCAACAACCCTTACTACGGCACGCCGCTGCTGGACGGGCGCATTGCCGGCGAGCTGCGCGACATCAATTACAACAACCTGACCGACAGCCGCATCCAGAGCAACGCCACCGCATTTCAGGCCAGTCTGGACTGGTTTATGACGCCCGAAGTGGAGTGGCATAACCAATTCTATTACTACAGCGGCTTTCGCGAGTGGCGCAACGTCGAACGCTTTCGCGTCGCGGCGGCGGCCCGGCCCGGCGACGTCAACCGCGACTCCTTCGGCGCCCTGGCGCACGACGACGATCTGATCGGCAACCGCAGTTCGCTGGTGTTCGATCGCGCCATCGCCGGTTTCGATAACCGGTTGCTGGTCGGCCTCGATCTGAGCAAGCGGCATTTTCAGTACTACTCCAACGGCTTCCCCGGATCCGAAGACGTGCCGCTTGGCGCGCCGCCCCGAGAGCCGTTCGCCCAGGGAACCGACCGCCAACGCGCGCCGGTGCGCCACGTTACCCAGAACCAGTACGCCGCCTTTCTCGAGGATCGCTTCAGCCTGACCGAGCGTTTAGCGTTGCTGGGCCAGCTGCGCTACAACCATATGAACATGGACTGGCGCTTCCAGGGGCCGCAGGAAGAGAGCCGCGCGCACACCTACGTTTTCAGCACCTGGAGCCTGGGCCCCAGCTATGCATTGACCGACAACCTCACGCTCTACGCCAACTACACCACCGGCCAGGAGCCGGGCAACGATCTGTTCTTCCTCAGCCCAACGCAGACCGATCTGCCGCTGACGCGAGCGCGCCAGTGGGAGGCCGGCGCCAAAGGGCAGTTCTGGGGGAACAAGGGCGAGGCGACGCTGGCGCTGTACGAACTGCGCAAGGACAACCTGTTTGTGCCCGACGCGCAGCGGCCGGATGCGTTGAACGCGGTAGGCAGGCAGACGTCGCGCGGCATCGAGCTTGGCGTGGTGCTGCGTCCCGACGAACGCTGGGAGCTGGCCGGCAACGCCGCTTACACGCATGCCCGCTACGACGACTATCGCGGCGGTAGCCCGCTGCGCAGCTACAACGGCAATCGCCCGGCCTATATCCCGGACTGGACCGCCAATCTCAGCGTGCATTATCAGGCGACGGAGCGCCTGGGGCTGGCTTCTTCGCTGCGCTACGTCGGCAGCAGCTACAACGACGACGCCAACCGGCGCAAGATGCGCGCGTACACCACGCTCGATCTGGCGGCAGACTATCAGCTGACGCCGATCGTCGATGTCGGTTTTCGCATTCGCAACGCCACCAACCAGCTGTACGCCTATCAGCGTACTTACCCGGACCAGGCGCTGATCGCGCCGCCGCGCAGCTATGAAACCTTCGTGTCGGTCAGGTTCTGACGGCGTGAAAGGCTGGCTTGCCCTGCTGTTGTGCGCCCTGGGATTGGGCGGCGGTGCGCCGCTGCGTGCCGATGCCGTCAGCCTGCAAAATTGCGGGGTAACGCGCGATTATCCGCAGCCGCCGCAGCGGGTGCTGGTTTACGCCAACCCGGCGCTGGAAAACCTGCTGGCGCTGGGGCTGGCTGGCCGTGCGATCGGCGTGGTCGGGTATGACCGCGCGCGCGATCCCGCGCCGACGGCGCCGGCCGATGCGCTGCGGGCGCCCACCAGCCCGGCGCCGCCCACGGCGGAAGCGTTGCTGCTGATGCGGCCGGATTTTGTCTATTCGGCTAGCTATTACTGGCTGCACAGCCCGGAAACGCCCGATCGGGCGCGGCTGGCAGAATGGGGCATCGGCACTTATCTCTCTCCTGGCGCCTGCAGCGGCCAGCAAAGCGCGATCGCCGCCGCGCTGACGTTCGAAGACATTTTCACCGAGCTGCGGGAGCTGGCGCGCATTTTCAACGTCAGCCGCGCCGGTGAAGCGCTGATCGCGCGGCTGCGCGGGCAGCTGAGGGCGTTTGAGGCGCAGCGCGCGCCGCTGCCGCATTTACGTCTGCTGTGGTGGTATGCCGGCGCGCAAACGCCCTACGTGGCGGGCTGCTGCGGCGCGCCAGGTTTGCTGAGCCGCAGCGTCGGCAGCGAGAACCTGTTCGGCGATCGGCCCGAGCTGTGGCCGACGGTGTCCTGGGAGGTTATCGCCGCCCGCGATCCGGATGCGATCGTGCTTGGCGATCTGCCGCGCGGCGGCCTCGGCGACAGCGCGGCCGATAAGATCGCCTTTCTGGAACATCACCCGCTGACCGCGACGCTGCGCGCCGTGCGTCAGCGGCGCTACGTGATCCTCCCCGGTTACGACATGGACCCTTCCGCCCGCACCGTGGCGGCGCTGGGCCGTTTGATTCGGGGCCTGGCGGCCTTGCCGCCGCAGGCGCCGACTTTTTCCAACAAGGAACCTTGATATGACTGCCGTTTCATTCTCTTCGCTGCTGGACTCCTGGGATCGCCAGCAGGCGGCCTACATCGCCGAACGGGAAGCGCGTTTTAACGCCCAGCTGGAGGTGCTGGCGCTGGCCGCCGGCCAGGATTTTCACGTGGTGGATCTGGCCTGCGGCCCGGGATCGCTGAGCCTGCGCATTTTGCAGCGCTTTCCGCAGGCCAGGGTGACCGCCATCGATCTCGATCCGCTGTTGCTGGCGGTGGCGCGCGGTGCGCTGGCGGAGTACGGCGATCGGATCCGCATTCTGCAGGCCGATCTGGCGGATCCGGCCTGTTTTGCCGCGCTGTCCGGCCCCGCGCCACAGGCGGCGGTATCCAGCACGGCGCTGCACTGGCTGATGCCCGAGCAGCAGCTGGCGCTGTACCGCAACGTTGCCGGGCTGCTGGCCGACGGCGGCGTGTTCCTGAACGCCGATCATCAGCGCTATGACCAGCGTCAGCCGCGGCTGAAAGCGTTGGCGGAGCGGCACGACGAGCAGACCCAACAGCGCGCCTGGGACAACGGCGTCGAGGATTGGGATCGCTGGTTTGCGGGCGCGCTGCAATCGCCGACGCTGGCCGCTTATCAGGCCGAGCGTGAAGCGCTGTTCGCCGGCCGCCCGGTGCCGCCGCCGACGCCGGTGGATTTCCAGCTCGCGGCGCTTAGACAAGCCGGTTTCAGCGAGGCGGGGACGGTGTGGCAGCTGTTGGACGACTATGTGATCGCAGGCTGGAAATAGCATGATCCGGCGGTTACTGCCCGGCCGTGAGGCCGGCTGGCTGCTGTTGCTGGCGGCGGCGTTGCCGCTGGTCCTGCTGGGCGCCACCTTGTCGGGGCCTGCGCCGATCGCGTGGCACGATGCCTGGCGCATCGTATTCGGCGTCAGCGGCAGCGCGGCGACCGACGCCGAGGTGTATCAGCGCATCATCTGGTCGCTGCGGATGCCGCGCGCGCTGTTGGCGGCGCTGGCCGGCGCCGGGCTGGCGTTGGCGGGCACCGTGCTGCAGTCGCTGACCCGCAACCCGCTGGCCGATCCCTGGGTGCTGGGCATCTCCTCCGGCGCCGGCGTGGGGGCGGTAACGGTATTGGTATTGGGGCTGGGGGGCGGCCTGCTGTCGGTGTCCGGAGGCGCGTTTATCGGCGCGCTGGGAGCATTTGCGTTGGTGATGCTGCTGGCCGGGCGTTCGCTGCAGGGGGAGTCCACGCTGTTTATTCTGGCCGGGGTGGCGGTGACGCAGCTGCTTTCTGCGTTGACTTCGCTGATCACCCTCTGGCAGGCGGACGCCAACGCCACGCGCGGCGTGATGTTCTGGCTGCTGGGATCGTTCAGCGACGCGCGCTGGCCGCAGGTCGGGCTGTGCGGGCTGGCGCTGGCGGCGGCGCTGCTGCTTTGTTGGCTGCGGGCGGGTGAGCTGGACGCGCTGGCGTTCGGCGGCGTGACCGCCGCTTCGTTGGGGGTGGCGGTGGCTCCGCTGAAGCTGCTGCTGTATGTGGTGACCACTGCGCTGACGGCGGCGATCGTCGCGTTCAGCGGCGCGGTGGGATTTATCGGGCTGACGGTGCCGCATGTCGCCCGGCGGCTGGTCGGCTCGCGGCATCGGCTGCTGTTGCCGGCCAGCGCGCTGTGCGGCGCGCTGTTCGCCGTGGCGGCGGACACGCTGGCCAGAACGCTGTTTGCCCCGCGCGAGCTGCCGGTCGGCGTGCTGACGGCGCTGCTGGGGGTGCCGGTATTCCTGCTGTTGCTGTATCGGAAGGTCAATGCATGACGATTGAAAAAGCGCGATCCGGCCTGCGCGCCGAAGCGGTGAGCTGGCGAGCGGGCGAACGCACGGTGCTGGAAAATCTGGATTTCTGCGCCTTGCCCGGTGAGGTCACCGGCGTGCTCGGCGTCAACGGCAGCGGTAAATCCACGTTGCTCAAGCTGCTGGCCGGGTTGCAGCCTGCCGCCGGGGGCCGCGTTTGGCTGGAAGGGCGCGAAATTACTGCGTTTTCCGGGCGGGAGCGCGCCAGGCGCATCGCCTTTCTCGAGCAATCCGCCCCCGGCGCCTTCGCGCTGCCGGTGAAGGAGGCGGTGCTGCTGGGGCGCTTGGCCCATATCGGCCGCTGGCGCGGTTTCGGCCCCGAAGATCGCCGTCTCGCCGGGCAGGCGATGGAGCAAGTGGGCATCAGCCACCTGGCCGATCGCGATTGGCAGCGGCTGTCCGGCGGCGAACGGCAGCGGGTGCACCTGGCACGCGCGTTGGCGCAGCAAACGCCGTGGCTGCTGCTGGATGAGCCCGCCAACCATCTGGATATCGCCCATCAGCAGCAGTTTATGGCCTTGCTGCGGCGGCTGAAGCTCAGCGTGGTGGTGACGCTGCACGATCTGAATCTGGCCGCCTGCTATTGCGATCGGGTGGCGCTGCTGCAGTGGGGCAGGGTCTGCGCGGCGGGTGCGCCGCGGCAGGCGCTGACGCCGGAGAACATTCGCGCGGTGTACGGGGTGGAGGCCCGGCTGGCGGCGCCCGCCGGCTATGCGCCGCCGCTGATCTATTACCCCGCACCGGCATGAGCCCGGTGGAAAGGGCACGTTTAGCCGATCACAATTTCGCCCCGCTGGCTAAAATAACTCCGGTTTTACCGATTTTTTGGGTTAGAATAACCCGATATGCGGTGAAAGGCATTTGCCGCTCAATGGGCAGTTAAGCGAGGCTATCATGTTGGAATTATTGAAAAGTCTGTTGTTTGCCGTGGTCATGGTGCCGGTGGTCATGGCGCTGATCCTCGGCCTGATCTACGGTTTTGGCGAAGTATTCAACGTCTTCTCCAAAGTGGGCCGTTCGAAAGAAAATCGCACCCAGCACTGACCGTTCCCCATCCCGATACCCGCCGGCATCGCCCGGCGGGCATTCCTCAAGTTATCTCACGCTTTGCCGATAAACCGCATGACAAGCTTTCGCGCAACGTTATATTATTTTTTATATAACGAAGAGTGATAATGCACGTTAACTTGCGGAGAAAAACAATGAAACAGCAATGGACCAAATGGGTTGGCGGGATCGTGTTGGCATCGGGCCTGGTGGCACAGGCTTCGGCGGCGGAAAAGATCACCGTGTTCGCCGCCGCGTCGCTGACCAACGCGCTGCAGGACATCGCCACCCAGTATCAAAAAGGCAAGGATGTGCAGGTGGTTTCCTCCTTTGCGTCCTCTTCGACGCTGGCGCGCCAAATTGAGCAGGGCGCCCCGGCCGATCTGTTCATCTCCGCCGATCAACAGTGGATGGATTACGCCATCGACAAGCAGCAGATGGTGAAAGACACCCGCTATACGCTGCTGGGCAACGAACTGGTGCTGATCGCCGCCAAGAGCGATAAGCAAGATAAGATCGCCATCGACAAGCAGACCGACTGGACCAAGCTGCTCAACGGCGGCCGTCTGGCGGTGGGCGATCCGGATCACGTGCCGGCCGGCATCTACGCCAAAGAGGCGCTGGAACACCTGGGCGCCTGGAGCGCGCTGGAGCCGAAACTGGCGCGCGCCAACAACGTGCGCAGCGCGATGGCGCTGGTGGAGCGCGGTGAAGCGCCGCTCGGCATCGTCTACGGCTCCGACGCGGTCGCCAGCGACAAGGTGAAAGTGGTGGGCGTATTCCCGGAAGACAGCCACAAACCGGTTGAATATCCGATGGCGATTGTGAAAGATCGTCAAAATCCGACGGTCAGCGCTTTCTATACCTATCTGAAGGGCCCGGAAGCGGCCGCTATTTTTGAACATTATGGATTCACCCCGCGTAAATGATTCTGAGTGAGTACGAGTGGCAGGCGGTTGAGCTGAGCCTGAAAGTCTCCGGTTTGGCGGTGGTCTGCAGCCTGCCGTTCGGCATTCTGATGGCCTGGGTGCTGGTGCGTTGCCGCTTTCCCGGCAAGGCGCTGCTGGACGGCGTCATTCACCTGCCCCTGGTGCTGCCGCCGGTGGTGGTCGGCTATTTGCTGCTGATCGCCATGGGGCGGCGCGGCGTCATCGGCGAGTGGCTGTACGACTGGTTCGGCTTCAGCTTCAGCTTTAGCTGGCGCGGCGCCGCGCTGGCATCGGCGGTGGTGGCGTTTCCGCTGATGGTGCGCGCCATCCGGCTGGCGCTGGAGGCGGTGGATACCCGGCTGGAGCAGGCGGCGCGCACGCTGGGCGCCAACCCGTGGCGGGTGTTTTTCACCATCACGCTGCCGCTGTCGCTGCCCGGCGTCATTGTCGGCGTGGTGCTGGCCTTCGCCCGCTCGCTGGGGGAGTTCGGCGCCACCATCACCTTCGTCTCCAACATTCCCGGTGAAACCCGCACCATTCCGCTGGCGATGTATACGCTGATCGAAACGCCGGGGGCGGAAGCCGCCGCCGCGCGGCTGTGCGTGATCGCCATCGTGCTGTCGCTGGCTTCGCTGATGGTGTCCGAATGGCTGGCCCGCTGGGGCCGCAAACGGATGGGGGTGTAAATGCTGGAGCTGGATTTCTCGCAGCAACTGGGCGACCTTAATCTCAACGTCCGCGCCGATTTGCCGGCGCAGGGCATCACCGCGATTTTCGGCCTGTCCGGCGCGGGCAAAACTTCCCTGATCAACGCCATCGGTGGCCTGACCCGTTTGCAGCAGGGGCGCATCGCGCTCAATGGCCGCACGCTGGTGGATACCGCCGCGGGCCT
Organism: Serratia sp. CY32780; assembly: GCF_052169135.1. Taxonomy (NCBI): domain Bacteria; kingdom Pseudomonadati; phylum Pseudomonadota; class Gammaproteobacteria; order Enterobacterales; family Yersiniaceae; genus Serratia; species Serratia sp. CY32780. The sequence goes on from NZ_JBJNLI010000001.1 coordinate 424,777, forward strand.
TTGCCTGCCGCCGGAAAAGCGCCGTATCGGCTACGTGTTTCAGGATGCACGGCTGTTCCCGCACTATCGGGTGCGCGGCAACCTGCAGTACGGCATGGCGGCCGGCATGCGCGCACAGTTCAACACTATCGTCGAGCTGCTGGGCATCGGGCCGTTGCTCAATCGGCTGCCGCTGACGCTCTCCGGCGGTGAAAAACAGCGGGTGGCGATCGGCCGCGCGCTGCTGACCGCGCCGGAACTGCTGCTGATGGACGAGCCGCTGGCCTCGCTCGATCTGCCGCGCAAACGCGAGCTTCTCCCGTATCTGGAGCGGTTGGCGCAGGACGTCAACATCCCCATCCTCTATGTCAGCCATAGCCTGGACGAGATCCTGCGCCTGGCCGAGCAGGTGATGGTGCTGGATCGCGGCGAGGTGCGTGCGTTCGGCGGGCTGGAAGCCGTCTGGGCCAGCAGCGCGCTGCGGCCGTGGCTGCAGCGTGAAGATCAGAGCAGCGTGCTGCGCGTCAGCGTGATCGAGCATCATCAGCGCTATGCCATGACCGCGCTGGCGCTCGGCGATCAAAGGCTGTGGGTCAGCGGTATCGACGCCGAACTGGGCACCCAGTTGCGCATTCGCATCAACGCCGCCGACGTCTCGCTGGTGCTGCAGCCGCCGGTCAACAGCAGCATTCGCAACGTGTTGCCGGCCAAGGTAAGCGAGTGTCTGGACGTGGACGGGCAGGTGGAAGTGAAGCTGGCGGTCGGGGAACACGTGCTGTGGGCGCGGATCACGCCGTGGGCGCGAGACGAACTGGCGATCCGCCCTGGGCAGTGGCTGTACGCGCAGGTGAAGAGCGTGTCGATCAGCCGCGAGAGCCGCTAAGACAGGCCCTCCCGGCGGGAGGGCGAAAAGATTACAGCACGCGGGTGCGGATCACCTCGGCGATGCCCGGCTGCAGGTTATCGGCGATCACCAGATCGGCGCGTTCCTTGATCGCGTCATCGGCGTTGCCCATCGCCACGCCCAACCCGACCGCTTCCAGCATGCTGATGTCGTTGTAGTTGTCGCCGAATGCCACCACCTGATCCATGCTCAGCCCCTGCGACTCCACCCATTGGCGCAGGCGCTTGCCTTTGCTGTTGCCGCCTTTGGCGATATCCACCTGATCGTGCCAGGACCATTCGCACGCCAGCCCCAGCTCTTTCTCCACCGTGTCGGCAAACTCGCGCAGCGCCAGGGTATCGGCGTGCGAGGTGGCGAATTTCCAGATCGCCTGCGCGTCGTCGGCCGCCTGCGCCAGGCTGCCGACCTGCAGCAGCGTTGGGCGCTGCGCCGCCGGCAGGGTTTCGGCCCAGGCCAGCGAGCGGGTCACGTGGCCGCTCGGCTCCTGGTAGAGCATGGCGTCGTCGACGTACATCAGCCCGTGAATGTCGGTCTGTTTGAGCATCTGCAGCACCTGCTTGGCCTGATCTTTCGCCAGAGGATCGGCCGCCAGCACCTTCTTCTGCTGAAAATCATACAGGTAGGTGCCGTTGCAGCAGATGGCCGGGGTATCTATCTGCAGCGCCTGGTAGAACGGATGGATAGCGACGTGGTGGCGGCCGGTGACCACCACCACCTGGATGCCGGCGGCGCGCGCCTGCGCCAGCGCTTCCAGCGACTGCGGTAAGATGCGTTTTTGGTTGTCCAGCAGGGTGCCGTCAAGATCGAGGGCGATGACGCGGTAGCTCATAGGGTTCTCGTTATCGTTAGCCATAAAATTAATCCGATGGTACACCGGATAGCCAACGGAGAAAACCGCGTGAGCTTCCGGTGCTAAGCGGGGTTGCCATGCGACGGATGTGCGGTAAGCTAGGGGCAATCGAACGGCCTGAAACCGGTTCCTCTTTTACCCTTTGCAAGGAGAACACATGAAGCAAATCGTTTATGTCGCCAGCCCGGAGAGCCAGCAGATCCACGTTTGGCAGTTGGACGATGCCGGCGCGCTGGCGCTGCTGCAAACCGTTGATGTGCCGGGCCAGGTGCAGCCGATGACCCTTCATCCGGACAAGACCCACCTGTACGTCGGCGTACGTCCGGCGTTCGGCATCGTCAGCTACCGCATCGAGGCGGACGGCACGCTGCAGCAGGCCGGCATGGCGCCGCTGCCGGGCAGCCCGACCCATATCTCCACCGATTTGCAGGGGCGTTACCTGTTCTCCGCCTCCTACAGCGGCAACTGCGCCAGCATCAGCCCGATCGGCCACGACGGCGTGGTGACGGCGCCTATTCAGCAGATCGACGGCCTGACCGCGCCGCACTCGGCGAACATCGATCCGACCAACCAGCTGGTGCTGGTGCCTTGCCTGAAAGAAGACCGCATCCGCCTGTTCAACCTGAGCCTGGCGGGCCAGCTGACGCCACACGCGCAGGAAGCGGTGGCGACCGCCGCCGGCGCCGGGCCGCGTCATATGGCGTTCCACCACAACGACAAGTTCGCTTACTGCGTCAATGAGCTGGACGGTACGGTGGACGTGCTGGCCATCTCGGAAAACGGCGGTCACTACACCGTGACGCAGACGCTGGACATCATGCAGGCCGACTTCGACGGCACCCGCTGGGCGGCGGACATTCATATCACGCCGAACGGCCGCTTCCTGTACACCAGCGATCGCACCGCCAGCATTCTGACCATCTTCAGCGTTTCCGAAGACGGCGGCACGCTGAGCGTGGTCGGCTATCACCCGACCGAAGCGCAGCCGCGCGGTTTCAATATCGATCACAGCGGCCGCTTCGTGATTTCGTCCGGCCAGAAGTCCGATCACATCGCGGTGCATGAGATTGATCAGCGCAGCGGTGAGCTGACCACGCTGGCGCGTTATCCGGTGGGCAAAGGCCCGATGTGGGTGAGCGTGCTGGCGAAGTAATTCGGCGGTCAGATGAGTATGGAAAAAGCGCGGTTCGGTTGAATCGCGCTTTTTTATTGGCGGGGGATCAGTTGAACGTCACCGTCAGCGTGGCGCTGCCGAGGCTGTGGAAATGGACGTTAAAGCCCACCAGCGCGCCGCTGGATCCCTCATCCACTTCGATACGCTCCACGTCCAGCGCATGCACGGTGAACTGGTAGCGGTGGCTCTCGCCCTCTGGCGGCGCCGCGCCGCCGTAGCCAGCCGAGCCGAAGTCGGTGCGGGTCTGCAGTGCGCCGGCGGGCAGCGGCGCTTTGCCGGAGCCCGCGCCCTGGGGCAGCTCGCGCACGTCGGCGGGAATGTTGGCCACGATCCAGTGCCACCAGCCGGAGCCGGTCGGGGCATCGGGATCGTAAACGGCGATTACGAAGCTCTTGGTGCCGGCCGGCACGCCGTCCCAGGCCAGGTGGGGCGACAGGTTATCGCCGTGGTAGCCCATGCCGTTGAAGACCTGCGCCTGCGGCAGCTTGCCGCCGTCCTGCAGATCGTTGCTGTACAAACGAAAAGCCATAGTGACTCCCAGTTGTCGGTAAACGCGGACCCTTAAGCTAGATCGTTTCGCCGTGACAATACAAGTGGGATTGCCATTCGCCAACGGCGGCGCGGATCGGTTACCATGGCCGCATCTTCCTTCCTACAGACCGCCGGATAGCCAAATAACGCCACCATGATCTCACTGAAAAAACGCACGCCGTGGTTCGGCTGGCTGCGCCGTTGGGCCAAAAGCATCAAGCGCGATATTTACGCGCTGTGGCTGGCCGCCCGTGATAAGCGCACCCCGTGGTACGCCAAACTGATCGCGCTGCTGGTGGCCGGCTATGCGATCTCGCCGATCGATCTGATCCCGGACTTCATTCCGGTGCTGGGCTATCTGGATGACGTCATCATCGTGCCGTTGGGCATCATGCTGGCGGTGCGCCTGATCCCCAAGCCGCTGATGGCCGAGCTGCGCGAGAAGGCGCAAAAGCGCGTCGATAACCCCACCGGCCGCATGGCGGCAGCGATGATCATTTTACTTTGGCTGCTGTGTCTGGGATTGCTGGCCCGCTATCTGGACCAGCATTGGTAAGGCATTAACGCGCGGCGGCGGCGACGGCGGCGGTCAGGCGGCTGAGCTGTTCCGCTTCGATGATGTAAGGCGGCATCAGGTAAATCAGCTTGCCGAACGGCCGGATCCACACCCCGCGTTCGACGAATCCGCGCTGCAGCTCGGCGACGTCCACCGGTTCACGCATCTCCACCACCCCAATCGCGCCCAGCACCCGCACGTCCGCCACCTTCGGCAGCGCCGCGAGCGGCAGCAGTTCCTGTTTCAGCTGGGCTTCGATGGCGCTCACCTGCGCCTGCCAGCGATTTTCCGCCAGCAGCGCCAGGCTGGCGTCCGCCACCGCGCAGGCCAGCGGGTTGCCCATAAAGGTTGGGCCGTGCATAAAGCAGCCGGCCGCGCCGTTGCTGATGGTCTCCGCCACGTGGCGGGTGGTCAGGGTGGCGGACAGCGTCATGTAGCCGCCGGTCAGCGCCTTGCCCAGGCAGAGAATATCCGGCACCACCTGTGCGTGCTCGCAGGCGAACAGCTTGCCGGTGCGGCCGAAGCCGGTGGCGATTTCGTCGGCGATCAGCAGCACCTGATGGCGATCGCACAGCTCGCGCACCCGCTTGAGGTAGGTCGGGTGGTAGATACGCATGCCGCCGGCGCCTTGCACCACCGGTTCCAGGATCACCGCCGCCACTTCACCGGCGTGCTGCTCCAGCAACGCGGCGAACGGCGCGATGTCCTCTTCGCGCCATTCCTCGTCGAAGCGGCACTGCGGCGCGGTGGCGAACAGGTGCGGCGCCAGGTAGCCCTGATAGAGGCTGTGCATCGAGTTGTCCGGATCGCAGACCGACATCGCGCCGAAGGTATCGCCGTGATAGCCGTGGCGCAGCGTCAGGATGCGCTGCCGCCGCTCACCGCGCGCCTGCCAGTACTGCAGCGCCATCTTCAACGACACTTCTACCGCCACCGAACCGGAATCCGCCAGGAACACGCACTGCAGCGCTTCCGGCGTCATCGCCACTAACCGGCGGCACAGCGAGATGGCGGCCGGATGGGTAATACCGCCGAACATCACGTGCGACATCTTCTCCAGCTGCCGGCTGGCGGCCTGATTCAGGTGCGGATGGTTGTAACCGTGGATCGCCGCCCACCAGGAGGACATACCGTCCACCAGACGCCGGCCGTCCGCCAGCTGCAGCTCGACGCCGCTGGCCGACTCGATCGGGTAACAGGGTAACGGGCGGCTCATGGAGGTGTAGGGGTGCCAGATATGACGTTGGTCAAACGCCAGGTCGGAAGCGGTGACAGACATACTTGTAAACCAAATTGAATTAAGATTGGTTGACAGTATATCCACAATATTTAAACTGGCGACACTTTTTCGTTTTGGAGACGCCATGATGGCCGATCGCATTCACTGGACAGTAGGGCAAGCCCAGGCCCTGTTTGATAAACCTCTGCTTGAACTGCTGTTCGAAGCGCAAACCGTACACCGCCAGCACTTTGACCCGCGTCAGGTGCAGGTCAGCACGCTGCTGTCGATCAAGACCGGCGCTTGCCCGGAAGACTGCAAATACTGCCCGCAAAGCTCGCGCTACAAGACCGGCCTGGAGTCGGAGCGGTTGATGCAGGTCGAACAGGTACTGGAATCGGCGCGCAAGGCCAAGGCGAACGGCTCGACCCGTTTTTGCATGGGCGCGGCGTGGAAGAACCCGCACGAGCGCGATATGCCTTATCTGCAGCAGATGGTGCAGGGCGTGAAAGCGATGGGCATGGAAACCTGCATGACGCTGGGCACGCTTGACGGCACTCAGGCCGAGCGGCTGGCGGAAGCCGGGTTGGATTATTACAACCATAACCTCGACACCTCGCCGGAGTTTTACGGCAGCATCATCACCACCCGCAGCTACCAGGAACGCCTGGATACGCTCGACAAAGTGCGCGACGCCGGCATCAAAGTATGCTCCGGCGGCATCGTCGGGCTGGGTGAAACGGTACGCGACCGCGCCGGGCTGCTGGTGCAGCTGGCCAACCTGCCGAAGCCGCCGGAGAGCGTGCCGATCAACATGTTGGTGAAGGTAAAAGGCACGCCGCTGGCGGATAACGACGACGTCGATCCGTTCGACTTTATCCGCACCATCGCGGTGGCGCGCATCATGATGCCGTCTTCTTATGTCCGCCTCTCCGCCGGCCGTGAACAGATGAACGAACAGACGCAGGCGATGTGCTTTATGGCCGGCGCCAACTCGATCTTCTACGGTTGCAAGCTGCTGACCACGCCGAACCCGGAAGAAGACAAGGATCTGCAGCTGTTCCGCAAGCTGGGGCTGAACCCGCAGCAGACCGCCACCGAACACGGCGACAACCAGCAACAGCAGGTGCTGGCTAAGCAGCTGCTGAACGCCGATACCGCCGAGTTTTACAACGCGGCGCCGTGATGAGCTGGCCACAACGCATCGAGCAGGCGCTGGCAGAGCGGCGCCTGAACGCCGCCTACCGTCGGCGACAGACCACCGAGGGCGGCAACGGCCGCCAGATCCGACTCGGCGATCGTCTCTACCTGAACTTCTCCGGCAACGACTACCTGGGGCTGAGCCAGGATGCGCGGGTGATCGCTGCCTGGCAGCAGGGCGCGCAGCGTTACGGCGTCGGCAGCGGCGGGTCGGGCCATGTCACCGGCTTTTGCGCAGCGCATCAGGCGCTGGAGGAGCAACTGGCGGCGTGGCTCGGCTATCCGCGCGCGCTGCTGTTCATCTCCGGTTACGCCGCCAACCAGGCGGTGCTGGCGGCGTTGATGCAGAAAGGCGATCGCATTTTAGCCGATCGCCTCAGCCACGCCTCGCTGCTGGAGGCGGCGGCGCAGTCGCCGGCCGAGCTGCGCCGCTTCCAGCACAATCAGCCGCAGGCGCTGGCGGATCTGCTGGCCAAACCCTGTGAAGGGCAGCGGTTGGCGGTGACCGAAGGGGTGTTCAGCATGGACGGCGACGGCGCACCGTTGGCGGAACTGCATCGCTTAACCCGCGCGGCGGGCGCCTGGCTGATGGTGGACGATGCCCACGGCGTCGGCGTGCGCGGCGAGCAAGGCCGCGGCAGCTGCTGGCAACAGGGCGTGCGCCCTGAACTGCTGGTGGCGACCTTCGGCAAGGCGTTCGGCGTCAGCGGCGCGGCGGTGCTGTGCGATGAGGCGACCGCCGAGTATCTGCTGCAGTTCGCCCGCCATCTGATTTACAGCACCGCGATGCCGCCGGCGCAGGCCTGCGCGCTGCAGGCGGCGCTGGCCTGCATTCGAGAGGGCGATGAACTGCGCGCCCGGCTGCAGGACAACATTCGGCGTTTCCGCCAGGGCGCGGCGCCGCTGGCGCTAACCCTGACGGATTCCGATACCGCCATCCAGCCGCTGCTGGTGGGGGACAATCAACGCGCGCTCGATCTGGCGACCCGCCTGCGCGAGCGCGGGCTGTGGGTGAGCGCCATCCGCCCACCGACGGTGCCGCCGGGCGGCGCGCGGCTGCGCATCACCCTGACGGCGGCGCATCAGCCGCAGGACATCGATCGCCTGCTGGAGGTATTGCATGACGTCAGCCAATGACGCGGTGAACAAACAGGCGGTCGCTTCGGCCTTCAGCCGCGCCGCCGGCAGCTACGACGCCGCCGCCGCGCTGCAGCGTGACGTTGGCGAGCGCTTACTGGGGATGGGGAGTGCCCATCCGGGCGAACGGCTGCTGGATGCCGGCTGCGGCACCGGCTATTTCAGCCGCCTGTGGCGCGAGCGCGGCAAGCAGGTGACCGCGCTCGATCTGGCGCCGGGCATGCTGGACGTCGCCCGTCAACGGCAGGCGGCGCACCATTATCTGCTGGGCGATATCGAACAGGTGCCGCTGCCCGATGCGGCGATGGACATCTGTTTCAGCAGCCTGGTGGTGCAATGGTGCAGCGATCTGCCCGCCGCGCTGGCGGAGCTGTATCGCGTGACCCGCCCCGGCGGCGCGATCCTGTTTTCCACGCTGGCGGCGGGCTCGCTGCAGGAACTGGGGGATGCCTGGCAACAGGTGGACGGCGAGCGCCACGTGAACGCCTTTCTGCCGCTGGCGCAGATCCGCGCCGCCTGTGCTGGCTATCGACACGAGCTGGTCACGGAGTTGCGCACCCTGAACTACCCGGACGTGATGACGCTGATGCGTTCGCTCAAGGGCATCGGGGCCACGCACCTGCATCAGGGGCGCGAGGGCGGCCTGATGTCGCGCGGCCGTCTCGCCGCGCTGCAGGCGGCTTACCCGTGCCGGCGGGGGCAGTTCCCGCTCAGCTATCATCTGGCTTATGGAGTGATTTATCGTGATTAAACGTTGGTTCGTAACCGGCACCGACACCGAAGTGGGGAAAACCGTCGCCAGCAGCGCCTTGCTGCAGGCCGCCAACCGGGCGGGCTACCGCAGCGCCGGGTATAAGCCGGTGGCTTCCGGCAGCGAGATGACCGCCGAGGGACTGCGCAACGGCGACGCGCTGGCGCTGCAGGCCAACAGCGGCGTGGCGCTCAGCTACGATGAAGTGAACCCTTACGTTTTTGCCGAACCCACCTCGCCGCATATCGTCAGCGCCGATGAAGGCCGGCCGATCGACACGGCGCGGCTGTCCGACGGCCTGCGCCGGCTGGAACAGCGCGCCGACTGGGTGCTGGTCGAGGGCGCGGGCGGGTGGTTTACCCCGCTGTCGGCGGAGTACACCTTCGCCGACTGGGTGCAGCAGGAGCAACTGCCGGTGATCCTGGTGGTGGGCATCAAACTGGGCTGCATCAACCACGCGGTGCTGACGGCGCAGGCGGTGCAGCAGGCCGGGCTGACGCTGGCCGGTTGGATCGCCAACGACGTGGCGCCGCCGGGGCGGCGGCATCAGGAATACCTGGCCACGCTGCGCCGCATGCTGCCGGCGCCGCTGCTGGGCGAAATCCCGCACCTGCCGCAGGCTGAGCGGGCGCCGCTGGGGCAGTATCTGGACATCAGCCTGCTATAAACTCTCAATGAGGGGGGCTTCGCTCCCTCATCCTTCTTCTTGCCCTGCCAACCCGGCGCCGATCAACGCCTCATCCAGCTGCGCCAGCGCGCCGTGCGCCACAGTGCGCCCGCTGTCCAACAGGCAGAAGCGATCCGCCACCCGGCGCACGAACGGCAGCTGATGCTCCACCAATAAAATGGTCATGCCCAGTTCGCGGTTGAGCCGGCGGATCACGTTGCCGATGTCGGCGGCGATCGAGGGGGGGACGCCCGCCGTCGGTTCGTCGAGGATCAGCAGCGCCGGCTCCTGAGCCAGCGCCCGACCGATAGCCAGCTGGCGCTGAGCGCCCACGCACAGATCGCCGGCGCGGCGCGCGCGCATCTGGCGCAAATGGGGAAACAGGCTGTAGATCAGCGGCGGAATGCGGCGAGGGGCGCCGCGCCCGGCCATTTGCGCCACCTGCAGATTCTCCTCCACGCTCAGCTGTGAAAAAAGCTGCCGCCCCTGGGGCACGTGGCTGATGCCCAGCGCGGCGCGGCGCTCCATCGGCTGCAGCAGCAGATTTTGCGGCGGCTGATCCGCCGGCTGCCAGGTCATGCTGCCGCTCACCACCGGCACATGCCCCATGATGCAGTTGACCAGCGTGGTCTTGCCCACGCCGTTGCGCCCGAGCAGCACGGTGCACTGGCCGCGCGGCAGCTCCAGGTTGATGTCCCACAGGGTGTGGTTCTGCCCGTAAAATTGATTGACCGATCTCAGGCTCAGCATTTGGCATTCTCCTCATAGACGCTCGTTTCACTCGTTGGCTGGGGCTGCAAAGGCCGCATGCGCGGCGAATTTCCCGAGTGTGGCAATGTCTGGAACAAAATGCCGTCCGTCCGAGGAGCCAGAGCCAGGTCTGCGGTGGACGGAATGACAGTCAATATGTCGTTAAAAACGACGCTTGTGACGACTTGGTGTCGTTCTTGCGTTTTTACGGGCGATAACGCCGCGGCGGTGAAACTCTGCGGCCGGCAGCGCATCATGCTGCCGCACCGCATTTATACGCAGGAAGATAAAGCAACTCCCAGGCCAATTTTTGCCGCCGGGTGAAAACGGGGGATTGTTATCGCCTTGTTAACCGCACGTCAGGCCTGACGCGCGCTGCCGTGACGGCCTGAAAATACGCGGGCAAGTTAACCCGGACGTTTTTTGCACTCTTGTGGTGCTGTTCGGTGTGGGCATGGTGCAAGGCATTGCGCCGCCGTCAAGAGCGATCCACGTGAAAGGAGCCAATGCGATTTTGGCAATGGGGATTTTTAGTATTAATCGGCATAAACAAAGCGATATTTTTATGAAAAAATAACTAAAAAAGGCATTTTGGCCAGTGTAAAGGGCGAAAAGCTTTCTTTCTGTAACTCCCGCCCCGGGCGGGGCGGTGAGAGTTATCCACTATTCCTGTGGATAACCTTGTGTATTAGATTTAGAAAAACGCTGTAAAGCGAGAGCGGACGCGGGTTCTGTTCGCTTTGCCCGCATTCTCGTCTTTTTATTAAAGTAATTAATTATCAATAATTTAATTAAAATCAAGACGCGAGGGTATTGATCAGGTCTCTATGTATGATTTTTCGACGCGGTGCTATCAATAAGTTAATTCGCGGCAAGTTCTGGGGATAAATCTGTTATTGACAATAAAAATGTCACCGGACTGTAACGCCACGGTGCAACGGCGTTGCCGCGGCATCGGGCGCAGCGACAAATCCGCTTGAAGCTGGTTTTATATCCAGTATCATGGGCACTGGCGCAAATCGCCGACACTTTCCATAATTAGGGGCCATGCCCGGCGCAGAGTCGGCTGGCCGCCTGAGCGCGCGCATCTCCACAGGGTAGCCGAGCAATGAGTAAACTTTTCAAACTGCATTCAGAGTTCAAACCGGCCGGCGATCAGCCGGAAGCCATCCGCAAGCTGGAAGAGGGGCTGGAAGACGGCCTGGCGCACCAGACGTTGCTGGGTGTCACCGGTTCGGGCAAGACATTCACCATCGCCAACGTGATAGCCGATCTGAATCGGCCGACCATGGTGCTGGCGCCGAACAAGACGCTGGCGGCGCAGCTGTACGGCGAGATGAAAGAGTTTTTCCCGGAGAATGCGGTGGAATACTTCGTCTCCTACTACGACTACTACCAGCCGGAAGCCTACGTGCCCAGCTCCGATACCTTCATTGAAAAAGACGCTTCGGTGAACGAGCACATCGAGCAGATGCGCCTTTCCGCCACCAAGGCGCTGCTGGAGCGGCGCGACGTGGTGGTGGTGGCGTCGGTGTCGGCGATCTACGGCCTGGGCGATCCGGATCTTTACCTGAAGATGATGCTGCACCTGACCCAGGGGATGATCATCGATCAGCGATCCATTTTGCGCCGGCTGGCGGAGCTGCAATATTCCCGCAACGATCAGGCCTTTCAGCGCGCTACCTTCCGCGTGCGCGGCGAGGTGATCGACATTTACCCGGCGGAGTCGGACGAGCTGGCGCTGCGCGTCGAGCTGTTCGACGAAGAAGTGGAGCGGCTGTCACTGTTCGATCCGCTGACCGGGCAGATCGAGCAAGTGGTGCCGCGCTTTACCATCTACCCGAAATCGCACTACGTGACGCCGCGTGAGCGGATCATGCAGGCGATGGAAGAGATCAAGGTCGATCTGGCGGACCGCCGCAAGGTGCTGCTGGCCAACAACAAGCTGCTGGAAGAGCAGCGCCTGACGCAGCGCACCCAGTTCGATCTGGAGATGATGAACGAGCTGGGCTACTGCTCGGGCATCGAAAACTACTCGCGCTACCTGTCCGGGCGCGCCGAGGGCGAGCCGCCGCCGACGCTGTTCGACTACCTGCCGGCGGACGGCCTGCTGGTGGTCGACGAATCCCACGTCACCATTCCGCAGATCGGCGCGATGTTCAAGGGCGACCGCGCGCGCAAGGAAACGCTGGTGGAGTACGGCTTCCGCCTGCCGTCGGCGCTGGACAACCGCCCGCTGCGCTTCGAGGAGTTCGAGGCGCTGGCGCCGCAGACCATCTATGTCTCCGCGACGCCGGGCAAATACGAGCTGGAGAAATCCGGCGGCGATCTGATCGATCAGGTGGTGCGGCCGACCGGGCTGCTGGATCCGATCGTGGAGGTGCGGCCGGTCGCCACCCAGGTGGACGATCTGCTCTCCGAGATCCGCAAGCGAGCGGCGATCAACGAGCGCGTGCTGGTGACCACCCTGACCAAACGCATGGCGGAAGACCTGACCGAGTACCTGGAAGAGCATGGCGAGCGCGTGCGGTACCTGCACTCGGACATCGATACCGTGGAACGGGTCGAAATCATCCGTGACCTGCGTCTGGGCGAGTTCGACGTGCTGGTGGGCATCAACCTGCTGCGTGAGGGGCTCGACATGCCTGAGGTGTCGCTGGTGGCGATTCTGGACGCCGACAAGGAAGGTTTCCTGCGTTCCGAGCGTTCGCTGATCCAGACCATCGGACGCGCGGCGCGTAACCTGAACGGCAAGGCGATCCTGTATGGCGATCGCATCACCGATTCGATGGCCAAGGCGATCGGTGAAACCGAGCGGCGCCGCGCCAAGCAGCAGGCCTACAACGAAGCCAACGGCATCGTGCCGCAGGGGCTGAACAAGAAGATCGGCGACATTCTGCAGATCGGCCAGCCGGTCAACCGCGCCAAGAGCAAAGGCAAGGGCAAGGCGGCGGACGGCGGCGCTTCGCTGCAGAACCTTACGCCGAAAGCGCTGGATCAGAAAATCCGCGATCTGGAAGCGCAGATGTACACCCACGCGCAAAACCTGGAGTTCGAGCAGGCGGCTGCGCTGCGCGACCAGATCCACCAGCTGCGCGAGCAGTTTATTGCGATTTCCTGACCGTTGGATGGCGCCCGCGCGGCGGGCGTCGAAATTCCTTGTCGGCCGCGTCAAAGCTGTTAAGGTGTGCGGCCCGATTTGACCACGAAGAGTACCGAACATGAGCCAACACCAGTCCAAAGACCCGCTGCACGGCGTGACGCTGGAGCAACTGCTGAATAAGCTGGTGGATCACTACGGTTGGTCCGAGCTGGGCGCACGCATTCGCATCAACTGCTTCCGCAGCGATCCGAGCATCAAGTCCAGCCTGAAGTTTTTGCGTCGCACGCCCTGGGCGCGCAAAGAGGTGGAAGATCTGTATATCGATATGGTCAGCCATCCCGCCCCAGCCAGCGATAATCCCTGGCTGCGCGGGCGAGACGGTTAAATTCGGTCAGCGGCGGGCGGCCAGCGCCACCAGCGCCCGATCCAGCGCCTGGCGCAGCAGCTGGCGATCGTGTCTGTAGGGGATGTCGCTCGCTTCCAGCGGCTGTTGAATCACCACCCGATCCTGCACTTCACTGGCGTCTACCGCCGGGCCGACGATCAGCGCATCGATCATCCGGCGGCCAATCTTCTCTTCCATCAGCGTCAGCTTATCCTGTAGCGACAGCGCCGCGGCGGCCACGCTCAGCTCGCGGCCGAGGTTGCCGATATAGATCATGCTGGCGCTGCTGCGGCGCAGCGCCTGGGTGAGATCGTCCAGCAGCAGCAGCGGCATCAGGCTGGTGAGGAAACTGCCCGGCCCGATCAGGATCACGTCGGCCTGCGCGATGGCGTCCAGCGCTTCGCGCGTGGCGCTGACCGGCGGCGACAGCATCAGCTCCTGCGGCATATGGGCCAGCTGATCGACATTCACTTCACCGTAAACGTGATTGCCTTCGTGATCGTGCGCCATCAAATCCACCGGCTGCTCCGACATCGGGATCAGCGCCGCGTCTACCTTCAGCAGGCTGCGCACCAGGTTGATCGCTTCCAGCGGGCGCACGCTCAGGTGATCCAGCGCTTTCAGCATCAGGTTGCCGAGGTTGTGGCCGGCCAGTTCGCCGTTGCCGCTGAAGCGGTATTCGAACATCGCCGAGGCGACGCTCGGTTCGGTGATCAGCTGGTTGAGACAGTTACGGGTATCGCCCCAGGCAATGCCGCCTTCCGAACGGCGGATGCGGCCGGTGGAACCGCCGTTGTCGGTGGTGGTGACGATGCCGGTCAGGCGAGAGCCTAAGGACGACAGGGCCGACATCACACGGCCCAGGCCGTGTCCGCCGCCTAACGCCACCACGCGGTCGAGATCGGCCAGGGTACGATTACGCATAAATTTCCTTACAAAGGGGCTGAACTGCCCGCATAAGGTAACGGATCCGGCATAAAAACGCGATATACCCGTCATCCTTGAAGTTGCCTCTGTGTTGGCTGCATTTAGTTACGTGGCCCGTCCATGGGCCACGCCCCTTCAGGGCCGCTGCAAGCAGCGTTCAAATCTGCTCCCGGCAGATTTGTCACCCCAGTCACTTACCTAAGTAAGCTCCTGGGGACTGATGGGCCTCGTCCTGAGGCCCCCCCTTCGGGCCAGCGCAAACGCTGTTCAAATCGGTTCCCGACCGATTTGTCCCGCTCTTGCCGTCGGGAGGCAACTCCAATTATTTAGGGCATAAAGAGTGTCATTTGCGTGATTCCGGTCAATTCGTCCGCGCAAGTGATGTTTATCATGGTTTACCAGAATACGCGGCGTCTAAAAACGCTGTATAGACAATTATATAGCGAATTTACGCGTTGGCTATCGTTGCCGATTAGCGCTAGAATTCTGCTGAAAACCACGGTTTCGTTCCGGCTACTCAAGGTAGCGGGAAGAGAAATCAAACTCCTAGCCCCTGCGCCTACGTTGTTCATCCGGAACGATATGGCGCCTGGGCCGTGGCGAAGTCAGCCACCAGGGTGCAGAGGGGAAACGCTCGCATCTCCCGACTTTGGAAAGGTGTTATGGTGCCGCAACTCATTGATGCTTATGAGCGCAAGTTCTATTACCTGCGCTTGTCGATCACCGACGTGTGCAACTTTCGTTGCACCTATTGTCTGCCCGACGGCTACAAGCCGAGCGGCAGCCCGAAAAGCTTCCTGTCGCTGGATGAAATCCGCCGCGTCAGCCGCGCGTTCGCCGAACTGGGCACCGAAAAGGTGCGCCTGACCGGCGGCGAGCCTTCGCTGCGCCGCGATTTTACCGAGATCATCGCCGCCGTGCGGGAAAACCCGGCCATTCGTACCCTGGCGGTCACCACCAACGGCTACCGTCTGGCGCGCGACGTCGCCGCCTGGCGTGACGCTGGTCTGACGGCGATTAACGTCAGCATCGACAGCCTGGATCCCCGCCAGTTTCACGCCATCACCGGTCAGGACAAGTTCCGCCAGGTGATGGACGGCATTGATGCCGCCTTCAGCGCCGGTTTCAGCAAGGTCAAGGTCAACGCGGTGCTGATGCGCGACGTTAACCACCAGCAGCTCGGCGCCTTTCTCGCCTGGATCAAGGACCGGCCGATCCAGCTGCGCTTTATCGAACTGATGGAAACCGGCGAGGGCGGCGAGCTGTTTCGCAAACACCACGTTTCCGGCGAAGTGATTCGCCTGCAGTTGGAGCAGCAGGGCTGGCAGCGCCAGGCACGCGGCCGCAGCGACGGCCCGGCGCAGGTGTTCAGCCACCCGGACTACCAGGGCGAGGTGGGGCTTATCATGCCGTATGAAAAAGACTTTTGCGCCAGCTGTAACCGGCTGCGCGTCTCTTCCATCGGCAATCTGCACCTGTGCCTGTTCGGCGAGCAGGGAGTGCCCCTGCGCGATCTGCTGGCGGACGACGGCCAGCTTGACGCGCTGAAGGCGCGCATCCAGAGCGGGCTGCTGAGCAAGAAGCAGACCCATTTCCTGCATCAGGGCAACAGCGGGATCACCCAGAACCTGTCGTTTATCGGCGGCTGACAGCCAATAGGAGCCTATTGAACCATGAGCCATGCGAGCAGCGAGTTTATTGCGGCGCATATCGCCATCCTGACCGTCTCCGACAGCCGCGGCGCGGCGGAAGACACCTCCGGCCACTATCTGCAGGAAGCGGCGCAGGAAGCCGGCCATCAGGTGGTGGATCGCGCCATCGTCAAAGATGACATTTACCAGATCCGCGCGCGGGTTTCCGCCTGGATCGCCGATGACAACGTGCAGGCGGTGCTGATCACCGGCGGCACCGGTTTTACCGCCCGCGACAACACGCCGGAAGCGCTGCTGCCGCTGTTCGACAGAGAGGTGGAAGGGTTCGGTGAACTGTTCCGCATGGTGTCGTACGAAGAGATCGGCACCGCGACGATCCAGTCGCGCGCGCTGGCCGGCCTGGCCAACCGCACGGTGATCTTCGCCATGCCGGGCTCCACCCGCGCCTGCCGCACCGCCTGGGAGCGGATTATCGAAGAGCAGTTGGACGCGCGCCATCGCCCGTGCAACTTCCAGCCCCACTTGAAGAAGCCCTGAGTCATGACACAGCTAACCCACATTAACGCCGCCGGCGAAGCCCATATGGTTGACGTTTCCGCCAAGGCCGAAACGGTGCGTGAAGCGCGCGCCGAAGCCTTCGTCGAGATGCTGCCCGCCACGCTGGCGATGATCGTCGACGGCAGCCATCACAAGGGCGACGTGTTCGCCACGGCGCGCATCGCCGGCATTCAGGCGGCCAAACGCACCTGGGAGCTGATCCCGCTGTGCCACCCGCTGATGCTGAGCAAGGTCGAAGTGCAGCTGGAGGCGCAAACGCAGCACAGCCGGGTGCGCATCGAAACCTGCTGCCGGCTGACCGGCAAAACCGGCGTCGAGATGGAGGCGCTGACCGCCGCCTCGGTGGCGGCATTGACCATTTATGACATGTGCAAAGCGGTACAGAAAGACATGGTGATCGGCCCGGTGCGCCTGCTGGCGAAAAGCGGCGGCAAATCCGGCGATTTTAAGGTGAACGTATGATCGATATTCTTTTCTTCGCGCAGGTGCGCGAACTGGTGGGCACCGGCGGCCTGTCGATGCCGGCGGATTACCCGACCGTCGAGGCGTTGCGCCAGGCGCTGTGCGCGCGCGGCGATCGCTGGGCGCTGGCGCTGGAGTCCGGCAAGCTGTTGGCGGCGGTCAATCAGTCGCTGGTGGCGGCGGACCATCCGCTGCGCGCCGGCGATGAAGTGGCCTTCTTCCCGCCGGTCACCGGGGGGTAAGCATGGAAAATACCCGCATTCGCGTGGGCGAAGCGCCGTTCAACGTCGGCGACGAGTACCAGTGGCTGGTGCAGTGCGACGCCGATGGCGCGGTGGTGACCTTCACCGGCAAGGTGCGCAACCATAATCTGGGTGACGACGTCAGCGCGCTGACGCTGGAACACTATCCCGGCATGACCGAGAAGGCGCTGGCGGAGATCGTGGCCGAGGCGCGCAGCCGTTGGCCGCTGCAGCGGGTGACGGTGATCCACCGCGTCGGCGCGCTGTATCCCGGCGACGAGATCGTGTTCGTCGGCGTGACCGGCGCGCACCGCAGCATGGCGTTCGCCGCCAGCGAGTTCATCATGGACTACCTGAAGACCCGCGCGCCGTTCTGGAAGCGCGAAGCCACCGGCCAGGGCGATCGTTGGGTGGACGCTCGCGACAGCGATCGCGAGGCCGCGCAGCGCTGGCACGACGCGGCTAAATAACGCGTCAACAGCGGAAACAAATCAAGACCTTTGCCGCTTTCGCCCGGCATATTCTGTGGTACGCTTATAGCAGGCGAAGCCCCGTTCGCGGGGCTTCGGAATCTTGTTTACAACGCAAAAGGTAACCGTCATGGACCGATATCCACGCTCTAATGGTTCAATCGTCGAACGTGCCAACAGCGGCATTCAGGCCTACATGGCGCAGGTTTACGGCTGGATGACCTGCGGTCTGCTGCTGACGGCGTTCGTTTCCTGGTATGCGGCCAACACGCCCGCGATCCTCAACTTCATCTTCTCCAGCCAGATCACCTTCTTCGGCCTGATCATCGCTCAACTGGCGCTGGTGTTCGTGATCTCCGGCATGGTCAACCGCCTGAGCGGCGCGGTGGCCACTTCGCTGTTCATGCTGTACTCGGCGCTGACCGGGCTGACGTTGTCGAGCATCTTCATTGCCTACACCTACAGCTCGATCGCCAGCACCTTCGTGGTCACCGCCGGCATGTTCGGCGCCATGAGCCTGTATGGCTACACCACCAAGCGAGATCTGAGCGGCTTCGGCAGCATGCTGTTCATGGCGCTGATCGGCATCGTGCTGGCCTCGCTGGTGAACATCTGGCTGAAAAGCACCGCGCTGATGTGGGCGATCACCTACATCGGGGTGGTGGTGTTCGTCGGCCTGACCGCGTACGACACGCAAAAACTCAAGGCGATGGGCGAGCAGCTGAACGCCGATGATAAAGACAGCTTCCGCAAGTACGCCATCGTCGGCGCGCTGACGCTGTATCTCGATTTCATCAACCTGTTCCTGATGTTGTTGCGTATCTTCGGCAACCGCCGCTAAATCCGTGGTCTTTCAAGCAGCAGCTTGAAATCCACAGGACTTACCAGGCTCTGCATGTGACATGCAGAGCCTTTTTTATGCGATCTTGCGGCGGAACAGCGCGTAGGCGGCGCTGCCGGTGGTGGCGGTGATCACCAGCAGCGGCCACAGGCTGTGCCAGATGATGCTGAAACTGGCGTCCTTCAGGTAGATCTGCTTGGTGATGTCGGTGAAGTGGCGTATCGGGTTAACCCAGGTCAGATCCTGCAGCCACACCGGCATATTCTCTACCGGCGAGACGTAACCCGAGAGCAGGATCGCCGGCATCATGAACACGAACACGCCGATGAACGCCTGCTGCTGAGTGGCGCACAGCGACGAGATCAGCAGGCCGAAACCGACCAGCGACAGCCCGTAGATCAGCATGGTGGCATAGAACAGCAGCAGCGATCCGGCGAACGGGATCTGATACAGGAAGATGCCGATCAGCAGCACGATGCTGGCCTGGAAGCTGGCGACGATCAGCGCCGGCACCGCCTTGCCGATAAAGATCTGCCAGGTGGTGAGCGGCGAGACCAGCAGCTGTTCCAGCGTGCCCTGTTCGCGTTCGCGCGCCACCGACAGCGAGGTGACGATCAGCACGCCGATGGTGGTGATCATGGCGATCAGCGACGGCACCACGAACCATTTGTAGTCCAGATTCGGGTTATACCAGTTGCGCACCACCAGCTCGCTGTTGTTGGGTTTAGCGCGGTTGCCGAGCAGCTCGTTCTGATATTCCTGCACGATCTGCTGCACGTAGTTGGCGGCGATCTGCGCGCTGTTGGAGTTGCGCCCGTCGAGCAGCAGCTGCAGCGGCGCGGTGTTGCCGGTGGCGATATCGCGCGAGAACTGCGCCGGGAAGCGGATCAGCAGCAGCGCCCGCTGGTTGTCGATGGTGGTCCTTATCTCCTGCGGGCTGCGCAGCAGCAGCACGTGTTGAAAGGCCTTGGCCTTGGCGAAGCGCTGGGTCAGCTCTACCGAGGCCTGGCCGCTGTCCTCGCTGTAGACCGCGATGGTGGCGTTGGTGACTTCCAGCGTCGCGGCGAACGGGAACAGCAGCACCTGCAGGATCACCGGCATGATTAAAATGGCGCGGGTTTGCGGATCGCGCAGCAGCGCCTGCATTTCCTTGATGATGAGCGTCAACAGACGATGAAACATCGCTTTTCTCCTCAATCCAGCCGGCGCTGGGTTTTCCAGGCCGTCAGGCCGATGAACACCACCGCGGAAGCGATCAGGAACAGCAGATTGATCAGCAGCACGGTGCCGACGTTGCCCGCCAGGAACAGCGTTTGCAGCGTGCTGACGAAGTAGCGCGCCGGAATGATGTAGGTCACCGCGCGCACGATGGCCGGCATGCTGTCGATCTGGAAGATGAAGCCGGACAGCATGATCGACGGCAGGAAGGCGGCGTTCAGCGCCACCATCGCCGCATTGAACTGATTGCGGGTGAGGGTGGAGATCAGCAGGCCCATGCCGAGGGTGCTGGCGAGGAACAGGCTGCTGATCAGCAGCAGGATCAGCAGCGAGCCGCGATAGGGTACGCCGAGCACCCACACCGCCACCGCCATGCACAGTGCCATGGCGGCCATGCCGAGGAAGTAATAAGGGATCAGCTTGGAGAGCAGCAGCTCGCTGCGCGTCACCTGGGTGGACAGCAGGGCCTCCATGGTGCCGCGCTCCCATTCGCGGGCGATCACCAGCGAGGTGAGGATGGCGCCGATCACCGTCATGATGATGGTGATGGCGCCGGGAATGATGTAGTGCCGGCTGATGGCCGCCGGGTTGAACCAGTAGCGCATCTGTACGTCAATCAGCGGTTTGTCGCTGTTGCCCCGATCGGTGGCGCGCTGCTGCTGCCAAACTTGCCATACGCCCTGGGCATAACCCTGCACGAAGTTGGCGGTGTTCGGCTCGCTGCCGTCGGTGATCACCTGGATGGGGGCGCTGTCGTGCGGGCGCGCCATGCGCTGGTCGAAGTCCACCGGGATCACCACCAGGCCGCGGATCGTGCCGGCCTGCATCTGCTGGATCAGCTGTTGGCGGTTGTCGCTGATGGTCGGTTCGATATAGGGGGAACCGGCGAATGCCTGGGCCAGATCGCGCGCGTCTTCGCTCTGTTGCTCCATCAGAATGCCCAGATGCAGCTTGCTGGAGTCCAGGTTGATGCCGTAGCCGAAGATAAACAGCAGCATCAGCGGGATGACGAAGGCGATCAGGCCACTGCTGGGATCGCGCAGTATCTGCCGCGTTTCCTTCAGGCACAGCGCGCGCAGCCGGCGCCAGGAGAAGCCGCCGTCGTCGATTGGGGTGCGGTTATCGCTCACCGTGATTCCTCCTCATCGTAACCCTGCACCAGCTCGATAAACGCCTGCTCCATCGAGGGGTTGGGATTGTCGTCGCGCGCCACCTGCTGTTTGAGATCGTCCGGCGTGCCGGCGGCGATGATCTTGCCGCGGTATACCAGGCCGATGCGGTCGCAGTATTCCGCCTCGTCCATAAAGTGGGTGGTCACCATCACCGTGACGCCCTTGTCGACCATGCCGTTGATGTGCAACCAGAACTCGCGCCGCGTCAGCGGATCGACGCCGGAAGTCGGTTCGTCGAGGAACAGGATATCCGGTTCGTGCATCAGCGCGCAGGCCAGCGCCAGGCGCTGTTTGAAGCCGAGCGGCAGCGCGTCCGGCGTCTGATCGAGGATCGGCGCGAAGTTGAAGGCGCGGGACATCTCGTCGATTTTGTCGCGCTGCGCCTTGCCGCTCAGGCCGTAGACGCCGGAGAAAAACTTCAGGTTCTGCGCCACCGTCAGGTTGCCGTACAGCGAGAATTTTTGCGCCATGTAGCCGAGGCGTTGGCGCGCCTGGCCGGAGCTGGTCTTGAGATCCATCCCCAGCACCAGCGCCTTACCGCTGGAAGGGATCAGCAGGCCGCACATCATTTTGAAGGTGGTGGACTTGCCGGCGCCGTTCGGCCCGAGCAGGCCGAAAATTTCGCCGCGCCGCACCTGGAAATCAACGTGATCGGTAGCGGCGAAGTCGCCGAATTTCTTGGTCAGCTGCACCGCTTCGATCACCGTTTCACCGCTTTCACCGTTGACGGTCGGCATGATCTCCGCCAGCGCCGAGCGGTGGTTGGGGCCGCCGCCGAGCAGATCGATAAACGCATCCTCGAAGCGCGGATCCGCTTCGTCCAGTTCGGCGTCCGGTAGATCCAGCGCTTGCAACAGCTGCCGGTGATCTTCGCCTTCCTTCAGGATCAGGCGTAGATACTTGCCCTGGATCACCCCGTCGGTGACCGCCGGCAGGCAGATCGCCCGCTGCAGCAGCGATCGATGGCTGCCGGGGGGCGCGGCGATCAACACCGTGCGCCCGGCCATACGGCGGGTCAGCTCCTGCGGCGCGCCGGTGAACAGCAGCTCGCCCTCGTTGAGCAGCAGCACTTCGCGGCACTGTTCGGCCTCATCGAGATAAGACGTACTCCACAGAATCAGCATGCCGTCGTTGGCCAGCTCGTGCACCATGCGCCACAGCTCGCGGCGCGAGATCGGATCGACGCCGACGCCCGGCTCATCCAGCAACAGCACCTGAGGTTCGCCCACCAGCGTGCAGGCCAGGCCCAGCTTTTGCTTCATGCCGCCGGACAGCTTGCCCGCCAGGCGCTCGGTAAAGCGTGTCAGATCGGTGAATTTCAACAGCCGCTCGAAGGTCTGGCGGCGAAGATCGCCGGTGACGCCGCGCAGATCGGCGTACAGCGTCAGGTTCTCCATCACCGTCAGATCCTCATACAGCCCGAACTTCTGCGGCATGTAACCGAGGATCGCGTGCAGTTGACGATCCTGCGCGATCGGATCCAGCCCGGCGACCCGCAGTTTGCCGCTGCTGGGCTGCAGCAGCCCGGCCAGCATGCGCAGCAGGGTGGTTTTGCCGGCGCCGTCCGGGCCGACCAGCCCAATCACCGCGCCGCTGCGCAGGGTGGTGGTCAGGCTGGCGACCGCCGGTTTCTCAAGCGACGGGAAGCGCTTCTCCAGCCCTTCCAGCTCAATGGTGTGCGCCTGTTCCATGGCCGGCCTCAGGGTTTGGCGAAGCGCAAGGTGACCGGCATGCCCTGGCGCAGCGCGTCGTCGGCGTCGGTGACGATCACCCGCAGGCGGTACACCAGATCAGTGCGCAGATCCGGCGTTTCAACGCTTTTCGGCGTGAATTCGGCGGTCGGCGAGACGAAGCCGATCTTGCCGTGATAAGGCTTGCCGGGGCGGCCGTCGGTGTAGATCTCCAGTTCGGTGCCGGGCACCGCCTGGCTCAGGCTGGTTTCGTTGACGTAGGCGCGCACCCACACCGGCCGGGTCAGCGACAGGGTGAAGACCGTGCCGCCGGCGCCGAGCATGGTGCCCGGCTCCACCGCGCGGGTCAGCACCGTGCCGGCGGAAGGGGAAACCAGCGTGGCGTCTTGCAGGTTCAACTGTGCCTGCGCCAGCGCCGCCTCGCTCTGCGCCACGTCGGCCTTAGCCTGTTCGATTTCTTGCGGGCGGTTGCCGCTGCGGTATTGCGACAGCTTGTCTTTCGCCGCCTGCAGGTTGGCCTGCGCCTGATTGCGGGCGGTGCGCGCATCCTCCAGCGCGTCGGCGGAGGTGGCGTTTTTCGCCCACAGCCCCTGCTGGCGCTTCAGGAAGCTGTCGGCGTAGGCGAAGGCGGACTGGCGCTGCGCCATTTCCGACCGTACCTGGGCGATCTCTTCGGCGCGGTAACCGGCCTGCAGCAACGACAGCTTGGCGCGCGCGCTGCCGACGTTGGCTTCGGCCTGCTGCAGCGCGTTGCGGTAGGGGGCGTCGTCCAGCTTACCGAGCAGCTGGCCCGGCTGAACGGCATCGCCTTCATCCACCGTCAGCGACGCCAGGCGGCCGTCGACGCGAAAGCCGAGGTTCACCGTGCGGATGTCGACGTTGCCATACAGCGTCAGCGGCTTATCCTGCTGCTGTTGGTAATGCCATACCCCGTAAGCGGCGGCCGCGATCAGCAGAATTAACAACACGATCAAGGCACTGCGTTTTTTGTTCATAACACTCCCTGCCTGAATTTACGCGCCGTGACGTTGGCGCAGCCCAACAACCAGAATCTCGATATGCTCGCTCAGCACCGCCGCGATTTGCGCCGCTTCGCCCTCACCAATCTCTTGCCAGCCGGCCTGACGGCGGATGGTTTCGCGCGCCACGCGGAACGACAGCACCTCGCCGATCAGCGCATGGGTATGCAGCACGAGGCGGGGGGCGCGTTCGTCGATGCCGGTGGCGGCCGCCAGCAGGCGGCACAGCCGCTCGTGCATCGGCGCGATCACCTGGCTGTGGATCAGCGGGTAGGCGTCGGTCGGGGCGAGCTGTTCGCGCGACATGATTTTGCTCAGGTTCAGCGTGTGCGGCTGGGTCATCAGTTCGCTGAAGGCCAGCAGGCCACGCTGCAGCAAACGCAGCGCCGCGTCGGGTGAGCGCTGCGCGACGGGCTGTTGCCAGAAGCGATCGACCTCTTCGGCCAGCGGGGCGAACGCCTGCTGGATGAAATCGGCGAGCGACTGCGCCACGGCCAGGTACAGCCCCTCTTTAGAGCTGAAGTAATAGGTGATGGCGGCGATGTTCTGGCCGGCGCGCTGGGCGATATCGCGGGTGGTGGCGCCCTGCAGGCCATATTCGCCGAACAGGTCGGTCGCCGCGGCGAGCAGCTGCCGGCGCGCTTGCTCGCCGCGCGCCCGGCCGGCGGCCTGATGAGGTACGGAAGCTGGCATGGGTCACGCTCGAAGTTAATCAATCATATGATTAACTTTATGCCAGATTGTTTAAAACGCAACCGCTAATCACAATGAGTTATGTGATCGGCTTCAGACAATGCTGAATTTACGGCAGATTGTGCTCTCCACGCGTAAAAGTGCTTTTTATTGCGCGACTTCTGTTACAATCGCCGCCTGGTGCACTGCAGTTTGTGCCAATCCCTCGTGGTCATGCTTAATGCCCCGTCTGATCATCCTCCCAGGAAACTGCACCGAACACCGTTAGGTTAGGGGGGATCTGGAGTTTTTCTCTTTATGTCATTTGAAACCCTCGGCTTAAGTGCTGAAATTGTGCGCGCTGTTGAAGAACAGGGCTATCGCGAACCGACGCCAATTCAGCGTCAGGCTATTCCTGTCGTGCTGGAAGGTCGTGACCTGATGGCCAGCGCCCAGACCGGCACCGGTAAAACCGCCGGTTTTACCCTGCCGCTGTTGCAGCTGCTGAGCAAGCATGACCATCCGGTCAAGGGCCGTCGCCCGGTGCGCGCGCTGATCCTGACGCCAACCCGTGAGCTGGCGGCGCAGATCGGCGAAAACGTCGATGCCTACAGCAAACACCTGCGCCTGCGTTCGCTGGTGGTGTTTGGCGGCGTGAGCATCAACCCGCAGATGATGAAGCTGCGCGGCGGCGTCGATATCCTGGTGGCGACGCCGGGTCGTCTGCTGGATCTGGAACATCAGAACGCGGTTGACCTGTCCAAAATCGAAATTCTGGTGCTGGACGAAGCGGACCGCATGCTGGACATGGGCTTTATCCACGACATCCGCCGCGTGCTGGCCAAGCTGCCGGCCAAGCGTCAGAACCTGCTGTTCTCCGCCACCTTCTCCGACGACATCAAGGCGCTGGCCAACAAGCTGCTGCACAACCCGGCTTCGGTAGAAGTGGCGCGCCGCAACACCGCGTCCGAGCAGATCGAACAGAGCGTGCATTTCGTCGACAAGAAGCGTAAGCGGGAACTGCTGTCGCAGATGATCGGCGAAGGCGACTGGAAACAGGTGCTGGTGTTTACCCGCACCAAGCACGGCGCCAACCACCTGGCGGAGCAGCTGAACAAAGACGGCATCACCGCCGCGGCTATCCACGGCAACAAGAGCCAGGGCGCCCGTACCCGTGCGCTGGCGGACTTCAAAGACGGCCGCATCCGCGTGCTGGTGGCCACCGACATCGCGGCGCGCGGTCTGGATATCGACCAGCTGCCGCACGTGGTGAACTACGAGCTGCCTAACGTGCCGGAAGACTACGTGCACCGTATCGGCCGTACCGGCCGCGCGGAGCGCACCGGCGAAGCTATCTCGCTGGTGTGCGTGGACGAGCACAAGCTGCTGCGCGACATCGAGCGTCTGCTGAAGCGTGAAATTCCACGCATCGCGCTGCCGGGCTACGAGCCGGATCCGACTATCAAGGCCGAGCCGATCATCAACGGCCGCCAGGGTGGCGGGCGCGGTGCGCCGCGCGGCAACGGCGGTGGCCAGCGTTCCGGTAACGGCGGCGGTCAGCGCAGCGGTAACGCGAACGGCGGCCAGCGTGAAAACCGCGGCAACGGCAACGGCAACGGTAACGCCCGCCCGCAGGGTGACGGCCAGCGCCGTTCCGGCGCGCCTTCGCGCCGCCCGCGCAATCGCAAACCGGCCGAATAAGCCTGATTGCTCTAAGAGTAAGCCGCCGATACGGGCGGCTTTTTTTTTGCCTGGCGGAAAGGCATTTTCGTACTAGGCTGGACGGTGGCTACCCCTAGATTCCAGGAGACGGAGATGAAATTGAAGTGCGCAATTCTCGATGATTACCAGCAGGTGGCGCTCAAGATGGCGGATTGGTCGGCGCTGGCCGAGCGGGTGGAGGTGTCCGCCATCAGCGCGCACTTTACCGATGAGGCGGAGCTGGCGGTGCATCTGCAGGAGTGCGACATTCTGGTCATCATGCGCGAGCGCACGCCGATGACCGCCTCGCTGCTGGCGCGGCTGCCGAAGCTGAAGCTGCTGATCACCTCCGGCATGCGCAACGCCGCTATCGATTTGGCCGCCGCCGCCGAGCGCGGCGTGGTGGTGTGCGGCACCAGCAGCGGGTCGGCGGCGCCGATGGAGCTGACCTGGGCGCTGCTGCTCGGGCTGGCGAAGCATATCGTGCCGGAAAGCGTCGGGCTGCAAAACAACGGCCCGTGGCAGCGGGATCTCGGCGTCACCCTGCAGGGCAAAACGCTGGGGCTGCTGGGGCTGGGCAAGATCGGCGGCCAGATGGCCCGGGTGGCGCAGGCGTTCGGCATGCGGGTGCTGGCCTGGAGCCAGAACCTGACGGCGGAACGGGCGGCGCAGGAGGGGGCTGAACTGGCGCCGTCCAAACGGGCGTTGTTCGAGCAGAGCGATTTTGTCTCTATCCACCTGGTGCTGAGCGATCGCAGCCGCGGGCTGGTGGGGCGTGACGAATTGACGGCGATGAAGCCCACCGCTTACCTGATCAACACCTCGCGTGCGGCGATCGTCGATCGGGCGGCATTGGTGGACGTGCTGCAACAGCGGAAGATCGCCGGCGCCGGGCTGGACGTGTTCGAGACGGAGCCGCTGCCGGCCGACGATGCGTTTCGTCAGCTGCCCAACGTGCTGGCGACGCCGCATGTGGGCTACGTGGCGGACGACAACTACCGCGCCTACTTCACCGAGGCGGTCGAGGATATTGCGGCGTTCCTCGCCGGCCAACCGATCCGCCGGCTGGGCTGACGGCGCTTTTAATGCCCGCAGAGGCTTGTCTGGCGCGGGCATTCACCCGTATCATTGCGGGTCTTTTTTTAGCTGGGATTGGTCATGCGCGTATTATTGGCTCCGATGGAGGGCGTTCTCGATTCTTTGGTGCGTGAGTTGCTCACCGAGGTGAACGACTACGATCTGTGCATCACCGAATTTTTGCGCGTGGTCGATCAGCTGCTGCCGGCCAAGTCGTTCTACCGGCTGTGCCCGGAGCTGCGCCACGCCAGCCGCACGCCGTCGGGCACGCTGGTGCGCGTACAGCTGCTGGGGCAGCACCCACAGTGGCTGGCGGAGAACGCCGCGCGCGCGGTGGAGCTGGGCTCTTACGGCGTCGATCTCAACTGCGGCTGCCCGTCCAAGCTGGTGAACGGCAGCGGCGGCGGGGCGACGCTGCTCAAAGATCCGGAATTGATCTACCAGGGCGCCAAAGCGATGCGCGCGGCGGTGCCGGCCCATCTGCCGGTCACGGTGAAGGTGCGTTTGGGTTGGGACTCCTCCAACCGCAGTTTTGAAATCGCCGATGCGGTGCAGCAGGCGGGCGCCAGCGAGCTGACGGTGCATGGCCGCACCAAAGAGGACGGCTACAAGGCGGATCGCATCAACTGGGCGGCGATCGGCGAGATCCGCCAACGGCTGAGCATTCCGGTGATCGCCAACGGCGAGATCTGGGATTACCAGAGCGCGCAGGATTGCCTGCAGGCGACCGGCTGCGACGCCATCATGCTGGGGCGCGGCGCGCTCAACGTGCCGAACCTGAGCCGGGTGGTGAAGTACAACGAACCGCGCATGCCCTGGCCGCAGGTGGTTGAGCTGCTGCAAAAATACGTCCATCTGGAAAAGCAGGGCGATACCGGCCTGTATCACGTGGCACGCATCAAACAGTGGCTGGGCTATTTGCGTAAAGAATATGACGAAGCCAGCGAACTGTTCAGCGAAATACGCGCGCTGACGACGTCAGGGGATATTGCGCGCGTCATCTGCCGTAGCTAAAAATAAACCCGCACGCGGCGGGTTTATTTAAATCGGTATTATCAGGCGGCTTTGTCGAGACGGTTCAATTCTATCTCGATATCCTGAATGGTTTTTTCCAGCCCTTCCAGACAGGCGCCCTGTTTATTCAACAGGTCGTTAATGGCTTCGGCGAATGCCTTATTTTTGCATTCCCCCTGATCGAAGGCCAGCCAGTGTGCGGAGAGCGTTTCGGTATTCGCCTGCGCATAGTGGCGCATTTCCTTCAGCTGGGAAGCGACGTTACGTAAATTATCCAGCTGCGCCTGTGCGTTTGCATTGTTGCTCATGAATTTCTCCTTGAGTTGGCCGTTAAATAATTTCGACTGCGGGATTAAGCTTACCCCATCTAAATAAAAATATCACCCTTGGTGGCCCAGGTGGTTATTTTCTAATGAATGCGACTATATTTATTTTTCGATTGAACAAGGACTTGGGTGGAATTGTAAAAATAGATAAATACGGTTTTTTTGGCGGTTATTAACGGCCATTCCATGCGGAATGGCCGTTATTCTAACGCTTAAGAGTGATGCTTATTATGCCGCGTCCGCCAGCATAAACATGCCGTAGGGGTGTATTTCCAGATAATACTGTTCGCCGACGTTGGGCTGCAGGCGAGTGGCGTTAACCTGCAGCAAAATCTGCTGCCCATGCCACGCCACCGTGACTTCATACTGCGGCCCCATGTAGGCGACATGCTGGATCACGCAGCGCTGGCTTTCCTCGCCGTACTCGCTCAGCGTGATCGCTTCCGGCCGCACGCCCACCGTGCCGGCGCCTTCGGCGGTAAAGTGCGCGGGGCGCGGCAGGCGATAGCCGCTGATATCGACATAGTCCGCGCTGAAGCCGGCCGGGAACAGGTTGGCGTCCCCCATGAAGCTCGCCATAAAGCGCGACGCCGGCTGCCGATAGAGATCCTGCGGCGAGCCTATCTGCATGATATGCCCCTTGTTCATCACCAGCACGGTGTCTGAGACCGCGAAAGCCTCGCTCTGATCGTGGGTGACGTACAGCGACGTGATATCAAACTGCTTTTGCAGCTCGCGGATCTTTTCGCGCATGCTGCGGCGCAGGTTGGCGTCGAGGTTGCTCAACGGCTCGTCGAACAGCAGCACTTTCGGCTTGAGGATCAGCGCGCGCGCCAGCGCCACGCGCTGCTGTTGGCCGCCGGAGATCTGATCGACATAGCGATCGTCGAACCCCGCCAGATCCACCATCGCCAGCGCTTCCTGCACGCGCGCTTTCGCTTCGGCGCGCGGAATGCCGAGCATCTTCAGCCCATAGCCGACGTTTTCCCCCAGCGACATGTGCGGGAACAGGGCATAAGACTGGAACACCATGCAGATGTCACGCTGCTGGATGGAACGATGGGTAACGTCTTCACCATCAATGAATATCTGCCCGTCGCTCGGCTTTTCCAGCCCGGCGACCAGGCGCAAAATGGTGGTCTTGCCGCAGCCGGAAGGGCCGAGCAGCGTCACCATCTGCCCCCGAGGGATGGTGAGCGCGATGTTATCGATCACCGTGTTGCTGCCGAACCGTTTGGAGACGTTGCGCAGTTCAACGAAATTTTTCTGGCTCATCATGGGCTCCATTACGCCTGGTTTTTGGCTTTTGAACGGGAGATGCGTGCCTCGCCGATCAGCCAGTCAAAGAGGAAAATAATCGCCAGCATCACCACGATCAGAATTGAACCGTAGGCGATCGCCACCCCGTATTCGCCGTCTTCCACGCGGTTGAGGATGTATGCGGTGGCCACGCGGGTATCGGGGGTGACCAGGAAGACGATGGCGCTGACGGTGGTGATGGCGCGCACGAAGCTGTAGATCAGCGCCGACAGGATCGCCGGGCGCAGCAGCGGCAGCAGGATGTGCGTGATGGTGCGCAGCGAGCCGGCGCGCAGGCTGAGCGAGGCTTCGTCCAGAGATTTGTCTATCTGGCCCAGCCCGGCGATCCCGGCGCGAATGCCCACCGGCACGTTGCGCATCACCATCGAGATAATCACGATGGCGGCCGTCCCGGTGAGGTACACCGGCGCACTGTTGAAGGCGAGAATGTAAGAGACGCCGGCCACGGTGCCCGGCACCGCAAAGCACAGCATGGTGGTGAACTCGATGGTCTTTTTGCCCTTGAACTGCTGGCGCACCACGATCCAGGCGATCAGCAGGCCGAAGGCGGCGGTGATCGGCGCGGCGATCCCGGCGTACAGCAGCGTGTCGAGCAGCGAAGGCCACGCGCCGTCGCTCATGCCCTGGCCGAACAGCTTGATGAAGTTATCCAGCGTCAGCGTGTAATCCACCCCCCAGTTGACGGTGAAGCTGCCGTAGAAAATGCTGCCGTAGAGCAGGGCGTTAAAGGCTACCCACACCGCCAGCAACGCGATCACGCCCCACACCAGCGTGACCGGCAGCGGCTGTACGTCGCCGCGGTAGGATTTGCCGGACACGGTGACGTAGGAACGCTTGCCGATCCACAGGTACTGAATGCAGAACACCAGCAGCGAGAACAGCAGCAGGAAGGCGCCGAGGGTGCTGGCGGCCTGATAGTCGAGCTGCGAGCCGGTGATGTAGAAATAGATTTGCGTCGCCAGTACGTCGAAGTTGCCGCCGAGCACCAGCGGGTTGCTGAAGTCGGCCAGCGATTGCACCACCACGATCAGAAACGCGTTGGCCAGCGCCGGTTTCAGCAGCGGCACGAACACGCCGTTAAAGGTTTGCCAACGGCTGGCGCGCAGGGTGTAGGAGGCTTCTTCCAGCGAAGGATGAATGGTCTTGATCGCGCCGTCGAGGATCATGAACGCCATCGGCGTGAACGCCAGCACCTGCGCCAGCCAGATGCCGGTAAAGCCGTACAGCCAGTTGGTGTTGGTCAGGCCGAACCAGGCCACCATCCACTCGGTGACGTAGCCGGAGCGCCCCATCATCAGCGTGACGCCCAGGCCGACGACGAACGGCGGCGTGACGATGGGCAGGATGGAGAAGATGCGGCCGATAATGGCGCTGCGCCTGGCGATGCGGGTGGTGTAAATCGCCAGCACCAGGCCGAAGAAGGTGCAGCCGGCGCCCACCGCGATCGACAGGGCGATGGAGTTGAGGATCACCTGAACGATATGCGCCTGCGACAGCACGTTCATAAACGCCAGCGGCGCGAACGCACCCGTCTGGTCGGTGAACATCGGAATGAAAATCGCGATGCTCGGCCAGACGATGAAGACGCCGATCAGCGCCACGATGGTGACCAGCGCGCCGATAACGAAACGGTCGCCGCCCAGCCATTCGAGGCGGGTCAGCGCCAGCGTCATGATGGCGCCCAGCGCGGTCAATTGTACCAGGGTGGCGTAGCCTAAACCGCGCCCCGCCACCGTGGCGCTGACGACGATAAAGGCCATGCACAGCAGCGCCCAGCCGGCATCGAACGCGTGGCGCCGCCGCCGTTCACCGCCCGCTGGGGCGTAGGGGCGAAGCAGCAGCAGGCTCGGCAACAGGCACCATAGCCAGCTGACATTGCGGTGTGACCAGCCGTAGGCCGCGAGGATTTCATCGCCGGTGGACTCCAGCAGGCCGTAATCCAGGCTCCAGCTCGGCAGCAGGGCGAACGCCAGCCAGCCAAGCAAGACCCAAAGGAATATCGCATCTCGTTTTTTCACGAGATGGAGAGCATGTGTATGTGACATAAGTTTCCCGGATGTTCAGGCCGGGTAAGGCGTGAGGCTTACCCGGCAACAGGCGCAGAATGCGGGTTTATTTACCCATCTTGACTTCGCTGACCCATTTGTTGATCAGCGCCTTGCGGACCTCGGTCGAGCCGTATTTGTCCATGTCGTAGTTGATCAGTTTCAGATCGTCGAGCTTCAGCGAGTTCGGCGAGGTAGCGGCGGTGGTATTGGTCAGGATCTGATAGGACTTGCCTTTCTGCCATGCCAGTTCCTGCGCCTCTTTCGACAGCACCCAATCCACGAACAGCTTGGCGTTGTCGAGGTTGCGCGCGCCTTTGAGGATGCTGACGCCGCCGATTTCGTAGCCGGTGCCTTCACAAGGCGAGATCAGCTCAAGCGGCGCGCCCTGTTCCTTTTCGAGCGAGTAGTCATGCAGGAAACCGATGCCGATTGCCGTTTCGCCGCGGGCGGCGTTGCGCGCCGGGGCAATGCCGGACTTGGTGTACTGCGAGACGTTGGCGTTCAGCTGCTTGAGGTAATCGAACGCCTGATCGTCCCCCCACAGCTGGGCAAAGGTCGCCAGAGCGGTGTAGGCGGTGCCGGAGCTCTGCGGATCGGCGATTTGAATCTCGCCTTTGTATTCCGGCTTGGTCAGGTCTTTCCAGCACTTGGGCACCGGCAGGTTTTTCTCTTTCAGGCG
Organism: Serratia sp. CY32780; assembly: GCF_052169135.1. NCBI lineage: Bacteria > Pseudomonadati > Pseudomonadota > Gammaproteobacteria > Enterobacterales > Yersiniaceae > Serratia > Serratia sp. CY32780. Next base: position 457,072 of record NZ_JBJNLI010000001.1, read on the forward strand.
CTGGGTATTGACGCCAAAGCCGAGAATGCCGACGTAGACCGCCGAGGAGTAGTTGCCTTTCAGCTTCGCCGGATCGCGGAATTGTGGCATCACCTGTTCGAGGTTTGGCGATTTATATGGCTGCAGCAGCCCCATTTCACCGGCCTGGGATTGCGGATCGAGCGTGCCGCCGTACCAGACGTCCGCCTGCGGGTTTTTCTTCTCGGCGTCCACTTTCGCCAGCGTGCTGCCGGAGCCGTTGCGGATGAACGAGGTTTTCACGTCATATTTCTCGCCGAAGGCTTTGGTTTCCGCTTCGCACATTTCATTGGTGGCGCTGCAGTAGACCACCAGGCGGCCCTTGGCGTGCGCGGCGCCGCTCAGCGTGGCCAGCGCGATGCCGGAAGCTATCAGGGTAGTGACTAAGGTTTTTTTCATTGTTTTATCCTTCTCTCGGTAGAGGTGGTAACGCTCGCCATCAGCAGCGGCATCAGCAATAAACCCATAAGAACGGCGGCGATCGACAGCAAACTGAACATGCCTGACCAGCCGTAGCCTTCGATGATCTGCGACAGCGGCCAGCCCGCCAGTGCAGCCCCCAGGTAGGCGAACAGGCCGAGAAAACCGGTGATGGAGCCCGCTGCGCCTTTGTGCCCGCATTCCACGGCGGCGAGGCCAATCAGCATCTGTGGGCCGAAGACAAAAAAACCCACCGCAAAGAAACAGCCCGCCAGCAGCGCGTAGTGATGCACCGGCGCCAGCCATAGCGCGGCGACGGAAACCATCAGCCCGAGCGTGAACAGCAAAATCATCGGCGCGCGCTGCCCGCCGAACAGCAAATCCGAGCCCCAGCCGGCGAACAGCGCGCCGAGCAGGCCGCCTACCTCGAACAGCATCACCGTGGCGTTGGCGCTGAGCAGGTTGACGCCGTGGCTTTCCGTCAGCCAGAGATTGCCCCAGTCGTTCAACGCGATGCGGATCAGGTAGACCAGCACGTAAGAGACGCCGAGCAGCCAGATCATCGGGTTCTTCAGCATCGTGGTGCGCAACATCTGCCACAGCCCCATCGGCGGGCTTTGCTGTTCCTGGCGCAGTTCCAGCGGATCGTGGCGCCACCGGCCGACCGACGGCAGGCCTTCTTCCTGCGGCGTGCCCGTCAGCCGCCGCGTGAGCCAGATGCCCAACACCATGCTGACGGCGCCCGGGATCAGCATCGCCGCCTGCCAGCCCCAGCGCTGGGCGGCGAAGGCGCTGATCAGCGGCACGATCGCGCCGCCGAGGTTGATCGACATATTCCAGCAGCCCCACCAGAAGCCGCGCTCGTTGCGCGAATACCAGTGGGTCAGCAGCCGCGCGCAGGGCGGCCAGCCCCAGCCCTGAAAGAAGCCGTTCAGCGCCCAGACCGCCAGCAGCAGCGTCAGCGATTCGCCGAAGGCGAACGCCACGTCCAGCAAGCCGGTGGCGAACAGGCCGATCCCCATAAATCTGCGCTGCCCGTGGCCGTCGTGCCACAGTCCGGCGGCGAATTTCGACAGGCCGTAGCTCAGGTAAAACAGCGAGCCGAGCAGGCCGATGTCCCCTTTATCCAGCCCCAAATCCGTTTGCAGCGCCGGCAGCACGTAATTCACGCTTTTGCGCGTCAGGTAAAAGGCGGCGTACCCGATGACCATGTACAGCAGCAGTCGCGGGCGCAGCGCGCGGTAACGATGATCGATTTCAGATGCCGAGCGTGCCTGCATAGCCGCCTCCCTGGTGCTGACTATAAGAAGGTGAAAGGGAAAGGGGATGAGAGAAAGTCCGGAGTGGCTAAGACTTTTTCCTAGTTAGTCGATGGTTTGTTGCAAATTTGTGGGCAGGTTAACAATTACCCGCGTGCCGCAATGCGTTTCCAGCGTCAGCTCGCCGCCCAGCGCGCTGACCCGCTCGCGCATCCCCTGAATGCCGAGGCCGGGCGCCTTGTCTGCGCGGATGCCGATGCCGTTGTCCCGCACCTCGAGGTGCAAAAGCGCGCCCTGTTGATACAAGACGATGGCGACCTCGCTGGCTTCGGCGTGTTTGCACACGTTGTTGAGCAGCTCTTGCAGCAGCCGGTAGAGGGTGAAGCGCACCGTTTCGCCGGCGGGCGTGTCTATGAGTCGGTAGTCGAAACGGCAGCGGATGCCCCGTTCGGCAAAGGCGAATTCGCTCAGCAGGTGGTGAAGCGCCTCTTTGAACGCCAGCTCGTCCAACGCGGGCGGGCGAAGCTGGCGCAGCAGCTGGCGCGTGGAGTGATGAATGCGCCGGGCGAGCTCGCTTATCTGGTGCGCGGCGGCCTGGGTTTGCGCCGGATCGCGCGCCCGTTTGACCAGCTGCGACTGGATTTGAATCGCGGTGATGTTCTGGCCGATTTCATCGTGCAGCTCGCGCGCCAGATTTTTCCGCGTGTCTTCTTCGGTGTGGATCAGTTTTTCGGTCAGCGCCCGCCGCGCCGCCAGCTCTTCTTCCAGGCGACGCTGATAGTGGTGCAGGTTTTGCGCCAGGTGCTGCTGGCGGCTGATGGCGATGCCCAGGCCGATGCCGAGCAGCGCCTGCGTCGCCAGAAAGATTTCCAGCTCGACCAGATTGCCGAACCCCACGCCGACCTGCCGGGCGAGGGTGATCATCATGCTGCCGAGCAGGCCGGACAGCACGCCGCCCTGCCAGCCGAACTTCCACGCCATCACCACGTTCGGCAGAAACACCACGATCAGCAGCAGGCGTTCGATTTCCGGCGACAGCACCATCTGCGTGCCGATGCCGATAACGAAGAACAGGCTGCACCAGATGATTAAGGACGCGCGCAGCGGCGGGTTGGGGGTGTCCAGCCCCAGCAGGTGGTAACGGTGCTGCTGGCGCAGAAATTCAAAGATCAGATAGACGAACGGGGTCAGCAAGACGCCGCCGGTAAACGACGCCAGGCCAAGCAGCATCGCCGGGCTTGGCACAAACGGCGAAAGCAGGGTGGTATTGAGCAGCGAGGCGGCGGTCACCGCAGCCAGCAGCAGCGTCAGCCGCTGCCAGTAGAGCGGAAAACGGTGCCAGAGTCGTTGCGCGACCGCGGCCGGAAGCAGGGTGATAAACGGCGCGGCCAGCAGGCCGTAGCCGCTCAGCAGGCGTTCGCCGTGCAGCCAGAACAGCAACAGCACCGGCGGAATTATCAGGGCGGGCCAATAGCGGCGCGCCAGCAGGATCAGCAGCGCGAGATAGACGCCGTGCGGCAGAAACAGCGCCGCCTGATTGCCGTTGTGGGTCAGATAGAAACCAAGCGTCCATAGCATCAGCCAGCCGCTGCCCCAGGCCAACAGGATAAACAGCGAGATAACCCAGGGCCGGAGTTTGGGCGACATCAATGCCCCGCCAGCAGCTGATGGTCGAGGGCGAAATGCACCAGCTCGATGGTGCTGTTGCACTGCAGCTTGCCCAGGACGTTGGCGCGATGCACGTGCACCGTTTTATGGCTGAGCGCGAGCCTGAAAGCGATCTCCTTTACGCTGTCGCCTTTGACCAGCAGATCGAAGATTTCACGCTCGCGCGGGGTCAGCACTTCCAGCGCCGTGGCCGGCTGCTCGCCGCCGCGCAGCGCCCGCAGCGCGTCGGCGCACAGGTAATGGCCGCCCATATCGACGGAACGCACCGCTTGCACCAGCTCTTCCGGCCCGCAGCGTTTGGTCAGATAGCCGCTGGCGCCGGCGTCCAGCGCGCTTTGCACGAAGGTGGGGGAGTCATAGATGCTGAGGATAATCGCGCGGAACTGCGGCTTCTGCGCCCGCAGGCGCTTCAACAGGCTGAGACCGTTTTCATCCGGCATGGCGATGTCCATCAACGCGACGCTGACGTCGTCGCGCAGCAATGCCGGCCAGGCCGCCGCCGCGCTGCTGTATTGCCCCACTACGTCGAGATCGTCCTCGAGGCTGAGCAATTGCGCAAAGCCGGAGCGCACCACCACATGGTCATCCACCAGTATCACACGGATCATTTTTCGCACTCTGTTGCCGAATCATGGCTCTATGATGCCTGCCGCCGCGGTGCTGGCAATCAGCCAAGCGCGGTTATGCAATCGGTGTAACAGAATCGTAATAAAAGGGCGCCGCCTGCGCCGTCAACGATCCAAATCGATGGCGAAATGCTGCCACAGCGCGGCGCGCCGTTCCTCTTCCGAATGCAGCGTCGTTTCGTGGCGCTGGTGATCTTCGGTCACGATCAGCTTCATGTCGCTGAGGGTCACCCGGCCGTGCTCCGTCGGCCGTGAACACACCAGGCGCTGGGTGAAATGCGACTGCGGCGAGGTGCTGTGGAAGCGGCACATCTCGTCGAACTCATGCAGCTCGCGCGGCTGAACGGTAAAGCGATACAGGGTTTTGGCATGCGAACGTTGGTCGCCGTTGCGGCGCTCCAGCAGGTAATACTCGCCTTCCCGCTCCAGGTGGAAGGTGCCGCTGGCCTGCGGTTGCGGCTCGGCGGCGACGATCTTCAGCGGCGTCAGGAAGGAATCGCCGAAACCGACGTCCACCAGCCAGGCCTGGCCCGCCAGATCCACCCGCAGCGCCAGATGGTCGTAGGGCGGGCCGAAATGGCCGTCGCGCGCGCGGATCTCGCCGGAGATGAAGCTCACCTTGAAACCGATCTCGCGTAGCAGCAGAGCAAACAGCGCGTTCAGCTCATAACAGAAACCGCCGCGGTTGCGCTCGACCACCTTGCTGAACAGCGCCTCCGGCGCCAGCTGAATACCCTGATGATAAATAATGCTCAGATTCTCGAACGGGACGCTCAGCATGTGGCGATGGTGCAGCTGTTGCAATGTGGGGAGGTCTGGGCGGGCGGCGCCGGTAAAGCCGATATGCTGCAGGTAGCGTTGGGTATCCACAGGGAGTCTCGCATGAGAAAAAGTAGGCATAAAATAGCGGGCTTTGCGGCTTTTGTGAGCGCATTACGTGCTGCGCTGTCGCTGCTGCCGCAAACTGTCACTGGCCGGCGCTAGCCTGTTCCCCTGAGTTCAATCTGGCAGGAGAACGGCTATGCAAGATTTCAAACATCGGGTGGCGCTGGTGACCGGCGCCTCCACCGGCATCGGCGAAGCGATCGCCGCCGAACTGTTTCGGCGCGGTGCCACGGTGGTGATGACCGGCCGCCACGCCGCGCCTCTCGCCGCCGCCGCCGCGCGGCTCGATCCCGAGGGCCGACGGGTGATGACGTTGCGGATGGACGTGCGTGAGGCGCCGTCGGTGCAGCAGGGTATTAAAGAGACGGTGCGGTGCTGCGGCGCGCTGCATCTGCTGGTCAACAATGCCGGGATCACCGGCCCGCAGGAGGTGGACATCGATCGGTACGCGGTCGAAGACTGGCATGAGGTGATCGCCACCTGCCTGAGCGGCACGTTTTTCGGCATGAAGTACGGCCTGCCGGCGATCGTCGCCGGCGGCGGCGGGGCGGTGGTGAACCTCTCTTCCGCCAACGGCGTGGTGGGGATTGCCGGGATTGCGCCCTATACCGCCGCCAAGCATGGCGTGCTGGGGCTGACGCGCTCGGCGGCGCTGGAATTCGCCATGCGCGGCGTGCGCATCAACGCCGTCGGGCCGGGCTATGTGGATACGCCGGCGATGGGGACTCTGCCGGCGCCGGTGCGGGCGCAGATGGCCGCTTCGCACCCGATGGGGAGAATGGCGACGCGGGAAGAGGTGGCGAAAACGGTGGCTTTCCTGCTCTCGGACGACAGCAGTTTCACCACCGGCGCGTTTTACAGCATCGACGGTGGTTATACCGCGCGCTGAGCCAGCGCCTGCAGCCAACGGAGAAACGCCGCTGCGCCAGGTTTTTCCAGCGTGCGCGGCGGGTAAACCACGTAGTAGGGCTTGCTGAGCGGCAGCGCCGGTTCGGCCAGGGTGACCAGCTGGCCTTCCGCCAGTTCACGGCCGATCAGCTGCCGCTGGCCGAGCAGCACCCCGCGCCCTTGCACGGCGGCGTCGATGGCCAGTGAAGTCAGGTTATAGGTCAGCCCGCGCCGCGCCGGCGGCATTCGATCGGCGGCGGTAAACCACTCGTGCCAGCCCGGCAGAAACTGGCTCTCTTTGCCCCAGTCGACGTGGATCAGCGGCAACTGCGTCCAGTCGCCGCGATCGCGCAGCGCCGGGCTGCACACCGGCTGCACCCGATCCTGAAACAGCCGCACCTTTTCCAGCAGCGGATAATCCTGATCGCCGAAGCACAGGGCGAAGTCCGCCGCCGAATGGGCGAAATCGACCGCCGCATGGGTCGCGTGCAGCCGCAAATCGCCGTCGGGGCACTGCGCCAGCCAGTCGCCCAGCGCCGGGTTCAGCCACTTGGAGGCCAACGCCGGCAGGGCGAACACCGTCAGCGCCTGTTTGCCGCGCTGGCGCTCGACGTGTTGCTGCGCCACGCGCAGCGTTTCGAACGCCTCCTGCACGTAGGCCAGGTAGTCCGCGCCCTGTTCGGTTAGCGTGACGCCGCTTTTGGCGCGGATGAACAGCGTGATGCCCAGATGTTGTTCGAGCTGGCGGATCTGTTGGCTGACGGCGGCGGCGGTCAACGCCAGCGTATCCGCCGCGCGGGCCAGGCTGCCGGTGCGGGCGGCGGTTTCGAACGCCAGAATGGCGCTCAGCTTGGGCAAGCGCGCGCGGGACGGTGAGTGCATGGGCAGGGCTATCGCTAAGAATTGGTTAGCTTATCCATAACGTATTTTTGTTATGGCGGCAATGCGCCATTCGCTACAGTGAGAGGCATCCGGCTATCGCACACGAGGGGGAACGCCATGCCGCAACTTGCCGATATTATCGATCTGTCCGCCCATCCCATCGACGACGCCGCGTTCCGCACCCGTTGCCGGCAAACGCTGGAGCGCGCCGGCGCGCTGGTGCTGCCGGGATTTCTGCGCGCCGCCGCGCTGGCGACGGTGCGGTTGGAAGGTGCCGAACAGCACCACGCGGCGTTTTACGCCACCAGCAAACACAACGTGTATCTGCGGCCGCAGGACGACGCGCTGCCGGCCGATCACGCGCGCAACCGGCTGGTGGTGTCGTCCAAGGGCTGCATTACCGACGAAGATATTCCGCCGCAGTCGCCGCTGCGTGCGCTGTACGACGCCCCGGCGTTTCGTGCGTTCCTCTGCGCGGTGTTGGATGAGGCGCAGCTGTATCCCTACGCCGATCGGCTGTCGTCGATCAACCTGCATTACGCCCACACCGGCCAGGAGCTGGGCTGGCACTTCGACAACTCGTCGTTCGCCATCACGCTGCTGATCCAGAAACCGGCGGCGGGCGGGCGTTTCGAGTACGTGGAGAACCTGCGCGACGCCGATCGCGGCGAGATGAACTATGCCGGGGTCACGCAGGTGCTGGACGGCGAGCGGGCGGCCAAACGGCTGGCGATGGAGGAGGGGGATTTGGTGCTGTTTCGCGGGCGCAACGCCATGCACCGGGTGACGCCGACCGAAGGCGACATCACGCGCATGCTGGTGGTGCTGGCCTACAATGCGCAGCCGGACGTGATGCTGTCGGAAAGCGCCAGAATGACGTTCTACGGCCGCTTATAGCGGATAAAAAAACCGCCCCGGAGGGCGGTTTGTCGATTCAGTGCGGGTTCTGCTCTTCGTGAGCCTGCTGCTCCCGCTTCACTTCCTGCGCGCGCTTGCGCAGGCCGAACCAGCCCAGCGTCAGCAGCACCGCCAGCACCGGAATGGTGGCGATGGTCCAGGTGCCGTTCGGGTAGTCGAACGCCATCATAACCACCACGATCAGCAGGAACGCCAGCGTCAGCCAGGAGGTGAACGGCGCGCCCGGCATTTTGAACGATACCGGCTGCGCGCGGCCTTCGCGCACGGCTTTGCGCAGGCGCATCTGGCAGACGATGATAAACGCCCAGGAGGCGATGATGCCCAGCGAGGCGATGTTCAGCACGATCTCGAATACCTGCGAAGGCACCAGGTAGTTGAGCACCACGCCGATCACGTAGATGCCGCAGGTGACCAGGATGCCGGCATAAGGCACCTGCTGGCTGCTCATTTTGGCCATCAGCTTCGGCGCCGAGCCGCCCATCGCCAGCGAACGCAGGATGCGGCCGGTGGAGTAGAGGCCGGAGTTGAGGCTGGACAGCGCGGCGGTCAACACCACGATGTTCATGATGGTGCCGATGTAAGGCACGCCCAGCTTGCTGAAGAAGGTGACGAACGGGCTTTGGCCGGCCTGATAGGCGTTCCACGGCAGCAGCAGCACCAACAGCACCACGGAGCCGACGTAGAACAGGCCGATACGCCAGATCACGCTGTTGATCGCTTTGGGCATCATTTTGGCCGGATCTTTACACTCGCCGGCGGCGGTGCCGATCAGCTCGATGCCGGCGAAGGCGAAGATCACCCCTTGCACCAGTACCAGCGCCGGCAGCAGGCCGTGCGGGAACATGCCACCGTTTTCGGTGATCAGGTGCATGCCGGTGGTGTGGCCGGCGACCGGGGTGCCGGTGCCGAGGAAGACGACGCCGACAATCAGGAACAGCGCGATGGCGACGACCTTGATCAGCGCGAACCAGAACTCCATCTCGGCGAACCACTTCACGCCGATCATGTTCATGGTGGCGACGATGCCGAGCGCGCCGAGGGCGAACAGCCACTGCGGCACGTCGGCAAAGGTGCCCCAGTAGTGCATGTACAGCGCCACCGCGGTGATGTCGACGATGCCGGTCATCGCCCAGTTGAGGAAGTACATCCAGCCGGCGACGTAAGAGGCTTTCTCACCGAGAAATTCGCGGGCGTAAGAAACGAAGCTGCCGCTGGAAGGGCGATGCAGCACCAGCTCGCCCAGCGCGCGCAGGATGAAGAAAGAGAAGATCCCGCACACCAGATAGACCAGCGCCAGCGCCGGCCCGGCCAGTTCGAGACGGCCGCCGGTACCGAGGAACAAGCCGGTGCCGATCGAACCGCCGATGGCGATCATTTGGATCTGCCGGTTGCCCATGCTTTTGTGATAACCGGATTCATGAGAGTCTAGCCAGCGTCTTCTGGCGGCGTGTTTATCGTCCGCCGACTTTTTTTGTGAGTGCATTATCCGTCCTGTTTACCTGTCTATGATGAACGCCGCCCTGAGCTGCAGGGCAAACGATTGCCATCAGCAATCGTAATGAGAATGAGGTCGTGGCATCATTCCGCTGTTTATTGTGTATACAGCCGCCGTTAAATAACGGCGTGGCATGCTACCGTTTCCCGATAAAGGTGGCAAAAAAACCTGCGTACAAAGCGTGAACAATTGTGTGTATTTTTTAAACTGAAAACAAAAGCGCATATTATTCAGTAAGATGAGTCTTATTATCAACACGGAAATATCGAACGATAAAAGTGATTGAAATCACAGAATAATAATTACCGCGCAAATTAAAGGGATTTTGAAGTTATTTTGCGTGAGGGGGAAGGCGGGCGGAAAATAAAGCGATGGCGCCTGCGCAGTAATTAGCGTGCGCAGGCGAATCGGACGCGGGGGCTTTTTAGGCGGATTCACCGGCCGGCAGAGCCGAAGCCGGCAGGCCGAACAGCTTGTCGAACGCCCAGTTAAACAGGAAGGTGTAGCAAGGAATGATGACGATCAGCGCCATATCCAGCAGCAGCGCCTGCCACAGCGTGATGCCCATCCACCAGGCGATCAGCGGGATCAGATACACCACCAGCGTCAGCTGAAAGCCGACGGCGTGCAAAATGCGGCGCTTGAGCGTGCGGGTGCGCGACAGCTGGCGGCTTTCCCACCACTCGAATAAATAGTTGTAAATGAAGTTCCAGCTGACCGCGATGGTGGTGATCACCACCGCCAGCGGCCCGGTGCTGCTCGGCGCATGGCCCGACAGCAGCGCCAGCCCCAGCGCCGAGATCGCCATGCCGATGATTTCATAAGCGGTGACATACACCAGTTTGCGTTTGACGCCTTGCATTGTTTTCTCCCGATCTGTTTTTAGTTGCCTCTGCGGCGACGGCGGCTAAGATAACGTCAATCACATTGATAGAAAAAGTAAGGAGCTGTCAGTTTTACTGACAGGTTAAACGATGAACTTTTCCAGCGACAATATCGAACTGTTTCTGGCGGTGCTCGATCGCGGTTCGTTTTCCGCTGCCGCCCGCGCGCTGCGGCGCGTACCGTCCGCTGTCAGCATGGGCATCGCCAACATGGAGGCGGAACTCGGTTTCGCCTTGTTCGATCGCTCGCACCGCGAACCGACGCCGACCGCGCTGGCGTTGGCCCTGGCGCCGCACGCCCGGCTGATCGCCGGGCAGCTCAAGCAGCTGCAGGTGCACGCTATCGAACTGTCTCAGGGGCTGGAGAGCCGGCTTTCGATCGGCGTGGCGTCGGACATTAACGGCGCCAGCCTGCTGGCGGCGGTGAAGACGCTGTCGCAGCGTTATCCGCTACTGAACATCGAAGTGCTCAGCGCGCCGCAGGACGACGTGCTGCACATGCTGCACCAGGAGCGCATTGGCGTTTGCCTGGCGTTCGGCGGGCTAAACATCAACAGCGCGGAGCAGTTCCACTCCGTCGGCGCGGAATCGCTGGTGGCGATGGTCTCGCCGCAGCACCCGGCGCTGGACGGCGCGGCGGGCGAGCTGTTTCTCGAGGATCTGGTCAACGTGCGGCAGATCATGGTGGCCAGCCGCGATCTGCCGATCGGCGATCTGCGCCCGCAGGTGGCGGAGGCCTACTGGCGCACCGACAGCCTGCCGATGGCGCTGAACATGGTGGAAGCGGGCCTGGGGTGGGGCAATTTCCCGCTGTCGCTGGCCGAGCCGCTGCTGGCGCAGGGGCGGCTGGTGCGGCTGAAATTCAAAAACACTAAGAACGAGCTGCGCTTGCCGATGCATTTGATCTGGCTGAAGAATCGCCCGCTGGACAAGGCGGCGCGCGAGCTGGTCGAGCTGATGCGCACGGCGCCGCAGGAAAGCTGACGCCAGGCGCGCTGGCTTATTCCGCGTGGCGTTTGCGCCACCAGAAGCGCACCAGCAGGATGGCGGCGATCGCCAGCGCGACAAACAGCAGGCTGGAGAGTTTTTTGTCGAAGCCGGTAACGAAGCGTTCGATCGCCTGGCCGCCAAAATAGCCGAGCATGACGAAGATCGTTGCCCACAGAATGGCGCCGAGGATATTGAGCGGCACGAAGCGCGATGGCGGCAGGCGGCTGGCGCCGATCAGCACCGGGCCGATGATGCGGAAGCCGTACATAAAGCGCACCCCGATAACGAACAGCATCGGGTGGCGGGCGATCAGCCTTCTGGCGCGCGCGATGCGCTTTTCCTGCCCCTTGAGCCGCGAGATGACCCGGCCTTCGAACCGGCGGCCGGCGAAGTACAGCAGCTGATCCCCCAGTGTACCTCCCAGCGCCACCACCGCGATCACCCACGGCCAGTGCAGCAAGCCTTCATGGGCGGCGATGCCGCCCAGCAGCGTGATGGTTTCTCCCTCAGCCAGGCAGCCGATAAACAACGCCCAGTAGCCGTAGTCCGTAATGTAGTGGGCCAAATCGGTCATTCCTTACTCCTTATGTGGCTGACGCATAAGGGCAAGTATACCCCCGATCGCTAGCCTTGGGCGATCTGGGCCACCAATGCTCTGCGCCGCGCCAGGCTTTCCGCCATCTGCGCCTGTACCCTGGCGTAAATGTGCGGCGGGGCCAGTTCCGGCGTGCCGCCCGTGAACGGCGGGGCCGGGGCGTATTCCAGATAAAGCTGGATCGTCTGGGCAGTGTCTTCGCCGTGCAGTTCGGCGATCAGCGCCAGCGCAAAGTCGATGCCGGCGGTGACGCCGCCGCCGCTGATCACGTTGCCGTCGCGCTCTACGCGTGCAGCGCTGGGGATGGCGCCGAACAGCGCCAGGCTGTCGCGCATCGACCAGTGGCAGGCGGCACGTTTGCCCGCCAGCAGGCCGGCCGCGGCCAGGATCAGCGAACCGGTGCACACCGAGGTCAGGTAGCGGGCATCGGCGCCCAGCCGCCGGATTTGCTGCATGAACGCTTTATCCTGCAGCGCCTGGGTGCAGCCGCTGCCGCCCGGCACGCACAGCACGTCGCAGCGCGCGATCTCCGGCAGCGGGCGCAGCTGGGTGAAGTGCAAGCCTTCCGATTCGACATCCGCGCCGTCTACCGAAGCGACGATGATTTCCGCGCCCGGCATGTGGCGCAGAAACTGCAGCGGGCCGGTGAAGTCGAGCTGGGTGACGCCTTGATAGATGGGAAATACAATCACGAGTGGTTCAGACATGACATTCGCCTCATTTTTATCGTTGGACCTGGGCCATAATAGCCGCCCTGATTTTGGCTGGTATGACAGATAACCCTCAAAAAGCGCCATCATGAAAACGATCGGTTTTGTGGTTTTTCCCGGTTTCAACCTGCTGGATTTTGCCGGCCCTCTGGCGGCGTTCGATAACGTCAGCCAGTTTACCGATCCATCGGCCTACCGCTGCGTGGCGATCTCGCCGCAGGGCGGGATGGTCGCCAGCTCGGCCGGGGTGGAGATCGCCACGCAGCCGTGCGGCGACGAGCGTTTCGATACGCTGGTGGTGGCCGGCGGCAGCGGCAACGTGATGGCGGCGCAGTCGCCGGCGCTGGTGGCGTTTCTGACCACCCACAGCCGGCGGGCGCGGCGCATCGCCAGCGTGTGCACCGGCGCGTTTATTCTGGCGGCCTGCGGTTTGCTGGACGGCAAGCGCGCCACCACCCACTGGTATCATGCGGCGCGGCTGCAGCAGAGCTATCCGCGCATCCGCGTCGACAGCAACCGCATTTTCATTCGCGACGGCGATATCTGGACCTCGGCCGGCATCAGCGCCGGTATCGATCTGGCGCTGGCGTTGATAGAAGACGACCTTGGCGCCACCTTGGCGGCGGCCGTGGCGCGGCAGCTGGTGGTCTATCATCGGCGCCCCGGCGGGCAGTCGCAGTATTCGCTGCTGCTGGCGTTGAACCCGTCGTCCGATCGCATGCGCGCCGCGCTGTCGTTCGCGCGCGAGCACTTGCACCTGCCGCTGTCGGTGGCGGATCTGGCCGACGCCGCCTGCCTGAGCGAGCGCCAGTTCGGCCGGCTGTTCCGCGCCGAAACCGGGCAGACGCCGGCCAAGGTGATCGAACAACTGCGGGTGGAGGCGGCCAGGGTGCGCATCGAAGAGAGCGCCGAGCCGCTGGAGGCGATCGCCCGTTCGGTGGGGTTCAGCGATCCGGAGCGCATGAGGCGGGCGTTTATCCGCGTATTTGGCCTGTCGCCGCAGGCGATCCGCCGGCTCGGCCGCGCGGGATAACTTTTTTGCCACGCCTGGCGGCGGGGCACACCAGAGGAGCAACGGATGTATCAGGATTTCGAGAGCGAATTGAACTGGGCGATGCGCCATATGCCGCGCACCCGGGCGGCGGTGGCGGCGTTGCCGGACCTGCACGGGGTGCGGCTGGCGTGCAATATGCACCTGGATCTGAAAATGGCGCCGCTGGTGGCCGGCCTGCTGGATAAGGGCGCGGCGATCTTCCTGACCACCTGCAATCCCACCACGGTGCAGAACGACGTGGTGGCCTGGCTGGAACGGCGGGGCGCGCAGGCCTATGCCTGGCGCGACATGAACGCCGGCGAATGGTCGGAGTCCTTCGACCGCGCGCTGGCCTGGCAGCCGACCCACCTGTGCGAAATGGGGGCAGATCTGACCACCCGTTTGCACCAATCGCCGAGCGGCCCGCGGATCGTCGCCGGGCTGGAGGCCACCGGCTCGGGCATCAGCCGGTTAAACGGCGTGGCACCGCGCTACCCGATCTTCAACTGGGACGATCTGCCGGTGAAAGAGGGGCTGCACAATCGGCATATGGTTGGGCTGACCGCCTGGCACACCTTCTTCCAGACCACCCACTTGACGCTGCACGAAAAGCGCGTGCTGGTGATCGGCTACGGCCTGGTCGGGCAGGGGACGGCGGCGGCGGCCAGGGCTTACGGCGGCCAGGTGATGGTGGCGGAAATCGATCCGGCGCGCGCGCTGCAGGCGCGTTATGACGGCTGGCAGGTGGTGGATCTGGCGAGCGCCGTCGCGCAGGCGGACGTGATCGCCACCGCAACCGGCGCGAAAAACGTGCTCTCGGCGCAGCATTTGCGGCAGGCGCAGGACGGCGTGTTTATCCTCAACGTCGGCCACGTGGCGGAAGAGATCGACGTCGGCTTCCTCAAAGGCTTGCCGCACCACGAGCCGATGCCTTATGTGAATGCTTACCAACTGAATGAAAAGACGGTCTATTTGCTGGCCAACGGTTCGATGTTCAACCTGACCGCCGGCTACGGCGACAGCCTCAACGCCTTCGACGTGACGCTGGCGGTGATGGCGGCCGGCATCGGCCATATCGTCGGCGCCGGTGCGCGGCAAACGCCGGGGCTGTACCTGTTGCCGCAGTCGGCCTGGCAGCCGGCGCTGTAACTTTTTCCACGCGGGCGTTCATCCCAGAGCGCCCGCGGGCTGCGTCGTTTTTCAGCGGACAGAATTTGTCACAAATCCGCCATACAATCCCAGTGCCAAGCGCTGAACCCTCACATATAATTCGCTGAGTTCAAGCCCCCATTTCAGAGTAATGCCTGTGAAAATACGTGTTTTGGTTCTGACCCTGCTCGCTTTGCAGGCGGGCGCAGGCTTTGCGCCGCGCGCGTTGGCCAGCGACAACGCCGCCGCCCTGCACGCCACCCAACCGGAGCTGGCCTCCGGCAGCGCGATGGTCGTCGATATGCAAACCCATAAGGTGATGTATGCGCGCAACCCGGATGAAGTGGTGCCGATCGCCTCGATCACCAAGCTGATGACCGCCATGGTCACGCTCGACGCGCACCTGCCGCTCGACGAGATGCTGGCGGTGGACATTCGCCAGACGCCGGAGATGAAAGGGGTGTATTCACGGGTGCGGCTGAACAGCGAAATCAGCCGTAAGGATATGCTGCTGCTGGCGCTGATGTCGTCGGAAAACCGCGCCGCCGCCAGCCTGGCGCACCACTATCCGGGGGGCTACAACGCCTTCATCAAAGCGATGAACGCCAAGGCCAGGGCGCTGGGCATGACCAATACCCATTATGTGGAACCGACCGGGCTGTCTATTCATAACGTGTCGACGGCGCGCGATCTGACCAAGCTGCTGATCGCCACCAAGCAATATCCGTTGATCGGCCAGCTCAGCACCACCACCGAACGCATGGCCAGCTTCAAGGATCCGAACTACACGCTGCCGTTCCGCAACACCAACCACCTGGTGTACAACCCGAAATGGAACATCCAGCTGACCAAAACCGGCTTCACCAACCAGGCGGGCCACTGCCTGGCGATGCGTACGGTAATCGGTAACCGCTCGGTGTCGCTGGTGGTGCTGGACGCCTTCGGCAAATACACCCACTTCGCCGACGCCAACCGCCTGCGCAGCTGGATTGAAACCGGCAAGGTGACGCCGATCCCGGCCGCCGCCCGCGACTATCGTCGCCAAAAAGACGCCCGTCTGGCGAAGAACGACAGCGAATAACCCGCCTGGCGGCCTGCCCGTTTGCGGCAGGCCGCTATCGGCCCTCGGGCCGTCTGATGACAAATCCCCGCTCGCGATCGCCGTCGAAACCCGCCTTGAGATAAAGCTGGTGCGCGCCGGTGCGTTGCTGCCCCGACAGCAGCATCACCTTGTAACAGCCCTTGCGCCAGGCCAGCTGCAGCGCGTATTCGATCATCGCGAGCGCCACGCCGTGGCCGCGATAGGGCTCCGCCGTCACCACGTGTTCGATGACGCCGAACGGCTGCGCCTGATGCGCCAGCCCCGGGATCAGCGCCAGCATGCAGGTGGCGATCGGCTGTTCCTCTTCCGCTGCCACCACCAGACGAATGGCCGGATCGTCCAGCAGGCGCTGCAGGGCACGGCGCGCGTCGTCGCTGCGCAGCGGCGCATCCTGTGGGCGCAGCTCGCGATACAGAGCCAACAGGCCGTTGAGATCGTCCGGCTGCGCCAGGCGATGAATGATGCTCATGGTTGCTCCTTTCGCCGCTTCAAGGGTAATCCGCTATCCTCCATTAATACCACAACGATTACCGAAGGGGATGTTATGAGTCAGGTTTCGACCTTTGTCATGTTCCAGGGGGAGGCGCAGCAGGCGATCGACCTCTACAGCCAGGTGTTTGCGCGTTTTCGGCTCATGCAGGTGCAGCATTACGACCCGACGCCGGACGGCCGGCGGTTAATCAAGCATGCCACCATCGATTTCGACCGGCAGAACCTGGTGTTTACCGACAGCCCGATCAGCCATGATTTCAGCTTTACCCCGGCGGTGTCGCTGTTCATCAACCTGCCTAACGAAGAGGCGCTGGAGCAGGCTTTCCACCGCCTGGCGGAGGGCGGCAAGGTGCTGATGCCACTTGACGACTACGGCTTCAGCGCTCGCTTCGGCTGGCTCAACGATCGCTTTGGGCTTTCCTGGCAGCTCAATGTGCCGGCGGGGGATCTGCCCTGAGGCTAAGGGGGAGTGTGCAAAAGGCATGGTAGTTCCTGTTGTTGTTTCATATGCTTATCGCCGGGGCAGGAACTCTGCCGTGGGGAATACCGACAACATCATGGAAAGGTGCGATTTGATTGATTTTGACCGCTATGTTGAGCAAGCGAAGTCTTACGGTGAGTGGCCGGGGGCACAGGTGGGCACGTTGTCCGGTTGCGTTGAGGGATTGAGCTACCGCCTGTATCGACAAACTGCCGAGAGCGAAGACGTGATCGTGGTTTATCACGGCGGCGGGGTTAACAGCGCCGCCGGGTATGACATTCTTGCGCGCCAGCTGGCCGCCGAGCCAACGCTCGCGGTGTGCCTGGTCGATATTCGCGGGCATGGCGATTCCACGGGAGAGCGGGGGACGGTTGAGCGGCCTGAGCGTATTTGGCGCGATGTCGATGTCATCCTGGCGGAAATGCGCCTGCGTTTTCCGTTAGCGCGCAGGCACCTGCTTGGCCATTCCAGCGGCGCCGGGATGTTGCTCAACTACCTGACCCGCTATCCTTGTGAACAGCAGGCGGACAGCCTGATCCTGCTGGCACCCGAGCTGGGGCCATTTTCCGGGATGGCCCGCGATCTGGCGGCGGCGGCCCGTTTTGCCCAGGTGCGGCAATGGCCTTTTGTGGCCAATGCGCTCAGCGGTGGGCGATGGTTTGGGCAATCTCGGGCGGTCAGCCTGAATTTCCCCCCGGCCGTACTGGCCGCCTCCCCCGATTTTGTTTGCCAATACAGCGTTAATATGGCTAACGCCTTGACGCCACGCACCCCGGCAAAGCAACTGGCGGCGCTGCGATTGCCGACTTTGCTGCTGGCGGCAGCGCAGGATGAGTTGTTCAGCGCACAATCCTTGCAGCGTTTCGTTGAACAGCATGGCAGCGTGCATGTTGCCTTTGGCTTGCTTGCGAGCAGCACGCATTTATCGTGCGTCTTTGAGGCCCACGGCCCGATCCTTCAACATATCTCACGCGCGTTCGCTCTCGGAGCTGATGAGGGACTGTCAGGCGAGAGGTTTTAACTTCCACCCGGCGTTTTCCGCGATCCTCCCATATCCTTTCATGACGCTTTACCGCTATGCTAAATATAGAATGGCCCGTGAACATGAAAAGGATGAATCATTTTGGCAGGAAGTAGCTTACTTACCCTTATCGACGATATCGCCTCGTTGCTGGACGATGTCTCTTTGATGACCAAGATGGCGGCAAAAAAAACCGCTGGGGTGCTGGGGGACGATCTGGCGCTCAACGCGCAGCAGGTCACCGGCGTTAAAGCCGACCGCGAACTGCCGGTGGTGTGGAGCGTCGCCAAAGGTTCGCTGATCAACAAGGCGATCCTGGTGCCGCTGGCGCTGCTGATCAGCGCTTTCGCGCCCTGGGCGATCACGCCGCTGCTGATGGTGGGCGGCGCCTACCTGTGCTACGAAGGGTTCGAAAAGGTGTATCACAGCCTGAGCCAAGACAAGCAGGCACATGAGGATAAGCAAGACGGACCGGGCGCCAATGAGGATGTGGCGGCCTATGAAAAGCGTAAGATAAAAGGGGCTGTGCGTACCGATTTCGTGTTATCCGCCGAGATTATCGCCATTACGTTGGGCACCGTCGCCGGCGCCACTTTCAGTCAGCAGGTGATCGTGCTGTGCGGCATCGCGCTGGTGATGACGCTGGGGGTTTACGGCATCGTCGCCGGTATCGTCAAGCTGGATGATTTGGGGCTGTACCTGAGCCGCAAGGGCAGCGCGTTGGCGCGCGCCGTCGGCGGCGGCATCGTGCGCGCCGCGCCTTATTTGATGAAAACGCTGTCGATCGTCGGCACAGTCGCCATGTTTATGGTCGGCGGCGGCATCCTGACCCACGGTCTGCCGCCGGTACATCATCTGTTTGAGGACTGGGCTTCCTACGCTACGGTGGTGCCAACGTTGGGGCATATTTTGCAGGGTGTCATTCCAGCTCTGCTGAACGTGGTGTTCGGTGTGATCGCCGGCGGCGTGGTGCTGGCGGTAGTGTCGGCGCTGGGCGCGGTGCGCGCGCGTTTCAAGGCATGATGAAAAGTCTCGCCCCGCAAGGGGCGGGACGGAGCTGACGCTTTAAAAAATCAGTTTGAGAACGCCGGTAATCGTCAACAAACCCACGATGAAGATGATGGCGACAATCCACAGAATAATTTTCATTTACTTCTCCCTTACCGGTTAAATGTGGCGCACGATTGGCGCTAACTTAATGAAATCACTCTTCACTATAGACGCTAACTCCCTATCGTGCGTCGCCATGTATTCAAGGATGCTGACTGTCGCCCGAGCCCAGCGCGCGCTGCATGAGGTGGGTGTCGCGCCATTCCCCCAGTTTGAATCCCACGGCCTTTAACGTCCCGACGCTGGTAAAGCCGAGCGACTGGTGCAGCGCCAGCGAACCGCGGTTGGCGGCGGAATCGCCGACGATCGCCAGCATCTGGCGCCAGGGGCCTTGCTCGCAGCGGGCGATAAGCTTGCTCAGCAGCGCCTTGCCGACGCCTTTACCCTGTTGCCCCTCGGCGATATACACCGAGTCTTCCACGGTAAAACGATAGGCCGGCCGGGGCCGATACGGCGTGGCGTAGCAGTAGCCCACAATATGGCCTTCGCTTTTCGCCACCAGCCAGGGCAGCCCGGCTTCTTGCACCTTGCTCAGCCGCAGCTGCATTTCCGCCAGGGGCGGCGGCTGTTCTTCAAACGAGGCGGCACCGTACAGCACGTGGTGAGTGTAAATTTGCAGCACGGCGGCCATATCGTCCGGCGTGGCATCGAGGAGGCTGAGTACGGGAGCGGAGAGCGTCATGGTAATGCCTGTTTACCTTGGAAATCAGCGGATAAACGCCATTATGCGCGCCGCTCGCCGCCGGGGTAAATCGGGTTTTCTTATGGTGAGATAAGAAAAGGCGATGATGATGTGGCAGGGGCTCTTTGGGGAGAGCCCCTGTGGCGCTGTGCCTGGAATTACCAGCCTTTCACCGCGCCGCCGTTGAAGATTTTCTCGGCGGCCTTGGCCACTTCGTCAGACTCATAGGCTTTGATGAAGTTCTGCACGTTCGGCGCGTCCTTGTTGTCTTCGCGGGTGACGATGATGTTGGTGTACGGTGAGTCTTTATCCTCGATGAAGATGCCGTCTTTGGTCGGCGACAGGCCGGTCTGGTTGATGTAGGTGGTGCTGATGACGGCGACTGTGACCTTTGGATCGTCCAGCACGTGCGGCAGCTGCGCGCCTTCCAGCTCCATGATTTGGTAACGGTGCGGGTTGGCGCTGATGTCCAGGGCGGTGGGCAACAACCCCTTGCCTTGTTTCAGCGTAATCAATCCGGTTTTTTCCAGCAGCAGCAGGGCACGCCCTAGGTTGGTCGGATCGAGCGGGATGGCGATCACCGCGCCGTCCGGCAGCTCTTTGAGCGATTTTATCTTTTTGGAGTAGCCGGCCATCGGGAAGACAAAGGTATTGCCGACCGCCACCAGCTTATAGCCGTGATCTTTATTTTGCTGTTCGAGGAACGGGCGGTGCTGGAACACGTTGGCGTCCAGTTCGCCCTTGTCGGTGGCGTCGTTCGGCAGCAGCGAACCGCTGAAGCCGACCAGCTCGACGTCCAGCCCGTATTTCTCTTTCGCCACTTGCCTGGCGACTTCCGCCACGTCCTGTTCCGCGCCGTTGATGACGCCGACCTTGATATGGTTCCGATCGGTTTTTTGATCGCAGCCCTGAAGCGCCAAAACGGCGGCGAAGGCCGCCGCCAGAGGGGTGATACGCCAGCGTAAGGTCATCGAAGTCTCCCTGAAAAGAACAATAAAATCAGTTGGTTTTTGTTCTTACAGCTAAGCTTGAACCGCCGATGAAGTCAAACGCTCGCTCAGCATAAACGGCTATAGCTTATAGCCGTTATGCGGCGGGGGATTATCGGCTGAGCGAACGCAGCACCACGATGCCCGGCGTGGCCATCACGTAATCCATAAAGGGCGAATCGACCACCCGCATGTTGGCCTTGCGCGATGAGGCGTTGCGCAGCACCGGGCCGTTGTCGGTCATCACGAATATGCCGGTGTGGGTCACGTCCAGCCCGTCCAGGTTGGTGTAAATACCGATGTAATCGCCGGTGCGCAGCTGGGCCAGCACCTTGTCGTCGATGCGGTCGCTGGGGATATAGGTCACGCTGCGTTGTACGTCGGGCAAGCCGGGCAGGTAGCTGCCGCCATCCGCTTTGCGGTTGAGGGTTTTCACGAGGGTGACGGCGTGCGGGCTGAGCCGCGCGGTGATGTCTTCAGCCACTTTTTTCGGCCGCTGCGCCCAATCGGTGAAGAAGTGTTTGCGCTGCGGGAAGGCGATGTTGCCGTCGACGTAGCGAATGTCTACCAGGCGCTGTACGAACTCGCCCTCGCTGCGGGCGGTGCTGAGTGCTTCCACATAATCGATGTAGGTGAAGCAATCCAGCCCGCGGAAGTCGATCACCAGCTGCTCGGGCGTGCTCTGCGAACCGATCAGGCGGTTGGCGAGATAGGGCGTGCCGAGAAACTCGCGCGAAATCAAATCGACGGTGCGGCCATGTGGCTGCGTGGCGTGCCAACCGGCGCGCAGCGCGAGGATCTCATGCAGCTTGCTGCGGGTGCTGGCGTCCATCTGCGGTTGCACAGCCGGCGGCGAAACGGTGACGTCGGTCGGCGGCGTTGCGGGGGAGACGGCGGTGGGGCGCTCGGCGCATCCGCTCATGGCGATAGCTAACATCAGTAAAACAACCTTGTTCTGGTTCATACGGCCCTCCCTGGGTGTCGCTGGCTTATCAGAGTCAGTGATAACAGTTCTCATCCGATGGTAGGGGTTAAAAAGTAAACATAGCCTCAATGGCGGCCGATAAATCAGTAACCGATTTCGCTATTGAACGGCAAATACCAGAACAGCGCGATTTCGTGATCGGCGATCTCCGGCTCGGCGCGGTACAGCAAACGGTCGATGCCGCCGAGAATAAACCCGTAATGCTGGTAGCAGCGACAGGCGGCCAGATTGTTGTTCTGCGTTTCGAGCATCATACCTGAGGTTTCCTGCTGCCGCGCCCACTGTTTGGCGCAGTCCAGCAGCGCCCCGGCGATGCCCTGACGGCGCGCGTGAGCGCTGACCGCGATCTCGTCGATCAGGGTGTAACCGTTCCAGTTTTTGCTCAGCGTGATGTGGCCAACGGCTTGGTCCTGGCGATACGCCAGGAAAGTCGCGCTGTCTTCGTTGGCGAACGGCGCCAAGGGATACTGTTTGCGAAACGGCGCCACCGGGCGGGTTGGCCAGCTGTCGACCGGGGTGTCGAACTGCGGCAGGGCGTAACAGCGGATGGTAAAGCCGAAATCGCCGCGCGTCAGGTAATCATCGGGCAGCGCCTCAATGGCCGCGATGCGGATGACCGGGGTCATTACGGCAGCTCCCGCAGCAGGCGCGCCGGGTTGCCGGCATAAATCCCCTTGCGGGTGATGTTGCGGGTCACGACCGCCCCGGCGCCGATCACCGCGTCGCTGCAGATCTCCACCGCCAGGATGGTGGCGCCGGAGCCGATGGACACCCGATCGCCGACGCGCGTGCGCCCCCAGCTGGCCGGATCGGCATTGGGTGCGCCGTCTTTGAACAGATCGTTGGCGAAGGTGACGCCGTGGCCGACAAAGCACGCTTCGCCGAGGGTGACGTATTCGCAGATAAAGCTGTGCGACTGAATTTTACTGCGCGCGCCGATGCTGACGTGGCGCTGGATCTCCACGAACGGGCCGACGAAGACATCGTCGCCGAGCCGGCAGCCGTACAGATTGCAGGGCTCGATAACGGTGACGTTGCGCCCGGCGTCGACGTCGACGATCCCCGCCTGGCGGGTGGTGATAACGGATGACATGGCCTTCCTCGCAGCCTGGTTTTTATGGTGGGAGTATAAGACAAAGCGCCGCGGCGTTGCGCTTTCCGCACGTTTTTTCGCCGAAAGACTATAATGAGTACAGGGGAGAGAGCCCCGTGGCCGCAATCCTCGCACGGGTAGCAGTCCGTCGGAGGTGTGAAATTCGTTCGCCGATCGCGGCCTACGGCGAGATAGGAGGTGTCTCATGGTCAGTCATGTTTGGGGACTTCTGGCGCATCCCAGCGCCGAGTTCGAACAGATCAAAAACGAGAATGAAAGCGTCTCGCACCTATACACCCATCACGTGTTGCTCTTGGCAGCAATCCCGGTGGTCTGCGCCTTTATCGGCACCACCCAGCTGGGCTGGCTCTCCGGCGAGGGACATGCCATCAGGCTCGACATGTTTACCGCGCTTTATACCGCCGTGGCGTTTTACCTGCTGATGCTGGCGGGCGTAGCGGCCATGGGGAAAGTCATTCACTGGATGGCGCGGCGCTATGAATCGCGCCCCAGCCTGCACCGCTGCATGGTGTTCGCCGGCTACGTAGCGACCCCGATGTTCCTAAGCGGGATTGTGGCGCTCTATCCGGTCGTCTGGTTGTGTCTGTTTGTCGGCATTATCGGCCTGTGCTATTCGGGCTATCTGCTGAATCTGGGGATCCCGCACTTCCTGAATATCGACAGTAAGGAAGGGTTCATCTTCTCCAGCTCGACCTTCGCCATCGGCATTCTGTTGCTCGAGCTGCTGCTTGGGGTGACGGTGCTGCTGTGGGGGTACGGTTCCTGGTTATTCTGAGTTAACGGTTGTTGTTGTCGCCCCCGCGCCGGTGGAACGGCGCGGGGGCTTTTGCTTTTATACGCGGCGGAAAACCAGCATCACGCCGAGCACGATGCCCGCCATGCCCAGCAGGCTCAGCGCCGCCAGCGCGTGGCCGAGCAGCAGGTAGTCCAGCAGGGCGGTGACCGCCGGGATCAGATAGAACAGGCTGGTGACCTGCACCAGGTTGCCGCGCTGGATCAGGCGATACAGCAAGAAGGTCGCCAGCACCGAGATCACCACCGCCATCCACAGCAGCGGCAGCACGAACGCCGGCCGCCATTCGACCCGCAGCGGCTCAAACGGCAGCGCCAGCGTACACATCAGCAACCCGACGGCATACTGCAGCGGCAAGACCGCCAGCGGCGGCTGCGTCATGCCTTTTTGCAGCAGGGTGCCGGCGGTCATGCAGCCCAGCGCGATAAAGGCGAACAGCATGCCGCTCAGCGAGAAGTGGGCCACCATCAGGCTTTGGTACACCACCAGCGTCAGCCCGACCATTGCCAGCGCCAGGCCGAGCGCCCGCAGCCCGGTGCAGCGCCGTTCGGTGAAGAACTGGGTGAGGATCGGCTGTACGCCAAGCAACGTGGCCAGCACGCCGGGCGTAATACCCTGTTCCAACGCCAGTAGATAGCAGATTTGATAGCTGCCGATCATCAGCACGCCAATCAGCGCGACGCGCCGGCGGGTGCCGGGGGCGGGCAGGCACTGGCGCTGCCACAGGCCGATGGCCAACAGCACCGCCAGCGCGATGGCGCAGCGGAAGAACAGAAAAGCGAAGGCGGAGGCGTGCTCCAGCCCCCAACGGGAGAAAATCGCGCCGCTGCTCCAAAGCAGGACGAACAGCGTAGCCAGGCCGGCATTGGCCCAGAGAGAAGGTAATCGCATGTCAATTTCACCTGTCGTGAAAATTACAGGCTCCGGCGTGCGCGGCGGTCTACGCCTGAACGCAACAGATCAATAAGCCGGAGGTAAAAAGTCGGTTTGGCTTAGCGCACGACCACAATGCGTGGCGGGTAAGCGGCAACCGCTGAAACGACAGAGGAAACGGCGGGTGGAGCGGAAGAAGCACACAGCAAAACGGCGGCCGGAACGGTCGCGTTTGTCGGATCTGTGCTGTGCGCCAGGTAGGCCATGTGAGTTCCTGAAAACCGGGAATGAAACTAATCGCTCAAACATAACTAAGTTCAGCGGGGCGTGCAATCGGAAATCGCAGTGATTTAAATGATAATGAAAATCATTATCATTTATTGAGAGGTATGCTATGTTGCTTTGGCCGCGCAGTTTTGACGCAGAGGGCGCGGCTTGCTCTTGCCTCGGTTCACGCAATGCGTGCGACGAAAGACGCTGCGATTCGCTTTTGCAGAAGGCGCGTAATCGTGGTAAAAATATTGATATGTTATAATATAACAATTTGCGCATAATGAATTCAGTTCACGACATCCTCCACGTTGATGGGATTAGCCTGACCGGCCACGGCGGGGCATTGATACTCGACAACATCCATTTCGCGCTGCGCGCCGGTGAGAAGCTGGCGGTGATCGGCCCTAACGGCAGCGGCAAGTCCAGCCTGTTGCGTGCCCTGATCGGTGAAACGCGGCCGGACAGCGGCGGCATTTACTGGCGAGGGCGCGCCTTGTCCGCGTGGCCGGCGGCGGAGCGCGCCAGAAGCATCGCCTTTCTGGCGCAAAACGATTCGCCGGATTTGCGGCTGTTGGTTGAGGACTACGTGGCGTTGGGCCGTTTGCCGCATGGCGCATGTTCTGCGACGGGAAAGCGCATCGTTGACGAAGCCATCGGGGAAACCGGGTTGGTGCCGCTCAGGCGCCATCCGTTGGGGCGGCTCTCGGGCGGCCAGCGCCAGCGTGCCGCGCTGGCTCGGGCGTTGGCGCAGTCTCCCGATCTGCTGTTGCTGGATGAACCGACCAATCACCTCGATCCGCCCGGGCGCTCGGCGCTGCTGTCGTTAGTGAAAAATAAAGACATCGCCGTGATTGCGGTCTTGCACGATCTGCCCGTGGCAGAGGCGTTTGCCGATCGGATCCTGGTGCTGAACGAAAGCCGTCAGGTGGCCTGTGGTACGCCCGAGGCGGTGTTGCAGACCCCGGTGATTCTGCCGGTGTTCGGCATGAACAGTTTCAAGGTGGCACATCCCGTCAGCGGGAAAACGCTGCGCATTTTTGACGTTCCCCATTGCGCTTGATAAACCAGAGAGAAACATGAACGCACGCGTATTCATTCTGCTTCTGCTGCTGGCCGCCAGGTCGGCGGCGGCCGAACATTTTCCCGTCACCGTAGAAAGCTGCGGTGTGCCGGTCACCTTCAACCAGGCGCCGCAGCGCGCCGTCATCAACGACATCAACATGGCCGAGATGGCCTTTGCACTGCATCTGCAGGATCGCATTGTCGGGCTGACCGGCATCACCGGCTGGTACAAACTGACGCCCGACTTCAAGGCCGCGATGGGCACCATTCCCGAGCTGGCGCCGAAATATCCCGCTTTGGAAACGCTGCTGGCGGCACAGCCGGATTTCTTTTTCGCCGGCTGGAATTACGGCATGAAGATCGGCGGCGACGTCACGCCGGAGAAGCTCGCCCCGTTCGGCATCAAAACGCTGGTGCTGGGCGAGAGCTGCGTACAGGCCGGCGGGCGGCCGCAGAAGGCCGATATGAACCTGCTGTATGACGATGAGCTGAAGCTCGGCAAGATTTTCGGCAAGCAGCAAGAGGCCACCGCGCTGGTTGAGGGCTGGCAGCGCCGGTTGGCTGCGCTTCCCGCCAGGCCGGCGGGCCAGCCGCCGCTCAAGGTGTTCGTCTATGACTCGGGGGAGGAGAAGCCTTTCACCAGCGGCAAATACGCTATGCCGACGGCGATCATCGAAGCGGCGGGCGGCCGCAACGTGATGGACGGTTTGCCGGCGAGCTGGACGACGGCGTCCTGGGAGGCGGTAGCGGCGGCCGAGCCTGATTTCATTATTCTGCTGGATTACCAGACCGGTTCGGGCGCCGATGCGCTGCGGCGCTTCCTCGAGTCTCACCCGTTGATGAAATTGACGCCTGCCGTACGGCACCACCGCTATCTGAAACTGCAGTATGCGGAGCTGACGCCGGGGCCGGCTAACATCGGCGCAGTGGAAAAGCTGGCGCGGGCGCTGTACGCGCCGGAGGCTGAATGAACTCGCCGACTCGGCGCTTTATGCTGCTCGCACCGCTGGCGCTGTCGGTATTGTGCGGGCTAATGATCTGGAGCCTGCAGCTGGGCAGCGTCGCGCTGTCATGGCGGCAGGCGTTTGCGGCGTTAGGGCTCGGTTCGGCGCCGCTTTCCGGCATGCTGGACACCATCGTCGTGCAGCTGCGGGTGCCCAGGGCTTTGTTGGCGGCGTTAACCGGCGCCGGACTGGCGATGACCGGCGCGCTGCTGCAGACCACCACCCGCAATGAGCTGGCCGATCCTTTTTTGTTTGGGCTCTCTTCCGGTGCCTCCGCCGGCGCGGTGCTGGTCATCACGCGCTTCGGTGATGCGCTGGGCGCACTGACGTTGCCGCTGTCCGCTTTCGTCGGCGGCATTCTGTCCGCGATGGCGGTGATGATCCTGTTTCGCGTCAGCCGGGTCAGGCGCGCCGAGCAGTTGATCGTCTGTGGCCTGGCGGTCTCATTTTTGTTTAGCGCGCTCACCAGCTACCTGGTGTTTTCCGGCGATCAGCGGGCGGCCGGTTCGGTGTTGTTCTGGTCGCTCGGCGGGCTGGGGCTGGCGCGTTGGGATAATCTGTTCATTCCGCTGGCGAGTTTCGTGCTGCTGGCCGGGTTTACGGCGCTGCGTTGGCGGGCGCTGGACGCGCTGCTGGCGGGCGAGCAAACCGCCCATTCGATGGGGGTCAACGTGGCGCGGCTGCGCACCGAGACCTTTCTGTGCTGCGCACTGTCCACGGCGTTTCTCGTTTCGCTGACGGGCGTGATCGGCTTTGTCGGGCTGATGGTGCCTTATCTGGCCCGGCGCCTGGTGGGCGTGCGCCACCGATTGTCCGTGCCGATGTGCGGCATGCTGGGGGCGATGCTGCTGACCGGCGGTGACATGCTCAGCCGCAGCCTGATCCCCAATCAGGAACTGCCCATCGGCATCATTACGGCGGGGCTGGGGGGCGCGTTCATCGTGTCCTTGCTGCTGCGCGCGGAGCGGTGAACGCCGCCCTGTCTCAATAGAGCTCCAGATGCAGGCGCTGCTGCTCAATCAGCGTCTGCCACAGGTTTTCCGCCCCGTGGGCTTGCTCCAGCGCCGTCGCCACGGCATGTTCCAGATACTGACGATTGCCGCACAGGTAGACATGCGCGCCCCGCCGCAGCAGGCCGCTGACGACACCGGCGTGATCGTCGATGGCGTGTTGCACGTAATACTTGTCGGCGGTGTCGCGCGAAAATGCCGTGATGAGCCGCGTGAGTACGCCCGCCGCGTTCAGCGTGACCAACTCCTCGCCATACAGGAAGTCTTCATCGCGCCTTTTCTCACCGAAGATCAGCACGGTTTCACGCCGTTCGCCCTGGGCGGCCATTTCGCGCAGTAAGCCAATCAACGGTGCGATGCCGGTACCGGTACCGATAAGCAGCACCGGTACGGTGGTATCGCGCGGCAGGTAAAAGCCGGGGTTGGCGCGGCAGAAGAGGCGGAAAGGGCCGGGTTGGCTGAGCAGCCAGCCGGTCGCCGTGCCGCGCCGGGTGCGGCCGCCGCGTTCATAATGCACGTCGCGCACGCACAGATCGAGGCTCTCTTCCCGCGTTGCCGAAGCGATGGAGTAGGCGCGCGGCAGGCAAACGGGCAGCAGCGTCAGCAGGTTCTCCAGCGTGACCGCGTGCGGCGGGCAAAAATCGTGCAGCACGTCCAGCAGATCGGCGCCGTACAGATAACTCTCCAGGGCTTTGCGCTGGCGGATCTTGAGCAAGCCTTTGAGTTCTTCGCTGTCGGCCAACTGCGCCAGTTCGCGCAGCGTCGTTTTGCTGAGCTGGCGCAGCTCCCGACGCCGCAGCGTGTCGACGGCCTCCGGCCTGCCGAGCCAGTCAGCCAGCCGGGTCAATAATCCTTCGTCGTTCTCCGGCAACAGATAGACGGTATCTCCCGCCCGGTAAACGATGCCGCTGCCGGCGATATTCAGCCGCAGGTGCCAGGCCTGTGGCGTGCGTGCGCTGAGCGGCCGCCGTTCGAGGAGGGCGGCGCTGAACGCATGGTCTTCACCGTAGGCGGTTACGCGCAGATGTAAATCGCGGCCGGCCTGGGCATCGCCGGCCAGCACCTTATCCAGCGTCGTCAGCCAGGTTGCGAAGAACGGTTCGAAGTTAACGTCTGCGTCGACGCGATTGACGATGGCGTGGGCGCCGTATTGCGTCAGGCGTGCATCCAGCGCCTGCGTGAAGCCGCAGAAATGCGGGTACGCGGTGTCGCCGAGGCCGAAGATGGCGTAGCGCAACCGGTGGCGGTCAGGCCATTGCGCCAGCGCGTCGGAAAAACGCTCGGCGTTGGCGGGCGGTTCGCCGTCGCCAAATGAGCTGGAGACGATCAGTAGGGCGTCATGCTCGCCCACATCGGCGGGCTGGATGGCGTTGAGTTCTTTCACGACGGGGCGGTAGGGTTGCAGGCTGCTTTGCTCGCCCAGGCGCATCGCCAGCGCCCGGGCGTTGCCCGACTCCGAACCGTAACCAATCAGGATGCGTTCGATAAGGTCGGCCATGGCGGTTACTTGTCGTAGTGGTTGTCGAACTGTTCTTTGGCGAATTCCACCGATTCGAAGTCGGTCATCAGATCGTTGATCACGCGGCGGATGCTGATATAGGCCGCGATATTGCCCTGGGCGTCATACAGCGGCTGCACCGTGGTGTCGACCACGTACAGCACGCCGCCTTTGCCGACGTTCGGAATGATGCCGGTCCAGATGCCGCCCGCCTTGATGGTGTCCCACATCGCTTTGTAAACCGCTTTCGGCACGGAAGGGTGGCGCACGATGCTATGGGGCTGGCCCACCAGCTCTTCCCGGGAAAAGCCGGTCAGCTGGCAAAACAGATCGTTGACGTAGGTGATGGTGCCCTGCAGATCGGTGGTGGAGATCACCATCACTTTATCGAGCGCGGCTAACAGCTGGGCGGAATCGAGGGTCTGACTCATGGTAGGTTCCTTCTCATTAACAACTTCGCGGTGATTGCCACGGCGGATGCCATGTATCCGTCATGACAGTTTTGTAATTGATTCTCATTTGCGATGAATGGTAATCGGGAAATTTATAAGTTGCAATAAAAATGCATCTTTAAAGGCGCAGAAAGATCACGATGAGGCAGGCAGGGGAGAGTCGGCCCGCGCCGGGTGCGGCGGCGGGCCAATCGGGCGGTCTTAGCGGGGGCCTTCGGCCCAGCCTTTGCGTTTACTGGTTTTGCCGATGCCGGGGTTGAAGCTGTTGGTCGGATCGGCGGCGCGGTAGAACGCCTGCAGATCCGGTTTGGCGTGATACAGGTGGCCGACGTTATGCTCCGCCGGGTACTCGGCGCCGCGCCGGTTGAGGATCTCGAGCATCTTTTCTTTCAGCGCGTGGCTGTCGACGCCTTTTTTCACCACGTAGTCCTGATGGAAGACGTGGCACATAAAGTGGCCGTAATACAGCTTATGCACCAGCTGGCTGTCGATTTCCGGCGGCAGCGTTTCAAACCAGTCGGTGTCGTTGCGGCGCAGGGCGATATCCAGCGCCAGAATATCTTCCACCTTGTCGGCGTGCACCGCATGGTAGCGCACGGCGGCGCCGGCGGCGGCGAAGCGGTGCAGGAAGGCCTTTTTGCCTTCGTCAGGGGTGCAGGCGAAGAAAGCGCCTTCGGCCTGGGCGAAGTACTCGGTCAGGTAGCGCTGCGCTTCGTCTACGCCGGGGCCGGCCATCTTCAGCAGCAGGTGATGTTCGAAACGTTCGCGGTAGTCCTTCATGCGCTTCGGCAGGTGGCTCGGCGCCAGATGGCTCAGGCCCTGCATCAGCCGGTCGGTCAGGTTGTGCGGCAGCAGCGGCAGCTTGTTGAGGCTGGCGTCCATACGGCCTTTGAGGGTGAAGAAGCGCGGCATCTGATCGGTGCCGAGCTTGTCGATCATCATGAAGGTGTCTTTGCCGTACACCTCGGCGATGTCGAAGATATCGCGGTGCATGTACTCACCGGCCACCGGCAGGTTTTCGAACTGGCTCAGCATGTGGCGGCGCAGTTCGGTCAGCACCGCGGTGTCGTTGGTGCCGATATAAAACACCTGCTCTTTGCCTTCTTTCTCGAAGGTGTCGAGTCGCACCGCGAACACCGCCAGCTTGCCGGCGCAGCCGGAGGCCTCGTACAGGCGGCGTTTGTCGGCGTTGAAGCGGGAAGGGGTGTCGGCATCGACGTCGCGCACCCGGCTGGCGTACTCGTTATCCGAGGCGCGCAGCTCGCCGTATTCGACGTCTGTCGGGCGATAGTCGCCTTTTTCCAGCCGGGTAAGGATCTCTTCCGGCGTGTCGCCGAGGCGGATGCCCAGATGGTTCACCAGGCGCAACTGGCCGTCTTCCCCGAGCTGGGCGTACAGCGCCATTTCGGTATAGGCCGGGCCGCGTTTCACCAGCGAGCCGCCGGAGTTGTTGCACACGCCGCCGATCACCGAGGCGCCGATGCAGGAGGAACCGATCACCGAATGCGGTTCGCGGCCGTAGGGCTTGAGCAATTTCTCGAGGTGGTGCAGGGTGCTGCCGGGGAAGCCGACCACCTGTTTGCCGTTGTCCAGTACCTGAATATGGTCGAGGCGCAGGGTGCTGACGATGACGATGTCGCGGTCATAGTCGTTGCCGCTGGGGGTCGATCCTTCGGTCAGGCCGGTATTGGCGGCCTGCATGATGACGATTTTGTCGGCGGCCACGCAGGCCTGCAAAATGCGCCACAGCTGCAGCAGGCTGGTGGGAAACACCACCGCCAGCGCCTGGCCTTCGCCGGAGCGGAACCCCTTGCGATAGCGCTCGGTGTTGCGATCGCCGGTCAACAGCTGCGGGCCGCCGACGATGTCTTTAAGCTGGTTGATAAATGCCTGATTGCCTGACTGCATGCTGCCTGTCTCCCTGTCATCCCCGTCGCTTTAACTGCGGCGCCGGAGTGCCGCATATAAACTAAGAGGTTATCAATTAAATGACTTATTAAGCTATCAGCTTGCCAGGCTAATGGCTTGTGGGTTTAGTAGCGCTCGGCGTAGCCGGCCCGGCGCTCTTCGTCGCGCAGCGTCAGGATCTCCACGCCGTCGGCGGTGACCGCCACGGTGTGCTCCCACTGCGCCGACAGTTTTTTGTCGCGCGTCACCACCGTCCAGCCGTCTTTCTTCTGCTTGATGCGGCGGTCGCCCTGGTTGATCATCGGCTCGATGGTGAACACCATGCCTTCCTGCAGCACCAGACCGCTGCCGGGTTGACCGTAGTGCAATACCGCCGGCTCTTCATGCATATCGCGGCCGATGCCGTGGCCGCAATACTCCCGCACGATGCTGTAGCCGGCCTGCTCGGCGTGCCGCTGGACGGCATGGCCGATATCGCCGAGGGTGGCGCCCGGTTTCACCGCGCGAATGCCCTGCCACATCGATTCATAGACGTTGTTCACCAGCCGTTTGGCCAGCGGCGTCACCTGGCCGATGCAGTACATCTTGCTGGAGTCGGCGATGTAGCCGCCGTTTTCCAGCGTGATGTCCACGTTGACGATCATGCCGGAACGCAGGATTTTGCTGGCCGACGGCACCCCGTGGCACACCACGTCGTCGATTGAGGTGTTGAGCACATAGGGGAAATCATACTGCCCTTTGCTGGCCGGGCGCGACTTCAGCTCCTCGACGATAAACGCCTCGGCGCGGTCGTTGATCTCCATGGTGGAGATGCCTTCGACGATGACCTCATCGAGCATAGCAAACACTTTCGCCAGCAGGGCGCCGGAATGGCGCATTTTGGCAATCTCTTCCGGCGTTTTAATCACAATCTGTTTCACCCGACAATCTCCTTCAGCGTCAGCGCGTTATCTTTCATCATCTTTTTTACCAGCTGTGGGTAGGTCAGTTCCGGATGGAACTCCGCCAGCATGCCGATCTTGATCCAGTACTCGGCCTGCGCATTGATCGAACGCGTCATGGTCAGGCTGGCGAGGCGCAGATCGTCATGCAGCGCGTCTGAAATTTTTACGATGCCCATCGGCGTCTCCCTAAGTGAACGATATACGAAGTGTATACGTTTAGGATGGTCGCGATGTGGCATTCCGTGGCGTAAGAAGATTCTGGCGACAACGATTGCCGCCGCCGGGCAATGCGTTTATTGTGATGAACGACTTTTTTGCCATGATTTTTCAGAAGGATTTAAGGCGTGACTAAACTACGTGTTGGGGTGATTTTTGGCGGTAAATCGGCGGAGCATGAGGTGTCGCTGCAGTCGGCCAAAAACATTGTGGATGCAATCGACAAAGAGAAGTTTGACGTCACGCTGCTGGGGATCGACAAACAGGGGCAGTGGCACATCAACGACGCCTCCAACTACCTGCTCAACGCCGAGAACCCGGCGCTGATCGCGCTGAACCGCTCGAACAAGAACGTGGCGCTGATCCCGGGCCAGGAAAAACAGCAGCTGATCGAAGCGGGCAGCGCCGGCGCGCTGGGCCAACTCGACGTCATCTTCCCGATCGTGCACGGCACGCTGGGGGAGGACGGCTCGCTGCAGGGGCTGCTGCGCATGGCCAATATGCCGTTCGTCGGCGCCGGCGTGCTCGGCTCGGCGGTCAGCATGGATAAAGACGTGACCAAGCGCCTGCTGCGCGATGCCGGGCTGGCGGTGGCGCCGTTCGTCACCCTGACCCGCGCCAACCGCGCCGGATTCACGTTTGAGCAACTGAGCGAGCGCCTCGGCCTGCCGCTGTTCGTTAAGCCGGCCAACCAGGGCTCGTCGGTCGGGGTCAGCAAGGTGGAAAACCGCGCCGAGTTCGACGCGGCGGTATCGCTGGCCTTCAGCTTCGATCACAAGGTGCTGGTGGAGTCGGCGATCGTCGGCCGCGAGATCGAGTGCGCGGTGCTGGGCAACGACGATCCGCAGGCCAGCGTGTGCGGCGAGATCGTGCTGAGCGACGCCTTCTATTCTTACGACACCAAATACATCAATGAGCAGGGCGCTCAGGTGGTGGTGCCGGCGGCAATCGCGCCGGAAGTGAGCGACCACATCCGCGAGGTGGCGCTGAAGGCGTTCCGCGCGCTGGAGTGCTTCGGCCTGGCGCGGGTGGATGTGTTCCTGACGCCGGACAACCAGGTGGTGATCAACGAAATCAACACGCTGCCGGGCTTCACCAATATCAGCATGTATCCCAAGCTGTGGGCCGCCAGCGGCGTCAGCTATCAGGCGCTGATCACGCGCCTGATCGAATTGGCGCTGGAGCGCCACCAGCAGGATCGCGCGCTGAACAGTTCGGTGTTCGATCGCTAAACGCGGCAGGGGGCGGCGGTGCCGCCCCCGTCTCTCACTTCACCGTCACATCGATATCGCCGAAATACTTCTTCGACAGCGCCGTCACCGTGCCTTGCTGTTTCACTTTGGCGATGGCGGCATCCAGTTTTTTCTTCAGCGCCTCATCCCCTTTACGCAGGCCGAAGGCGATACCTTCACCGAGGATTTTGTCGTCGCGCACCGCCTCGCCGACGAAGGCGAAGCCTTTGCCGTCCGGCTGCGACAGGAAGCCGCTTTGCCCCGACGGCGCCATCACCAGCGTGGCGTCGAGCCGACCGGCCGCCAGATCGAGGTAAACCTGATTCTGATCCTGATAAGACACCACGTCCACGCCCGCCGGCGCCCAATGGGTTTTGGCGTAAATCTCCTGAATCGATCCTTGCAGCACGCCCACGTGTTTGCCCGCCAGCGATTTGGCGTCCGGCAGCAGGCCGCTGCCGGCTTTGGCGATCAGGCGGTTCGGCACCTGATAGATGGCGTCGGTGAAGGCGATCGCCTGACGCCGCTGTTCGGTCACGTTCATCGCCGAGTTGATGGCGTCGAACTTGCGCGCCTGCAGCGCCGGGATCAGGCTGTCGAACGAGGTTTCCACCCAGCTGCATTGCAACTGCGCGGCGGCGCATACCGCGTCGCCCAGTTCGATGTCGAACCCTTCCAGTTTGCCGCTGGCGGATTTGGATTCGAACGGCGGATACAGCGCTTCCAGGCCGAAGCGCAGGCTGTTTTCCGCCGCCAGCGAAGCGCCGGCGGCCAGCAGGCATCCGGCGGCGAACAGCGTTTTCAATGCTTTCATAGGCAGTGCCCCTTTCCCATGGTTGGACAAAAAATCACACCTGGCTCAGGCGGCGCGCGCCTTCCAGCAGGGTCTCGTTATCTTTGGAAAAACTCAGCCGGATAATGCCGGTATCGGTGCCGTCACTGTAGAACGCCGACAGCGGGATCGTCGCCACCTTCGCTTCGCGGATCAAGCGCACGGCGAAATCATTGTCGCTTTCGTGACTGAAGCCGCTAAAGCGGGCCAGCATGAAGAAGCTGCCGCGGCTGGGCAGCAGCTCAAAGCGCGAATCCTGCAGGGCGCTGGCCAGCAGATCGCGCTTTTGTTGGTAAAACGCCGCCAGCCCCAGGTAGCTATGCGGGTTGGCGAGCGCGGCGGCGAAGGCGTGCTGCATCGGCGTATCGGCGGAGAACACCATAAACTGGTGCACCTTGCGGATCTCGTCCATCAGCGCCGCCGGCGCCAGGCAGTAGCCGACGCGCCAGCCGGTGACGTGGTAGGTTTTACCGAACGACGACACGATCACGCTGCGTTCCGCCAGCTGCGGGTAGCGCGCCATGCTGTGGTGAATATCGCCGTCGAACACCACGTGCTCGTAGACCTCGTCGGACAGGATCACGATGTCGGTGTCGCGGGTCAGGGCGGTCAGACGTTCGATGTCGTGCGCGTCAAACACCGCGCCGGTCGGGTTGTGCGGCGTGTTGACGATGATCATGCGCGTTTTGCCGTTGATGGCGGCGGCCACTTCGTCCCAGTCGACGCGAAAATCCTGCAACGACAGTTTGATCGCCACCGGCGTGGCGCCCTGCAGGCGCACGATCGGCGCATAGCTGTCGAACGCCGGTTCGAAATAGATCACCTCGTCGCCGGGATGCACCAGCGCGCTGATCGCCGAGTACAGCCCTTCGCTGGCGCTGGCGATCACCGTGATTTCTTCGTCGGCGTCATAGCGTGCGCCATACAATCGTTCAGCTTTTTCCGCCAGAGCAGCACGTAACGCCGCCACGCCGCTCATCGGCGCGTATTGGTTATGACCTGCGCGCATGGCTTGCGCCGTTGCCTCGATCAGCTGCGGGTCGCCGGCGAAGTTGGGCGCGCCCTGCGACAGATTGAGGGCCTGATGTTCGGCGCTGAGTTGGCCAATGACGGTGAAAATGGTGGTGCCGACGTCCGGCAGCTTCGAGCGGGATGAACAGGCGCTCTGCATGATGGGCTCCAGGCAAACAGGGAAGTGTTGAGCGATTAAGCATCAGCCGGCGTAGGCGGACAAGGGAAAGTTTGTCATACTTGCCATGCACTACGATCATACCTAATCGAGGCCCGCTATGCCGATATCCCTGCCGTCGCTCGACGTGTTGAAAACCTTCGTGGTGGTGGCGCAACGCCTCAACTTTACCCATGCCGCCCGGCAGCTGCACCTGACGCAGGGGGCGGTCAGCCGGCAAATCCTCGGGCTGGAACAGCGCCTGGGCTATCCGCTGTTCAGCCGCCAGGCGCGCGGTTTGGCGCTGACGCCGCAGGGCGCGCAGCTGCTGGCGCCGGTGCAGCTGGCGCTGGGGCAGTTGGACGAGGCGCTGACGCGGGCCGCCGCCCCGCCGGGGGCGCTGCGCATCAAATGCCCGACCTGCGCGATGCGCTGGGTGCTGCCGCGCATCATTCGCCTGCAGAATGAACGGCCGGACATGCATATTGAGCTGACCGCTTCGGTGTCGCACGGTCTGGATTTCAGCACCGAGCAATTTGACGCCGCGGTGGTATTCGGCCGGCCGCCGGGCAAAAAGCTGAGCGCGCACCTGCTGTTCGACGAAATCCTCACGCCGGTCTGCACGCCGACGTTTCTGCCGCCGGCGCCCCGGTTGGTGGATTTGACGGACAAAACTCTGCTGCACCCGACGCGCGATCGCCGCGACTGGCTGCGCTGGCTGAAGGCGGCGGGCGCCGATACGTTGCCGTCCGGCAAGGCTCAGCATTTCGATACTCTCGATCTGGCGATGAGCGCCGCGCTGCAGGGGTTCGGCATCGCCATCGGCGATCTGTGCCTGCTGGAGGAGGATATTCAGGCGCGGCGTGTCGTGACGCCGTTCCCGCTCTGCGTCAGCAGCGGCGCGGCCTATTATCTGGTCTATCCTGAACGCGGGGCGCCGCCGCCGGCGTTGGCGCCGCTGATCGATTTTCTGGCGGCGGAGGCCGCCGACAGCCGCGCCCGGCTGAAGAATTACCTGCCGATAACCTGTAATGCTTTGTAAACATTAGCGATGCGAATTCCCTTGGCGATGAAACAGAGTGTGGCAAACTGTTTCTTCACTCCGATTAAACCCCGCGGCGTTGGCAGCGGAAACACGCCTGAGATAAAACAAGATGAAATGGCTTTGTGTGGTGAGTATGTTGTCCGGTCTGGCCCTCAGCCCGGCTTTTGCGCAGGAAACGCCGATAACGCAGGGCATTCACGCCCAGCAGCGCGACGCCTTCGTGTCCCATTTGATGAAGCAGATGACGCTGGAAGAGAAGATCGGCCAGCTGCGACTGATCAGCGTCGGGCCGGATAACCCGAAAGAAGCGATCCGCGAGGGCATCCGCAAAGGGCAGATCGGCGCCATCTTCAATACCGTCACCCGCCCGGACATTCGGGTGATGCAGGATCAGGCGATGCAGCTCAGTCGCCTCAAAATTCCGTTGTTCTTCGCCTATGACGTGGTGCACGGCCAGCGCACCGTGTTCCCGATCAGCCTGGGGCTGGCGGCCAGCTTCGATCTGGAAGCCATTGCGCTCAGCGCCCGCGTGGCGGCGCAGGAGGCCAGCGATGACGGTCTGAACATGACCTTCGCGCCGATGGTCGATATCACCCGCGATCCGCGCTGGGGCCGGGTCTCCGAAGGCTTCGGCGAAGACACCTGGCTGGTGTCGAAAATCGCCAAAGTGATGGTCGACGGTTATCAAAACGGCGACCCGGCCAAGCCCGGTTCGGTGATGGCCAGCGTTAAGCACTTTGCGTTGTACGGCGCCGTCGAAGGCGGCCGCGATTACAACACCGTCGACATGAGCCCGCTGCGCATGTATCAGGACTATCTGCCGCCTTACAAAGCGGCGGTGGATGCCGGCAGCGGCGGGGTGATGGTGTCGCTCAACTCGGTAAACGGCGTGCCGGCCACCGCCAACCCGTGGCTGCTGAAAGAGCTGCTGCGTGACCAGTGGGGCTTTAAAGGCATCACCATCAGCGACCATGGCGCAATTAAAGAGCTGATTAAACACGGCGTGGCCGCCGACGCGCGCGACGCGGTACGCCTGGCAATCACCTCCGGCGTCGACATGAGCATGAGCGACGAGTTTTACGACAAATACCTGCCGGGTCTGGTGAAAGACGGGCTGGTGCCTGAAAGCGATATCGATCGCGCCTGCCGCGACGTGCTGAACACCAAGTACGACATGGGGCTGTTCACCGATCCGTATGTGCATCTGGGCCCGGCGGGTTCCGACCCGCAGGACACCAACGCCGAAAGCCGTCTGCACCGCGCCGAGGCGCGGGTGGTGGCACGCAAAACGATGGTGTTGCTGAAGAACGATAAGCAGACGCTGCCGCTGAGCAAGCAGGCGACCATCGCGCTGGTCGGGCCGATGGCAGACAGCCAGCGCGACGTGATGGGCAGCTGGTCGGCCGCCGGGGTGGTCAAGCAGTCGGTGACCCTGCGTGAAGGGTTGGAGCGGGCGGTGGGCGACAAGGCGCGCATTCTTTACGCCAAGGGCGCCAACGTCACGCAGGATAAAGGCATCATCGACTACCTGAACGAGTACGAGCCGGCGGTGGCGTTCGACACCCGTTCGCCGCAGCAGATGATCGACGAAGCGGTGCAGGCGGCGAACAAGGCCGACGTGGTCGTGGCGGTGGTGGGGGAATCGCAGGGCATGGCGCATGAGGCCTCCAGCCGCGCCGATATCACGATCCCGCAGAGCCAGCGCGATCTGATCGCCGCGCTGAAAGCCACCGGCAAGCCGCTGGTGCTGGTGCTGATGAACGGCCGGCCGCTGGCGCTGAGCTGGGAGAGCGAGCAGGCAGACGCGATGCTGGAAACCTGGTACAGCGGCACCGAGGGCGGCAACGCAGTGGCAGACGTGCTGTTCGGCGACTACAACCCGTCGGGCAAGCTGCCGATGACTTTCCCGCGCTCGGTCGGCCAGATCCCGATGTACTACAACCACCTGAACACCGGCCGCCCGTTCGGC
This sequence comes from Serratia sp. CY32780, assembly GCF_052169135.1. Taxonomy (NCBI): domain Bacteria; kingdom Pseudomonadati; phylum Pseudomonadota; class Gammaproteobacteria; order Enterobacterales; family Yersiniaceae; genus Serratia; species Serratia sp. CY32780. The sequence continues at coordinate 495,747 of NZ_JBJNLI010000001.1, forward strand.
AAGGAGAATCCGGGCAAGTACACCTCGCGCTACTTCGATTCGCCGAACGGCCCGCTGTACCCGTTCGGTTACGGCCTGAGCTACACCACCTTCAGCCTGTCGGATCTGAAACTGTCCAGCCCGACGATGGCGCGCAACGGCAAGCTAACCGCCAGCGTCACGCTGAAAAATACCGGCAAGTACGACGGCGCCACGGTGGTGCAGCTGTATCTGCAGGACGTGACCGCCTCGGTCAGCCGGCCGGTAAAAGAGCTGCGCAACTTCAAGAAAGTGACGCTGAAGGCCGGCCAGTCGCAGCAGGTTGAGCTGCCGATTAGCGAAGACGATCTGAAGTTCTACAACGCCAGCCTGAAATGGGGGGCGGAGCCGGGCAAATTCAACGTGTTCGTCGGCCTGGACTCCGACAACGTGCAGGCGCAAAGCTTTACGCTGAAGTAACCCTGTCCCCCTCGTTCGCCGCGCTGAGCGAGGGGCATCTATTCATTCCCGCTAACGTCATCGGAGCTTGCCTCATGAAACGCTATCTGGACTGCAGCGCCAGCGATCTGGCCGATATCGGCAAAGCCGATCTGCTCTACGCCATCCGCGCCAGCGAAGGGCGCATCTTGGTCAGCGAAACCATCGCGGTCACTCAGCCGCTGCTCAATAACGTCACCAACGCCGAGCTGGCGGCCAGTCAGGGCGCCGACCTGCTGCTGCTGAACCTGTTCGACGTCGACCATCCGCACATCGCGGGCCTGCCCGCCGACGTGCCGCCGCAGGAGGCGCTGCGCACGCTGCAGCGCCTGACCGGGCGGGTGATAGGGGTGAACCTGGAGGCCGTCGATCCGGCCTTCGCCACCGAACATAACGATTTCTGGCAGATGACGGCGGGTCGTGCCGCCACCGCCGAGAATGCCCGCAAGCTGTATCAACTCGGCGCGCGCATGCTGGTGCTGACCGGCAACCCGAACAACGGCGTCAGCAATCAGGCGATCGCCGCCGCGCTGAAAGCGATCCGCGATGAGGTGGGCGACGAGATGGTGCTGGTGACCGGCAAGATGCACGGGGCCGGTATCGTGCGCGAAAGCGGCAGCCAGCTGATCGGCGAGCAGGATATCGCGCTGTTCGTGGAGAACGGTGCGGACATCGTGCTGTTGCCGGCGCCCGGCACCATTCCCGGTATGTCGCAGGAGAAAGTGGCGGCGCTGATCGCTTATGCGCAGCGGCAGGGCGCGCTGGCAATGACGGCGATCGGCACCTCGCAAGAGGGGGCCGACGTGCAGACCGTGCGGCAGATTGCGCTGATGAGCAAAATGGCCGGCGCGGATCTGCACCATATCGGCGATACCGGCTATCTGGGGCTGGCGCTGCCGGAAAACATCTTCGCTTACAGCGTGGCGATTCGCGGTGTGCGCCACACCTACAGCCGCATGGCGCGCTCGGTGAACCGCTAAGCCTGGGGCTTTTGCGCCGTCACGATGCTGAAATAGCCGAGCGACGGCAGCACCTGAGCAGGCCCGAAGCCGACGTCGTGCAGCAGGTCGCCGATTTCCCTGCCGGAGTATTGGCGGCCCTGCGTCCATCCCATCATCATCAGGCCGCATCCCGCGGCGGCCAAAGGCTGCTGATCAAGTTCCAGAAATAACCGAAATAATGCGGTTTTTTTAACAAAAAGGGTTCCGCTTCCGGCGTAAGATGAAATGTTTCGCCGTCTCTAGCGATCAATTTCAATGCCAATAGCGCCATGATCAACGTTTCCGCCGGGCGTCTTTCCACATTGGCCTGAGCGCATATATCGGTCAGGTTGCGGGGGGGCAGAGCAATAAACTCAAAGATGCCCAGGCGATGCGCGATAAGCACCGCTGGATAGAGATATAAATTCATCGTGATATCGAGAAGGGGTTTTCGTCGCATTGCGGCGGCCGGACGGCATGATTCATGTGAATCCCCTTCCACTAAGGCATGACACATCTTAACAGGCTATGCCACGCCGGTGGTTTTGGCAAAGAGGGGCACGCAATTGACCGCAGGCCAACGCTTCCGTTGTAAATAATTCCTGGGTGAGATTATTTTTACTATGAATTGAGCGCGGCCAATGCCGAACGTGCAAAAATGACAGCGGGCGGAGATTATTACCCCGGCATGCGTTTTTATTTTATTGAGGCTTAACTTAATCACCGCTATTAATGTATTAGGGTTGTGTTAATCTAGGCCGCCATTATACCGTACCGATATTCACACTGTATTTGTGAATAATTAAAAATTAAATAATTCATTATTAAAACGAGTTAACAATGAAAAAAAACATTCTGACCGGCATGATTGCCGCGACTCTGGGCCTGTTCAACACCGCTAACGCTGAAGGGATGGATCCTGCCGCATTGAAAAACGTCTATGACATCACGCGCAATACCGCCGGGTTGATGTCCTACTGTGTCGATAAAGGTTTCCTGAAAGCCGACAGCATCGACAACGCCAAGAAAATGGTGGCCTACGTGGCGGCTATTCCCGGCGGCGTCGACACCCGCGACGGCGACAAGCGCGAAGCGATGGGCCGAGAAGGCAATGTGCTGAACGACGACGGCAAAGTGGTCGCGTTGGAAAAAGAAGCGCCGCAGGGGCTGCAGGCATGGTGCCAGCAGGCTGACGAAGGGATCCGCCAGGGGCTGACGTCTATCGGTCAGTAAGTCTTCTTCACGCGCCCTTACAGGGCCGATGGGATCCGTCGCCACACCGGCGGATCCGCTTCCAGGATCGCATTCACGCCTCGTTTTACCTCCCGAGTACCCGCATCCGGTTTGATCCCGCTGATTGTTTCGCCATGCACATCGCTATATTATTTGCTATACAACGATAATCAACCGGTCACTGCCATGTTTAACTTTCTCCCGCGCCTGCTGTTGGCGCTTGTTTTGTTTTCCACCGCCGCCCAGGCGGATCGCCAGGTCACCGATCAGCTCAATCGCCAGGTCACGCTGCCCGATCGCATCACCCGCGCGGTGGTGCTGCAACACCAGACGTTGAACCTGTTGGTGCAGCTTGATGCGATGCCTCAGGTGGTCGGTGTGCTCAGCAGTTGGAAAAAGCAGCTGGGGCCAAACTACCTGCGGCTGGCGCCGACGTTGGCAACCCTGCCGATGCCGGGCGATCTGACTTCGGTGAATATCGAGAGCCTGCTCGGCCTGCATCCGCAGGTGGTGTTCGTGGCCAACTATGCGCCGCCGGAGATGATTGCGCAGATCGAACGGGCGGGCATTCCGGTGGTGGCTATCTCGCTGCGCCGCGAGGCGGCCGATCAGGCGGGTAAAATGAATCCGCAGCTGAGCGATGAGGATCGGGCCTATACGCTGGGGCTGCAGGACGGCATTCGCCTGATCGGCGAGGTGATGTCGCGTCAGCCTCAGGCAGAAGCCCTGATTAAGGACGTCATTCAGCAGCGCGCGTTGGTCGCCGAACGGCTGCGCGATCTGCCGGAAAATCAGCGGGTGCGGGTGTATATGGCCAACCCCGATCTCACCACCTACGGCGCCGGCAAATATACCGGGTTGATGATGCGGCACGCCGGTGCGCTCAACGTAGCGGCGAAGGACATTCAGGGGTTTAAACAGGTTTCTATCGAGGATGTCCTGAAGTGGGATCCGGCGGTGATTTTCGTGCAGGAGCGCTACCCGGAGGTGGTGAAACAGATCCTGACGTCACCGCAGTGGCAGCCGATCGACGCGGTGAAGAATAAGCGGGTCTACCTGATGCCGGAGTACGCCAAGGCCTGGGGGTATCCAATGCCGGAAGCGATGGCGTTGGGTGAGTTGTGGATGGCGAAAAAACTTTACCCGCAGCGTTTTGCCGATATCAATCTGCAGCAGCGGGTCGACGCTTACTATCAACGTTATTACCGCGCCACCTGCTGCCAGAGCGGGCAATGAGGCTGGGCTGGCTGGCATTGTTGACGCTGTGCTGCGCGCTGTTTTCGCTCGGCGTTGGCCGCTTTCAGGTGCCAATAACGCACAGCCTGATGATTTTGCTGGAGCCGTTCACCGGGCAGCATTATGCCGGCATCGATGCTATCCAACGCCAGGTGATCCTGGTTGTGCGCGTGCCGCGAGTGCTGTTGGCGATGGGCGCCGGCGCAGCGCTGGCCCTGTGCGGCGCGGCTTTGCAAGGCGTCTTTCGCAACCCGCTGGTCGACCCGCATATCATCGGCGTGTCGTCCGGCGCGGCCTTTGGCGGCACGCTGGCTATCCTGCTCAGCCTGCCATTGGCGGCGCTGCTGCTGTCGGCTTTTGTTTTCGGCATGGCGGCGCTGCTGTTGATTTTCACTCTCACCAGCGCCATTGCGCGGCGCAATATTCTCTCTTTGGTACTGGCGGGAGTGATCCTCAGCGGCTTCTTCTCAGCCTGCGTCAGCCTGATGCAATATCTGGCGGATACCGAAGAGAAACTGCCGAGCATCGTGTTTTGGCTGCTCGGCAGCTTTGCCACCGCCGATCGGCAAAAGCTGCTGATGCTGTTTGTGCCTTTGCTGTTGGCCGGCGGCTTGCTGTTGGCGCTGCGCTGGCGCATCAATCTGCTGTCGTTGGGTGATGAGGATGCCGGTGCATTGGGCATCAACGTTGAGCGCACCCGCTGGCTGATTTTGACGCTGTGCGCCGCCATCGTGGCCGCCCAGGTGGCGGTCAGCGGCAGCATCGGTTGGGTCGGCTTGGTGATCCCGCACGTGGCGAGGCGGCTGGTGGGGCCGGATCACCGGCGCCTGTTGCCGGCTTCACTTTGCCTGGGGGCCCTGTACATGCTGGTGATCGACGATTTGGCGCGCACGCTGAGCAGCAGCGAAATCCCGCTGGGCATTCTGACCGCGCTGATTGGCGCGCCGCTGTTCGCGCTGCTGCTGCGTCGCGCGCAAGTGAGAGGCTGGCATGACTGACACCTTATTGGCCGCCAGGGGCGTGAGTTTCGCCTGGCCGGGCGGGGCTCCGCTGTTCCAACATCTGGACATTCAGCTGCGGCGCGGCGAAGTGCTGGCGATATTGGGCCCGAATGGGCGTGGCAAGAGCACGCTGCTGCAGCTGTTGTTAGGCAGCCTGACGCCGCAATCCGGCGAGATTGAGCGCCACGGTGAGATGGGCTTTGTCCCGCAGCACTTTGCGCCGCCGTTCGCCTATCGGGTGCTGGATATCGTATTGATGGGGCGGGCGCGCCATGTCGGCCTGTTCCGTTCACCGTCAGCCGAGGACCATCGGCTGGCGAGAGAAGCGTTGCAGTCGTTGGATTTGCAGCACCTGGCAGAGCGCGAGTTTGGCAGCCTATCCGGCGGTCAACGTCAATTAGTGATGATCGCCCGCGCGTTGGCGATGCGCTGCGAGGTGTTGATCCTGGATGAACCGACTTCGGCGCTGGATCTGCATTATCAGGATCGGGTGTTGAGCCTGATGGCGAGCCTGGCGCGGGAGCAGCAGTTGGCGGTGGTGTTCTCTACGCATCAACCCAATCATGCTCACGCGGTGGCCGATCGGGCTTTGCTGTTGGGCAAGGAAGGGCGCAGCCGGCTCGGTGCCTGCCGCGAGGTGTTAACGGCGCAATCCCTGTCACCCCTGTTCGAGCTGGCGATCGAACGGGTGCCGCTGACGGTGGCGGGCCGCCGCTACGCGACGCTGGTGCCGCTGTATCGCAGCCAACTGGAGCGACATGATGAGTGATATCCTGCTGTTTGCCGCCGGCAGCCTGCGGCTGGCGTTTGCGCCGCTGCTGTCGGCGTTTCAGCGGCGCGCCAGGCAAAAAGTCACGGCGGAATTCGGCCCGGCGGGGTTGTTGCGCCAGCGGATAGAGAATGGCGAGCGGCCACAGCTGTTCGCCTCGGCCAACGTGGCGCACCCGCAAAGGTTGGCGGATCTTGGGATAGCGGGGGCGGTGCAGATTTTTGCGCGCAATCGGCTCTGTGTGACGGTACGCAACGTGCCGGCATTAACCGAACGTCCGCTGCCGCAGGTGCTGTTCGATCCCCACTGGCGCCTTGCTACCTCGACACCGGAGGCAGATCCTTCCGGCGATTATGCGCTGCAGCTTTTCGAACGTTGTGAGCAATACTGGTCGGGGCAAGGGGAAGCGTTGCGCCGCCGGGCGCTGCCGTTGGTTGGCGGCAGGGATTCTGCCCCGGTGCCGGCGGGCCGATTGGCAGCGGAATATCTGATCGCCGGCGGGCAGGCGGATATTTTTCTCGGCTACGCCAGCTATGCTCCGGCCTTAGCCGCCTACCCGACGTTGGCGGTGCGGCCGTTGGCGCCGCCGCTGGACATCGAGGCGGATTACGGTTTATGCCTGTTGGATGACGGCGCGCAGCGGTTAGCCGCATTTATCTTGAGCGAACAGGGGCAGGAAATCCTGAGCCGACACGGGTTTATGCGGCGCGCGGAATGACTCGCCGGGCCTGGCGGCCCGGAGAATGTTACCAGAACAGCGGGGTGGTGTTTTCAGCCAGAAACGCCAGCAGGATTTCGTTGACCGCCGTCGGGTTTTCCTTGTTGCTGATATGCCCGGCGTTGGGGATCAGCACGTGCCGACAGCCGAGAAGATCGGCCATGCGCTGGCCTTCCGCTGGCGGGCGCGGTTTATCCTGCGCGCCGGTGATGACGATGCTGGCGGCGGTGATGTTTTCCAGCAGCGCCAGCTTGTCGGGGCGACCGAAGATCATCCGGCCCAGCGGGACGATGCTCTCGCGCAGGCGAGCGGCGGGCAGGCTCTGCAGATGGGCCAACAATGGTTGCGACAACGCATCGGGTACTTCGTCGGAATAAAACTGCGCGGCGATATACTCCAGCAACGGCGAGGTGATGGCGCCGGCCTGTTCAACGGCCGCCAGCATGCCCATATAACGCTGCCGCGCCTCCGGCGTTTCGTCGCCCAGATAGCTGTCCATCAGCGCCAGCACCTTGACCCGCTCAGGCGCCAGTGCTGCCAGTTCGGCGCCCCACATGCCGCCGACGGACAGGCCGACGATGCCGAACTCTTCAATATCCAAATGATCCATCAGCGCCAAATGATCGGCGGCGATATCCGACAGGCTGTTTCGCCCGGCCGGCAGCGCCGGTGAGTCGCCGTGGCCCCAGAGATCCGGCACGATCAGGCGGTAGCGTTTCGCCAGCGCTTCGAACTGCGGTGCCCACATGTTCAGATCGAACAGATAGCTGTGGCCCAGCAGCAACGGAAAGCCTGAGCCCACGTCGAGATAATGCAGGGATTTGCCCATCGTTGGCATCTTATCGGTTCCTTATATAAAGAGAGTCCGGCTGCTTATATCACACTCATATTCAACCTGCGGTATTAATTTACCTTAAATTACTTAGGTAAATCCTTATTTTTAATTTCTCTTGATAACAAGACGTCAATGAAAGGTAACGCTAAGGATAATATTCTGGTGACGATAAGCGCCTTGGTTTATGCTGGCGCTCCTTTCAAGATGGAATAGCTAAACAGGGAGTCACGATGAAAAGACTTTTCAGACTATTAATTATTTTGCTTGTCATTTTGCTGCTGGCGGCGGTGCTGTGGTGGTTCTTCGGGCGTGGTAATCCGAATGCGCTGTGGCAAATCGTCAGCCAACAGTGCGTGCCCAATCAGCAGCAGAACAACGATCCGGCGCCCTGCTTAAAGGTTGATTTAACACAGGGTTATGTGCTGTTTAAGGACAGCAAAGGCCCCTATCACGATCTGGTGATGCCAACCGAAAAGGTCAGCGGCATCGAGAGCCCGGCATTGCAGACGGAGCACGCGCCGCCTTATTTCGCCCAGGCCTGGAATAACCGCGAACATATATCCGGCGAGTTGGGTAAGCCGTTAAAAGATGCGTGGCTTTCGCTGGCGGTCAATTCGAAATATGGCCGTTCTCAGGATCAGCTGCATATTCACGTTGCCTGCCTGCGTCAGGATGTCTATAACGCGCTGGGGCAACAGGCGGAGCAATTAGATCAGCAGTGGCGCCCGCTGGCGGTGAAATTAGTCGGCCACCAATATCTGGCCAGAAAATTGGCGGGCACCGATTTAACCCAGGAAGATCCTTTCCGTTTGCTGCACAACTATGTGGTCGAGCAGGGCGACAGCATCGGCAATTATGGCCTGGCGCTGGCGGTCAGCCCGCAGGGCGAGATGCTGCTGTTGGCTAACCGTTTGAAGTTGACCGATCTGAACTTGGGCTCGGCCGGCGAAATTCAGGACTACCACTGCGCGGTGGCGGGGAACTGAGTTTTTCTTATCGCTCCCCGCGTTGTCGGGGAGCAAATCTGTAAAAATGCGATATATCGCTCTGTATTAACTGGATTTTATTTTATTCCGCGACATCTGCTTGATCCTGTCATAACGTCCGATCTATTATTTGTTTGCACAAGCAAATAAATAAGCGAGAGCATTCCGGTATGTCACAACCACGCAAACTTCCTGCTGCGCTGGGCATCCATCTGGATGTGACCAATCGCCTGTGGCGCACGGCGATGGACCAGTCGGTAAAAATGACCAATCTGACGCGCCCGCACTGGCTGGCGCTGAGCGCGATTGCCGATTTGGGTGATGGCTGCACCCTGAAAGACGTTTCCCAGCATTTGAACGCCGAAGTCTCGACGATGTCGCGTGCGTTACTGTTTTTGGAAAAAAATCGGCTGATCGCTCGCGATGCCCTGTCTGAAGATAAGCGCGCTAAAGGCGTGAGAATGACCGTGGCCGGGCAGGAGATGCTGGCGCAGTTGGATCACTCCAGCCAACAGGCACGGCAAAAGCTGCTCAACGGCATTTCGGCCGGCGATCTGGAGGCTTTTTACCGCGTATTGTTTGGCATCAAACATAACGCGATAGCGATGCTCGAACAGGAAAATCTATTGCCGGACGAGTTTGCGCTGTTGGCGGAGGAGCGCGCGGGAGCGATGAAGCCGGAAGGTGAAGCGTGAACGGCCGCTGGCGGAGAGCACAACAGCTGTGCGTTATCGCGTTGGGGATCTTCTCCTGCCCGGTCTTCGCCAGCCAAAATGACCAACAGGTCATCGCACGCGGAAAATACCTGGCGATCGCCGCAGATTGCGCGGCTTGTCACCGCGGCAGCGCCCAACAGGACGCCCCCTACGTCGGCGGTTATGCCATCGCTTCGCCGATGGGCGATATCATCGCCAGCAATATCACGCCCGCCAAAGGAACCGGCATTGGCGACTACAGTGAGCCAGAGTTTCGCCGCGCGTTAACGCAGGGCATCCGGCGAGACGGCCAACCCTTGTATCCCGCCATGCCCTATACCGCTTATCGGGGGCTGAGCGATGACGATCTGCACGCGCTGTATCGTTATTTCATGGCCGGCGTCGCCCCGGTCGATCGCGCGGTGCCTGAGACCCAACTGGCGTTCCCTTTTTCCTGGCGTTATGCGATCCACGGCTGGAACTGGCTGTTTCTGAAAAAAACGCCCGTCGATGAAGACGTGAAAAAAGCGCGTGGTCGCTATCTGGTGGATGTTTTGGGGCATTGCTCGGCGTGCCACAGCCCGCGCAACGCGATGATGGCCGAACGCGACGATCGCTATCTGGCGGGCGGGGAGGCCGGCGGTTGGATCGCGCCGAATATCACCTCGGATCCCGTCAGCGGCATCGGCGGCTGGAGCAGGGAAGAGTTGGTGCAGTATTTGCGTACCGGGCGCAATGACAAAGCCCAGGCCGCCGGCGGCATGGCGGAGGCGGTGGAGCACAGCCTGCGTTTCCTGAGCGACGACGATCTCGACGCCATCGCCGACTGGCTTAAACAGACGCCGCCGATCGCCACCGCGCAAGGAACGAAAGCGGCCTATGCCTATCAGGGAGGCGGTGAAGGCCGTGCCGCCGGGCAGGCGCTGTATGCCGCTGCCTGCGCCAGTTGCCATCGCCTGGGCGGCGAAGGCGCCTACGACGGCCATTTCCCTTCTTTGACAAACAATTCCACCGTAGGCAGCGAGCAGGCCAATAACCTGATCATGGTGATGCTGCATGGCGTGCAGCGCCAGGGAGAGACGCTGCAAACCTGGATGCCGGGATTCGCCGACAGCCTGGATGACCGGCAACTGGCCGAGCTGGGCAATTACGTATTGCAGCAATTCGGCAATCCGGCGGTCAGGATAACGCCGCAGCAAGTGGCTCAGCTGCGGGCTGGCGGTGAGAAACCGTGGTTGATCGCGTCACTGCCTTATGTGTTTTGGGGCGGGGTATTGCTGGCATTGATCGTCATCGGGGCGTGGGTGAAACGTCGGGTGAAGCGTTGAGCGAGGAGAGAGTGGCATGAAGTTCAATCTGAACGGCCAGGCGGTCGAATTTAACGGCGAGCCGGATACGCCGCTGCTGTGGGTGATCCGGGAACATTTTAAGTTAACCGGCACCAAGTTCGGCTGCGGTATCGGCGCCTGCGGCGCCTGTACGGTACATGTCGACGGTAAGGCAGTGCGTTCATGTTGCTATCCGCTGCAATTGGTACGCGATCGGCAGGTGACCACCATCGAAGGATTGTCCACCGATCGCAGTCATCCGGTGCAGCAGGCCTGGATTGCAGAGGATGTGCCGCAGTGCGGCTACTGCCAATCGGGCATGATCATGGCGGTCAGCGCGCTGTTGGCGGAGCACCCGAAGCCGGACGACCGGCAGATAGATACCGGCCTGACCAATCTGTGCCGCTGCGCCACTTATCACCGTATCCGCGCGGCGGTGCACCGCGCCGCCGACAAGGGAGAACCCTAAGCATGGTGATCACCCGCAGAACCTTGCTAAAAGGCAGCGCGTTGGCGGTGGCCGCCATGCTGTTGCCGATATCGACGCGCAGCCTGGCAGCCGTGGTTTCGCAGGATGCGGCGCCGCCCGACGGTCAGTACGAATTGAACGATTGGATCTGGATCGATAGCGGCGGCCGCATCGTCATCGGCGTGTCGCAATGTGAGGTCGGGCAGGGGATTTACACCGGCCTGGCCGAAGTGGTGGCGGCGGAAATGGATGCCGATTGGGCGCAGGTGACGGTGAAGTTCGTCACCGGCCGCGATGCCTACCGCCAGGTTGCCGGGGGCGAGGCTTTCGCGCAGTTTGTCGCCGCTTCAACCTCCATGACCAAATTTTATCAGCGCACCCGGCTGGCCGGCGCGCAGGCGAGAGACTTTTTTCTGCGGGCCGGTGCGCGACATCTCGCACTTTCACCGCGGCAGTGCCGTACGGAGAAAGGTTGGGTGATTGAGGAGGGCGGGCAGCGCAAGGTCGCCTATGGCGATCTGGTGTGCTATGCCGCCGAGCTGCCGTTGGATCCGCAGCCTGCTTTAAAGAGCGAAGCGCAAGAGCAAGAGAGTTTCATCGGCAAGCCGCTGTTGCGGGTCGATACGTCGGAGAAAGTGGACGGCAGCGCGATTTACGGTATCGATATTGACCTGCCGGAGATGCTGATCGGCGTCCCCTGGATGGTGCCCGATCTCAGCGGAAAGCTGGTCGCCGTGCGTAATGAACGGCAGATCCGGGCCATGCCGGGCGTAGTGGAGCTGGTGCTGACCCGGCAGTGGTCGATGAACAACATGGTCGGATTGGATCACGATATGTCGCTCAATACGGTGATCGTGGTGGCGGCGAGCTACTGGCAGGCCAAAAAGGCGGCGGATTTGCTGGAGGTCGACTGGCTGCCGGGCGCAGGGCAAGCGCTGACCGATAGCGCGATTGCGGCGGAGAATCTGGCGATGCTGGATGGCGATACCTTGGTGTCGGCGGTCGATCGCGGCGAGGCGCCGGCGTTGATTCGTGGCGCTGAACAAGATTCGCGCTTGCATGAGGCGCGTTACGGCGCGCCTTATGTGGCGCATGCCACCCTGGAGCCATGCAACGCCACCAGCCATTATGAAGAGGGCCGTATCGAAACCTGGGGCCCTTTCCAGGGGCAGGACATGGTGCGCAACGTTCTGGCGAAAATGTTCGGGCTGAAGCCGACGGATGTGGTGGTGAATACGACCTACCTGGGGGGCAGCTTTGGGCGCAAATATCTGCCGGATGCCGTAATGCATGCTACCGCCGCCTCCCGGGCGGTGGGGAAACCGGTCAAGGTGATCTATCCGCGCGAGATCGACATGCGGCATGAATATTATCGTCCGGCCTGCATCAGCCATTATCGGGCGCTGCTGGATGAAAACGGCTACCCGCAGGCGCTGTGGGCGCGCTATGCCGGGCAGTCGCTATTCTGGCAAATGCGGCGCGAAACGGTACACGAGGCCGGGGGATGGGATGAAAGTATGGTGGAGTGCGTTTACAGCACGCCGTATCGCATCCCTCATCTGAAGGTGGAGGCCGGCATCGTCGAACAGCCGATTTCCCTGAGCTATCTGCGTGGCGTCGGCAGCGTCGCCAGCCTGTTCTTTTTGGAAAGCTTTATCAGCGAACTCAGCCATAAGGCCAAGCGGGACGAGTATCAGTATCGGCGGTATCTGCTGCAGGGCAACCCAGAGGCGTTGCGCGTACTGGAGGCTACCGCGGCGGCGGCGGGTTGGCAGCGCGAACCGCCGCCGGGCGTTTATCGCGGGATGTCGTGCAATATTTGGCTCGGCCGCAATAACGCTTTCACCACTTACGTCGGTTTGGTGGTTGAAATCGCCATTCAGGAAGGGCGGCTGCGGGTGCTCCGCGCGGTATGTGCGATTGACTGCGGCAAGGTGATAAACCCGAACCTGGTGCGCGCCAACGTAGAGGGCGGCATCGGCTTTGCGCTGACCACCTGTCTGCACAGCGAACTGCACTTTGAACGGGGCGGCGTGGTGGAAGGGAATTTCGATCTTTATCCACTGCTGGCGATCGCCGAAATGCCCAAAGTGGAAGTGGTGGTGCTCGACAGCGCGCGTGCGCCGCAGGGATGCGGAGAAGTGTCGACTGCGGTGGTCGCTCCGGCGATAGCCAGCGCGCTGCATAAGGCCACCGGCAAAACCTATCGTACGATGCCGTTCCCACGCGAGTTCTCCTCGGTGTAACGGCTCGCCGGCGATGGCCAGCCGGCGGCTGCCGCGCGGTCAGAGCTTCTTCAGCAGCGCCAGCAGCTGCGCTTCGCTTTTCTCCGCCAGCCCGTCGATGGCCAGCTTGATGATGTCGGAGCGGGTAATGCGCACGATGCCGCTGCGCGCCGCCTGGACGATCACTTCATCGATGGCTTCAATGTGGCTGTCCGTCAGGCTGACGGAAATCGCCTTATAGGTGCGCTTGCGGCCGGCCGGTTTGGCTTCCGGCGCGGGCGCCGCGACCGGCAGCGTGTGCGAGGTGGCGCTGTTGATGAATTCGTCTTCCGACATGCGGTGGGTGGGGGCGCGCTTCTTCACAGGATCACCTCTTTCACCAGGCATTCAATTTCGCTCTGCGCCTTTTCGTTGTTCGCCTCATGCACGGTGATGGCTTCGCCCCAGGCGTCGCGGTAAATCTTGCGGTCGCACAGGCGGTGGCTCACCAGGGTGAACTCCGGGTATTCGCTCAGCACCTGCGCCGCTTCGTTGGCTTCATTGATGAAGATGTTGGTCGGGCACATGTTCAGCACGATGTAGCCTTTGACCTTCTCGTTGTATTCCTGCGCGGTGGAGAACATCTCCGACAGATAGCCGATGGTGTCGAGATCCATCTGCGAAGGGCGCAGTGGCGAGAGGAACAGATCGGCGGCCAGCAGCCCGGAGCGCAGTTCGGCGCTGTCGCGGCCGGCGGTGTCGACGATCACGTAGTCGTAATGGCGATCCAGTTCCAGCAGCGTTTCCTTGATTTTGCCCGACGCGGCCACCACCGGAATGTGCGGCAGCCCCTCAACGTTCTGACGGTCGTTGTACCAAGTCATGATCGATTTCTGGTCGTCGGCATCGACGATGATCGCCGTCTTGCCTTGCTTAAGAATCAGATACCCGGCGATATTCACCGCTTTCGTCGATTTGCCGACGCCGCCTTTTTGCGAGCCAATCAGGACAATCATGCTGCCATCTCTCAAGTTATTAAGCTGATAACTTATTAAGTTAATGTGCTTATTAGGTTGATAATCAAACAGGTTAACAAGAACAACTCGCGAACAATATGCACCAACTGCGGCGGCTTGCCAAGCCAGTATGTCGTTAACTGCGCAGCTTATTTTGCGCTGGATGGCCCGGATGGGTAAGTAGGAATTCTCTGGGAAGTGGCGGAACGGAAGAGGGAGTTGTTAATTTAATAGCTTAATAAGTTAGTGGCTCATTAAGCTGTCGGTGGCGTTACTTCTTCATCATCGCCTTCAGGTTGGCGAACGGGTTATGGGTGGCGACGCCGACATCTTTCTGCGCGTCTTCACCGGCCACCACCGTCGAACCGTATTGATCGGCCTCGGTGTATTTCGAGTGCTCGTGGTCGTGGCAGTACAGGCACAGCATTTCCCAGTTGCTGCCGTCTTCGGGGTTGTTGCTGTGATCGTGATCGATGTGGTGCACCGTCAGTTCGCGCAGGTTGGAATAAACGAACTCGCGCGAGCAGCGCCCGCATACCCAGGGGAACAGTTTCAGCGCTTTTTCGCGATAGCCGGTTTCCAGCTTCGCATAGTTTTTGGGGATATAGGCCATGGTGGTCGTCCGTCGTGAATCACTATGCGGCAAATAATACCACACTGCGTGCGGCGACAACGTGCGGCTCATCCTGTCGCTAGCGAAATGTCTCCACCGCCCAGTCGATAAACGCCCGCAGCTTGCCGCTGAGGTGGCGATTGGACGGGTACACCACGTACATCTGCTCCGGCGGCGGCTGCCAGTCGTGCAGCAGGCTGACCAGCTCGCCGCGCTCGAGGTGCGGCTGCGCCATAAACCGATAGATTTGGATGATGCCCAATCCGGCCAGGCTCGCCGCCAGCAGCGCGTTGCCTTCGTTAATGCTGACCGGGTAGCGCTGTTGAATGGCGATCTCTTTGCCGCGTTCGACATAGCGTTGCGGATGGATGCGGTCGTTGACCGGATGGCGGTAGTGCACCATCGGAAAACCCTGTTCCAGATCGCACGGGTGGCGTGGGGCGCCGTGGCGCGCCAGATAAGCCGGGGTGGCGCAGCTGACCCAGTCCAGATCGAACAGACGCCGGGCGATCAGGCTGGAGTCGGCCAACGGGCCGCTGCGGATCACGCAGTCCGCGCTGTCGCTGATCAGATCGATAACGCGATCGCCGATGCTGAGATCGATCTGGATTTGCGGGTAGCGTTCCAAAAAGCCTGGCAGCGCCGGCAACAGCAGCTGGCGGGCGGTGCCGCTGCCGGTATCGATGCGCAGCACGCCCTGCGGAGAATTCTGTGACTCGGTCAGACAGCCCTCCATCTGCTCCAAATCCGCCAGCCATTTCACCGTATTCTGGTAATAGCATTCGCCTTCGCGGGTGACCGACACGCTGCGGGTGGTGCGCTGGAACAGCTTGGTCTGCAGGTGATCCTCCAGATTCTGGATCAGCTTGGTGACCGTCGCTTTCGGCATGCCCAGCGAATCGGCGGCGCGGGTAAAACCGCCGGTTTCCACCACGCGGTTAAATACCCGGATAGCGAGCAAATGATGGTCCATAGGTTCCCAACGTCATGCCCCGGCAGTGGCCGGGGCATGTTTCTGCAGATAGATAATGATTAACACTGTTTAGCGCCAATTGCGCCGGAGCGCAAGCTGAGGCCGAACACCAGCGTGGCGGAGAGGATCAGCGCGCCGCCGAACAGCATGGCGCTGCTGACGCCCTGCCAGTCCACCACCTCGCCGCCCAGCAGTGCGCCGGAGGCCAGTGCGATCTGGATGACGCACACCAGCAGCGCCTGGCCGGCTTCCGGCGCCTGCGGCACCGCGGCGAACATCCAGTTGGTGGCGCATACCGGCACGGCGCCGAACGCCAACCCCCAGACCAACACCATCAGCGTGGCGCCGGCGAGGCCGCTGAGCAGCGGCGAAACGATCAGAATACCCGCCAGCATGGCGGCGATCAGGATAAAGGTGGCGCGCAGGCTGTGTTCCGCCAGGCGCTCGCCGAGGAAGGTGCCCAGCAGGCCGATGGCGCCATAGGCCAGCAGCTGCAGCGAGATCGCCGATGGGCTGAGCACGAACACCTGTTGCAGCAGAGGGCGCAGATAGGTATAGGCGGCGAAGTGGCCGATGAACAGCAGCACGATGGCAATCAGGCCGATGCGCGCCATCGGCAGGCGCAGCGGCAGCACCAGATCGCGCGGCGTAACCGGCCGGGAAGGCGGTACCGACGTGAGTAAACGCAGCTGCGCCAACAGTACGCCGACCGCCAGCGCCGCCCCGCCGAAGAAGGCGGCGCGCCAGCCGAACAGATCGCCGATCAGCGCCCCCGCCGGCACGCCGCACACCGCGCCGACCGAGATGCCGCTGAGGATCAGCGCGGTGGCGCGGCCCTGGCTGGCTTCCGGCACCAGATGGCGGCCGTAGTTGGCGGCGAACGACCAGAAACCGCCGACGCAGACTCCCAGCAGCACGCGGCCCAACAGCATCATCGGGAAGTTGACCGCCAGCGCCGCCACCAGGTTGGACACCATCAGCAGCAACGACAGTCCCAGCATCAGCAGGCGTCTGTCCAGCCGGCCGGAAGCCAGGCTCAACACCGGTGCGGCCACCGCCGCCACGATGCCGGGCATGGTGACCATCAGCCCGGCGGTGCCGGTGCTGACGCCGAGCGAAGGGGCGATGTTGGTCAGCAGGCCGATCGGCAGAAACTCGGTGGTGACCATGACAAAACAGGCGACCGTCAGCGAGAAGATCGCCGGCCACGGGGATGATGCAGGTTTATCTTTATTATTCAGCATAATGCCGCTCGTCTTGGGTGAATGCGCAGGCCGCGCTCGGGGCGCGGTGTGACCGAAGTCACAATCTACGGCAGGCCGAAGCCGCGGATAAATCCGTTTGCGGTGGTTACACTGTTTCTGAGGGGAAACAATCGCCGGCGGCGAGTGAAAACGCGGCTTGCGCCGCGCTACGGGGGAAAGGAATAAAACGGCATAAGGTTATGACCGAATGCCGCTTGCGTTTAAAGCCCCGGCGCTTTCCACAGCGAGGTGGTCAGGCCGTTATCCACCAGCGTCAGCTGATCGGCGTAAACCTGCCGCCAGGTTTCTTTCTGTTCCTGATACAGCGCATGGTGGGTCATGTCGGGTTGATGCTCGCGCTCCCAGCGCACCAGGCGTTCGCCGGTTTCGGCCAGCGACTCGAACAGCCCGGCGCCGACGCCGGCGGCGATCGCGCAGCCCAGCGCGGTGGCTTCTTTCACCACCGGCACCCGCACCGTCAACCCGGTGACGTCGCTGAGGATCTGGCTCCACAGCTTGCCCTTGGCGCCGCCGCCGGCGAACACCAGCGAGCGCGCCTGCACGCCGGAGAAGGCGGCGATCTGCTCCAGGTTGCAGGCGGAGACGATGGCGGCGTTCTCCTCCAGCGCGCGGAACAGCGTCTGTTTATTGCAGCGCTCCGGGTCGATCGACATATTGATGAACGACGGCGCCGCGTGATACCAGGTTTTGAAATGCATGGCGTCGGAGAAAATCGGCATCACGCCGTAGGCGCCCGGCGGTACCCTGGCCGCCATCTCTTCCAGCAGGCTGTAGGCATCGACCCCCAGCCGCTCCGCCAGCAATTTTTCCTCCGCGCAGAAGGCGTCGCGGAACCAGCGCATGGTCAGGCCGGTAAAGAAGCTGATGGATTCCGCCTGCGCCATGCCGGGAATGACGTGGGGGTTGATGCGGATGTTCATTTCCGGATCGATGGCCGGCTCCGGCAGGTTGACGATCTGCTGCCAGAAGGTGCCGCCGAGCACCGCCGTCTGCCCGGCGCGCACGATGCCAAGCCCCAGGCTGCCGAGCTGCACGTCGCCGCCGCCCATCACCACCGGGGTGCCGCGCAGCAGCCCGCTCTCCTGCGCCGCCTGTTCGGTGACGCGCCCCAGCACGCTGCCGGTTTCTTTCACCGGCGACAAAATATCGGCGCGCAGCCCGGCCATGTCGAGCAGCGCCGGCCGCCAGTCGCGGCTGGTCAGATCCAGCATGCCGGTGGTGCCGGCGTTGGAAGGATCGACCGCCAGCTCGCCGCTGAGCATGTTGGCCAGCCAGTCGCTGATCATGGTCAGCGTCGCCGCCTGGCGGTAGATGTCCGGCCGATGGTGCGCCAGCCACAGCAGACGCGGCATGGCACTCAGCGCCAGCGTCTGGCCGGAGTATTGATACACCTCGCGTTCGAAGCCGTGGTTATGCAACTCTTTCAGCTCGCTGACTTCGTGGCTGGCGCGCGCGTCGACGTTGGCGCAGGCCCAGATCGGCACGCCGTTGCGGTCGTACAGAACGATGCCTTCACGCATCGAGCAGCAGGCCACCGCGCGTATCGCCTGCGCCGTCAGCCCGGCGCGCTGCAAGGCCTGGCGAATGCACTGGCAGGCCAGCTGCCAGTTGCGGCTGAGGTCAAACTCCATCGAGCCGGGCACGCCCGGCACCGCCAGGTGTTGCCACTCCGCCTGGCCGTGCGCGATCTGATTGCCCGCCAGATCGAAGATCACCGCGCGAATACTGCCCGTTCCTGCGTCCAGCGCCATCAAGTAGTTATCCATAGCCTATGCTCTCAGGGGGAGGAGTGTTAACTATAGATGCCGCCGCCATACCCCGCCGGGGGAGGAGTGGGCGTCGCCGATGCGATTTGTGAGCCAGGCGGCAAAATTGCCGTTGCGGCAGGGCAATCGACGGGAATAAACCTATGGTTGGAAAGCGCCATGCTACGGCGCGCCGTTCAAACAAGGAGCTGTCATGCACGTCACATTGGTTGAGATCAACGTTAAACAAGACAAAATCGACGAATTTATCGATGTTTTCCGCGCCAATCATCGGGGGGCAATCGAAGAGCCGGGCAACCTGCGCTTCGACGTGCTGCAGGACGAACAGATTCCGACGCGGTTTTACATCTACGAAGCCTATCGCGACGAGCAGGCGGTGGCGGCGCACAAGCAGACCCCGCACTACCTGCAGTGCGTGGAGAAGCTGGAAGCGCTGATGACCGGCCCGCGCAAGAAGACCACCTTTATCGGCCTGATGCCGGAATAATCGCCGGCGTTTGCCGGTGTCCATACGCCTGGTTTGGTTGTAACCTGCAAGCTAAAGCGATTTTCAATGGGATAAGCGGGGCGAGGATGACATTGCGCGATCGGCTGTTGGCGCTGTTGGTGGTGGTGATCTGGGGCGTGAATTTCGTCGTGATCAAGTTCGGTTTACAGGGCATGCCGCCGTTTCTGCTGGCCGGGATGCGTTTTTTGCTGGTGGCGTTGCCGGCGATCTTCTTTATCCCGCGCCCGACGATCCCGTGGAAATGGCTGCTGCTGTACGGCATGACCATGAGCTTCGCGCAGTTTGCCTTCCTGTTTGTCGCCATCAAGGTGGGCATGCCGGCGGGGCTGGCTTCGCTGGTGTTGCAGGCGCAGGTGTTCTTCACCCTGCTGTTGGGTGTCGTGCTGATGGGCGAAAAGCTGCGCGTCAACCATTTCGTCGGCATCGCTATCGCCAGCGGCGGCATGCTGGTGCTGGCGCAGGCCAGCCTGCATAAGCCGGGCAGCGGCGCGGTCCCCCTGGCGGGCCTGCTGCTGACGCTGGCGGCGGCGTTTTCCTGGGCGCTGGGCAACCTGACCAACAAGAAGATCCTGGCCGGTTTCCCGCAGCGCAACATTTTGTCGCTGGTGGTGTGGAGCGCGCCGATCCCGGTCGTGCCGTTCCTGGCCTGCAGCTGGCTGTTCGACGGCCCGCAGGCGGTGCTGAGCAGCCTGGGCCATGTGCAGGTCGGCACCTGGCTGGCGGTTGCCTACCTGGCGTTTGCCGCCACGCTGTTCGGCTATTCGGTGTGGGGCAGCCTGCTGGGGCGCTATGAAACCTGGCGCGTTGCGCCGCTGACGCTGCTGGTGCCGCTGGTCGGGCTGTTCGCCGCCTGGCTGCTGCTGGACGAAGCGCTGTCGCCGGCGCAGTTCGGCGGCGCATTGCTGGTGCTGGGCGGCATGGCGGTCAACACCTTCGGGCTGCCGCGCCGCCGGGCGGCGATCGCGCGTTAAACCGAACAGGGCAATTCTGTTCAATACCTTGTCGACGGCGGTCGGCATTCTGGCGCCTGTGAATACTTTCTCAGGTGACCATCATGAATATCTACCTTTCCATGGCCGCGTTTGCGCTGGCGGCCTCCATCACCCCCGGCCCGGTCAACATCGTCGCATTGAGCGCCGGGGCGCAATTCGGCTTTGGCGCGGCCCAGCGCCACGTGTTCGGCGCCACGCTGGGGTTTACCCTGTTGCTGGTGCTGCTGGGATTGGGCATGCACCAGCTGCTGATCCTGTGGCCGGCGCTGACCCGCTTGATTCAGTGGGCCGGCGTGGCTTTCCTGCTGTTTATGGCCTATCGGCTGGCGTTTGACGACGGCAGGTTGGGCAGCGGCGCGGCGCGGGCGCCTTCCTGCCGCTACGGCGCGCTGATGCAATGGCTGAACCCCAAGGCGTGGCTGGCGTCGGTGGCCAGCCTCGGCGCTTTTGTCGGCGACGGCGACATCCGGCTGCTGTGGCAGTTCGCCGGGCTCTACTTCGTGATTTGCTATGCCTCGGTGGCCTGCTGGGCCTATGTCGGCGCGATGCTGCGCGGCCTGCTCAGGCAGGCGCGCAACGTGCGGCGTTTCAACCGCGCAATGGCGGCGTTGCTGGCGGCCAGCGCCTGCTATCTGCTGGCGGAGGGTTTTTGATACTGCCCCGGCGTGGCGGCCAGCAGCTGTTTGAAGGTGCGCTGGAAGTGCGCCTGATCGGCAAAGCCGCTTTCGCTGGCGGCCGCGGCGATCGGCAGGCCGCTTTTCAACAGCCGATGGCCGTGCTGCACGCGGCGGTTAACCAGATAGGCGTGCGGCGTCATGCCGTAGCGCTGGCGGAAGGCGCGGATCAGGTAAGAAGGGGACAGCGCGGCGGCGCGGCAAATGTCGTCCAGCGTCAGCGGCCGGGTGCAGTGCGCGTCAATAAACGCCGCCGCCGCTTCCAGTCGGGTATGCGGCAGTGTCTCCGGTTGGCGGGCATCGCCCAGCCCGAGCTGCAGGGCGCTGAAATACTCCACCATGGCGATCTGTTTTTCCAGCGCGCTGCACAGCGGATCCGTCAGCAGCGCATAAAGCCGGTTCAGGCCGTGGAACAGCGCCGGATCGCGGCTCAGCGGCTGACTGAACGGAACAAAACGGTCGCCGTCGCCGCCGAGCAGCTCCTGCTGCAGCGCGCCGAGCCAAGCGAGATCGAGATAGAACATGATGTACGACCAACGCCGATCGGCGATGGGGTTGCAGGCATGCGCCTGCTGCGGGTTGATGACAACCAAATCGCCGGCGCTGACCTGCATGCGCCGCTCGCCGTTGACATAGGTGCTGACGCCGCCGGTGATGGCGCCGATGGAAAAGAATTCGTGGCTGTGCAGGCTGTAGCACACCTGACGGCCATCCGCGATGGCGCGGGCTTCGACGAACGGCAACTGCGGATCGCGCCAGAACTGCGGCGTTTTTTCACTCATACGCTTTCCTTTTCACTGCGGCGGCATCACAGTGTTATAGCCTGAAAGCGACGAGAGGGGGAATGGCGGATGATGATTTTTAACGTATTCGGCCGTCTGCTGGGCGTGAAGCGCATCGGGGACGAATGGCGGCTGTTCCGCGTGACGCTGCCGGAGCGCAAGTATGCCCCCAGCTACGATATCGTGCTGCCGGCCGACCTGCGCGAAGAGGAGATCGCCGGCTATCTGGGGGATATTTATCACGAGGCGGCGACGCCGCAGCGGCCGGAGGTGTTTCGCGTCGAATAGCGCGGCGCGTTACTCTTCCGCGTTGCGCGCCATCATGCGGCGTTGATGCTCCTCGCCGGCGGCCTGGATCTCTTCCAGCACCGAGCCGACGTCGGCGCGTTTCAGGGTTTCGCTGAACCGGCCGCTGAGGACGCTGTCCGGCGTCAGGTTGCCTTCCTGATACAGCGCCCAAATCTCTTTGGCGTATTGGCTATCGCGCAGCTCCGGCGCGAACTGGCCGTAATACTCCGCCAGATTGCCGATATCGCGCTCGAACATGCTTTTGGCGTGGTTGTTGGCGGCGGCGTCCACCACCTGCGGCAGATCGATGATCACCGGCCCGTCTTTATCCATCAGCACGTTGAATTCCGACAGGTCGCCGTGGACCAGGCCGGCGCACAGCATGCGCACCGCGTAGTTCATCATCAGGGCGTGATCGGCGCGCGCCTGTTCCGGCGTCAGGATGACATCGCTCAGGCGCGGTGCCACCAGGCCTTCTTCGTCGGTGATCAGCTCCATCAGTAGCACGCCGTCCAGGCAGATATCCGGCTGCGGCACCCGCACCCCGGCCTTGGCCAGCAGATACAGCGCGTCCACTTCGGTGTTTTGCCAGGCTTCTTCCTGCTGCTGGCGGCCGAACTTGGAGCCTTTGCTCATGGCGCGCGCGTCGCGGCTGTTGCGCACCTTGCGCCCTTCCTGATAGTGAACGGCCTGCTTGAAGTTGCGCTTCTCGGCCTCTTTGTACACTTTGGCGCAGCGGATCTCATCGCCGCAGCGCACGATAAACACGTCGGCTTCTTTGCCGCTTTTCAACCGGCGGATGACGTCGTCGATTAATCCGTCATCAACCAGCGGCTGGAGTCGTTTTGGAATTTTCATGCAGCCTTGTACCCTATTTAGGCTCCGGTGTGAATGGCTTGCGCAGTTGATAGCGTAAGTTAGACCCGAAAGGCAAACATTAGTTTTGCCGCCGCTGCATCATTGCGCGGCGGCGGGCGCTTACAGGCTGGCGGCCGGCACCCAGACGCTGACGCTGCCGGCGTTGACCGGGAAATGGGCGCTGCCCTGGTCGTCGGTGGTGATTTCCTCCTGACGGTTGCCGAGGAAATCGCGCCAGGCGGTGTGCGCCAGATCGGCGCCCAGCGCGACCGTCTTGCCGCTTTCGCCGCCGTTGGTCAGCACCACCACGCAGCCGGGGGCCTCGGCGGTGCCGGCGCGGCTGAAGGCCACGCAGTGGCTGTCGTCGAAGTAGTCGGTTTGCGGGCCGTTGGCGAAACGCTGGCGGGCGGCGATCAGCTTCTCCAGCTCCGGGATCGCCGGCATATCAATCTGGTACTCGCCGCCGTCGCGCCCCTTGTCGCGGTAGCTGGCGCCATACAGGTCGGGATAAAACACGCAGGGCACGCCCTGTTCGCGCAGCAGGATCAGCGCGTAGGCCAGCGGTTTGAACCAGGGTTCCACCGGCGCTTCCAGCGACTGCAGCGGCTGGGTGTCGTGGTTGGCGACCAGCGTCACCGCGTGGGCCGGATCGGCGGCGGTCAGGGTATCGGTGAAGATTTGCGCCATGTCGAAGCCGTCGCCCTGTTTCGACGCCTGATGAAACTTCAGGTGCAGCGCCACGTCGAACAGCATCACCTTGCCGTCCACCAACTCGATGTATTGCTGCAGCGCGCTCAGATCGTGCGACCAGTATTCGGCAACGATCAGCAGGTCGCGCTGCGCGCTGTCGCGCACGTGATCCGCCCACTCTTTGAAGAACCAGGCGGGAATGTGTTTGGCGGCGTCCAGGCGGAAGCCGTCGCACGGCAGGCTTTCCAACAGCCAGCGCGCCCAGTATTTGAGCTCCTCCGTCACGGCGGTATTGCGGAACTCCACGTCGGCGCCCATCAGATAGTCGTAGTTGCCCTTTTCGTCGTCGACCTGATCGTTCCAGCCGTCGTCGCCATAGTCGTTGGCGATTTTGAACACCCCTTTGTCGTCCGGCTGCTCAACGTAGTCGACGCCGCTGAAGCATTTGTAATCCCAGATAAACTCGGAATGCACACCCTGGCGGCCGGGGAAGGTGAAGCGGGTGTAGGCCAGCGCGTCGAAGCCCTGGTCGTCGATGTCGTTGCGGTTGTTGGCGTCCACCTTGAACACGTGTACCTGTTCTTTCTCGTCCGCGCCGAGCTTGTGGTTGAACACCACGTCGTAGAGCACCCCCACGCCGTGTTCGCGCAGCGTATTGGCGGCGTGTTCGAGCGCCGCCTTGTCGCCGTATTTGGTGGCCACGCTGCCTTTCTGGTCAAACTCGCCGAGATCGAACAGATCGTAAGTATCGTAGCCGACGGAGTAGCCGCCGGAAGCGCCCTTGCAGGCGGGCGGCAGCCACAGATCGGTGATGCCCAGTTCGGCGAGGTGCGGCGCGCGCTCGGCGGCCTCCTGCCACAGTTTGCCGCCGTCGGGGTAGTACCAGTGGAAGAATTGCAGCAGGGTGGTTTTTTTCGTCATGAGCCAGCGTCCCGGTTAGCCAGAAGGAGAGGAGCAGTTGCCGTTAAAGCATGGGCTACTTTTGGCAAAAGGGACAAGTTTGGCATAGGCGGCCCGAGAAGGCCGCCCGAGAGACGGCTTAACGCTGGCTGGCGTAATGAGGTGAGCGTGGGCCATAAAGAATGGCGCCGTTCTGACCTGTCGCCGATAGCAGGCGGGTGTTGGCGATGGCGCCAACATCAAATCCTTTGTCGCTGATGGTATCGGCGATTTGCGAAATCGCGGCGCTGATCACCATGCCCAGCAGGCCACCGGAGTTGTTGTTGCCTTCGTTGCTGGATGCGGTGGCGGTGCCGGCCCACAGCTGTTTGCCGTTGCGCAGATCGACCAGGCGAGCGACTACGGTAACGCGGGTTTCGCTGCTGATCACCATGTAGCTGGTGCCGTATTGCGTGACATCCAGGTACAGCACGGTGTCGGCGCCGAAAATCTGGTGCAGTTTTTTCGGACTGACGGCGCGGATGTCGTTGGCGTTGGTTAGGCCGTTTTGCAGGAAGGTTTCCTCCACTACAGCGACCGGCAACACATAGTAACCGGCCTCGGCCAGCGGCAAGGTGGCGCTGGCGAGCACGCTGTGGCTGGCTTTGACGTCCGGCGACTGGTTAACCGGCGGCAAGACCAGGATCGACTTCGGCTTGCTCTCATGGAACGCCGCATAGTCATAAGGCGTCTGCTTGGCACAGCCGCTAAGCAACAGGGTGGCGGCAACGGCGAGGAAAGTGAGTACACGTTTCATTTAAAGCTCCCTTTATCCCTGGCCATCAGGAAATTCATAAACGGCGCCGACTCCGGGAACAGCGTTTTTTCCGTGTTGAATTCATTCATGGCTTGTCCGTCGTTGCCGATTTTGCTGTACAGCAGCCCCAGCTGCGCATGCAGACCTGGCGGTACGGCTTTATCCTTGGCGCGGGATTTCTCGACGATCTCTTTCAGCGTGGCGATCTGCTGCTCAGGGCTTTGCCCCTCCTGCTGGTAGTATTGATAGAGAGAAGTCTGGTAGCCATCCCAATTGTAAAGCGTTTTCGGCGCGGCGCAGCCGGCCAGCAGGGTCGCTGCAAACAGCGCCCCGCCCATTTTTTTAGTTATCATCTTTCTGCTTCTATTCCGTTAGTTAGCAGGGCGCCATGCGCCGTTTTCGATACCGGTGACCAGGTTATTGACGGCTTCACGCACGGCCAGATCCAGCACCTTGCCGTTGAGGGTGGAGTCGTAGCTGGCGGTGCCCCCGAAACCGATGATTTCGCGATTGGACAGTTCGTATTCACCGGCGCCCTGAGCGGAATAGACGACTTCTGAGGTCTGTACGTTTACGACGTTCAGATTGACTTTGGCGTAAGCGACCTGTGATTTACCACGGCCCAAAATCCCCCACAGCTGATGATCGCCGACTTCTTTACGGCCGAATTCGGTGACATCGCCGGTAATCACATAGTTGGCGCCTTTCAGCGTTTGCGCCTTCCCTTTAATGCCGGCTTCAGTTTTCAACTCTTCCATGTTGGCGCGATCCAGCACGTTGAAACGGCCAGTCTGCTGCAAATGCGTGATCAGGATAGTCTTGGACTGATTGCCCAGCCGATCGACGCCATCGGAGAAGATGCCGTTCATGTAGCTGGATCGGTTGTCGAATTTGCCGACGGCGATAGGGCTGCGTGGGCCCTGATAAGTGGTGTTGTAGGAAGCCACTTTCGGCACTTCCAAAGAGCGGGAGGATTCGGTCGCGCAGCCCGCCAGCAAAGTGACGGAAAGGGCAACGGAACAGACGGCGAGTGATTTTTTCATTGGCATGCGATCTCTCCATGAGCATAAAACAGCGCGGGAGCAACCCGCGCCCGACGTTGACATAACTAACGTTGCCGCCGTTATGGAAACGCCGCGATCCTGCCATGAATATGTAACAAATTACAACAAGATATCGGCATTAATGCCGCTATTAACATTGTTGTAACCTATTGGAATTCAATGAATTAGTATCGATTTTCTCTTGTCATCACAGCGTTTTCCACGATTGTGCATTTTTTGTCTGGGTTATTGTCTTTTTAATCGCAAACATATGGCCATTAATCCTGAAATATTTTAACTAATCAGTTTGTTGTATTGAGTAATGTTACGTTTTGCATCAACTCCTGTGTTATGCCGGGGTTCATGGCGGCTTGATGATCCGTTAAGGTAGTGAAAATTAGGTAACACTATCAACCAAATGTCATTTTTCATCGGCAGCTAATCGGGGATATCAATTGTGAACATCAGGGATTTCAGAGCATTGGCGCGCAGTTTGGTCAGAGAATTCGGCATGTTGAACAAGCAGAGCAACGGCTCGCGCTTTTCGCCGCTGCAGATCCATCTGATGATCGAAGTCAGCGAGCAGCCGCTGGGCGTCACCGAGGTGGCGGCCCGGCTTTGCATCGACAAGGCCAGCGCCAGCCGGGCGCTGCGCAGCCTGGTGGCCGCCGGCGTGATAGAAACGGTGGATCATCCGGATGACAGGCGGCACAACCTGCATCGGCTGAGTAAAAAGGGCGGCAAGGCGCTGGCCGGCATCGAGAGCGACGCCGACGGTTTTATGCAGGCGGCGCTGGCGCAGTTGGACGACGATGAGCTGGCGAGCACTACGGCGGCGATGAAAAAGATGACCGCGGCGCTGCGCAGCGCGCGCAAACAGCGCGACGCCAACCTGCGGGTACGGCCGATTGCCGCGCGCGACGATGCGGCGATGGCGGCGATCATTCGCGACGTGTTTCGCGAGTACGGCATGGACAAGATGGAAGGGGTCAGCCTGCACGATCCGGATCTCGATCGGCTGACCGGCCTGTATCGCGACAACGGCGGCCACTACTGGGTGCTGGAGCGGGACGGGCAGGTGGTGGGGGGCGTCGGCATGGCGCCGCTGGCGGGCGAAGAGCCCGGCTATTGCGAGCTGCAGAAACTGTTCTTCAAGCCCGGCGCGCGCGGGCTGGGCATGGCGCGCTATATGGTGGTGCAGGCGCTTAAGGCGGCGCGGGCGGCGGGGTATCGCTATTGCTACCTGGAAACCACCGAACAGTTGAAAGAGGCGATCGGGCTGTACTACGCGCTGGGGTTCACGCTGTTGACGGAACGGCGCGGCAACACCGGCCATCACGGCTGCAACGTGTGCATGCTGAAAAATCTGCAGAACGACGATATGTGAGCGGTTTCAAGGTTAGCGCCCGCGCCTTGTGCCACCCTGTTAACCGTTTGATAACAATCACAACGTTTTATCAGGGAGGAAACTATGTTGGGGGATCCGATGGCGCTGTCCGCGCTGGTCACGCTGGTGGTCATCGCGCTATGGGCCAGCGCCCGCTTACCGGAGTATCTGGTCGCGCTGCTGTTCTTCGCGGCGGTGATGGTGTTGCAGCTGGCGCCCGCCGCAGTGACCTTTTCCGGTTTCGCGTCTTCCGCATTCTGGCTGGTGCTCAGCGGTTTCGTGCTGGGCACCGCCATCCGCAGCACCGGCTTGGCGGATCGCCTGGCCAACCGACTCTTGCCGCACCTGGCCGGCTCCTGGCCGCGCCTGGTGGGCGGCGTGGTGGCGATAAGCTACGCGCTGGCGTTTGTCATGCCTTCCAACATGGGGCGCATTACGCTGCTGATGCCGATCGTCATGGCGTTGGCCGATCGCGCCGGTCTGGCGGAGGGCTCGCGCGGCCGCATCGGTTTGGCGCTGGCGGTGGGGTTCGGCACCTTCCAGCTCTCCGCCAGCATCCTGCCGGCCAACGTGCCCAACCTGGTGATGAGCGGCGCGGCGGAAAGCGCCTACGGCAGCCACTTCGCTTATCTCTCTTACCTGCTGTTGCACGCCCCGGTGCTCGGGGTTGCCAAAGGCGCGCTGCTGACGCTGTGCATCTGCGGCCTGTTCCGTGCGCGGCCGCAGCCGGTGGCGGCCGAGGCAGCGCAAACCCCGCTCAGCGCCGCCGAATGGCGGCTAATCGCGCTGTTGGGCGCCACGGTGTTGCTGTGGATGACCGACAGCTGGCACGGCATCGCTCCCGCCTGGATCGGGTTGGCGGCGGCCTGCTTGTGCCTGTTGCCGCGTATCGGGTTTCTCAACGGCGAGCAGTTCGCCGCCGGGGTTAACGTGCGCACCTGCATCTACGTGGCGGGGATCCTGGGGCTGACGGCGCTGGTCAGCCACTCGGGGCTTGGCGATCGGTTGGGCGGTGCGCTGCTGGCGATGATGCCGGATCTGCACGGCAAACCGTTCACCGCATTCGGTTCGCTGGTGGGGATCACCGCGTTGCTGAATTTCGTGGTGACCGCCAACGGCGTGCCGGCGCTGTTTACCCCGCTGGCGCAGGCGCTGTCCGCGGGCAGCGGCCTGCCGCTGCTGACGGTGCTGATGACCCAAGTGATCGGTTACGCCACGCCGCTGCTGCCGTATCAGGCTTCGCCGATCGTGGTGGCGATGGGGATGGGCAAAGTGCCGGCGCGCGAAGGGCTGAAGCTGTGCCTGCTGTTGGCCGCGCTCAGCTTTGTGCTGCTGGTGCCGTTGGACTATCTGTGGTTCAGGCTGCTGGGGTGGATCCCGTAAACAGCCCCGCGCCGCCGGCAAAACAATCTTCGTCCAGCGTCAGGGTGGCGATTCTATGCACCGGTCCGCGCATGCTGACCTGAAAATCGCCGCTGAAGGCGATCTGCAGTTCGCCGCCAGGCATCCGCACGCTAACCCTATCGCCGACTCGTCCCAACTTGCGCATCACGCTGGCGGCGGCGCAGCTGCTGCTGCCGGAGGCGAGGGTAAAACCGGCGCCGCGCTCCCAGATGCCGATGCGCAGCGTCTGGCGATCGACCACTTCCACCAGTTGTACATTGGTGCGTTTCGGGAACAGCGGATGGCGTTCAATCTGCGGTCCGAGCCGATGCACCTGCGCCAGATCAAGTTTCTCCACCGGCACCACGCAGTGCGGGTTGCCCATCGACACCAGCGAAACGCTTAACGTCTCCTCCCTCAGGGGCAGGGGATAGTTCAGCGCCTCCGGCAGATCGATCAAGGCCGGCAGCGCCGCCGGGCTGAAATTGGCGCGCCCCATCTCCACGGTTATCTGATGCGCGTCTTCCGCCACTTGGCAACGCACGTCGCCGCCGGCGGTGTGCACCAGAAACGGCTGATGCCCTACGCGCTCGCTGTCGAACAGATACCGCGCGTAGATACGCAGGCCGTTGCCGCTTTTCTCCGCTTCGGAGCCGTCCGGGTTGATGATGCGCAGGGTGGGATTGACGGCGTCGCCGCTGTCGATCAGCAGGCCGTCGGAACCGATGCCGTAATGCGGGTGGCACAGCAGGCGGATCTGTTCCTGGCTCAGACGATCGGCGACCGAACGGTGGCATACCAGGTAGTCGTTGCCCAGGCCGTGATATTTGTGAAACAGCAGGGGAGTCATGTCGTTGCTCGGCTCAGCAAAAAAAGGTTGCTACAGCTTACAACAGAACGTTGGCGTCAAAACAAACAAAAGGCGGCCTGAGCCGCCCTTTTGCACGATTACCTATCTGGCAATTAATTGTAGATGATCGCGGTACCGTGCAGTTTGTTGTCGCCGGTGGTGGCGATGATCTGGAAGGATTTGGCGCCGGCCGCGTCGGCTTTGGCCGCCAGTTTGTTTTCCAGGCTGCTCAGGTCGGAAGCACCGCTGACGGTAACGACGCCGGCTTTTTGCAGATCGGCCGGTTGAGCGTTGACCAGTTCGGCGGCGGAGCTGCCGAAGGAGACGGAGGCCAGTGCGATGGCGGCGATGGTCATTTTCAGGTTTTTCATGGTCTTATTTCCTATCTATGTTCTTTACGATGTTTGTTTTGTAAGGTCGTTAAATTAATTAACGATCGATAATTTAATTTTGGATGCCGGTTTGACGGATTGCAAGTATTTTTTTAATGCTCGTTAATTAATTTTTTTTGATGCCCTGGCGTCGGGAGCAGAATTTCTCGCGATCCGCTGGTTTAATGTCTTGTTATTGATAGATTTCTGCGGTTCCATGCAGCTGGTTGTTACCACCGGCGCCGATGATGCGGAAGGATTTGGCACCCGCCTGATCGGCTTTGGCGGCCAGGCTGCTTTCCAGCGAGGTCAGATCGGACGCGCCGCTGACGGTGATGACGCCCACTTTCTGCTGGTCTGCCGGTTGGTTCTGGACTAAATCGGCGGCGAAGCTGCCGAAGGAAACGCTGGCCAGAGTGAGAGCTGCTAAGGTTAATTTTAAGTTTTTCATAATGTTAATTCCTTTCCGATAACGGTGAATAGAGGGTTTTAATCCGCTTCGCTAAATTATCTTAACGATCGATAACTAAATGCTAATCGGTTCTCGACGAAGGCGCAATATTTTTTTATAATGATCGTTAATTTATTTGTGCTAACCCTGCCGTGGAGCGGGATAGGAGAGGAACGATGAGCATCAATGAAGAGGTTTGCGGCAAGAAAAGCCGCGGCAGACCGAAACAATTTGATCGCGACCGGGCGCTGGAAAGCGCGCTCGATCTGTTCTGGCGGCACGGTTATGAAGCCACCTCGCTGGCCGATCTGGTGGAAGTGACCGGCGCCAAGGCGCCGACGCTGTATGCGGAATTCGGCAACAAGGAAGGAATGTTCCGCGCGGCGGTGGAACGCTATCTGCAAAAATACACCACCTGCACCAACCAACTGTTGGAGCAGGATCTGCCGGTGGCCGAGATCGTCGAGGCCTACGTACGCTCTTCCGTTGAAGTGTTTACCGACCCCGATACGCCGTCAGGCTGCTTTATGGTGTGCGCCTCGGCCGCGCTATCGTCTGCGTCCGACGACGTCGCCCAGATGCTGCGCAGGAAACATCATGCGCAGGAAGCGGCGCTGAAGGCCTGCTTCGATCGCAAGGTGCAGCAGGGCGAACTGCTGGCGAAAACCGACACCACGCTGCTGGCGAAATACGTGATTTGCACCATTGAAGGCATGTCGGTGCAGGCGCGCGAAGGGGCAAGCCGGAGCGATCTGCTGCGGTTGCTGGAGGCGTTGATGCTGGTGTGGCCGCGGCTCAGCCAGATTGGCAATAAGGTATAACAACCGGCCCGGTTTTTACCGGGCCGTGTAACCCATTACTGATTGACCGGGATCACCGCGCCCTGATATTTCTCGCGGATAAAGTCCTGAATCGGTTTGGAGTGCAGCACCTTCACCAGCGCCACGATCTCCGGCTTGTTCACGTCGGCCTTGTGCACGGTGATGATGTTGGCGTACGGGTTGTTTTCGCCGCTTTCGACCGCGATCGGATCTTTGGTCGGGTTCAGCCCGGCGTCGATGGCGTAGTTGGCGTTGATCACCACCGCGTCGCCTTCGTCGTTGTTGTACATCTGCGGCAGCAGCGCGCCCTCAACGTTGGCCTGGAATTTCAGGTGTTTCGGGTTTTCCACCACGTCGGTGATGCGCGCGTCCACCTTGCTTACCCCCGGCTTCAGCTTGATCACGCCTTCCCGCTCAAAAATAGACAGGATGCGGCCTTCTTCCGCCACCGCGTCGCGCATGATGATTTTGCCGTTTTCCGGCAGATCTTTCAGGCTCTTGTACTTCTTCGAGTAGATGCCGATGGGCTCAATATGGATCGCGCCGGCGCTGACGAAGTCGTAGCTCTTGTCGTCGGCGTGGTCTTTCAGCACCGAGTTCAGATAAGGCACGTGCTGGAAGTAGTTGGCGTCGATGTCGCGGCTGGCCAAGGCGGTGTTCGGCAGGATGTAGTCCTGGAAGCGCTTGATCTGCAGGTCGATGCCTTCCTTCGCCAGTATCGGCTTGGCCTGTTCGAGGATCTCGGCGTGCGGCACGTTGGAGGCGCCGACCACCAGCTTGGTCGCCGCGGCGGCGCCGTAAGAGGCGAGGGTGGCGACGGAGGCGAAAGCCAACATCAGTAGGTGCTTTTTCATCATCGTTTTCCTTGGTTAATTAACGTTTATCGAGCGTTCTTGTCAGGGTGTCGCCGATGAACTGAATGACGAAAACGATCAGCAGAATCGTCAGCGTCGCCACCAGCGTCACGTCACTGTGGTTGCGTTGGAACCCTTCCAGATAGGCCAGGTTGCCCAGGCCACCGGCGCCGATCACCCCGGCCATCGCGGTGTAGCTCACCAGCGCGATCAGGGTGACGGTGATGCCGGAAACCAGCGCCGGCGAGCTTTCCGGCAGCAATACGCGGAAAATCAGGGTGCGGTTTTTGGCGCCCATCGAGCGCGCCGCTTCGATCACCCCTTTGTCGACCTCGCGCAGCGCGATCTCCACCAGCCGGGCGTAGAACGGCGCCGCGCCGACGATCAGCGCCGGCAGGGCCGCGTCCGCGCCGAGAATGGTGCCGATCAGCGACTTGGTAAACGGGATCAGCAGCACGATCAGAATGATGAACGGAATGGAGCGGAAGACGTTGACCAACACGGAGATCAGCGAGTAGACCGCACGGTTCTGCCACAGCTGGCCTTTCGAGGTTAAAAACAGCAGCACGCCGAGCACGATGCCCAGCACCAGCGTGGCCAAACCGGCGATGCCGGTCATGTACAGCGTTTCCCAGGTGGCGTCCCACAGTGAGTCCAGACGCAGGTGGGGGAACAGGGACTCAATCATGTTGGATAACCTCGACGGCGATATCTCTTTCGTGCAGCAGGCTGAGCATGTCGGCGACTTGTTGTTCGTTGCCTTCGGCGTGAATGTACAGTTCGCCGAACGAACCGTTGAGGGTGTGGCTGATCTTGCCGTGCAGAATGTTGATGGTCAGGGCGTAGCGCCGGATCACTTCAGAGATCACCGCCTGATGGGTTTGCACGCCCACGAAGGTCAGCTTGAAAATCGCCCCCGGCAGATGGGCGGTGAGCAGCGGGTTGAAGCTCTCTTCGGTATCCGCATACTGCGACACCTGTTTGACGAACTGCCGGGTGATCGGCTGCTGTGGCCGGGTGAACACATCGAGCACCGGGCCTTCTTCGACGATGCGGCCGTTTTCCATCACCGCCACGCGGTGGCAGATTTTGCGCACCACGTGCATCTCGTGGGTGATCAGCACGATGGTCAATTTCAGTTGGCGGTTGATATCCAGCAGCAGGTCGAGAATGGCGTCGGTGGTCTGCGGATCGAGCGCCGAGGTGGCCTCGTCGCACAGCAGCACGCTCGGGTTATTGGCCAGCGCGCGGGCGATGCCGACGCGCTGTTTCTGGCCGCCGCTGAGCTGCGACGGGTAGGCGTCTTCACGCCCCTGCAGGCCGACCAGCGCGATCAGTTCCGCCACGCGCGGCGCAATCTGCGCCTTGGGCACGCCGGCGATCTGCATGGAAAATGCGATGTTTTGGCTGACGGTGCGCGACCACAGCAGGTTGAAGTGCTGAAACACCATGCTGACTTTCAGGCGCGCCTGGCGCAGGTGGCTGCCTTTGGCGCGGGCGATATCGAAGCCGCCTACGTCAATGCGGCCGCTGGTGGGCGTTTCCAGGCCGTTAAGCAGGCGGATGAGCGTGCTTTTGCCGGCGCCGCTGTAGCCGATGATGCCGTAAATTTGCCCGGCCTCTACCGCCAGACTGACGTTGTCTACCGCCACGACGCGGCCCTGTGTGCTGTCAAAAGTTTTGCAAACGTTCGAAAGAACGATCATAACGAAGCGGATCCTTATCGATACATCACAGCATTCCGTCCAGAGCGCGGTGCGCCGGACAGGGATCGTTCGGCTTTTCGGCGGGCACAACCCGGCGGGGAGTGGCGGACGGAACCTCTGTTGCGGGTGAATACCGGGCAATCCTACCGAGGGTTTATAGTGACAGGAAGAATGTAAATTCTATTACTTATTCTGATTTGATATATAAAACGGCGGGTGAAACAGGGGGGGGAGAAAACCGGCCGCAGGGCGGCCGGCGGGAGGGCTAGCGTTTGTCCAGCTTCATGTGCAGCAGCGGGAACGGGTTGCCCTGGCCGTCGAGCGGCGAACGGCCGGTGATGACAAACCCGTAGTGGCGGTAGAAGCCGCTGGCCTGCGGATTTTGCTCGTTTACGTCCAGCTGCAGCTCATCGTGCAGCGTTTCCGCGTGGGTGAGCAGCGCTTTGCCCACCCCTTTGCCGCGCTGATCGGCGTCGATAAACAGCATCTCCACCTTGTTGCCGTTCAGGCCGATAAAGCCGCAGGGATGCCCCGGCCGCTCTTCGGCCACCCAGACGTTAACCGCCGGCAGGTAGTCGTTCAGCACCAGCGGGAACAGCTGCGCGATGTTGTCTTCGGTTAAAAAATGGTGAGTGGCGCGCACCGAACGCAGCCAGATATCTGCCAATTGCGCGTTGTCTTCCGCCGCGCGTGCTCTGATGGTAATCATCGAACTCTCTGCTATCTAAGTTGGAGGAAAAAAACTAGATAGAGGTTTTGTGGGGTTAGTGCCGAATTAACGTGGGTTAACGCCCTGCAAAGCGCCTCTGCAGTGGATCGAATAGGCCCGCCTTTCTGCCGGCGGTATAATAAATGTAATTCAGTAAGTTAATGCTTTCAACCGCCGCAGGGCGCAATGGGGCGCCCGCCGCGTGATACACTGGCCGCTGAATGAGCGAGAGGGCAGCAGGATGGAAGCGGTACGCGCAGCGATAGAAAAACAGGTGCTCAGCCTGACCGGGCTGGCGCTCGGCGGCGTCGATTTTGAGAACCCGCCCGGCGATCCGGGCTTGTTCGGCCCGCAGTCGGTCATCTGGCAGGTACACCGCGATTTCACCCCGATGCTGTGCGGCGGCGTCAGCGCCTTGCTGCTGCAGATGCTGCACCCGCTGGCGCTGGCCGGGGTGTGGGATCACTCCAACTTCCGCGAAGATATGATTGGCCGCCTGCGCCGCACCAGCCAGTTCGTGTCGGTCACCACCTTCGGCCCGACCGCCGAGGCGCAGCGGCTGATTGCCAAAGTCAACGCTATCCATCTGCGGGTGACCGGCGTCGGCAGCGACGGCACGCCTTATGCCGCCAGCGATCCGGCGCTGCTGACCTGGGTACACGTCGCGGAGAGCAGCCGTTTTCTGGCCAGCCACCTGCGCTACCGCAACCCCCATCTTTCCCGCGATTTGCAGGATCAATACTACCGCGAAGCGGCGCGCGTGGCCGCCGCGCTGGGGGCGACTGCAATTCCTCAGTCCTGCGCGGAGATAGAAGAATACCTGCAGGCGATGCGGCCGCAGCTGGTCTGCGATGAACGCACGCAAGAGGTGGCGCGCATTCTGCTGAAGGCGCCGGCACCGAGCGCATTGGCGCGCCCGCTCGGCGGGGTGGTGATGCAGGCGGGCATCGATCTGTTACCCGATTGGGCGCAGCGGCAGTTCGGTTTTCATCCGGGCGCGCTGCGGCGGCGGCTGGTGCGAACGGGCGCCGCAGGCCTCGGCAAGGTGCTGGGCGCGTCGATGCGCAACGGCTCCTATCAGCGCGCGGTGCGGCGCATCACTCAGCCGTCATGAGCCACAGCCGCTATAATTAGTCTTTGTTTATCTTCGTTTACGGACGCTTTTGAGACTTTTACGGGTGATCCGGCCAGTAATGCGTTTTACACTTGGGGGCAAAGCCACATTCCATTTTTGGCGCGCAGCCGATTCTGCCGCGCCCTGACCCTATTGAGGTGATATGAACGAGTCATACGTGCTTGCTGAAGTCAGCAATGAGAACCAGACGCTGGTTGCGGTGGTTCAGCAAGATCACCGGGCAGCCTATTTTTATATCTATCCCGCCGAAGCCTACAGCGATCGCTATCAGGTGCGCGCCTGCTGGCTGCGCAACCTGGCCGCCGCGCCGCTGCAGGAAGATCGCGCCGCGCTGGAACAAGGGCAGCCGCCGATGCTGGCGGCGGAGTATTGCCGCAACCTGGAAGGCGAAGCGCCGCTGAACCCGGAAGGGTTGATGGTGGTGTGGAGCGAAAGCGACGACGGTGCGGCCCTGTGGTATTACGGCCAACTGCTGGCGGTGATCCCCGGCTGGAGCCTGTATATCGACCATTCGGTGTGCTATTCCGCCAGCTGCATCAAGGAGAGCCCGTTGGCTTATCCGCTCGGCTCGGCCTCGACCAACACCCAGTATGCGCAGGCGGAGAGCACCCGCCAGTTCTGGCGCAGCTGGCAGCGTGAAGAGGGCAATCCGTGGCCGAAGATGCAGCGCGATTTTCAGGCGCGCTATGAGCCGCATTTTGGCCCTTCGGTGAAGTACTACGCCATCGATCAGGGCAAGTGGCCGCCGATGGCCATCACCCAGCACGAGCGCGACGGCATCTATTACTTCCTCACCATGGGGGTCAGCATCCGGCCGATGCCGTGGGTGGAGATCCTGTTCAACGACGAGGCTTCGCGCTATCGCCGCATGGAGATGGCGATCGCCATCGACAGTCAATACATGACCGAAGACAACGCGGTGCAGATGGCCAGTGCGCTGGCTGGTTTCGCGCACGCGCCGTGGGCGCGGCTGACCTGGATCGGCGAAGGGCATACGCTGGAGTCGGACGTGGCGCCGCTGGGCTACGAGGGTTATATTTTATCGTCGTCCTTCTATCCGCATAGTGCGCACCTGGCTCTGCCGCAGCAGTACGGCGATCCGGTGAACCTGTTCTGGGCCAGCCCGGTGTTTACCGCCGAGCGGCAGCTGGCGCACGCCACGCCGAACGGCGGGCACGATCTGGTGAATCGGCTGCGGGAGCAGGGCGTCGACCATATTTTCCGCCCGCGCCAGCCGGTGTGCTGACGCCACTTATCTTCTCTTCGGGAGCCGCCATGACCACCGCGCTGTTGATTATCGATGTTCAGGAGGGATTGTTTACGCCGCCGCCGGCGGATGCCGCGGGCACCGTTGCGCGCATCAATCAGCTGAGCGAGCGCGCCCGCCGGGCGGGCGTGCCGGTTGTCGTCATTCAGCACCACACGCCGGACGACGAGTTGCGGCACGGCAGCGCCGCCTGGCAAGTGCTCGCGGCGCTGAAGGTGGCGCCGGGCGATCACCGGGTGGATAAAACCACGCCGGACTCGTTCCTGCGCACCTCACTGGGCGCGTTACTGATCGCCAACGGTGTATCGCAGCTGGTGGTTTGCGGCTACTCCACGCCGTTTTGCATCGACACCACGGTGCGCAGCGCGGCGGCGCACGGTTATCCGGTGACGCTGGCGGCGGATGCCCACACCTGCCACGACAAACCCTATGCCGACGGTTTGCTGATCCGCACCCACCATAACGAGACGCTGTCGAATATCGAAAGCTTCGGCGTGCCGATCCGCGCCGTTCCCGCGGCAGACATCGTGTTCTGAGAACGGAAAAACGGGGGCCGAGGCCCCCGTTCGTTATTTCAGGCCCGCCCGCCGCGCCGCCACCTTGGCCAGCGCGGCCAAGTCCAGATCCGCATCCCCCTGCGCCATCGCGTCGAGGAAGTTGTCTTTCAGCACCCCGGCGAACGGCATCGGCGTATGGCTGTCGGCCCCGGCGGCCAGCGCCAGCCCGACGTCCTTCAGCCCCAGCGCCAGCCGGAATCCGGCGGGGGAATACTTCTCGGCGGCGATCAGCGCGCCATAGCCCTGATAGGCCGGGGCGGCGAAGACGGTGCTACTCAGCATCTGCAGGTAGTCGGTGCCGGACACGCCGTAGTTGCGCACCAGCGCGCTGCCTTCCGCCATCGCTTCAATGGCGCTGGCCAGCGTAAAGTTGGTGGCGATTTTGACCACGTTGGCCTGCGCCGGATCGGCGCCGAAGTGCCAGGTTTTCTGGCCGAGGGCATCGAACAGCGGCTGCGCTTGCTTCAGCCGCTCGCTATCGCCGGCCGCCAGAATATTCAGCTTGCCGGCGGCGGCCACGTCGACCCGCCCCAGCACCGGCGCGGCGAGATAGCCGATGCCGTGTTCCGCATGCAGCGCCGTCAAACGCTTGGCGAGTTCGACCGAGATGGTCGCCATATTGATATGCAGCGCGCCCGGTTTCATCCGTTGCAGCAACCCGCTGTCGACCACCACCTGTTGCGTGGCGGCATCGTCGGCCAGCATGGTGATCAGCACGTCGGCATCGGCCAGCTGTTCCGGCCGTTCTGCCTGCCGCGCGCCGGCGCTCACCAGCGGCTGCGCCGCCTGCGGCGAGCGGTTCCATACCGTTAAGGCGAAGCCCGCTTGCAACAGGTTGGCCGCCATGGCGCTACCCATCCCACCCAGTCCGGCAAATCCGATCTTCATCATGCGCTCCTTTTTCAGGTTGAAGGTTTTACCCTAGCGCGCCAGGCCAGGAACGCAAATGCCGGAGTGTAACGCCGTCTTACGCGCTATTGACGCGTTGCCGCTGCGGGTATACCTTGATGCCATGAATATATCGATGCACTCCACCCACAATCAGTCATGGTGGCGCCTCTTCTGAGGCGGCACGAGTATTCACATCTCTTATTAATGCCGCCGGTTTGGCGGCATTATTTTTTGTGGCGTTGATCCGGCGGTCTACAGACCTTCAGGAGCACTGTCATGAGCTACACCATTCTTACCGGCGATCGCGCCACCGGCCCACTGCATTTAGGCCACTTCGTCGGCTCGCTGCGCCAGCGCGTGGAACTGCAGCACCAGCATAACCAAACGGTGATGGTGGCGGATCTGCAGGGTCTGACCGACAACGGTAACAACCCGCAAAAAATCAGCGCCAACGTGCTCAACGTGGTGGCCGACTATCTGGCGGTGGGCATCGATCCGCACAAGACCACGATCTGCCTGCAGTCGGCGCTGCCGGCGTTGGCCGAGCTGACGATGTACTACCTCAACCTGGTCAGCGTGGCGCGGCTGGAACGCAACCCGACGGTGAAAAACGAAATCGCCGAGAAGGATTTCGCTCGCAGCCTGCCGGCCGGTTTTTTGATTTATCCGGTCAGCCAGGCGGCGGACATCACCGCCTTTGGCGCCACCCACGTGCCGGTCGGCGAGGATCAGCTGCCGATGCTGGAGCAAACCAATGAGATCGTGCGGCGTTTCAACCACATCGTCGGCCAAGCGATATTAACGGAGTGCCAGCCGTTGTTGAGCAACGTCGGGCGTTTGCCGGGGCTGGACGGGCAGGGCAAGATGTCGAAATCGCGCGGCAACGCCATTCAGCTTGGCGCCGGCGCCGACGAGGTGCACAAGGCGGTGATGAGCATGTTCACCGACCCCGGCCATCTCAACGTCAGCGATCCCGGCCGGGTGGAAGGCAACATGGTGTTCACCTACCTGGACGCCTTCTGCGAAGACGCCGCGCTGGTGGCGGA
Organism: Serratia sp. CY32780; assembly: GCF_052169135.1. Classification (NCBI taxonomy): domain Bacteria; kingdom Pseudomonadati; phylum Pseudomonadota; class Gammaproteobacteria; order Enterobacterales; family Yersiniaceae; genus Serratia; species Serratia sp. CY32780. The sequence goes on from NZ_JBJNLI010000001.1 coordinate 535,249, forward strand.
TCTGAAGGCGCACTATCGCCGCGGCGGGTTGGGGGACGTGAAAATCAAACGGCTGCTGGAGGACTGTCTGCAGAGCCTGCTCGAGCCGATCCGTGCCCGGCGCGCCGAATTCATCGCCGATAAAGGCGAGCTGACGCGCATCCTGCAGCACGGCACCCGCCGCGCGCATCAGGTCAGCCAACAGACGCTGCGGCAGGTCAAGACGGCGCTTGGGCTGGACTTCTTCACCCTGGAATGAGGCGAACGCCGGGGCGGCACGCGTCACGCCCTGGCCATAAAACCATCATCCCACTGTCATAAACTTATCCGTTAATAGGTGCCCATAATGATTAGCCACTGAAACCAGAGAAATCATATGGCTCAGGCACTGTTAAAATTGGCACAGCACGACTTTCCAGGGCAGCACGCCGCCGCATCCCGCAAAGTATTGTCGGTAAAGGGACTCGGCAAGGCCTACAAAGCGCAGCAGCGCGTGCTGGATGACATCAATTTCGATCTGCACGCCGGCGAATTCGTGGCGGTGATCGGCCGTTCCGGGGCGGGCAAGTCCACGCTGCTGCATACCCTGAACGGCACCATTCCTTCCAGCTGCGGCGAGATGCTGCACTTCGAAGACGATGGCGCAGCGCAGGATATCGCCCAGCTGGCCGGCCGCCAGATGCGCCAGTGGCGCGCGCGCTGCGGCATGATCTTCCAGGACTTCTGCCTGGTGCCGCGGCTGGACGTGATGACCAACGTGCTGCTGGGCCGCCTGAGCCACACTTCCACTCTGAAATCCTTCTTCAAACTGTTCGATGATACCGACCGCGCTCGCGCCATCGAGCTGTTGCAGTGGCTCAACATGCTGCCGCACGCGCTGCAGCGCGCCGAGAACCTCTCCGGCGGCCAGATGCAGCGCGTCGCCATCTGCCGCGCGCTGATGCAAAACCCGCAAATCCTGCTGGCCGATGAGCCGGTGGCGTCGCTCGATCCGAAAAACACCCGCCGCATCATGGACGCGCTGCAGAAAATCAGCGAAGACGGCATCGCGGTGATGGTGAACCTGCACTCGGTCGAACTGGTGAAAGAGTATTGCTCGCGGGTGATCGGCATCGCCCACGGGAAGATCGTGTTTGACGGGCATCCTTCGCAACTGAACGAACGGATCCTGCACCAGCTGTATGGCGAAGAAGCCAATCAGATCCATTGAAGCACTTTTGACCTTTACCCTTTACACACAAGGCACACCTGATGAAAAAAGTATTGAGTCTGACCACCCTGATGGCCGGCGCGATGATGGTATTTAATGCTGCCGCAGCGGATGCGCCGAAAGAGCTGAACCTGGGCATTCTCGGCGGCCAGAACGCCACCCAGCAGATCGGCGATAACCAGTGCGTGAAGCAGTTCCTGGACAAAGAGCTGAACGTCGATACCAAGCTGCGCAACTCGTCCGACTATTCCGGCGTGATCCAGGGCCTGCTGGGCGGCAAGATTGACCTGGTGCTGAGCATGTCGCCGTCGTCGTTCGCTTCGGTCTACATCAAGGATCCGAAAGCGGTGGACATCGTCGGCATCGCGGTCGACGACGTCGACCAGTCGCGCGGCTACCACTCGGTCGTGGTGGTGAAGGCCGGCAGCCCATACCAGAAACTGGAAGACCTGAAAGGCAAGGCCATCGGCTTCGCCGATCCGGATTCCACCTCCGGCTTCCTGATCCCGAACCAGGCGTTTAAAAAGCTGTTCGGCGGCACGGTCGACAACAAATACAACAACACCTTCTCCAGCGTCACCTTCTCCGGCGGCCACGAGCAGGACATTCTCGGCGTGCTGAACGGCCAGTTCGAGGGCGCGGTGACCTGGGCGTCGATGATCGGCGACTACAACACCGGCTACACCAGCGGCGCGTTCACCCGCATGATCCGCATGGATCACCCGGACCTGATGAAACAGATCCGCATCATCTGGCAGTCGCCGCTGATCCCGAACGGCCCGATCCTGGTGAGCAACTCGCTGCCGGCCGACTTTAAGGCCAAAGTGGTCACCGCCATCAAGAAGCTGGATAAAGACGATCACCAGTGCTTTATCAAAGCGATGGGTGGCAAGCAGCACATCGGCGACACCACCCTGGCGGAATACCAGACCATCATCGATATGAAGCGTGAGCTGACCAAAGGCGACCGTTAATTCCTGGCTGCCTCGGCCGTCCGAATGAAGGGGTTCAGCGTGCTGAGCCCCTTGTTCCATAAAGATGGAAGACCTCTTTTGAATACCGATTTCGCACACTACTACCAACGGATCCGCAGCAAGCAAAAGCGTGAAGCGCTGCTGTGGTCGCTCGGGCTGGTGGCGCTGTACCTGGGCGCCGGCAATCTCGCCGAGTTCAACCTGCACACCGTCTGGGTGTCTATTCCGCACTTCTTCGACTACCTGGCCGAAACCATTCCGACGCTGCATTGGCCTCTGCTGTTCGCCGACGGGCGCACCGAGGGCTCGCTGGCCTACTGGGGTTACCGCCTGAATATCCAGCTGCCGCTGATCTGGGAGACCCTGCAGCTGGCGCTGGCGGCGACCATTTTCTCGGTGCTGGTGGCGACCGTGCTGGCGTTTCTGGCGGCCGGCAACACCTATACCCCGGCCTCGGTGCGGCTGGCGATCCGCACGCTGGTGGCGTTCTTACGCACCATGCCGGAGCTGGCGTGGGCGGTGATGTTCGTGATGGCGTTCGGCATCGGCGCCATTCCCGGCTTCCTGGCGCTGGCGCTGCACACCATCGGCAGCCTGACCAAGCTGTTCTACGAATCGATCGAAACCGCCTCCAACAAACCGGTGCGCGGGCTGGCGGCCTGCGGCGCCACGCCGCTGCAGCGCATGCGCTTCGGCCTGTGGCCGCAGGTGAAGCCGGTATTTCTCTCCTACAGTTTCATGCGGCTGGAGATCAACTTCCGTCAGTCGACCATTTTGGGGCTGGTGGGGGCGGGCGGCATCGGCCAGGAGCTGATGACCAACATTAAACTTGACCGCTACGATCAGGTCAGCATGACGCTGCTGCTGATCATCGTGGTGGTTTCCGTGCTCGACTACGTGTCGGGCGAGCTGCGCAAGCGCGTGGTGGAGGGGGCAAAATGATAGCGGGCACTCCAGCGTCGGCGGAAACGCTGCGCCAGTTGAAACAGCAGCATCCGGCGATCTTCGCGCAGCAGGGGCGCTACCTGCGCACCGTCGGCCTGATAGCATTGGCGATCGTGCTGTACTACGTGTTCTTCTTCCTGGTGTTCGGCATTACCTGGCCGCAGTTTATCAACGGCTGCCAGCAGCTGGGGCGCTATTTCCTGCGCATGTTCGTCTGGCACGACTTCGTCAACTGGCCGTTCATGTACTACTTCCAGCAGATCGGCATCACCATCGCCATCGTGTTCGCCGGCACCATCACCGCGTCGCTGATCGCGCTGCCGCTGTCGTTCTTCGCCGCGCGCAACGTGATGTCGACGCCGCTGCTGCGGCCGATCTCCGTGCTGGTGCGCCGCTTGCTGGACGTGCTGCGCGGCATCGACATGGCGATCTGGGGGCTTATCTTCGTGCGCGCCGTCGGCATGGGGCCGCTGGCCGGGGTGTTGGCGATCGTGATGCAGGACGTCGGGCTGCTGGGCAAACTGTACGCCGAAGGGCATGAGGCGGTGGACAAGTCCCCCAGCCGTGGCCTGACGGCGGTAGGCGCCAACGGGTTGCAGAAGCACCGCTACGGCATCTTCACCCAATCGTTCCCCACCTTCCTGGCGCTCAGCCTGTACCAGATCGAGTCCAACACCCGCTCTGCGGCGGTGCTGGGCTTCGTCGGCGCCGGCGGCATCGGCCTGGTATACGCGGAGAACATGCGGCTGTGGAACTGGGACGTGGTGATGTTCATCACCCTGATCCTGGTGGTGGTGGTGATGATCATGGACAAGGTCTCGTCGATGCTGCGCAACAAGTACATCATCGGCGAAGACATCCCGCTGTATCAGCAAAAAAGCCAAATCGATTGAGAAACCCCTTGCCGATCCCTATACTGCCGCACATTCAAGGTGTGTGGCAGTCATTTCGTTTCGCAATGTGCGCACGTCCCCGTTAGACAAATAAGGCAATGCAATCCCATGATTAACAACGACGTGCTGCGCAGCGTGCGCTATATGCTGAGCATTAACAACGCCAAAATGGTCGAGATTATTAAACTGGACGATTTCGAGGTGGCGGTGTCGGCGATGGACGCTTACGTGATCAAAGAAGGCGAGCCGGGCTACGAGAAGTGCCCGGACGAAGTGATGGCGCACTTCCTCAACGGCCTAGTGTTCTTCAAGCGCGGCAAGGACGACAAGTTCCCGGCGCCGGCGGTAGAGCTGCCGATCACCAATAACCTGGTGCTGAAAAAGCTGCGCGTGGCGTTCGAGCTGAAAGACACCGATATGCACCAGATCTTCACCGCGGTGGACTTCCGTATCTCCAAGCCGGAGCTGAGCGCGCTGTTCCGCAAAGAAGGCACCAAGAACTACCGCCCGTGCGGCGATCAGATGCTGCGCTACTTCCTCAAAGGGCTGGCGCAGCGCGTTCGCGGCGAGTAACGCGCAGCGTTCATCGAGCCTCAGGCGCAATCGCAAGGTTGCGCCTTTTTTATTGCCGCTCTCCCGCCCGCCGTTGTTGTACTGGCTCTCAGCCATCCGCCATCGATGGTGGACGGGCCGCCCCTCCGGTTACTTTCTCATGGTCAATTCAATCCCCCCAACCATGAGGAAAGCAGGATGCCAACCATCACGAAAACCCAATCACTTTACACGTTGACCCGGCCGGTCTGGCTGGATGCGGCAGGCATGAGCAAGGGCATCGATCACGATCGTCAGCACCTGGGCATCATTCTCGCCGCCGGGCAGGTGCTGCGAGTGCGGCAGACCAACGCGGCGTTTACCGGCAAGCTCACGCTGCGCTTGCTGCATGACGACAGCAAAACGGAGGCTGAATTCAGCGTCGGCGCGAGCTGGGTCGAGGCCCAGGTCAATGCCGTTTCGGTGCCGTTTATCGATACGCCGTACGGGCAGGGCGAACCGGCGCTGGAGTTCGAGTATCCGGACACGGCGAAAGCGCTGCCGGTTTATCGCCGTGGCGAAAACGAAGCCGCATTTTTCGCCCGCTGGGACGATCGGGACGCCGAGTTTGCGCTGGTCGATGCGGAATACGCGGTATTGCTGGTGCCGAAAATCAGTAAACCGGCGCTGAAGTCGCTGGGCGAAGCGAAAAACATCGACGGGCTGATCGCCTACTATGACCGCATTTTCACCTTCTACAATGCGCTGACCGGCGTCTCGTTCGAGGCCGAACACGAATCCGATCGCAATATTCGCAACCGCTACTTTATGAAGGCCGATAAACACGGCGCCGGCGCCGCGTATTACGGCGGGCGCTGGACGGCGGAAACCAGCAACTCGGTCAGCAGCTTCTGGCTGACGCCGAAAGACAGCAACTGGGGTAGCCTGCATGAGATCGCGCACGGCTATCAGGGGCACTTTATGGGCGACAAATATTTCTCCACCGGTGAGATGTGGAACAATATTTACGCCGCTTGCTATCAGGACGTGATGCTGGGAGAGCGCAAATACCAGGAAGGGTGGCTGTATAACTACGGCAACGCGGCCGGCGTCGAGAAGAAAATCGTCGATCTGATCGCTCAGGGCACGCCGCTCAACCAGTGGGATCTGCGCTCCAAGCTGTTCTTCGCGATGCTGATGGTCGACAAGGCAGGCAAGAACGCCTTCACGCACTTTAACCAGCAGTATCGCCAAAGCTGCAATACGCCGGGCTTCGTGCCGTCCGAACATGCCTTGCTGGATCTGCTGTCGGCAAGCTTCGCCGCGGCCGGCGAGCAAATCGACGTGACGCCGTTCGTCGAGTTGACCGGCGGCGTGATCACCCAAGCGCAGCGCGATCTCAACGCGTTCAGCCACGCCAAGGCGGTGTACCCGCTCTATCAACTGGTGGATGCGCAGAGTTTGCCGGCGGTGCAGGCACAGCTGAAGCTGGATTCCTCCCTGCGGCTGGTCGATTCCTGTCAGCTCAAGGCGAGCGGCCTGAAAGGCGATGTCGCCCTGAGTCTGGATATCGATGACTTTGCGCAGATCTACGGTGAGGATCTGGTGCTGATGGAAGGGGCGCGCTATGCCTACAAGGTTCGTATCGACGCGCCGACCCTGGCCCTGAATGCGTTGCCGATCGGCGTGTACACCCTGCGGTTGCCGACCGGTAAAGATCGCAAATACCGGCCGACGGCGGGTTACCTGACCGTGAAACAGGGGAAAAGCGCGGTGACGCTTCGCTTCGAGCGCAAAGCCGCTTCGCCGATCGTGTCGCAGGAGATCAATCTGTTGGGCCTGAGCGATGCGGTCTTCGCCACCGTGGTCGTCGATCGCGCCAAAGGGGCGGTGGTGGTTGACGTGACCAGCACCACGCCGCACGCCTACTTCCCGGGTGAAACCTATGCCCGGGTGACGCTGCGCGATCGGCAGGGTGCGGTGCGGTTCAGCAAAGAGGTTCAGGGCACTCAGGCTACGTTAAGTCATGACGAGCTGCCGTTTGCCGAGGGTGATGACATCGAGATTTATCATGTGGAGCCGAGCCGGGTGCGTTTGAATCCGGCGGCGGCCGGCGTCATCGATAACAAAAACAAAACCAACGTGCTGCGTATCGAAACCAGCGGGCTGAAAAACCCGGCGTTGCCCGGCGATCCCGAGCAGGCGCTGCTGACGCGCCTGGAACAGGCGGCGCAGCGTTTGCGTCGGCTGCTGCCGGCCTACTACGCGCCATCGTCGTCGTTCAAGGACGATATTTATCTGGCGATCGGCGCCTTTGCCGAGCCGCAGCGCGAGCCGCTGTTGGCGACCTATCGGGATTGCTTGCCCGCCGACAATACGCCGCCGGACGCTAACGTCGGCAATGCGTTTACCGTGGTTTGCAAAGGGATCGGCGATCGCCAGTTTCTGACCGGCGCCGTCGATCTGGTGAAGAAAACCGTGACCGTGACGCTGTCGGCGGGGATTGCTCACCACTACTTTGCCGACAGCTACGCCTTCCTCAGCGTGACGGATGCGGACGGTAACACCTTGCTCAGCTACGACGTCATCGGCAGCCAAAATCAGCCGGCTAAAACCTGGGTGCTGCCGCTGTCGGGTTATGGCGGTGAGGTGATCCATCTGCGGCATGAAGAGCCGGACAACCGTCTGGCGATCGTTAACGAGATGCAGCACGTGCGGTTGGCGGAGAAGGGCAAGCAACAGACCTACTGCATTACCTCGATCGGTTTGAAACGTATCAACGACTGATCCACATCCCCCTCCCGGGGCGGCGAGCGTCGTCGCCCCGGTTTTCCTCTGCATCATCCCCTTATTGCACTCTTTTTGTTCTCCCGCTGCGCGCCGCTGGTGCAGGCCGTTCGCCGTCGTCGTCATAAGTTTTAATTATAATTTATTGAAATCATGAGATTAAAAATTGGCACGCCGGTTGCTATGTTGAATCCCATCTTGTGTACCAGATGGAATTCAGCCGATGAGCGACCCTGTTGAAACGTGCGGTTTTACCCTCAGTGAATGGCAGCACCATTATCAAACCCGTCCGGCGGGCGAGCGCCTCGCCTGCGTCAGCGCCACGATCGAAGCGCTGGTCGCCGATTTGGATTCAGACGACAACGCCTGGCTGTATCTCGCCACCCCGGCGCAGCGCGAGCGGCAGTATCGGCAACTGGCACAGAGGCTCGAAGCAGTCGCCGGCGATCTCAGCCGCCTGCCGCTGTTCGGCGTGCCCTTCGCCATCAAAGACAATATCGACGTCGGCGGCTGGCCGACCAGCGCCGCCTGCCCGGCGTTCACCTATCAGGCCGCGGCGGACGCCACCGTGGTCGCCAACCTGCGCGCCGCCGGAGCGATCTCCCTCGGTAAAACCAACCTCGACCAGTTCGCTACCGGGTTGGTGGGCACCCGCTCACCTTATGGCGCGGTGGTCAACAGCTTCGACAGCCGCTACGTCAGCGGCGGCTCCAGTTCCGGCTCCGCTTCGGTGGTGGCGCGTGGCCTGGTGCCGTTCGCGCTGGGCACCGACACCGCCGGTTCGGGCCGCGTGCCCGCCGGGTTCAATAACATCGTCGGGCTGAAGCCGACCAAAGGGCGGTTGTCCAACTGCGGCGTGGTGCCGGCCTGCCGGTTGAACGATACGGTATCGGTCTTCGCGCTGACGGTGGCCGATGCCGCGCAGGTGGCGGAACTGGCGAGCGGCTTTGACGCGGCAGATCCGTATTCCCGCCCCGATCCGCATACCGCGCCGGCGGATATCCCCGCCGCGCCGCGTTTTGCCGTTCCCGCCCAGCTGGAGTTTTTCGGCGACGTGCAGGCCGAGCGGGCGTTTCACCGCGCATTGGCGCAGCTGCAGGCGGGCGGCGCCACGCTGGAGCCCCTCGATTTCGCGCCGTTTCGCACCCTGGCGGAGCAGCTGTATTACGGCCCCTGGGTGGCGGAGCGCACCGTGGCGATTGAGCAGGTGCTGGAAGCGAACCCGCAGGCTATCGACCCGGTGGTGCGCGGCATCGTCGGCAACGGCCTGGGCTACAGCGCCTGCGACGCCTACAAGGCGGAATACCTGCGTGCCGAATTGGCGCGGCAGATCGCCCAGCGGCTGGCGCCGTTCGACGCGCTGGTGGTGCCGACCGCGCCCACTATTCGCACCCTGGCGGAGATGGCGCAGGAGCCGGTGCTGTTCAATTCGCAGTTCGGCACTTACACCAATTTCACCAACCTGGCCGATCTGAGTGCGCTGGCGCTGCCGGGGCCGCTGCGCGAAGACGGGCTGCCGGCGGGCATCACCCTGATTGCGCCCGCCTGGCATGACCGGGCGCTGGCGGCGTTTGGCCTGCGCTGGCAACGGCAAAGCGCCTTGCCGCTCGGCGCAACCGGCCGGGCATTGCCGCCGCAGCCCGCGCCGGCGCCGTCTTCGGGACACGTGCGTCTGGCGGTAGTGGGCGCTCACCTCAGCGGTATGCCGCTCAACGTCCAGCTGACGCAGCGCGACGCGGTGCGGGTTGAGCAAACCGTCACCGCCCCCTGTTACCGCCTGTACGCGCTGGCCGATACCGAGCCGCCGAAGCCGGGGCTGGCGCGTGTGGCGCAGGGAGCGGCGATCCGTCTTGAGCTGTGGGACATCCCGCTGGCCCGTTTCGGCGAGTTTGTGGCGGAAATCCCGGCGCCCTTGGGTATCGGCACGCTGCTGCTGGCGGACGGCCGGCGGGTGAAGGGGTTTATCTGCGAAGCCTGGGCGCTGGAAGGCGCCACGGATATTACCGAGTTTGGCGGCTGGCGCGACTATCTCGCCGGCGTTAAGGGGGCATGAACATGTTTACTACCGTACTGATCGCTAACCGCGGCGAAATCGCCTGCCGCGCCATTCGCACCCTGAAACGCCTGGGCGTCGCCAGCGTGGCGGTTTATTCCGACGCCGACCGCAATGCGCCACACGTCACCGAAGCCGACAGGGCGGTGGCGCTCGGCGGCGACAAGGCCGCCGACAGCTACCTGAGCATCGACAAGATCCTTGCGGCGGCGGCAGCCACCGGCGCGCAGGCGATCTACCCCGGCTACGGCTTTTTGTCCGAGAGCGCCGAGTTTGCCGACGCCTGCGAGGCGGCGGGCATCGCCTTTATCGGCCCGACGGCGGCGCAGATGCGCGAGTTCGGTCTCAAGCACCGGGCGCGCGAGCTGGCGGCGTTGGCCGGGGTGCCGATGACGCCGGGCACCGGCTTGCTGGAGAACGTGGAGCAGGCGGTTGCCGCCGCCGCGCGCATCGGCTACCCGGTGATGCTGAAAAGCACCGCCGGTGGCGGCGGCATCGGCCTGACGCGCTGTGACGACGAGGCGGCGCTGCGCGAGGCTTACGACAGCGTCAAACGGCTGGGAGAGCAGTTCTTCCGCGACGCCGGCGCGTTTATCGAACGCTTCGTCGATCGGGCGCGTCACGTCGAGGTGCAGATTTTCGGCGACGGCCAGGGGCGGGTGGCGGCGCTCGGCGAGCGCGACTGCTCGCTGCAGCGCCGCAACCAAAAAGTGGTGGAGGAAACCCCGGCGCCACACCTGCCGGCGGCGACCCGCCAGGCGCTGCATCGGGCGGCGGTGGCGCTGGGCGAATCGGTGAATTACCGCAGCGCCGGCACCGTGGAATTTATTTACGACGCCGCGCGCGACGAGTTTTACTTCCTCGAAGTGAACACCCGCTTACAGGTCGAGCACCCGGTCACCGAGATGGTCACCGGCCTGGATCTGATCGAATGCATGCTGCAGGTGGCGGCGGGCGATGCGCTGGATTGGGCGGCGTTGCAACGCGCGCCGCAGGGTGCGGCGATCGAAGTGCGTCTCTACGCCGAAGATCCGCTGAAAAACTTCCAGCCCAGCCCCGGCGTGCTGACCGAGGTGCATTTCCCCGCCGACGTGCGCCTCGACGGTTGGGTGGCGACCGGCAGCGAAGTCTCGGCGTTTTACGACCCGATGATCGCCAAGCTGATCGTACACGGCGCTGACCGCGCGCAGGCGCTGGAAAAACTGCGCGTGGCGCTGGCGGCGACCCGTTTGCACGGCATCGCCACCAACCTCGATTATCTGCGGCAGGTGATCGCCACGCCGCAATTTCAGCGCGGCGACGTTTGGACGCGCCTGCTGGACGATTTGCATTACCAGCCGCACTGCCTCGAAGTGCTGCAACCCGGCACCTACAGCAGCGTGCAGGACTATCCCGGCCGCCTCGGCTATTGGGACATCGGCGTGCCGCCGTCCGGCCCGATGGACGACTTCGCGTTCCGGCTGGCCAACCGCATCGTCGGCAACCACCCGGCGGCCGCCGGGCTGGAGTTCACCCTGCAGGGGCCGACGCTGCGCTTTCACTGCGACGCCACCATCGCGCTGACGGGTGCCAGCTGCCCGGCCGATCTGGACGGCGAAGCGGTCGCCTACTGGCGGCCGATCGCGGTGCGGGCCGGGCAGGTGCTGACGCTGGGGCGCGCCACGCACGGTTGCCGCACCTATCTGGCGGTACGCAACGGCTTCGACGTGCCGGTGTATCTCGGCAGCCGTTCCACCTTCGCGCTCGGCCAGTTCGGCGGCCACGCCGGGCGCACCTTGCGCGTGGCGGACATGCTGGCGATCGCTCAACCGGAATTGGCCGCCAGCACCACGCCGGCGCCGATCGCCGCGCCGCAGGCGATGGACGACAGCCTGATCCCGCACTACGGCGACCAGTGGCACATCGGCGTGCTGTACGGGCCGCACGGCGCGCCGGACTTTTTCACCGCCGAATCGATAGACGCCTTCTTCGCCACCGACTGGCAGGTGCATTACAACTCCAATCGCCTCGGCGTGCGCCTGTCGGGTCCGAAGCCCGAGTGGGCGAGAGAGGACGGCGGCGAAGCCGGTTTGCATCCTTCCAACGTGCACGACTGCGAGTACGCCATCGGCGCGATCAACTTCACCGGCGACTTCCCGGTCATCCTGACCCGCGACGGGCCGAGCCTCGGCGGCTTCGTCTGCCCGGTGACCATCGCCAAGGCCGAGCTGTGGAAAGTGGGGCAGGTGAAGCCGGGCGACCGCATCCGGTTCCATCCGATCGGTTTTCGCCAGGCGCAGTCGCTGGAACAGGCGCAGCTCGGCAGCATCGAAGCGCTGGCGGCGGTGAAGGCCATCACCCTGCCGCCGCCGGATCTGGCTCCGGCGGATACCGTTTCCGCCGCGGTGCTGGCGGCGCTGCCGGCGGCGGAAGGGCGCCCGGCGGTGGCGTATCGCCAGGCGGGAGACGGCTACATCCTGATGGAGTACGGCGACAACGTGCTCGATCTGGCGCTGCGGCTGCGCATTCATCTGCTGATGCAGTCGCTGCGCCAGGAGGCGATACCGGGCGTGGCGGAGCTGGCGCCGGGCGTGCGTTCGCTGCAGATCCGCTACGACAGCCGGCTGATAAGCCAGGCCGATCTGTTGCAGCGCCTGCTGGCGCGCGAACGGGCGCTGGGGGACGTCAGCCGCCTGAAGGTGCCGACGCGCACCGTCTGGCTGCCGATGGCGTTCGAGGATTCGGCCACGCTGGGGGCGGTCGATCGCTATCAGCAGACGGTGCGCGCTTCGGCGCCCTGGCTGCCGAACAACGTCGATTTCATTCAGCGTATCAACGGCCTGAGCCGACGCGAGCAGGTGCGCGACATCCTGTTCGACGCCAGCTACCTGATCCTCGGATTGGGAGACGTTTACCTCGGCGCACCCTGCGCGGTGCCGCTCGATCCGCGCCATCGCCTGCTGAGCTCCAAATACAACCCGGCGCGCACCCACACCGCCGAAGGGACGGTCGGCATCGGCGGCATGTACATGTGCATCTACGGCATGGATTCGCCGGGCGGTTACCAGCTGGTGGGGCGCACGCTGCCGATCTGGAACAAATTCCTCAAAAACCCGCAGTTCACCGCCGGTGAGCCCTGGCTGCTGCGCTTCTTCGATCAGGTACGCTTCTACCCGGTCAGCGAGCAAGAACTGGACGAGCAGCGCGAAGCGTTCCGCGAAGGGCGCATGCAGGTGCGCATCGAAGAGAGCGAGTTCGACTTCGCCGCCTACACCGATTTCCTGGCCGACAACGCCGGGGCGATCGCCGACTTCCAGCATCGCCAGCAGCAGGCGTTCAGCGCCGAAGTGGCGCGCTGGCGCAGCGATGACGACGAGGCCGAGGCGCAGCTGTTGCCACCGGTTGAAGAAGACGCGATCGACGGCGATCTGGTCAGCGCCGATCTGAACGGCAGCGTGTGGAAGATCCTGGTGGAGCCGGGGCAGGCGGTGGCGGCCGGGCAGCCGCTGATCGTGGTCGAGGCGATGAAGATGGAATTGGCGGTCACCGCGCCGCGCGCCGGGATCGTCAAACGCATCAGCTGCCGGCAGGGGCGGCCGGTCGGGCCGGGCGACGCCCTGCTGTGGCTGGAAAAAGCGATCTGAATGGAGGGGCGAGGATGCAAATCACCAACGGAGAGCACAAGGCGCGGCCGGAGGGGCTGGCGGAGCGCATTTATCTGCAGCTCAAGGCCGACATCTTCGAGTTTCGCCTGCTGCCGGGCGATCGCTTCAGCGAAAGCGACGTGGCGCAGCGCATGGCGGCCAGCCGCACGCCGGTGCGTCAGGCGCTGTTTCGACTCGAGCGCGAAGGCTATGTCGAGGTGCTGTTTCGCAGCGGCTGGCAGGTGCGGCCGTTCGATTTTGCCTACTTCGAAGAGCTGTACGACTTGCGCATCGTGCTGGAACAAGAGGCGGTGAAACGGCTGTGCGAATGGCCGGCCGGGGAAACGCCGGCCGCGCTGGCGGCGCTGAACCGTTTTTGGACCGAAGCGCCGCGTCTGGCGGACGGCCAGGTGGTGTCGCAGCACGACGAGCAGTTTCATCAGGCGTTGGTGGCCGCGGCGGGCAACGGCGAAATGGCGCGCATCCACCGCGAGCTGACCGAAAAGATCCGCATCATTCGCCGGCTAGATTTCACCCAGCAGGCGCGGGTGGACGCTACCTACCGCGAACACGCCGCCATTTTGCAGGCGATCCTGCAGCGGCAAAGCGGGGTGGCGCAAGCGCTGCTCGGCGAGCATATCGCCGTCAGCAAGGCAGAGGTACGAAAAATAACGCTGCACATGTTGCACCAGGCGCGGGCCCAGCAGCCGGCGCGCTCGGCGTAACGATTTTGATTTCACACACATCAGGAGTTTGAACTATGCAACGTCGTCGTTTTATCAAAGCTTTTGCGCTGTCCGCCGCCGCGCTCGGCCTGGGCCTGGCCTGGAGCGCGCAGGCCGCCGACACCATCAAGGTCGGCATTCTGAGTTCGCTCTCCGGCACCATGGCGATTTCCGAGACGCCGCTGAAGGATGTGGCGCTGATGACCATCGACGAGATCAACGCCAAAGGCGGGGTGCTCGGCAAAAAGCTGGAGCCGGTGGTGGTGGATCCGGCCTCCAACTGGCCGCTGTTCGCCGAAAAGGCGCGCCAGCTGCTGAGCCAGGACAAGGTGGCGGCGGTGTTCGGCTGCTGGACTTCGGTGTCGCGCAAGTCGGTGCTGCCGGTGTTTGAGGAGCTGAACGGGCTGCTGTTCTACCCGGTGCAATACGAAGGCGAAGAGATGTCGCCGAACGTGTTCTATACCGGCGCGGCGCCGAACCAGCAGGCGATCCCGGCGGTGGAATACCTGCTGAGCGAGGACGGCGGCGGCGCCAAGCGCTTCTTCCTGCTGGGCACCGATTACGTCTATCCGCGCACCACCAACAAGATCCTGCGCGCCTTCCTGCACAGCAAAGGCGTACAGGACAAGGATATCGAAGAGGTCTACACGCCGTTCGGCTACAGCGATTACCAGACCATCGTCGCCAACATCAAAAAATTCGCCGCCGGCGGCAACACCGCGGTGATCTCCACCATCAACGGCGACTCCAACGTGCCGTTCTACAAAGAACTGGCCAACCAGGGCGTCAAGGCCACCGACGTGCCGGTGATCGCCTTCTCGGTCGGCGAGGAAGAACTGCGCGGCATCGACACCAAACCGCTGGTGGGCAACCTGGCGGCCTGGAACTACTTCGAATCGCTGGATAACCCGACCAACAAGCAGTTTGTCAGCCAGTGGAAAGCCTACGCCAAGGCGCACAACCTGCCGAATTACGCCACCGCGGTGACCAACGATCCGATGGAGGCCACCTACGTCGGCCTCCACATGTGGGCGCAGGCGGTGGAAAAGGCCGGCACCACCGACGTCGATAAGGTGCGCGCGGCGATGGCCGGGCAAACCTTCGCCGCGCCGTCGGGCTTCACGCTGACCATGGACCAGACCAATCACCACCTGCACAAGCCGGTGATGATCGGCGAGATCGAGGGCAACGGCCAGTTCAACGTGGTGTGGCAGACCGAAGCGCCGGTGCGCGCGCAGCCGTGGAGCCCGTATATCGCCGGCAACGACAAAAAACCGGATTACCCGGTGAAAGGCGGCAAGTAACGTCACTCAGCGCCGGCGCGGCCCAACGCCCGCCGGCCCAACAGAAGAGGCAGCTGATGCAATCTCCGTTTTTATCCTCTCTGCGCGTCGGGCTGTGGCTGCTGTGCGCCTGGCCCCTGCTGGCGCAGGCCGGGCCGGCCGATGAGTTTGCGGCGGCCAACCGTGCGCAGCAGGCCAAGTTGCTGCAGGCATGGGCGGCCGAGCCGGACGCCGCGCGCCTGCCGCTGCTGCAGGGGCTGCAGCAGGAAACCGTGGCGATCGACGGGGCGAAGCGCGCCTTTATCCGCCAGGGCGATCGCTATCTGCCGCTCGAGGGCGAGGCGGCCCCGGTTGGCGAACCGAAGAAGGTGTGGCTGAACAACCGGCTGCGCATTCTGATCGCCAACGCGTTGTCGGCGCAGCGGCTGGTCAGCACGGACGCGGCGGTGCGGCTGCAGGCGGCGACCGCGCTGCAGCGCGAAGCGCAGGGCGAGCAGTTGCCGCTGTTGACCCGGCGGCTGGCGCAGGAGAAAGACCCGCAGGTACGCGACGCGCTGAGCATTGCGCTGGCGAACCTGCAATTGACCGACGCCAGCCCGCAGGTGCGCTTCAATGCGGTGCGGCTGCTGGGGGAATCGGGCGAGCCGGAAACCCGCGCGCGGCTGCAGGCGTTGACCGACGCCGCCCACGAGCCGGACGCCGCGGTGCGCGCCGAGGCGCAACGCAGCCTGCAGCGGGTGCAGCATCGCCTGATGATCGGCGATCTGCTCGGCCAGGCGTTCAGCGGCCTGTCGCTCGGCTCGATCCTGCTGCTGGCGGCGCTCGGGCTGGCGATCACCTACGGCCTGCTCGGCGTCATCAATATGGCGCACGGCGAAATGCTGATGCTCGGCGCCTATTCCGCTTACCTGGTGCAGGGGCTGTTTCAGCAGTTTGCGCCGCACTGGCTGGCGCTCTACCCGCTGGCGGCGCTGCCGGTGGCGTTCGCCATCACCGCCGGGATCGGCATGCTGCTGGAGCGCACGGTGATCCGCCACCTGTACGGCCGGCCGCTGGAAACCCTGCTGGCCACCTGGGGCATCAGCCTGGTGCTGATCCAACTGGTGCGGGTGCTGTTCGGCGCGCAGAACGTCGAGGTCGCCAACCCGGCGTGGCTGTCGGGCGGCGTGCAGCTGCTGCCGAACCTGGTGCTGCCGTGGAACCGTATCGCGGTGATCGCATTCGTGCTGTTGGTGCTGGCGCTGACCTGGCTGCTGCTGAACAAGACCCGGCTCGGCATGAACGTGCGCGCGGTGACGCAAAACCGCGCGATGGCGGCCTGCTGCGGCGTGCCCACCGGGCGGGTGGACATGCTGGCCTTCGGGTTGGGATCCGGCATCGCCGGGCTCGGCGGGGTGGCGCTGTCGCAGTTGGGCAACGTCGGGCCGGAGCTGGGGCAAGGTTACATCATCGATTCGTTCCTGGTGGTGGTGCTCGGCGGCGTCGGCCAGCTGGCGGGGACGGTGGCGGCGGCCTTCGGCCTCGGCATCGTCAACAAGATCCTCGAGCCGCAGATCGGCGCCGTGTTGGGCAAGATCCTGATCCTGGTGCTGATCGTTCTGTTTATTCAAAAGCGTCCGCAGGGGCTGTTCGCCCTCAAGGGCAGGGTGATTGACTGATGAGCCAACCATTGACCGTAACCGGCGTGCAGAAAGCGCCCCGGCTGGCGTTGAGCATCGGCGCGCTGGCGTTGCTGGTGCTGCTGGTGATGCCGTTCTTGACGCTGTTGCCGGCGGATCATCCGCTGGCGGTGTCTACCTATACCCTGACGCTGGCGGGCAAGATCCTGTGCTACGCGGTGGTGGCGGTGGCGCTCGATCTGGTGTGGGGCTATGCCGGGCTGCTGTCGCTCGGCCACGGGCTGTTCTTCGCGCTCGGCGGCTACGCCATGGGCATGTACCTGATGCGGCAGGCGGCGGGCGACGGGCTGCCGGCGTTTATGGCGTTTCTCTCCTGGAATGAGCTGCCGTGGTTCTGGAGCGGCACCCAGCATTTCGCCTGGGCGCTGTGCCTGATCGTGCTGGTGCCGGGCCTGCTGGCTTTCCTGTTCGGCTACTTCGCCTTCCGCTCGAAAATCAAAGGGGTGTATTTCTCGATCATGACCCAGGCGCTGACCTATGCCGGCATGCTGCTGTTCTTTCGCAACGAAACCGGCTTCGGCGGCAATAACGGCTTTACCGGTTTCACCACGCTGCTCGGCTTTCCCATCACCGCCGCCGGCACGCGGGTGGCGCTGTTCCTGGCGACGGTGCTGCTGCTGGCCGCCAGCCTGGCCATCGGCTTTGCGCTGGCGCGCAGCAAGTTCGGCCGGGTGCTGACCGCGGTGCGCGATGCGGAAAACCGGCTGACCTTCTGCGGCTACGATCCGAAGGGCTTCAAGCTGTTCGTCTGGACGCTGTCGGCGGTGCTGTGCGGGCTGGCCGGCGCGCTCTATGTGCCGCAGGTCGGCATCATCAACCCCGGCGAAATGTCGCCGACCAACTCGATCGAGGCCGCCATCTGGGTGGCGCTCGGCGGGCGCGGCACGCTGGTGGGGCCGCTGCTCGGCGCCGGCATCGTCAACGGCGCCAAGAGCTGGTTCACCATGGCCATTCCCGAATACTGGCAGTTCTTCCTCGGCCTGATGTTTATCGTCGTCACGCTGTTTCTGCCCAAAGGGGTGATCGGCCTGCTGCGCCGGAGGAAAACCTCATGAAAGCGATGCAAGTGACCGACGAGCTGTTTACCCACCCGCTGCCGGCGGATAAATACCGGCAGCAAACCGATCCGGTGCTGCAGCTCGACAACGTCAACGTCAGCTTCGACGGTTTTCGCGCGCTGACCGATCTGTCGCTGCGCATTGGCGTCGGCGAACTGCGCTGCGTGATCGGCCCCAACGGCGCCGGCAAGACCACGCTGATGGATGTGATCACCGGCAAGACCCGGCCGGACAGCGGCAGGGTGTTTTACGATCAGACCGTCGATCTGACCCGGCTGGCGCCGATGCAGATCGCCCACGCCGGCATCGGCCGCAAGTTTCAAAAACCGACGGTGTTCGAGGCGCTGACGGTGTTCGAAAATCTGGAGATCGCGCAGAAAACCCGCAAGTCGGTGTGGGCCTGCCTGCGCGCCCACCTGAGCAGCGAACAGCGCGATCGCATCGACGAGATGCTGAAGACCCTGCGGCTGGGGCATGAACGCCACCGGCCCGCCGGGCTGCTGTCCCACGGGCAAAAACAGTTTCTCGAGATCGGCATGCTGCTGGTGCAGGAGCCGCACCTGCTGCTGCTCGACGAGCCGGCGGCCGGCATGACCGACGCCGAAACCGACTACACCGCCGAACTGTTCCGCGAGCTGGCGGGCAAGCATTCGCTGATGGTGGTGGAGCACGATATGGGGTTTGTGGAAACCATCGCCGATCGCGTGACGGTGCTGCACCAGGGGCAGGTGCTGGCGGAAGGATCGCTGGCGCAGGTGCAGGCCGATGAACGGGTGATTGAGGTATATCTGGGGCGCTGAGGAGGCGTAATCATGCTGCAGGTAGAAGAATTGAATCAATATTACGGCGGCAGCCACATTCTGCGCGGCCTGTCGTTCGAGGCGCGCATCGGCGAGGTGACCTGCCTGCTGGGGCGCAACGGCGTGGGCAAGACCACGCTGCTGAAATGCCTGATGGGATTGGTCCCGGCGCGCAGCGGCAGCGTGCGTTGGCAGGGCGAAACCATCACCGGTAAAAAGCCGCATCAGCGGGTGCGGGCGGGCATCGCCTATGTGCCGCAGGGGCGGGAGATTTTCCCGCGCCTGACGGTGGAGGAAAATCTGCTGATGGGGCTGGCGCGCTTTTCCGGCGCCGCTGCACGCACGGTGCCGGATCCGATCTATGAACTGTTTCCGGTGCTGCGGCAAATGAAGGATCGGCGCGGCGGCGATCTCTCCGGCGGGCAGCAGCAGCAGTTGGCGATCGGCCGGGCGCTGGCCTGCCGGCCGCAGCTACTGATCCTCGACGAGCCGACGGAAGGGATCCAGCCTTCGGTGATCAAGGAGATCGGCGCGGTGATCAAACAGCTGGCGGCGAAGGGCGATATGGCGATCCTGCTGGTGGAGCAGTTCTATGACTTTGCCGCCGACCTGGCGGACAGCTATCTGGTGATGTCGCGCGGCAGCATCGTGCAGCGCGGCGCCGGCAGCAATATGGAACAGGACGGTGTACGCGGGCTGGTGGCGATTTGACGTTGGATCAGCTGAAAAAGGATCGGTTGAGCGGATCGCGGGAATGATGCAGCACTCTGATGATATTCACCTCTCGCCTGTGCTGACGAAAATAAATCAGGTGGTTGGCGACGGGCAATACCCCTAGGCCGGGGCCGATTGCATCGATGTTTCTGCCGAGTCGGGGGTGGCTAAGGTTATCGAAAGCCTGTGCAGGTGGCGCAGATAATCTTCGGCCACCTGTAAGCCAAAGTGCGCCAATCCGTAAAAATAGATCTCTTCCATATCGCCAAGGCTTTTGGGCGGACGGTTACTTTCCTGCGCATCCTTTTGCTTTGCTCCGTATTCTTTCCATGAACACATCACGATCCCATTCGACGGCTTCGCCGCTGTGCTCTCCTTCGGCAATCAGGCGCCTAAGCTCTTCCAGTTTTGAGGCGGCGGTACGTTCGCGCAAAGTGCGCACGGATTCGCGGATGACTTCGCTGGGCGTGCGGTAATCGCCGCTGGCCACCAGGTCTTCGACGAAGCTACGCAGTTCGTCACCCAGATCTACCGTTAATGTTCTGCCCATTGTTCCCCCTCACTTTCGGCTATGCTGCGTCATTGTAAGATTAGTTCTTACATTGTGCACGTCAAACTCTCAGGATCTCGACTGCGGCACCGCCATGAGGGCGGAAGCCGCAAGTTTATTAATTAAGGATAACCCATGAACGAAATCACTGTGTCACGCCTCGGTTGCATCGTCCTGTCCCTGTTTCCGGCCCTGTGGGGGCTGTTCAGCCTGTTGAACAATACGGCGGATTTCGCCGGCACCGCGCGCAACGCGGTGGGTCCGCTGCTCGCCATGCAGGATACCTATCAGACGCCGGGGTTGATGTGGCGCGCGATCGGCGCCGACTGGGCCTGCATGTTGGGGTTGGCTGTCATCACCACGCTGGAAACGCTGGCCGGCCTATTCGCGGCCGTAGGCGTGGTGCTGATGATCGGGCGATTTAAAGGCCCTTACGCCGCCTTCGCCAAGGGCAAAATCTGGGCGATGCTGGGGGCGCTTTGCGCGATCGCGGTGTGGGGCGTCGGCTTTATGGTGGTCGCCGGCGACTGGTTTATGGCCTGGCAGGCCAAGAAGGATCCGCTGGCGGTGCAGCTGGGGGCGCTGATCTACCTGGCGCCCAATGCGTTTGCCTTGCTGTTCCTGATGCTGCAGCGGGAGCCGCGCTAAACGACGGCGGAGCGGGGCGCGGTTACAGCGCCTTGCTCATATACCAGATGCCTATCGAGCCCTGGGCGCTGGTGTAGCAGGTCTCGCCACAAATGCTCAATCCCTGGCGCTGATAAAAGCGTTGGGCGCCGGTGTTGCGTTGCAGCACCTCCAGCCACAGCGTCTTCTGCCGGCGCTCGATGGCCCGCTGCTGCACCTGTTCGAACAGGCGCTGGCCATAGCCGTTTCCGGCATGGCCCGGCAGGAAATAGATTTTCTGCAGCTCTGCGCCGCGGGTTTGCGTTGGCGCCAGCAAGCTGTCGACGTTGAGCCGCGCATAGCCGACCAGGGCGTCATTCTCATAGGCCAACAGCCAGCACACGTCGGGATCGCGCAGCGTCCGTTCCAGCGCGGAGACGGCAAAATCCTCGGCCAGAAAGGCCTCCAGCTCGTGCGGGTAGCGCCACAGCTCACCGAAGTGCGCGCGATAGGTGCGGATGCCGATATCGCGCACCTGGGTTAAATCTTCCAGCAATGCCTGACGGACGGTGAACATGAATGAACCTCATCGAAGCGGGAACCGATGAGTATAGCGGGTTAACTTTCAAGATGCCGCGGCGTTTCGCGGCGAAAACCCAGGCCGATGATGCGGCCGAACAGGCGCGGCAGCCAGCGGCTATTGCCGACGCGGGCGATCAGGCGCGAACCGCCCGCCGCGCGGCGTTCGCCCGGCTTGCGCTGGCTCATTTTGATCTGCAAAAACTGGATGGCCCGGGTGGGGAATTCGCGCCGGCGTTGCACGCTCAGCAGATGCTTCAGCTGCAGCCGATGCTGGCGCAGCGGCGGGATCAGGGCGTTGGCGGCGGCCACCGCGTCCTGAATCGCCAGGTTGACGCCCACGCCGCCGATCGGCGACATGGCGTGCGCGGCGTCGCCGATGCACAGCACCCCCGGTTTGGCCCAGCTATCCAGACGATCGATGCGGATGCTCAGCAGCTTCACCTGATCCCACTCGACGATCTCCTGCAGGCGATCGTCCTGGAATGGCGCCACCTCGGCGAGGTGCAGCAAAAATTTCTCCAGGCCGCTGCGGCGGATCGCGTCGAAGCTGCCTTTATCGATCGAGTAGCCGCACTGCCAGTAGTCGCCGCGGTCGATCATGATGAAGTTCTGCTTCGGCCCGGTATGGCCCATCGACCAGGCCGGATCGCCCGGCTGCTTGCTGAGCTTCATCCACAAGACGTCGCGCGGGGCGCCGAAGGAGCGGCTGCTGAGCGCCGCCTGCTCGCGCACCACCGAGTTGCGGCCGTCGGTGCCGATCACCAGCTGGCTGCGCACGCGGATCGGGCCTTCCGGCGTGTCGGCCAGCACGCCGCATACCTGGCCGCGGTCGTAGAGCAGCTTATGAACCTGCGTCGAGGTGAGCAGCCTGAAATGGGGGAATGCGGCGGCCTGCTGTGCCAAAAAGTTGAGGAACTCCCACTGCGGCATAAAGGCGATAAATTTGCAGCGCGTCGGCAGGCGGGTGAAATCCGCCAGCTTGATGTCGCGCCCGGCGACTTCGGCGTGCAGGGATTCGGCGCGCTGGTGCGGCAGCGCCAGCAGTTCGTCGAGCAGGCCCAGCTGGTGCATGACTTCCAGCGTCGACGGGTGAATGGTGTCACCGCGAAAATCGCGCAGGAAGTCGGCGTGCTTCTCCAGCACCGTCACGTCGATCCCCGCCCGCGCCAGCAGATAGCCGAGCATCAGCCCGGCGGGGCCGCCTCCCACGATGCAGCAGGTGGTGGCGTAAGGTGTGATCGGTGATGACGGCATGGCGGTTGACCCCGGAGAGCGGCCCGCATCCCGCGAGCCGCAAGTGAATGGTTTAATGTTGATAATGATTATCAATATCAAGTTTGGCTGTCAACCCGCGGCGCAGTGTGGTCAAAGGGGGCGGACAGATGGCCGACGCGGAACAGCTGGCCGTTGTGCGGCTGTGCCTGCGGCGGTTCACGCCATAAATCCAGCCGCACTAACCGCCACTTGGCGGGCTGCGGCATCGCGAGCATAAGGATTCTCCGCAAAGACGTTGACCGGGAGAGCGTGACACGCCATCTTTATCAGTAAAATCGGTATTATTTTTATCGATGGTTCAGAAAATCAGGATGGTCAGCATGAGGCGAATAACGTTCGATCTCGAGGATTTGCGCAGCTTCGTCACCGGCGTCGAGCTGGGCAGCTTCGCCAAGGCGGCTGAACGGCTGGGGCGTTCGACGTCGGCGGTCAGCGC
The DNA here is from genome assembly GCF_052169135.1 of Serratia sp. CY32780. Lineage (NCBI taxonomy): Bacteria > Pseudomonadati > Pseudomonadota > Gammaproteobacteria > Enterobacterales > Yersiniaceae > Serratia > Serratia sp. CY32780. The sequence goes on from NZ_JBJNLI010000001.1 coordinate 557,952, forward strand.
TCACCTGAAAAAGCTGGAACAGCAGCTCGGCGCGCCGATCCTGCGCAAGGCCGGGCGCGGCATGGTGATGACCGAGGCGGGGGAAACGCTGCTCGGTTACGCGCGCCGCCTGCTGGAGCTCAATGACGAAGCCGCCGCCGCGGTGCGCGGGTTGGATTTGCAGGGCACGGTGCGGCTGGGGCTGCAGGAGGATTTCGGCGAGACGTTTCTGCCGCAGGTGTTGGGCAGCTTCGCGCGCGCCAATCCGAAGGTGCGCATCGAGGCGCGCATCGCGCGCAATGCCGAGCTGATCGACTGGGTGCTGAAAGGCCAACTGGATCTGTCGCTGGCGTGGGATGGCGGTTTGAGCACGCCGTTTCATCAGGCGCTGGGGCAGCGGCAGCTGCACTGGATCGCCTCGCCCGGCTTCGCGCTGGCGCCCTGGCGAGAAGGGGATGAGCCGTTGCCGTTGGTGATGTTTGACGCGCCTTGCCTGATGCGCAGCGCGGCGACGCAGGCGCTGGATCGCGCCGGCATACCCTGGCGCATCGCCTTTACCAGCCGCAGCCTGAACGGCGTGTGGGCGGCGGTGAGCGCCGGATTGGGCGTCACGGTGCGCACGGCGGCGGGTTTGCCGCCCGGCCTGGCGCCGCTGGCCCCCGATCTGCTGCCCGCTCTCGGCCAGCTCGGCGTGGTGCTGCACCGCGCCGAGGATCAGCCTTCGGCCGCCGTGCAGCGGCTGGCGCAGATCGTGGTCGAGCGGATCGAAACTTAATCTTGGGCGATCGGCTGCTTGCCGCTCAGCTGGCCCCATTCGCTCCAGGCGCCGTCATACAGCTTGACCTGCGGCGCGCCGAGCGACAGCAGGCCGAACGCCAGCACCGCCGCCGTCACGCCGGAGCCGCAGCTGGTGATGATCGGGCCGTTGATATCCACTCCCTTGTCGTTGAAGGTTTGGCGCAGCGCCTCCAGCGATTTGAAGCGGCCATTTTCCAGCAGCTCGCCGTACGGAATGTTGATGCTGCCGGGAATATGGCCGCGGTGCAGGCCGGGGCGCGGCTCCGGCGCTTCGGCATAAAAGCGCGGCGCGGCGCGCGCGTCGAGAATTTGCACCGGCGTGCCTAACGCCTGCTCCACTTGCCGCATATCCACCACCGCGTCGGCGTTGAACCGGGCGTTGAACGTCTGCGGCTCAGGCTGCGCCGGGCCGGTTGCCAGCGCCTGGCCCTGCGCGGTCCAGCCGTTCAGCCCTTCGTCCAGCACATAAACGCGCTCGGCGCCGAAATTGCGGAAAGTCCACCAGCCGCGCGGCGCGGAGAACTGGTTGCCCTCGTCGTAAATCACCAGGGTATCGCGTTCGCTGATGCCCAGCTTGCCCACCGCCGCGCCAAACTCCGCCGCCGTCGGCAGCATGTGCGGCAGCGCGGTGTTTTTGTCCGCCACCTCGTCGATATCGAAATAGACCGCGCCTGGGATATGGCCGCGTTCGAACTCGGCAAGCATATCTTTCTTCGGCGTCAGCCCCACCGGCGACATCCGGACGTCGATCACCACCAGATTTTCATCGTTGATATGTTGCGCAAGCCATTGAGGGGTCACCAGAAACGGAGAATTCATCGTATTGTTCGCCTGTTGTGAAAACGGATTTTCACTATACACCAGGCCGTGCCGGGATGGAGTATGATGTTCAGGCAACGGTATGGGCGGGAGACGGAAAACATGACGGATCGGGCGTTTGGCGGGGCCAAGATCGCGCTGCTGTGCGACGGCCGCCTGCTGGTTTACCAACGGGACGACAAGCCGGGCATTCCGTGGCCCGGGATGTGGGATCTGCCCGGCGGCGGGCGGGAAAACGGCGAGACGCCGCTGCAGTGCGTGCTGCGGGAAACGCAGGAAGAGTTCGGGGTGTTGCTCGCCGAACGCCAGGTTGTCTGGCAGCGGCGTTACGACGGTATTCAGCCCGGCTACCCGCCGACCTGGTTTATGGCCGGGGTGATCACCCCGGCGCAGATCGCCGCCATTCGCTTTGGCGATGAAGGGCAGCGCTGGCGAATGATGCCGGTAGAGCAGTTTATTCATCACCCGCAGGGCATCGGTCATCTGCGCCGCCGGGTGGCGGAGTATTGGCTTCAGTCCGCCTGAGGTTGCAGCACGCCGCTCGGCATCAGTGCCTGGATGGTGGCGCCGACCCGCTGCACCGCCTGTTCGATCTCCGCCGTCAGCTTCGGCGCATAGTTGATGCGCAGGCAGTTGCGGTATTTGCCGGCGGCGGAAAAGATGCTGCCGACGGCGATCTGCACGCCCTGCTGCTCGAGATGGCGGTTCAGCCGCAGGGTGTCGAACGCCTCGTCCAGTTCGATCCACAGCATAAAGCCGCCGCGCGGCCGGCTGACGCGGGTGCCGGCCGGGAAGTGTTTCAGGATAAGGTCGGTCATGCGGTCGCGGTTCTGCTGGTAGCGGGCGCGCATGCGCCGCAGGTGCTGCAGATAGTGCCCGCCGCGGATGAATTCGGCGATCGCCAGCTGCGGCTGGGTGGCGGTGGCGCCGGAGCCGATGAACTTCATGTGCAGCACCCGCTCCAGGTAGCGGCCGGGCGCGATCCAGCCCACCCGCAGCCCCGGCGCTAGCGTTTTGGAAAACGAGCTGCACAGCAGCACGCGGCCGTCTTCGTCGAACGACTTGATGGTGCGCGGCCGCGGGTAGTGATAGGCGATGTCGCCGTAGACGTCGTCCTCGATGATCGCCGCGTCGTGGCGCTGCGCCAGCGTCAGCAACCGCTGTTTGTGGGCGTCGGGCATGATGTAGCCCAGCGGATTGTTGCAGTTGGGCGTCAGCAAAATGGCTTTGATCGGCCATTGTTCCAGCGCCATTTCCAGCGCCGCCAGGCTGACGCCGGTGAGCGGATCGGTGGGGATTTCCAGCGCCTTGATGCCCAGGCCCTTCAGCGTCTGCATGGTGCCGTGGAAGCAGGGCGAATCGACCGCCACGATGTCGCCGGGTTGGCAAACGGCGCGCAGCCCGGCGGAGATCGCTTCCTGGCAGCCGGTGGTGATCAGCAACTGATCGGGGCCGATTTGGCAGCCGGAATCCAGCAGCAGGCGGGCGACCTGCTCGCGCAGCGCGGCCACGCCCTGAATGCTGTCGTAATACAGGCTGCGCAGATCGCCGTGGCGGGCGGCGTTGCGCAGGGCGACGATCAGCGGTTTCATCGTCGGCTCGGCGATATCCGGCATGCCGCGCCCCAGCTGGATCAGGCCCTCGCGCGGCCGGCTGCGCACCAGCTCCAGCACCTGCTCCCATTGCGAAATGTCCACCGGCCGCTGCACCGGCGCCGTCATGGCGGGCAGCTCGGCCTGCGCGCGCCGCGTATGCACGAAGTAGCCCGACTTCGGCCGCGCCTCCACCAGGCGCTGTTCTTCCAGCAGCCGGTAGGCTTGCTGCACCGTGCTGATGCTGACGCCGTGCTCCTGGCTCAGCGCGCGCACCGAAGGCAGGCGATGGCCGGCGGGATACAGCCCTTGCTGAATGCGTTGGCTGAGAATGGCGGCCAGAGTGGCGTAGCGTGTCATACAGAGGCCTCTTATCGGGATACAGGATTAAAAAACCGGTACAGATGCTTTCAAAGTAAACCATTCAGCGGTTTTTTTGGCGCAGCTGTATGAAAAAAATAGCGCCAGCGTGAATCTGTATTGTTTTTCTCCCGGCGAGCATGATGACTGCAACGCAAAAACAGCAGGGAGAATAACAACATGACACTGTTTGATGGCATGACGACGTGGCGACGGGTAGGCTGGTCACGCTGGCGTTGGTATTTGTTGCGCCGCAGTACGCGCAGAGAATTACTGCTGCTGAACGACAGGCAACTGGCGGATATCGGCCTGACGCGGGCGGATGCGCGGCGCGAAGGCGATAAACCGTTCTGGAGAGGGTAAGGAAAGCGAATGCTGAAATTATTGGGCAAAGCCTCATCGATCAACGTGCGCAAGGTATTGTGGACCTGCCAGGAGCTGGGGTTGCCGCTGGCGCGGGAGGACTGGGGCAGCGGCTTTCGCTCCACGCAGGAGCCGGCGTTTCTGGCGCTGAATCCCAACGGCCTGGTGCCGGTGCTGATCGACGGCGAGCGGGTGCTGTGGGAGTCGAACACCATCTGCCGCTACCTGGCCGGACGGGAAGGGCGCCGCGATCTGCTGCCGCAGGAACCCGGCGCGCGCGCGGCGGTGGAGATGTGGATGGACTGGCAGGCCACCGATCTGAACGGCGCCTGGCGCTATGTGTTCATGTCGCGGGTGCGCGGGCATGCGGATTATCAGGATGCCGCCAGCCTGGCCGCCGCCGAGCGTGAGTGGAATAGGCTGATGGGGCTGCTGGACAAGCATTTGGCGCAGCACGGCCCTTATGCCGCCGGCGCGGCCTTCACGCTGGCGGACGTGGTGCTGGGGCTGTCGCTGAATCGCTGGCTGATGACGCCGTTCGAGCGGCCGAATTATGCGGCGCTGGCGGCCTATCAGCAGCGCCTGCTGCAACGCCCTGGCTACGTGCAGCATGGCGCCAACGGTTTACCTTGATATGAAATAAACGGTTCATTTTATCTCGTCCGGATACGGCAAGCCGTATCCGGGCTTTCCCGTTGCATCATCCCGTCAATGTTTCATGAACGGCATCACGAATGTGAACTTTATTTTCCTTTTTTCTTGTTGTTGAAATTTAAGTTCCATATAAACCTGTTATCAGCCGGCGCGTTTCATTGAGCGCCGCCTGGTTCTACACAGGATTTCGATCACGGGAGAAAATGATGAAACAGGTACGCGTTGGGTTAATCGGCACCGGCTATATCGGGCGTTGTCACGCCATCGCCTATGCGCAGGCCGCCACGGTCTTTCCTCTGAAAGGGGAGCTGGTGCTGGAGATGCTGGCGGAAGTGACGCCCGAGCTGGCGGCGCAGCGCGCAACCGAGTTCGGCTTTGCGCGCTCGACCGGCGATTGGCGGCAGCTGGTGGCCGATCCGGCGATCGACGTGGTGGACATCTGCGCGCCCAACTTCTTGCACAAAGAGATGGCGCTGGAGGCGATCCGCCACGGCAAGCACGTGTATTCGGAAAAGCCGCTGGCGCTGGACGCCGCCGACGCGGCGGAGATGGTGCAGGCCGCCCGCGCCAAGGGCGTGAAAACGCTGGTCGGTTTCAACTACATGAAGAACCCGACCAGCCAGCTGGCGCGCGAGGTCATCGCCAACGGTGAAATCGGCGAGGTGGTGCATTTTTACGGCACCCACAATGAGGATTATCTGGCCGACCCGCGCACGCCGCTCGACTGGCACTGCCGCCGCGCCAGCGCCGGGCTGGGCGCGCTGGGGGATCTGGCGGCGCACATCGTCAACATGGCGCACTACCTGGTGGGCGACATCGTGGCGGTCTGTGGCGATATGCAAACGGTGATCAAACAGCGCCCGGACCCGCAAGACCCGGCGCGCCTGTTGCCGGTGGAAAACGAAGATCAGGCCGGCGCGCTGCTGCGCTTCGCCGGCGGGGCGATGGGCACTATCGAAACCTCGCGCATTGCCTGCGGGCGCAAGATGGGGCTGACCTATGTGGTCACCGGCACCAAGGGCACGCTGAGCTATACCCAGGAGCGGATGGCGGAGCTGAAGCTGTATCGGCACGATGAGCCGGCGGAGCGGCAGGGGTTCAAAACGCTGTTGGTAGGGCCGAAACACCCGGACTACGCGGCGTTCTGCATCAGCGCCGGGCACGGCATCGGCTTTAACGATCAGAAGACGGTGGAGATCCGCGATCTGGTCAACGGCATCGCCGCGGGCGATCGCATGTGGCCGGACTTTGAAGAAGGCTGGAAGGTGTCTTGCGTGCTGGATGCGATAGCCGCCTCCGCCGAGCAGCGGCGCTGGCTGGAGATCAACCGCGATTGAAAATGAAATGGCGCTCTTCCGTGGACAGCGCCATTAGTTTGCTATGGTGCTAACTTAATATCTTATTAAGCTAGTTACATAATAAGTTGTTTGCCTGGCAACTTAGAACGAGAAGCACGAACAGCCGAACGCGCCCCAGAAAGCGTTCTCATCCGACACCGGGATGCTGGAGCGGCGCGCGATGTCATGCTGGTGCGCGTGTACGCCGCACGGGCCGCAGCATTGGTGCGCCTGGCTCAGCACGCCGACTCTGGCCGCCGCCGACGGCGGCGCGGAACGGTAGTGGCCCGGCACCTGGGTGACCGGCGACCACTCCGGCAGCACCGGCAGCGGCGGCGGCGCCAGCGGCGAGAAGCTGCCGGCGGCGTAGACCACCTTGCCGTCCACCACCGTCATTACCGACTCAATGCCTTTGATCTGCTCTTCCGGCACGCTGAAATAGTCCTGCGACAGCACCGCCACATCCGCCAGTTGGCCGACCTTGATCTGGCCTTTCTTGCCCTGCTCGGTGGAGAACCAGGCGCTGCCTTGCGTCCACAGCATCAGCGCCGTTTCGCGATCCAGCCGGGCGCTGTCGTCGTACATCGCCATGCCGCCGACGGTGCGGCCGGAAACCAGCCAGTACAGCGCCGTCCACGGGTTGTAGCTGGCGACGCGGGTGGCGTCGGTGCCCAGCCCGACCGGCAGCTCGGCCGCCAGCATTTTCGCTACCGGCGGCGTGTGTTTGGTGGCTTCGATGCCGTAGCGGTCAGCGAAATATTCGCCCTGGAACGCCATGCGGTGCTGCACCGCAATGCCGCCGCCTAATGCCTTGACCCGTTCGATATTGCGCTCGGTAATGGTTTCGGCGTGGTCGAACAGCCAGTGCAGCCCGTTGAACGGAATGTCGCGGTTCACCTTCTCGAACACGTCCAGCATGCGGCTGATGGATTCGTCATAGGTGGCGTGCAGGCGGAACGGCCAGCGGTGCTCGACCAGATGGCGCACCACCCGCTCCAGCTCGTCTTCGGTGCCCGGCGGCAGGTCCGGGCGCGGCTGCAGGAAGTCTTCGAAGTCGGCGGCGGAGAACACCAGCATCTCGCCGGCACCGTTGTGGCGATAAAAGTCGGTGCCCTGGCCCGGCTTGAGCATGTCGGTCCACAGCTCGAAGTCTTCCAGCTCCTGCTTCGGCCGCTGGGTGAACAGGTTATAGGCGATGCGAATGGTCAGCTGCTTTTTCTCGTGCAGCTCGGCGATCACCTGATAATCCTCCGGGTAGTTCTGGAAGCCGCCGCCGGCGTCGATGGCGCTGGTGAGGCCCAGACGGTTCAGCTCGCGCATAAACTGGCGGGTGGAGTTGACCTGCTGCTCCAGCGGCAGCTTCGGCCCTTTCGCCAGCGTGGCGTACAGGATCATGGCGTTGGGCTTGGCGATCAGCATGCCGGTCGGGTTGCCGTTGGCGTCGCGCTGGATCTCGCCGCCCGGCGGGTTCGGCGTGTCTTTGGTGTAGCCGACCACCTTCAGCGCCGCGCGGTTGAGCAGCGCGCGATCGTAGAGGTGCAGAATGAACACCGGCGTGTCCGGCGCCGCCTGGTTGATTTCGTCCAGCGTCGGCATGCGGCGCTCGGCGAACTGGAATTCGGTCCAGCCGCCGACCACCCGCACCCACTGCGGGTTCGGCGTGCGCAGCGCCTGTTCTTTCAACATGCGCAGCGCGTCGGCCAGCGAAGGCACGCCTTCCCAGCGCAGCTCCAGGTTATAGTTCAGGCCGCCGCGGATCAGGTGCAGGTGCGAGTCGTTCAGGCCCGGAATGGCGGTGTGGCCGTGCAGGTCGATCACCTGGGTTTCCGGCCCGGCGTGCTGCATGACTTCGCCTTCGCTGCCGACCGCCAGAAACTTGCCGTCGCGGATGGCGACCGCCTGTGCGGTGGGATTTTGGCGATCGACAGTGTGAAACTTGCCGTTGGTGATGATCAATGAAGCGTGGTGGTTCATAACATTCTCCCGGCGAACCGCCTAGCGGCGGGTCAGCCATTGATGAAAAACGCGGGTCACGATAGGCATCCACAGGTACACCACCAGGGCGACCACGGTGGCGTCATTGAGAAAATGGCCGAGCAGCGTGCCGTTCAGCTGCGGCAGCGCCAGCCCCCAAAACCAGGGCACCAGATTGGTGGAAGGGAAGATCACCAGCAGGGTGATGATGAACTGCTTCCACTGGGGCGGCTGGCGCACGCCGGGGCTGGGCGGGGTAAACCAGAACTCCGCGCCGGGGCGGATCTCGATATGGTCGCTCTCCAGCAACAGCGGGGTGACTTCTTCGATGTATTGCTTGCGCAGCGGCGAGTGGATCCAGCGGTACAGATTGTCGAGGTTGTCGAAGCGGACCAGCACCGTATAGGCCTGCTCGTCGCCGGAAGGGCGAATCACGTTGACGCCCAAATGGCCGGTGAAGCCCGCGGCGTCCGGCATGATGCGGTTCAGCCAGGCCTCATAGGCCTGCTCGTTCCCCGGGGCCAAACGGTGGGTGATCACCAGCGTGACATGCTGCGGATGGGCCATAAAACCGACTCCTGAAAATACCCCGGCGCGGAGCCGGGGCAAGGGGAATTATTTCAGCGTGCGGGCCGGTGCGTGGTGCACCATGGTGTAAGCGTAGTCGACGCCCATGCCGTACGCGCCGCTGTGCTCGCGCACCAGCGCCATCACCGCGTCGTAGGTGCCTTTGCGCGCCCAGTCGCGCTGGTACTCCAGCAGCACCTGCTGCCAGGTCACCGGCACGGCGCCGGCCTGCACCATGCGATCGATCGAACGCTCATGCGCATCGACGGAGGTGCCGCCGGAGGTGTCGGTCACCACATACACTTCATAGCCGGCTTCCAGCGCCATCAGCGCCGGGAAGGTCAGGCACACTTCGGTCCACAGCGCGGAGATCACCAGCTTTTTGCGGCCGGTGGCTTCCACGGCTTTAACGAAGGCCGCGTCTTCCCAGGAGTTCATCGAGGTGCGTTCAATCGGGGTGATTTCAGGGTGTACCGCCAGCAGTTCCGGCCAGATATAGCCGCTGAAGCTTTCGGTTTCTACCGAGGTGAAAAGGGTTGGCACGTTGAAAATCTTGCCCGCCTTCGCCAAACCAACAACGTTGTTTTTCAGTTGCTGACGATCAATATTAGCCACGCCGAAGGCCATTTGCGGTTGATGGTCGATAAAAATCAGTGCGGAGTTGTCTTTATCAAGCAGTTGAAACTTGGACATAATTTACCTTCCCAGTGATATTTCGGTTGAACATCTGATGAGTGTAACGCCGATAAAACGCATGGTAGGCAGAGGGCGATTTCAAAGATACCGCAGAATTTTTGCCGACTTGTTGAGTTTTTTTATACACGGGAGAAAGCATGAGATTAAACCTGGAAGCGCTGCTGATTTTGGACGCGCTGGACCGGCACGGATCTTTCGCCGCCGCGGCCGCCGCACTGTTTAAAACCCCTTCGGCACTCAGCTATATGGTGCAAAAGCTGGAGAACGATCTCGACATCACCCTGCTGGACCGCTCCGGCCACCGGGCGAAGTTCACCGATACCGGCAAGCTGATGCTGGAAAAAGGGCGGGTGTTGCTGCGGGCGGCGCAGGATCTGGAGCAGCAGGCGCGCTACGTGGAGAACGGCTGGGAAAGCGAGATCACGCTCGGGATCGATGCCTCCTTCCCGTTTGCCCGCCTGTTGCCGCTGATCGACGAGTTCTATCGGCAGCATCATCATACCCGGCTGCGTTTCAGCCACGAGGTGCTGGCCGGCTCCTGGGAATCGCTGGTTTACGGCTGCGCCGACATTATCATCGGCGCCATCTGCGAGCCGCCGTCGCGGGTGGGTTATGCGTTCAGCCGGCTGGGGCAGTTGGATTACGTGTTCGCCGTCGCGCCACAGCATCCGCTGGCGGCGCTGCCGGAACCGTTGCCGAAAGATGAGATCCGTCAGCACCGGGCGGTGGTGGTGCGCGATACCTCGCGGGTCAACGCGCCGCAGAGCCTGAACCTGCTGGAAGAACAGGATACGCTGACGGTCTTCGGCTTCGACGCCAAGCTGCAGGCGCAGTTGGCCGGGCTGGGCTGCGGCTATCTACCGCGTTCTCTGGCGGAACCTTACCTGAACAGCGGCGAACTGGTGGCGAAACGCGTTGAATCTGAGCGCTGCAGCGACGTTGCCTATTTCGGCTGGCGGGAAAGCGCCAGCGGTCTGGCAGCCAAGTGGTGGCGCGAGCGGCTGCAGCGTTACGCGGATGACGGCGAGGCTTACCCGGCGGCGCAGTGATCGCCGTCATATAAGGATTAACAACCCAATAAGGATATAGGGAATGAAAAAGACACTAGGCCTGTTGGCGCTGTTGCTGTTAAGCGGCTGCGGCGCCGGGCGTCAGGCCGGCATCCCGTTGCCGGAGCCGCAGGCCGAGGCGCAGGCCACGGCGCCGCTCAGCTATCCGGTGCGGGTGCATAACGCGGTGAGCCGCGAGCTGCGTTTGCCTGAACGCGCGCGCGGCCAACGCTGCACCATCAGCATTCGGTTGCGGCCGGACGGCAAGCTGGCGAGCAGCAAGATCGTACGGGGTGACGCGCCACTGTGCGCGGCGGCGAGCGCGGCAGTGCAGTGCGCGCAGTTTCCGCCGATGGCCACCGCCACCGAGTACGCGCTGTTCAACGCCGTGGTGCTCGATTTCGTTCCCTGAAGGGAGGTAACGGACGGGCCGCCTGCGCGGCCCATTTTTTCGCTTTTACGCGTACGCAACCCGCTGAATTTTCACTTAGCTTTGCCATTTTCGTTATTTTGAATGCCGCTACGGCTCACGGATACTGGGAGAAAATCTCTTACCGCGAGCCCCAGCATGTCCTACGCCCACTATTTGCACCCCGAACAGCGCGAACGAATCAGGCAGCTTTATCGGCGCCGGCATTGGCGGCTGGAGCTGCCCACCTGGGGGATCATGGCGGCGGTGTACGGCGGCTGGTTCGGCGTGGCGCTGGGGTGGCAAACGCTGGGCCCGTGGCTTGGCGCGCCGCTGCTGATCCTGCTGACCACCTGGTACATGTCGTTGCAGCACGAGCTGATCCACGGCCATCCGACGCGCTGGCCGCGCGTCAATCAGCTGTTCGGCCTGTTGCCGCTGGCGGTGTGGTATCCCTACGGGCTGTATCGCGATTCGCATCTGCGCCACCATCGCAACGACCACCTGACCGATCCGCACGAAGATCCCGAAAGCTATTACTTCAGCGCCGCGCAGTGGCGGCGCTATCCCCGGCTGCTGCCGCTGCTGGCCGCCGTGCGCAATACGCTGATCGGCCGGGTGCTCCTTGGCCCGGCGCTGGATATCGCCGCGACCCTGGTCGGGGCGGTGAAAGCGCTTGCCGCCGGGGAGTGGCGCGTCTGGGCGAGGTGGTTGGTGCACCTGTCGCTGTTGGCGATGCTGCTCGACTGGCTGCAGGCGCAGGGTATCGGCGCGGCGTTTTACCTGCTGGCCATCAGCTACCCGGCGCTGGCGCTGACCAAGGTAAGATCGTTTTTTGAGCATCGCGCCGTGGACGCACCGCAGGCACGTTCTATTATTAATGAGGCGGGTTGGCCGTGGCGGCTGCTGTTTCTCAATCTGAACTATCATTTAGTGCATCACGATCTGCCCGGCCTGCCCTGGTATGGTTTGCGCGAAGTCTATCTGGCGGAGCGCGAGGCGTACCAGCGCCGCAGCCAGGGATTTGTCGCGCAAGGCTACGGCGAGTGGCTGCGCGATTACGCCCTGACGCCGATCGACGTCGGCGTGCATCCGTTGCGCGCCGGTGAACCGCAGGGGGAGGGCGATGCCCTGCCGACGGAAAAATTTATTGCGCGCTGGAAGCGCGTTTCTCAGGATTTTCCAACTTAACCGGCCCATGAGCCGGAAAACGTATAACCAGAGGAAAAGTATGGCAATCACCTTATCACGCGGACGTTCCTTTGCCGTCGCGCTGGCCCTGCTGGCCACCGGCGGTCTGGCGCAGGCGGCCGACTCGGTGCGCGTCGGCTCCAAGATCGACACCGAAGGTTCGCTGCTCGGCAACATCATCGTGCAGGTGCTGGAAGCCAACGGCATCCAGACCACCAACAAGCTGCAGCTCGGCACCACCAAGGTGCTGCGCGGCGCCATCACGTCCGGCGAGATCGACATCTACCCGGAATACACCGGCAACGGCGCGTTTTTCTTCTCCGATGAGAAAGATCCGGCGTGGAAGAACGCCCAGGCCGGTTTCGAGAAGGTGAAGCAACTCGACTACGACAAAAACAAAATCGTCTGGTTGGACGCGGCGCCGGCCAACAACACCTGGACCATCGCCATTCGCCAGGACGTGGCGGAGGCCAATCACCTGAAGACGCTGTCGGATCTCGGCAAGTGGATCAACGGCGGCGGCAAGTTCAAGCTGGCGGCCTCGGCGGAATTTATCGAGCGGCCGGATGCGCTGCCGGCGTTCCAGAATGCCTACGGCTTCAAGCTGAATCAGGATCAGCTGCTGTCCCTGGCCGGCGGCGATACGGCGGTGACCATCAAGGCGGCGGCGGAGCAGACCTCCGGCGTCAACGCGGCGATGGCCTACGGCACCGATGGCCCGGTGGCGGCGCTGGGGCTGCAGACGCTGGCTGATCCGAAAGGCGTACAGCCGATCTACGCGCCGGCGCCGATCGTGCGCGAAGCGGCCCTGAAGGCGCACGCCAATCTGCCTGAGCTGCTGAAGCCGGTGTTCGCCTCGCTGGACGGGCCGACGCTGCAAAAACTCAACGCGCAGATCGCCGTGGAAGGCCAGGACGCCAAACAGGTGGCGGCCGCTTACCTGAAAGAGAAAGGGTTTGTTAAGGGATAATGCCGAGGTGCCCCCTCTGCCGTCGGGAGAGGGGGTAAACCGAGGGAACCGGAGCGTTTCTTTGACTATCGCCGTAAAACATCGCGTCTTGTTGACGCTGTTCATGCTGTTGCTGCTGGCCGCGTTCGGCCTGCCGTTCCTCAGTTATGCCCCCAATCGCCTGTTGTCGGGCAAAAGCCTCTCCTTGTTATCCCTGCTGCACGGCCCGGCGCTGTGGCTGCTGTTGCCGCTGGCGGCATTGGCGATCCTCAGCCTGTTGCCGCCGACGCGGGGGCGGGCGCTGCTGGCGGCGCTGGCCGCCTGCGGGGTGCTGACGCTGGCCTTCTGGATCAGCGGGCAGGCCGCCGGGCGTCTGGCGCAGGAGGGATCGCGCCTGGCGCGCACCTCCTGGGGCAGCGGGTGCTGGCTGACGATGGCGCTGAGCCTGCTGATCGCCGCCGACGCCATGGCGCGCATCACCGCGTCGCACCTGTGGCGCATGTTGGGCAACGCGCTGGTGCTGGTGCCGCCGGCGCTGCTGCTGTTCGGGCATCAGCTCGATCAGCTGTCGCTGCTGAAGGAGTACCACAATCGCCAGGAGGTGTTTGACGCCGCGCTGCTGCAGCACCTGACCATTCTGCTGGCGACGATGGCGCCGGCGCTGGCGATCGGCGTGCCGCTCGGGGTGCTGTGTTTTCGCTCCGAGCGCTGGCAGCGGCCGATTTTCTCCGCGCTGAACATTATCCAGACCGTGCCGTCCATTGCGCTGTTCGGCCTGCTGATCGCGCCGTTGGCGGGGCTGGCGACGGCGGTGCCCTGGCTGGCGGAACACGGCGTCAGCGGCATCGGCATGGCGCCGGCGATCGTGGCGCTGGTGCTGTACGCGCTGTTGCCGCTGGTGCGCAGCGTGGTGGCGGGGCTGCAAAGCGTGCCGGCGGGGGTGATCGAATCCGCCACCGGCATGGGGCTGACGCGCGGGCAGATCTTCCTGCGCGTGCAGCTGCCGTTGGCGCTGCCGCTGTTCCTGACCGGCGTGCGCATTTTGGCGGTGCAAACCGTCGGCATGGCGGTGGTGGCGGCGCTGATCGGCGCCGGCGGCTTTGGCGCCATCGTCTTTCAGGGGCTGCTCAGCAGCGCGCTGGATCTGGTTCTGCTGGGGGTGATCCCGGTGGTCATGATGGCGGTCATCGTCGATTCGCTGTTTAAATTTTGGGTTTCAATCCTGGACGTATCGCGCCGATGATTCACTTTGAGCAAGTCAGCAAAATTTTTCAGGGCAAGCCGGCGGTAGACGATCTCACGCTGCACATCGCCGAGGGCGAATTCACCGTGTTGATCGGCACCTCGGGTTCCGGCAAGTCCACGACGTTAAAAATGATCAATCGCCTGATCGAGCACGATCGGGGCAAGATTCTCTTTGCCGGCGAAGAGATCCAGTCGTTCAAACCGCAGGATCTGCGGCGGCGCATGGGCTATGCGATCCAATCGATCGGCCTGTTTCCGCACTGGACGGTGGAGGAAAACATCGCCACCGTGCCACAGCTGCTGAAATGGCCGCGCGCGCGCATTCGCGATCGGGTAACCGAACTGCTGGAGCTGTTGCATCTGGAGCCGGATCTGTTTCGCCGTCGCTATCCGCATCAGCTGTCCGGCGGGCAGCAGCAACGGGTAGGGGTGGCGCGCGCGCTGGCCGCCGATCCCGAGGTGTTGCTGATGGACGAACCGTTCGGCGCGCTGGATCCGGTCACCCGCGCGGCGTTGCAGGCGGAGATCGCGCGCATCCATCAGCTCTCCGGCCGCACTATCGTGTTGGTGACGCACGACATCGACGAGGCGCTGGGCTTGGCGGATCGCCTGGTGCTGCTCGATCAGGGGCGGGTGGTGCAACAGGGCACGCCGCTGGCGCTGCTGACCGCGCCGGCCAATGACTTCGTGCGGGACTTCTTCGGGCGCAGCGATCGCGGCATCAAGCTGCTGTCGCTGGGAACGGTGGCGGAGCGAGTGCGGCCCGGCGCCGCCGAGGGCGAACCGATCGCCGCCGCCATGAGCCTGCGCGAGGCGCTGTCGGTGTTTGTGGCGCGCGGCAGCGACTGCCTGCCGGTGGTGGATGAACGGGGCGAAGCGTTGGGGGTCTTGCACTTCAACGATCTGATCGCCGGGCAGGCGCTGTCATGAGCGGGCGCATCTGGCGCCTGCTGCGCGATCCGCTGCCCTGGACGCTGGCGCTGCTGTTGGCGCTGGTGTTCGGCATGGATCATCTGCGCGGCCTGTTTGCCGCCTGGTTCCCCGATCTGGAGCGGCCCATTTATCAGCAGGACAGCTTTATCGCGCTGGTGGGGGCGCATCTGTCGCTGGTGGCAATCTCCAGCCTGATCGCGGTGGCTCTCGGCGTAGCGGCCGGCGTGGCGGTAACCCGGCGCAGCGGCCGGGAGTTTCGTTCGCTGGTGGAAACGGTGGTGGCGGTGGGGCAGACCTTCCCGCCGGTAGCGGTGCTGGCGGTAGCGGTGCCGGTGATGGGCTTCAGCGAACAGCCGGCGATCATTGCGCTGGTGCTGTACGGCCTGCTGCCGATCTTGCAGGGCACGCTGGCGGGCATCGAATCGGTGCCGCCCGCCACGCGCGAGATTGCCCGCGGCGTGGGGATGAGCGCCTGGCAAATTCTGTGGCGGGTCGAATTGCCGCTGGCGGCGCCGGTGATCGTCGCCGGGATCCGCACGTCGGTGATCATCAACATTGGCACGGCGGCCATCGCTTCCACCGTCGGTACCAAGACGCTCGGCTCGCCGATCATCATCGGTCTGAGCGGCTTTAACACCGCCTATGTGATCCAGGGCGCGGCGGTGGTGGCATTGTTGGCTATTATCACCGATATGCTGTTCGAACGTTGGGTGCGTTATCTCACCGCCTGGCGTCAGCAGACGCTGGCGACTACTCCGGCGGGGTAAGGGGGAAATGATGCAGGTGTCTCTACCGATGTACGGCGTTGGCCGGGAGCAGGCCGAATCTTTCTGGCAGGTATTGCGCGACAAGCTGCTGCGCCTGGGGCTGCCGGCGGCGCCGGAGCGGCTAAGCTGGCCGGACGATCTGGCGCAGCACTGGCGGCGCGACGATCTGCTGCTCAGCCAAACCTGCGGTTATCCGTTGGTCAGCACTCTGCCGCAGGTGCAGCTGATCGGCACCTACCATTATCGGGTTGAGGGGTGCGACGGGCCGAATTATCGCAGCTGGCTGGTGGTGCGCGCGGGCGACCCCGGCGAACGGCTGGCGGATTTTCGCGGCCGGACGGCGGCCTATAACAGCACCGATTCCCAATCCGGCTACAACGGCCTGCGCGCGCTGATCGCGCCGCTGGCGCAGGACGGGAAATTCTTTGGTGCGGCGATTGCCTCCGGCGCGCATTATCAGTCGCTGAAGCTGATCCGCAGCGGGCAGGCGGATATTGCCGCCATCGATGCGATCAGCATGGAACTGCTGCGCCGGGCGCAGCCGCAGGCGCTGGAGGGGCTGAAAATCATCGGCCGCACGGCGGCGGTGCCCGGTCTGCCGCTGATCACCGCGGCGGGTACGCCGCCGGAACAGGTGGAAATCCTGCGCGCCGGCGCCCGGGCGATGCTGGATGAGGCGGTCAGCGACCGCCTGCTGATCGGCGATTTCAGCCTGGTGCCGCGTTCGGCCTACCAGATTATCACCGTGCTGGAACAGCAGGCCGCCGCGCAGGGCGTGACGGCGCTCTAGCCGCCGTTACAGCAGGGCGTCGCCGTCGATGTCGATCGCGCTGCCGGTGACGAAGCCGTTCTCCATCGCCAGCAGGTAACCCGCCGCGCGTCGGCCTGCATCAGGCGCAGCGCGTCGTTTTTCTCCCCGGCGTGGGGAAGGCGGCTATGGCGCGGTGAGGAACTGCTCGAAGTGCCTGGTGCCCGCATCGCTCGCCGGTGTCGGAACGCGTCAGGCGGCTGCAGCGCTTTTTACAGCTGCGCTGCCAGCGCTGGCTGGACGATCACTTGGCCTGAAGGGTTTCGGTTTGCGCCGGCGTGGCGGCGGCATCCCCGGCAGGCGCGCTTTCTTCGTGCGGGGTGGTGGAACGGGTGTAGATGTTCAGCCCGGCGAGGAATACGCCGCCCAAAGAACCGAAGGCGCACAGGGCGATGACGATGACGAACGCTTTTTTCAGCATAGGAATAATTTCGCAGGTTGCTTGGAACAGCGGGAATTATAGCCCCTTCGCCGGGTGAAACAAGAATCGTTTTTAACGGCGGCCCGCAGACCGCCCTTTGCGATCGCTACCGTTCGCTGTCGATGGCCTGCACGCGGGCCGGGCGGGCGAACAGGTATTTTCCCAGCGTCACCAGCACCACTGCCGCCACGATGATCACCAGCGCCAGCCACTCGCGCGGCGCCAGCGATTCGCCGGCAAAGCCGATGCCGAGCAGCACCGCCACCACCGGGTTGACGTAGGCGTAGCTGGTGGCGACCGCCGGGCGCACGTTCTTCAACAAGAACATATAGGCGCTGATCGCCAGCATCGAGCCGAAGACGATCAGATAGCCCAGCGCCAGAAAGCCGCCGGTGCTCGGCATCTGAGTCAGACGCTCGCCGCTCAGCTGACTGGCTGCCAATAACACCACGCCGGCGACCAGCATTTCCGCCGCGCCGGCCATCGGCCCGGCCGGCAGCGAGATGCGCGATCCCAGTACCGACCCGAAGGCCCAGCTGGCCGACGCCAGCAAAATCAGCAGCGCGCCGGTCGGGTTGCCCACCAGGTTGGTGCCGGTATTAAGCAGCACGATGCCCACCAGACCGAGCGCGATGCCGGCCCATTCCAGTTTGGTGTTGCGCATCCCCCACAGCAGGCTGAAGCAGAGGGTGAACAGCGGCACCGTCGCCACCATCACCGCGGCGATGCCGGACGGCACGTGTTGGTGCTCCGCCACCGTCACCAGGCCGTTGCCCACCGCCAGCAGCAGAATGCCGATGGCGCCGGCGGCCAGCCACTGCTTCGGCGTCGGCAGCGCGTGGCCGCGCCAGGCCAGGAAACTGAACAGCACGATGCCGGCAGCCAGAAAGCGAATGCCGGCCATCATCAGCGGCGGCCACTGCGCGACGCCGAGGCGAATGACGAAATAGGTGGAACCCCAAACGATATATAACGTGAACAACGCCCCGATCAACGGCAGGACGCTACGGCTTTGTTGGCTAAGCATAGGGATATGTTTTTGCAGGGGTGATTATTATTAGAACGCTCAGTAAACCCGATCGGGCAACCGATAAGCAATGGCTTTCGGCATTATTTTTCCCGGCCGCCGCCCGCCGTTCAGCTGTCCCGCCGCTTCCACTGCAGCCAGCTGACGGCAGGCAGGTAAATCGACCAGCCGACGGCCAGCAGCAGCAGCATGAACTCCGGCGGCACGCCGGGCAGCAAGGCGTCCAGCTTCCAGGACACGGCGTAGGCAAAGGGGCCGACGGCGGCGCCCAGCACCGCCAGCGGCCAGGGGGCCGCTCTGACCACGTCCAGCAGCCAATACCACCAGCAGCCGAAGCCGATCCACAGCGCGATGGTCCAGAGCGGCAGGCCGTGTTGCCCGCTGTAGTGCAGCACGCCGCTGTAGCTCCACAGCCCATCCATGCCAATACCGCCCAGGGCGGCCAGGGCCGCGCCTTTGCGGCGGGCGGCCGGGGTAAAGATCAGCGCCAGCGCCGCGCCGGCCAGCAGGATGCCGTTGAGCCGATCGCGAGTCAGCAGCGCCAGCAGCCAGCAGACGCCCAGTCCCAGCGTCGCCAGCCAGAATCCGGCATGCGGCTTCTTCATCGTTCAACTCCCGTGGGGTTACTCTGCCGCTGCGCGCCAGGCGCCGGCGGATTTCTCAGAGCGGGCGCGAGGCCCGCTGTTGGTCTGAATATGCGTTAATTCAACCTTAGAAGGGAAGGTGCGGGATGCACAAGCAGAATAATCTGTACCGGTTGAAAACGTGGGCAAAAACCGGTGTTACAGGAGCGAAATCCGGTAGGCGCAGCGGCGCGAGCCGGCCAGAATGTGTTCGGCGCGCTCCACCTGCGCCTGCAGCACTTCGGTGAAGATGCTCAGCTCCGCCCGGCAGAAGCCCTGGCAGACGGTGGCGGCGGCGCAGATCGGGCAGTGGTTTTCCACCAGCAGATAGGAACCGTCTTCCTCCTGACGCCATTCGGCCATATAGCCTTCGCGGCAGCGGATTTCGGTCAGGCGCGCCACGCGCTCCTGCAGATCGGCGGCGCCGATCATCGCCTGCTTGTAGTTGATGCGGTTTTCCTGCTCGCGGGTCTCGATCAGCACGTCGAGCGCCTGTTCGCCCAGCTTGTCGCGCACGGTGCGCAGCAGCTGCACCGTCAGATCCGCATGGGTGTCGGGAAAGCGCGCGTTGCCGGCCGAGGTCAAATGCCACAGCTGCACCGGGCGGCCCACGCCGCGCGTTTCCGCCACCGCTTCGACCAGCCCCTCTTTCGCCAGCTTGACGAACTGCTGGCGGGCCGCCTCACCGGTGGTGCCGAGCACCTTTCCTGCGTCAGAAGCTTGCTGTGGGCCGCGGGTTTTCAATAGCGTCAGCAAGCGGTCACTGACCGATTGTGCGGTGCTGCCGCTATTTTCCAAGTTTATTCTTGACATATTTCTCCGCCTCGCCCTAACTTATTCCAAGATAACTCTTGTTAAATTTAACGCAATCTTATGACCAACTCAATGCCATTCCTCTGAAAACAGGACGACAACCGTGATAACCCATGACGATAGCCGCTGGAGCGACCTTTTCTCCGGCAAAAATGCGGCCAGTGCGATCGCGCTTTCGCTCGGCGTGGCGCTGCATGCCATCAATATTCTGGTCGCCACCACCATTCTGCCCTCGGTGGTGCAGGATATCGGCGGTCTGGATCTCTACGCCTGGAACACCACGCTGTTCGTGGTGGCGTCGATCCTCGGTTCCGCGCTGTCGGCCCGGCTGCTCAGCGGCTACGGCGCGCGCAGCGCCTATCTGGTGGCTTCGCTGTTCTTCATCGCCGGGGCGGCGCTGTGCGCGCTGGCGCCGAGCATGCCGGTGATGCTGATCGGCCGTACGGTGCAGGGCTTCGGCGGCGGGCTGATCTTTGCGCTCTCCTACGCGATGATCAACCTGGTGTTCGAGCAGCGATTGTGGCCGCGCGCCATGGCGCTCATCTCGGCGATGTGGGGCATCGCCACCCTGGTGGGGCCGGCGGTGGGCGGCATTTTCGCCGAGCTGAACGCCTGGCGTTGGGCCTTCGGCATTCTGCTGCCGATCATGGCGCTGTACGCCGCATTTACCTTCCTGATCCTGCCCAAGGGTAAAGCGCAGCAGGCGGCCGCGCCGTTGCCGACTGCGCAGCTGCTGTTGCTGACCGTGGCGGTGCTGGCGGTGTCCGCCGGCAGTCTGGCGCACAGCGCCTGGATCAACCTGGCGGGCATCGCGCTCTCGCTGGTGCTGATGGCCTGGCTGCTGAAGCGCGAAGCGCACTCGCGCGCCCGCCTGTTGCCGCACGGCGCGCTGCGGCGCGGCTCATCGCTGGCGGCGCTCTACATCACGACCGCGTTGCTGGTGATCGGCATGACCAGCGAGATCTTCGTGCCCTATTTTCTGCAGCTGCTGCACGGCCAGTCGCCGCTGATCTCCGGCTATATTGCCGCCGCCATGGCCGCCGGCTGGACGCTGTCCGAGATCCTCAGCTCCGGTTGGCGCGGGGCGGGCATTCGCCGGGCGATCGTCAGCGGACCGCTGTTTGTGCTGGTGGGGCTGCTGGCGCTGGCGATCCTGATGCCGGTGCCGTCCGGCGGCCACTGGCAGGCGCTGGCGCCGATCGTCATTGCGCTGTTGCTGGTGGGGTTCGGCATCGGCTTCGGCTGGCCGCACCTGCTGACGCGCATTTTGCAGGTGGCGCCCGAAGCGGACAAAGATATCGCCGGCGCTTCGATTACCACGGTGCAGCTGTTCGCCACCGCATTCGGTGCGGCGCTGGCCGGGATGATCGCCAATCTGGCGGGGCTGAACGATCCGGGCGGCGCGGCGGGCGCGGCGTCGGCGGCGCGCTGGCTGTTCCTGGCGTTCGCGCTGGCGCCGCTGCTGGCGGTATTCAGCGCCTGGCGCTGCGCGGCGATCGCGCCGCCGGGCGCCGAGACGGGCAATCTTGTACAAAACCCGCCCTCGCGCGAGTGCTAGAACGCTCCTCCTTCTTCGATAGTGTTTGCCGGTGATAGTGGCGTTCTTGCTGCGCAGTATGCTGGCGGTGGTGTTGCTGAGCATGCTGATATTCATCGCGCTGCGCGGCATTTTTTAAAATCCGCTTGCCATATCTCTAATTTGAGATTATTTCTCTTATATGGGATTTCAAGGCGAGTGTGAGCGATGGATAACGGTTTGGAGACTGCCGACCTGAGGTTGGCGCAGCGGCTGGCGGATTTGCGCCAGCAGCAGGGATGGTCGCTGGAAGAGTTGGCGCAGCGCACCGGCCTCAGCCGGGCGACGCTCTCGCGGGTGGAGCGCGCCGAAACCAGCCCGACGGCGTCGCTGCTGAACCGGCTGTGCGCCGCCTACGGGTTGACCATGTCGCGCCTGTTGAGCGAAATCGAAGACGAACCGCCGGAGCTGTTGCGGCCGCCGCAACAGCCGGTATGGGTCGATCGCGCCAGCGGTTTCCACCGTCGCTCCGTTTCTCCTCCCGCCGCGCTGTATAAGGCCGAGTTTATCGAAGCCCGGCTCGATGCCGGCGCGCAGATTGATTACGACCTGCCGTCGATACCGGCGCTGGAGCATCACCTCTGGCTGCTGTCCGGGCAACTGGAGCTGACGTTGGAAGGGCGCGTTTTCCGGCTGTCGCCCGGCGATTGCCTGCGCTACCGCCTGTTCGGCGCGTCCCGTTTCCATGTCCCCGGCGATGAGCCGGCCCATTACACGCTCGTTATCTGCAGGCCATAGCCATGATTGAATTGCAACAGTGGGGCGCCGACGCGGCGCAAAGCGCCGTGGCCGACTTGGCCGAGATGCTGCACGCCAGCGTGGCGCACGGCGCCAGCATCGGTTTTGTCATGCCCTTTACGGTGGAGCAGGCGCGGGCATTTTGGCAGGGGCTGCTGCCGGCCCTGGCGCGGGGAGAGCGTGCGATGCTGGTGGCGCTGGCGAACGGGCGGCCGGTCGGCACCGTGCAACTGCTGTTGGCGATGCCGGACAATGGCCGCCACCGGGCGGAAGTGGTCAAGCTGATGGTGCACCCGCAGGCGCGGCGGCAGGGCGTCGCGCGGCTGTTGATGCAGGAAGTGCAGGCGCTGGCGGTGCGTCATCGCCGCAGCCTGTTGGTGCTGGATACCCTGAGCGGCAGCGCGGCGCAGGGGTTGTACCGCCAATTGGGGTTCGAAGCGGCAGGTGACATCCCGCAATACGCCCGCGCCAGCGACGGCGGGGCGTTGGAAGCCACCTGCTATATGTACAAACTGCTGTGAGGTTTAGCGCCCGCGCCAGGCTTTGATCGCCTGTTGGCGCACCTGCAGCTTCTGCTGCGGCGTCAGCTTGTTGTAGTCGCGGGCCAGCCCGCTTTCCCAATCGCCGTACAGCGGGTTGGGCAGCACGATGAATTCGGTGCCGAACTTGTTCTGGTTCTCGCTGACGAACGCCCGGCGCTGCGCGTTGTCCTGGTGGTAAGTCGCGGCGCCGAAGTCGTTCAGGTTGTCGCCCGCGTACACCACGATGTCATAGCCGGCTTGTTTGATGGCGTCGAAGCGCGCCTGCTTATTGGAGGTGTCGGTGCTGAGCAGCACGGTCTTTTCCGACATGCCGGTGAAACCGAGCTTATGCATGTTGGCCACCGTGGCGGCGTATTCGCTCTGCTTGCGGTTCGATACGTAGAACATCGTCCCCTGATGGGTGTTAACGTAACGGGCAAACGACACCGCGCCCGGCACCGCGCCGGCCTGTTCGGCCTGCGTCCATTTGGCCCAGGTGGCGCCGTCGTACGGCTGGCCCTGCTGCGCCTGCCAACCGGAGTAGGCGCTGTTGTCCAGCATGGTTTCATCCAGATCGACCACCACCGCCTTTTTACGGCCCGGTGCGGCCCTGGCCTGATCGAAGGCGCGCTGCGCGCTGTTGAACGCCTGATGCGCCAGCGCCTGGTATTCGCCGGACTGTTGGAACCAGTTCACCGCCAGCACCGACTGATCCGCCAGCCGCTGCTGGGCCTGCGCGTCGGTGTGCGGCGGCTGCGCGCAACCGGCCAACGTCAGCAGCGCGACGCCAATCGCCGCGCCGAGGGTGAGTGTCCTTGCCTGTTTTCCTGCCATTGTTATCTCTCTCGGTTTTATTCTTGTGGGCTGTCCAGCAGCATATCCATCTCGAACTGGCGCAGGGGATCCTGCCGCCAGCCAAGATGCGTAAAGAAGGGGGCGGCCACCTCGGGCACAACGACGTTGGCAGTCAGCGGCAAAGGGGCGAACCGTGTTTGCAGGGCGGCCAGCAAGGCGCGCGCATGCCCCTGGCCGCGGTGCTGCGGCGGCACGTAGATCAGGCGCAGCCAGCAGTGCTCGGCGCCGGGCATCACCACGGCGTAGGCTTGGCGTTCGAGGGTATAAGCGCGAGGGTTGCCCGGCAGTTTGAACAGCGATTCGGGGGCGATCAGCCAGGGCAGGTCGGTGGCGCCTTCCGCCGTCAGGCGATGGCTGACGGTCAGCGGATCGACCGCCTGCAGTTCCGCCGTGCCTGGCGGCGCTTCCGCCGGCGCCTGATGGCCGGTCAGGGTGCGCACGATGCGCAGCCCGGCGCGATGGTACAGCGCCAGCGCGGCGTCGTTGCCTTCGATCACTTCCAGCGACAGCCGCCGGTCGCCGCGGTGGCGGGCGTCTGCCACCAGCCGCTGCATCAGCGTCTTACCCAGGCCCTGGCCGCGCATCTCCGGGCGCACGGAAAAGGCTGCGACCCGGCTGTGCCGGCCGCGGCGGGCGATCAGCGCCACCGCCACCGGTTCATGGCGATGGGTGACGATCAGGCTGTCGTTCAGGCTGAGATCTTCGGCACCGAAGCGGGCGGCGAAGGTCGGCCCGTCGACAACGAAGCGCACCATGTAGTTTTCAAAGCAGTGGCTGAGGATGTTCGCCAGTTCGTCGCTGCTGTAGCGCAGGGCGTTGTGGAAGTCGAAGCGTCCGTCGTTATGCATGGCTGATTTCGCTCGGGGAGAAAGCTATACATGTAGACCCGTTTGTTTTGCAAGGCAAGCGGGGGCATTCGTTGGCGGGAAAATAAAAACAAAAAAGCCGGACGCAGCCGCCCGGCGAAATAAAACTCTGGGTATCAAGTGACGCTAAAGTTTGCAGTGGTGGTTATTCATTCATCACATCAGAACTGGTAGGTCAGGGCGACAACAACCACGTCGTCGTTTTTCAGACCCAGCTTGTTGTCGTCATCGAGCTGGTTGATTTTATATTCGACATAAGTGGACATGTTTTTGTTGAAGTAATAGGTTGCCGCCACGTCGAAATATTTCACCAGATCGACGTCGCCGATGCCTTCAATATCTTTGCCTTTCTGCTGAACGTAACCCAGCGATGGGCGCAGACCGAAGTCGAACTGATATTGTGCGACCAATTCAATCCCTTCCGCTTTATTGGCGAAGCCGCTAACGGAAGTGGCGTTGTTATTGATGGTGGCGGTGCCGGAAATAGGCGCGATATTGCGGCTCTGCGAATAAGTCGCGGCCAGGTAGACGTTGTTGTTGTCGTATTTCAGACCACCGGCCCAGATATCGGCCTTGTCGCCTTTACCGAAGGTGCCCGCTTTTTGCGTGGTGGTGCGGTTGGAAGAGGCATAGGCGGCGCCCACGCTCAGGCCGTCGATGATTTCGTAGCTGGAGGAGAGGCCCCAGCCGTCGCCGTTCGCCTTGCTGGCGGAGCGGCCGTCGTTTTCGTTCTTGCCCTGGTACTGCACGGCAAATTTCAGGCCGTCGACCAGTCCGAAGAAGTTGTTATTGCGGTAGGTGGCGACGCCGTTGGTACGGCCGTTCATAAAGTTGTCGGTCTTGATGTAAGCATCGTCGCCGAATTCAGGGATCATATCCGTCCAGGCGCCGACGTCGTAAATGATGCCGTAGTTGCGGCCGTAGTCGAAGGAACCGAGATCCTTATATTTCAGACCGGCGAAGCCCAGACGCGTTTTGGTGTCTTTAGTGCCGTCGGATTCCGTGTGGTTGGCGGCGATCTGATATTCCCACTGGCCGTAGCCGGTCAGCATATCGTTAATCTGAGTCGCGCCTTTAAAGCCGATACGCACGTAGGTTTTATCACCGTCGTTGCCGGCATCATCGGAGAAATAATGCAGGGCCTTTACACGACCGTAAAAATCGAGTTTGTTGCCGTCTTTATTGTAGATTTCTGCTGCCTGTGCCGCTTGCGCAAGTAAAAGTGCCGGAATAATAACGGCCAGAAGATTACGTTTCATGGGTTACCCTGCTTTATTCGATTGAAAGACGCTTATCATCAGTTGCATTGCTGTTTTACTGTGCCGCCTGATTGTTGGCGGCGGAGAATTTTTACCGTAGTAATGTGATCTATTTATGACAAAAAATTCATTTTCATGTCGAACGATTAAAAAAGTCGCGTAAAGAGTGAATTTTTTCTTCGGCCGACGGTCGGCGGCTGGTCTACAGTTATCGATACCTTGTTCCGCTGCGGGAGGAATCATGCACGATACTTATACTTTGTTCGGCACGCAGGGCTGCGGCTCGACGATCGTGGCCGCCGCGTTGGTGTTGACCGCTTTCCCCTGGGGCTATGAGGAGGTGGACTACACGCAGGACGGCCCGGAGCGCGATCGCCTGCTGGCGCTGAACCCGTTGGGCCAGGTGCCCACCTTAGTGTTGCCCAATGACGAAGTGATGACGGAGAGTGCGGCGATCATTCTGCTGCTGCACGATCGCGCGCCGCACGCCGAACTGGCGCCGCCCGGCGGCTCGCCGCTGTTGCCGCGTTTTTTGCGCTGGCTGCTGTTCATCAACGCGGAGATTTACCCCACCTTCACCTATGCCGACCATCCGCAGCGCTGGCAGCCGCAGGCGGCGGGGGCGGAACAGCTGAAAAACGCGGTAATGGCTTATCGCGAGCGTTTATTGCAGCAGCTGAACGCCGCCGCCGGCGCAGCGGGCCCGTGGTTTCTCGGCAAGAGCTTCAGCGCGTTGGATCTGTACGTGGCGGTGATGTGCCACTGGCGGCCGGGCCGCGCGTGGTTCCGGCAACACTGTCCGCGGCTGTACGCCATCGCTGAACGGGTGGAACAGCGGCCGGCGCTGAATGCGCTGCTGAGCGCGCAGTTCGACGGCGTTGCCCCGCTGGAATCGTGATGCCTCCCCGCCGCCCGGCGGGGAACCCTCCCGTTTTTCTGAACCGAGACTGCCGAAAATCCCGATTTTCACTCGCTGCGGCGGCGGGTAGCGTAAGGCTATCCGCAACTGACAGGAGAGTGTGATGCCATCAGAATCCCAGGCTGGGCAACAGGCGTTCGGCGATATTGCCCCCAAGCTGGCGCAGCTCAGCGACAGAGTGTTGTTTGACGATATTTGGCAGCGGCCGGCGCTGAGCCCGCGCGAGCGCAGCCTGATTACCGTCGCCGCGCTGGTGGCGCTCAACCGCGTGGAACAGCTGCCGTTTCACCTGCAGCTGGCGCAGCGCAACGGCGTGACGCGTCAGCAGCTGGCCGAGCTCATCACCCATCTGGCGTTCTACGCCGGCTGGCCCGCGGCGGCGTCGGCAGTGGCGCGCCTGCGCGAGCTGGAACAGGAGGCCAATCATGCCCTTTAGCCGTATCGCCCTGCATCAGGGCAAGTCCGCCGATTATCTGCAAACCCTGTCCGACAGCCTGCATCAGGCGCTGGTGGAGACCTTTGAGGTGCCGCCGACGGATAAATTTCAGGTGATCGATCAATACCGCCCCGGTGAGCTTATCTACGATCGCGACTATCTCGGCGGGCCGCGCAGCGCGGATTTCGTGCTGTTTTACATTACCGCCGGGCGGCCGCGCGACACCGACACCAAGCGGCGCTTCTACGGGCGGTTGGCGGCGCTGCTGGCGGAAAACCTGCGGCTGCGCCCCGAGGATGTGATGGTGGTGATCACCACCACCCAGTTAGACGAGTGGTCGTTCAGCGCCGGGCGCGCCTCGATGATCGATCCGCAGACGTAACTCGGGCTGACGCCGCGGGCGGTCTGTGGGACAATAGCGCCATCATTTCGTTTAGATAAGAGTTGAATGGCGCTCTCCTCCGCAGTTAAAGATCAGATTGGCCAGTGGTACAAAGCCCTGCAGCAGCAAATACCGGATTTCATTTCCCGCGCGCCCCAGCGCCAGATGATCGCCGAGGTGGCGAAGACGCTGGCCGGTGACTACCCGCGCCATCTGGCGATCGAGGCGCCGACCGGCGTCGGCAAAACGCTGTCTTACCTGATCCCGGGCATCGCCGTCGGGCGAGCGGAGAGCAAACCGCTGGTGGTCAGCACCGCCAACGTGGCGCTGCAGGACCAGATCTACAGCAAGGATTTGCCGCTGCTGAAGAAGATTATCCCCGATCTGAAATTTACCGGCGCCTTTGGCCGCGGGCGTTACGTCTGCCCGCGCAACCTGGCGGCGATGAGCACCGACGTTAGCCAACAGGGCGATCTGACGTTGTTCCTCGACGATGAGCTGGCGCCGTCCAGCGGTGAAGAGCAGGCGCTGTGTCAGAAACTGACTAAGGCGCTGGCCCGCTTCGAGTGGGACGGGCTGCGCGATCACTATCAGCAGAGCATCGACGATCCTTTGTGGGCCAAGCTGAGCACCGACAAGGCCAACTGCCTGGGGCGCAACTGCCACTACATTCGCGAATGCCCGTTCTATATCGCCCGCAAAGAGATCGAGAGCGCCGACGTGGTGGTGGCCAACCACGCCCTGGTGATGGCGGCGCTGGAGACGGAATCGGTGCTGCCGAACCCGAAAGAGCTGCTGCTGGTGCTGGACGAAGGCCACCATTTGCCGGAGGTGGCGCGCGACGCGCTGGAGATCGACGGGGAAATCACCGCGCTGTCGACCAACCTGCAGCTGGACATGATCGTGCGCCAGGTCGAGCAGTGCATGACGCAGTACCGGCCGAAGAATCCGCCGGGGCTGGCCAACAGCGAGCGGCTGAAGAACCATTGCGAGGAGCTGCGCGAGCTGGTGCAGATCTTCGAGCATCAGGTCAGCGCCTATCTGCCCGGCGACAGCGTGGCGGCCGAGCACCGTTTCGAGATGGGCGAGCTGCCGGCGGAGATGGTGGAGAGCTGCGCACGGTTGTTCAAACTGACCGACGCGCTGCGCGGGCTGGCGGAGTTCGTGCTTAACGATCTCACCGAGCAGACCGGCAAGCATGACATCGTGCGCCTGCACCGGTCGATCATTCAGATGAGCCGCACGCTGGGCTATCTGGAGGCGATGAGCAAGCTGTGGCGGCTGGCGGCGCTCGACAAATCGTCCAACGCGCCGATCTCCAAATGGGTCACGCGCGAGCTGCGCGATAACGTCACCCATCTTTACCTGCACTGCGTCGGCATCCGCGTCAGCGACCAGCTGGAGAAGCTGCTGTGGCGCAAGGTGCCGCACGTGGTGGTCACCTCGGCCACGCTGCGTTCGCTGAACAGCTTCGCGCGTTTGCAGGAGATGAGCGGGCTGAGCGAGAAGGCCGGCGATCGTTTCGAAACGCTCTCTTCGCCGTTCAATCACGTCGAACAGGGCAAGATTGTCATTCCGCAGATGCGCTTTGAACCGGCGCTCGCCAACGAGGCGGAGCACCTTGAGGAGATGGCGCGATGTTTCCGCGCCGAGCAGGCGAGCGGCAAACACAAAGGCATGCTGATCCTGTTCAGCAGCCACCGGGCGATGCAGACTTTCCTCAGCTACGTGACCGATCTGCGGCTGATGCTGCTGGTGCAGGGCGACCAGCCGCGCTACCGGCTGGTAGAAGAGCACCGCAAGCGGGTGGAGAAGGGCGTCGCCAGCGTGCTGGTGGGGCTGCAATCGTTCGCCGAAGGGCTGGATCTGAAAGGCGAGCTGCTGACCCAGGTACACATTCACAAAATTGCGTTCCCGCCGATCGACAGCCCGGTGATCATTACCGAAGGCGAGTGGCTGAAATCGCTGAAGCGCTATCCGTTCGAAGTACAGAGCCTGCCGAGCGCCTCGTTCAACCTGATCCAGCAGGTCGGCCGCCTGATCCGCAGCAACCAATGCTACGGCGAGATCGTGATCTACGATCGCCGGCTGTTGACCAAAAACTACGGTTCGCGGCTGTTGGCGTCGCTGCCGGTGTTCCCGATCGAACAGCGCGCGGTGCCGGAGGCCGACAAGGCGCATCTGGCGGCGTTGAAATCCGCCGCCGACGCGGCCAAAAAAGAGAAGAAGCGCGGCAATCCGTTCGCCCGCAAGCGGCGGCGTTAATTAGAGCAGCGGCGGCAGGCGGCGTTTGACCGGCGTGGTTTTCACGATCGAGGTGTTGCTCTGCGCATGCTCGGCCAGCCGATCGAGGGTGTGGTCGAGCTGCGCCATCGAGTGCGCCACCAGCCGCACGATAAAGCAGTCTTCGCCGGTCACCTTGTCGCATTCGACCACTTCCGGAATCGCCTGAATCAGCTGTTCAACCTTCTTCAGCATGCCCGGCAGCGGCTTGATGCGCACCAGTGACTCGAAGGCGTAGCCCACCGCCTGTAGGTTGACGTTCAGGGTATAGCCCTGGATCACGCCGCTTTCCTCCAGCCGCCGCAGCCTTTCCGACGTGCTCGGCGACGACAGCCCCACCTGCGCGCTCAGCGTCTTCAACGACGCGCGCGCGTCCTGCGCCAAAAGAGTCAGGATCTGGCGATCGATATCATCCATAACGGCTCCGTTAGGTGTTTTCTTTATTATAGCTACGAGAAAAAGGCAGTTAAGCATATCTGCCTTTTTTATGCTATGGAAAGCCGCTCGGCGAAGCCGCAAGCTATGCCTCTGGGCAAGTTTGGAGGAACGCAGAATGAATGCAGAGATAAAACGCGGCTCGCTGGAGATGACGGCGGCGATGCTGATTTCCGGCTCCATCGGCTGGTTTGTGCTGATGTCCGGCCAGCCGGTGGTCAACGTGGTGTTTTGGCGCTGCGCGGTGGGGGCGCTGGTGCTGCTGGCGGTGTGCGGCGCGCTGGGGCAGCTGCGGCGCGATGTGCTGACGCGCGCCACGCTGCTGCTGGCGATCGCCGGTGGGGTGGCGCTGGTGATCAACTGGCTGCTGCTGTTTGCCGCCTATTCCTATGCCTCTATCTCCATCGCCACGGCGGTGTACAACACCCAGCCGTTTATGCTGGTGGGGCTGGGGGCGCTGTTTCTGGGGGAACGGCTGACCGCCCGCAAGCTGCTGTGGCTGGGGCTGGCGTTCGGCGGCATGATGCTGGTGGTGCTGGCGCAGCCGCGGCAGGCGGGGGAACAGAGTCATTATTTGGCGGGCATCGCGCTGGCGCTCGGGGCGGCGTTTTTCTACGCCCTGATGGCGCTGGCGGCCAAGCGGCTGAAGGGCACGCCGCCGCATCTTATTGCGCTGATCCAGGTGGCGGTAGGGGCGGTGATGCTGTTGCCGCTGGTGGATTTCCACGTTTCGGCCAGCGCTGGGCAGTGGGGCATGCTGGCGACGCTCGGCGTGCTGCACACCGGCCTGATGTACGTGCTGATGTACGGCGCGCTGCAGAAGCTGCCGACCAACCTGATCGGCTCGCTGTCGTTCATCTACCCGATCGCCGCCATGCTGGTGGATCGCCTGGCGTTTGGCCACCGGCTGTCGGCTTGGCAACTGCTGGGCGCGGCGATCATCCTGCTGGCGGCGGCGGGCATGAACCTGCTGGGCGAGCGGCGAGCGCGACTGCTGCCGGCCTCGGACGGCCGGCGCGCCGGCTGATGCTCAGTTCGTTTTTTTCAGCCGGCGCCATAAGGTGGTGCGGCTGATCCCGAGCAATCGGGCGGCGGCGGCGTGGTCGCCCCTGCACCGCGCCAGCGCTTCGTGGGCGGAGACGGGCGCTGGTGGTGTCTCGGGCGGCGTGGCCGCCGCCAGCTCCGGCAGCAGCCAGCGCAGCGTCTCGCCGCTCGGCGCGGTGCCGGTGCTCAGCATCAGCGCCACCCGCTCCATCATGTTGCGCAGTTCGCGCAGGTTGCCGGGCCAGGCGTAATGACTCAGCGCGGCGTAACAGCCGGCCAGGGCGGCGCGCAGCGGCTCCGTCAGCGGCACGTCGAGCGCCGCCAGCGACCGCTTCAGAAAGTGTTCCGCCAGCATCGCGATATCGTCGCCGCGCGCCCGCAATGGCGGCAGCTGCAGCCGCAGGGCGCTCAGGCGGTAGAACAGATCGGCGCGAAAGTCGCCCCGTTGAATCGCCTGCTCCAGGTGGCTGTGGGTGGCGCTGATGACGCGAAAGTCGACCGTTACCGGCTGTTGCCCACCCACCCGGGTGACGGTTTTCTCTTCCAGCGCGCGCAACAACCGGGTTTGCAGGTGCAGCGGCATTTCGCCGATCTCATCCAGAAACAGGGTGCCGCCGTTGGCGGTTTCCAGCAGCCCACGTCGGCCGCCGCGCCGTGAGCCGGTAAAGGCGCCTTCCTCATAGCCGAACAGCTCCGCCTCCAGCAGCGATTCGGCGATGGCGCCGCAGTTGATGGCGACGAACGGCGGCGTCGCGCCTCTGGCCGGCGCGCCGCGCCGGGAAAAGTATTCCCGGTGGATCGCCTGCGCCGCCAGCTCCTTGCCGGTGCCGGTTTCTCCTTCAATTAATACCGCCGCCGGCGAGCGGGCGTACAGCATGATGGTGCGCCGCGTCTGCTCTATCTGCGGGGAGTCGCCTTGCAAATCGCTCAGCCCGTAGCGCGGCTGCAGGGTATTACGCGTGGCGTAATCGCCGCCGCGTTTGCCGCCGCCCTGCATCAGGCGCGTCACGTCCAGCGCATCGCTGAAGGCGGCGCGCAGGGTGGCGGCGGAATAGAGAAAAATGGCGGTGAGCCCAGCCTCTTCCGCCAACTCGCTGATGAGGCCCGCTCCAACCACGGCCTGAATGCCGGCGGCTTTCAGCTCGGCGATCTGGCCGCGCGCGTCCTCTTCGGTGACGTAGCTGCGCTGCTCAAGCGGCAGATCGAAGGTCTGCTGGAACTCCAGCAGCGCGGGCAGAGGGGTTTTATAGGTGATGACGCCGATCCGATCGGCGGTTCTGCGCGCCTTGCTCAGCGCCTGCAGCAGGTCGAAGCCGCCGGGCTTGACCAGGATGACCGGCACCGACAGGCGGCTTTTCAGGTAGGCGCCGTTGGAGCCGGCGGCGATGATGGCGTCGCAAGGCTCGGTAGCCAGGCGGGCGCGGATGTGCTGCACCGCCTCCTCAAAGCCGAGGCGGATCGGGATGATGGTCGCCAGATGGTCGAACTCGAGGCTGATGTCTCGGAACAGATCGAACAGGCGGGTGATGGAGACGGTCCAGATCACCGGTTTGTCCGGCGTGACGTGATCGCTCATGGTGGGTTACCGAATGGAAGTAGCTGCATTAGGTGTAGCCCGGTTTCAGTTATGTTTCAAATTTTCTGCGTGAAACAGCGATTGAAACGTTGGCTGAAACGTTTTTTACCTCTTTGTCTGGCCAATGGCGCTGCAGATGTTGTAACTCGCTTATTTTTATCGATTTTAATTTTTCCCCTCACCGAAGTGCAACCTGGCCCGCCCCTTGCTCTGTCTGTTTCATCTGGCTAATCGGAGAAAACGTCATGACGCTGCGCTCACCCGGGCTCGCCTTTCGCCAGGCCCTGAGTAAAGAAAAACCCCTGCAAATCGCCGGCGCGATCAACGCCAACCATGCGCTGCTGGCCCAGCGGGCCGGATTCCAGGCCATCTACCTTTCCGGCGGCGGCGTGGCGGCCGGTTCGTTGGGGCTGCCGGATCTGGGCATTTCGACCTTGGACGATGTGCTGACCGACATTCGCCGCATCACCGACGTTTGCCCGCTGCCGCTGCTGGTGGATGTCGACAGCGGTTTCGGCGCTTCGGCGTTCAACGTCGCCCGCACGGTGCGATCGGTGAGCAAGGCCGGGGCGGCGGCGCTGCATATCGAAGATCAGGTCGGCGCCAAGCGCTGCGGCCATCGCCCCAATAAGGCCATCGTTTCCACCGGAGAGATGGTGGATCGCATCAAGGCGGCGGTGGATGCGCGCAGCGATCCGGACTTCGTGATCATGGCGCGCACCGATGCGCTGGCGGTGGAGGGGCTGGAGGCGGCCATCGAGCGCGCTCAGGCTTACGTGGCGGCCGGGGCCGACATGCTGTTTCCGGAAGCGATCACCGAGCTGGGCATGTACCGCCGCTTTGCTGAGGCGACGCAGGTGCCGATCCTGGCCAATATCACCGAATTCGGCGCGACGCCGCTGTTTACCACCGACGAGCTGCGCAGCGCCCAGGTGGATATGGCGCTGTATCCGCTGTCGGCCTTCCGGGCAATGAACCGCGCGGCGGAGCGGGTGTACCGCGCTTTGCGCGAGGAGGGCACGCAGAAAAGCGTCATCGACACCATGCAGACCCGCAACGAGCTGTACGAAAGCATCAACTACTATTTGTTCGAAGAGAAACTCGACGCCCTGTTCGCTCGCCAACGCGACGAATAGGCGCCATTCACGCACAAGCCAAACGAGGACGGTATGAGCCAAGCGATCCCCCCGCAAAGCCCGACTGGCGTTAAGCCGAAAAAATCCGTGGCGTTATCCGGCGTGCCCGCCGGGAATACCGCGCTGTGCTCCGTAGGGCGCAGCGGCAACGATCTGCACTATCGCGGTTACGACATTCTCGATCTCGCGCGCCACTGCGAGTTTGAAGAGGTCGCCCACCTGCTGATCCACGGCAAGTTGCCCAACCGCGATGAGCTACAGGCCTACAAACACCGTCTCAAAGCCCTGCGCGGCCTGCCCGCCAGCGTGCGCACGGTGCTCGAGGCGTTGCCTGCGGCGTCTCACCCGATGGACGTGATGCGTACCGGCGTCTCGGCCCTTGGCTGCACGCTGCCGGAAAAAGAGCAGCACGGCGCGGCCGGCGCGCGCGACATCGCCGACCGGCTGCTGGCGTCGCTGGGATCGATGCTGCTGTATTGGTATCACTACAGCCACAACGGCGAGCGCATTCAGCCGGAGACCGACGACGACTCCATCGGCGGCCACTTCCTGCACCTGCTGCACGGCGAAGCGCCTTCCGCCAGTTGGGAGCAGGCGATGCACGCGTCATTGATCCTGTACGCCGAGCATGAGTTCAACGCCTCGACCTTCGCCGGCCGGGTGATCGCCGGCACCGGATCCGACGTCTATTCGGCGATCGTCGGCGCCATTGGCGCGCTGCGTGGGCCGAAGCACGGCGGCGCCAACGAGGTGTCGCTGGAGATCCAGCAACGCTATGAAACGCCGGACGAAGCGGAGGCCGACATTCGCCGCCGCATCGACAACAAAGAGGTGGTGATCGGCTTCGGGCACCCGGTGTACACCGTCTCCGATCCGCGCCATCAGGTGATCAAAGAGATCGCGCTGCGCCTGTCGCGGGAGGCGGGGGCGATGAAGCTGTATGACATCGCCGATCGGCTGGAAAGCGTGATGCGCGACACCAAAAAGATGTTCCCCAACCTCGACTGGTTCTCGGCGGTGTCTTATCACCAGCTGGGGGTGCCCACCGAAATGTTCACGCCGCTGTTTGTCATGGCGCGGGTGAGCGGCTGGTCGGCGCACATCATCGAGCAACGGCAGGACAACAAAATCATTCGCCCGTCCGCCAACTATACCGGGCCGGAAGCGCGGGCGTTCGTACCGCTGGATCAGCGCTGAGCGCTGAGCGCCGATCGCTATCGTGTCGTTTTCACTATGGAGCCTTTGGGAATCATGATGCTTGAGTCTGCCAATACCCGCCGTCCGCCGTTCGATCGCGAAATGGTCGATATCGTCGATTATGTGATGAAAGAGGCCGTCGATACCCCGGCGGCGTACCGCACCGCCCACTATTGCCTGCTCGATACCCTCGGCTGCGGGCTGGAGGCGCTGAGCTATCCGGCCTGCAAGAAACTGCTGGGGCCGGTGGTGCCGGGCGCCGAGGTGCTGAACGGCAGCCGGGTGCCGGGTACCCGCTTCCAGCTGGATCCGGTGCAGGCGGCGTTCAATATCGGCGCCATGATTCGCTGGCTCGACTTCAACGATACCTGGCTGGCGGCGGAGTGGGGGCACCCGTCGGACAACCTGGGCGGGATCCTGGCGGTGGCCGACTGGCTCTCGCGCCAGGCGGTGGCGGCGGGCAAAGCGCCGCTGACCATGCGGCAGGTGCTGATCGCCATGATCAAGGCGCATGAGATCCAGGGCTGCCTGGCGCTGGAAAATGCCTTTAACCGGGTGGGGTTGGATCACGTGCTGCTGGTGAAGGTGGCGTCCACCGCGGTGGTGGCGCAGATGCTCGGCCTGAGCCGGGCGGAGATCCTGAACGCGGTGTCGCTGGCGTGGGTGGACGGGCAGTCGCTGCGTACCTATCGCCACGCGCCGAACGCCGGCACCCGCAAATCCTGGGCGGCGGGGGATGCGACCGCCCGCGCGGTGCGGCTGGCGCTGATGGCTGCCACCGGCGAGATGGGCTATCCCTCGGCGCTGACGGCGCCGACCTGGGGGTTCTACGACGTCTCTTTCAACGGCAAACCTTTCCGCTTCCAGCGGCCGTACGGCGCGTATGTGATGGAGAACGTGCTGTTTAAAATTTCGTTCCCGGCGGAGTTCCATGCCCAGACCGCCGTGGAGGCGGCCATGACGCTGCACCGCCAGATGCAGGCCGCCGGCAAAACCGCCGCCGACATCGCCAGGGTAAGCATCCGCACCCACGAGGCCTGCCTGCGCATTATCGACAAGCATGGGCCGCTGGATAACCCGGCGGATCGCGATCACTGCATTCAGTATATGGTGGCGATCCCGCTGCTGTTCGGCCGGCTGACGGCCGCGGACTACGAGGATCGGGTGGCCGAGGATCCGCGCATCGATGCGTTGCGCGGCAAGATCCGCTGCCATGAAGATCCCGCCTTCACCCGCGATTATCACGATCCGGAAAAACGATCGATCGCCAATGCGCTGACGGTGGAGTTTACCGACGGCAGCCGTCTGGATGAGGTGGCGGTGGAGTATCCTATCGGCCATGCGCGGCGGCGCGAAGAGGGCATCCCGCTGCTGGTCGAGAAGTTCAAAACCAACCTGGCGCGCCAGTTCCCGGCTCTGCAGCAGCAGCGCATTCTCGAGGTGTCGCTGGACCGGCAGCGGCTGGCGCAGATGCCGGTCAACGAGTATCTCGATCTGTGGGTGATCTGACGCGAGCGGCGCTGACAAGCCACGTCGGCGCCGCTATGATGGACGCTCCATTCCCGTCCGTCTTCTTATCAGGTGATTCATGATTGATGCCGCAACGCTGTTGTTGTTTTCCGGTGCCTGCGTGGCGCTGGCGCTGACCCCCGGCCCGGATATGCTGCTGATCGCTTCGCGCAGCGTCAGCCAGGGGCGGCGCGCCGGTTTCGCTTCGCTGGCGGGCATTCAGCTCGGCACGTATTGTCACGCGCTGGCGGCGGCGCTGGGGTTGTCGCAACTGTTCGTCGCGGTGCCGCTGGCTTACGACGCGGTGAGAATGCTGGGCGCCGCCTATCTGCTCTATCTGGCGTGGAAAACGCTGCGATCCGGCAGCAGTTTGCAGGCTTCCGCCGGGTTGCAGGCGGTGCCGACGGCGCGCATCTTCCGCCAGGGGCTGTTCACCAATATCCTCAACCCGAAAATGGCGCTGTTCGTGCTGGCGCTGTTTCCGCAGTTTATCGATCCGCGTTCAGGCTCGGTGGTGGTGCAGATGCTGGCGCTGGCGACGGTGCTGAATCTGGTGGGCTTGCTGATTAACGGCGGGGTGATCCTGGCGGTCAGCGGCATGAAAAGCCGCTTTGCCGGCCGCCGCTTCAGCACCCGCTGGCCGAACTACCTGCTGAGCGGGGTGTTCGCCGGGCTGGCCTGCAAGCTCATTTTCGACAGCCGCCGCTAACCCTCGTGCAGCAGTGCTTCAAACGCCGCGCTGGCCGGTTCGTCCGGCAGCGCGCTGTACATCACCAGCCGCAGGTGATTCTCTTCGTCGACGATGAAAGAGGCGTGGTCAAAGGTGACCGGGCCGATTTCCGGGATGGCGAAGCTGCGCCGTCCCTGGCAGCGCCCGTGAATGTCGTGCTGCCGCCAGAGCTGGCGGAACTGCGGCGACACCCGCTCCAGCGCCTGTACCCGTTGGCGCATCACCTCATCCTCCGGCGCGCGAGCGTAGTCGCGGCGGAAGCTGGCCAGGATTTGCGGCGCCTGCGCCCGCCACTCCAGCAGGCGCGCATTGAGCTGCGGATCGGCAAACAGCATCCACAACATGTTGCGCTCTTCCGGCGGGCGTTCGGCGATGGCGAACAGCCGCTGCGCCGCCGGGTTCCAGGCGATGATGTCCCAACTCAGGTTCATGACGTAGGCCGGCCGCAGCGCCAAATCGTCCAGCAGCCGCCGCACCAGCGGCGAGACCTGGCACCACTGATGGCCGACCGGCACCGGCGGGCGCTGATGCGCCAATAAAAACAGGTGGTAGCGGCCGGCGGCGTCGAGCTGCAGCACCCGCGCCAGGTTTTCCAAAAACGCCACCGACGCATTGATTTCCCTGCCTTGTTCCAGCCAGGTGTACCAGGTAAGGCCGACGCCGGCCAGCGCCGCGACCTCCTCGCGCCGCAATCCCGGCGTGCGGCGGCGGCTGCCGCTCGGCAAACCGACCGCCTGCGGCGACAGCTGTTCTCGTTTTTGACGCAGAAAATCCGCCAGTTCGTGGCGAGTGCGCTCGAGGGTGCGTGGGGGCATGGCGGCCGTCCTGTTGCTGTTAGTAATAGTATAAGTGGCTATATAGTAACAGTTTAAAACATGTTTCATACTGCGGCCATCATAATCTCTGGAGGTGGTATGGAACATTCATTATCTCGTGAACGGCGAGGGTTGGCCGGCCTGCCGGTGCTGCTGTTGGGCGGTTTTGTCACGGTGTTCGATCTGTTTGTGGTCAACGTGGCGGCGCCGGTGATCCAGCGAGAATTCGCCGCCGATTTTGCCGGCGTCGGGTTGATCGTCGCCGGTTATGAATTGGCGTTCGGGGTGCTGCTGATCGCCGGCGGGCGTCTGGGCGATCGCTTCGGACGTCGGCGTCTGTTCAGCCTCGGCATGCTGGGATTCACGCTGACTTCATTGCTTTGCGGGTTGGCGGGATCGCTCAGCCTGCTGATCGCCGCGCGTATTCTGCAGGGGGCGGCGGCGGCGGCGCTGTTTCCGCAAATTTACGCCTTGATGCGGGTGCTGTACGAGCCGCAACAGCGGCGGCGCGCCTTCGCCTGGCTGGGCATGACGCTGGGGCTGGCGGCAATCTTCGGCCAGATCCTCGGTGGTTTTATCATCGAGGCCAACCTGTTCGGCAGCGGCTGGCGCATGATCTTTCTGATTAATCTGCCGATCGGCGCGCTGGCGCTGTGGGCGGCGCGGCGCATTCCCGAATCGCGGGTGGCGCAGGCGCAGCGGCTGGATGGCGTTGGCCTGGGGCTGGCGGCGACCGGCCTGTCGCTGTTGCTGCTGCCGCTGCTGGAAGGGCCGGCGCGCGGCTGGCCGTGGTGGATCGCGCCGATGTTGGCGCTGGCAATGCTGACGCTGTGGGGCTTCCTGCGTTGGGAGCGCCGTCTGGCGCAGCGCGGCGACGATGCGGTGCTCGATCCGGCGCTGTTCCGCCAGGCGGGCTTCGCGCCGGGTATGGCGGTGGTGCTGGCGATTTATGCCACCGCTTCCTCGTTTTTCTTGTGTTTCGCGCTGCTGCTGCAGGCGGGGGCGGGGCTGACGCCTTTTCAAGCGGGTAGCCTGTTCGCCCCGGCCAGCGCGGCCTTTATGCTGGCGTCGATGTTGGCGCCCCGGCTGGCGCTGCGTTGGGGCAACCGTGCGTTGAGCGCGGGCGTGGCGATTTACGCCGCCGGGCTGGCGCTGCTGATGGCGCAGGCGCTGTGGGGCGCGGCGCTGGCGCATCCGCTGCGGCTGCTGCCGGGGTTGGTGGTGCTGGGATTCGGCCAGGCGCTGAGCATGACGCCGCTGCTGAATCTGGTGCTCGGTTTGGCGCACGAGCGGCAGGCGGGCATGGCGGCGGGGCTGGTTGCCACCGTGCAGCAGGTGGGGGGCGCGCTGGGCATCGTGGTCAGCGGCGTCGGTTTCGTGCCGCTGCTGGCGCACGGCGGTGCGGCGGAGCGCTATGCCGAGGCCTTTGCCGGCGCCATGGTATTTAATCTGTTGGCGATGGGCGTCGCCCTGATCTTGTTAAACCGGATCACGCGAAATAGTCAGAAAGCGGATCTTAAGTAGGCCGCCGGCGGGTGCTTTACTGTCGTCATGATGAGAGAGCGTAAGGAGCCACACTGATGTTTCAACCCGCCGCATTTCGCGAAGACGATCTGGATGCCCAACTGGCGCTGGTGCGCGCCCACCCGTTGGGGCTGCTGGTCAGCCACGGCGAGCAGGGATTGACGGCCGATCCGCTGCCGTTTCTGGCCGATGTCGAACAGGGGCAGATCCGGCTGCGGGCGCACCTGGCGCGCGCCAACGAGCACTGGCGGCGGCTGCAGCACGCGGCGGAATGCCTGGTGATTTTTCAGGGGTTGGAGGGCTATGTGTCGCCCGGCTGGTATCCGAGCAAGCGCCAGACCGGCAAGGTGGTGCCAACCTGGAATTACAGCGTGGTGCAGCTGTATGGCGTGCCGACGGTGACGGACGACCCGGCCTGGCTGCGGCGCCAGCTGATCGATCTGACCGCGCAGCAGGAAGGAGGGCGCCCGGCGCCCTGGCGGCTCGACGACGCGCCGGCCAACTACATCGCCGCGCAGCTTAAAGGCATCGTCGGTATCGAGATCGCCGTCACTCGGCGCGAAGGCAAATGGAAGATGAGCCAAAACCGCAGCGCCGACGATGCCGATGGGGTGATCGCCGGGCTGCGCGACGGCGATGAAACGCAGCGGCGGCTGGCGGAGGAGGTTGAGCGGCGGTGCGGATAGGGTATGCTAACCGAAGAGTGAGCAAGGGGAACCTTCGGATGGATTACACCAAAATTATCAAAGAAATAGGCCGCGGCAAAAACCATGCGCGCGACCTGGACCGGCAGACCGCCTTTGAGCTGTATCAGGCGATGCTGGCCGGGGCGGTCCCCGAGCTGGAGCTGGGCGGCATTCTGATCGCGCTGCGCATCAAGGGTGAGGCCGAAGAGGAGATGCTGGGCTTCTACCAGGCGATGCAGCAGCAGGTGTTGCCGCTGCAAGCGCCGCAGGGGCGGCCGCTGCCGGTAGTGCTGCCGAGCTATAACGGCGCGCGCAAGCAGGCCAGCCTGACGCCGCTGCTGGCGTTGCTGCTCGCGAAAGTGGGCCTGCCGGTGGTGGTGCATGGCGTGCTGGACGACAGCACTCGCGTGACCAGCGCCGAGATTTTCCGCGCCCTGGGGCTGCCGTGGTCGGAACAGGCCGTTCACGCCCAGCAGCGTCTCGATAACGGCGAGGCAGTGTTCATGCCGGTTTCCACGCTGTCGGCGCCGCTGGCGCGGCAGCTCGGGCTGCGTTGGCGCATGGGGGTGCGCAACAGCGCCCATACGCTGGCCAAGCTGGCGACGCCGTTCGGCGAACAGGATGCGCTGCGCCTCGCCAGCGTCTCACACCCAGAGTATGTCGGCCGGGTGGCGTCGTTTTTCCGCCAGATCGGCGCCCGCGGGCTGTTGATGCACGGCACCGAAGGCGAAGCCTACGCCAACCCGCTGCGCTGCCCGCAGATTCACTATATTGCCGGCGGCGAACAGCGCGTGTTGCTGGAGCGCACCTTGCAGGATGAAACGCCGACGTTGCCGGCGGCGAAAGACGCGGAAACCACCGCGCGCTGGACCGAGCGCTGCCTGGCGGGCGAGGTGGCGATCCCGCAGGCCATCCAGCGGCAGGTCGCCTGTTGCCTGGTGGCCGCCGGCGAGAGCGAAACGCTGGAACAGGGGCTGCAGCGCCTGCGTCAGGCCTGAGCGCGACTATACTGGGATATTTCCTCATCGGCAGAGAAGGACGGTTATGCAACAGGCTCTCGATTACTTCAATCAATTGAACCAGGATTACCTCGACGTTCACCGCGCCAAAGAAGAGCTGTTCTGGCAAAACTACATGGGCACCGGCGGTGAAGAGGTGTCGGCGCGCTTTGCCGCCGCGGAAAGCGCCTATAAGCGCTTTATCGCCGAACCGCGCCGGCTGGCGGAGATCCGCAATCTGCTGGCCGGATTGGAAACGCTGCCGCAGGAGGCGCAGCGCGATGCGCTGATCCACGGCCTGCAAGGTTGGCTGCGTTTCTTCGACTGCAACGCCATTGAAGATCCGCAGGCGCAGGCGCTGTTGGATCGGATCATCCACGCTGAGTCCGATCTCTACTCGCGCCGCAAGGGCTACCAGGTGACGCATCTGAACGCCGAAGGCCAGCGGGTGGCGGCCTCGCTCGGCGAGCTGTTGACCAACCAGGCGACCAACCCGAACGAAGACTACCGCCGCAGCTCGCAGCAGGCGCTGCGCGATCTGGAGCAATGGCTGCTGCATAACGGCCTGCCGGAACTGATTGGCTTGCGCAACCGCTTTGCGCGCCAGATGGGCTATCGCAACTATTTCGACTACAAGGTGAACAAAACCGAGCGCATGACGCCGGAGCAGCTGTTCGCCATTCTGGATCGCTTCGAGCGGGAAACCCGCGAGGCCAACGCGCGCAGCCTGCAGCAACTGGCGGCCGACAAGGGCAGCCAGGCGCTGGAGCCGTGGAACGTGCGCTTTGCCAGCGCCGGCGACGTCACCCGCCAACTGGATCCTTACTTCCCGTTTTCGCGTTCGCTGGAGCGCTGGGTCGACAGCTTCAAACGTCTGCACATCGGCTTTGGCGGCGCCGAGATGAACCTCGATCTGCTGGTGCGCAAAGGCAAGTATGAGAACGGCTTTATGCACGGCCCGGTGCCGCCGTTTGTGCGCCAGGGGGAATGGGTGCCGGCGCGCATCAACTTCACCAGCCTGGCGCAGCCGGGGCAGGTGGGCAGCGGCGCTTACGGGCTCAACACCCTGTTCCACGAGGGCGGCCACGCGGCGCATTTCGCCAACATTCGCCAGAATGCGCCGTGCTTCTCGCAGGAATTCCCACCGACCTCGATGGCCTATGCCGAAACCCAGTCGATGTTCTGCGACAGCCTGCTGGACGACGCCGACTGGTTGAAACGCTATGCGAAAAACGCCGCCGGCGAAGCGGTGCCCGATGCGCTAATCGAAGCCGGTATCGCGGCGCGCCAGCCGATGCGCGCGTTCAACGAACGCCATATCCTGCTGGTACCGTACTTCGAGTGGGCGCTGTATCAGTGGGATGACGAGCAGCGCACGCCGGAAGCCATCACCGCGCTGGCGCGCGAGGTCGAGCAGAAGATCCTCGGCATCAGCGGCAGCCCGCGCCCGACGCTGGCGATCCCGCACCTGCTGTCGCTGGAGTCCGCCTGCTCTTATCAGGGTTATCTGCTGGCGATGATGGCGGTGGAACAAACCCGCCAGTTCTTCCTGCAGCGCGACGGTTACCTGACGGACAACCCGGCCATCGGCCCGGATCTGGCGCAACACTATTGGTTGCCGGGCAACAGCGTCAGCCATGATGACACGCTGCGCAGCCTGACCGGTGAAGGGTTCAACCCGGACTATCTGGCGCAGGCCTGTAACCAGACGGTGGCGCAGGCGTGGCGCGAGGCGCAGCAGACGATGGCCGCCGCCGCCGCGCGCCCGCAGCCGCCGGCAGATTTCGATTTGGAGGCGCATATTCGGGTGGTGGACGGCGAGACGGTATTGGCGGACAACGCCGACGGCGACGAACGGATGTGTCGCGATTTCGCCGCAGCGATAGAGGCGCGTTTGGTTTAAGGCTGACAATAAAAAAATCCACGCGGCAGCGTGGATTTTATTTAATGATAAAATCTGGGCGTTATTTTATTCGAAATAGACGTCGGGATTATCGGCCAGGGAAACGAAGCTCTTGGTGTTTCTATCCAGCGTACGAATTTCGCCGCTTTCGATGTCGTACACCCAGCCGTGCAGGCGCAGCCCGCTGTTGCGCAGACCCACCGCCACAGAAGGGTGGGTTTTGATATTATTTAGCTGGGCGATAACGTTCTCTTCCACCATAGCGTTAACTTTGTCTGTTTCGCTATTCCAGGTTTTCTTCTCGACCACCGCTTTGGCCGCATCCGCGTAGTGCAGCCAGTGGGCTACCGCAGGCATGGGATCGAGGCACTGACAGGACGCGATAGCCTTCATGGCACCACAGTTCGAGTGGCCACAAATCACGATATCAGTGACGCCCAGCGCCACTACCGCGTATTCGATAGTCGCAGAAACCCCACCCGGCTCCGGGCCGAAGGAAGGGACGATGTTGCCGGCGTTGCGGATAACGAACAGTTGCCCAGGCTCTTGCTGCGTCACCAGCTCGGGCACCAGGCGGCTGTCAGAACAGGAGATAAACAGCGCTTTGGGATTTTGGCTGGAGGCCAGGCTGCGAAAGAGTTCCTTACGCTGCGGGAAAATCTCTTTCTGGAAACTGAGGAAACCTTCAATGATATGTTGCATACAACGCTCTCTGCATCTGTAGTCTGCGTAATATGATAATCATCCTCTTCCGTTAGTCCAGCAATGGCACGGTAAAAAAATGTGTGTACATACCCCCTGTAAACCCCATTAAATACGGGGTTTAAACCCGTTTCAGGCAGCATTGTCCGGTTCGCTTACGCGTGGGTTGCTGATAAAGCGGGTAGCAAAAAACCGGCTGTCGTGCCCATGCAGCGCTGACGCAAGCGAAGATAAAAAAAGCCCGCCGGGGTGATATCCGGCGGGCTTTTTGGCGTCTGGGGCGGTGATTATTTGTAGATAACCGCGGTGGCGTGCATCAGGTTGTTACCGCTGGTGGAAGTGATGGTGAAGGCCTTGGCGCCTGCCGCATCGGCTTTGGCGGCCAGTTGAGACTTCAGGCTGCTCAGGTCGGTTGCGCCGCTGGCGACGATCACGCCGGCTTTTTCGAATTGGGCGGCATCCTGGGCGCTGACGTGTTCAGCGGCAAAAGTGGTGAAAGAAACGGTGGCCAGGGCGATAGCGGCAGCAAAAGTTTTGATGGTTTTCATGTTCGTCATTCCTGTCAAAGTGAATTAGGGAGAAAGGGGGTTGCCTTTCGATGGGAAGATTATTGCGCAGTGACAGGCGGGATGAAATCGGAGAGTGTTGACGGTTTTATTCAGATTTTTTGATTATTAATCCCCCCGTTTATCTTCTGCCTAAACGGGGGAGACGATCAGCGCGTCGGGCGCGCCAAATCGAAACGGTGCTGTTCGGAAATGCCATAGTAGGCGGTCGGGCCGCCGGCGCGCAGAATAGGTTCGGCAGCGGCGGTCTGGTAGACGCCGTGTTCATCCAGCAGCGCCGGATCGAGGTG
This sequence comes from Serratia sp. CY32780, assembly GCF_052169135.1. Classification (NCBI taxonomy): domain Bacteria; kingdom Pseudomonadati; phylum Pseudomonadota; class Gammaproteobacteria; order Enterobacterales; family Yersiniaceae; genus Serratia; species Serratia sp. CY32780. The sequence goes on from NZ_JBJNLI010000001.1 coordinate 602,272, forward strand.
CACCGCCACCACTTCGCCCAATACCAGCCAGGTTTCCACCTGTTCACCGGCGGCGGTTTGCAACTGAATGCACTGGGTCAGCCGGCATTCGAAGTTAACCGGGCTTTCGGCCACGCGCTCGGCTTTGACCCGGCGCCCGGGCAGCGGCGTGACGCCGGCGAAGGCGAATTCATCCTCGCCGCGCGGCAGGGGGATGGAACTGTTGTTCATCGCTTCCGCCAGCGGGCGTGTCGCCAGGTTCCAGACGAATTCGCCGGTTTCCACGATATTCGCCACGCTGTCTTTCCAGCCGGTGCTGGCGAAACCGACGATCGGCGGACGGTAGTTGAAGCAGTTGAAAAAGCTGTAGGGCGCCAGATTGCGCAAGCCGGCGGCGCTGCGGGAAGAGATCCAGCCGATGGGGCGCGGGCCGACGATGGCGTTCAGCGGATCGTGCGGCAGGCCGTGGCCGGCGGCGGGTTCATAATAATAACGAGATTCACGGCTCATGGGGGATCCTGTGGCAATCGATGAGGTTTTCATTGTGCCGGGTTTCCCGCCGCTGCGCCATTGCGGGCGGGATGTGTTATCTTACGCGCCGGAAATACCTTCAAGAGAGCCCGTCACGGTGGAAAAAAAGAAAACCTTCCCGCAGCAGAAAAGCGGCCTGCATCCGCGCAACCGTCATCGTTCACGCTATGACTTCCCGGCGCTGATCGCCAGCTGCCCGGCGTTGGCGCCGTTCGTAAAACCGAACGCCTGGGGCGATGTGTCGGTGGACTTCGCCGATCCGGCGGCGGTGAAAATGCTCAACCGTGCGTTGCTGCAGCACTTTTACGGCATCGAACACTGGGATATTCCGGCGGACTACCTGTGCCCTCCGATCCCCGGCCGCGCCGATTATCTGCACCACCTGGCGGATCTGCTGGCGACCAGCAACGGCGGCGAGATCCCGCGCGGCAAGGGCGTGGCGATCCTCGACGTCGGCGTCGGCGCCAACTGCATTTACCCGATCGTCGGCCTGCGCGAATACGGCTGGCGTTTCACCGGGTCTGAAATCGATTCGGTGTCGCTCAACGCGGCCAAAATGATCGTCGAGATGAACCCGACGCTGCGTAACAGCGTGCGTCTGCGGTTGCAAAAACAGCCTGAGCTGATTTTTAGCGGCATCATCGGCGCGGCCGAGAAATTTGACGCCACCCTGTGCAACCCGCCGTTCCACGCGTCCGAGCAGGAAGCGCGCGCCAGCACCCGCCGCAAGCTGCATAAATTGGGCAAAGGGGAAGTGGCCGACAAGCCGGTGCAAAACTTCGGCGGCAAGAACAACGAACTGTGGTGTGAAGGCGGCGAAGAAGCCTTCGTGAGCAAGATGGTGGAAGAGAGCGTCGGCAAGGCCAACAACTGCCTGTGGTTCACTTCGCTCATCTCGAAAAACACCACGCTGCCGGCCATTTACCATGCGCTGAAGGTGGCGGGCGCGGCCGAGGTGCGCACCATCGAGATGGCGCAAGGGCAGAAGATCAGCCGCTTTGTCGCCTGGACCTTCCACGACGCCGAGCAACAGGCCGCCTGGGCAGCCGAACGCTGGCGCTAATCCTTCCGGTGCCTCGGTATGGGAGCAAAGTCCCATACCGAGGGCCGGTTTTCCCCGTTTTATTGACTTATCGCATCAGCATTTCTTAACTGTAGAAATACCAATAAAACCCATTCAGGCAGTGTGCAATGTCTCTTTTCACGATGCAGGAGACAGGCCGCGGTGCAGCCATGCCGCGAACGTAATCCATCACACTGACGGGATTTATTATGATTCCTTTAGCTACGCAACAAGAGGTCGGCGCCTTAATTATCGGCATTTTCGGGCGTTTGCCGACGGCGGCGGAAATCGATTACTACGACAGCGCATTTGATATCGGCAGCCAGCCGCCCGCCTATATGGCCAGTATTTTAATGAGCCAACCCGACGCCGCTTGGATGAGCGGCCAAAGCGAATACGACATTCTCAGCCAGGTTTATTTCTCCGTTTACAATACCGCTCCCGATCCGGATTACATCAATGCCTTGCTGCAGCAGGGGCATTTCAACAGCGCTGTCGCCAGCGTTGTCATCGAACTCTTCAACTATCTGGGGGACGATCCGGTGATGCTGGCGCAGCGTGATGCGCTCGATCAGCGCATTGCAGAAGGTTTGTATCCCGGCACTGCAGCCGATGCCGCCGGCGGAAGCGGCGACGCGCAGGCGATGTTTTATCTGCTGCGAGCGCCCTGGCAGACCGATGAAATTGCCCATGACGGCAAGCTGCTCAATCAGGGGGGCAATCTGGCGGCGTTGGCGCAGAGCAAGATTGCCACCCTGCCAATCAACGATCTTTCCGATCATGACTTCATTTTGCATCTGTTCGCTCAGGGATTTGAACGGCCACCGACGGCTCCTGAACTTGCCACTTACCAGCAACGGCTGGCGGAGGGCGCGACGCGTGGCGATCTGCTGGTGGATATGATCGCGCAGTTGCGCGGGGTGGTGGCGCCGGAAGATGCTGCGGCTCAACAGCATTTCAATGCGGCGGGCCATGAATATTCGCCGGGCGAACTGCCGGCGACCGAGTATCTGGAGCAGATAGCGGCGCTGTTCCGTGCATTGCCCGAACGGGCGGTGGACAGCGCCTCGCTGGACAATTGGAGCAAGACGCTGGCCTCCGGCACGTTGAGCTATACCGAATTGGTCACGGCCCTTCTGGCGACGCCGGAATTTCAGGCGCAGGTCGGTGGTTTGCAGGGCGACGACTTTATTCAGCACGTCTATCAGGCGGTGCATGGCCGGGCGGCGGATGAACAGCAGCTGGAACACTATCGGGCATTGGGCGGCGACAAGGCACTGGTCACGCAGGCGGTGATTGCCGATCTGATCAATGCGCCGCCGGCAGGTGACGTTCAGTATGAACAGTGGATGTTCGCGCGCGATGTCGGCGCCAGCCTGGCATATAAAACGACCGCTTCTCTCGCCACCAGCGAGGGCGGCGGCAACGCGTCGGGTACGGTGAATACGCATGCTCACCATACGCTGAGCAATGCGGAAACCGCCGTGCTGTTCAGGGTATTCCTGCATGCTGACGCGGACGTCATGGTTGACCTGAGCTATGCCTCGCAGCTTTCTTATCTGATCGTCAATGGCGACGCTGCGGCGGATATCTGGCTGCATAATAACCCTGCCGCTCGGTATGGGGTGGACATGACGGTAAACAATGCCAATGTGATAATGCATGGCACCTATGGCGACGATCGGGTGCAGCTCACCTCGCAGGCCGACCTCGCCGCCGCCCAAGGGCACTTTTATCTGAACAACGGTAATGACAGTCTGCTGTGGGGAGGCAATGCCAATGGCGGCGCCAATCATGTGGGGTGGGTGTTCAGCGCCGATGGCGGTGACGGGCACGATATTTTGTCCGCCAACCTGATCGTCAAAATGACCTCGACGCTCGATCTTTTTGGCGCGCGCATCAGTACGGTGAGCAGCAATGCCGCCAATTTCAGTCATTTCGAACAGATAGACATGGCGGGTTATATCGGCCAGGCGGAAGCCACGTTGACGCAAATCGGTTGGAACGGTTACAGCACGAAAGCGCTGGCGACGAGTGCTCATGTGTTTGACTACGGGGTATTGAGTGGCAACGCCACCGTAGAGGGAACGGACGGCGGGACGATCGTGCAGAGCTGGGCGGCGCAGGCGCTTGGCCGTGAGGGATTGCTGTTGTCCGGCCGGGCGGATAACGTCAAGGTGATTAACGCCAATGCCGATGCGGCACGCCTTGAAATCAGCGGCATCGGCGATCATGCGGACAGCCGGCTGGAGATAGCCTTCCTTGGGAATGCCACCGATCGTTTCGACCTGTTGTTCTCCGGGCGCGGTAACGCCGGCTCATTGGCGCTTGACTCGCATGGCGATGAAAACCCATTGACGCTGATCGCCGTCACCACCGGCGCCTGGGGAAATGGCGCGCTGACGCTGACGGGGCAAAATGATCAGGTGCAAGACATTACGTTGTCCGGCGGCGCGAATTTCAACCTGACGCTGACCGAGGGGTATACTCAGGTCCGCCTGGTTGACGCTTCGGCCTTCGCCGGTAATGGGTTCACCCTGACGTCCTCTCATGGCGGCAGCGGTGACGGCACGATCATTCAAATGTTGGATTCGCTGCCGTTAAGTGGTGACGCGCAGGCCAAATTGGCGCCGCTGCTGGAAGATCTTGGGCTACAGGGCGAACAGCTGCTGGTCAAAGGCGGGGGAGGCAGCGATCAATTTAACGTGCTGGGAGACACGACGATCGTGGCCGGCGCAGGGAAAAGCCACGTGACGCTGCACAGCAGCACGGCGGCGTCAGGCGTGACGTTAAAAGACTTTTCGCTGACGCAGGGCAGCATCGACGATGTGCTCTCAGGCCTGCGGATCGTTCATGGTACCGGCGGCGGCGCGCTGGCAGATTATGGCGTCAGCGATGCGCAAGGCGTGGAGGCGAGAATCGGCGCCCTGACGGCCGAACAAGGAAGCAGTGCCAGCCAGCTGTTGGCCGCGTTGCTCGATCTCGGCCAGCCCGGCGCGTTGAGCGCCAAGGTCGGGGTCAATAGCGTTCTCGGCGGGCAAAACAGCAGCTATCTCATTGTCGATAACAATGATGACCACCGTCTGGATGAAGCGGACAGCGTCATCCTGCTTTTGGGACAGGATCATCAAAGTTTGCTCAACGAACTGCGCTATATTCCGGAAATCATGCTCAACGGCACGGTGGTTGAGCCGGAGCCTCTGGTCGCGTAAGGGCAATGTTTTAGCTCAACGGCGCCGGTTATCCTGCCGGCGCCGACAAAAATCCGCATTTTACCTTTCAATTTTCATCACTTACGTTATTCTCAAGACGGAATTAATAATAAAAATCTTAGGCTGTTGGTTTATTTAAATTCGAATAATTACTTTACTGAATAAATAAATTCAATCCGGTTAATAGCAATAACCAGAAGGAACGGCGCTGCCCGTTCCTTCCGCGATGGCACGTCTGCGTGTGGGCGCGGCACGTGGCCAGGCAAAAATAAGAAAAGCGCCATCATCTGCCACAAGGACTACACCTTATGCTGTTACGATTCAGTCAGTTAACTACCCACAAAGGCGCCGAACTGAGCGCGATAGAACACGCCGTTCCGATGATCGTATTCTCGCCCGATGGCACGGTATTGCGCGCCAACGATCTTTTCCTCAACACGCTGGGATTTCAACGCGATGACGTGATTGGCCGGCATCACCGTATTTTCTGCGATCCGAACTATGTTGCCAGCCCGCTATACCGCAAACATTGGGAGACGCTGAATAAGGGCCAACCCATTACGGACACCATAAAGCGCATCGCGAAAAACGGCGAGGCGGTGTGGCTGCAAGGCACCTATGCGCCGGTGCTGAATAAACAGGGTAAGGTGGTGGAGATCGTCAAGATCGCCAGCGAAGTGACCGAGCGAGTGACCCAGGCGCAGGAGCATCGCAGCCTGCTGGCGGCGCTGAATCGATCGATGGCGATGATCGCTTTCACGCCGCAGGGCACCATCGTCAGCGCTAACGACAATATGCTGGCGCTGATGGGCTATCGGCTGGAAGAGGCGTGCGGGCAGTCGCATGCGGTGCTGTGCCCGCCGGAGTTCGCCAATTCCGACGATTATCGGCGGCATTGGCAGCGCCTGGCGCGCGGCGAGTTCATCACCGGGCGTTTTGAGCGCCTCAACCGGCGCGGCGAACGGGTATGGCTGGAGGCCAGTTACAACCCGATCCTCGACAACGAAGGCCAGGTGGTGAAGGTGGTGAAGATTGCCCAGGACATCACCCGGCTGATGCAACAGCAGCAGCATGAAGAAGAGATGGTGCGCAACGCGCATCATCTGTCGCTCGATACCGATCGGCAGGCGGCGCAGGGCGCGATCATCGTGCAGCAGGCGGTGAAAGGCATGCAGCAGGTCGAAGCGGCGGCGCGCGAAACCTCGGACGTGGTCACCGAGCTGGGCAAGTGTTCTCAGCAGATCGGCACCATCGTCGAAGCCATTCGTAAAATCGCTTCCCAAACCAACCTGCTGGCGATTAACGCCTCGATCGAAGCCGCCCACGCCGGCGAGCACGGGCGCGGTTTTGCGGTGGTGGCCAACGAAGTGCGCACGCTGGCGGAACAGTCGCGCAAGGCGGCGACCGAGATCGAACGCATGACCAAGTCTATCCAGCAAGGCGTGGCGGCGGCGATTGCCGGCATGGCAACCTGCGTGGAGCAGGCCGGCGGCGGCGTGGCGCTGACCCATGACGCCGGTGAAGTGATCAACCAGGTCAACATCGGCATGCACGACGTGGTGAAGCTGATGCAGGCGTTTGCATCGGTGAAGCAGAGCGACGCGCTGCACTGACTTTTCATCGCGCCGCCCGCCGAAAACGGGGGCGGCGTTTTTATCTTCCCGCCGATTCGCACGCCGTTGAGCCGTGGTTCAATTTTTCCGGCCTATGCTATCCTTAAATATGAACGAACGTTCGTTCATATTCACTCGATGGCGCCAGGCGCCCCCTTCACCGTTTCGGGAGCTGCCGATGGGAAACCGAGAAAAGATTGTCGAGGCCGCGCTGCACAGCTTTACCCATAGGGGATTTCACCAGACCAGCATGCGGGATATCGCGCAGGCGGCGGGCGTCAGCGTCGGCAACCTCTATAACCACTTTACCGGCAAGGAAGCGTTGATCGGCGAGATCGCGCTGCTGGAAAACGGCGTATTCGCCGAGTTTGCCGCCGGGCTGCGGGCCGACAGAACGCGGCCGAAGCAGGCGCTGTCGGCCTTTTTCACCGCCTATCACGCCTTTGTCGCCGAGCCGGCCAATGTGCAGCTGTCGGCTGAGATCGTGGCGGAGGTGGCGCGCAACCCGGCGTTGGCCGAGCCGTTCAGCGCCAACCAGCGGCAGCTGATTGAGGCGCTGGCGACGGTTATCGCCGAGGCTCAGCAAACCGGTGAGATCGCACCGGCGATAGCGCCGTTGCCGCTCGCGCAGCTGGTGCTGGACGCGATCGAAAGTCAGGCCTGGCGGCAGGCGATCTTTACGTCGCCTGCGCCGGAGGAGACCACGCCGGTGCGGCTGTTGGAACAGCTGCTCTACCGGCATCCCTAGTCGAGGTGGATATGCTGCACATTGAGCCGTACCGCGATGCTGACCGCCTGCAAACGGCGGCGCTGATCTACGCCGCGTTCTGCGACAAGTTTCAGCGCGCGCGCCGTCTGAGCGCCCGCCTTCAGTGGCGTTTGTTCTATCGGCTATGGAGTTGGAAGCAAGGCGGTAGCCGGGAGCGCAGCTTTGTGGCGAAGCAGGATGAACAGGTGGTGGCGGCCTTTGCCCTCAATGCGGCCGCTGGCGAGAACAGCGCCGGGCGGTGTCCGCGCACCTTGCCGATTTGGCGGCTGTGCCGCCGCTATGGCTGGCTGAACGTTTGGCGCATGTATCTGCAAATGGCGGTGTTGCGGCACACCCCGGCGGCCGATGAACTGTATCTCTCTTACCTGGCGGTGGCCGAGAGTCAGCGTGGCAAAGGGGTGGGCAAGCGGCTGCTGCAGTGGATGAACGACTACGCTGCCGGGCAAGGCGCGGGCCGACGCCTGAGCCTGCACGTCAGCCGGCGCAACGTGGATGCGCTGCGCCTGTATCGGCGCTGCGGTTTTCAGGTGCGGCGAGAAGAGCATTACGCTGCGTTGGGATGGCTGTTCGGCCAGGCCGACTGGGTGTTGATGGAGAGACGCTGCGGGGAGGCGACGTGCGCAAAATAGGATTGTGCAGCGTGGCGCTGTTCCTGCTGGCGTTCGGCTGGGTCATTTTCGTCAACGACTTTCGCTTCGTCACTGAACCGGTCACGGTGACCGCCGGCGGCAACCGGCTGACCGGCACGCTGGTGTTGCCGCAGCATGCGCCGGTCAAGCCCGGCGTCGTGGTGTTCGTACACGGTGATGGGCCGGCTAACGCCAGCCGCGACGAAGGCTATTACGGCATTTGGGAGGCGATGGCGCAGCAGGGCTACGCGGTTTTATCCTTCGATAAGCCGGGCGTTGGCGGCTCCGGCGGCAACTGGCTGCATCAGACCATGGCGGATCGCGCGCGGGAAACCGCCGATATCATCGACTGGGCCCGGCGGGACGGGCGCTTCGATGCGCGCTGCGTGGGGCTGTGGGGCACCAGCCAGGCGGGGTGGGTGATGCCGGCGGTGGCGCGTTTGCGCCCCGACATCGCCTTCACGCTGGCGCTGGCGCCGGCGATCAACTGGCTGCGGCAAGGGCGTTATAACACCCGGGCGGCGATGGCGGCGGCAGGGGATGATGAAGCGCTGATCCAGGCGCGCGAGGCGCATTGGCGCCACATTCAGACGCTGCTCGAACAGCCGGACGGCTACGCGCAGTACCGCCGCGAGTATGGCGCCGCCGCTGCATTGAGCGCCGACCGCTGGCACTTTATCCGCGCTAACATGGCCAGCGACGCGACGGCGGAATTGCGGCATTTCACCACGCCGGTGCACCTGATCCTGGGCGGGCGCGACGTCAACGTGGACGCGGACGAAACCGAGCGCGTGTATCGGCAAACGATCCCGGCCTCGCTGCTGACGGTGACGCGCATCGACGAGGCCGATCATGTGATGATCAAACCGTTGTTCGCCCGCCATCCGTGGCTGATCAACGTGGTTGGCCTGTTTGCGCCGCGCTCGGTGCAATACGACGCCTACCGACAGGACGTGGCGGCCTTTCTGGCCGCTCAGCCCTGCGGGCGCTAACCGCCGGGGACCGAGGGCGGCGCCTGTTCTTCGTGCGGCTGCGGCGCGCGGGAGATCTGCATCGCCTGCTGCGGCATGCCGATGCCGGCCCGATCGAAATGGATTTTCACCAGCCGATCGAGGGCGTACTGGACCACCCACTGTTTCAGCGCCTGCGTGCGCACCGTCACGCGGGTGGTGAACGAGCGGTCGCCCAGCGCCACCACGCCGTTGAAGACCGGCTCGCCAATCAGGAAATGCTTCACCTGTTCATCTTGCTTCAGCGCCGCGATGGCCTGATGCAGCACTTCATTGACCCGATCGATATCCTCGTCGCGGCTGACGGTGTAGTTGGCGCGGTATACCCCGAATTCGCGCGCATAGTTGGCCAGCGTAGTGATCGAGGAGTACGGCACGATGTGGTAGACGCCGTAGTCGTCGCGCAGGCCGATCGAGCGAATGGTCATGCGCTCCACGGTGCCGGTGATGCCGCTGACGGTGACGTATTCGCCGGTGTTCATGCCGTTTTCGAACTGGATGAACACGCCGGTGATCACGTCTTTCACCAGCGTCTGGGCGCCGAAGCTGATAGCCAGCCCCAGCGCGCCGGCGCCCGCCAGCAGCGGCGCGATGTTCAGCCCCACCTGCGACAGCACGATCATCACGGTAATGGTGCTGATAACGATGGCCAGCACGTTGCGAAACAGCGTCAGCAGCGTGCGTTCGCGTGCGCTCGGCCGCACGCCGTTGCTCAGTTCCAGCGCCAGGCGGTGCTCGATGATGCTGGCCATCAGCGTCCAGCTGAAGACGGCGATCAGCAGGATCAGCAGGATATGCACCAGCCCGCCGAGCGTTCGCTGGCCATTTTCGCTGCCCGCCCACTGGTACAGGTTGATCAGGTGCCAGGCATCGAGCAGGAACAGCGTCACCGCCAGCACCACCATCACCCGCAGTATCTTCAGCCCGTTGGGGATGTAGGAGTTGATGCGCCGCTCGAGCATCGGATAGCGCAGATTAACGTCGGTCGGCAGCGAAATGCGGCGGAAAATCCAGCGGGTCAGCATGCCGGACAGCAGAGCGCCGACGCCGACCACCAGCAGGCTTTTCACCGTGGCGCTCATCATAAAGCGCAGGCTGTTGCCGATGTCGAACTGGGACAGCACGAACAACACCAGAAAATAGGCGATCGCCAGCAGATGCCAGATATGCCCCAGGCCGCGCAGGATCGCGCTGAAAAACGCCATCGACCGTTCGGCCAGCAGGTTGATCTGTTGCTGTATCGGCTTGCGGTTGTGCAGGATCAGCCAGATGGCGTACAGCGTCAGCGCCAGCATCACCACCAGATTGACGGCGGCGGCGGCCGGGTAGCTGATCTGCACCGCCACCACCGGCACCACCACCATCAGGCCGTAGCCGATCAGGCCGCTGAGCCAGGCGAGGCGCGTGTTCCAGTAGCGCGCGCTCTGGTCGCTGAAGGGGAAGGGGCGCAGGTAGTCGAAGTTGGGGGCGAAAATCAGCCGCAGCACCGCTTTGAAAAACTCAATCACCGCGAAGGCGCTGAGAAACAGGGTCTGCAGCCGCAGAATGGTGGCGCTGTCGGCGTGGACGTGGCGGGCGAACAGGTTGCCCGCCGCCAGCGCCAGCAGCAGCACCAGCAGATCGACGGCGAAAGCGCCGAGAATGGCGGCGGGGCGCTTATACCACGGGCCGCGCTGTAGCCGCGCGTTGTGCCCCCAGCTGCCCATGCGTTTGTACAACGGCGCGATCAGCCGCCGGATCAGGTGGAACAGCGCAAAGGTGACCGCCACCGTCAGCAGAAAGTAACCCAGCGCGCGGAAAAAGCCGGCGGGATTGAAAACGCGCTTCGGACCGGAGTCGATCAGCTTTTGCAGCGCGCCGAGCTTCTGGTTAAAGGTGCCGATGCCCTCCTGCGCCAGCGAGTTCAGGCTGTCGCTCAGCGTGGCCGGCGTTGATTCCTCCGGCGTTGTTGGGGCGGCGGCGGGGGCGTCGCCGGCGGCCTGTTTCAGGTGGTTGATGAGTGCCGCGCGCGCTTTGTCGTCTTGCAGCAGATCGGCCAGCGCGGCGTAGGCGGCCTTCTGCTGCTCGCTCTTGTCGGCGGGCGCGGGCGGCGCGTTTTGCGCCAGCGCCGGTGGCGCGAAGACGTTCAGGGTCAGCAACAGCAGCAGGAAAAGCAGGTGTTCTCGCAGATGAGAACCTCGTCGGGAGTCTGCGTTTGGCGGCATTGTTCCTCTCTTTGGCGTTCTGTGATCGGCGGATGTCAGAGCAATACGATGAAAAACAATGAATATAGTAGGAAAGGTGGCGCGATGTGGCGTGGGAACGCGTGCGGAATGAAAGCGGCGGGCGCGTGGCGCGCCCGCCGTGAAACCGCCAGGATCAGGATACGTGCTGCAGGAACTCCTGCAGACGCGGGCTTGGCGGATGGTTGATCAGGTCGTGCGGGTTGCCGTCTTCGGCAATCCGGCCCTTATCGATAAAGATCAGGCGCGACGCCACTTTTTCGGCAAAGCCGACTTCGTGGGTGACGATGACCATCGTCATGCCTTCCTCGGCCAGATCCTGCATCACCTTCAGCACTTCGTGGCGCAATTCCGGATCGAGCGCGGAGGTCGGCTCGTCGAACAGCATCATTTTCGGCTTCACCGCCAGCGCGCGCGCAATCGCCACGCGCTGCTGCTGCCCGCCCGACAGTTCGGACGGGTAGTGGTGGGCACGCTCCGCCAGACCGACCTTGGCCAGCAGCTCGCGCGCCAGCTTTTCCGCATCGGACTTCTTCGCGCCGCGCACGCGGATCGGGCCGAAGGCGACGTTTTCCAGCGCCGTCAGGTGTGGGAACAGGTAGAACTGCTGGAACACCATGCCGGCTTCCTGGCGGATCAACCGATCGTCCACTTTCGGATCGTTGGCTTTCAGGCCGTCGACGATCAGATCGCCGCTGGTGACCTCTTCCAGCTTGTTGATGCAGCGCAGCAGGGTGGATTTGCCGGAGCCGGACGGCCCGATGATCACCACCACTTCGCCTTTGTCGATCTTCAAATCGATGTTATGCAGCACCTGGGTTTGGCCAAAATGCTTGGAGACGTTTTTAAATTCAATCACAGGATTTTCATCCTTCTTTCCAGACGACGCAGCACGAAGCTCAGCACCAGGGTAATAATCAGATAGATAACCGCCACGGCGCTCCAGATTTCCAGCGCGCGGAAGTTACCGGCAATAATTTCCTGACCCTGACGGGTCAGCTCCGCCACGCCGATCACGATGAACAGCGAGGTGTCTTTGATGCTGATGATCCACTGGTTGCCCAGCGGCGGCAGCATGCGGCGCAGCGCCAGCGGCATAATGACGTAGCGGATGGTTTCGCGGCGCGACAGGCCGAGCGCCAGGCCGGCCTCGCGGAAACCGTTATGAATCGACAGCACCGCGCCGCGGGTGATTTCCGCAATGTAGGCGCCGGAGTTGATCATGATGGTCACCACCGCCGCGGTGAACGGATCGATGCGCAAATCGGTGAACGCCATCGGCAGGGCGAAGTAGATGAACATCACCTGCACCACGATCGGCGTGCCGCGGATCACTTCGATAAACACCAACGCGATGTGGTTGGCGATCCAACCGCCGTAGGTGCGGGCAAAGCCGGCGACGAGGCCGATGATCAGGCCGCCAATCAGACCGAGGACCGAAATCCACAGGGTCATTTTGGCGCCCTCTAACAAGATAGGAATGGCGGGCCAGATGGCGCTCCAGTCGAACTGCATGATATTTCTCCCGGTGATCCCGAACGTGGGTATCAGATACAACGAAGCGCAGGGGGGGTAAGCGCCCCCCTGTGCTTAAGTTAATAGCTTGCCAAATTCACAGCTTACTTAGGTTCGGTGCCGAACCACTTCTTGTAGATCTCGTTATAGGTGCCGTTCTCACGCAGGGTCTTCAGCGCGCCGTTCACCTTCTCGCGCAGCTCGTCGCTGCCTTTAGGGAAGGCGATGCCATACTGCTGTGCTTCCAGCGAATCGCCTACGGTTTTGAATTTGCCGGCGCCGGCCGTCTTGATGAAGTACAGGATGTTTGGCGTGTCGTGCAGCACCGCATCGGCGCGCTTGGTGCCCAGCTCCATGTAGGCGTTGTCGATGTTAGGGAACTGACGCAGATCCTTGGTTTTGATGTGCTGCTTGGCGTAATCCACCGAGCCGGTGCCGCTCTTCACCGCCACCACTTTGCCGTTCAGATCGTCGATGCTTTTCACGCTGTTGTTGTCGGCGTTGACCATCACCAGCAGGCCGCTCTTGTAGTAGCCGTCGGAGAAGTCGATGGCTTTCTTGCGCTCATCGGTGATGGTGATGCCGGCCAGCGCCAGATCGACGTTTTTGGTCTGCAGCGCCGGAATGATGCCGCCGAAGTCCATTGGCTTCAGGGTGTAGTCCAGCTTCAGCTCTTTGGCGACGGCGGCCCACAGGTCGATGTCGAAGCCGACGTATTTGTCGCCTTGTTTGAACTCAAAAGGAACGAAAGCGGTGTCGGTGGCGACCACCAGTTTGTCTGCTGCGTGGGAACTTACGGCAAAGGCCAGAGAGAGTGCGGCCAGGGAGACTTTAAAAATCGACTTCATGAGAGGAATTCCTGTACAGGTTGCGGATTACCCATTTTTTATATTGCAGTTGGTGCCATGAAAAAATCGTGCCATGTTTTCAACTACTATAAAAACAAAGAGTTATTGCGTGATGTTGTGCCGTAAAGGCGAATTGTTATGGTTATGCACCAACGTGAGGCACCAAAATGGTGCGTAAGAATTATCTTGGTGCATGGGGCTATCATTAACCAAACTTTGGCTGTGAAACAACCGTTCTTTAACGTTTTTGCTTCAATATTGATAACTAACTCTAACTTTCATGATGCACTGACGGTGCAAGCGGAGCCGCGTGCGGCGAAAAGGGGGAGCAGATAATGCTAGCGCAACTGGCTGTCTTTGCTGCCGCGCCGGTTATACAGGCTGGCGGCCGCGTGTTTTTTGTCTTGTTCGGTCTGGCAGGCGAGGCAAAAACGCACGCCGGTTAACGCCTTGCGGCGCGCCTCGGGGATCGGCTCTCCACATTCCTGGCAATAGCGCTCGCTCTCGCCGTGCCCGAGCGCTTCACGCGCGCGCTGCACCGCATCGTCGACGGTGGAATCAATCTGATCTTGTACGGCGCCGTCCGCCGCCCAGCCGCTGGCCATCGTTACCTCCTGACAAAGGAACCTTACCGTTTAATATGGGCCGTTTTTTGTACAATGCAACGGCCGCGCAAAAGAAAACAGGCCGGGCGAAGCCCAGCCTGTTCTGCCCGGAACGACGGGCGCTCTGCAACTTTTTAGCGTTATTCGATGTTGGATTCGATGAACCACAGGAACTTGTCCAGATCGCGCGAAGCGGCGGTGAACATGTCGGCGGTATCTTCGTCTTCCACTTCGGTAATGGCTTTACGGATGTCATTCGCGACCGCGCCGTAGCGATCGGCCAGCGCTTTCAGGTGCTCTTGCACGCTGTGGATATTGGTCGGATAGCTTTTCAGCGGCGTCCGATCGTTAACCACCTGTACGGTGCCCAGCGCCACGCCGCCCAGTTGCACCACGCGTTCGGCGAAGGTGTCCTGATGCTCGATGATGGCGGTGCGGAAGCCGTCCAGCATTTCATGGACCGCGATGAAGTTTGCGCCGCGCATGTTCCAGTGCGCCTGCTTGGTGATCAACGAAAGATCGATGAATTGCACGACCTGATGGTTCAGCGCCTTGATGGCGGCCAGTTTGACTTTTTCGTCCAGATCGTTACGGGTATACAGCAGATCAGAAGATTTCGTTTTCACCAGTTTAGCGGTACTCATATCAGATATCCTCTTGATTAGTCGTTGTCCTATTTCGTTACGGGATCAATTATAGCAGGGGTATTTATTTTTGCCGCACGAAAATGGCTATTGCACAAATAGGAATGGCCGAATGGCACTATTTTTATTTGTTTTTTGTTTTTGTGTAACTTTATGAAAGTTATTGTTATTTCAATTTAAGTTATTATTTATGTCAGTGAAGATTTACCCCTGTTATTTTATTTTCTGGCGGCATGCGGGTTCGGCTAAATATCTGCTTTGTTATCGGGGTGTTAATTTCAAGCCTATTCAGATTGATAGCCGTAATTGATGCGGATAAAGTAAGGGAATTAACCCCGGTCTTTATTGGCGAATGATGAAAATTAACGTCGTCGGCACCAGCGGCAGCGGTAAAAGCACCCTGGCGCGTCAACTGGCGGAACGGCTTGACGTTCCCTATATCGAGATGGACAGGCTCTATTGGCGGCCCGAGTGGCAGGGGACGCCCGATGACGCGTTCCTGGCGCGGCTTGAGCAGACGCTGGCCGAAGCGGGAGGAGGCTGGGTGCTGGACGGCAACTACAGCCGCACGCAGGCGATCAAGTGGCGCGAGGTCGATTATATCCTGTGGCTGGACTACGGCTTCTGCCGCACGCTGTGGCAGGCCGTGCGCCGCGCGTGCCGGCGCGCGGCCAGCAAACGCGAGCTGTGGCCGGGCACCGGCAATCGGGAAAGTTTCCGCCGTTCTTTCTTCAGCCGCGAGTCGATCGTGCTGTGGACGATCCGCACTTACTCGAAGAACCGGCGAAAATACCTGGCGGAGATGGCCCGTACCGATGCAGGGCGCCGTTTCAAGCGCTTGCGCTCTCCCCGCCAGGCTGCCGATTTTCTACGGACGCTGCCGCAGGTTCACAGCAGCAGGCGGTGATGGATCCTCACCACCGCTTTCTTGATGTGCTGCGGCCGCTGCCACAGGCAGCCGGTTTTGTGCGCTTCCATCTGGAAAAAGATCGCGAACATGCCGTGCGTCATGTGCAGCGTTTGCGGGTGGCGTTTGATGTCCAGCAGCAGAAGGTCGCTATTTTCCGCGTGGGGATGTTCGCGGTGCCAGTCGCCCGCCAGGCCGTATTCGATGCGTTCTTCGCCGCTGATCAGCAGATGCAGCGCGATGTACTCCTGATGCATTTCGGCGCGCTTTTCCGCCGCCGGCACGGTGGTCAGCGTCATCACGTCCATAAAGATGTTGTCGCCGTCGATCGGGTGATGGCCCAGCGCCAGTTCGGGCAGGTCGCATCGGCGTAACTCGGTCAGGGTTGAAACCAGCGCCGGCGCGAGTCCGCGGCCGAAGCGGGGGTTGAACAGGCTGTTGTGAATCACTGTTATTCTCCATGTGAGCGAAAGTCCAAAGAGCCTGCGATACAGGCTAAGGGGAAGTATGCCGATTTGTCACGAGGAAAACAGTTAACCCGCCTGCATTCCGACGTTGCGGTCGGCAGGCGAGTCAGGCGATCAGGAAAGGCTTTCGAGGCGCGGCTTGGGGCGAATGGTCAGGGCGGAGCCCATGGAGGCGGCGATAATCGCCGCCAGCGCCAGCCATTGCACGCCGCTCAGGTGTTCGCCGAGGAACAGCATGCCGGACAGCGCCGCCATCGCCGGTTCGAGGCTCATTAAGGTGCCGAAGGTGCGCGCCGGAATTTTGGGCAGCGCGATGATCTCCAGCGAATATGGCAGCGCGGTGGAGAGGATCGCCACCGCCAGCGCCACCGGCAGAATATCGAGGTTGAACAGTACGCTGCCGGTTTGCCAGGCGCCGATCGGGCAGAACACCAGCGCGGCGATCAAGGAGCCGAGCGCCACCGTACCGGGGCCGTGATCGCCGCCGGCCTTCTGGCCGAAGATGATATAGACCGCCCAGCAGGCGCCGGCGCCGAGCGCACAGGCGGCACCGAACGGATCGATCCCGCCCACGCCGTGGCCGAGCGGCAACAGGAACCATAACCCGGCGATCGCCAGCGCCACCCAAAGAAAGTCGATCGGCCGGCGCGACGAGAACATGGCCACCGCCAACGGGCCGGTAAACTCCAGCGCCACGGCGATGCCGAGCGGCACGGTGCGCAGCGACAGGTAGAACAGGTAGTTCATCGCGCCGAGCGACAGGCCGTAAATCAGCAGCGGCAAGCGGCTGCCGGCGACGATGCGCATACGCCACGGGCGGAAGATAATGAACAGAATCAGGGTGCCGATGAAAAGGCGCAGCGTCGTAATGCCTTCGGCGCCCACGATCGGGAACAGGCTTTTGGCCAACGAGGCGCCGCTCTGGATAGACACCATGGCGATGATCAACAGACAGATGGGCAGAAGCGCGGAGGGCGCTCTGCCGGAAGTAGATAACGACATCCTTAACGAGCCTTTTTTGCGCCGTTCCTCAGCCTTGAGAAAACGGTCGAAACGGGGATGCGAGCAGTGTAAATGAAATGGCGAAAATCTGTCTGAGAAAAGCGCGCATCGCGGTGAAATCCGCCGATCCTCGGATGAGATGTGGCGGATTTGGTCAAAAAGTGCGCTTTTTCTTAAGAATTATCTGGATATTAAATTGGTGATTTTTGTCACAGAAAGCCGTAGAATACGGCCGAAAATAGAGCGAAAAGAAGCAGATACACTGTTCTTGAAATCTTCTGTTACACGATATAAAGCTTTAGACACTCATTTCAAGGCAGAGTTTCACGCTAATTTTTGTTATATTTTCAAAGCATGAACAAATGGATGTACTTAATAATAAAACGCGTTTGAGGTGGTTATGAAAAAAATTGCATGTCTTTCCGCAGTAGCAGCTTGCGTATTAGCAGTTAGCGCAGGTACCGCATTCGCTGGTCAGAGCACCGTATCCGCTGGCTATGCGCAGGGTGATCTCCAAGGCGTTGCTAACAAGGCCGACGGTTTCAACCTGAAATACCGTTACGAGTTCGACAACAACCCACTGGGTGTGATCGGCTCCTTCACCCACCTGGAAAAAAATCGTTCTGAAAACGGTTTCTACAAGAAATCTCAGTACGATTCCATCACCGCAGGTCCAGCTTACCGCTTCAACGACTGGGCGAGCATCTACGGTGTGATCGGTGTTGGCTACGGCAAAAACATCGACAACGCCCAGGCTGGTGGTAACAAAGGTGGCAACAGCGACTATGGCTTCACCTACGGTGCCGGTCTGCAGTTCAACCCAATCGAAAACGTTGCCCTGGACGTTGGCTACGAGCAGAGCCGCATCCGCAGCGTGGACGTTGGCAGCTGGAACGTTGGCGTAGGCTACCGCTTCTAAGATTTCTTCATGCCTGCGGGCGTGAATGCGCGGCACAGGTTGCCGCGCGGATAAAAAATCCGCCTTCGGGCGGATTTTTTTTATCTGTCATTGGCCGCCGCCCCCCGTCGGCTGCGTCGAAAAGCGTGCGCTGCGGGCATCGCGCTCATAGCCTTGCGGTTCGGTCAGTAAACCGTACAGCTCGGGGCGGCGTCCGTAAATCCAGCGGCGGCCGGTGCTGAGCGGGATCAGCGTCAGATCGAGATCGGCGCTGACCATCCGGTCTTCCGCCGCCCAGGTCTCCGCCACGATGCGGCCGTAGGGATCGAGGATCATCGCATTGCCGGTGCGTACCTCATCGTCATCGCGGCCCACGCCGTTGCTGAACAGCAAAAACAGCCCGTTGTCGTGAGCGCGCGAGGGCAGCCAGCGCATCAGCCAGCCGCGGCCGTGTTCGCCGCGAAAGGCGGCTTCTATCGCCTGCGGATCTTCCGCCCGCCGCTGCCACAGCGCCTGTGGGATCGGCTTCATGCCGTGCGGGCTGCGCGAATGGGTGCCGCCGGTCTGGTGCGGGGCCATCAACACCTCCGCGCCCAGCAGCGCCGTTGCGCGCACATTCTCCACCAGATTGTTGTCCCAGCAGATCAATACGCCCACGCGCACGCCCCAGGGGGTGTCGAATACGGTATAGCGATCGCCGCTGGCGATAGCCGGGTGTTCGAAGGCGTGCAGTTTACGGTGCACATGCAGCGCGCCGTCCGGCAGGCATACGGCGTAGGCGTTGTAGCAACGGCCGTCGTCGCCCAGCTCGATCAGCCCGACGCCGATCGCCATGTTGTATCGCTCCGCCAGCGGGCGAATGCGCGCCAGCGAAGGGCTGGTGGCGATCGGTTCCGCCAGCGCCCGCACTTCGGCGTCGGACAGATGGCGCACGTGCCAATAGCCGGTGATGCACATTTCCGGGAAGGCCAGCAGCTGTACCTGCTGCTCGGCCGCCTGAGCGATAAAGCGCTCAATGATCGACAGGTTGTAATTCTTATCGTTGGCGCGATGCTGGAACTGCACCGTGGCGGCGCGCAATGAGATGGTCATGGTGTCTCTCCGGTTAGGGTCTGCGTTGATTACAGCAGGTGGATTGATTACTGTATAATCAATTAAATTCCCTATTTGATAACCTAATGGAATGGATATAAAACAACTGCGCGCCCTGGTGGCGCTGGCCGAGCAGGGCAACTATCGACAGGCGGCGAGCCGGCTGTGCATCAGCCAGCCGGCGCTGAGCAAGCAGATTCAGGCGCTGGAAACCCAGCTCGGCGTTCGATTGTTCGAGCGTGGCCGACAGGGCGCGGTGCTCACCGCCGGCGGGCAGCGGCTCTACCCGGAGGCGCAGGCGCTGGTGGAACAGTACCAGCAGTTTCAGCGGCGCGCCCGGCGGGTGGCGCTCGGGGAAGCGGGGCGGCTGGCGTTGGGATTTGGCCTCTCCAGCTTTCATCTGGCGCCGCAGCTGGTGGCGGCTTTTCGCCAACGGTTTCCCGAGGTGGCGATCGGCCTGGAGGACATCCCGTCGGAGCGGCAGTATCAGTTGCTGTTACAGGGGGAGTTGCAGGCGGGGTTCGTGCGTTTGCCGGTCAATACGCCGCTGTGCGGCGTGGCAATGCTGAGTGACCGGTTGGTGCTGGCTGCGCCGGGAGCGCTGGCGCTGCGCGCCGACGATCTGATGGCGCGTTTCAATCAGCTGCCGCTGTTGCAGTTGACTCCGAAGCGCGGGCGCGGGCTGAGCGATCAGTCGCTGCGGTTTATCGCCGCTCACCGCTTGACGCCGAACGTGGTGCAGCAGGCCAGCGATATTCAGACGCTGTTGGCGCTGGTCGCCGCC
This sequence comes from Serratia sp. CY32780, assembly GCF_052169135.1. Classification (NCBI taxonomy): domain Bacteria; kingdom Pseudomonadati; phylum Pseudomonadota; class Gammaproteobacteria; order Enterobacterales; family Yersiniaceae; genus Serratia; species Serratia sp. CY32780. Next base: position 622,062 of record NZ_JBJNLI010000001.1, read on the forward strand.
GGCGTCGGCGTTGCGCTGCTGCCGCACAGCATCACGCATATCGCGCCGGCCGGCATCGATATTTTACCGCTGAGCGGCGAGGAAACGGAGTGGCAGGTCGGTATCGCCTGGGATCCGCAACGCGCCGACGCGCTGCGGGACAACTTTGTTCAGACGGCGTTGGCGATGCAGCGCGGTTAGGTTTTAGAGCGGGCAATGCATCACGACGATCGGGCTTTGGTGATACTCGCTGCGGCGGCTTTCGCTAAAGCCGACTTTTTTCGCCAGCGCCAGCGAAGCCTGGTTTTCCGGCGAGATGATGCAGACGGTTTTCTCCCCCGGCAGGTGCGTTTTACCCCAGGCCAGCGCCGCCCGCAGTGCCTCGGTGGCGTAGCCTTTGCCGTGCGCAGAACTCACCAGCGTCCAGCCCATTTCCGGCGCGTCGAGCGCCGGGGTGATATCGCGCAGGCCGTCGAAGAAGCCGATGCTGCCGAGGTACTCGCCGCTCTGTTTGTCACGCACCGCCCAATTTCCATACCCCAACAGCGCCCAGTGGCCGGCGTAGCGCATCAGGCGCCCCCAGGAGTCTTCCCGGTCGCGCGGCGTGCCGCCGATATAGCGTACCACCAGCGGATCGGCCCACAATGCGGCCAGCGACTCGAAGTCGTCCAGCCTGTGCGCGTCCAGCCGCAGGCGTTCGGTGACAAGCGTTGGCGCGGTGTTGATTACGGTCATGTTGCTGCTCCTGCACAGGGTGAAAGGCGATGAAAAACAACGGCGTTCAGTATGCCAGAGAAATCACACCGCCAGCCACAACAGCCAGGTGAACAGAAAGCCGCTCAGGCCGAGCAGGGTGGTCAGCACCGTCCAGGTTTTCAGGCCGTCGGCCACCGACAGCCCCAGATAGCGCGTGACGATCCAAAAACCGGAGTCGTTGACGTGGGAAAGCCCCAGCCCGCCGAAACAGGTCGCCAGCGTCACCAGCACCAGCTGCAGCTGATTCAAGCCGCTGACCGCCTCCGACAACAGGCCGCCGGTGGTCAGGATCGCCACGGTGGCGGATCCCTGCGAAGCGCGCAGCGCCAGCGAAATGATAAAGGCGGCGGGCACCAGCGGCAGGCCGATGGCCGTCAGCACCTCCGCCAGCGCCTTGCCGACGCCGGATTCCACCAGCACCTTGCCGAACACGCCGCCCGCGCCGGTCACCAGGATCACCACCGCGGCGGTCGGCAGCGCAGCGCCCATCACGTCGCTGGCGTGTTGCAGGCTCCAGCCGCGGCGCAGCGCCAGGAAGTAGAAGGCCAGCAGCAGGGCGATCATCAGCGCCACCGCCGGCGAGCCCAGCAGCGACAGCGTATCGCGCAGCGCCGAGCTGGCAGGCAACAGCGTGGCGGAGACGGTGCCGAGCATGATGATGGCGATCGGGATGACGATCAGCGCTGCCACCAGCCCGGCGCCGGGCGGGTTGATGCGATCGCTGAGCGGCGCTTGCCCTTCCGGCCGCGGTTCCGGCGCCGCCAGCTGCAGCTGTTCCAGCACCTCTATCGATAACGGATAGGTTTTGCGGTTGAGGTAGTTGGCGGCGAAATAGCCGATCGCGCCGACCGGAATACAAATCGCGAGGCCGATGATGGTCAGCCAACCGATGTCGGCGTTGAGCAAACCGGCGGCGGCCACCGGGCCGGGGTGCGGCGGCAGCGCGACGTGGACCGTCAACATCACGCCGGCCATCGGCAGGCCGAACTTCAGCGGCGACACTTTGGCGACCTTGGCGAAGCCGTAGATAATCGGCGCCAGAATGATAAAGCCGACGTCGAAGAACACCGGAATGCCGAGGATAAACGCGGCGAGGGTCAGCGCGGCGACGGTGCGTTTCGGCCCCAGCCCCTGGCTGAAGCGCTGCGCCAGCGACTCGGCGCCGCCCGAGTGTTCGATCATGCGGCCAAGCATCGCCCCCAGGCCGATGATGATGGTCACCGAGCCGAGCACGCCGCCCATCCCGGCGGTCATCACTTTCATCACTTCACCGGTCGGAATGCCGCTGGCCAATGCCACCAGCAGACTGACCACCAACAGCGCGACAAAGGGTTGCACCTTCGCCTTGATGACCATCAATAACAGCAGCACCACGCCGAGTACGGCAATCAGCAACAGCAGAGAGGTAGACATGAAAAAAGCCTTTCGTTGGGTAAGCGTTGGGCACCGCGATCGCCGCGTGGCGATACGGGTGCGTTTCATTGTTATAAAATCGATTTCCTGGTGTCGGCGGCGGCGTTAGCGGTAAGGTTTCAGCCAGCCGAGCCCAGCGGCGGTGTCGCCGCGCGGCCGGTATTCGCAACCTACCCAGCCCTGATAACCGAGCGCATCCAGCCTGTCGAACAGCCACGGGTAATTCAGTTCGCCGTCATCCGGCTCATGGCGATCCGGCACCGAGGCTATCTGGATATGCGCGTAGCGCCCGGCCAGCGTTTCCAGCAACCCGCTGATATTGCCATCTACTAACTGCGCGTGGAAAAAGTCGAACTGAATGAACACGTTCGGTCTCTCGATAGCCGCTACCGCCTCCGCCGCCTGATGTTGACTGGCGAACAGGTAGTCGGGTTTGACCGGTGGGCTGAGCGCTTCGATCAGCACCTTGACGCCGTGCGGGGCGAAGGCGTCGGCGGCATAGCGCGCATTGGCGATAAAGGTGTCGAGATAACGCTGCCGGTCCGCGCCCGCGGGCACCACGCCGGCCATCAGGTGCACGCAGGGGCAGGCGAGGGCGATGGCGTAGGCCAGCGCGCGATCGATATCGGCGCGCGCATCCTGCTCGCGGCCCGGCAGCGCCGCCAGCCCCCATTCGCCGGCGGCGACATCGCCGGGCGCGGTGTTGAACAGCACCTGTTGCAGGCCGTGTTCGCGCAGTTTTTCCGCCAACAGCTCGGCGGGATGCTCGTAAGGGAACAGGAACTCCACCGCGTTGAAGCCTTGTTCGGCAGCGGCGGCGAAGCGCTCGAGGAACGGCACTTCGTTAAACATCATCGATAAATTGGCGGCAAATTTAGGCATGGGTCAGCTCCGTAATTCGGCAATTTCATCATCGGTCAAATAGCGGATCGGACGATCGCCAAGGGTGAAGATCAGCCGCGCCGCATCTTCCATCTCTTCGGTATTGTCCGCCGCCGCTCGCAGGTCTTTACCCGTCACCACCGGCCCGTGGTTGGCCAGCAAAAAGGCGCGGTGGGTGGGCGCCAGGCGGGCCAGATCCTGCGCCAGCCTTTCGTCGCCGGGGCGATAGTAGGGCACCACCGGCACCTTGCCGACGCGCATCACCACATAGGGGGTGAACGGTTTGATGGCGTTGTCGACGTCCAGCCCCTGCAGGCAAGAGAGCGCCGTGAGATAGGTGCAATGCAGGTGCACCACCGCTTTGCATTCCGGGTTGTTCAGATACAGCGCGCGGTGAAAGCTGATCTCTTTCGACGGCTTGTCGCCGGACAGCCAGTCGCCGTTCAGGCTCACTTTAGACAGGCGGTCGGCCTGCAGCTCGCCGAGACAGGAGCCGGTCGGCGTCGCCAGCAGCGCGCCGTCCGGCAGCAACAGCGAGAGGTTGCCGGCTGAGCCGGTGGCGTAACCGCGTTGGAAAAACGAGGCACCTAGGCGCACCATCTCTTCTCGTGCCTGCTGTTCGATGGTCGTGGTCATACTGGAAACTCCGTTTGCGCGCGCGCGAAGAAGGCTTCATCGCCAAAATTGCCTGATTTCAATGCCAGGGAAATGGCCCGATCGCTGGCGCGCACCCAGGGAACGCCGGGGGAAATGCTGGGGCCGATATGGAAGCCGCGAATGCCCAGCGCCTGCGTGACCACGCCGGAGGTTTCGCCGCCGGCGACGATAAAGCGGCTGAATCCCAACTGGCGCAGTTGCACTACCAGCTCGGCGAACAACGCCTCCACCGCCTCGCTGGCGGCGCTACCGTACTGCCGTTGCGTTTGCTGCAGCGCTTCCGGCGCTGCGGTGGCGTAGATCAGCGGGGCAAGCGCCTCCCCGGCGTGACGCTGCGCCCAATGCGCCAGCTCGGCGGCGTAGGCGGCGCGCGCCTGCGGATCGAGACAGCGGCCGATATCGATGGCCTGCGCCGCCGCGCGTTCGCGGTAGTGCGCCACCTGCCGGTTAGTCATGACGGAGCAAGAACCGGACAGCACCGCCGCTTTCTCGCCCTGCGGCGCGCCGGCCGCCTCTGCCGAACGCTCGCCGTTCTGCGCCCACTGCCGCGCCAGGCCGATCGCCAGGCCCGAACCGCCGGTCACCAGCTTCATCGTTTTCAACGCTTCGCCCTGGCTGAGCAGATGCCGTTCGTTGAGCGTATCCAGCACCGCGTAGCGCACGCCTTCCTGCGCCAATTGCCGCAGTTTCTCGCTGACCGCCCCGGCGCCGCGATCCATTTCCGCCGCCGTCACCAGCCCGCAGCGCCCGGTGGCCTGGGATTCCATCAGGCGCAGCAGGTTGCTGTCGGTCATCGGCGTGACCGGGTGATGACGCATGCCGGATTCGGACAGCAGCTGTTCCCCGACGAACAGGTGGCCCTGATAGACCGTGCGGCCGTTTATCGGCAACGCCGGAGATACCACAGTGAAACTTTCCCCCAGCGCGGCGAGCAGGGCGTCGGTCACCGGGCCGATATTGCCCTGCGCGGTGCTGTCGAAAGTGGAGCAGTATTTGAAGTAGAACTGGCGGCAGCCCTGTTTTTGCAGCCAGGCCAGCGCCTGCAACGACAGTTCGACCGCCTGCTCTGCCGGGCAGGAGCGCGATTTCAGGCTGATGACCGCCGCCTGCGCGCTGACCGGCGTTTCGTCTTGCGGCACGCCGTTCAACTGCACCGTCGGCAGGCCGTTTTGCACCAGAAAACTGGCGATATCGGTCGCGCCGGTAAAATCATCCGCGATTACGCCGATCAGCATCAGATTGCCTCCTTTTTCTGCGGCAAATCGATGCCGGCAAAGATTTTGATTACCGCACTGTCGTCTTCTTTACCGTAACCGGCGTTGCTGGCGGCGGTAAACATGGTGAAGGCGGTGGAGGCCAGCGGCAGCGGGAAGTGCAGCGCCTTGGCGGTATCGGCCACCAGCCCCAGGTCCTTGACGAAGATATCCACCGCCGATTTGGGTGCATAGTCGCCGTCGACCACGTGGCGCATGCGATTTTCGAACATCCAGGAGTTGCCGGCGGCGTGGGTGACCACGTCGTACATCACGTCCAGCGGGATGCCGGCGCGGGCGGCCAGCGCCATGGCTTCCGCTCCGGCGGCGATGTGCACCCCGGCCAACAGCTGGTGGATGATTTTAACCGTCGCGCCCAGGCCGATCGCCTCGCCGATGCGGTAAACCTTGCCGGCGATGGCGTCCAGCACGGGTTGCAGGCGCTCGAAGGTGGCGTCGGCGCCGGCGGCCATCACCGTCATCTGGCCTTCCTCCGCCTTGGCCGCTCCGCCGGAAACCGGCGCATCCAGCATCGGCAGCCCGTAGTCCAGCAGACGTTGCTCGATCTGTTTGGCGTCATCGGCGGAAATGGTCGAAGAGACCATCACCGCGGTGCCCGGCTTGAGCTTTGGCGCCAGGCCTTGTTCGCCGAACAGGATCTGCTTCACCTGGGCGGCGTTCACCACCAGCAGCAGCACGGCGTCCAGTTCGGCGGCGAAGTCGCGCGCGCTGGTAGACGCGTGTTTTGCGCCGGCCTGTTGCAGCGCCGCCAGCGCCTGCGGATTCAGGTCCGCCCCGTAGGTGGTCAATCCGGCGCGGAGGCACGAGCGCGCCGCGCCCATGCCCATCGCGCCCAGCCCAATGACGCAGACGGCATATTTCCCTGGGTGTGTCATACTGCACTCCTGTTAATTTTAGTGATAATTTGTTTTGTTGTGTTAAATGTAAGCGCTTGACGGCCGTTTATCCGCGATCGATATCACAATAATTAACAATGCGTGAGACGAATTCTTCGTACGGTTTCTGGCCTGCATCAACATTATTGTTATGTTTTTAAATAAGTTTATGTTTTTCTGGCGTCACTGCGCGCGCCGTCACGCCGCGAAAAATTAGGGCTATCGGCGAACGAAAATTGACGTAAAATCACAATTATTATCACCGCAGCAACGAGAGGGAACCGTGATACCTGTAGAACGCCATCAACAAATTCTTGCGCTGGTATCCGAACGCGGCGTCGTCAGCATTGCCGAGCTGACCGAACGGCTGGGGGTGTCGCATATGACGATCCGCCGCGATTTGCAAAAGCTGGAGGAACAGGGCGCGGTGCAGTCGGTCTCGGGCGGCGTGCAGGCACCCGAGCGGGTGGCGAGCGAACCTTCGCACCAGGCCAAAGAGGGGATGTTCAGCCGGCAGAAAATCGCCATCGGCCGGCTGGCGGCGCGGCAAATTCCCGCCAATAGCTGTATTTATCTGGATGCCGGCACCACCACGCTGGCGCTGGCGAAGCAGATCGGTGAACGTGACGATTTGACGGTGGTGACCAACGACTTTGTCATCGCCGGCTTCCTGATCGAACACAGCCAGTGCAGAATCATCCACACAGGCGGCACCGTGTGCCGGGAAAACCGCTCCTGCGTCGGCGAAGCGGCGGCGCAGGCGCTGCGCGGTCTGTTTATCGATCTGGCGTTTATCTCCGCCTCTTCGTGGAGCATGCGCGGCCTGTCGACGCCGAACGAAGACAAGGTGATGGTAAAGAAGGCCATCGTCGAGGCCAGCCGCCGCTGCATTCTGCTCAGCGACACCTCGAAATACGGCAAGATCGCGACCTACCTGGCGCTGCCGATCGCCGCCTTTGACGCCGTCATTACCGACGAGGGGCTGCCCGCCGCCGCGCGGGAGGCAATCGAGCAAGCTGGGCTTGCGTTGCTGACGGCAGGGGAAGAAGAGTAAGAACGAACCGGAGTCAGGATGAAAGTTCGGTATCGATGCCACATGCGGGCGGTTCACTTGCTTCAACGCCGCCGCGTTCACGCCATTCGCGGCGCCTTTGTTCCCACCACTCTTCGTGGAAGGCTTGCATCTCTTTCAGGCGTTGTTCCTTAACGTGCTGCTGGTAAGTATGGGGTGTTATGGGGGTTATGCGGGATTTCGATGACATAGAGGCCGTCCTTTATAAACTCTATTTTGTATGAATAATGCCCTTTTTCAGCGTGTTTTTTCAACAGGAAATCATAAATTTTAGCTAATGCTGGCCTTAACGGTGCACTGAAGATGATCCTGGCATGATACTGATAAGCAAACTTGAGAAGGGTTTCCCCGATGCCAACGACGAATAAACGTTCGCGTTGGAGAAGGGTGTAATGCATTGCGGTATAGGTATCGAAAGCTGAGCGCTGGTGCTTGCTTGCGTCGCTCAGCGCCTTAACATCATAAAACTCCAGAGAGAAAGCATTATCGAGGAGAGTAGTGTCCACATACACTGGGGCAAACCAATGGTGCATGTTTTGCCCAATTTTCTTGAAATCCAAATGATAGATGGCCGTTTTACCATCACTTTTTCTTACAGTAATCTGATACCTGTATGTGTCTGCTATCCCTGTGTGTGACTCCCTCACATCAATCTCCATGATGAAATCCTTTTTACTATTATTTTTCCTATAGTTATCCCCTTTGTGACGAACCGATTATTAACTGCGGCGGAGAAGACCCTCCAGCCGCCGATGGAGCTTATGCGCAGCACCGCGCAAAACTAAATGCCGCTGAACCAGTTGTAGCCCTGATCTTCCCAATAGCCGCCCGGATTGACGTCGCTGACGAAGATGGCGGCGATATGTTTGGCGTTTTTGAACCCCAGCTTGGTGGGCACCCGCAGCCGCAGCGGGTAGCCATAGTCCGCCGGCAGCGCCTTGCCGCCGAAATCCAGCGCCAGAATGGTCTGCGGGTGCAGCGCGGTGGCCATGTCGAGGCTGGAGTAGTAGCGATCGGCGCATTTGAAGCCGACGTAACCGGCATTCAGATCCGCCCCGACGTGCTGCAGAAAGGTGCGCAGCGGCACGCCGCCCCATTGGCCGATGGCGCTCCAGCCCTCAATGCAGATCAGACGCGTGATCTGGCTTTGCTGCGGCAGCCGTTGCAGCTGTTCCAGCGTCCAGGGCGCTTTTTTCTCCACTTTCCCCGTGACCTCAAGCCGGTAGCCGGCCAGATCGATCTCGGGGACGTTGTATTCCGGGTAAAACGCGTTGAAGGGGAAAGGCTGGGTAATCTGATCGGGCCGGTAAGTTTGCGCCAGCCGCTGGCCGCTGAACAGCCAGGCCTGCACCCGGTCGTTCCAGCGCGACATGGCCCACAGCACCTTATCCACCCGATCGCCGTCTTGCAGGTTGCAACCGGTGAGCATGGCGATGCCGCCCAGCGTCAGGCCGGAGCGCAGCATCAGGCGGCGCTGCAGATTGACCAGCTGCTTTTTTTGGTCCGGTTCCAGTTTTGGCGCGGTTGCCCGCGGCTTTTTCTCATTCATGTTTGCCACCCGTTATCATCGCCCACAGCGTTTTGGGCACGACGATCACCATAAAGACGTGGATCGCCACGAACAGGCCGATGCCGACCATGGCGAAGAAATGCACGTAGCGCGCGAAATCGAAGCCACCAAACAGGGCGACCAATCCCTGCAGCTGAACCGGCTTCCAAATCGCCAGGCCGGACAGCACCAGCAATAGGCCCAGCGCCAGCACGCCGAGATACATCAGCTTCTGAATGGCGTTGTAGTGGCCATGCCGGTGGCGCAGGCGCAGCGTCAACGCCAGCCAGATATCCTGCCGCAGCGCGCCGACGCGAAGCGGCAACAGATCGCGGCGAAAATGGCCGCTGAACAGGCTCCACAGCAGATAGCAGGTGGCGTTGAGCGCCAATAGCCACATCACCGCCAAATGCCAACCAATCGCGCCGCCCAGCCAACCGCCCAGCGTCATCTGCGGCGGAAAGCGGAAATCGAACAGAGGCGAGGCGTTATAGATCTCCCAGCCGCTCATAAACATGCACACCATGGCGAACAGGTTGATCCAATGAGTGATTCGAACCGGCCAGCGATGCACCGGCCGCGACGCGTTGGGTTTCATGGCTTTCTCCGGTTACATCGGCGGCACGGTGCCGTCTTTGCCGGCGGATATGCGGGTGGCGACGCGCTCGCCCTTATCGTTGGCGGCGGAGAACAGCACGATGTGCACGCCCGGTTTCAGCAGGCTCAAATCGCCCGGATCCAGCGTCACGATTGGCACGTCTTCCGGCACGACGACGGTTTTCTGCTGGTTGCCGTAGGTGACGGTCAGGGTGCGGCCGTTGGATTTCACCAGTTTGCCGACGGTGCCGTTGGTCATGGTGTCTACTTTGCCGTCAGCGGATTCCCAGGCCGAGTGCCCTTCGCCGGTGCCGCGCAGGCTGGCGGCGAACACGTGCACCTCCAGCGCTTTGAGCGTGCCGTCCGGCTGCGGCACGGCGGCGGTGCCGATAAAGCTGTCCGGTTTGATGTCGTCCAGCGTGGCCTTGGAAACGCTGAGCACTTTGGTCTGATCGTTCAGCTTGACGCTGAGCGTCTCACCCTTGCGATCGGTCAGCTGCAGATTGCCGTCGGCCACCTGGCTGATGGTGCCGCGCAGCGGCGCGATAACCTTGCCCGGCGTTTGAGCGGCGGCGGCCAGGCCGCTGGACAGCAGCAAGGTGGACAACAGTAAACCGGCTATACGATGACGGGTAATCATAACGTTCTCCTGAAATGAGTTTGCCGGGTAAGCATGGTTGAGCCATTGGGTCAGCGCCATGGCCGTTTGATGACATTAATGTCATCAAGTTTGTCCGCCGAAGCTGCTAGTATTTTTGCAGACGTAACGAGGTGGTGAGCATGCGAATACTGGTAGTTGAAGACGATATCGGCACAGGGGATTACCTGAAGAAAGGGCTGAGCGAGGCGGGGTACGGCGTCGATTTGGCGCGCACCGGCACCGACGGGTTGTTTCGCGCGTTGGAGCAAGACTACGATGCGATCGTGCTCGACGTGATGCTGCCGGGGCTGGACGGTTGGCAGATCATCGAGGTGCTGCGCAAGAAAAGCGACGTGCCGATTCTGTTTCTCACCGCTCGCGACGGCGTGCAGGATCGCATCCACGGTCTGGAGCTGGGCGCGGACGATTATCTGATTAAACCGTTTTCGTTCACCGAACTGGTGCTGCGTTTACGCACCTTGCTGCGCCGTGGGCCGGCGCGCGAAGCCGATCATTACGCCATCGCCGATCTGCAGCTGGACGTGCTGCGCCGCCGGGCGGTGCGTCAGGAACAGGTGATCCCGTTGACCAACAAGGAGTTCATGCTGCTGCACCTGCTGGTGCGGCGCGAGGGCGAAGTGCTGTCGCGCACGCAGATCGCCTCTCAGGTGTGGGACATGAATTTTGACAGCGACACCAATGTGGTTGACGTGGCGATCAAACGCCTGCGCGCCAAAATAGACCGGCCGTTCGACGTCAAGCTGATCCACAGCGTGCGCGGCATCGGCTATGTCTGCGAGCCACGCTCGTGAACGGGCGCACTTCACGTCGGCCGGTGTCGCTGACGCTGCGCACCGCCACGCTGTTCGCGCTGGTGGCCGCTTTGGTGGTGAGCGGGACGGGCGGGTATCTGTATAGCGCCATGCGCCAGGAAATGACGCTGCGCAGCGATCTGCAGGTGACCGGGCGCGTAGAGTATTTCCGCCATTTGCTGGGACAGCGCTTTCCTTTGGCGCGCCTGACCGCCAATAACGGCCTGTTTGAAAACATGCTGGGCAATGAACAGGACGTGCTGATTTTCCAAATTCCGGGGCAAAAACCGCTCATCAACGTGAACCCGGCCGGGGTGGCATTGCCGCCGATCGCGCCGACGCCGGCCGGCCAGGCGCAGACGTTGGCCGCCGTGCGCGGCGGGGAAACGGCGCAGGGGGTGCCGCTGCGCGCGGCGTCGGCGATGGTGCGCCTGGAAGACGGCAGCCTGTTGCAGATCTCCGCCGCGCATGTGATGGTCAACGAGCAGAAGATGCTGGCGCGTTACCTGTGGCGCATCGTCGCGGCGGTGGCGGTGGCTTTCCTGCTGATTGCGCTGCTGGGGTATGGGGTTATGCGCCGGGGATTGAAGCCGTTATGGCGCATGGCGGCGCAGGCGTCGCAGATTGCGCCCAATACGCTGTCGACGCGCCTCAGCGAGCAGGGAGCGCCGAAGGAATTGCAGCAGTTGACCCGTTCGTTCAATGCGATGCTCGATCGGTTGAATGAAGGCTATCAGCGCCTGACGCAGTTTTCCGCCGATCTGGCCCATGAGATCCGCACCCCGATAGGGGCGCTGATGGGCCAGTGCCAGGTGGCGCTTTACCAGCCCCGCAGCGTGGAGGAGTACGAAACCCTGCTGTCGAACAATATGGATGAGCTGGAGCGCATTTCCCGCATGGTGGAAAACATCCTGTTTCTGGCGCGCGCCGGGGAGGCGCAGTCTGCGCTGAACTACGGCCGTCTGGATGTGGCGCTGGAACTGCGGCGGGTGGCGGATTACTTCGAAGGGCTGGCGGAAGAACGCGGCATCGCGCTGAGCTGCGAAGGGGAAGGCGAGTTGAAGGCGGACGCGATGTTGTTCCAGCGGGCGCTGAGCAACCTGGTGGCCAACGCGGTGCGCTATGCCGATGAAAACAGCCTGATCGCGTTGCGGGCTGAATGGCGCGCCGATGCCTGGTGGGTGCAGGTTATCAATCAGGGGCCGCCGATCGCGCCGGCACAGCTGGAAAAATTGTTCGATCGTTTCTACCGCGCCGATCCCGCGCGCAGCGCCGGCAATCATGCCAGTGGGCTGGGGCTGTCTATCGTGCGCGCCATCATGACGCTGCACGGCGGTGAGGTGCGCGCGCAGTGTTCCGCTGGCCAGGATGCTGCTTGCTTGACCTTTAGCCTGATATTCCCTTCATCAGTTCAATGAACTGCGCGAATGTTTTCGCCTGTTGCGAATAATGCGACAGGCGTCATTCGTAAGCTTTTCCTTTCATTATTATTTCCCCAGCGCCTTGGCTGAACCTAAATTTTAACATTTGCGTCGCGGCAAGCGCGTTAATTCATCAGGCTAATGCGTATGCCGGCTATATGTGATTGCGCTCAACATTCACGTGTTATTATTTTTTTATTAAAATTTAGTTCTGCGGCTATTTTTTGAGATGATTTTCCTTAAAGTTGATAATTTGCGATATAAAAAACTAACTTTTTGGTTTTTATCGCGTCAATATATCAATGGGCGTGGTGATTGGTTAACCTTTGGTTATGGTTTGCAAGAAAAATCCTATATAACGGTGGTGAGGTGAAAAAGCGTATTTCGTGGCGTTGATTGCGTGGTTTTTCTTGCCTGCATTTGGGTGTTTTTGCGAATTAACCCGATTTAATATTTCATTAACATTTGACGCCAAACTATAAATTATCGCTATAGTGAAAACATGTGAATAAAATGAAATATAGATTTAATGACCATATTCTCTTTGACGCAGACACCAGAACCCTTAGCCCAACTGATTTTTCTGACGATCCCATATCCATATCCAGTCCTTCCAAGCGGTTGTTGCTGCTGCTGATTGCCCACCATGGCGAGGCCGTGGGGCGTGAATTGATATTCAAGAAGGTCTGGGACGATTACGGCATGGTTTCCAGCAATAATAATCTTAATCAGTGCGTCAGCAAATTACGCCGGGTGATTAAAAATCTGGGCGTCGAAGAAGAGGTTATTGTCACTGTCCCTAAAGTGGGTTTTATGCTGCGTGATGAGATTACCATCGAGTCTTATGAGGAAGCGGAAGATAGACACGATGCAGAACCCGCCGCCTCTTTGCCGGAGCCTGCGCCCGAAGCGGCGATAAACCCGCCATCCGCAACCGTCATCAACCGGGCCACCTCTTTTTTCGGTGATTCCCGCCGCGGCTGGCTGATGATCTGTGCATTGGTTCTGGGGGGCATCCTCATGGCCATTGCTGTCACCGCCTATTTCAGCGGCTCGGAGGCCCGGCAGGAGAGCTACCTGGGAAAGTCCGGCAATTGTAAGGTTTTCATGTCCTTGCCTGCCGCCTCGGCGTCGGTCAACGCCAGCCTGAATCGGGACATTCTGGCTTACGCCGCTCACCAAACGGGAGAATGCAGCGGCGATGAGTTTTTGCTGGTGGTGCGCAGCAATCAGGTCAGGGCTTACATTTCCGGCATTTCCCGCTTATTCCTGCTGCGCTGCAAGATTTTGCGTGAACATAAAATGGAGATCTGTTCCGGTTTGGAAAGCGACAATGCCGAGTTTATTAATTGACCATCGATAGCCGTCGGCCCAACGCGATTGAAAGGACGGTGGATATGACAAAAATATTACAGCATTGAAATTGAACGTTTGCTTTTCATTTGGCAGGGTGCCGTGTGGCGTCTATCGAGAGGTATTTCCCTTTCTCTACCGCTTTCTACCTCATTATGGTGATTATGTATGGTTAAAGCCGATTTCGGTGATGCGCTGCTATTTTTTGAACCCAGCTATTTAGTGAGAACAGGAATGGAAGCATTTCTCGTTACCCGATCAAGTGACAGGTATTTTATCGATGCCTTGAGCGAGCTGGAGGGAGCATTGAAAGGAGGGAAGCCGCGCGCGCTTATTATGGAGTTATATCATCAGAACGAATATTTGTATGATGTATTGCGGTTCGTTCTGACGGCAAAAAATGTCTGGCCGGAAATTCCCTTGGTGATTTTCACCGCGGTAGAACACCCCGGTATATTAGCGCTGTTAGCGACGGATGCGCGCATAGCTATAGTGGCAAAGGAGGAGCCTTTGCATTGCCTGCGTGATGCCATTGCGGCTGCGGGGGAGTTCTCCGGCTATCGTTCCCCGCATATTCGTGCCCGGTTGGCCCATTCGCCTGTCGCATTATCTGACGGTGAATGGCGAGTTTTGGCCATGATGGCTGCCGGCGCATCTCCACGAAGCATTGCCAACCTGACCCGGCGAAGTTACAAAACCATCAGCTCCCATAAACTGAATATTATGCGAAAACTGAGCCTCAATCAGGCCGGTTTTATGCGGCTTATTCTTACCCTGAGAACCCGCTATCCTTCCTGAAATGTGGCAAGAGTCACCTCTTCTCTGCAGCAGTCGATCTTCATTGGCTGCTGCTCTCCTGAGTTAATCCAATCAATCTTCTCTCCGCAACGAACGAATGACGCGGGCTGAAATTCTGTACGGACATGGCAAGGATAAACAGGGTTGCTTTGTGGTTAAACAACAACCGCTTTGATGGGGTTAAACCACAATATGATTGTGCTTTCATCAAAGGCTTAATCCGTGTTTTAACGTGATTGTCGGGGGCCGCAATCTTAATTGCGGCATTTAAATCTAAATATTTGAACTTTAATAGTTAATGATTCTTTTTTGAACGGCTGGGGATATTCTTGTGGCGTCAAGCAGACTGGCTAAACGCAGTGATGCAAACGGCTGGCTGAGAATGGACGAAAGAAAGAAAACATATTCAACATTGAAGGGAGTTATACCATGAAGAAAATGACACTGGCTCTGGCGATCGTTTCCGCCTTTGCAGCGGTCAGCACTGCTCAAGCCGCCGACGTTACCGCTCAGGCGTTGGCAACCTGGTCTGCGACCGCCAAGAAAGACACCACCAGCAAACTGGTTGTGACGCCGATTGGCAGCCTGACCTTCAACTATGCAGAAGGCATTAAGGGTTTCAACAGTCAGAAAGGCCTGTTTGACGTCACCGTGGAAGGCGATACCACGGCCACCGCTTTCAAACTGACCTCAAAACTGGTCTCCAATACGCTGACTCAGCTGGATACTTCCGGTTCTACGCTGGAAGTCGGGGTGAACTACAACGGTGCTGCGGTAGAGAAAACGGCTGAAACCACCATGATCGACACCACCGCCGGCATTTTGGGCGGCAATCTGAGCGCCCTGTCCAACGCCTATAACCAGGCCGGCCGCACCAGCGCGCAGGATCAATTCACCTTCAGCATCATCGGCGCGACGTCAAACGGCACCACCGCCGTTACGGATTTCAGCACGTTGCCGGAAGGTATCTGGAGCGGCGACGTCAGCGTCGAGTTCAACGCGACCTGGACTTCCTAATCCCCCGAACGATCTGCACCTGGCAGGGGGGAGACCTCCTGCTATTTATCGCTCATCAACGCCAGTGGAATACCGCAATGACACGCTTTTCTCTCGCCGTCACCCTGATGTTAATGCTGCTGCGGCCGGCTTTGGCTCTCGATGTGGGTGAGATCAGCTCCTTCATGCCTGGCGACAGCGCGCGCCTGAGCAAGGAAATCAAAAACACCACCGACAGCGGCCGGCTGGTGAACATCAAGATCGAACGCATTTCCAGCCCCCTGGCCTCCGGTACGGCGATCCCGATGAGCAGCCGGGATGAAATGCTGCTGTCGCCCGCCAGCCTGATCTTGCCGGCCAACGCCAGCGACGTGATCCGCTTTTACTACAAGGGACCGAACGATGCTCAGGAGCGCTACTACCGCATCGTTTGGTTCGATCAGGCGCTGAGCGAGGCGGGGCAAAACTCGGATCGGCGTAATGCCGTGGCCACCACGTCGGCGCGCATCGGCACCATTTTGGTGGTGGCGCCTCGGCAGGATCGCTTCGCCTATCAGTTCGCCAACGGACGGATCAAAAACACCGGCAACGCCACGTTCAAAGTGGTGGCCTACGGCAATTGTAGGAACAAGCAAGACGGCAGCGACTGCAAGGAGAACTATTTCGTGATGCCGGGCAAGGATCGCGCCTTCAGCAAGGTTGACGTCAACGACAAAAAAGGGCGCGTCGCGCTGTGGCACGGCGAACAGTTTATCCCGGTGAAGTAATGCGCGCGTTATCCACGATGGATGCAAAACAATCACGCAAGGAGTGGCATGTGAACGCTGTGCTGTTGAAAACGCTTTTGGCTGCCGGTGCGCTGGCGCTGCCGACGCTGTTGCCTGGCCGTATGGCGATGGCGGCCGGTTTGACGCAGATTAACGGCGTGCTGATCCCGCAAACCTTCAGCCTGGCGTTGCGCGAGGGGATGAGTATTCCGCTGTTGTTGCATTATGAAAAGAGCGATGGCGTCAAAGACGACAGCCGCATCGGCCATGCCTTTCTCTACCTGGATCAGGACAGGCTAACGATTCGTCGGGTGACGCTGGAGGATAACGACGACGGCGCCCGGCTGACGGCGGCGATAGCCGGCCAGCTGCAGGCTTTGCAGGATGCGCCATTCGATCGGCAGCAGCATATCCGGATCGCGGACGACGCTTGGCTGGCGCTGGATTTCCGGCAGCTCAACCTGCAGCTGGTGGTGAAGGAATCCGCGCTCGGAACGGTGCTGCGCGCCCGCTCCAGCGACATCGGCGCGTCCAGCGTGGATGCCGTAAGCAGCACGCTGGATTATAACCTCGGAGTCTACGATAACCGGGCCCGCGCCAGCGAAGGCAATACCTCCAGTTATTTATCGCTCAACAGCGTTACCGCATTGCGTGAACACCACGTGGAGTTGAACGGTTCCATCTACGGTATCGGCAGCGGCGATGAAAACGCCACGCTGTACAAAGCGATGTACGAGCGTGATTTCGCCGGCCGCCGTTTCGCCGCCGGCATGCTGGACAGCTGGAATCTGCAGTCGCTGGGGCCGGTCACCACCATCAACTCGAGCAAGATTTATGGTCTGTCCTACGGCAACCGCGCCAACTCGACGGTATTCGATAATTCCCAATCGCTGACGCCGATCGTGGTTTTTTTCCCCTCGGCCGGCGAGGTGCATTTGTCGCGCGATGGGCGGCTGCTCAGCGTGCAAAACTTCACGATGGGCAACCATGAAGTGGACACCGGCAGCCTGCCCTACGGCATTTATGACGTCGAGGTGGAGATCGTGGTCAACGGCAAAGTGGTGGATAAACGCATGCAGCGAGTGAATAAACTGTTCAGCCCCAATCGCGGCGCCAATGCGCCGCTGGCCTGGCAATTTTGGGGCGGGATGCTGCGCATGGACGACTGGCGCGGCGAGCGAGAGCGCCACCGCCCGGCAAAGGACTCTTATTTGCTTGGCGCTTCGGCTACCGGCAATCTGCACACGCTGAATTGGGCGCTGTCGGGGTATTCGTTTGACGGCAACGCCGTCGGCGAGAGCCGTGTCAGCCTGCCGGTGACCGAGTCGATTCAGATCAACCTGCAAAACATGGCGGCCTCCGATCGCTCCTGGAGCCTGGTCAATAGCGTCAGCGCCGCGTTGCCCGGCGGCTTCAGCAGCGTATGGATCAATCAGGAGAAAACGCAGATTGGCGATCGTCTGTTGCAAAATGACGCCTATAACCGCGCCGTTGGCGGCAGCCTTAATCTGGGGGCGCTGTGGTCTCCGCTGGGCACCCTGAGCGCCAGCTACAACGACGATAAGAAGAACGACAGTCACTATTACAACGCCGACTATTACCAGAACATCTTTACCGGCCGCTTCGGCACGCTGGGCGTGCGGGCGGGCGTGCAACGCTACAACAACGGCAGCAGCAGCGCCAATACCGGCAAGTACATCGCGCTCGATTTTTCGCTGCCGATGGGCAACTGGCTCAGCGCCGGCGTTTCCAACCAGAACGGCTACACCACCGCCAACCTGGCGGCGCGCAAGGACATCAAGGACGGGCCGATCCGCACCCTGGGCGCCAACCTGTCGCGGGCGATTTCCGGTGATACCCGCGGCGACAACCGTTTCAACGGTGGTGGCTATGCGCGCTTCGACACCAAGTATTCTGCCGGCACGCTCAACGTCAGCAGCTCCGCCGACGGCTATGTTAACAGCAGCCTGACCGCGAGCGGCAGCATGGGCTGGCAAGGGCGTGATATTGCCATCAGCGGCCGCAACGAAGGCAACGCCGGGATTATCTTCAATACCGGCATTGAAAACGACGGCCTGCTGACCGCACGGGTTGACGGCCGGATGGTGAAGCTGAGCGGCAATAAGAATTACCTGCCTTTGTCGCCTTACGGTCAGTACGACGTTGAGCTGATGAACAACAAAAACTCGGCGGAGAGCTTCGACATCGTCACCAAGCGCAAGAGCAGGCTCACCCTGTATCCGGGCAACGTGGCGGTGATCTCGCCGGAGATAAAACAGATGGTGACGGTGTTCGGCCGCATCAAGGCGGAGGACGGCACGCTGCTGGCCAACGCCTATATCAAGAATCATATCGGCCGCACCCGCACCGATGAGAAAGGCGAATTTATCATGGACGTCGACAAGAAATTCCCGGTTATCGATTTTACCCACAGCGGCAATCAGACATGCGAAGTGGATTTGGATCTCAGCAAGGCGCAAGGCGCGGTGTGGGTCGGCGACGTGATCTGCACCGGGCTGAAAACCTATGCGGGCAATCTGTCATCCGGGGAGTCTGACCATGAGAGCTAACGTTGCGCTGTTGTTGTTGGCGCTGGTCGCCCCCGCGCTGCAGGCGGCGGTCAGCCAGACCAACTGGCCGGATGCGGCGGTAATGAAATTTGTCTTCGTGGAGAACAACGCCGACGACAACTTTTTCGTTACGCCGGCCGGCGGGCTGGATCCGCGCATGACCGGCGCCAACAAGTGGACCGGGCTGAAATACGGCGGTTCCGGCACTATCTATCAGCAGAGCCTGGGGTACGTGGACAATGGTTACAACACGGGGCTGAATGCCAACTGGCGCTATGACATGTGGCTGGAAAATGCGCCGATAAAGAATCCGTTCCTCGGCTTGCGTTGCATCAACTGGTATGCCGGTTGCAATATGGATACCAGCTTGATTCTGCCGCAGACCACCGACGAAAAGGGATTTTACGGCGCCGTGGTCACGCCCGGCGGCGCAAAATGGATGCACGGCATGATGTCGCCGAGCTTCTATCAGTATCTGAAGCAGATGGCGGCGGGTGACGCTTTCAGCATGCAGATCAACGGTTGCCAAACGTCGGTGGCTTACGACGCCGCGGCCGGCGGCCGCTGCCAGGATCAGGCCAGCGGCAGCTGGTACAAGCGCACCGTCACGCACAGCAAGGCGGCGCACCTGCGCTTTATCAATACCAACGCCGTATCGGAGGTGTTCGTCAACAGCGATGGGGTGCCGATCATCGGCGAGGGCAATGCCGATTGCAAGAACCAGACTATCGGCGCCCGCTCGGGCATCATGTGCAAGATGGTCAGCTATGATTTGCAGACCGACGGCAGCGTCAGCAATACCTCGATTCATGTTTTCCCGGCGATTAACCATGCGGCGCTGTCATCCGCGGTGAACGCCGCCGACCTGCAGTTCAGTCTGAACGGCAACACCTGGAAAAACACGTCGGGCACCGGCAGCTACTATACCTTTAACGAACTGAAGAGCAGCAATGCCGTCTATGTGTTCTTCTCCAGTAACTTCTTCAAACAGATGGTTGCGCTGGGGATTTCCGACAGCGGCACCCGCGATCTGATCAATTTCCGTTTTCAGAACACCACCTCGCCGGAGTCGGGATGGTATGAGTTTTCCACCTCAAACCAGCTGATTATCAAGCCGCGCGATTTCAGCATCAGCATTATTTCCGATGATTACGACAACAGCCCTCATCGTGAAGGTTATGTCGGCCCGACGGAGCCGGCGCTGGAGTTCGGCTACCTGGTGACTACCAGCGGCAAAACCGCCGCCGATCAGGTGAGGGTGATGGCGACCGGGCCGACTCGGGCGATCAACGGGGTGAACTATTGCCTCTTTTCTTCCGCGGATAACAGTACCCAGGTGCCGTTTCCCGCCACCCTCGGCATCACCACCAGCACCAACGGCCAGCAGAGCTTCGCCGCCGGCTGCGATGGCCAGTGGCACGACATGACCAATGCGCTCTGGAGCAGCACCCCGTGGAATGATATTTCCGGCGAAGTGGGGGTGCTGAACAAGACCCGCGTGACCTTTAGTATTCCGATGAATAATCCGATCTCGCTGAGAACCGTCGACGGCAACGGTTGGTACGGCGACGTCAGCGCCGCCGGTGAAATTCATGTCGAAGCCACCTGGCGCAACATCAATTGAGGGCAGAGCGTGAAACTTATGCTGATAGGGTTGCTGTGTTTGTCCTTCCCCTTTACCGCCGCTGCAATCAATGTCGGCACCCTGACGTTTGCCATGGATCAGGATCGCTCATTCACCGCCAAGCGGGTGTTGAATAACAACCGCAGCGCGCGCCTGTATCAGGTGAGCATTCGCGCCATCGATCGGCCGGGAGAGCGCGAGGTGCGCAGCCGGCCGGCGGATGGCGAACTGCTGTTCGCGCCGCGCCAGCTGACTCTGCAGGCCGGGCAGGCGGAGTACTACAAGTTTTTCTACCGCGGGCCGCAGGATAATCGCGAGCGTTATTACCGGGTGTCATTTCGCGAAGTGCCGACCCGATTGTTCGAGCCGGGGCCGCGTCGGGGCGCCGGGGTCAACCTGGAGCCGATCGTGGTGATGGACACCATTCTGGTGGTGCGCCCGCGTCAGGTAAACTTTGCCTATCGGCTCGATACCCAGCGCGGTACGCTCACCAACACCGGCAACACCTACTTCAAGTTCCTGCTCAAGCCGGGCTGCAACAGCACGGATGAAGAGGGCGTCACCGAATACCTGCGCCCCGGCGATACGCTGACCCATGCCGGTATTCGGCTGAAGGGGCAGAAATTCATTATCTATAACGACAAATTTATCAGCGTCGATCGCAGCTGCCTCGATTAACGTGGCGGAATGGCAAACCGGAAACAGGCACCGCTTTGCGCTTGTTCGATCAGCTGAATATCGCTGTCGTGCAGCTGCAAAATGCGCCGCACGATCATCAACCCCAGCCCGCCGGAAGGGCGCCGGGCGCCGCTCAGGACAGACGGGCGCACGAACAGATCGGCGCGCAGCGTCTGCGGAATACCGGGGCCGCTGTCGCTGACCTGCACCATCACCCGATCGTCCTGCCGCCACAGCCGCACGCCGATGTCGCCGCCGGGCGGCGTATGGCGAATGGCGTTGTCCAACAGGTTGGTCAGCACCCGCTCAATCATGCTGAGATCGGCGAACACCGGCGGAATGCCGGGGGCGATGTCGGCGTGCAGCCGCTGGTTGCGCGCCTCCGCCGCCAGCTCGAACTTTTGGAACACGTCCTGCAACAGCTCGCTGAGGGAGAAGGGCTCTTTCTGCGGTTTCACCACGCCATACTCCAGCCGCGCCAGCTCGAACAGCTCCTGCGCCAGCTTGCCCACCTTGCGGCTCTGCGCCAGCGCGATCTCCAGGTAGCGCTGCCGATCGGCTTCGCTCAGGGTGGCGGCTTTGACCGACAGCGTCTCCAGATAGCCGTGCAGCGAGGTGAGCGGGGTGCGCAGATCGTGCGAGACGTTGGCGATGAACTCGCGCCGCAGCCGATCCTGCTGCGCCAGCGTTTGCCACTGTTCGGCAAGGCGCTGCGCCATGCGGTGGAAGGCCTGCTGCAGCTGGCTGACTTCGTCGCGCCCGGCCCTGACCGCCGGCAGCGATGCGTAGGCCTGCACCGCCTCGATGCCGCCGCTGTCCAGCGCGCTGACCTGCCGGGTCAGGCGACGGATAGGGCGCGTCACCCAATAAAACGCCAAACCGCCGGCCAGCAGGCTGAACAGCACCATCAGCCCGGAGGTCCACAGCGCCATCCTGACCGCCGAGTTGAACTGGGCGTTGCTGGCCAGCGCCGTGTACTCTTCGCCGAGCAGCACCACGTACAGATAGCCTTCGATCCGGCCATCAACCTTTAGCGGCGCGACGCTGAACACCTTGCGCCCGTCCGCGCTGCGCGGATCGTCGCCATACACCGGCATCGGCGCGCCACCGAGCAGCGCCTGCAGCGGCGGCAGCGCGACCCGCTGCCGCTTCAGATGCCCGGCCGGCGCGGCGTTGCCGATAATCGTGCCCTGTTTGTCGAGCAGGTAAACCTCAACGCTGGGATTCACCGCCATCAGCTGATCGAACAGGGTATGCACCGCCTGCGGATCCGGCCCGTTCACCCCCAGCAGCGGGTTGCTGTCGGCAATATGCTGCGCCAGGTTGCCGGACAGGCGCTGGATCACTGCCTGGCTATATTGGGTGCTGCTGCGCACCTGCATCCAGCCGGAAAAGGCGCAGCCGATGACGATCAGCAGCGCGAAGATCAGCGTGAGGCGTTGCGCTAACGTAAGGTTTTTCATGGCTCACTCTTGCGGCGCGGCCGCGAATTTATAGCCCATGCCCCACACCGTGAGGATGCGCTCGGGTTCCGCCGGGTTGCGCTCTATCTTGATGCGCAGCCGGTTGATATGGGTGTTGACGGTGTGCTCATACCCCTCGTGCTGATAGCCCCAGACCTGATTCAACAGGCTCAGGCGCGAGAACACCTGGCCCGGGTGGCGGGCGAAAAAGTACAGCAGGTCGAATTCGCGCGGCGTCAGCTCGACCGGCTGCTGGTGCAGGTGCACTTCGCGGGCGATGGGATCGATGGTCAGATCGTTGAAACTGAGCACGCCGGCGTCCATGCGCAGGTTGCGGCTCATCGCTTCCTGGCGGCGGAACAGCGCCTTGACCCGTGCCACCAGCTCCAGCATGGAGAAGGGCTTGGCCAGATAGTCGTCGGCGCCCAGTTCCAGCCCCAGCACGCGGTGTACCTCGCTGGAGCGCGCGCTGATGATGATGATCGGCGTGTAGCGCGTCATGGTGCGCGCCCGGCGGCAAATTTCCAATCCGTCCACGCCCGGCAGCATCAGATCGAGGATGAGGGCGTCCCAGCCGCCCTGTTCCAGCATCGCCATGCCCCGGTTGCCGTCGGCGGCGTGGCTGATGGCGTAACCCTCGTCGCGCAGATGCAGCTGCAGCAGTTCGGCGATGTCGCCGTCGTCCTCGACGATCAAAATTCGTTTTGGCTTGTCCATTCTCATTACCGCTGATTGCCCGTTTCTCTCCGAAGTCTACACAACCCCCACCGGCGGAGTTATCACATTTTATTTAACTTTGTGTGAGGTCTTGGGGAACAAATCCGGGGAATACTCGGCTCATCGCCTCATTGGTCGCCAGGAGTTCGCATGAACCTCACTCTCACCCCGGAACAACGACAGACGGTGCATCCGCTGTGGCTGCGGTTGACGCACTGGCTGAATGCGCTGGCGATGCTGATCATGGTGACCAGCGGCTGGCGCATCTACAACGCCTCGCCGCTGTTCAACTTCAGCTTTCTCAATGAGCTGACGCTCGGCGGCTGGCTGGGCGGCGCGCTGCAGTGGCACTTCGCCGGCATGTGGCTGTTCGGCGTCAACGGGCTGTGCTACCTGCTGATCAACCTGGCCAGCGGGCGTTTCAAACGCAAATATTGGCCGCTCAGCCCACGGCAGTTTCTCGCCGATATAGGCGCCGCGCTGCGCGGCAGGCTGCAACACGCCGACCTGCGCCACTACAACATGGTGCAGCGCGTGGCCTATCTGTCGGTGATGATCCTCGGCGTGATGAGCGCGCTGTCCGGGCTGGTGCTGTGGAAATCGGTGCAGTTTCCGCTGCTGCGCACGCTGCTCGGCGGCTATGAGGCGGCGCGCTATATCCACTTTTTCGCCATGTCGGCGCTGGTGGCCTTCGTCGCGATTCACCTGGTGATGGTGGCGCTGGTGCCGCGCACGCTGCTGGCCATGCTGCGCGGACGCTAAGGAGTGAATAATGGAAAAGGATAAACAGATCATGACGATCGATGAAGGGCAGGCGATCGTCAAAGAAGCGCAGCGGCTGTTGAGCGCGTCATCCCGCCGCCGCTTTCTGCGCAATGGCCTGACGCTGGGCGGCATCGCCATGCTCACCGGCTGCGATCTCAGCGACAACGCCAACGTCGAACAGGCACTTAGCCGCATGTCGCGCTTCAACGATCGGGTGCAGGGCTGGCTGTTCGACGGCGAGCGCCTGGCGCCGGTCTACCCGGAATCGATGATCACCCGGCCGTTTCCGTTCAACGCTTTCTACGCCGAGGAGGACGCGCCGGACATCAACGGCGACGACTACCGGCTGGAGGTGGCGGGACTGGTGCAGGACAAACGCGCCTGGAGCCTGCCGCAGCTGCACCGGATGGCGCAGGTCAGCCAGGTGACGCGCCATATCTGTGTCGAGGGCTGGAGCGCCATCGGCAAGTGGGGCGGCGTGCCGTTCGCGACCTTTCTCAAGGTGATTGGCGCGGATCTGAGCGCCCGCTACGTCAGCTTCAAATGCGCCGACGACTACTACACCAGCATCGACATGGCCACCGCGCTGCATCCGCAGACGATTATCGCGCTGACTTATGACGGCCAGATCTTGCCGCGCAAGTACGGCTACCCGATGAAGCTGCGCATGCCGACCAAGCTGGGTTACAAGAACCCAAAACACATTCAGGTGATCGAGGTCACCAACCGCTTCCCGGGCGGTTACTGGGAAGACCAGGGCTACAACTGGTTTGGCGGCAGCTGAGGCGGCCGCCGGCCATTCTCCGGCACTCCGGTGCCTTTGACATGACGGAAGGAAATACCATGAAAAAGTTATTCGCAATGATGATGTGCAGCGCGCTGATGCTGGGCGTAGCCGGCGCCAACGCCGCTGATGGCATGAGCAAAGACGCGATGGAAAAGGACGGCATGAGCCAGATGTCGCACGACGGCATGGCGAAAGATGGGATGAAGAAAGAGTGCATGGGCAAGGAGTGCATGAAGAAAGACAAGATGGGCAAAGACGCCATGAAAAAGGATGGCATGGCGAAAGACGGTATGGCCAAAGACGGCATGAAGAAAGACGAAATGAAGAAGGACGCGATGGGGCACTAAGCCGCCGCACTCCGCGGCCGCCAGCGGGCGATCCGCGGTGGCCGTGGGCAACATAAGGAGAGAGGATGATGCTGGCGACATGGCTGCGGCGCTTTCAGCGCTCGAACGGGGACGTTATCTTTATGCGCGCGGCGCTGGTGGTGATCTTCGCCGCCTTCGGCTACGCCAAATGGTTTGATTACGAGGCGCAGGGGCTGGTGCCGCTGATCGGCAACAGCCCGCTGCTGAGCTGGATGCATCAGGCGTTCGGCATCCGCGGCGCCAGCTATGCGCTGGGCGTCGCTGAGTGGAGCTTCGGTTTGCTGCTGCTGGCGGGATTCTGGTCGCGGCGGCTGGGGTTGCTGGGGGCGATCGGTTCGACGGTGACCTACCTGACCACGCTGACGCTGATATTTTCCACGCCGGGTGCCTGGGAGCCTTCCGCCGGCGGTTTTCCGGCCATGGCCGGCGCCACCAGCTTTTTGATCAAGGATCTGGTGTTGCTGGCCGGTTCCCTGGTGCTGCTGAAAGCCGATTTGCCGGCCGAGCAGGCATAAAAAAGGGCGTAGCCTGGCTACGCCCTCTGGTTATTGATCGACCGTCACATATCCGGGAAGGTCAGGGTGCCCCCCGGCGCTTCGCGATGAATGTGCAGGAAGTTCAGGTGCTTCTCGTACTGGTCGAGGATATCGCCAATCACCTGTTCCTTGCTGTAGTCCATCAGGTCGTTGCCCTGGGTGCCTTCCATCAGGAAGGTTTCCAGCCGGTAGTAGTGCGACTTGCCGGAGCGGGCGCGGTAGGTGAAGCCCGGCACCGAGTAGCGCATCGGCCAGATCTGATAGATGAAGTTCTGTTCCTCGCCCAGGTGCACCAGCAGCTCCAGGTGGTTCAGGCGCTCGTCTTCGGTCGGCGGCACTTCACTGAACTCCACTTTCGCGCCGCGCAGCTCCAGCTCGCGCGCCACGTCCTGCATTGCCGGGCGGCAGACTTTATCCAACATTTTCTGCGTGTACTGGGTGCCCGGGTAGTTCATCACCCGCGACAGGCGCTGTTTCCAGTTGAGCACGTCGTGGCTGGAGACCGGCACCGGCGCCAGGGTGCTGAGCGCGCTAGCCTTGCGGTAGTCTTCCACCCGCAGCGATTTATACAGCCCGGCCATCACGAAGAAGATCACGAAGCTGAACGGCAGGCCCATGATCACCGTGGTTTTCTGCAGCGCCGGCACGCCATCGGTCATCAGCATGCCGATGGTCAGCAGGCCGATGGCCACCGACCAGAAAATCCGCAGCCAGTTTGGCGCATCATTATTGATGTCGGCCAGGCGCGAGGTGAAGTTGCCCAGCACCAGCGAGCCGGAGTCCGCCGAGGTGACGTAGAACAACAGGCCGGTGATGGTGGCCACCGAGGCGCTGAAGGTGAAGCCGGGGTATTGCGCCAGCAGGCTGTAGAAGCCGCGCTCCGGGAACTGCATCACTTCCTGCGCAAACTCGGCGTTGCCGTGAATGATCTGGTACAGCGCGCTGTTGCCGAAGATTGACAGCCACAGCAGGGTGAACACGAACGGAATGATCAGCGTGCCGACCACGAACTGGCGAATGGTGCGCCCGCGCGAGATGCGCGCCAGGAACAGGCCGACGAACGGCGACCACGCCACCCACCAGGCCCAGAAGAACAGCGTCCAGTTGTTCATCCACTCCACCGGCCGATCGAAGGCGAAGCTGTTGAGCGTCATGCCCATAAAGCGGTTGATGTAATCGCCGACGTTGAGCACCAGCGCATTGAGCAGGAACTCGGTGTCGCCGAAGAACAGCACGAACAGGATCAGGCCCAGCGCCAGCAGCACGTTCAGCTCGGACAGGATGCGGATGCCCTTGTTGACGCCCGAGGTGACCGAGATGGTGGCCATGATCACCGACAGCAGGATCAGCGAGCCCTGCACCGTCAGGTTTTCCGGGATCTCGAACAGCACCTTGAGGCCGTAGTTGAGCTGCACCACGCCGATGCCCAGCGTGGTGGCGATGCCGAAGATGGTGCCGAGCACCGCGGCGATGTCCACGCTGTGGCCGATCGGGCCATTGATGCGCTTACCGAAGATCGGGTACAGCGCCGAGCGGATGGTCAGCGGCAGATTGTAGCGATAGCTGAAGTAGCCGAGGGCGATGCCCATCAGCGCATACATCGACCAGCCGGTCAGGCCGTAGTGGAACAGCGTCCAGACCATCGCCTGGCGCGCGGCCTCCAGCGTTTGCGCGTCGCCTTCCGGCGGCATCATGTACTGGGTCACCGGCTCGGCGACCGAGAAGAACATCAGGTCGATGCCGATGCCGGCGGCGAACAGCATCGCCGCCCAGCTCATCAGGCTGAACTCCGGCTTGGACTGCTCCGGCCCGAGCTTGATCGAACCGAAGCGCGAAGCGGCGATAAACACCACGAACACGATGTACAGCGTCGCCGCCAGCAGGTAGTACCAACCGAAGGTGGTCGACACCCAATTCAGCGTGCGGGTGATCCACTGCCCGGAGAAGTCGGTGAAAAAGATGGTCATCAGCGAGAAGGCCAGGATCAGCCCCGCCGAGGTGAAGAAAACCACAGGGTTGAGGCGGTCCTGCTGCGGTTTGGAGGAGGTTTCGCGTGTTGTCATCGTCATCCTCTGAACTGAGTAAAATCGTGCCGCTCCGCATTTCGGGGCGCGTTGGCGCCGCCGGAAAACGGGCGAATGAAGGCGGCGGCCACCCCATCAGGAGGGCCTGAGTAACGCCGCTTTCGCCTGTTAACGAAGCGCCGGCGCGCTTCGCGGCGGGAACCGCTTACAGCCACTGATTTTGGTCAGATTCGTTAATTACCTCACAAAAATCAGCCAGTTCCACAACCAGATAGTACAAATTTTTAACCAGGCGGCAATAAAATATATGCAATTTTTATTGAACGTTCAATCAAAAAAAAGTTTAATAGTCCCCATGATGACCTGAATCACGGGCGAAACGGCAGTGAAATTTGCCCGCTGAGATAAGGCCGAAGTCGGTTTTGTGAGAGTCGAAATATGCCAAAGGTAGGAATGCAGCCAATCAGAAGGCAGCAGTTGATTGATGCCACGCTCGCCGCGGTAAACGAAGTGGGAATGCATGACGCCACCATCGCGCAGATCGCGCGGCGGGCCGGCGTTTCCAACGGCATCATCAGCCATTATTTCAAGGACAAGAACGGCCTGCTGGAAGCCACGATGCGCTATCTGATCAGCCATCTGGGCGAGGCGGTGAAGCTGCGTTTGCAGGCGCTGACCGATAACAGCCCGGCGGCGCGGCTGCAGGCGATCGTCGCCGGCAACTTCGACGACAGCCAGATCAACAGCGCGGCGATGAAGACCTGGCTGGCCTTTTGGGCCAGCAGTCTGCACCAACCGCAGCTCAACCGGCTGCAGCAGGTGAACGGCCGCCGGCTCTATTCCAACCTGTGCGCCGAGTTTCGCCGCGTCATGCCGCAGCCGCAGGCGCGGTTGGCGGCCAAGGGGCTGGCGGCGCTGATCGACGGACTGTGGCTGCGCAGCGCGCTGCGCGGCTCGGCGTTCAATCAGGCGCAGGCGCTGGCGCTCACGACCGAATACATCACGTTCCAACTCCGGGGGCAGACGCCGCCCGGAGGATAACTCAAGGAGATCCTATGTCCCGTTTTGGCTTGCAGAAGCTCTATATTCATGGCGCCTATGTAGACAGCACCGCTGGAAAAACCTTCAACGCCATCAACCCGGCGAACGGCGAAGTTCTGGCGGAAGTCCAGGCCGCCGGCGCTGAAGACGTCGATCGTGCGGTGGCCAGCGCGGCCAGCGGGCAGAAGGTGTGGGCGGCGATGACGGCGATGGCGCGTTCGCGCATCCTGCGCCGCGCGGTGGATATTCTGCGCGAGCGCAACGATGAGCTGGCGGCGCTGGAAACGCTGGATACCGGCAAAGCGATGTCGGAAACCACCGCGGTGGACATCGTCACCGGCGCCGACGTGCTGGAGTATTACGCCGGCCTGATCCCGGCCATTGAAGGCGAACAGATCCCGCTGCGCGAAACCTCATTCGTCTACACCCGCCGCGAACCGCTGGGCGTGGTGGCCGGCATCGGCGCCTGGAACTACCCGATTCAAATCGCGCTGTGGAAGTCCGCGCCGGCGCTGGCGGCGGGCAATGCGATGATCTTCAAGCCGAGCGAAGTCACCTCGTTGACGGCGTTGAAGCTGGCGGAAATTTACACCGAAGCCGGCCTGCCGGACGGCGTCTTCAACGTGGTGACCGGCAGCGGCGCGGAAGTTGGGCAGTACCTGACTGACCATCCGGGCATCGCCAAAGTCTCTTTCACCGGCGGGGTGAAAACCGGCAAGAAGGTGATGGCCAACGCGTCGGGGTCGACGCTGAAAGAAGTCACCATGGAGCTGGGCGGCAAGTCGCCGCTGATTATCTTCGACGACGCCGATCTGGATCGCGCCGCCGATATCGCCATGATGGCCAACTTCTACAGCTCCGGCCAGGTGTGCACCAACGGCACCCGCGTCTTCGTGCCGGCGGCGCTGCAGGCGCAGTTTGAGGCGAAAATCCTCGAGCGCGTGAAGCGCATTCGCCTCGGCGATCCGACCGATCCGCAGACCAACTTCGGGCCGCTGGTCAGCTTCGCGCACATGGAATCGGTGCTGCGCTTTATCGAAAGCGGCAAGAACAGCGGCGCGCGCCTGCTGTGCGGCGGCGAACGCGTCACCCACGGCGAATTCGGCAAGGGCGCTTACGTGGCGCCGACGGTATTCAGCGACTGCCGCGACGACATGGAAATCGTGCGCGAGGAGATCTTCGGGCCGGTGATGAGCATTCTCAGCTACCAGAGCGAAGAGGAAGTGGTGCGCCGCGCCAACGATACCACCTTCGGCCTGGCCGCGGGCGTGGTGACCAACGATCTGGCGCGCGCGCACCGCGTGATCCACCAACTGGAAGCCGGCATTTGCTGGATCAACACCTGGGGCGAGTCGGCGGCGGAAATGCCGGTCGGCGGCTACAAGCAGTCCGGCGTTGGCCGCGAGAACGGCCTGACTACGCTGGAACACTACACCCAGATCAAATCGGTGCAGGTTGAGCTGGGCGAATACGCCTCGGTATTCTGATCTTCCCGCCGTCTTTCGAGCCGCAGCCGCGTTGGCTGCGGCCGACAATCTCTAGAGAGCCAAAATACACAGCCTGTTGCCGAGTCGCGCTTCGCGTCTTTGCCTGACCAGGCCTCTATAAAGTAAGGAGATAATGAATGGAATTTGACTACATCATTATCGGTGCCGGTTCCGCCGGCAACGTGTTAGCCACCCGATTGACCGAGGACGCCGACGTCAGCGTCCTGCTGCTGGAAGCCGGCGGCCCGGATTACCGGATGGATTTCCGTACCCAGATGCCGGCCGCGCTGGCGTTTCCGCTGCAGGGCCGCCGCTATAACTGGGCGTATGAGACCGATCCTGAGCCGCACATGAACAATCGCCGGATGGAATGCGGCCGCGGCAAAGGGCTGGGCGGTTCGTCCCTGATCAACGGCATGTGTTACATTCGCGGCAACGCGATGGACTTCGATAACTGGGCCAAAGCGCCGGGTCTGGAAGACTGGACCTATCTGGACTGCCTGCCGTATTTCCGCAAGGCGGAAACCCGCGATATCGGCCCGAACGACTATCACGGCGGCGAGGGTCCGGTGAGCGTCACCACGCCGAAAGCCGGTAACAACGAACTGTTCCACGCCATGGTGGAAGCCGGCGTGCAGGCGGGTTACCCGCGCACCGACGATCTGAACGGTTACCAACAAGAAGGCTTCGGCCCGATGGATCGCACCGTGACGCCGAAAGGGCGCCGCGCCAGCACCGCCCGCGGCTATCTGGATCAGGCGCGTTCGCGGCCGAACCTGAAGATCGTCACCCATGCGCTGACCGACCACATTGTGTTCGACGGCAAGCGTGCGGTGGGCGTCAACTATTTGCAGGGCGACAGCAATCAACTGACCCACGCCAAAGCGCGGCGCGAAGTGCTGCTGTGCGCCGGCGCCATCGCCTCGCCGCAGATCCTGCAGCGTTCGGGCGTCGGCCCGGCGGCGCTGCTGAACAGCCTGGATATCAAGGTGGTGCACGATCTGCCGGGCGTCGGGGAAAACCTGCAGGATCACCTGGAGATGTACCTGCAGTACGCCTGTAAGAAACCGGTGTCGCTGTACCCGGCGCTGCAATGGTTCAACCAGCCGAAGATCGGCGCGGAATGGCTGTTCAACGGTACCGGCGTTGGCGCCAGCAACCAGTTCGAGGCCGGCGGCTTCATCCGCAGCCGCGCAGAATTCGCCTGGCCGAACATTCAGTATCACTTCCTGCCGGTGGCGATTAACTACAACGGCAGCAACGCGGTGAAAGAGCACGGCTTCCAGGCGCATGTCGGCTCGATGCGTTCGCCGAGCCGCGGCCGGGTGCAGGTGAAGTCGAAAGATCCGCGCCAGCACCCGAGCATTCTGTTCAACTACATGTCGACCGAACAGGATTGGCAGGAGTTCCGCGACGCTATTCGCATCACGCGCGAGATCATGGCGCAGCCGGCTTTGGACGAATACCGTGGCCGCGAGATAAGCCCGGGGCCGGAGGTGCAGACCGACGAGCAGCTGGACGCCTTCGTGCGCGAGCACGCCGAAACCGCCTTCCACCCGTCCTGCTCGTGCAAGATGGGCGAGGATGAGATGGCGGTGGTCGATGGGCAGGGCCGGGTGCACGGCATGGAAGGATTGCGGGTGGTGGATGCGTCAATCATGCCGCTGATCATCACCGGCAACCTGAACGCCACCACCATCATGATCGCCGAGAAGTTAGCCGATCGCATTCGCCAGCGCGCGCCGCTGCCGCGCAGCACCGCCGACTATTACGTCGCCGGCGATGCGCCGGTGCGCAAACAGTAACCGACACGCCCTCTCGCCGTTGAGGGGGAGGGCCGCCGTAGCAAGCAACCCCTCTCCATATGCTCTTCCCCAAGGCGAGGGGGCAACTCTCTTTTTATTCCTTATCCCATCATGCCGCCGGCAGCGAGATCGCCTGATCGAAACTGGTGGGCGTCGCCATGCGCCACATGCGGGCGTAGAACTCGCTTTTGATCTCCGGCTGCAGCAGCGCGCCCGGCTCCAGGTAGTAATAGATATCGGCGTATACCTTGATCTCGGTCGGCGTGATGCGGCGCAGCATATGGTGCGAGGTCAGCTGCTCCGGGCGGCTGACGCCGGCCGCCGCCAACATGTCCGCCAGCGCTTTCACCGTATTTTGATGGAAGTGGTAGACGCGTTCCGCCTTGTTCGGCACCACCAGCGCCTTTTGCCGCAGCGGATCTTGCGTCGCTACGCCGGTCGGGCAGTGGTTGGTGTGGCAGCTCTGCGACTGGATGCAGCCGACGGCGAACATAAAGCCGCGCGCCGAGTTCACCCAATCGGCGCCGAGCACCAGCACGCTGGCGATGTCGAACGCGCTGATGATCTTGCCGCTGGCGCCTATCTTGATCTGGTCGCGCAGGCCGCAGCCTACCAGCGTGTTATGCACGAACAGCAGCCCTTCGCGCAGCGGCATGCCCATATAGTTGGAAAGCTCAAGCGGCGCGGCGCCGGTGCCGCCTTCCTTGCCGTCCACCACGATGAAATCCGGCAGGATGCGGGTGTGCAGCATCGCCTTGACGATGGCGACGAACTCCCACGGGTGGCCGATGCACAGCTTGAAACCGACCGGTTTGCCGCCTGACAGCTCGCGCAGCTGTTGTATGAAATGCATCATTTCCAGCGGAGTGGTGAAGGCGCTGTGCGAGGCCGGCGAGATGCAATCGACGCCTTCCGGCACGCCGCGGGTGGCGGCGATTTCCGCATCCACCTTCTTCGCCGGCAGAATGCCGCCGTGGCCGGGTTTGGCGCCCTGGCTGAGCTTGATTTCAATCATTTTCACCTGCGGGCTTTGCGCCTGTTCGGCAAAGCGCCGCGGATCGAAATGGCCGTCGGCGGTGCGGCAGCCGAAATAGCCGCTGCCCAGCTCCCACACCAGATCGCCGTTGTTTTCACGGTGATAGCGGCTGATGCTGCCCTCGCCGGTGTCGTGGTAGAAATTGCCCTTGGCCGCGCCGAGGTTGAGCGCGCGAATGGCGTTGGCGGAGAGCGCGCCGAAGCTCATGGCAGAAATGTTGAAGATCGACGCGGAGTAGGGCTGGCGGCAGTCGGCGCCGCCGATGGTGATGCGGAAACTGGTCGGGTCGGCGGCTTCCACCGGCCGCATGGAGTGGCCGATGCACTCATAGCCGGTTTGGTAGACGTCCAGCAGGGTGCCGAACGGTTTGTCGCCCATCTCGTTTTTCGCCCGGCGATACACCAGCGTGCGCTGGGTGCGCGAAAACGGGATCTCTTCATTATCCTGCTCGAGGAAATACTGGCGCAGTTCCGGGCGGATGAACTCGAAGAAGAAGCGCATGCGGCCGATGATCGGGTAGTTACGGCAGATGGCGTGGTGGTGCTGGGTGAGATCGTAGATACCCAACACCATCAGGCAACCGCAGGCCAGGGCCGGCAGCCAGAACCACGGATAGTTGTGCATCATGATCAAGAAAGCCAGGGTGAGCAAGATGCTCAGTACAAAGCAGGTATAGCGGCTGAATAAGGACGACTTCATAACATCTCCTGATGTTTATTTTAATCCACACGACATGACTCACGGATAATCCGTGTGCGAATCGTAGCCAACAGGAGGAGATGTTGTGTGTCTGTTGCTGCTTTGTCGCCGGTTGTTACATTAATTTAACGTGGCGGCAGGGGAGACGGGTTGCCGCGCGGCGTACCGCGCAACAAGCCAGGATGTTTATTTGCCGGCGACGAAGATGGTGCTCATGCTGCGCAGCCGCAGCTTTTTCATCGCGCTGTATTTCTGCGAAAAGATGGTTTTTGGGTGCGTGCCGCGCTTTTCCGCAATGTGCAGCAGGCTGTCGCCGCGCAGCAGATTGAAGATCACGTCGCTTTCCGCCGGGCTGAGCTCGCGGGTTTTCTGCACTCTGATGCCGCCCGGCTCCTTGCTTTCCAGCAGCCGCTGGATTTTTTCCTGCAGCGAATAAAGCGGAATGCGGGTGGAGACCAACTCAACAGAAATCCCCAGGATCGACAGCAGTTTCACCACGCGCTCGTCGTCGTAGAACACCAACAGGCGCGTTTTGCTGTTGTACTGCTGGTGCAGGGACACCAGGCTTTCGATCACGTTAACGCTCTGCTCCAGGTTTTGCGAGGTGAAAATCAGCGCGATATCGTGCTTGGTGATCTTCTCTGCTTTGGCGCCGCCGTGCATGAAATCGGAAAACAGGCGGATATCGTACGCGCCGTAGTGTTTCTTCAGCAGCACCGACAGGCCAACATAGCTGTACTTACACTCACTAATCACAAGAACGTTGTTTTTAGACATAGGGCAAACACCAATACCGAGTTAAAAGTATTCAGCTGTAAGAAGCGAGTTCAAATCCTTGATGCTGGATTCCTTCCACAGCTTTCCCTGCAGTGCGTAATATGGCATTTCATCCAGCCATTTCTTGTGTTCGGGAGTTTCAACTCCTTCGATAATTACCTTGTAATGATTAAGGTAAAAGAAGCGCAGTAATGCGCGCATCAAGCCCTCGCCGCCGGACTTTTTCATGAAGTCCCAGAGCAGAAAACGGTCGAGCTTAACGAAGCGGAACTGGCTGTTGTACAACGCGGAAAAACCCGCATAGCCAGAACCAAAATCATCGAGCCAAAATGAATAACTATTCAATGACGGATCGCCGTGCACGCGATCTTTCACCAGCCGGGTTGAATTCTCGCTGATCTCGAAATGAATACAGCGCATGGCATTAATTCTTTCGGCAAAGTGAGTATTCGCCAGCGATTGCAGAGAATAATCGTCAACATTCAAAGTGGCTATCACTTGGTTTTCATGAAACCAGTGTTTGTATTTATCGATCAGATTGATCTGATCCATCAAAATCTCAATCCGGGTGGCGCTATCGGCGTGGCGAAAGAACTGTTCAGGAGAAAAATGAGCGTATTCGCTATTAAACGTAAAGCGAGACAGACATTCGACGGCCAGCAATTGTCCCGATTTCGCGAACATTGGCTGAAAAACATAATTAATGCCGTTATTTTTCTCTCTGAAAGAACCGCTCATTTCCCAATCCTTGGATTGATATTTAACTTGTTGATTTTAAATGATTAAAAAGAAAGTTACTCCAGGTTTATTGGTAAATTTCTTATTTAAAGCGCCAGAATGGCCGAAGCGTGTCGACAGACCATTTAACGCGTAATTCGTGCCAAAGTCCAAATGTCGCAATATGTTACTAAATGTAAATATTCGGGATAATATGCTGATTTTCAGGCCTTAATGCAAAATCTTGAACTCTGCAGCTTTCCCAAACACAGATTATTCCTATTCATATGAATCGTCAACATCGATCGATAGGTATTCGCCGATAGTTTATTCCTATCAAGAGAGGCCTTATGAATGTTTTAAACGATTTAACATTAAGAATATGCTTAGTCTATATTTCGTCCGGCAATGAGTTCATCGAGGCAACGCTCCTTTTCAGCAAGGGAGTGCTATCGCTGAGTGTATGCTCAGTGGCGGCAATATATATAAGCCCGCCACTGAATCGATTATTTTATTGTTCTATGGAGCTGGAAATGAAAAAAGTATTATTGCCTTTGGCTGCCCTGGTATTGTCTGCAACTGCTTCCAACGCAATGGCAGCAAACGGCACTGTTAAATTCACCGGTGAAATCAAACAGTCTACCTGCCAGGTAACTAGCGATACTCAGAATAAAGAAGTTTACCTGGGTACTTACCCAACTTCTGCTTTCCCAACCGTGGGTTCTAAATCCGCTTCTAAAGCTTTCCAGATCTCTCTGGAAAAATGTGATGCCGGTGATTACAGCCTGCGTTTCGACGGTAACACCGTTGCCGGCAACCCAGACCTGCTGTCCGTAAGCAACGTTGGCGGCACTGGCGCTGCAGCTACCGGCGTGGGTATCGAAATCACCGATAACAACGGCAAGCCATTCGCTATCGGCGACGGTTCCAACATCAACGACGACGTAGCGAAAGTCACCATCGCTGCTGACGGTAAAGCGACCTTCAACCTGCAGGCTCGTTACCGTTCATTCGACAGCAACGTAACTGCAGGTCTGGCTAACGCCACCAGCCCGTTCACTATCGAATACAAATAATCGTCTTTCAGGACACACACGGCCAAGGATGGCCCGTAGAGGAAACCGATGAAAAAGTTCTTTGCTGCTCTGCTGATGCTGGGCACCTTTAACAGCTACGCCGGTATCCAGGTAGATGCCACTCGCGTGATCTATAAAGGCGACGACAAATCCGCCTCTCTGCCGATTCATAACGATGCTTCAGAAGCTTATATGGTGCAGACCTGGCTGGACACCGGTGACAGAAACCAAGTGCCGAAAAATCTGCCTGTCGTTGTCGTTCCACCGATTCTGAAATTGGACGCTGCCAAAACTGCAGTTCTGCGCTTTATCTATTCCGGTAATGGCTTACCTCAGGATAAAGAAACCCTGCTGTGGATTAACGTGCAGGAAATTCCGCCGGCGCCGAAGCAAGAAAACGTGCTGCAGGTTGCGGTGCGTACTCGAATCAAACTTTTTTACCGGCCGGTGGCGTTGAAAACGACGCTGGACGAGCAAGTACAAAACTTGCGTTGGCAGCGTGAAGGTTCACGTCTGCAAGTGATTAACGATGGCCCGCTGCATATTACCTTTGGGGCGCTGCATTTGAAAAACAGCGCGGGCAAGACCGTGGATGTGGACGCCAACATGGTGAGCCCGAAAGATCGCTTATCGATCAGCATCCCGGCGGGCGTCAGCGTCGGCAACAAGATTGCTTTCAGTTATATCAACGATTTTGGCGGTAGAACGGAAGTCAAGGACGTTCCAGTACAATAAGAGAGACAGGGAATGGCAAATCAACGAAAAGTAGCAGGCGGAACGACGCGGCTGACACAGCTGATCCGAATTGCAATCATTGCCGCCAGTGCGCCGATGTTCTGGAGTGAAGCGGCGCTGGCAGAGTTTAACATGTCGTTTATTCACGGCGATGAAAACCTGAGCAATGCGGAAGCGGTCGCTCAGGGCGATGCTTTGCAACCGGGCGTTTACCCATTCGACATCTACGTCAACCTGACTCAGGTCGATCATAAGGATGTTACTTTTCGTCAGGTTAAAGGCCAGACCGCGTCTCAACCCTGCCTGAAAGTTGAAGACCTGCGCAACTACGGCATCAAACTGCCGGAAACGCTGCAGGCCGGCAGCTGCGTTGATCTGCCTGCGTTGGTTAAAGACGCCACCGTCAGCTATGACGCGGCGGTGCAGCAGATCAACATTTCCGTGCCTCAGACCATGATGGATCTGAGCGCTATCGGCGCGATCCCGCCAAGCATGTACGATGAAGGCATCAACGCGCTGTTCGCCAACTATAACTTCAACTACAACAAGAACAGCTATCGCAAAGATGACGCTGACGACAGCGAGTACATGTTCCTCGCGTTGAACAGCGGCCTTAACCTGGGCAGATGGCGCCTGCGCAACAACTCCACCTGGGACAAACAGAGTGGCAGCAGCAGCAACTGGACCAACGTCTCTTCCTGGGCCGAGACCGACATCGTGCCATGGCGCAGCCGTTTGGTGATGGGGCAGGCGAGCACCAACAACAGCGTGTTCAACAGCTTCCAGTTCCGCGGGGTGCAACTCTCCAGCGTTGACGACATGCTGCCGGACAGCCTGCGCGGTTATGCGCCGGTGGTGCGCGGCGTGGCGGCGACCAACGCCCGCGTCGAGATTCGCCAGAACGGTTACGTCATTTACAGCACCAACGTTGCGCCGGGTCCTTTCGAGATCCACGACGTCTATCCGCATACCAACAACGGTGACCTGCAGGTGACCGTCAACGAGGCCGACGGTTCGCACAAAACGTTCAGCGTCGCCTACTCTTCCGTGGCCAACATGCTGCGCGAAGGCATTTGGAACTTCCAGCTGACCGCCGGTAAATACCATAACGGTAACGGTGGCTATCAGCCGAAGCTGATTCAGGGTACTGCGGCATACGGCATGAACTATGGCCTGACGCCGTTCGGCGGCGCCATCATTGCCGAGCACTACCGTTCCGCTGCCGTGGGTATCGGTAAGAGCCTGGGATCGTGGGGTGCCATCTCCGTGGACGGTTCGATCTCCGATACCGAGCTGGCGAACGGCGATCGCAAGCAGGGGCAGAGCTTCCGT
The DNA here is from genome assembly GCF_052169135.1 of Serratia sp. CY32780. Classification (NCBI taxonomy): domain Bacteria; kingdom Pseudomonadati; phylum Pseudomonadota; class Gammaproteobacteria; order Enterobacterales; family Yersiniaceae; genus Serratia; species Serratia sp. CY32780. The sequence goes on from NZ_JBJNLI010000001.1 coordinate 660,140, forward strand.
TTCCTGTACTCCAAATCGCTCAACCAGATGGGCACCAACTTCCAGTTGGCGGGCTATCGCTATGCGACTTCCGGTTACTATGATCTCAGCGATGCGGTCCAGGAGCGTAACAGCTGGCGCAACGGCATTTATGCCAATGATTACTGGGATCCGAACGATCTGCAGCCGGGCCAGCCTTCCTGGAGCAACAATCAGAAACGCACCCGATACACCGCGCGTTACGGCAACAAGCGTGAACGCGTCGAGCTATCGCTCAGCCAGCAGCTGTGGGCGGGGGCCAGCCTGTACGCCAACGTGAGCCATCAGAACTACTGGGGCGTATCCGGTAACGATCGTACGATTCAGCTGGGTTACAACGACGGCTTCAAGCGCATTTCCTACGGCGTTTATCTACAGGATACGCGCGGCCAGTACGGTTATTCCGATCGCAGCGTGAACTTCACGATGTCGATCCCGTTGGATTGGGGCCAGAGCAACAACTCGACCACTGCCAACTTCAGCGCGGCGCACAGCAAACAGAGCGGCGACAGCTACTCGACCGGCATCAGCGGCACCATGCTGGACGATCGTCGCATGAACTATTCGGTTTCCACCGGGCATACGCAGTCCTCCGGTCAGAGCAGCAACCTGAACCTGGGCTACAGCAGCAGCATCGGTAACATCGACGGTAGCTATGCCTACAGCTCGAAATACCGTCAGGAAGGGGTGGGTCTCTCCGGCGGCCTGCTGGTGCACTCCGGCGGCGCGACGCTGACGCAGCCGTTGCAGAACACTATCTTGCTGGTGGAAGCGAAAGACGCCAAAGGCGTGCGTCTGGAAAACCAGCCGGGCGTGACCATCGATCGCTTCGGTTATGCGGTTGTGCCGTCGGCCAACCCGTACCGCTACAACTATGTGGCGCTGCGCACCGAAGATTTCGGCCCGGGCCTGGATGTGCCTGTGGCCAGTAAGCAAGTGGTGCCGACCGAGAAATCGGTGGTGAAGGTGAGTTTCGATACCTTCAAGGGCGTCAGCCTGCTGATTCACGCTCGTCTGGGTGACAACGGTTATCCGGCCATCGGCGCCGGCGTGTTCAACGAGTCCGGTCGCAACAGCGGCACCGTGGGCCTGGAAGGCGCAACCTATGTTTCCGGCGTGAAAGCGGGTGAGAAACTGACGATCAAATGGGGGCCGAAAGCCGACCAGCAATGCGTACTGCCGATCCCGGCGGACGTGGGCGACAAACAAGCGGCCATGGGATATCAGGAACTGACCCTGCAATGCCAAAAACTGTAAGGTACACCATGAACTTGAGCAAATTAGCACGTAACACACTTCTGTCAGTGGTGGGGCTGGCGGGGTTGGCGATGGCGCAACAGGCGGCGGCGATGCAGTGCCGTTTCGGCAACTCGACCGGCAGTAGCAGGCCAACCGGCAGCGTGACGCAGGATATCGACGTCGGCCGCCCGATCGTGTTGGCTGCCAGCGACTTTGTTAAAGGTAACCTGATTTGGCGTTCTCAGAACTTTACCTCCACCTTTACCTGCTGGGATACCGACAACTACCCGCGTGGAGAGAACGCTTACATCTATTGGAACCCGCAGAACTCGTTCGGCGCACTGGATAAGTCGTTGGAGATTGGGGTGTCGATCAACGGGCGTGATTATGATGCGATCAACCTGAAGCAAAGTTCCAACCGGCCGACGGGCCCTGATTTGGGGCCGGGTACCAAACCGGGCAGTAATAGAAGGAAAGCCGATCCTCAGGCGGTGACCGCCACTTATTCGGTGTATATCAAAGCCACCGGGGTGAAACCGCCGGCGGGTAACTTCCCGCCGCTGGCGCGCGCTTCGCTGTTCCAGATCGATGGTGAGTTGGGCCTGAACGCCACCAAAGACAGCAACTTTAACGCCTATATTAAAGGGTTGGACAAGATCCGCGTGATCCAGTGCAATCCGCAGATCACCGTGTTGGCCAACAACGGCGCCAGCGTCGATTTCGGTGTGTTGACGACGTCCAGCGCCAAAACCGGCACTATCGCCAAGCAGGTGCCGTTCGATATCAAGGCGACCTTGAGCGGCGGCGAGTGTGCCGGCCAGTCTCTGCAGGCCAGTTTCAGCAGCACCAACGCCGATCCGTCAGATAACACGCAGATCCTGCCGACCACCAAACCGGGCGTGGCGATCTTCCTGACTCAGCAACGCGACACCAACAAAACGCCGATCCCACTGCAAACCAACGTGGATTTCGGCGGCGTGCTGCAGGATAAGCAGAACGAAGTGAAAGAGACCTTTATCGCGAACCTGAAGTGGTTGACCAATACGCCGAAGACCGGGGTGTTCAACGCCACCGCCAACGTTGACGTCACCTTCAAATAATCCGGTGTCGCTTCAATTAAAAAGGGTTCAGTTCGCGAGAACTGAACCCTTTTTACGTGTTATGCCGCGTTTATCAGCGCAGCCCCATCCAGGTGGTGCAAACGCCTTCTGGCGGTTTGCCAGCGTACCAGCGAGGCAGCGTGGGGGCATCGTGGCGTGGCTCGGCCTCCACTTCCACCGGCTGCGCCGGCCATTCCGCCACGTCCCAGCGGGTGGTGCGGCGATACACCGCCGGGGTTTTGCCGAACTGTTTCTTGAAGGCGCGTGAGAACGAAGGCTGAGAATCGAAATGGTATTGCAGGGCGATATCCAGGATCGGGCGCGGGGTGGAGCGCAGCGCCTGCGCCGCCTGCGACAGGCGCCGCTCGCGGATATAGCTGCCGAGCGCGTGGCCGGTGGTGCTGCGGAACATGCGCTGCAGGTGCCATTTGGAGTAGCCCGACTTGGCGGCGACGTTATCCAGCAGCAGCGGCTGGTCCAGATGAGTTTCAATCCAGTCTAGTAAATCGTGAATGATATTGACGCGATCCATGGTTTTAGTTCTCCCGCAAAAACGACATTCAGGTCACAGTGACTTAGCTTAATTATCCAAGAATATACTTTGATAATAGGCGCGAGTGCGCCGTTACGCAAGGGTAAACCGGGGGGAAAAAGGTGACCAAAAATGCTCTTTGAATCGCAGGGGATAAAAGAAAGGCCGCATAAAGCGGCCTTTCCAGCAGGAAACGAGTGGAAAATCAGTTGGTTTCCGGTTTCACTTCAATGTAGTTCAGACCCAGTACGTTGCTGGTGTAGCCGCGGATCTTGTTGGTCATCTCGATATCGCCGTTCAGCTTGTGGCCGTAGGACGGGATGATCTCTTTCAGCTTGCTCTGCCATTCCGGCGTCGCCACTTTGTCTTTGAACACGGTTTCCATCAGGTGCAGCATGATTGGCGCAGCGGTGGAAGCGCCCGGTGACGCGCCCAGCAGAGCGGCGATGCTGCCGTCTTCAGAGCTGACGACTTCGGTGCCGAACTGCAGCACGCCGCCTTTATCCGCGTCTTTCTTGATGATCTGCACGCGCTGGCCTGCGGTCCACAGCTTCCAGTCTTCCTGCTTGGCGTCCGGGAAGTACTCTTTCAGCGCGGCGAAGCGATCGTCGTCGTTCATCATCAGCTGGCCGACCAGGTATTTCACCAGATCGAAGTTATCCAGACCGACGTGGGTCATCGGCATCAGGTTCGAGGTGCTCAGCGAGTGCAGCAGATCGAACAGCGAACCGTTCTTCAGGAACTTGCTGGAGAAGGTGGCGAATGGCCCGAACAGCAGCACGCGCTTGCCGTCCAGCATGCGGGTATCCAGGTGCGGCACGGACATCGGCGGCGAACCTACGCTGGCCAGGCCATACACTTTGGCCAGGTGCTGGTTGGCGATCGCCGGGTTGGTGGTGACCAGGAACTGGCCGCCGACCGGGAAGCCGCCGTAGCCGTCGGCTTCAGGGATGCCGGATTTCTGCAGCAGGGTCAGGGAGGCGCCGCCTGCGCCGATGAACACGAACTTGGCGTTAACGGTGGTTTCTTTACCGTCGCGGTTCAGATCGGCAACGGTCACGCTCCAGGTCTGATCGGCGTTGCGCTTGATGTCGCGCACTTCGTGGCTCAGGTTCAGCTTGAACTTGTCGCTGGTGCTCAGCGCGTCAACCAGCTGATGGGTGATCACGCCGAAGTTGACGTCGGTACCCAGCGGCATGCGGGTCGCGGCGATTTTCTGCGCCGGATCGCGGCCGTTCATCACCAGCGGCGCCCACTGTTTGATTTGCGCAGGATCTTCGGAGTATTCCATGCCGCGGAACAGGGTGCTGTGCTGCAGCGCCGCGTAGCGTTTACGCAGGAAGTTGACGTTGTCGTCGCCCCACACGAAGCTCATGTGCGGCACGCTGTTAATGAAGGATTTCGGATCTTTCAGGACATTGTTTTTCACCTGATAAGACCAGAACTGGCGAGAGATTTCGAAAGACTCGTTGACCTTCACCGCCTTGCTGATGTCGATGGTGCCATCGGCTTTTTCCGGCGTGTAGTTCATTTCGCTGAAGGCGGAGTGGCCGGTGCCGGCGTTGTTCCAGCCGTTGGAGCTCTCTTCCGCCACGCCGTTCATGCGCTCGTACATGTCGATGGTCCAGGTCGGCTCCAGCTCATGCAGATAGGTGCCCAAGGTGGCGCTCATGATGCCGCCGCCGATCAACACCACGTCGACGGTTTTATTCTTCTCTTCAGCCGCCGCCTGCTGCGTAACGCTAAACAGGCTGAGACTGAAAATCAGGACGAGTAATTTTCTCATTGAATTAAATCTCTTGTGTGTAAATTCTACTCATTGCAGGTGAAAGAATTTAGCGGGAGTTACCCTGGAAAATAGTGAAGCCGACCGCCCGGCGTGAGCCGATAGGCAGCGATAATGCCTTTTTGTTAATAGGGTTTTTAACGAAAAGTGAACTATTGCAGGCCGTCCGGATGCAAATTGATCGGTTCACGTTACTGGCGGGGTATTATTGTTTGCGAGAATGTTAAAAACTACTTTTGTAACTAAAAAAAATGAATATAAGCAAAAATAGGCCGGTTGCTGTCGCAGGAATAAACAGAGAGGGGAATAAGGCCATATAACCGCGTTATTTTCAGGGGTTAATTGTCGCGTAATTAAACGTTATTTCGTTATCACACAATAATTGCGGTTAAATTGTAAATACGCATCGGTAACCAATAATAAACGGCCGCCGTTGCGGGCGGCCAGGATTCACAAGGCGGTTACTTGATGCCCATCGCATCGCGCATGGTGAAGAACAGATCGGTCTGATCGGTCAACCCCACCACGTTGGCGGCGTGCGGGCCGTAGGCCGCGACGCGCAGCTGGGTGCCGGTGTGCCCCTGCGATTCCTCTTCCGAGTTGCCGTAGCTGAGGGTCATCGGCGCGCCGTCTTTGGTGGTCAGTGTCTGGGTTAGGCCCGGCGCTTTGGCGTCGGCGGCGACGATCTGGCTGGAGTGCGCGTGGTCGGCGGTGACGATCACCAGCGTGTTGCCGTCGGCGCGGGCGAAGGCCAGCGCTTTTTGCACCGCCTCGTCCAGATCGACGGTCTCACCAATCTGCCCGCACGGGTTGGCGGCGTGATCCTGCTTATCGATCGACGCGCCCTCTACCTGCAGGAAGAAGCCGTTCGGGTTGTCTTTCAGCAGCGCGATCGCTTTTTCGGTCATCGCCGCCAGCGTTGGCGTGGCCGCGGTGCGAGCCGGGTTGTTTTCGCAGGTCACCGCCGGTTTGTCGAGGTTGCCGTGATAGCTGGCTTTCGGCCCCAGCCAGCGCACCGGCATGTTGCCGTCGGCGAACAGGCCCAGCAGCGGTTTTTGCTGATTGGCCAGGGTAACGGCCTGCAGTTCATCCGCGTTGCTCACCCACTGATAACCTTGCGCCGCCGCTTGATCTTTCAGCGATTTTCCTTGCCATTCGCCGCTTTTCGCCAGTTGGTTGAAGGATTTCGCGCCGCCGCCCAGCGTGACGTCGGCGCGGGTTTTCAGCAACTGCTCGGTGATGGAGCCGCGGCCGCCGTTTTCCAGCGCGTTAGCGGCGCATTTCTCGCTGGTTTCCTCCGGGCCGTAGCATTTGCGCGAGGTAACGTGTGACACCAGCGCCGCCGGCGTGGCGTCCTGCAGTTCGGCGGTGGAGACGTTGCCGGTGGCCTTGCCGGCCGCCTTGGCGATCTCCAGCAGCGTCGGCTGGTCTTTGCCGTTCACGTCCACGCCGAGCGCGCCGTTATAGGTTTTCACCCCGGTGGCCCAGGCGGTGGCGGAAGCGGCGGAGTCGGTCACGTAATCCGGTTTGTGGGTTTTCTTGTCCAGCGAGTAGTGGGTGTATTGCCCGGTCAGCGGCAGGGCGTCGATGCCCTTGAAGTAACCGCCTGCGCCCTCGGCATAGTTACGCGCGGCGGTGATTTCGGAATCCCCCATGCCGTCGCCAATCAGCAGGATCACGTTTTTCACCGTTTTGTCCGACAGCGACGCCTTCAGCGCGGCAGTCTGATCGCCGGCCAGACGACGGGCGCCGCCCGGTTCGGTGAGGGTGCCGCGCGCGGCGCGCTCGGTCAGGCCATCGGCATTGGCCGAGTTTTCTGCCGCGATGGCGGAGGAACAGAGCAGGGCGGACAGCACGGCGCCGGCGATCAGGGATACAGCAGGTTGCATGGGGCAAGCTCCTTGTCGTAATACAACAATGTAAATAACATCAAATTGTTACGTAAGGAGAGTAGAGCAGAGGGATGACAATTTTATGACAACGGAAAGCGGGACGGCCCGGCGGCCATCCCGTTTGACGATCAGGCCGCGCGCGCCGGTATAGTGAGCCCACGCTGAACCGCCGGCCGCGCCAGACCGCGTTCCAGCCACTGCGCGACGCGGGGGAAACTGTCGAACTCTACCAGTTCGCGCGCCTCATAGAAGCCGATCAGGTTGCGCACCCAGCCCAGCAGCGAGATATCGGCGATGGTGTAGTCCGCGCCCATGATCCAGTCGCGGCCTTCCAGGCGCGTTTCCAGCACGCCGAGCAAGCGTTTCGATTCGTTTTTGTAGCGCTCCAGCGGCCGCTTATCTTCATACTCGCGCCCGGCGAATTTGTGGAAGAAACCGAGCTGGCCGAACATCGGGCCGACGGCGGCCATCTGGAAGAACACCCACTGAATGGTTTCGTAACGCTGCGCCGGATCCTGCGGCAGGAAACGGCCGCTCTTTTCCGCCAGGTAGAGCAGAATGGCGCCGGATTCGAACAGCGGCAGCGGCCGGCCGCCGGGGCCGTCGGGATCGATGATCGCCGGGATCTTGCCGTTCGGGTTCAGCGCCAGGAATTCCGGCGTCCAGGTTTCGTTGTTACCGATGTCGATCAGGTGCGCCTCATAGGGCAGGCCGATCTCTTCCAGCATGATGGACACTTTGACGCCGTTCGGCGTCGGCAGGGAATAGAGCTGCAGCCTTTCAGGATGCTGAGCCGGCCAGCGTTTGACGATCGGGAATTGGGTGGAATCGAGCATGGAAACTCCTCGGGTTGGCGGGGTGGCCTAAGCGTACCCCTTGAGTATTGCAGTAAAACTACCCCGCCGCCGGGTTACACCGTGAGTTCAAAATGTGCTGCCAGCGCTTTTTTACCGGCAGGGGTCAGCTGCAACTCGCGGCTGTCGAGCCGGCGGACGATCCAGCCGCGGTGGATAAAGGCGGCCAACAGTGCGGCGCCCAGCGCGCCGCCGAGGTGAGAGCGGCGTTCGCTCCAGTCCAGGCAGCCGCAGGCGAAGCGGCGGCGGGTGGGGGCGGGGGAGCAATCGACGCCCAGCCGCGCCAGCGCGGCCTGACCGGCGTCGCTTAACCGGTAGTCTTCCTCACCGGTCAGCCAATTCAGCGCATGCAGCCGATCGTGCAGCTTCACCGCCACCTCGCCCGCCATATGGTCGTAGCAGGTGCGGGCATATTGCAGCGTGGTGGGCGTGCTGCTTTTCACCGACGGGCGCGGTACGCCCGCCAGCGCCATCAGGCCTTCCAGCGCCTCGGCCACCGGCTGACCGGCCAGCCGAAAATAGCGGTAGCGCCCCTGTTTGACGCAGGCGATCAGCCGCTGCTCCAGCAGTTTCGCCAGATGTGCGCTGGCGGTGGACGGGGCGACCTCGACCGCCGCGCTGAGCTCGGTGGCGGTGTAGGCGCGCCCATCCATCAACAGGCACAGCATGCGCGCCCGGGTGCGGTCGGCGATGGCGGCGCTCAGCGCCGCCAAACGATCTTCTAGGTCGATGTTATGCATACTTCGAGGTTAGACGAAGTATGACTGCGCGTCCATTGCTAACCTGTGGCTGTCGCATTCTGGTGCTGTGCGTCTGTGTTCGCTGGATATTGATGAGCGGGCGTTGGAATCGGTGCGGTGGCGCCCTTCCTACAATCAATGCGCGCGTACCTGAATTTTACCGTTGAGAGGAGACGATAATGATCGCCGTGATTTTTGAACTGCAGGCCGCCGACGGGCAGCGCGATACCTATCTGGCGTTGGCGGCGGAGCTGAAGCCGCTGCTGGCGCAGATCGACGGATTCATCTCCATCGAGCGCTTTCAAAGCCTGGCCGATCCTGCGCGCCTGCTGTCGCTCTCCTTCTGGCGCGACGAGGCGGCGGTGCAGCAGTGGCGCAATCTCGAGCAGCACCGGGCGGCGCAGGCGCGCGGCCGTGGCGAGGTGCTGGCGCAGTATCGGCTGCGGGTGGCGGAGGTGGTGCGGGACTACGGGTTGGAGAGACGCGAACAGGCGCCGCAAGATAGCCGTTGTTATCACCGCACCTGAAGAAAGCCCGCCGGCGGCGGGCTTTCGTCCGTTATTTCGCTTCGCTGCCCACCTTCATTGCCCCGGCGTAGCTGGCGCCCATCCCCCAGGCGGCGCCGTGGTCGCGGGCGATCTGCAATACGCCTCCCGCCGTGGCTTTGCGGCTCCAGTCCTGCTGCCATTCCAGCATCAACGCCACCCAGTTGATGGGCGTGGCGCCCGCCTGTACCAGACGTTGCATGGCGTTGTTTTGGCTGTCTGGCGTAATGTCGCCGGTGACGTCCGACAGGATATAAACCTCATAACCCTCGCCCAGGGCGGACAGCGCCGGCAGCATCACGCAGCTGGCGGTCCACAGCCCGCCGATGATGATTTTCTTGCGGCCGGATTGTTTGATCAGATCCACCACGCGCCGGTCCTGCCAGACGTTGATGGCGGTGCGATCGTACACCTGCAGATCCGGGCGTGCCTGCGTCACCTGCTGGAATACCGGCCCGGCGAAGCTTTTGGCGTTGGCCGAGGCCAGAATGGTCGGCACGTTGAACACCTTGGCGGCCTTGGCGATGCCGGCGGCGTTATTGACCAGGTTGGTTTGATCGATAGAGGAAATGGTCATGCCGAACATGTCCTGCAGATCGACCAACAGCAACAGGCTGTTCTCGGCGGTCAGCGGCTGCACATAACCCGCCTGGCGGCTGTCGGCGGCGGGGGATTGCGCCAGCGCGGCGACGGGGGCGGCGGCTGCGCTCAGGCCGAGCATCAGGGCGAACAGGGTCTTTTTCATTATTAACTCCATGATTATCAGTAGATTAAATTCACCTCTCACTCAGGGAGGCGGTTGAATAAAGTCTACTGAGGTTGTTGAAGTTAATAATCTGTGTTTTATTGAATTTATAATTAACTATCAGGACATAATATGGACGTGCTACTGACGATGCGCGCCTTTCGTCGCGTGGTTGAGCGCAACAGTTTTTATAAGGCGGCGGAGGATCTGGCGATCACGCCGGCGGCGTTGAGCAAGCAGATTAAGCAGTTGGAAAACCGGTTGGGGACGCTGTTGCTGGTGCGCACCACCCGTAGCATGAGCCTGACCGAAGCCGGGCAGCTCTATTACCAGGAAGCCTGTCGGTTGCTCGGCGAGTTCGACGCGCTGGAGCAGACGGTTGCCGCCAGCGCGCAGCAGGTCTCCGGCACGCTGCGGGTCAATGCGCCGCTTTCGTTCGGCCTGACGGTGTTGTCGCCACTGCTGCCGCCGTTTATGCAACGTTACCCGCAGCTGCAGGTGGAGCTGACGCTCGACGACAGGGTATTGGACGTGGTGGCGGCCGGTTTCGATATTTCCTTGCGCATTCGCCGACGGCTGCCGGATTCTTCCCTCAGCGCCCGGGCGCTGGGTGAAGTGCACCAGCGAATTTGCGCCGCGCCCGGCTATTTGGCGCAGCACGGCGTGCCGCAAACGCCGAATGAATTGCAGCGACACAGCTGTCTGGCCTATTCCCTGGCGGAAAGGCCGGGGCAGTGGCAGTTCACCGCCGGCGAGGAGAGCCTGAGCGTGACGTTCACTCCCAGGTTGATCGCCAACAACAGCCTGATGCTGCGGGATATGCTGGTGGCGGGACTGGGTATCGGTTCGCTGCCGTCGTTCGTGGCGGATCCCGAAATCGCCGCCGGCAGGCTGGTGCGGCTGTTCCCTGAACAGATTGCCGACGTGCATCAGGTTTTCGCGGTTTACCCGACGCGCCGGCATGTGCAGCAGAAAGTGAGTTTATTCACCGAATTTGTGCGAGAACAGGGATTGATGACGGCGAATTGACAACGGCGCACGATTGTCATATTCATTAGCTATGAAAAAATCCTACCGCCCATTCGCGCAAATTATTATCACCCTTCTCCAAAGGGTGGGATAGCGCGTGTGTCGCCAATAAAAACCCGCCGGCAGGCGGGTTTTTTTATCCCCTTCCGGCAACGACCGGAGAACGTCATGAAAACCTACCCTGCAGTTTTACACCTGATGTGTGGCAAGGCCGGCGCAGGCAAATCGACGCTGGCGCAGCGTTTGGCGCAGCAACCGCAAACGCTGTTGCTGGTCGAAGATGCGTGGCTGGCGACGCTGTATGAGCAGGAGATGACCAGCCTGCAAGACTATGCGCGCTGTTCCGACCGGTTGCGGCGGGCGCTGGGCGGGCACCTCGTTCAGCTGCTGCGCGGCGGCTGGTCCGTGGCGCTCGATTTCCCGATGAATACGCCGGACAGGCGGCGCTGGGCCAAAGCGTTGGCGGAGGAGGCCGGCGTTGCGCACTGTCTGCATTTTCTCGACGTCAGCCATGCGCAATGCCTGAGCCGGATAACGCTGAGAAACGTGCGCGGCGAGCACCCGTTTACACTGAGCGAAGCGGAGTTTGAGCGCCTGGCGCAGTACTTTGTTCCCCCGGCGGAAGAGGAAGGAATGACAGTCTTGCGTTATGGCGAACAGGACTGAAAACCGGCGCCATGACGGCGCCGGCAATAGGGTTAGGCTTCGGCGTTAAACGCGTTGTGGAAGGCGACTTCCGCATACGGCAGCGTGGCCTGGAAGGCGATGGCGCGGAAGTAGATTAGAAAGGCTTGGTCGGCAGGTATTTGCCGTCCAGGGTGATCACCGCGCGTTCGCCGCCTTCCGGATCGGCCACCTTCTTGATATCCAGCTTGAAGTTGATGGCGCTGATGATGCCGTCGCCGAACTGCTCGTGTACCAGCGCTTTCAGCGTGGAGCCGTAAACCTGCAGCATTTCATAGAAGCGATAAAGGGTCGGATCGGTCGGCACGCCGCCGGGAATGCTGCCGCGCAACGGGATGGTTTGCAGCAGCTGTACCGCCTCTTCGTCCAGCCCGAGCTTGGCCGCCACGGTGCGTGCCGCTTGTTCCGGCAACGCATGCTGCCCCAGCAGCGCGGCGGTGACGAACGCCAGGCTGAGTCCGGTGCCCTCAGCCAGCGCGTCGAAAGTCAGGTTATGGCGGATCTTGGCGGCCATGATGGTGTCGGTGAGCGCTGCGCGCGGGACGGCGTTGTGCAGAGAGTGTGTCATGTTAGCTCCTTTTGTTGACTTAAAAACGGGCGAGCGCCGGGGTGGCGGTCACCTCGGGATGGGTGGCGAGCGGCACGAAGCGGCGGGTTTCGCCGTCCAGCGCCTCGATAGCGCCGCTGGCGATGTCATAGACCCAACCGTGCAGCGTCAGGCGTCCCTGATCCAGCGCCAGGGCGACGGAAGGGTGCGTTTTGATGTTGTTGAGCTGGGCGATGACGTTTTCGCGCACCATCGATGCGACCCGCGCCTCGTCCGAGGCGTGCGGATAAGCCTGATTGACCGCCTTCGCGGAATCGGCGTAACGCAGCCAGCCGGCGACCGTGGGCAGGTGATCCAGACACTGGCAGGTGGCGATGGCGGTCATTGCGCCGCAGTCGGAATGGCCGCAGATCACGATATCTTCGACGCCCAGCGCGGCGACGGCGTACTCGACCGAGGCGGTAACCCCGCCGGGTTCGGGGCCGAAAGAAGGCACGATGTTGCCGGCATTGCGGATCACGAACAGATCGCCCGGCTCGCGCTGGGTGACCAGCTCCGGCACCAGGCGGCTGTCGGAACATGAGATAAACAGGGTGCGCGGGTTTTGGCGGGTCGCCAACTGCTGAAACAGCGCCGTGCGTTCAACAAAGGCTTCGCGCTGGAACTTCAGGAAGCCTTCAATCACCTCTTTCATCCGTTTCTCCATTGGGTGTCGTTATGCGATGGCGGCATGATGAACGCTTCTGGCTATAGGGTCTAAGACCCATTTATAATGCCAGCTATAGGTTTTACTAATAGCTGGGGCGTTATGCTGCTGCGACACATCCGTTATTTTCTGGCCGTTGCCGAACAGGGCAACTTCACCCGCGCCGCCGAATCGCTGCACGTCTCGCAACCGACGCTGTCGCAACAGATCAAGCAGCTGGAAGACACATTGGGAGCGCCGCTGTTCGATCGCAGCGGCAGAGCCGTGCGCCTGACCGACGCCGGTGAGGCGTGGATGCGCTATGCGCGCTTGGCGCTGCAGGATCTGGATGCCGGCGCGCGGGCGATCCATGACGTGGCGACGCTGGCGCGCGGCCATTTGCGGCTGGCGATGACCCCCACGTTCACCGCCTATCTGGTGGGGCCGGCGGTCGATGCCTTCTACCGCCGCTATCCGGGGATTACGCTGAGCATTGAAGAGATGGCGCAAGAGCGAATGGAGGCGCTGCTGGCGCAGGATAGGCTGGATCTGGGCATTGCCTTCGAGATGGCGCAGTCGGCGGAGGTGGAAGCGGCGCCGTTGTTCAATGAGTCGCTGGAGCTGATGGTCGGCACCGATCATCCCTTGGCATCTCATCGCCGGCCGCTGACGCTGGCGGAGTGGCAACATCTGCCGCTGGCCTTGCTGAGCGGCGACTTTGCCACGCGCCAGTTTATCGATCGCTACTGCACGCAGCTGGGTTTCCGGCCGCAGGTGGCGGTGGAGGCCAATGCGCTAGGCGCCATCGTCGAGATCGTGCGGCGCGGGCAGCTCGCCACGCTGCTGCCGGCCGCCATTGCGCGCGAGAACCGGCAGTTGAAAAAAGTGGCTTTGGCCAACGCCATGCCGGTGCGGCAGGCGGTATGGCTGCAGCGCAAAGGCGCTTACCGCAGCGCCGCCGCGCAGGCGTTTATTGCCCTCTTGCAGGAACAGGGCATTACGCCGGCGCCGGGCAGCCGATAGCCGCACGGCTCGGCAGCAGGCGCTATTCTTTATGACGCTCCCGGAACAGCAGAGTGGCGATCAGGCTGACGGTCAACATGCCGGTGACGTACCACGCCGGCGCCATCGGATTGCCGCTGACGTCCAGCAGCCAGGTGACGACCAACTGCGCCGATCCGCCGAACAGCGTCACGCCAAAGGCGTAGATCATCGAGGTGCCGGTGGCGCGCACGTGGCGCGGCAGCGCCGAGACGATCAGCATAGTGCTGGCCAGCATGTTGATGCCCAGCGCGCCGATCAGCAGGATGCGGAAAACGATCGCCAGCCACAGGGTTTGCGTGGCGCTGAGGAACCAGAAGGTCGGGTAAATCAGGATCAGTGCTGCAAAGATTGAGAACAGCAGCGGCCTTTTGTAGTTCTGCACCCGATCGACGTAACGGCCTGCGCAATAGACGGCGATGATCTGTACCACAGAGGCAATACAGCTGAACAGGTAGGCGGTCGGGCCGGCGATGTGATAGGTCTGCATCATGTAGGTCGGCATATACAGCAGCACCACGTAGACCATCACGGTGCCGGACATGATGATCAATACGCCCAGCAACAGATCTTTGGCATGATTGCTCACCAGATCCCATACCGGATTCAGCGGCGGCCGCGCGTGAGCCGGCGCCTCTCCAGTGTAGGTCTCTTCCAGATGTTTGCGAATATAGATGCCGACGGGAATGATCAACAAACCGATGATGAACGGCACGCGCCAGCCCCAGGCATACAGTGCCTGCTCCGGCAGAAAATAGGTGAGCGCCAGGCCTAAAGAGGCGCCAAGCAGGGCGCTGATGCCCTGGCTTATCGCCTGCCAGCTGACGAAGAAGCCGCGTTGGTTGGCCCCTGCCGACTCCAGCAGCAGCGTGGTGGCCGAGCCCACTTCACCGCCGGCGGCAAACCCCTGAATCAGGCGGCCAACCACGATCAGCACCGGCGCCAGAACGCCGATTTGCGCATGGGTGGGCGCGAAGGCGATCAGCGCGGTGCCGACGCCCATCAGCACGATGGTCATCAGCATGGCGGCCTTGCGGCCGACCCGATCGGCATAGGCACCCAGCACCATGCTGCCCAGCGGGCGCATGATAAAGCCGACGCCGAACACCGCCACCGACATCAACAAGGAGCCGTAGGCGCTGTCGCTGGGAAAATAGAGTTTGCCGATAATGGCGGCAAAGAAGCTGTAGACGGTGAAGTCGAAAATCTCCAGGCCGTTGCCCAGGCTGGCGCCGACAATGACTTTGTAATTTACCGCGCCCTTCCCCGCCGTTTGGCTTTTGGGCAATGCGTTTTCAGCAGTGTTCATCGTTATCTCTCGCGATAGGTGGACGGTGTGTTGTTATTATTTTCTGGCCGGGGTGGTGTTATCCGGGGCGGCGATAACCGAGCCCCGAAACGCCAACAAAACGGCAACGTCACGTTTACATATACTTGTATGTACAATCATATGCAATATGAGAGTAGTTAGCGGGATAACGGTGGTTTGATTTTCACATATTTCTGTATTTAATTGTTTTTATTTGATTTTCTCTTCAGCTGGAACGAATGTGCCATGTCGATTTAGTGAGCTGTAACGCATTAATCCTCTAAAAAACCTTGGTAATTAAGAAGGCGGTCACAAAATGTCGCGTATAGCAGAATGTGTGGCGATAGTCGGAAAAAACTAGAATTAAATAGAGACGTGTTGGCTGTATTAATGATTTTCATAAGGTGAACAGATACGATTTATTCGTGCCTGGGGCGGTTCTGGGGAGAATAAATGTCATTTTTAAGTTTAATTAATATATTTGGCGAATTGGTTTCAAATATTGTACGGCTTGCTGCGTGAAATCTCGCCGTGAATTTTATCGGTATTATTCAACCCAGCTATGACTCATCCGTCGTCACCGCTCAAAATGTCACCAAAACTTCCCGCGATCTCTTAACCCCGTTGTGGCATAATGCGCGCCAAATCACATTCCCTATGTATAAAGAGCGAGCGCTGTGTTAAGCACCAACAACATCACCATGCAGTTCGGCAGCAAGCCGTTGTTTGAAAACATCTCTGTTAAATTCGGCGGCGGCAACCGTTATGGCCTGATCGGCGCCAACGGCTGCGGCAAGTCCACCTTTATGAAAATCCTCGGCGGCGATTTGGCGCCGACCGGCGGCAACGTGTTCCTCGATCCGAACGAGCGCCTGGGTAAACTGCGTCAGGATCAGTTCGCCTTCGAACAGTACAGCGTGCTGGACACCGTGATCATGGGCCACACCGAGCTGTGGGCGGTGAAGGAAGAGCGCGACCGCATCTACGCCATGGCGGAGATGAGCGAAGAAGACGGCTATAAAGTGGCCGACCTGGAAGTCGCCTACGGCGAGATGGACGGTTACACCGCCGAAGCGCGCGCCGGCGAACTGCTGCTTGGCGTCGGCATTCCGGTGGAACAGCACTATGGCCCGATGAGCGAAATCGCGCCGGGCTGGAAGCTGCGCGTGTTGCTGGCGCAGGCGCTGTTCTCCGATCCGGAAATCCTGCTGCTCGACGAACCGACCAACAACCTGGACATCGATACCATTCGCTGGCTGGAGCAGGTGCTGAACGAACGCAACAGCACCATGATCATCATCTCGCACGACCGTCACTTCCTGAACATGGTCTGCACCCACATGGCGGATCTGGACTACGGCGAA
Source organism: Serratia sp. CY32780 (assembly GCF_052169135.1). Classification (NCBI taxonomy): domain Bacteria; kingdom Pseudomonadati; phylum Pseudomonadota; class Gammaproteobacteria; order Enterobacterales; family Yersiniaceae; genus Serratia; species Serratia sp. CY32780. Next base: position 676,250 of record NZ_JBJNLI010000001.1, read on the forward strand.
CTGCGCGTTTATCCGGGCAACTACGACGAATACATGACCGCCGCCACCCAGGCGCGTGAACGTCTGCTGGCCGACAACGCCAAGAAGAAGGCGCAGATCAACGAGCTGCAATCGTTCGTCAGCCGTTTCAGCGCCAACGCCTCCAAATCCAAGCAGGCCACCTCGCGCGCCCGCCAGATCGACAAGATCCAGCTGGAAGAAGTGAAGGCCTCCAGCCGCCAGAACCCGTTCATCCGTTTCGATCAGGACAAGAAGCTGTTCCGTAACGCGCTGGAAGTGGAAGCGCTCACCAAGGGCTTCGACAACGGCCCGCTGTTCAGCAAGCTGAACCTGATGGTGGAAGTGGGTGAGAAGGTTGCGGTGCTGGGCGCCAACGGCATCGGTAAAACCACCCTGCTGAAAACGCTGGTGGGCGACGCGCAGCCGGACAGCGGCAGCGTGAAGTGGTCGGAAAACGCCCGTATCGGTTACTACGCGCAGGATCACGAATACGAGTTTGACGATACCCTGACCGTGTTCGACTGGATGAGCCAGTGGAAGCAGGAAAAAGACGATGAGCAGGCGGTGCGCAGCGTGTTGGGCCGTTTACTGTTCAGCCAGGACGACATCAAGAAGAAAGTGAAGGTGCTGTCCGGCGGTGAGAAGGGCCGCATGTTGTTCGGCAAGCTGATGATGCAGCGCCCGAATATTCTGGTGATGGACGAACCGACCAACCACCTGGATATGGAATCCATTGAATCGCTGAACATGGCGCTGGAGATGTACGAAGGCACGCTGATCTTCGTCTCCCACGACCGTGAGTTCGTCAGTTCGCTGGCGACGCGCATTCTGGAAATCACCCCGAACAAGGTGATCGACTTTACCGGCAACTACGAAGACTATCTGCGCAGCCAGGGCATCGTGTAACCCTCGCGGCAACGCATCAGGGCGGGAATTATCCCGCCCTTTTTTTATCCGTCATTCCTCGCCGCACACCTCGCAGTGCGGATCCTTCGGCAGTTTCATCTCGCGGAACTGCATGCTCATCGCATCGAACATCAACAGCTTGCCGCGCAGCGGCTGACCATAGTCGGCCAGCAGCTTGATGGCCTCCATCGCCTGCAGGGTGCCGATAGTGCCGACCAGCGGCGCCATCACGCCCGCTTCGACGCAGGTGAGGGCGCTGTCGCCGAACAGCCGGCTCAGGCAGCGGTAGCAGGGCTCGCCCGGCTGATAGGTGAACACGCTGAGCTGGCCTTCCATGCGGATCGCCGCGCCGGAAACCAGCGGCCTCTGCTGCGCGTGGCACAGGCGGTTCAGGGCATCGCGCGCCGCCACGTTGTCGGTGCAGTCCAGCACCAGATCGCAGGCGGCGATCTCTGCCGCGACCGCGTCATCTTCCAAACGGCCGTCGATCGCGTCGATGCGGATATGCGGGTTGATGGCGCTCAGTTCCCGCTTGGCTGAAGCGACCTTGCTCTGGCCGATGCGATCGTCGCGGTGCAGGATCTGGCGCTGCAGGTTGGAGAGCGAGACGGTGTCGAAATCCACCAGCACCAGATGGCCGACGCCGGCCGCTGCCAGATATGGCGCGGCGGCGCAGCCCAGCCCGCCCAGCCCGGCGATCAGCACGCGGGCGGCCTTCAGCTTCTCCTGGCCGTCGAAGTCAAAGCCGCGCAGCACGATCTGGCGGTTGTAGCGCAGCGCTTCGGCGTCGGTCAATTCCGGCAGCATGTTCAGCTCCTCAGCAGGGCATTGAATGGCTCGATCTCCACCGTTTCGCCTACCGCCACCGAACCGCGTTCGCGCTCCAGCACGATGAAACAGTTGCCCTGGCTGTAGGAGCTGAAGACGTGCGAGCCCTGGTGGCCGGTGGTGCTGACCTCCAGTTCGCCTGCGGCGTTGCTGCTGAACACGCCGCGCTGAAAATCGAGGCGGCCCGGCGATTTCTTCAACGGGGTCAGCGCCCGTGCGCGCAGGCGCGGCGGCAGGCGCCAGTCGCTGTGGCCGGCCAGCTTCGCCAGCAGCGGTTGCACCAGTTGGTAGAAGGTCAGGGCGGCGGAAACCGGGTTGCCCGGCAGGCCGCAGAACCAGGCGTGGCCCAGTTTGCCGAAGGCGAAGGGTTTGCCGGGTTTGATCGCCAGCTTCCAGAAGCTGACCTGGCCCAGTTCGTCGAGCATTTGTTTGGTGTAGTCGGCCTCGCCGACCGAAACGCCGCCGCTGCTGATGACCACGTCGGCCTGGCTGTCCGCCCGTTCGAAAGCGGCGCGCAGCGCATCGCGATCGTCGCGGATAATGCCGAGATCGAGCACCTCGCAGCCCAGCTGTTCCAGCATCAGGCGCACCGCGAAGCGGTTGGTGTCGTAGATTTGGCCCGCCTGCAGCGGCTGGCCGACCGGCTGCAGTTCGTCGCCGGTGGAGAACACCGCCACCTTCAGCTTACGCATCACCTGCACCCCGGCGACGCCAAGCGAAGCCAGCAGCGGCAGCTGCGCGGCGCCCAGCTTCACGCCGGCCGGCAACACGCTCGCGCCGCGGCGAATGTCTTCACCCGCCAGACGGATATTCTGTCCGGCTTCAACCGGCGCGGTAAAACGCACGCCTTGGTCGCTCACCTCGGTCTGCTCCTGCATCACTACCGCGTCCGCCCCGGCCGGGATCGGCGCGCCGGTCATGATGCGCACGCAGCTGTTGGCCGGCCATTGGGCGTCGAACGGCGCACCGGCGAAAGCTTTCCCGGCGACCGGCAGCGGCGCATTGGCCGCCAGATCGGCGAGGCGCAGCGCATAGCCGTCCATCGCCGAGTTGGCGAACGGCGGCACGTCGAGCGGCGAGACCACCGGCGCGGCGGTGATGCGGCCGGCGGCGGCGGTCAGGGCGACGGATTCGGTCTGCTGCAGTGGGGCGATCTGCCCGAGCATTTTTTCCAGCGCTTGCTCCAGGGAAATGAGATCGGAAGTATGGCAATGATCCATAAAGGGAACTCCGTAATCAGGGTGCGCTAAAATAGCGACAAAGTGCGGGTATTATGGCAGAGAACGCCGGGGGGGAGAACGGGTTATGCCCGCCATCTTTCGCACTGCGGCGCTGGGGCGATCGGGTATAAACTGCGTAAAACAGAGGAGAATCATGATGCATAAACAGGTTATCGACTTCTGGTTCGACGAGATCGAACCGATCATGTGGTTCAAAAAGGACGACGATTTCGATCGTCTGCTGCACAGCCGTTTCGGCGAAATCTGGCGCGCGGCGGCGGCGGGGGAGTTGGCGCACTGGCGCGACACCATCGAGGGGCGCCTGGCGGAGGTGATCGTGCTCGATCAGTTCAGCCGCAACCTGTTCCGCGGCACGCCGCAGTCGTTCGCCTGCGACGGCATGGCGCTGATCCTGGCGCAGGAGGCGATCCGCAGCGGCGAGTGCGAACGGCTGAGCCGCGAGCAGCGCGGTTTCCTTTATCTGCCGTTCATGCATTCGGAATCGCCGCTAATCCACCAGCAGGCGCTGGTGATGTACACCGAGCTCAATAACGGCGACCAGCTGGAGTTCGAGCTTCGGCATAAGGCGATCATCGATCGTTTCGGCCGCTACCCGCATCGCAATGCGATATTGGGCCGCACCAGCACGCCGGAAGAAGAGGCTTTTTTACAGCAGCCCGGATCGGGTTTTTAATCTCGGATCATCTGCGCCCGGCCGGGGAAAAAACAGCAGGCCGGGCGCCGCAATAAGCGTTATTCAGCGCGAACGTTTATTTCCTTACGCCATGCCGCTATTTCCGCACGCGGAATTACCAATAATCTCGGCCGTACGATCGGCGGTTTACGGCTTTTTATAACCTGCTGTTTTTATTCCAATAAGCTATTTCAAGGTGCGAAACGGTCTAAGCGCGCTACGCTAAAAGCGGGACGTGGACGTTATGCTGTACTTCCACTGTAGGACTAAATAGAGTCGAAAAAGACTGAATAATAATGATACCGCGCTCAGCTTATTCGCTGCGCAACGGCGGGATTAACACAGGGTGTCAGGCAAATGAGCAAACCAGTGATTGCCATTCATGGCGGCGCGGGCGCAATTACCCGGGCGGCGCTGAGTGCGGAAAAAGAACGGCAGTATATCCAGGCGTTGTCCGAGATCGTGGCCGCCGGGCAGGCGATACTGGCGCAGGGCGGCAGCGCGCTGGACGCGGTGACCGAAGCGGTGCGGCTGCTCGAAGAGTGCCCGCTGTTCAATGCCGGCAAAGGCTCGGTGTTTACCCATCAGGGCACCCACGAGCTTGATGCCTGCGTGATGGACGGCCGCACCTGCGATGCCGGCGCCGTCGCCGGCGTCAGCCGCATCCGCAACCCGGTGCTGGCGGCGCGCGCGGTGCTGGAAAATAGCGAACACGTGCTGTTTGCCGCCGAAGGCGCCGAGAAGTTTGCCGCAGCCCACGGCCTGGAAATGGTCGCTCCCGATTTCTTCTTTACCCAGGAACGTTTCGATCAGCTGCACCGCGCCCAGGCGGAGCAGGGCCGGGTATTGCTCGATCACGACGGCGCGGTGCAGGCCGGCGATCCGCTCGATCCCGATCGCAAATTTGGCACCGTCGGCGCGGTGGCGCTGGATGCGCTGGGCAACCTCGCCGCCGCCACTTCGACCGGCGGCATGACCAACAAGCAGGCCGGGCGGGTAGGCGACACGCCGATTATCGGCGCCGGCTGCTATGCCAACAACGCCACCGTGGCGGTTTCCAGCACCGGCACCGGCGAGATTTTCATGCGCGGCGTGGCGGCCTATGACGTCTCCGCCCTGATCGAATACGGCGGCCTCAGTCTGCAGGCGGCCAGCGATCGGGTGGTGATGGAGAAACTGCCTGCACTGGGCGGTAGCGGCGGCATGATCGCCGTCGATCGCCACGGCAATATCGCGCTGCCGTTTAACTGCGAGGGGATGTATCGCGGTTTTGGTTATGTCGGCGATGCGCCGTCCGTCGGAATTTATCGCTAAGCGTTCACCGGGAGGGTGTATGACCGACGTTTCATTCCGGCCCGCCGGCGACGAATTGTCATTGCCGCCGCAGCGGGTGCTGACGGTGCGCGATCTGAGCATCAGTTTTCCTCAAGTGGACGGCGCCGTGGAAGCGGTGCGCAACCTGTCGTTCGATCTCGATCGCGGCGAGACGCTGGCGATCGTCGGTGAGTCCGGCTCTGGCAAATCGGTGACTTCGCTGGGGCTGATGCGGTTGGTGGAGCAGGGCGGTGGGCGCATCGCCGGCGGCGTCATGACGCTGCGCCGGCGCGACGGCGCGTTGCTCGATCTGGCGCAGGCCTCGCAGAGCACGCTGCGCACGGTGCGCGGCGCCGACATGGCGATGATCTTCCAGGAGCCGATGACCTCGCTCAACCCGGTATTTCCGGTCGGCGAGCAGATCGCCGAATCGCTGCGCCTGCATCAGAGCATGGACCACCGCAGCGCGCGCCAGGAGGCGCTGCGCATGCTCGATCTGGTGCGCATTCCGGAGGCCAAAGAGGTGCTGGGGCGCTACCCGCATCAGCTTTCCGGCGGCATGCGCCAGCGGGTGATGATCGCCATGGCGCTCTCCTGCAAACCGGCGTTGCTGATTGCCGATGAACCCACTACCGCCCTCGACGTCACCATTCAGGCGCAGATCCTGCAGCTGATCCGCGTGCTGCAACAGGAGATGCAGATGGGGGTGATCTTCATCACTCACGACATGGGCGTGGTGGCGGAGATAGCCGACCGCGTGCTGGTGATGCGCCGTGGGGAGCAGGTGGAACAGAATCGGGTGCGTGAGTTATTCGCCGCGCCGCAACAGGCCTATACCCGGGCGCTGCTGGCGGCGGTGCCGAAGCTGGGGGCGATGGCCGCACTGCCGCTGCCGGCGAAGTTTCCGTTGCCGGGCGGCGAGGGGGATACGGCGCCACAGGATACCGTGCCGCCCGGCGCTGCGCCGATCCTGCGGGTAGAGCATCTGGTCACGCGTTTTGATCTGCGCGGCGGATTGTTCAATCGGGTCACTCGCCGGGTGCACGCGGTAGAAAACGTCAGCTTCGATCTTTACCCCGGCGAGACGCTGGGGCTGGTGGGCGAGTCCGGCTGCGGCAAGTCCACCACCGGGCGCTCTTTGCTGAAGCTGGTGGACAGCCAGAGTGGCACCATCACCTTCGCCGGGCGGCGGATAGATCAGTTGAAGGGGCCGGCGCTGCAGCACCTGCGGCGCGATATTCAGTTCATTTTTCAGGATCCATACGCTTCGCTTGATCCGCGTCTGACGGTCGGTTTTTCCATCATGGAGCCGCTGCTGGTGCACAACGTGATGCGCGGCCGCGAGGCGGAGCAACGGGTGGCCTGGCTGCTGGAGCGCGTCGGCCTGCTGCCGGAGCATGCGCGCCGCTACCCGCACGAATTTTCCGGCGGCCAGCGCCAGCGCATCTGCATCGCGCGCGCGCTGGCGCTGAACCCGAAAGTGGTGATCGCCGACGAGGCGGTGTCGGCGCTGGACGTGTCGATTCAGGCGCAGATCGTCAATCTGCTGCTCGACCTGCAGCGCGAGTTCGGCGTCGCTTTTCTGTTTATTTCACACGACATGGCGGTGGTGGAGCGCATCAGCCACCGGGTGGCGGTGATGTACCTCGGGCAGATCGTCGAGATCGGCCCACGGCAGGCGGTGTTCGACAACCCGCAGCACCCTTACACCCGCAAACTGATGGCGGCGGTGCCGGTGGCCGATCCCGCCCACGCCCACAAACGGCAGCCGCTGCCGGCCGATGAGATCCCGAGCCCGGTGCGCGCGCTGGGCGATGAACCCGTTACCGCACCGCTGGTGCAGGTTGGCGCCGGGCACTTTGTCGCCCGCCACCCGATCGCCGGTGCTTTTTAAAGACCTCAGGAGAGACAAGCGACATGAAGCACACATTCAAACGCAATGCGCTGTTGGCCGCCGTACTGCTGGCGGCGGGAACCGGCCCGGTCTGGGCGGCGAAGGACGCGGTGATCGCCGTGGCCTCCAACTTCACCACCCTCGATCCTTACGACGCCAACGATACGCTGTCGCAGGCGGTGGCCAAGTCTTTCTATCAGGGGCTGTTCGGCTTCGACAAGGACATGAAGCTGGTGAACGTGCTGGCGGACAGCTATGAGGTCAGCAAAGACGGCCTGACCTACACCGTCAAACTGCACCAGGGGATTAAATTCCACGACGGTACCGCGTTCAACGCCGAGGCGGTGAAGGTAAACCTCGATCGCGCCAGCAACCCGGACAGCCACCTCAAGCGCTACAACCTGTTCAAGATGATCGACAAAACCGAAGCGGTGGACGCCAATACGGTGAAGATCGTGCTGAAAGCGCCGTTCTCGGCGTTCGTCAACAACCTGGCGCACCCGGCGGCGGCGATCATCTCGCCGGCGGCGCTGAAGCAATACGGCAAGGAGATCGGTTTCCACCCGGTCGGCACCGGGCCGTATCAGTTCGTCACCTGGAACCAGACCGATTTCGTCAAGGTGAAGAAGTTCGACGGCTACTGGCAGCCGGGGCTGCCGAAGCTCGACAGCATCACCTGGCGCCCGGTGGTGGATAACAACACCCGCGCGGCGATGCTGCAAACCGGCGAGGCGACCTTCGCCTTCCCGATCCCTTACGAGCAGGCCAAGGTGCTGGAGGGCAATGCCAAGCTGGACGTGGTGGCCGCGCCGTCGATCCTGCAGCGTTACATCAGCATGAACGTCACTCAGAAGCCGTTCGACAACCCGAAGGTACGCCAGGCGCTGAACTATGCCATCAACAAGGACGCGCTGATCAAAGTGGCGTTCGCCGGGTACGCGGTGCCGGCGGAAGGGCCGGTGCCGCCGGCCATTGACTTCGCTGCCCGCTATAAGCCGTGGCCGTACGATCCGGCCAAGGCGCGCGAGCTGCTGAAAGAGGCCGGCTACCCGAACGGCTTCACCACCACGCTGTGGTCTTCCCACAACCACAGCACCGCGCAGAAGGTGCTGCAGTTCACCCAGCAGCAGCTGGCGCAGGTGGGGGTAAAAGTGACGGTGACGGCGATGGATGCCGGGCAGCGTGCGGCGCAGGTGGAGAGCGTCGGGGTGAAGGACACCGGCGTGCGTCTGTTCTACACCGGCTGGTCGGCCTCGACCGGGGAAGCGGACTGGGCGCTGTCGCCGCTGTTCTCCACCCAGGCGGCGCCGCCGAAGCAGTTCAACACCGCGTTCTACAGCAACCCGCAGGTGGATAAGGATCTGACCGACGCGCTGGCGACCACCGATCGCGCCGAGAAGCAGAAGCTGTATCAGGACGCGCAGGATCGCATTTGGGCCGATGCGCCCTGGATCTTCCTGGCGACCGAACGTCTGTTGTCGGCCAACAGCAAACAGCTGAGCGGTTTCTACGTGATGCCGGATACCTCGTTCAACTTTGATAACGCCGATCTGAAATAAGGCGCCCATCCCCGCCTGCGGCCAAGCGTCGGCGGGCGGGGGAAGGAATGAGATGCTCAATTATTTTCTGAAACGACTGCTGGGCCTGATCCCGACGCTGCTGATCGTGGCGGTGCTGGTGTTCCTGTTCGTCCACCTGCTGCCGGGCGATCCGGCGCGGCTGGCGGCGGGGCCGGAGGCCGACGAGGCGGTGGTGCAGCTGGTGCGCAAGGATTTGGGGCTGGATCAGCCGCTGCCGCAGCAGTTCGCACACTTCTTCGTCAACGCGCTGCGGGGCGACTTCGGCATCTCGATGGTGTCCAAGCGCCCGGTGAGCGAAGAGATCGCCTCGCGCTTTATGCCGACCTTTTGGCTGACCGTCACCAGCATGCTGTGGGCGGTGGTGTTCGGCCTGGCGATCGGCGTGGTGTCGGCGGTGTGGCGCAACCGCTGGCCGGATCGCCTCGGCATGACGCTGGCGGTGTCGGGGATCTCGTTCCCGGCCTTTGCGCTCGGTATGCTGCTGATGCAGGTGTTCTCGGTCGAACTGGGGTGGCTGCCGACGGTGGGCGCCGACAGCTGGCGACACTACATTCTGCCTTCGGTCACCCTGGGGGCGGCGGTGGCGGCGGTGATGGCGCGTTTCACCCGCGCTTCGTTCGTCGAGGTGCTGCAGGAAGACTACATGCGCACCGCGCGCGCCAAGGGCGTGCGGGAAAGCGTGGTGGTGATGAAACACGGCCTGCGCAACGCGATGATCCCGGTGGTGACCATGATGGGGCTGCAGTTCGGCTTCCTGCTCGGCGGTTCGATCGTGGTGGAGAAGGTGTTCAACTGGCCGGGGTTGGGGCGGTTGCTGGTGGACTCGGTGGAGATGCGCGATTACCCGGTGATCCAGGCCGAGGTGCTGCTGTTCTCGCTGGAATTCATCCTGATCAACCTGCTGGTGGATATGCTGTACGCGGCGATCAACCCGGCGATTCGTTATCAATGAGGACGCGGCATGATTAAGCATTGGCGGCGCAACGCCGCACTGAAGGCGATGCCGCTTATCGATCCCAATGCGGTACGCACGCCGTGGAGCGAGTTTTGGCGGCGTTTTCGCCGCCAGCGGGCGGCGCTGGTCGCCGGTCTGTTGGTGCTGCTGCTGATTGCGGCGGCGCTGCTGGCGCCTTATCTGGCACCGTTCGATGCGGAAAACTATTTCGATTACGATCGGCTGAACGAGGGGCCTTCGCTGATGCACTGGCTGGGCGTGGATTCTCTCGGGCGCGATATCTTCAGCCGCATCCTGATGGGCACGCGCATTTCGCTGGCGGCCGGGGTGTTCTCGGTGCTGGCGGGCGGGGCGATCGGCACCCTGCTGGGGCTGCTGGCCGGCTACTATGAGGGCTGGTGGGATCGCCTCACCATGCGCGTCTGCGATGTGCTGTTCGCGTTTCCCGGTATTCTGCTGGCGATCGGCGTGGTGGCGATCATGGGCAGCGGCATGGCCAACGTGATCGTCGCGGTGGCGATCTTCAGCATTCCGGCCTTCGCCCGCCTGGTGCGCGGCAATACGCTGGTGCTGAAGCACCTGACCTATATCGAATCGGCGCGCAGCATCGGCGCCTCGGACTGGACCATCATCCTGCGGCACATTCTGCCGGGCACTCTGTCTTCGATCGTGGTCTATTTTACCCTGCGCATCGGCACCTCGATCATCACCGCCGCCAGCCTGTCGTTTCTGGGCCTGGGCGCCCAGCCGCCGACGCCGGAGTGGGGGGCGATGCTCAACGAGGCGCGCGCCGATATGGTGATCGCGCCGCACGTGGCGATCTTCCCCAGTCTGGCGATATTCATCACCGTGCTGGCGTTCAACCTGTTGGGCGACGGACTGCGCGACGCGCTCGATCCTAAGCTGAAGGGATGATGCTTTAACGTATGGCGCATATTTGAACGGGCTCAAATGACGTCTCAATGCTACTATCGTTCAATAAACCGTGTTGTTTGCACGAAAATGAGTGAGAGAGGTGCCGATGCCAGTAAAACAACGAACGACGCAAAGTGTGACCATGACGGTGGAACGCAGTTTGTTGAGCCGTGCGCGTGAGGCGGGGATTAATCTCAGCGCGACGCTAACTGCTGCTTTAGATGCTGAGTTACGTCAGCATGAGAGGATAAAATGGCAGGAAGAAAACCGAGAGGCGCTTGAAGCGCTTAACCGATTTAATGATGAGCATGGTTGCTTTAGCGACGAATACAGGACGTTTTAGCGATGCAATTTACGGTGTATGCGAATAGGGGGAACAGCGCGGTTTATCCCCTGCTGCTTGATGTGACGAGCGATATCATTGGGCAATTAAATCGTCGAGTTGTGATCCCTTTGTTGCCCGTTGAAAAATACCCGGGGAGTACGCGACCGGAACGCTTGATCCCGTTGATCAGATTGATTGATGACAACGAGTACGCCGTGATGACATATGAAATGGCCAGCATCCCGGTTCGGGCTTTGGGGGCCGAGTTTTGTGATGTTTCCCAGTATCGGACCAGGATAAAAGCCGCCATCGACTTTCTTCTTGACGGTATTTGAAGAAATCCGGGCGCTTTAATAACCGCCCGGATTTTTTTATCAGCGGAACAGGTGCTCGGCGTGGAAGCGCAGGTGATCTTCCACGAAGGTGGCGATGGTGAAGTAGCTGTGATCGTACCCCGGCTGAATGCGCAGCGTCAGCGGCCAGTCGCGCTGGCGCGCCAGCTCCGCCAACCGCGCCGGCTGCAGCTGGTCGGCCAGGAACTGGTCGTCGTCGCCCTGGTCGATAAGGACCGGCATTTTTTCCGCGCCGCTGGCCAGCAGATGGCAGCTGTCGTACTGCAGCCACTGGCTTTCGTCGCTGCCCAGATAGGCGGTGAACGCCTTGCGGCCCCACGGCACCTGGCACGGGTTAACGATCGGCGCGAACGCCGATACCGAGCGGAAGCGCTGCGGATTGCGAAACGCCATCATCAGCGCGCCGTGGCCGCCCATCGAGTGGCCGAAGATCGACTGACGACCGCTGACGCTGAAGTGCTGTTCGATCAGCGCCGGCAGTTCGGCGCTGATGTAGTCGTACATGCGGAAGTGGCGATCCCACGGCGCCTGGGTGGCGTTCAGGTAGAACCCGGCGCCCTGGCCCAGATCGTAGCCTTCGTCGTTCGGCACTTCGTCGCCACGCGGGCTGGTGTCCGGCATCACCAGCACCAGGCCCAGCTCGGCGGCGATGCGCTGCGCGCTGGCTTTCAACGTGAAGTTCTCGTCGTTGCAGGTCAGCCCCGACAGCCAGTACAGCACCGGCGGCGGGTTGTCATCGCGCGGCGGCGGCAGGTAGATGCTGAATGTCATGTTGCAATTCAGGCTCTGCGCCGCGTGGCGATAGCGCTGCTGCCAGCCGCCGAACATGCGGTGCTCTTCGAGAAGTTCCAATGACAACGTCATCTCTGCCTCCTGGCTTATTGGTCGAAGTGGATGACGGAACGGATCGATTTGCCTTCGTGCATCAAATCGAACGCTTCGTTGATCTGCTCCAGCCCCATGGTATGGGTGATAAAGTCGTTCAGCGCGAATTCACCGTCCAGATAGCGTTCGACGATGCCCGGCAGCTGCGAACGGCCCTTGACGCCGCCGAACGCCGAACCGCGCCAGACGCGGCCGGTGACCAGCTGGAACGGACGGGTCGAGATCTCTTCGCCGGCGCCCGCGACGCCGATGATCACCGATTCGCCCCAGCCCTTGTGGCAGCACTCCAGCGCGGAACGCATCACGTTGACGTTGCCGATGCACTCGAAGGAGAAGTCGACGCCGCCGTCGGTCAGCTCGACGATCACGTCCTGAATCGGCTTGTCATAGTCTTTCGGGTTGATCAGATCGGTAGCGCCCAGCTTGCGTGCCAGATCGAACTTGCTGGTGTTGATGTCGATGCCGATGATGCGGCCCGCGCCGGCCATCTGCGCGCCGATGATCGCCGACAGGCCGATGCCGCCCAGGCCGAAGATTGCCACGGTGTCGCCCGGCTGCACTTTGGCGGTGTTCATCACCGCGCCCATGCCGGTGGTCACGCCGCAGCCCAGCAGGCACACTTCTTCCAGCGGCGCTTCCTTGTTGATTTTCGCCAGTGAGATTTCCGGCACCACGGTGTACTCGGAGAAGGTGGAGGTGCCCATGTAGTGGAAGATCGGCTTGCCATCCTTGAAGAAGCGGGTGGTGCCGTCCGGCATCAGCCCTTTGCCCTGGGTGGCGCGGATCGCCTGGCACAGGTTGGTCTTGCCGGATTTACAGAATTTGCACTCGCCGCACTCCGGGGTGTAGAGCGGGATCACGTGATCGCCGACCGCCACGCTGGTGACGCCTTCACCGACCGCTTCCACCACGCCGCCGCCCTCGTGGCCGAGGATCGCCGGGAACACGCCTTCCGGATCTTTGCCGGACAGGGTGTAGGCGTCGGTGTGACAAACGCCGGTGGCGACGATCCGCACCAGCACTTCGCCTTTTTGCGGTGGCATCAGCTCGACTTCTTCGATCTTCAGCGGCTGGTTCGGGCCCCAGGCAACGGCGGCGCGGGTTTTGATCATCTCCATCATAGTCTCCTCAGTGGTTTTCTTTTTAAATCAGGCGATATCGACAACGTCTGATAAATCGTTGGGGGTGCTTTCATCAACAGCGGCGGTTTCCGTCTGTTCAATAATCAATTCTTTCAGCGCGCGCACGTTCGGGCCGAACGCGTCGCGGCGCCACAGCAGCCAGGTGGCGGTGTCGGCCACGTCCGGCGGCAGGGGGTGAACCCGGACCCGCTCATGGCCCGGCAGCAGGCTGAGCACCGAATGCGGGATCATCGCCAGCCCGGCGCCGCTGGCGACGCAGGCCAGCATGGCGTGATAGGACTGGATCTCCATAATTTGCCCCGGCCGCGCGCCTTCGCGCTTGAACCAGGTCTCCAGCCGCAGGCGGTAGGAGCAGCTGGCGCGAAAGGCGAACAGCGTCTCGCCATTGGCGTCTTTGGCGCTGTGGATCGGCGCGTGATCGAGGCAGGAGATCACCACCATATGTTCAGGATAGGCGATGCAGCCGTTCAGCTCGTCATAGGGTACCGGGCCGTCGACCAGCGCCGCGGCCAGCGTGCCGGCGCGCACCCGATCGGCGATTTCGCCGGAGGTGCCGGTGGTCAGCGACAGCGAAACCTGCGAGAAGCGCTGGTGGTAAGCCGCCAGCAGCGAGGGCAGGCGGGTAGCGGCGGTGCTCTCCATCGAGCCGAGGGCGAAGTTGCCCGCCGGTTCGCCGGCGTGGGTGATGCTCATCGCCTCGTCGCTCAGCGCCAGGATGCGGTTGGCGTAGCACAGAAAGTTATGGCCCATCGGCGACAGGCGCAGGCGTTGTTTTTCGCGGATAAACAGATCGGCGCCCAGCTCCTGTTCGAGCTGGCGCAGTCGGGTGGTCAGATTCGACGGCACGCGGTGCAGCTGCTCGGCGGCGCGGGCGACCGAGCCGGTTTCCGCCACGCAGCAGAACATGCGAAGCTGGGTCAGATCCATAATATTCTCGTTTCGTGATGAACTTGATTAGTATTATTCAGTTTTTGTGAGTTTAATACTGCGGCATGATACTGGCAACTTTCTTTTAACCTTTTGGATGCCGATATGGCTTTACGTATTGCCTTGAGCGGTTTTGCCGCGCTGATCGTTGCGATGGGCATTGGCCGCTTCGCTTTCACCCCCCAGGTGCCGCTGATGATCGCGGAACATCAGTTCACCCTGACCGGTGCCGGGCTGGTGGCGGCGATCAACTATTTGGGCTATCTGTGCGGCGCCTACGACGCGATGCGCGCCACGCGCCACGTCGAGCGGCGCCTGTGGCTTGGCGTGTGGGGCGCGGTGGCGCTGACGCTGCTGTCGGCGCTGGCGCAGGATGAATGGACGCACGGCGCGCTGCGCTTCGTCATCGGCTGGGCCAGCGGCTGGGCGATGGTGCTGGTAGCGGCCTGGACCAATGAGCGGTTGGCGCACTACGGCCGGCCGGCGCTGAGCGCGGCGGTGTTCGCCGGGCCGGGCGCCGGTATCTTCCTCAGCGGCATGCTGGCGGTGGGCATCAACACGCTGGGGCTGACGGCGGCGCAGGCCTGGCTGGTGTATGGCGTGCCGGCGCTGGCGTTGGTGGGGGCGATTAGCGCCTTTCTGCCGCGCAGCGGCGAGCTGCATCGCCCGGACGTGGCCCCGGAACCGCTGCTGCTGACGCCGGCGCTCAAACGCCTAGTGTGGAGCTACAGCCTGGCCGGGTTCGGCTACATCCTGCCGGCGACGTTCTTGTCGCAGATGGCGGCGGCGCGTTTTCCCGGCAGCCTGTTCGCGCAGTTCGTCTGGCCGGTGTTCGGCGGCGCGGCGGTGCTGGGGATCGTTATCGGCATTTTGACCCGCCATCGGCTGACTACCCAGACCCGGTTGGCGATCACGCTGTGGATACAGGCGCTGGGCGTGCTGAGCGCCGAAGTGGTGCCGGGCGTGGCCGGCCTGGCGCTCGGGGCGTTGCTGACCGGCGGCGGCTTCCTCTGCGTGGTGCAGCTCGCCCTTCAGCACGGCCGTGAACTGGCGCCGCGCCATGCGCGCTACATGGCCGGGTTGCTGACCACCGGTTATGCGATCGGCCAACTGGTCGGGCCGATGCTGTCGGCGCTGTCGACCGCCTTGACCCATCGACTGGAGCCGGCGCTGTACGTGGCGGTGGCGGCGCTGTTGGTGGCCGGTGCGCTGGTGGTGAATACCCCGGCGCGGCGGTTGGCGCAAAAAACGGCGATGCGGTGATTGAAATCCATACAAAAAGCGTGGAATCCCGCAGCTGGCCTGATTGTGCTAAATGCGAATATTTCACCTGCGGATGAAGCACAATCACTGGATAATCGCCGCGCTCTCATCTACAGTGGGGGCAAAATCTTGACCGGGTTCACGTTATCCACCACGAAAACTCTGCCGTCACGAGAGCAAGCAATTCGCTGGCCGCACGCCCTACCAGGCCGCCGGCGGGTTCCGTCCGCAGGAGAACAAATACATGACATCATTAAGTAAAGAAGCCGCGCTGGTGCATGCGGCGCTGGAAGAGCGTGGTCTGGAGACGCCGCTGCGCGGGGAAGTGCTGGATCGCGAAACGCGCAAGCGCCGCATCAAAGAGCACATGACCGAAATCATGCAGCTGCTGAACCTCGATCTGTCCGATGACAGCCTGGCGGAGACGCCACATCGCATCGCCAAAATGTATGTCGACGAGATCTTCTCCGGGCTGGACTACGCCAACTTCCCGAAAATCACCGTTATCGAGAACAAGATGAAGGTGGATGAGATGGTGACGGTGCGCGATATCACGCTGACCAGCACCTGCGAACACCACTTCGTGACCATCGACGGCAAGGCCACCGTGGCCTATATCCCGAAAGACTCGGTGATCGGCCTGTCGAAGATCAACCGCATCGTGCAGTTCTTCTCCCAGCGTCCGCAGGTGCAAGAGCGCCTGACCCAGCAGATCCTGGTGGCGTTGCAGACCCTGCTCGGCACCAATAACGTGGCGGTATCGATCGATGCGGTCCATTATTGTGTCAAGGCGCGCGGCATCCGCGACGCGACCAGCGCCACCACCACCACTTCGTTGGGGGGGCTGTTCAAGTCCAGCCAGAATACCCGCCAGGAGTTCCTGCGCGCAGTGCGTCATCACCAGGGGTGATGGCGTTGCGGGGCGACCCGCACGACGACAACAGGCGCCTGCGGGCGCCTTTTTCATGAGCGGAAGACAGCGATAAAAAATGAACAGTCATTCTCTGCCGCGCATCGCCACGCTGGACTGCGTGCGCGGCATCGCCATCCTCGGCATTTTATTGCTGAACATCAGCGCCTTCGGCTTGCCGAAGGCCGCCTACCTCAACCCGGCCTATTTGGGCATGCCGTCATCGCGCGACGCCTGGACCTGGGCGCTGCTCGATCTGTTCGCCCAGGCCAAGTTCCTGGCGATGTTCGCGCTGCTGTTCGGCGCCGGGCTGCAAATGCTGCTGCGGCGCGGCAAAAGCTGGATCCGCGCGCGGCTGTCGTGGCTGCTGCTGTTCGGCCTTGCGCACGCCATCTTCCTGTGGGACGGCGACATTCTGCTGGCCTACGGGCTGATCGGCCTGGTGTGCTGGCGCATGATCCGCGAAGCCAAAGAAACCTTCCAGCTGCTGAAAACCGGCGTGGTGCTGTATTTGATCGGCGTGGCGGTGCTGCTTTTGCTCGGCTTCATCTCGCACGGTGAGCCGGGCAGCTTCTGGCAGCCGGGCGCGGCGGAGCTGCAGTACGAGAAGTTCTGGAAGCTGCAGGGCGGTTTCGAAGCCTGGCGCAGCCGCGCCGATCTGCTCTCGTCCAGCCTGCTGGCCATCGGCGCGCAGTATGGCTGGGAGCTGGCGGGGCTGATGCTGTTCGGCGCCGGGCTGATGCGCAGCGGCTGGCTGCGCGGCAGTTATTCCTCCGGTTATTATTTGCGGCAGGCGGCGTGGCTGCTGCCGCTTTCGGTGCTGATCCAGCTGCCGGCGGTGGCGCTGCAATGGCAGGTGCATTGGGACTATCGCTGGAGCGGTTTCCTGCTGCAGGTGCCGCGCGAACTGGGCGCGCCGCTGCAGGCGATGGGCTATCTGGCGCTGTGTTACGGTTTCTGGCCCACGCTGTCGCGCATGCGCATCGCCCACTGGCTGACCCTGGTGGGACGTATGGCGCTGAGCAACTACCTGCTGCAAACGCTGATCTGCACCACGCTGTTTTATCGCTTCGGCCTCTATGAGCAGTTCGACCGGCTGCAGCTGTTGGCATTTGTGCCGCTGGTCTGGCTGGCCAACCTGGCGTTTTCCGCACTGTGGCTGCGTTACTTCGAGCAGGGGCCGATGGAGTGGCTGTGGCGCAGGCTGACGCAGCTGGCCGCCGGCGAAGCGGAACCCAGGGCGTTAAAGTGAGCGCCTGCCAGCAGGTTAAAAAAATGTATGTAAACGTTTTCTTTCCTGTGACGCAATTCACGCAGAGCAGCGGGCCAATCGGGGTAGGATAGCGCCACCGGCCACTACCCCGATTTCAGGATCCCGCATGCCTCCAGTTCATCCGATCACCATCCGCGACGTGGCGAAACGCGCCGGAGTCTCCGTGGCGACCGTCTCCCGCGTGCTGAATCACAGCGCGCTGACCAGCAAGGAGACACGCGAGCAGGTGCTGCAGGCGGTGGCGGAGCTGGGCTATCGCCCCAACGCCAACGCGCAGGCGCTGGCGACCCAAAGCAGCGATACCCTGGGCGTGGTGGTGATGGACGTCTCCGATCCGTTCTTCGGCGCGCTGGTGAAAGCGGTAGACACGGTGGCGCAGAAACACCACAAATACCTGCTGATCGGCAACAGCTATCATCAGGCGGACAAAGAGCGCCACGCGATCGAAGTGCTGATTCGCCAGCGCTGTAACGCCCTGATTGTTCACGCTAAAGCCCTGAGCGACGCCGAGCTGATCGGCTTTCTGGAGCAGGTGCCGGGCATGGTGCTGATCAACCGGATTATTCCCGGCTATGAGCCGCGCTGCGTCGGGCTGGATAACGTCTGCGGCGCGGAAATGGCGATGCGTCTTTTGCTGTCGCAGGGCCATCGGCGCATCGGCTATCTGGGCTCCAATCACCCGATCGAAGACGGGCCGCTGCGCCAGCAGGGCTATGCGCAGGCGATGGCCGCCGCCGGGCTGGCCACGCCCGACAACTGGCGCGCCTACGGTTCGCCGGATCTGCAGGGCGGCGAGGCGGCGATGGTGGAGCTGCTGGGGCGCAACTTACAGCTGAGCGCGGTGTTCGCCTACAATGACGCCATGGCCGCCGGCGCCATGGCGGTGCTGAAAGAAAACGGTATCACGGTGCCGCAGCATTTCTCGCTGATCGGCTTCGACGACATCCCCATCGCGCGTTACACCAGCCCCAAGCTTACCACGGTGCGCTACCCGATCGTCTCGATGGCCACGCTGGCCACCGAGCTGGCGTTGCAGGGCGCGGCAGGCCTGACGGAGCCGCAGGCCGCTCATCTGTTCATGCCGACGCTGGTGCGGCGCCATTCTGTCGCCCCCTGGCAAAGTGAGGCGACGGTCACTCTCTGACGATTTAATCTTGTGTAACCGTTTTCAATCTGTGAGAAAATTCACAGAATATTAACATCACGCCGTCTATGCTCTAGGCGTTTTCCGGCGCAAAGGCCCTTGCCGCTGCAACCTTTATCTCGCGCTGACACAGCATTTCTCGGAAATAACAAAATCCACGGACGGCAGGTGTTGAGTGGAAATCGCCTGGCCTGGGGTGTGCGCACTGCCGGTGACCATTGGCTCAAAGACGAGTAATACCCTACACAGAACCGGAGACTGACAATGAATAAGAAGGTTTTCACCCTGGCCGCCATGGCCGCAGCCATGATGTTTGGCGCCGCAGCCCATGCTGACACCCGTATTGGCGTCACGATTTACAAATACGACGACAACTTCATGTCGGTGGTGCGCAAGGCGATCGAGAAGGACGCCAAGGCTTCACCGGACGTCACCCTGCTGATGAATGACTCGCAGAACGACCAGTCCAAGCAGAACGATCAGATCGACGTGCTGCTGGCCAAGGGCGTGAAAGCGCTGGCGATCAACCTGGTCGACCCGGCCGCGGCGCCGGTGGTTATCGATAAGGCGCGCGCAAACGATATCCCGGTGGTGTTCTACAACAAAGAGCCTTCCCGCAAGGCATTGGACAGCTACGACAAGGCGTATTACGTCGGCACCGACTCCAAAGAATCCGGCGTGATCCAGGGCGAGCTGATCGCCAAACACTGGCAAGCCAACCCGGCCTGGGATCTGAACAAAGACGGCCAGATCCAGTTCGTACTGCTGAAAGGCGAGCCGGGCCACCCGGATGCCGAAGCGCGCACCACCTACGTGGTGAAAACGCTGAATGAAAAAGGTATCAAGACCCAGCAGCTGCAGATGGATACCGCGATGTGGGATACCGCGCAGGCGAAAGACAAGATGGATGCCTGGCTCTCCGGCCCGAACGCCAACAAGATTGAAGTGGTGATCGCCAACAACGACGCCATGGCGATGGGCGCGGTGGAAGCGCTGAAGGCGCATAACAAGACCACTATCCCGGTGTTTGGCGTCGATGCGTTGCCTGAGGCGCTGGCGCTGGTGAAATCCGGCGCGATGGCGGGCACGGTGCTGAACGACGCCGACAACCAGGCGAAAGCCACCTTCGAGCTGGCGAAAAACCTGGCGGCGGGCAAACCGGCCACCGAAGGCACCCAATATAAAATCGAAAATAAAGTCGTGCGTATTCCTTACGTCGGCGTAGATAAAGACAACCTGTCTCAGTTTGTTAAATAAGAATTGAGATCCCGCTAAGACCCCGCCTGCGGCGCCAACACCAGGAATACCGCCGGCGGGGATGTTTACGACTGCAAGACAGTTAAGCCAGGTGTATTTATGGCCGATAGCTCACGCGAATTTTTGCTGGAAATGACGGATATCTGTAAGTCATTTCCCGGCGTCAAAGCCTTGGACAATGTCAATTTACGCGTCCGTCCGCACTCGATTCACGCCCTGATGGGGGAGAACGGCGCGGGGAAATCGACCTTGTTGAAATGCCTGTTCGGCATTTATAAAAAAGACAGCGGCAGCATTGTGTTTCAGGGCCGGGAGATCGATTTCAAGAGTTCGAAGGAAGCGCTGGAGCACGGCGTTTCCATGGTGCACCAGGAGCTGAACCTGGTGCTGCAACGCACCGTGATGGACAATATGTGGCTGGGGCGCTACCCGACCAAAGGCCTGTTCGTCGATCAGGAAAAAATGCTCAAAGACACCCAGGCGATCTTCGACGAGCTGGATATCGACATCAACCCGCGCGAAAAGGTGGGCAACCTGTCGGTGTCGCAGATGCAGATGATCGAAATCGCCAAGGCGTTCTCCTACGACGCCAAAATCGTCATCATGGATGAACCGACCTCCTCGCTGACGGAGAAAGAGGTCAATCATCTGTTCACCATCATCCGCAAGCTGAAAGAGCGCGGCTGCGGCATCGTTTATATCTCGCACAAGATGGAAGAGATCTTCCAGCTGTGTGACGAGATAACGGTGCTGCGCGATGGCCAGTGGATCGCCACCCAACCGCTGGAAGGGCTGGATATGGACAAGATCATCGCCATGATGGTCGGCCGCTCGCTCAGCCAGCGCTTCCCCGACAGGCAGAACACGCCGGGTGAGGTGATCCTCGAGGTGAAAAATCTGACGTCGCTGCGCCAGCCCTCGATCCGCGATGTGTCCTTCGATCTGCACCAAGGCGAGATCCTCGGCATCGCCGGGCTGGTGGGCGCTAAGCGCACTGATATCGTCGAGACGCTGTTCGGCATTCGCGAAAAGGTGGCGGGCACCATCAAGCTGCACGGAAAAGCGATCGATAACCACAGCGCCAACGAAGCGATCAACCACGGTTTTGCGCTGGTGACCGAAGAGCGCCGATCCACCGGGATTTACGCCTACCTCGACGTGGGCTTCAACTCGCTGATCTCCAATATCCGCAATTATAAAAACAAGCTCGGCCTGCTGGATAACGCGCGGATGAAGAGCGACACCCAGTGGGTGATCGACGCCATGCGGGTGAAAACGCCGGGGCATCACACCCATATCGGCTCGCTGTCCGGCGGCAATCAGCAGAAGGTGATCATCGGCCGCTGGCTGCTGACGCAGCCGGAGATCCTGATGCTGGATGAACCGACGCGCGGCATCGACGTGGGCGCCAAGTTCGAGATTTATCAGCTGATGACCGAACTGGCGAAGAAGGGCAAGGGGATCATTATCGTCTCGTCCGAAATGCCGGAGCTTTTGGGGATCACCGACCGTATTTTGGTGATGAGCAATGGTCAGGTTGCGGGCATCGTTAACACCAAACAGACCTCGCAAAATGAAATCTTACGTCTCGCCTCCCTGCACCTTTAAGGATCGGAATTATGAACGCGCTAAATAAAAAAACCTTATTTACCTATTTCAAGGAAGGCGGCATTTACGTGGTGTTGCTGGTGCTGTTGGCCATCATCATCATTCAGGATCCGACTTTCCTCAGCCTGATGAACCTGAGCAACATCCTGACGCAGTCTTCGGTGCGCATCATCATCGCGCTGGGCGTGGCGGGGCTGATCGTGACCCAGGGCACCGACCTGTCCGCCGGGCGGCAGGTGGGGCTGGCGGCGGTGGTGGCGGCCACGCTGCTGCAGTCGATGGATAACGTCAACAAGGTGTTCCCGCACATGGAAACCTGGTCGATTCCCCTGGTCATCCTGCTGGTGTGTGCGGTCGGTGCGGTGATTGGCCTGGTTAACGGCCTGATTATCGCCTATCTCAACGTGACGCCGTTCATCACCACCCTGGGCACCATGATCATCGTCTACGGCATCAACTCGCTGTATTACGACTCGGTCGGCGCTTCGCCGGTTGCGGGCTTCGATCCGAAGTTCTCCACCTTTGCCCAGGGCTTCTTGCGCTTCGGCGACTTTAAGCTGTCGTACATTACCTTCTATGCGCTGATCGCCATCATATTCGTCTGGATCCTGTGGACCAAGACCCGCTTCGGCAAGAACATCTTCGCCATCGGCGGCAACCCGGAAGCGGCCAAGGTGTCCGGGGTCAACGTGCCGTTGAACCTGATCATGATCTATGCGCTGTCCGGCGTGTTCTACGCCTTCGGCGGCCTGCTGGAAGCGGGGCGCATCGGCAGCGCCACCAATAACCTCGGCTTTATGTACGAGCTGGACGCCATCGCCGCCTGCGTGGTGGGGGGCGTCTCCTTCGCCGGCGGGGTGGGTACGGTGTGGGGCGTGGTGACCGGGGTGATTATCTTCACCGTCATCAACTACGGCCTGACCTATATCGGCATCAACCCGTACTGGCAGTACATCATCAAGGGCAGCATCATCATCTTCGCCGTGGCGCTGGACTCGTTGAAATACGCCAAGAAGAAGTAGATTTACCACTTCGCAGACGACAAAGGCCGGCCTATTGCCGGCCTTGTTACGTTGGGCGGTGTACGGGGCTAGGCAAAATAATAAGGTATTATTTGGCAATGGCTGGCTGGGTGGTTTCGGGTAAGGGATATTGCCCGATCTTGAGGTTGGGTTGGTTACAGCGTGACACAGTTTTCGGGCTACCAACATGACATGAAGTCAGTAAACTGGTTTTATCTACCGTTCTCAGGGAGCAAACTATGCCTGTATTTACCATTACGCTGAAAAGACGTAATACGCTTGATAAGAAAAGAATTTCATCAGCTATTCACGCGGCGGTAGTAAAAACCGGCTATCCTGCGAACGATCAATTCCAGCGCTTTATCAGTCTTGAGGAAGACGATTTATATGTGGATCCCACTTATCCCGATCTGGAATCCCCCCGCAGCGCTAACTTCGTGTTGATTGAAGCTATGCTTTCCTCTGGCTCCCCCGATGCCCGCAAACAATTACTCTTACAGTCACTGGTACAGGAACTCGCCCTGATTGGACTGGACAGCAATGACCTGATGGTCCTCTTCATTGAATTGGACCGTTTGAATAGTTCATTCGGCGGTGGCAGAAGGGCATCCCCACTTTCAATGTCGCAATAAGCTGTCAGCGTACGTAGAGGGGCTTTACGCAAATCATCCGGTATTCGTTAACACGGCGTTTTCTCGCATAATACGCCCTTTTAGCGTATTGCTGGGGGCGCGTGTAAAACCCTCTGCCGGATGATTAAGGCTGTTTGGCTTTCTGCTTCTCTTCTTTCAGCTTGTGCTCCAGCTCCACCAGCTGTTCCGGCGAAACGGCGGGATAGCCCTGGGCGTCTTCCGGCACGGTGTGCATGGCGGAGATCGGGATCAGCGGGCCGAGGAAGCGCGGTTCGCGCTTGAGGATATAGAGATCGGTCAGTGCGCCCAGGCGGGCGAAGATCTCGCGGGCGCGCACCGTCATCATGTCTTTCGGCGACGGCACCGCGTAGCACTGCGCCTGAATGCCCATGTGCAGGGCGATGAACAGCGCGCGCTCGCAGTGGAAACGCTGGGTGATGATGATGAAATCGTTGGTGTCGAACACCTTGCGGGTGCGCACGATGGAGTCCAGGGTGCGGAAGCCGGCGTAGTCCAGCACGATATCGCTCGGCGCCACGCCGGCGGCGATCAGATCGCGGCGCATGGTCATCGGCTCATTATAGCTTTGCTGGGCGTTGTCGCCGCTCAGCAGCAGGTATTTCACCTTGCCGCTGTTATAGGCGTTGATCGCCCCCTGAATGCGGTAACGGTAGTACTGGTTGATCACCCCGGTGCGGTAATACTTGGCGGTGCCGAGCACCACGCCGACCTGGCGGTGCGGCAATGCCTGCAGTTCGTCGTAGACGTAAGGCGCGGTTTTCCAGCTGATCCAGCGATCGAGCGCAATAGCCGAACCCATCAACACCGCAATGATGATGAACAGGCTGATGATCAGGCGTTTCCACATGTTGTTGCCTTACGCGCGCCGGGCTGAAAAAGATGGATCAAGGCTACTTTACCTGACCGACCTACGCAAGACGCGAACCGCCTGAAGCACGCGCGCCGCCGCATTTTTCGGCGTTTTTGCCGCACAAAAAAGCCCGGCGGAGCCGGGCTGGGTCATTTCAGCGCGCCATTCAGAACGAGGTGCGCTTGTAGCTGCGGTACTGCGGCCGCCAGAAGTTGTGTTCGATGGCTTTCGACAGCGCATCTTCGGAGGTGACGATCGCCACGCCCTGCAGCTGCGCGGCTTTACCCACTTCCATGGCGATGCACTTCGACACGCCCTGAATATCGTCGATATTCGGCAGCAGCGCGCCGTGGCCGTCGGTGGCCAGCGGCGAGCAGTCCGCCAGCGCGCGGCTGGCGGCCATCAGCATGGCGTCGGTGACGCGGGTGGCGCCGGAGGCCAGCACGCCGAGGCCGATCCCGGGGAAGATATAGGAGTTGTTGCACTGGGCGATCGGGTACAGCTGGTCTTTATAGCTCACCGGCGCGAACGGGCTGCCGGTCGCCACCAGGGCGGCGCCGTCGGTCCAGTTGATGATGTCTTCCGGACGGGCTTCCACGCGCGAGGTCGGGTTGGACAGCGGCATCACGATAGGGCGTTCACAGTGCTTGTGCATCTCGCGGATCAGCTCTTCGGTAAACAGCCCCGGCTGGCCGGACACGCCGATCAGAATGGTCGGCTTGGCGTTGCGCACCACGTCCAGCAGCGAGATGGCGTCGCTGGCGGTTTCCCAGCCGGCCAGGTTGTCGCTCTTCTGCACCAGCTTGCTCTGGAAGTCGAGCAGGTTCGGCAGTTTGTCGGTCAGCAGGCCAAAGCGGTCGACCATGAATACGCGGGCGCGCGCTTCGTCTTCGCTCAACCCTTCGGACTTCATCTGCGCGATGATCTGCTCGGCGATGCCGCAGCCGGCGGAACCGGCGCCGAGGAAGGTGACGGTCTGATCGCGCAGCTGGCTGCCGGCGGCGCGGCTGGCGGCGATCAGGCTGCCGAGGGTGACCGCGGCGGTGCCCTGGATGTCATCGTTGAAGCAGCAGATCTCATCGCGGTAGCGATTCAACAGCGGGGTGGCGTTGTTCTGCGCGAAGTCTTCGAACTGCAGCAGCACGTTCGGCCAGCGGCGTTTGACCGCCTGAATAAACTCTTCGACGAAGGCGTGGTACTCCTCGCCGGAGATGCGCGGATGGCGCCAGCCCATGTACAGCGGATCGTTGAGGCGCTGTGGGTTGTTGGTGCCGACGTCCAACACTACCGGCAGGGTATAGGCCGGGCTGATGCCGCCGCAGGCGGTATACAGCGACAGTTTGCCGATCGGAATGCCCATGCCGCCGATGCCCTGGTCGCCCAGGCCGAGAATGCGCTCGCCGTCGGTGACCACGATCACCTTGACGTTCTGCTTGGTGGCGTTTTGCAGCATGTCATCGATGCGATCGCGGTTCGGGTAGGAGATGAACAGCCCGCGCGCGCGGCGATAGATATCGGAGAAGTGCTCGCAGGCCTCGCCGACGGTCGGGGTGTAGATGATCGGCATCATCTCGCTCAGGTGCGAGTCCAGCAGGCGGTAGAACAGGGTTTCGTTGGTGTCCTGGATGTTGCGCAGGTAGATGTGCTTGTCGTTATCGTTCTTGAAATCCTGATACTGACGGTAGGCGCGTTCCACCTGTTCTTCGATGGTTTCCACCGCTTCCGGCAGCAGGCCGTGCAGGTTGAAGTGGCTACGTTCTTCCTCGGTGAAAGCGCTGCCTTTGTTCAGCAGCGGAAATTCCAGCAGAATCGGGCCGGCGTAAGGGATGTAGAGCGGGCGTTTGCTTTCGTATTCTAGTTCCATCAGTTTTACTCTTCACGTATCAGATAACTTTATTGCCGACGATCCTAAGAGATAAAGAGCAGATGTACAGCATTTGTTGCCAGATGATGAACCAGGTTGGCGTAATTATCGACAATCAAATGATTTTTTAACTAAAGAAAGTGTCTCTGGCGGCGTCGGGGCATTGTATTTGGCGGGCGGGGCTGTTAGCGGCGGAACCGGATGGCTCCGCCGTTGAGCGCTTAGAACGCGGCGCGGCTGACGTTTTGGCAGCCCAGCGCCGCCAGGGTGACGCGGGTGGCGTCCCATTGGCTGATGATCGCCTCCTGCGGTTCGGCCAGCACGGCGCGGCGGATGTTCAGGCAGTCACCGCCGGAGAGGTTCAGCAGGATCAGCGCGGCCTGCAGCGGCGGCAGGCTCGGGTTGAAGGCGGCGTTTTCCGCATAGCGGCCGGCGTAGATGATGCCGTCCGCCGTTTCCAGCGCCACGCCGCTGTGGGCGTTGCTGTACGGCGCGTGGCTTCGGTTGGCCGCCGCCAGCGCCGCTTGTGCCAGCGCATCGTTCAGCGCCAGCTGATGGCCATGATCGACCTCGTCCATCAGCAGCGAGGCGACATCCAGATCTTTCGGGCCGAAGGCGTCCGGCAGATAGTCCGCCAGCGTGGCCGGCGCGCGGCCCGGCAGACGGATCTGCAGCTCGCCGCCGCTGTTCAGTTCATTCATAAACTGGCGGCAATGGCCGCACGGCGTGTAGTTGACGGTGACCGAGGCCAGCGCTTTTTCGCCGCGCAGCCAGGCGTGCGTTACCGCACTCTGTTCCGCATGCACGGATTGCTGCAGCGGCGCGCCGCTGAATTCCATATTGGCGCCGAAATAGAGGTTGCCGCTTTGCCCGCGCGCGATGGCGCCGACGTGGAAGTGCGATATCGGGGTTAACGAGCAGGCCGCCGCCAGCGGCAGCAGCGCGAATGCCAGCGCATCATCGTCCAGCCCGCAGCCTGTGCGGATCGCCGCCGCTTGCTCGGCCGTGAACATCGCCGGAAAGTCAGGCGCGTCCAGATAGGGCTGCAGGGCGGATTGCAGTGTCGCGGGCAGGGCGCTGAACGCGGTGTGAAAACGCGGGTGCATAGAAAGTCTCTCTACAGGTTAACGGGATAACATTCTAGGCAGGCCAGAGACATTAAAGTGTGATTAATGTCTCTTAATTGATGAAATTAGTGCAATGAGATACATAAATGCGAGATGTATCGCAAGTTTCACCCTGTTCAACTGAACAGGTGCAGCAGCACCGGGAACAGGAACGGTGCCAGCAGCGAGGTGATGATGCCGCAGATCACCAGCGCCAGCGAGCCGAAAGCGCCTTCCTGGTAGTCCATCTCCGCGCAGCGTGCGGTGCCCAGCGCGTGGGACGCGGTGCCCATCGCCAGGCCGCGCGCCGAGTGGGTGGTGATTTTCAACAGGTTGAACAGCGTATGGCCGAACACGGCGCCGAGGATACCGACGAAAATGACGCAGACCGCGCTGATCGCCGGAATGCCGCCGAGCGAGTCCGCGACGGCCATGGCGATCGGCGTAGTGACCGATTTCGGCAGGATAGAGGCGGCGATTTCCGGCGTGGCGCCCAGCCACAGGGCGATGGCGCCGCCGCTGATCATGGCGGTCAGGCTGCCGATGAAGCACACCGCGATAATCGATTTCCAGCGCGCGCGGATCTGGTGCAACTGCTCATACAGCGGGAAGGCCAGCGCGACGACCGCCGGCTGCAGCAGATCGTTGAGGATTTTGCTGCCCAGGAAGTAACGCTCATAGGGGATGCCGGTGAGCAGCAGCAGCGGGATGATCACCGCCATGGAAACCAGCAGCGGGTTGAGCAGCGGCATATTCAGCTTGCGCGCCAGCCAGCGCGCGGCGAAATAGACCGCCAGCGTCAGCGGCAGCGACCACCAGATTTCATGGATCATGAGTTACCCTCCGTGTCGTCGGGTTTGCCGGCGATGCGGCGCTCGCGATGAAAATAATGTGAGGTATAGCCGACCACCACCAGCACCATCAGCGTACTGATCAGGCAAGAGATAACCAGCGGGCCCAGATGCGCGACGATCTGGTCGTAGTATTTCATCACCCCGACGCCGATCGGCACGAACAGCAGCACCATGTAGCGGATCAGCAGATGGCAGCCGGGTTTAACCCATTTGGCCGGCATAATCTGGGTAGAGAGCAGGGCGAACAGCAGCAGCATGCCGAGAATGCTGCCGGGAATGGCGAACGGCAGCAGCGCCGCCAGCGCGTTGCCGACGAACAGACAAAGGTAGATGAGGAGCAGAGCCCTCAGGTATTTCCAGCATAGTGTGAGCACGTTGGCCATTGTCTTTTCCCGTTTAACCGATGCATTCATCATACAATTAAACTGTGAGCCATGCCACAGATCGCGCCATGAATTCTCGCTATGGGCGCCATGCCCGATCGGCGGGTTGACAGCCCGGAATGGCCGCTACGCGCGGATTCAGCGCGCGTCTTCGGCGGTTGCCGCAGCCTGTTCTGCCAGCCGATGGCCAAGGAAGAAAAACAGCAGGCTAAGCAGCGCGCAAACGATCAACATCACGAACATCAACGGCGGCGCGGCATAGCTGAGCAGCATACCGCTCAGAACCGGATTGATGGCGCCGCCCAGCGCGCTGAGGTTTTGCACGCCATAGTAGCTGCCTTTCAGATGCGGCGGCGCGATAAAGTCGATGAACATGTATTCCACCGGAATGACGATGATTTCGCCGAGGGTAAACACCGCCATCGCCACCATCCACAGCCAGACCGCCTGGCCGGCCATCATGAAACCGAGCAGCCCGACGATGAAAAACAGCGTGCCCAGCACCAGCCAGCGCAGCATGTTTTCCTGGCGCATGCCGCGGCTGAGCAAGTATTGCAGGGCGATAACGATGCCGGCGTTGACGATCATTACCAGCCCGATGATTTTGTAGGCGAACTCGGCGCTGGAGACGGTGATCAGGTACTGCGACAGATAGCCGGTGAACTGACCGAACACCACGGCGCCCAGGGTGCTGCCGAGAGTGAAGTAGATAAGCCGCCGATCGCTGCGCAGGATAGTCACCGTCTGGCGGAAGTTGGGGAGCGCCGCCGGTGCGGCGGCGGTTGGCGCCGGGCGCTGTTCCCGGCCGCGCAAGCGCAGGCTCAGCGCCGCCACCGTCGCCAGCGCCAACCCGCCCGACAGATAAAACGGCAGCAGCGGGCTAAGCCCGGCCACCAGCACGCCGAGCGCAGAGCCGATCGCCCAGCCGACGTTGACCAACGTATAGTTGATAGAGAAAGCCTTGATGCGCTGCTCGACCGGCAGCCAGTCGGCGAAGCAGGCCTTGATGGTGATACTCAGCACCGAATAGCAGGTATGCAGGATCGCCAGCACCACGATGACGCCGCCGGGGCGCGGGATCCAGGGAATGGCGAAGAAGCTCAGCGCAAACAAGACAATCGACAGCAGGATCAGGCGGTTTTTGCTGAATTTGTCCACCAGATAGCCGCCGTACAGGCTGGCAAGGATGCCGAGGGTCAGGCTGACGCCCAGGATCACGCCCACGCTCTTCGGCAGCAGATGGAAATGCTCGGTGAGGTAGATGGTGATGAACGGCAGCGTCACGCCGCGGCCGATGGTCAACACCAGCGAACTGGCCAGCAGTACGTTGATCAGCGAGGGGAATCCCTTCATTCGAAGCCTGTTTATGCATACAGTTATGGGCGATGCAGATAACATAGCGTATTTTGGCGAGGACGGAAGGGGAAAGCCGATAATTAGGTTAAAAACAGAGGCTGCGTCGCCAGCCTCGTCAAAAACAGCACTATTTACCGTGTTCGGCCTGCAGCGTGGCGAACCACGGCTGGACGAAATCGCTGCTGCTGCCCCAGCCGGGGATGATCTTCGCCAGCCCGGCGACGTTGACCGGCCCCGGCTGCGCCAGCAGCAGCGCTTGCGGAATGACCGTCGCTTTGAACTGATAGCTGTCCGGCGTGCTTTCCCCGGCGATCTTGTTGGCCACCAGGCGCAGGTTGACTGCGCCGATAAGCTTCGGATCCACCGCCACGCTGACCTGCCACGGGCTGCCGGCCTCGCGCATCAACTGCAAGTCCTGGTTGGAGATATCGATGCTGTACAGCTTGATTTCGGTGCGGTCGTTCTCTTTCAGCGCCTTGTAAGCGCCCTGGGTGAAGGCATCCCAGGTGCCCCAGATGGCGTCAATCTTGCCTTTCGGGTATTTCGCCAGCACCGCGCCTACCTTGTTGGCAGTATCGCCCTGCACGTCGGAGGAGACCGCGCCGATCGATTCCAGCTCGTGAATGCCCGGATGCTGTTTCAGCAGCTGCTGATAGGCGGCCTGGCGGCGTTCCATCGGCGGGAAGCCGGCTACCCAGAGTTTGATGATGTTGGCCTGGCCGTTGAAATCCTTCACCAACTGGCCTAAGGAGGCGTTGGCCAGTGAAGCGTCGTCCTGCTGTGAGACGGTGACGCCGGGAACGCTGCCGCTGACGTCGGTATCGAAAGCCGCGACGGCGATGCCGGCCGCCGCGATGCGTTTGACCAGCTCGGTGGAATAGGGGGCTCGCCCCTGCGAGAGAATGATGCCGTCATATTTCTGGCTGATAGCCTGGTTGACGAAGTCCTGGAAGCGCGCGTCGTCGCCGTTGCTGAGGAAGGTGTCCACTTTGAAGCCCAGCTTGCGCCCTTCCTGAATGGCACCCGCCAAAAATTGCGTGGTGTTGTCGTCGGAGCCGAGATTGCGGATCACCGCGATGCGCACCGGCCCCTGATGCTGAGCGATGGCGGCCGGCACGGCGGCGGTTTCCGCCGCCTGCAGCGGCAGGGCGGCCAGCAGGCAGAGGGCGAGCAGCGAAGTCTTGAGGTTTTTCATTATTATAGGCTCCAAAAAAGCAGGTTAACGATCCCGGTGAAGGTCTGTTATAGCAGTCTTTCTATCTGGACGTCTATTTGTTGTTGCTGAGCATCATAGCGGGATGCGGCGGGCGAGGGAATCAGAGCGGTTATGACGTTTTCTTACTGTTTATAACGTTGGGTTTGAGGCATTAAAAAAGGGCCGAGCAAGCTCGACCCTTGATGTAACGCGCCGGCGCGGTTACTTGACCTGCATGCCTGGCTGCGCGCCGCTGTCCGGGCTCAGCAGGAAGATCTCTTTCCCGCCGGGGCCTGCCGCCATCACCATGCCTTCCGAAACGCCGAAGCGCATTTTGCGCGGCGCCAGGTTGGCGACCATGATGGTCAGGCGGCCTTCCAGCGCTTTCGGATCCGGGTAGGCGGAGCGAATGCCGGAGAAGATCTGGCGCGATTCGCCACCCAGATCCAACTGCAGCTTCAGCAGTTTGTCGGAGCCTTCGACAAAGTCGGCGCTCTTGATCAGGGCGATGCGCATGTCCACCTTGGCGAAGTCGTCAAAGGTGATGGTTTCCTGAATAGGATCATCGGCCAATGGACCGGTCACCGGCTTGGCTGCGGCCATGTCTTCTTTCGAGGCGTTGACCATCTCGCTGACCTTGTCCAGATCGATGCGGTTGAACAGCGCTTTGAATGCGTTCACCTGGTGGCCCAGCAGCGGCTGCGGGATTGCGTCCCAGCTCAGCTCGGCGTTGAGGAACGCTTCGGCGCGTTCGGTCAGCGAAGGCAGCACCGGCTTCAGGTAAGTCATCAGCACGCGGAACAGGTTGATGCCCATCGAGCAGATGGCCTGCAGATCGGCGTCGCGGCCTTCTTCCTTCGCCACCACCCAAGGTGCCTGCTCATCCACGTAGCGGTTGGCCAGATCGGCCAGCGCCATGATTTCACGGATCGCGCGGCTGAACTCACGGCCGGCGTAAGCTTCGGCGATGCTCTGCGCCGCGTCAACGAAGGTCTGGTACAGCGCCGGATCGGCCAGGCTGTCGGCCAGCTTGCCGCCGAAGCGCTTGTTGATAAAGCCGGCGTTGCGCGACGCCAGGTTCACCACCTTGTTGACGATATCGGCGTTTACGCGCTGCACGAAGTCTTCCAGATTGAGATCGATGTCATCAATGCGTGAAGAGAGCTTGGCGGCGTAGTAATAGCGCAGGCAGTCGGCGTCCAGATGCTGCAGGTAGGTGCCGGCCTTGATGAAGGTGCCGCGCGACTTGGACATTTTGGCGCCGTTCACCGTCACGTAGCCGTGCACGAACAGGTTGGTCGGTTTGCGGAAGTTGCTGCCTTCCAGCATCGCCGGCCAGAACAGGCTGTGGAAGTAGACGATGTCCTTGCCGATAAAGTGATACAGCTCGGTGGTGGAGTCTTTGCGCCAGAACTCGTCGAAGTCCAGATCGCCGCGCTTGTCGCACAGGTTCTTGAAGGAGCCCATGTAGCCGATCGGCGCGTCCAGCCAGACGTAGAAGTATTTGCCCGGCGCATCCGGGATCTCGAAGCCGAAGTAAGGCGCATCGCGGGAGATGTCCCACTGCTGCAGGCCGGATTCGAACCACTCCTGCATCTTGTTCGCCACTTGCTCTTGCAGCGCGCCGGAGCGCGTCCACGCCTGCAGCATTTCGCTGAAGGCCGGCAGGTCGAAGAAGAAGTGCTCGGAGTCGCGCATCACCGGTGTCGCGCCGGAAACCACGGACTTCGGATCGATCAGTTCCGTCGGGCTGTAGGTGGCGCCGCACACTTCGCAGTTATCGCCGTACTGATCCGGCGATTTGCATTTCGGGCAGGTGCCTTTCACGAAACGATCCGGCAGGAACATGCCTTTCTCCGGATCGTACAGCTGAGAAATGGTGCGGTTCTTGATAAAACCGTTTTCTTTCAGGCGGCTGTAAATCAGGGTGGACAGCTCGCGGTTTTCATCGCTATGGGTCGAATGGTAGTTGTCATAGCTGATGCCAAAGCCGGCGAAATCCTGTTGGTGCTCCTGGCTCATCTCCGCGATCATTTCTTCCGGTTTCACGCCCAGCTGCTGCGCTTTCAGCATGATCGGCGTGCCGTGCGCGTCGTCCGCGCAGATGAAATGCACTTCGTGGCCGCGCATTCGTTGGTAACGCACCCAGATATCCGCCTGGATGTGCTCGAGCATGTGGCCGAGATGGATGGAACCATTTGCGTACGGTAGCGCGCACGTCACCAATAATTTTTTCGCGACTTGAGCCATAGTGAGAACTTGCTTTCTGTAATGAATAAAAGGGCCTTCGATGTTAACCGATCGCGCCCTTCGCTGCTAGGGCGGTTTCTTGCAGGTTATATGCGTCAGCGGCAGCGCAGTTCTGATATGCTTAGCCGGAAGCTACCCATTCAAAATCAAGGAGCCGGGATGAACGCAAAATCCCCTGAGCAGACCAACCCCGAAGTTCTGCGCGCCCTGGTGACCGGTGTACTGGCCGCCTTTGAACACCCGACGTTGAAAAACAACCTGACCGCATTGAAGGCCATTCATCACTGCGCGTTGCTGGACGATGTGCTGCATATCGAACTGACGATGCCGTTTGCCTGGCAGAGCGGTTTTGAGGCGCTGCAGGCGAGCGTCGGCCCCGAATTGCTGCGCGTGACCGGCGCTTCCGCCATCGACTGGAAGCTGAAACACGACATCACGACGCTGAAACGCGCCAACGGCCAGGCCGGCATCAAAGGCGTGCGCAACATCGTCGCCGTCAGCTCCGGCAAAGGTGGGGTGGGCAAATCCAGCACCGCCGTCAACCTGGCGCTGGCGCTGGCCGCCGAGGGTGCCAAGGTCGGCATTCTGGACGCCGACATTTACGGCCCGTCGATCCCCAACATGCTGGGCACCGAACATGAGCGGCCGACTTCGCCGGACGGTCAGCACATGGCGCCAATCATGGCGCACGGCCTGGCGACCAACTCCATCGGCTATCTGGTGACCGACGACAACGCCATGGTGTGGCGCGGCCCGATGGCCAGCAAGGCGCTGATGCAGCTGCTGCAGGATACGCTGTGGCCGGATCTGGATTATCTGGTGCTGGATATGCCGCCGGGCACCGGCGACATCCAGCTGACGCTGTCGCAGAACATTCCGGTAACCGGCGCGCTGGTGGTCACCACGCCGCAGGATATCGCCTTGCTGGATGCCGCCAAGGGCATCGTGATGTTCGAGAAAGTGCATGTGCCGGTGCTGGGCATCGTGGAGAACATGAGCGTGCATATCTGCAGCAACTGCGGCCACCATGAGCCGATCTTCGGCACCGGCGGCGCCGAGAAGCTGGTGCAGAAATACCACAGCCGTCTGCTGGGGCAGATGCCGCTGCATATTTCGCTGCGCGAAGACCTGGATCGCGGTACGCCGACGGTGATCAGCCGCCCGGACAGCGAATTCGCCGAGATGTATCGTCAACTGGCCGGCCGCGTGGCCGCGCAGATGTATTGGCAGGGCGAGGCGATCCCGACGGAGATCGCGTTCCGCGCGCTGTAATCTGCCTATCGCACTGCAAGAACCCGGCTCAAGCGCCGGGTTTTTTTATGGGATGCGGGTGGGGTTGTGCAAATCTGCCCGGGTATAAGGGCGTTCGATCTGCGCCAGCGTTTTGGCGATATGCTCCAGCAATCCCTGGGTGGGGGCCGGCTGCCGCTGCCCCATCAGCGCCAAGGGCAAGGCCAGCGCGATGGCGAAGTGCGGCCAGGAGAGATGCGGGCGCGCTTTGTTCCGTTGCAGCCGCAGGAACAGTGCGCTGGCCAGGTAGCCTAAAATCAGCCCGCTGATCACCTCTGATACCGAGTGCACGCGAATTTCCAGCCGCGACACGCCGATGGTAAAAGGCAATATCCACCCGGTCAGCAAAGCGATGCTGCGTATCGGGTGGGAAAATCGGCCGCTCAACGTCCAGAGCAGTGGCGGCCAGATGCTGGCCGCGAGGGCTGAATGGCCGCTGAATCCGGTGAAATCAAAGCGCTCGCTGCCGATGCCCCAGCCCATAAAGGCCAGTTTGGACAGGCAGACCACCCCGCCGGTGAATCCGAAGATCAGCGCCCACTGCCAACCCGCCGCGCGGGTGGCGGGAGACATGAGCAGCAATAAAAACAGAATCAGCGCGCAGGGCAGCAACAACATGCTGTCGCCGAAAAAAGTCAGAAAATACCAATCCAGCACATCAATCTCCGATGAAAGGGGGGCGGGGAGCAAAAGTCAGCGCCGGGGAGTGTAACCCGTTACGGCGCGTTGCCCTAGCCGCGAGATTCTTAAAATGCCGCGTGCCCGTGGCGTGGCAGCCCGAATTCGCCCGCCGCCGCGCAATATACAGTGGCGCAATCCCCGGCGACTCCCTATAATTGTCGCGTTTTAGTTCCCCCCCTTCACAATACGAAATCAGGTCTTTAATTTTATGACTGACAATCCGCATCAGTGCGTCATTATTGGTATAGCTGGCGCATCTGCCTCCGGAAAAAGCCTTATCGCCAGCACGTTGTACCGCGAACTCCGCGAGCAGGTCGGCGATGAGCACATCGGCGTTATTCCAGAAGACAGTTACTATAAAGACCAGACTCACCTGACCATGGAAGAACGGGTCAAAACCAACTATGACCACCCGAGCGCCATGGATCACAACCTGCTGTTCCAGCATCTGCAAATGCTGAAAGCCGGCAAGGCGATCGAGCTGCCGCTGTACAGCTACACCGAACACACGCGCAAGAAAGAAACCGTCCATCTCGAACCTAAAAAAGTGATTATTCTGGAAGGGATCTTGCTGCTGACGGATATCCGCCTGCGCCAGGAGATGAACTTCTCGATCTTTGTCGACACGCCGCTCGATATTTGCCTGATGCGCCGCATGAAGCGCGACGTCAATGAGCGCGGCCGCTCGATGGATTCGGTGATGGCGCAATACCAGAAAACCGTGCGCCCGATGTTCCTGCAGTTTATCGAACCTTCCAAACAATACGCCGATATCATTGTCCCGCGCGGCGGCAAAAACCGCATCGCGATCGATATTCTGAAAGCCAAAATCAGCCAATTCTTTGAATAATGCCGCTTACATGGCCGGAAATGCGCATTTCCGGCCGGCGGCCAACTATTTGCACCCCGACGTAGACCTTTCGCCCGTTGTGTGGCAATTTTTGTTTAGTTACGCGTTTTGATGGAGAAGAAAGACATGAGACTGTGCGACCGCGATATAGAAGCCTGGCTGGATAGCGAGAAACTGGTGATTTCCCCGCGCCCGCCGCTCGAACGCATCAACGGGGCCACAGTAGATGTCCGTTTGGGCAATCAGTTCCGCGTGTTCCGCGGCCATACCGCGCCTTTTATCGATCTTAGCGGGCCGAAAGATGAAGTCAGCGCCGCGCTGGATCGCGTGATGAGCGACGAGATTGTCCTGCCGGAAGGCGAGGCGTTCTTCCTTCATCCCGGCGAACTGGCCCTGGCGGTGACGTTCGAATCCGTGACGCTGCCGAACGATCTCGTGGGCTGGCTCGACGGCCGTTCTTCTCTGGCGCGTCTGGGGCTGATGGTGCACGTGACCGCGCACCGTATCGATCCGGGCTGGCACGGGCGCATCGTGCTGGAGTTTTACAACTCCGGCAAGCTGCCGCTGGCGCTGCGGCCGGGGATGCTGATTGGCGCCTTGAGCTTTGAGCCGTTGTCCGGCCCGGCGGCCCGGCCATACAACAGCCGGCAGGACGCAAAATATCGCGATCAGCAGGGCGCAGTAGCCAGTCGAATCGACAAGGACTAACGGCGCGGGATGCACCGTCGGTGTGGCGCTGACAAGAGGGTGGCATGAGAAGATTACTGACGACATTGGCGATTTTACTGGTGGTCGTGGTGGCGGGGATGTCCGCGCTGGTACTGCTGGTCAATCCGAATGATTTTCGCGGTTACATGGTCAAAAAGGTCGAGCAGAAGAGCGGCTACCAGCTGACGCTCGAAGGCGACCTGCGTTGGCATATCTGGCCGCAGCTCAGCATTTTGGCCGGGCGCATGACGCTGACCGCGCCGGGCGCCAAGGCGCCGGTGGTGAGCGCGGAAAACATGCGCCTTGACGTCAAACTGTTGCCGCTGCTGTCGCATCAGCTGTTTGTGAAACAGGTGATGTTGAAAAACGCCGTCATTCGCCTCACCCCCGACAGTGAAGAGCACTCGCAAGTGGACGCCCCGATTGCGCCGGCCGGCAGCGGAGCTGATGCGGCAGACGCGGCCTGGAAATTCGATATCGATAACCTGCGCGTCGTGGACAGCCTGTTGATTTGGCAGCGCGCCGACAACGAGCAAATCAATGTCCGGGACATCAATCTTACCCTGCAGCAAACGGAGAAACGGCAGGCGCGGCTGGACATCTCCAGCCGGGTCAACCGCGATCAGCGCGACCTGGCCTTCAGCATGGCGGCCGATATCGATCTGCAGCAGTTCCCGCACCAGATCGGTGCCAAGGTGACCCAGTTCAATTACCAATTGACGGGGGCAGATATTCCGAACGGCGGTATTCAAGGCGAGGGCAATGCTCAGGTGGTCTATCAGCAGACGCCGGCGCAGATTGCCGTCAGCCAGCTGAACGTCAGTGCCAATAACAGCCAGTTGACCGGCGATATCAGCGCCAGCCTGGGGGCGGTGCCCGGCTATGTGGTGAACCTGAATTCGGCTAATCTCGATCTCGACGCGCTTTCCGGTTGGCAATCCAGCACCAATACCGCCGAGCAGCCTGCCGTGACCGCCGCGCCGGTGATCGCCAGCCAGGTTGACGATCGGCAGCAGAACCTGGAAGCGCTGCGCGATTTCAATGCACAGCTGAATCTGCAGGCGGCGCAGTTGACCTACCGCGGTATGAACGTTACCCAGTTAGCCGTCGCGGCGGATAATCAACGCGGCCTGCTGACGCTGCATAAACTTGCCGGGCGATTGGCCGGCGGCGATTTCTCCTTGCCGGGATCGCTCGATGCTCGCGGCAATAAACCGGTGATAAACGTGCAGCCGACCCTGAACCAGGTTGAGCTCGGCACGGTGCTCAAAGCCTTCGACATGCCGCAGATGCTGACCGGCAAATTCAGCATGAAAGGAGATTTGACCGGCGATCGCCTTTCTTCACAGTCATTTGAGCACCGTTGGCGCGGTACGGCGCAGTTGGCAATGCAGGATGCGCAGTTGCACGGCCTGAACATTCAGCAATTGATCCAACAGGCGGTGGCGCGCAACGATAACAGCGTGCGCGGGCAAGACAGCTATCAGCGCTATACCGAAGTCAAAAGCGTCTCGGCGCGGGCCAGCCTGAGCCAGGGCACTGTCAAGCTCAGCAGCCTGACGGCGGATTCGCCTTTGCTGGCGCTGACCGGCGCCGGCAGTATCGATATGCCGGGAAAACAGTGCGATATGGCGCTTAACGTGCGCGTCACAGGCGGCTGGCAAGGGCGCGGCGAACTGATCGAGCAACTGCAAAAAACGCCGATCCCGCTGCGGGTTTACGGGCCGTGGCAACGGCTGAATTACCAACTGCAGGTCGATCAGGTGCTGCGCAAAACGCTGCAGGATCGGGCTAAAGATGCGCTGAACAAATGGGCTGAAAAGAACAAGGATTCGCGCGAAGGCCAGGATCTGAAAAAGCTGCTCGACAAACTGTAATCCCTCCTGACGCGGGCCGTTTTACGGCTCGCGTCAATATCGGCGTTTCCCGCGATAATTTCCCTCCGTTACCTTGATGAAGGTCATGAAGACTCACGCTCGATTTGTGCAGAGTAAGAGCATATTTTGCTATGACTATGCGCCTGAGCGCGAAAACATAACGAGTTGAGGAAACATGATAGAGCTTCTTATTGGCGCGGCGGTGGCGGCGGGCGTGGGCCGTTACATCATCAAAGGATATTCCGCCACCGGTGTCTTGATGGTGGGCGGGTTACTGCTGCTTGGCATCAGCGCCCTGATGGGGAAAACGCTGTTGCCGTCCGGCGCCGCGTCTACCGGCTGGCGCGCGACCGATATTATCGAATACGTCAAGATCTTGCTGATGAGCCGCGGCGGCGATCTGGGCATGATGATCATGATGCTGTGCGGTTTCGCCGCCTACATGACGCATATCGGCGCCAACGACGTGGTCGTCAAGCTGGCCTCGCGCCCGTTGCAGATGATCAACTCGCCTTATCTGCTGATGGTGGCGGCCTATTTTGTCGCTTGCCTGATGTCATTGGCGGTCTCTTCCGCCACTGGTCTCGGCGTATTGCTGATGGCGACGCTGTTCCCATTGATGGTGAACGTTGGCATCAGCCGCGGGGCGGCGGCGGCCATTTGCGCTTCGCCGGCGGCGATTATCCTGGCGCCGACCTCCGGCGACGTGGTGCTGGCGGCCAAGGCGGCGGAGATGCCGCTGGTGGACTTCGCGTTCAAAACCACGCTGCCTATCTCGATTGCCGCCATCGTCTGCATGGCCGTGGCGCACTTTTTCTGGCAGCGTTATCTCGACAGGAAGAGTGATGAACAGCATCACATCGTGGACGTCAGCGAAATCAAAACGCATGCACCGGGGTTCTACGCGATACTGCCGTTTACGCCGATCCTCGGCGTGCTGATCTTCGACGGCAAATGGGGGCCGGAGCTGCACATCATTACCGTGCTGGTAGGGTGCATACTGTTGGCGGCCGCGATCGAGTTCGTGCGCAGCTTCAGCGCCAAACAGGTATTCAGCGGCCTGGAAGTGGCGTATCGCGGCATGGCGGACGCATTCGCCAGCGTAGTGATGCTGTTGGTGGCCGCGGGCGTCTTCGCGCAGGGGTTGAGCACCGTCGGCTTTATCAGCGGATTGATCGGGTTGGCGCAGTCGTTCGGCACCGGCGGTTTGATCATGATGCTGGTGTTGGTGGTGATTACCATGCTGGCGGCCATGACCACCGGCTCCGGCAATGCGCCGTTCTATGCGTTTGTCGAACTGATCCCGAAACTGGCGGCGCAGATGGGCGTGAATCCGGCCTACCTGGTGATCCCGATGCTGCAGGCGTCTAATCTCGGCCGTACGCTGTCGCCGGTCTCCGGTGTGGTGGTGGCGGTCTCCGGGATGGCGAAAATCTCGCCGTTCGACGTGGTGAAGCGCACTTCGGTGCCGGTGATTGTCGGGCTGGTGGTGGTGATCGTGGCGACGGAGCTGCTGGTTCCCCAGTAACACAAAGGCCGGGCAATGCCCGGCCTCAATGTTAAACCTCGTAGTCCTCCGCTGGGAGAGGCGGGGTGATCTTCACTTTAAGGATGCGGTGGCTGTTGACCTCCAACGGCTCGAACAGGTAGTCACCGATCCTGATTTGTTCGCCTTCTTGCGGCACGCGCTGGCTGTGTTCCATCAATAGCCCCGCCAGCGTGTGGTATTCGCGCTTTTCTTCCAGCGGCATCGGCAAGTACAACACCAGATCTTCCAGCGGCATATAGCCGTTGGCGATCCAGCTGCCGTCCTCGTTTTGCTGAATGTCGTGGCGTGCGTCCACCTCTTCGCCGGCCTCCGGCAGGTTGCCGGCGATGGTTTCCATCACGTCCGTCAGGGTGACGACGCCTTCGACGGAGCCGAACTCATCGACCACAAAGGCAAAGTGCGTCTGCGCCTGGCGGAATTGTTCCAGGGCGCTTAACAGCGTGAGCTGTTCCGGGAAGATCAACGGTTGGCGTATCAGCGCACGCAGATCCAGCGGCGCCTGCGCCAGCTGCTGTTTGAGGACGTCGATGGTGTGGATCACGCCCAGCGGCTCATCGCTGGCGCTGCTTTCCACCACCACGATACGCGTGTGCTGATTACGCTCCAGCAACTGCGTCAGCTTTTCCTGCGGATCGTTCAGCTCAAGGTATTCGACGTCGTGACGCGAGGTCATGATGCTGCTGACGGTGCGCTGCGCCATGCCCAGCACGCGTTCGATCATGCGCCGCTCTTGCTGGTTGAAGATCTCGCCGTTTTCGCTGTCGCTGTCCGCCAGTAGGTTGGCGGAATGGCTGTCGACCTCCGCTTCTTCATGTTTGCCGCTCAGCATGCGCAGCACAGCCTCGGCGGTACGTTCGCGCAGTGGCCGCACCTTTGACAGGAAACGACGGCGGTTGAACTGCGCCAGTTGGTTCAATGCCTCGATCATTACCGAGAAGCCGATCGCCGCGTAGAGATAGCCTTTCGGAATGTGGTAGCCGAAGCCCTCCGCCACCAGGCTGAAACCGATCATCAGCAGGAAGCTCAGGCACAGGATAACAATAGTCGGGTGAGCGTTGACGAAACGCGTCAGCGGCTTGCTGGCCAGCAGCATCAGGCCGATGGCGATACAGACCGCGATCATCATCACCGCCAGGTGATCGACCATCCCAACGGCGGTGATCACCGAGTCGAGCGAGAAAACGGCGTCCAGCACCACGATCTGCGCCACCACGGGCCAGAAACGCGCGCCTTTGCGTGCGCCGTGCTGCTCTTCATCCTTACCTTCCAGCCGCTCGTTCAGCTCCATGGTGGCCTTGAACAGCAGGAATATCCCGCCGACCAGCATGATCAGATCGCGGCCGCTGAAGGGGTGCTCCGCAACGATGAACATCGGTTTGGTCAGCGTCGCCAGCCACGAGATGGAGGCGAGCAGCGCCAGACGCATGACCAGCGCCAGCAACAGACCGACGACACGGGCCTTATCTCTTTGTTGTTTTGGTAGTTTGTCCGCCAGAATGGCGATGAAGACAAGGTTGTCTATACCCAGCACGATTTCCAGCACGACCAACGTGGCCAGGCCGGCCCAAATTGTTGGATCAGCGATCCATTCCATACGCCCAATTTCACCTGTAAGTTCTACGGCTTATGCCGCTCGGGAATGATGGGCGTTGAGGCGGCAAAATTCAACTTTAATCGGGAGGACGTGGATCAGAATAGGAGGATTGCCGCAAACATCGATCGGCGCCGAGTGGCCAAAGGAGCCAGGGGCCGGAGGGCGCAAATATCTACCGGGATGTATGCGCTCAGAAAAGAAACGCCTTATTAAATTTATTTAAATCAAAACATTAAAACAATTTTCCTTGACTATGATTCTTATCGGTATAAGGCATGAGTAGTCTTATTCTGAAAACGGCTGGCTGGGGGGATCTAAGGCTTGTATCACTTAGACATTAGTATAAGAATCTTAGTCATATAACGGCAGTAACTAGCATTGTTTGGTTATAAAGGCACCGGTTTTTTTACTTTTTTGTGAACGGCATGGCAGTTCAAACGAAGAATGAGAGCCGTTTTGCATAAAAATTGTTTGGCTCATGCAATGACGTGGTGGATACGTCATAACAGTACTTTGGTAGCTGCAAGCCAAGGGCGGTAGCGTGCCCGATTGAATCCCTTTGTTCACGCTGCGCAGGTGAATGCAGCGCTACGATGAATTGGAATGAAAATGCAAACAAGACTCAAGGCAGTGATCCCCGTTGCGGGGTTGGGAACCCGTATGTTGCCGGCGACCAAGGCGATTCCTAAAGAAATGTTGCCCGTGGTCGATAAGCCCTTAATCCAGTACATTGTTGCTGAATGCGTGGCGGCGGGGATTAAAGATATCGTATTGGTTACGCACTCATCGAAAAACGCGATTGAAAACCATTTTGACACTTCGTTTGAGTTGGAGGCCATGCTCGAAGCGCGTGTGAAACGCCAGCTCCTGAGTGAAGTGCAAAGTATTTGCCCGCCGGACGTTACCGTGATGCAGGTGCGTCAGGGACAGGCGAAAGGGTTGGGGCATGCGGTGCTGTGCGCCAAGCCAATGGTGGGTGATTCTCCTTTCGTTGTGCTGTTGCCCGATGTTTTATTGGATGATTCTACGGCGGATTTGCGTAAGGAAAATCTGGCTAAAATGATCCAGCGTTTTGGTGATACGGGTTACAGCCAAATCATGGTTGAACCGGTGCCGGAACAAGATGTGTCCAAATACGGTGTGGTAGATTGCGCTGGCGCGACGATCGCGGCAGGAGAAAGCGCGCCGATGACTGCGGTGGTTGAGAAGCCGGCCCGCGAGGATGCGCCTTCCAATCTGGCCGTCGTCGGCCGATATGTGCTTGCCGCCGATATTTGGCCGTTACTTGAGAAAACCCCTCCCGGCGCGGGCGATGAGATTCAACTGACCGATGCGATTGCGATGTTGATGGATGAGCAAACGGTGGAAGCATTCCATATGAGCGGCAAGTCCCACGATTGCGGCGACAAGTTTGGCTATATGAAGGCGTTTGTGCAGTATGGTCTGCGTCACGGTACGGAAGGTGAGAATTTCAGCCGCTGGTTGAAGCAGACGTTAGGAAAGTAACAGGTTGTCGCCACCGCGGCTGAAAGCGATCACGAGATTGAATGAGGTCTACCATGACGAAGTTGAAAGCGGTTATTCCCGTTGCCGGATTGGGCATGCGTATGCTGCCGGCGACCAAAGCGATTCCGAAAGAGATGTTGCCAATCGTTGATAAGCCGTTGATTCAATACATTGTCAACGAATGCGTCGCGGCGGGGATTAAAGAGATCATCCTGGTGACGCATTCTTCCAAGAACGCCATTGAAAACCATTTCGATACCTCATTCGAGCTGGAGGCGATGTTGGAGGCGCGCGTGAAACGGCAATTGCTGGATGAGGTGCAGTCGATAACGCCAAAAGGCGTGACGCTGATGCACATTCGCCAAGGGCAGCCTAAAGGACTGGGGCATGCCGTTCTCTGCGCTAAGCCGTTGGTCGGTGATTCTCCTTTTGTCGTGCTGTTGCCGGACATCTTGCTGGATGACGCGAAAGCCGATTTGAAGAAAGACAACCTGCCACACATGATTGCGCGCTTTGAGCAGACCGGTCTGAGCCAGGTTTTGGTGCAAAAGGCAGACGAACACGTACTGCACGATTATTCCGTGGTGGAGTGTGAGGCCAGCAGCCTGGCTCCTGGCGAAAGTGCTCGTATCACATCAATTATCGAAAAACCGGCGCCGGAAACCAAGTTGGAATCCAACTACTCGGCGGTGGGGCGCTATGTCTTGTCTGCAGATATTTGGCCGCTGCTGGAGACCACGGAACCGGGAGCCTGGGGGCGCATTCAACTGACCGATGCGATAGCAGAATTGTTGAAACGCAAACCGGTAGAGGCGACAGAGCTGGTGGGGGAATCGTTCAACTGCGGCGAAAAACTGGGTTACCTGCGCGCTTTTGTCACTTATGGCTTGCGTCACCCGACCCAAGGCAAAGCGTTCCGCGAGTGGGCTGAACGGCTGTCGCTTTGAGTAAAACTTATCGCTTCTCTCGATGAGGGCCGTTGCCATCATGGCGGGAGTAGCTAGAATAGTTGTTGAATTTTGGGGAATTTCAC
The DNA here is from genome assembly GCF_052169135.1 of Serratia sp. CY32780. Taxonomy (NCBI): domain Bacteria; kingdom Pseudomonadati; phylum Pseudomonadota; class Gammaproteobacteria; order Enterobacterales; family Yersiniaceae; genus Serratia; species Serratia sp. CY32780. The sequence continues at coordinate 720,264 of NZ_JBJNLI010000001.1, forward strand.
TGTTCCAATTTTTATTTTAGTATACATTCTACTGCGAGTAGCCAAGTTGCTATGGCGAGAGAATTTTATGCGTATGGCCGTCTGATTCTGACAAGTCGCTGTTATTTTTAAAAAATTAAAGCTTTAAACTTGCCTCCGCACTGATTTTTACCGGTGCCGGGCATTTCAGTTTATTTACCTCGCTCATAATAGCTTTGCTCTTATCAACGGCAGATAAACGTTCTTGATAATTGCAAACAGAGCTCATGTTTTGAGACGGCACAGCAAGCGACAGACAGTTTGATAAGGTTACAGAGACGCTGCCACGGTTGGCGCGCATAGTAGCTTTGCAGATACATTTACCTGAAAGTGATGATAATTTGATGGCAAAACGACAATTGAAAGTGATATCGCTATTGATATCGATCAGCGTAATCAGTGGATGCACCGTGTTTCCTGGAACCCATTTATCGACCAGCGGAAAAGAAGTCGTAAAACAAGAAGATGCTGACTTCGATATCGATAAGATGGTTAACATTTACCCGATGACACCGAAGTTGTTGGACTCGATGCGTCCGACAAAGGTGGTTGCTCAGCCGAATGCGCAGTTGGACGCATCGCTACGCACGTATGAATACCGGATCGGGGTAGGTGACGTCCTTAATGTCACCGTTTGGGACCATCCAGAATTGACCACGCCTGCGGGCCAATACCGCAGCGCCAGCGACACAGGCAACTGGGTACACTCCGACGGCACGATTTTCTATCCTTATATCGGTAAGGTTAACGTGGTGGGTAAAACCGTTACCCAAATTCGCGATCAGATCGCCTCCCGTTTGGCTCAGTACATCGAAAGCCCGCAGGTTGACGTTAATATCGCCGCTTTCCGCTCGCAAAAAGCTTACGTGACGGGCGAAGTTACCAAATCCGGGCAGCAGCCTATCACCAACGTACCTTTGACGGTGATGGATGCGATCAACGCCGCCGGCGGGCTGACGGAGAATGCCGACTGGCGCAACATCATCCTGACCCACAACGGCAAAGAACAGCGTCTTTCATTGCAGCAATTGATGCAGAATGGGGATTTGACTCAGAACCATCTGCTCTATCCTGGGGATATTCTGTATATTCCGCGCAACGACGATCTTAAAGTGTTCGTCATGGGTGAAGTTAAAACCCCATCGACGCTAAAAATGGATCGCAGCGGCATGACGCTGACGGAAGCGCTGGGCAATTCTCAGGGGATAAGCCAAGCTGCGGCAGATGCGACCGGTGTCTTCGTTATCCGCCCACTGCACGGAACACAGGGCGACAAACTGGCTAATATTTATCAGCTCAACATGTCCGATGCGACAGCATTGGTGATGGGGGCTGAATTCCATCTGCAACCGTATGACATTGTTTACGTGACGGCAGCGCCTATCGCGCGTTGGAACCGCCTGATCGTTCAGCTGGCACCAACCATCGATAGCTTCAACAATCTCACGGAAGGCTCACTGCGTATCCGTAATTGGCCGTAGTAGGGAGGCTAGCCATGTTTGATTCTATCTTGGTTGTCTGCGTAGGTAATATTTGCCGCTCCCCTACGGGGGAGCGTCTCTTGAAGCAGCATCTGCCGGACAAAGAGATCGCTTCCGCAGGCATCGGTGCCTTGGTTGGCAAAACCGCGGATAAGAGCGCTATTTCCATTGCGGAAAAACATCAGCTGTCGTTAGAAGGGCATGAAGCCAGGCAGTTGACGAAAGAAATGTGCCGGGAATATTCATTAATTCTGGTTATGGAGAAAGGGCATATTGATGCTGTTTGCCGCTTGGCGCCGGAGGTCAGAGGCAAAACCATGCTTTTCGCCCATTGGTTGGGGCAGAAAGAAATTCCCGATCCTTACAGAAAGAGCGCCGAAGCGTTTGAGTTTGTTTACCGCCTTCTTGATGATGCAGCCCAAAAATGGGCCCAGGCATTAAATCGTTAACCAGAGATTACAATGACTGATAATACGAAACCAGGCTTATCAACAGCCAATAATCATGATGAGATTGATCTAAGTCGCTTGCTGGGAACTTTAATTGATCACCGCTGGCTCATCATCGGGATTACAGCGTTATTCTCTGTTGCCGGTATCATTTATTCCCTGTTCGCCACGCCTATATATCAAGCTGACGCCATGGTTCAGGTTGAGCAAAACGTCGGGAACTCGTTGGTCAACGACCTATCTCAAATGTTGCCTAACAGTCAGCCGGGTTCTTCCACGGAGATTGAACTGATCAAGTCACGCATGGTGACGGGTAAGACTGTCGATGATCTGAATCTTGAAACGGTGGTGCAGCAGAAGTACTTCCCGATTTTTGGCCGCGGCTGGGCTCGTTTGACGGGTAGCGAACCTGCCAAAATTGCGCTGTCCCGTCTCAATGTGCCTGCCAACTCTGACGATGTTGAGCTGGAATTGACCGTGATTGATGCCCAGCAATATGTGCTGAGCAACAACGGCACCGAGATTATCAAGGGGAAGGTTGGCGCGCTGGAGAGTGGCCATGGGATTTCTTTGCTGGTTAGCGAAATTTCGGCGGAGCCAGGCACTGTCTTTGAAATCGCCAAGTTGCCGCGTTTGGTGGCGACCAACAATCTGCTGGATGCTTTGACGGTTGAAGACAAAGGTAAAGACACCGGCGTGCTGGCGTTGAGCCTGGTCGGGGATGATCCTGTCTTGGTGCGAAACATTCTTGACAGCATCAGCAAAAATTACCTGTTGCAGAACGTCGAACGTAAATCGGAAGAGGCGGCTAAAAGTCTGGACTTCCTGAAAGATCAGTTGCCTGAAGTTCGTAGTTCTTTGGATAGTGCCGAAGATAAACTCAACCGTTTCCGTCAGGCGAATGATTCTGTCGATTTGTCCCTTGAAGCGAAGTCTGTTTTGGACACGATTGTGGGGGTTGAGGCTCAACTGAACGAGCTGACGTTCAAAGAGGCGGAAATTTCCAAGCTTTATACCAAAGAGCACCCGGCTTATCGTGCGTTGATGGAAAAACGCGCCACGTTGCAACAAGAAAAAGATAAGCTGAACAAGCGCGTTAGCGTTATGCCGAAGACCCAGCAGGAAATCTTGCGTTTGACCCGTGATGTACAGGCAGGGCAAGAGATCTACATGCAGTTACTGAATAAACAGCAAGAACTGGGCATCACCAAGGCAAGCACAGTCGGTAACGTACGTATTGTGGATCCTGCCGTTACGCAGCCTCGTCCGGTTAAACCGCAAAAAACCATTATCGTTTTGATAGTCACGTTGTTAGGCGGTCTATTCTCCACCGGTTTCGTTTTGCTTAAAACCATGCTGCATCGCGGCATCGAAAGTCCGGAACAGTTGGAACAGCAGGGGATCAACGTTTACGCGAGTATTCCGCTGTCCGAATGGCAGCAAAAGAGCGACCGCGAGACCATGCTGTCCGGCAAGCGCAGCAGTAACAGGAGTTACACCCTACTTGCCGTGGGCAACCCGGCGGACTTGGCGATTGAAGCCGTCAGAAGCTTGCGTACCAGTCTGCATTTTGCCTCGCTGGAAGCCAAAAATAACGTTCTGATGATTTCCGGTGCCAGCCCAAGCATCGGTAAAACGTTTGTCAGCATTAACCTGGCGGCGGTGATCGCCCAGGCGGGTCAGCGCATTTTGGTCGTTGACGCCGATATGCGCAAAGGTTATGCCCACTCGTTGTTGAACTGTGAATTGGGATTGGGGTTGTCTGACGTGTTGTCCGGCCAGGCGTCGGCGCAGCAAGCGATCAAGCAAACATCGATCGAGAATCTCAGCTTTATCTCGCGCGGCAAGATTCCTCCGAACCCATCGGAGTTGTTGATGCACAACCGCCTGACAGAGTTCCTGGAGTGGGCGGGCAAAGAGTATGACATCGTGTTGGTCGATACCCCACCGATCCTGGCGGTAACGGATGCCGCTATTGTGGCGCGCAATGTCGGCACGACGCTGTTGGTTGCACGTTACGGCGTGAACTCGCTGAAAGAGATTGAGGTGAGTATTCGTCGCTTCGAACAAAACGGCATGGAAATTAAAGGTATTATCCTTAACGCCGTTGAAAATAAATCGGGTAGCGCCTACGGCTACTACGCTTACGAATATAAATAAACTCCCTTCTATGTAAAAGCTCCTCATTATGAGGAGCTTTCTGATTCATTCAAAAGTAATGCATAAAATCCAATTTCGGAGAGAATAAATGAGTAATCTTGCAATTATTCCGGCAAGGGGTGGGTCGAAAGGTATTCCCAAAAAAAATATTAAAGAAATTGCAGGTAAACCATTAATCGCTTGGAGCATAGAGCAGGCATTAAATTCTTCGAGTATTGATCGTGTTATTGTTTCTACAGATTGTGAAGATATCGCTGCCGTAGCCAGAGAATATGGCGCGGAAGTCCCGTTCATGCGTCCGGCCCATCTGGCGAACGATACCGCTGCGACTGAGCCCGCGCTTTTGCATACGCTGGAGTGGTTGGCTGAACATGAGAGTTACCACCCTGAGTATACCGTCCTGTTGCAGGCTACTTCTCCTGTTCGCAAAGATGATGCGATTGATTCTGCAATCAGAAAGATTATTGAAAAGAAAGCCGATTCACTGCTGAGCGTATGTGAGTTTTGGCATTTCTTGTGGGAAAATGAAGATAATCCGAAAGCCTATTACGACTACTTAAACCGTCCGCGTCGGCAAGATATTAAGCCTGAAAATATCAAACTTAAAGAAAATGGTTCAATTTACGTTACGAAAAGCGAAATTCTCCTCAGTACCGGTAATCGTCTTGGTGGCAAAGTTGTAGCGCATAAGATGTCGGAAGAGGAAAGCTTTGAAATTGACACCATGCTGGACTGGGCGGTTGTTGAAGTAATTTTGAAAAATTGGAGTGGGAGATAATTTATGTTAATTCAGAAAAAAATATCTGACTTTTTAGTGTTTGAAACCGAATCAATCATTAAAGCCTTAGAAAAAATCAACTCGAATAAAAAGCGCATTATTTTTGTTGTCACTGAAGACGGCAAGCTGTGCGGCTCTTTCTCAGACGGTGATTTCCGTCGTTGGATCACTAACGGCGACTTCGATCTGAGCCGCGAAATGTCGGAAGTGATGAATCAGAACGTCCGCTATAAAAAAGTGGATGCGCCACGCAATGAGATTGAATCGCTGTTTTCGAATGGCGTTGACGTTCTGCCGCTGGTTGATGATTATCGTCGTTTGGTCGCCGTTGCGCTGCAAAGCGAAAAAGGCCTGACGATTGGCAAACACACTATCACGGAAACCTCGCCGACTTACATTATTGCTGAAATTGGCAACAACCATAATGGCGATATTAAGCTGGCTAAGCATCTGGTTGACCTGGCGGTTGACGCGGGCGCCGATTGCGTCAAGTTCCAAATGCGCGATCTGAGCTCTTTGTATAAGGGCGGCAACGATAAAGACAAATCCGCCGATCTTGGCGCACAGTACACGCTGGATCTGCTGAGAAAATTCCAGCTCAGCAATGAAGAACTGATTGAAGTGTTCGATTATTGCAAGGAGAAGGGGCTGACCCCGCTGTGTACTCCTTGGGATCTGAAGAGCCTGGAAGTGTTGGAAAACTACGGCATGGAAGGTTATAAGGTCGCTTCCGCTGACTTCACTAACCACGAAATGTTGGCCGCGTTGGCCGCTACGGGCAAACCGCTGATTTGTTCTACCGGTATGTGCAGCGAAGCAGAAATCAAAAGCTCGGTAGACTTCTTGAAATCGAAAGGTGCCGAGTTTGTGATCCTGCATTGCAATTCTACGTATCCGACGCCGTTCAAAGACGTCAACCTGGCCTATATCAAACGTCTGCAGCAGGTGACGGGCTGCTTGGTCGGCTATTCTGGCCATGAGCGTGGCATTTCAGTGCCGATCGCCGTGACCGCGCTGGGCGCAAGAGTGATCGAAAAACACTTCACCATCGACAAATCCATGGAAGGCAACGACCACAAGGTGTCGTTGTTACCCCCTGAGTTCAAAGAGATGGTCGTACGTATCCGCGAAGTTGAAGAGTCCATGGGCAACGCCGGCGAACGTACTATCACCCAAGGGGAAATGATCAACCGCGAAACTCTGGCAAAAAGTTTGATTATCAATCGCGATCTGAAAAAAGGTGAAATCATCACTCGCGAGATGGTTGAAGTCAAGAGTCCGGGGCAGGGTCTGCAGCCTCTTTATCTGGAGCAATTGGTCGGTAAGAAAGCCAATCGTGACCACGAAAAAGGCGGATATTTCTATGAGTCGGATCTAAATGATGTGGCGATAGAAGCCAAGGACTATGATTTCAATCGTCCGTTCGGCATTCCAGTGCGCTACCACGATTACGGCAAGTTGAAGAATAAATCCAATCTGGACTTCGTCGAGTTCCATCTGAGCTATCAGGATATGGAACTCGATTTGACAGAATTCTTCTCCGGCGCTGAAAATATCGGTTTTGCGGTACATAGCCCCGAGCTGTTCGCCAACGATCATATTTTGGATCTGGCGACGGATGATCCCGTTTATCTTGCTCATTCGATCAAACAGCTGCAGCGTGTCTGCGATGTGACTCGCGCGTTGAAGCAATATTTCCCGAAAACTGAGCGTCCGGTCATCGTGGTGAATGCAGGCGGTTTCAATACCACCGGTTTCTTGCCAAAAGAATCACGCCAGGCGATGTACGAACGCATTGGCGCCGCTCTGGGTGAAATCAATCAAGAAGGTGTTGAAATCATCATCCAGACGATGCCTCCGTTCCCATGGCACTTTGGTGGTCAAAGCTACCATAACCTGTTTGTCGATCCGGACGAGATTAAAGCGTTCTGTGAGAAATACGGCTACCGCATCTGTTATGACACGTCGCATTCCATGATGGCTTGTAATTACTACCAATGGGATCTTCATGAGTTTACCCAGAAGGTCGGCCCTTACACCGCACATATGCATATTGTTGATGCTTTGGGAGTGGATGGTGAAGGGGTACAGATCGGTAAAGGCGATGTGAACTTTGACGAGCTGGCTGATGATCTGCGGCGTCATGCGCCGGGAGCGCAGTTTATTCCTGAAGTGTGGCAGGGGCACAAAAACCAAGGGGAAGGGTTCTGGCATGCGCTTAACTTCCTGGAAAAGTATCTGTAAATGAGTAAAGCCATTATGGGGGCTGCGGCCTTGTCGGTAGGGGATATTCTCGGCAAGGTCATCGGCTTCATCATATTGCCTTATTTGACAGCACACCTAGGCGCGTCGGGGTACGGCGCGCTGACTCTTTATTTGTCCGTTATTCAGATCTTGATCATTTTCATTTCGTTCAGTGGTCAAGGTCTGTTGCCGGTCAAATACATGCAGGAGGGGGAAGGGAGCTCCCTGGTGTTCCGCAGAGATAACATCGCCTTGGCTTTCGCGTCGAGCGCGCTACTGGTGGCTATATTCTACATTGTCACACTGGTCACCAAGATCTCTGTTTCTTTCAGCGACGGTTTTCTGGTTGTTTTGGCATCTCTGGCGCAGGCGCTGAACTTTATCAATTTATCGCATTTGCGCATTAGTCAGACCTATAAAGTTGCCGCTATCGGCCAATTTTTGCTTTCCGCATTCAACGTTTTATTCACTATCGCTCTTTTTGAAATGATAGCGTCGACGCCAGGACAACGTTTGATAGCGATCGCGGCATCATTTTTCAGCATTCAGCTGGCCTACGAGTTCTTTGTTTACAGAAAAATAGCGGTTGAACGCAGCGTGCTCCAACCGTTGCGTAAGCGTTATAAGGAAATCATTAGCTACGGGGTATCCCTATTGCCACATCATGGCAGTTATTGGATTAAATCCTCGGTAGATAGATTCTTCATAGCGCATTACATGAGTACGGCGGTAGTCGGGGTTTATGGCTTGGCGTTTCAGCTAACCTCTATCGTTATGCTCTTTTTCGGCGTAATCAACCAGGCGTTCCAACCTTTCATTTATCGCAAGCTTAAAGCGAACGATTTTAGAGGGGTCGAGCTCATTCAATATGGTTACACAGCTCTGGTTATCGTTTCGTGCATTATTTACTTCTTTATTTTGCCATTTGCTTTCCCGTATCTGTTTAATGCTGAGTTCAATCGCGCTATTTATTACTTCAACATTCTTTTGCCTGGAACTGCATTTTTATCGATTTATTATATTTTTACGCACTCACTGTTTTACTATCGTAAAAATAAATTAATCTCAATTATTACCATGGGTTCGATGATAACGCATTTGATTGGTATATTTGTCATCACCATGACAGAAATCAAAGTTGAGTATTTCTGCCTGGTTTATGCAATTTCTAGTTTTTATGCGTGTGCAGTGACTTTTTATTGTGGTAAGCGACAGATCAGTATTGAGAGGAAAAGATGATAGCAAGTCTTAAACGATGGTTGCGAAACTTACGTAAGCAGCGTTATCGTTCAAAAGTTATCAGAATGGCTGAAAGATGTGGTCAAGATCCGAAAATTAACTTTTTAACTATCGTTAATAATAAAACCCGACTTGGTGATAACTTTAACTCCAATGGTTTGACGGTGGTTGGAAAGGGCGGTGTTACTATCGGTGATAATTTCCACTGTGGTTTTGGTTGTGTATTGATCACAGAAAATCACAATCATCATGGGAATGCGATTCCCTACGATAACACTTATGTGATTAAGGATACGCATATCGGGGATAATGTTTGGCTTGGGATCAATGTGATTGTTCTGCCCGGGGTTTCCATTGGGGAAGGGGCCATTATCCAAGCCGGCAGCGTGGTGGTTAAAGATATAGAGCCCTACGCTATAGCCGGCGGCCATCCAGCGAAACCCTTTTCGCAACGCGATGTTGCTCACTATCTGCAGCTTAAGGCTGAAGGCAAATTTCATTGAACGGCAGTTATACATTCATGCCCGTAGCTTAATCGGATATTAGAAATATGAGTAAATACATTGCGTATATTGAGTCACCGCTTCAGGCTTTTAATCTCATTGAGTATCTTGATGCGAAGAACATTGTGCTCGATCTGCTGATTGTCAATAAGCGTTCGGCCAATTCTGCGTTGAATCACGGGCAGATTGTTTATCTGTTGAACATGATTAAGCATCGCTCCCTGGAAACCATTGATGTTGAAGGGAAACTGGGTAATGCTTTTGATATTAAACGGCAATTGAAGAGTGTAACATCGGTGGTGAGTGCGAAGGAAACTGTCACTTTGATTGCCGGTGAGTATCGCGCGAGGGTTTTTTGGATTTTAGCGCATAAATATTCGAGAAGAAATGTGGTCCTGCTGGATGATGGTACGGCAACGCTCAGAATTAAACGCTACAATAATCTCACTGCTCGGGGCGTCGTGAAGTCGGTTTTCCTCAAGTCACTTGGTATGACCAATAATGAGAGAGAAAAAATAACCTTTTTCTCTGTTTATGACATCGAAGGTAATGTTTCAAAAAGAGATGTGGTCGTTAAGCACAGTTACCAAAATTTTAAGGCTAAACTGGCCAGTCTTCCTGATGGAAAGAACAGGGTCTTCATTATAGGTACGCCGCTTTATGAGGCAGGGGTAACGTCTGTTGATGATATTGACTTGACGCTAAGAATGATAAATGACTTAAAGTCAAATCAGATGGGTGCCGAGCTTGTTTATATTCCCCACCGCCGCGAGCGTGAAGAGAAAATAGATGAAATCAGAAAGTCTGTAGAGGTCCGTCGGTTGGATTTTCCCTTTGAGGTTTATCCCATTGTGGCTGGTGAGAACGTCAGTTGTATAGCCGGATTTTATTCATCATTGTATGACAATCTCGTAAAAATATATGATGAAAAAATTAAAATAATCGCTTACGTACTTGATGAGAAAGTTTTATCGCCAGAGTGGAGTGAATTTGTTAACGCGATTTATAAAAACTATGAGAGTTATGAAAACGCGGATATTACGCTGATTAAAAATAAATTTTAATTTTATAAATTTACCGTGGTGATGGAAAATGAAGATTGCTTTAATTAACACACTTTATGCTCCTTATAAAATCGGTGGTGCTGAAGTATCAGTTCAGTTGTTGGCTGAAAGCCTGCAACGAGCCGGGCATGAAGTTGGTGTGTTTTGTCTTCATGAATTTGATGAGATAAAATATGACACTCTTAATGGCGTTCATATTGCTTATTTACCTCTCAAAAATATGTACTGGCCATTTCAGGCTTCTTCGGCAAGCAAATTAAAGAAAGCGGTGTGGCATCTGCTTGATTCTTATAATCCATTTATGGCTCGTGCCATGCGTAAGGAGCTGCGCAAATTTTCTCCGGATGTGGTGCATACCAACAACCTCAGCGGTTTTTCCGTCGCAGCGTGGCGAGTGGCCAAGAAGCTGGGGGCGCGCGTGGTACACACGACTCGCGATTATTATCTATTCCATCCGAACGGCACGTTGTTTAAACATGGCCAAAATATGGACGTACAGTCGTCTGCAGTGCGCATCGCATCTTTTCTGAAGAAAAAAGCCAGTCAGCGCGTAGACGTTTTTGTTGGCATAAGTAAATATATTTCCGCCTTGCATCGGGAAAATGGATTTGCGCGCAACGCGGTACATACGCATATCTACAATCCTGTCGCCGCGATAGAGTATGTACCGACCGTCAACGAAAAGGTCAGGATCGGTTTTGTCGGTCGCCTCACCGAAGACAAAGGTTTTGATGAGTTTTGTGCTCTGGCAAAACAGGCCAGCGGCGATCCGCAGGTTGCATTCTACGCCGCCGGCAGATTCAATGGTGACGCCGCTGGCGAGAAGTTGAAGGTGTTAGCGTTGGAGGCAGGTATTCATTTGCTTGGCTTTATCAAGATTGAAGAGTTTATGACGCAGATTGACGCCGTTGTTCTACCAACGCGATGGAATGAGCCCTTTGGGCGAACCGTTGCGGAATCGGCCATCTCTGGTAAGGTTGTGTATACGCCTTTCAATGGCGGAGTGGCAGAAATCGCAGCTTTTTATGATAATATTTTCGAGCTAAAAGATTTTTCTGTCGCCAGTGTGGTTAGCGTCGTGAGAGAAAATAACAACAAACCGCGTCGTTCGTTTTTTGAACTAGAAAAAATAACCGATGCTTATGAGAGCGTGTATAGAGGGTCATAATGAGGGTATCGACAAAGTCGTTGGTTGTTTTTCTTTTGCTGATGTACATGACATTGCTCTCATTGAATGGCGTTGTGACCGTCGCTGCGTATATGTCGACCAGGGCACTTTTATTATATAAAGACTTTTTTGCCATGGCAGTGCCGGTTTTCGTCCTAATCTTGCTTTTTGCGCGTAACCCTAACGTGTCAAAACAGTGTAGAAGCGTAATGATCTTTTTCCTGTCGATGGTGATCTTCTCGTTAGTTTATGTACTTTTAAGTATGATCACCGGCAGGTTTGATTTCTTCCGCTCTATCGTTCAGTTTCGCTTAGAGTTACTGACATTCGGTTCTTTTTTCTTTGCCGCCGTTTTACTTCTTTTTGAATATAATGAGCGTGTCGAGATTGTTAATAAAATCATTAAGTACTATATTTTCTTTGCCGTATTGAATGCGCTCTTTGCGGTCGCCGAATCCAGTTTGGCAGGCCTGCTTTATGCACTAATCGGTTTTGACCCTGGCCCACAGTTGACACAGTTTGGTAAAGAATATGGTCTTCTGTTACGCACCATTCAGGGGCAATTACGTGCTTTTGGTCTGCTCACCGGGCCATTCAGCCTCAGTGAATATCTGTTTTTTGCACTGGTATTATCGCCTTATGTAAGCGAAAAAAATCGCAAGAAATATATTCTTCTCATTATGGTTGGGATCGCATTTTCAACATCGAAAACGGCGATTATCATGGCACTGCTTTATATCATGTTCCTGATGCTGAGACGCTTTTTCTCTCAACGTTTTAGCCTGAATTCAGTCACTATGGTAACGATGGTCTTGTCACTGTTCTTTTATATTACGACGACCAATTACAGTATTTATGAGATGATATTCCCGAAGGAGAATGCTTACGCGGAGAACAGCATTTTACTTCGTACGGTCAATATAGAAGCCGTGCGAGCTGACAGTGAGTATTCGCCATTTATCGGTGCTGGGTACGCTGTGAATGGTAACGCGGTGGTTGGTGATGACAATACGAACTCAATCCCGCTTGATAGTATGTATATCTACATGTTGTCGAATTACGGTAATGTCGGAATTATCCTTCTGGTTATTGTCGCTACGATAATTCTTGGCATTCTTTATCAGCGTACTCGTCTTGGCCTTAATCCCAGTGTTTACCTATACTGGATGATCTCGCTTTCGATGAATTTCGTTTATAATAACCCGTTGACAAACTATCCAGGCTATATATTCGCAATCATAATATCGATTTTGTTATTATCGATTAGAACGCCGGAGACGGGTTCCGTGAGTCGCTCAAGAAAGAATGTAGGTTATGTGCAATCGCTACATTGACACGGTATTATTTAAAATTGCGAGGTAATTAATGATTTATGTCAATGCGCGATTCTTAACGCAGGATTTGACAGGGGTTCAGCGGTTCGCTCAGGAAATATGCCTTGCGCTGAGTAAGATTAGGCATGATATCGTTTTTGTCTCGCCACTTAAAATTATTCACCACGATATCGCGTCGCAATTGAATGTTCAGGTGGTGGGTAAGAAAAGCGGTCACTTTTGGGAGCAGGTAGAGCTTCCTGCTTTTTTAAAGAAAAATAAAAGCCCGCTTCTAATAAATCTTTGCAATACGGCTCCGATCTTTTATCGTAATAAAATTGTTACTCATCACGATGTTATATATAAACGCTATCCGCAAAGTTACTCTGCAAAGTTTCGTTTCGTTTATAATAACTTTGTTCCCCTGATGTTGCGTCACAGTAAGGCGTTGATTACAGTTAGCGAATTTTCTAAAAAAGAAATTAGCCAGGCGTTTGACTACCCATTAAATAATATTTACGTAATCTATAATGCGGTGTCCGAGCAGTTTAAACCCATTGCGTCGGCATCCAATACAGAACGCCCTTATTTATTGGCCGTTTCGTCTCCAAATTATCATAAGAACTTTCATGGTCTGATTGCCGCTTTCTCTCAAATGGCAAACGGCCAGGATGTGACGCTGAAAATCATTGGGGCCGCCAACAAGAATTTCGCGGATGTTGGGTTTTCGACGGAAGGAACTGCAAGGAACGATAACATACAGTTTTTGGGGCGTGTGAGCGATCAACAGCTTGTAGAACTCTATTCTCATGCTCGCGCCTTTGTGTTCCCCTCTTTATATGAAGGGTTCGGCATTCCTCCGTTAGAAGCGCAGGCTTGTGGTTGTGCGATAGTAGCGTCCAATCGGGCTTCTATGCCCGAGGTATTGTCGAAGAGTGCATTGTACTTTGATCCGGAAAACATCCTGGAAATGAAACAGGCACTGGAGCGGATTATGCAGGATGAAGCGTTGCGCCAAATTTTAATCGCTGAGGGATTTACGAATGTCAAACGTTTCGATTGGATGCGTTCGGCAGCAGCGTTGAGCGAGATAATGACGAGATCTATGCAATGAAAAAAAAAGTGCTGCATGTCGCCGAAACAGTGAAGGGTGGCGTCGCTACGGTAATTAGACAACTTGTACAGCAAAATGATGAATTTGATTTTTACTGTGTGTTGCCCGATAGTCAATATCGTGAGATTGGCGCTTTCCCCGCAGAAAAAATGAAGGTATTTACGCGGACAGGGAGAAATATTTCTTCGTTTATCTCTTTGGCTATTAACTATATCCAGATGGTACGTAAAGAAAAACCGGATGTCATTCACGTCCACAGTACTTTTGCGGGGGTTGTTTGCCGGCTGTTAACGCCATTGGTAAGAATGACATGCAGGCCTAAAATTATTTATTGTCCGCATGCTTTTTCTTTCCTGATGGACACATCAGAAAAGAAAAAGAAGGTTTATGCCAAGATAGAGAAAATTCTGCAAAAGAATACCGATGTTATCATCTGTACCAGCGAATATGAGAAACGAACGGCACTGATGGCCGGATTGAGTCCTGATAATTTGACTGTGGTGTATAATGGCGTTGAACCCCCTGTAAAGCTGCCGGATGATACCAATCCTTATCGCCAAGATAAAATAAATATATTGTTTGTCGGCCGTTTTGATTATCAAAAAGGATTTGATTTGGTTCAGCGGATTGCCGACGAATTGGATGACAGATTTTTAATCACGATCGTCGGTGGCAATGTACACGCAAAAGAGCAACCGGCGCCACATTCCCGGATGGATTTTAAAGGTTGGTTGACTTCGGCAGAGATGGCGCCTTATTTCACCTACGCCGACGTGTTGTTGATGCCAAGCCGATGGGAGTCGTTCGGTCTGGTCGCCGTTGAAGCTGAAAGCTATGGGTTGCCCGTTGTCGCCAGCCGCTGCAGTTCATTGCCGGAGGTGGTGAGCGAAGGCGTTACGGGGTATCTGTTTACGACCAATCAGGCCGATGAGGCCGTTGAGATATTGAATGCTCGCGACCAACGCGATTGGAGTGCAATGAAAGTTGACTGTGTCGATTTCTACAATGCTAATTTTACTTCAGAAAAAATGATATCCAATACTTATCGTCATTACAGATAATCGATACATCCGTTTTTTGGAATGAAAATAATTTTTTTACTATTTATATTTAATCGGTGAGAGTAAAAATGAGTAACCTTTATCCTGTTATTATGGCTGGGGGAACAGGGAGTCGCCTGTGGCCGCTTTCTCGTGAATTATTCCCCAAACAGTTCTTAGCGCTGTGCAATGAATTTTCCATGTTGCAAACGACAGTCATGCGGCTTAAAGGGTTAGAGATTATTAATCCTCTTGTTATATGTAACGAAGAGCATCGTTTTATCGTGGCCGAACAACTGCGCCAAATCACGCGTTTATCGCATAATATTATTCTGGAGCCGGTAGGGCGTAATACGGCGCCGGCGATTGCGCTTGCCGCTTTGCAGGCGGTTTCCAGCGGTGACGATCCGCTCATGTTGGTATTGGCCGCGGATCACGTCATTCAGGACGAAGCGATTTTCCGCGATGCGGTCAATCAGGCAATTCCCTATGCTGAAGCGGGAAAACTGGCTACTTTCGGCATCGTTCCGACGGGCCCGGAAACGGGCTATGGGTATATTCAAAAAGGTGCCAGCGTCGACGGTTCCAGTATCTGCGGCGTTTCGCGCTTTGTCGAAAAGCCTAATCTTGAAACGGCGCAGCAGTATCTGGCCAGCGGCGACTATCTCTGGAATAGCGGTATGTTTTTGTTCAAAGCCAGCCGTTACCTGGAAGAATTAGGCCGTTTCCGCCCAGATATTCTGGACGCGTGTAAGCAGTCGCTTGCGCATTTGACCCCCGATATGGACTTTATCCGCGTTGACCGAGATGCATTCATTGCCTGCCCGGATGAGTCTGTCGATTATGCCGTGATGGAACAAACTGCCGATGCTGTCGTCGTACCCCTGGATGCGGGATGGAATGACGTGGGATCATGGTCTGCTTTGTGGGAAATCAGTGAAAAAGACACAAAAGGGAACTCTACTTTCGGTGATGTTCTTGAGCATAACTGTTCAAATAACTATATTCGCGCGGAGCATAAATTGGTGGCCGCTGTCGGGGTGACCAATTTGGTTGTGGTTGAAACCAAAGATGCCGTGTTGATTGCCGATAAAGATAACGTCCAAGACGTAAAAGAAATCGTCAACCAACTGAAGCGACAAAAGCGTTCCGAAAGCAAACAGCACCGTGAAGTTTATCGTCCGTGGGGCAAACATGATGCGATTGCTCAGGGCGATCGCTTCCAGGTGCGCCGCATTACTGTAAAGCCAGGCGAGAAATTGTCCTTGCAGATGCACCATCATCGTTCGGAACACTGGGTAGTGGTGTCAGGCACTGCCAAAGTGCATACCAATGGTAAAATGCAACTGATCAGTGAAAACGAATCCGTTTATATCCCTCTTGGGGTCGAACATTCTCTCGAAAACCCGGGAAAAATCCCGCTGGATTTGATTGAGATTCAGTCGGGTGCCTATTTGGGAGAAGACGATATCGTGCGAATCGGCGACTCCGCTCAGCATAATTAATCATTTTGGTGCGGTGGATATTTGAGCCGCATCACTGTATTTACGTTTGGTAAGGATCTCAACATGTCTCAATCATTGACTTGTTTCAAAGCATACGACATTCGCGGGCAGCTGGGTGAAGAGCTGAACAACGATATTGCCTATCGTGTCGGCCGTGCATATGGGGAGTTTTTGCAACCTAAAAGCGTTGTCGTCGGGGGAGACATCCGTTTGACCAGCGAGGAACTGAAACTCGCGTTGGCGGAAGGGCTGCGCGATGCCGGGGTTAATGTTCTGGATATTGGCGTCAGTGGGACGGAAGAAATTTATTTTGCCACTTTCCACTTAGGTCTCGATGGCGGCATAGAAGTGACGGCCAGTCATAATCCTATGGATTACAACGGAATGAAGCTGGTGCGGAGCCAGGCTAAACCGATCAGCGGCGATACCGGTTTGCGCGATATTCAGCGTTTGGCAGAAGATAATAACTTCGCTGCGGTGGATCCGACCCGACGCGGCAGCTACGAAACAATATCGATTGAAAAAGAATATGTGGATCATCTGCTGAGCTATGTGAATACGGCTAACTTCAAACCGTTGAAGCTGGTCGTCAACTCCGGCAACGGCGCTGCAGGTCACGTTATCGATGCTGTCGAATCGCGTTTCAAGCAGCTTCAGGTGCCGGTTGAATTTATCAAGGTTCACCACCAGCCTGACGGCAATTTCCCCAACGGTATCCCTAACCCGCTGCTGCCGGAGTGTCGGGAAGATACGGCGCAAGCAGTGCGTGCGCACAAGGCGGATATGGGAATCGCGTTTGACGGTGATTTCGATCGCTGCTTCTTGTTCGATGAACACGGCGGATTCATTGAAGGTTACTATATCGTTGGCTTGTTGGCGGAGGCGTTCCTGGAGAAAGACGCTGGGGCGAAGATCATTCATGACCCGCGCTTGAGCTGGAACACCATCGACGTGGTCAAGCAGGCAGGCGGGGTGCCGGTGATGTCGAAAACGGGCCATGCATTCATTAAAGAGCGTATGCGCCTGGAAGATGCCGTTTACGGTGGTGAGATGAGCGCCCACCATTACTTCCGCGACTTTTCATATTGCGACAGCGGCATGATCCCATGGTTGTTGGTTGCTGAATTGCTGTGCATTAAAAACAAGACGCTCGGGGAGTTGGTCGGGGATCGAATGATCGCTTATCCAGCATCGGGTGAAATTAACAGCAAACTGCAAGATCCAAAAGCTGCAATTGAAAGAGTACTCAATCGCTATCAGCCTTCGGCACTGGAATTTGACACGACCGATGGCATTAGTCTGGAATTTGCAGACTGGCGATTTAATTTACGTAGCTCAAATACTGAGCCGGTGGTGCGTTTGAATGTCGAATCACGAGCCAATCCTGCACTGATGCAGCAAAAAACAGAGGAAATACTGGCCTTGCTTCGACGCTGATCTCTGGTTTTAAAGCTATATTTTAATGCTGGGCGAGCGGTATATGCCCAGCGTTGTGAAGCGATATAGGTACCAGAGAAAACTAACAAAAGGCATCTATACTATGATAGTTAATAGGCAGTTATCTATGAACGGTTTCCGTCGGGGCGTGTTGCATACTAATGCGTCTCTTACTTCAATGCTTCAGCGCTTCTCTGATATTTTCGTTATCTTTAGCGGGCTGTACTTGTCTTGCCTAATCTCCGGTGCCGCATTTAGCGTGCAACACTGGATTATGGTATTAATATCGATCGTTATCTTCCAAATGATTGGTGGGATTACTGACTTTTATCGTTCGTGGCGTGGTGTGCGTGCGGGGCTGGAGATCCAGCTCATTTTGCAAAACTGGTCGCTGAGCCTGCTGTTGACCTCAGGAACGGTGGCGTTGATAAATGTGTTCAATAACGAGTATTCCGTCTATATCCAATGGTATCTGCTGGTCTGCTGCGGTTTGGTCATTACGCGCAGCGTGATCCGGCTGCTCTTGGGATACATGCGCAATATTGGCTTCAATACCCGTAATGTGGCCATCATGGGTGCGATGCCCGTCGGTATTCGTCTGGCAGAATCTTTACGTGACGCGCACTGGATGGGATTTAAAGTGTTGGGCATTTACGACAACGATAATTCTCCGTTGAACAGCAAAATCGAACGCTGCGGCGACTTGTCTCAGCTCGTGAGCGACGCGAAAAGTGGGCGTATCGATAGGGTCTATATCGCAATGTCGATGGAGCAGGAAAAATTGATCAAAGATACGATCGCGGATCTTTCTGATACGACCTGCTCAGTGATGCTGATCCCGGATATCTTTACGTTCAACATATTACAGTCGCGATCGGAAGAGATTAATGGCGTTCCCGTCGTTTCGTTATTCGATACGCCAATGAGCGGGATTAATCAGGTAATTAAGCGTATTGAAGACATCATTCTGTCAATATTTATTTTGCTGTTCATTTCTCCGGTTCTGTTGCTGATCGCCTGCATGGTCAAATTTACCTCTTCCGGGCCCATCATTTTCAAACAAAGGCGTTATGGCATGGATGGCAAGGCCATCGAGGTATGGAAATTCCGCTCGATGACCGTGATGGAAGATGGCGATAAAGTCGTTCAAGCGAAAAAAGGGGACGCGCGCCTGACGCCGGTCGGCTCCTTCTTGCGTCGTACCTCTCTGGATGAATTGCCGCAATTTGTCAATGTACTGAAAGGCGACATGTCGATTGTAGGCCCAAGGCCGCATGCCGTGGCACATAATGAACAGTATAGAAAGTTGATCAACGGCTATATGCTGCGCCATAAAATGAAGCCGGGTATCACGGGGTGGGCGCAGATCAACGGTTGGCGTGGCGAGACGGATACGTTGGAAAAAATGCAAAAGCGCGTTGAGTTCGATCTCGACTACATCCGTAACTGGAGCGTTTGGTTGGACATTAAAATCGTCTTCCTGACCATTTTCAAGGGATTCATTAATAAAGCGGCGTATTAGATTTTCTTTAAGGATGTCGCGCCTGGGAAATGTGGATTTCCTGATCTCTGGGGATGTTGAGACAGTTCATTTTTCTTTTAAAACTGGAGGTCGGTCAGATGTTGACTAAAACAAACCGTAAACTGAGGTGCTGGAAGGGGGCGGCTTCATCGCTGGCCTTCGCATTGCCGCTGATGTTTATCAGTGCGAACGCCTTGGCTTTCGAAGTCGGGGTTCATGCGCATTTTCGCTGGTATCCCAACGATCCGGATAAATATTTGGATCTGATTAAGCGTTACGGTTTCACGTCGTATCGAGCGGATTTTCCCTGGAGCGGATTGGAACAGCAAAAAGGGCAGTATGTCATAACCGGCAATATGCAAAAGGCCGACCAAGCGTTTAACGATGCCCAGGCAAAATTTGGTCTGAATGGGTTATTAGTATTGGCGTACGGTAACAAACTCTACGATCCATCGGGTTATCCAACGACGCCTGAAGCCATTCAGGCTTTTGCCAACTACGCGTATTGGACGGCCTCCAAATATAAAGGCAAGATCAAGTATTACGAGATCTGGAACGAATGGACGAATGCCACTGCGATTAAGCCGAAGCCGCGCACGCCACCGCCGCCGGAGATTTTTGTCGCGTTGGTGAAAGCTACGGCTGCTGCGGTTCGAAAGGCCGATCCCAACGCAATTGTCATTACGGGAACGGCCAACCCAACAGGAACTCGCGATCCTTCCTGGGTTGATAACATCGTTAAACTCGGCGTGTTGAATTACGTTGATGGTTTCTCCATCCACCCTTACTCCTATGGCAACGATAATTACGCTATACGGGCCCCTGAGGGGAACCTCGGCGTCGTGGATAAATTCGAGGCTCGGCTTGCAAAGGCAGCAGGTAAGACGGTGCCGATTTATATCACTGAAATCGGCGTGCCAACCTATGACGGTAAAGGCGGGTTATCAAAAGATGTGGCTGCGCAATATGTGGTGAAATATACTTTCCTGGCCAAATCGCGGCCCTTTATCAAAGGGATATGGTGGTACGATTTGCTCGATGATGGAGACAACCCGAAAATCAATGAACATCGATTTGGGCTGCTGACGAGAAACGGTCAACCGAAGCCGTCGATGCTGGCTTTAAGTAAGGTCGCAGATGTTGCGCGATCGTATTCCGTTGAGAAATACCAAGTGCTGCCGGGCGGTAAAATTTCCATCGCATTGAAAGGGAATAATCAACATGCGATGCTATTCTGGCAGGAAAAACCGGTGGCTAAGCCATCCAGCGGTATTTCTTCAGGCTTGCGCAGTTTTATGGCGAGTGAGGCGCCGCAAAACCAAAGTGCTACGCCGCTCAAAGAGGTTCAGGGGAATACGGCTGCGCCCGATGGCGATGTACCGGTAATGATGCGCTCCAGTGCTCCGATTGCCTCGCCCTGGTAGGCAGGCTGTGAGTAAAAAACCGCAAGCTTATTAAGCTTGCGGTTTTTTTTTGTCCAGCGTCATAAGCGGCTTGCTGCTTCGTCATTCGCCTGCATTTGCCGCCTATAAAAAAGCCAGCCGGCATAGCCGGCTGGCATCAGTATATAACTGCCGTTCTCCATGCGGCCCTGAATAAATAATCAGGACGCTTGGTGAAGGCGTTACGCTTACGCGTAGTGCAGCGTATCCACCAATTGCTGGTGGTTTTGCCCAGTCAGGTATACCACGGTATCGTTGAGGTCCAGCGAGTGGTTATCGTTGTTGTCGATAATCACGTAAGAGCTGGCAGTGTTACCGCCACCGCTGAATACAACGGATGCCACACCCACTTTCGACGTCAGCGAGTTGCTGCTATCCAGGCCAAGAATACCGCCCAGCAGGCCGATAACGCCATTGGTCAAACCGCCCACCAGTGTCCCCAACAATGCATCCAACGTGTCGGCAGAACGCGTACCGTAGTTCGCTACCGCGGTGCCGCTGGCGTCATCGGAGATAGTCAGGCCGCCATGGTTTACGTCGACAATCGAGTCCTTGAGGCTATTAAAGTCCTTGATGGTCACACCCGCCTGCGTGTTACTGGCCTTGATGTCGTAGGTGTTGGCACCTGCGCCGCCGGTCAGCGTGGTGTTGCCAATCACGCCCAGAGTATCGGCCGCACTGGAACCTTCTACGGTCATTTGGTAACCGTTCAGGCCCAACGCCGTCAACACCGGTGCCAACAGGTTGGTGGTGACAACGCTCAGCGGCAGAATGTTCAGCAACTGAATGATGATACCGTCACCGGTACCGCCATGGCTGGAGTCGAGATTCAGCCCCGCGGTATTGGTGGACGCATTGATATCACGCACGTTGCTGAAACCGCTGCCCACCGTCAGATCTAGCGCGTGATCACCGGTCACGTTGATGGTCTGAACCTGCGCATTGGTGCCGGCCAATGACAGAATATTGTCAAAGCTGCCGGTACCGCCCGAGGCTACGTTAACTGTACTCAATGCAGTACCGCCAATCAGGCTGCTGCTGCTGTTGAGGGTGATGGCACCGGCGTTCACATTGGCGGAACTCACCGCATCGAAGTTGATGTCGAAGTGATTGGTGGCATTCTGGACGAAGGTAAAGTTCAGCGTGCTGGCAGCGGTCGCGTCCCCTTTCACTGCCAACTGTGCGGCGTTGCCGCCGGCGGCGTTGATGACGTTGACGTTAGCCAGACCGGAAACCACAAACCCCTGAGTGCCCAGATTGGTGGCCGCCGCGTTCTGCGTAACCGTGCCGCCCGTAGTGCCTTCGACCGTGGACGTGCCGTTGGTCAGGCCAAAGTCAAAGGTGTTGTTTGGCGTTGTCACGCTGGTGGTAGTCGGTGAACCGATCAGCGGCGTCGTAATCAGCGTACCGACGGACTTGCCGATATAGCCGGTCAGGTCGATCTGCTCGAAGTTCGAGAAGTTGTTGGCGTTGCTGGTCACGGTGCTGGTACGAACGCCCAGGGCGTTTTGGTTGGTCACCACGGTTTTGGTGATGAAGTTGGCGGAGATGGAGTCCGTACCCGCGCCGCCATTAGCGGAGATGCCGGCGCCGACGGTGTTGGCTGCGCCGGTTGCCGCATTCCCCGCCCATTTCAGCGAGTCGTTGCCGTTGCCAAGGTTAAAGTCGCCGGTGCCTGTGGCGATGTTGGCCGTCGACGTCACGATGACATCATCATTTCCGGAACTGGCGTTCAGAATCACGTTGCCATTGTTAACGGTAATATCGACACCAGGGTTAACCCCGTTGTCAGACAGGTTGACCGTTGCTGCACTGGTGCCGTTGATGGTCAGATTCGCCAGGTGGTCGGCGAACTTCAGGTTCACGATGCTGGCGGCATTGGCGTTCAGTTGCACATCCGTCAACACTGCCGTTTCGGCATTGCTAATTTGGTGAGATGCGCCGGTGTTGACGGTGCCCGTCGCGTTGCCGCCGGCGGCCGTTGCCGTCAGAGACGCCGCGGTTTTGTACAGCAGGCTGGTACCGATATCGTATTCGAAGCCATGCTGCTGAGTGACGGTGGCACTGTCAGTGGCGACGGAGCTGCGCAGGTCGTTGATAATGGCCTGCGTGATGGCCGTTTTGCTCCCCAGCGCACCATAGCTGGCTAATTGCGCAGCGGTGGCGGCAGTGCCATGCACCAGGGTAAAGATATGCTGAACAAAATCATCGCCAGTCAATTGAGCGCCTTTCTTTTGCGACTCTGCTGAATTGATCAGGGTAGTGATGACCTGTGCATAAGTTTTACCGGCAAACAGTTCTTTGCTCCAGGTGTCCAGCCCGCGGGCATCGACGCCACGGCCAGGAATTGCCAGGAAGGCTGCTGCGACTTGTTCCTGATAGTTCAGAGCCGGCAGTTCACCCGGTTGCCACACGTGCGTCGCCGCCTGGAAGTGCTGTTGGGCCGTGGTATCGCCGGCGGCAACGGTGCCCTTCAGTGCTGCGATCACTTGAGCTACGACGTCGCCACGAGTCGAGCCGCCACTCAGCAAGGCGAGATAGCTGCTGCTTTCGGCCGAAGTTGGTGCGCGTTCATAGCTGTTTTGGAAGATGGCGTTGATGAAATCGCTATCGCTTAACGTTTTCAGCGGGCTGTTGTTCACGAAGGTTTGTGCGACCGCCGCCAGCGTTTTGCTGCCCTGCGCCAATACGGTTCCCCAGTAGGTAATGCCGTCCTGAGTTTGCGTTAAGCCCACGACATGGAAAACACCCTGTACGTCAGCTGCGCCGGCCGACGATGCGGCTGTCGCGACAGGGAACAGGGTTTTTTCGACTTGAGCTTCGAAATTGCTCTGTGCTGTCAGCAGCGTTGAATCAAAACCGCTGTAGCTAAGTACGTCGTTAATCACCTTGGCAACAACGGATGCCGTGGTGGGGTTGCCCGCTAAAAGATCGGCAAGCACGCTGCTGCTGGGGGCACTACCGTTCACTGCGGTGTAGACCTTGGTTACGATTTGAGAAGCCGTCAGACCGTTCAGGCTTGAGGTGCCGGTAATGAATTTTTGCGCAACTTGCTCCAGAGAAAGTGCAGAAGTTTCAATTTTCTGCGAGTAGTAATCTAACGCCGCGGTATCAATATTCTTTCCAGAGATTGCAAGGAAAAAAGCAGCCGCTTTTTGCTGTGCTACTAATGTGGCCATACGTTACCCCTTTGGATGTACCCATTTTCTACGGACATAAGAAAGATGTGACCGGCCCCCCATAGCCGTGCCAGGAAGAGGTTTGGTCAGATTTTTTAGTATTAAAGCTTGTGAAAA
The DNA here is from genome assembly GCF_052169135.1 of Serratia sp. CY32780. NCBI lineage: Bacteria > Pseudomonadati > Pseudomonadota > Gammaproteobacteria > Enterobacterales > Yersiniaceae > Serratia > Serratia sp. CY32780. Next base: position 744,037 of record NZ_JBJNLI010000001.1, read on the forward strand.
CAACGGCATATAAAAATGACATACTAATGCCAATTGTTGCTTTCACGTTTTAATCAAAGGAGCTGATGAGATTTTTGTCAAGGCTATAGGATTTTTTTTATTTCTATTGTTTTGGTTTTTCTATAACTAATTGTGTTGTCAATTAATCCTGCGTTTTTGTCGCAGTTGATTAATATTTTTTATGAGTGCAATGATTTTGGTTGTTTTTTTAACGGTGGGGATTATTAGATTTCTAATTATTTCCAGTGGTGGCGGTTTGACTTTGCCGGGGCGTGGGAAAGGGGGGCGGTGTCCTGTCATTCAGGTTTGGATAACTTTTTGCTTTATATTGGTTTTTTTTTGAATTTTTGAGGAATGTTTTTTTCGTCTGCCGCCTTGCTGGAATTCCAAATGTGTATCTATAGTTAATGAAAAAGCAGCTGCAGTCTTGAGCATGTTTGGGGGCTTTTTTTGTGAGGTTAATCTCATAAAAATCAATGCGGATTTTGACTGACAGTGCACATGATGTAAGGGCAGAAAGTGAACCAATTTATACCGCGCAATGAAATTGCGGATGTTATACGGACTCGCAGCAAGGTTTTCTGGACCGTTGGCATATTTACCGCATTTATTAATTTATTAATGCTAGTTCCTTCTATCTATATGCTCCAGGTTTATGACCGGGTGCTTCCTTCTCGCAATGAAATCACGCTGTTGATGCTGACGCTGATCATGCTGGGCATGTTCGGGATGATGTCGCTGTTGGAATACGTGCGCAGCATGGTGGTGATCCGTATCGGCAGCCAGCTGGATATGCGGCTCAACACGCGAGTCTATACCGCGGCCTACGAGGCGAATCTGAAAAACGGCTCGTCTGATGCCGGCCAGATGCTGAGCGATTTGACCAATCTGCGCCAATTCCTCACCGGCAGCGCGCTGTTCGCCTTCTTTGATGCGCCGTGGTTTCCAATCTATCTGTTGGTGATATTCCTCTTTAACCCTTGGTTGGGGCTTTTCGCTCTGGTCGGTGCGCTGTTGCTGATCGCATTGGCGGTGATCAACGAAATGGTGTCGAAAAAGCCGCTGGCGGAAGCCAGCAAGCTGTCGATTATGTCCGGGACGCTGGCCAGCACCAATCTGCGCAATGCCGAAGTGATCGAAGCTTTGGGGATGTTGCCTAACCTGAAACGCCGGTGGTTCGGTCTGCACCAGCGGTTCTTGAACAGTCAGCGCATCGCCAGCGAACGCGCATCGCGGGTCACGTCGATCACCAAGTTTGTGCGCATGTCGCTGCAATCATTGGTGCTGGGGCTGGGGGGCTGGCTGGCGATCGATGGGCACATCACGCCCGGTATGATGATCGCCGGTTCCATTCTGATGGGGCGAACCCTGGCGCCGATTGAGCAGGTTATTAACGTCTGGAAGAGCTACAGCGCGGCGAAGCTTTCTTATGGCCGGTTGGTCAAGCTGCTGGAAACGCATCCGCAACGGGGTACCGGCATGTCCTTGCCGCGCCCGGAAGGGGTGCTGGCCGTAGAAGGCGTCACCGCCACGCCGCCGGGATCCCAAGGCGATGCGGTATTGCATAACGTGAGTTTTGCCATCCAGCCCGGTGACGTGCTGGGGATCATTGGCCCGAGCGCGTCGGGGAAATCGACGCTGGCGCGTTTGCTGGTCGGCATTTGGCCGGTCAGCGAAGGGATTGTTCGGTTGGATAATGCCGACATCTATCAGTGGAACAAGGATGAGTTGGGGCCGTATATCGGCTATCTGCCACAGGACATTGAGCTGTTTGCCGGGACTATCGCCGAGAATATCGCCCGCTTTAACGATATTGACTCAGAGAAAGTCATTGAAGCCGCCAAGCTGGCCGGCGTGCACGAACTGATCCTGCGTTTCCCTAACGGCTACGATTCGGTGCTCGGCAACGGTGGCGCTGGGCTTTCCGGTGGACAGAAACAGCGTATCGGCCTGGCGCGCGCATTGTATGGCGACCCTTCGCTGGTGGTATTGGATGAGCCTAACTCCAACCTGGATGATGCGGGCGAGAAAGCGTTGAACCAGGCCATTATGTTCCTCAAGCAACGTAATAAAACGGTGGTTCTGATTACCCATCGCACCAATTTGCTGTCGATGACCAGCAAGCTGTTGCTCCTGGTAAATGGCAACGTCAACGCATTCGGCCCGACTCAACAAGTGCTTCAGGCGTTAGCCAATGCGCAAAAAGCGCAGGCGCAACCGCCTCAGCAAGCGGTGAGGGCGGTAAATTCCGAGCCGGATGAAGGCAATATCCCGAAAACGCAAATTAATTAAGCCGTGAATTGCCTGGCGGCTATATTGCCGTCCGCAGTTTAAAGGAGTTGGTATGTCGACGCACATTGGCGAGCCGCAAGACTCGTATATTGAAGAGATCCCGCAGGATGAACGGCGGTTTACCCGGATGGGCTGGCTGGTCGTGGGAATTGGTCTGTTCGGATTTTTGGCCTGGGCAGCGTTCGCGCCTCTGGATAAAGGGGTGGCATCGCCGGGATCGGTAACCGTTTCCGGCAACCGCAAAACGGTGCAGGCCCCGGCCAGCGGCATCATCAAGAATATCGCGGTGAAAGACGGCGACAAGGTGAAAGCCGGAGAAGTCCTGGTGCAGTTGAGCCAGGTGCAGGCACAGGCGCAGGTCGATTCCCTGCGCGACCAGTACTACACCACGCTGGCCACCGAAGGGCGTTTACTCGCCGAGCGCGACGGTCTGAGCAACGTCACTTTTTCCCCTATTTTTGCCCAGATCAAAACTCAGCCGCGCGTGGCTGAAATCATCGCGTTGCAAACGCAGCTGTTCGCCTCCCGCCGCCAGGGGCTGCAAAGTGAAATTGACGGTTATAAGCAGTCGATGGACGGGATTCGTTTCCAATTGAAAGGCCTGCAGGATTCGCGCGCCAACAAGCAGATTCAACTTTCCAGCCTGCGTGAGCAGATGAACAGCATGAAGCAACTGGCGGCGGACGGCTACCTGCCGCGCAACCGCTACCTGGAAGTGCAGCGTCAGTTTGCCGAGGTGAACAGCAGCATCGATGAAACCGTCGGGCGGATTGGCCAGCTGCAAAAGCAGCTGCAGGAATCTCAGCAGCGTATCGACCAGCGTTTCGCCGACTATCAGCGCGAGGTCAGAACGCAACTGGCGCAAACCCAAATGGACGCCAGCGAGTTTCGCAATAAGCTGCAAATGGCCGATTTCGATCTGGGCAACACTGCCATCACCTCACCGGTGGACGGCACCGTGGTCGGATTGAATATCTTCACTCAGGGGGGCGTCGTGGGAGCGGGTGACCACCTGATGGACGTTGTACCCAGCCAGGCGACATTGGTGGTGGATTCTCGCCTCAAAGTCGACCTGATCGATAAGGTGTACAACGGGTTGCCGGTGGATCTGATGTTTACCGCCTTCAACCAAAACAAAACCCCGAAAATTCCGGGAACGGTCACGTTGGTTTCCGCCGATCGCCTGGTCGACAAAGCCAACGGCGAGCCTTACTACCAGATGCAGGTCACGGTCTCGCCGGAGGGCATGAAGATGCTCAGTGGCGAGGACATCAAGCCGGGGATGCCGGTGGAGGTGTTCGTGAAAACGGGGTCGCGCTCGCTGCTGAGCTATCTGTTTAAACCTATTTTGGATCGCGCTCATACTTCATTAACCGAGGAATAATTTTGATTCAATCAAAACGACAGGCTGCCGGTCTGGTTATCGGCACCCTTTTGTTTGCGATATCTGCGCCGGTTTATTCGATAGGGATTTTAGACGCATATTCGCTGGCATTAGAAAAGGACCCGACTTTCCGGGCGGCTATAAAAGAGAAAGAAGCGGGAGATGAGAACGAAAACATCGGCAGGGCGGGGCTGCTGCCGAAAGTGTCGCTGAACTATCAGAATTCGCCGCGCAACTGGCAGACGCAAAAATATCCGCAGAGCGACTTTTTCGGCAATGTTTCGGAGGTCACCCGGCGGCAGCAATATCGCAGTTATTCCAGTTCGATCACGCTGACGCAGCCGCTGTTCGATTATGAAGCGTACGCGCGCTACAAAGCCGGCGTCGCGCAGACGATGATGTCGGACGAACGCTATCGCGGTAAGTTGCTGGATCTTGCGGTTAGGGTGATTAACGCCTATGTCGAAGTGGCCTATTCCAAGGATCAAATCGCGTTGGCCGAAGCGCAAAAGGCGGCTTACAAGGAACAGCTGACCTTGAACGATCGCCTGATGAGCGCCGGTGAAGGCACCATTACCGACGTATCGGAAACCCAGGCACGCTACAGCCTGGCCGAAGCGCAGGTCATCGAAGCGCACGATGCGCTGGATGCCGCGCAGCGCGAATTGGAAGTGATTATCGGCATGCCGCTGAACCAGCTGGATGAGTTGCAGGTGTTGCGGCCGGGCAAGTTCAAGGTGGCGCCGCTGATCCCGTCCAAGTTTGAAGAGTGGCAAAAGATCGCGCTGGAGAATAACCCGGTGCTGGCCGCCTCGCGTCATGGCGTGGATGCCGCCAAGTATGACGTTGAAAGGAATCGGGCGGGCTTTATGCCGCAGGTTCAGCTGTATGCTTCGCATTCGGAAAACGACTCCAGCAGCGATAACACGGTTAACCAGAAATACCGCACCGACAGCATCGGCGTGCAGGTCAGCATGCCTATTTATTCCGGCGGCGGCGTTTCGGCGTCGACCCGGCAGGCGGCGGCGCGCTATGGCCAGGCGATGTATGAGATGGATGCGCAGACGGGCACCACGCTCAACGATCTGCGCAAGCAGTACAATCTGTGCATCAGCAGCCGCGCCAAGGTGGCGGCCTATGAGTTGGCGGTACAATCGGCCACCACACAGGTGACGGCGACCCGGCAAAGCGTGCTGGCCGGGCAACGTGTCAACGTTGACGTGCTCAACGCCGAACAGCAGCTCTATAGCGCCCAGCGCGATCTGGCCTCCGCCAAGTACGCCTACATCAAGTCGTGGATTACCTTGCTGAGCGACTCCGGTACGTTGGATGAAAAAGATGTTATGCGGGTAGCGCAGTATTTTGCCCGCAGTCGCTAGCAACATATTCACTATGAGCATTAATCTGAAAGAGCAGCGTTGAGCTGCTCTTTTTGTTATCAATCCTAAACCACCCCTTATGGAGGTGGTGATCGTTCATGTGGGACTATGCCCGTAGGGGGCACATGCTAAATACTGCCTCGGTTTGTTATCAGCAAATCAAGGGGTAAGTAGCATGAACAGATATGAATCCGCTTCCCATGTATTCTATCGCTGTCAGTATCATCTCGTATGGACACCGAAGTTCGGATACAAAATCCTCAAGGGTAATCTCGGTAAAGAGCATCAGCACATTGTGCACAAAAGAGAATACACTGGTGCTGCCTACGACAACTCTTTTCGTTTGCATACTTGTAAAGCCAATCGAATCAAAGGAACTCTATGAACATAGGGATGGTCAATTATGATAGAAAAGACGTGCGTTAGTGCGAATTTCATTTAAAATCAATTGATTGCTTAAATAAGGCAGTTCATCTTGAGCGCCAGGAGCGCGAGTAAGGAGTTTTTATGGCGGTTTTAATCACCGGAGGAGCCGGTTATATCGGTTCTCACACTGTTCTGGCTTTGTTAGAACATGGCGAAGATGTTGTAGTATTAGATAATTTATCAAACTCTTCCGATGAGTCTCTGCGTCGCGTTGAGAAACTCGCGGGTAGAAGTGCTCAGTTCTACCAAGGCGATATCTTGGATGCTGAGTGTCTGCATCGCATTTTCGAGGCTCACGACATCTCGGCTGTGATCCATTTTGCTGGGCTAAAGGCTGTCGGAGAGTCGACGCGTAAGCCGCTCGAGTACTATCAGAACAATGTCACCGGCACGTTGGTTTTGTTGGAGGAAATGCGTCGTGCGGGTGTGCATAAGTTTATCTTTAGTTCTTCTGCCACGGTGTACGGCACCCCAGAGCAAGTTCCTTTGACCGAGACGTCTCGCGTTGGCGGTACGACAAATCCTTACGGCACGTCGAAGCTGATGGTAGAACAAATTTTGCAAGATTTCGCTAAAGCAGAACCGCAATTCTCCATTACCGCCTTACGTTACTTCAACCCGGTTGGTGCGCACGAATCCGGCATGATTGGTGAAGATCCAAATGGTATTCCCAACAATCTGATGCCTTATATTGCTCAGGTGGCAATCGGAAAACTGGAGAAACTGTCTATTTTCGGTGACGACTATCCGACTAAGGATGGTACGGGGGTCAGAGATTATATTCATGTCATGGATTTGGCTGAAGGGCACCTCAAGGCGATTGAACACATCGATGAGCACAGAGGCTTTACAGTCTATAATCTGGGGACAGGGGTAGGATATTCGGTGTTGGAGATGCTCCATGCTTTTGAAAAGGCTTCAGGTCGCAACGTAGCTTACCAAATTGTACCACGCCGAGACGGTGACATTGCCGAATGCTGGTCCGCTCCAGGGTTGGCGTTCAAAGAATTGGGATGGAAGGCTACCCGTGATTTGGATGCCATGATGCGTGATGCGTGGAATTGGCAGAAGAACAACCCTCTGGGTTATCGCTAAAATAACACTGAATAGGCGTGATTTTTTATTACGCCTGTTTTATTTTCCTTATATGGCAACTTGTTTTTTACATTATATTTCAGTCAGACGTCTGTATTAACAATCTCATTATCACCATCAGAGTTATCCTATGTTAAATATCCCCAAATAAGTGATATCTTTAAAAAATATTAAAAAAAATCATTTTATATCAATGAGATTAATTCTCGATGAGAGTAGCTATGCATGGTTTTTTCACGTTGTTAACGCACATACTTCATCATTAGCCTGCTATCATTGATGTGTCCCAACCAGGCCCTATGACACTTAACGATTTGATATGTTAGAGTAATGTTATGACTAGCAGGGCCTCTAGGTAGAGGCTGTGTTCATGCTGGAGGATGCTTTAAAGGAATGAAGAAACTGTGCTATCCTGCAATGTCTTCAGTAGCGAACTATCTTAAGTTGATTTAGAGGGCGTTTAGACCCACTCAAATATAGTTCAATGTGAGGTGTTCTCGGCTTATTCAAAATGGCAGCAGCGCTAGGGAGACACTGGTTGGGTAGGAAATTCCGAGTGAGTGAGTAGTCAAATGAAAGTAATTGATACAAAGATTGCCGGCGTCAAAGTGATTGAACCTAAGATTTTCGGTGATCAGCGTGGCTTCTTTTTCGAAACGTTCCAAAAGCAACGTTACCAAGAACTACTTGATATTGAACATGATTTTGTTCAAGACAACTATTCTCGTTCGACACGTGGCGTGCTGCGAGGTTTGCACTTTCAGACCTCTCGTCCCCAGGGGAAGCTGGTCTATACCCTAAGAGGGGAGGTCTATGATGTTGTGGTGGACATCCGTCCAAATTCACCTTCTTTCAAACAATGGTTAGGGATCAATCTATCTGAGGGTAACAAGAAGCAACTGTGGATCCCACCTGGCCTTGCACATGGTTTCTTGGTGTTGAGTGATGAAGTCGACTTTGCTTATAAATGCACCGATTACTATGATCCGAAGAACGAGCACTGCTTGAGTTGGAACGATCCTGAACTGGCGATTGAATGGCCTATAGAGCATCCCCAGCTTTCTGAGAAGGATCTTAAAGGCAAATTATTCAGCGAGCTTTTTTAAATGCGTATACTGGTAACTGGCGGCAATGGTCAACTAGGCCATTGCTTGGCGGATACATTGCCTGGCAATTGGCAGATCGTTAGCCTGGACCGCAGACAACTTGACATTGCTGATTGGCCTGCAGTGCAGCAAACTGTTGCGGAGTTGAATGTAGATTTCATTGTAAATGCAGCAGCTTATACGCTAGTGGATAAAGCTGAAGAAGAAATCATCGTTGCGGAGGCTGCAAATGTTATCGGTCCAGCTAATCTGGCTATGATTGCAGAGAGCCTAAGCATTCCACTGATTCATATTTCGACAGACTATGTTTTTAGCGGTGCAGAAGAGGGCGTTTCTTTGTGTGAAGATTCACCAACGGGGCCGCTAAATGTCTATGGTCAAACCAAACTGCTTGGCGAAAAAGCCGTACTAACCACGTGCTCACGCGCCGTGGTGATCCGCACATCCTGGTTATTCAGTGAGCATGGCACCTCTTTTGTGCATACCATGCTTAAATTAGGAAAGACACGTAAATCGCTTGCTATTATTAACGATCAGTTTGGTCGACCTACCTATGCTGGTGATTTAGCTAAATGTATTCTCACTATTATTAGCCAAGGGGTTAATGAACCCATGCTATATCATTTCTGCGGGGACAAGATTGTCTCGTGGTTTGAGTTTGCTGCGGAGATTTTTTCTTTAGCTAAGGTATTTGACGATAGTTATAGATTTATGGCTTTGTCTTCTATTAACAGTGAACAATATAAATGCGCAGCCAAAAGACCTAAGCATGCGATACTTAACTGCGAAAAAATATATCGTGAACGCGGGATCTGCAATAGCAACTGGCGAGTGAGCCTGGAAAAAGTAGTTCCAAAAATTATTGATCAGATGAATAATTAATATGAAGACATTGTTGAAAAATACAGGTTTGATTTTTAATCTTACCAAGCGGGATGTTGAAAGTCGCTATCGTGGGACTAGTCTTGGTATCGTATGGTCACTGCTAAACCCTGTGATTATGCTTTCTATCTATAGCTTTATTTTTGGCTTTGTTTTTAAAGCCAAGTGGGGGCTGACAACGACAGAAAATTACACTTTGATTATGTTTGCCGGTCTGCTGACACATGGTTTTATTGCCGAATGCCTTGGCAAGGCGACAACAATATATGTATATAATGTCAGCTATGTTAAAAAAGTTTTATTTCCTCTTGAATCCTTGTGCTGGGTGTCTGTTTTTGGCGCATTATTCCAATTCTTTATGGGATGCATTGTTTTTGCCATTTTTTGTATTTTACTAAAGCAACCTGTTAGTCTAATGGCATTATTAGTTCCTATTGTTATTCTTCCATTGATTTTATTATCATATAGCATTTCATTATTTTTGTCATCGCTAGGTGTTTATATTCGTGATATGGGGCAGGTTGTTTCAGTTATCATTGCCTTAATGTTATTTATGTCGCCTATATTTTATCCTATTACTGCTGTTCCAGAACAATATCGTATGCTGATTTATATTAATCCGTTAACGTTTATTGTCGAAGCTTTACGTGATGTCGTCCTGTACGGAAAATTATTCAGTCTTGAAGGCTATGCACTCTATTGGGGTATCAGTATTGTGCTGTACGTATTAGCTATAACTTGGTTCAAAAAGGTAAAGAGAGGCTTTGCTGATGTCCTCTAATATTGTTATCTCTGCGCAAAATCTGCGTAAAGTTTATCAGATTTATTCCAGCCCGATGCAGCGCCTGGGAGCCTTACTGGGGTATCGGGGGGCTAAGGGTAGGGAGTTTGTCGCTCTGGATTCCGTTAATTTCGAGATTAGAAAAGGTGAAACAGTCGGTATTATTGGTGTCAATGGTTCCGGTAAATCAACTCTGTTGCAAATGATCTGTGGAACTTTGGCGCCTACAAGCGGCAGCGTATTTACTAAAGGGCGTATTGCACCGTTGTTAGAGCTTGGCGCTGGGTTTAATCCAGAGTTCACAGGGCGTGAAAACGTTTACCTGAATGCATCTCTTCTGGGCTTAACGCGTAAAGAAATTACGGAGCGTTTCGATAAAATAGCTAGCTTTGCCGATATCGGTGAATTTCTCGAGCGGCCGGTTAAGACTTTTTCGAGTGGTATGTTTGCACGTTTAGCCTTTGCCACTGCCATTCATGTCGATCCTGAAATATTAATCGTAGATGAAATTCTTGCTGTTGGAGATTCACGCTTTCAGCGAAAATGTGTAAAGAAGTTTAATGAAATCAGAAATGATGGATGTACAATCCTGTTCGTTTCGCACGATGATTATCAGGTTCGAAATATCTGTAATAGTGCACTATACCTTGAAAAAGGTGTACAGCGTTATTTTGGAAATGCAGATGTTGCTGTTCAGCATTACCTTTCTGATATGCAGAAGAGTGTGATGGAGACTCAAGATGCCGAAAATAAAGCTATTGAAAATGAAATAAGTAGCAGATTGATAAAAATAGCTAATGTATCTCTTCTCGATCGGACTGGGAATTCAGTAACCGAGCTGGCTAGCGGTGACAATGTTAAACTGTCTTTCGATTACAAATATGAAGGAAGTGACGGGGAATTCGATGGGCTGACCTTTGTCTTTAATCTTTACCGTAAAGATGGGGTATATATCTGTGGGACGACTACAGCAATGCGTGGCTTAGAACCATTTTCCCTAAGTCGGGAAGGACGAGTGACTATTGATTTTCCCGCATTGAAGTTGTTGTCAGGTATTTATAACTGGCGAGTCGCTGTCAATGATCAAGATGGTATACAGATAATTAACGAAGCTGTACCGGTCTGTGAGTTTTCTGTAGCCGATAACTTCAGTGCCGTTGGAATTTATGATATTGAACATAGCTGGTCTGTGGTGGCCAAGGGGTAAGTATGGAACGGATTGAGAACGATCTTCTTAAGTTGCAGTTTTTAAGAGAAGAACATCACCAGCGTTATCAGTACGTTGCCAGTTTTGCCAAGGGAGTTGTGGTTGACTGTGCATGCGGTATCGGATATTCGGCACCTATCATCTTGTCTAACCCTGCTGTAGTCAGTTACACAGGGTTGGATGTTGATCGAGAGGCAATCGCCTATGCACAAGAGCACAATACGACGGATTCTCGTTTTGAGTATGGTTCGATTTTAGCCTTGCCGTTCGATGATTGTAGCGTCGATACATTTATTTCCTTAGAAACGTTGGAGCATCTTGAGCAACCTGAATTAGCGATTGCAGAAGTCAAACGCGTGCTGAAACCAAATGGGATATTTATTTGCTCTGTGCCAACTAAAGATTACGAGAATTTTTGTGTCAGTTTGTATGGGCCTAACCCTTACCATATTCAAGCCTTCTCTTTAGAAGCTTTGAAAACATTGTTGCAAGCCCAATTTTCGCATGTTGATATTGCTGTTATCGCTCAAGAACTCGTCTCTATAGTGCATACATTTCAAGATCAAAAGATGCCGCCTGCGGTATTTAATGCAAAAAACAAGAACGTAATGAACGGTTCTTTCATTGCGATTTCATCTAATGTTGACGCTATTTATAATAAGAATACGCTATTTACAGGTATGAGTCGCATAGAATATGACCAAGAATTGGTCTCTCCATTGCGTCAAAGTTTGGAGTTTGCAGAACGCTTGGCTGAACAACGTTGGCAGTTGTTGCTTGAGGCTGAAAAAAGAATCAATGAAGTAACATATTATAAAGAACAGGCAGAGCGCATCTCTGAAGAAAGAATGCAAGCATTCAGGGACACGGAAGAGATGGTCCGTTCCCGAGATCAAGCTTTGTCTGAGGCAGAGCGGATTATTCAGATGCTTAAGGAACAGCTGGAAAGCGTTTCAAAGCAAAATTCGAACCAATAACTCTGTGAATGGATTATATCTACAATGATTGTCACGATTGCCGATAATATCGAAACCATTCTGGTCGATTTTTTTGATACTGTAGTCGAGCGTAGTTGCCACCCTGAAGTCGTGAAACGTAAATGGGCTGCCGCTCTCGTGGATTCATATCGTATTTGTCTATCCGTAGAGGATCTATATGCTCTACGTTTAAGAATCGAAGCGGGATTGTGCGCCAGTAGTCAAATGCAAGGCGATGACGCTGAATTCCGTTATGATGATATGTCGCTTGCCTTGTATTATGAACTTCAACGTGCGCAGATTGCGGCTCGATTGCCAGAAAGTGACACCTTCCTTGCTTTTTGCCGCGATCTAGAGTTGGCTATTGAGCTATCTGTGCAAAAACCAATAGTAGCAACGTTGGACATGCTGAGAGCTGAAAAAGCGAAAGGTAGACGTATTTATTTGGTTTCTGATTTTTATTTAGATCAACAATCAATTGTTTATTTTGCCAAATGTCATGGGTTTGATGATATTTTTGATGGATTCTTCGTTTCCAGCGAAAATAAGCGAACGAAGAAAGAAGGGCGAGCTTATGATGTGGTTATTGCAAGATTAGGTTTGAATGTTAAAAAGACGATTATGTTGGGCGACAATGCACACAGTGATGTTGCTATGTCGACAGCCAGGGGGCTGTTTGCGCATCATTTGCCTGTGGATCAACACCGATATGATGAGAGCCTACTGGCGGATCGTGAGCGCCTTGCGGTGGAGAACAAAGTTAATCGGGTGATCGCTGAAGATAATTTCAGCTTTAACTGGGTAAGTAGTGCAATTTATTTATTCACGCGTCGGCTCTATTGGTCTTTGGTGATAAACCAAGCTAAAAACGTTTATTTTTTTGCAAGGGAAGGCGAGTTTCTTCAAAAGGCGTTTGACAAATTTCAAGCTAGTTTGCCGAAAAATTTTTCGCGTATTACTAGTCATTATATGTATGTGTCGCGTCGAGCAACCTACTTGCCTTCATTGGGGCCTCTGAGTGGCAGCACATTCAACAAGTTATTATATCAGTATGGTTCATGTAGCCTGACTGCCTTTTTGAAAAGCATTAATCTCGATGATTATGTATCTGAGCTTAAAGTGCGTTTTCCTCAGGTGGATTTTGAAGAGCAGCATTTGAATATTGCTGGATTGCCGGCGTTTTCTGCGTTAATAGATGATGAATTCTTTAAGGCTATCTATGAACGCGAGCGCAAAGAACAGAATATCTATCTCAATGACTACTGTGACTCGTTGATGGCAGAAAAACATGATGAATGGGTTCATGTTGTTGATGTCGGCTGGAAGGGTAGTATTCAAGATAATTTGGTAAAAGCGACCCAGCGCAATATGTCTGGTTACTATTTCGGTATATTGGATGGGGCTGAAACCCATAAGAACAATATTAAAGAGGGGCTGCTGTTTGATCATCAGTGGGGGCAGCGCCTTGGTGATGATATGTTTAACGAGTTCCGTGCCGGTTTTGAAGTTTTTATGGGGGCCTCGCATGGCAGCCTAAAGAGATATGGTGTTGACATCGATAATTTTGTTTTCGACCATAACGACTCAGAGCTCGCTTTCTTCTATGAGCAAATAGCGCCATTCCAAGAGCGTGCATTGCATCAATTCAATGGTTTTTCAAAAATAGAGCGTGTTTATTCGCTATCTGATCATGAGATCAGCAAAGCGGTTAAAAAGTTTTACTTTCGTGGCGTGATGTTGCCGAGTCGGGTTGAACGTGAAAAATTTTCGTTGATCAAACACTATGAGAATTTTGGCGTATTCAACTTTAGCTCCTTTGGGCAGAGTAAACGTTCCCCCCTGTCTTATTTTAAGCGCTTGGTGAGAAATCCTCGACACACCATTGGTTCTGCTTGGTGGAAACCTCTGGATTTCCATGCAAATGGCGTATGGTATTTGAAATATCCTTATTTTTTGGTGAAAAAAATAAAGTTTAAAGGGGCTAAATAATGAGTAAAATTGCTTTTTTACTATGGAGTCCGGATATCAGTGGCGGCACTAATGTCATTTTTGAACATGCTACGCGTATGCGAAAGAATGGTGACGATATCACGATTATCACTGAGGATAAACCAAACAATAAGCGGTTAGAGTGGTTTCCAGGTGCAGAAAAACTGACTTGGATGGATTATGCTGAAGCTGCTGAAAAAAAGTTTGATCTGGTTATTGCGACTTGGTGGCGTACTGTATTTTATCTCAACAAAATCAATGCCAAGAAATATGCATTTTTTGTTCAATCCATCGAGTCGCGTTTCTATCCGGAAGATGAAGTGACTTTACGCACGCTTGTCGATCTGACTTATAGCTTGCATGTTAATTTTATCACTGAAGCGACATGGATTAAAGAATACCTTAAAGAACATTTTGACCAAGATGCGTTATTGGTCAGAAATGGAATTAGCAAGGCTTATTTTAATGATGAGATTAAACCAAAGGTGCCTCGAGCGTCTGAAAAGCTACGTGTATTAGTGGAAGGTCCGTTAAACGTCAGCTTTAAAAATACGGAACTTGCAGTTGAGTTGTGCCGGCAGTCTCGTGCTGATGAAGTCTGGTTTGTCACATCGACTGAAATTGGTGCTTACCCGAACGTTGATCGTCTGTTTAGCCGTGTGCCAATTTCTGAGATCGGTAGTATTTACGCCTCTTGCGATGTTTTGGTTAAACTTTCCACCGTTGAAGGAATGTTTGGCCCCCCGTTGGAGATTTATCATACTGGTGGCACCTCCATCAGTTATGATGTGACTGGTTACGACGAATATATTGAGCATAATGTCAATGGACTGGTGTCTTTCAGCCGCCAAAACCAGGAAATCATCGAGTTTATAAACCGCCTTAAGGATAACCCTGATGAGCTGGCTCAATTGAAAGCAAATGCTTTGGCTACCGCTGAAAAGTGGCCGGATTGGGAAAGCAGTTCCAAAGAGTTTTCAGCAGCGTGCGAGCAGCTTATTGCATCGGGAGTTATTACCTCGGTTACCTTACTTAAGGCGCAGACAGAGCGCTTTTGGCTCTTCTATGAGGAGTCATTGCGCCAGGCGCAGCAGGGGGGACAGGCGGGCATTCCCTCTCTAAATCGGTATGCACATTTTCGTCAGCGTGTTATCAATAAATTGCATCGCGACTACCCTACGATTTTTTCCTTGCTTCGGAAACTCAAATGGACGGTAAAATCTTATCTGCCGGGAGCTCGATGAGTGTTTGATTACGAAGTTGTGGTGTGTACTTACAACGGTGAACGCTACATTGTCGAGCAGCTTGCCTCAATTGTCGGCCAGACAATCTCTCCGCGGAGGATCATTGTCAGTGACGATGGTTCTACGGATAATACGCTGAAATTGATTGCTAATTTCGCTGCAACGACGTCAGTTCCGTTCGATGTGCAGCAGCGTGTTGCGGGCCCAAAAGGGCCCGCGCATAATTTCCTGCATGCGCTTTCTTTGACGACGGCAACGAACGTCTTTTTGAGCGATCAGGATGACGTTTGGGTAACTGATAAAATTGAATATTATCAGCGAGCGGTCAGCCAAATCGGCGATGAGTCCGTGCCGTTATTAATCTTTTCAGATGCTGAATTAGTTGACAGCGAACTTCGCTTCTTGAGCGCTTCTTTTTTACAGAATGAGCGACTTAATCCTGATCACCAGTTGGTGTTTCCTCGCTTGCTTTTCCAAAACTGTATCCAGGGTGCAACTGTGATGGTGAATCGATCACTGCTTAAGCATCTTCGCCCTAGCCAGCATATGTTGATGCATGATTGGTGGCTGGGTTTGCTGGCTACCACTTTTGGAAGGTTGGTGTTCCTTCCTGAACGATTGATAAAGTATCGGCAACATGCGAATAACGTGGTTGGCAGCAGTGGCTATGGATTGAAACGTATTCTGGCAAAATTTATGCGGCTGCCCTCAGTTGCACATCAGAATCGGTTAGTGATTGAGCAGGCGATAAGTTTCTATGAGATATACGGTGGGGAACTCAAAAAAGAGGATAAGAAATTTTTGGAGAGGATGTTAAGATCCCGACGTTTTGTGCTTTGGCAGCTTTTCTTGCTAAAATGTGGGGTTGCAAGAACAACCATTACGAGAACTATTTCCTTGTATTTCTTATATTAGAGTTTTTATGCCTGAATCTTTAGTTGAGCCATGTCGGTGCTTCATTTCAGTTATATCTCACGGTCATGGCAACATGATCATTGATGAGGGATGTCTAAAACTGCTGGCCTCAAACAACTACATTGTCGTTTTGAAAGATAACAAGCCACAGCGTGAACTTCAGGAATATTGTCAGGAGTCTGGCATTCATTATCTTGTTGATCAGCCTATGGGGTTTGGCGCAAACAATAACTATATTTTCACTTGGTGCCAGCAAGAGTTAGGAATGCGTGATGGGGATCGCTTTTTGGTGCTTAACCCTGATGTTTTTATCGAACCATCTGTGCTGGCAGCACTGCTGTTGCACGCGGAACAAAACACATACTCGCTAGTTGCGATCAATCTCTTCAACGATAAAAATTTTACTATTTATGACAAAGGGATAAGGCATTTCCCAACCATTAGCAGCTTTGCGGTTTCATTCTTGCTGCAGAAAAATAAGTCTATCTACGATAAAGACAAAATTACTCAGGATACGGAAGTTGAATGGGCAGCAGGCTCGTTTTTACTGTTTACTGCCAAATGCTATCGAGAGCTGGGCGGATTTGATACGCGCTACTACATGTACTGTGAAGATCTTGACATTTGCTGGCGAGCGAGGCGGGAGTTAGGGATAAACGTTGTTTATTTGCCTCAATTTAAAGCATTGCATCTTGCTCAAATGCGTAGTCGCTCACTTTTTTCTAAACATTTTATCTGGCACGTTACCAGCGCTTTGCGTTTTTGCTTGAAACAAGCGTTGAATAGATAAAATTGTCTTATCAACCCTCAGAGAGTGTCGACCTATCGCACCAATCACTACCCACCCGGCTCAATCCTGAGTTAACATGTGTGCCACATCACAAAACCTGCTGGCCGACGTTGCCGGCAGGGTCATCCTCAGACAGGAGTTCCTAAATGTCCAAGCAACAAATCGGCGTTGTCGGCATGGCGGTAATGGGCCGCAACCTCGCGCTGAACATCGAGAGCCGTGGTTACACCGTTTCCATTTTCAACCGTTCTGGCGACAAAACTGACGAAGTGATCGCTGAGAACCCGGGCAAGAATCTGGCGCCGTATTACACCGTTGAAGAGTTTGTCGAATCGCTGGAAAAACCGCGCCGCATCCTGCTGATGGTGAAAGCGGGCGAAGCAACGGATAAAACCATTGCCTCGCTGACTCCGCACCTGGACAAGGGCGATATCCTGATCGACGGCGGCAACACCTACTATCAGGACACCATCCGTCGTAACCGCGAACTGTCCGACCAGGGCTTCAACTTCATCGGTACCGGCGTTTCCGGCGGTGAAGAGGGCGCGCTGAAAGGGCCTTCCATCATGCCTGGCGGCCAGAAAGAAGCTTACGAGCTGGTGGCGCCGATCCTGGAGAAAATCGCTGCGGTTGCGGAAGGCGAGCCTTGCGTGACCTACATCGGCGCAGACGGTGCCGGCCACTATGTGAAGATGGTGCACAACGGCATCGAATACGGCGACATGCAGCTGATTGCCGAAGCCTATTCCCTGCTGAAGCAGGCGCTGAACCTGAGCAACGAGCAGCTGGCCGAAACCTTCGCCGAGTGGAACAAGGGCGAACTGAACAGCTACCTGATCGACATCACCAAAGACATCTTCACCAAGAAAGACGAAGACGGCAAATACCTGGTCGATGTGATCCTGGACGAAGCCGCCAACAAAGGCACCGGCAAGTGGACCAGCCAGAGCTCGCTGGATCTGGGCGAACCGCTGTCGCTGATCACCGAGTCGGTGTTTGCGCGCTACCTGTCCTCGCTGAAAGACCAGCGCGTTGCCGCGTCTAAAGTGCTGACCGGCCCGAAAGTGGCACCGTTCACCGGCGACAAAGCCGAATTCATCGAGAAAGTGCGTCGCGCGCTGTATCTGGGCAAGATCGTATCCTACGCGCAGGGCTTCTCTCAGCTGAAAGCCGCGTCTAAAGAAAACAACTGGGATCTGCACTACGGCGAAATCGCCAAGATCTTCCGCGCCGGCTGCATCATCCGCGCCCAGTTCCTGCAGAAGATCACCGACGCTTACGCGGCGGATGCCGATATCGCCAACCTGCTGCTGGCGCCATACTTCAAGCAAATCGCCGACGAGTACCAGCAGGCGCTGCGTGACGTGGTGGCCTATGCCGTGCAGAACGGTATTCCTACGCCGACCTTCTCCGCTGCGATCGCCTACTACGACAGCTACCGCTCCGCGGTGCTGCCGGCGAACCTGATCCAGGCTCAGCGCGACTACTTCGGTGCGCACACCTATAAACGCATCGACAAAGAAGGCGTGTTCCATACCGAATGGATGGAATAAGCCCGCCCGTTGAGCGATAAAAAAAGCCGCCGAGGTTAACGCCCGGCGGCTTTTTTATTGGGCGCGAGTTAACGTCACGCTTTTTTCTGATGCCGCTCGCGCAGCCGGCCGATCACCGCGCTCAGGTTCAGATCCTGGTCCTGCAGCAGCACCAGCAGGTGATAGATCAGATCCGAGGCCTCGTTGGTCAGCTCTTCGCGATCGTTGACCGTGGCGGCCAGCGCGGTTTCCACGCCTTCCTCCCCGACCTTCTGCGCAATGCGCTTGGTGCCGCTGGCATACAGGCTGGCAGTGTACGAGCTGTCCGGGCTGGCGTGCTTGCGCTCCGCCAACAGCTGCTCCAGCTGATAGAGGAACGTCCAGTCGCTGGCGGCCGGGTGGAAGCAGCTGCTGTTGCCGAGGTGGCAGGTCGGGCCGATCGGGTTGGCCAATACCAGCAGCGTGTCGTTATCGCAGTCCGGCGTGATGCTGACCACCTTGAGGAAGTGGCCGGAGCTTTCACCCTTAGTCCACAGGCGCTGCTTGGTGCGCGAGAAGAAGGTGACGTTGCCGCTCTGCTCGGTGGCCGCCAGCGCTTCCGGCGTCATGTAACCCAGCATCAGCACTTCGCCGGAAACGGCGTGCTGCACGATGGCCGGCATCAGGCCGTCGGTTTTTTCCCAGTCCAGCTGGTTGTTCTGTTGTTCTGTCAGCACACGCGAATCTCCACGCCTTGTTCAACCAGGAACCTTTTCAGCTCGCCGATATTGATGATTTGTTTGTGGAACACCGACGCCGCCAGCGCGCCGTCGACGTCCGCATCGCGGAACGCTTCCAGGAAGTGCTCCATGGTGCCCGCGCCGCCCGAGGCGATCAGCGGCACCTTGCAGGCCTCGCGCACCCGGCGCAGCTGCTGCAGATCGTAACCGTTGCGCACGCCGTCCTGGTTCATCATGTTCAGCACGATCTCACCGGCGCCGCGGCGCTGCACTTCCTGTACCCAGTCGAGGGTTTCCCACTGGGTGATGCGGGTGCGGCTCTCGTCGCCGGTATATTGGTTGACGTGATACTTGCCGGTTTCACTGTCGAACCAGGTGTCGATGCCTACGACGATGCACTGCACGCCGAAGCGTTCCGCCAGGCGGCTAATCAGCTCGGGATCGGCCAGCGCCGGCGAGTTGATCGAAATCTTGTCGGCGCCGAAAGACAGGATTTGGCTGGCGTCCTCGGCGCTTTTAATGCCGCCGGCGACACAGAACGGAATATCAATCACCTCCGCCACGCGCGATACCCAGCTTTTGTCCACCACCCGGCCGTCGCTTGAGGCGGTGATATCGTAAAACACCAGCTCGTCCGCACCTTCTTGCGCATAGCGCTGCGCCAGCGGCACGATGTCGCCGATGATTTCGTGGTTGCGGAACTGCACGCCTTTCACCACTTGCCCGTCTTTAACATCCAGGCACGGGATTATCCGTTTTGCCAGCATGCGATCGCCTCCTCAACGCTAAATTTACCTTCCAGCAGGGCGCGCCCCACGATCACGCCGGCAACGCCGCTGCCGCGCAGCTGGGCGATGTCGTCCAGATTGCCGATGCCGCCCGAGGCCTGGAAGGCCACCTGCGGATAGCGGCGGCTGATCGCCTGATACAGCGCCACGTTGGAACCGGCCAGCGTGCCGTCGCGCGAAATGTCGGTGCACAGCACGTGCTTCAGCCCGTAGGGCAGGAACTGCTCCACCACCTGTTCCAGCGTGGCGTCGGAATCCTCCTGCCAGCCGCTGATGGCCACGCGTTTCACGCCCTGCGCGTCGATGCGCACGTCCAGCGCCAGCACCAGCGCGTCGGCGCCGTAGCGCTCGAACCAGCTCTGCACCAGTTGCGGCTGTTTCACCGCGGTGGAGCCGATCACCACGCGCGTGGCGCCGGCCTCCAGCAGGGCGCTGACGTCTTGCTCGTTGCGGATGCCGCCGCCGACCTGCACCGGCACGTTAACCCCCGCCAGCAGTTTGCGCAGCAGCGGGATCTGGCGCGCCGCCGGATCCTTGGCGCCGGTCAGATCGACCAGGTGCAGCACCTGCGCGCCCTGTTGTTGATAGTCCTGCAGGCGTAACAGCGGATCGTTGCCGTAGTCGCGCTGTTGGTCGTAATCGCCCTGATGCAAACGCACCACCTTGCCGTCGATCAAATCCAAAGCCGGAATAATCATGCTGCCTACATCTCCAGAAAGTTTTTCAACAGTTGTGCGCCGGCCGCTCCAGAACGTTCTGGATGAAACTGCACGCCGAAGAAGTTGTCTTTTTGCACGGCGGCGGTGAAGGGCTCGCCGTAGTTCGCCTGGGCGATGGTGCTGGGGCATATCGGCATCGCATAGCTGTGAACGAAATAGAAGTAGGCGCCGTCATCGATGCCGCGGAACAGATGGTGGCCCGCCTGCGCGGACACCTGATTCCAGCCCATGTGCGGCAGCGGCAGGCCAAAGTCGGTCATCTGCTTCACCGGCGTATCGATAAGGCCGAGTGTCGTCACGCCGCCGTTCTCTTCGCTGCTGGCCGCAAGCAGCTGCATGCCGAGGCAGATGCCCAGCACCGGCTGCGTGCAGGCCTTGATCAGCTCGACCAGATCCCGTTCGCGCAGTTGATCCATCGCCGCCTGCGCGGTGCCGACGCCCGGCAGGAACAGCTTGTCGGCGCGCAGCACGATCTCCGGATCGCGGCTCACCTCCGGCTGGTAACCCAGGCGCCGCACCGCGTAGGTGACGGAGGCCAGGTTGGCGCAGCCGGTATCCAAAATCACCACGTTCATCACAGCACTCCTTTCGAACTCGGCAGGGTATTGCCCTCGACGCGGATCGCCTGGCGCAGCGTGCGGCCAAACACTTTGAACAGGCTCTCGACCCGGTGGTGGTCGTTTTTGCCCTTGGTCTTCAGGTGCAGCGTGCAGCCCATGGTGTAAGAGAGCGAACGGAAGAAGTGCTCGACCATTTCGGTGCTGAGATCGCCGACGCGCTGATAGTTGAACTCGGCCTTGTACTCCAGGTGCGGGCGGCCGGAAATATCCAGCGCGCAGCGCGCCAGGCACTCGTCCATCGGCAGCACGAAGCCGAAGCGAGCGATGCCGCGCTTGTCGCCAAGCGCCTTGTTCAGCGCTTCACCCAGCGCCAGACCGGTGTCTTCCACCGTGTGGTGATCGTCGATATACAGATCGCCTTTGACGTCGATCTCCATGCGGAAGCCGCCGTGGGTGGCGATCTGATCCAGCATGTGATCGAAGAAGCCGACGCCGGTTTTGATCTTGCTGCCGCCTTCGCGATCCAGCCAGACGTTGACGTCGATCTGCGTCTCTTTGGTCACGCGGTTAACCCGCGCGTGGCGGTCGCGCAGGGTCAGCTGGCGCACGATCTCTTTCCAGCCCAGCACGCCGCGCTGGTAGCGCAGCCCCTGGATGCCCATGTTTTCCGCCAGCTGCACGTCGGTCGGCCGATCGCCGATCACGTAGCTGTGGGCGGCATTCAGCACGCCGGGTTCGAGGTAGCCCTTCACCAGCGCGGTTTTCGGTTTGCGGCAGTCGCAGTTGTCCGCCGGCAGGTGCGGGCAGATCAGCACATCGGCGAACTGAATGCCCTGCGAGCTGAGGATCTGCATCATCAGGTTGTGCGGCGGATCGAAGGTTTCCTGCGGGAAACTGGCGGTGCCGAGCCCATCCTGATTGGTGATCATCACCAGCTGATACCCCGCCTGTTGCAGCGCCAGCAGGGAAGGGATCACGTCCGGCTCGAGCGCCAGCTTGTCCAGGCGGTCAACCTGGAAATCTTCCGGTGGCTCGGCGATCAGCGTGCCGTCACGATCGATAAAGAGGATTTTTTGGCTCACATTGGCTCCTGGCGAGTCTGGTTGGCGCCGGGCAGGGCGGACAAGGCGTCCACCACGCGTTGACATTCGTCGCGGGTGCCTATGGTGATGCGCAGGCAGCCGGACAGCCCGGGCTGTTTGTTTTGGTCTCGTAAGATAATGCCCTGATCCCACAAGCTTTTAAACACATTACTTGAGGCGGTGAAGCGGGCCAGCAGGTAATTGCTGTCGCTGGCGAAAACCTGCTCGACGCAGGCGCATTTTTCCAGCTGTTGCTGCAGCCAGCTGCGGGTGGCGGCGATGTCGGTGACGCGCTGACGCATGGTGCGGATACCTTCTTCGCTCAGCGCCTGCGCGGCGATATCCGCCACCGGCGTCGAAAGCGGGTAAGGCGCGATCACTTTCAGCAGCAGGGCGATCAGATCTTCGTTGGCGAGCGTAAAGCCGCAGCGCAGGCTGGCCAGCGCAAAGGCCTTCGACAGCGTGCGCAGGATAGCCAGGTGCGGATAGTCGCTCAGCCACCCGGCCACCGAGGCCTGCGGGCAAAACTCGATATAGGCTTCGTCCACCGCGACGATCGCCTTGCCTTTGGCCAGCTCCAGCAGGTTGCGCAGCGAGTCCGGGTCGATCAGGTTGCCGGTCGGGTTGTTCGGGCTGCAGACGTAGATCAGCTTCACGTTATCCATGCTGTCTGCGATGGCCGGCAGATCCAACTGCCAGTCCTCTTTGGCGGCCACGGTGCGGCGCTCCACGCCGAAAGTTTCGGCGCTGACGGCGTACATGCCGTAGGTCGGCGGGCAGAACAGAATGGCGTCTTTGCCCGGCTCGCAGAAGGCGCGGATCAGCAGTTCGATGCCTTCATCGGCGCCGCGGCTGACCAGCACCTGCTCTTTCTTCACCCCGGCGTAGGCGGCGTAGCGTTCGATTACCTGCGCCGGCTGGCACTCCGGATAGCGGTTGAAGGTTTGCGCGGTCAGCTGGAACTCGGGCGCGATCGGGTATTCGTTGGCGTTCAGCCACACGTCACCCTTACCGCCGAGGCGGCGCGCCGATTGATAAGGGGTCAGCTCGCGAACGTTGGCGCGCGCCAGTTTTTCGATGCTCATGCTTGCTCCTTCAGGGCGGCGACGCGCAGGGTCACGGCGTTCTTGTGGGCGATCAGCTGCTCGGCGGCGGCCAGGGTCTCGATGGTGGCGGCCAGGTTGCTGAAGCCCTGCGGCGTCAGCTCCTGCACCGTCATGCGTTTTTGAAAATCGGCCAGCCCCAGGCTGGAGCAGGTGGCGGTGTAACCGTAGGTCGGCAGCACGTGGTTGGTGCCGGAGGCGTAATCGCCGGCGGACTCCGGCGACCAGTCGCCGAGGAACACTGAGCCGGCGCTGGTGATGCCGTCCACCAGCTCGCGCGCATTGCGGGTCTGAATGATCAGGTGCTCCGGGCCGTAGCGGTTGCTGATGGCCACGCACTCAGGCAGATCGCGCGCCACGATCAGGCGGCTGCTCGCCAGCGCCTGGCGGGCGGTCTCGGCGCGCGGCAGCTCGGCCAGCTGGCTTTCCACCGCTTCGGCCACCGCCTGCGCCATCGCCGCGTCCGGCGTCAGCAGGATCACCTGCGAATCCGGGCCGTGTTCGGCTTGCGACAGCAGATCGGAAGCGACGAATGCCGGGGTGGCGCCGGCATCGGCGATCACCAGCACCTCCGAAGGGCCGGCCGGCATGTCGATAGCCGCGCCGTCGAGACGCTGGCTGACCTGCCGCTTGGCTTCGGTCACGAAGGCGTTGCCCGGCCCGAAGATCTTCGCCACGCGCGGCACGCTTTCGGTGCCGAACGCCAGGGCGGCGATCGCCTGCGCGCCCCCGACCTGAAACACTTCCTGCACGCCGCACAGCTGTGCCGCATACAGGATCTCATCGGCGATCGGCGGCGGTGAGCACAGCACCACCCGGCGGCAACCGGCGATGCGCGCCGGCGTCGCCAGCATCAGCACGGTGGAGAACAGCGGCGCCGACCCGCCGGGAATATACAGGCCCACCGAGTCGATTGGGCGGGTCACCTGCTGGCAGCGCACGCCCGGCTGCGTTTCGACGTCCACCGGCGGCAGTCGCTGCGCGTTGTGGAAGGTGTCCACGTTGGCGACGGCCACCGCCATCGCCTGTTTGATGTCATCGCCCAGTCGCGCGCAGGCGGCGGCGATCTGCTCGGCGCTGACGCGCAGCGCGGCGACTTCCGCCTTGTCGAAGCGGGCGCTATAGTCGCGCAGCGCCCGATCGCCGTTGGCCTTCACGTTGTCGAGGATCTCGCTCACCGTGCGGGTGATGCTGTCGGAAGCGGCGATTGCCGGGCGCATCAGCAGCTCGGCCTGGCGTTCGGCGCTGCACGTTGCCCAGTCGATCGGCGTGTTGAAGGTCGACATGGCGTTACTCCATCATCTTTTCAATCGGCAGCACCAGAATCGAGCTGGCGCCGAGCGCTTTCAGTTTTTCCATGGTTTCCCAGAACAGGGTTTCGCTGCTGACCATGTGCATCGCCACGCGGTTCTGCGCGCCGGCCAGCGGCAGAATGGTCGGGCGTTCGGCGCCCGGCAGCAGCGCGACGATCTCGTCCAGCTTCTCGCTCGGCGCGTGCAGCATGATGTATTTGGATTCACGCGCCTGGATCACGCCCTGAATGCGGGTCATCAGGCGGTCGATCAGCTGTTGTTTGGCTTCCGGCATTTCGCCGTCGCGCTGGATCAGGCAGGCTTTGGAGCGGTAGATCACCTCCACCTCGCGCAGGCCGTTGGCCTCCAGCGTGGCGCCGGTAGAGACCAGATCGCAGATGGCGTCGGCCAGGCCGGCGCGCGGCGCCACTTCCACCGAACCGTTCAGCAGGCAAGATTTAAAGCGCACGCCCTGCTTGTCGAGGTATTGCTTCAGCAGGTGCGGGTAAGACGTGGCGATGCGGGCGTCCTGCAGGCTTTGCGGGCCGGTGTATTCGGCGTCGAGCGGGGTGGCCAGCGACAGGCGGCAGCCGCCGAAATCGAGGCGGCGCAGGGTGAAGTAACGCGGGTCTTCGCCCTGAGCGCGGCGGCTGAGCAGCTCTTCTTCCAGCACGTTTTCGCCGATGATGCCCAGATCGACCACGCCGTCCATCACCAGGCCCGGAATGTCGTCATCGCGCACGCGCAGGATATCGATCGGCATGTTTTCCGCGAAGGCGATCAGACGCTGCTGCTGCAGGTTGATCTTGATGCCGCAGCGCGCCAGCAGTTCCTGGGATTCCTCGCTCAGGCGGCCCGACTTCTGCATTGCGATCCGTAAACGTGTCTTGTCCAGCATGGTAACCTCTGTTTAATCTGTAATTTTATGAATTTGTTGTAAAAATATTCTTTCTGTCTGTCCGAAGCCAAAAAAAAACCCTCGGAAGAAATCTTCCGAGGGCTCTCTCTTGCGTTCTGCGCGCCACTGGAAGATTAACAAACCGTCTTCCAGCACACATCGCCTGAAAGACTAGTCAGGGTGATGGTGATGATGGTGGTTGAACTGAACGCGTGTCATGGTGTTTTTCTCTAATCAAAAGCCGGTAAAAACCGTATGCCGATTAAGCTAAACTATCCGCTGTCCACCGCGCAACCCTTTTTTAACGTCATAAATTTAATTTATTGAAACAGGTTAGGTTATTAGCCACACACGGCTTTACCTAACCTTAAGCCGGGCAGATTGTATCGCCGTGCACAGTGGCGTAGCCTTAGGGGCAGGGCGCTGCGATCTTCAGGAGAGGAAGAGGATGAAAAAGGTAGCCATTATTGGTTTGGGTTGGCTGGGCATGCCGTTGGCGTTATCGCTGATGGGCCGCGGGTATGACGTGGTCGGCAGCAAAACCACGCCGGACGGCGTCGAGGCCGCGCGCATGAGCGGCATCGAATGCTATCAACTGGAGCTGACGCCGGAGCTGGAGTGCGATCCGGACGATCTGGAATCGCTGCTGCGCGTGGATGCGCTGGTGGTGACGCTGCCCGCGCGCCGCACCGTCGAAGGCAGCGAGAACTATTTCAATGCGGTGCGCATGCTGGTGGACAGCGCGATGGCCTTCGGCGTGCCGCGCGTGATCTTCACCAGTTCCACCTCGGTGTACGGCGAAACCGCCGGCACGCTGCGCGAAGAGTCGCCGCTGCGGCCGGTCTCGCCGTCGGGCCGGGTGCTGGCCGAGCTGGAGCGCTGGCTGCATGAATTGCCGAATACCTCGGTGGACATTCTGCGGCTGGCGGGGCTGGTGGGCGCCGATCGCCACCCCGGCCGCTTCCTGGCGGGCAAACTCGACGTGAAGGGCGGTTCGCAGGGGGTGAATCTGGTGCATCAGGACGACGTCATCGCCGCCATCCAACTGCTGCTGAAGCTGCCGAAGGGCGGCCACGTGTACAACCTGTGCGCGCCGCGTCATCCGGCCAAACGCGAATTTTATCCGGCGCTGGCCGAGCAGCTGCACCTGGAGCCGCCGCAGTTCGCCGACGAAGCGGAGCAGGATGAGCGGCTGGTGGACGGCAACCGCATCTGCAACGAGCTGGGTTTTGAGTACCAGTATCCCGATCCGGCGCGCATGCCGGTCAGCTAACGTCCGTCAGGCCCCGCGCATGCGGGGCTTTTTTTTCGCCGGCGCGCGCCAAATCCTCCAGCAGCGCGTTCAACGCCTCGTCGGGCTGGACGGGGCGGCTGACCAGGCTAAGCGTGGCGCGGTAAGAGAGCGCCGTGCCGCCCAGCTGCCGCAGCAGCCCCTGTTCCACCCAGCGCGCCGCGTAGTGGGTGGGCAGATAGCCGAGACAGGTGCCGCTCAGCACCAGATGGGCGACGCTTTCCATATGGTGGGCCACCGCCGCCAGGTGAGGCGGCGCGATCGGGCACAGCTGCTGCGCCAGCAGGTAGCCGCGCTTGACCCAGCGCGCGTTTTCAATCTGCTCGCGCTCCGGTTCTTCCACCGCGAACAGCGGGTGATCCGTGCTGCAGTAGATCGCCTGCGTCTCCTCCAGCCACGGCTGATAACGCAACGCCTCCAACTGCTGGCCAAAGTAGCCGATGCCCAGATCGAGCTGCCGGTGCAGCAGCCCTTGCTCAATCTCGTTCGGCGAACAGATGCGGCACTGCAATTGCACGTCCTGGTGGCGGCGCTGGAAGTGTTTGATGGCCTGGCTGAACGGATTGCCCGGCAGCGAAACCAGATTATCCACCAGACCGATCTGCAGATCGCCGGTCAGCAGGCCGTTCAGCGACTGGCTGACCCGGGTGAAGTCGCGGGCGGCGTTGAACAGCGAGCGGCAGGCGATCAGCATGCGTTCGCCCTTGGGCGTCAGCCGGAAGCCGGAGCGTCCGCGTTGGCACAGGCGAAAACCCAGCCGGGTTTCCAGCGAGGCCAGGTGAGTGCTGATGGTGGATTGGTTCATCAGCAGCGTTTCCTGCGCGGCGCTGACGCCCTGGGCTTCCGCCACCGCGACGAATACCCGCAGCAGTTTCAGATCGATATCGCTTAGGTTGGTGAGCATTCCCCCTCCGCAGAACGTCGGCCGGTTAACCCATTTTTAACATCGAAGAAATAGGGGCGGCGCTGAAGATATGGCCTTCCTTATGGCATGAAGTGGAAATAAAAATCAATACTTCAATAGGTTAGTTGCATCGCGTTTTTCGATGTTTACATGCAAAAGCGGGAATGGTAGCCGGGGTGGCCAACGGGGTAGTCTGCGAATGTTGCTCAAATGTTTCAATTCATCGCAGATCAAGACAAGGAAACGCCATGCTGAACCAACCCCAAAGCGGTAACGATATGCCGCGCTTTGCCGGTATTCCCACCATGATGCGCCTGCCCGCCGCCGAACAGGCGCGCGGTCTGGACGCCGCCTTTGTCGGCATTCCGCTGGATATCGGCACCTCCAACCGCAGCGGCACCCGCTATGGCCCGCGCCAGATCCGCCAGGAATCGGTGATGATCCGCCCCTACAACATGGGCACCGGCTCCGCCCCGTTCGAACGGCTGCAGGTGGCCGATCTGGGGGATGTCGCCATCAACCCTTACAGCCTGGCGGATAGCGTGCAGCGCATCGAGGCGGCTTACCACGAGATCCTGGCGCACGGCTGCATGCCGTTGACGCTCGGCGGCGACCACACGCTGACGCTGCCGGTGCTGCGCGCCGTCGCCCGTCGACATGGCCCGGTCGGGCTGATCCACGTCGATGCGCATTCCGACACCAACGAGGAGATGTTCGGTGAACAGCTGGCGCACGGCACCACCTTCCGCCGCGCGTTCGAGGAAGGGTTGCTGGCGCCGGAAAAAGTGGTGCAGATCGGCCTGCGCGGCAGCGGCTATGCGGCGGACGATTTCGACTGGTCGCGCCGTCAGGGCTTTCGCGTGGTGCCGGCCGAGGCCTGCTGGCACCGGTCGCTGACGCCGCTGATGGCGGAGATCCGCGAACAGATGGGCGATGCGCCGGTTTACCTCAGCTTCGATATCGACGGACTGGATCCGGCCTTCGCGCCGGGCACCGGCACGCCGGAGGTCGGCGGGCTGTCGGTTTGGCAGGGGCTGGAGATCGTGCGCGGCTGCCATGGGCTGAACCTGGTGGGCGGCGACGTGGTGGAGGTGTCGCCGCCTTACGATCGCTCCGGCAACACGGCGCTGCTGGCGGCCAACCTGCTGTTTGAAATGTTGTGCGTGCTGCCGGCCCGCTGAGGCGGCGCACTGACCCTACCGGCGGAGCGGTTGCGTCGGGGCCCCTGATAACAATAACAACGGAGTGGAGGTACCCATGAATCTCGATCTGCTGGTCGTGGTGTTTTACTTTCTGGTGATAGGCGCGGTGGGGTGGATGGGCATTCGCCGCGCCAATTCCAAAGAGGCGTATCTGGTCGCCGGGCGCAACCTGGGGCCGGGGCTGTATCTGGGCACGCTGTCGGCGGTGGTGCTCGGCGGCGCGTCGACCATCGGCAGCGTCAAGCTCGGCTACACCTACGGCATCTCCGGCGTCTGGCTGTGCGGCGCGCTGGGGCTGGGCATCGTGGTGTTGAGCCTGGTGCTGGCCAAGCCGCTGCTCAAGCTGAAGCTGTATACCGTCAGCCAGGTGTTGTCGCGGCGCTATCATCCGGCGGCGCGGGTTACCAGCGGCGCGATCATGCTGGCGTATGATCTGATGGTGGCGGTGACTTCGATCATCGCCATCGGCAGCGTGATGCAGGTGATGTTCGGCCTGTCGTTCAGCGCGTCTATCCTGCTCGGCGGCGGGCTGGTGGTGCTGTATTCGACGCTGGGGGGCATGTGGTCGCTGACGCTGACCGACATCATTCAGTTCATCATCATGACCGTCGGCATGATGCTGGTGCTGATGCCGATGAGCATCGTCAAGGCCGGCGGCTGGGAGGCGTTTACCAGCCTGCTGCCCGCCGGTTACTACCAGCTGTCGTCGATCGGGCTGGACACCATTCTGGTGTTCTTCCTGATCTACTTCTTCGGCATTCTGATCGGCCAGGACATCTGGCAGCGGGTGTTTACCGCCCGCAGCGCCAACGTGGCGCGCTTCGCCGGGCTGGGGGCGGGCGTCTACTGCGTGCTGTACGGCGTGACCGGCGCGCTGATCGGCATGGCCGGCAAGATCGTGCTGCCGTCGCTCAGCAACACCGACGGCGCCTTCGCCGCTATCGCGCAGGCGGTGTTGCCGGTCGGCGTCAGCGGGCTGGTGGCCGCCGCGGCGTTGGCGGCGCTGATGTCCACCGCCAGCGCCTGCCTGCTAGCCTCTTCCACCATCGCGCTGGAGGACGTATTGCCGGCCATCCGGCGCAAACCTTCCGGCGGGTTGGCCGCCGGGCGCTTCACCACGCTCCTCATGGGCGCGGTCATGCTGGGGCTGGCATTCGTGGTGCGCGACGTGCTGGCGGCGCTGACCCTGGCTTACAACCTGTTGGTGGGCGGCATGCTGATCCCGCTGGTGGGGGCGATCTTCTGGCCGCGCGCCACCAGCGCCGGCGCCATCGCCAGCATGCTGACCGGCAGCCTGTGCGTGGTGGGGCTGATGGTCTGGCACGGCATCGACGCCAACAGCCCAATCTACGGCGGCCTGCTGGGCGGCGGCGTCGCCTTCGTGCTGGGCAGCCTGTTGAGCCGCCCGGCAGCGCAGCTGCAGACCCAAACCGAGCGCTGAAACGCACTGAGCTTTTATCGCGGCGCCTTTGCTGCTTTACTGGAGGGCGGGGCGCACGGCTCCCGAATGGGTTTAACGGCGGTCGTAAGGAGATTGGGAGTGAAGGAAAAAATCAGCGTCGCATGCTGCCAGTTAGCGTTGCGGGTCGGGGAAGCGGAACATAATCGGGCGCTGTCCGCCCAGGCTATCCGCCGGGCGGCGCAGCGCGGCGCCAACGTTATCGTGCTGCCGGAGTTGGTGAACAGCGGCTACGTGCTGCGCGATAAGGCGGAGGCGCGGGCGTTGGCCGAGGCTGAAGACGGGCCTAGCCTCAGCCTGTGGGGAGCCCTGGCGCGCGAGTTGGATGTGGCGATCGTCGCCGGTTTCTGCGAGCGCCTGCCCGATGGCGAGGTGGCCAACAGCGCGGCATTGATCGATGCGCAGGGGGTGAGGGCGATTTATCGCAAAGCGCACCTGTGGCACGAAGAGAGCACCATCTTTACCGCCGGTGATCGGCCGCCGCCGGTCATCGAGACCCGCTTCGGCCGGTTGGCGATGATAATCTGTTACGATCTCGAATTCCCTGAGTGGGTACGGCTACCGGCGCTGGCCGGCGCTCAGCTGCTGTGCGCGCCGGTCAACTGGCCACTGGCGCCGCGCCCGCAGGGCGAACGGCCGGCGGAGATGGTGAAGGCGCAGGCCAACGCCGCCGTCAATCGGCTGTTCATTGCGGTGTGCGATCGTTGCGAAACGGAGCGCGGCGTTGCGTGGATCGGCGGATCGGTGATCGTCGACGCCGACGGCTATCCATTGACGCAGAGCCTGGCAGGCGAAGGCATGGTGCTGGCATCGATGGATATCGGCTCGGCCGATAACAAGCACATCGGCCGCCACAATCACGTGCATCGCGATCGGCGGCCGATGCTGTATTGACGCGGCGGGCCGCTCCGCAGAGGTTTTTTGCCGGCGGGAAAACCCGTCGTTTTGGCGCTTACAGCCAGCCCGATTTCTTCAGCTTCTGATACAGGAAAATGCAGCCGACGGCGGTCACCCCCAGCGTGGCGTGGTAGGCCCACGGGAACTTCAGTTCCGGCATGTCGGCGAAGTTCATGCCGTACAGGCTGAAGATCACCGTCGGGATGGCCAAAATCGCCCCCCAGCCCGCCAGCCGTTTCACCACTTCGTTCTGTTTGACCGTCACCAACGCCAGGTTGACGTGCATGGCGTTGGTCAGCATTTCGCGCATGTCGTCGATATTGCTGACCACCTGATGCGCGTGATCCTGCACATCACGCACATAGGCGCGCAGCTCTTTCGGGATCACCTCTTCGTGCAGGCGGATCAGCTGGTTGCAGATTTCATCCATCGGCAACGCGGCGTTGCGCAGCGCCAACAGGTGGCGGCGCAGGGTATAGACGTTCTCGATCGCCGCCTGATCGAACTCCGACTGAAACATGTTGGCTTCGATATTCTCGATGGTGCTCTCGAAGCGCGTCACCACGCTGCGGTAGTTGTCCACCACGAAGTCCAACACCGAATAGAGGGCGAAGCCTGGCCCGCGGCACATCTGCTTGCGGTTCTCCTCCGCCTTGGCGCGGATCGGCGCGTAGCTGGGCGAGGCGCCGTGGCGCACCGTCACCAGAAAGTTTTTGCCGACGAAGAAATGGGTTTCGCCGTATTCGATTTCGTCGTTCTCGCCCCACTGCGCGGTTTTCACCACGATGAACAGCGAGTCGCCGTAGGTTTCCAGCTTCGGCCGCTGGTGCGCGCACAGCGCGTCTTCGATCGCCAGATCGTGCAGGCCGAACTCTTCCTGCACCTTGCGCATAAACGCCGGCTCCGGCTGCCGCAGCCCCAGCCAGATGAAGGTATCCGGCTGTTTGACCACCTCGCTGATATCGTCGATGGTCACTTCGCCCAGCCGTTGGCCGGCTTTGTACGCCACACAGTTCACCACCATGCTTTTGCTGTCCATCCGTCCATCCATTAATCAGTCAGGGTTTTGGTAAGAAAATAACACTCATGTTCTACCGGATACTCTTTCAGCGTCATTTGCAGCCGATAGCCGAGCTTTTCGTAGAACGGCCGCGCCTGGAAGCTGAAGGTATCCAGGCGAGCGTAGCGGCAGCCGCGCGCCTGCGCCTCGCGTTCGGCGGCGCGCATCAACCGGCCGCCGAGGCCGCTGCCGCGCTGGGAATCCGCCACCCACAGCCATTCGACGCTCAGCCAGTTGCCCCAGGTTTCGGCGGTCAGCCCGCCGATCACCGTACCGGCCTCGTCGCGCGCATAGACGCTGAGCGGCTTGCGGTGACGGGCGTCGATATGCGGCAGGTTGTAAGCGCGCAGGCCTTGCCTGATCGCATCGAGGGTGTGTTCGTCAATCGCGTCGGTAACGGTAATGTCCATTTTTCCTCCTGGGTGATGGGTTAACTTAAGCACACTGCGGCCAAAAGGCAACCTGTTGAAATGTAATGCAAACGACCGCGCCCGCTGAGTGGGCTACACTAAACGGGTCATTTCACCTCCAGGAGGATGCCATGCCCCGATTGACTTTACTGGCCGGTTTGCTGCTGTGCAGCGGCCTGCTGCACGCCGCGCCGACGGTCAGCCAACTGCAGGACGGCCTGGAACACCCGTGGTCGCTGGCCTTCTTGCCGGCGGAACAAGGCTTGCTTATCACCGAACGGCCCGGCCGGCTGCGGCTGTGGCAGCAGGGCAAAGGCCTGTCGCCGCCGATCGCCGGCGTGCCGCAGGTTTACGCCGAGGGGCAGGGCGGCCTGCTGGAGGTGTTGCCGGCCCCTGACTTCGCCGCCAGCCGCCGGGTGTACCTCAGCTTCGCCGAACCGGGCGAGAGCGGCAAAGCCGGCACGGCGGTCGGCTACGGCCGTTTGAGCGACGACGGCGCGCGGCTGGAAAACTTCAAGGTGATCTTCCGCCAGCTGCCCAAGCTGTCGGTCGGCAATCACTTCGGCGGCAAGATGGCGTTCGATCGTCAGGGTTACCTGTTTATCGCGCTGGGCGAAAACAACCAGCGGCCGACGGCGCAGGAGACCGACAAGCTGCAGGGCAAGCTGGTGCGGCTGACCGCCGAAGGCGCGGTGCCGCCGAATAACCCCTGGGTCGGCCAGGCCGGCAAACGGCCGGAGGTTTGGTCTTATGGCCACCGCAATCCGCAAGGGCTGGCGCTGAACCCGTGGAGCGGCGCGATCTGGGAACACGAGCACGGCCCGCGCGGCGGCGATGAGCTCAACCTCCCGCTGCCGGGTAAAAACTACGGCTGGCCGCTGGCCACCTACGGCATCAACTATTCCGGCCAGCCGATCCCCGAGGCCAAAGGGGAACGGGTGCCCGACACCGAACAGCCGCTGCACTATTGGCGGGTTTCGCCCGGCCTCAGCGGCATGGCGTTCTATGACGGGCAGCGCTTCCCCGCCTGGCGGCACTCGCTGTTCATCGGCGCGCTGGCGCAAAAGGAGCTGATTCGCCTGACGCTGGAAGGCGACAAGGTGGTGGCGGAAGAGCGGTTGCTGGGCGATCGCGGCGAGCGCATTCGCGAGGTACGCAGCGGGCCGGATGGCTACCTGTATCTGCTGACGGACGAGCGGGACGGCAAGCTGCTGAAAGTGGGGGCGTCGTAACGCCCCACAGCGATCAGGTGAGTTCGCTCATCACGCCGCGCTGATAGGCCGGGCGAGCGCGCAGTTGCTGATACCAGCGCTCCATGTTCGGCCGCGGGTGGCGGGCGATCGGCATTTCGAACCAGGCGTAGGCGAAGCTGCCGAGCGGAATATCTCCGAAGCCGAACGCGTCGCCGGAGAGGTAAGGCTGATGTGCCAGCGCCTGTTCAATGACGTCGAAGTGTTTTTCCAGCGTGGCGATCGCCGCTTCTATTTTCGCCATGTCGCGCAATTCCGGCGCGGTGCGGATCAGGCCCCAAAAGACGATGGTGAAGGCCGGGACGATGGTCGAGGTGGTCCAGTCCATCCACTTCTCGGCGGCGGCGCGTGCCTGCAGATCTTGCGGATAGAACGTCGCGTCGCCGAATTTCGCCGCCAGATAGCGCACGATGGTGTTGGATTCCCACAGCACGAAGTCATCGTCCTGCAGCAGCGGCACCAGGCCGTTCGGGTTCAGCGCGCGGTAGCTCTCTTCGTTCACCTTGCCGAACGCGCCGCCGGCGTTGATGTGGGTATAGCTCAGCCCCAGTTCGGCGGCGCACCACAGCACCTTCCTGACGTTGTTCGAATTCTCACGACCCCAAATGGTCAGCATGGGATAACTCCGTTAGCGGATTAAAGACCCTTAATACCTACGCCACAATGCGCTTTTTGTCACACCATAGGGCACTTTTTGCCTGCCGCTCAGCGTTCCCAGCGGCACACTTCCCAGCCGTGCTCCGCCGCCAGCGCGCTCAGTTCGCTGTCGGGGTTGATCACCGTGGCGCTGTCGACGAATTGCAGCATCGCCTTATCGTTGAGGGAGTCGCTGTAGCCGTGGCTGTGCTCGAACTTCAGGTGCGGATGCTGCGCCAGCCAGTGCTGCAGGCGGATCACCTTGCCCTGTTGGTAGGTCATGGTGCCGTAGGTGTTGCCGGTGAAGCGGCCGTCGCTGATTTCCACGCCGATCGCCAGCGCATCGTCGGCGCCGAGCTGTTCGGCGATCGGCGCCACCAGGTGCTCGCCGGTGGCGGAGATCACCAGGATGCAGTCGCCGCGCTCGCGGTGCCACTGCAGGCGCTCACGGGCGGCGGGGTAGACGCGCGGCAGGATATCGCGGCGAATGTAGCGTTGCACCCAGCCGGCCACGGTTTGCACGCTCAGGCCGGCCAGCGGCGCCAGCGTGGCCTGCATGTAGTCCTCCATCGACAGCTTGCCCTGATAATAGAGCTGCATCAGCTGCTGCTCCTGCAACTCCAGCTCCGCCGGCGCGAAGCCCTGGCCGACCAGCCAGCGGATCCACAGGCTGGCGCTGTCATCGTCAATCAGGGTTTCATCCAGGTCGAATAAGGCTAAGTCCATCAGTATTTCTCCGGCAGGCAGGGTATGAGGTCGTTTACAGGATAGCGGATAGCGCCCATCGCCAGCCAGCGGCGTCGGCGAAATTGCGCAGAGCATAAGAAACATTGATGACGGTTTTGCGACAGTTTGTTGAACGTTTGCATAACTTAGAACGCAACAATATTGGCCGCCCCGGCGAGCGCGGTGATAACTATGGAGCAAATGCAGCTACCCGGTAGGGAGTGACAATGTTGATTATTCGCCTGTATGGCAGCCCGATCGTGATTGGGGAAGAAGAGGAACCGCATGATGACGCATCTGACGACGCTGAAGACGCTGCCGCTGCTGGATCTTTCGCAGCTTGACGGCGATGCGCGTCAGCGGCGCGCCTTTCTCGACGATCTGCGCGCGGCCGCCCGCGACGTCGGCTTTTTCTATCTGCGCGGGCACGGCGTGGACAGTGCGCTGAATGCGCGGCTGCAGCAGGGCGCGCGGCAATTTTTCGCGCTGCCGGAAGCCGACAAATTGGCGGTGCAGATGGTGCATTCGCCGCACTTTCGCGGCTACAACCGGGCAGCGGCGGAGCTGACGCGTGGCCAGCCGGACTGGCGTGAGCAGTTCGATATCGGCGCCGAACGCCCGGCGCTGACGCTGTCTGACGACACCCCGCGCTGGGCGCGTCTGCAGGGGCCAAACCAGTGGCCGGCGGCGCTGCCGACGCTGAAACCGCTGCTGCTGCAGTGGCAACAGGCGATGACCGCCATGTCGCTGCGGCTGCTGCGCGCTTTCGCTTTGGCGCTGTCGCTGCCGGAGCAGGCTTTCGATCGCTTGTACGGCGAGAAGCCCAACGAGCACATCAAACTGATTCGCTACCCGGGGCGGGACGCTACCGGCAGCGCACAGGGCGTCGGCGCGCACAAGGACTCCGGCTTTCTCAGCTTCCTGCTGCAGGACGCACAAAAAGGGCTGCAGGTGGAGGTGAGCGAAGGGCGGTGGATTGACGCCCAGCCGCGTGAAGACACCTTCGTGGTGAACATCGGCGAGCTGCTGGAGCTGGCGACCAACGGCTACCTGCGCGCCACGGTGCACCGGGTGGAAACGCCGCCGGCGGGGCGCGACAGGCTGTCGATCGCTTTTTTCCTCGGCGCGCGCTTGGACGCGGTGGTGCCGTTGTATCAACTGCCGCCGCCGCTGGCGGCGCAGGCGCGCGGCCCGGCCAGCGATCCGCTCAACCCGCTGCTGCGCGACGTGGGGTATAACTACCTGAAAGGCCGCATCCGTTCCCACCCCGATGTGGCGCAGCGCTTTTATCGGGACGTCATCGGCGTCTGAATAGCGGGCACAAAAAAGCCCGGCGCGCCGGCCGGGCTGATGGCGCTTGATGCGGGCGATTATTCCGCCAGTGCCTGCTGCAGATCGGCGATCAGATCTTCCACATCCTCAATCCCCACCGACAGGCGCACCAGCTGCGGCGTGATGCCGGTTGCCAGGCGCTGTTCCAGCGGAATGGAGGCGTGCGTCATGCTGAACGGCTGGCTGATCAGGCTTTCCACGCCGCCCAGGCTTTCCGCCAGGGTGAACAGGCGCGAGCGCTGGATGACCCGGCGCGCATAGGCATCGTCGCCTTTCAGCCGCACCGAGATCATGCCGCCGAAGCGCGTCATCTGGCGCGCCGCCAGCGCGTGCTGCGGATGGCTAGGCAGGCCGGGATAGTAGACGTTTTCCACCTGCGGCTGGCTCTCCAGCCACTGGGCGATGCGCAGTGCGCTGTCGCTGTGGCGCTGCATGCGCAGTGCCAGGGTGCGAATGCCGCGCAGCGTCAGGAAGCTGCTGAACGGATCGAGAATGCCACCGACCGCGTTTTGCAGGAAACCGAGCTGTTCCGCCAGCGCCGGGTTATCCCCCACCGCCGCGACGCCGGCCACCACGTCGGAGTGGCCGTTGAGGTATTTGGTGGCGGAGTGCACCACCACGTCAAAGCCCAGATCCAGCGGGCGCTGCAGATACGGCGAAGCGAAAGTATTGTCCGCCACGCTGATAAGCTGATGCTTTTTAGCGATCGCGGCGATGGCGCTCAGATCCGCCAGCTTCAGCAGCGGGTTGGTCGGGGTCTCTACCCAGATCATTTTGGTATCCGGCTCGATAGCCTGTTCCAGCCCGGCGAGATCCGCCGGTGACACGTAGGTGACGCGCAGGCCGGCGGTGCGGCTGCGCACCTTTTCCAGCAGGCGATAGGTGCCGCCGTACAGATCGTCTACCGCTACCAGGTGGCTGTCCTTATCGAGCAGCTCCAGCACCGTGGAGCAGGCCGCCAGGCCGGAGGCGAAGGCGTAGCCGCGGCTACCGCCTTCCAGTTCGGCGATGGCACTTTCCAGCGCGGTGCGCGTCGGGTTGGCGCTGCGGGAGTATTCGTAGCCGGTATGCTCGCCCGGCGCCGGTTGGGCGTAGGTGGAGGTGGCGTAAATCGCCGGCATCACGGCGCCGGTGGCGTCCGGGGTGTAACCGGCGTGAACGGTCAACGTATCAAACTTGGCCATAATGGGTCCTTATTAACGTAATTTTTGGCGCCAGGCGTTAAGCACGTCTGTGCGGGTAATCAGGCCGAGGAAGCGCTCGCCGTCGAGCACCACCGCGACGTGGCCATGGTTGAAGGTGGCCTGCAATTCTTCGTAGCCGGCTTCTTTTTGCAGCGTATGGACCCGCTTGGTCATTGCGCTGCCGGCCGACAGGCTGAAGTGGGCGGCGTCGGCCTGGACGGCGTTCAGCAGATCCCACTCATCGATCAGGCCGACCACCCGATCGCCTTCCAGCACCGGCAGCTGCGAGATGTCGTACAGCCGCATGCGGGCGTGCACAATCGCCAACGTGTCGTCCGGCGCGGCAGAAACGGCCGCGCCTTCGTCGTGGCGGTAGGCGATCAGATCGCGCAGATCGCCGTGCTGCGGTTTGCTCAACAGGCCCTGTTCCAGCATCCAGTGGTCGTTATACATTTTAGACAGGTATTTGTTGCCGCTGTCGCAGACAAAGGTCACTACCCGCTTGGGTTCGGTCTGTGCGCGGCAGTAACGCAGCGCGGCGGCCAGCAGGGTGCCGGTGGACGATCCCGCCAGCACGCCTTCCTTGCGCAGCAGATCGCGCGCGGTGGTGAAGGCTTCTGCGTCGCCGATGCGGTAAGCGTTGCGAACCTGGTCAAAGTCGCTGAGCGGCGGGACGAAGTCTTCGCCGATGCCTTCCACCAGCCAACTGCCCGCTTCGCCGATGTGACCGTTGTCGAGATAGTCCGCCAGTATTGAACCCGCAGGGTCGGCCAGCACGAATTCCGTCTGCGGCGAAACCTCGGCGAAATAGCGGCTCAGCCCGCCCAGCGTGCCGCCGGAGCCGACGCCAACCACGATAGCGTCCACGTCCTGCTCCATCTGCCGCCACAGCTCGGGGGCGGTGGTGGTGGTATGGGCCGCCGGGTTGGCCGGGTTGTTGAACTGATCGATATAAAAGGCGCCGGGGATCTCCCCGGCCAGGCGTTTGGCGTAATCCTGATAGTAAGCCGGATGCCCCTTGCCGACGTCCGAACGGGTCAGCTGCACTTCCACGCCCAGCGCGCGCAGGTGGAAGATCTTCTCGCGGCTCATCTTGTCCGGCACCACCAGCAGCAGCTTATAGCCTTTCAGCGCCGCCACCAGCGCCAATCCCAGGCCGGTATTGCCGGCGGTGGCTTCGATGATGGTGCCGCCCGGCTGCAGCTTGCCGTCGCGCTCGGCCTGTTCGATCATCGACAGCGCTACGCGGTCTTTGATCGAACCGCCGGGGTTTTGATTCTCCAGCTTGACGAACAGCCGGCACGGGCCGGTATCGAACCGGGTCAGTTCCAGCATCGGGGTATTGCCAATCATCTCGATGACGGAATGGGGGATCGCCATGACTCATCTCCAGGATTATTCGGTATAAAAGTCGTTATATGGATGATAGCGCTGAGGATAAGCGCTTTAAAAAGAACAAATAACGGTTCTATATGCCATTATGGAATATATTAATCTTTTTTAGACGTATAGATGCGCAGATGTTTAGCGGTGCAGATGCTTGGCCGTGTAGCCGTGGGTGGGTGCAAAAATGTGCGTCGCGATGCTTTTTTGAACGATAAGCGGGGGCCTGCGTACAGTTATGTAAAAATGCTGAAAATTCACGCTAAACCCTGCAAAAATAAGATAAATCACATAAACTCACAGCAAGGGCATTTTCGGTGCGTTGCGTTACCCGCTATGGGCGCCGCAGGGGGTTGCGGCCGGCACGCGCGCACCGGGCCACTCTCGCTGGTTGGCTTAAAACGTGAACATGTTTGAAAGTTAACGCTATTTCAATGGTTTGAATGGACACTCTGGCGACGTCATGATGAAAAAAAACTTATCCACTTCCCTGAAAAAACTGACCTTCAGCGTAGGCATCCTGTTGCTGGCCGCCCCGGCCGTGCACGCGGCCGAGCCGCCGGCGCCGCCGCAGGTAGACGCCAAGGCCTACATTCTGATGGATTACAACAGCGGCAAGGTGCTGACCGAAGGCAATGCCGACACCCGTCTCGATCCCGCCAGCCTGACCAAGATCATGTCCAGCTACGTGATCGGCCAGGCGATCAAGGCCGGCAAGATCAAGCCGGAAGACCTGGTCACCGTCGGCAAAGACGCCTGGGCGCCCGGTAACCCGGCGCTGCGCGGTTCTTCGCTGATGTTCATCAAGCCGGGCGATCAGGTGCCGGTACTGGAGCTGAATAAGGGCATCGTGATCCAGTCGGGCAACGACGCCAGCATCGCGCTGGCTGACTACGTGGCGGGCAGCCAGGATTCGTTCGTCGGCCTGATGAACAACTACGCCAAATCCCTGGGGCTGCAGAACACCCACTTCCTGACGGTGCACGGCCTGGATGCGGAAGGGCAGTACAGCACCGCGCGCGACATGGCGCTGCTGAGCCAGGCGCTGATCCGCGACGTGCCGGACGAATACGCGCTGCATAAAGAGAAAGAGTTCACCTTTAACAAGATCCGCCAGATTAACCGTAACCGCCTGCTGTGGAGCAGCAACCTGAACGTCGACGGCATCAAGACCGGTTACACCAGCGGCGCCGGCCACAACCTGGTGGCGTCGGCCACCGACGGCCCGATGCGCCTGATCTCGGTGGTGCTGGGCGCGCCGAGCGATCGCGTGCGCTTTAGCGAAAGCGAAAAGCTGCTGACCTGGGGCTTCCGCTTCTATGAAACCGCGACGCCGATCAAGGCCGATAAGCCGTTCGTCACCCAGAAAGTGTGGTTCGGCGACGTCAGCGAAGTGCCGCTCGGCGTGGCGAAAGACGCCTCGGTCACCATTCCGAAAGGGCAGATGAAAAACCTGAAGGCCAGCTACAAGCTGACCCAGCCGACGCTGGAAGCGCCGCTGGCGAAAAACCAGGTGGTCGGCACCATCGATTTCCAGCTGGACGGCAAGACCATCGAACAGCACCCGCTGGTGGTGATGCAAGAGGTGAAAGAGGGCAACTTCTTCAGCCGCATCTGGGATATGGTGATGATGAAGCTGAGCCAGTGGTTCGGCGGGATCTTCGGCTGAATACCCTGATGTGAGGAGCGCGCCCCGGGCGCACGATCCTCGACCTGGCCGCAACTGAGAGGTTGCGGCTTTTTTTTCGCGATTTTTTGGGGGCGGTGATTAAAAGTAGTCCACCAGCATGGTGGCGCCGCTGGTGAAATCGCCTTCCGCCAGGGTGACGGCGCTGTTTTTCACCGGCACCGCATCAAGCGTCGGCGGATTGGCGTAGTCGATGTTCAGCGGCGTATTGATGGCGAAGGCCTTACCGTTGGCCAACAGTTTGATGCCCAATCCATTGACGCTGCTGGTTAACACGCTGCCGTCGAAGGCCGCCGCGCTGCCCATGATCTTCATTTTCAGCTGGCGGCTGTTATCCAGAAACTCGCATTTGATGCTGTAATCGATGCGTTGCATATAGCGATTGCCGTCGATGCGTTTGATGCCGACCTTGCCGAAGTCGATATCGATGGTGCGCCCGTCGTTGATCACGCAAGGCGGAGGCGCCACCACGGTGGCGGTGATGTTGACCTTGGTGCCCTGGTCGGCGGCCTGAGCCGCGGCGCTAATCAGGCTCAGCGCCCACAGCAAAGCGCAGCGCGTTTTACTCGTCATGTTCATTCTGGCTCCCGTCTCAAGGTGCGCTGAAGATCAGCGTGGCCGAACCCGACAGCGGGCCGGTGGCGATGCTGGTGTAAGGGACATTGTTCTTTACCGGTACAAAGGTCACGGTATCGTTGCCCTGGCCGTTGACGATGCGCGTTCTGAAGGCGTTGTTCGGCTTCACCACCGCGCCGTTGTACATCATCGCCACGCCGACGTTAGGATTGGTGGTCTTGATAAAGTCGCTGGAGAAGCCGCTGGCATCGCTGACCATGCGGATCAGAATATCCTGCGTCGCGCTCTGGTCGTCGCATTGGTAGCTGAGCGCTTTGTCCTGTTTTATCTGGGCATCATTGGCGCTCTGGGTCAGAAAGTCCTGACGGATCTGGCCGAAGTCGACGTTAATCTGCTGGCCGTTGTTGATGGTGCAACTGGTGGTGACGAAGTAGGCGTCGTTGTCGGCGATCAGGCGCCAGCGATAAACGCCGCACTGTGGGCAACCCGGCTGATCGTTGGTCTGAATAAAGTTGATTTGGCCGATGACGTCGCCCTTGTTCACCTTGATGTCCGGCGTTGGGAAACGGTTCAACACGATATAGA
Organism: Serratia sp. CY32780; assembly: GCF_052169135.1. NCBI lineage: Bacteria > Pseudomonadati > Pseudomonadota > Gammaproteobacteria > Enterobacterales > Yersiniaceae > Serratia > Serratia sp. CY32780. Next base: position 785,779 of record NZ_JBJNLI010000001.1, read on the forward strand.
CCCGGATGGCGACCGACTGGGTTTGCAGGCCGGTAAGGCTGAGTACGCTGATGCCTGATGGCACCGGGGAGTTGTAATCGCTGCCGTTGATGGTGGTGCCGCTGCCGATGGCGCCAAAAATCGCACTGTTCATCGACAGCGCCGGGCTGTCGGTTTTGAGATAGTCATACCAGCTCGCGACGTCGTTTTTACAGGTGACCTGGCTGACGTTGACGATTTCGTTTTTGCCATAAGAAAGCTGTGGCCCGATGCGTACCCGGACGTCAACCGGCGTGGTCGAGCCCCCGGGTGGAATCAGTCCGCCATCGGACGTGCGGCAGGTAAACGCGTTGGCGTTGCCAATCAGCATGAAGAAAGATAATGCCAGGCAGCAACGTAAAAATAGCAGGGCTGTTTTTCTCACGATAATATCCCAATATATATAAATAGTGTGCGGCGTTACTCCGCAATGAAATATTGCCAATCAGGCCGGCTGGCCATATTTATTCCGTTAAAGGGGAGTGAGGGGCATCGCTGTTGGAGATGCCGTCGTTATCACCGTTCAGCAACGCGGTGGGATACCACCTCAATGAGTTGTTGATAGAGCCGTCCGTCACAATCACTTTTTTCCGGGAGACAAGATCCAGCAAAAGCCGCCGCGCCCGGTAAACACCGACGTTGACGGCATTGGCCAGTTGCCGCGTCGATAGCCATTGCTGCTGTGGCGGCAACCCGCCGATAGGGCACTTACGGGGCGACTGCGCGAATAATGTTTGCAGCAGATCGTGCTGCAATTGCCGTATTTCCTTTTGTTTCGGAGATAACGCTTCCATAGCACTTCCTCTGTATTCCGATTGCCGTATTCCTAAGAAAAAACAAACTTTCGCTGCCTACCAACAACGAGGTAAAACGCGAACAAAGAAAATTCCTATCTATTTATCAGGATTGAAAAAAAAGGCGTTGCCCGCCCCGTTTTTACCTGTGCTTAGGCAGGGGTGGCGTCACGCTGAAACCTAAAATTTTGGTTTATTATATTCACAAAGCGCCACTTTGCGATCTGATTACTTGGGAATCCAAGAAAAACAGGATATTGCTCTATAAAAGCATCTTTTACGATCTATGAGGCTAAAAATAACAGTAAATTAACTTCAATTAGGAAATAAATTGCGAATGTTCGCCTTGATCAAAAAAAGCCTTTTTTTGCCGAGAGGCATTTGCCAGAATATTCATCGCCGGACAAGAAGGACGGATTAGAAAGTATTGGCCTCTGCTTGTTGTGATTTCGTTTATTTTTATATGACGGATTCATTAATGGGTGGGCCGCTGCAGACTTGCCGTTATCGACGTATTTATTGTCGATGCCTTTGGGTTTTGGCAGTTAACCAACCAGCAAGATGCTAAAGAATCAGGGCTGCGCACATATAAGCGCGAGCAGGTTTCCTGTTGCTCTTTTTCTTGATTGGAATATGCATTTTTTCTTATAAGGAATATAGGTTCTATGAAACTTAACAAAATCATGATGGCTGCAGTGATTGCATTTGGCGCAAGTTCTTTTGCACAGGCAGCCGATCAGGGACACGGTAAGGTCACCTTCACGGGCTCTATTATTGATGCGCCATGCTCTATTGCGCCCGAGTCGATCGATCAGACCGTAGATCTGGGCCAGGTTTCCAACGTGGCGTTGAAAAACGGCGGCAAATCCAACCCGCGTCCGTTTGAGATCAAACTGGAGCAGTGCGACATCACCACGCTGAAAACCGTTAAAACCACCTTCAGCGGCGTCGCATCGTCCACCGACAAGGATCTGTTGGGTATCGCGGGCACCGCCAGCGGCGCCGGCGTAGCCATCTCTTACAATGGCCAGCCGATCAAACTGGGTGAAGCGACTACCGCGCAGACCCTGAATACCGGCAACAACACCCTGCATTTCGCCGCCTACCTGCAGGGCGAAGGCGCTTCCGCCGCCATCGTTCCGGGTGATTTCACTGCCGTAGCCGATTTCACCCTGGCTTATCAGTAAGTGAGCCCGAAGGCTTAATCAACCAGGCATGGGGTTCGCCGCATGCCTGGTGAATCTCCCTGTCAAAGGAATGTCGCGATGTTTTTACCAAGGAATCGAGCGGGTGCCGTTCTTTTGGCGTCGTTGGCGTTTGCGCCCGGCCATGCAACTTCCGCCGCGCAGGGGTGGGGCAAAGTCAACATGCACGGCGCCATTATCGACACCGCCTGCGCCATTGCCGCCGGCAGCCGCGATCAGACGATCGATATGGACACTATTCCTCTCGGGCAGATCATTCGTGACGGCCAGGGGATGACCAAACCTTTCAGTATCGAATTGGTCAATTGCGTTTTGGAACGGCCGGAAAACAAGCCTGACTGGAAATTCTTTCAGGTCACGTTTGATGGTTATGCGGAAGGCGCTCTGTTTGGCGTACAGGGCGATGCGCGCGGCGTTGCATTGGAGATAAAAGACAGCAGCGGCACGGCGGTTATTCCAGGGAAACCTTTGCCGATGGAGGGAATAATACCGGGGAACCGAGTGCTGAATTATTCCATGACGTTGATGCCGAATCACCAGCCGTTGAAGGTGGGAGCGTATTTTTCCACAGTGCGTTTTAAGCTGGATTATTTTTGATTTTTTCTCGTACTGACGGTTAATTCGTTATTGAAAGGACTTTATTATGCTTTCACCGGCAGGGAAGTTATTTCGTCTTCAGGCCTTGGGGCTTTGCGTTGCCCTTTCTCTCGGAAATCCAATCGCGTTGGTCTATGCCGCCGACGTGATTCAATTCAATACCGACGTATTGGACATCAACGATCGCAAAAATATCGATCTGAGCCAATTCACGCGCAGCGGCTACATCATGCCGGGCGTTTATACCATGGTGGTGCACGTCAATAAGAACGATCTGCCGGAACAGCCGGTGACGTTTATGGCGCCCGAGAACGATCCTAAAGGCAGCGAAGCCTGTCTTTCGCCGGAGTTGGTCAACCAACTGGGGCTGAAAGAAAAACTGTTAAGCACGCTGAACTGGACGCACGGCGGCCGTTGCCTTGACGCCTCCAGCCTGGCGGGGATGGAAGCCCGCGGCGATCTTGCCAGCTCTTCGCTGTATCTCAACATTCCTCAGGCCTATCTGGAATACAGCTCGGAAAACTGGGACCCGCCTTCGCGCTGGGATGATGGTATTCCTGGGCTGCTGTTTGACTATAACGTCAACGCCCAAACGCAAAAACATCAGAAGGGCGGCAGCAGTTACAGCCTGAGCGGCAACGGCACCGGCGGCGCCAACCTGGGTGCCTGGCGTCTGCGCGCCGACTGGCAGGCCAACCTCAACCATCAGACCGGCTCTTCTCAGCCGACCGATAAACAGTTCGACTGGAGCCGCTATTACGCCTACCGGGCGATCCCGGCGCTGCGTTCGCGGCTGACAATGGGTGAGGATTACCTGAACTCCGACATTTTCGACAGCCTGCGCTTTACCGGTGTCAGTCTGCGATCCGACGACAGCATGTTGCCGCCCAACCTGCGCGGCTATGCGCCGGAAGTGACCGGCGTGGCGAAAACCAACGCCAAGGTGGTGGTCAGCCAGCAGGGGCGCGTGCTGTATGAAACGCAGGTGGCGGCGGGGCCGTTCCGCATTCAGGACATCAACGATGCGGTTTCCGGCGAGCTGGACGTGCGCGTCGAAGAGCAGGACGGCAGCGTGCAGGAGTTCAAGATGAACACCGCCAACATCCCTTATCTGACGCGGCCGGGTACGGTGCGTTACAAGCTGGCAACGGGCAAGCCGTCGGAGTGGGGGCACCATCTGCGCGGGCCGATGTTCGGCACCGGCGAGTTCTCCTGGGGGATCAGCAACGGCTGGTCGCTGTACGGCGGGGGCATCGCCGGCGGCGATTACAACGCGCTGTCGCTGGGGATCGGGCGCGATCTGATGGCGCTGGGGGCGTTGTCGTTCGATGCCACGCAGTCGCGTGCGCGTTTGCCGCAGGATGGCACGTTGACCGGCGGTTCGTACCGGCTGAGCTATTCGAAGAACTTCGATGAATACGACAGCCAGGTCACCTTCGCCGGTTACCGCTTCTCTCAGGAAGACTTCATGAGCATGGGGGACTACCTGGATGCGCGTTACGAAGGGGGGCGCAGCGGCAAGAGCAAGGAGATGTACACCATCACCTTCAACAAACAGTTCCGCGATCTGGGGCTGAGCACTTATCTCAACTACAGCCACCAAACCTACTGGGATCGGGCACCGAACGATCGTTACAACCTGATGGTGTCGCGCTACTTCGACATCGGCGATTTCAAGAACGTCAGCGTGTCGCTGTCGGCCTATCGCAACCGTTACAACGAGCGCAACGACGACGGGATGTATCTGTCGCTGTCGCTGCCCTGGGGCAGCGCGGGCACGCTCAGTTACAACATGACGCTCGATCGCGAAGAGAACGCCCACCGGGTCGGGTACTACAACCGGGTCGATGAACACAACAACTATCAGATCAGCGCCGGCGCCGCACGCAGCGGAGCGACGGCCAGCGGTTATTACAGCCATCAGGGCGATATGGCGCAGATCAACGCCAACGCCAGCTACCAGGCCGGCCGCTACAGCGCCGTCGGTATCGGCGCGCAGGGCGGCCTGACAATGGCGGCGGAAGGGGCGGTGCTGCACCGCGTCAATACGCCGGGTGGCACGCGTTTGCTGCTCGATACCGAAGGCGTCGCCGGTGTGCCGGTGCGTGGCTACGGCAGTACGGTGCTGACCAACCGTTACGGCAAGGCGGTGGTGGCGGATGTAAACAGCTACTACCGCAACAAGGCCAGTATCGATCTCAACAGCCTGAGCGACAACGTCGAGGCGACGCGTTCGGTGGTGCAGGCCACGTTGACCGAGGGGGCCATCGGCTACCGCAAGTTTGAGGTGATTGCCGGCGAGAAGGCGATGGCGATCGTCAAGCTGGCGGACGGCAGCGAGCCGCCGTTCGGCGCCACGGTGCTGAATGCCCGCAAACAGGAGACCGGCATCATCAATGACGGCGGCAGCGTTTACCTGTCCGGCCTCAATCCCGGCGAGCGCATGAGCGTGCACTGGAACGGCGCGGCGCAGTGTGAAATCCAGCTGCCGGCGCCGCTGCCGGCCGAAATGTTGATGAACACGTTGCTGCTGCCTTGCCGTCCTCTTGCCGGCGATAAGCCGGTGGCCGACGCCAACTGACATACACCCGGCGGAGTGCGCTCCGCCGCTAAACCGCCGGGGCGGGCTCGTCCGCTTCCGGCCGACTGGAACCGTGAAGACATGATGAATCTGACTATGACCAGAAAGACCGTTTTCCTTGTGGGCCCGCTCGCCGCCGCGTTGACGATCGGCGCGGTCAGCCTGCCCGCTCATGCGGCCATCGCGCTGGATCGCACGCGCGTGATTTTCGACGGCGACCTGAAAACGGTCAGTCTCAACATCAGTAACCAGAACAAACAGTTGCCGTATCTGGCGCAGGGATGGATCGAAGACGATCGCGGCAACAAGATCCAAAGCCCTTTCACCGTGCTGCCGCCGGTGCAACGGGTGGAACCGGGCAAACCGAGCCAGGTGAAGATCCAGTCGCTGCCGGCGGCGCGTCAGCTGCCGCAGGACAGGGAGACGCTGTATTACTTCAACCTGCGCGAGATCCCGCCGCGCAGCAATAAGCCGAACACGCTGCAGATAGCGCTGCAGACGCGCATCAAAATGTTTTATCGCCCGGCGGCGCTCGCCCCGAAAAAGAATGCCGCACCGTGGCAGGAGCAGCTGACGCTGACCCGGCAGGGCGACAAGTACGTAGTGAACAACCCGACCCCGTATTACGTGACGATCGTTGAGGCGAGCGCCGGCAAGGGCGGGAAAGGGGCGGCGGGCTTTGAACCGCTGATGGTGGCGCCGAAGGCCAGCGCCCCGCTGAACGTCTCCGCCGCGAGCCTCGGCAACGGGCCGTCGCTGGCGTACATCAACGATTACGGTGGGCGGCCGCAGTTGAACTTCCGCTGCGCCGGCAATGCCTGCCAGGTCGTGCCGGTCGCCAAATGACGAGCCGCGCGCCAGCAGGGAAGACAGAGTGAACACAGCGGAGTGAACGAATCATGCAACGAAAGATCCCCATGCTGTTGGGAAAAGCCTATGAACGTCATCAGCGACGCACTATCGGCCTGACGGTGTTGGCCGCGCTGATGGTGCCGCTGACGGCGGGCACGATGCTGGTGCTGATGCCACCGGCCCGCGCGGTGGACAACTGGGAGGTGGAGGGCGCGAACGGCACGCTCCACGTCTACGGCGCGTTGACGGAAAGCGCCTGCAGTCTGGAAATGACCACCGCGCGTCAGGAAGTGTGGCTGGGGGAGACGGGGACGGCGCACTTCCAGCGCCCGGGCGATCGCGGCACGCCGGTGGCGTTCGAGCTGACGCTGAAAGACTGCCTGCGGGCGCCGGCGAGTAACCGCGACGCCTGGACCGGGGTGCTGGCCTGGAGCGGCAGCCAGCCTGCGGTGTCCATGGCGTTTGCCGCGCCGGCGGATGACGATGCGCCGAGCCTGGTCAGGGTCGCCGGCGTTACCGGCTTGGGGCTGCAGTTGGCGGATGCCAGCGGCCTGCCGGTGCGCCTCGGCGCGCGTAACAAACCGATCTTGCTGACGCCGGGGCAAAACACCCTGACGTATACGGTGACGCCGGTGCGCACCCCGGCGACGCTGAGCGCCGGCGCCTACCGTGCGGCGATCGATTTCCGCCTTTATTACGACTAATACGCCGCTTGCGCCGAGCCGGCGCAAGCCTAACCAAAGGGAGTGGCGTCATGCGCGCGACAGAGACGAACCGGCGCCGGAGCGCGCTGTTGGGGGCAGGCATGGTCATGGTGGCCGGCATGATGGCGCAGCCGGCGGACGCGGCGGAAAACATGCGCTTTCACGGGACGCTGGTGGCCGAGCCGTGCGTCATTCAGCCGGGAGATGAGGATATCCAACTGGATTTCGGCACCATCGTCGACAAATACCTGTATCTGAACACCCGCACCCATAGCCAAACCTTCGCGTTGCACCTGACCGAGTGCGATCTCAGCCTGGGCAATACGGTGGCCATTACGTTTACCGGCACCGAGAACGCCAAACTGCCCGGCCTGCTGGCGCTGGATGCCGGCAGCCTGGCCTCGGGGATCGGCATCGGGTTGGAGGACAGCAGCGGCAAGGCGCTGCCGCTCAATCGCGCCAGCGATAAATTCCGCCTGAATGCCGGCAACACCACGCTCACGCTGCAGGCCTATGTGCAGGGGGAGCCGGAGGCTATCCAAACGAAGACCATCGGCCGCGGCACCTTCAGCGCGGTGGCCACTTTTACGCTGGAATACGAATAAGCGTCTACAAGGACAAAAAACGCAATGATGATAAAGCCCCTCAATCGCGCCCTGCGCATGGGCCTGCTGTGCCTGTTGGCGTTGAGCGCCGCCGCCTGTCAAAACCAAAAATCGGGCAAACCCGCCGTGAACCCCCAAAATCAGGCTGTGCAAGCGCCGTCAGAAGAGGCTTTGCGCAAGCAGCGTGAGGCCGAGCAGCTGCAGCAGTGCCAGCAGCAACTGGGTGCATTGCGCACCATCAACGAGAAGCAGTATCAGCGCTATAAACAGGCCTTCGACAGCCTGATGAGCGGCGCTTCGCAGTACGCCAATCTGCGCGCGCGGGTAAACGGCGACACGCAGGAGACGGTGGATGCGCTGTATCGCTACAAGGTCAACTATCTGTGCGCCGGGGTGAATCAGGCGGTGTTGACCGGGCTGGCGGATCGCGGAGAGCAGGTTAAATGAGGCTGCGTCTGTTCGGCTGTGTCGCTCTGCTGTTCACCGGCGTTGCGCAGGCGGACGACGGCGTGCCTGCGCTGCTGCAGTTTGCCGAGCAGTATCAACGGCAGAGCACCGGGCCGAAGAGCGAAAACGCGGCGCCCGCCGACCATGCGTCGGGGCAAAAAAAGCGTGAGCCGGCGAAGCGCCCGTCGGACACCCACCAGCCGGCTTCACCGGCCAAAGCTTTTACGCTGAGCCAGGCATTATTGGCGCGTGACCAACAGCTGGCGCGCCAGCGAATGGAACTGACGATGTTGCGCCAGGAACTTGCCGCGCTGCGGGCGGAGAAAGCGGCGCCACCCGTCGCGACGTTGCCTGATTCGTCAACGCTGCAGCAGTGGATCGCCGGGCTGGGCGCCGCCTGGCGCGGTTCGCCCGATGCCCAGCGCGCCGAGGCGCTGCTGCGTCAGGCGACGCAGGAAATCGCCAAAACCAAAGCGGCGGCGATGCAGGCCGAACGGCGCGCCAGCGAGCTGGAGTCCGCCGCGCAGGCATCGGCACAGACGCTTGCACAACGCCAGCGCGAGCACCAGGAGGCGCTGCACGCTCTGCGCGCCGCGTTGGAAGCGAGTGAGCAGAAGCGAGCCGCTGAGCAGAAGGCGACCCAGCAGGCGCGCGAGGCGCTGTTGGCGCTGCATCAGCGGCTGCAATGGGAGATGACGCCGGAGCAGTTGAAGGATGAACGCAAGCGTTTGTCCTACGCGGCGGGCAGTGCGCTGGGGCGCGACATTCGGGGGGTAGTGGCGGAGCGTCAAAGCTGGGGCGTACCGGTGGATCGCGACAGCCTGTTGGCGGGCGTCATCGATAGCGTGTCGGGGCGTTTGCAGCTGCCGCCGGATGAACTGAATGCGCTGACGGCGCAGGCGGATGCCGCCGCCGTGGCCGCGCGTGAGAAACGCGTTAACGAACAGCGGCGGCGTGACGAAGATTACCTGGCGCAGTTCCGTCAACAAAAGGGCGTTAAGCCGTCGGCGATGGGCTTCTGGTATCGGGTGGATTACGCCGGGGAGGGGGCGTTGGCGCCAACGGCGGTGGTCGATGTGGTGGTGAAGGAGAAACTGACCGACGGCACGGTGATCCAGGATATGGAACTGAGCGGCAAGGTGCTGTCGCAACCGCTGTCCGAATATCCGCCGCTGTTTCGGGAGGCGATAAGCCATCTGCATAACCACGGTTCGCTGACGATGGTCGTGCCGCCGGCGCTGGCCTACGGCGAAACCGGCTATCCGCCGAAGGTGCCGCCCAACGCCACCATGGTTTATGAATTACGCATCGACAACAGCCAGGCACCGGCAAAGGGTGCCAAGGCGGTTAAACGGGAAGCCGACACGGCGGGAGGGCAGGGATGAACACAATGATAAAAATCGCGCTATTTGATGAAAACCGTTACTTCAGCGCTGGTTGGCAGGAGGCCCTGGCGCTGCACTTCAGCACTTACGGCAAGCGCACGCTGTTACTGGATGCGCAGCAGGTTCACGAAGCCGATCTGGTGTTCTGCTATTTTCCTCCCGGCGTGCAAAGCTGTTTTTGTCACTTCTTTGAGGCGCAGGCTGCGGGGCGCCAAACGCTGTATTTCTCGTTGCGAACACCGGAGGGGCGGCATAAACGCACCGCCGGCACCCGCTGCGCGCTGGAGGCCGGCGTCGTCTACCACGATACGCCGCTGGTATCGGCGCTGTATCAGGTGAACGCCGAGTTGGAGCGGCGCAGCAAATGGCCGGGCAGGCCGAGTTGTGGCATGAACTGCGTATGCCAGCACCGAGGCCTGACGCTGCGCGAACAGGAGATCATGCGCTGCATGACGCGGGAGATGGGAGTGACGCAAATCGCACGGATGCTGGACATCAGCGTGAAAACCGTCAGCAATCACAAGATGAGCGTTATGCGCAAGATGGGGTTCCGGCGTAATGCCGAACTTTACGGCTGGCTGCGGCACAGCGCCCGTCCCGGCGCCGTGGGGGCGCGAGCCGGCATTCAGCCTGGCATTGCGGCAGGGAAGGCGCAGTACTGAGACGGCGCCGGCCCAATCGGAGCGGCCGGCGCCTTAAGTGCCTCGCCGTGGCGGTCAGTTGCAGGCCACGACCTTGATCGCCAGCCCGCCCTGCGAGGTTTCGCGGTATTTGGCGTTCATGTCTTTGCCGGTTTCGTACATGGTTTCGATCACCTTATCCAGACAAACTCGCGGTTCGCTGGTGCGGCGCATCGCCATGCGTGCGGCGTTGACCGCCTTGACGGCGGAAATGGCGTTACGCTCGATGCAGGGCACCTGAACCTGGCCGGCGAGCGGATCGCAGGTCAGCCCCAAATGGTGCTCCATGGCAATCTCCGCCGCGATGCACACCTGCGCCGGGCTACCGCCCAGCAGCTCGGTCAACCCGGCCGCCGCCATCGAACAGGCCACGCCCACTTCCCCCTGGCAGCCCACTTCGGCGCCGGAGATCGAGGCGTTCATCTTGTACAGCGCGCCAATCACCCCGGACGCCAGGAAGTAACGGGTGTAGGAGTTGGCGTTTACCGGACGGATGAACTTGTCGTAGTAAGCCAGCACCGCAGGAATGATGCCGCAGGCGCCGTTGGTCGGCGCGGTGACCACGCGGCCACCGGCGGCGTTTTCTTCGTTGACCGCCAGCGCGAACATGTTGATCCAATCGACCACGTTCATCGGGTCGATATTGTTCTTGTCTCCGGTCACCAGAATGCGGCGCAGCGCGGCGGCGCGACGCGGCACCTTCATCGGGCCTGGCAGCAAGCCTTCGGTGTTGATGCCGCGCTCTATACCAGCGCTCATCACCTGCCAGACGTCGGCGAAGTGCGCGTCGATATCGGCCTTGCTGCGCAGCGCCAGCTCGTTCTGCATCACCAGGCCGGACAGCGACAGCCCGGTGTCTTTGCAATGCTGCTGCAGATCGTGCGCCGATTTGAACGGGTAGGGCACCGGCGTGGCGCCCTCGGCGGACTGGCCGAAGTGCTCTTCGTCGACGATGAAACCGCCGCCGATCGAGTAATAGGTTTTGCTGTGCAGCAGGCGCTCACCGGCGAAGGCGCGGATGCGCATGCCGTTTTCGTGCAGCGGCAGGTTATCGCTGTGGAAATTCATGCCGCCGTGCTGCGGGAAATCCACCTCGTGATGGCCGTTGGCCAGCGGCAGGCGGCCGCGCTGTTCGACGTCGCGAATAAAACCGGGAATGCTGTCGATGTCCACGTCGTGCGGCAGGTTGCCGGCCAGGCCCATGATGATGGCGATATCGGTGTGGTGGCCTTTACCGGTCAACGACAGCGAACCGTACACGTCGACCACCACGCGGGTGGTGTCCTGCAGCTGCTGGTGGGCGATCAGATCGTCGACGAACTGTTTGCCGGCTTTCATCGGGCCAACGGTGTGGGAACTGGATGGGCCGATGCCAATTTTGAAAATATCGAAAACGCTGACCATGGTCTCGCCTCCTTCTTCAGGTTTCAGGCGGTGAATACGAATGGGGGAGTGCGGGAGGGCCGGCGCGCAGCGGCGCCGGCCGGACGTGATTAGCCGAGCAGGCTGAACACGATAGCAGAGATGGCGATCAGACCCATCACAACCACGAACACGTTGCTGATGTGGCCGCTGTACTTACGCATGGCAGGCACTTTACGGATGGCATACATCGGCATCAGGAACAGCAGCATGGCGATGATTGGGCCGCCCAGGGTTTCGATCATGCCCAGGATGCTTGGGTTCAGGGTGGCGACGATCCAGGTGGTCACCAGCATGAAGATAGCGGTCATGCGGTTCAGCTTGGCGGTGCTGACGGTTTTGCCGCGGCTCTTCATCGACTTGGCAACCAGGCCGTTGAAGCCTTCACGCGCGCCCAGGTAGTGGCCCAGGAACGATTTGGTGATGGCGACGAAGGCGATAACCGGCGCGATGTACTCGATCATCGGGTTGTTAAAGTGGTTAGCCAGGTAAGACAGAATCGAGATGTTCTGCGCCTTGGCTTCCGCCAGGTTTTCCGGCGTCAGGCTCAGCACGCAGCTGAACACGAAGAACATCACGGTCAGCACCATCATGATGTGTGCGTAGGCCAGAATGCGGGAGCATTTCTTCTCGGCGTCTGCGCCGTACTCTTCGCGTTTGGCGACGGCGAAGGCGGAGATGATCGGCGAGTGGTTGAAGGAGAACACCATTACCGGGATCGCCAGCCACAGGGTCATGATCAGGCCGTGGCCCATGCCGGTACCGCTGCCGGACAGCGACACGTTTTCGAAGATGGCGCCGGTCCAGTTAGGGATCAGATACACTGCCAGCAGCATCAGCACCGCGACGAACGGGAAGACCAGGATGCTCATGGTTTTCACGATGGCCTGCTCACCGAAGCGCACGATGGTCATCAGGCCGACGATCAGGATCAGCGACAGGATGGCGCGCGGTGGCGACGTCATGCCCAACTGGTGGGTGATGAAGCTGTCGACGGTGTTGGTGATCGCCACGCTGTAAACCAGCAGAATCGGGTAGATGGCGAAGAAGTACAGCAGAGTAATCAGTTTACCGGCGGTGATGCCGAAGTGCTCTTCTACCACGGCGGTGATGTCTTCACCGGGATTTTTGCCGGACAGAACGAAACGGCACAGGCCGCGGTGGGCAAAGAAGGTCATCGGGAAAGCGATGATGGCCATGATGATCAGAGGAATCAAACCGCCGATACCGGCGTTGATTGGCAAGAACAGGACGCCTGCGCCGATGGCGGTGCCGTACAGGCCCAACATCCACATGGTATCCGTTTTACGCCAGGTACTGCTGGAGCCCGAGGCCGCAGAGGCAATTGTGCCGGTCTGTGTAGTGTCCATAAATATCTCCGAAGTGAACACGAATTTAAAATTAAAAGGCAAAACTTAAGGTTAAACCGTCAAACGTCCTATTCAGGCAACGCTTGCGGTAAGAATCAGGTGTTGCTTGCGGGGATGTTTTGGCGTCCCCCTGGTTGTTTATTGCGTTCATTACCAAGGCACAGCGCCGGGTAATTCACTAAAGACTTTTCACCGTCACGGGCGATAAAAGTCGTTACCACTGCCGACAGGTCTTTGCCTGTCGATTTTTGTTGGCGGCAAGATAACGATTTACAGTAGAAACAACCGTGATCCTGCTCTCAAATGCGTAATATGTGCAGTTATCTGCTTTTTTATCGATTTTTCGCGCATTTGTTGCACATTTGTGTAAGATTTTGTGCTGAGAACGCTCTCATAATAATTTCTGCGATTATGCGGTTTGTACAATAATTAGCCGGATAAAGCGCTGTGCTCAGCAGCAAGCCGAGCAATATATTTTATGCGTGGTTTTGGATCTAGCGAAAAACCCGGATTAAGCAGTTTTAGTGATGTGGATCACATTGTATTTTTAAGTAAAATTTCATTCATCAATTTGTTTTTAAATGGTTTTTAATGAAAATCGCCGTTAATAACGAAGGGAAATTACTTACGTGGTTAGCGGATAGAAATGCGTAACCATTCATCATATAAATAACAGATGCCTAACAGGTATTGGCGAGATTTGCTGCAACCGCTTAAACCGCCGTTTATTTAAACATCCCGACCTTTGGCGCGATTTATCATATAAAAGCCATAAATAGTCGTTAATTCACGCAGCCGACAGCCGGTTTAGCCTGCGAGAAAATAATCACTCGGGTGACCTGTTGCATTTTATTAACCTGATGTTGCGTGCGGATAAGCGAAAAACGCGAATCGATTGCGCATTATTTGTTCATTTTCGGGCGGGGAAAGAAGGGGATTGCAACGGTGCGCCGTCGGTTTCGACGGCGCAGAAGGCGGACTAATAGCGGGTAGCGATGGCGTTGTCGTTGAAGAACGCCATGAAGTCGGCGTCCGGCTGGCGGTCGCTGATCACCCGATCGAACTGCGTCAGCGGGCCGATGCAGGCCGGCTTGGTTTTGCCGAACTTGCTGTGATCCGCCACCAGGATCTTTTGCTGCGCCATCGCCATGGCGCGATGCTTCATCTCCAGCTCGTCGAAGTTGAAGCAGGTGGCGCCATGCTGCAGGCTGAGGCCGGCGGCGGAGATAAAGGCGATGTTCGGGCAGATGTGATCGAGCTCGTTGCGGCCGCCGACGCTGGAAAAGATGTAGTTGTTCGGCTTGAACTCACCGCCGCACAGGACCACTTTGCAGTTCGGTTTGTCCTGCAGCGCCAGGAAGGTGTTCAGCGAGTGACACACGGCGGTGAAGATCAGCTCGTCGGCGATGGCGTCGATGATCGCCGGGGTGGTGGTGCCGCAGTCGAAAAACACCGTGTCGTTTTCATTGATCAACGGGGCCGCCAGCAGGCCGATGCGCCGTTTCTCCGTCACCTGCTTGGCTTTTTGATCGGAAACGAAGTAGTTGGTCACGCCGTTGCTGCGCGGATCGGTCACCACATAGCCGCCGAGCAGCACCACCGGCGCCGGTTCGGCGCTCAGATCGCGGCGAATGGTCATCTCCGAGACCCCAAGCAGCACGGCGGCTTCTTTCAGGTGGATCTTGTCAGCGCGTTTTAACGCCTGAACTAACCGGTTGATACGTTCTTCGCGCCGCGTTTCCATAGGTCCGTCTTCCCACAGGTAGTAGAGGTAAAGGGCGTGCCGGCGTGTCCGGCGCTAAACACAACAATGCGGGGCAATATCGGGCCGCATTGGCCGCCCGTATTGTCCCGCATCGTTGTGTATTGGCTGTGCCCGTCAGGGCATGCCGACGATCAGTAGCTGCCCGCCGCCGGCTGGGCGCCGGATACGATGGCGACGCCGGAGCTGGTGCCGATACGCGTGGCGCCGGCGTTGATCATCTTCTCGGCGGTGGCGCGATCGCGCACGGCGCCGGAAGCTTTCACGCCCATTTCGCTGCCCACGGTCTTGCGCATCAGTTTGACGTGCTCTTCCCGAGCGCCGCCGGTGCTGAAGCCGGTGGAAGTTTTCACGAAGGCCACATCGAGTTCGCGACACATTTCACAAACCTGGACGATCTGCGCATCGCTGAGCAGGCAGGTTTCCAATATTACCTTCAACGGGATCGCCGCGCAAACCTCGCGCACGGCGGCGATGTCGGCTTTCACTTCGTCCAGCAGGCCGCTTTTCAACCAGCCGACGTTGATCACCATATCGATCTCTTGCGCGCCGGCGGCGATCGCCGCTTTGGCTTCAAAGGCTTTGGCGACGGTCAGGCCAGCGCCCAGCGGGAAACCGATCACCGAGCAGACTTTCACGGTGCTTTCCTGCAGCAGCTGGGCCGCCAGCGGCACGTAGCCGGAGTTGACGCATACCGCATAGAAGTTGTGCTGCTGCGCTTCTTCGCACAGTTTGGCGATCTGCAGTTCGGTGGCGTCCATCGCCAGCAGGGTGTGGTCAACGTAGCTGGCGTAATCGATGTTTTCGGTGGTCATCGCGATTCCTTAGTGAGGTTAAGACAGTAAGCGGGATGGGTAATGTGAAAATAATAACATTCAGATGTCGATAAACCTAGCGATGTTTAAAAATGTCGACGAGATCGTCGCGAACAGGCTGTTATGCGTATAACTTAAAGGTGTGGTTTTGTTATTTAAATAACATTTAGCGGCTCGCGGCCTGCGCGGGCGCAACGTCGAGGGAAAAAAGATGAAGATCAACATCGATCTGGCTCCTGAAGCTTTCGGGGCGCAGCGGCAGGAACTGTTCCGCAACGCGGATTTCGCGGTGAGTGCGCATCGCTGCGCAAAATGCGGGCCGATGCTGACGCTGGCGAACAGCCGTGGCGCGCTGACGGTTTTACCGTATCAGGGCCTCGCGATCTGGGATGCTGAGTTTGACGGTTACTCACTGAAGTCGGGCCGCCGCAGCGTGCGGGGCGCAGGAAAAAAGCGCGCTGACGATGCCGCGTTCTATCCCGCCTGGTCGGGTCAGGATCCGGCGCCGCCACTGATGCAACGCGTGTGGCTGGAGCTGACGGGCGATGAGCTGACGTTGCATGGCGAAGGCGAGCGGTTGGGCGGGCGTTGGCGCATCGGCCCGGCGCTGCGTTTGGCAGCCCAGAGCGCGCAGTTCGCCATAGAGATGAAGGTCACTAACCTAGGCGAGCGGCCGCAGCCGCTGCCCTATGTGTGTCGCCTCAACTATGATTGCATTCCCGACGCGGTATTCCGCCAGAATCTGCCGACGCCGGCTTTGTTAGGGGATGCGATCGGGCAAGAACTGCTGTGCTCCGACGATCTGACGCGCTATGTGGATCAGGCCGAGTTCTTTATGCTGACGCCGCAAGGCCGGCGCTATGTGACGCGCTTCGCCACCGGGCAATTCAACTATGGTCTCCGGCGCATCGCCGTTCAGGGCAACCGGCGGCGGCTGGCCTTTGTTCAGCCGGCGAACTGCCGCCCGAATGCGCCAGAGGGTGAGGCGGGGGTGATGCTGGGAGCGGGAAAAACGCGTGCGTTCTGCGTGACCACCGGCGTGGTGTGAAATCACGGGGCGGTAATGCCCCGGTCATGTTGTACGGTTACTCTTTCACCCAGCCGCGGCGAATGGCGAAGGCGAACAGGAAACGATACAGGCGCGACAGCTTGTCGGCGAGGGGATCGCCGAACAGATTCCACACCAGCTGGGCGAACAGGCAGCCGACCAGGCCGAGCAGGAAACCGCCGACCATATCCAGCGGCCAGTGTACGCCGAGGTAAACGCGTGACCAGGCGATGCCGACGGCGACAATCATCAGCAGCGCACCGGACCAGACCCGGTGCCAGAACAGGAACGCCAGCGCAAAGGTAAAGATGGCGGTGCCGTGATCGCTCGGGAACGAGCTGTCCGGCGCGTGTGCCAGGAAGGTATACCCCATGCCGGCGACGAATGGGCGCTCATGCGGCAGCAGCGCGCCGATAGCGGAGGCGGCAAGCATGGCGAACAGCAGCGCGATCGTGGTTTTCGCCACCACTTCGCGCTGTGAAACCAGCTGGCTTTGCGGCCCCCACAGCCACAGGCCGACGATCAGCAGCGGCACGATAATGATCAGATCGCGCGCCAAAAAGGTGGCGAAATCAATCATCCACTCGGGAGACGCCGGGGTCGCATTGATCCAGGCGAAAAGAACATGGTTTAACTGCTCCATAACCGTTACCTCATCTTGCGGCACCAATAGCCGCTAACCATCCAATAAATAACCAACTGGCTTAACCAAACCCACCAACCCGCCCACAGGTTATGGGTAAGAAAATGTGCGCCGCGTATGATCTGACCAAAGCCCATCAACATGCCGAGCGCAATGCCGCCGCACCAGCACCACCAGGCCAGGCGCGGGCGCTGCGGATAAAACAGGAAAAACAACGCCATGACCGCGAAACCGCTCGAGGCGTGCCCGCCGGGGAAACAGCGGCCGGGGCCCGGCAGCGCCGGCACCGCACCGAACAATGGGAAGGACATCGCCTTGCCGCCGTACTCGATCAGATCCCACGGACAGGAGTGCGCGCTGGTGGCCTTGAGAATGCCCACTACCAACGGGCCGATCCCGAGAAGCAACATGCTGACGATCAGGCGCGCGCTGCGGCGATAGATGCCCCAAAACAGCGCCAGTACCGCCCCGACGATCACTATTTGCTTCAGCAGGCGGTGGTTGATCAGATCCAGCCAATCATTGTTTTGCCACGGGAAATGCCCGCTGGCGGCATCGTACCAAAAGTTGCTGATCGCCCAGTCCAGCTGTTCGTTGCGGGAGAGCCACAGGAACAGCAGGCCGCTGATCAGCAGGCCAAAAACCTGCCAACGGTAAAAGGATGCCAGCAGGGAGTAAAGGGCGGTTGTCTTAATTTGCGGTGCCGTTGAGGATTGATTTAATGACGATTCTGGATTCACGCGCAGGCTCGGTGGCAGGATTGAATAGCGCCACTGTAATCATTCCGTCTTAAGAAAACCTTAGTCCGCCGGTAAGAAAACCCTATCCGACGTTACCGCCTTCGGCTAAGGTAATCGTTTGCTTTTTTTGGGATGAGAGTGTGGTGATGAAGAATAAAGCGCGTGTCTTACTGTTGGCGGCCGCCGGTGCGGCCTTTTCTCCGTTGAGTTTTGGCCAACCTGCGGCCGCCGGGCCGATCGTGGTGCAGGGCGCCATGCCGGTAGAGGCGGAACGTTTCGCCCTGCGGTTGGAAAACCCGCGCGAGGAGCAGATCGGCGGCTGGCGCTTTTGGCACGGCACCGTAGACGGCTACCCGGTGGTGGTGTCGGAGACGCTGAAGGGCATGTCCAACGCCGCGGCGGCCACGGCGATCGCCGCCACGCAGTTCCGCCCGGTGGCGATCATCAACCAGGGCACCGCCGGCGGCCACGATCCTGCGCTCAAGGTGTATGACATCGTGCTGGGCAAATATTCGGTCAATCTCGGGGCGTTCAAAACGCCGGCCAAGGCGTTGGGGGCAGGCAGCGACTCGCGGCAGTGGCAGCCGATGGATCTGTTGGCTTCCAAAGGCAGCGCCGGCGAGGACAAAAAGGCGCACAGCCTGCGTCAGTTTCCCGCCGACCCCAACCTGCTGGCGATTGCGCAAAGCGTTAAGGGCGATTACCGACAGGGCAAGGTCGTGGAAGGGGTAATCGGCTCGGCCGACGTGTGGAACAGCGAGCTGGACCGCATTCGCTATTTCCACGACAGTTATCAGACTTCGGTCGAAGAGATGGAGACCGCCTCCGCCGCGCAGATCGCCGCCGAATTCAAGGTGCCGTTCGTCGGCATTCGCGTGTTGTCCAACAACATCACCAATCAGGGCAACTACGATCCGCAAACCGGGCTGGCATGCCAGGATTATGTCTATCAGGTGGTGAAGGCCTATGTTGCCAACCTGAAGAAACGCTGAGTCATTGCTCCGGTTAATCGACGATATCAGGCGATTGTCACTATTGAACGCCTATTGTAAAGAAGATTAAACCTGTGGCGGGCTTAGCTGTAGTGTATTAGTTTATAGGCGGATTATTTGACAACGTGTAGGGATAAAACATGAATAAGGCATCCGTTGTATTTTCCGGCCTGCTGATGGCCGTTTCCGCCGGCGCTATGGCGGCTACCTCTGGCGATGACGCGGATATCAGCAAACAGCCGCTGGAAAAGGTCGCGCCTTACCCGAAAGCCGAGAAGGGCATGAACCGCCAGGTGATCTACCTGCCGAAGCAAGAGCACGAAGAGAACTACAAGGTGGAGCTGCTGATCGGCAAGACGCTGGAGGTGGACTGCAACCGCCACATGATCGGCGGCACGCTGGAAACCAAAACCCTGTCCGGCTGGGGCTACGATTATCTGGTGCTGGAGAAGCTCTCTGAACCGGCCTCGACCATGATGGGCTGCCCGGACAACACCAAGACCAAGCAATTCATCGCCGCCAACCTGGGCGACGCCGCGATGCAGCGCTACAACAGCCGCCTGCCGATCGTGGTGTATGCGCCGAAAGACGCGGAAGTGAAATACCGCATCTGGAAAGCCGAAGATACCGTAAGCCAGGCCGAGCAGAAGTAATCGCCGCCTGACGCCGCTCCGCTTGTCCTGCCCTGCGCGGCAGGCGGAGACTTTTCCCCGTTACGCTTTCTTTCCGCCCGCCAATACCGCCCGTTCGGTTTCTTCCCCCATGGCGATCAGCCAATCCAACACCGTTGAGAAGATCGCATCCTCCTGGCCGTCGGCCTGGGTCATCAGCACGTAATCCGTCCCGTCAGGCGCAAAGCCATATGGCGCCACCAGCGCGCCGTTGACGATGTCATCCGCCACCAGCGCCAACGGGCCGATGCCGATACCGGCGCCGGCGACCGCCGCCTGCAGGCTGAGATAGAAATGTTCGAAACGCAGCTCGTTGCCCGGCTGGATCTCGAAGCCGCTGTGGGCGCACCAGTCGCGCCAGGCGAACGGTCGCGTCTCGGTGTGGAGCAGGGTGCCGCGCAGTTCACGCCCCGCCGCGGCATGCTCCCGGCGGCATACCGGGCCGACCCGTTCTTTGAGGAACGGGCGGGCGACCACGTCGTCGGCGATCGGGAAATCGTTGCGGCGAATCGCCAGATCGATGCCTTCGCGCGAGAAGGCGACGGCGCCGCCGGCGGAGACCAGCTGCAGATCGCGCTCTTTCCCCACCGCCTGCTGCAAACCGGCCAGGCGCGGGATCAGCCAGCGGATCAGAAAGGTCGGCTCGCAGGAGATCACCAACGGGCGATTCTGATGATGCCGACAGGCGCGGTCGATCGCCGACTGCAGGTTGTCCAGCCCCCGGCCGATCTCGCTCGCCAGCTCTTGCGCCTGCGGCGTCGGATGCACCATGCGGCTGGTGCGCTGAAACAGCGCGAATCCCAAGGTTTGTTCGAATTCGCGCACCGCACGGCTGACGGCGCCGTCGGTGACGTTGAGAGATTTGGCGGCTTTCGACACGCTGCCGTACCGCACCGTAGCTTCGAAAGCCCGTAATACCGCCAGGTTAGGCAACCTTCGTTGACGCACTGCGCCCCCTTTTTGATTGAGTTTTTGTCAATCATCGATACTACGCAAATCGTTTTTTATTGTCAGCCAAATCCGCCAAAGTGTGCATCACTTTCCACTTACGGGTAACTGCGATGATTGCCATTCTCGCCGATGATCTTACCAGCGCGCTCGACGGCGCGGCTCCGTTCGCCGCACGCGGACTGAGCGCCTGCGTCATGCTGCGCCTGCCCGATGCCGCGTTGCAGGGCGCTGAGATCGTCGCTTTCGATTTAGATTCCCGCTTCGTTTCGCCGGAGCAGGCGGAGCGGCGTTTTCGCCATGCCGCCGCCTGCGTGAAACCGGCGCGCCTCATCTACAAAACGGTGGATTCCACGCTGCGCGGCAATCTGGGGCCGGAAACGCGCGGGGCGCTGACGGGCAGCGGGCGCCGTCTCGCCATCGTTGCGCCGGCCTTTCCGGATGCCGGCCGCACCACGGTGGGCGGCCGGCAATACGTCGACGGCGTCGCGCTGGAGCAGACCGCCTTTGCGCGCGATCCGAAGAACCCGATCGTCACCGGCTATGTCATGGAGCGCATGGCGGGGCTGGAGCCGACGCGTTTTCAGGTATTCGACGCCGCAGACAACGGCGAGTTGGATGGGGTCGTGAGGCGGATCGGCATTGCCGAACCGGTGGTGTGGGTGGGATCGCCGGGCCTGGCGGCGGCGCTGTCGCGTGCGTTGTCCTCGGAGGAGAACGCGCCGCCCACTCAACCGCCGCTGAGAGCCCGCAAGGTGCTGGTGGCGATTGGCAGCCTGCATCCGGCGAATGACGCCCAGCTGGCAAGCCTGCGGCAGGCGGGCGCGGTGCTGGTCACGCTGCCTGAAGCGGCCGATCCCGAGGCGGTAGCGCAAGAGGTGCGAGCGGCGTTTGCGCGTGCCGATGTGGTTTGCCTGATGTCGCCCCGGTCGCGAGCGGCCACGGCGGATCATGCCGCTGCGCTGGGCGCGGTCGTCAGCCGTTGCACGCCCGCCTTCGACGGGCTGGTGGCGACCGGCGGCGATACCGCGCGGCGTATCGTCGACGCCATGGCGGCCGGCTCATTGACGTTGTTCGGTGAGGTGGAACCCGGCGTGCCTTTCGGGTTGTTAAATCTGCCGGGCCGCAGGCTGCCGTTCGCCACCAAGGCGGGCGGTTTTGGCCGGGCTGCCACGTTGTTGAACTGCGTAACCCGGTTGCGCGCTGACCGAGAAGGAGAAGAACGATGACCCTTTCCACCTTGCCGCTGGCGATAACCATGGGCGATCCCGCCGGCATCGGGCCGGAGATCATCGCCAAACTGGCGGCCAAAGAGCGGTTGAGCACGCCTTATGTGGTGATTGGCGATGCCGGTGCTCTGGCGCGCGCGGCGGCCAGTCTGGGGCTGACGCTGCACATCCGCGAGCTGCCCGCCTCGTTGGCGGGATGGGACGAAGCCTGGATGCGGGGAGAAACCGCCGTCTATTCCGCCGGCGTTGCGCTGCCGGTGGACTTGCCCCCCGGCAGGCTCGATAAGCGCGCGGGCGCGGCGTCTTATGCCTGGGTGGTTGCCGCCATAGATCTGGCGTTGGCGGGGCGTATCGCCGGCATCGTCACCGCCCCGTTGAACAAGGAGGCGATGCGCCTGGCGGGGATCGATTATCCGGGGCACACCGAGATCCTGGCGGCGCGCTCGGGCACCCAGGACTTCGCCATGATGCTGGCCAATGACGAGCTGCGGGTGATCCTGGTTTCCATTCACGTTTCGCTGCGGGACGCCATCGACGCGGCGACCGTGGAAAACGAGCTGCGCGCGTTTCATCTGGCGCAAACGGCCTGCCGGGCGTTGGGCATAGCGAAACCGCGCATTGCGGTGGCCGGCCTGAATCCGCACGCCGGGGAGAATGGCCTGTTTGGCCGCGAAGATCTTGACGTCATCGTGCCCGCCATCGCCCTGGCGCGGAAACAGGGGTTGGACGTCAGCGGCCCCTGGCCCGGCGATACCGTTTTCATGCGCGCCCGGCGCGGGGAGTTCGACATTGTGGTCGCTCAATATCACGACCAGGGTCTGATCCCGGTGAAATATCTCGGGGTGGATCACGGCGTTAACGTCACCGTCGGCCTGCCGTTTATCCGCACCTCGGTCGACCACGGTACGGCGTTTGATATCGCGGGCAGCGGACGGGCGGAACACGCCAGCCTGCTGTACGCCTTCCGGCAGGCGGAAAAAATGCTGCGCGCCCAATAACTCACATCACCTGAAGACAATAAGGAAACACCATGCACACACCCGAGTTTATTTTCATGCTGACGCGCAACGACAGCACGGTGCCCGATGCGCAAGCGCGGCTACCAGAGGTGCTGGCTGCCGGCGTGAAGCATATCGGCTTTAAGGATATCGGCCTGCCGCTGGATCAACTCAAACAGTTGGCGCAGGCGATCCACGCCGGCGGCGCCACCGCTTATCTGGAAGTGGTTAGCCTGGATGAGGAAAGCGAGATGAATTCGGCGCGCGCGGCGCTGGCGTTGGGCGTTGATGTATTGATGGGGGGGACGCGGCCGGAAAGCGTGCTGCCGATCATTCGTCAGTCTGACCTGCGCTACTATCCGTTTGCCGGCCGCATCAGCGGCCACCCCAGCGTGCTGGAAGGTGACATTGACGATATTGTCGCCAGCGCCCGCCAGCGCGCCGCTTTACCGGGCGTGACAGGGCTGGATCTGCTGGCCTACCGCTTTGCCGGCGACGTGCCGACGTTGATTCGGCGGGTGTGCGATGCGGTCGACAAACCGGTTTATATCGCCGGGTCTATCGACCGGGAAGAGCGCATCGCCGCCGTGGTGACGGGCAATGCGGTTGGCTTCACCGTCGGTACCGCGGCGCTGGACGGTGTGTTTCCCGCCGATAAGCCGGGGCTGACGGCGCAAGTCAACGCCGTGAAATGCCTGATTGGCAATGTGATCCGCAAACTGTAACGCGTTCCCATTCGGTTCTTTCCAGGGCGATGGGGCGGTTATCTCATTCGTTGAATCATTAATTTGTATGGCTTCTCTTTTTAATGCTCTAGCGAGCAGGCACGCCCTTGGGCGCTCGCCGACGTTTACCCGGCAAAACAGCGTGATTGCCGCCAGGTTCAATATATATAGAGGGAGTGAAAAATGAATAAAGGGTTAGGGAGTGCCGTTGTGGCGGTGAGCCTGTTGTTAACCGGCTGCGATACCTTCAGCCTGCTGCGCGATCAAAAGATCGCCGACGCTTTTCACGTCGGCGCCGACAAGCGCTCGGTCAGCCGGGATTTCGGCGCGCCGATCGCCACCCTGCCGACGCTGAACGGCCAGGGCGTGTGCCACGACTATAACCACCGCTTGCCGAACGGCACCGTGACGCCGTTCTACGTCGGCTTCAGAAACAGCGACGGCAAAGTGGTGGCCTTTGGCCCCACCACCTGCGGGGAAGCGCAGGCCAACGGCAATCTGAACAGTGATGAACCTATCAAACAGCGGTTCTAAACGGGTGCTGCTGCGCCGGCCTGGGGCCGGCGCAGCAAAAGCAGCCCAGCAACGTCGGGTGTGCCATTTTTCTTTTTCTCTATATCCCTTCTGATTCTCCGCCAGGCTTTTATCTGAGATTTATTTTCCTATGGCGTTTGCCAGACGCCGCTGCCGAAAAACGCCACTGCATGAATTTCCTCCACCGAGTGTTACGGTGTGAACAGCAAGACAACAAAGCAATCTTTGCTGAATTGTGCTAGTTTTTCGAACATTCACGGACATGCAGTGACCTGCAAGATAAGGATATCCAATGCGTTATCGTTCGCTAAATCTCGGCGAGGTGACAAGGAAAGGGGCCGGAACGCCGCCTCAGGGAACCGACGTACGGGCTGGTGCCGTATGAAGCTGCACTCTCTCTTTTCTGAACACACGGCGCCGGAAAGTTTCTCCCGGATACTCACCCCGACACAAGCTCGCCATGAGCTGGAACGGCATTATCTGTTCGGCGGCGCAGCCGGCATATCGATAAGCAGCCGGTATTCCATAACCCGTAATACTCAATCCGGTATTGGCGTCACCGGTTATCGTGAGGACGCGGCTGTGAAGCGCAGCGTGTTCGATGATCTCAATCGGGGCGGCTTGCTGGCGATTGATGAGGGAATGGGCGCCTGGACGCCGACCAAATACGCGTTTTACGTCGACGCGGAAGGCCGATTACAGCGCTATCCCGGCAGCTCTCTTCCTGCCTTTTACCCTACAGGGCGCGTGATCGCCCGCTATGAAGAAATGGTCAGCCGCTATGGCCGGCGGGCAAAACCGACGGTGCTGCCGGCGAGGCAGAATACGACCCGGAATCCCCCTCTGCAGCAAGCCATCGCTACCGCAGTGGCAACCGTTGCCGCCACGGTACAGGCCATCCGTCCGATGACCAAGGCAGAACGCTGGCAAGAACGCCAGTACCTGATAGGGCGAGGCAACCGCAGCATTTACCCGGATGCGCGCATGGCGGCACAGCGATTGGCGGAGAACAACGTCGCGGTCGAAAAGGCGAAGTTGGCTGAGAATGTTTACAAGACCACTAACCCGCTCAAGGACACGATAGACATCCCTGAAGGCTGGAAGGACATTAGTAACAATGATGGGGCGCTGGGTAAACTCGGTTTAAGCAAAGATATGCTCTATGACGATGAGGATACGCCGGGCTTTCTGGCTCGGGTTTATCAGCCAGATGAAACGGTCTTTGGTAAAGCGATGAATCCGACGGTGGTGTTCCGTGGATCGCGTGCGCCCGAGTTCCCGGAGGGAATAAGTAAGGCTGCCCAGAAAGCGTTACTGAATGGCGATTTGTCAGGCATTAAAAACCTGAGTGACTGGTCAAATAACGGCGCTCAGGGGTTGGGGTTTAACTCCGAATATTACAAGAAAGCGGTCAATATAGGTAAAGCAATTAAAGGCGGTGCCGGGATATCTGGCCATTCGCTGGGCGGGGGCATGGCGTCTGCGGCCTCCATGGCCAGCGGCAAACCGGCTTGGACGTTTAATGCAGCAGGCCTGAATGCAGGAACTGTAGAAAAATATGGCGGTTCGATTATAGGCAGCGCCGATAATATTCAGGCGTATCGCGTGAAGGGGGAGCTATTGACCAAGCTGCAGGAGGTTGATTTGTGGGAGGATGCCAAAGACCTCCAATTTTATCCCCCGGCGGTGATGGCGAAAGAACGCTTGTCCATGTTGGCGCCTGATGCAGTGGGAGTAAAACACACGCTTTCCGGTGGAACAGGCTCACTGCTGGATAAGCACGGTATAGACCAGGCGATACAATGCATTGAAAATGAAAAAGACGATGACATTGCCACAATCAAGGGAAGAATATGAAAAAAATCATACTCATTATCACGATGGTAGTGTCTACGCTCATCATGCAGGGGTGCAAACAAGGTATGGATCTACAACCACAGGATTACTTTGAAGGAAAGCAGCTGGACATCGCCAACATCATCTACGAGGGTGACAGGCAAAAGCTGGATAAGGTTTTACCGACGGTAAGCAAAGAAACGTTAAATCGGCCGGCCAAGGCGGAGATGACGTTGCTATTCTGGGCGATAAATAACGCCATCTTTGACAAGAACACGCCAGAGCGGCTCAAGATCATTACGGATTTGGTCAAGGCAGGGGCAGATCCACTGCAGCCAAGACCGGAAGGGCGAAGTAGCCCGGCTGAATATGTTATGAAAGCGGATAAAGGCGTCTGGATACAGGCTATGCTTGAAGGCGGATTATCGCCTAATGCAAGGGATGAAATAAACAATCAGCCAATAATTTTCAAGAGCTTTCAAGCGGTTAATACAGAGACATTGAGTGCCCTAATAGATTACAAAGCTGATGTTAATATCAAAGGGGCTATGAACAGAACTCCATTAATTAATGCGCTGTATAACAGTTGCCCTGAGCACATTGAGGTTCTTTTGGCTCATGGCGCTAACCCCTTAGCCAAAGATGATTTTAATGACAGCTTCCTTTCTCTGATTTCTGCGGAAATAGCCAAAGGAGACAAAAATAATTCTTATATAAAAAAATTAATTAAAATTAAAGAGAAGATAAACATTGTGAATTAGTTAGCTTTCAGGCGGGTGAAATAACGGGCGTTTGACGTGGACGGGTACGGCATGAAGCACATTACTCTGATTATCACCGTGGTGCTGTCGATGTTTGTGATGCAGGGATGCAAACAAGGTATGGATTTACAACCGCAGTATTATTTTGAAGGGACGCAACTGGACATCGCCAACATCATCTACGAGGGTGACAGGCAAAAGCTGGATAAGATTTTACCGACGGTAAGCAAAGAAACGTTAAATCGGCCGGCCAAGGCGGAGATGACGTTGCTATTCTGGGCGATAAATAACGCTATCTTTGACAAGAACACGCCAGAGCGACTCAAGATCATTACAGATTTGGTCAAGGCGGGGGCAGACCCACTACAGCCTAGGCCGGAAGGGAGAAGTAGCCCCGCTGAATTTGTTATGAAAGCAGATAAGGGAGTCTGGATAAAATCCATGTTAGATGGGGGGCTCTCTCCTAATGCAAAAGATAAAATCAACAATAAGCCAATTATATTTAAAAGTATTCTTGCGAAGAATACAGAGACATTAGAGGTCATGTTGGATTATGGTGCGGATATAAATATAAGAAATTCACTGGGTGATACGCTGCTCATCGATGCTTTAGACTATCACTCCTATGACCACGTCATTCTTCTTTTAGAAAAAGGTGCCGATAGCGATATAAGAGGCAACTCGGGTTGGACGATGGGCAATCAGCTGCAACGGCTGATTAATAGGAGTCAGGACGGCAGTGAGGCGAAAGAGTCTCTTGAGCGCATCAGAGACGAGCTAATTAAGCGTGGCGGGAAATGGCCGCCTGCTCCTGTCAGTCAATAAACCGTCTCGCTGTAATACCAGAAAATGGGCACATGTTGTAAGGGTATTCTTACCGCAGAGGCATTGTCCACAGACGGTCGAGTTGCGAAAGTTTGCTTGGGTTGCGCACGATAAATACCTGAGCCAGTCGGCCTTCGGCATTCAAACTGAGACTGACAGACGCCGTAATACGGCCTTGTTCGGATAGCAAGGCGCCTGGCACGCCATTGATGAGCGCGTGTTGCCAGAGATAGGCTCGCCAAAATACGGGCAATTTACCGCCGATAAATTCGAGCACGTCACGTTTGCCGACGAGTTCAGCCAGGTTGGCGGGCACTTTGCCGCCGCCGTCCGCACTGAGCTTAACGTCTTCGGACAACAGGGTCGAAAGCGGTTCGATATCTGCCGTTTCCACCGCCGTTTTGAAAGCGATAAGCAAGGCTTCCTGCCGCTCTGTGGGCTGGGTTTTACGCTCCTCTGGGCGGCCAACTTTTTCGCGCGCGCGTGACACCAGTTTACGACACGCCGTTTCTTCTCCACCTAATGTCATGGCGAGATCCGCGTAGGGCAAGTCAAAGATGTCATGCAGCAAATAGGCTGCGCGCTCGCGGGGAGTGAGTCTTTCGAGCAACAGCATAAAGGCCGTCGACAGCGACGATGAGAGTTCCAACGTTTGCTCGGGCGTTTTGGCTACGGCGGTTTGAATGGGTTCTGGTAGCCAAATACCGACATAATCGACGCGAGCCTGCTGCGCGGCGCGCAGCAGGTCAAGACAACGACGAGTGCAGACGGTGGTCAGCCAGGCAGCAGGATTCAGAATGCTGTGGCGATCCGCATTTAACCATTTGATATAGGTATCTTGCACGGCATCTTCCGCGTCGGCCAGAGAACCTAAAATACGATAGGCGAGGCCGATCAGAAACGGTCTTCTCGATTCGAACAGTGCTGCATACTTGTCGTTTTTCATATTAGTGGCCGGAAATATGAATTCTATTCCACAGATTTATCATAGTGATATTTGCGGTTAGCGCGCTGATTTCTTCCTCGGAATAGTACGCGCGCAATGCCGCGCGCAGTGGGCCATACTCGGTATGGCGTTCAAGCCGCGTTAACGCTTCTGTCCAGGCAAATGCGGCGCGCTCGCGAGGCGTGAAATCATCAACGTGTTCCCATACCACCAGCCTGTCCAGACGTGCGTTGGTTTCACCGTCCTCACGCGCTTCTTTGGTATGCATCTCGACACAGTAACCGCAGCCATTGATTTGCGAAGCGCGCAGGAGGACGAGATGGTAGATCTTGCGCTCTAGATTGTGCGCGTCGATAGCGCCATGCACTTTCAGCAGCGCGGAAAAAACGTTGGCAATGGTTTGCGCATGATTGACAGGGTCGGTATTCACTGGCGTAGTCATAAGAACTCCTCATTTATCGGGTTAACACATATAGATGACGAATGAGAAGAGGGATGTGTGACCGAACCACAGCAAAAATGTGCATTTCGGGGTCGTGGGCCGTTGATGTAATACGTTTTTCAGGCAACAAAAAACCCGATAATCTTGAACCTAAAAGGCGGGATTATCGGGCTCCACAAAATGGGGACATCAAAGAAAAGCAGTGGCACTAATTCAGACTGCGGCCCCCAACGAAAGTTCTGGCCGGCGACAAAAAAATCAAAATATTTTTATCGCCGATTCATCTCTCCCGCTAATCGATCAGCCGAGTATCCCTGGCCATAGCACCACGATGAGTGAACCCGCCAGCGTTAACAGCACGTTAGCGATGGCGTAGGTGCCGGCATAGCCCAGCGCCGGGATATTGCTGCGCGCGGTGTCGCTGATGATCTCCATCGCCGGCGCACAGGTGCGGGCGCCCATGATGGCGCCGAACAGCAGGGCGCGGTTCATGCGCAGCACGTAGGCGCCGAACAGGAAGCAGATAATCACCGGCACCAGGCTGACGATCAGCCCGGCGATCAGCATCTGGCCGCCGACCGCGCCCAGGCTGTGGCCGATGCCGGCGCCGGCACTCAGGCCCACGCCTGCCATAAACACCATCAGGCCGAATTCTTTCACCATGTTCAGCGCGCCCTGCGGAATGTAGCCGAAGGTCGGGTGGTTGGCGCGCAGGAAGCCGAGCATGATGCCGGACATCAGCAGGCCGGCGGCGTTGCCGATGCCGAACGAGAAGTTACTGAACTGAATGGTGATCTGGCCGATCAGCAGGCCGATGATGAAGAAGGCGCAGAACGCCAGCAGGTCGGTCACCTGGCTGTGGATCGAAATAAAGCCAATCTTCTCCGCCACGCTCTTCACCCGGCGCGCGTCGCCGCTCACCTGCAGCACGTCGCCTTTGTTAAGCACGATGCTGTCGTCGATCGGCATTTCGATCTGGCTGCGGATCACGCGGTTGAGGAAGCAGCCGTGGTCGGTCAGCTTCAGCTGGCTCAGGCGCTTGTTCACCGCGTTGCTGTTCTTCACCACGATCTCTTCGGTGACGATGCGCATGTCGAGCAGATCGCGATCGAACACTTCCTTGCCGTTGCGGAAGCTCGGATCCAGCCGCGCGTGGGCGTCCGGGTAGCCGACCAGCGAGATTTCGTCGCCCACCTGCAGCACCGCGTCACCGTCCGGGTTGGCCAGAATGCCGTTGCGGCGGATGCGTTCGATGTAACAGCCGGTCTGGCGGTAGATGCCCAGTTCGCGCAGGTTCTTGCCGTCGGCCCAAGCCACCAGTTCGGGGCCGACGCGGTAGGCGCGGATCACCGGCAGGTAGACCTTGCGCTGGCTGTCGGTGTCCAGGCCGCGTTCGCGGGCGATCTGCTGGGCAGAGGTGGATAGGTCCTGGTGCTGCAGCTTCGGCAGGTAGCGCGCGCCGAAGATCAGGCTGACCAGACCGATCAGGTAGGTGAGGGCGTAGCCGAGGCTCAGATGATCCTGCGCCGCCAGCAGCGCCGGGCCGTTGACGATGGTGTTGCGCAGCGTATCGCCGGCGCCCACCAGCACCGGCGTCGAGGTCATCGAGCCGGCCAGCATGCCGGCGGTCAGGCCGATGTCCCAGTGGAACAGTTTGCCGAGACCGATGGCGATCACCATCGCCGAGCCGACCATCACCAGCGCCAGCATCAGGTAGTTTTTGCCGTCGCGGAAGAAAATCGAGAAAAAGTTGGGCCCGGCTTCCACGCCCACGCAGAAAATAAACAGCATAAAGCCGAGATTCAGCGCCTCGGTGTTAATGGCGAAGTGTTGCTGGCCGAGCAGCAGCGAAACCACCAAAACGCCAATGGAATTACCGAGTTGGACGGAGCCCAGACGGAGTTTACCGAGGCACAGCCCCAGTGCGAGTACCACGAACAGTAACAGAATGTAGTTACCGTTTAACAAACTAGCGACGTTTATGTTCACGGAGGATAACTTATTGTTTACCAGTAAGTGCTTGATATAGATAACTATAAGAGATAGATTCAGCCTTAAAACGACGTTATAAATCACCACCAGCGGAAGGCAAAGCGAACCATCGTTCGGCGGCGTTCATTCTAGACGCTATGACCGATGACAGCCAGCACAGAAAGCTGATTTCCTGCGCCGCCGTGCGCATTTAACTCTCTTTTGACCAAGGAAAAAATTCGGTTCAGCGTCACCGCGCGGGTGAGCGGTCCGATTTCTATTGATGCGGTAATTGGGCGGGGGAGAATTCGCATGACGAGTTATAGATATTGGCTGGGCATTCTCAGCTGTTTTCTGTTGTTCAGCCTGGTGTTTCTCGGCCAGCAAACCGGCCTGTTCGGCAGCACGGATCATGAGCACCACGGCGAAACCGGTCTGCTGCTGTTTGTGATCCCCGGTGCGATCGCCAGCTATCTGTCGAGCCGCAAGCGGCTGCTTTGCCCGCTGCTCGGCGCGCTGTATGCGCTGCCGCTGTGTCTGCTGATCCGCCATTTCTGGCTGACGCCGTCCTCTTCGTTCTGGCAGGAGCTGGCGTACGCCACCAGCGCGGTGTTCTGGTGCGTGTTCGGCGCGATGCTGATGCTGTTCGCCCTCGGCCTGTTGCAGACGCTGCAGCAGCTGCACCGGCGGCAGCGGCAATAAAAAAAGGCGCGTTAAGCGCCTTTTTTGTCTTTGTCGTTCAAAAACTTACTGGAACAGGTTCAGGTGTTCTTTGGCGTAAGCTTCGAAATCGGTGCAACCGCCGATGTGCTTCTCATCCAGGAAGATCTGCGGCACGGTTTCAACCGGTTTGCCGACGGTTTTTTCCAGATCGGCCTTGGTGATACCTTCCGCGTGGATGTCAACGTAACGGAAGTTGAAATCGTCGCGTTCTTCAGTCAGTTTTTCCGCCAGTTCTTTAGCGCGGACACAATAAGGACAGCCAGGACGCCCGAAGATTACTGCAAACATGCAACGCTCCTTAATTGGATTTTCAATAAATTGTTCGCTACCGCAACGACATCCCGTCACCGAAAAAGTCATTACCTGCGTCAGATGGCGCCTACTATGCCCGTTGAGCCGGCGAAAAAAAAGCAGGAATTACCTGTTAGTTTGATTCATGTAACCAATTAGTCTGCCGGGACTGTCGCCGCCGACGGGAATTCACTACACTGGAGGCAGACCTTCTGGAGAAGAAAAATATGCGTTCATTCGGTGACTTACCGCGCCCGGTGCTGGTGTTGGAAGGGCTGGGCATCGTGATGCTGGTGCTGGCCTACCTCAGCATTCACGGCCACCTGCAGCTGCCGGGCTGGCTGGCTTCGCAGCAGGCGGCGGTCGGCATGATTTTCCTCGGCGTGGCGCTGATGGTGCCGGCGGCGGCGTTTCTGGTGTGGCGCGTGGTGCAGGGCTTCGGGCCGCTGATGCGCGGCGGGTTGCCGCCGGAAAACGATCGCCGCAAACCGCAATCGAAAGATAATCAGGACAGCGATCCGCGCGCCTGAGCGCCGCGGCTGCTAACCCGCCTGCCGGGCAGGCGTTGGCCTTTGGGGTGACGAGTGAAAATTGCCATTCTTTCTCGCGACGGAACGCTCTACTCATGCAAGCGGCTGCGTGAAGCGGCGGAAGATCGCGGGCACAGCATCGATATCATCGATCCGCTCTCCTGCTACATGAACATCAATCCGGCGGCGCCGACCATTCATTATCGCGGCCGCCAACTGGAGCGTTACGATGCGGTGATCCCGCGCATCGGCTCCGCCATCACCTTTTACGGCACGGCGGTGCTGCGCCAGTTCGAGCTGCTCGGCAGCTACCCGCTAAACGAATCCGTGGCCATTACCCGCGCCCGCGACAAGCTGCGTTCGCTGCAGCTGCTGGCGCGGCAGGGCATCGATCTGCCGATTACCGGCTTTGCCCATTCGCCGGACGATACCGGCGATCTGATCGAACTGGTCGGCGGCGCGCCGTTGGTGGTCAAGCTGGTGGAAGGCACGCAGGGCATCGGCGTGGTGCTGGCGGAAACCCGCCAGGCGGCGGAAAGCGTGATCGACGCCTTTCGCGGGCTGAACGCCCACATCCTGGTGCAGGAGTACGTGCGTGAAGCGCAGGGGCGCGACGTGCGCTGTTTGGTGGTCGGCGGCCGGGTGGTGGCCGCCATCGAACGGCAGGCCAAGCCCGGCGAGTTTCGCTCCAACCTGCACCGCGGCGGCACAGCCCGCAAGGTGACCATCACCGCCAGGGAGCGGGCGATCGCGGTGAAAGCGGCCAGCACGCTGGGGCTGGACGTCGCCGGGGTGGATATCCTGCGCGCAGAGCGCGGCCCGCTGGTGATGGAGGTCAACGCGTCGCCGGGGCTGGAAGGGGTGGAAACCACCACCGGGCTGGACATCGCCGGCATGATGATCGAATACATCGAGCAGCGCGGCCGGCCAGGCTTTCGCCTGAAATCCGGCGGTTGACGGGCGGGCGGCGTGCTTTTCCCGCCGTGCAATATCTGAATTAGTGAATTAAGCCGCATTGATCGTGGCGTATCGGGTGAATATTCCGTAAGCTATGCGCCTTTTCGCGTATTGAATATTGTGAGGCTGGTTATTATGGATTCACTCATTGTCCCCGATTTGGCGCTGTTGCGGCGCTGGCTGGATCAGTCGGGCATCTCTTTCTTTGAGTGCGATTCCTGCCAGGCGCTGCACCTGCCGCACATGCAGAACTTCGACGGCGTGTTCGACGCCAAGATAGATCTGGTGGACAACGTCATTCTGTTTTCCGCGTTGGCCGAGGTGAAGCCGACCGCGCTGATCCCGTTGGTGGCGGACCTGAGCCAGATCAACGCCAGTTCGCTGACCATCAAGGCGTTCGTCGACATTCAGGACGACAACCTGCCGAAGCTGATCGTCTGCCAGTCGTTGAGCGTGGCGGTCGGCATCACCTACGAGCAGTTTACCCACTTCATGCAGCAGGGCGAAGAGCAGGTCTCGATGGTGATCCTCGAGGCGCGGGCGAACGATCTGCTGTTTATGGGTGATGAAGAAGAGATCCCCGCTGGCGCCGTGCGTCAGCCGATGCTGCACTGATCCTCGTCGTACCTTAAGCATGCCGTCGCTCCGGCGGCATGCTGCCGTTATTCCCCTCCGCAATAAAATATTCTGCACTTTGGCCTTTGCCGCCCGATCTTTCTCGCCTTTTGTGCCGTTAATGGCGTATCACATAGAGAAAAACTGCATAAAAAATCGATAAAAGGCGTTTTTTACCCTGGGGGCTGGCGGGTTGCGATGGCAGCGGCTATGCTGCTGATTCTGCAAAGGGCTTGCGATTTCCCTTGTGGCCACGCGAGCAGGGCAGTGAAAAAAGGCGCATGCAATCATATGCATAGCCATTCAGTTCGCGGTTGCAACGATTGCGCTCGATCAGGAAAGGTTTTGTATCGCTGCAGATACAAGTTCAATTCTATGATTCACCCTGTTTTGGAGGAAGTTACGGATGGTCACCCAACGTAAAAAGTGGTTATCGGGTGTGGTTGCCGGCCTGTTGATGGCCGCGTCCGTCACGGCGTCAGCCGAAGAGAAAACGCTGCACGTGTATAACTGGTCCGACTATATCGCGCCGGATACCCTGGCCAAATTCCAGAAAGAAACCGGCATCAAGGTGGTGTACGACGTCTTTGACTCCAACGAAGTGTTGGAAGGCAAATTGATGGCGGGCAGCACCGGTTATGATCTGGTGGTTCCTTCATCCAACTTCCTCGAGCGCCAGTCGCAGGCCGGCATCTTCGAGCCGCTCGACAAGAGCAAGATGCCCAACTACAAGAATCTCGATCCCGAGATGCTGAAGCTGGTGGCGCACAATGACAAGGACAACAAATACGGCATCCCTTACCTGATGGTGACCACCGGCATCGGCTACAATGTCGACAAGGTGAAGGCGGCATTGGGTAAAGACGCGCCGGTCGACAGCTGGGATCTGATCCTCAAGCCGGAAAACCTCGAGAAGCTGAAAAGCTGTGGCGTCTCCTTCCTCGATGCGCCGAGCGAGGTCTACGCCACCGTGCTGCACTACCTGGGCAAAGATCCCAACAGCACCAACGCGGCGGACTATACCGGCGCGGCTAACGATCTGCTGCTGAAGCTGCGGCCGAACATCCGTTACTTCCACTCGTCTCAATACATCAACGATCTGGCGAACGGTGATATCTGCGTGGCGATCGGCTGGTCGGGCGACGTGATGCAGGCGGCCAATCGCGCCAAAGAGGCGAAGAACGGCGTGAACGTGGCCTACGCGATCCCGAAAGAAGGGGCGCTGACCTACTTTGACATGTTCGCCATGCCGGCGGACGCCAAGAACAAAGACGCCGCCTACCAGTTCCTGAACTTCCTGATGAAACCTGACGTGATGGCCGGCATCAGCAACTATGTCTATTACGCCAATGCGGTGAAGGACTCCACGCCGTTGGTGAACGCTGAGGTGCGCAATAACCCGAACGTCTATCCGCCGGCCGATCTGCGCGCCAAGCTGTTCACGCTTAACGTACAGTCGCCGAAGCTGGACCGTGTCATTACCCGCGCATGGACTAAAGTTAAAAGCGGGAAGTGATGATGGGGGGATATCCCCCGATCGTCGGTAAACCGGCAGGCGGGCGCTCCCCGCCTGCATTGCCGTTTTGGGCCACGGCGCTCGCCGTGGTTTTGTGCCGCTTTACGCCGGAGAGCACCCCGATTGAACGACGCCATCCCTCGTCCTCAAGCCAAGTCGCAGAAGGTTTTCACCCCTCTGCTGGAAATCCGTAACCTCACCAAAACCTTCGACGGGCAGAACGCGGTCGAAGACGTTAGCCTTACCATCTACAAGGGCGAGATCTTTGCGCTGCTCGGCCCGTCCGGCTGCGGCAAATCCACCTTGCTGCGCATGCTGGCCGGTTTCGAGCAGCCCTCGGAAGGGCAGATCGTGCTCGATGGGCAGGATATGTCGCACGTGCCGCCGTACCAGCGGCCGATCAACATGATGTTTCAGTCCTACGCGCTGTTCCCGCACATGACGGTGGAGCAGAACATCGCCTTCGGCCTGAAACAGGACAAAATGCCACGGGCGGCGATCGCCGAGCGGGTGGCGGAAATGCTGGCGCTGGTGCACATGCAAGAGTATGCCAAGCGCAAGCCGCACCAGCTTTCCGGCGGCCAGCGGCAGCGGGTGGCGCTGGCGCGCAGCCTGGCCAAGCGGCCGAAGCTGCTGCTGCTGGATGAGCCGATGGGCGCGCTGGACAAGAAACTGCGCGATCGCATGCAGTTGGAAGTGACCGACATTCTCGAGCGCGTCGGCGTCACCTGCGTGATGGTGACGCACGATCAGGAAGAGGCGATGACCATGGCGGGGCGCATCGCCATCATGAACCGCGGCAAGTTCGTGCAGATCGGCGAGCCGGAAGAGATCTACGAGCATCCGAACA
Organism: Serratia sp. CY32780; assembly: GCF_052169135.1. Taxonomy (NCBI): domain Bacteria; kingdom Pseudomonadati; phylum Pseudomonadota; class Gammaproteobacteria; order Enterobacterales; family Yersiniaceae; genus Serratia; species Serratia sp. CY32780. The sequence continues at coordinate 821,807 of NZ_JBJNLI010000001.1, forward strand.
GCCGCTTCAGCGCCGAATTTATCGGCTCGGTCAACGTCTTCGACTGCGTATTGCAAGAGCGCCACGACGATGCGCTGATCCTGCAAAGCCCCGGATTGCGCCATGCGATCAAAGTCGATCCGGACGCCTCGGTGGTGGACGGCGTGCCGATCCAGGTGGCGCTGCGGCCGGAAAAGATCCTGCTGTGCGAACAGGTGCCGGAAGACGGCTGCAACTTCGCGGTGGGAGAAGTGGCGCACATTGCCTACCTGGGCGATCTGTCCATCTATCACGTGAAGCTGCACAGCGGGCAGATTATCAGCGCCCAGCTGCAAAACGGCCACCGTTTCCGCAAGGGGATGCCGACCTGGGGCGATGAAGTGCGTCTGTGCTGGGAAACCGACAGCTGCGTAGTGTTGACAGTGTAGTGGAGCCGGTGAGGAGTAACCCGTATGACCCTGCTTTCTGAACGCACGCCGGAACCGCCGGCCAAAACGCCCGGCACCTTCAAGGCGCTGTTCCACCGCCTGCTGATGGCTCACGGCCGCAAGCTGGTGATCGCGCTGCCGTATTTATGGCTGACGCTGCTGTTCATGCTGCCGTTCCTGATCGTGTTCAAAATCAGCCTGGCGGAGCTGGCGCTGGCGGTGCCGCCCTACACCGAACTGCTGAGCTGGGCGGACGGCAAGCTGAATATCGCGCTCAACTTCGCCAACTACCTGCAGCTGACCGACGATCCGCTGTATATCGACGCCTACCTGCAGTCGCTGCGCGTGGCGGCGGTCTCGACGCTGTGCTGCCTGATCATCGGTTATCCGCTGGCCTGGGCGGTGGCTCACAGCAAGGCGTCAACCCGCAACATTCTGCTGCTGCTGGTGATCCTGCCTTCCTGGACCTCGTTCCTGATCCGCGTCTATGCCTGGATGGGCATTCTGAAAAACAACGGCATTCTTAATAACTTCCTGATGTGGCTGGGTGTCATCGATCAGCCGCTGGTGATCCTGCACACCAACCTGGCGGTGTATATCGGCATCGTTTATTCCTATCTGCCGTTTATGGTGCTGCCGATCTACACGGCGCTGATCCGGCTGGATTACTCGCTGGTGGAGGCGTCGCTGGATCTGGGCGCCCGGCCGCTGAAAACCTTTTTCAGCGTGATCGTGCCGCTGACGCGCGGCGGCATCATCGCCGGTTCGATGCTGGTGTTCATTCCGGCGGTGGGGGAGTTCGTGATCCCGGAACTGCTCGGTGGGCCGGACAGCATCATGATCGGCCGCGTGCTGTGGCAGGAGTTCTTCAATAACCGCGACTGGCCGGTGGCTTCGGCGGTCGCCACCATCATGCTGCTGTTGCTGATCGTGCCAATTTTGTGGTTCCACAAACACCAGAACAAGGAAATGGGGGGGCAGGCATGAACAACTTGCCGGTAGTGCGTTCACCGTGGCGCATCGCCATCCTGACGATCGGCTTTACCTTCCTGTATGCGCCGATGCTGATGCTGGTGATCTACTCCTTCAACAGCTCCAAGCTGGTGACGGTGTGGGCCGGCTGGTCCACGCGCTGGTATACCGAACTGTTCCACGACTCGGCGATGATCAGCGCGGTGGGGCTCAGCCTGACCATCGCCGCCGCTTCCGCCACCGCCGCGGTGGTACTGGGGGCCATCGCCGCCGTGGTGATGGTGCGCTTCGGCCGTTTTCGCGGTTCGACCGGCTTCGCGTTTATGCTGACTGCGCCGCTGGTGATGCCGGACGTGATCACCGGCCTGTCACTGCTGTTGCTGTTCGTGGCGATGGGGCACGCCTTCGGCTGGCCGTCGGAGCGCGGCATGTTCACCATCTGGCTGGCGCATGTCACCTTCTGTACCGCTTACGTGGCGGTGGTGATCAGCTCGCGCCTGCGCGAGGTGGATCGCTCAATTGAAGAGGCGGCGATGGATCTGGGGGCGCCGCCGCTGAAGGTGTTCTTCGTCATCACCTTGCCGATGATCGCGCCAGCGCTGATCTCCGGCTGGATGCTGGCGTTCACCCTGTCGCTGGACGACCTGGTGATCGCCAGCTTCGTCTCCGGCCCGGGCGCCACCACGCTGCCGATGCTGGTGTTCTCCAGCGTGCGCATGGGGGTGAATCCGGAAATTAACGCGTTGGCCAGCCTGATCCTGCTGGTGGTGGGCATTCTCGGCCTGATCGCCTGGTGGTTTATGGCGCGCTCGGAAAAACAACGATCGCGCGAATTGCAGCGGGCGGCCCGTAGCTGAATCGTAACAAACCTGCTATTTTTGCAATCAATAAGTATTGCAACTAACCACCTGACTTTACATGCGCCACCTGTATAGGTGGCGCGTCGTAGCGGAATACGGATATGTCAGACATGCTGAAAAGCGGGCAGGGAATGGGATCGACTTCGGATGCGCCGGTGCCGGTGATGGTGGCGGGTACCGCCATGGTCGCGATCAAGTGTATCAGCGTGGTGCTGCTGCTGGGCGAGCTGGGCGTCGACGGCGCGCAGGAGTTCGTCAACACCAGCGCGCAGGCGTGGGATTCTACCTTTATCTTTCTGGCCGGCCTGCTGCTGCTGTGTCTGCAAATCAGCTGCGGTTTTGCCGTGATGCGCGGCCGCAACTGGGGGCGCTGGGGCTATGTGGTCTGCCAGTGCATCGTAGTGCTTTACCTGCTGTTGGCCACCATCGGCAGCGTCTTCCCCGAGGTGTTCACCGTGGAAGGCGAAACCAGCGGCCAAATCCTGCACGTTCTGATCCTGCAAAAGATCCCCGACGCGGTGATCCTGGCGTTGCTGTTTGTTCCCACCGCCAGCCGCCGCTTCTTCGCCGCGCGCAAGTGAGATTTTAGGCGCGCGGAGTGGTAAACTCTGCGCCCTTGATTCGTCATCCTGAACTTCACGGTAATCTTCATGCATTGCGCTTTGTATACGGCGGGCACCTGCCGTTCCTGTCAGTGGCTGGATAAGCCCTATCCGCAGCAACTGGCCGACAAACAGCATCACCTGCACTCGCTGCTGGCCGGGCGCGACGTCGCGCAGTGGCTGCAGCCGGTGGCGGGGGAACTGAGCGCATTTCGCAATAAAGCCAAGATGGTGGTCAGCGGCAGCGTGGAGCGCCCGCTGCTCGGCATGCTGCACCGCGACGGCACACCGGCCGATCTGAGCGACTGCCCGCTGTACCCTGCCGGTTTTGCGCCGATGTTCGCGGTGCTGAAAAGCTTCATCGCCCGCGCGGGCCTGACGCCGTACAACGTGGCGCGCAAACGCGGCGAGCTGAAGTACCTGCTGCTGACCGAAAGCACGCTCGACGGCGGCGTGATGCTGCGCTTCGTGCTGCGCTCGGAAACCAAGCTGGCGCAGCTGCGCGCCGCGCTGCCGTGGCTGCAGCAGCAGTTGCCGCAGCTCAAGGTGATCTCCGCCAATATTCAGCCGGTGCACATGGCGATCATGGAAGGGGAGCGCGAGATTGCGCTGACCGAACAGCAGGCGCTGGAGGAACGGTTCAATCAGGTGCCGCTGTTCATCCGCCCGCAAAGCTTCTTCCAGACCAACCCGCAGGTGGCCGCCGATCTGTATGCCACCGCCCGCGACTGGGTGCGCGCGCTGGGTATCGACAGCATGTGGGATCTGTTCTGCGGCGTCGGCGGTTTCGGCCTGCACTGCGCGCAGCCGCAAACGCGGCTGACCGGCATCGAAATCAGCGCGGAAGCGATCGCCTGCGCGCGCCAGTCGGCGCAGCGGTTAGGGTTGTTGCACGTAGATTTTCAGGCGCTCGATTCCACCCGTTTCGCCACCGCCGAAGGCCAGGTGCCGCAGCTGGTGCTGGTCAACCCGCCGCGGCGCGGCATCGGCCAGGCGCTGTGCGACTATTTGAGCCGGATGGCGCCGGACTATATTCTCTATTCGAGCTGCAACGCCGAGAGCATGGCGAAAGATATCGAGATGTTGCCGGGGTACCGCATCGAACGGGTGCAGCTGTTCGACATGTTCCCGCATACTGCGCACTACGAAGTGCTGACGCTGTTGGTGCGGCGTTAAAGGCGCTTTTTGGCAGCCGTGTAAGCCGCTGAACGTTCGCGTTTGCCCACAGACAGGACCAGAACCACGATCTCCGTTTCCATGACGCGATACACCAAACGAAAGCCGGATGCTCTGAGTTTGATTTTGTAGCAATCGGGCAAACCGGCGAGTTTGTTGGCAGGGACGTGGGGATTAACCAATACCGATACCAGCTTTTTTTTGAACTGTTCCCGGATCACCGGGGACAGTTTTTTAAATTCCTTCAGCGCATGTTCTTCGAATTCAAGCTTATAAGTCATCCAAATTGACCTTAATGCGTTTGCCGTTCATCCGTGAACGAACGATTTCAGCGAGTTCGATATCTTCCAGGTACTCCGCGATAGCCTCCCAGGTTTCCGGTGAGACGTAATATCCCGAAATCTTACCGTTGGTCAGGACGGCGACCGGCTGCCCTTGTGCCTCTTTAAGGGCGGCGTTGGGCGATTTCTTAAAATCGCTGATGCTGACTGCGGAATCGGCAAGAATGGGTTGAACCGTCATGATGTTATCCTTGATGCTAAATTCAGTATCAAATTTAGCACTAAATGGATGGGGTAGCAATCGGATGGAGCCGCCAAAGGATGGCGGCTCCACATGCGGACTTACTGCGGGAACCACTTGTCGTTGATGGCCTTGTAGGTGCCGTCGGCCTTGATGGCGTCCAGCGCGGCGTTCAGCTTGGCCAGCAGCGCCTGGTTGTCCGGGCGCACCGCGATGCCGAGACCTGTGCCGAAGTATTGCGCGTCGGTAACGTGTTCACCGACCGGCGCCAGCTGCGGGTTGGTTTTCAGCCACTCGTTCACCACGGCGGTGTCGCCGAACACGCCATCAATACGGCCGTTTTTCAGCTCCAGAATGGCGTTTTGGTAGCTGTCGTAAGAGACGGTGGTAATCTCCGGATGCTTGTCCTGCATGTATTTCTGGTGGGTGGTGCCGTTTTCCATGCCGAGTTTTTTGCCTTTCAGATCCGCCAGCGAGCTGAACTTGCCTTTTTGCGCAATCACGATCGCCGAGTTGGCGTAGTAAGGCTGGGTGAAGGCGACCTGTTTGCTGCGCTCCGGCGTGATATCCATACCGGAAATCACCGCATCGTATTTCTTGAATTTCAGCGCGGCGATCAGGCTGTCGAACGCCTGGTTGGTGAAGGTGCACTGCGCCTGCATCTGCTTGCACAGCGCGTTGGCCAGATCGATATCGAAGCCGACGATCTGGTTATTGGCGTCGAGCGATTCGAACGGCGGGTAGGTGGCGGAAGCGGCGAAGCGGATGGTCTCGGCCGCGGTGGCGTTAAAGGTGATTCCGGCCAACATCGTCGCGGCAAGCAGCAGTTTTTTCATGCGTAGAGCTCCTGTCTGGATCCTGAAAGTGATTTTTCGCTATCGTTTGTTTTTACTGGTAATCGCCAGAGGTTTTTGCGAGGACACCTGCTGATAACCCTGCCATCGAGTGAATTAAAATGCAATGAAAATGATTAAATATTGCCTCGAGAATAAAAAAAGCCCCGCACTACGGCGGGGCTTGAGGGGAGGCGGCCTCAGTTGCGGCGCTCAAACGCCAGCGCGCGGCGCTCCACCAGCCGCATCAGCAGCGTCAGCAGGCCGTTAACGCACAGGTACACCAGGCCTGCGGCGCCAAACACCATGACGTCGTAAGTGCGGCCGTACATCAGCTGGCTGTAGCCCATCACTTCCATCAGCGTGATGGTGTAAGCCAGCGAGGTGCTTTTGAACACCAGCACCACTTCGTTGGAGTAAGACGACAGCGCGCGCTTGAAGGCGAACGGCAGCAGGATGCGCAGCGTCTGCCGGCGCGACATGCCCAGCGCTTCGCACGACTGCCATTGCCCGGCTGGAATGGCGCGCACCGCGCCGTAGAACAGTTGCGTGGTGTAGGCCGCGCTGTTCAGCGCCAGCGCTATCATCGCGCACAGCCAAGGCTGCGACAGCAGATTCCACAGCCACGGGTAGTCGCGGATCGCCGGGAACTGGCCGGGGCCGTAGTAGATCAGGAAGATCTGCACCAGCAACGGCGTGCCGGTGAACAGCGTCACGTAGATCTTGACCAGCGGCGTCAGGATTGGCGTTTTCAGCGTCAGGATCACCGTCAGCAGCAGCGACAGCACCAGCGCGACGATCAGCGCGGCGACGGTCAGCGTCAGGCTGGTGTGCAACCCTTTGAGGATTTCCGGCAAATACTCAATCATCAGACCGGCTCCCGCTCAAAGCGCGTGGCGCGCAGCTCAATGCGTTTGATGACGTATTGGCTGAACAGCGTCACCAGCAGGTAGATGGCCGCCGCGATCACATACCAGGTAAAGGGTTCTTGTGTGCGGGTGGCGATGCTCTTGGTTTGCAGCATCAGATCGTTCACGCTGATCAGCGACACCAGCGCGGTGTCTTTCAGCAGCACCAGCCACTGGTTGCCGAGGCCGGGCAGGGCGTGGCGCCACATCTGCGGCATGATCAGGCGAAAGAAGATCGCCGCCTTGCCGAGCCCCAGCGCCTGGCCGGACTCCCACTGCCCCTGCGGTACCGCTTTGAGCGCGCCGCGCAGCGTCTGCGAGGCGTAGGCGGAATAGAGCAGGGCCAGAGCGATCACCCCGCACAGGAACGGGCTGACTTCGAAATTGTCGATCGCCAGCTGAATCGGCAGCTGGAACAGACCGAGGTTGAGGGTAAAGCCGTCGGAGAGCATCAGCAGCAGCTGCGACGAACCGAAATAGATAAACAGCACCACCAGGATTTCCGGCAGGCCGCGTAGCACGGTCACCCAGGCGGTGCCGAGCCAGCTGACCGCTTTCCAGCGGGACGATTCCCATACGGCGAACAGCATCGCCAGAATCAGCCCGAGGATCAGGGCGCAAACGGCAAGGCCGACGGTCATGCCGGCGGCGCTTGCTAAAGGTTGAAATTCATTCATCGGGGCGTATTACTGCTGGAACCATTTTTTGTAGATGGTTTCATAGGTCCCATCCTGCTTGATCTTGTCCAGAGCGGCGTTGAACTTGCCCTGCAGCTCGGTGTTCTTCTGGCGTACCGCGATGCCGAGGCCGGTGCCGAAGTAGTCTTTATCCGTGACTTTGGCGCCCACTGCCGCCAGCGCGTCATTCTGCTTCAGCCATTCGTTAACCACCGCGGTATCGCCGAACACCGCATCAACGCGGCCGTTCTTCAGATCCAAAATGGCGTTCTGGTAGCTGTCGTAAGGCACGGTGGTGATTTCCGGGTGCTTGTCGGTCAGGTATTTCTGGTGAGTGGTGCCGTTTTGCACACCCACTTTCTTGCCTTTCAGCGCCGCCACGTCGGCGATTTTGCCTTTCTGCGCGATGAACAGCGCCGAATTATCGTAGTACGGCTTGGTGAACAGCACCTGCTTTTCACGTTCCGGCGTAATGTCCATGCCGGCCATCACCGCATCGAAACGCTTGAATTTAAGGCTTGGGATCAGGCTGTCGAACGCCTGGTTGGTGAAGGTGCACTCGGCCTGCATCTCTTTGCACAGCGCGTTGGCCAGATCGACATCAAAACCCTGAATCTTGTTGCCGGCGTCAATAAATTCAAATGGAGGATAGGAGGCTTCGGTAGCGAAACGGATGGTTTCGGCTGCGGAGGCGGAAACGCTGATGCCGGCCAGAACGGCGGCGATTATTAGTTTTTTCATCGCAAACTCCCCAAATTACAGCAAGTTAATTGTTAGTGTGATAAGTAGTTGGCAAACTCGGTGGTCCGCGGCTGCGTGAAGTGGCTGCTGTCGCCTTGCTCCACCACGTGGCCGTTTTCCATGTACACCACGCGGCTGGCGGTCTTGCGCGCCACTTCCACTTCGTGGGTGACGATCACCTGCGTGATGCCGGTGCCGGCCAGTTCGCGAATGATGCTGACGATCTGAGCGGTGATTTCCGGATCCAGCGCCGCGGTCGGTTCATCGAACAGCAGCACCTGCGGTTCCATCATCAGGGCGCGGGCGATTGCCACGCGCTGCTGCTGGCCGCCGGAAAGGTGCAGCGGGAAGCGATCGGCGAAGTCGGTCAGGCGCAGGCGCTTGAGCAGCTTGTCGGCGCGCTCCATCGCCTGAGCCTTGGTCAGACCCAGCACGCGGCAAGGCGCTTCGATCAGGTTCTGAACCACGGTGAGGTGAGGCCACAGGTTGTATTGCTGGAACACCATGCCGACATTTTGACGCAGTTCGCGAATGGCTTTCTCGCCAGGCGCCTGCTTGAAGTCGAATTGGTTGCCGGCGATCTGCAGTTGGCCCGAACGCGGCATTTCCAGCAGGTTCAGCACCCGCAGCAATGAACTTTTCCCGGCGCCGCTTGGGCCAAGCAGCACCAGGGTTTCCCCGGCTGGACAATCCAGCGTGATGTCAAACAGCGCCTGGTGAGCGCCGTAATAGCAATTGATACCGTTAAGTTGAATACTCATGCGCCAGAATTGAATAGACATTGATGCCGCAAATGTTAACTTCCACAGAATACTTATGCAATCTTTGTGCGTTAAAATTTATGAGTGTGCGGCGGGACAGTAAAAGATTAGCACAAGATACCGCGACTCAAGCCGAGGGAGGGGATTTGTGGTGCAGGCTGTGAGATCGGTAGCGAAATTTTTTCTATTGGACGAAATCTGAGCGGCAGGCGGGAGGCGGGGATGGCCGACGCGGCAAACCCGCGTCGACCTGGGGATCGCGGGTTACTGGTTTTCCAACACCTGGCGCACGCTGCCGTTGGTGGCATGCGCTGGAACATTCAGGTAGCGAATATCATCAACCACCCAGCAGGTGCCTTCGCGCACCATCAGCACTTCGTCCTGCCAGTTCACGGTGCTGTTGGCGTCTTTTTGGTAGCTCAAGTCGACGCGCAGCGGGATGTTTTTCGCATCGGTGTTAGGAATGGTCGAGGCGCTGGCGACGGACGCGCTGCTTGGTCCCTGCGCATTGCCGGAGAACAAGTCGCCGGTGATCCGATGCTTGCCCGGGTTCTGGGCGGCGCTGACCAGATCCTGATACAGCACTTTGCTCAGGTAAGGCTGCAGCTGCGCCAGGCGGTTACTGTCCGGCAGGCCGGCGCCCTGCTGGATGCGCAGGTCATAGAACTTTTGCGCGACCGTATCCGGGCCGCCTTCCACACAGCTGCCGCTGCGGGTGCCGATATCCTTGTATGCCGGCTCCACCGTGGTACAGGCACTCAGCAACAGCGCTAAGGGTAAAACAGCCGCAATCGTTTTTGTTTTCATCTTATTACCTTATGTGAAAGTCTCTACCATGAAGACCGATAGCTTACAGTATAAATGCGTTTTTTGGCCTTGCATTCGTACTGCGTGCCATTGATTAAGCGAACATAACGCTAATCTTCTGGTCATAGATACGTTGAATTAATCAAACAAGGAATTCTGATGCAGCTTTCAACTACCCCGACCCTGGAAGGGTTCACCATCACCGAATACTGCGGCGTGGTCACCGGCGAAGCGATCCTCGGCGCCAACATCTTTCGTGATTTCTTCGCCGGCGTGCGCGATATCGTCGGCGGCCGCTCGGGCGCTTATGAGAAAGAGCTGCGCAAGGCGCGCTTGATCGCGTTCGAAGAGCTGGAAGATCAGGCGAAAGAGCTGGGAGCCAACGCGGTGGTCGGCATCGATATCGATTATGAAACCGTTGGCAAAGACGGCAGCATGCTGATGGTGACCGTCAGCGGCACCGCGGTGAAAGCCAGCCGCTAATCCCACTCCCCAACGCCCTGGCGCGTCCGGGGCGTTTTACTTTGTCCGACGGTGGCTTCCGTGGCGATTATTGATTAACGTTAACGCTATATCAGGTCATCACATCACAGGGAGGATAAGTGAAAATTTGGCCAGGGATCATCGCCGCCGCGCTGCTGGCGGGATGCCAAAACCCGCAGCAGGACACGCTCGTCGATCGCGGCGCTTACCAGCTCGAAACCCTGCATCAGGCGCAGGGCGCGGATCAACGCATCCGCTTTCTGGTGATGCACTACACGGCGGAAGACTTCCACTCATCGCTGAAAACGCTGACCGACGAACACGTCAGCGCGCATTATCTGCTGCCGGCGCATCCGCAGCGCGAACACGGTAAACCGACGGTGTTCCGCCTGGTGCCGGAAGCGATGCGCGCCTGGCATGCCGGCGCCAGCGCCTGGCGCGGCCGCAGCAACCTCAATGACACCTCGATCGGCATCGAAATCGTCAACAAGGGCTTCACCCGCAGCATGCTGTTCACCCACTGGCAGCCCTATACGGCGGAGCAGATCGCCGTGCTGATCCCGCTGAGCCGCGACATCATCCAACGCTATGGCATCCAGCCGCAGGACGTGGTGGGGCACAGCGACATCGCGCCGCAGCGTAAACAGGATCCCGGCCCGCTGTTCCCCTGGCGGCAGCTGGCGCAGGCCGGCATCGGCGCCTGGCCGGACGAACGCGACGTGCAGCGTTTGCTGGCGGGGCGCGATCGCCATGCGCCGGTACCGATGGCGCCGCTGCTCGAAAAGCTGGCGCGTTACGGCTACGCGATCGACCCGTCGTGGAATGCGCGGCAGCAGCGCAATGTGCTGGCGGCGTTTCAGATGCACTTCCGGCCCGACGATGTGCGCGGCGAACCGGATGCGGAGAGTGAAGCGATAGTCGATGCGCTGCTGGTGAAGTACGGCGCGGCGCGTTGATTACAGGCCGTGCAGCTTGCCGTGATCTTTCAGCCAGCGGGCGGTGCGCGCGATGCCTTCTTCCAGCGAGACGATCGGCTGATAGTCCAGCTCTTGCTGCGCGCGGGTGGTATCGAGCGTGAGGTCGAAATTGAGTTTGGCGACGCCGTAGTGGGTCAGCACCGGCTCCTTCTCGCTTTTGCTGCCGAGGCGCTCCATGCCGCGCGCCATCATGTCGAGCATCGGATAGGGGACGGAGCGGATATGGCACTTCATGCCCAAATCGTCGATCAACTGCTGCACCACGGTGCGAAGCGGGCGCGGCTGCTGGTTGGTGATGTTGTAGGCGCGGCCGGACGGCGTATCTTCTTTTAGCGTCGCCAGCCACATGGCGTGCACCGCATTCTCCAGGTAGGTCATGTCCACCATCGCCGCGCCGCCGCGCGGCAGCAGCAGGTTGCCGTAGCGTTTGATCATCTGCAGCAGCCGCGGCAGCATCACCTTGTCGTGCGGCCCGAACAATCCCTGCGGGCGCAGAATGGTGAAATGGGTCTGCGGATTGGACAGCGCCAGCTGCTGGATCACCTGCTCGCCGGCGGCCTTGCTGCGCGCGAACTCGTTGGCGTAGCGCTGCGGGCGAAAGTCTTCGGTCACGTTGCGGTGATGGTGGTAATCGAAATAGATCGCCGGGGAAGAGATGTGAATGAACTGCGCCACGCCGTAGGCCGCCGCCCATTCGCCGAGGCGGCGGGTGGCGCGGACGTTGGCCAGTTCGAAGGCCTCTTCGGTGCCCCAGGGCGAGGTGAAGCTGGAGCAGTGCCACAGCACGTCGACGTCCGTCAGCATCGCCTTGGCCTGCGAAGAGATCAGATTGGTGAGATCGGCATGAATGAACTCCGCGCCCATTTTTTCCAGCAGGCCGCCCATCGCCTGGTTGCGGCCGGTGGCGCGCACTTTGATGCCCTGACGGCGCAGATATTCGACGGCGTTACGGCCTAACCCACTGGTGGCACCGGTGACCAATACCTTCATAACGGACTCTATTCTCACCCAAAATCGGAATACCGGCGGGCGCTTGCGGCGCTCCCAGCAAATAAGATGCCATTCTTCCGTGATTTCGTGCGCTATGCAATCGGAAAGCCCCGAAGCACAGCGGCAAACTGTGCGGTTGATCGACAAATGAACGGCGTTCAGCGCCGTTGGCGGTCCAGGCCCTCGGCAAGTTCGGCGATGCGCTTCGCCATGCCGCGGAAAATGAACAGATGCGCGGGCATCATGGCGAACCAATACAGCAGCCCGCTAAAGCCGGCCGGATGCCACCAGGCGCGCACGTCCAGCGTGCGGCGATCGCCGTGATCGGTAATGGTGAAGCTCAGCCGCCCCAGCCCTGGCGCCTTCATGCCGAACAGCAGCGCCAGTTGCCGCAGCGGTTTCAGCGTGATGACTTTCCAGCCGTCGATCTCGTCGCCCAGCGCCAGGGCCGCGCGCGTCGGGCGGCCATAGACCACGCCGTTGCCGATCATGTCGTCCATGCGGGCGCGGATCCGCCACAGAATATTGGCGTAGAAATAGCCTTCTTCGCCCCCCAGTTGCTGCACCGTTTGCCATAGGGCCTCGCGGGTGGCGGCGGTGTCCAGCGAACAACCGGCCTGTTTCGGATAGTAACCGTAGCCGGGGCGCCAGCGGGCCCGCGCCGCCGGATCGTAGCCCCAGTCGGCGGAATCGACCACCTCCTGTTCGCGCTGCAGCGTGGTGGCGACCGCCTGATCGAAGGTGTGCAGCCGCTGCGGGATCAGGGCCTGCAGCGGCCGGCCGTCGGCGGGCAGATCGTGCTTCAGCCCCTGGATCAGCGCGCGGGCGATCGGCGTCGGCACCGAGGTGATCAGGCTGATGAACCACACCGAAATCAGCCGCGTCGGCAAAGGGATCGGGATCAGCCAGCGCCGTTTGCCGCTGAGGGCGATAAAGCGTTGGAACATATCCTGATAGCTGAGGTACTCCGGCCCGGCAACGTCGAAGATGCGGTGCTCCTGCGCCGGGTGCGCCAGCAGATCGGCCAGATAAACCAGCAGGTTCTCCAGCGCCACCGGCGACGACTTCGAGCGCACCCAGCGCGGCGGCGTCAGCACCGGCAGGTTATAGACCATGTCGCGCATCACTTCGAACGCCGCCGAGCCGGGGCCGACGATGATGCCGGCGCGCAGTTCGGTCACCGGCACGCCGCTTTGGCGCAAAATCTCGCCGGTCAGGCGGCGGGCCGCCAGGTGCGGCGAACTGTCGTCGTTCGGCTGCAGCGCGCCGAGGAAGATCATCTGTTTGACGCCGGCATTGCGCAGCGCGTCGCGCAGGTTTTCCGCCGCCTGGCGCTCCTTCTCGATAAAATCGTCGCCGTCGCCCATCGCGTGCACCAGATAGTAAAGCGTATCTGTCTCCCACAGCGCCGCGCTCAGGGTCTCCGGGCGGTACAGATCGGCATACAGGCAGTTGACCTGCGGCCAGTTCCGCTCCTGCAGCCACTCGATGCGCCGCGCGGCGGCGGTAATCTGGTGCCCCTGTTCGATCAGGTGCGGGATCAGGTTCTGGCCTATATAGCCGCTGGCTCCAAGAACCAGTACGCGTTGGGGTGTCATCGGGCCGCCTTGTGCGGTAGTAGAGGATTGGCAGAACGACAGGATGCCAAATTCAGGGTTTAAATGCACTTTTTGTATGGGTATAAGCCGGTTGCATCCATCGTGGCGCAGGTTCACACTACGCGCCCTTTATCGAACGAAAAACCGGATGCCATGAAGCTCAATGTGATTTGTTACGCCCTGCTGGGCCTGGCGCTGGTCGCCAGCCTGTTCTCGCTGCATCCGGTGTGGATGTGGTTGCTGCTGGCCAACCTGCTGACGTTTCTGATCTACGGCGGCGATAAGCTGGCGGCGCGCAAGGGGTGGCGGCGGGTGCCGGAGGCGACGCTGTTGCTGTTCGGCGCGCTGGGCGGGTGGTTGGGCGCACTGGCGGCACAGCAGATGTTTCGCCACAAAACCCAGAAGCAGCCGTTTAAAACCTGGTTCATCCTCAGCGTGGCGCTCAACCTGGTGGCGGTGCTGGGGCTGTGGTACTGGGTTTATGGCCGCTGGATCTTCTGATTACAGCAGCAGCGGCAGGGTGGCGCTGGCGGTGGCCTGCATCGCCTGAGCGTAGGCGGGATCGCGCCGAGCCAGTTCGGCGATCATCAACTCCACCAGCAGCATGGCGCCGACTTTGGCCGGCAGGGCGCCGGCGGTCAGCGGCCCTTCCGGTTTGGCCGCCACCAGCAGCGTATCCGCCAGCTTGGCCAGCGGGCTGCGTTGGGTGTTGCTGACGGCGATCACGCGTGCGCCGCGCCCTTTGGCCAATGCCACCGCATGCAGCACGTCCTTGGTGGAGCCGGAGCTGGAGATGACGATCAGCAGATCCCGCTCACTCAGCGAGGCGGCGTTCATCGCCGCCCGGTGCATGTCGCTGAACAGCTGCGCCGGTTTGCCGAGGCGCAGCAGCTTGTAGTGCAGGAAATCGCCGATGATGGCGCTGGCGGCGACGCCGTAAATCTGCACCGAAGCGCAACGCTGCAGGCTGTCCGCCGCCTGTTGCAGCGCCTGCGGATCCAACAGCGCGCCGGTATCCCGCAGCGCCTGAACGCTCTCTTCCACCAAATTTTCCGTCGCGCTTTGCCGCGTCGTCGCCTCCGGCTGGCTTTGTTGCAGGCTGAGAGCCAGCGCCATTTTAAATTCGGTATAGCCTTTGCAGCCCAGATGGCGGCACAGCCGCGTGACGCTGGCTTCGCTGGTGGCGCTTTCACGCGCCAGTTCGGTGATGGTCAGGTAAACGGCGCGGGAGGGCTGCGCAAGAAGATAGTTGCCGAGCTTTTGCAGCGTGGGGCTGTACCCCGCCAAATCCTGCCGCAGCCGCAATAACAAGTTGCCTGTATTCATCACGTTACCTTTCTGAGTATTCCCGTTTCTATTGTGGCGGAAAGACGCCGCCGCTCGCCAGCGAAATCGACGGATTGTGAAGCCGATCATCGTTATGAATAAAATTTTCATTAAATTAATTTTAATGTGGTAAAAATTTTCATCATAAAAATGATAGCGGGGAAAAATTTATGTCAACACCAGAATTGTCGCGCTCCGGCGGCTGGTTCGAAAAAGCCCAGCTGTTCGGCAAATCGTTCATGCTGCCGATCGCCGTGCTGCCGGCGGCCGGCCTGCTGTTGGGGATCGGCGGTGCGCTGTCCAATCCCAATACCGTCGAGGCTTATCCCTTCCTCGACGTTGGCTGGCTGCAAAGCGTATTTACGGTGATGGCCAGCGCCGGCGCCATCGTGTTCGCCAACCTGGCGGTCCTGTTCGCGGTCGGCGTGGCGGTGGGGTTGGCCAAAAGCGACAAGGGCACGGCGGGGCTGGCCTCGCTGATCGCCTACCTGGTGATGAACGCCACCATCAATGCGCTGTTGAAAATCAACGGCACGCTGGCCGAGCAGAACGCCGGCGCGGTGGGGCAGGGAACGATTCTCGGGATCCAGACGCTGGAGACCGGGGTGTTCGGCGGGGTGGTCATCGGTCTGGTGACCTGGTATCTGCACGGCCGCTACAACAAGATAGCGCTGCCGCCGTTCCTGGGCTTTTTCGGCGGCTCGCGCTTTGTGCCGATCGTCAGCTCGCTGGCGGCGATGGCGGTTGGCGCCCTGATGACCGTGGTGTGGCCGCCTTTCCAACGGCTGATCTTCGGCATGGGCGGGCTGGTGGACGCCAGCGGCTATCTCGGCACCTTTATCTACGGCTTCGTATTGCGCATGCTCGGGCCGTTCGGCCTGCATCACATCTTCTACCTGCCGTTTTGGACCACCGCGCTCGGCGGCAGCGAAGTGATCAACGGACAGCTGGTGGAAGGCACGCAGCGCATTTTCTTCGCCCAGTTGGCCGACCCGAATACGCAGCAGTTCTACATCGGCACGGCGCGCTTCATGTCCGGCCGCTTTATCACCATGATGTTCGGCCTGGTCGGCGCCTGCCTGGCGATGTACCAAAGCGCGCGCCCGGAGAACCGCAAACGCGTCGGCGGGCTGCTGCTGTCGGCGGCGCTGACCTCTTTCCTGACCGGCATCACCGAACCTATCGAATTCTCGTTCCTGTTCATCGCGCCGGCGCTGTACGTGGTGCACGCGCTGTTCGACGGCCTGGCGTTCGCGATCGCGCACATTCTGCATATCACCATCGGCCAGACGTTCTCCGGCGGTTTTATCGATTTCATGCTGTTCGGCGTGCTGCAGGGCGAAGCGAAAACCCACTGGATGTATGTGCCGCTGGTCGGGGTGCCCTGGTTCTTCCTGTACTACTTCACGTTCCGTTTCCTGATCCTGCGCTTCAATTTCAAAACGCCGGGGCGCGAGGTGGAAACCGCGCCGGAAGCGGTGACGACCGGCACCGAACGCTCGCAGCAGGTGCTGGCGGCGCTGGGCGGCAAAGAGAATATCGTCGAACTGGATTGTTGCGCCACGCGGCTGCGCGTGACGGTAAAACAGAGCCGGTTGCTGGACGAAAGCGGGCTGAAGGCCAGCGGTGCGCGGGCGGTGATCGTTCGCGGCAACGGCGTTCAGGTGATCTATGGCCCGCACGTGACCATTATTAAAAACGAAGTCGAGGAGTTGTTGGATTTATGACGCTTTCTATTTTGCAGCAGATTAAGGGCCGGCTGGTGGTGTCTTGCCAGGCGCTGGACGACGAGCCGCTGCACAGCGATTTTATCATGGCGCGCATGGCGCTGGCGGCCGAGCAAGGCGGTGCGGCGGCGATCCGCGCCAACGGCGTCGAAGACGTTAAAGCCATCCTGCGCACGGTGGCGCTGCCGGTGATCGGCATTATCAAGCGCGATTATGCCGGTAGCGATGTCTATATCACGCCGACCCTGCGTGAAATCGATGAGCTGATGACTGCGGCGCCGCAGATGATTGCATTGGACGCTACCGGCCACCGGCGGCCAGGGGAGCTGCAGCTGGCGGCGCTGGTTGCCGCGATCCGCGCCAGGTATCCCCGGCTGCTGCTGATGGCGGACATCGCCACCGTGGAAGAAGCGCAAGAGGCTGCCAGGTTGGGGTTCGACTGCGTGGGCACCACGCTGCACGGCTATACCGCCGAAAGCCGGGGCGCCCGACTGGCGGAGGACGATTTCGGCTTTCTGCGTGCGGTGCTGGCGGCGGTGCCGGTGCCGGTCATCACCGAGGGCAATGTCGAAACGCCGGCGATGGCCGCGCGCTGCCTGGCGCTGGGGGCGCATGCGGTGGTGGTGGGCGGCGCCATTACGCGCCCGCAGCAGATCACCCGCCGCTTTGTCGAGGCCATCGGCGGGCGGTGAAGGGCTCCCCGGCGCGCCGGGGAGGGGAAATCAGGCGTGCTGCTGGAGGAACTCCCGCCACAGCTCGACTACCCGCTGCAGATCCTGACGGCTGACGTCGAGGTGGGTCAGAATGCGCGTCAGCGGGCCGCTGCTGATCAGCACGTCGCGTTCGTGCATCCACGGGCCGAATTTGGCCGCCAGCGCCGGCGGTTGGCGCAGGTACAGCACGTTGGTCTGTGCGCCGGGTTCGACGACCTCCACGCCGATCTGCCGCAGCTGTTGCTCCAGCCAGACCGCGTTGTCATGGTCTTCGCGCAGCCGCGCGACGTTATGCTCCAGCGCGTAGAGGCCGGCCGCCGCCAGGATGCCGGCCTGACGCAGCCCGCCGCCGGTCATCTTGCGCCAGCGCAGCGCGCGCTGAATGAAGGCCTCGCTGCCGCACAGCAGCGATCCGACCGGCGCGCCCAGCCCTTTCGACAGGCAAATGGTGAAGGTGTCGCAGTATTGCACGATCTCTTTCAGCGGTAGGTTCAGCGCCACGGCGGCGTTGAAGATGCGCGCGCCGTCGATATGCAGCGCCAGCTGCCGCTCGCGGGTAAACTGCCACGCCTGCTGCAGGTAGGCCTGCGGCAGGACTCGGCCGCCGATGGTGTTTTCCAGGCTCAGCAGCCGGGTGCGGGCGAAGTGGATATCGTCGGGTTTGATGGCGGCGGCGAGCTTGTCCAGCGGCAGCGTGCCGTCCGCGTCGGCCTCGATCGGCTGCGGCTGGATGCTGCCCAGCACCGCCGCGCCGCCGGCCTCGTATTTATAGTTGTGCGCCTGTTGGCCGACCAGATACTCGTCGCCGCGCTGGCAGTGGCTCAGCAGCGCCACCAGGTTGGCCTGGGTGCCGCTGGGCAAAAACAGCGCCGCTTCTTTGCCTGACAGGCGTACCGCCTCGGCCTCCAGCGCGTTGACCGTCGGGTCATCGCCGTAGACGTCATCGCCGACCTCTGCCTGAGCCATCGCCTGGCGCATGGCGGCGCTGGGGCGGGTGACGGTGTCGCTGCGTAGATCGATAAGCATAGGGTTCCTGGAATGTAAGGGAGAGGAAAAGGGTACATGGCATCATATACCCTTATTTTACCGGGGGCAGCTTGCTTAGCGCAGCCAGTTGGTCTTCGCCAGCTCGACCACTTCGTCGCCGCGGCCGTTGATGATGGCGCGCAGCATGTACAGGCTGAAGCCTTTCGCCTGTTCGAACTTGATCTGCGGCGGCATCGCCAGCTCTTGCTTGGCGGTGACCACGTCCAGCAACGCCGGGCCGGGGTGCGCCAACATCTCCTGCAGCGCGCCGTCCAGATCCGAGGCTTTTTCCACGCGGATGCCCTTGATGCCGGCGGCGTTGGCGATCGCCGCGAAGTCCGGGTTATGCAGATCGGTGCCGTCGGTCAGATAGCCGCCGGCCTTCATCTCCATCGCCACGAACCCCAACACGCTGTTGTTGAACACCACGATTTTCACCGGCAGCTTGAGCTGCGCCAGCGACAGGAAATCCCCCATCAGCATGGTGAAGCCGCCGTCGCCGCACATGGCGATCACCTGTTTATCCGGCGCGGTGGCCTGGGCGCCGATCGCCTGCGGCATGGCGTTGGCCATCGAACCGTGGTTGAACGAACCGAGCAGGCGGCGCTTGCCGTTCATTTTCACGTAGCGGGCGGCCCACACCGTCGGCGTGCCGACGTCGCAGGTGAAGATGGCGTCGTCGCTGGCGTACCGGCTGAGCTGCTGCGCCAGATACTGCGGGTGGATCGGCTGGTCGTCGTTGGCGGTCGCCAGCCCGTCGAGATCCTTGCGCGCGTTGCGGTAATGCTCCAGCGCCTTGTCGAGGAACGCCCGGTCGCGCTTGGGCTCCAGCTGCGGCAGCAGGGCGGTGAGGGTGGTGTGGATATCGCCCACCAGCGCCATATTGACCGGGCAGTGCGCGCCGATGCTGCCGGGGTTGATGTCGATCTGAATGATGTTGGCGTTGGTGGGGTAGAACGCGCGGTAGGGGAACTGGGTGCCGAGCAGCACCAGCGTGTCGGCATTCATCATCGCGTGGTAGCCGGAGGAGAAGCCGATCAGCCCGGTCATGCCGACGCTGTAGGGGTTATCCCATTCGATATGCTCCTTGCCGCGCAGCGCGTGTACCACCGGCGCCTGCAGCAGCTCGGCCAGCTTGACCACCTCATCGTGCGCGCCGGCGCAGCCGCTGCCGCACATCAGGGTGATGTTCTTCGCCTTGTTCAGCGTCTCCGCCAGCTTGTTCAGCTCGCTCATCGGCGGCTGCACCAGCGGCAGCGCCGGGGTATGCCAGGTCAGGGTCGCGTCTTCCGGTGCCATGCGCAGCGCCACATCGCCCGGCAAGACCACCACCGAGACGCCGCGGTTGAGGATCGCCTTGCGCATGGCGATCTCCAGCACGCGCGGGAGCTGTTCCGGATTGGAAACCAGCTCGCAATAGTGGCTGCATTCGCGGAACAGCTCCTGCGGATGCGTTTCCTGGAAGTAGCCGCTGCCGATTTCGCTGGAAGGAATGTGCGCGGCGATCGCCAGCACCGGCACATGGTTGCGGTGGCAGTCGAACAGGCCGTTGATCAGGTGCAGGTTGCCGGGGCCGCAGGAACCGGCGCACACCGCCAGCTGGCCGGTGAGCTGGGCTTCGGCGCCGGCGGCGAAGGCGGCCACCTCTTCATGGCGGGTGCCCAGCCATTCGATGGTGCCCATGCGGTGCAGGCTGTCGCTAAGGCCGTTGAGCGAATCGCCGGTCACGCCCCAAATGCGTTTTACGCCGGCTTGATCCAGCGTTTTGGCGATCAGTGTGGCTACGGTTTGCTTCATGGTTCCCCCAAACATGGTTTAAAAAACGATGTGAACTCGATCCGGTGAGCGGCAGCAGAACAACTGCAAGCATAGCTTACCGGCGGTGGACGAGATGCGGTCAGGAAGGGTAAAGAGCGTAGGACGGGGGAAAGTGTAACCGGGCGGGGAGGGGGGAACTTGCCGATAAATGCCCCATCGCAGAGATGGGGCCAAGGGGTCACGCCAGCGTGACGTCGCCCCGCAGCTGGCAACTGCAGGCCAGCACGTAGCCTTGCGCTATTTCTTCCGCGCTCAGCGTCATGGTGCTGGTGGTGATGTAGTCGCCCTCGAGGATGCGGGTTTTGCACGAGCCGCACACCCCGGCACGGCAGGCGGCGTTGACCGGCAGGGCATTGGTCTCCATCGCCGCCAGCAGCGTGCTGCCGACCGGCACGCGGAATTCGCGCAGCGGGCGGGCGGCGCGTAGCGTCAGCCCTTCAGTGGCATCGGCCTGCGTTGTCGGCGTGTGGAACTGCTCTTTATGGAAACGCTCGGCCGGCACGCCGAGCCGGCGGCACAGCTGCTCCACCTGTTCCATATAGGGCGCAGGGCCGCAGGTCATCACCGTGCGTTCGGCGATATCCGGCGCCGCCTGCCGCAGCGTCTGCTCATCGATGCGGCCGCTGAGGTAGCCGGGTTGCAGATCCCGCTCGGCCATCAGCGTCAGGCGCAGCTGCGGATGGGCGGCGCACAGCGCACGCCACTGATCGGCGAAAATCGTGTCGGCGGGGGTGCGCACGTTAAAGATCACGGCGATATCGCAGGCCGGACGGTTGGCGGTCAGCCAGCGGCACATCGAGACGATCGGCGTCACGCCGCAGCCGGCGGCCAGCATCAGATAACGATCGGCCGGGTGGCGCTCGCAGCTGAACTCGCCCTGCGCGTCGGACAGCCACAGCGTGTTGCCGGGCTTGACCTCTTGCGTCAGCCAGCGCGATCCGATGCCGTCCGGCAGGCAGCGCACGCTGATGCTGAGAAAGCGGCTCTGGCCGGGCGAGGAGGAGAGCGTATAGGCGCGCAGCGTCTCCTCGCTGTTGCGGATGCTGACCAGCGCAAACTGGCCCGCCTGATAAGGGTAGAAAACGTCGCAGATCAGGTTCAGCGTCCAGACGTCGGCGGTTTCGCGCTGGATGGAATGTACCTGCATGCGGTTCGGGCAAAGCGGAGTGGGTTGAGTCATCGGGGCACCTCAAAAAGCAAAGGGGCCGGCGCAGGCGGCCCCATAACGTAATGGCATCAGGCGAGCAGCGCGTTGATATCCTGCTCGACGGTGGTGATCGGACGCAGGCCGAATTTCTCGTTGAGGATCGCCATCAGGTTGTCGGTCAGGAAGCCCGGCGCGGTCGGGCCGGTGACGATGTTTTTCACCCCCAGCGACAACAGCGTCAGCAGAATGACGATCGCCTTCTGTTCAAACCACGACAGCACCAGGCTGAGCGGCAGTTCGTTGACGCTGCAGCCGAGCGTTTCCGCTAGCTTGACCGCCAGCATAATGGCGGAATAGGCGTCGTTGCACTGGCCGACGTCCAGCAGGCGCGGCAGCCCTTCCAGGGTGCCGAAGTCCAGCTTGTTGAAACGGTACTTGCCGCAGGCCAGCGTCATGATCAGGCAGTCTTGCGGCACGCTGCGGGCGAAGTCGGTGAAGTAGCTGCGCTCGTCGCGGCTGCCGTCGCAGCCGCCGACCAGGAAGACGTGGCGCAGTTTTTTCTGCGACACCAGATCGATCACCGTGTCGGCGGCGTTCAGCAGCGTCTGGCGGCCGAAGCCGACGGTGATCAGGTGCTCGATCTCGGTGTAAGGGAAGCCGTTCATGCCCTGCGCCTGGCGGATCACGGCGCCGAAGTCGTCGCCCTCCAGATGGTTGACGCCCGGCCAGCCGACGATGCTGCGGGTCCAGATGCGATCGCCGTAGTTGCCGACGTTCGGATCGATGATGCAGTTGGAGGTCATCACGATCGGGCCGGGGAATTTGGCGAACTCCGTCTGCTGGTTCTGCCAGCCGCTGCCGTAGTTGCCCACCAGATGCTTGAATTTTTTCAGTTCCGGATAGCCGTGCGCCGGCAGCATTTCACCGTGAGTGTAGACGTTGACGTTTTGCCCTTCGGTTTGTTCGAGCAGCATGCGCAGATCTTTCAGATCGTGGCCGGAGATCAGAATGGCTTTCCCGGCCACCGGGCGCACGTTGACCGCGCTGGGCTGTGGATCGCCGTAGGCCTGGGTTTCGCCGCGATCGAGGATCGCCATCACGTTGAAGTTCATCTTGCCGATGCCCATGGCGTTGTTCAGCAGGGTGTCGACGTCGCGCGGTCGGGTGCCGAGCCAGGCCATAAAGGCGTGGTAGTCGGCATAGAGCTGCTCGTCGAACTGGCCGAGCACGTGCGCGTGTTCCATATAGGCCGCGGCGCCTTTCAGGCCGTACAGGCACAGCATGCGCAAACCGTGGACGTCGTCGCCGACCTCGGCCTTGTCGCCGTTGAGGGCAAACTGCGCCGCCTGTTGCAGCAGCGCAGGCATATCGTCACCGGCCAGCTGCAGCGCCGCCATCGGGTGATCGACGCGCACGCCGGCATCCAGCAGCCGGCAACGGGCAGCCAGCGAATCGCGCAGCAGCAGGGTTTCGCGCGCGTAGCCGATGATGCGCTGGGAGTCGAAGTTGACGTTGGTCAGGGTGGAGAAGAAGGCGCGCGGGGCGAAGCTGTCGATCTCGTGATCGACGATGCCCAGCGAACGCGCCTGCAGCGCCCAGGCGGAGAGGCCCTGCAGCGCCGCCACCAGCAGATCCTGCAGATCGGAGGTTTCCGCCGTCTTGCCGCACATGCCCTGAGCATACGCGCAGCCGTTGCCTGCCGGGGTACGGATGGTTTGTTCACATTGCACACAGAACATAGTCGCTTCCTTTTATTTTTAAAGTTGCATTTTTAATGCTTGTTTAAAAGCATAGATCGGCGATCGGGGTTGCAAAAGGCTTTTGTGCGACTACTGCGGGCAAGTTTGATTTAGCGCAATTTTGCCGTGCGGATGGGAATTATTACGCTTTGGGGGCCGGGCGGCCCCCAGGGGAGAGGATCAGGAGAACAGGGCGATCAGCACCGGCGCCAGCAGGCTCAGCAGGAAGCCGTGCACGATGGCGGGGGGCACCATGTCCAGCCCGCCGCTGCGCTGCAGCACCGGCAGGGTGAAGTCCATCGAGGTGGCGCCGCACAGGCCGAGGGCGGTGGAGCGGCTGCGGCGCACCAGCGTCGGGATCAGCATGATTGCCACCAGCTCGCGCGCCAGATCGTTGAAGAACGCGGCGCTGCCCATCACCGGGCCGTAGGCGTCGGTGATCAGAATGCCCGACAGCGAATACCAGCCGAAGCCGGAGGCCATCGCCAGCCCGGCCTTGACCGGCAGCCCCAGCAGCTGCGCCGCCAGCGCGCCGCCGGCCAGCGACGCGACGGTCACCACCAACGCCACCAGCGTGCCGCGGCGGTTGAGCACGATCTGGCGCAGCGTCATGCCGCTGTTGCGCAGCTGAATGCCGACCAACAGCAGCAGGAAGATCAGCGCATATTCGCTGCCTTTATGGGCGAACTGCAGCCATTGCCACTGCGTCAGGCCGAGCAGGAAGCCGCCGAGCACCACGCCGCACAGCTTGAGCGACTCCAGCGCCATGTGCACGCGCGAAGGCAGCTTTTCCTGTTTATGGCTGCTGCGCCACGGCATGCGCCGCTCCAGCAGCGCCAGCAACAGCAGATTGGCGCAGAGAATGCAGAAGAAGAACACCGCGCTGTATTGGAAGATCAGCACCAGGTTGCTGCTGAGATCTTCCATGAACGCCAGGCTGATACCCATGAAAAACAGGATCACGTACACCATCCAGCTCAGCAGCCGGTTGATCAGCACCAGCAGCGGGCGATGGCGTAAGGGAATGAGGTAACCGACAATCAGCGGTAACAGAATAATCAACAGTCCTGAGTACATGGTGCAGCTTGTGTCCTTGAGTTTTGGCGCGCGCCGAACGGCGTCGAGGAGCACACGCTAACCAAAAGCCCGGCCGGAGTAAAGCGGCAGATTTGACGTTGGCCGCTTGACCTGCAAGGGGTTTTTTGACCATGCTCTGTGAAGGTTGCCTCATTGACGAGGCGACGGCGCGCACGGGAGGCGGCGGATGTTCTTGGAGCGTATCGAAATTGTAGGTTTTCGCGGCATTAACCGGCTGTCCCTGATGCTGGACGACAACACGCTGTTGCTCGGCGAAAACGCCTGGGGTAAATCCAGCCTGCTGGATGCGCTGACGCTGCTGCTGGCGCCGGAGCAGAAGCTGTATCGGTTTGAGGCGCACGACTTCCATTTCCCGCCCGGAGAAGAGGCGGCCAAAGAGCGCCACCTGCAGGTGGTGTTCACCTTCTGCGAAAAAGACATCGGCCATGCGCACCTGCCGCGCTATCGCCACCTGACGCCGCTGTGGGTCAAGGGCGAAGATGGTCTGAGCCGCATTCATTACCGCTGCGAAGGCGAGCTGGCCGACGACGGCACGGTGTGCACCTGGCGCGGTTTTCTCGACGCCGACGGCAACGCCTTTCAACTGCACCATATCGAACAGCTGGCCCACGCCATCATCCGCATTCATCCGGTATTGCGCCTGCGCGACGCGCGCTTTATCCGTCGCCTGCGCCCCAGCAGCCTCGGCGATGAACGCAAACCCGATACCCAGGCGCTGGCGCAGCAGTTGGATCAGCTGACGCGCGAGCTGGTGCGCAATCCGCAGAAGCTGACCAACGGCGAACTGCGTCAGGGGCTGGCGGCCATGCAGCAACTGCTGGAGCACTACTTCGCCGAGCAAAGTTCGCAGGTGACGCGGCCGCGCCGCCGCGGCGGCGAACCGGAGCAGGATGCCTGGCGTGCGCTGGACGGCATCAACCGCATGGTGGCCGAGCCGAACAGCCGCAGCATGCGCCTGATCCTGCTGGGGATGTTTTCCACCCTGCTGCAGGCCAAGGGCGACGTTAAGCTGGATGCGCATGCACGGCCGCTGCTGCTGGTGGAAGACCCGGAAACTCGCCTGCACCCGATTATGCTGTCGGTGGCCTGGGGGCTGCTCAATCAGCTGCCGCTGCAGCGCATCACCACCACCAACTCCAGCGAACTGGTGTCGCTGGTGCCGGTGGAGCACGTCTGCCGGCTGGTGCGCGAGTCGGGGCGGGTCGCGACCTACCGTCTCGGGCCGCGCGGGCTGAGCGCCGAAGACGGGCGGCGCATCGCGTTTCACATCCGTTTTAACCGGCCGTCGTCGCTGTTCGCCCGCTGCTGGCTGCTGGTGGAAGGCGAGACCGAAGTGTGGCTGCTGAACGAGCTGGCGCGCCAGTGCGGCTACCATTTCGAGGCGGAAGGGGTGCGGGTCATCGAGTTCGCCCAGTGCGGCCTGAAGCCGCTGCTGCGCTTCGCCCGCCGCATGGGCATCGAGTGGCATGCGCTGGTGGACGGCGACGAGGCGGGCAAAAAGTACGCCAATACCGTGCGCAGCCTGCTGGACAATCATGAAGACAACGAACGCGATCGGCTGACCGCGCTGCCGGCGCCGGACATGGAACACTTCATGTTCCGCGAAGGGTTCGGCCCGGTCTATCACCGGATGGCGTCGGTGCCGATCAACGCGCAAATGCCGGTGCGCAAGGTGATCCTAAAAGCGGTCCACCACTCGTCGAAGCCGGATCTGGCGATCGAGGTCGCGATGCAGGCCGGCGAATGGGGCACGGACTCGGTGCCGCCGCTGCTGAAGAAAATGTTCTCACGGGTGATCTGGCTGGCGCGCGGCCGGGCGGACTGACGACGGCCCACCGGGCGTTATCGGGCGCAGAAATGCGCCGCCAATCCCTGTTCCAGCTCGTCCAGCAGCTGATAGCGGCGGCGATACTCGGCGCGCTTCTTGCTGGCAACCTCTTCGAGAGGTTTGCGGGCGATGCGCGCGGGCAGCAGGAAATAGCCGCTGTCGAGCGGTTTGGCGCCCATCGACAGCCAGAACTGATCGTAATCGGCGTGCAGTTGATCCTTCTTCTTACTCTGGTAACGCCAGTTTTGATAGATATGGGTGGCGTTGCCGACCGCCACGATCTGGCGGATGCCGAGGTGCCGCGCCAGCGTGCAGATGCCTTCCAGCACCAGCCGTTTGGGGAACAGGCCGTGGCACTCTTTGGTGGTGTGCTGGATCTCGGCGTGCGGCACCTCATGGTTTGCGCCCTGCAGGCCGCCGATGAACAGCGTCGGCTGCTGCTGATAATGCATCAGCGCAAAGGTGATCTCCGCCAGCATCACGCCGTTGGCGTTGCGCAGCAGCAGCGTGGCTTCCCCTTCCTTATTCAGCTTGTCGATCGCCGCCAGTTCCAGCGCGATCGGCGCTCCGTTTTTGCCCATCGCGCGGGCCAGCACGAAAGGCTGCGGGCCGAGGTGGCCGAGGCGCATCTTCAGCGGCATGCGCTGTGCGATAAGATCGTAATGATCGCGCAGGGCGAACAGGCATTCGATCTTGCTCATGTTGGCCGCCAGGTAGGGGCGATGCAGTTTGCACGGCAGGTTCGGCTGCGCGCTCAGGATCTCCTCCAGCAGCGGGTTGCTGGCCAGGGTGCTGAGCAGGCCGCTGGTGGTGCGCCAGTTGAGCAGCGAACGGCCGAGAAACTTCAGGCGAAACGCGGGCTTTTTCCAGGCGTTGCTTGGCGCCTTGTCGCCATTGATCAGCGCCGTCATCAGTTGCCAGCCGTTAAGCGGCCGGGCGGAGGCGAGTGGGTAGCTGAGCTGTGACATGATGAAATCCTTGGCTGTATTGAATGGCGCTATTTCATCAAGGCTTCACTAAACGGGAGTTCAATGCTGAACTGTAACCAGGCGTGTCTCCACATTGTGTTGAGCTAAGGTTTAGTTATTCCCTACGGTGCGTGCTAATTTAGCTCCGCCGCCGCAATGGGCGGTTGATATTCACAAGCACAGGCAGGTCAATTTTGACAGGGTTTACAGGACATAAACGCCGCTGGATACTCGTTCTGGCGGTCATTGCGGCGCTTGCCGCGGCGGCCGTTTGGCACTTTCGCCATCCGGCGCCAACCGATTTCAGAACGGTGAAAGCCAGCAAACGCGATCTGCAGCAGAACGTGTTGGCGACCGGCCAGCTGGACGCGGTGCGCAAGGTTGACGTCGGCGCGCAGGTCAGCGGGCAGTTGGAAAAGCTGTATGTCGAGATCGGCGACAAGGTGAAGAAAGGCCAGTTGCTGGGCGTTATCGATCCGCAACAGGCGCAGAACAGCATCCGCGAAGGCGAGGCGACGCTGCGTGAACTGCATGCGCAACTGCTGCAGGCGCAGGCCGAACAGCAGTTGGCGGCGGTCACGCTGCAGCGCAACCAGGCGCTGGCCAAGCTGCAGGCGGTGTCGCGCCAGGATCTGGATCAGGCGGCGACGCAGCTGGCGGTGAAGAAAGCGCAGGTGGGCACCATCAATGCGCAGATCGCGCGGAACCAGGCCAGCCTGGATACCGCCAAGATCAACCTGGCCTATACCCGCATCGAGGCGCCGATGGATGGCGACGTGGTGCAGATCACCACGCTGCAGGGCCAGACGGTGATCGCGGCGCAGCAGGCGCCGAACATTCTGACGCTGGCGGATCTTGGCACCATGCTGGTGAAGGCGCAGGTGTCGGAGGCCGACGTCATCAACCTCAAGCCGGGTCAGAAGGCCTGGTTCACGGTGCTGGGCGATCCGACCCGGCGCTTCGACGGCGTGCTGAAAGACATTCAGCCGACGCCGGAAAAGGTCAACAACGCCATCTTCTATTATGCGCGTTTCGAAGTGCCCAACCCGGAAAGGCTGCTGCGCTTGCAAATGACGGCGCAGGTGCATATTCAGTTGGCCGGCGTCGAGCAGGCGCTGGTGATCCCGCTGGCGGCGCTGGGCGATCAGATCGCCGACAATCGCTACCACGTCTCGGTGCTGAAGCAGGGCAAGGAAGAGAAGCGCGAGGTGGCTATCGGCCTGCGCAACAATATCGACGTGCAGATCCTCAGCGGCCTCGAGGCGGGCGATGAGGTGATCGTCAGCCGCGGCGGCGTGGAGGCCGGCTGATGGCGGCGCTGTTGCAGCTGAGCGGCATTCGCCGCAGCTACCGTTCCGGCGAGCAGACGGTGGAGGTGCTGAAGGGGATCAGCCTGAGCATCGATGCCGGTGAAATGGTGGCGATCATGGGGGCCTCCGGCTCCGGCAAATCGACGCTGATGAATATTCTCGGCTGTCTGGACAAGCCGAGCGCCGGCGTGTATCGGGTGGCCGGGCAGGATGTGGCGACGCTGAGCGACGATGCGCTGGCGCAGCTGCGGCGCGAGCATTTCGGCTTTATCTTTCAGCGCTATCATCTGCTGCCGCACCTGAGTGCGGCGCACAACGTCGAAGTGCCGGCGGTGTACGCGGGGCTGGGCAAAGCGGCGCGGCGCGAGCGGGCGGAGGCGCTGTTGCGGCGTCTGGGGCTGGGGGAGCGCGTCAACTACCGGCCGAGCCAGCTTTCCGGCGGCCAGCAGCAGCGCGTCAGCATCGCCCGCGCGCTGATGAACGGCGGGCAGGTGATCCTGGCGGATGAACCGACCGGCGCGCTCGACAGCCACTCCGGCGAAGAGGTGATGGCGATCCTCAAACAGCTGTGCGCCCAGGGCCACACGGTGATCCTGGTGACCCACGATCCGGCGGTGGCGCGCCAGGCGGAACGGATCATCGAGATCCGCGACGGCGAGATTATCGCCGATTCGCGCCCGGCACCGCAGGAGAATGCGCAGGCCAAGCCGCTGGCGCTGGCCGCCGCGGCACCTTCCTGGCGGCAGATGGGCGGCCGTTTCCGCGAGGCGCTGGTGATGGCCTGGCGCGCGATGGCGGCCAACAAGATGCGCACCGCGCTGACCATGCTCGGCATCATTATCGGCATCGCCTCGGTGGTGTCGATCCTGGTGATCGGCGACGCCGCCAAGCAGATGGTGCTGGCGGACATTAAATCTATCGGCACCAACACCGTCGACATCTACCCCGGCAAGGACTTCGGCGATGACGATCCGACCTACCGGCAATCGTTGAAATACGGCGATCTCGATGCGCTGCGCGAACAGCCGTACATCAGCGCGCTGTCGCCGAGCATCAGCAGCAGCATGCGGCTGCGCTTGGGCAACGTCGACGCGGCGGCCAACGTCAACGGCGTCAGCGAGCAGTTCTTCCGCGTGTACGGCATGAGCTTTACCCAGGGCGTCGGCATCGACTCGATGCAGGTGCAGTCGCAGGCGCAGACGGTGGTGATCGACGCCAATACCCAGCGGCGGCTGTTCCCGCACCAGAAGAACGTGGTGGGCGAGGTGATCCTGGTAGGCAACATGCCGGCGACGGTGGTCGGCGTGGCCAGGGAGAAGCAGTCGATGTTCGGCAGCAGCAAGACGCTGAACGTGTGGGTGCCTTACAGCACCATGGCCAACCGATTGATGGGCAACAATTATTTTGACTCGATCACCGTGCGCATCCGCGACGGCTACGACAGCAAGGAAGCGGAACAGCAGCTGTCGCGCCTGTTGACGCTGCGCCACGGCAAGAAGGACTTCTTCACCTATAACATGGACAGCCTGGTGCAAACCGCCGAGAAAACCACCCGCACGCTGCAGCTGTTCCTGACGCTGGTGGCGGTGATTTCGCTGGTGGTCGGCGGCATCGGCGTGATGAATATCATGCTGGTGTCGGTGACCGAACGCACGCGCGAGATCGGCATCCGCATGGCGGTGGGCGCCCGTTCCGGCGACGTGTTGCAGCAGTTCCTGATCGAAGCGGTTCTGGTCTGCCTGGTGGGGGGCGCGCTGGGGATTACGCTGTCGTTCGCCATCGGCCTGGCGGTGCAGCTGGTATTGCCGGGCTGGCAGATCAGCTTCCCGCCGGCGGCGTTGCTGAGTGCGTTCCTCTGTTCCACCGGCATCGGCGTGGTGTTCGGCTATCTGCCGGCGCGCAATGCCGCGCGGCTGAATCCGATCGATGCGCTGGCGCGCGAGTAGGTAACAGGCATAAAAAATGCCAGTCACACGGCGGCTGGCATTTTTATCGCAGTCACGCTCAGTGCAGCGCGACTTTGCCGGAAGCGTTTAGGACAGCGCCTCGCTTTCCACCGGCACAATAAGACTGGCATGGTTCCCTTTCGGCCCTTGATGCACGTCGAAGCTGACCTGCTGGCCCGCCTTCAACGTTCTGTAACCATCCATCTTGATGGTGGAATAATGCGCGAAAATATCTTCGCCGCCGCCGGCTGGGCAGATGAAGCCAAAACCTTTGGCGTTGTTAAACCATTTAACAGTACCCGTCTCCATGCTTTTACATCCCTCGCAACGCTATTTTAAGTGAGATGAATAACTGATTTCGCACCCGCCGTGGGCGGGTAGCAGGGTGGACAAGGGGTGGTTAAAAGACCACCAGCCACGAATTTACACTCTAGAGCAAATGATCGGGGCGTCAAGGGATCGGCTTTTGTCGGCGGGGAGCAGTTCACCAAAGTTTGAAGCAGGTAACGCTATTGCCACGATTCAGTCACAATTGGCCCGTTTTTTTGCGCACGTTACAGTGCGGCGGGACGAAGCCGAAGATGATAAAATAGTAACTATCCCCACTTTGAATAACCGAAACCTGCCCCCATATCTGAGGGCAGAGCAGAGAAGATGAGCAGCGATGGGCAATAACAACGACTGGCTAAACTTTGAACACTTGGCCGAAGAAAAACAAATCGATGCGGTAAAACCGCCGTCTATGTATAAAGTTATACTTAACAACGACGATTACACACCGATGGAATTTGTGATTGACGTTCTGCAAAAGTTCTTTTCTTATGATATTGAACGCGCAACGCAACTGATGCTCACGGTCCACTATCAAGGCAAGGCGATCTGTGGTGTTTTTACCGCCGAGGTGGCGGAAACCAAAGTCGTCCATGTGAACCGGTACGCAAGGGAGAACGAGCATCCGTTGCTTTGTACGCTGGAAAAAGCCTGAATAAGGCAATCTATTGGGGAGGTGCTTATGCTCAATCAAGAACTGGAACTCAGTCTCAACATGGCTTTCGCCAGGGCGCGTGAGCACAGACACGAGTTTATGACCGTGGAGCACCTGTTGCTGGCGTTGCTGAGCAACCCTGCCGCGCGAGAAGCGCTTGAGGCATGTACGGTGGATCTGGCCGCGTTGCGCCAGGAGCTGGAAGCCTTCATCGAACAAACCACACCGACGCTGCCCGCCGGCGAAGAAGAGCGCGACACTCAGCCGACGCTCAGCTTCCAGCGCGTGCTGCAGCGCGCGGTCTTCCATGTGCAATCTTCCGGCCGCAGCGAAGTGTCCGGCGCCAACGTGTTGGTGGCCATCTTCAGCGAGCAGGAGTCGCAGGCGGCCTATCTGCTGCGCAAACACGACGTCAGCCGTCTCGACGTGGTGAACTTCATTTCACATGGCACGCGTAAAGACGAGCCGGGCCAAGCGCCGAATGCGGAAAACCCGGTGAACGAAGAGCAGTCCGGAGGGGAAGACCGTATGGAAAACTTCACCACCAACCTCAATCAGTTGGCCCGTGTGGGCGGCATCGATCCGTTGATCGGCCGCGATCGTGAGCTGGAGCGCGCGATTCAGGTGCTGTGCCGCCGTCGTAAAAACAACCCGCTGCTGGTCGGCGAATCCGGCGTCGGCAAGACCGCCATCGCCGAGGGCCTGGCCTGGCGTATCGTGCAGGGCGACGTGCCGGAAGTGATGGCGGACTGCACGCTGTATTCGCTGGACATCGGTTCACTGCTGGCCGGCACCAAATACCGCGGCGACTTCGAGAAGCGCTTCAAGGCGCTGCTCAAGCAGCTGGAGCAGGATCAGAACAGCATTCTGTTCATCGATGAAATTCACACCATCATCGGCGCCGGCGCGGCTTCCGGTGGGCAGGTGGATGCCGCCAACCTGATCAAACCGCTGCTGTCGAGCGGCAAGATCCGGGTGATCGGCTCGACCACCTACCAGGAGTTCAGCAACATCTTCGAAAAGGATCGTGCGCTGGCGCGCCGTTTCCAGAAGATTGACATCACCGAACCGACGGCGGAAGAGACCGTTCAGATCATCAACGGCCTGAAGACCAAGTATGAAGCGCACCACGACGTGCGTTATACCGCCAAGGCGATCCGCGCCGCGGTGGAGCTGTCGGTGAAATACATCAACGATCGTCATCTGCCGGACAAGGCGATCGACGTGATCGACGAGGCGGGCGCCCGCAGCCGGTTGATGCCGGCCAGCAAGCGCAAGAAAACCGTCAACGTGGCCGATATCGAATCCGTGGTGGCGCGCATCGCTCGCATCCCGGAGAAAACCGTGTCGGCCAGCGATCGCGACGTGCTGAGAAACCTGGGCGATCGCCTGAAGATGCTGGTGTTCGGCCAGGATCAGGCGATCGAAGCGCTGACCGAAGCGATCAAGATGAGCCGCGCCGGCCTGGGCCACGAGCGCAAGCCGGTCGGTTCCTTCCTGTTCGCCGGGCCGACCGGGGTCGGGAAAACCGAGGTCACCGTACAGTTGGCCAAGGCGATGGATATCGAGCTGCTGCGTTTCGACATGTCCGAGTACATGGAGCGGCATACCGTCAGCCGTCTGATTGGCGCGCCTCCGGGCTATGTCGGTTACGATCAGGGCGGGCTGCTGACCGATGCGGTGATCAAGCATCCGCATGCGGTGGTGCTGCTCGATGAGATCGAGAAGGCGCACCCGGACGTGTTCAACCTGCTGCTGCAGGTGATGGACAACGGCACGCTGACCGACAACAACGGCCGCAAGGCGGACTTCCGCAACGTGATCCTGGTGATGACCACCAACGCCGGGGTGCGGGAAACCGAACGCAAATCGATCGGCCTGGTGCAGCAGGACAACAGCACCGACGCGATGGAAGAGATCAAGAAGGTGTTTACGCCGGAGTTCCGCAACCGTCTGGACAACATCATCTGGTTCAACCATCTGTCTACCGAGGTGATCCAGCAGGTGGTCGACAAGTTTATTGTCGAACTGCAGGCGCAGCTGGATGCGAAGGGCGTCTCGCTGGAAGTGAGCGACGAAGCGCGCGACTGGCTGTCGGTGAAGGGCTACGACCGCGCGATGGGCGCTCGTCCGATGGCGCGCATCATGCAGGAGAACCTGAAGAAACCGTTGGCCAACGAACTGCTGTTCGGCTCGCTGGTGGACGGCGGCTCCGTGAAGGTCGAGCTGGACAAGGACAAGAAACAGCTGACCTACCACTTCCTCAGCGCCGCCAAGCGCAAGGCGGACGAGGGCGCGGTGCACTAAGGCCGCCTTCAGGCAAAGAAAAAGCGATGCTTCGGCATCGCTTTTTTTATGGGTGAGATTCACCGTACAACAGAAACGAGTGAGCCCTCTCAGTTTACCTGCGCACCTGCAACCCGTTGTGTAACGTCGCTGCGGGGGTAAACGGAAAGGGCTCCCGAGGGATTACATCCTCGATGCCGCCAACGTGTGGCGCGCGGTGAGCCGATTAACGGCTACGGAAGACAATGCGGCCTTTACTCAGGTCGTACGGGGTCAGCTCTACAGTGACTTTGTCGCCCGTCAGGATGCGGATATAGTTTTTACGCATTTTACCGGAGATGTGTGCGGTTACCACGTGCCCGTTTTCCAATTCAACGCGGAACATGGTGTTCGGCAGCGTATCAAGAACGGTGCCCTGCATTTCAATATTGTCTTCTTTGGCCATCGAATCCTCTAGGTCTAACTACCTTAGTTTTTAACCGGCAAGATAATGCCGAAAAACCCCCATTATGTAAAGATGTGTCGGTGAACATTGCACCGTTTCCACCAATTAGTTTACTGGAGAGGGCGGTTCAGCCGGCTGTGGGGATATGACTTGCGGCTCCCAGCACGCCGGCGCCAAAGGCCGCCGTTGAAGGGTGCTGAGCTGCTGCAAAAATTGACGGCGCGGAATTTCACGCGCGCCAAGGCGGGCAGTGTGAGCGTTCAGCACCTGGCAGTCAATCAATTCCCCGCCATAAGCGGCAAAATGGCGGCAAAAGGCCATCAATGCGCATTTTGAGGCGTTGGTGACGCGGCTGAACATCGATTCGCCGCAGAACAACGCGCCCTGCGCCACGCCATACATGCCGCCGACCAGTTGATTATCCTGCCATACCTCCACCGAGTGCGCGTAGCCGAGGCGGTGCAGATGCTGATAGGCGCGCTGCACCTCCGGGCCGATCCAGGTGCCTTCATCCGGCCGGTGGGCGCAGGCGGCGATCACCGCGGCGAAGTCGTGATTGAGCGTGATGCGAAACGGATCGTGGCGCAAAAAGCGTTTCAGGCTGCGGTTGAGATGAAACTCTGTCGGGAACAGCACCGCACGCGGATCGGGCGACCACCACAGGATGGCTTCCCCCGGCGAATACCAGGGGAAGATGCCGCGCTCGTAGGCCGCCAGCAGCCGCGGCGCCGTCAGGTCGCCGCCGATAGCCAGCAGGCCGTTAGGGTCGCGCAGGGCGCTTTCAGGCGAGGGGAACGCCAGCGACTGTGGGGAAAGCTTCACGATGCGCATACGGGGTCTCTGCGTCCTCTACGGGCCGATTACGGCGCCAGGTTGCTGATACGGTTGCGAAAGCGGGCATAGCGGCCCTGCCGGCGCATCAGGGTGGCGTGATCGCCCTGTTCGACAATCCGGCCGTCGTCCATTACGCAAATGCGGTCGAGATGCTCCAGGCCGTACAGACGGTGCGTCACCAGGATCAGCGTCTTACCCTGACAGTGCCGGCGCAGCAGCGCCAGGATCTGCTGCTCGGTTTCGGCGTCCAGCCCTTCGGTCGGTTCGTCGAGCAGCAGCAGCGGGGCCGGGTGCAGCAGCGCGCGGGCGATGCCCAGGCGGCGCTGTTCGCCGCCGGACAGCTGCCGGCCGCCTTCGCCCAGCCAGGCGTTCAGCCCGCCGTCGCTGTCCAGCAATTTATCCAGCCCCACCTGCCGCAGCACCTCGCTCAGGCGAGCGTCGTCGGCATCCGGCGCGGCCAGCCGCAGGTTTTCCCGCAGCGTATCGCTGAAGATATGCACCCGCTGGCTGACGACCGTGGTCATCCGACGCAGCGTGGCTTCATCATAATCCTCCAGCGGTTCGCCGTTGAGCAGAATGTTGCCGCCGTCGGTGCGCCAGGCGCAGGTCAGCAGCTGCAGCAGGGTGGACTTGCCGCAGCCGGTGCGGCCGAGCAAGGCGATGTGTTCGCCAGCCGCGACTTCGAGCGTGACGTCGCGCAGCACCGGCTGCGGCTGGTCGGGGTAGGTGAAGCTCAGCTGCTGCAGGCTAAGCTGAGCCCGATCGGCGGCGGCCGGGCCGGCGGCCGGGAAGGTGACCTCCGGCTGACGATCGATGATCTGCTTGACCCGCGTGGCGGAGGCGATCACCTGGCCGAGGTGCTGGAAGGCACCGGCGACCGGCATCAGCGCTTCGAACGACGCCAGCGCGGCGAAGACGAACAGCGCGATCAGCGCGCCGGGCTGGCTATCGCCGCCGATGCCGGCGGCGGTCAGCCACAGCAGCAGCGTCACCGTCAGCCCGCTGGCGAGGATCATCAGCGCCTGCGCCTTGCCGCTCAGCGAGGCCTGCTGCCACTGGCGGCGTTGCCACCGCTGTTCGGTGGCGTTCAGCGTCTGGCGGAAGTCGTTGACGGCGCCGAACACCACCAATTCCGCCTGCCCCTGCAGCCAGGCGGTCAGGTCGGTGCGGTATTGGCCGCGCAGCGCGGTAAGCTGGCCGCCGATCGGCTTGCCGGCGCGATAAAACACCGGCGGCACCAGCAGTAACAACAGCAACAGGATGCCGCCCAGCGTCAGGGCGAGTGCAGGATCCAGCCAGCTCAGGCCGTAGGTGACCACCAGGATCACCACCGCTGCGCTGATCAGCGGCGAGATCACCCGCAGATAAAGATGATCCAGCGTGTCCACGTCCGCCACCAGGCGGTTGAGCAGCTCGGCCTGGCGGAAACGGGCGATGCCGCCCGGCGTCAGCGGCAGGATCTTGCTGAAGGTGAACACCCGCAGATGCGACAGCACGCGGAAGGTGGCGTCGTGGCTGACCACGCGCTCGGCATAGCGCCCGGCGGTGCGGAAGATCGCCGCGCCGCGCACGCCGGCGGCCGGCAGCATGTAGTTAAAGGTCAGCAGGCCCGCCAGTCCGGCCAGCGACGAGGCGGCCAGGAACCAGCCGGAGAGCGCCAGCAGGCCGATGCTGGCCAGCAGAGTGACGATCGCCAAGAGGATGCCGAGGCTAATCAGCAGGCTATGGCGGCGGTACAACGCCAAAAACGGCAGCAAAACGCGCATGATTAAAGCTCCCCGCGGCGATGGGCGATCAGAGTGGCGAACAGGCCCGGCTGGGCGCTGAGGGTGGCGTAATCGCCCTGTTGCACGATGCGCCCGTTATCCATCACCCAAATCTGATCGTAGTCTTCGGTGTCTTCCAACTGGTGCGTCACCAGCAGGGTGGTTTGCTGATGCGAAGCGGCGTTCAACGCCTGCATCACCCGCTGCTCGCTGTGGGCATCGAGGCTGGCGGCCGGTTCATCCAGCAGCAGCAGGCGGCGCGGGCCGATCAGCGCCCGGGCGACCGCCACGCGCTGCGCCTGGCCGACCGACAGGCGGGCGGCGTTGTCGCCCACTTCGGTGTCGAGCCCCTGCGGCAGATAAGGGAGCAGTTCGCTGACGTAGGCGAGTTCCACCGCCTGCTGCAGCTGTGCTTCGTCGGCCTGCGGGCAGCCCAGCAGGATATTGGCGCGCAGGGTTTGCGCCGGCAGGTGCGGGTTCTGGCCGACCCAGCTCAGCTGCTGGCGCCAGGTTTCTGCGGACAGGTCACGCAGCTCGACGCCGTTGACGGTCAGCGATCCGCGATAGGGCAGGAAGCCGAGCAACAGATTGAGCAGTGAACTTTTGCCGGCGCCGCTCAGCCCGACCAGCGCCACGCGCTGCTGCGGTTGCAGGGTGAAGCTCAGCGGCCCGGCCAGCAGCACGCCGTTCGGCGACAGGATTTCCAACGCGTTCGCCTGCAGCGTCAGCGGTTGATCGGCGGGCAGTTGCCGCGTGCCGTTGCCCATCTGCTCGCCTTCGGCGCTGAGGAAGGTTTCCAGCGCTTCCGCCGCGCCGACCGCCTGCGCCTTGGCGTGGTAGAAGGTGCCGAGATCGCGCAGCGGTTGGAAAAACTCCGGCGCCAGAATCAACACCAGAAAACCGGAAAACAGCGTTACCCCGAGGCCGTAGCTGCCGAAGTTGAGTTCGCCGAGGTAAGAAAAGCCGAAGTACACCGCCACCACGGCGATGGAGATCGAAGCGAAAAACTCAAGCACGCCGGAAGAGAGGAAGGCCATGCGCAGCACTTCCATGGTGCGGCTGCGGAAATCTTCGGAAGATTTGGCGATTTGCGCGGTTTCGGCCTGCGCGCGGTCGAACAGCCGCAGGGTGTCCAGGCCGCGCAGGCGGTCGAGGAAGTTGCCGCTCAATCGCGCCAGCGCCACGAAGTTGCGGCGGTTGGCGTCGGCGGCCCCCATGCCGACCAGCGCCATGAACAGCGGGATCAGCGGCGCGGTCGCCAGCAGAATGATGCCTGCGGCCCAATTGATCGGGAAGACGGCGATCAGGATCAGCAGCGGGATGAAGACCGCCAGATACATCTGCGGCAGATAGCGCGAGTAATAGTCCTGCATATCCTCGATCTGCTCGACGATGATGCTGGCCCAACTGCCCGCCGGTTTGCCCTGGATCCAGGCCGGCCCGAGCTGCTGCAGCTTATCCAGCACCTGTTGGCGCATGCGCTGGCGGATCACTTGGCCACACCGGAAACCGACCCGTTCCCGCAGCCAGCTCAACAGCGCCCGCAGCGCGAACGCGGCGGCCAGCCAGATAAACGAAGGGATCAGCTGTTCGCGCGGGGTATGCTCGATGATCAGGGCGTGCAGCAGGCTGGCCAACAGCCACGCTTGCGCCACGATCAGCAGGCCGCTGAACAGCCCCAACAGCATGGAAAGGCGCAGCCAACGCTGCGCTAACGAACTCTGGGTTTTAAGCCAACGGGTTAACTGTTGCTGTCTGGTTTTTTTCATCAGATATGCGTCTGCGTCGCCGGCGCCCGTTTGTTACGGGCTGGGTTAACGTACTGTTAAATAATAGTGTTTGGCGCAATCGGCGACAAACAAGCGAGGCCCCATGTTACCTCGTCACCCGGCAGACTGAAAATAATAAAGCGGCCAAATGTGGCTATAACAGACGCGAGAAGGGGAGTGCGGAGGGGGGAAACAAAAAAAGCGGCTCGAGAGCCGCTTTTTGCTGATGAAGAGAACGTTTTAGCAGACTTCTGCGCCGGCGATGCCGTCCAGGTAACGCTCCGCGTCCAGCGCCGCCATACAGCCGGTGCCGGCGGAGGTGATCGCCTGGCGATAGATGTGATCCATCACGTCGCCCGCGGCGAACACGCCGGGGATGGTGGTTTGGGTCGCATTGCCGTGAATGCCGGACTGCACCTTGATGTAGCCGTTTTCCAGCTCCAGCTGGCCGCCGAAGATGCCGGTGTTCGGGCTGTGGCCGATGGCGATGAACACGCCGGCCAGTTCCAGTTCACGGGTTTCGTTTTCCGCTTTGGTGCTGCGGATACGCACGCCGGTCACGCCCATTTCATCTCCCAGCACTTCGTCCAGCGTATGGTCGGTGTGCAGCACGATGTTGCCGCTTTTCACTTTTTCCATCAGCCGGTCGATCAGGATCTTCTCCGAGCGGAAGCTGTCGCGGCGGTGGATCAGGTGAACCTCGGCGGCGATGTTGGACAGGTACAGCGCTTCTTCAACGGCGGTGTTGCCGCCGCCGACCACTGCGACTTTCTGGTTGCGGTAGAAGAAGCCGTCGCAGGTCGCACAGGCGGAAACGCCTTTGCCCTTGAAGGCCTCTTCGGAAGGCAGGCCAAGATAGCGGGCGGAGGCGCCGGTCGCGATGATCAGCGCGTCGCAGCTGTATTCGCCGCTGTCGCCGAACAGGCGGAACGGACGCTGCTGCAGATCGACGCTGTTGATGTGATCGAAGACGATTTCGGTCTGGAACTTCTCCGCATGCTCGCGCATGCGCTCCATCAGCGCCGGACCGGTCAGGCCTTCGGCGTCGCCCGGCCAGTTTTCCACTTCGGTGGTGGTGGTCAGCTGGCCGCCTTGTTCCATACCGGTGATCAGCACCGGGCTCAGGTTGGCGCGCGCCGCGTAAACGGCGGCGGTGTAACCGGCCGGGCCGGAGCCCAGAATCAGTAATTTGCTATGTTTAGCCGTGCCCATGAATAACCTCTTTATTCCACAATGGCGGACAATGAAGCCGATTGTAGGGAAAATGACGCAGTAAAAAAAGCGCCGGGCGACGTTGTTAACGATTTGTATGATAGTTGTCGCCTATTAATGCACCCGCTGTCGGCAAATCGTACGCCGAACGCAGAAATTTACCTTATCAAAGTCGCATTAGGCTGCCGAATCGCCAAGCGCGCAAAAACGGCGCATTCTGCGACTTAGGCCGCTCCCTGCCGGGGTTTATCTGCCAGCGATTCATAACCAAAAATGGGATGCAGACTTTTCGTGACGGTACGTTGTTCTGATTTTGCTTCTTTTACTTTGACAATCCGCTGCGCATTTGCGAAAACATCATAGGAAGAAGAAATTATCCCCGTAACACCAGCAAATCGTACGTATTTGCGCCGCGAGGCGGCAATGCGCGGTGGATGTGCGGAGCAGGGCGCGCAAGCGTTTGCTGATTTTTTCTCGACCTTAACGTCGTTACCGGCGCCGCGTGGGGTTGGACAGACAGGCTGCGCGGCGTGGAATGATGGTAGTGAAGAAGCATATGACAGGCATCGGGTCTTCGCTTGGAACGAACCCTTACACATTGACGTTGGCTAGGGTGTGGCAAGTGCACGGAAGAAAATAAGAGAGACAATAATAATGGCAGACAACAAGAAACGCCCGGGTAAAGATCTTGACCGTATCGACCGCAACATCCTGAATGAGCTGCAGAAGGATGGGCGTATTTCGAACGTCGAGCTTTCGAAGCGCGTGGGGTTATCCCCGACACCATGTTTGGAACGCGTGCGCCGTCTCGAGCGCCAGGGTTTCATTCATGGCTATACCGCATTGCTTAACCCGCATTATCTGGATGCGTCACTGCTGGTTTTCGTGGAGATCACGCTGAACCGCGGCGCGCCAGATGTGTTTGAGCAATTCAACTCGGCAGTGCAGAAGCTTGAAGAGATTCAGGAGTGTCATCTGGTTTCCGGTGATTTCGACTACCTGTTGAAAACCCGCGTACCGGACATGTCGGCTTACCGTAAACTGCTGGGCGAAACCTTGCTGCGTTTGCCGGGGGTCAACGACACCCGTACCTACGTAGTGATGGAAGAAGTGAAACAGAGTAACCGTCTGGTTATCAAAACACGGTAAGGTGCAGGTGCAAAACCTGATTAAATTGGTTACACTCCTGTTTATTCATACAGTTTCGGCGCCGGGGAAGCTTCTCGGCGCTGTTGCTATGTCAGCTAACAGGAACCTGGAGAGCCTTTCTTGAGCCAGGAATATACAGAAGATAAAGAAGTTACCCTGAAAAGACTCAGCAGTGGCCGGCGTTTGCTGGAGGCTGTGCTTATCGTGGTAGCGATTTTTGCCGTTTACCTCATGGCTGCGCTGGTCAGTTTCAACCCGTCTGACCCAAGCTGGTCGCAGACCGCGTGGCATGAGCCGATTCACAACTTGGGCGGCGGTGTTGGGGCCTGGTTGGCCGACACGCTGTTCTTCACCTTCGGGGTGCTCGCCTACGCGATACCACCGATCATGCTGGTCCTGTGCTGGGCGGCCTATCGCCAACGGGCCAACAGAGACTACGTCGACTATTTCGCGCTCTCCCTGCGCCTGATCGGCACCCTGGCGTTAGTGCTTACCTCCTGTGGGCTGGCGGCGCTGAACGTTGACGATCTCTATTACTTCGCTTCCGGCGGCGTGATCGGCAGCCTGCTGAGCAACGCCATGTTGCCATGGTTCAACGGCATCGGCGCCACGCTGGCGCTGCTGTGCGTGTGGGCGGCGGGGCTGACGCTGTTTACCGGCTGGTCCTGGCTGGTGATCGCCGAGAAGATCGGCGGGGCGGTGCTGGGCGTCGCGACCTTCATGACCAACCGTTCGCGTCGCGAAGCGCGTTATTTCGAGGATGACGAGCGTTACGTTGACGACGAGCCTGAGCAGGCAGGGAAGGGCGCCGCCGCAGCGGTTGCCGCGACCGCCGCCGATCCGTTGCTCAGCGGCCTGCGAGCCGACGATGGTGAGGTTGAAGCCGCCGCCGCGCCAATCGCGCCGGCGGCTTCGCCTGCACCGGCGGTGAAGGCAGCGATCCACGAGCCCGTTGCAGCGCCGATCGCCGCTCAGGCGCCGTCGGTAACGGTGGCGCCGGCTGCGCCGGCCTCGGTCAATCAGCACCCGGTGAGTGCGCCGGCGCAAGACGCCACGCCGCCGCTGTACTCCTTCGAAATTCCGGAAGAAACGCCTGCACCGAAGGCGACGCGTCCTGTCGATCCTTATCAGGATGACGATGAGCCGCGTCTCGGTAATTGGCAAGAGCCGGCTGCGCCGCAGCCGCCGGCGCGTTCTCCCTTTGATTTTACCGCCGCGCAGCGCGACAGCGCCGACGTCAGCGGAGCGGGTGGTTTCAGCGCTACCGGTGCCAAGCCACAGCTGGATACGGCAGCCGCTGCCGCTGCGGGCGCCGCAGCGGCGACCTTCATGCCGGCCTTCACGGCCACCAGCGACGGCAATCCGCAGGTTAAGCAGGGCATCGGCCCTGAGCTCCCGCGGCCGAACCCGGTGCGCATCCCGACCCGTCGCGAGCTGGCTTCTTACGGCATCAAGCTGCCTTCGCAGCGTGCGGCCGAGCAGGAACAGCGCCAGGCGGATCCTCAGCAGCCGACGGCGGTGAGCCCGCAGGAAGAAGAGGCGCTGCAGGAAGCCGCGCTGCGTCAGGCGTTTGCCGAGCAGCAAAGCCAACGCTACGGCGAAAGCTACGCGCCGGAGCAACAAGATGACGAGAGCGCCCTGCAGGAAGCCGAGCTGAGCAAGGCGTTTGCCGAGCAGCAGAACCAACGCTACGGCGAAGGCTATCAACAGGACGACGAAGAGGCGCTGCAAGAGGCCGCGCTGCGCCAGGCGTTCGCCGAGCAGCAGCAGGCGCGCTACGGCCAGCAAGCGGCTGCTCCGCAAGCGCCGGCCGCCAGCCCGGTCGATACCCGCAATGCTTTCAGCTTCTCGCCGATGGCGGATCTGGTGGATGATGGCCCGAGCGAGCCGATGTTCACGCTGTCTCCGCAGCTTGAAGAGCGCATTGAACAGCAAAGCGAGCAACAGGACGACGTGCCGTTCGGCCAGTTTGAGCCTGCGGCGCCGGTTGCCCAACCTCAGCAACCGCACTCGCAGCCTCAGCAATACCAGCAGCCGCAGCAACAACAGTATCAACAGCCGTCGCAGCCATATCAGCAGCCACAGCAACCGGTGCAGCAGCAGCCTCAGCAAACTCAGGCCGAGCAGCATCCGGCGATGGACAGCTTGATTCACCCGTTCCTGATGCGCAACGATCAGCCGCTGCAGAAGCCGACCACGCCGCTGCC
This sequence comes from Serratia sp. CY32780, assembly GCF_052169135.1. Classification (NCBI taxonomy): domain Bacteria; kingdom Pseudomonadati; phylum Pseudomonadota; class Gammaproteobacteria; order Enterobacterales; family Yersiniaceae; genus Serratia; species Serratia sp. CY32780. Next base: position 864,420 of record NZ_JBJNLI010000001.1, read on the forward strand.
GACGCTGGATCTGCTGACCGAGGCCCCGAAAGAGGTAGAACCGGTCGACTCCTTCGCGCTGGAACAGAAGGCGCGTCTGGTGGAGGCCAGCCTGGCCGATTACCGCGTGAAAGCCGACGTGGTGGACATCCTGCCGGGGCCGGTCATCACCCGCTTCGAGCTGGATCTGGCGCCGGGCGTTAAAGCGGCGCGCATTTCCAACCTGTCGCGCGATCTGGCACGCTCGCTGTCGACGTCGGCGGTGCGCGTGGTAGAAGTGATCCCCGGCAAGCCTTACGTCGGTCTGGAGCTGCCGAACGCCAAGCGGCAAACGGTGTACCTGCGCGAAGTGCTGGATTGCCCGGCCTTCCGTGACAACCCGTCGCCGCTGTCCATCGTATTGGGTAAGGACATCTCCGGCGAACCGGTGGTGGCCGATCTGGGCAAAATGCCGCACTTGCTGGTCGCCGGTACCACCGGTTCCGGTAAGTCGGTCGGGGTCAACGCCATGATCCTGAGCATCCTGTATAAAGCCACGCCGAAAGAAGTGCGCTTTATCATGATCGACCCGAAAATGCTGGAGCTGTCGGTTTACGAAGGCATTCCTCACCTGTTGACCGATGTGGTCACCGACATGAAAGACGCCGCCAACGCGCTGCGCTGGTGCGTGGGGGAAATGGAACGCCGCTACAAGCTGATGTCTGCCCTGGGCGTGCGTAACCTGGCCGGCTACAACGAGCGCGTCGATCAGGCCGAGGCGATGGGGCGTCCGATCCCGGATCCGTTCTGGAAGCCGACCGACAGCATGGACATCACGCCGCCGGTGTTGGAGAAAGAGCCGTACATCGTGGTGATGGTCGACGAATTCGCCGATCTGATCATGACGGTCGGCAAGAAGGTCGAAGAGTTGATCGCTCGCCTGGCGCAGAAAGCGCGTGCGGCGGGTATCCATCTGGTGCTGGCGACCCAGCGTCCGTCGGTGGATGTGATCACGGGTCTTATCAAGGCCAACATCCCGACGCGTATCGCCTTTACCGTGTCGAGCAAGATCGACTCCCGCACCATCCTCGATCAGGGGGGCGCCGAGTCCTTGCTGGGTATGGGCGACATGCTCTATCTGGCGCCGAACTCCTCGATTCCGGTGCGCGTGCATGGCGCATTCGTGCGCGATCAGGAAGTGCACGCGGTGGTCAAGGATTGGAAAGCGCGCGAGCGGCCCCAATATAAAGAGGGCATTCTCAGCGGCGGCGAAGACGGCGAGGGCGGTGCCGGCGGTGGTATGGACGGCGACGAAGAGCTGGATCCGCTGTTTGACCAGGCGGTGGATTTCGTGGTGGATAAACGCCGCGCCTCCATCTCCGGCGTACAGCGCCAGTTCCGTATCGGCTATAACCGCGCGGCGCGCATCATCGAACAGATGGAAGCGCAGGGCATCGTCAGCGAGCAGGGGCACAACGGCAACCGCGAGGTGCTGGCGCCGCCGCGGCACGATTGATGGTCGTTTAGCCATTGCAATTCAATAAGAAAGGGCCGCTTAAGCGGCCCTTGTGCAAAGAAGCGTAAACCCGTTTCTTCTCGGAACATTGGCCTACCGGCCGATCGCCGGCTTCGGGTAAAGTAACCGGGTAAAGGGTTGATTTGACCCGCACGGCGTCGCCCTGCGGTTAACGCATTTCATAAGGTATCTGGAATAATGAAAAAACTGTTAGTTGCCTGCTGTCTGCTTTCGGGATTCGCTTCTACTTCCGTGCTGGCCGATGCCGCACAGGATCTGCAAAGTCGCCTGGCGAAGGTGAACAGTTTCCACGCCAGCTTCTCGCAAACCGTGACCAGCGCCGACGGTGCCGCGGTGCAACAGGGGGAAGGCGAGCTGTGGGTGAAGCGGCCGAACCTGTTCAACTGGCATATGACGTCACCCGATGAGAGCGTGCTGGTCTCCGATGGCCAAACCCTGTGGTTCTATAACCCGTTCGTCGAGCAGGTGACGGCAACCTGGCTGAAGAACGCCACCGGCAATACGCCGTTTATGCTGATCACCCGCAATAATGCCAGCGACTGGAAACAGTACAACGTGAAGCAAAAGGGCGATGATTTCGAGCTGACGCCGAAGTCCGCCAGCGGCAACCTGAAGCAGTTCGCCATCAGCGTGACCAACAGCGGCACCATCCGCAGCTTCGCCGCGGTGGAGCAGGACGGCCAGCGCAGTTCCTACACGCTGAAAAGCCAGCAGAACGTCGCCGCCGATCCGGCCAAATTCAAATTTACCCCGCCTAAGGGGGTGACGCTGGACGACCAGCGCCAGTGAGGTGCAAGTGAGTAATAATCTGTCGCTCGATTTTTCCCAGAACGAGTTCCAGCCGTTGGCCGCGCGTATGCGGCCGACCACGCTGGCGCAGTATATCGGCCAGCAGCACCTGCTGGCCGCCGGCAAGCCGCTGCCGCGCGCCATTGAGGCCGGGCAGCTGCACTCGATGATTTTATGGGGGCCGCCGGGCACCGGGAAGACGACGCTGGCAGAACTGATCGGCCGTTACGGCCAGGCGGATGTCGAACGGATCTCCGCCGTGACCTCCGGTATCAAGGAAATCCGCGAGGCGATCGAGCGGGCGCGGCAAAATCGCGACGCCGGCCGCCGCACCATCCTGTTCGTCGACGAAGTGCACCGCTTCAATAAGAGCCAGCAGGACGCTTTCCTGCCGCACATCGAAGACGGCACCATCACCTTTATCGGCGCCACCACCGAAAACCCGTCGTTCGAGCTGAACTCGGCGCTGTTGTCCCGCGCCCGCGTTTACCTGCTGAAGGCGCTGACTGCCGAAGATATCGGCCAGGTGCTGGATCAGGCGATGGGCGACAAGGCGCGCGGCTTTGGCGGCCAGAATATCGAGCTGCCGGCGGAAACGCGCCGCCTGCTGTCGGAGCTGGTGGGCGGCGACGCACGCCGGGCGCTGAACAGCCTGGAAATGATGGCCGACATGGCGGAGTTGGACGCCAAAGGCGTGCGGGTGCTGACGCCGGAGCTGCTGAAAGAAGTGTCGGGCGAGCGCAGCGCGCGCTTCGACAACAAGGGCGACCGTTATTACGATCTGATTTCCGCGCTGCATAAATCGGTGCGCGGCTCGGCGCCGGACGCCGCGCTGTATTGGTATGCGCGCATCATTACCGCCGGCGGCGATCCGCTCTACGTGGCGCGCCGTCTGTTGGCGATTGCCTCTGAAGACGTGGGCAACGCCGATCCGCGCGGCATGCAGGTGGCGATCGCAGCCTGGGATTGCTTCACCCGCGTGGGGCCAGCGGAGGGCGAACGCGCCATCGCGCAGGCGATCGTCTACCTGGCCTGCGCGCCGAAGAGCAATGCGGTTTACACCGCGTTCAAGGCCGCCATGCGCGACGCCAAAGAGCAGGCCGATTATGACGTGCCGGAGCACCTGCGCAACGCGCCGACCAAGCTGATGAAGGAAATGGGGCTGGGGGCGGAGTACCGTTACGCCCACGACGAACCCAACGCCTACGCCGCTGGCGAGAACTATTTCCCGCCCGAAATGGCCCATACGCGCTACTATCAACCGACCTCGCGCGGGCTGGAAGGGAAAATCGGCGAAAAGTTGGCATGGCTGGCTGAGCAGGATCAAAATAGCCCGACAAAACGCTACCGCTAGCGAGGCCGTTGCGGTAAGGTTAGCGGGTATCACTCTTCTTTTATGCGGCTATAAATCAGCCGCATAGAACAACAACACTTCTTTCAATAACAACAAGCACAGGATTAGCATGCTCGATCCCAATCTGCTGCGTAATGAGCTAGACGCAGTCGCCGTCAAACTGGCTCGCCGAGGCTTTAAACTCGATCTGGATCTGCTGCGTTCGCAGGAAGAACGTCGCAAAGTTCTGCAGGTAGAAACTGAAACGCTGCAAGCGGAACGCAACTCCCGATCGAAATCCATCGGCGCGGCCAAAGCGCGTGGGGAAGACATCGAGCCGCTGCGTCGCGAAGTGAACGAGCTGGGTGACAAGCTGGATGCCGCCAAGGCGGCGCTGGATGCGTTGCAGAGCGAGATCCGCGATTACGCCCTGACGCTGCCTAACCTGCCGGACGACGCCGTGCCGGATGGTAAAGACGACAGCGAAAACCTGGAAGTTGCCCGCTGGGGCGAACCGCGCCAGTACGACTTCGCGGTGCGCGATCACGTCGATCTGGGCGAAATGGCCGGCGGGCTGGATTTTGCCGCCGCGGTTAAGCTGACCGGTTCGCGCTTCGTGGTGATGAAAGGGCAAATCGCCCGCATGCACCGCGCGCTGTCCCAGTTCATGCTGGATCTGCACACCGAGCAGCACGGCTACCTGGAGGCCTATGTGCCTTATCTGGTTAACCACGCCACGCTGTACGGTACCGGCCAGCTGCCGAAGTTCGGCGAAGACCTGTTCCATACCCGTCCGCTGGAAGAAGAAGCCGACAGCAGCAACTACGCGCTGATCCCAACGGCGGAAGTGCCGCTGACCAACTTGGTGCGCGACGAGATCGTGGAAGAGGAAACTCTGCCGCTGAAAATGACTGCACACACGCCATGCTTCCGCGCGGAAGCCGGTTCTTACGGCCGCGACACCCGCGGTTTGATCCGCATGCACCAGTTCGACAAGGTCGAGATGGTGCAGATCGTTCGTCCGGAAGATTCGATGGATGCCCTGGAAGAGCTGACCGGCCACGCGGAAAAAGTGCTGCAGCTGCTGAACCTGCCTTACCGCAAGGTGCTGTTGTGCACCGGCGACATGGGCTTCGGCGCGTGCAAAACTTACGATCTGGAAGTGTGGCTGCCGGCGCAGGATACCTACCGCGAGATCTCGTCCTGCTCCAACATGTGGGACTTCCAGGCGCGTCGCATGCAGGCGCGCTGCCGCAGCAAAGCCGACAAGAAACCGCGCCTGGTTCACACCCTGAACGGCTCCGGCCTGGCGGTTGGCCGTACGCTGGTGGCGGTGCTGGAAAACTACCAGCAGGCCGACGGCCGCATTCAGGTGCCTGAAGTGCTGCGTCCTTATATGGGCGGCCTGGAATATATCGGCTAAACGGCAAACCACGAAAAAAGCGCCTGCGGGCGCTTTTTTTATGTCGAGAATTCAGCCCGTAGTCAGCGCATAAGCCTGTTGAATGTAGTCCGCCAGATGTTTGCTTTTCACCTCGTCGGGCGAGTGGAGCTTGATGTGCCGCCGATACTGGCCGCTGCCTTCGAGCTGGAGATAACGATCTTCCAATCGGTAGCCGTGGCCGAACTCCACCGTGACGTGGTGGCGATAGGCGAAAACGCCGCAGAAAAATTGGCTATGCGAGAACATGATGCCGCCGTATTTGACCGATTCGGTGACGCCGTTGCCGCACGCTGCAGCTATCCGGCGCACCTGCTGTACGATCTCCAGCAGTTCGCCGTGCGTGCTGCCGATGTCCGCCAGCAGGGCCTCTACCGCCGCATCATTTGCCTGACTCATCTTGCTTCTCCATCGTCAAATTCGCCCTGCGCTGAGCATAGCGCTTTTTCAGCCGGTTAGCCGGAAACAAATCGTGCGGTGCAATGATAAGAGGCGATTGACTTTTTTATCGCCAGTGGCATGATGCGCGCACTCTCATTGCGCGTTCGGTCACAATTTCACTATGTCCGCATACTCCCGCCCAGTGCTCTTATTGCTCTGCGGCCTTTTGTTGCTCACGGTATCCATTGCCGTTTTGAATACGTTAGTGCCTCTTTGGTTAACCCATGCTCAGCTGTCGACCTGGCAGGTGGGAATGGTCAGTTCCTCTTATTTCAGCGGCAACCTGTTGGGCACGCTGGTGGCGGGCAAACTGATCCAGCGCGTCGGTTTTACCCGCAGCTATCATCTTTCTTGTCTGGTGTTCGCCGCCGCGACTGCCGGCATGGTGCTGTCGATCGATTTTTGGAGCTGGCTGGGCTGGCGCTTCTTCGCCGGCGTCGGCTGCGCCTGGATCTGGGTGATCGTGGAGAGCGCGCTGTTGCGCAGCGGCAACCTGAGCAACCGCGGCCAGCTGCTGGCGGCCTATATGATCGTTTATTACCTTGGTACGGTGACCGGCCAATTGCTGTTGAGCATGACCTCGACCGAGTTGCTGCACGTGGTGCCGTGGGTGACCGCCATTGTGATTAGCGCCATGCTGCCGATGCTGTTCGCGCGGGTCAACCGCCATGAAGACGAGCCGCAGCAGGCGGCGGTGTGGACCATGCTGAGACGCCGCAGCGCGCGCCTCGGCATCAACGGTTGCATCATTTCCGGCATTGTGCTCGGTTCGCTATACGGCCTGATGCCGTTGTACCTCTCCCATCAGGGCATGAGCGACGCCAACGTCGGTTACTGGATGGCGCTGCTGGTCAGCTCCGGCATCGTCGGCCAATGGCCGGTCGGGCGCCTGGCCGATCGTTACGGGCGCCTGCTGGTGCTGCGCATTCAGGTGTTCGTGGTGATCCTCGCCAGCGTGGCGATGCTCGGCAACTACGCCATGGCGCCTTCGCTGTTCATCCTCGGCTGCGCCGGCTTTACCCTGTATCCGGTGGCGATGTCCTGGGCCTGCGAGAAGGCGCTGCCGCACGAGTTGGTGGCGATGAACCAGGCGCTGTTGATGAGTTACACCATCGGCAGCCTGCTGGGGCCGTCGATGACGGCGTTGCTGATGCAAAACTATTCCGACCGCGTGCTGTTCGTGATGATCGCCGCCGTGGCGCTGGTTTACCTGCTGATGCTGCTGAAGAAACAGAAGCCGGATCACCATCACACGCCGTTCGCCGCCGCCTGAGCATGAAAAAACCGGCCATGAGCCGGTTTTTTCTTTTGGCGTGCGCCAATCAGTAAATCACTTTGTGGCCGTAGCTTTCCAGGATGCCTTTGACGCGATCCATGGTCTCGGCTTTCGGCGGGTGCACGCCGTCCAGCTTGTACTCTTCCCCCATCGCTATCCATTTGTGCTTGCCCAGCTCGTGGTAGGGCAGCAGCTCGATTTTCTCGATGTTGGTCATGTCTTTGGTGAACTCGCCCAGCAGGTGCGCCGACTTATCGTCGTCTGACCAGCCCGGCACCACCACGTAGCGGATCCAGGTGCGCTGGTTGCGTTTCGCCAGGTAGCGGGCGAATTCCAGCGTGCGGTGATTGGAGACGCCGACCAGGTTCTGGTGGATCTCGTCGTTCATCTGTTTCAGATCCAGCATCACCAGATCGGTGGTGTCCAGCAGCTCGTCGATCACCGGATCGTAGCGGCGCACAAAGCCATTGGTGTCCAGGCAGGTATTGATGCCTTCGGCGTGGCAGGCGCGGAACCAGTCGCGCACGAATTCAGCCTGCAGGATCGCCTCGCCGCCGGACGCGGTCACGCCGCCGCCGGAGGCGTTCATGAAGTGGCGGTAGGCCACCGCGTCTTTCATCAGCTCTTCGACGGTCACTTCCTTGCCGCCGTGGGTGTCCCAGGTGTCGCGGTTATGGCAATAGAGGCAGCGCATCAGGCAGCCCTGGAAGAAGACGATAAAGCGGATCCCTGGCCCATCGACGGTGCCGCAGGATTCGAAGGAGTGGATGCGACCAATTGCTGACATTGCGGGGTTTTCTCCAATATTGACTGTCAAACGCAGTCTAAAAATAGGCGCGTGGCCGCCGGCCAGGTATCTGCGATGCAGCAGCGGGTGGAACCGCCACCGGGGTAATGATGCCTGTCGGCCGGTCAGTTGCCGGATAACTGTTTTGCCGGCTATCCATTCAGTATAGATGTCCGGCAAAACAGACTCGTACAGAGTCAGGGGAGAGCGGTGGGAGAAAAGGGCCGGCAAAACCGGCCCCTGCGTTGGTGCCGAGCAGTTTCCCGCCCGGCCGGCGTATTACATCGTTTGAGTGAAGGTACGAGTAATCACGTCCTGCTGCTGCTCTTTGGTCAGCGAGTTGAAGCGCACGGCGTAACCGGAAACGCGGATGGTCAGCTGAGGGTATTTCTCAGGGTTTTCCATCGCGTCCAGCAGCATTTCGCGGTTCATCACGTTGACGTTCAGGTGCTGGCCGCCTTCGATGGAGGCTTCATGGTGGAAGTAACCATCCATCAGGCCCGCCAGGTTGGCTTTACGCACGTCGTCGTCTTTACCCAGCGCGTTAGGCACGATGGAGAAGGTGTAGGAGATCCCGTCTTTCGCGTAGGCAAACGGCAGTTTGGCTACCGAGGTCAGGGAGGCTACTGCGCCTTTCTGGTCGCGGCCGTGCATCGGGTTGGCACCTGGGCCGAACGGTGCGCCTGCGCGGCGGCCATCCGGGGTGTTACCGGTTTTCTTACCGTACACCACGTTGGAGGTGATGGTCAGTACGGACTGGGTCGGTACCGCATTGCGGTAGGTGCGCAGTTTCTGAATTTTCTTCATGAAACGTTCCACCAGGTCGCAGGCGATGTCATCGACGCGGGCGTCGTTGTTACCGAACTGCGGATACTCGCCTTCCACTTTGAAGTCGATGGCCAGGCCGTCTTCGTCGCGAATGGTGGTGACTTTCGCGTACTTGATGGCAGACAGGGAGTCGGCCGCCACGGACAGGCCGGCGATGCCGCAAGCCATGGTGCGATAAACGTCACGGTCATGCAGTGCCATCAGCGCAGCTTCGTAGCTGTACTTGTCGTGCATGTAGTGAATGATGTTCAGCGCGGTCACGTACTGCTTGGCCAGCCAATCCATAAAGTGGTCCATGCGCGCCATGACTTTGTCATAGTCCAGCACTTCGTCCATCATCGGCGCTTCTTTAGGGCCGACCTGCATTTTCAGTTTTTCGTCAACGCCGCCGTTGATGGCGTACAGCATGGTTTTCGCCAGGTTGGCGCGGGCACCGAAGAACTGCATTTGTTTGCCGACGATCATCGGGCTGACGCAGCAAGCGATGGCGTAGTCATCGTTGTTGAAGTCAGGGCGCATCAGGTCGTCGTTTTCGTACTGAACGGAAGAGGTGTCGATGGACACTTTCGCCGCGAATTTCTTGAAGTTCAGCGGCAGCTTCTCAGACCACAGGATGGTCATGTTCGGCTCCGGAGACGGCCCCATGGTGTACAGGGTGTTCAGGAAGCGGAAGCTGTTTTTGGTGACCAGGGTGCGGCCGTCAACGCCCATACCGGCCAGGGATTCCGTTGCCCAGATTGGGTCGCCGGAGAACAGCTCATCGTACTCAGGGGTACGCAGGAAGCGCACCATACGCAGTTTCATCACCAGGTGGTCGATCAGTTCCTGCGCTTGTTCTTCGGTCAGTTTGCCCGCCTTGATGTCGCGCTCGATGAACACGTCGAGGAAGGTGGACACGCGGCCGAAGGACATGGCTGCGCCGTTCTGGGATTTCACCGCGGCCAGGTAGCCGAAGTAGGTCCACTGCACCGCTTCTTGCGCGCTGGTGGCCGGGCCGGAGATGTCGTAGCCGTATTTGGCGGCCATCTCTTTGATCTGAGCCAGAGCGCGGTGCTGTTCAGCGATCTCTTCGCGCAGCTGGATGGTCATTTCCAGATCTTCACCGTTTTCCAGTTTTTCCTGCAGCGATTTGAACTGGTTCAGCTTGTCGGCCATCAGGAAGTCGATACCGTACAGCGCCACGCGGCGGTAGTCGCCGATGATGCGGCCGCGGCCGTAGGCGTCCGGCAGGCCGGTCAGCACGCCGGATTTACGGCAGTTCAGGATGTCTTTGGTGTAAACGTCGAATACGCCCTGGTTGTGGGTTTTACGGTATTCGGTGAACACTTTTTTCAGCTGCGGATCCAGCTCGCGGCCGTACACTTTGCACGAACCTTCGACCATTTTGATGCCGCCGAACGGGATCAGCGCGCGTTTCAGAGGGGCGTCGGTCTGCAGACCCACGATGGTTTCCAGCTCTTTGGCGATGTAACCCGCGTCGTGAGAAACGATGGTTGAAGCAACGTTGGTGTCGAAATCAACCGGCGCGTGAGTGCGGTTTTCCAGTTTGATCCCTTCCATAACCTTGTCCCACAAGGTGGTGGTGGCCTGAGTTGCCCCAGCCAGGAAGGACTCGTCACCTTCATAAGGCGTGTAGTTTTTCTGGATGAAGTCACGAACGTTGACTTCATTCTGCCAGTCACCCTTGCTGAAACCTTCCCAAGCGTTGGCTAATTTCTCGTTAAGTTCGGTCATTGTACACCTACCTTTGATTGTGGATTTCTAACTCTGCGCGCGGTAACTCACAGCTTAGTGCTGTTCGCGGCCCCCGCGCAGATAAATTACCCAGTAAGTCAACCCAACCAGCAGACCGCCACCGATGATGTTGCCGATGGTGACCGGAATCAGGTTGTCGATGATGAAGTTGCTTACTGTCAGATGAGCGAATTGCTCAGGTACCGCCCCTACGGCTTGCCAGAATTCCGGCGTGGCGAAGTGTTTGACCACGATGCCCATAGGGATCATAAACATGTTGGCGATGCTGTGCTCGAAGCCGCTGGCGACAAACATCCCGACCGGCAGCACCATGGCGAGCATCTTGTCGGTCAGGGTGCGGCCGGAGTAGCTCATCCAGACCGCCAGGCAGACCATCAGGTTAGCCAGAATGCCGAGGCACACGGCTTCGATAAAGGTGTGATGCAGCTTGTGGTCTGCGGTTTGCAGGACATTCAGCCCCCACTGGCCGTTGGCGACCATATACTCGCCGGAGAACCAGATCAGCGCCACGAAGAACAGCGCGCCGACCAGATTGCCGAGATAAACGTTCAGCCAGTTGGCGCCCAGCTGGCCCCAGCTGATGCGGCCGCTGGCCTTGGCGATGACGATGAGCACGGTAGAGGTGAACAGGTCGGCGCCCGACACCACCACCAGCATTAACCCGAGAGAGAAGCAGATGCCGCCGACCAGTTTCGCCAGCCCGAAAGGCACGCCGGCGGTGCCGGTGGTCGCCGTGATGTAGAAGACGAAGGCGATGGAAATGAAGACACCGGCGGTGATCGCCAAATAAAACGTTTTCAGCGGATGTTTGGTGGCTTTATACACGCCGGCATCTTCAGCGATTTTCGCCGTTGCCGCAGGTAAAATCAGATCGAAGGGGCTGTCAGTTTTCAAACTAACTCTCGCTCTTAAGGGTTAAAACAACGCAATGAGATACTAGCAAAGCAGTATAGGGGAAAATTTGATTTGGATCATAAGGCGGGGAAGTAGAGCGGCAAAATGACGTGTTTTTTGTGTGGTTTTTGTGGTTAATTTATTGATTTTTAAGATAAAACAATTTTTTAATGTTTGCAAATTTTTTTGAATGTGCAGGGTGGGCCGCAGGCGCTAAAGTTAAATTTTTAGGCGTTTTGTCGCCGCGCAGCGCTGAAAGTTTAATTATCGGTTAATTATTATTTCACCGTCCGGCAACAATTGACGGTTTATTTATTTTTATGGTCGTTTAACCGCCAATTTTCCGGCGAGAAAATAAAACCGCATGCGTTGAAATACACCTCAAAAATGAAAACGCCGCAGCGAAGTGCGGCGTTTGGCAGCAGGGGTACTCCCAAAGTGGCAGTATCCCCTGATGATGCTTAGGCCTTGGCCCAGTGGCGGCGCTTGGCCACCTGCAGCTTCTCGTAGGCCGCCAGCAGTGCCTGATGGGCCGGCAACGCCTTCAGATCGGCATCGACGGCGAACAGCCCGTTGAAGCGCTCTTCACCGCTGATGGCGGCGGAGGCGGCGTTGACCGCTTCCTGGCCGTACATTTTCACGAACGCGGTATAGTATTGCGCCGCTTCGCGTTCAGGCTCCTGCGCCAGCAGCAACAGCGTTTGCAGGCAACGGTAGTAGTTGCTGCGCGCCGGGCTCAGCACCGAGGCGTTGAAGTCCTGCGTCCATTCGGTCCAGATCAGTGCCTGATCCAGATCGCCGCCCGCCAGCGCCAGCATCGCCTTCAGCTCGCCCACGCGCAGGGTATGCCAGGCGTTGTCTTTGCCGCTGGCAATGCCCAGCAGTTCGCGTACGCGGGTGAAATCGTCCAGCCCTTCGTCGTCCAACTGCTCGATCAGCGCCAGGTATTCTTCCGGCTCCCACTCGCTGCCCGGCAGCGCCAGCAGCGTGTCGCGCAGGTGCGCGCCCATGCTGTTGTTGGCCAGCAGCAGGTCTTCCGCCGGATAAATGTCGGACATGCCCGGCACGATGATGCGGCAAGCGTAGACGCCCAGGTGCTCGTAGTCGGCGATGTACACTTCCGCGTCTTCCTTGTCGAAGATGCTCATCAGGGTGGCGAACTCTTCCTGCGTGCTGCCGCTGAAGTTCCAGTCAACGAACGGGTAATCCGCGTCCTGTTTGAACAGATCCCAGGAGATCAGGCCGCTGGAGTCGATGAAGTGCGTTTCCAGGTTGGTGTGTTCCGCCACTTCTTCGTCATCGAAGGTCGGCGCGGTGAACACGTCGAGATCTTTCAGGCTGCGGCCCTGCAGCAGTTCGGTCACCGTGCGTTCCAGCGCCACGCCGAAGTCCGGGTGCGCGCCGAACGAGGCGAAGCAGGTGCCGTTGGTCGGGTTGAACAGCACCACGCAGATCACCGGGTAGTTGCCGCCCAGCGAGGCGTCATAGGAGAGGATCGGGAAACCTTCCTCTTCCAGTTTGGCGATGGCTTCCACCACGCCCGGGTAGCGGTTCAGCACTTCGTCCGGGATCGCCGGCAGGCTGATGGATTCGGCGATGATGCGGTTTTTCACATAGCGCTCGAACACTTCCGACAGGCCCTGCACGCGCGCTTCGTTGGCGGTGTTGCCGGCGGACATGCCGTTGGAAACATACAGGTTGCCGATGATGTTCATCGGGATGTACACGGTTTGCTGATCGGACTGGCGGGTAAACGGCAGCGCGCACACGCCGCGATCGGCGTTGCCGGACTGCAGATCGACAAGATCGCTGGCGCTCAGCTCTTGCTGCGGATCGTAGAAGGCGTGCAGGCGTTCGTCGAGGATGCCGGCCGGCAGCGCGTCGTCTTCAGGGATCGGGAACCATTTCTCATTCGGGTAGTGCACGAAGTCGCCTTCGGCGATCTGCCGGCCCAGATAGAAATCGGCGAAGAAGTAGTTGGTGGACAGGCGCTCGAAATATTCACCCAGCGCGGAGGCCAGCGCGGCTTTTTTGCTGGCGCCTTTGCCGTTGGTGAAGCACAGCGGGCAATCGCGATCGCGAATGTGCACCGACCACACGTGCGGCACCGGGTTCAGCCAGGAGGCTTCTTCGATGTTGAAACCGAGATCGCTCAGTTTCTGCTGGAAACGGGCGATGGAGTCTTCCAGGGCGGCGTCTTTACCGGGGATAAAAGTTTGCGTCATTGTCTTCATTTCATGTTTTCATGTTGACAGGTGTTTTTGTTTTACCTTTAATTTTCAAAATTTTGATTGAAAATTAGGCTGTATATTGTTCCGGTGTTTTTTGACGTTTTCTCATTCTTGCAGCAAAACGCGGGGTACGTGGTGGGGCCGAACTGAACACCAAAACAGCCTGCCATGAAGATGGCGTTACCCTGAGGGTTACCTCAACCTTGAGGGATATCTTCTCACACGTGAGAGAAAAAAGGGTAGGTTCAGTCGGTTCAGTCGGTTCAATATTTATATATAAATGATTTATATGGCTATCCTTCTGTTTTTTGAACCGACCTCACAGCAACGAGATGCAGAAACATCAAGCGAGAGGCTGCGCATCGTCTTGGTGGCGTGACACCATGAATCCATAGGTTAAAAGCTCTTGACATTCACCGGGAAAATGAGAATGATAATCAAACTCATTTGCCTGGGTTGTAAAACTGCCGCTCCCTCAGAACCATAAATATAGCTTTAGTCATGGGCGAATGGGAAATACAGATTAAATGATTTGCATTTTTAGTTTTCTCATTAATTATCATGGTTAGGGGAGATGACAGTTATAGAGGTATAAAATGAAATTTTCATTAGATAGTGCTTTTTATAAACGATGGTTAAGAAATTCGTTATATATTTTTTCAATATTCAGTGTTGTAAATTATATTAGTGAAGGTGTTCATGATGGAAGTTATTTCTTTATCGTGATTTTTGGCATTTGTTTTATTGTGGGCTTTGTTTTTTCATTGTTTAACTTAAATTTACAGGAACGTAAAGATGAAAGAACTTAATTTGAGTGAAATTAATCGAGTTACAGGTGCGGGCGGTGAACAAATAGCTCAACTGGCCGGCACTGTCGCCGGTACTTGGCTCGGTGGCGGTAATCCCTATGCTGGGGCCCTCGGCGGGTATGCGGCCGGAGAAATTTACAATGGAATTCAGAACGGCTATCAAACGGCTCCAAATATAGATGTAGGTATCGGGTCTTACAATGCTAACTTTAATTCTGACTTAGGCGCTAGCGGTAGTTTTTCTGTTGCAGATGTGCAAGCCATGGGATGGTGTAATTTTAATATGACTTATTTCTCTAGCTCTAGCGGTTGTTAAATGTCAATCGTTAAGCAGGCATTTTTCAATGCCTGCAATTCGATTTTTCGATTGATAATATTTTTGTGTGTTCTGGTTGACTAACGTATAGCAATTAAATCAATCCACTCTACAATTTCTCATTCAGCGATTGAGGGTATAACTCAGTGTATACCTGGCAAAGCAGATTCAAGTTGCGATGGCCGGTGGCCTGGGCGACACCTTCTCAATGCTAAACCCCACCTCAAATAGCCTGCTGCCCGCATCACGGCGCAGATACGGGGTTTTGCGTCATTCCTAAAGCGGCGGCAAAGTCACAGTTTTTTTAAGGATAGGCGCCATAATTCAGCGAGTTATCTGTCACGGAGAAATCTAATGAAATCAGTGAAACTCAGCGCGTTAACCCTCTTGTTGACCGGCGTCAGCGCCTCGGCGCTGGCGCTGCCCAACATCACCCTGCTGGCGACCGGCGGCACTATCGCCGGCGGCGGTGAGTCGGCGACGAAATCCAACTATACCGCAGGCAAGCTGGGCGTCGAGGCGTTGGTCGATGCGGTGCCGGCGCTGAAAGATATCGCCAACGTGCAGGGGGAGCAGGTGGTGAACATCGGCTCGCAGGACATGAACGATCAGGTCTGGCTGACGCTGGCGAAGAAAATTGACGCCGACTGCGGCAAGACCGACGGCTTCGTCATCACCCACGGCACCGATACGCTGGAGGAGACGGCCTATTTCCTCGATTTGACGGTGAAATGCGACAAGCCGGTGGTGCTGGTGGGGGCGATGCGGCCGGCGACGGCGATGAGCGCCGACGGCCCGTTCAATTTGTACAACGCGGTGGTGACGGCGGCGGATCCGCAATCGGCCAACCGCGGGGTGCTGGTGGCGATGAACGACACCGTGCTGGATGCGCGCGACGTCACCAAGACCAACACCACCGCCGTGCAGACCTTCCAGTCGCCGAACTACGGCCCGCTGGGCTATATCCACAACGGCAAGATCGATTACCAGCGCTCGCCGCAGCGTAAGCATACCCGGGATACGCCGTTCGACGTCAGCAAGCTGAACGAATTGCCGAAGGTCGGCATCATCTACAACTATGCCAATGCCTCCGATGCGCCGGCCAAGGCGCTGATCGCCGAAGGCTACCAGGGCATCGTCAGCGCCGGGGTCGGCAACGGCAACCTGTATAAAACCGTGTTCGACACCCTGGCGACGGCGGCGCACAATGGTGTGGCGGTGGTGCGCTCATCGCGCGTGCCGACCGGCGCCACCACCGAAGATGCGGAAGTGGACGACGCCAAGTACGGCTTTGTGGCCGCCGGCACGCTGAATCCGCAAAAAGCGCGCATACTGCTGCAGCTGGCGCTGACGCAAACCAAAGACGCGAAGCAGATCCAGCAGATGTTCAATCAGTACTGATCGTTTTCTCTCCTGCGGGGGCCGGCTGGGCTCTCGCAGCCATCTTGGCTGAATACAGCATAAAACACCGCGTTAACCCGCTGAATTTCCCCATGTCACAGGGTTTTATCGTCCAAACAATCGCGACGGCCGCAGAGCCTGTCATCACCCGGCGCGGCCGTTTGCCGCCGATGGGCGAATAAGCGTTGCAGCCATGGGGCGTGAGTGATAAAACCGATGGGTTGGTTAACGCGAGCGTTAACTTCGGGCGTCTTTTCGACAGGTCGCTTTTCTGCGGCGAACAGTGAATGTGGTGAGGGGAAATGACTCAGGTTTATAATTTTAGCTCTGGCCCGGCGATGCTGCCGGTGGAAGTGTTGCGTCGTGCGGAACAGGAACTGTGCAACTGGCACGGGCTGGGCACGTCAGTGATGGAGATCAGTCACCGCAGCAAAGAATTCATCGCCGTTGCCGAGCAGGCGGAACAGGATCTGCGCGATCTGCTGAAAGTCCCCTCCAACTATAAAGTGCTGTTTTGCCACGGCGGCGCCCGCGCGCAGTTCGCGGCGCTGCCGCTGAACCTGCTGGGCGACAAGGCCACCGCCGACTATATCGACGGCGGCTATTGGGCGCACAGCGCCATCAAGGAAGCGGAAAAGTATTGCGCCCCGAACGTCATCGACGTGAAAACACGCATCGACGGCCTGAGCGGCATCAAGCCGATGAAAGAGTGGCAGCTCAGCGACGACGCGGCTTACGTGCACTATTGCCCGAATGAGACCATCGACGGCGTGGCCATCGATGAAACGCCGGACTTCGGCGACAAGGTGGTGATCGGCGATTACTCCTCGACCATTCTGTCCCGCCCGCTCGACGTCAGCCGCTTCGGCGTGATTTACGCCGGCGCGCAGAAAAATATCGGCCCGGCCGGCCTGACTCTGGTGATCGTGCGCGACGATCTTTTGGGCAAGGCGCGCAAAGAAGTGCCGTCGATCCTCGATTACACCGTGCTGGCCGAGAACGACTCGATGTTCAACACCCCGCCGACCTTCGCCTGGTACCTGTCCGGGCTGGTGTTCAAATGGCTGAAAGAGCAGGGCGGCCTGGTGGAGATGCAAAAACGCAATCAGGCCAAGGCCGAGCTGCTGTACGCGACCATCGATAAATCCGACTTCTACCGCAGCCAGGTGGCGATCGCCAACCGTTCGTGGATGAACGTGCCGTTCCAACTGGCCGATGCGGCGCTGGACAAGGTGTTCCTCAGTGAAGCCGAGGCCATCGGCCTGCAGGCGCTGAAAGGCCACCGGGTAGTTGGCGGCATGCGCGCTTCTATTTACAATGCCATGCCGCTGGCCGGCGTGCAGGCGCTGACCGATTTCATGGCCGACTTCGAACGTCGTCACGGTTGATTCCGTCAGCCCGCCAGGCGCGGGCTGCCTCAGGCTGTTGTCCTTTTGCATTAAAGCGGCTCCGGCATTATTCCGGAGCCGTTTCGTTTATCAGAATTGGAGAGTTTTGTTCACATGGTGGATTCCCTGACGTTACAACCGGTCGCCCTGGTCAATGGCACCGTCAACTTACCCGGCTCGAAGAGCGTTTCTAACCGCGCTCTGCTGCTGGCGGCGCTGGCGAAAGGCACGACCCGGCTGACCAACCTGCTGGACAGCGACGACGTGCGTCATATGCTGAACGCGCTGCAGGCGTTGGGCGTGAACTACCAGCTTTCCGCCGATCGCACCCTGTGCGAAGTGACCGGCGTAGCCGGGCCGCTGGTGGCCGATCGGCCTCTGGAACTGTTCCTCGGCAATGCCGGGACGGCGATGCGCCCATTGGCGGCGGCGCTGTGCCTCGGCGAAGGCGACGTGGTGCTGACCGGTGAACCGCGCATGAAAGAGCGCCCGATCGGCCATCTGGTGGACGCGTTGCGCCAGGGCGGGGCGCAGATTGATTACCTCGAGCAGACCGATTACCCGCCGATCCGCCTGCGCGGCGGCTTCCAGGGTGGCGACGTCACCGTTGACGGCAGCGTCTCCAGCCAGTTCCTGACCGCGTTGCTGATGACTGCGCCGCTGGCGCCGCAGGATACGCAGATCCACATCAAGGGCGAGCTGGTTTCCAAGCCGTACATCGACATCACGCTGCATCTGATGCGCACCTTCGGCGTATCGGTGAGCCACGACAACTACCGGGTGTTCCATATCCAGGGGCGCCAGACGTATATCGCGCCGGGCGATTACCTGGTTGAGGGCGACGCGTCTTCCGCTTCTTACTTCCTGGCGGCGGCGGCTATCAAGGGCGGCACCGTGCGCGTGACCGGCATCGGCCGCAAAAGCGTGCAGGGCGACACCAGGTTTGCCGACGTGCTGGAGAAAATGGGCGCGCGCATTACCTGGGGCGACGATTTCATCGAGTGCAGCCGCGGTGAACTGCGCGGCATCGACATGGACATGAACCACATTCCGGACGCGGCGATGACCATCGCCACCGCGGCGCTGTTCGCCGAGGGGCCGACCACCATCCGCAATATCTACAACTGGCGGGTGAAGGAGACCGACCGTTTGGCGGCGATGGCCACCGAGCTGCGTAAAGTGGGGGCGGAAGTGGACGAAGGGGAAGACTACATTCACGTCGTGCCGCCGGCCAAACTGCAGTTTGCCGAGATTGGCACCTACAACGATCACCGCATGGCGATGTGTTTCTCGCTGGTGGCGCTGTCGGATACTCCGGTCACCATTCTCGATCCGAAATGCACCGCGAAAACCTTCCCGGACTATTTCGAACAGCTGGCGCGCATCAGCCAGCCGGCGTAACCCGTCAAATCGTTTATTTTAAGGCCCCTTTGTGGGCCTTTATCATTTTTAACCTTTGGCGACCGGCATTTCTTCTATACTTTTTCGCGGTTGTGCGCTTATTTTCAACAACCGGACAGTTCCAGGGTAACAGATCGCCGTAGGGCAGCGTATAATACGCCACCGTATTTGCCCCTGATTGGGCAGGTGACAGAGCGCACGGGCTTCGAGTCGAAGCACGCCGTGTCTCTGTGAGGTTTTCTACCTGAAGGAGAGAGAAATGACGGCTACAGCCCCGGTGATAACCGTTGATGGACCAAGTGGCGCAGGCAAAGGCACGCTGTGTAAAGCGTTGGCCGAGTCTCTGGGTTGGCGTTTGCTGGACTCCGGCGCGATCTATCGCGTGCTGGCGCTGGCAGCGTTGCATCATCAGGTGGATATCACTTCTGAGGAAGCGCTGGTTCCGCTGGCCGCACATCTCGATGTTCGCTTCGTTGCCCAGGACGGCAAGCTGCAGGTGATTTTGGAAGGTGAGGACGTCAGCAATGAGATCCGCACCGAAACCGTCGGCAACACCGCGTCGCAAGCGGCGGCGTTTCCGCGCGTGCGCGAGGCGCTGCTGCGCCGCCAGCGCGCATTCCGCGAGGCGCCCGGCCTGATTGCCGATGGCCGCGACATGGGCACGGTGGTGTTTCCGGACGCGCCGGTCAAGATTTTCCTCGACGCCAGCTCGGAGGAGCGCGCGCATCGCCGCATGCTGCAGTTGCAGGAGAAGGGCTTTAATGTTAACTTTGAACGTCTTTTAGCCGAGATAAAGGAACGGGACGACCGTGACCGTAATCGGCCTATCGCGCCTCTGGTGCCCGCTTCTGACGCCCTCGTGCTGGATTCTACCAGCATGTCGATCGAAGAAGTGATCCGGCAGGCGTTGACGTATGCACAGAAAGTGTTGGCGTTGCCGCAGCAATAAGCGCGGCGGCGCTATTGGCTTTTTGTCATATTTGTCATAGCGGTATCGCAATATATCGGGTAAAATTTTACCCCTGTAACCTTAAACCCTGTCGGCATGGAGCCAATGGCGGGGTATGTGAAACAACCCCATTCGGCGGGACGCTAAATGGACGTTAAACTAAAGAACCCTGAAGATTAACAACATGACTGAATCTTTCGCTCAACTCTTTGAAGAATCCTTAAAAGAAATCGAAACCCGCCCGGGTTCCATCGTTCGTGGCGTCGTTGTTGCTATCGACAAAGATATCGTACTGGTTGACGCCGGTCTGAAATCTGAGTCTGCCATCCCGGCTGAGCAATTCAAAAACGCCCAGGGCGAGCTGGAAATCCAGGTTGGTGACGAAGTTGACGTTGCTCTGGATGCTGTTGAAGACGGCTTCGGTGAAACCCTGCTGTCCCGTGAGAAAGCTAAGCGTCACGAAGCTTGGATCACGCTGGAAAAAGCTTACGAAGAAGCTGAGACTGTAACCGGTGTTATCAACGGCAAAGTGAAGGGTGGCTTCACCGTCGAGCTGAACGGCATCCGCGCGTTCCTGCCAGGTTCCCTGGTTGACGTGCGTCCGGTACGTGACACTCTGCACCTGGAAGGCAAAGAGCTTGAGTTCAAAGTCATCAAGCTGGATCAGAAGCGCAACAACGTTGTCGTTTCTCGCCGTGCGGTTATCGAATCCGAGAACAGCGCTGAGCGCGATCAACTGCTGGAAAACCTGCAGGAAGGCATGGAAGTTAAAGGTATCGTTAAGAACCTCACTGACTACGGTGCATTCGTTGATCTGGGCGGCGTAGACGGCCTGCTGCACATCACTGACATGGCTTGGAAACGCGTTAAGCACCCAAGCGAAATCGTCAACGTTGGCGATGAAATCACTGTTAAAGTGCTGAAGTTCGACCGCGAGCGTACTCGTGTATCCCTGGGCCTGAAACAGCTGGGCGAAGATCCATGGGTTGCTATCGCGAAACGTTACCCAGAAGGCACCAAGCTGACTGGTCGTGTAACCAACCTGACTGATTACGGCTGCTTCGTAGAAATCGAAGAAGGCGTTGAAGGTCTGGTACACGTTTCTGAAATGGATTGGACCAACAAAAACATCCATCCGTCCAAAGTTGTTAACGTGGGCGACGTAGTGGAAGTGATGGTTCTGGACATCGATGAAGAACGTCGTCGTATCTCCCTGGGCCTGAAGCAGTGCAAATCCAACCCATGGCAGCAGTTCGCAGAAACCCACAACAAGGGCGACCGCGTTGAAGGTAAAATCAAGTCTATCACTGACTTCGGTATCTTCATCGGCCTGGACGGCGGCATCGACGGCCTGGTTCACCTGTCTGACATCTCCTGGAACGTTGCAGGCGAAGAAGCAGTTCGTGAATACAAGAAAGGCGACGAAATCGCAGCGGTTGTTCTGCAAGTTGACGCAGAGCGCGAGCGTATCTCCCTGGGCGTGAAGCAGCTGGCTGAAGACCCGTTCAATAACTACCTGTCTATGAACAAGAAAGGTGCTATTGTTACTGGTAAAGTCACTGCAGTTGACGCCAAAGGTGCTACAGTTGAATTGGCAGGCGGCGTAGAAGGTTACCTGCGTGCATCTGAAGCCTCTCGCGACCGCATTGAAGATGCAACTCTGGTTCTGAACGTAGGTGACGAAGTTGAAGCCAAATTCACCGGCGTTGACCGTAAGAACCGCGTTGTAAGCCTGTCCGTACGTGCTAAGGACGAAGCTGACGAGAAAGACGCCATCGCAACTGTTAACAACAAACAGGAAGAAGGCAACTTCTCTAACGCAATGGCTGAAGCTTTCAAAGCGGCTAAAGGCGAGTAATGACGGGGGGCGGTCTCTGACCGCCCCGATACGGTAGTTTAGCTGCAAAGCTTGGAGGTACTATGACCAAGTCTGAACTTATTGAAAGACTTGCTGGCCAGCAATCTCATATTCCGGCGAAGGCCGTTGAGGATGCAGTGAAAGAGATGCTTGAGCACATGGCCGCAACGCTGGCCGAGGGCGAACGCATTGAGATCCGCGGATTCGGCAGTTTTTCTCTTCACTACCGTGCCCCGCGTGTAGGCCGCAACCCGAAAACCGGCGACAAAGTCGAGCTGGACGGCAAGTACGTTCCTCACTTCAAACCAGGCAAAGAGTTGCGTGACCGCGCCAATATCTATGGCTAGTCGCTGACTGCCCATAGCGTTGTTGCTTGTAAAGAATATAAAACGGTGCCTTTAAGGCGCCGTTTTTTTTCGCCTGCGATTCCCCGAGCTCTGCTTGTGAATTGCGTACCGCGCCGCATTTGCGGTGTGGCTGCTGCATAAGCCTCTCTTATCCTGCCGTGCTCGCCGCATCCTCACTAAAGCCCGCTGGCGGCGACATGTCGCTTGAATAATCCTGCTTGCTCTTCGTGATGCGTTTTTGCTCATGGTGAAGCCGATGGGAGAAGAGCGATCAAAATTTCGCTGGATCTGGCGATATTCGCCGTTATCTGCGGCATCTTGCCGCTGCTGCTTTTACCGCAGTTGCCAGAGCAATGGTTGCTGTGGCCGATGCTGCTGGTCGCCGGTTTACTGCTGCGCACCCGTTGGCCGTTCTGCCGTTATTTGGCCTGCCTGGGATTGGGATTCATATGGGCAGTTTTCAACGCCGGAAGCCTGCTCGGGCAAATGGATCGCTTAAGCCGCGTGCCGGAAGTGACGGCGGTGGTGCAGATAAGCAGCGTCGCACTGGAGCCTGCCGTCAGTAAGCAGACCCTGATGCGCATCGAGCGGGTCGACGGCCATTGGCTGGCGCCTGCGCTGGCGTTTACCACGACATGGGCTCCGAAAGAGCAACGGCTGTGTGCCGGGCAGCGTTGGCAATTGAAACTGCGCATGCGGCCGGTGCATGGCAAGCTCAATGAAGGAGGCTTCGACAGCCAACGTTGGGCGATCGCACAGCGCCAGCCGTTGACCGCTCAGGTCAGGCAGGCGCGCTTGCTGGAGGGGAATTGCGGCCTGCGCCAGCGCATTATCAGCCATGCTGAAGCCAACATTGGTGAATTGCGTTACAAGGCGGTGTTGCTGGCGTTGGCGTTTGGGGAAAGAACCGCGCTCGAACAGGCTTTGCGCACGCTGATGTTGAAAACCGGTATCGCTCATCTGATGGCCATATCGGGGTTACATGTTGCGATGGTCGCCATTTTGTTCTGGGCAGTGCTGCGCGCTCTGCAGTTTTTCCTCCCCGCCCATCTGATTGGTTATCGTTTTCCGTTGATCGCGGGCTGGGTGGCGACGCTGATCTATGTTTGGTTGGTGGGCGCCCAGCCGCCGGCGGTGCGTACCGCGTTGGCGATGACGCTGTGGATGCTGCTGCGTTTGCGCGGCGTGCATTGCTCTTCATGGCAAGTGTGGCTGTGGTGCATCGGGCTTATTTTGCTCTGTGATCCGTTGGCGGTCTTGTCAGACAGTTTCTGGTTGTCGGTACTGGCGGTGGGGTGCCTGATTTTTTGGTTCGAGTGGGCACCGCTCGGCGAGCGATTTCGTTCGGCGTGGTATTGGGCTCCGGTGCGCTGGCTGCATATTCAGCTAGGCATGACGTTGCTGCTGGTGCCGATGCAGGCCGCGCTGTTTCTGGGCCTGACGTTGACCTCGCTGCCGGCCAATCTCTGGGCGGTGCCCATCGTCTCATTGGTGACGGTGCCGTTGATTTTACTGGCGTTGATTTGCGGCATCTTCCCCTCGCTAAGTTACGGGCTTTGGTGGTTGGCGGATTTCACATTGGGATGGGTGTTTGTGCCGTTAAATTATCTGCAGCGCGGTTGGGTGGATTTGGGGGCCGCCTCGTTGCTTGCCAGCGCGTCGGGATGGCTTCTCGTTATCTGTTGGCGCTTTCATTGGTGGTGGCGCTATGCGCCTGGACTGGCAGCGATAGCCATATGCTGCGTGTTATGGCGAGGTAAAGCACCGGATTACCATTGGCGAGTCGACATGCTCGATGTCGGGCACGGCCTGGCGGTGGTGATCGAGCAAAACGGCAAGGGGATACTGTACGACACCGGCGATCGTTGGGCGACAGGCAGTGCCGCAGAACGGCATATATTGCCGATGCTGAACTGGCGGGGCATTGAGCTGGAGCAGATCATTATCAGCCATATTCATCTCGATCATATCGGCGGGCTCCCGACGATGCGGCGAGCGTTCCCGCAAGCTACCGTGCGCAGCCCGATACGCGGGGAAGGGCATTTACCCTGCATCGCCGGCGAGCGTTGGCGCTGGCAGTCGTTGCAATTCGAGGTGCTGTGGCCGCCGAAAATGCTCAAAAGGCCGGTTAATGACGACTCTTGCGTGATCCGTATCGACGACGGGAAATACAGTCTGCTGCTCACCGGCGATGCGGAAAAGAGGGCGGAGGCGCAGCTGCTCCGATTGCGGCGCGACCGCTTAATGGCCACGGTATTGCAGGTGGGGCACCATGGCAGCAAAACTTCCTCAACACCGCCTTTTTTGCGCGCGGTTAATCCCGAAGCTGCGCTGGCGTCCGCATCTCGTTACGGTAAATGGCGTTTGCCGGCGCGTAAAGTGGTCGCCCGATATCGGGCAAATGGCATTACATGGCACGATACGACGCGCTCCGGCCAGTTGTCGGTGCTTTTTTTCGACAACGATTGGCAAATTAAAGGCTTTCGCGAACAATTAATGCCCCGTTGGTACCATCAGCGGTTTGGCGTAGAGGGCGATAATGAGTAAAATAGGCCGCTATTTCTTCCGATGCTGGTATTTGCATGATGAATGATAAAGATCTCTCGACCTGGCAGACGTTCCGTCGACTCTGGCCGATGATCACTCCTTTTAAGACCGGGCTGATTGTGGCCGCCATTGCGTTGATTATGAACGCAGCGGGGGACACGCTGATGCTGTCTCTGCTTAAACCGTTATTGGACGATGGGTTTGGAAAAACCGACAGCAGCGTGCTGGTGTGGATGCCGCTGGCGGTGATTGCGCTGATGCTGATGCGCGGCGTGACCAGCTTTGTTTCAAGCTACTGCATTTCCTGGGTTTCCGGCATGGTGGTGATGCAGATGCGCCGCCGCCTGTTTGGCCACATGATGAGAATGCCGGTGGCCTTCTTCGATCAGCAATCCACCGGGACGTTGCTGTCGCGCATTACCTATGATTCCGAGCAGGTGGCGTCTTCTTCTTCCAGCGCGCTGGTGACCGTGGTGCGCGAAGGGGCCTCGATCATTGGCCTGTTCATCATGATGTTCTACTACAGCTGGCAGCTGTCGGTGATCCTGATCGTGCTGGCGCCGATCGTCTCCATCGCCATTCGCCTGGTGTCCAAGCGTTTTCGCAACATCAGCAAGAACATGCAGAACACCATGGGGCAGGTGACCACCAGCGCCGAACAGATGCTGAAAGGCCATAAAGAAGTGCTGATCTTCGGTGGCCAGCAGGTGGAAACCGAGCGCTTTAACTCGGTGAGCAACCGCATGCGTCAACAGGGCATGAAACTGGTCTCTGCGTCTTCCATTTCCGATCCGATCATTCAGCTGATCGCTTCGCTGGCCCTGGCGTTCGTGCTGTTTGCCGCCAGCTTCCCAAGCGTGATGGAAACCCTGACCGCCGGCACCATTACCGTGGTGTTCTCGTCAATGATCGCGCTGATGCGTCCGCTGAAGTCGCTGACCAACGTCAATGCCCAGTTCCAGCGTGGGATGGCGGCCTGCCAGACGCTGTTCTCCATCTTGGATATGGAACAGGAAAAAGACACCGGCACCCGCGAAGTGAAGCGCGCGAAAGGCGACATCGAATTCCGCAACGTCACCTTCTACTATCCGGCTAAAGAAACGCCGGCGCTGCGTGATATCAACCTGAAAATCGCCGAAGGCAAGACTGTGGCGTTGGTGGGCCGCTCGGGTTCGGGTAAATCCACCATCGCCAACCTGCTGACGCGCTTCTACGATATTCAGGAAGGCGAAATCCTGATGGATGGCCACGATCTGCGTGAATATACCCTGGCCTCACTGCGTAATCAGGTGGCGCTGGTCTCGCAAAACGTGCACCTGTTCAACGATACCATCGCCAACAACATCGCCTATGCGCGCGAGAGCGAATACAGCCGCGAGCAGATTGAGAAAGCGGCCGAAATGGCGTACGCGATGGACTTCATCAACAAGATGGAAAACGGCCTGGATACGGTGATCGGTGAAAACGGCGTGATGCTGTCCGGCGGCCAACGTCAGCGCATCGCCATCGCGCGTGCTTTGCTGCGCGATTGCCCGATCCTGATCCTGGATGAGGCGACTTCTGCGCTGGATACCGAATCCGAGCGTGCCATTCAGGCCGCACTGGACGAGCTGCAGAAAGACCGTACTTCGCTGGTGATCGCACACCGTCTGTCGACGATTGAGAAGGCGGACGAGATCCTGGTGGTGGAGGACGGTCGCATCGTCGAACGCGGCGAGCACGCCGAGTTGCTTGAACGGCAGGGCGCCTATGCGCAACTGCACCGCATGCAGTTTGGTCAATAATGATTGAGCGCATTTGGTCCGGCGGTTCGCTGCTTTATCTGGCGCTGCTGCCGCTCTCCTGGCTGTATGGCCTGTTCAGCTGGCTGATCCGCCTCAGCTACCGCTGTGGCCTGCGCAAAAGCTGGCGCGCGCCGGTGCCGGTGGTGGTGGTGGGCAACCTCACCGCCGGCGGCAACGGCAAAACGCCGATGGTGATCTGGCTGGTGGAACACCTGCAGCAGCGGGGCTATCGCGTTGGCGTGGTTTCGCGTGGTTACGGCGGTAAGTCGGCGGTCTATCCCCTGGTGCTCAATCAGAATACCTCGACCCGCGAGGCGGGCGATGAGCCGGTGCTGATTTATCAGCGGACCGGTGCGCCCGTGGCGATTGCGCCCAAGCGAGCAGAGGCGGTGCAGGCCTTGCTGCAACAACAGCCACTGGATGCGATCGTCACCGACGATGGCTTGCAGCACTATGCTTTACAGCGTGACTTCGAGCTGGTGGTCATCGACGGCGTGCGTCGCTTCGGCAACGGCTGGTGGTTGCCGGCCGGGCCGATGCGCGAGCGTGCTGCGCGGCTTGGCAGCGTCAATGCGCGCGTCGCCAATGGCGGCGTGGCGCAGGCCGGGGAAATTGCCATGCGCCTGCAGGCGCGTGATGCGGTGAACCTGCTGAGCGGTGAACGTCGCCCGGCGGCCGAGCTGCCGTGCGTGGTAGCGATGGCGGGCATCGGCCATCCGCCGCGTTTCTTCGCGACGTTGGAAAAATTGAACGTCGAGGTGGTGCAGGAAGTGGCGTTTGCCGATCATCAGGAATATCAGCAGGCGCAGCTGGCGGCGCTGGTTGCTGCCGATCAAACGCTGTTGATGACGGAGAAGGACGCGGTGAAATGTCGCGCCTTTGCCCAGCCCAATTGGTGGTATTTGCCGGTTGATGCGGTGCTACCGTCCGCTCAGGCTGAGCAACTGCTGCAGGATATCGAATCTCTGCTGACCAAGTAACCTCAGGATGTCAGCGTGGCAAGCCCCAGGGCTTGCGCGCAGGCTTCCAGCGAACGCTGCTGGGTTTGCTGATATAGCGCCAGCTCGTCGATCACCTCACTGCCCAACGCTTGTTCAAACGCTGCCCGGCTGGAAGCGGCGTTGTACTGCGCGTGGCGGCTGTCCCCCAGATTCGACTGGAAAATCCCCGCGGCGCTGACCGGCAGAAAATCTTCATACACCAGCGGCTGGAAGCGAACGTGTTCTTTCTCGATCAGTTGCTCCAGAGTGCTGTGCTTATCCAGCGACTCTTTGGCCGCCAGGCCGCATTCGGTCGGGAAATAGCGGAACCAGGCCAGCTGTTGCTCGCGCAGCGTGGCGTAATCATCCGGAAACGCCCGGAAGTTTTCCTCCAGCAGTTGATAGTAGCGCTCGGCATTCTTCTCGCTCGGCGGCCCCTGCAGCGCATCGTTGGTGGCCTGCAGCAGACGGTCGTAGAGTTCTCGTCCTTTCGTCGTCAGCGCCACACCGCGCTGTTCGATCTCGCCGAAGCGCGCGGTATGGTGGCCGGCGACGGCACGGCCGTCATGCTCAACGAAATCGACGCGTTCTTCCAACGCCTTGAAGCTGGTTTGGCGCAGCAGGATCGCGCGACGACGGCGCGGCGGGCCCTCGATGACCGCCTTGGGCGTAATGCCGCGGCCGGGCATCGCCTGCTGAACACGATCGATATCCAGCGTGCGCGGTGTCAGATGGTTGATATGCGGCCCTTTAAACGCCACCACGTCGGCGATCAGGCGATGCTGATCGTGCAGCTGCCGGTATTCTTCGGCGCTGACCGTCGCCTGGTTGTGCCAGCGGAAGGTTTCCAGCGCTTGTTCGACAAATTCTTGCGCCTGCACTTCATTCAGCCCGCCTTGCGCTTCCTGCAGCGCGATCAGCTCCAGCGCGCGATCGGTAAAGATGCGGCGGCGCGCCAGCAAGCGCTCGGCCAGCGCACGCAGCGCGGGATCTTCTATCAGTTCCAGGCGCAGCAGGGAGGTGAACACGCGGAAAGGGCTGATCTGCAGCGCGTCTTCGTGTACGGCGCGAAAAGCGGTGGAGTGCACCGGAACGCCCGCCACCGACAGGTCATAGTAACCGACCGGCGCCATGCCCATCACCCGGAACAGGCGGCGCAGGGTGGCCAGCTCGTCCGCGGTGCCGACCCGGATGGCGCCGTGGCGCTCCATCGCCAGGCGTTCTATCTCGCCGGTAATTTGCAGTTGATGAGCCAGTGCGGCATCTTCGCGCAGAACCTGTCGGTTGGTTTCCGCCACCAGCTCCAGCAGATCGCCGTACAGCGGCACCTCCTTTTGATACATGTCCGACATCGCGTGAGAGAATCTGGCGCGGATTTCATTAGGTGAAACGAACTGCTGGGCGGTCATGCGCATAGCTCCTTGATTCAGCATAATCTGAAAAATCGTGTTTTTAGCGGCAAAAGTGCTGGCGAAAAAGCCGTCTGCCTTGTTTTCCCCTCAAGTTTAGCTATCTGGTTTGGGATTTGTTATAGACGTGGCAAGCATATTAGAGTTTTATGCGTCAGCTCTCATTTGCAGCGCACAGACGGGCAAAAGATGCCCTGGCGAGCGGAGAGACGCGGTGGTTCGGCCGCGGCGACCATTAAATTAAGTCATGCATATTCAGGGAGATAAAAATAAATTCGGCTTATTTATGAATTTAAGGCAATAAACCTCTTGTGCATTCACCAGTTTTATGAGTAAATGCAAGTCGGCCTGTAATCCAGACCTATTTATGTTCGAGTTTAGAGTTAAGCAGTTCCTCCAAAAACGTTATCATCCGATTCCGCTTCAAAGACGAACCTTCTAAGTACCTCCCATAAGTAATGTTTCTGAAACGGCCCCAATTGCCTCTTATGGCAGGTTTTGTAAATATATTTAAAGGTAAATGTAATGTCTAAGAAGACTGGTCAGGTTAAGTGGTTCAACGAAAGCAAAGGTTTTGGTTTCATTGAGCAGAACGACGGCGGCAAAGATGTATTCGTACACTTCTCCGCAATCATGACCGACGGTTTCAAGACCCTGGCTGAAGGCCAGCGCGTCGAGTACACCATCCAGGACAGCCCGCGCGGGCCGGCTGCCGCCAACGTAGTTGCTCTGTAAGAATACAGGGAACGCGTATAAGAGATCTTAATACAACCATGGTGATGCGTCAGCGCTGAGTCATGCGGAAGATATTAAGTTCAACAAGCCCGCCTTAGTGCGGGTTTTTTTATTTTTTGCTCACGAGAGGTTTGTTACGAAAAACTTTAGGATGGGCTGGTAGCGTCCAGACAATATAAAAAATGACGTTGTCAAGGATGCTCAAGTAAAAGGATATAAGTTATGTTTAAAAATACTGTGTTAAAAATGGGTCGCGTGAAATGGTTTAATCAGGCCGAAGGCTATGGTTTTATTTCACCGGTAGATGGCAGCGACGAAATCTATGTCAATCGCAACGCTATCGCCAACACCAAAAATAAGTCGTTGAACGAAGGTCAGAACGTCGAGTTCTCGATCTATCGCAGCTCACATGGGCTGTCCGCGGCAGACGTTATCGCGTTCTGATCGCATCCACCTTCCTCGCCAGTGCCGGTGTCGCCACCCGCATGCACTGGCGAAGATAAATCCCTCGATATCCACTATTATCAGGCCATTGCCTACTTGTCACGGATATCAGGATGACCACCCCGATAATTTCCCTTACCGCCGCTCGCGCGCTGCACCTTGCCGCCCAGGGGCTGCTTTCTCCGCTTAAACGCCAGGCTCGGCCCGACGACGTCGTAAACGCGATCCAGCGCATGGGGCTGTTACAAATCGATACCATTAGCGTCGTCGCCCGCAGCCCGTATCTGGTGCTGTTCAGCCGTTTGGGGGCCTATCAACCGGAATGGCTGGAGCAGGCGCTCGCCGGCCGCAAGCTGTTCGAGTATTGGGCGCACGAAGCCTGTTTCCTGCCGATCGAGGATTTTGGTCTGCTGCGGCATCGCATGCTGGCGCCGCATGATATGGGCTGGAAATATTCCGCCGACTGGGTGCAGCAGCACCAGGCGGCGATGGACAACCTGCTGCGGCACATCGAACAGCAGGGGCCGGTGCGCTCCGCCGATTTCAGCGCCGAGAAGAAAGGCAACAGCGGATGGTGGGACTGGAAACCGGAGAAACGGCATCTGGAGATCCTGTTTACCGCCGGCAAGCTGATGGTGGCCGAGCGTCGCAACTTCCACCGGGTTTACGATCTGACCGAAAGGCTGCTGCCGGCCTGGGACGATGCGCGTCATGCGCTGCCTGCGGAGCGGGCGCGCCGGCAAATGTTGCATCGCACCTGCCGCTATCTGGGCATTTTCCGCGCCGAATGGTTGGCGGATTACTATCGGCTGAAACGCGTGGCGCCAAAAACTTTGCTGGCAGAGCTGCAGGATCAGGGGGAGATTTCGCCGGTGCGGGTAGAGGGGCTGGAAGGGCAGTTCTATGTGCATGGCTCACTGACGGAATTGCTGCCGCTGGCGGAACAGGGCAAGCTGAAATCGACGGTCACCAGCCTGCTGTCGCCGTTTGATCCGGTGGTTTGGGATCGCCGCCGGGCGCTCGAGCTGTTCAACTTTGACTATCGGCTGGAGTGCTATACGCCGAAAGAAAAACGCCGCTATGGCTACTTCACCTTGCCGGTGCTGCATCGGGGTGAACTGGTGGGGCGCATTGACGCCAAGGCGCACCGCCGCCAGGGGGTGTTCGAGATCATCAGCTTTCATGTGGAGCCGCGGGTGCGCTTCGGCAAACGGCGGGCCCAAGATATTCGGCAGGCCATCGCGCGTATGGCCAAATGGCACGGCGCGCAACGCGTCGCGCTGGGCGACATTCCGGCGGCGTTGGCCGCTGAATGGGGTGCCGGCTGGGAAGTGGGATAACGAGCGACGCCGTCGGTGGGGTAAAACGAAGTTCAGCGCCGCTCGTTACAAAGGGGCTCAGTGGCTGAAGTTAGCGAACAGAGCGATGATTTTATGCAGACGTTTGATCACGTATCACGGCCTTTTTGTGATTTGTATCACAAAATTCTACGCCGGGATGCGCCGCAGTTCAAGCTGTTGCGCCGGCGCGCTGAGGAAATATCGGTGGGTTGGCGCCGCCGGTGATTAACCTGAGGCCGGGCGTTATGCTATCCTCACTGCCTTTCCCAGATGACCAATCCCCTAGCGGAGGATGCATGGACCACCGTTTACTCGAAATCGTTGCCTGCCCGGTATGCAACGGCAAACTCTATTTCAATAAAGAAAACCAGGAACTGGTGTGCAAAGCGGACGGGTTGGCTTACCCGCTGCGCGACGGCATTCCGGTGCTGTTGGAAAATGAAGCGCGTGCGCTGTCGCTGGATGAGAAGCACGCATGAGTTTTATCGCTATTATTCCCGCCCGCTACGCCTCAACCCGTTTGCCGGGCAAACCGCTGGCCGATATTCACGGCAAGCCGATGGTGGTGCACGTGATGGAGCGCGCCCGCGAGTCCGGCGCCAGCCGCGTCATCGTGGCGACCGATCACCCTGAAGTCGCCAAAGCGGTGGAAGCCGCCGGCGGCGAAGTGTGCATGACCAGCCCGGATCACCATTCCGGCACCGAGCGTCTGGCGGAAGTGATCGCGCACTACGGCTTTGCCGACGATCAGATCATCGTTAACGTGCAGGGCGACGAACCGCTGATCCCGCCGGTGATCGTGCGTCAGGTGGCTGATAATCTGGCAGGCAGCCAGGCCGGCATGGCGACGCTGGCAGTGCCGATCGAGAGCGCCGAAGAGGCTTTCAACCCCAACGCGGTGAAGGTCGTGATGGACGCGCAGGGCTACGCGCTCTATTTCTCTCGCGCCACCATTCCGTGGGATCGCGAGCGTTTCGCCGCGTCGAAAGAGAGCATCGGCGACAGCCTGCTGCGTCATATCGGCATCTACGCCTATCGCGCCGGCTTCGTGCGCCGCTACGTCAGCTGGGCGCCGAGCCAACTGGAGCAGATCGAGCTGTTGGAACAGCTGCGGGTGCTGTGGTACGGTGAAAAAATCCACGTGGCGGCCGCGAAAGCGATCCCGAGCGTGGGGGTCGATACGCCGGAAGATCTCCAGCGCGTGCGCGACAGCATTCAACCTTGAGCCTGAGTTCGTCGGCGCGGCGCGCAACGCGCCGACGATGTAATACCCTCCATTATTGATCCCCGTTTTGTTGATCTGCGTTGAAGAATTTTTCCGCTCACCGTTCGATGATGTTACGCATCCCCCCTATTAGCCTGAGGTGAATGCCTTATGGAGCAGTTACGCGCCGAACTGAGCATTGTGCTGGGTGAGTCCATCAGCCGGCTGGAGCGGGTGAGCGAGCAGCCTTATGCGCATATGTATTCGCTGTACGATCGGCAGGGCAACGCGATCCCGCTGATGGCGAAAAGCTTTATCTGTCAGGGTATCGCCCAGCAGGAGGCGTACAAGCTGTCAATGCTGGCGCGCGACGGGGATATTCGCCTGCCTACGGTGTACGGCGTGGTGTGTACCCACCAGGCGCCGTACAAGGAAATCCTGCTGATCGAGCGCCTGCGCGGCGTGTCGGCTGAAGCGCCGACGCGTTCGCCGGATCGCTGGAATATGCTGATGGAGCAGATCGTTGACGGGATATTGGCCTGGCACCGCATCGACAGCCACGGCAGCGTCGGCAGCGTTGACAGCACGCAGGAGAACGACTGGTTTTGCTGGTATCAACAGCGGGTCGAAGTGCTGTGGGCGACGGTGGTCAATCTCACCACCCCGCAGCTGACCATGGCGGATCGCCGTTTGCTGTACCGCACGCGCGAAGCGCTGACCCATTTTTTCGTCGGCTTCGACGATCCTTGCGTTCTGGTGCACGGCAACCTGTCGCTGCGCAGCATGCTGAAAGATCCCAAAAGCGATCAACTGCTGGCGATGCTCAATCCCGGCGTGGTGCTGTGGGCGCCACGCGAATACGATCTTTTCCGCCTGTGCGAGGCGGGTATGCCCAGCCAACTGCTGTTCAGCTATCTGCGGCGCGCGCCGGTCGCCGACGCTTTTCTGGCGCGGCGCTGGCTGTACGTGGTGTGGGAAGCGGTGGGGCGTTTGATCCATACCGGCAAGCTGGAGCGGCGGCCGTTCGACTATGCGTCGCAACAGCTGCTGCCCTGGCTGGCCGGTTGAACGGGCCTTACTCGGCGCCGGCGCGGTCCGCGCCTTTCAGCCATTGCCACAGGCTGCCCAGCGTTTCATACCAGGCGCGCTCGGTATGGCCGAGGAACATTGACGACGGCGTGGCGCGATCCCAGATATTCAGCGGCGAGTCGATCGCCAACTGGTTGGCCGGCGCCGGGATCGGGTGCAGGCCCTTGGCCTTGAAGAAACGCATGGCGCGCGGCAGATGGTTGGCGGAGGTGACCAGAATGAAGGGTTGCTCGCCGACCAACTTGGCGACCTGAGCGGCCTCTTGCTCGGTATCGCGCGGTTCCCCCAGGATCACCATATCACTGCGCGGCACGCCCAGACTTTCGGCCACCAGCGCCGCCGTGGCGGCGTTGCTTTGCATGCGTCCGGCGGACGCGCCGGTAAATACCATCCTGGCGCCGGGATGCGCAAGATAAAGCCGCACGCCTTCCGTCACGCGCGGCAGACTGTTGCCGAGCAAATTCGAGCTGGGCGCCCAATCGGGATTGTAGGTATAGCCCCCACCCAATACCACGATGTAGCTGACCGGATCGTTGCCGCGATAAGTCTGGTATTCGGCTTCGATCGGCCGCAGCAGCCGGTCGGCCACCGGTTGCAGGCTGAAAAGCAGTAAAAACAGCCAGCTCAGCGTGAAAATCGTCTTACCGCTTTTTTGCCAGCGGGTGAACCACAGCAGCAGTAGCGCCAGCCCCATCAGCAGCATCAACAGCGGCAGCGGCATCAGCATGGCGCCAAAGAACTTTTTCAGGTTGAACAGCATCGAAAATCAGATCCTTTTGGGTGAAAAAGCGGCATCCAGGCATAAACGGGCCGCAAGAAGATACATTCTAAGCCAGTCTGTGCCAAAATAGCAGGTTTGAATGGGCGTGCTCTTTGCCGCCGACAAGAATGAGATCAGCGGAGCCGTTGTCCATGCAGGATCGCAATTTTGACGATATTGCTGAAAAATTTGCGCGTAATATTTACGGCACCACGAAAGGAAAAATCCGCCAGGCGGTGGTTTGGCAGGATCTGACCGGGCTGCTGGCGCAGTTGCCGCAGCGGCCGCTGCGCATCCTCGACGCCGGGGGCGGTGAAGGCCATATGGCCTGCCAACTGGCAGAATTAGGACATCAGGTGTTGTTGTGCGATCTTTCTGGTGAGATGATCCAGCGCGCCGCGCAGCTGGCGGAGCAGAAAGGTGTGAGCCAGAACATGCAATTCGTACAAAGTTCTGCGCAGGATATCGCTCAACATTTGGAACAGCCGGTTGATCTGATATTGTTTCATGCAGTGCTTGAATGGATTGCCGAGCCCGAAGCGGCGCTGCGGGCGTTGTATGACTGCCTGACGCCGGGCGGCGCGCTGTCGCTGATGTTTTTCAACGCCAACGGCCTCTTGATGCGCAACGTGGTGTTGGGTAATTTCCAACTGGTGGATCCCGAGGTCAGGCGGCGCCGCAAGCGTTCGCTGTCGCCGCAATATCCGCACGATCCGCTATTGGTCTACGGTTGGCTGGAACAGCTGGGCATGCGCATCAGCGGCAAAACCGGGGTGCGGGTGTTCCACGACTATCTGCAGAGCAGACAGCTGCAAACACAAAAATTTGAAGAGTTACTGGCGCTTGAACAGCACTATTGCCGGCAGGAGCCGTACGTGAGTTTGGGGCGCTATATTCACGTCATGGCGCATAAACCAAACCTGAAGGACGAACTATGAGTGAATTTTCCCAGACAGTACCCGAACTGGTCGCCTGGGCACGGAAAAATGATTTCTCTATTTCGCTCCCTACTGAGCGTCTCGCATTTTTGCTCGCCATCGCCACCCTGAACGGCGAACGGCTGGACGGCGAGATGAGCGAAGGTGAGCTGGTTGATGCATTTCGCCATGTCAGCAAGGGTTTTGAACAGACGCATGAAACGGTGGCGATGCGCGCCAACAATGCGATCAACGACATGGTGCGCCAGCGCCTGTTGAACCGCTTTACCAGCGAACTGGCGGACGGTAACGCGATTTACCGCCTCACGCCGCTGGGCATCGGCATTACCGATTACTATATTCGCCAACGCGAATTCTCCACGCTGCGTCTGTCGATGCAGCTGTCGATCGTGGCGCAGGAGCTCAAGCGCGCCGCCGACGCCGCCGACGAGGGCGGCGACGATTTCCATTGGCACCGCAACGTGTTCGCGCCGTTGAAATATTCGGTGGCGGAAATCTTCGACAGCATCGACATGACCCAACGCGTGATGGACGAGCAGCAGCAGAGCGTGAAAAATGACATCGCGGCGCTGCTGAGCAAAGACTGGCGGGCGGCGATCTCCAGCTGTGAAATGCTGCTGTCTGAAACCTCGGGCACCCTGCGCGAGCTGCAGGATACGCTGGATGCGGCGGGCGACAAGCTGCAGGCCAACCTGCTGCGCATCCAGGACGCCACCCTCGGCAACGTGGAGCTGGGCTTCGTCGACAAGCTGGTGTTCGATCTGCAAAGCAAGCTGGATCGCATCATCAGCTGGGGCCAGCAGGCGATTGACCTGTGGATCGGCTACGATCGCCACGTGCATAAATTTATCCGTACCGCTATCGATATGGATAAAAACCGCGTGTTCGCCCAACGCCTGCGCCAGTCGGTGCAAACCTATTTCGACCACCCGTGGGCGCTGACCCATGCCAATGCCGATCGTCTGCTGGATATGCGCGACGAAGAACTGGCGTTGCGCAGCGAGGAAGTGACCGGGGAACTGCCGCCGGATCTGGAGTTCGAAGAGTTCAGCGAAATTCGCGAACAGCTGGCGGCGATGATCGAAGAGGCGCTGAAGGTGTATCAGGAACAGCAGATGCCGCTCAACCTTGCAGCGGTGATGCGCGATTATCTGGCGCAATATCCGCGTGCGCGTCATTTCGACGTGGCACGTTTAGTGGTCGACCAGGCAGTGCGCCTCGGTGTGGCTGAAGCAGATTTCTCAGGGTTGCCGGCGGAATGGCAGGCAATCAATGATTACGGAGCCAAGGTCCAGGCCCATGTCATCGACAAATATTGAACAAGTAATGCCAGTCAAGCTGGCCAAGGCACTGTCCAACTCGCTGTTCCCGGCGCTGGACAGCCAACTGCGCGCGGGTCGTCACATCGGTATCGATGAGCTGGACAACCATGCCTTTTTAATGGATTTCCAGGATGAGCTGGAAGAATTTTACACCCGTTACAGCGTCGAGCTGATTCGGGCGCCGGAAGGTTTCTTCTATTTGCGCCCGCGCTCTACCACGCTGATCCCGCGCTCGGTGCTGTCCGAGCTGGATATGATGGTGGGTAAGATCTTGTGCTACCTGTACCTCAGCCCCGAGCGCCTGGCGCACGAAGGCATTTTCAGCCATCAGGAGCTGTACGACGAGCTGCTGAGCCTGGCCGATGAGAACAAGCTGCTGAAGTTCGTTAATCAGCGCTCCACCGGTTCGGATCTCGATCGGCAGAAGCTGCACGAAAAGGTGCGCACCTCGCTGAACCGCCTGCGCCGCCTTGGCATGGTCTACTTCATGGGCAATGACAGCAGCAAGTTCCGCATTACCGAGGCGGTGTTCCGCTTCGGCGCCGACGTGCGCAGCGGCGACGATCCGCGTGAAGCGCAGCTGCGCATGATTCGCGACGGCGAGGCGATGCCGGTTGAAACCAGCCTGTCGCTGAACGATGAGAATGAGGCTGAGGATCAGCAGGTTGATAACGCTCCTGACGGTGCAGAGGATGAACAGGAATGATTGAACGCGGTAAATTTCGCTCGCTGACGCTGGTTAACTGGAACGGCTTCTTTGCCCGCACCTTTGATCTGGATGAGCTGGTGACCACGCTGTCCGGCGGTAACGGGGCAGGGAAATCCACCACCATGGCGGCTTTCGTCACCGCACTGATCCCCGATCTGACGCTGCTGCACTTCCGTAACACCACCGAAGCGGGCGCCACCAGCGGTTCGCGCGATAAAGGCCTGCACGGCAAGCTGCGCGCCGGCGTGTGCTACTCCACCCTCGACGTCGTCAACTCGCGCCACCAGCGCGTGGTGGTCGGCGTGCGTCTGCAGCAGGTAGCGGGGCGCGATCGCAAGGTCGACATCAAACCATTCACCATTCAGGGCCTGCCGACCGCGGTGCAGCCGACCGAGCTGCTGACCCAGACCGTGGGTGAGCGCCAGGCGCGCGTGCTGTCGTTGCAGGAACTGAAGGATCGCGTGGAAGAGATGGAGGGCGTGCAGTTCAAGCAGTTCAATTCCATCACCGATTACCACTCGCTGATGTTCGATCTGGGCGTGATCCCGAAACGCCTGCGTTCGTCCGCCGATCGCAGCAAATTCTACCGTCTGATTGAAGCGTCGCTGTACGGCGGTATTTCCAGCGCTATCACCCGCTCGCTGCGCGATTACCTGCTGCCGGAAAACAGCGGCGTGCGCAAGGCGTTCCAGGATATGGAAGCGGCGCTGCGCGAAAACCGCATGACGCTGGAAGCGATCCGCGTCACCCAGTCGGATCGCGATCTGTTCAAGCATTTGATCTCCGAGGCCACTTCCTATGTGGCGGCGGACTATATGCGCCACGCCAACGAACGCCGCATCCATCTGGACGGCGCGCTGGCGCTGCGCAGCGATCTGTTGGGCAGCCGCAAGCAGCTGGCCGCCGAACAGTATCGCCATGTGGAAATGGCGCGCGAGCTGAGCGAACAGAGCGGTGCCGAATCCGATCTGGAAACCGATTACCAGGCCGCCAGCGACCACCTGAATCTGGTGCAGACGGCGATGCGTCAGCAGGAGAAGATCGAGCGCTATGAAGCCGATCTGGAAGAGCTGACCTACCGTCTGGAAGAGCAGAACGAAGTGGTGGCCGAGGCGAGCGAGCAACAGGCCGAAAATGAAGCGCGCGCCGAAGCGGCCGAGCTGGAAGTGGATGAGCTGAAGAGCCAGCTGGCCGACTACCAGCAGGCGCTCGACGTGCAGCAGACCCGTGCCATTCAGTATCAGCAGGCGCTGCAGGCGCTGGAGCGCGCACGCGCGCTGTGCCAACTGCCGGATCTGACCGCCGATAACGCCGAACAGTGGCTGGATACCTTCCAGGCCCGCGAGCAGGAGGCGACCGAAGCGCTGCTGATGCTGGAACAGAAGCTGAGCGTGGCCGACGCCGCGCACGGCCAGTTCGAACAGGCCTATCAGTTGGTGGGTAAAATCGCCGGCCAGGTCAGCCGCAGCGAAGCCTGGCAGTGCGCGCGCGAATTGCTGCGCGACTGGCCTTCGCAGCAGCACCTCGCCGAGCGCGTTCAGCCGCTGCGCCTGCGCCTAAGCGAACTGGAACAGCGCCTGCGCTCGCAGCAGGACGCCGAGCGCCTGCTGCAAGAGTTTTGCAAACGCCATGGCCAAGAGTACCAGCCGGACGATCTTGACATGCTGCAGCAGGAGCTGGAAGAGCGCCTGGAAGCGCTGTCGCAGAACGTCAGCGAAGCTGGCGAGCGCCGCATGGAGATGCGCCAGGAGCTGGAGCAGATCCAGCAGCGCATCCGTGAGCTGACGGCGCGCGCGCCGGTGTGGCTGGCGGCGCAGGACGCTCTGAGCCAGCTCAGCGATCAGAGCGGAGAGCCGCTGGAAAACAGCCAGCAGGTGACCGAATACATGCAGCAGCTGCTGGAACGCGAGCGTGAAACCACCGTCGAGCGCGACGAAGTGGCGGCCCGCAAACGTGAAGTGGAAGCGCAGATCGAACGTCTCAGCCAGCCGGGCGGCGCGGAAGATCAGCGCCTGGTCACGCTGGCCGAACGTTTCGGCGGTGTGCTGCTGTCGGAAATCTACGATGACGTCACCATCGACGACGCGCCTTACTTTTCGGCGCTGTACGGCCCTTCGCGCCACGCCATCGTGGTGCCGGATCTGTCGCTGGTGCGCGAGATGCTGGAAGGGCTGGAAGATTGCCCGGAAGATCTTTACCTGATCGAAGGGGATCCGCAGTCGTTCGATGACAGCGTATTCGCCGTCGAAGAGCAGGAAAAAGCGGTGGTGGTGAAAATCGCCGATCGCCAGTGGCGTTATTCCCGCTACCCGGAAGTGCCGCTGTTCGGCCGTGCGGCGCGCGAAAACCGCCTGGAAGTGCTGCATGCCGAGCGTGAAACGCTGGCGGAGCGCTATGCCACGCTGTCGTTCGACGTGCAGAAAACCCAACGTTCGCACCAGGCTTTCAGCCGCTTTATCGGTACCCATCTGGCGGTGGCGTTCGACGCCGACCCAGAAGCGGAGATCCGCAGCCTGAACGCCCGCCGTGGCGAAATCGAACGCGCACTGAACAATCACGAAGCGCAGAACCAGCAGCAGCGTCAGCAGTACGATCAGGCCAAAGAGGGTATTTCCGCGCTCAACCGCCTGATGCCGCTGGTGTCGTTGCTGAACGATGAAACGTTGCAGGACCGCGTCGACGAGATGCGCGAAGAGCTGGAAGAAGCGCAGGACGCCGCGCGTCATATTCAGCAGCACGGCGTGTCGCTGGCCAAGCTGGAGCCGCTGCTGTCGGTGCTGCAGAGCGATCCGCAGCAGCATGAACAGCTGCAGCAGGATTACGCGCAGGCGCAAAGCGTGCAGCGTCAGGCGAAACAGCAGGCGTTCGCGCTCACTGAAGTGGTGCAGCGTCGCGCGCACTTCAGCTATACCGACTCCGCCGGCATGCAGAACGCCAACAACGATCTCAACGACAAGCTGCGCCAGCGTCTGGAGCAGGCGGAAGCCGAACGCGCCCGCGCCCGTGAGCAACTGCGCCAGTATCAAACCCAGTTCACCCAGTACAGTCAGGTGCTGGCTTCGCTGAAAAGTTCGTACGACGCCAAGCGCGACATGCTGAAAGAGCTGAGCCAGGAGCTGGTGGACATCGGCGTGCAGGCCGACGCCAATGCCGAAGCGCGCGCCCGCGCGCGTCGCGACGAACTGCATGCGGCGCTGAGCAACAACCGCGCTCGCCGCAATCAGCTGGAGAAACAGCTGACCTTCTGCGAAGCCGAAATGGACGGCCTGCAGAAGAAACTGCGCAAGCTGGAACGCGATTATCATCAGCTGCGCGAGCAGGTGGTGACCGCCAAGGCGGGCTGGTGCGCGGTGATGCGCCTGGTGAAAGACAACGGCGTGGAACGCCGCCTGCACCGCCGCGAGCTGGCGTATATGGATGGCGACGAGCTGCGCTCGATGTCGGATAAGGCGCTCGGCGCGCTGCGTCTGGCGGTGGCGGATAACGAACACCTGCGCGACGTGCTGCGCCTGTCGGAAGATCCGAAGCGGCCGGAGCGTAAGATTCAGTTCTATATCGCGGTGTACCAGCACCTGCGCGAGCGCATCCGTCAGGACATCATCCGCACCGACGATCCGGTCGAGGCCATCGAACAGATGGAAATCGAGCTGGGCCGTCTGACCGAAGAGCTGACCGCGCGCGAGCAGAAGCTGGCGATCAGTTCGAAAAGCGTGGCCAACATCATTCGCAAAACCATTCAGCGCGAACAGAACCGCATTCGCATGCTGAACCAGGGGCTGCAGGCCGTTTCCTTCGGCCAGGTGAAGAGCGTGCGGCTGAACGTCAATGTGCGCGAAGCGCACGCCACTCTGCTGGACGTGCTCTCCGAGCAGCAGGAACAGCATCAGGATCTGTTCAACAGCAACCGCCTGACCTTCTCCGAAGCGTTGGCCAAACTGTATCAACGCCTGAATCCGCAGATCGACATGGGGCAGCGCACGCCACAGACCATCGGCGAGGAGTTGCTGGACTACCGCAACTACCTGGAGATGGAAGTGGAGGTATACCGTGGCTCCGACGGCTGGCTGCGTGCGGAAAGCGGCGCGTTGTCTACCGGCGAAGCCATCGGTACCGGGATGTCAATCCTGGTGATGGTGGTGCAGAGCTGGGAAGAAGAATCCCGTCGCCTGCGCGGCAAAGACATCTCGCCGTGCCGCCTGCTGTTCCTCGATGAAGCGGCGCGTCTGGATGCCAAGTCGATCGCTACGCTGTTCGAGCTGTGCGACCGTCTGGAGATGCAGCTGATTATCGCAGCACCGGAAAACATCAGCCCGGAGAAGGGCACCACCTATAAACTGGTGCGTAAGGTGTTCCAGAACCACGAGCATGTGCACGTGGTGGGGCTGCGCGGTTTCGCCGGCGAGCCGCCGGCGCTGGGTGCTGCGGCGGTTGAAACGCCGTAAGGCAGAAAAACGCCCTAAAAATCCGAAAATAGCCGCCGCAGGGTGGCTATTTTTTTGTGCGCGTGGATGATAGTCCTGCTTTTTTATCCGTTGAAAAGCGGTTAGTTTAATCACATAAACAGTTATTCGGCGCCCGCAGGGCGAAACGGCCTTTCTGTTTGTATACTGAAACTATATGCAGTTTTTGACGTTTTTTTTGTGAGCATACAGGGGGCAAGGGATGTTGCTTAAAAAGGGAAACTCTCTACGACGTTTGGCGCTGAGTGGCGCTATCGCCTGTAGTCTTGTGTCGTCGTTTTCCGCATCGGCCACCGTCCCGGCGTTGCCGGTGGCATCAGCAGGCATGTCCGTTGCGCAGAGCCGTTCTGAACTGCTGGCCGCGTTGCCGCGCGGCATGGATTTGCACTACCTGTCCACGCTGGCGCCGCTGTATGCGGCGAATCACATGCAGCCGATGTGGCAGGATCGCGAAGCCGTTCAGCAGTTTCAACAGCAGCTGGCCGAGCTGGCGATGTCCGGCGTGCAGCCGCAGTTCACCCAATGGGTGAAGATGTTGACCGATCCGGCGCTCAGTGAAGCGGGCCGCGATGCGGTGCTGTCCGATGCGATGCTGGGCTATTTGCAGTTCGTCTCCGCCATCGGTGCCAACGGCAACAACTGGCTGTACAGCAATATTCCCTACAAGCTTGGCTTGCCGCCCACCGCGGTGATCAACCAATGGCAGCTGGCGGTGCGCCAGGCGCGTACTCTGAGCTACGTGAATTCGCTCGCGCCGCAGCATCCGCAATACGCCAAGATGCATCAGGCGCTGCGCGACATGCTGGCGGACAATCGTCCCTGGCCGCAGGTGGGCAGCGGCCCGAGCCTGCGTCCAGGCCAAATGAGCAATGATATTCCGGCGCTGCGTGAGATCCTGACGCGCACCGGTATGCTCGCCGCCGCGGCGCCGGAAGCGGAGCCGGAACCGGCGGTGGTCTCGGCGAAGATCAATGAGCCCGACGACGGCGGGCTGACGGTAGACGAAGAGAAAAGCCGCGTGACGGTCAGCCCATCGGCAGCGCCGGTGACGGAGCTGACCGCGGAACAGACGCCGCCGCAGATTGGCAGCGTGGTGAGCGATAACCTCTATACCGACGAACTGGTGGAGGGCGTCAAGCGCTTCCAGAAATGGCAAGGGCTGACGGCGGATGGCGTGATCGGCGTGCGCACCCGCGAGTGGCTCAACGTGTCACCGAAAACCCGCGCCGCGCTGCTGGCGCTGAATATCCAGCGCCTGCGGATCCTGCCGGGGCATGTCGGCACCGGCATCATGGTGAACATTCCCAACTATTCGCTGACCTACTACCAGAACGGCAATGAGGTGCTGTCTTCCCGCGTTATCGTCGGGCGGCCGAGCCGCAAGACGCCGCTGATGAGCAGCGCGTTGAACAACGTGGTGGTCAATCCGCCGTGGAACGTGCCGACTACCCTGGTGCGTGAGGACATTGTGCCGAAGGCGATGCGTGACGGTAACTACTTCCAGAAACACGGCTATACCGTGCTGTCGGGCTGGAGCAACGATGCGGAAGTGATCAACCCGGCGATGATCGACTGGAGCATGGTCTCTGCGCGCAACTTCCCGTATCGCGTGCGTCAGGCGCCGGGCGCCACCAACTCGCTGGGGCGCTTCAAGTTCAATATGCCGAGCTCGGACGCTATCTACCTGCACGATACCCCGAACCACAGCCTGTTCCAGAAAGACATCCGCGCGCTCAGCTCCGGCTGCGTGCGGGTGAACAAGGCTTCCGATTTGGCGAATATGCTGCTGCAGGACGCCGGCTGGAACAACAGCCGCGTGTCTTCCACGCTGAAAGAAGGGAATACCACTTATGTGAATATTCGCCAGCGTATTCCCGTAAAACTGTATTATCTGACCGCCTGGGTTTCGGATGACGGCCAACCGCAATTCCGTACAGATATTTACAATTATGATAATACGGTGCGATCGGGCGCACAAATTTTGGCTCAGGCCAAAAAATTAATGCAGTAAATGCAGTAATTATAAATAAATAACGGTCAGAATGTTTGGCTATACCGCAGGCCCTCGTAGCCGGGGGCCTGTAAACCTAGGCGTATCGCGGGTTGACTCAGCATACGCAGGCGGTTATGGTTCGGACAGTGCGCTGCTTTGTGCATTTATTTTGACATTCTTGCCGGGTTTAACAGAGTCATGGACAAAATTGATCATCACCGCCGTAAATGGCTGGCGCTAGGTGGCGCCGCTATGGGCATAGCGCTGCTTCCAGGGCAAGCGTTTGCCAGTATTTCCACCGCTCGACCGCGTATTTTAGTGTTGAATAACCTGAATACCGGTGAATCTATTAAAGCCGAGTTCTTTGACGGCAAAGGTTACAATAAAGAAGAGTTGGTGCGGCTAAATCATCTGTTCCGCGATTATCGCGCCAACAAGGTTAAATCGATCGATCCCCGCTTGTTTGATCACCTCTATCGTCTGCAGGGGCTGCTGGGCACCAGCAAGCCGGTGCAGCTGATCTCCGGATACCGTTCCGTAGACACCAACAACGAACTGCGTGCGCATAGCCGCGGCGTGGCTAAGCACAGCTACCACACCAAAGGCCAGGCGATGGATTTCCACATCGAAGGTATCCAATTGAGCAATATCCGCAAAGCGGCGTTAAAAATGCGCGCCGGTGGTGTAGGATATTACCCACGTAGCAACTTCGTACACATCGATACCGGCCCGGTTCGGACCTGGTAATCGCTGTGCCGTCAGTGAATAACGCCGCCCCTTGCGGAAGCGGCGTTATTGTCATTGGAGCCTTATGAAATACCATCTTATTCCCGTTACCGCCTTTAGCCAGAACTGCAGTCTGATTTGGTGTGAAAACACGCAGCAGGCGGCGTTGGTCGATCCCGGCGGTGAAGCGGAAAA
This sequence comes from Serratia sp. CY32780, assembly GCF_052169135.1. Taxonomy (NCBI): domain Bacteria; kingdom Pseudomonadati; phylum Pseudomonadota; class Gammaproteobacteria; order Enterobacterales; family Yersiniaceae; genus Serratia; species Serratia sp. CY32780. Next base: position 908,794 of record NZ_JBJNLI010000001.1, read on the forward strand.
AATCAAAGCGGAAGTCGCGCGTCAGGGGGTGACGGTCACCCAGATTTTGCTGACGCACGGCCATTTGGATCATGTCGGCGCGGCGGCGGAGCTGGCGGACCATTATCAGGTGCCAATCTATGGCCCGGATAAAGAAGACGCGTTTTGGCTGGACGGTTTGCCGGCGCAGAGCCGGATGTTTGGGCTGGAAGAGTGCGCGCCGCTGACGCCGACCCGCTGGCTGTCGGAAGGCGATGAGATGCAGGTGGGCGAGATGACGCTCAAGGTGTTGCATTGCCCTGGGCACACGCCGGGCCACATCGTCTTTATCAATGAGCAGGCGCGTTTGGCGCTGGTGGGCGACGTGCTGTTTAACGGCGGCGTGGGGCGCAGCGACTTCCCGCGCGGTGACCATCAGGCGCTGATCGCCTCTATTCGCACCAAACTGCTGCCGTTGGGCGACGACATGCGCTTTATTCCCGGCCACGGCCCGATGTCGACCTTCGGCCACGAGCGCCAGACCAACCCGTTCCTGCGCGAAGAGCCGGCGGTGTGGTAACGATTATTTCCCGGTAGAAATAATCAAGGGCGCATAGAGCGCCCTTTTTTACGATTTATGACCTGCGTCGATGCCTTTAGAGCACGGCGACGATGGCTTCACACAGCGGCGCCATGTTGTCCGGCGTCATGCCGGCCACGTTTACCCGGCCCGAGTTCACGGCGTAGACGCCGAACTCTTCGCGCAGACGCAGCACCTGTTCTTTGGTCAGGCCGCTGAACGAGAACATGCCGTTCTGTTGGATGATGAAGCTGAAGTCCTGCTGCGCGCCTTTCTCCTGCAGGGTGTTCACGAACAGCTGACGCATGCGGTGAATACGCTGGCGCATGTCGGTCAGCTCCTGCTCCCACATCGCGCGCAGCGCATCGTTGCCCAGAATGGTGGCGACAACCGCCGCGCCGTGTGACGGCGGGTTGGAGTAGTTGGCGCGAATGGCCGCTTTCACCTGGCTGAAGGCGCGATCGGCGGTTTCGGCATCGGCAGCCACAATGGTGCAAGCGCCGACGCGCTCATTGTACAGGCCGAAGTTTTTCGAGTAGGAGCTGGCAACGATCAGCTCTTGATGTTTGGCGGCGAAAATACGCAGGCCCTGCGCATCTTCTTCCAGACCGTTGGCGAAGCCCTGGTAGGCGAAATCGAACAGCGGCAGCCAGCCATTGGCGACGGAAAGCTCAGCCAGCTGTGCCCACTGTTCCGCCGTTGGATCGATACCTGTCGGGTTATGGCAGCAGCCGTGGAACAGCACCACATCACCGGCCTGTGCCTGTTTCAGGCTGTTCAGCAGGCCGTCAAAGTCCAACGCGTGGTTGGCGGCGTCGTAGTAGGCGTACTCCAGCACTTCCAGGCCTACGGCGCTAAAGACGTTCTTGTGGTTTGGCCAGCTTGGGTTGCTGATCCAGATGCGCTTGGCGCTGGTCTGGTTGGCGATAAAGTCTGCCGCCACGCGCAGGCCGCCGGTGCCGCCGGGCGTCTGTGCGGTACGCGCGCGCCGCGCGGTAACGATCGGGCTCTCTTTGCCGAACAGCAGCTCTTGCGTGCAGCTGGCGAACGCCGGGATGCCTTCAATGCCGAGATAGTTTTTGGTGGTCTCGTTTTCCAGCAGATACTGTTCAGCTTTTTTTACGCTGGTCAGCACCGGCGTTTTGCCAGTTTCGTCTTTATAAACGCCAATCCCTAAATTGATTTTATTCGGGCGGGCGTCGGCGCGGAAAATGTCGGTCAGGCCCAGGATCGGGTCGGCGGGTGCGGCTGTGATTTTTTCAAACATGTCAGGTGCTTCCAAATCTCGGAGTTAAGCAGACAGAAGCATCAGGGTAGCGCCAGTTATCGGCTTTGCCAACCGTTTGCGATAAAAACACCGCGATCTTGTGAACGGGAAGGATTCGACAGAAAAAATGATGGGGAAGGGGAAATCTGCAGGATAAAACGTTACCGGGAGACACAAATAAAAACAGGGCCGAAGCCCTGTTTTTTAACTTAGCCGACGGTAAACCGCCGTTAAGCGAGACAACTTAGAACTGGTACACCAGACCAACGGCTACGATATCGTCGGTAGCGGTGCCGGTTGCTTTGGTGAACTCGTTGTCATCCAGCAGGTTGATTTTGTAATCAACGTAGGTGGACATGTTTTTGTTGAAGTAGTAAGTGGTACCAACAGAAACATATTTAACCAGATCCTGGTCAGAGCTTACGCCTGGGACGTTCAGGTTCTTGCCTTTAGACTGCAGGTAAGACACTTCTGGACGCAGACCGAAGTCGAACTGGTACTGAGCAGTGACTTCGAAGTTCTGAGTTTTGCTCGCGAAGCCACCGCACTTGTCATCGGTAGCTGCACAGCCTGCACCGAAGTTACCGCCGCCGAACGGAGTCATGTTACGGGTTTCTGCGTACATCGCCGCCAGGTAAACGTTGTTGGCATCGTATTTCGCGCCCACGGTCCATGCGTCAGCCTTGTCGCCACGCTCGTTGGAACGCAGTTTCTGGTCGTCGGTACGGTTGGAAGAAGCGTATGCAGCGCCGAAGCTTACGCCTTCGCCGATGTCATAAGTAGAGGAGATACCCCAGCCGTCGCCGTTTTGTTTCTTAACGTTACGACCGTCGTTCTGGTTTTTGCCCTGGTATTGCAGAGCGAAGTTCAGACCGTCAACCAGACCGAAGAAGTTGTTGTTACGATAGGTCGCAACGCCGTTGGTACGGCCGGTCATGAAGTTGTCGGAGTAGGTGTAAGTATCGCCACCGAACTCTGGCAGCATATCGGTCCAGCCTTCCACGTCGTACAGTACGCCGTAGTTACGGCCGTAGTCGAAGGAGCCGTAGTCAGCGAATTTCAGACCGGCGAAGCCCAGACGGGTTTTGGTGCCTTCGGTGCCCTGGGATTCGGCGTGGTTGGACTGAACGTTGTATTCCCACTGGCCGTAACCGGTCAGTTGGTCAGTAATCTGGGTTTCACCTTTGAAGCCGAAACGAACATAGGTCTGATCGCCGTCATTGCCTTTGTCGTCGGAGAAGTAGTGCAGACCGTCAACTTTGCCGTACAGATCCAGCTTGTTGCCGTCTTTGTTGTAGATTTCAGCTGCGTTTGCTGCACCAGCAGCCAACAGAGCCGGGATAACCACTGCAAGAATGTTGCGCTTCATCATTATTACCCTCATTGGTGTTATTCGGACACCTTTGCCACTGCCGCCAATAATTCTTTGGGAACTATTGTTGATAGATTGGTGTCGTCCTGTGTCTGAACGCAGTGTTCCATTCACAGGCGGGTTAATCTAGGACGAAAATGATACCAATGTCCCAATCAGGTTGCAAAAGGAAAGTATGTGTAACCAAATGTAATTTTTCGGGAACTTTGTGATGTGCGTCAATATTAAAAAATGCGAAAGGCCAGCGAGGCTGGCCTTTGTTTTGTAACGAAATCGTTTAAAAAACGTTTGATCGTATGAATTAGAAGCTTGCGTTACGTGGTGTGCGTGGGAACGGGATCACATCGCGCACGTTTTGCACGCCGGTGACATAGGCGATTAAACGTTCAAAACCCAGGCCGAAACCGGAATGCGGCACGGTGCCGTAACGACGCAGATCGCGATACCACCAGTAGTCTTCTTTATTCAGGCCCATCTCTTCCAGACGTTGATCGAGCATGTCGAGGCGTTCTTCACGCTGCGAACCGCCGATGATTTCACCGATGCCCGGCGCCAGCACGTCCATGGCCGCGACGGTTTTACCGTCTTCGTTCATGCGCATATAGAACGCTTTGATGTCTTTCGGGTAGTTCTTCACCACCACCGGCGCCTGGAAGTGTTTCTCCGCCAGATAACGTTCATGTTCGGAAGAGAGATCGATGCCCCAGGAAACCGGGTTTTCGAAGGTTTGGCCAGAGGCCAGCAGGATCTCAATGGCGTCGGTGTAGTCCACCTGGGCGAAATCGGAAGAGACGAAGCGCTCCAGACGAGAGATTGCGTCTTTATCCACGCGTTCGGCGAAGAATTTCAGATCGTCTGCACGTTCATCCAGCACCGCCTGGAACACATACTTCAGCATGCTTTCGGCCAGGCCGGCGACATCGTCCAGCGTCGCGAAGGCCACTTCCGGCTCGATCATCCAGAACTCCGCCAGGTGGCGGCTGGTGTTGGAGTTTTCGGCACGGAAGGTTGGGCCGAAGGTGTATACCTTGGACAGCGCACAGGCGTAAGTTTCGCCGTTCAGCTGGCCGGAAACGGTGAGGAAGGCTTCCTTACCGAAGAAGTCCTGGCTGAAATCGACGGCGCCCTTGTCGGTGCGCGGCAGGTTTTCCAGATCCAGCGTGGACACGCGGAACATTTCGCCGGCGCCTTCGGTGTCGGAGGCGGTGATCAGCGGGGTGGACACCCAGAAATAACCATTTTCATGGAAGAAGCGGTGGATCGCCTGCGCCAGGGTATGACGCACGCGCGCCACGGCGCCGATCAGATTGGTGCGCGGGCGCAGGTGGGCCACTTCGCGCAGGTATTCGATGCTGTGGCGTTTGGCCGCCATTGGGTAAGTATCCGGATCGTCGACCCAGCCGACCACGTTGATCGCGGTGGCCTGCAGCTCAAAGCTCTGGCCTTCGCCCGGTGAGGCGACGACCTTGCCGGTAACTTCAACTGAGCAACCGGTGGTCAGGTGCAGCACTTCATCCTGATAATTCGGCAGAGAATTATTAACGACGGCCTGTAACGGATCAAAGCAGGAACCGTCATAGACGGCCAGGAAGGAGATACCAGCTTTTGAATCTCTCCGGGTACGTACCCAGCCGCGTACGGTGACTTCACTGTCAACCGCAGCACGACCTTGCAGTACGTCGACTACAGGCACTACGCTCATAGATTTCTCTCTTTAATAATTTGGTTTAGAAATAGCTTACAACCCAAGAATATGGGGGTAATGGCTATGTTACTTGCCGCGGTGCAGAGCACAAGCAGAAATCATCGGATTGGCGCAACATTTATCGTGGCTGGCTGAAAAGAGGGCGGTCGGGATAAAACAAAAAAGCCGGCGCCTGAACCGGGCCGGCTTTCTCTCTATATATAGAAGGCTCAGCTGGCTTTCTTCACCAGCGGCAGATCGAAGGCCTTGCGCAGAGCCCTGACGAACGCCTGATCCTGGCAAATGGTTTTGCCGGGGCTGTCGGAGAGCTTGGCCACCGGCTTGCCTTTGCACTCGACCAGCTTGATCACGATATTCAGCGGTTTGACGCCGGGAATATCGCAGGTCAGGCGCGTGCCGATGCCGAAGCCGAGATTGATGCGCTGGTAGAAATGGCGATAGAGCGCCAGCGCTTTTTCCAGATCCAGGTTGTCCGAGAACACCAGCGTTTTGCTCATCGGATCGATGCCCAGCTTTTGATAATGGGCAATGGCCTTTTCACCCCACTCGACGGGATCGCCCGAATCATGGCGCAGCCCCTGATAACGTTCGGCGAACTGCGGGCCGAAGTCGCGCAGGAAGGCATCCATGGTGATACAGTCGGTGAGCGCGATGCCAAGCTGATCCGGGTATTCATCCAACCAGGCTTGCAAGGCGGCGCGCTGGCTGTTGGCCAGCACCGGGCTTATTTGCTGATGCGCCTGGAACCACTCATGCGCCTGAGTGCCGACCGGCGCCAGGCCGAGCTGATGCGCCAGATCGTAATTGCTGGTGCCCGACAGGTACGGGAATTCGGTCTGCAAGGTGCTGACGATGGCCTGTTGCACGCCTTGAGAGAAACGGCGACGGGTGCCGAAGTCCATCAGCTTGAAGCGCGAAAGATCCAGATCGCCCGCCAGCGTCTTGAACTGAGCCAGCTTGGTTTGCAGATGCGCCACCGCCTGTTCCGGCGTCGCCAACGGAGAGCGCCGACGGTGCACCACTTCGCTGATCACCGCCAGCAACGGCACTTCCCACATGATCACTTCACGCCAGGGGCCGGCGATGCGGATTTGCAGCTTGCCGTCGCGGTTGTCTATGGTGACCTGCTGCGGATCGTAGCGGAACGTTCGCAGCCAGCTCAGGTAATCCTGACGGAAGAAGGGCAGACCCGAAAGATAAGCGAATTCGGCGTCGGTCAGCGCCAGCCGGCTCATCAACGCCACCTGCGCGCGGATCTCGTCGGCATATTCGCCCAGCAGTTCGTCGCCGCGGCAGCGGAATTCCGCCGCCACGCTGATCGCGGGATAGCGATGGAACACTGCTTGCTGCATATGAAGCTTATAAGCATCGGTATCAAGCAGTGATGTCAAAATCGGGGAAGCGTATTGAGTCATAGCGCGTTACAGCATCCTCGTCAGGCGCGTGTCCAAATCCGGATAATCATAAAAGTGGGGGTGGAGTATACCCGGATTATCCTGTTATTGAAGCTGCATCACACCATAAATCACCAAAGCGGGTCGAGGATTAAACGTGCCTTTATGGCGGCCTGATAGCGGCGGGGAGGAAAAAAAGCCAGATATGCCTGTAAGGTGAATGACTTAGCCTAATTAGTCATAAAAATTATAATGTTAATTATTTTAAACAGCGAATCAGATATAGCCGGCCTGGGTAAGCACGCTGACCCGATCCTTGCCGTTCTTTTTGCAAAAATAGAGCGCTTCGTCCGCCTGTTTGATCGCCGCCTGTAGCGCGGTGAATGCGTTGACCGGCGCAATGCCGCAGCTGGTGGTGAAACGCACTTGCCGTCCATCGGCCAGATTTAGCGTCAGGCGATGAGTGCGGGCGCGCAATTGCTCCATGATGTCCCGCGCGTTGTCCAACGAACAGTTGCCCAGCAGCACCGCGAACTCTTCGCCGCCGTAGCGGCAGAAGATGTCGCTGGCGCGGAACGCGCGTTGCAGCAGGTGGCCGAATGCCACCAGCGCCCGGTCGCCCACGTCGTGGCCATAGCTGTCGTTGAGCTGTTTGAAGTTGTCGATGTCGATCAGGCAAAAGGCCTGCGGGTAGCTGCCGTCGCCCAGCAGCTGACATTCAAGGAAGAATTTACGGCGGTTGTAAATATTGGTAAGCGGATCGAGGAAAGAAGAGGCCTCGAGCTCTTTAATCAGCAGTTGTTTCTCGCTTTCCAGCGAGACCTTGTCCAACTGGTATTGCCTGAGCTGCTGAATGGCGTCGCTGATGGCGATCAATTCCTGGCTGTAGAAGGCGTCGTTGCGATCGATATTTATCTCGCCGCGCGACAGCCGCACGATATTGTTGTGGGTCTTGGTCAGCCAGCGGTTGATGCTGGTGCAGAACACCAGCGCCGGCAAAATGAACAGCAACACCACCAGGCCGGCGAGTGCAATCATGCCGTAAATGGTCGTCTGGCTGTCGTAAATCTTGTGACGCGACGCGAGGGTTTCCAGTTCGAAGCTGCGTTGATACAGCGCCTGCGACAGCCCGCTCACATCGTCGACATAGCGCGAAATAAGCGCGGTGGGGTAGGGCTGATGGGTATCGATAGCGGTGTACAGCCCATGGGTAATCTGTTGGAGGCGCTCAGCGGAAACCTGGGCGAGCAATGCATTGACGATGTTGGTGATTTGTCCATCGTCGTAGTTGATCTTCATGAAGATCAATCGGGTGCTCAGCGCGTTCAGTACGCCGGTCAGCTGAATGGACTTCAGGTAGGCGTCTTTGCGAATGAGCGGTCTGACGTTGACGTCGATAATCTGATCGCTCAATTCCGTCAGTGACATATTCAGCCGGTTATTAAGGCGGATGGCCTCGAGAAACATAAAAGAGTCGGTATCCACCATCCGGGTATCGTAGGTGTAGCGGTAATAGCTCTTACTGGTTTGCGAGATGTAATAGGCGCTGTTGATGTTGAACAGATTAGCGTTGGTGTTATTGACCTGCGAAAGCTGCAGGTTGTCATTATCCAGCAGCTGTTCCATCAGGCTGATCATCGACAGCGCGGCGATTTTTTGCCGAACCCCGAGCTGTCTGGCGACCTCATCGTCCAGATGTTCGCGGATGCGGGTAATTCTTTCGCGCGCCGCCCGATCGGCGGCCAAACATTGTGCTCGGGTGATTTGCGGATCGATCAGGCTCAAGCGTTTGAGGCGGTGCGCCTGCAAGGCAGCCTGAAAGGCTTCGGAGATTTCTTTGGCGCGATCAATTTTGTACAGATTGAGTTGGTTATCGCGGTAGTCGGTATGGGCTTCGAGCAGCTCATCGACGATGAACAGAGAGAAGGAAGTCATCAGGCACAGGGTAAAAAAATAGATTGCGTATTTAATTTTCATAGTGCGAGTCATCCTGATCCTGATGCCGCAATTATACCACCATGCCGCCTGCGTCGCCTCAACTATGCCGGCGCCCTCCGGTGGCGGTTTTTTAGCATTAAATGCTGATTTTTATTTAGCCATTGGTCACCTGCGCTATCGCCTGGCGGGCGATTTATGATTTGCCTCTGATTTCTCTCTCGTGGTCGCCCGGCGGCTCTGGGCTTTTCGGCCAGCTGTGATACAGTTTATTCACAATTCAGGCCCACCGCGCGCCGCAGGGGAACACTCCGGCTGCGGTACGAAGCAGAAGAGCGGCCTGGCACCTATAACTCACCGAGACGTTTAAGGGTTTTTATGACACAACAGCCACAGGCAAAATACCGCCACGATTATCGCGCGCCCGATTACACCACGACCGATATCGATTTGGACTTCAGTCTGGACGCGGAAACCACGCGCGTGACCGCCGTCAGTAAAATCAAACGTCAGGGCGCGGCCGACGCACCGCTGGTGCTGGATGGCGAAGATCTGACGCTGGTGAGCATTCAGGTGGACGGCCAACCGTGGAGCGCCTACCGCCAGCAGGATAACCAACTGATCATCGAAGCGTTGCCGGCACAATTCACTCTCACCATCGTCAACGACATTCACCCGGCGAAAAACACCGCGCTGGAAGGGCTGTACCTGTCCGGCGATGCGCTGTGCACGCAATGCGAAGCCGAAGGTTTCCACCACATTACCTATTATCAGGATCGCCCGGACGTGCTGGCGCGCTTTACCACCCGCATCGAGGCCGACAAGGCGCGCTATCCGTTCCTGCTGTCGAACGGCAACCGCATCGGCCAGGGCGAATTGGCCGATGGCCGCCACTGGGTGCAATGGCAGGATCCGTTCCCGAAACCTTGCTACCTGTTCGCGCTGGTGGCGGGAGACTTCGACGTGCTGCGCGACAGCTTCACCACCCGTTCCGGCCGTAAGGTCGCGCTGGAGCTGTTCGTCGATCGCGGCAACCTGGATCGCGCCGACTGGGCGATGACGTCGCTGAAGAACTCGATGAAGTGGGACGAGACCCGCTTCGGCCTGGAATACGATCTCGACATTTATATGATTGTGGCGGTCGATTTCTTCAATATGGGCGCGATGGAGAACAAAGGATTAAACATCTTTAACTCCAAATACGTGCTGGCGAAGGCGGAAACCGCCACCGACAAGGATTACCTGAACATTGAAGCGGTGATCGGCCACGAATACTTCCACAACTGGACCGGTAACCGCGTAACCTGCCGCGACTGGTTCCAGCTCAGCCTGAAAGAGGGGCTGACGGTGTTCCGCGACCAGGAGTTCAGTTCCGATCTGGGATCGCGTTCGGTCAACCGCATCGACAACGTGCGCGTGATGCGCGGCGCGCAGTTCGCCGAAGACGCCAGCCCGATGGCACACGCCATCCGCCCGGATAAAGTGATCGAGATGAACAACTTCTACACCCTGACGGTGTATGAAAAGGGTTCCGAAGTGATCCGCATGATGCACACCTTGCTGGGGGAGGAGAACTTCCAGAAAGGGATGCAGCTCTATTTCGAACGCCACGACGGCAGCGCCGCCACCTGCGACGATTTCGTGCAGGCGATGGAGGACGCGTCCAACGTCGATCTGTCGCGTTTCCGCCGTTGGTATAGCCAGTCCGGCACGCCGCTGTTGACGGTTCGCGACGATTACGACGCGGAAACCCAGCAGTATCGCCTGCATGTCAGCCAGCAAACCGCGCCGACCGCCGATCAGCCGGAGAAATTGCCGCTGCATATCCCGCTGGATATCGAACTGTACGACAGCGAAGGCAACGTCATTCCATTGCAAAAGGGCGGCCTGCCGGTCAATAACGTGCTGAACGTCACCGAAGCGGAGCAAACCTTCGTGTTCGACGGCGTGGCGCATAAGCCGGTGCCGTCGCTGCTGCGCGAATTCTCCGCGCCGGTGAAGCTGGACTATCCGTACAGCGATCAGCAGCTGACCTTCCTGATGCAGCACGCGCGCAATGAATTTGCGCGTTGGGATGCGGCGCAGAGCCTGCTGGCGACCTATATCAAGCTGAACGTGGCGCGGCACCAGCAGAAGCAGCCGCTGTCGCTGCCGCTGCACGTGGCCGATGCGTTCCGCGCAGTGCTGTTGGACGAAAAACTGGATCCGGCGCTGGCGGCGCAGATCCTGACGTTGCCGTCGGAGAACGAAATCGCCGAGCTGTTCGCCACCATCGATCCGGAAGCGATCGCCGCGGTGCATGAAGCGATCGTTCGCTGCCTGGCGCGGGAGCTGGCCGATGAGTGGCTGGCGGTATATCACGCCAACAAGACCGACGGCTACCGCGTGGAGCACGCCGAGATCGCCAAGCGCGCCTTGCGTAATGTGTGCCTGGGCTATCTGGCGTTCGGCGAAGATGTGGCGCTGGCGGATCAGCTGGTGAGCGAACAGTATCGCCAGGCGGACAACATGACCGACTCGCTGGCGGCGCTGTCTGCTGCGGTCGCGGCCCAGCTGCCGTGCCGCGATGCGCTGCTGGCGGCGTTCGACGAACGCTGGCATCAGGATGGCCTGGTGATGGATAAATGGTTCGTGCTGCAGGGCAGCAGCCCGGCGGCAGACGTGCTGAGCAAGGTGCGCGCGCTGCTGCAACACCGTTCGTTCAGCCTGAGCAACCCGAACCGCACCCGTTCGCTGATCGGCGGCTTCGCTTCCGGCAACCCGGCGGCGTTCCATGCCGCGGACGGCAGCGGCTATCAGTTCCTGGCGGAGATCCTCAGCGATCTCAACCAGCGCAACCCGCAGATCGCCGCGCGCCTGATTGAACCGCTGATTCGCCTGAAGCGTTACGACGCGGGCCGCCAGGCGCTGATGCGCAAGGCGCTGGAACAGCTGAAAGGATTGGAAAACCTGTCCGGCGATCTGTACGAGAAGATCAGCAAGGCGCTCGACGCCTGATCTTTTCGCGCTGGATAGATCAAGGGACGGCCTGCGCCGTCCCTTTTTTCATCCCTTCAATTCGCCGCCCGACGGCCGCTGGCCGCTGTGGCCGGCGGTGATAACACCCGCTCCAGCACTTCGGCCTCCAGTTCCGCTAGCCGGGCGGAACCTTTGCGGCGCGGCCGCGGCAGATCGAGAGTCAGATCCAGCCCGATACGCCCCTCTTCGATCAGGATCACCCGATCCGCCAGCGCGATGGCTTCGCTGACGTCGTGCGTGACCAGCAGTACGGTAAAACCGTGCTGTTGCCACAGCGTTTCTATCAGCCCCTGCATCTCGATGCGCGTCAGGGCATCCAACGCACCGAGCGGTTCATCCAGCAGCAGCAGGCGAGGGCGGTGGATCAGCGCGCGCGCCAGGGCGACCCGCTGCTTTTGCCCGCCGGACAGCGCCGCCGGCCAGTCGCGGGCGCGATCCGCCAAGCCGACCGCGTCCAGCGCCTGCAGCGCCGCATCGCGCCACTTTCCGCGCAGCCCCAGGCCCACGTTGTCGATCACCGTTTTCCACGGCAGCAGGCGCGCATCCTGAAACATCAGCCGGGTATCCTCTTTAGCGGCGGCAAGCGGCGCGTTGCCGCTGAGCAGCGCGCCGCTGCTGGGTTGTTCCAGGCCGGCCAACAGGCGAAGCAGGGTGCTCTTGCCGCAGCCGCTGCGGCCGACCACCGCCACGAACTGCCCGGCGGAAATGCGCAGTTGAATATTGTCCAGCACGGTGCGGTTGCCGTAACCTTTGCCGATGGACTCCAGCGTCACCGGCGTGCCTTGCGCAAGGCGAGCGGGAAGGGTCATAGCGCTTCTCCCTGTTTGAGTTGATAGGCCGGATGCCAGCGCAACCAGACGCGCTCCAGCAGCTGTGCGCCCACGTCCGCCAGCTTGCCGAGCAGGGCGTACAGCACGATCGCCACCACCACCACGTCGGTTTGCAGGAATTCACGCGCGTTCATCGCCAGGTAGCCGATGCCCGAATTGGCCGAAATGGTTTCGGCGACGATCAGCGTCAGCCACATGAAGCCGAGAGCGAAACGCACGCCGACCATAATCGACGGCAGCGCGCCCGGCAGCACCACCTGCGTAAACAGGCGGAAACCGCTCAGGCCGTAGCTGCGGGCCATCTCCAACAGGCCGCGATCGATGTTCTTGATGCCGTGATAGGTATTGAGATAAATCGGGAACAGCGTACCGAGCGCCACCAGAAAGATCTTGGCGGATTCATCGATGCCGAACCACAGGATCACCAGCGGGATCAGCGCCAGGTGCGGCACGTTGCGGATCATTTGCACCGAGCTGTCCAGCAGGCGTTCGCCCCAGCGCGACAGCCCGGTAATAAAGCCGAGAATCAGCCCGATGCTACCGCCGATGGCAAAGCCGATCAGCGCGCGCTGGCTGCTGATGCTCAGGTGCTGCCACAGTTCGCCGCTTTGGCTCAGGCTCCAGAAGGCGGCCAGCACCGCGCTCGGCGCCGGCAAAATGCGGTTGGACAGCCAGCCGGTTTCGACGGCGATCTGCCAGAGGATCACCAGCGCCAGCGGCAGCGCCCAGGGGGCCAGCCGATACAGGATGCGTTGCGCGTTCTTTGCCATCGGGGCGCTCCTCAGCTCTGCGACACTTTTTGCGGAACATAAATGTTGGCCACCACTTCGCCCTGCGGGCGCACCGGCTGAAGGCGCGCGGGCGTTTCCTCCTGCGCCAGATCGAGGTGCGGGAACAGCAGTTCGCCGACGCGGTAGGCCTCTTCCAGATGCGGATAGCCGGAGAGAATAAAGGTGTCGATGCCCAGATCGGCATATTCCTGCATGCGCGCCGCGACCGTCGGGCCATCGCCCACCAGCGCGGTGCCGGCGCCGCCGCGCACCAGGCCGATGCCGGCCCACAGGTTCGGGCTGATCTCCAGGTTGTCCTTCTTGCCGCCGTGCAGCGCCGCCATGCGCCGTTGGCCGACGGAATCGAAGCGCGCAAAGGCCTGCTGCGCGTCGGCGATGGTTTCCTCATCGAGGTGGGCGATCAGCCGATCGGCGGCGCGCCAGGCCTCTTCGGTGGTTTCCCGCACGATGACATGCAGGCGGATACCGAAGCGTACCTGGCGGCCTTTCGCCGCCGCTTTGGCGCGCACCTCTTCGATTTTCTCTTTAACCTGCGCCGGCGGCTCTCCCCAGGTGAGATACATTTCTACCTGTTCGGCGGCCAGATCCTGCGCGGCGGCGGAGGATCCGCCGAAATAGAGCGGCGGGCGCGGCTGCTGCACCGGCGGGAACAGCAGTTTGGCGCCTTTCACCTGAATGTGCTTGCCGTCGAAATCGACGGTTTCGCCTTCCAGCACCCGGCGCCAAATGTGGGTGAACTCGGTTGAGGCTTCGTAGCGCTCTTCATGATTGAGATGCAACCCCTCCGCCGCCAGCTCTTCCGGATCGCCGCCGGTGACCAGATTGAACAGCGCGCGCCCGTTGGACAGGCGATCCAGCGTCGCCGCCTGGCGCGCCGCCAGCGTAGGGGAGATGATGCCCGGCCGCAGCGCGACCAAAAACTTCAGCCGCTGGGTGACCGGGATCAGCGAGGCGGCCACCAGCCAGGAGTCTTCGCACGAGCGGCCGGTGGGGATCAATACGCCGCCGAATCCCAGCCGATCCGCCGCCTGGGCGATCTGCTGCAAGTAACCGTGATCGACGCTGCGCGCCCCCTGTGCGCTGCCGAGATAGTGGCCATCGCCGTGGGTGGGTAAAAACCAGAAAACGTTCAGGCTCATCGTCAGTGTTCTCCCATTGTTTATTGCGCGCTTGGGCGCCAGATGCGTTGTGAGATGTCGACCTTCACCGGCACCAGCCGGTTGGCGTAAAACAGGTCGGCGGTTTGCTGCTGCGCGGCGATCGTCTGCGCATCGAGCGGTGTGATGGCGGTCGGCGGGCGGTGATCCAGATAGCTGGCGATCACCGGTTCGGGCAGCCCCATGGCGTTGGCCAGCAGGGTCACGCTTTGCGCCCGGTCGCTGCGGGTGAGCGCATCGGCCTGGGTCAGCACGGTCAGAACCTGGCTGATAAAGCTGCCATTGGCTTCGGCGTAGGGGCGCGCCGCCAGATAGAAGGAACCGGTCTGGTTCAGATCGGTGCCGTCGCCGAGCACCCGTACGCCGCCCTGCAGCAGCGCGGCGGAATAATAAGGATCCCAGATGGCCCAGGCATCGACGTTGCCCTGCTGGAAGGCGGCGCGCGCATCGGCGGGGGTCAGATAGGCGGGCTGGATATCCGTAAATTTCAGGCCGGCCTTTTGCAGCGATCGCAACAGCAGGTTGTGCGAGCTGGATCCTTTCTGGAAAGCGACCTTATGGCCTTTCAGATCGGCGACGGTTTTGATCGGGCTATTTTCCGGCACCAGGATCACCTCCGCCTTCGGTTTGGGCGGCTCGACGCCGACATACAGCAGGTCCGCGCCGGCGGCCTGCGCGAAGATCGGCGGAATATCGCCGGTGCTGCCCAGATCGATGCTGCCGACGTTCAAGGCCTCGAGCATTTGCGGGCCGGCGGGAAACTCGATCCAGCTGATGCGGGTGGCGGGGAAACGTTCCTCCAGCAGCCGGTGGCTCTTCGCCAGCACCAGGCTGACCGATCCTTTTTGGTAGCCGATGCGGAACTGCGCCGGATCCTGCGCGGCGGCGGCAGTGGCCCAAACCAACGACAGCAGGCCGGTGAGGGTAGCGGCGCTGAGCCAGCGCCGTAAAGCGATGCGTTCTTTCATTCAGGCTCTCCTTTTCCAGGCCTTTCAGGCGGTCTGACGTGCCGCCAGCGGCGAGGCGACGCGCAGCGCGGGCGGTTTGCGGCGGCCAAGCGCCAGATAGAAACTGGCCAGCGCCTCTTCCAGCCGGGCGGCGACGGCGTCGGTGAGCGTGGCGCCTTCGCCGGTCAGTTGGATCTGGCTGTCGTCGGCGAATACGCCGTGCAGCACTTCCTGCGCTTTCAGCGCTGCCAGCACCGGTTTGAGCGCATAGTCCACCGCCAGCATGTGGCCGACAGAACCGCCGGTCGCCAGCGGCAGCACCACCTTATGATCCAGAGCTCGTTCCGGCAGCAGATCCAGCAAGGTCTTCAGCGCACCGGAAAACGACGCTTTATAAACCGGCGTGGAAATCAGCAGGCCGTCGGCCTGCGCCAGCTGGTCGGCAAACGCCTTGATCGCCGGGCTGTTGAAGTTGGCATACAGCAGGTCTTCGGCATCGAAGTCGTGCAGGGTATAAGCCGTCACTTCCACCCCTTGCTGCCGCAGCCAGTTCTGGCTCAGCGCGAGCAGTGCGGCGGAACGTGATGGGATGCGTGGGCTGCCGGCCAGTGATATAACGCGCATTGCCACTCCTTATAACTAAAAGTTAGGTTTAATTAGAAAATCAATGAGAAGTGTTTTAAACCTACCAGCAACCGGGCGCGTTTTTTAAATCTCATTTTTTGATTTGGATATGCGCAAAAGCGGATTGGCGCCGATTTGGCGGTGAAGCGGGAAAACGATTGCGTAAAAACCGCTTTTTTTGCCTTTAATCAATTCCAATTAGGCGGGGGATACCGGATAATACGCCCCCGGTTTGCAACCGGGAAATCAGGAGAGTCCATGTACTACCCCCTCATCAGGAAAGCGTTGTTCCAGCTCGATCCCGAGCGCGCGCACGAAGTGACCTTTCGTCAGCTCAGCCGTATTACCGGCACCCCATTAGCGTTTCTTGTCCGTCAGTCCGTGCCGACCAAACCGGTCAGCTGCATGGGGCTGTCGTTTAAAAACCCGTTGGGATTGGCCGCCGGTCTGGATAAAAACGGCGAATGCATCGATGCGTTCGGCGCGATGGGCTTCGGCCATGTGGAAGTCGGCACCGTGACGCCGCGCCCGCAGCCGGGCAACGACAAGCCGCGCTTGTTCCGCGTGATTGAGGCGGAAGGCCTGATCAACCGCATGGGGTTCAATAACCATGGCGTGGACAATCTGGTTGAAAACGTTAAGAAATCCCATTTCGGCGGCATTCTTGGGATCAATATCGGCAAGAATAAAGACACCCCGGTCGAACAGGGTAAAGACGATTATTTGATCTGCATGGATAAAGTTTATCCGTATGCCGGTTATATCGCGATTAACATCTCTTCACCGAATACCCCGGGGTTACGATCCTTACAGTATGGCGAAGCGCTGGACGATCTTTTGGCTGCGATTAAAAATAAGCAGCAGGAATTACATGCGCGCCATCACAAATATGTGCCGGTGGCGGTAAAGATCGCGCCGGATCTTTCAGAAGACGAATTGATCCAAATTGCCGATAGCCTGGTGCGGCATAATATCGATGGCGTGATCGCCACCAATACCACCTTGGATCGAAAATTGATCCAGGGGTTAAATTACTGCGAACAAGCAGGCGGATTAAGTGGGCGTCCGTTGCAATCGCGCAGCACGGAAGTGATCCGTCGTCTTTCCACCGAACTGCAAGGGCGCCTGCCGATTATCGGCGTGGGCGGCATCGATTCGCTGACGGCGGCGCGCGAAAAAATGGAGGCCGGCGCGAGCCTGCTGCAAATTTATTCCGGATTTATCTATCACGGCCCGCGTTTGATTAAAGATATCGTTACCCATATCTAATATTTTTCCTCTCATTTTATTCCGGGGGTTTATTTCTGCCCCCGGCTCGTCTATATTTTGTTCGTTAGCATAAATATCGTTCGCGGAATTATCCGATGTTTAAGCTATTTTATCGGTGATAAAATCGCCTTTTAGGGTGAGTGCGGCGTTGGCATAGGCAGCGAGAAGGATACGAAATGAAGATAAAACCTGACGATAATTGGCGTTGGTATTTTGATGCCGAACACGATCGGCTAATGCTGGATTTAGCTAATGGTATGATCTTCCGTTCACGTTTCCCGGCCAAAATGTTAACGCCGGACGCCTTCGATGAATGCGCTTTTTGCGTGGATGACGCCGCCCTTTATTTCACCTATGAAGAACAGTGCAAGCAGATCAAACTCAGCCATGAGCAGCGCGCCGAGCTGGTGTTGAATGCGCTGGTCGCCTACCGCTTCCTGAAACCGCTGATGCCGAAGAGCTGGCATTTCTCGCAGCAGCATTACCCGCTGCAGCCGAAAAACGGCGAGCTGGCGGCGGTGAAGGTGATGGAAAGCGGCGTGGAAGCGCGCTTGCTGGTGGTGGAGGCCGGGGATAACGCCAGCCTGTGCCTGCTGGCGCAAAATCAACTGACGGTCGCCGGCCGCACCATGGTATTGGGCGACGCCATCAAGGTGATGCACGATCGGCTGAAACCCTGCGCGCAGGATGAAAGCGCCGCCCCAGCTTACGACAGGGCGGTATAAGGCGGATTACGCCAACGTCAAATCACTTTTTGGGATACAGCTGCAGCACAGGATGGTGCCGTTGTCGCCCAGCGCGCTTTTCTTCAGCGGCGCGACCTCACCGCTCAACAACGTAATGCGGCAGCTGCCGCAAATCCCGGCGCGGCAGGAGTAAGGCACGCGAATGCCTTGCTGTTCCAGCTGTTCGAGCAGGATCTGCTGGTTGTTGCCGGTAAACACCTTTCCTTCATATTCGATAGTGACGCTGTGCTCGCTGTCTTGCGGCGCCTGCACGCTCTCCACCACTTTGCCGGCGCCATAAGGGCGCGGCGGCTTGGTCGACAGCACTTCCACCGTATCGCCCACGCGGATGATGCCGCTGCTGCGCGCGATCATGTTCTGGCCGAAATCGATATCGCCGTTGTCGGCGGAGCGGAATTTTTGCAGCGTACTCAGCGGTTCGCCGCTCGGGTGCTTGCGGCCGCGCTCGGTGCTGACGGTGGTGAGCACGCAGCGGCTGCAGGGTTTCACCAGATCGAACATCACGTCGCCGACGCGGATCACCTGCCAACCGTCCTCGGCCCAGGCGGCTGCGCCGCTCACCACCAGATTGGGGCGGAACTGCTCCAGCTTGATGCTGCCGGGGCAACGCCGCTGCAGATCGTTGAACGAAGCCTGGTTAATCAGCAGATAAGGGTAGCCGTCGGCAAAGGTCAGCGGGATTTCGGGGTGTTTTTTCACCCGTCGGGTCAACTCCGGCCCCAGCCAGCGCAGTTCAACGTCGCGCTGGAAATAGCCGCTCAGCCAGCGGTTGATCTCATCCGGCGCGATCAGCGCGGTGAAATGGTTGCCCCACACCTCGGTCGGCTGCGGCGCGGCGGCGAAGTCGCTGAAGCGAATGGCGGCGCTTTCGCCGTCCGGCGCGCTCAGGAATAGACCGTCCGGCAGCAGCGCCGGCGTGAACAGCACCATCTGCGGGTATTGGCGCGCGGTAATAAAGGTGCCATCCGGCTCGGTGATCATAAAGTTGCGGTCGAAGGCCAGACCGCTGCTGCCGACCTGAGCGTAAGAAAGCTGCAGACCGCGCAGTGATTTAACCGGATGGACGTAGAGTCTGGAAAGCGTGATCACCCTCATCTCCGTGCGATTATTAAATAGAAGGGAGCAACTTTATGACAAGCGGTGCGGATTAGCTATAATGCGCAACAATTTTCTTTTTGGTGATAAGCACGATATGAACTCTCTGTTTGCCAGCACGGCGCGTGGATTGGAAGAACTGTTAAAAAGCGAGCTGGAAGCGCTTGGCGCTCACGACTGCAAAGTGGTGCAGGGTGGGGTACATTTTCAGGGTGACGATCGTCTTCTGTACCAAAGCCTGCTGTGGAGCCGCCTGGCTTCGCGCATTCTGTTGCCACTGAACGAATTCCGCGTGCACAGCGATCTGGATCTGTACCTCGGGGTGCAGGCGATCGACTGGCCGAGCATTTTTGGCGTGGATAAAACCTTTGCCGTGCATTTCAGCGGCGTGAACGAAGAGATCCGCAACAGCCAGTATGGCGCGCTGAAGGTGAAAGACGCCATCGTCGACAGCTTCACCCGCAAACTCGACCAACGCCCGACGGTCGCCAAGCAGCAGCCGGATATTCGCGTTAACGTCTTCCTGCAACGCGATATGGCCAGCGTGGCCCTCGATCTGAGCGGTGAAGGCCTGCATCAGCGCGGCTACCGCGATCTCACCGGCCAGGCGCCGCTGAAGGAAAACCTGGCGGCCGCCATCGTGCTGCGTTCCGGCTGGCAGCCGGGCACGCCGATGCTCGATCCGATGTGCGGCTCCGGCACGCTGTTGATCGAAGCGGCGATGATCGCCGCCGATCGCGCGCCTGGCCTGCACCGCCAGCACTGGGGCTTCAGCGCCTGGAATGGCCACAACGCCGAACTGTGGCGTGAAGTCACCGCCGAAGCGCAGGTGCGCGCGCGCCGGGGCCTGCAGGAAACCGCCTCTCGCTTCTTCGGTTCCGATATCGATCGCCGGGTGATTGAGATGGCGCGCGGCAACGCCCGCCGCGCCGGCGTCGCCGAGCTGATCACTTTCAACGTCGGCGACGTGGCGCGCTTGACCAATCCGCTGCCGGAAGGCCCGCACGGCACCGTGATCAGCAATCCGCCGTACGGTGAGCGTCTGGAAAGCGAACCGGCGCTGATCGCGCTGCACAACATGCTGGGCCGCGTGATGAAAAGCGCCTTCGGCGGTTGGCAACTGTCGCTGTTCAGCGCCTCGCCGGAGCTGTTGAGCTGCCTGCAGCTGCGCGCCGAGCGCCAGTTCAAGGCGAAGAACGGCCCGCTGGAGTGCGTGCAGAAAAACTATCAGCTGGCGGCGAACCCGGCCGGCGCCACTACCGGCGGCGTGCAGGTGGCGGAAGATTTCGCCAACCGTCTGCGCAAAAACTTGAAGAAGCTCGACAAGTGGGCGAAACAGCAGGGCATTGAATGCTACCGCTTGTACGATGCCGATCTGCCAGAATACAACGTCGCGGTGGATCGTTACGGCAGCAAGGTGGTGGTGCAGGAGTATGCGCCGCCGAAAACCGTCGATGCGCAGAAAGCGCGTCAACGCCTGTTCGATGTGATCAACGCGACGCTGGCGGTGCTGGAATTGCCATCGAATCAGCTGATCCTGAAAACTCGCGAGCGGCAGAAGGGCAAGAATCAGTACGAGAAGCTGGCGCAGAAGGGCGAGTTCCTGCTGGTGGAAGAGTATAACGCCAAGCTGTGGGTTAACCTGACCGACTATCTCGATACCGGCCTGTTCCTCGATCACCGTATTGCGCGCCGCATGCTGGGCGAGATGAGCGGCGGCAAGGACTTCCTCAACCTGTTTGCCTATACCGGCACCGCCAGCGTGCACGCCGGGCTGGGCGGCGCGCGCAGCACCACCACGGTGGACATGTCGCGTACCTACCTGGAATGGGCGGAGAAGAACCTGCGCGCCAACGGCCTGACCGGCCGTCAGCATCGGCTGATCCAGGCCGACTGCCTGTCGTGGCTGAGCAACGCCAACGAACAGTTCGACGTGATCTTCATCGATCCGCCGACGTTCTCCAACTCCAAGCGGATGGAGAACACTTTTGACGTGCAGCGCGATCATCTGGCGCTGATGAAAGATTTGAAACGGTTGCTGCGCCGCAACGGGACCATCATGTTCTCGAACAACAAGCGCGGTTTCCAAATGGATATGGCAGGGCTGAGCGCGCTGGGCCTGGAGGCGAAAGAGATCACCGCCAAGACGCTGTCGCAGGACTTTGCCCGTAACCGTCAGATCCACAACTGCTGGCTGGTGACTCACGCCGGCGAAGGAAAATAATTACTATGTCGTTAATCAGCATGTCCGGCGCCTGGCTCTCTTTCAGCGATGCGCCGCTTTTAGACAACACCGAAATTCATATCGAAGACAACGAGCGCGTGTGTCTGGTCGGGCGCAACGGCGCCGGCAAATCCACGCTGCTGAAGATCCTCGGCAAAGAGATCCCGCTGGACGACGGCCGGGTGATCTACGAGCAGGATCTGATCGTGGCGCGCCTGCAACAGGATCCGCCGCGCAATATCGGCGGCAGCGTGTTCGACTTCGTGGCCGAAGGCGTCGCGGAGCAGGCGGAACACCTGAAGGCGTACCATGCGATTTCCCATCTGGTGGAGAGCGACCCTAGCGAGAAAAATCTGGCGCGCATGGCGCAAATCATGGAGATCCTCGATCACCAGGGGCTGTGGCAGCTCGACAGCCGCATCAGCGAAGTGCTGCTGCAGCTGGGGCTGAACGGCGACGCCGAGCTTTCCTCGCTGTCGGGCGGCTGGCTGCGTAAAGCGGCTCTGGGCCGCGCGCTGGTGAGCTCGCCGCGCGTGCTGTTGCTCGACGAACCGACCAACCACCTGGATATCGAAACCATCGACTGGCTGGAAGGCTTCCTGAAAGAGTTCGACGGCAGCATCGTCTTCATCTCGCACGACCGTTCGTTTATCCGCAACATGGCGACGCGCATCGTCGATCTGGATCGCGGCAAGCTGGTTTCCTGGCCGGGCAATTACGATCTGTATCTGCAGAGCAAAGAAGAAGCGCTGCGGGTGGAAGAGCTGCAAAACGCCGAGTTCGATCGCAAGCTGGCGCAGGAAGAGGTCTGGATCCGTCAGGGCATCAAGGCGCGCCGTACCCGTAACGAAGGCCGCGTGCGTGCGCTGAAGGCGCTGCGCGTCGAGCGTTCGCAGCGCCGCGAAGTGATGGGCACCGCCAAGATGCAGGTGGAAGAGGCGACCCGCTCCGGCAAAATCGTGTTCGAGCTGGAAAACGTCAATTATCAGGTGGGCGAAAAAGTGCTGGTGCGCGATTTTTCCGCCCAGGTACAGCGCGGCGACAAGATTGCGCTGGTGGGGCCGAACGGCTGCGGCAAAACCACGCTGCTGAAACTGATGCTCGGTCAGCTGAAAGCCGACAGCGGCCGCGTGCACTGCGGCACCAAGCTGGAAGTGGCCTATTTCGATCAGCACCGCGCGGATCTCGATCCGGAGCGCACGGTGATGGACAACCTGGCGGAAGGCAAACAGGAAGTGATGGTCAACGGTCGTCCTCGTCACGTCTTGGGCTACCTGCAGGACTTCCTGTTCCACCCGAAACGCGCGATGACGCCGGTGAAGGCGCTGTCGGGCGGTGAGCGTAACCGCCTGCTGTTGGCTAAGCTGTTTCTGAAACCGAGCAATCTGCTGATCCTCGATGAACCAACCAACGATCTCGACGTCGAAACGCTGGAGCTGCTGGAAGAGCTGATTGACGGCTATCAGGGCACCGTGCTGCTGGTCAGCCACGATCGTCAGTTCGTCGACAACTCGGTGACCGAGTGTTGGATCTTCGAAGGCAACGGCGTGATCAACGCCTTCGTCGGCGGTTACTACGATGCGCATCATCAGCGCGCCACGGCGAAACCGATTCGTCAGGCGGCGCCGAGCGCGAGCAAACCGGCGGCGGAGAAAAAGGCCGAACAGCCGAAGAAAGCGGCGGCCAAGCTGAGTTACAACCTGCTGCGCGAACTGGAACAGTTGCCGCAGCGGCTCGAACAGCTGGAGGCGGAGATCGAAGCGCTGCAGGCGCAGATGAGCGACGCCGACTTCTTCACGCGGCCGCACAGCGAAACGCAACAAGTGCTGACGGCGCTGGCTAACGCCGAGCAGGCGCTCGAGCAGGCCTTCGCCCGCTGGGAAGAGCTGGAAGCGATGAAAAACGGCTGACCGTTGCGATACCGCCCGCGCGCTGCTGCGGGCGGTATCGACGTGCCGGTGAGCAACGTTATTTAGGAGGAATATGGTGTGTTCCCACAACAATCATCAGCAGCATAGTCATTCCGCACCTTCGGCGGAGCACCAGGATAACCTGATGCTGTGCCCGCAGTGCGACATGCTGGTGGCGCTGCCGCCGCTGGCCTATGGCAGCAAAGCGGTCTGCCCGCGCTGCAAAACCACGCTCAGCGCCCGCTGGGACGAGCCGCGCAAGCGGCCGATCGGTTACGCCCTCAGCGCCCTGTTCATGCTGGTGCTGGCCAACATTTTCCCGTTTATCAACATGCGCGTCGCCGGCATCGGCAATGAAATCCGGCTGATTCAAATTCCGGAAGTCATGGTGGCGGAAGACTACGCCAGCATGGCCACGCTGTTTATGGTGTTCGTGCAGCTGATCCCGGCGTTTTGCATGGTGGCGATCATTCTGCTGTGTGCCAAAGTGCGTTTGCCGCTGGGGCTGAAAGAGTGGATGGCCCGGGTGCTGTTCCAGTTCAAGACCTGGTGCATGGTGGAAATTTTCCTCGCCGGGGTGCTGGTCAGCTTCGTCAAGCTGATGGCCTACGGCGATATCGGCATCGGCAGCAGCTTCGTGCCTTATTGCCTGTTCTGCCTGCTGCAGGTGCGCGCCTTCCAGTGCGTGGATCGGCGCTGGCTGTGGCAGGACATCGAACCGGCGCCGCGCCTCGATCGCCCGCTGACGGTGGGGCGCACCGGCATGCGGCAGGGCGTGCGCTCTTGCGCCTGCTGCACGGCGATCCTGCCGGCCAATCAGGTGCGCTGCCCGCGCTGCCACACCAACGGCTACGTGCGTCGCCGCCACAGCCTGCAGTGGACGCTGGCGCTGCTGGTGACCTCCGTCATGCTGTACATTCCGGCCAACCTTATGCCGATCATGGTGACCGAGGCGCTGGGCAACAAAATGAACTCCACCATCATGGCGGGGGTGATCCTGCTGTGGGGCGACGGCTCTTATCCGGTGGCGCTGGTGATTTTCATCGCCAGTATCATGGTGCCGTCGCTGAAAATGCTGGCGATCGGCTGGCTGTGCTGGGATGCCAACGGCAGGAAGAAACCGCGCGCCGACAGCGAGCGCATGCATCTGATTTATGAAGTGGTCGAATTCGTTGGCCGCTGGTCAATGATCGACGTGTTTGTGATCGCCGTATTGTCGGCGCTGGTGCGAATGGGGCAGTTGATGAGCATTTACCCCGCGACGGGCGCCGTGCTGTTCGCGCTGGTGGTGATCCTCACCATGTTCGCCGCCATGACATTTGATCCCCGGCTGACCTGGGATCGCGCAAGTGAAACAATCAACAAGGAGCCGCAAGGTGACGGAAAATAATCATAGCGTCGCGGACGTCGAGAAGATCAAGCGCTGGTCGCCGGTGTGGATCATTCCCATCGTGACCGCGCTGATCGGCGCCTGGATCCTGTTTTACCACTTCAGCCATCAGGGGCCGGTAGTGACGCTGGTCACCACGACGGCGGAAGGGCTGGAAGCGGGTAAAACCAAAATCAAAAGCCGCAGCGTGGACGTCGGCGTGGTGGAAACTGTCACGCTGAGCGAGGATCTGAGCAAGGTGATGGTGCAGGCGCGCCTTAATTCCGGCATGGAGAAATTGCTGCGCCAGGACTCCGCCTTCTGGGTGGTGAAGCCGCAGATCGGCCGTGAAGGCGTCTCCGGGCTGGGCACGCTGCTCTCCGGCGCCTATATCGAACTGCAGCCGGGCAACAAGGGCAAAGACGGCAAAGACAACTATCAGCTGCTCGACGCGCCGCCGCTGGCCTCTCCGGATGCCAAAGGGCTGCGCATCGTGCTGGACAGCGAAAGATCGGGCCAGCTCAACGCCGGCGATCCGGTGCTGTTCCGCGGCTACCGCGTCGGCTCGGTGGAAACCAGCTATTTCGATCCTAAAACGCGCGCCATGCGCTATCAGCTGTTCATTACCGCGCCTTACGATCAGCTGGTTACCACCAACGTGCGCTTCTGGAAAGACAGCGGCGTGGCGTTCGACATGTCGGCGCAGGGCATGCGGGTGGAGATGGGGTCGCTGACCACCCTGTTCAGCGGCGGCGTCAGTTTTGACGTGCCGGAGGGCTGGGATCGCGGCGAACAGGCGAAAGAGAAGGCGGAGTACCAGCTGTTCGACAACCAGCGCAGCACGCAGGATTCGCTGTATACCGTGCATAAGGACTACCTGCTGTTCTTCTCCGACTCGGTGCGCGGCCTGCAGCCGGGCGCCCCGGTCGAGTTCCGCGGCATTCGTCTGGGCACGGTGGCGCAGGTGCCGTTCTACAAAGAGGGGATGGCGCAGCGCCTGGACAACGATTACCGCATTCCGGTGTTGATCCGCATCGAGCCGGATCGCTTCCAGAAAGAGCTGGGCGGCAATTTCGATATCGAAGGGCATTTGAAAGACGCCGAGTCCCGCGGCATGCGCGCCTCGATGAAGTCCGCCAACCTGCTGACCGGTTCGCTGTACATCGATCTCGACTTCTATCCGCAGGAGAAACCGTGGAAAGGGCCGCGCGAGCTGTTCGGTTATCCGCTGATGCCGACCACCAGCGGCGGTCTGGCGCAGATCCAGCAGAAACTGATGCAGACGTTGGATAAGATTAATTCGATGCCGATCAATCCGATGATCAACGAAGCGACCAAAACGCTGGCGGAAAGTCAGAAAACCATGAAATCGACGCAGCAGACCATGAAGTCGCTGAACGACATCATCGCCAGCAAAGAGATGCAGGCGCTGCCGCAGGACATGCAGAAAACCCTGCTGGAGCTGAACCGCAGCATGAAAGGGTTCCAGCCTGGTTCGCCGGCTTACAACAAGATGGTGGGCGATATGCAGCGCCTCGACCAGGTGTTGCGTGAGCTGCAACCGGTGCTGCGCACCCTGAATGAGAAGAGCAACGCGCTGGTGTTTGAAGCCGCCGGCAGCACTGACCCTCAGCCGAAGAAGGCCACGAAATGATGAAATGGATCCCGGTAGCCCTGGCGCTGTTGCTCAGCGCCTGCAGCAGTTCGCCACAGAAGACCTACTATCAGTTGCCGGCGCTGGGTGCGCCGGCCGCGGCCAGCAGCAGCGGCGCCTCCACGCGCCAGCTGTGGCTGGAGCACGTGAGCGTGGCGGATTATCTGGCGCAGAGCGGCGTGGTGTATCAGACCAACGACGTGCAGTATGTGATAGCGCAGAACAATCTGTGGGCCAGCCCGCTCGACCAGCAGCTGCAGCAAACGCTGGTCACCAACCTGAGCAGTGCGCTGCCGGGCTGGGTGGTCTCTTCGCAGCCGATGAGCAGCGATCAGGATGTGCTCAACGTCACCGTCAGCGGCTTCCACGGCCGTTTTGACGGCAAGGCGATCGTTCGCGGCGAGTGGGTGCTGAACCGCCAGGGGCGCTTGATCAAACGGCCTTTCAGCCTGGAATTGAAACAGGGCGAGGACGGCTATGATGCCCTGGTGCGCACCCTGGCGCAGGGCTGGCAGCAGGAAGCTCAGGCTATCGCAGCACAGATGGGCGGCATTTAGTCATAATTTGGTCTAAAATCGTCTAATCCCTGTCAGCGTGAAAATTCGGTTTTTTTCGCTGGCAGGGATTTCTATTTAATTTCAAACGGTTAAACCCTTCCCCGGCAGATCAGCCACTTAGCACTTTCCTCGGGCGTAGCTCACAAATATGACATTGGCGTGAATTTTGCGCATTGATCTTCTCTTCTTTTAGCGCTATTGATTACTCGTGGCTGCGCAAAAAGCAGCCATTGTTTTCTTTCCACCAGACCAAAATGAGGGAAACGAGGCATGAAGAGACAGAAACGCGATCGTCTGGAAAGGGCGCATTCGAGAGGGTATCAGGCAGGTATTTTAGGGCGTTCCAGGGAACATTGTCCCTACCAATCATCGGTGGACGCCCGGTCTCAATGGCTGGGAGGTTGGCGAGAAGCCATGGAAGACAGGGCTGTGACCGCTTAAGCGGCTCCCTGTCAAATAAAAGGAATAACCTCCGCCCTTGGCGGAGGTTTTTGTTTGTGCCGTTTATTCGTCCTGCCAGCGTTTCAGTAAAATACTCGCATTCACGCCGCCAAAGCCGAAGCCGTTTGATAAGGCGTAGGTCATGTCCATCGATTCAGCCCGTTTCGCGACCAGATGCAAGCCTGCCGCCGCCGGATCGGGATTGTCCAGATTCAGCGTTGCAGGAGCTATCTGATCGCGCAGAGCCAGGGCGGTAAAGATGGTTTCCAGCCCGCCGGCGGCGCCGAGCAGGTGCCCGGTCGCTGATTTCGTCGAGGTCACGGCGACAGTCCCGGCAGTGCCAAACAGGTGCTTGATGGCATTGATTTCGCCTAAATCGCCTACGGGTGTCGAAGTCGCGTGCGCGTTTAAATGCTGAACCTCTTCCGGGGCGATATTCGCCTGCTTCAACGCGATTTTCATCGCCCGATAGGCGCCGTTGCCGTCTTCAGCGCCGGAGGTCATGTGGTAGGCGTCGGCGCTGGTGCCATAGCCGACGATTTCCGCGAGCGGCGTAGCGCCGCGCGCCCGCGCATGCTCCAGCGTTTCAATCACCAGCATGCCGGCGCCTTCCCCCATGACAAAACCGTCCCGGGCGCTGTCGAAAGGCCGGGAGGCCTGTCGCGCCAACTCGGCCGGTGCAGTGGACATGGCGCGCGCGGCGGCGAATCCGCCCAGGCTAACGGTGTCGATAGCGGCTTCGGTACCGCCGCACAGGGCGATATCGGCCTCATCATTGCGGATCATACGCACCGCGTCGCCAATGGCCTGCACGCCGGCCGCACAGGCGGTGACCGGTGCGCCAATCGGGCCTTTGAAGTGATGCTTGATGGAAACGTGACCGGCCGCCAGATTGACCAGGAAAGAGGGGATGGTGAATGGCGACAGGCGCTTGGCGCCGCGGCTGTCCGTAGTGCGCACTGCCTGGGCAATGGCCGGGAAGCCGCCAATGCCCGAGGCGATGACGGTGGCGGTTCGCTCTTGTTTTTCCTCCGTATCGGCTATCCAGCCGGCCTGACGAACGGCTTCATCCGCCGCCGCCATGGCAAACAGAATAAAGCGATCCATTTTCTTTTGGTCCTTGGGGGCGACGGACGCGTCTGGGTTGAATCCCGCCTCGGCATCTTGCGCCAGTTCGGGGACTTGCCCCCCGACCTTGACCGGCAAATCTGCAACGATCTCGTCAGGCAAAGCCCGAATGCCGGACTCTCCTTTTAATAAACGTTGCCAGATGGTCTCCACGCCGCACCCTAACGGTGAAACGGCGCCCATGCCGGTAATAACGATACGACGATTGCTCATGACTGCTCCTTGGTGAGTTCGGATAAATCGGCGAGGCGCCGCTGCCGCATCAGTTCGGCGCGTTGACGTATGCCGTCATTTGCCGCAGGCCCCGGTGCCAACGTAATAAACTGCGGCGGCACCTGCTGTTGGGTCTCGACGTTGATCAACTGGACCTGGATCGGCCGATCGGTGCGGCCGTCGACTAACAAGGCGCTAATGTCACCGTCGATCAAATGGCGATTGCCCCATTGTGAGAGAGCGGCCAGTACGGGAAGAAAGTCGTTGCCGCGTTCGGTGAGCAGATATTGATAGCGAACCGGCCGCGTTTGATAACGTTGCTTATGCAGAATGCCGTGGGCCACTAAATCCTTCAGGCGTCGGGCCAGGAGAGTGGGTGAAATCCCCAGACTTTGTTGGAATTCGTCGAACTTGGACAACCCCTGAAAGGCATCACGCAGGATCAGGATGCTCCACCATTCTCCGACGCGATCTAACGAACGTGCGACGGGGCAAGGTGTATCGCTAAAGCGGGTTTTTTGCATATCGCCTCTTTGTGGATACATTTATTGTAGTTACATGATGGCTATACTAGGCGATTTTGAGGGGCAAGAAAATGACCGGATGCAAAAAACCGCTATCGCGTCGGTGCGGGCTGCGGGGAGGGGCCTCGCTCAACTGGCCTGCGTTCGGGTAGGAATAGGGTGGAGACAGGGGGGGGAGAAAACGTTTCGGCAGCGGGCAATTAAATGAGGTGAGTAGTCTTTAAACGAGAAGTGAAAGAAATGCCATCACGCTGGGCGTGATGGCATGCGAAGAGGAAGACGATGGCCGCCTTCTCCTCAGCGTGATCAGAACGCTGTGGTGTCCTTGAACAGGCCCACTTTCAGATCGGTGGCGGTATAGATCACTTCGCCGTCAACCAGCACTTCGCCATCGGCGACGCCCATGATCAGCTTGCGGGTGATGACGCGTTTGAAGTTAATGCGGTAGGTCACTTTCTTCGCGGTTGGCAGCACCTGGCCGGTAAACTTGACTTCACCGACGCCCAGCGCGCGGCCTTTGCCTTCGCCACCCAGCCAACCGAGGTAGAAACCGACCAGCTGCCACATCGCATCCAGGCCCAGGCAGCCTGGCATGACCGGATCGCCGATAAAGTGGCAACCGAAGAACCATAGGTCCGGATTAATATCCAGCTCCGCTTCCACATAACCTTTGTTGTGAGTTCCGCCGTCTTCGGTCATCTTGACCACGCGGTCCATCATCAACATGTTACCTGCCGGCAACGGTGGGCCACCGGCGCCGAACAGCTCGCCACGGCCGGATGCTTCGAGGTCTTCTTTCGTATAGGAATCGCGTTTATCTACCATGTTCTCAGTAAGCCTTATTTTAATGAAGGACGCAGGTTAGCTAACACGTGTACGCTGAACAAGTCCGATCAGCCGTGGTTGAACCAGTTGAGCCAGCGCAGCGGCCACGGACGACGGCGTTCCTGCAGGCTCACCTGCGCAATCCGTTCCTGAATGGCCGCCAACAAGTTCGGCTGTTGTTCGTCAGAGTAGAGGCAACCTGTGAGCAAAGGCAAGGCTTCCGCCGCGCTCTCTACCGCCCACAGATGGAATTGCCCTTCGCGTACCGCGTCGACGACATCCTGGCGCAGGCACAGGTGGCGCACGTTGGTCGCGGGCAATACGACGCCCTGTTTGCCCGTCAGGCCGCGGCGCAAACAAACCTCGAAGAAACCTTCGATCTTTTCGTTAACGCCACCTATCGGCTGTACGTTGCCGAATTGGTCGACGGAGCCGGTGACGGCGATCTGCTGGGTGATCGGTTGCTGTGACAGGGCGCTGATCAACGCGCACAGTTCAGCCAGCGAGGCGCTGTCGCCGTCTACTTCACCGTAAGATTGCTCAAAGACGATGGAAGCGGAGAAGGGTAACTGCTGATCCAGATCCAGCTCGGCGATCAAAAACGCCTGCATGATCATCATGCCTTTAGCGTGCAGGTTGCCACCCAGTTCGGCTTTGCGCTCGACGTCGGTGAACTCGCCGTCGCCGAGGTGCACAACGCAACTGATGCGCGACGGTTCGCCAAAACTGCGTGGATGGCCGGGATAATCCAGGACTGACAGGCCGTTGATTTGCCCGATCACTTCACCCTCGGTCTCAATCAGAATCTGGCCCAGCTCGATTTCATCCTGCATACGTTCGGCCAGATAGCTTTCACGCCATTCGCGGGCATTTAACGCCGCTTCGAACGCTTTGGCCGTAATGCGATCTTCTTCGGCATACAGTGCGGCTTCGGACAGCTGCTGGCCAAGCCAAACCGGCGAGAGTGGCAGGATGCCCTGGTCGCCACTGTAACGCACGGCCTGAACGATCAGCGGCGCCCAGGCGTCGCTCGCCAGCATCGGCAACTGCTGGTCGGCAATCACGCCATTGACGTAGCCGCACCACTGCGCCATATCATCAACTTCAGTCAGCTGCAGATCGTCTTCGAATTCACCGTAGACCGCTTGTTCACTCAGTTCCGGCTCGATATCGTGAAAATCGGCCAGGCCGTGGCGATCGCCGACCACAATCAGCCGCAGCTCCAGCGGCATTGGCGGAATGGCTACCGGCAGCGGGCGGGTTTCGTCTGGCGAAACCCAATGGAACTGACGTTGGCCGATCATTTGCTTCAGCCGCAGCCATAGCAACGGCTGAGCCAACAGGGCACGGGCCGACAGAATCAAAATGCCGCCGTTGGCCTGGTGCACCAGACCCGGCTGCAGGGTGATGTCGCCATTGTGGATCCGTACGCAGCCAAACAGTTGCTCCGGCTCAACCCACTCCTGGAACAGGCAAGCGCCGCCGGCGGCAAAAGGTTCATCGCCACGGCTGGCCGGCTCTACGCTGACTTTGCCATCCTGAATGACATAGTGGCTGCCGCGGCATGCCGTGTTTTTCGGCAGCAGTGGCGTGACGGCGTGAGCGATCAGTTCCAGATACTCTCGTGTTTCTTGCGCCTTCAACAGCATGAAACGCGGTGGCGATTGGGGGTGGCAAAATAGCGTCAGGGCATTTTCCAGCCGAGGCTGAATGGCGGAAAAGGGCACGGGTGCCAACTGAGCGGCGGTATCAAATATCGCCTGATAAGGCGTTACGTCCGGCAATAAAGATTGCCATTCAAGTCGGTTATTGGTCAAAGTGTTAGATGCAATCGTTAAAAAGGGAAAGGGCGATTATACAAGAATAACGGCGGCTTGATACATGCGGAGTGCCAGTTGGCATCAGGGAGTTTGACATCGCGCGGTGACTGTGCAAAAAACAGTCTAAAAGACGGCTTAATTGCCGGGGAAATTTGGCGCAAAGCTGTTATGCTTATTTGAAGTTACGCGGTCACTGAAGAGCTCAAGATGAAATATCAGCAACTGGAAAATCTGGAGAGCGGTTGGAAATGGAAGTACCTGGTGAAGAAACATCGGGAAGGGGAACTCATTACCCGCTACATTGAAAACAGCGCTGCTCAGGAGGCGGTTAACGAGCTGCTGAAGCTGGAAAATGAGCCGGTAAAGGTACTTGCATGGATTGCCGCTCACATGAATCCGGAACTGGATAACCGGATGAAACAAACGATCCGCGCCCGCCGTAAACGTCATTTTAACGCAGAACATCAGCATACGCGTAAAAAATCTATCGATCTGGAGTTTTTGGTTTGGCAACGATTGGCTGCCCTGGCGCGCCGACGTGGCGTTACGCTGTCGGAAACCGTCGTGCAGCTTATCGAAGACGCTGAACGCAAAGAAAAGTATGCGAACCAGATGTCGTCGTTGAAAGAAGACTTGAAGGCGATTCTTGGCAAAGATCCCAAGTAAGTGCGTGAGCGCGCCTTTGTTGCGCTTGGTTTCAACAATAGGACGAAAAAAAACCCCGCTATGCGGGGTTTTTATTAGGCGAGTAAACTTAGCCCTGAGGCTGAGTTACAACGTCTTTGATACCTTTAACTTCGATCTCTACGCGACGATCTGGTGCCAGGCAAGCGATCTGAGCTTTGGTAGCGCGGCCAGATTTGTAGCCACAGGTGTTGCCAGTAACTGCATCTGCTTCACCCATACCACGTGCAGAGATTTTGTCTGACGGGATGCCTTTGGAGACCAGGTAGTCAACAACGCTCTGTGCACGTTGTTCGGACAGTTTCTGGTTGTACTGGTCAGAACCAACGGCGTCGGTGTAACCCAGAACAACTACGGAACCGTCTTTAGGATCCATGGAGCTCAGCTGGCTGTACAGCTGATCCAGAGCCTGTTGGCCTTCTGCTTTCAGAGTAGACTTGTTGAAGTTGAACAGCACGTCAGACTTCAGAGTGAAACGCTTGGTTTCAACAACTGGAGCTGGAGCCGGAGCTGGTGCTGGAGCAACTACGTCATCCTGACCGAAGCGGTAAGAAACGCCCAGGCTCAGCATGGTGTTGTCTGGACGTGCGCCAACGGTACCTGCGTCACCGATGTTGCTTACGAACTGGTAATCCAGGCGAGTAGCCCAGTTTTTGGTCAGTGCGTATTCAACACCAACAGCAGCCAGCGGAGAAACGCCGGTGTCGTGGTCGCTCAGACGCTGACCAGTACGGCCGTAGTTAGCTTTGGAATCTGCACGCCATACCATACCACCCAGACGAGTGTAGATGTCCAGATCGTCAGCAATTGGGTAGCTCAGTTTAGCGGCCAGTTGAACGCCCTGCGCTTTGAAAGCACCGTTGTTCACGCTGCCTTTGTAAGGCATGCGGCCGAGCCAGTCATAGCCCAGTTCGAAGCCCAGGTATTGGTTTGCCTGGTAGCCCAGGAACGCGCCGGCACCCAGCTGATCTTTGTGGGTAGGACCGTTGCCGATACCGTTCTGGTAACCGTTGCCGTAGAAGCCAACGTCATGGTACTGGGACCAGCCCAGTTTAGCACCGGTGTACCAAGTGTTATCTTTTGGAGCGGCTTGCGCTACGGTAGCGAAACCTGCCAGTGCCACTGCTAATGCGATAGCTGTCTTTTTCATTTTGCGCCTCGTTATCATCCAAATAGGCAATGAGCTTTAAAGCTGTTTTAAGCCCTTGGTTAAATTCCTTCGCCAAGGTTTAAGCCCTCGTTTGTTACTCGCCAGTTTTTCTGACGTTATAGAGCAACCTTGGCGATGTAAAGTCTACAACGTGGCGCGAAAGTTACAAGTGTGATGTGATAAGGCTCTAAAAAAAAACGCGGAATCGTACATATTTGCTAACATTCTCAGCCTAAAAAAACGGCGATTCCTTGGGCGTTTTTACTTGCCAAACCGCAGCCGGACTAGCTTTGTGCCTTCCACCGCAAAGGTTCCGCTTATGGGGTGCGAAAATGATGGGAAAAATCCTAAATTTACTTAATGATACAAAGAAGAGTGAATTTTTAGGGTGGAACAGTGTCCGTGAGTCGGGTTAATGTCACGTTGAGGGCGCATGATAAACCCATAGGCATTACCCAATTCTGCCGCACGTCTTAATTTTAGACGATCCTCCTCCGTTAGCTCGGGCAACCAGCCAAGAACCACGCTGTAATTTCCCGTTTGCAGCGCTTTTTCCATAGCCTCGACCGTATTCACCGGGCTGATTTGGCTCAATTGCACCATCTTATCTACAGGCAGGCCGGATTGCTGCAGCCATTGCTTGCTTAATTTTTGCTGCGGTGTCAGCCACAGAAGCCAGCGAGACTGCTTGCCCAGTTGCAGCAGCAGGGGCAACAGCAATTGAGCCACTGCGGGCTGGCGCTCGTTGTAAACAAGTTCACTGATCAAGCCATTCTCTTTGCCGACATCCGTGTTCTTCTCAGCATTGCGCGCTGTAAAAGAGCCTTGGCTGAAATGAGGTTGGTAGAGTGATTGAGTACGCATAAAGTTCCCGCCCGTCGTGTTACTGTATGTTTATACAGTATCCCTGATTTGGGATAAGATCAACCCAAATTTTCGTAGCGGCTCGCATAATTGCGATCATTTTTTGTACCGGTGTTTTTTGTGATTGGCATGCGGGTGGATAGTGCGTATTTTCCTAATTAGTTGTTCACGTTACTCTTTTCATTGATAAGAGAAATAATACGACCGGAACCTAAAAAGGAGAAACGCTATGAAAAGGATGTCGATACGAAGGATCGCACAGGCTAAAAATTGCTTCGCGGCGCTGGGCGCCATCACCACGCGGTCACAGTTTGGCGGCTACGGCCTGCTGGCCGAGGGGGTAATGTTTGCAGTGATAGCGGAAGGAGAGTTGTACCTGCGGGCTACGGCGAGCATGGAACCGGCTTTTCGCGCCAGAGGGATGGTCAATATGGTCTATTCCAAGCGTGGAGTGCCCATCACTTTGCGTTATTACTGGGTTGACGAGTCGCTGTGGCGGGAACGCAACGAGCTGGTGGGGCTGGCCTGGCAGGCCGTCAGGGAAGCGCGTCGAGAGCAGCGGCTTAAGGCCGGCGATCACGGTCGATTGAAGGCGTTGCCGAATATCGATGTCAACATGGAGCGCTTGCTATGGCGAGCGGGTATCCGCAACGCCTATGACCTGCGGCTGCAAGGCGCTAAACGCAGCTATCTCCGCCTGCTGCAACAGCAGACCAATCTGGGGCTGCGCGTGCTGCTGTCGCTGGGCGGCGCGATAGCCGGTTATCATCAGGCGGCGTTGCCGGCCGAATTGCGCAACGAACTGGTGCGCTGGTTCGATCATACGATGGCGATGCGCCGCCATGGGCATGAGCCAGTGGTTCAGGGCCCATCGAGCGAGCCCTGAATAATTAGATTGCCTTATTGATTTGGGCGTGGAGTGTGGTGAGCTCCGGCAGCAGTTCGAGCATCAACCCCACCTGTTGCAACACCAACTGCTCTTTGCTTTCAGGTTCCGGAACGGCTCTGCGAATGCGCTCCGCCAGCTGTTCCAGCGCTTGCGCAATGCGCTGGCTGTTCCGTTCTTCCTGATGCAAGGCGCCGTCCACGTAACACACGGCATCATTGAGCAGATCGAGGGTGACAGGGGTATTCAGCCGCTCGCGGTGCGCCCCCAACGCCGAGATATAACTCAGGAGAGTGTGGTTGAGGCAAAGCAGGCGGAAGGCGGCTTCCTGCAATTCCTTGTCGGCCTTGGGATCGGCGGACATGTTGGAGATGACCGAAGCCAGTTCGGCATCGCTGTTGTGGGCATCTCGCCGCGCAATGCGGTAGGCGAGGCCGTTATCCTTACCCTGGTGGTATTGCACCAGAATGGCGTCCAGATAACGGCAGTTGGCATTCAGGGTTTTATCCACCACCGCCGGCAGTTGGCGGAATTTCCAGTCCGGCCAGATAAAGCTGACCGCCGCCCAGGCGATGGCGCAGCCCAACAAGGTGTCGTAAACGCGCGGGGCGGCTACTTCGAATCCTTCACCCAACAGGTTAAAGCATAACAAGACCAGTAGCGTGATGAACATGGTGGCGTGGGCATACTGGACGGTGCGGAAAGCGAAAAATAGAACGCCGGTGATGACGATCAACACCAGCTGTCCTTCCAGTGAAGGCACGAAATAGAGGATCGGCAGGCCGATCAGGATACCGGCCAGGGTGCCGATGATGCGCAGCGCCAGGCGTCGGCGGGTAGCGTTGTAGTTCGGTTGACAGACGAACAGGCTGGTCAACAGGATCCAGTAACCGTGCTGCATGCCGGTGAACTGGATGAAAGCGTAACCCACGCACAGCACCACCGACATGCGGATCGCGTGGCGGAACAGGGCCGATTGCGGCGTCAAATGGCGGCTGATGCGCAGGCGGATGTCGCTCCAGCCGGTTAAGCGATCGTCGGCCAGGCTGTTCTCTTCCGCTTGCCCGCTTGCCAGCGTCTGCTCTGACTCAATATTGGCCAGCTGCGCATCGATCGCATGCAGGTTTTTCAGCAGGTGCGCCAGCGCCTTGGTTTGTTCTGAATTGCCCTGGGTTTCGGCGATGCGCGCCAAGGCCTCCTGAATGCGGCTGAAGGCCGGCTCAAAACGCGGGTTGTGCTGGTATTTTTGCCGCAGCAGGATCGATTGTGCCAGTTGGCGGCAGGCGCGCGCCTGCATGCTCAGCAAACGCTGGAAGCGGAATAAAATATCGCTGTGGCGGAATTGCCGGCTGAGCGCGTGATACTGAACGTGGGAAGAGCTGGCGCGTTCGTGGATATCCTGCGCGACAAAATAGTAGTGCAAGGTACGGCGGGTGCCGCGCTGGCCGCGATCGCCTTTCAGGCGCGTCAGCAGCGAGGCTTTGGTCTGGTTAAGCAACGCGACCAACGCGCTGTTGGCCATCGCAACATCCATCCATGGCAGGTCGGCGTCGCGTTCGGCGTCGGGATCGAACAGGTTGGCTTTGGCATCCAGATAGTTGGCCAGTTGATCGTAGCAGCGCGCCAGGTTCTCTTGCAGTGGCCGGATAGGGAACAGCAGGTGGCCCGCCAGCGTCAGCAGGTTGTACCACAGCGCACCGATCACCAGCAGCAGCGGTTGCTGATACCAGGCATCGTACATGGCGGTGCCGAGCATGGTGTAAACCGCGATCAGCAGTGCGCCGAAGGCGATGGTGGCGTAACGTTGCCCCAAGGCGCCCAGAAGGATAAAACCGCAGGTCGACGTGGTTAAGCCAAGGGCGAACAACCAGGGATAGGGGAACAGCAGCTCGATTGAAGCTGAGGCGACAAAGAAGCACACCAGCGTGATCAGCAGGTTGCGTAACCTGCCGGCCAGGCGGTCATCCAAGTCGGTCAGGGCCGCTGCCACCACGCCCAGCGTCAGCGGGATGGTCAGCTTGGGAATGCCCAGCCACCAGGGAACGGCGGTGGTGCCGATCAGCGCAATAAGGATGCGCAGGTGATACAGCAGATTGCTGTTATAGGTGTAACGACGTACTGCGGGTGCAAAAGAGCGCACGAAAAACTCCTCAAACGGAGAAAAAATTAACGCTGATGATAGTGGCGGCGAGCATTCTCAATACGCGCTTGCTGAGCCATTTCTACCGAGACGACGCGGCGCCCCACCGGCCACAGCGCGATGGCGGCAATTTTGAAATTGGCGATGCCGACCGGAATGCCGATGATCGAAACGCACTGCACGATACCGGCGGCGATGTGTGACAGGCACAGCCACCAGCCGAACAGCACCAGCCAGATAACGTTGAGCAGTGAGCCGCCGGCGGAGAGCAGCGCATTGCTTTTTTCCGGGTAGAGCTCATCGACGTGGATTGCCTCATTGCCGAACGGCACCAGCGACAGCTTGGTGATTTCCCAGCAGGAGCGGGTGAGCGGCAGCGTGATGACCAGCAGCACGCTGAACACCGTGGCGATGAGCCAACCCAGCGTGGTGAAGAAACCGCCCAACACAAAATTAAGAATATTCAGTACAGTACGCATAGACGTCATTCTGCTCTAATGTTGGCCAAACCGCGATGCGGGCGTATTCACGATAAAAACGCAAAATCTATTCTACCCTTTTTTTAGCGCTAGAGTGCCACTGCTTATCGCAGGTAAACTGGCAGATATCCGTTATTTAATCTCAACATAGTCATGGCGCGACGATATGGAACTTAAAGCGACATCGCTGGGGAAACACCTGGCTCAGCACCCTTATAACCGCGTGCGGTTGCTGCACGCCGGCGTTGAGGTGAGCGGGGAAAAACATGAATACCTGATCCCCTTCAATCAACTGATTCAGGTCAGGTGCAAGCGCGGCATCGTCTGGGGCGAGCTGGAATTTGAATTGCCGGACGAAAAAGTGGTGCGACTGCACGGCACCGAGTGGCAGGAAACGCAGCGTTTTTATCACTATCTGCAGCAGGCGTGGCAGCAGTGGAGCGCCGAAATGAGTGAGGTCAGTGCCGGCGTGTTGCAACAGCAGGTGGCACAGATTCAGCGCATTGAGCAGCAAGATAAATGGTTCAAAAAGTCTGAGCTGGGCAAACTGCAGCAGCAAATCCGTGAAGCCTTCTCCGCGCTGCCAATGCCGGTGGCGCGCCTGGAGGAATTCGATAACTGCCGGGCCGATTACCATCTGTGTCTGCAATGGCTGCAGCAGGGGCAACGCAGTGTCGACCAACGCAACCGGCAGTGGACCGATCGCATGTTGGAGCAACATCACGACTTCTTCCAGACCGTCGAGAGCTCACCGCTCAATGACTCTCAGAGCCGTGCGGTGGTCAACGGCGAGGATTCCGTCCTGGTATTGGCGGGGGCCGGCAGCGGCAAGACGTCGGTGCTGGTGGCGCGCGCCGGCTGGCTGCTGCGCCGTCAGGAGGCGGAGCCGGGCCAAATCTTGCTGTTGGCGTTCGGCCGTCAGGCTGCGAGTGAGATGAATGATCGCATCAAAGAACGTTTGGGCGATGTCGGTATTCAGGCCAAAACATTCCATGCATTGGCGCTGCAGATCATTCAACAAGGCAGCCGCAAAGCCCCGGCCATCAGCCGGTTGGAAACCGATGCCAGCGCGCGCAAAGCGTTGTTGATTGCCCATTGGCGCGAGCAATGTGCAGAGAAAAAAGCCCAGGCGAAGGGGTGGCGTCAATGGTTGACCGAGGAGCTGGAATGGGACGTGCCGGAAGGCGACTTCTGGCAGGATAAACGCCTGGCGGACCGGCTGGCGGGCCGGTTGGAACGCTGGCTGGGGCTGATGCGCATGCACGGCGGCAGCCAGGCGGAAATGATTGAGCAGGCGGATGAAGAAATCCGCGATCTGTTTTCGAAACGCATTCGGCTGATGGCGCCACTGTTGAAAGCCTGGAAAAGCGCCTTAAAAGAGGAAGGAGCGGTGGACTTCTCCGGCCTTATTCATCAGGCGGTCAACATTCTCGACAAGGGGCGCTTCGTCAGCCCGTGGAAACATATTCTGGTCGATGAGTTTCAGGATATCTCGCCGCAGCGTGCGCTGTTGCTGGCGGCGCTGCGTCGGCAGAACAAGCAGACTTGCCTGTTTGCGGTGGGGGATGACTGGCAGGCGATTTATCGCTTCAGCGGCGCAGAGTTGACGTTAACCACGGCTTTTGCCACCCACTTCGGCGAAGGGGCGCAGTGCGCGCTGGACACCACTTATCGTTTCAACGAACGTATCGGCGAGGTGGCCAACCGGTTCGTGCAGCAGAACCCGCACCAGCTGAAAAAACCGCTCAACAGCCTGAGCAAGGGCAATAAAAAGTCGGTGGCGATCCTGCCGCACGAGCAGTTGGAGCCCTTGCTGGATAAACTGAGCGGCTACGCCAAGCCGGATGAGCGCATCCTGGTGCTGGCGCGCTACCATCATCTGAAACCGGAAGCGCTGGCGAAGGCGGCCACCCGCTGGCCCAAGCTGGATCTGGAATTTATGACCATCCACGCCAGCAAGGGGCAGCAGGCGGAATACGTCATCATCGCCGGTTTGCATGATGGGCGTGACGGCTTCCCCGCCGTGGCGCGCGAGTCGGTGTTGGAAGAGGTGCTGCTGCCGCAGCCGGAGGATTTCCCGGATGCCGAAGAGCGCCGTCTGCTGTATGTCGCGTTGACGCGCGCTAAACATCAGGTGTGGCTGTTGCAGGATCGTGAACGTCCTTCGGTGTTCGTTGAACACCTGCAAGATCTTGGCGTACCGGTGCAGAAAAAACCGTAAGCCTGGGCCTGGCGGCTGCCAGGCCGCGAGGACTATTTCAGGCGGTCTTGCAGGTAGCGCTGATAGTCGGGGATGGCGATCTCCACCTCGCTTTTGAACAGCGGAGAGTCGATCAGAAAGTCGGCGGTCGAGCGGTTGGTGGCCACCGGAATATTCCATACGGTCGCCAGCCGCAGCAGCGCCTTCACGTCCGGATCGTGCGGCACCGCGTTCAGCGGATCCCAGAAGAAGATCAGCATGTCTATCTTGCCTTCCGCAATCAGTGCGCCAACCTGCTGATCGCCGCCCATCGGGCCACTCAGCATGCTGGTGACGGGAATGCCGCTGGCGCGCTGGATCAGATTACCGGTAGTGCCGGTGGCGTACAGCTGGTGCTGCGCCAGAATGGTCTTGTGGCTTTCTACCCACTCCAGCAGGGCCTGTTTGCGGTGATCGTGCGCCACCAGCGCAATGTGTTTGCGCGCGGCGATAGTGCGGGTGGTCAATTCCATCTCGGTGTCCTTCGCTAATCGGGGAATGTGCGACAGATTACTGAAACTGTTTTTCACTGCCTAGCGTTTGCGCTTGAAAATGCGAAGAAAAGACGCCTTTACGGGGAAAGGCGCCGGGAGGGATCAGCGAATCGGTTGTTTATTGGCCCAGCGCAGAAAACGCTTCTGTGTTTCCTTGTCGGCCTGTTGAAACCAGTATTGCAGCATTTGTTCCGACACGTTTTCACCTTTCAACGTCACCGTCGGGGCGTTTATCGGCGCGCCGGCCAACGCGAGGGCTGAGGCATTGCCCGCGTTCGCCTGAACAAAGCTCGGAACGGAGGCCGGGCGGTTCTGGCGGTTGTAATCGGTCATCACCTTTTCCAAATCGGTATTGAAGGTGACGCTGTCGGGATGCAGCACATCATGCCGGAACGGCAGGGCGTTGCCGTCTTTATCGACCACCAGATAATTCAACGTTCTGTCAAAGCGTTGCGCATCACGATCGTTCTCGATGCGTGGCAGTTCGATCGCCACCTGGCTGATCTTTTGCGTATTGAAGGTGGCAACCAGCGGCAAGGAAGCATAGGCCTGCGTATGCTGGCCGGAACGTACGGTTTTGGTCACTTTAAACAGCAACTGGTGCTGCCCGCCATCCAGTTCAAGGCTGTCGGCGCCTTTTAACAACGAACCTGTCATTTTCTTGCCGTCGACCACCAGCAGGTCGATGTCCGGGGAGAGTTTCAGGGTCGTAGCCGCGGCAGGTATGCTGATGCTGAGCAACGCCGCAACCACCAGACCAAATTTCATCATTATCTCCTTATAAAGTGGCGTAACGCTAAGTGTTGAACACGGCATAGGTTGTGTCAAAATTTTTCAATCGGGTATTTTGTTTACATTTTTACATATTTTATCGCGATTAGACATGACCATGCGCAGCTGAACCGCGACAGCCTCTGACCATAAGATTGCGGTGAAGTTTCCCTTGCGTTGCGTTTAACCGAACGAATGCCGATCGGTTACACTCGAAATGGAAAGTGACGCAGTGATAAACGGGAGTTGAAGATGCAAGATCAAGAGATTGTTGAGCTGTTGCAACAGGTGAAAACTATCGCGCTGGTCGGTGCCAGCGATAACCCATCACGGCCCAGCTATGGGGTGATGGCGTATCTGTTGGCGCAAGGGTATCAGGTGATCCCGGTCAGCCCAAAACTGGCGGGGCAGACGCTGCTGGGGCAGCAGGTTTACCCTACGCTGGCCGCTATCCCGCAGCCGGTGGATATGGTTGACGTGTTTCGCAATTCAGAAGCGGCTTACGGCGTGGCGCAAGAGGCGATAGCGATCGGCGCCAGGGCGCTCTGGCTGCAGATAGGGGTGATTAACGAGCAGGCGGCAGCGCTGGCGAAACAGGCCGGGTTGCGTGTGGTGATGGATCGCTGTCCGAAAATCGAAATCCCGCGCTTAGGGTTGGAGCGCAAAATAAAAAGGGCCAGGCGCGATGCCGGGCCCTCTCGGGTTTCTCAGGTCTTGGCGCGGTCAATTGCGCAAGCGTGGCGCCTGTAGCTGGTGACGGATGGATTCCGCCAGTTCATCCAGCGATGGTTGCTCGGGGTGTGCCTCCTGGGCTTCGCTATCCAGCTGCGCTTCCGCCAGATAGGTGTGTACCGGTTGGCCTTCCTCGTCTTCCATCACCACGTGGTACCAAGGGGCTGAACGCAGTTCATCGTTCGCCGCTATTTCGTCAGCTTTGGGTTGTTCCAAAGAGTATTCCGGGTCGATATCGATCACGACGCCCAAATACCCCAGCAGTTTATGCCTAACCTGTTGTCCGATACCGAATTTGCTGGCAATCATGATGACCTCCTGAGAAACAATGCCTTGCTCATATATGGGGGCAGGGCAGCGCATTTCAAGTTACATCACCCGACAAGCGAATCCTTTCAGATACAGCCCCTCAGGGTATGTGGCGATCACCGGGTGATCGGCAGCCTGTCGGAACTGCTCTATAAATTGTACATCACGTCCGGCATCTACAGCGGCGTCGGCCAAAATTTTCTGGAACAGGTCGGTCGGCATCAGGCCGGAGCAGGAGAAGCTGAGCAGAATGCCGCCCGGATTCAGCAGCTGCAGCGCCAGCATGTTGATGTCTTTGTAGCCGCGGCAGGCGCTGGCCAACTGATTCTTGTTCTCGACGAATTTCGGCGGATCCATGATGATCAGATCGAATTTTTCGCCTTGAGTGCGGTAGTTGCGCAGCAGCTGGAACACGTCATCGCGA
Source organism: Serratia sp. CY32780 (assembly GCF_052169135.1). Taxonomy (NCBI): domain Bacteria; kingdom Pseudomonadati; phylum Pseudomonadota; class Gammaproteobacteria; order Enterobacterales; family Yersiniaceae; genus Serratia; species Serratia sp. CY32780. The sequence continues at coordinate 951,319 of NZ_JBJNLI010000001.1, forward strand.
ACGAACTCCGCTTTGTTCAGATCCAGCTTATTGAGCTCGACGTTCTGTTTGGCGATATCCAGCGCCGCCTGCGAGGTATCCACGCTGATCACCTGCGCGCAACCGCCCATCAAAGCGGAAACGGCGAAGGCGCCGGTGTAGGAGAAGCAGTTCAGCACCCGACGGCCGGCGGAGTAATTGCGCGCCGCCAGGCGGCTGTCGCGCTGGTCGAGGTAGAAACCGGTCTTGTGCCCCTGCTGAATGTCCACCAGCAGCTTCATGCCGTGTTCGGTGATCGGCAGCAGTTCCGGCGGCAGATCGCCCAGCACCGGGCCCTGCGCCAGCGGCAGGCCTTCTTTTTTACGTACCGCAACGTCGGAGCGATCGTAGATCGAACATTCCGGGTAGCAATGCTGCAGGGCGGAAAGCAGGGCCGGGCGCTGGTATTCGGCACCGGCGGACAGCAGCTGCAGCACCAGGAAATTCTGGAAGCGATCGATAGTGATGCCCGGCAGGCCGTCGGACTCGCCGGCGATCAGGCGGTATCCGTCCAGACCGTCGCGCTGTGCGACCCAATCGCGCCAGCTTTGCGCTTGCTGCAGGCGGCGAATGAAGAAATCGATGTTAATCTCTTCATCTTGCTGGAAGGTCCAGACGCGTGCGCGGATCTGCGACTCGGGCGAATAGGCGCCGCGTGCCAGCCACTTACCCTGGCTGTCGAGGATATCAATGGTTTCACCGGAGTGGGCTTTGCCCTCAACGCGTTGAACGGCGCCGGAGAACACCCAAGGGTGGCGACGGAGTAAGGACTTTTCACGTCCTTTGGCGAGATGTAAGCGCATGGTTAAACTACTTTTTATTCAATGGGTTAATTGGCTGGATTAAGCGTTTGCCAAAATAAGTTCGTCATCATAGCTGAATCTGACAGCGTTCACTACCGCGTTGGCTCGGATTGTATCGCGTTATCTCTGCGGGCGTCGCACCGAAGAGAGAGAAAGTGCAGCCTTCAAACTGAAGAAATGGCAGCTTAAAAAGGTGTATTATAGCAAGCCAGAGATGAAAGCATGTTGATCAGTGCGTGAAGGCGCTTTGTTACCTGCAGGATTAGATGTTTGACAGGGGATTATGCTTTATAGGGCATAAGGCTACAGAGTGATATATTTATTCTTGTTAAGAGTATTTTTGGCTGTTTTTGTAATATAAAGTGAAGGGAGTGCACCAGTGAGATTCTTTTTGTTTTTCATTTTTTTTATGACGACTCACACAGTATTGGCTAACGAGTGGGTTTTTAGTGATGATGAAAACGCTATAAGTGATGGGGTATTAAAGATTTCGGTTCAGGCTGGGCATTATAAAATTTCATTTCCACCTACTGCGAACCCAAACTCAGGTGCTGTGTCGATTAACGGCGAGCGGTTTTACGGTAACCGTTCTTTTGGATTCGACGGCGAGCAAGCGGACATAATGATTGATAGGTTAATAAAGGTAAAGAGTGCTCAGGTTGAATATGATGATCGTTTTAAAACGAAAGTTGTTCGCAAGTTGGTTGATTTTTCTGACATTACACCATCCCTCGATAGCTTGAAAAATAAAAGTCATTGACACCTCTCACATCATCGACGATAGAGCAGATGGCTTTACTCGAAATAGGAATAGCGCTGTCGCTTGGTTGCCCGGTGGTATGTTTACTCACGACGGCTGGCCGACGGTACGCTTTCTTGTGAGCAAGCAGAGCCCATCATTCAAGAGTGTGGATTGAAGATTACCGTTTTGTTTTTAACTGGTTGATTATTAATGTCTTTTTTGGAATTTCATAGTAATTGACTTCAGGCTGAGGTTCGCCTCACGGAAGAAAGCCTATCTCCGGGCAGATGGGGATGTAAGCTTTTTGTAAGTTTTTTGTGAGTTTTAGGTTTTTTCGCATTGACAAAAATCTTAACTTAATCTGTTATTGAGCACCTGATGTTTATTATGCAGATATTAGGATTTTTCTTAAATGTCTAAAGAAAGAAGCTTGTCGTTTGATTTTTTGAAAGGGTTGCTTATCTTGCTCGTCATCGTGGGACATTTATTGCCAGGCAGCGCTGATGTCGGTTTGCGTGGGGCAATATATTATTTCCATATGCCGCTTTTTCTAGGGGTGACGGGCTACTTTGTTCGGCGTTATTTTCTTGATGGCGGCGTGATTAGCGTGCTGAAAAAGTATCAGTGGCGCATGATAATTCCTTATATGTTGGCATTCGTTGTTTACAGCGTTTATTCTCTTTACTCCTCAGAAGAAGTAGGTTTAAAGCAGTTCATCGGTCTATTCCTTTACCCCTACTATCATCTTTGGTATATCCCAGCAGTGATCATATTCGTGCTATATACTATGGTCATTTACAAGAGTAATTTCTTAATTGGTTTCTTTCTGTTCACTTCCGCGGTGTTATCTATTGTCTGGTACTGTTACGCCGACACGCTGGAAAACCAATATGCCTGGCTGAAATTCATTGGTGATAAGCGTTTCTATTATTACTACTCCTTCTTTTTATTAGGTTTCCTGATCGGGGATAAGAATTTTCACGGTAACCCGCTGGCGTTGTTCGCTATCGCGTTGGTCGTAGGCATATTAGGGTACTATGAACCGAACGGGGCACTGCTGGATGCCGCCTCATGGTTTGCATTTAATGCTGCGCTGTTGCTGTTGATGGTGAGTTTGTGTAAACGCCTGAAGCTGAGAATTGAGGGCTTTGTGGTCAAAATGGGGCAGGTATCTCTACCTATTTATCTTTGGCATGTGTTACCCATTTTGCTTGTCGGAGCAATGGTCGATAAGGATACGTTAGGTTTTTATCTCAGCGTAACGGCCATTATTTTCGCTCTGGTCATCATATTTATCCGCTTGCGTGGCAAAAGCAGATTTATCGACTCTTTCTTTTACGGAGAAAGGGCCAACTGGCTACCTGCCGAAAAATAGCAAGTCTGTCCCGGCCGAGGGAGCTCGGCCGTCTACTTTTTACGTAAGCCTCTATTATAGAAATTGTTGTCCTCTGGCTCCTTGCCTCTTTATCTTTTGATTGAGTTTCTATACTCAATACATACTTATTCTTTAGACAAGATAACAGGGGGCGATTATGACACAAGTTTGCATTGCTGCGTATGTGTATGGCGTGGTGCAGGGGGTTGGGTTTCGCTATTCCACCCAGCGGCAGGCCGAGGCGTTGGGGGTGACAGGCTATGCGCGCAATCTCGATGACGGCAGTGTTCAGGTGGTGGCCTGCGGCACACAGGCGCAGGTGGACAAGCTGCTGGAGTGGTTGAAACAGGGCGGCCCGCGCAGCGCGCGCGTCGAACGTGTGCTGGTGGAGCCGCAGGGCCTGGCTGATTACAGCGGGTTTGGCATTCGTTATTAAACGCTCGCCTGCAGCGGCGCTGCGGGCAGAGCGGTCAAATGCATTTTACCGGTTTCGGCAATCCGGCGATTTTGGTGGCTTGTTTGGCCGGCCCTTTCGGGAACAGGCGATACAGATAGCGGCTGTTGCCTTTTTCTTCGCCGTATTTCTGCGCCATCGCTTTGACCAGCATGCGGATAGCCGGTGAGGTATTAAATTCCTGATAGAAGTCGCGCACGAAACGCACCACTTCCCAGTGTGCTTCGGTGAGCACGATCTCTTCCTGCGCGGCCAGCAGCGGCGCCAGCCCTTCATGCCAGTCGGCGCTGTTTTTCAGATAACCCTGCGCGTCAGTGTCGATAACCTGACCTTCAAACTCCAACATACTGCCTCGATAACGGATAATTCGGAACGGCCGCCAGTTTAGCAAATTTTTTCAGCCGCAAAAAACAAAGCCCCGCCGGAGCGGGGCCTGGAAAGCTGGTGTATCGTGCGATCAGTTGCTGCGGGCGAAGCCCAGAATGCTCAACAGGCTGATGAACATGTTGTAGAGCGACACGTACAGGCTAACGGTGGCGCGAATGTAGTTGGTCTCGCCGCCGTGAATGATGTTGCTGGTTTCCCACAGGATCGCGCCGGCGGAGAACAGGATGAACAGCGCGCTGATGGCCAGGTGCAGGGCAGGGATCTGCAGGAACAGGTTGGCGATCACCGCCACCAGCAGTACCACAAAACCTGCCATCATCATGCCGGACAGGAATGACATGTCTTTACGGGTGGTCAGCACATACGCCGAGCAGCAGAAGAACACCGCTGCGGTGCCGCCCAGCGCCAGCATGATCAGATCGCCCGCGCCGGCGTTCAGGAACGAGCTGAGAATGGGGCCGAGGGCATACCCCATGAAACCGGTCAGCGCAAACGCCGCCAGGATGCCTGCCGGGCTGTTGGCCAGTTTATGGGTCAGGAACATCAGGCCGTAGAAACCAACCAGCATCAGCAGCAAGCCCGGTGCCGGCAGCCCCAGCATCGTGCTGGCGGTCGCGGTCAGCGCCGAGAAAGCCAACGTCAGGGATAACAGGAAATAGGTGTTGCGCAGGACTTTATGCGTGCTGAGCAGCGAGTCGCGCGAAGAAGATGAGACGACAATGCGGTCCATAATGCTCTCTCTTATCAAGCCATCACAAAATAATCCCGATGATAGGCAGCGCAAGCGCTTGATTAAAGTTTGTTTACCAATCTTTACCCTTAGTTATCATTGTTGCAACAGCAGGGAGGAGCGGACGCGCGTTTGTTCGCCGTTTGCTGCGTCTTCGCCGATTTTTCGCGCGGTTGAACGCGCCCGGGCTTTACAAGCGAATGAGGTCTGTTTATAGTGCGCGTCGTTGCGGAGGGGTGGCCGAGTGGCTGAAGGCAACGGTCTTGAAAACCGTCGACGGGAAACCGTTCCAGAGTTCGAATCTCTGCTCCTCCGCCATACATTCTGACCCCGTGCTCACTGAGCACGGGGTTTTTGTTTTTGCGTGCGTAGAAATCGAGGCGCTTTTGCAGGAAACGCGATCGGCTATTGATAAGGGCCACGCATCGGTGAGATTATGCGGTCATCAAGGTTGGCTGCTCGGATGCCTGCTGCTGTCAGGCACCGCCGGGGTGATAAACAACGCCGCCTTATCGATTTCGCTTAATGCTCTTATGGAGACAGAGATGAACTGGTATCAAGTCGCCCTATGGACCATGATCTTTCTGAAGTCCGGCGCTTTCCTGGTATTCGTGTGGTGGTGGATGTTCAAACGCGCAACCAAACCTTATGTGCGCCCGCAAGACGTCGTGGTGGACGATACGCCGTATGATGAGAACCTCACCATGGAAGAGGTGATGAAAAACCATGGCATCGTCCGTACGGATATGTCGGTAAAATAGCCCTTCCTCCCCAATCGGTATCTGGGGCGTGTTTGCCATAAGCGCGCCCCGTTGCGATCCTTCGCTGTCTCTCTATGGCATTCTGTTCTCAGGTTAACGGCATAGCGTTACCGGGAAAAGCACGCCATGAACGATGTACGCATCTTGCCGAGCTTTACGCATCGAAAAAACGCCGTTCTTAATGCCGAGAGAGATCATGGGGATTTCCTGGGTCAGCTCATCCGGCGCGTTGTCGTCGGGCGCTTTACTGATTTCTCGGTGGGTGGTCATGTAAAACCCGTCATCTAACCTCTTTATATCAAAGTTTATTTTCCTATCCAGGCTGTAGGTTTTGCCTCTCACGGTGATGTCCCCACGCTGCACGATCATGGCATGATGTTCGTCATAGATGAATAAACTGCCCGTCACTTTTAATTCCAGGTCATCGCCTGAAGCTAATCGTTTTTTAGTGATCGTATCGGCCTGGCAATTCATATGCACAGGCGCGGCGGGGGTTAAAACGCGAAACAGGACAATGAAGAGAATCACTGCCAAAAATCCGATAGTCAGCATTTTGGGGTTGAGCAATGCGGCCATTTATTTTCCGTTGAGAATTTTGTAGGTAACACACTGGGTATATCGATCTTGTGAGCCGAGATAACACACACCGAGGAAGGTGTTATAAGTCAACGTGTGTTTTACGGAGGAAAAATAGATGTCCGCTTTACTGGCTATACAATCCACACCGCTCTCTTCTAGCGCCTGGTTGACCATGCGCTTTTCCAGTTCGTCATCAATATGCTTGTCCGCATCCAGAGAATACAAGGTGCAGCGGTCTTTTTTCCCTAACGAGATTAAATTTTCTCTGGGTTGATCAGGCGGTTCAACAGGATAGAACGCCGCGACGAACAACAGCGGAATAAATGCGCCGCAGATAGCGGCAATAGCGCGAATATTTACCTGTTTCTGCGGCGGCGTGTTATGTGATTCGGCAACCGACGGGAAAGACGAAAGCGGTACTGAGGCGGCAGAAGGGGGCGTTTCATTAACGGTTGCCTGCGGTGATGGGTAAATATCAATCATGGCGGTAAAGCAAAAACCGACTTTCGCCAGGGTCTTTATCGGCGAGGTTTCTCTCCCCAGCAGTTTGAACGCTTTCCTTATTTCACTGACGGCCACATTGAGGCTGATCGATGAGCCTGAAAAACCATACTCTTCCCATACCTTTTTTATCAATACCTCACGTTTCAATGGGATATTCGGATGAGTCAGCATTTCAATTAACAGGCGCGAGGCCGGATTGGATATCCGTATCGATGACTCATCGTTATCAATGAGTTGGAGACGACACGCATTTGCGTCATAGATTACGCAGAGGTCGATAATATATTTCATGTATTCAGGTTTTTATAATGGTATAGGCTTCCAGGTCGCGGCTAGTATTTAGTGAAACGTCGGTCAGGTCAAGGTTCTGGGTGGAAAACATAAATAATTCAGGGTGTTTTTTATTTCTTCGACGAACAGAATGCATGGTGCATTGCTCTTTTTATTATGTTTAACAGAGTTAAATTCTGAAAAAATCTAATTTATTAGATTATAATAATTAAAATTTTCGTTAATAAAAATAATGTTCCTGTTGTTAATGATTTGATGCAGAATTATCTTAGTGTTTTACGGCGCCTGCTTATGTGCCGGGCGCTTATTGATGGCTCCCAAACGGCAATGCGATTTTTCCAAGAAAACGGCAGGTGTTTAGTGCAAGGCATCGCCGTTGTCTTTAGCCATGGATGGAGGAAGTATGCTCAGTATCGGTATCGTATCTGAAAACATCTTTTTCAGAGAGGCGATAAAAAGGATATTGGCGCCAAGGATTTTTCATAAGGATCACGTTATTGCTTACTACGACGATCTGCCTTTGGTCATGGGGCGAAATTGCCAGGATATTCTGATCGTCGATGATGCGATCAAAAGCCTGTTGCGTTTCAGCATGGCGGCAGCGTTATTGTCTGCTATTCATGGCGTGAAAATTTTTTTGACGACAGAAGAGAAGCGTCGTCTGTTATTTCGTTCTGTCACGCGTGATGTGGTGGTGCTCGATAAAAGAGTGCGAGTTCCCGACATGAATAAGGAATTGTCTTTGCTGCTGGCTAATATTGCGCAGCATTCTGCATTAGATGGAAACGTTGAGGGTGGGGCGGCCCGCAATACGAAAATTTGCCTGACTGAAAGTGAAGTGGAAACGCTTCATTTGCTTTCTTTCGGCTATACGGTGACCCAGGTATCCCGAATGCTTGATAAAAGCGTAAAAACGGTCAGCACGCAGAAATGCAGTGCATTACGCAAAATGGGATTGAAGAATCGGGTGCACAATTTATTGGACATTTCATCCGGTTTCTCGGCGGTTATCTAGGAGTTCGTTATTTTGTCGCTTTTATTATCGGCTGATGAATAACGCTATGGCTTGATTTTATAAAAACAGGAATGTGTTCACCCTTTTGCCTCTGTATTACGGGGAGGGATTGTTTCATCCCGCCAGCAGCGGCTGCTTTTTATTTATTCTCTCAAACCAAACTGTTATGGAGTTTTATCTCATGATGAAGAAAATGCTTTCTGTTGCAATCATGGCGGCCGCGGTCGCTGCGCCGGTGGCTTTTGCTGAAGACAATTCCGCCGGTGGCGTGATTAACTTTACCGGCGCCATTACCGACACCACCTGTACGATTAACGGCGGCAAGAGCGCGGATTTCACCGTAGCACTGAGCCCGATCTCGGTGACCGACGCGGGTAACACCGTCGGGCCAATCACCAAGAACAAGAAGTCCTTCTCGTTGACCTTCTCCGGCTGTTCGCCGGCGGCCGGTACCGCAGGCACCCCGCTGAAAATCTACTTCTCCTCCGCGGATAACATCTCCACCGACGGCAAATATTTGCTGAACAACTCGGTCAACGAGAACGACGCTTCCGTCGCGAAGAACGTAGGCTTCTCTCTGGCGGAAACCGGTTCTTCCACCCCGATCCAGCTGAACGTGCCTTATGTCACCGACATCATGGGCGACAAAGAGGCGCCGGATTCAGAAACCCTGACGCTGGACGCGTACTACTACAAAACCAACGCCGAAGCGGCAAAAGTGGGCGCTCTGAGCTCCAACGTGACTTACACCATTTCTTACCTGTAATCGCGCTGACAGCCAGGCCCTTGATAGGGCCTGGCCACCCGGGGGAACGATGAAAAAATACATGATGATAGCGGCGCTGTTGCTGGGTTCCGTTGGCGCGCAGGCCAATGTGGTGGTTAACGGCACGCGGGTGATCTACCCGGCAAACAACAAGGACGTGATTGTCCAATTGCTGAATAACGGTACCGACCCCTCGCTGGTTCAGGCCTGGATCGACGACGGCGATATCAATTCCACCCCGGAAACCGCCAATGTGCCGTTTTTGCTGTCGCCGCCGGTGGTGAAAGTGAACGGCAACAGCGGGCAGCAGCTGCGTATTCAGAAAGTCGGCGCCGCGTTGGCGGCGGATCGTGAATCGGTGTTCTACCTCAACGTGCTGGATATCCCGCCGACGCCGGAAAACCTGCAGGGCACCAATACGCTGCAGCTGGCGATCAAGTCGCGCATCAAACTGTTCTACCGCCCGCAGGCGTTAACCCGCGGCGTGGAAAATGCGTTGGAAGAACTGACGCTGCAAGCCAATGGCAAAGGCTTCAACGTCATCAATAAAAGCGCGTATTTCATTACGGTAGCGAATATAGGCCAGGGTGCGGACAAGCATCTGCTGGTTGATTCGCTGATGGTCGCGCCGTTTTCCACCCAGTTTGCCGCCAGCAAACGAGCGGTCAGCAAAAACGCCCGTTATGACCTGATGTATATCGACGATCTGGGGGCTTACAAGTCTAAAGCCATCACCGCACACTAACCTGAAAGAACAACAATGAAGCTGAATAAAAAAGTCCTCTCGCTGCTGACCGCCTCTTCATTCTTGTTGCCGGATACGGCCTGGGCGGTGACGTTCGATACGTCGCTGTTGGCCGGCGAATCGCGCGATTCCGATCTCTCGCGTTTTTACCTCAATAATGACATGCCTGCCGGCCGGCAGGAGATCGATGTGTATGTCAACCATGACTGGAAAGGGCGCTATGCGCTGCTGTTTGGCACCCAACGCGACGATATCCAAATCGACTACCAGGATGCGCAGCGGCTGGGCATCGATCTGAGTCAATTGCCGGCGCCTCAGGCGCCCCAGACGACGCTGTCGATCGCCACGCTGGTGCAGGGCGGTCGGTTCGATATGGACGTCGGCGCGCTGAGCCTGCGGCTGACGGTGCCGCAGGCGCGGGTCAACCGATCGGAGGCGGGATACGTGGATCCGGCCTTCTGGAATCGCGGCATCTCCGCATTGACGCTGGCCTACAACGCGACGTACTACCACGCCGAGGCGCGCGGCGACGGCAATCGCAGCAACAACGACGATTTTTATACCGGGCTGGAATCCGGGATCAATCTGGCCGGTTGGCAATTTCGCGACAGCAGCAGCTTTCGCCACGGCAGCGGGCGGGGGAGCCACTGGCAGAACAACACGCGCTATCTGCAGCGCGGCTTCGCTGACATCAAATCCAACCTGACCGCCGGCGATTTTTATTCGCCGGGGGATCTGTTCGACTCGGTGCGCATCCGCGGGGTGGCGCTGGCGTCGGACATCAGCATGCGCCCCAACTCGCAGCAGGGCTTTTCACCGATCGTGCGGGGCGTGGCGCAAACCAACGCCCTGGTGAAAGTGGTGCAGAACGGCAACGTGATCTACCAGGAAAACGTGCCGCCGGGTGCCTTTACCCTCGACAGTATTCAGCCGACCGGCTCGGCGGGCGATCTGTGGGTGACGGTCAAAGAGGCGGATGGGCGTGAACAGTCGTTCAGCGTGCCGTTTTCCGCCGTACCCAACATGTTGAAACAGGGCGTCAGCCAATACAGCGTGCTGGCCGGCAAGGTGAACGAAAGCAATACCGATTACGATCCCGGCTTTGTGCAGGGCACCCTGCAGTACGGTTTCAACAACCTGGTAACCGGCTATGCCGGCAGCATTTTGAGCGACGACTATCAGGCCTGGCTGCTCGGCAGCGGCTGGAACCTGCCGATAGGGGCGGTGTCCATCGACCTGACGCATGCCGATACCCGTCTGAAAAACCGCCGTGAAAGCGGGCAGAGCTTCCGTATCGCCTACAGTAAATTTCTCGATGCCACCGCGACCAACTTCACGCTGGCGGCCTACCGTTACTCCACCCGCGGTTACTACAGCTTTACCGACGCCATTTACTCTAATGACGGTTACCGCCAGCTGGAACGGCAGTTTGACCGCTGGCGCGACGAGGAGGGTTTGTCCGAACTGGATATGAACACCTGGGATGCGCTGCGGTCCGCCCGGCCGAAAAATACCTTTACGCTTAACCTGAACCAGCGTCTTAACGAAGGGTGGGGCACGCTGTTCTTCTCCGGCTCCCAGCGCGATTACTGGACGGCCAACGCGAAAAGCCGCGAATACCAGTTGGGATACTCCAACAATCTGGGGCGCGTCAGCTACTCCGTTTCCGCCAGCCGGGTGCGCAACAGCCAGCGTGAGGAAGAGACGCGTTATTACCTGTCGTTCAGCCTGCCGCTGTCGGTGTTCGACAACAACGCCTACCTCAGCACCGGCCTGTCGGCGACGGACTCTCACTATCAGCAAAGCACGGTCAGCCTGAGCGGCAACGCGCTGGAGTCCAACCGTCTGAGCTACTCGCTGAACGGCAGCAATCGCAGCGGCGGCGACAACATGGCCGGCGTCAATGCGGCCTACCGTACCCGTGTCTCGACGCTTGGCGTCTCCTACAGCGAAGGCAACGATTATCGCCAGAGCGGCCTCAGCGCGCGCGGCAGCCTGGTGGCGATCCCCTGGCATGTGCTGGCGTCGAACGAAATCGGCAACACCATGACGGTGGTCGAGGCGCCGCAGGCCGAAGGGCTGATGGTCAACGGCGACGAAAGCATCGTGACCAACGCCCAGGGCCTGGCGCTGGTGCCCTATGCCACGCCATACCGGCAAAACTCGGTCACGCTGTCGGATACCGGCCACAGCAGCGGGGCGGAAATCAGCGGCAACGTCGCCAACCACGTGCCTTACTACGGCGCGGTCAGCTACCTGAAATTCGAAACCGATCAACGTCAGCCATTCCAGCTGCGGGCGCAGCGCGCCGATGGCGCACCGCTGCCGTTCGGCGCCGAAGTGCTGGATGAAAACGGCCGGTCGATAGGCTTTGTCGGCCAGGCCAGCGTGCTGTACCTGCGCGTCGAACAGCCGCCAACGGCGTTGACGGTGCAACTGCGCGACGGCCGTTGCCGCATCGCCAAACCGACTCTGGCGCTCGACGCGTCGCCCGGCGTTTGCCGCTAATACAGGATAACTGAACCTATGATCAGGCTGATTTTTTTGCTGCTGCTGTCCGGGTTGTTCAGCGGCTATAGTTATGCCACCTGTTTTGGCAAAGGGATCTCATTTGCACCGGCTTTGAATGTCGATCTCTCCGATAAGCTGAATGCCAACACCCCGGTGTGGGAGGAGCAATACAGCACCCAATATGTCGGCACTTTTGACTGCAGTTCTTCAAAGAGCAAATTTACCTATACGCTCAAGCTGTCGCCCGATAATAAGAATGCGGCTATTTTTGGTTTTAACAACGGCACGCAGTGGATACGCGCGCAAATCGTCAATAAGATTGGCGATCGTGAACTGTCAAAGCGCGGCGAACATTCCGCCGCCGAGTTAAATACGCCGATGACCGTGCGCTACTCATTAGAATCGAAGCCCAAAAATGGCCGTGTGGTGCCGGGGGATACGTTGATGCTGGATGACGCGCTGATGGTCTCGGACATTACCGGCATAAAGATATGGGAATTGCCGATTTGGCTGTTGCAGCAAGTCGGGAAAATACTCAGTTGGCTCCTGACCGGCAACTGGCCTTATGACGAACGCGATATGTACGGCCAGCCGATGAACATCAAATACGCGCCCAAAACCACCACCTGCCGTTTCGAAAACGCCGGCCTGACGGTCAGATTGCCGAAAATGGGCGTGGCGCAGGTGCTGAATAACAACCAACCCGGCTACACGCCGTTCTCGCTGAACATCAGCTGCCAGAACATGCAGCAGGAAGGTATCGCCGATCGTACCGTCGAGATGTTCCTGTCCAGCAATAACCTGCTGGCCTCCGACGCCAGCGTGCTGACCAATGCCAACGCGAGCGGCGCGCAAGGGGTGGGGCTGCGCCTGGTCAAACGCGATATGCCGAGCTCGCCGGTGGTACTGTCGCCCTCCAATGTCGATCGCGGCAGCGCCACCTCATTGTTTCACGTCGCCGCCGGCGGCAGCCTGAACAGTCACTTTATCATCGGCATGGGCGCTTATTATTACCCTTATCAGCGCGATGGCGTGACGCAGGGTGAAATCAACACCTCGGCCACGCTGAACATTATTTATCCCTGATGAATGGGCGGGTGCAAAAAAACCGGCAGCCGCCGCTGCCGGGGTTGGTTATTGATAAGTCATCGCGCTGGCGTGCAGCTTGTTATTTCCTACGATCGCGATGATTTTGTAGTAACGGGCGCCAGCCTTGGCGGTTTTGTCCGCCAACATCTTTTCCGCATCGCTCAGATTTGCGGCACCGCTAACGGTAATCACCTGGCGCGGCGTCAGGGCGTCCGCCTGTTGACTATTGATTTGCGTTGCCGCGACTGTTGCGCCTGAAAAGACAAAAGCCCCTAGCAGCATCGTTTTCAACATGACGTTCTTCATGATGTTCTCCCCAAGCGCAATACGCTTGTTCTTTGCTATGGTTGAATCTTTTTGTTTCGTTATGCTAAAGGATAAGCAGCGAGGTGTCGGCGCGGTAGTGCCTGAAAGCGTAATGCATCGTTTCCAAACTGGAAACGATAAGGAGGGGGCATGCAGGATTTGAACGATCTTCAACTGTTTGCTTTGGTGGTGCGACATGGTGGTTTCGCCGCAGCCGAGCGCGCGAGCGGCGAAGCTAAATCCAAACTCAGCAAACGCGTGGCTCGTCTGGAGGCGAGTTACGGTGCGCGGTTAATCGAACGTTCGACGCGCAGTTTCCGCGTCACGGATATTGGCCGCGATGTGTATCGTCAGTGTGAGGCGATTATCGAGCGGTTGGAGGCGGCCGATGCCATTGTCGCCCGTGCGCGCGACGAAGTGAGCGGCTGCCTGCGCATCAGTTCGCCGCCCGGTTTGATGCAGTATTATAATTCCCATCTGCTGTTGGGGTTTATGGCGCGTTACCCGGACGTGCGCGTACAACTGTTGATCCATGAGCGCCATGTGGATCTGATCAACGAAAAGATCGATGTGGCGTTTCGCATTACGAGTCATTTCGACCAGGATCAATCATTGATTAAACGCGATCTTGGCGTACGGCAACGCATTTTGGTCGCCGGCGCGCAGCTGGTGGAGAAAGCCGGCGGCTTGCCGCAGTCGTTCGAACAGCTGGCCAGCTTGCCGACGTTGTCGATGGGGGAGTGGCTGGATCGCGATCGATGGGAATTCGAGGATAATGCAGGCAATCAACGTACTTTCGTACACGTCCCCCGGCTGTGTTGCGGGGATTACAGCACGTTGCATAGTGCGGCGATTGCCGGGATGGGCGTCGCGTTTTTGCCGATCCATTTGTGTGCCAACGAATTGCGAACGGGTCAACTGCTGCGTCTGCTGCCGCAGTGGCGTGCGCCGAGCAGCATTGTTCATCTGGTGTTCACCAGCGGCAAAGGCCTGTTGCCGCCGGTGCGGGCGTTTATCGATCACAGCGTCGCGGTATTCGCCGAAGCCAATCGCCGCCTCTCGATGATGCCGGTTGCCTAGCCGCCTGTCACTGCCCATCCGGGTGTTCGAAAATATGCGCGCCGGCCCCTTGCCGGCCCAATATATCGTTCGGGTTGCGCAGCGGGCAGTCGGCGAGCGACAGGCAGCCGCAGCCGATGCAGCTATCGAGATGGTCGCGCAGCACCGTCAGCCGTTGAATACGCTCATCCAGCGTTTTGCGCCAGGCGGAGGACAGCACTCCCCATTGTTCTGAGGTCAGCTTGCTGCCGATGGGGAAACGGCTCAGCGCGGCGCGGATCTCTTCCAGCGGAATGCCCGCGCGCTGTGCGATCTTGATCACCGCGATATAGCGCAATACCACCGACGGATAACGCCGCTGATTGCCGGCGTTGCGCGTCGCCTGAATCAGCCCTTTACTCTCGTAGAAGTGCAGCGCGGATATCGCCACGCCGCTGCGTTTCGCCACTTCCCCGACGGTCAATAGCCGATTGGCGTCAATCGGTTCATTTCTTGCCATTTTATCTTCCTCAACTTGACCTCAAGTTAACCTGAGGTTTTATAGTTCAGCCTGCCGGGCTTGGCAACCGGCATCTCTCGAGACCTGCCCCCGCCTTATTGGGGAGAAGGATGGCTTTGGCTGTAAAATCAGGAAGAAACCGTTATGCAACGCTTTATCAACACCGCTCTGGACAGTTATTGGCTTTGGCTGCTCGCACGTCTGTGCTTGATGGTGATTTTTATCTCGTCGGGGCTCGCCAAGCTGTTCGACATCGAAGGGAGCCTGGCGGAGATGCGCGCCGCCGGTTTGCATCCGGCCTGGCTGTTCAACCTGGCGTCGGCGGCGGTGCTGCTGACAGGTTCGGTATTGATCCTGCTGAACCGGTGGGTGTGGCTGGGCGCCGGCATGCTGTCGGTGTTTCTGATCCTGACTATCGCGATCGTCCACACCTTCTGGAATATGTCCGCTCCCAATATGCAGATTTCTCTCTACTTCGCGCTGGAACACATCACGGTGATCGGCGGGCTGTGGGTGACGGCCATCGCCAGCCGTTTGCGTCAACGTCTGGCCAACACGCGTGAGGCTGCATGATGAAACGATATCTCATTATCGCGGCGCTGCTGGCGGTACTCGTCGTCGCTGCGGTAGCGATGCGTTCCACCGCGCGGCAAAGCGAAGGCGCACCGGCCTATCCGCCGGTGAAAGTGGCGCTGGCGCCCGCACTGCGTGAACAGGCGGCGCGCAGCTACGCCGGCGTGGGCGAGCTGGAGGCGGCCAGCCAGGTGGAGGTGGCGGCGGAAACCAGCGGCCGCATCACGCGTATCCTGTTCGAATCCGGCCAAACGGTGCGGCAGGGGCAGTTGCTGGTGCAGCTCAACGATGCGGTCGAACAGGCTGAGCTGGTGCGTCTGCAGGCGCAATTGCGCAACGCCGATCTGCTGCTGGGGCGCATGCGAAAACTGATGAACCTCAACGCCACTGCGCGGCAACAGTTGGACGATGCGCTGGCCGAGCGGGATATGGCGCTTGGCGCGGTGCGGGAAACGCAGGCCAAAATTGCGCAGAAGGCGATCCGCGCGCCGTTTTCCGGCGTCATCGGCATTCGCCGCGTGCATGAAGGGCAATATCTTAACGCCGCCGAGGCGGTGGCGAACCTGGTGGACGCCGATAGGCTGCGCGTCAACTTTTCGCTGGACGAACAAAGCAGCGCCGGGTTGGCGCCAGGCCAGGCGGTGTCGGTGCAGGTTGGGGCGTATCCCGATCGCGCTTTCCCCGCCGTCATTACCGCTATCGACCCGATGATCGGCAAATCCCGCACCGTGCAGGTGCAGGCGACGTTGACCAACCGTGAGGGATTGCTGAAGGCCGGCATGTACGCCGGCATTCGCGTCACGCAGCAGCAGCGCGTGGCGGTGCTGACGGTGCCGGAAACGGCGCTGACTTATACCGCGTACGGCGATACCGTGTTTCTGGCCCAGCAGGGTGAAAAGGGCATGACGGTCAAGCGCGTTTCGGTCACCGTGGGTGAGCGCAACGACGGGCGCGTCGAGATCGTCAATGGCCTGCAGGAAGGCGATCGGGTGGTGACTTCGGGCCAGCTCAAGCTGAGCGACGGCATGGCGGCCGAGCCGGTGGCGCAGGATACCCTGAACGCCGCCCAGGCCGGTTCCTGAGGAGAGACCGATGACATTTACCGATCTGTTCGTGCGCCGGCCGGTGCTGGCGCTGGTGGTCAGCACCCTGATCCTGCTGTTCGGCGCGCTGGCGCTCAGCAAGTTGCCGATCCGCCAATACCCCCTGCTGGAAAACTCGACCATCACCATCAGCACTGAATATCCCGGCGCGTCGTCCGAGCTGATGCAGGGCTTTGTCACGCAGCCGATCGCCCAGGCGGTGTCCTCCGTCGAGGGCGTTGACTACCTTTCTTCCTCTTCGGTGCAGGGGCGCAGCGTGGTGACGGTGCGTATGGCGCTGAACCGCGACTCCACCCAGGCGCTGACCGAAGTGATGGCCAAGGTCAATCAGGTGCGCTACAAGCTGCCGGAGCAGGCTTACGATCCGGTGATTGAACGTTCCGCCGGTGAGGCCACCGCCGTGGCCTATGTCGGCTTTTCCAGTAAAACGCTGTCCACGCCGGCGCTGAGCGAATACCTGACGCGGGTGGTGGAGCCGATGTTCACCACCATCGACGGCGTCGCCAAGGTTGAAGTGTTCGGCGGGCAAAAAATGGCGATGCGCCTGTGGCTGGACAGCGATCGGCTGGCCGGCCGCGGCCTGACCGCCGCCGACGTGGCCGACGCGGTGCGGCGCAACAACTACCAGGCGGCACCGGGCAAGGTGAAAGGGCAGTATGTGGTTGCCAACGTGCGGGTGAATACCGATCTCACCAGCGTTGAGGAATTTCGCAATCTGGTGGTGCGCAACGACGGCAATGGCCTGGTGCGTTTAAAAGACGTCGGCACTGTGGAGCTGGGCGCCGCGGCCACGGAAACCAGCGCCCTGATGGATGGCGAACCGGCGGTGTTCCTCGGCGTCTTCCCTACGCCGACCGGCAACCCGCTGGTAATCGTCGATGGCATTCGCCACCTGATGCCGGCGATCGACAAGATGCAGCCGCCGGGCGTGAAGATGGCACTGGCGTTCGAAACCGCGCGCTTTATTCAGGCCTCGATCGATGAAGTGGTGCATACCCTGCTCGAAGCGCTGGTGATTGTGGTGGCGGTGATCTACCTGTGTCTGGGGTCGCTGCGCACCGTGTTGATCCCGGTGGTGACCATTCCGCTGTCGATCCTTGGCGCTGCCGGGCTGATGTTGGCCTTCGGCTTCAGCGTCAATTTGCTGACGCTGCTGGCGATGGTCCTGGCGATCGGCCTGGTGGTAGACGACGCCATCGTGGTGGTGGAGAACGTGCATCGTCATATCGAAGAGGGGAAAACGCCGCTGGCGGCGGCGATGATCGGCGCGCGCGAGGTGGCGGGGCCGGTGATCGCCATGACCCTGACGCTGGCGGCGGTCTATGCGCCGATCGGCCTGATGGGCGGGCTGACCGGCGCGCTGTTTCGCGAGTTTGCGTTGACGCTGGCCGGGGCGGTAGTGGTGTCCGGCGTGGTGGCGCTGACGCTGTCGCCGGTGATGAGCTCGCTCCTGCTGCCGGCCAAACAGAGCGAAGGGCGCGTGGCGCACGCCGCCGAGTGGTTCTTCGGCGGTCTGACGCGGCGCTATGCGCGCGCGCTGGATTTTTCGCTGCGCCACCGTTGGTTGACCGGCGCGCTGGCGTTGCTGGTGATGATCAGCCTGCCGCTATTGTACCTGATGCCGCAGCGCGAGCTGGCGCCGACCGAGGATCAGGCCATCGTACTGACTGCCATCAAGGCGCCACAGCACGCCAACCTGAACTATGTCGAACGCTTTGCCTACAAGCTGGACGAGGTTTACAACCGCATGCCGGAAACCGAAAGCCGCTGGATCATCAACGGCAGCGACGGCACGGCGTCCGGCATCGGCGGCATCAACCTGACGCTGTGGCAGGCGCGTCAGCGCTCGGCGTCGGCGGTGCAGGCCGATCTGCAGCGGGCGGTGAACGACGTCGAAGGCACCAGCATTTTCGCCTTCCAGCTGCCCGCCTTGCCGGGCTCCACCGGCGGGCTGCCGGTGCAGATGGTGCTGCGCACGCCGCAGGACTACCCGCAGCTGTATCGCACCCTGGAAGAGGTGAAGCAGAACGCCAGAAACAGCGGCCTGTTTATGGTGGTGGACAGCGATCTGGACTACAACAACCCGCTGGCGGAGGTGCATATCGATCGCGCCAAGGCCAACAGTCTGGGGATCCGCATGAGCGACATCGGCGAATCGCTGGCGGTGCTGGTGGGGGAAAACTACCTCAACCGCTTCGGCATGGACGGCCGCGCCTATGACGTGATCCCGCAGAGCCTGCGCGAACAGCGGCTGACGCCGCAGGCGCTGGCGCGACAGTACGTCCGCACGCAGGACAATACGCTGGTGCCGCTCTCCACCGTGGTGTCGGTGGCCGTTAAGGTCGAGCCGAACAAGCTGACCCAGTTCAACCAGCAGAACGCCGCCACCCTGCAGGCCATTCCCGCGCCCGGCGTTTCGATGGGCGAAGCGGTGGCCTTCCTCGAACGGCAGGCCAATGCGCTGCCGGCCGAGTTTAGCCACGACTGGCAGGGGGATTCGCGCCAATATACCCAGGAAGGCAGCGCGCTGGCATTCGCGTTCCTGGCGGCGTTGGTGATCATCTATCTGGTGCTGGCGGCGCAGTACGAGAGCCTGAAAGATCCGCTGATCATCCTCATCACCGTGCCGCTGTCGATCTGCGGCGCCTTGCTGCCGCTGGCGCTGGGCTACGCCACGATGAACATCTATACCCAGGTCGGGCTGGTGACCCTGATCGGGCTGATCAGCAAGCACGGCATTTTGATGGTGGAGTTCGCCAACGAGTTGCAGATGCATCAGGGGCTGACGCGGCGCGCCGCGATTTTGCAGGCGGCGCAAATTCGCCTGCGGCCGGTGTTGATGACCACCGGGGCGATGGTGTTCGGCTTGATTCCGCTGCTGTTCGCCAGCGGCGCCGGCGCCGCCAGCCGCTTCGGCCTGGGGCTGGTGATCGTATCCGGCATGCTGGTGGGCACGCTGTTCACCCTGTTTGTGTTGCCGACGGTGTATACGCTGCTGGCGCGCGATCACGCGGTGGCGTCGCCCCGGCAGCGTGAACTGGCCGCGGCGCAAAAGGCGCTGACGGAATAAACCGCCGGCGCCCGTATGAAAAATAAACCCGCCGCGGCGGGTTTTTTCGTCAGTTTTTGCAGCCCATCAACTCCGGCAGGACGCCGGGCTTGCTCTTCAGCGAAGCCTGTACGTCGTCCGGCAGACCGGCCCAGATGATCAGACCGGTGCGTTTCTCGATCTCGTCCACCGTCACGCGGAATTGGCAAAAATCGGCGCCCTTCGGCGTATTCTGATCGAACAGGAAAGCGGCATAGTGGTTCACCGCCGGGCTGTTGTTGATGAAAATCACTTTCCAGTAGGCGCTGGGGATGGTGTGCGCTTTCTGGGTGCCCGGCAGTTTGCCCATATCGCGCTCATACAGCGGTCCGGTCACGGTATAGACCGAGGAGATATCGGCGCGATCGATCAGCTTGCGTTCCTGATCTTCCAGCCGCGCCCAGGCGCCCTGGTTCAGATCGGACTTTTGCGGCGTGATGTTGGACAGGTAGTTCAGCGACTCCCAGTCGGAAACGCCCGCCAGCGAGGCCAGCGGCGCCTGATGACCGCGATCGACCTTCAACGCCGCATTGGCGCCGGTGTAATCGGCGGGCGCCAAAGTGTCCGCCGGGTTGAGCGCCGGATCGGTTTTCCAGTTGCGCGTCTTGCCGCTGGCCGGCGTGTCTTTGGTGATGTGATAGGCCACCCAGTTGGCGAACTTGGTGGTGCTGTTGTTGTTCAACGTATAAGCGTGACGCACGATCGATACGTTGCTGCTGCCGCCGGTCGGGCAGCCGACCGCGCAGTTGTCGATGGATTCGAGCGTGTCGGCCGACGCCTGCGCGGCGAACAGCAGGGCGGCCAGGGCCAACATCTTGTTGTTAAAACGCATATTCATATCCTCAATAAGTTAAAAAATACTGTATATATTTACAGTGAATTAAACTTATCGCAGTGAAACGAATACAACAATGCAACACATTCATGTTGTGAATGTGTCGGCGTTGACAGAGCGGAACGGCGCCCTGTACGCCGCTCGGACTATCAAAAACGCCAAAACGCGCGTGAACAGAGGATCAACATCGGATAGATCTCGAGGCGGCCGAGCAGCATGGCGGCGCACATCAGCCATTTCGCCGCGTCGTTCAGCGTGCCGAAACCGGCGGCGGTTTCTCCGTACCCCAGCCCCATATTGTTGATGCAGGCGGCGACGGTGGCGAAAGCGGTGACCAGATCATAGCCCATCAAGTTCAGCAGCCAGATAAACAGACAGGTGAACAGCACGTAAAGGAAGAAGAAGCTCCAGACGGAGCGCAGCGTCCGATCCTGGATCGGCGCATTGCCGACCTTGATGGTGTACATGGCGTTGGGATGCACCAGCTGGTTGATCTCGAGCCGGCTTTGTTTGTACATGATCAGAAAACGCAGCGCTTTAATGCCGCCGCAGGTGGAGCCGACGCAGCCGCCGAAGAAACTCGCCGCCAGCAGCAGCATGATGGTGTGGGACGGGATCCGGGTGTAATCGGCGATGGCCAGACCGTTGTCGGTCATCATCGAACTGGTGAGGAAAAAGCCGTGCACGAAGGCGTCTTTGACGCCGTACATGCCCGAGCGGTACAGCTCGATACACACGATCGCCACGACGATGGCCAGAATCAACAGGAAAAAGCGCAGCTCGGGGCTGCGGTACAGCGGTTTCAGGCTGCGACGGCCGACGGCAATGAAATAGAGCGTGAAGTTCACCGCCGCCAGAATAGAGAAAATGCCGCCGACCATTTCCACCGCCGAACTGTCGTAGTACCCCAGGCTTTCGTTGCGGGTGGAAAATCCGCCGAGCGACACGGTGGAAATGCCGTGGCACAGCGCATCGAACCACGGCATGCCCGCCAGACGAAAGGCGACGGTACAGGCCAACCCCAGCCCAAGGTAGATCAACCACAGGTTTTTCGAGGTATCGGCCAGGCGTGGCGTCAGGCGTTCCTCCTTGAACGGGCCGGGCATTTCCGACTGGTAAAGTTTGGCGCCGCCGATGCCCAGCAGCGGCAGCACGGCTACGGCCAACACGATAACCCCGAGGCCGCCGATAAAATTGAGCTGGGAGCGGTAATAGAGGAACGATTTGGGCACGTTCGAGACGTCATTCAGCACCGAGGCGCCGGTGGTGGTGATGCCGGAGACTCCCTCAAACATCGCGTCGACCAGCCGGACGTTCAGCGTGTCATCCAGCCACAGCGGCAGGGCGCTGATCGCGGAAAACAGCAGCCAAAACATCACGATGATCAGAAAACCGTCCTGGGTGCGCAGCTGCACTTTCGACTGCCGGGTGCTGAACCAGCCCAATCCGCCGAGCGTGGCGGCCACCACCAGGGTATAGAAAAATGAGAAGGCGCTTTTTTCTTTATACAACAGCCCCGTCAGCAGGGGCGGGATCATTGAAAGGCTGTAAAGAAGGACCAAAAAGCTGCAAAGATGAATAACGACCAGGATCTGTTTGGTTCTGACCATACTGTTGCTCGGAATGCCTGCCGACAATGCGTCAATTTATTGAAGTGTATCAAGCATAAAGCAGGCGATATAAAAATAACGTAAAAATTCATATCGCCTAATAAGTATGGCGGGGCGTTATTCCAGCAGGTTGTTGACCGTACGGCGCACATAGTGCGTCATCTGCGCCAGATCGTCCGGCGACACCGGGCCGCCGCCGGCGCGCACCACCTGCTGTTCGATCTGGGTAATCTCCTGCTCGACCTTGTTGGCGATCTGCACTTTGACTATTTTGTCCACCGAAGACAGCAGCACCTTCAAGACCACTTTCAGCGCGATGTTCTCGCAGAACGAGTCGTAGTGATGAACCGGCGGCGGCGGGGCCGGAGCCGGCTCGGGCGCGCGCGGAGCCAGAGCCTTGAAGCTGTCTACATTTTCAATAATAAGATCCATGTCTCTTATTAGTTCATCAAAATCTTTAGACACTGACTTATTCCCTTCGCTGTGCGCAAAAAACAGAACGCCCGTCCTCGGGCTGAAAGCGGATGAGCGACGGGCAGAACGAATTCGGGCCTGGCCTTCAGACGCTGAATGGCCGGGGGAGGGGCATTCTAACCTTGCGGCGGGTCGGCAACAAGATGGGGCCGTGCGAATGCGCGGCCCTTTGAATCACAGGCGCAGGAGGGGGCTTAACTTTTCAGCTTGGCGGTGATTTTTGCCACGTGCTCGCCCTGATAGCGGGCAATGGTCAGCTCTTCGTTGCTCGGCTGCCGCGAGCCGTCGGCGCCGGCGATGGTGGTGGCGCCATACGGGGTGCCGCCGCGCACCTGCGAAACGTCAAACAGCTCTGGCGTCGCATAGCCGATCGGCACGATGATGAAACCGTGGTGAGCCAGCGTGGTCCAGGTGGAACTGATGGTGTGTTCCTGGCCGCCGCCGGTGCCGGTGGAGGAGAAGACGCTGCCTACCTTGCCGTACAGCGCGCCGGAAGCCCACAGACCGCCAGTCTGATCGAGGAAGATGCGCATCTGCCCGGCCATATTGCCGAAGCGGGTCGGCGTGCCGAAGATAATGCCGTCATAGTCCGCCAGCTCTTGCGGGGTGGCGACCGGCGCCTGTTGATGTTGTTTGCCTCCGGCTTTGGCGAAGGCCTCCGGCGTCATGGTTTCCGGCACGCGTTTAATCGTCACGTCCACGCCGTTAACCCGATTCGCGCCTTCGGCCACCGCCTGCGCCAGGCTTTCGATATGGCCGTACATTGAGTAATAAAGCACCAACACTTTCGTCATGTTCCGTACTCCCGCTCAGATGATTAACAAAAACCCTTGATAAGCATAGAAGCGAATGACGAACTTGGTTTTGTTGGATGGCGGATTCAGGGCAAGCGCCGCAGCTTGTGCGCCAGCCGCTGTTCGCCGCCAGTGTGCCGGCGCGGGGCGGCGGGCAGTCAGAAGGCGACGTTGCGGATAAAGCGCAGGGGCAGGTCGCCGTGGTTGGCGTAAGCGTAGCGTTGATCGCTGTTGAAGGTTTGTGCGGCGCCGGCGCTGAGCGTCAGCGTGCCTTGTTCCAGCTCCAGCGTCAGGGTACCGGCAATCACGTAGATCATTTCGCTCCAGCCTTCGGCGTCCGGCGCAGAGTCATAGCGCTCGCCCGGCATCAGCGTCCATTCCCACAGCTCGGCCCGCTGCCGTGCCGGCACACTGGCGGCGAACAGCGCCTGGCTGCCCGGCTGCGCGCCTTGCCAGGCCAATTCCCCGACCATGTGGCTGCCGCGCGCCTCCGGCGCCTGGATCAGATCGGTAAAGGAAATCGCCAGGGCGGCGGCGATCTTGTCGAGCACCGCCAGGCTGACGTTGCGATCGCCGGCCTCGATGCCCGCCAGCATGCGGCGGCTGACGCCGGAAAGCTCGGCCAGCGCCATCTGGCTCAGGCCCGCCCGTTGGCGGTAGCCGCGCAGATTGCTGCTCAGGTATTGCAGCACCTTGGGGGGATCGGTTTTTGCGTTATGCGCCGTATTGCTCATCGCCGGACTTTATCTCATACTGGCAGGATCTGTGCATTATATTGCACTCAGCAGGAAGGGCAAGCCGGTGTCAGCAGCAAAAAAATCCTTTATTTCCGCCGTGGTTCCGCAAATCAGGTTGCCGGAAGCGGTGTTGATTTTCATCACCATGATCTGGGGCGGCACCTTTTTGGCGGTGCATCACGCGATGCAGGTCAGCGGGCCGTTCTTTTTCGTCGGCCTGCGTTTCGCCACCGCCACGCTGGCGCTGACGCTGTTTTCGCTGCGCGTGCTGCGCGGCCTGACCCGGTATGAACTGAAGGCGGGCGTGCTGATCGGGCTGGCGATCATGTTCGGTTACAGCATGCAAACCGTCGGCCTGCAGACCATCACCAGCAGCCAATCGGCGTTTATCACCGCCATGTACGTGCCGATCGTGCCTCTGTTGCAATGGCTGGTGCTGGGGCGCTTCCCCGGCATCATGTCGTGGATCGGCATTCTGCTGGCCTTCACCGGCCTGATGCTGCTGGCGGCGCCGAGCAGCACCGACATGACGCTGAGCCTCGGTGAAATTCTGACGCTGGCCGGCACCCTGGGCATGGCGGCAGAGATCATTCTGATCGGCGCCTTCGCCGGCAAGGTCAATATCCGCCGAGTGACCATTGTGCAGCTGGCGACCGCCTCGCTGGCCTCCTTTTTGATGATGGCGCCGACCGGCGAGTCGCCGCCGCCGTATTCGGATTACCTGCTGTACAGCGCCATAGGGCTGGGGCTGGCCAGCGCCTTGATTCAGCTGACCATGAACTGGGCGCAGCGCAGCGTTTCGCCGACGCGCGCCACGGTGATTTACGCCGGCGAACCGGTCTGGGCGGGCATCGTCGGGCGGTTGGCCGGCGAGCGTTTACCGGGCGTGGCGTTATTGGGGGGCGCGTTGATTGTAATCGGGGTGGTGGTCAGCGAGCTGCGCGTGCGGCGCAGGGATAAAGCGGCGGTGGCGACGGAAGCGGATTAGCGCAGAGACATAGAAAGCAGGAAGGGGCGGAGATATCCGCCCCTTTTGCATCACGCGGTTTTCTTCTTGCGCAGGAACACGTAAGACAGGCCGAGCACGATGAACCACAGCGGGGTGACGATCAGCGCCTGGCGGGTGTCTTCGCGCAGCGACAGCAGCACCAGCACGAACACGAAGAACGCCATGCACACCCAGCACATCAGCTTACCGGCCGGCATCTTGTAGATCGATTTCTGGTGCAGCGCCGGGCGCTGTTTACGGTAGACCAGGTACGAGCACAGGATGATGGTCCAGACGAACATGAACAGAATCGCCGATACGGTGGTCACCAGGGTGAAGACCGTCATCACGTTCGGGATCAGGTAAATCAGCACCACGCCGCCCAGCAGGCAGATGCAGGAGAAGGTGAGGCCGTTGGCCGGCACCGCGCGCTTGGAAAGATTGGCGAACGATTTCGGCGCGTCGCCTTCCTGCGCCAGCCCGAACAGCATGCGGCTGGTGGAGAATACGCCGCTGTTGGCGGAAGAGGCGGCTGAGGTCAGCACCACAAAGTTGATCACGCTGGCCGCAGCCGGCAGGCCGATCAGCACGAACAGCTCAACGAACGGGCTCTTGTCCGGCACCACGGAGCTCCACGGCGTCACCGACATGATGACGATCAGGGCGAACACGTAGAACATGATGATGCGGATCGGAATCGAGTTGATGGCGCGCGGCAGCGATTTCTCCGGATCCTTGGTTTCCGCGGCGGTGGTGCCCACCAGCTCAATGCCGACGAAGGCGAATACCGCAATCTGGAAGCCGGCGAAGAAGCCGCTGATGCCTTTCGGGAACATGCCGCCGTCATTCCACAAATGGGTGAATGAGGCCACGGTGCCGGTCGGCGATTGGAACTGCATGGCGATCATCACCAGCCCGGCGACGATCAGCCCGACGATGGCGACGATTTTGATCATCGCAAACCAGAACTCCATTTCACCGAACATTTTCACCGTCGCCAGATTAAGGCCGAGCAGCAACAGCACGCACAGCAGCGAAGCGATCCACTGCGATAGTTCGGGGAACCAGAACTGGGCGTAGGCGGTGATCGCCACGACGTCGGCGATGCCGGTAACCACCCAGCAGAACCAGTAGGTCCAGCCGGTGAAGAAACCGGCCCACGGGCCGAGCAGGTCCGCGGCGAAATCGCTGAACGATTTGTATTCCAGGTTGGACAGCAGCAGCTCGCCCATGGCGCGCATCACGAAGAACAGCATAAAGCCGATGATCATGTACACGAAGATGATCGAAGGGCCGGCCAGACTGATGGTTTTACCGGAGCCCATAAACAGACCGGTGCCGATGGCGCCGCCGATGGCGATCAGTTGAATATGTCGGTTAGTGAGGTTTCGCCGTAGATGATCTTCTGAAGCGGGCGTCGCGTCAGTCGCTATTTTAGAGTGATCTACCATCTGATGATGTCCTGTTTTACCTGTCATTAGTGAAGTCGCGAGCTCTGAAGTGGCTCTTTTTTATACATTTATCCGGTTGGTCCGGCTTTAGTAAGGTAGTGCAATAACGCCACCTTTGTGCAACATGTTTACAACATTTATACGCGGGATAAAAGTCGATCAATCTTTACACGGAGGAGGCAAATCGGACGTTCAGGGAGCGGAAGATTACTCTTCAAAACGTGGGATTAACAGACCTTATGCGGCTTATCTCGTTGATTAAACAAAGGGTTGTAAAGTTCGCATGAGAAAAAGTAATGGGTGTAAGCGTTCGACAGCGGCGCCGGTGAGGAAGACAGTTTAGCGCGTTGAGTTGTTCGATCAGTCGCTAGAGCCGTTGACTCTTAATCAATGGGGCGCAGGTTCGACCCCTGTACGACCCGCCAACCAAATCAGCGTGTTACGCTCGGACTTTTCTCTGTTTGTTTCCTCATTGCGCCGTTTTAAGCGCGCATTCTGCAAAAAAATTCGCATTTTTCGACTGATGTTCAGAAAGGTGATCTGGCGCAAACTGCAATGTTGCACCGCAGTTTATACGGCAAGAGAGGCTGTGCGCTGGCGCAACGTCGGCGCATGGGCCGAACATTTGCCCAAGAATCTTTCAGGTCAAGATACGGGGAATATATGCGCAGCCGACATCAAGATCAGCGCCCAGGCGGCAGCCGAGAGCGCGGCGGTGGCATAGACGCGCCCCAGCGGCAGTTTCAGCATGCCGGCCATCAGCGGTACGGTATAGCGCATCACCGCCAGAAAACGCGAGGCGAACAGCAGCGGCAGCCCTCTCTTTTGCAAGGCGCGCTGGGCTTTGCGCAGCGGCGCGTGAAAGCGTGCCGGCAGCCGGCGGCGTAGATCGCGGCGGCATAGCAGCGCGCCGCAGTGGAACGACAAGATCGATCCCAGCGCGGCGCCGAGGGCGATGGCCGCCCAAACGGCGCCGAGGGGCAGCGCGTGCTTGCCCGCAACGATGCCCATCAGCAGCGTGATCGAAGCGGGCGGCAGGATGGAGGAAACGAAGATCACGGATTTACCCAGCGCAAACAGGAAAATCAGCAGCAGCAACATCTCCGGCTCCGGACTGTATTTGGCGATAATGTGCGTCAATTCATCCATTTAACACCTGCGGGCGAGGGGGCTGAGTGCCAGTGTCCCATCCGCAGGTTCAATAAGGGTTAAATAACGCGCCGCTATCCGGCAATCTCTGCGTCTTGCTTGCTCACCTCGGCGCGCCGGTTTCTGAGCGCCCACAACAGCGCGGCGCACAGCAGCGAGAAAGCGGCCAGCACCAGCGGCCCGGCATGCGGGCTGTGAAAACGCTGTTCCGCCTCGGTGCGGATCAGCGGGGCTAAAAAGCTGAACGCGGCGCCGAGCGTGGTGCAAAAGCCGATGCCGGCCGCCAGCGCCGGGCCGGTGAGCACCTGAGCGGGAAACGTCCAGAAAATCGGCTGTACCGCCAGGAAACTGACTGCACAACAGCTCAGGGCGACGATAGCGAGCAAAGGGCCGGCATAGGAAGAGACCACCAACCCCAGCGCCGCCGCGATCATGCAGCCGACGGCGATCGGTAATCTTCTGGCGGTGTTTCTGTCGGCAAAGCGCGGCAGGAAATAGACGCCCAGCGCAGAGAACGCCCAGGGAATGGCGGCCACCAGCGAGGCCTTGAAGCCGAGATGGGTGCCCATCAGCGAGGCGACCTGCGACGGCAGGAAAAACATCAGGCCGTACACGCCGATTTGCAGGGTGCCGTAGATCAGCGCCAGATGCCAAACTTTGCCGCTTCTCATCGCCGCTTTGACGCTGCTGGTTTCGGTTTGCTGCTGTTCGGCGGCCAACTGTGCCACCAGCGCCGCACGCTCTTCCTCGGTCAGAAAGCGGGCCTGCTGCGGGCTATCGTCGAGATAGAAAAAGGCGAAGACGCCGAGGGCGACGGCCGGCAGCCCCTCCAGCACGAACATCCAGAACCAGCCGGGTTTGCCCAGCACGCCGTGCATCTCCAGCAAGGCTCCCGACAGCGGCGAGCCGAGCGTCAGGGCCGCCGGCACGCCAAGCACGAAAATGCCGATCACCGAGGCGCGCACCTTATTGGGAAAATAGATCGACGCGAGCAGCAGGATGCCGGGGTAAAAGCCGGCTTCGGCGATCCCCAGCAGAAAGCGCAAGACGATAAACTGCTGTTCGTTGATCACCAGCCCGGTACAGGCCGACAGCGCCCCCCACAGCGCGGTGGTGGCCCTGAGCCAGCGTTTGGCGCCCCAGCGGTTCATCAGCAGGTTGGCCGGGATGCCGAACAGCGCATAGGCTGCAAAAAATATCCCGGCGCCCAGGGCAAAGGCGGATTGCGACAGCGCGATATCGATGGCCATCGCGTCCTTGGCAAAGCCGACGTTAACCCTGTCGATAAAGGCGACAAAGTACATGGCGAACATCAAGGGCACCAGTCTGCGCCAGGTTTTGCGGATGGCGGCGTTGAGCGCTGGAGCGGCATAGGTGGCGTGATTCACTGGCGATAACCTCTCTTCTGAGAATGACAAACGTCGGTCACAGGACCGTCCTGATGCCGTTGCCCGTAACACGGCGGTAACCACGGATTTTTTCGTGAGCCTTAAAGGTCTAAAGGACTAATGGTCAGGCCTTTAGGGGCGAAAAAAACGCCGCGTATCGAGTCGGCAGGTTGGTGCAGACATCACCACGGTGAATGGTGTGTTGCTTTCTTGTTAATTAAAAGTTCACACAGGGCTATGGCGCGTTCAAGCGCTTTGATCGCGATCTGTGTGCGCTATCACCGAATTGGCAACCCGGTGGTAGACCCGGAGAAAGGCGCTTTCATCTCGTGAGGGGGGGATATAAGGTGAAACGCGGCAAAACAAAATACAGGAGCGCTACATGCTGAAGGTCATCGCTGAAGATTTTATCCACCCGGAACACATTGCAACCGTTATGCCATGGTATCGCGAGCTGGTGGAGAAAACCCGGCAGGAACCTTTGTGCATCAGTTATGAGCTGTGTATCGACCAGCAGGATCCCGGGCATTTTATTTTTATCGAAAGCTGGCCGGATCGCGCCGCCCTGGATGCGCATTGCCAGACCGAGCATTTCACCCGGTTGGTGCCGCAGATCAGCCAGCATCAGCGCAAGCCTTGCACCTTCCTGTTTATGCAGGTATTTCCTGAAACAGGTGATAAATAGGCGAAAAAATCCCCGCAGGGGGCGGGGTCAATGGCTTCTCACTACTATCTTGTTGTGATTAAAAAATAGGCTGATAATGATTTTCATTCTCTAAGAATGCTCTTAAATAAATCAGCCTGGTGAATGATTCACCGCCGGCTTTTCGCTGACTGTTTTAATGGCGCGCAACATACGGCGGCGTATCAGCCCGCTGACCAGGCGAATCGCATACCAATAGGGGGTAAACCGCCGCCGGCTGGCGTCGTCGGGGCAGAAGATGCGTGTTTCCGTCACCAGGCGGCAGCGGCCGTCCGGCAGAGGGCTCACGACATAACCCAGCGCCAGTTTGGCGACGCCGGGCTTAACGAAGGCCAGAAAGCCCGCCCCGTCAGCGACCTGCTCCAGACCGTATTCAGCCTGCCAAAAGCGGCCGATCAGGCCATAGACCAACGCGCTGTCATCCTGCTCAAGCAGGCAAAAGTTATGCAGGCCAAACGGCGGCGGGCTGGGTTTATTGCGTGGCATCAGCCGCGCGGGCAATTCGCGCAGCGCTATCATGCTGCGGAAAAAACGGTCGTGCTTGGGATCGTAAGCGGCCACGGCCGCCAGGATCCGCGCCTGTGGCGCGGCGATGGCGATCGCATGCCGCTCCGAGAACTGGTATTGCCCAAGGTATTTATTCAGCAGCGTCATGCTTTGCATTCTCCCGCCATTCGCTTTGCAGCAGAGCGAAACCGAATTCGTCGCCCCACGCGCCTTTGAAAAACACGTTTTGCCGCCAATGGGCCTCGCGCCGAAAACCCAGTTTGCCGAACAGCGTGGCGGCGGCAAGATTACGCGCGTCCACCACCGCAGTAATACGGTGCTTCGCCAGCGGCCCGAACAGCAGGGCGATGACGGCGTTCAGCGCCTCGCGCGCCAGCCCTTGACGCTGGTGGCTGGGCGCGAAGGTCACGCCCAGTTCAGCCTGGCGCCCCTCATCGAAGAAATGCACCGCGATATCGCCGAGCAACGCGCCGTTCTCGCGGCGCTCGACCGCCAGTTGAAACCAGCTGTCGTCACGGTTGAATTCGAGCCGCCGTTGCCGTGCGAAAAAGGCCTGCGCATCGGCGGCGCTGTAGTCGCTCCAGCTTTGGTAGCGAGTCACGTCCGGGTGGCTGCGGTAGGCGGTAAAGTCGGGCAGATCGTCGGCGGTGAACGGGCGCAGGCGAAGTCTGGGGGTCAGCAGAGGCAAATGGCGCATTGTTTTTCCTTATCAGCGCATTAGGGCTAACGGCAGTGTAGCCCAGCGCCAAGAGGCGGGCTGCGTAAAATGAGCGGTGGCGGAAAAGCGGGAAATGCCGGTTCAGGCGAACCGGCGGGAGAATTATCGGCGGGCGGCAGCCTGGCGCAGGCGCTCGACCGGGCCTTGTTGAAAAGCGAATGAGGGGGCTTCTTGCCGTGCCAGCCCCTGGCGCACGATGGCCTTCACCGTTTGGCTGGCGGCAAGATCTTTTGCGGCGATCTGTTCGGCGATGCGCAGCGCCTCTTCCCGGGCCGCCCCCTCGCTGATACGGGAAATGGCGCCGTGTGACAGCGCCTCCCGTGCGCCGACGGTTCTGCCGGTTAGCAGCCAGTCGAGTGCGACATAGGGGGAAATGCGCGTCGGCAAGCGCGCGCATCCGCCTTGTGCGGCGACTAACCCAAGCCCGGTTTCGGGGAAACTGAAGCGCGCGTTCTGGCCGGCGACGATCAGATCGCACGCCAGCGCCAGCTCAAAGCCGCCTCCGTACGCGATGCCGTCAACGGCGGCGATGATCACCTTGGCGATCTGCGCATGGATCAGCCCGCCAAACCCCTCCGGCGTGACGATGGGCAGTTCGCCCTGACGGAAGGCGTCGACATCCATGCCGGCGGAAAATACCGCCGGTTGACCGGCCAGAACGATCGCGCGCACCGAGTCATCGTTATCCGCCTGCCGCAGGTAAGTGCGGATCAGCTCGGCCATCTGCAGGTTGATGGCGTTCTTTTTTTCCGGCCGATTGAGGGTGATGACCGCAACCTGCTCGCCATGGCGCTCATAAAGCACCGGGAGGGCTTTACTCATTGCCGGTCTCTCCCCGGAAAAACAGCAGTGTCAGCAGCAGGGCGATGGCGCCGAGCGGCAGCGAAAACAGCGGCAGGTAATAGGCCGGCAGCGCGTAGAGCGTCAGGCCGCCCAGCATGCCGCCCGCCGCGATGCCGGCGTACAGCACCGAGCTGTTGAGCGACACGGTCAGCGCGCCAAAGCGTTTCGACAGCGACAACAGGTGATGCTGGATCGGCACCAGGTACATCCAGCCAGTGATGCCCCAGACCAGAAAGATGGCCAGCACCCACCAGGGGGAAGTGACATAAAAGGCCAGCAGGAACAAGGACAGCGTCTGGATCGCCACGGAAAACAGCAGCACGAACTTGCTGCCGAGGGCATCGGTTAACGCGCCGGAGGCAAAGTTGCCGATCACCGCGCCAATGCCGAACACCAGCAGCGCGAGGGGCAGGATCGCCTGCGGGCCGAACTGGGTGTTTTTCAGCAATACGCTGACGTAGCTATAGACGATGTGTTCCGAGCAAACGGCGAAAAAGGTGATCAGCAGCGTGGTCAGCACCGCCTTTTGCCGCAGCGGGGCGAGCCGCTCTTTCAGCGAATGCTTGCCCGGCGGCGCGATGGCGCGCAGCGCCAACGACAGGCCCAGCAGCGCAATCGCCCCCAGCAGGGCGATGAACAGGAAGATTTCACGCCAGCCGATCAGTTTGGCGAGAAAGGTACCGAACGGAATGCCGAGCGCAATAGCCAACGTCATGCCGCCATAGACGATGGAAATGGCCAGGCCGCGGCGTTTTTCCGCCACCAGCCCCACCGCGGCGGCGGCGGCCTGCGGCGTGTAACAGGCTGCTCCCAATGCGGCCAGCACTCTGCCGAACGAGATCTGCAGGTAGCTGGTGGCCCAGGCGCAGGCCAGGTTGCCGGCGATGAACAGCACCAGCGCCAGCTGCAGGATATGCTTGCGGTTGACGTTGCCCAGCAGCCAGGCGGTCAGCGGCGCGAACAGCATATAAGCCAGTGCGAATACCGATATCAACTGCCCCGCTTGCGCAGGGCTGACGGCAAAGGTGTCGGAAATGTCACTGAGCACGCCGGCCACGATAAAGGCGTCGGTGCCGATGGCGAACGTGCCGGTCGCCATCAGACAGAGCGTGACCAGATGGCCGTTATAATCCGCTAGCGTCATCCCGCCCTCCGCAGATCGTTCGCCGCCCAGACTCGCCCCAGCGCGGCCAGGAACGTCTCCACGTCGGCATGGGAGTGCGCCGAGGTCGGCGTCACCCGCAGCCGCTCGCTGCCTGCGGGCACCGTCGGCGCATTGACCGGTTGCACGTAAATATCATGCTCATCGAGCAGCACTTTGCTGATGTGTTTGTTGCGGTGCGGATCGCCGACCCGCAGCGGCAGGATATGGCTGTCGGCCGACACCAGCGGGATGCCGGCAGCGCGCAGGCCGGTTTTCAGGTGATCGACGATCGCCAGCAGGTGCTTGCGCTGGGTGTCATGCTCGAGGTTGTATTTAAAACTGGCCAGCGCGGCGGCCACCACCGGCGCCGGCGACGAGGTGCTGAAGACGAATGCCGGAGCCCAGCTGCGCACCGCCTCCACCACCGAGCGGGGCGCGGCGATATAACCGCCCGCCGCGCCGTAAGATTTGCCGAACCCGCCCTGAATAATGGTGATTTTATCCAGCAGGCCCAGCTGTTCGGCGTAGCCCAGCCCCCGTTCGCCATAGACGCCGGCGGAGTGGATCTCGTCGAGATAGGTCAGCGCCTGATATTGCTCCGCCAGCGCCACGATCTGCGCCAGCGGGGCGAAGTCACCGTCCATGGAATACAGCGACTCGAAGGCGATCAGCTTTGGCCGCGCCGGATCGGCGGCCTGCAGCAGTTCGGCAAGGTGTGCCACGTCGTTGTGGCGGAAGATCTTTTTCTCCGCTTTGCTGTAGCGGATACCGTAAATCATCGAGGCGTGATTCAGCTCGTCGGAGAACACGATCAGATCGGGAATGGCGTCGCACAGGGTGGACAAGGTGGCGTCGTTGGCGCCGAAACCGGTGGTGAACAGCAGCGCCGACTCTTTGCCGTAGGCGCTGGCCAACAGCGTTTCCAGCTCACTGTGGTAGACCGAGGTGCCGGAAATGCTGCGGGCGCCGCAGGTGCCCAGCCCGACCCGGTTAACCGCTTCGGTGGTGGCTAGCAGCACTTTGGGGTGGTGGCTCATCGCCAGATAGTCGTTCGAGCACCAGACGTTGAGGCGGCGCTCACCGTGGTGCCCGTGGCTGGTGGCCCAGGGTTTGTCCTGCACGCCGCGTTCAAGGTTGAGGAACTCGCGAAAACGCCCCTGTTTTTTGGTTTCCGCCAGCTTTTCTTCAAGAATGTTCAGTACGCTCATCGTATGTTCCTTGTGTTAAACGGCTTTAAGGTTTAATGACAGCCCCTGACCGACGCCGACGCACATCGTCACCAATGCGTTGCCGGCCTGCCGATCGCGTAGTTCCAGCGCCGCCGACAGCACCAGGCGCGCGCCGGACATCCCCAGCGGGTGACCGAGCGCGATGGCGCCGCCGTTCGGGTTGACCCGCGCGTCGTGGGCGTCGATGCGCCAGTGTTTCAGCGCCGCCAGAACCTGTGAGGCGAAGGCTTCGTTAATCTCGATGATGTCGAAGTCGTTCAAGGTGAACCCGCCGCGCTGCAGCAAGCGCTCGGTGGAGGCGATCGGCCCCAGCCCCATCAACGCCGGTTCAACGCCGGCGGCCGCGCTGTCGCCGATCTCCGCCAGCGGTTGCCACCCTTGGCGTTTCACGTAGCGCCCGGAAGCCAGCAGCAGCGCGGCGGCGCCGTCGTTGATGCCGGAAGCGTTGCCCGCGGTGACCGAACCGCCGGCGGAGAACGCCGGTTTCAGCGCCTGCAGCTGCTGCAGCGTGCTGAGGCGCGGGAACTCATCCTGCGCGAATGTACGCGTGGTCTTGCGATCCGCCGGCACGTCCACGGGCGTGATTTCCCGCGCCAGCCGGCCGCTGTCGATCGCCCGGCGGGCCTTTTGCTGCGAGGCCAGCGCGAACAGATCCTGCTCCTCGCGCGAGATGTACTGCCGTTGAGCCACGTTTTCCGCCGTGATGCCGAGCGGATCGCTGCCGTAGCGCTCCGCCAGCCGCGGGTTAACAAAGCGCCATCCCAGCGTGGTGTCGTACAGCTTCACCCCCTTGTCGAACGGCGTGTCGCCCTTGCTCAGCACATAGGGCGCGCGGCTCATGCTTTCCACGCCGCCGGCCAGAATCAGTTCGCTAAGGCCGCTGCGGATTTTCGCCGCGGCGTAGATCACCGCATCCAACCCAGAGGCGCAAAGGCGGTTGAGGGTGATGGCCGGCACCGACGGATCCAGCCCGGAAAGCAGCGCCGCCATGCGGGCGACGTTGCGGTTGTCCTCGCCGGCCTGGTTGGCGCAGCCCAGCACCACTTCGTCCAGCTTCGCTTCCGCCGCCGGATGGCGCTGCAGCAGACTGCGGATGATCGTTGCCGCCATGTCGTCGGGGCGGGTATGCGCCAGGCTGCCGCCATAGGCGCCAATCGCCGTGCGCGTGCCGTCGATCAGATAAACGCCGTCATCGTTAATGCTCATCATGGATCCTTAAGGCGTGGTCGTCAGCACCGGTTGCGCGGCGTGTAGAAGGGTGTAATGCGGCGCATAGCGTGCCGCGTGCAGCAGCTGCGCCAGGTTGCTCAGCGTCGTCCTGACGTTTTTCTCCCCCAGGCTATCGAGCCAGCCGAAAATGCCGTCGGCGTAGTTAACGCCGGCGACGGCGGCGACATCGATGTCTTCCCGGCTGCAGACGCCGCTTTCCACCATGATCACCGACTCGTTGATCAGGCTGCTGAGGACGCGGGCGACGATCAGCGCCGGGGAGTCCTTGATAAATTCAACCTGCGGGATTGCCGTGTGCAGCAGGCGTAAAAACAGCGCCTTATTGGCCGCAGAGGCGTGGCGGTTGTGCGCTGCCACCAGATACGCCGTGTCGGCGTAGTTCAGGGCGACATCGACCACAAAGGCATCCGCCGCCGTCAGCTCCGCCAATTGGCTCGCCGTGCGGCCATCGGTGACGCTGACGGTGAAAGCCTCATTGATCTGGACGGCCGGCCCCAGACCCGGTAAGGCCGGCCGTTGCTCCACGCGCAGCCGTGGCCACTGAAGCGCGGCCCGCTGTTGCAACAGGGTAAAAAAAGGGTGTTCGCCGTAAACGCGCAGCGTCTCGACGTCTGCATTGGAGGCGGCCGTTACCGGTAAGGCGTTTTCTTCGGCGGCAAAATAGGAGCGGCCGTTCTTTTTCCCCAACAGACCGGCATCGACCAGCGAACGCTGCAGATGGCCGGGGGTATAGCGCGGATCGTATTGCATGTCCTGCCAGATTTGCCGGCTGACCTGATAGTTGATGTCCTGGCCGATAAAATCGGTCAGCTCGAGCGGCCCCATGCGAAAGTGCCCGCCGGCCTTGAGGGCGCGGTCGATCTGCGGCGCGCGCGCCACGTGTTCTTCCAACAGGCGGAACCCTTCCAGGTAGTAGGGGCGGGCCATGCGGTTGACGATAAACCCCGGCGTGGCCTGGCAGACGACATCGCGTTTCCCCAACGCGGCCACCAGCTGACGGCAACGTTCGGTGGTGGCGCGTGCGGTAAAGTAGGCCGGGATGATTTCAATCAGTTTCATCAGCGGCGCGGGATTGAAAAAGTGCAAACCGATAAACCGCTCGCTGTGCGTCACCGCGGTTGCCAGCTTGTTAAGCGACAGTGAGGAGGTATTGGTGGCGATCAGCGTGTCGGGCTTGACCGCCGCGGCGATGGCCGCCAGCACCTCAAGTTTGGTTTGCTCTTGCTCGGCGATGGTTTCTATCACCAGATCGCTGTCGGCGATAGTCTCAAACACCGAGGTGAACACCAGATTGGCCAGCACTGCGCCTTTATCCTGCAGCGCGATCTTGCCCTGTTCGACTTTCTTGTTCAGGTCTTGCGCGATATATTCGCGAGCCTGATTGAGGGTATTGCCGTTGCGATTATAAAGCACCGTGCGAATGCCTTTTTGCGCGAAAAGATAAGCGATGCCTCTGCCCATCGTTCCCGCACCGATAATCGCAGCCGATTGAATTGCCGCATTACTTTCTGCCATAGAAAATCCCCGTCACTGTATGCCATGCGAAATTCGCAAATGCTTATTATCTCTTTGGATTTACGGCGGCACCGGGTGCCTGTCTGGAAAGTAATTGGCGGTGCCTTGGCTGTCTAACGGTAGAAATGACAGGTTTACGCGCCGAGGATATTATGCTATTCGCGTAGTTTTCCTGTGCGGCGCAATAAAAAGGCTTATTTTAAGGGGAATAGCTGTTTTCGTTATAGCGTTGGTATTTTTTATTATATGAAACGGCTACTGACGCCGGACGGCGATATTCTATAGTGAGTCTGACCTATCGATAAATCGGCATCGCTATCTGGAGAACCTGCGTTATGGATACCCGCACTCAACGGCTCATGGCGGAGGTGATTGGCAGCCTGGCCGATCGCGAACGTTTTCTGACGCAGCTGGGGCCCTGCGCTGAGGCGTTGGGGTTTGATTATTTCTCCTACATCGTGTTTTCCTGTTATCCGGCCAGCCGCCCCAAGATGCTGATCGAAGGGAATTTTTCAGCGAACTATCTCGAAGATTATCGGCGGCAGCGGGTGTATTTGCAGGATCCGGTTATTGAGCGCGCTCACCATTCCACGCTGCAGTTTCAGTGGGACGAAAGCTTTTATCACGAGCGGCCGCTGGTTTGGCGGCATATGGCGCAGTTCGGCCTGTGCGCCGGTTGGTCGCAGTCGGTCAAGGATTGCTATGGCCGGCTGGGGATCCTGACGTTTGCCGGCAAAGCGCTACCCGAGCAAACGCCGCAAGCGCGGGTGGCAAATGAAACCTTCTTCCTTTGGCTGGCGCAAACCGCCCATAAAACGCTGCGTGAAGCCTTGATCTCGGTGAACGACGACGCGATAAAAGATGTGCTGACGCTGCGCGAAAAAGACATCCTACGCTGGTGCAGCGAAGGGAAAACGGCGGAAGAGATCGCGCTGTTGATGGGGGTGAGCGAGCGCACGGTCAATTTCCATATCGGCAACTCGATTAAAAAACTTTCTGTCGCTAATAAGACCGCCGCCACCGCCAAAGCGGTTTATTTGCAGCTGATTTAATCTTGAGTAATAAATAATTAAGTCCCTATCCGTTATCGGCGTGATGTTTATATTTTGTTAAATTAAGAACTGTCCTTATTCAGTATTTACCCCCCGATCACAAAAGCGTGATAAAGCGATTCACCGCCGCCGTGCGCGGCAGTATTCTGTAGGCACCCGGTTTACATAGAAAGGACGTGATATGTACAAGACTATTTTAGTGCCGATCGATATTGAAGAGGATCTGTTGACCGAGCATGCGCTGAAGCATGTGGAATATTTGGCGAAGCTGTCCGGCGCTAAAGTGCATTTCTTCCATGCGCTGCCGGATGCCTCGGCGTTTGTTACTGCCTATTCGTTCGGTCTCAAGGAGTTTGAGAATCAGGCGGAAGTGAAGGCGGTGGATAAACTGAAGAAAATCATGTCGGAAATCGATCTGCCGTTGGATCGCCTCAATTACACCGTCAGCTTCGGCTCTGCACGCGATCAGGTGTTGGAACTGGCGGAAGAGATCGACGCCGATCTGATCATCATCGGTTCGCGTCGCCCGAGCGTGAAAACCTATCTGCTGGGATCTAACGCCGCCGCTATCGTTCGCCATGCCAATATTTCGGTAATGGTGGTCAGATAATCCATCTTAAGCCCACCGTTTTCGGGCGCGTTCTGCGGTTGCCGGTCGGCAGCAGAGCGTGCCTGGCGCTTTATTGCCATCTCAGCCTGAGCTGCTACGATTTTAGCTGACGTTTTTATGCCAACCGGGCCACCGGCCTTGCGCATATTCTTCATCTCAGCCAGAAGAGGGGCAGCTATGCCATTAGAAGTCGATGGGATTATCAGAGGCGATCGGGGCAGTGAACCGAGCCGTTGGCAACATGCGTCAACCAAGCCGCTTATTACGCTGACCTGGCATCACACCATTCCCTGGAACTGTTTGCGTAATGTCTGGAATGGTCTGGTGGCGGGGCAGCATTGGGACGCGCTGGACGAGTTTATGAACCTGATCGGTGTGCCAAACCGCGCCGAGGTGCTCAAACAGATCAAAAATAAAAATCTGCAGGATCGCGATGGATTACACACTCTGGTGACCTGGCAAGGATGGAATATCGTCGAGGGGCCAGGTAACGAATATCGCGCGCAGGGGGACGATCCCGGCGAAAACTTCGACGGTTGGTCGGGTAAGGGAATGAGCACTAATCAGCAAGCGACGCTGCAGCAGGTCAACGTGTTGTATCAGGTGATGGCGCCGTTGGGAAGCCGGGCGCTGGATGCCGCCAGACAGGCGCCGCCCATTACCGCTGAGGAAGCGGGCGTCTTGCAACGGACGATTAAACAGACCCGCCCAACGTTGCGAGGAAAGGAACCGATCCGGTGGCAAGAAGATATGTGGCATCAGGTGCAGCCGGGTAAAGAGGCGAAACACTTTGCCCGCTGGGATACCAAACCGGTGTGGCGCAAGCGCCTGCACAGCGATCTGGCTCAGGCAGGATAAGCCTTTCCCCGCGCCGGGTTGCCGGCGCGGGGCATTAACCCGGCGCTAATCGCACAGCGCCACGATTTCGTCGTACAACGTCCTGGGGATTTCCACGCCGTATTGCTCGCTCTGGCGCCGCTGCCGATAACGGCGTTCGCCGGGAATGCGTGCGCCTTGCGCCTGCATATCGGCAAACATCGCCTCTGCTCCGGCGAAATATTTCGCCTTATCCGCACCGAGAAAACGCTCAGGATCCAACGCGATGATCAGCTCACCGCCGTAAGGCGACGAACCGGTGCCGTCGTCATAGGCCAGCGATTCCTTGCTGGTCATATCGCCGATCAGCGGCCCGGCCAACAATTCCACCATCGCTGCCAGCGCCGAGCCCTTATGCCCGCCGAAGGTCAGCATTGCACCCTCCAGCACGCTGGCGGCATCGGTGGACGGATTGCCCGCCTTATCAATGCCCCAGCCTTCAGGCAGCGGGGTGCCGGCGCGGCGATGCAGTTCGATTTCGCCGCGCGCCGCCGCGCTGGTGGCCATGTCGAACAAAAACGGCGGCCGATCCGCACGCGGCCAGC
Source organism: Serratia sp. CY32780 (assembly GCF_052169135.1). Lineage (NCBI taxonomy): Bacteria > Pseudomonadati > Pseudomonadota > Gammaproteobacteria > Enterobacterales > Yersiniaceae > Serratia > Serratia sp. CY32780. The sequence goes on from NZ_JBJNLI010000001.1 coordinate 991,115, forward strand.
CGAAGGCGATGGGGTTGGTGCCGAACAGCGGTCGCGAACCGCCGGCCGGCGTCACCCACGCGTGGCTGGGCGTGCAGGCCAAGGCCACCAACCCCTGTTCGATCAGCGGTTCGATGTCGGCCCACAGCGCGGAGAAATGCACGCAGCGGTTGATCGCCAGCGCGGCGATGCCATTGGCGCGCACCTTCTCGATAAAGACCGGCAGAGCGGTGCGGTAGGCCAGCAGGGAAAACGCGCCGCCGGCGTCGGCGCGCAAGATGGCCGGTGCCTGGTCGAACAACCTGGGCATCGCATCGGCAGAGACCTTGCCTGCCCGCAGCGATCGCACGCAGCCCAACAGCCGGTATAGCCCGTGAGAAGCGCAGCCGTCGCGTTCACCCTGGGTGACATTTTGCGCCACCGCCTCGGCATGAGCCGGATTGAAACCGTTGCTGCGCAGCGTACGCAACGCCAGTTGATAAGCCTGTTCCAGCGACAGCACGTGCATGGATGTCATTTCGATGTCCTCCCCGAGTTCATTCTTCTTCATCGCCGATAAAATTGGCCTGGGGTAAACAGGTATAGGCGCCCCAGTAGTAAATCGCCAGCGCAATCACCGCCATGGTGAGGGTGTCCCACGGGTGGGCAATAGCGCCGATGCCGCCAAAGCTGCTGAGATAGGAAAGCCCGATCACCAGCGCATAGAAGACGATCAGCCACAGCGAGGACCAAATTTGCTGCCGGAGGCTAACGGCATGGGTCGGCACCTGATTCTTGAACAGGATGTAGATGAAGAACATCAGGATCTGCAAGCCGAGCAGCCAGGAGACGGTGTCCCAGCCGGACCAGAAGACGATCAGCGCCGAAATGATAAACGACAGCGGGCCGAGCACGCAGAAACCGCGCACCCGGAACGGACGCGGCATATCGGGCGCATTGCGCCGCAGCCCGGCGGCGGTGACCGGGGCGATGGCGTAGCTCAGCACCAGGGCGGCGGACACCACGCCGATCAGCTTTTCCCACGACGGGAACGGCAGCGTCCAGAATACCGAGAGAGCGAAGGTCAACCACAGCGCCGGGCGGGGGATGCCGGAGTCGCCATCCACCCGGGTGAACAGTTTGAAGAAGGTACCGGCGCGTGCCCAACCGTAGATCACGCGAGGCGTGGCGTTCATATAGATGTTGCCGGTGCCGCTCGGCGAAACGATCGCGTCGCTGACCACCAGAAACGCCAGCCATCCCATGCCGAGCGTGATGGCGATGTCGCGGAACGGCAGGGAGAACTGTTGGCTGATGCCGGCCCAGCCGCCGCTCAGCATCTCGCTGGGGATACTGCCGAGAAACGCTATCTGCAGCAGCACATAGATGATGGTGGACAGCACCACCGACAGGATCAGCGCGATGGGAATGGTGCGCTGCGGCCGTTGCACCTCGCTGGCGACCGAAATGATCGGCGTCAGGCCGAGGTAGGCAAAGATGATGCCGCCGGCGGAAATGGCGGCCTCAACGCCGGCGGAACCGAAGGGGGCAAAGCCCTGGCTGTGCAGGTTTTCCGGTTTGAAAAAGCTGAACAACACCACGATCACCAGCAGCGGCACCAGAAACTTCAGCACGCTAATCAGGTTATTGGATTTGGCGAAGGTTTTTACGCTGTAATAGTTGAGCGCGAAGAAAAAGCACAGCAGCGCCAACTGCACCAGCCAGCCGACCGGGGTCGGGTCGCCGGAACCCGGCTGGCTGAGGAACGGGAACCAGGCGGCGGCGTACTGCCGGGCGGCGACGACTTCGATGGCGATCAGGCTGGAGAAGGCGATCAGCGTGATAAATCCCAGCAGATAACCCATCAGTTCGCCGTGTGAGAAGACCGGATAGCGAATGATGCCGCCGGCGCGCGGCAGGGCGGCGCCCAGCTCGCAGTAGACGATGCCGAGCAGCAGCACCGCCAGGCCGCCGATCAGCCAGGAATAGATGCCGGCCGGGCCGGCGATGGAGGAGACATGGCTGGCGGCGAACAGCCAACCGGAGCCGAAGATGGCGCCCAGACCGATGAACGTCAGATCGGTGAGCGTAAGCTGCTTCTTGAATTTGCCTTGGGTTGTCATGGTATTACCCTTTTGTTATTGAGTGGCAGGCAGATGCGGCCGGGCTAATTTTGGGCAGGTGAAACCAGGGGATCTCGGGTGTAAACGCCGTTCACCAGCCGTAGCAGGTTGAGCGGGTTGGCGTCCTGCAGCGCCGGCGGCAACAGCGCTGCGGGGGTGTTTTGCAAACAGACCGGCCGCAGGAAACGCTCGATGGCCAGCGTGCCTACCGAGGTGCCGCGCGCGTCGCTGGTGGCCGGATAAGGGCCGCCGTGCACCATGGCGTCGCACACCTCCACCCCGGTCGGATACCCGTTGAACAGCACCCGACCGGCTTTGCGCGCCAACAGGGACGTCAGCCCGGCGGCCATCGCGAGATCGTCGTCGTCCGCCAGCAGCGTGGCGGTCAACTGGCCTTGCAATGCCGCCAGCGCCGCATGCAGCTGCGCTTCGTCATCCATCGTCACCAGGATGCTGACCGGGCCGAAGACCTCTTGTTGCAGCAGCGGGTCGGCCTGCAGCAGCAGCGCCCCCTCCGCCTGATAAAGCTGCGCTGCCGCGCGAAGAGCGGGCGTTTCGCTGCGGCCTGCCAGATGCCGCATACCCGGGTGGGCATCGAGGGCCGCCAGCCCGTGACGGTAGTGCTCCAGCGTGCCGGCATTCAGCATCGGCTGCGGCTCGGCGGCGTTGACTAGGGCGCTCATCGTTTCGGCCAGCCGATCGAAGGCGGCGCCGCGCAGCGCGACTATCACGCCGGGCTTGGTGCAGAACTGACCGCAGCCGAGCGTGAAGGAAGAGACCAGTTCCTGCGCGATGCGCTGCTCGCGCCGCGCCAGCGCCTTGGGCAGGATCACTACCGGGTTGATGCTCGACATTTCGGCGAAGACCGGGATAGGTTGAGGGCGTTGCGTCGCCAGATCGAAGAGCGCCCGGCCACCTTGCAGCGAGCCGGTGAATCCCACCGCCTGAATCGCCGGATGTTGTACCAAATCGGCCCCCACGCGGTTGCCGAAGATCATGTTGAAGACGCCGGCGGGCATCCCGGTGCGTTCCCGTGCGCGCTCGATCGCCTGAGCGGTCAGCTCCGCGGTGATCATATGGCCGCTGTGCGCCTTGAACACGATCGGGCAGCCGGCGGCGAGCGCGGCGGCGGTGTCGCCGCCCGCGGTGGAAAACGCCAGCGGGAAGTTGCTGGCGCCGAAGACCGCCACCGGGCCGAGCGCCGTGCGGTATTGACGCAGATCGGGGCGCGGCAGGGGGGAACGCTGCGGCAGCGCGCAGTCGATGCGCACGCCCTCGACGTCGCCGCGCCGCAGCAGCGTGGCGAACAGCCGCATCTGGCCGCTGGTTCTGGCACGTTCGCCGCTCAACCGCGCCTGGGGCAAGGCCGTTTCCTGCATGGCGAAGGCGAAGAAAACATCATCCAACGCGTCTATCTCCTCGGCGATGGCGTCGAGAAAGTTAGCGCGTAGTTCCGCGCTGAGCTGCGAATAGGGCGCAAAAGCCGCGGCGGCGGCTTCGGCGGCGGCGGCGGTTTCTGCCGCCGTGGCCTGGTGGAAGCGGTAGCCGGTCGGCTGACCGTCGTCGGCGCGCAGGCTGAGCAGCGCCGCTTCCCCTTCGGCGCGGCGCTGGCCGCCGATAAATTGTTGGCCGCTGATGGCGGCATAGCGAGCGTTGGGCATCGGTTCCCCCGGTAGAGAAAGCATGACGCCCGGCATGGCCGGGCGGTGAAGGCGTTACAGGCCGACGTTCGGCAGCGCCGGGCGAGTGGCCAGCGCTTTATCGATCATGGCGTTGATCTCGCTGAGCGTTTCCCCCTGCAGCGCCAGGCGCGGCGGACGAGTGACGGCGCTGCCGCGGCCGACTCGCTGCTCGCAAAGCTTGATGCACTGCACCAGGTCAGGGCGGGCATCGAGGTGCAGCAGCGGCATGAACCAGCGGTACAGCGCCAATGCTTCCTCATAGCGTTTTTCCTTCGCCAGCCGGAACAGGGTTTCCCCTTCGCGCGGGAAGGCATTGGACATGCCGGAGATCCAGCCTTGCGCGCCGACGGCGATGCTTTCCAGCACCACATCGTCCAACCCGGCGAACAGCACGAAGCGATCGCCGACTTCGTTGCGCAGATCGATAAAGCGGCGGGTGTCGCCCGACGAGTCTTTGAAGCACACGATGTTCTCGCAGTCGACCAGCGAGGTCAGGATGTCGGGCGTGACGTCATTTTTGTAAATAGGAGGGTTGTTGTAGACCATGATCGGCAGATCGGTCGCGCCGGCGACGCTGCGGAAATGCGCGGCGGTTTCGTGCGGCTTGGCGGAGTAGACCAGCGCCGGCATCACCATAATCCCGTCGACGCCGGCCTTTTGCGCTTCACGCGCCATATTTTGCGCGAAGGCGGTGGTGAACTCGGCGATGCCGGCGATCACCGGCACTTTACCGTCGGCGGCGTCTCTCGCCACTTCGATCACCGCCAGCTTTTCCTGCACCGTCATTGAGGTATTTTCACCGACGGTGCCGCACACCACCAGGCCGGAGACACCGTCGCGCACCAGGTTTTTGATCACCGTATGAGTGGCGTCGAGATCCAGAGAGAAATCGTTGCGGAACTGGGTCGTCACCGCCGGGAATACGCCGCTCCAGCTTATGGCTTTATGGCTCATCGTGTTTGTCCTGTCGTCCGTAAGTGTTAATGAAAAGTGAATCTTTGGTAAGGCTCACCGACAGATTGACCGGTATTGCGCAGGGAGGCTTGACGCTTTTCGCCGATTGCCGCGACGAAATTGGCACAATGCCGGCGGAACGCGGGCGTGAAAAATCCGGGCGCCGGCGCACCGTGAAAAGAGGGGGGTAACCAGATAAATCAGCGCGTTAAGCGGAAAGCGTCAGGCGGAAATCGCGCGGCGTGGAGCCGGTCATCGCTTTGAACTGACGGCTGAAGGCGCTGTGATCGGTGTAGCCGCACTGCAGCGCGATGTCGGTGATCGGCAGATCGCCGGCCAGCAGTTCAGTGGCCTTTTCCAGCCGCACTTTATGGATCATCTGGCGCGGGGTGAGGTGGAAGATACGTTTGCAGTAGCGTTCGATCTGCGCCACCGACAACCCGGTCAGTGCCGTCAGCTCCTCAAGCGCGATCGGCCGGGCATAGTGGCGGCGGATGTGCACGTCGATCGCCGCCAGCCGTTGGTAGGCCGGGTGATTGGCCCTGGCCTCCTGCAGATCGTGAGAAATACCCGCCATACCGATGATTTTTCCCTGTGCATCATACAGCGCCAGCTTTTGCGTCAGGCACCAGCCGGTTTCTCGGCCGTTGTACAGGTGCATTTCCAGCTGATCCTGGATCAGCACGCCGTGGCGCAATACCCGCAGATCCTGCTCGGTATAGTCGGATCCGAGCTGAGCGGGAAAAACGTCGGCGGAGGTTTTGCCCAGCAGCGGCGTGACGGTTTTGAAACCGCAGCGCCTGGCCAGCGTGAGGTTGGCCAGCAGGTAGCGGGCCTGGGCGTCTTTGATAAAGAACACCACGTTGGGGATCGCGTTCAGCAACGGCGCGATCAGCGCCAGCGTATTCAGCAGATCGCGCAGGTTGTTCGGGCGCTGCTGCGCCAGCCCGTCGCACAGGCGTGACAGATGTTCGACGGCAAAAACGTCCTCCTGTTCCGGCAGCCCCACGAGTGAAGGCGGCGAGAGAGAAACCGGAGGCTGATAGTCTGAAGTGGATCTCATAGCAGTCCCTTTTCGGTCGTTAGCCGGGAAAACAGGCGGGTCAGGTTGATGTCTTCGCATCAATATTAACTTTTCTGTAACGAATCAAGCGCTATTTCCGGCCACCTGCCAAATATGCGGATTGCCGCATACTTTTGCCGGACGGCGCGTGGCGGTTGCTTGAAAACTGCGGCGTTTCTCGTCATGCGGAGATTTAGCATGAAAGTAACGTCATGATAAATAAGTTATTGTTATGGCATTCGTTAATATCATGCCCGCAACGCGTCAGGCCTGACTTTTGTCACTATGCTGATTTCTTCATTCGCCGCGCCGAAACGCATCAAGCCGTTAAGCCCACATTCGTTCAGGCTAACGCTATTGGTAACATCTCATTAACTCAGGAGACGCCGATGGCACTTTCTGCGCATATCACCGCTTTGCGGGCGATCGATTCTCATACCGGCGGAGAGCCGACCCGCCTGATCGTGGAAGGTTTTCCCGATCTCGGCGCGGGCAGCATGGCGGAACGGCGGGCGCGCTTCGCGCAACATTATGATGATTGGCGCTGCGCGGTGATGCTCGAACCGCGCGGCAATGACGTGCTGGTGGGGGCGTTGCTGTGCCGCCCTTGCTCGCCACAGGCCACCGCCGGGGTGATCTTCTTTAACAACAGCGGCTATCTGGGCATGTGCGGGCACGGCACTATCGGGCTGATCGCTTCGCTGGCGCACCTGGGGCGCATCCACGCCGGGCGCCATCTGATAGAGACCCCGGTCGGCCCGGTAAACGCCACGCTGCACGAGGACGGCAGCGTCACGGTAGAGAACGTGGCGGCTTATCGTTACCGCCGCCAGGTGCGGCTTGAGGTGGCGGGTTACGGGCCGGTGACCGGTGACATCGCCTGGGGCGGCAACTGGTTCTTCCTGATCGGCGAGTCGCCGTTGTCCATCGATAAACAAAATCTGGAGGCGTTGACCGCGTTCACCTGGGCGGTGCGGCAGACGTTGGAACAGGCGGGCATTCACGGTGAAGACGGCGGAGCGATAGACCATATCGAACTGTTCGGTGACGATCCGCAGGCCGACAGCCGCAGCTTTGTGCTGTGCCCCGGTAAAGCCTATGATCGTTCCCCGTGCGGCACCGGCACCAGCGCCAAACTGGCGTGTCTGGCGGCGGACGGCAAACTGGCGCCGGACACGCAGTGGCGGCAGGCCAGCGTGATCGGCAGCGAATTCCAGGCCTATTATCGTTGGAACGGCGATCGCATCGCCCCCTTTATTCGCGGGCAGGCCTACGTGTGCGCCGATAGCCAGCTGCTGCTCGACGAACGCGATCCCTTCGTCTGGGGAATACGCTGATGGGCGCCGAGCGGGGAGCCGATGTCATCGTGGTCGGCGCCGGCATCATCGGCGCCGCCTGCGCCTGGCGGTTGGCGCGGGAAGGCTATCGCGTCTCGGTGGTGGACGATCGCCGCGCCGGCGCCACCGCCGCCGGCATGGGGCATCTGGTGTGCATGGACGATAATCCGGCCGAGCTGGCGTTGAGCGCTTATTCGCTGCGGTTATGGCGTGAAGTGACGGGGCGCATGCCGCAAGCGTGTGCCTGGCGCGGCTGCGGAACGCTATGGCTGGCGGATAAAGCGGATGAAATGGCCATCGCCGAGCAAAAGCGGGTGCGGCTGGCGGAGCAGGGCGTGGCCGCGGAATTGCTGACGGCGGAACAGATCGCCGCCATGGAGCCGATGCTGCGGCACGGCCTGGCCGGTGGGCTGCGGGTGCCGGGCGACGGCATTCTGTATGCGCCGCTCGCGGCTCGCTGGCTGTTGGCCGACGGTGGTGCGGCAATCGACGTGGTGCACGGCGAAGCGGCAGCGCTGGAAGAGGGAGCCGTGCGGCTGGCGGACGGCAGGCGCCTGGCCGCGCCGGTGGTGCTCCTGGCGTGCGGCCTTGGGGCCAATGGCCTATTGCCGCAGACTTTGCTGTACGCCAAAAAGGGCCATCTGGCGATCACCGATCGCTACCCGCTGCGGGTGCGGCATCAACTGGTGGAGTTGGGGTATGGGGCCAGCGCGCATGCCAGCGACGGCACGTCGGTGGCATTCAATGTGCAGGCACGGCCCACCGGGCAATGGCTGATCGGTTCTTCTCGCCAGTTCGGCGCCGTCGATTCGGTGTTGGACATGCCGCTGTTGGCGGCGATGCTTGCGCGTGCGCAGCATTTCTTGCCCGCACTGGCGCAGATGAACATCATTCGCTGCTGGACCGGGCTGCGCGCCGCCTCCGCCGACGGGCTGCCGCTGTTGGGCGCGCATCCACGGTATTCCTGGCTGTGGCTGGCACTGGGGCACGAGGGATTGGGCGTCACGACCGCCCTCGGCAGCGCTGCGCTGATCGCTGCGCAGATCGGCCGGCAAACGCCGGAGATTGACGATTCCCCGTATTTGGCGGCGCGGGCGTTTGCCGCCGAGGAGCTGCCTGTATGAATGAAAGACAAAACACGATCACGTTGAGCATCGATGGCGAGCACCGGCGGGTGCCGGTTGGCCTCAGCGTTGCTGCGGCGCTCAGCCTGTGCGGCGACGATCGTTGTCGGTTGTCTGTTTCACATCAACCGCGCGCTCCCTTTTGCGGCATGGGCGTTTGTCAGGAGTGCCGGGTGAACATTAACGGTCTGCGTCGCCTGGCGTGCCAAACGCTGTGCCAAGCCGGCATGCGCATTGAGAGGAGCGATGATGAGTAACTTAGACTGTGAGGTGCTGATCGTCGGTGCCGGGCCGGCCGGCATGGCGGCGGCGCTGGCCGCGGCGGAAAGCGGTGGCCAGGTGCGAATGATTGATGATAATCCGCATCCCGGCGGGCAAATTTGGCGCGATGGGCCACAGGTGGTTTTGCCTGAAACGGCGAACCGCTATCGGCAGGCGGTGGCGACGAAGGAAAATATTGCGCTGCAGCCCGGTTGCAAGCTGGTGGCGCAGTGTGGCGCTAACCGATTGGCGTATGAAGACGCCGATGGCTGCGGCGTGATTCGCTATCAAAAGCTGATTCTATGCAATGGCGCGCGTGAACTTCTGCTGCCGTTCCCCGGCTGGACGCTGCCGGGGGTGACCGGCGCCGGTGGTCTACAGGCGCAAATCAAGCAAGGGCTGGCTATCCGCGGCGAACGAGTGGCGATAGCCGGCAGCGGGCCGCTGCTGTTGGCGGTGGCGAACAGCGTGAAACAGGCCGGAGGCGAGGTGGTGCTGGTGGCTGAGCAGGCGCCGCTTTGGCGGTTGGCGGCGTTCGCCGGCGGCCTGTGGCGTTGGCCAGGCAAGCTGCGTCAGGCGCTTTCTCTGATGCCGCATTGTTACCGTGCCGGTAGCCGGGTGCAGGCGGCGTTGGGGCAAGAACGTTTAACCGCGGTGTGCGTCAATAACGGCGGGCGGGAAGGAACGATCGCCTGCGACAGGTTGGCCTGCGGTTTTGGTCTGGTGGCGAACATTGAGTTGGCGATGCTGCTGGGGTGTCGGATAGAACACGACGCCGTAGCGGTGGATCATTGGCAGCAAACCAGCCAGGTGCAAATTTTTGCTGCCGGGGAATGTACCGGCATCGGCGGCAGTGAATTGGCGCTCACCGAGGGCGCCATTGCCGGTTATGCTGCCACCGGGCAACGGGAAAAGGCGGATCGCCTGGCGGCGCAGCGGCGGCGATGGCAGCGTTTCGCCACGGCGGCGGCCAGTGCCTTCGCTCTCGATGAGCGCTTGGATTCGCTGGCCAAACCACAAACGCTGCTGTGCCGCTGTGAAGACGTCATGCTGGAACAGGTGCGCCATCAGCCGGATTGGCACACTGCCAAGCTGGGCAGCCGCTGTGGCATGGGGGCATGTCAGGGTAAAGTCTGTGCGACGGCGGCGAGGCAGCTTTTTGGCTGGCCTTTGCCGCCGCCGCGTGTGCCTTTAACGCCGGTCAGAGCGGAAACGTTGGTTGCGCTGGGGCTGCTTGGCGATGACGACGACGGCTGAATGGGTTAGCGGGCATTCCGCACCCGGCAAACGCCGCTATATCACCATTGCGGCCAATAGTAGGTTTTCTCTCGCCAGCCTTTGCCGTACATGCAGGCTTCGATGGTGGCGTCTCGTGCGGACTGATTGCGATCGGTTTGCACTGTTTTAATCGACGGTTCCTTGTCATAGCGGTATCCCGATGGACAGTCTTTCTTATTTTTCTCGCAAGGAATGTATTTGTTTTCGTAGCTGAACTCCACGTCCCGCACCACGTCCGGCGGAAAACGTTCGTAGCCGCGACTGCGGCATTCGGCATATTCGGCATTTCGGGTACTCTCAACCGCGCCGGGCCTTTCCCATTGGGTGCAGGCGGTCAACATCAATAACGGCAAGGCAATCAAACAACGGCAATTCTTCATGGTGTCCCTAACTCTTTCTCTATCCTGAGGCTCGCTGACTAGGAATGTTCCTAACCGGTGAGGTAGGGAAGTGTAATAAACTGGCGCAATAATTGGAAATGATAATGGTTATTGTTTAGGTATGATTGAGGAAGTGCCGCTTTGAGAGAGAATGTGGCGCATTGAGTGAAGTCTGTAGGAAGCGGCGACCTCATGGCGAGGGCAGGTCGATGTGGCGCTGGTTTTATTCATTCTCTTTTTGCCGCAAGGATCCGAGCATCATTGCATCGTTATGAGTAGAGAAATAATATGCAGGCTAAGTATGTTCTTAGCTGGTTTGAATATTATCTTTATTTAGGATATTTACCCATGCCAAGAATTTAATTCTCGGTATTAATACCCTATTTTTTTATTTCTGTTTTTTTAATGGGGTTTTATTTTCGGATTTTATCCAGGAAAGAATTTTTAGTTACAGGGAATTCATTTGCATTTTAATTTTGGATTTTTTAAATTCAGTTCAGAGGAAAGATAACCGTTCGCGACAGCTACAAAAAAGGAGTTTATTTTGTCAGGGATAAAGAAAACGCCTGAAAGTCATGACGGTTTACCTGCACCATCAGAGGATTATGATACTTTTAAGCACCTCTCCGATGTTGGCTCCGTGTTGGGATATGGGCGAACTCGCTTTTATCAGTGGTGCCGTAGCCGCGGATTTCTAACTCCGATGAACGTTCCGTCTCATGAAATGATCGCCCTGGGATATATGGTGGCGGTGTTATCAGAGACCGGCCATACCCGGGTTTACGTCACGCAGGATGGTTTCAGTTACGTCAGTGGCGCTTTTGCTGCAGATATTCAACGTGGCATGATCAAGTTTTAAATCTGCAAGAATCTCCTTTATTTCAATGGCTTTAATGCAGAATCTTCTTATCCCTGCAGGTTCGTGGGAGGAGTGGGAAGTTATCCGATTTTTTCGTCTCTGCGATATGAATGCTACTGGAGACAGCTATTCTCTTGTTACGATAAGCATTATTTTCTTCAGGAGCCAAGGATGAAGCATTACGCCGCGTTGTTATTTGCCTCTGCACTGTTGACGGGATGTGCGACCCAAGCCGTGCCGCCGCAACAGGCTGAGTTGCCCCCCCCAAGCCGTCTGATGCTCTATCAGAATATCCCGGATACGCCTTACGCCACGGTGGTGGTGGTGCGCGACAGCGGAATGCTGGCGGGCAGCTGCCGCACCGGCGTCTATGTGAATGGGGAGTTTGCCGCTTCGCTGGAGGCGAAAGAAAAAGCAGAGTTTCGCGTGCCGCCAGGCAATGTTTCGGTCAGTATCGGGCAAGATATGATCGAGAATCACCTGTGTATTTGGCGTGAGACCGGCGGCAGCATACCGATGACGCTGCGCGCCGGTGAAAGCCGCTATCTGCGTATCGCCGGCGATCGGCAGCGTGGCTTCGTTTTGCAGGCGGGGCGACCGTAATCTGCCCTGGCAAGGGCGTTAACGCCCTTGCCACCATCCCCACAGCGTAATGAGTAGCCACGCTGCCGCAATCCAGCACAGTACCGCCGCCCCCAGAGCCAACGACAGCCGCAGACTGTTGATCAGGAAATACAGCGAGATCAAATACACCAGGTAGGGTAGCACCGCCCACATGCCAAAAATCAGCGTGGTTTTCAGCGCCGCAATGGAACGCTCGTTGCCGACAATGTAATGCGCAATCAGGGCGAAAGTGGGAAAGAGCGGGACTAAACCGGCGATATAATAGTTGCGCGTTTTGGCCAACAGGCCGATCAGAACCACGACCAGTGCGCCGATCAGCGCTTTGACAAGGATGGCCATAACGGTCTCGGGTGTGGGGGAAAGTCAACACACTGCCCGAAAGCACGTGCAAGATCAATGGGGTGTGGAGTAGCGCGGTGAAAAGCAGACCCACAAGAAGTGCGGGTCTGGGACGCAACGCTTACTGACGGTAAGCGTGCTTGATTTGCTGAATGCTGTTCTTGAAGATTTCCGCCTGGGTAGGATCTTCAATCTGGGCGATGAAACGTTCCATGTTGATGATGACTTTCCCGGCGTCGGCCTGGCCGATCGACTTCAAGATCAGCGTCAGCGTAGCTTTGAGGCAGGCAACCTCGGTCGCCAAGATTTCCGGGTTTGCAGACGTAGTGAAATCAACGTTGCTCATTTTCTCTCCTGATTTTTTGAGGCCGTAGCCTGATACAAGCTGCTTTGGCACGCCGCGTGCGGGCTAAACGTTGCCCCGCGCGCAGCGGCGAATTTAACTGGGCGCGGAGTATAGCATAGCATGCGTCCGTCATCTGCACCGGGCTTGCTCCGGTCATGCGGGTGGGCAACGTTCGCTCATTGCCATGCTGAATCATCCGCTGTCGGCCAGTTATTTCGAGGTGGTTAACAAGTATTTGTCCGGCACGTTATTGTTGAACAATGGGGGGAATTATAATTATTTGGGCGGGGAACACCGATTTTACCGGCGTTTGCCGGGAATAATAGTTTCGAACGCGGGTTGCCAAACCCACGTTGGCGGCGGATTTTGTTACGCCTTTAAATATCAAATGATTACAAAAAGCCAACGGCCGTGTTAATATTATGCATGTCGCGATTGCTTACACAGATTTCTCACGCGCAACATGATTGTCGCGCTATCCTGTGTTTGGTGCAGCGCCGCGCAATTATTTTCGTCGTCCGATCTTTTCCAACGTGACGATTTATCGGCGGCATAGACGGCTAAAATTGAAAAATCAGCTCTGCTCCGCAAAGTTATTCGAAAGTATGTATTAATCTGTGTTCATTCTTGTCTGAAAAACAAGTAATATCTCTGGCGAAAACAGAGGCCGATTGCGTTACTCCCTTTTTTTGGAGATTTTTCCTTGATTAGCGTTCTTCTTGTTGATGACCACGAACTGGTGCGCGCAGGGATACGACGCATTCTTGAAGATATCAAAGGTATAAAAGTTGTCGGTGAGGCTCAGTGCGGTGAAGACGCCGTAAAATGGTGCCGTGGCAACGCTGTCGATATCGTGCTGATGGACATGAATATGCCGGGCATTGGCGGGCTGGAAGCCACGCGCAAGATTGTGCGTTATGCACCCGACGTCAAAGTCATCATGTTGACCATCCATACTGAAAATCCTTTGCCCGCGAAGGTGATGCAGGCGGGTGCCGCCGGTTACCTGAGCAAGGGCGCCGCGCCGCAGGAAGTGATTAACGCCTTGCGTTCCGTGCATGCGGGGCAGCGCTATATCGCGTCTGATATCGCCCAGCAGATGGCCCTGAGTCAGCTGGAGCCGCAGGCTGAAACGCCGTTCAGCTGCCTGTCTGAACGCGAGTTACAGATCATGTTGATGATCACCAAAGGCAAAAAGGTGAATGAGATCTCGGAGCAACTGAGTCTCAGCCCGAAAACGGTGAACAGCTACCGTTACCGCATGTTCAGCAAACTGAATATCAGCGGCGACGTCGAATTGACTCACCTGGCCATCCGACATGGATTGTTCAATGCGGAGACGTTGTTAAGCAGTGAATGACCGTTTTGATGCCAAAGCCTTCCTGAGTACCGTCACCAGCCAGCCCGGCGTCTACCGTATGTACGACGCCACGGGTACGGTGATCTACGTCGGTAAAGCCAAAGACCTGAAAAAGCGTCTCGCCAGCTATTTTCGGCAGCAGGTCAGCAGCCGTAAAACCGAGACGCTGGTTAAAAATATCGCGCAAATAGACGTAACGGTTACCCATACTGAAACAGAAGCGCTGCTGTTGGAACATAACTACATTAAATTGTACCAACCGCGATATAATGTTCTTTTGCGAGACGATAAATCTTACCCGCTGATTTTTCTCAGTGCGGATACCCATCCCCGTTTGGCGATGCATCGCGGCGCCAAACACGCCAAGGGCGAATATTTCGGGCCTTTTCCCAACTCTTACGCCGTACGCGAAACGCTGGCGCTGCTGCAGAAGCTGTTCCCGATCCGCCAGTGCGAAAACAGCGTATATCGCAACCGGTCGCGCCCGTGCCTGCAGTATCAGATCGGCCGCTGTCTGGGGCCTTGTGTTGCCGGCCTGGTGAGCGAAGAAGAATACCGGCAGCAGGTGGACTATGTACGGCTGTTTCTTTCGGGCAAAGATCAGCAGGTATTGCACCAGCTGATTGCGCGTATGGAAGAAGCCAGCAAACTGCTTAATTTCGAAGAGGCGGCGCGCATTCGCGATCAAATTCAGGCCGTGCGCCGCGTCACCGAGCGGCAGTTCGTGTCGGGCGACAGCGACGATCTGGACGTGATCGGCGTGGCGTTCGATGCCGGTATGGCGTGCCTGCACGTGCTGTTCATCCGTCAGGGCAAGGTGCTGGGCAGCCGCAGCTATTTCCCTAAAGTGCCGGGCGGCACGGATATGGGCGAAGTGGTGCAGACCTTTGTCGGTCAGTTCTATCTGCAGGGCAGCCAGGCGCGCACGCTGCCCGGTGAGATCCTGCTGGATTTCAGCCTGCCGGAAAAAGACCTGCTTGCGGAGTCGCTCTCCGAGTTGGCGGGGCGCAAGATCCAAATTCAAAGCAAACCGCGCGGCGACCGCGCCCGTTATCTGAAGCTGGCGCGTACCAACGCGGCAACGGCGTTGACCACCAAGCTTTCGCAACAGTCGACTATTCATCAGCGGCTGGCGGAATTGGCCAAGGTGCTGAACCTGACTGAAATCAACCGCATGGAGTGCTTCGATATCAGCCACACTATGGGCGAACAGACCGTGGCTTCGTGCGTGGTGTTCGACGGTAACGGCCCGGTGCGAGCGGAGTATCGGCGCTACAATATCAGCGGCATCACTCCCGGCGATGACTACGCGGCGATGACGCAGGTGCTGAAGCGCCGTTACGGCAAGGCGCTGGAAGAGAAAAAGATCCCGGATGTCATCTTTATCGACGGCGGTAAAGGGCAGCTCGGCATGGCGATCGACGTCTTCAAATCGCTGAACGTCACCTGGGACAAGAATAAGCCGCTGCTGATTGGCATCGCCAAAGGCGCCGATCGCAAGGCCGGATTGGAAACGTTGTTCTTCGTGCCGGAAGGCGAGGGGATTTCGCTGCCGCCGGATTCGCCGGCGCTGCATGTGATCCAACACATCCGCGACGATTCGCACAATCATGCGATTACCGGCCACCGGCAGAGAAGGGCGAAAGTCAGAAATACCAGCGCATTGGAGCTGATTGAAGGCGTAGGGCCGAAACGGCGCCAGGTGCTGTTGAAGTATATGGGCGGACTGCAACCTTTGTTGAACGCCAGCGTGGAGGAAATTGCAAAAGTGCCGGGTATTTCACAAGCATTGGCAGAAAAGATCTACAATGCATTGAAACACTGAGGGCAATGTAGCAACATACTCTTAATTTCCACTCTAGCCAGATAGTTACCGTAGCATTATGCAATTGAATATACCGACTTGGCTTACCCTGTTTCGCGTAGTTCTGATCCCATTCTTTGTGCTGGCGTTTTATCTGCCGTTCAACTGGGCTCCGATGGTTTGCGCCGTTATCTTTGTGTTCGCCGCCGTCACCGACTGGTTTGACGGCTTTCTGGCACGCCGCTGGAAACAAACGACGCGCTTCGGGGCGTTTTTGGATCCGGTCGCGGACAAAGTGATGGTGGCGGTGGCACTGGTGCTGGTGGCGGAGCACTACCACAGCTGGTGGATCACGCTGCCGGCGGCCACCATGATCGCCCGTGAAATCATCATTTCGTCGCTGCGCGAGTGGATGGCGGAAATTGGCAAGCGCAGCAGCGTGGCGGTATCCTGGATCGGCAAAGTGAAAACCATGGCGCAGATGATGTCGCTGGTGGGTTTGCTGTGGCGGCCGGATCGCTCCGTAGAGTATGTGGCGATTGGCTTGCTGTATATCGCGGCGGTGCTGACTTTCTGGTCGATGTTCCAATATTTGAAAGCGGCGCGCAACGATCTGCTGGAACCGTGATCGATACGCTGCAAAAATCGGCAAACGATCGTGATGAGCCAACAATTTTATTGACTCATCACGTCAGGCAAGTAGAATGCATCGCATCAGACGACAACGATGAATTGCCGAAAGATAGCAAATAAATCAGTCAGTTCTGGTAATGCGGGAATAGCTCAGTTGGTAGAGCGCAACCTTGCCAAGGTTGAGGTCGCGAGTTCGAGCCTCGTTTCCCGCTCCAAACATTAGCCTGTTGAATCCCCGTGATTCAGCAGGTAAGCGAAAAGGGGCTTCGGCCCCTTTTTCGTTTTCTATTCCTTTGCCGTCCGGTGAAACCCTTCTTCATCCTGCTAGCTCGATTATTGCCACTATATCTGCTGTCGTTTTCATACCCCAGGATGCATCCGTTGCATGGTGCAATCAGGCACATTTGATTGGGCGCCGTACGGTGTACAATCTGACGTCAGTCTCCAGCCTTGCAGTTGCGTTGGCCGTTCGGGGCAGCGGCACCGGAGATTCATGATAATGTTATGCCTGATATCCCATCACCATAAGCAAGTGAAAAGCTGCAGAGGGCGCGGGTAAGCGATTCCTGCTGAGAAAAAAGATCCGATTTGCCCGTGAATCCCTGAACCGATGCATATAAAATCAACATTTCGCTTGCCTTTGCGTTGGCATTGTGAACAGTGCGCCCACAAAATAAGCAGTTGAAAGCGTTAGAGAACTTTTTGCTATTTCGAGGGGTTGCCAAGGTGGGGGGTTTAGTCCATAATGCAGTCCATCGATTCGGCGGTAACGAAATAAATTACTTAAGAATCAGATGATTAAGATAAGCGATTTCAACATCGCCGATCAAAAGAACAAAACGAAGTGGGTGAATCACCGGCTTTGGCCTGAAAAGGCAAACAGAATAAAGGCGCGTTAACAAAGCGGTTATGTAGCGGATTGCAAATCCGTCCAGTCCGGTTCGACTCCGGAACGCGCCTCCAACTTTCCCGAGCCCGGGTGGTGAAATCGGTAGACACAAGGGATTTAAAATCCCTCGGCTTATGGCTGTGCGGGTTCAAGTCCCGCCCCGGGTACCAGGGAACAAAAATACCGAATAATCAAAGCAATAAGTAGTAATGTCGTAGACCGCCGAGAGGCGGTTTTTTTGTGCCTGAAATTCGCGTTACACCTGTATTCTTCCTTTTTTGTCATACCCCATGCCCATGGATTGTCATCCTGCTTGCAGGGAGCCCCGCAGGGCTCCGCAGTACCAATTATAAGAAACCGAACGCCGCAGCGAGGATCCAGCCGAAGACGCAGGAGACGCTAACGCCGATCAGGCCGGGCAGAATAAAGCTGTGGTTGATCACGAAGCGGCCGATGCGGGTGGTGCCGGAGCGGTCGAACTGGATCGCTGCCAGATCGCTGGGATAGGTTGGCAGAATGTAATAGCCGTAGCAGGCCGGCGCCGAAGCGACGATATAGGCCGGGTTGACGCCGATCGCCAGCGCCACCGGCACCAGTGCCGCCAGCGCGGCGGCCTGCGAGTTGACGAATTTCGACACCAGCAGCAGGATCAGCGCATAGGCCCAGGGGTACTCTTTCACCAGCACGCCCAGGGTGGCTTCGATCTGCGCCAGGTGCGCGCCGAACATGGTTTCCGCCATCCAGGCGACGCCATACACCGCCACGATGGCGATCATGCCGGAGCGGAACACTTCGTTTTTAGAAATAGACGCCGGGTTGGTGCGGGTGATGATGACGATCAGCGCCCCGGCCATCAACATGCACATCTGGATCACCAGGACCATGGAGAGCGGCTTGCCGCCGAAGCTGGGCCGCAGCTCGGAAAATGCCCCCAGCACCGCCACCAGGGCGATGGTAGCGAGGAAAATCCACATGGCGATCCAGTTGCTGCGCGGCAGCACCCGGTCCAGCAAGGTGGCGGCATCGCCATAGACGTAGCGATGGTTTTCCGGCACCGAGATGAATTTCTGGAACTCCGGATCTTTGTCCAGGTCTTTGCCGCGGAACCAGCTGAAGATGCCGATCGCCAGAATGCCGCACAGGGTGGAAGGAATGGTGATCGACAGCAGGTCGAGGAATTCCAGATGGCGGCCATTGAAGGTATAGCTGCTGAGCATCGCCACCAATGAAACGACCGCTACCGAAACCGGGCTGGCGATAATGCCCATCTGCGCGCCGATCGAGCTGGCCGCCATCGGCCGTTCCGGGCGGATGTTATTTTTGATCGCCACGTCATAAATGATCGGCAAGATGGTGTACACCACGTGCCCGGTGCCGCACAGAATAGTGAGAATGCAGGTCACGAACGGTGCGATGATCGAGACGTAGCGCGGGTTGCGCCGCAGCATCCGTTCGGCGATTTGCAGCATCACGTCCAGCCCGCCCGAGGCCTGCAGGGTGGCGGAGGCCGCCACCACCGCGATGATCACCAGCATCACGTCTACCGGCGGTTTGCCGGGCTGCAGGTGAAAGCCGAACACCAGGATCATCAACCCGATACCGCCCAGTAACCCCAGCGCAATGCCGCCCTTGCGCGCCCCATACAGCAGGCATGCCAATATAACCGCTAATTGCAGAAAGAAATCCATGATAGATACGCCTTAATAATGTTGAACTTAACTGCGTTCAGTTTCCGGCGGCGGTTACAACAGAAAGTTGTTTTAAATCTAAAGGCGCTAAAAAATTGTGGTTATTAACGCTAAAGAGTGATGGTGCTCACACTCAGTGAATCAAGGGGGAAGAAGCCACCAGCACGAAAAAGCAAACCAACAGGTCAGACCTCTACTATATGAAAGGTTTACTGATCCGAGGAGAAAACCATGGACCCGACAAAAATGACCGGGCTGGCGCTGTTACAGGCTGCAATGGCCGGCAAGATCCCAGCGGCCTCGATCGCTGAAACCGTGCCCATGAAGCCGGTTGCGGTGGAAGAAGGGTATATCCGCATCGTGGCGCGGGCAGACGGGCGCCATCTGAATCCGCTGGGTGGCGTACATGGCGGCTTTGCCGCCACGGTATTGGACTCGGTGACCGGTTGCGCGGTGCACAGTACGCTGGGCGCAGGCGTAGGTTACGGCACCGTCGATCTGCAGGTAAAAATGCTGCGCCCTGTGCCGAAGGAGAGTGACCTGATCGCCGAGGGGCGTCTGGTCTATGCGGCGAAGAACGTCGCTTTCGCTGAAGGCACGCTCAAAACGGCGGAAGGGAAGCTGCTGGCTTCGGCAACCGCCACTTGTTTTATCATTCGCCCCACCGAACAAGCACCGCAATAACCTGCTCGTTATCGGGCTTCGGGCTATCAACCCGGGGCCCGATGCATTTCTCTTCGGCTGCATAGATTGCTACGCTACGATGACAGGCGCGATACGCCATTGTGGTCTAGTATTCTTGGGTAAAAATTTATCGGAGTGATTATGCAGCCGTATAAAGAGGTTGAGTTTGATCATGAGCTTTGTCTGGCGATCGGCAAAGCCGTATTAGACGTGGTGTCGCAGGGGGAGGAAACCAGCGCTCCGGCGGTGATGAACGCGATTGAGCGATCGGTGGAACAGGGGTTGAATGACGACGAAACGGCCATCGCCGACGACGCCCTGGATTTGATGGCTCGTCTCGTCCACGGCTTCAGCTTCATAAATCTAGCGGATGAAGAGGATACTTCCCATGCATTGGTTGAATTTCAAACGCTACAAGAGTGACGTTGCCAAACAGGCCGTGCCGCCGCATTTGAATGCGGCTGAATTTGCGCGGCATTACGCCGACAAGCCGCAAGCCGATACGGAAGAGTATCTTTCGCTGAGCGGGGAGATGTGCTGGGATGCGGTGGTGCTGTGCGCCCACCGTTCAGGCGCGCTTAGCAAGGCGAAATACAAGCAGCTGTGGCAGACGGTATTCGATAAGCAATACAAACATTTCGTCAGCCCTGACGATACCGAGATCCGCACCATGGCCGATATGTTGCGCGCGCCGCAGGGATGTTTTATCGGCATATTTTCCCTGCGTGACGCGACGGCGCCCCGTTTGCTGCATGCCATGATCGGCACCGGTGCAGGCTTTGCCGCCGGCAATAAAAATCTTTGCATCGGCGTGGGGGGCGCGGTCGGCTGGGAAAATCTCAATCTGGCGCGCGATCTGCGCTGGCAGCCGGAAGGCGGTTTTTTACGCCAGGGCGACAACGAAGTGCTGCGCATTTTTTACCGGCCTTTCCCCGCCTGAGCCGGTTCGCCCGCTTTTAGAGTAAAAAAAACCGCCGTCTGGCGGTTTTTTGTTGGCGGGTATCCCCCTTATTTGAACCCGCCGTTGCGAATGAATTCGAGACCGGCGGCAGTGATCCGCGTTTGATGCGGGTCGATATCATAGTTGTTCTCGTCGATGTCGCTCATCACATAGGCCTGTATCAGGCCCTTGGTTTTGAGATAGGCGAAGGGATCGGCGAAGGCGTGCGGGCTGGTGGCGTCTTGTTTCCACAGTTCATAGGTTTTTTCATCCAGCGTGCCGGGGTGATTGGCGGCCAGCCGGGTCAGGATCTGATTGTAGAACGCATAGTCGGTCATGATGCGGTCCTCTTTATCGCGAGCGACAGTCTCGGAAAATGGCGGTAAGGCCTTTCAATCATAGCCGATGTTTTCCGCCGTCGGCATGGGGTTAGCCGCGTTGGCTTTCAATCCAGTGGAACAGACGTGAAATGCTCAAGGTGATATCACCGATGTTGAAGAGTGCGCCAAGCCACAGGGCGAGCATAACCAGGATGCCGATGATGATGGAAAGGTCCATCGTGCTCATGATTATGTTCTTCATTAATAAAGGTGTGCGGCAAAGCGTGCCACCAATCCCGCTTGCCATAAAATGCGCTGCGCATTATTCCTTTTGAAATCAAAGTAAAAAAGCCACCCAAACGGGTGGCTTTTGTGTTTTCGCGCCGATCAATCCAGCTTGGGATGCTGGTCGATCAGGATCTGCTTTTTCTTTTCCAATTCGGCGATCTGCGCGTTGATGTCCTCGACTTTCTGTTCGATGTTGTCGTAGGTCTCCTGCAGCAGCTCTTTCGCTTCTGAGCGGTCCGAAGCGGCCGGCGTCGCGCCGCGCAGCGGCTTGTTGGCGGTTTCTTTCATGTACAGACCTGTGATAAGACCGATCACCGCCACAACCATCAGGTAGTAGGCCGGCATGTACAGGTTGCCGGTCGCTTCGACCAGCCAGGCGGCGGCGGTCGGCGTCGCACCGGCGATCAGCACCGAAATGTTGAACGAAATCGCCAGCGCGCTGTAACGGATGTGCGTCGGGAACATCGCCGGCAAAATCGAGGCCATCACCCCGGTGAAGGAGTTGAGCAGCACCGCCAGCACCAGCAGACCGACGAAGATCAGGCCAATCACGTTGCTGTTGATCAGAATGAAGCACGGGATCGCCAGCGCCAACAGGCCGATGCTGCCGCCGATAATGAACGGCTTACGGCCGATGCGGTCGCTGGTCAGGCCGATTACCGGCTGTACGAACAGCATGCCGATCATGATGGCGATGATGATCAGAACGCCGTGATCTTCCGAGTAGTGCAGGTTATGCGACAGGTAGCTCGGCATGTAGGTCAGCAGCATGTAATAGGTCACGTTGGTGGAGATGACGATACCGACGCACACCAGCAAACTTTTCCAGTGTTTGGCCGCGATCTCTTTGAACGAGGTTTTCGGCGGATTTTCGATGGCGTTGCGGTCATCTTTTTCCATCTTGTCCACGTGCTGCTGGAACGCCGGGGTTTCTTCCAGCGCATGGCGCAGATAGA
Source organism: Serratia sp. CY32780 (assembly GCF_052169135.1). Taxonomy (NCBI): domain Bacteria; kingdom Pseudomonadati; phylum Pseudomonadota; class Gammaproteobacteria; order Enterobacterales; family Yersiniaceae; genus Serratia; species Serratia sp. CY32780. The sequence continues at coordinate 1,013,005 of NZ_JBJNLI010000001.1, forward strand.
GACCGATCAGGCCCAGCGGTGCGGCGATGAAGAACGGGATACGCCAGCCCCAGTCGAGGAAGTTGGCTTCGCCGACGATGCTGGAGATCAGCACCACCACGCCTGCGCCCATCACAAAGCCGGCGATGGAGCCGAAGTCCAGCCAGCTGCCCATAAAGCCGCGTTTGCGGTCCGGCGAGTATTCGGCGACGAAGATCGCCGCACCGGAATATTCACCGCCGACGGAGAAGCCCTGCGCCAGCTTGGCCAGCAGCAGCAGGATCGGTGCCCAGATACCGATCGACGCATAGGACGGGATCAGGCCGATACAGAAGGTGCTGACCGCCATGATGATAATGGTCACCGAGAGCACCTTTTGGCGACCGAACTTATCGCCCATGGCGCCGAAGAACAGGCCGCCGAGCGGACGCACCAGGAAGGGTACGGAGAAGGTCGCCAGCGCGGCGATCATTTGCACGCCGGGAGAGGCGCCGGGGAAGAAGACCTGGCCAAGCGCATAGGCGACAAAGCCGTATACGCCGAAGTCGAACCACTCCATCGCGTTGCCCAGGGCTGCTGCGGTGATCGCCTTCTTGAGTTTGCTGTCATCGATGATGGTGATGTCGCTAATGTGCATCGGTTTATGTCGTTTTTTTCTTAACTTCATATAATCATCCCTTAATGAATTATTCGTTGTTCGTGAAAGCGTAATCTCCGTTCACTGTTGTTTTCGAGTTATCAAATCGGCTAATCGAATCGCGGTTCAAGACGATTCATTATCCACATTTAAGATGGGATGTGGATCACAAAATATCGTCGTTTATGCCAAGGTTATGTCATTTAGGTGACTAATTATTTTGCATCTATAGCTTAACGTTATATCTTGCGCCGATCAAATCCAGCAGTTTAACTTAAGTGTTTGCACTGATTTGGTGCGAGAATGGTCTAATAATTGTGCAATTTGACGGTTTTTCGTCTGATTGACCATGTTTGAAGTATAGAGAGTGCGGGAGATAAAACAGGAAAAATTGATGTGTTTGCCGCTTAAAATCTACCTGGCCGGATGGCCAGGCAGTTTGGATTAGGGGGCCGATGAACCGCCGAATTCCAGATAGATTTTCGCCAGGTTCTGGTACTGCGCGAAGCGGTTTTCGTCCACCGCCAGCTCCGCCTGACGGCGCTGCTCCTGAGCATTCAGCCAATCGGTAATGGTGACAGCGCCCTGCCGGTAACGCACCTCGTTCAGCCGCTCCGATTTGCGCGCCAGCGCCAGCGAGGCCTGCAGCTGCGTCTCTTGCGCCAGCAGCTGCGCACGCAGCGACAGGGCGTTATTCACATCGCCCATCGCCTTGTACAGCGCCTGCCTGAATTCCAGCACCTGCTGTTCGTAGTCGTTACGGGCGATCTTGATATCCACCCCCATTTGCCGCCACTGCAGGAACGGCAGCGTCAGGCCGGCACCGAGGCTGCCCGTCGGGTTGCGCAGGAACTCCAGCAGTGCGCTGCTGCTGGCGCCCAGCGAGCCGGTCAGGCTGAACGCGGGATAGTACTGCAGACGTTTCTCGTCGACGTTGGCCAGGGCGGCGCGCAACCGCAGCTCTTTGGCGCTGAGATCCGGGCGCCGGCTCAAGACGCTGGCGGGAATGCCGGTGTTGATCTGCGGCATCGCCGTCGTCGGCAGGCGTGCGGGCGCGATAGTGGCCTGGCCTGTAGGCGCGCCCAGCAGCACCGCCTGTTCATTCAGCGCCTGTTGACGATCGTGTTGCAACGCCAGTAGCCGGCTTTCCTGCGTCAGCACGTTTTGTTCCGCGTTCACCACGTCCAGCGCCGAGATGCTGCCGGCCCGGTAGCGGGCGTTGGCCAGCCGCAGCGTCTGTTTGGCGTAGGCGATGCTCGCCTGGCTGACGCCGATCTGCTGATTGAGGAAGCCGATGCGCCAGTAATTCGTGGCGGCGTTGGCCAGCAGCGTCAGGCGCGCCGTCTGCAGATCCTGCTCGGAAGTCTGGCTGGCCCACTCGGCGGCATCGCGCTGGCGCGCCAGTTTGCCCCAAAGGTCGACTTCATAGCTCGTAGAGAGCGTCGCGCTGCTGGTTTTATTCCAGGCGGAGGACTCCGACAGCGGGCGATTGATGCCGCTGTTCAACGAGGCGTTGACGTCGGGCGCGGTGCTGATGCCGACGCGTTCCGCCTCGAGCCGCGCACGGTAGACGCGCAGCACGGCGACGGCTAGATCGTTGTTGCTGGCCATCACCTGTTGCAGCCAGCGATCGAGCTCGGGATCGTGGAAATCGCGCCAGTCGAACGGCGTCGGCGCGGCGTTGTTGGCGGCGTGCTGCCAGCTCGTCGGATAGTTGACCTGCGGCGCCCGGTAGTCGCTTTTCAGGGCATTGCCGCAGCCGGCGGTGAGCAGGGCGGCGAGGCTTAACGCCAGGGGAGATAAAATTTTCATGGGTTACTCGCTGGCCAATGAAACGACCGGATCCATCCTTGCCGCTTTGCGGGCGGGGAGATAACCGAAGATCATGCCGATTAAGGTTGAACAGAAAAACGCCGTCGCGGCGGCTTGCCAGGAATAGATGGCGGTGAACATGCCGCCCGCCAGCGAGGTGAACAGCGACCCGGCGGCGAACGACAGTGCGATGCCCAATGCGCCGCCGATCAAACAGACCAGCACCGCCTCGATCATGAACTGTTGCATGATGTCGCCGCGCCTTGCGCCGACCGCCATGCGCACGCCGATCTCATGGGTGCGCTCGGTCACCGAGACCAGCATGATGTTCATCACGCCCAGGCTGCCGATCACCAGCGAGATCGAGGCCACCATCAGGATCAGCAAACTGAGCGTCATCGAGGTGCGCTCGATCGATTTACGGAACTGATCGCGGTTGAACGTCATGAAATCTTTTACGCCATGGCGCTGAGTCAGCAACTGCGTGATGGCGCTGACGGCGGCTTCGCTGGCGACGTCATCCTTCAAGCGCACGGTGATGCCGCTGAGCGTGGTTTTGCCGACCATACGGTACATCACCGTGCTGTAGGGCATCCAGACGCTGATGCGGTTGGGCGCGTAGCTGTGTTCGCTTTTGGCGACGCCGACCACCCGTGCCGGCACCGAGCCGAGAAACACGATCTGTCCGAGCGGCTCGACGCCGAAATCGCCGAACAGCGCCTGGCGCGCATTGTCGTCGATGATCACTTCCTGCAGCGCGTTGCGATCGTCGCGGAAGGTGGCGCCTTGCACCAGCGTGATGCCGTTGACGCGGAAATAGTCGCGGCCGACGCCGGTGATTGACGCAGTGGCGGATTTGCTGCGAAAACGGATGCTGTCGGACGCGCTGACCTCCGGGCTGACGCTGTCGACGAAGCTTTGCTGCGCCAGCGCGTCGGCATCGGCCGGCACCAGGGTGCGGATGCTGTCGATGGCGTCGTCGAAGAAGTCACGCCCCGGATAGATGCTCACCACGTTGGTGCCGAGCCCCTTGATATTCTCCAGCGTGCGCTGTTTGGCGCCTTCGCCCAGCGCGACTACCGTGACCACGGCGGCGATGCCGAAGATAATGCCGGTCATGGTCAACGCGGTGCGCAGGCGGTGGGCGTTCATCGCCTTCAGCGCCATGTGCAGCGACTCGCGGGTGCGGTCGATAAGACTTTGCCAGCCGCTTTGCCGGCTGCGGTTCGGCGGCGGTAGCGCGACGGCGGGTGCCGATTGGCGGCCGCTGTCAGCGATGATTTTGCCGTCTTGCAGTTCGATGACGCGCTGCGCATGTTGCGCCACTTTCATATCGTGGGTGACGATCACCACGGTGTGGCCGCGTTGGTTCAGCTCGCTGAGGATCGCCAGCACTTCCTGGCCGGATTGGGTGTCCAGCGCGCCGGTCGGTTCGTCCGCCAGGATAATTTCGCCGCCGTTGATCAGCGAGCGCGCGATGCTGACGCGCTGCTGCTGGCCGCCGGAAAGCTGGCCGGGCTTGTGGTCTTCGCGCCCCTCCAGGCCCAACCGCGCCAGCAGTTGCGCCGCTCGCTGCCGCCGCTGATCGCGCCGGGCGTTGGCGTAGATGGCCGGAATTTCAACGTTGCCCAGCGCGCTGAGATCGGGCATCAGGTGGTAACGCTGGAAGATAAAGCCGATATGCTCGCGGCGCAGGCGGGCCAGTTCGTCCGGCGACAGGTGGGCGGCGTTCTGGCCGCTGATGTAGTAGTCGCCGCGATCCGGCACATCGAGGCAGCCCATGATGTTCATCAGCGTCGATTTGCCGGAACCGGAGGCGCCGATGATCGCCACCAGTTCGCCGGCGGCGATGGTCAAATCGATGTCTTTCAACACCGTCAGCGCCTGGCCGCCGTTGGTGTAGGTTCGGCTGATGCCTTTTAGCTCGATGATCGCGTTCACAGGAAGATGCCATCCTCAGCCGGCTTGGCGGCGGGCTGCGACAGCACCACGGTTTCACCGGCTTTCAGGCCGCTGAGGATCTGAATGTCGACGTTGTTGGTGATGCCGGTGGTCACTTTGCGCGTTTCCAGCCGCTGGTCTTGGGTCAGCACCTGCACCTGCTGCTCTTTGCCATCGATTTTATGCACTGCCTGGATCGGCACCAGCAGGGTGTGCTTCGCTTCGCCGAGCAGCAAGGACACCTGCGCGGTCATGGCGATGCGCAGGCGGTTTTCCGGGTTGGGCACGTCCAGCAGCGCGTTGTAATAGACCGACGCGTTCGAGGTGCCGGAACCGGAGGCGGAGCTGGTGCCGGCGAGCGAGTCGTCTTTCATTACCGATTCCGGTGCCAGTTCGATGGTGCGCAGCGTGGCGTCGTAGCGTTTATCCGGGTCGGAGAAAATGGTGAAGTACGCCTTTTGCCCCGGTGAAATGCGGGTGATGTCGGCTTCGGAGATCTGCGCCTTGATGGTCATCATATCCAGCCGCGCCAGCTTGACGATGGTCGGCGCGCTTTGGCTGGAGTTGACCGTTTGCCCCTGCTGCGTAACCACGGCGATTACGATTCCGTCCATCGGCGCGACCACGCGGGTATAGCCCAGATCGATTTTTTTCTTGTCGACTTCAATCTGCGCCTGCACCAGGCGGGCATTGAGCGAAAGCTGCTCGGCGCGGGTGGTGGCGAGCGTGGCTTCGGCGGTTTCGAAGTCCTCCCGCGAGCTGGCTTCGTCGTTCAGCATGCGGCGCTGGCGTTTGAAACGCGACTCGGCCTGTTTCAGCTGCGCCTGTTTGGCCTGCAGTTCGGCCTTGATGACGTTCAGCGCCGCCTCGGCGTTGCGCAGATCGTTGCGCTGTTGCAGATCGTCGATGTCGGCGATCGGTTGCCCTTTGGTGACGCGATCGCCCAGTTTGACCTTCAGCGATTTCACTTCACCGGAGACCCGCGCCCCGACGTTAACGCGTTCGACGGCATCCAGTCGCCCGGTGGCCAGCACGGCGTTCTCGATATCGCCCAGGCGGGCCGTTGCGGTAACGTAATCCTGCTGCGGCGGGCGTTGCCAATAGAGGGCCAGCGCGATGGCGACGCAGATGAAAATGATGACGGCGATCAGCGTCAGACGACGGGGTGTGAGTTTCAGTGAAGTCATGCCCAGGTTTTCCATAACGATAAAAGCGGCGGTTCCAGTCTGCCATCATGGCAGCGCCAGCTTGAACTGGCGCTAAACGTGAGGCGCTTTCCCGCTGGAAAGGGGATAGTAAAGGCTTTCCCGCTAAAGATCACGAGATCACGGCGAGTTATTATCCTTCGGGGTGCAACCGGCTGTGTGGCGCGTTATACTGGCTAAAAAACCAGTATTCATTCATCAGCAGGATAACGCCGCCGCCATGATGCCAAACCGCCTCGAGCCGGAACTCGACATTTACCAATACCCGGAGCACCTGCGCGCCTGTCTGGCGCCGTTGCCCAAGGGGCCGGGCGTCTATCTGTTCCACGGCGAGAGCGAAAGCCTGCCGCTTTACATCGGTAAAAGCGTCAACGTACGCAGCCGGGTGATGGCGCATTTTCGCGCGCAGGACGAGGCGAAAATGCTGCGCCAAACCCGGCGCATCAGCTTTATCGAGACCGCCGGCGAGTTGGGCGCATTGCTGCTGGAGGCGCAGTTGATCAAGCAGCAACAACCGTTGTTCAACAAACGCCTGCGGCGCTCGAAACAGCTGTGTGCGCTGCGTCTGCAGGCGGATACGGTGACGATTGCCCACGCCAAAGAGATCGATTTCGCCGTCACTCCCCACCTCTACGGGCTGTTTGCCAATCGCCATGCCGCGCTGGAAAAACTGCGCGCCATCGCCGACGAGCATCGTTTATGTTATGGCAAGCTGGGGATCGACAAGCTGCCCGCGGGGCGAGCCTGCTTCCGCTACAGCCTGCGCAAGTGCGCCGGCGCCTGCTGCGGCGTGGAGTCGGCGCAGGAACATGCGCAGCGGCTCGGTGCGGCGCTTGAACAGCTGCGCATCGCCTGTTGGCCATTCGCCGGGCGCGTGGCGTTGGAAGAACAGGGCGAGACGCTGCGTCAGTACCATGTGATTCACAATTGGTTTTATCTGGGCTCGGTCAGCAGCCTGGCGCAGGCGCAGCGGCTGCAGAGTGCGGCCAGCCATTTTGACAGCGATGGCTACAAGATTTTGTGCAAGCCGCTCATGGCCGGCGATTATCGGATTATTGAGCTGCCGTAATGCCATAACGCTGGCGATAGCCTAAGACTTATCTGTAAATTCAGCGCATTATGCTAAAAAAGCTTGAGTCCATAATGTTGTTATGGATAATGGCGCCCCGAAGCGAAGGAACGCGCTATTAACTCAGTTGGCAGAGTGATTGGTTTTATAATGGCTTGTTTTGGCTTGAAAATTGATAGACGCGGGTTCGAGTCCTGCATAGCGCGCCAGCTTTCTTCCCTTCATCTCACCGCGCTTACCGTAAAGCGCACCCGGGTTGATTTGCACTATCGGCTCCTCGTTGGGATTTTCGGGTGTGCTTTACCGTAACCGCTGGCTTTCCTTCCTCTTTCTCTTTCGATCCTTTGCTAAACTGTAATCAGGCAGGCTTGCTGCCCGGCAACAGGAGGTCGATATGTCTCACTCCGAGCAACTGCAGGAACTCTTGCACCGCGTCGCCGCCCTCGAGGCGAGAGAGAAAGCGCTGAGCGCCGCGTCCAACGCTTATCAGGCGATTATCACCACCATGTTGGGCAATATGGAGAAGACCGAACGCGATCGGATCATCGCGATGATCGATCAGGCCCATGAAATCGCCTACGCCCGCGCCATTCAACGCAGCAACGAACCGCAAAAGCAGAAAATCAAACAGGCCGACGATGTGGCCCAGCGCATGTTCATGTTTGCGCAAGGCAAGGCTGCCCAGCCGCGCTGAAACCGAACTATAACAGTTGCAGCCATTAAGTTGGCTAACTGATCTACCTGGCGAAACTGTACTTGTGTTACTTTTAGCGGTGAGATTTGATGGCAATGCTGTTTCCAGCATAAGGTTGTAACGATGGACGCGATTAAAAGCATCTTGGTTAAAGAGATTGAACAGATCAATCGGCGCGAAGGGCGTGACGGCAAGCCGCGCTTCAACAGCGAATTCGCTCGCACTCACCGCTATCTGTGCCTTGCCATGTTCGCCGGTTATTTCGCGGTGATCGCCGTGATGTACCAGGTGCCGTACATGGGGATATATGCTTTCCTGGGCTTCACCGCTTTTGTGCTGTTCATGTTCGCCATGCTGCTGATCGAGATCCGGCCGGTATACCGCTTCGAGGACATCGGGGTGCTCGATCTGCGGGTTTGCTACAACGGCGAGTGGTACTTTACCCGCGCGCTGTCGCCCTATGCGGTGCAGCAACTGCTGGAGGAGCCGTCCATCGGCGCCGCGCTGAAACAGAAGATGCGCGTGATCATCGGCAACAAGGGCGAAATCGACTTCTACGACGTGTACGACATGGCCTACGGAAAAAAGCCGCAGGATGAGCAGCCGCAGCTGGCGGCGGCAAACTGAAAGGTTTCCGGCCGGCGGCTTGTCGATTATACTCAGCGTTTGAACGCGAAGCAGAATGAGGATCAAGCGATGAGTGATGATATTTTCGATTTTGATATCGATGCCGAACTGGCGAAAGCCGAAGAAAAAGCGGCGCAGAAGGTAAAAGAGGTCCCTGAGTTCCTCGAAGACGAAGCGGACTGCGAAGGTTGCAAGATCTGATCGCCTGCCCCATAAAAAAAACCGCCGCGGCGGTTTTTTTTATGTCTGAGCGTCGTGGGGCGTCAATCCAGCACGAATCCCCAGATCAGCAACGTCGCCACCAGAATCAGGCAAAGCGCGGACACCGTCACCAGTATTTTCCCCAGAATGTCTTTTTCTTGTTCCTGCTGCGTCACGTTGAAATTATCCAATTAAAAGTCTATGGACCAAACCGGCGATGCTGAGATCGAGCGCCGCTACGCCCAGCGCCATAAGCATCATTACCGAAAGAAATCGAGTCTTGCCGTTCACGTCCTTAATCCCTGTGGACGCCGCTGTTAAGTTTTTATATCAAAGGGATATAATTCAGCGACGCCCTATTTCATGCATCATGATAGTGATTAAGAACGTTCTTAAGGCCAGAAGTTCCCTCGTCTGATAACGCAGCCGGTGCGGCAGCGTCAGTCGGTTACGATCCGCACGCCTATCTTGCTGACTTGATTGCCGTCCATTTCGGCGATGGTCCAGGTCAGGCCGTCCCATTCCACCTGGTCGCCGATCACCGGTTCGCCGCCGATCAGCTGAATGACGAACTGGCCCAGCGTCTGCTGCTCGTCCACGTCGTCTTGCAGATTGAGGCCATAAAGCTGCGAGATGTCGCTTAAACGGGCATCCGACTGCAGGATAAAGTCGCCGAAGAAGCGCTCGTCGAGCGTCACGGCCGGCGCCTGGCTGAACAGTTTGCCGAGGATGGGCAGGTCGTGCTCATGGCCGATAACGCACAGAATATCGTTCTCCCGCAGGCGGGTACTGCCGCTTGGGTGCAGCAGTTCTTTGCCGCGGAACAGGGCGGCGATGCGGGTATTGGGTGGCATTTTCAGCTCCCGCAGCGCCGCACCGACGCACCAGTTTTCCGCCGAAAGCTGATACACGAACTGTTCCCACTGGTTTTCCGGATGTACGTCCAGCCCAACGCGGGAGATCGGCGTCAGCGCCGGCGGCACGATCACCTTGGCTTTTTTGGCGGCAAACGACAGCGTGGTGCCTTGCAGCAGCAGGGAGACCAGCACCACGAAAAACGCCACGTTGAAAAACAGCTGGGCGTTGGGCAGCCCGGCCATCATCGGGAACACCGCCAGGATCACCGGCACCGCGCCGCGCAGGCCGACCCAAGAAATAAAGCCGCGCTCGCGCAGGGTAAAGCTGCGGAACGGCAGCAGGCCGATAAACACCGACAGCGGACGGGCGAACAGGATCATCCACAGCGACAGCAGCAGGGCAGGGATGGCGATCGGCAGCAGCTCGTGCGGGTTGAGCAGCAGGCCAAGCACCAGGAACATGCCGATCTGGCTGAGCCACGCCAGGCCGTCGAAGGTTTGTACGATGCCGTGCCGGTTGCGGATCGGCCGGTTGCCCAGCAGCAGGCCGCACAGATACACCGCCAGAATGCCGCTGCCGTCCAGCGCGGTGGTCAGCGCAAAAATAAGAATGCCGCCGCTCACCGCCAGCAGCGGATAGAGGCCGTCCGCCAGTTTGATGTGGTTGATCAGCGTCAGCAGCAGCCAGCCGCCGCCCAGACCGAAGACGATGCCCATGCCGAACTGCTGCATCAGATGCAGCGGGAAGGTCCAGCTCAGCGCGGTTTCTCCGGCGGCGATCATCGCAATCAGCGTGATGGTGAGAAACACCGCCATCGGATCGTTGCTGCCGGATTCTATCTCCAGCGTGGCGCTGACGCGTTCGTTCAACCCTTTGCCGCCCAGCAGCGAGAAGACCGCGGCGGCGTCGGTGGAACCGATGATGGCGCCGATCAGCAGCCCCTGTAGCAGATCGAGGTTGAACAGCCAGGCGGCTGCCATGCCGGTCAGACCGGCGGTGATCACCACGCCGATGGTGGCGAGAGACAGCGCCGGCCACAGGGCGACGCGGAAAGAGCTGACCCGGGTACGCATGCCGCCGTCGAGCAGGATCACCGCCAACGCGAGGTTGCTGACCAGATAAGCGACGGGGTAATTGCTGAAGACGATGCCGCCGGGGCCATCGACGCCGGCCAACATGCCGATCGCCAGGAAGATCACCAGGATCGGAATGCCGAGCCGGGAAGAAAATGAGCTGAGCAGAATGCTTGCCCCCACCAGCACGGCACCGATGACGAACAAACTGTTAATGGTGCTGGCATCCAAAATATCGCTCTCCTGAGGCTGGGGGATAGGGGGCACTGCGAGTGTGTCGATGATAACGTGTTTAGTGGGTAAAACGCCAAGGCTGATTGCGAAAACAACCGATCAATTATTGCCCTTTGGTGTGATTAAACGAAGAAAGTGAGGAGAAGAGGGAGACTCCTGCCTTTTATCCAACATTATCAGGCTGCTGTATTTCTGCTTCGGCAACAATGTTCGATCGTGGCTGAGGGAAAAACCATTAAGCCCGCGCAGGCAGGCTTAATGGTTTGCAGGCGCGGTAGGATTAATGATCGAGCGATTCCAGCGCCCGTTTGATCAGCTCGGAGGCCAGCTTGCTTTCCGCTTCGGAAATGCCGTCGAGATTGAAGTTGGAGAGCTCAGCGACCAGAATGCTGCGTTCTTTGCCGCTGATCGAAGCGTCCAGCGCGGACAGCAGCCTGCCGAGGATCTTCAGCAGGGTGGCGTTTTCCGCTATGGCTTCCTGAGCCGGGGTGTTCTTGTCGGTCATTCAAAATCCTCTCTGTCGTGACGGAAGGGAGATGCAGCTAACGCCATCGAATGAATTAAACGATCGCGCAGCCCTTCGGGGGTGTTGAGCCCAATCACTACCGTAAGGCAGGGATCCGGATTTCTACTTATGCATTGCAGTTATAACGGCTAGGTTATCTATGCAGCCGTATCACTTTGCCCTAACGGGCGACGTCAGGCTGAGCAATGTGTGCTCTGCATGGCAAGAGAGATGGCGCAACCGCAAGGTTGCGCCATCAAGTATAGCGTCGGGAGGAAAATGTGAAGGCGGCGGAACCGCCCTCAGGAGATTTTTTCTTTTCGCAGACGGTTATTGAAGCGAGGACGATCCAAGAGAAAAGTAAGGTGCAGACGCTGTATCAGCGCATAGGCGATAACAGGGGCGATCAGCCCGAATAGCGTGCCGGCGATCGCTTGTGTTGGCCAATGGCTGATATGCATAAATTTGGTCAGTATGATGCGTAAGCCGCTGGCCGCGAGGATATGCATCAAATAGATGACCATGCTCAATTCGCCGAGTCGTCTCAGCCAGGAAAGATTCGTCTTGGCCAGCAGAACCGACAGGCTGACGATCAAGAAGATGGCTTCAACCGCCAGTAACAGGGAGAAACTGCCGGTATCGGTATACAGCAAGCCAGAATAGCCGTGGAATCCCCACTGCAGCGCGATGAACGCGATCAAGGAGGCCAGCAGCGAACCGAAACCCAGATTGGCGATGAGGGAAGCGTAGCGAATGGCAAAAGCGCCAAGCAGGAAGAAGATCAAGAATCGGGTAATGTAATCAAAATGGAAGGCTTTGGTTAGGCTGTCTTGGTAGAGATACAGCCCCGCGCTGATAACGATCAATACCGGCAGGAGATAACGGTATTTTTCTTTGCTGTACAGCAAGGTGGCCAAAACAAAGACCATGAACAAGGCGTACAGGAACCAAAACTGCGCGCGTGGATGCGTAAACAGCGACAGGACATCGCCCAGGCTGGAAGGGTTATTGGTATAGCGCGACAACAGTACTTCCACCATGCCTTGCAGTAGCGACCAGACAACATAGGGATAAACGATGGTGTCTATCTTGCTGATCAAAAAGCTGGTTTTTCCCTTTTTATCCAAGGATTGCGTAAAAAATAGACCGGAAAGGAAGAAAAACAGCGGCATATGAAAACTGTAGATAATGCTGTCCGTCAGTAGATAGGATGAACCGGAAAGCTGAATGCCCGCGCTGTATAGACCCCGATTAACGTGGCCAAAAACCACGAGAATGATGCCGATTCCCTTGGCATAATCGACCCATGCTTCTCTCATATGTGTACCTAGCCCAGAAGTAACGCAACTGATTTATAAGTATGAATATGAGCGTAACAGGCAGTTGCCGTTTTGCAATGTATCCCGGGGATTAGGAATAATATTAGGAAAATGCTCAGGGCAGCTACCGCCGCGCCGAGGTAGTGAGGCGTATTATCATTGATGAGGTTAATTTCTGGATGAAAAATCATCACCCAGAAATGGGGTGGGAAGCCTAACGCGGCTTGCCGGAGAACAGGAAGCGCAGCAGCGGAACGCGTTTGTGCAGTTCATATAACGCGAAGGCCAGCGAGAACACAAACAGCAGGCCCAGCAAGAATCCCAACAGGTTGTTGCCGATATAAGGCGTCACGAAAGCGCCATATATCAGGGTCAACGGATGGTGCACCAGATATATAAACAGCGAAGCGTTGACCAGATAGGTGATGCGCGGCGAGTGATAATTCAGCAGGTTATGCCCGAAAGAGAACGCCACGTTGGTCATCAGGATCCCCATTAGGGTTTTGATCACCACTTCCAGCTCGAACATATAGCTGCTGTGCGCCAGCAGCTTTTGGTTCAGCATATATGCGATAAACAGCAGCAGCGAACCGAGCAGCGCCAGCGGTGAGCGGCGCAGAAAAATCTCCTTAAGCCACACATACTTAAACGCATAAGCGCCGAGGATGAAGAACGGCAGGTAGAACATCGTCTCCATCACCACGAAATTGAACAGGCCGTTGGATAATAGCTGCGGTACAAAAATTAAAATAATGCGGTGCGCGGCCGAATAGCATATCGCATAAATAAAGAAATACAGTGAGATGTTTCCTAATCCACGCATTCTGTTTATTAATGCAGGAATATGTTCACGGGGTTGACGCTTGATGTTGCGGAACAGATAAAAGCAGGCGCAGGTTAACAATGACAGGGTCAATAAGAACCAAAGATGAGACACCAATTCCCAAACTGTTACATTTATTTTCTGATAGAGAGAAAACTCATCCCAGCCGTTTAATTTATCGGTGAAATATTTCAGCATGAAAAACTGCGGCACCGTGATTAGCGGGATGGAACTCAACAGCGGGATCGCCACCCGCTCCAGCCTGACCTTCAGCCACTGGTGGCGCTCGTAGCGCTCGTAAAGCATGTAGGAGAAGTAGCCGGAGATCACGAAGAACACCTGCATGCGGAAGGCGTGGATGAAGTCGTTCAGCACCGTGAGCGAGAAAGAGGGCGACGGGCTGTTCACCGCCCAGGCGTGGCTGGAATAGATCAGTGAGAGGTGAAACGGGATGCCGAGCAACATCAAATAGGCTCTGATGGAGTCGAGAAAAAACTCGCGCTGTTTGCTGCCTTTAGTCATAGATTACCGCTGGTGATTTAATCGAGAGTTCATTAACACGCTTAACACGCTTAATAAGTCGTCAAACGTTAAATTGTTATCCGGAACCCTACTATAGCCCCCCGCATTTTTCCATAGCGTCTTGTTGCGCGGCTTGCTACGCTGGTGTTCCATCAGCTGCTTAAACAATGAGCCGTAAACATGAACCATCCATTTATCATGTTGTCGGAAAGCTGAGTAATCCATTAATATGGATTTAAATGATTTGAGCACACGAATAGGGGGGGATGTGCTAGTTAATATATTATCCGGACAACCACGCGCCGCGAGCGTTCGTTGGTTAGGTGCTACCGTATTGTTCACGCTGTTCAGTTCGCCGGCATGGGCCTTTTCTATTGATGATGTGGCCAAGCAGGCGCAGGACCTGGCGGCGAAAGGTTTCGAAGCCCCGAAGAGCAACCTTCCTTCTCAGTTCCGCGAGATGAAGTTCGCAGACTATCAGCAGATTCAGTTCAATCACGATAAAGCCTATTGGAGCAAGCTGAAAACCCCTTTCAAGCTTGAGTTTTATCATCAGGGGATGTACTTCGACACGCCGGTGAAAATCAATGAAGTCACCTCCACCAGCGTAAAACAGATCAAGTACAGCCCGGATTACTTCAACTTCGGTTCGGTCAAACACGACCCTGAATCGGTGAAAAATCTCGGTTTTGCCGGCTTTAAGGTGCTCTACCCGGTCAACAGCGCCGACAAAAACGATGAGATCATGAGCCTGCTTGGCGCGAGCTATTTCCGCGTGGTGGGTAAAGGGCAGGTTTACGGGCTTTCCGCTCGCGGCCTGGCCATCGATACCGCTTTGCCGTCCGGCGAAGAGTTCCCGCGTTTCCGCGAATTCTGGGTTGAGCGTCCGAAGCAGGGCGACAAGCACCTGGTGATCTATGCGCTGCTGGATTCCCCGCGCGCCACCGGCGCTTACCGTTTCACGGTGATCCCGGGCCGCGACACCACCGTGGACGTCGAGTCCAAAGTGTTCCTGCGCGACAAGGTGGGCAAACTGGGCCTGGCGCCGCTGACCAGCATGTTCCTGTTCGGGCCGAACCAGCCGTCGCCGACGTTGAACTACCGTCCGGCGTTGCACGACTCCAACGGCCTGTCTATCCATGCCGGCAACGGCGAGTGGATCTGGCGCCCGCTGAACAATCCTAAACACCTGTCCGTCAGCACCTATACCGTCGAGAATCCGAAAGGCTTCGGTCTGCTGCAGCGCGGCCGCAACTTCAAAGAATATGAAGATCTGGACGATCGTTACGATCTGCGCCCGAGCGCCTGGATTGAACCGAAGGGCGACTGGGGCAAAGGCAAGGTTGAGCTGGTGGAGATCCCGACGGCGGATGAAACCAACGACAACATCGTCGCGTTCTGGACGCCGGATACGCTGCCGGAAGCCAAAAAGCCGCTGACGCTGAGCTACCGGCTGAACTTCACCCGCGATGAAGACAAACTGCATTCGCAGGACATCGCCTATGTGGCCCGCACCATGCGTTCGACCGGTGACGTGAAGCAGTCCAACCTGATTCGCGAGCCAGACGGCAGCGTGGCCTTCCTGGTCGACTTCGTCGGCCCGGTGCTGAAAGGGCTGGACGCCAATACCCCGGTCGCCTCTCAGATCAGCATCGGCGACAACGGTGAAATGGTAGAAAACAACGTCCGCTATAACCCAGTGACCAAAGGCTGGCGCCTGACGGTGCGTCTGAAAGTGAAAGACGACAAGAAGCCGGTAGAAATGCGCGCGGCGCTGGTCAATGGCGATAAGACTCTGTCGGAAACCTGGAGCTATCAGCTACCTGCCAATGAATAAGCCTACTCAACCCGCCCAGGATTATCTTGCGGCGCTGCCTCTGACCGCCGAGCGGTCGGAGGCGCTCAACCCTCAAACGGCGGATGACGCTCAGGCACTGGAGGCGCTCCATCGGCAGATGGGCGCCGCCGACGCCAACGTCAATAGCCTGTCGGCGGATGACGTGGCGCTGGCCTCGGTCAAACCGCGTATCGAAAACGCCTGGCCGGATGCGGTCAGCGATGACGACTTCGATACCGACGCCGAAGGGCGCGCCATTCTGAAGGCGACGCCGCCGATCAAACGAACCACCATGTTCCCGGAAGCCTGGCGCACCAACCCGGTGGCGCGCTTCTGGGATTCTCTGCTGGGGCGTTCGCCGCACAACCGGCACGCCACCAAAGAGGAGGCCGAGGCCGAGAACCGCTGGCGTACCGTCGGCTCCATGCGCCGTTATGTGCTGCTGGTGCTGATGCTGGTGCAAACCGGCATCGCCACCTGGTACATGAAAACCATCTTGCCTTATCAGGGCTGGGCGCTGATCGATCCTATCGCCATGCTGGATCAGGATCTGATGCAGTCGGTGCTGCAGCTGCTGCCATATGTGCTGCAAACCGGCATTCTGATCCTGTTCGCCGTACTGTTCTGCTGGGTCTCGGCCGGTTTCTGGACCGCGCTGATGGGCTTCCTGCAGCTGCTGATCGGCAAGGACAAATACAGCATTTCCTCCACCATCAAGGGCGATGAGCCGATCAATCCGGCGCACCGCACCGCGCTGATCATGCCGATCTGCAACGAAGACGTCGAACGCGTTTTCGCCGGCCTGCGTGCGACCTATGAGTCCGTCGCCGCGACCGGTCAGCTGGAACACTTCGATATCTACGTCTTGAGCGACAGCTACGATCCGGACATCTGCGTGGCGGAGCAAAAGGCGTGGATGGAGCTGTGCCGCGATGTCGACGGCCACGGCCGCATCTTCTATCGCCGTCGCCGCCGCCGCGTCAAACGCAAGAGCGGCAACATCGACGACTTCTGCCGTCGTTGGGGCGGTGAGTACAGCTACATGGTGATCCTGGATGCCGACAGCGTGATGAGCGGCGAATGCCTCACCGGGCTGGTGCGTCTGATGGAAGCCAACCCGAACGCCGGCATCATCCAGTCCGCGCCGAAGGCGTCCGGCATGGATACCCTGTATGCGCGCGTGCAGCAGTTCGCTACCCGCGTTTACGGGCCGCTGTTTACCGCCGGCCTGCATTTCTGGCAGTTGGGCGAGTCGCACTACTGGGGCCATAACGCCATCATCCGCGTGAAGCCGTTTATCGAGCACTGTGCGCTGGCGCCGCTGCCGGGCGAGGGCTCCTTCGCCGGTTCAATCTTGTCGCATGACTTCGTTGAAGCGGCACTGATGCGCCGCGCTGGCTGGGGCGTGTGGATCGCTTACGATCTGCCGGGCAGTTACGAAGAGCTGCCGCCAAACCTGCTGGACGAGCTGAAACGCGACCGTCGCTGGTGCCACGGCAACCTGATGAACTTCCGCCTGTTCCTGGTGAAGGGCATGCACCCGGTGCACCGCGCGGTGTTCCTCACCGGCGTGATGTCCTACCTGTCGGCGCCGCTGTGGTTCATGTTCCTGGCGCTCTCCACCGCGTTGCAGGTGGTGCACACCCTGATGGAACCGCAATACTTCCTGCAGCCGCGGCAGTTGTTCCCGGTCTGGCCGCAGTGGCGGCCCGAGCTGGCGATAGCGCTGTTCTCCACCACGCTGGTGCTGTTGTTCCTGCCGAAGCTGCTCAGCATCGTGCTGATCTGGGCCAAGGGCGCGAAAGAGTACGGCGGGGCGTTCCGGCTGTTCATTTCGATGCTGATGGAAATGCTGTTCTCGGTGCTGCTGGCACCGGTGCGCATGCTGTTCCATACCGTGTTCGTGGTGAGCGCCTTCCTCGGTTGGGAAGTGGTGTGGAATTCGCCGCAGCGTGACGACGACGATACGCCGTGGGGCGAAGCCTTCCGCCGCCATGGCTCGCAGATGTTGCTGGGCCTGGTGTGGGCCGGCGGCATGGCGTGGTTGGATCTGCGCTTCCTGTGGTGGTTGGCGCCGATCGTGTTCTCGCTGATCCTGTCGCCGTTCGTGTCGGTGCTGTCGAGCCGCGCGACGCTGGGCATGAAGAGCAAACGCGCCAAGCTGTTCCTGATCCCGGAAGAGTACAACCCGCCGCGTGAGCTGTTGGCGACGGAAGAATACCTGCATCTCAACCGCAATCGCGCGCTGACCAACGGCTTTATGCATGCGGTGGTCAACCCGTCCTTCAACGCGCTGGCGACGGCGTTGGCGACGGCGCGTCACCATCTGCGCGCGACGCTCGATCGCAACCGCGAGGAGCGGGTGAACGAAGCGCTGCAGCTGGGGCCGGAGAAGCTGGCGAAGGGCAAACGTCTGGAGCTACTGAGCGATCCGGTCACGCTGGCTCGTTTGCACCAGCGCGTCTGGCTGTTGCCGGAAGGCGCCGCCTGGCGTGAGCACTATCAGCAGTTGCCGCACAACCCGCTGGCGCACCCAACGGGCCGGCGTTAATCGCTGAACGGCAACGCCCAGACGGGGAATGCGCATGGCGCATTCCCCGTTTTTTTTACCTTTTGCTTACGTGCGTCGGTGCCGGCGGAGAAAGGGAACTGTGGTAGACTGCGGCCGATGCGTTGTTCACTCGCGAAACAACCCCCTTGCTCAGAGTCAATGTCGTGAATCTCTCTTCCTACCTTCGGCTGGCCTGCGTGGCGGCCGGCGTGATGGCCCTGACCGGCTGCGGCAGCATTATCAGCCGCACCGTGCCCGGCGCGGGGCATGGCCACCAGTACTATCCCGGCGTGCAGTGGGATCTGCGCGATACGCCCTGGCGTTACGTCACGGTGATAGACGTGCCGCTGTCGATGGTGGTGGACACCTTTATGCTGCCGCTCGATGCCCAGCACGGCCCCTATGAATAAACCCGCTCAGCGGGTGGTGAACACCACCAACTGATAGCCTTTCTGCCCGCAATGGAAAGGCGCCAGCGCCGTCATGCCCAGCCCTTGCACGTGAGCGGCCAACGAATGCGGATTGTCGTCGTCGATAAACAGCGCGCCCACGTCGTAGTCATGGCTGGTGTGCGCTTTGACCGCGGCGTAAAGGCGCTTCAGCACGCCTTTGCCGCGCCAGGCGGCGGCGAGGCAGACCGGGCCGTAGAGAAACACCTGTAGTTCATTCAGCGCGCGTCCGGCGAAGGATTGCGTGGCGAGCGTCGCCAGCATCGCGTCCACCACCGGCGGGTGCGGTTGCACGTTGGCGGGCATCAGGCAAACAAAGCCTGCCAGTTGGTTTTCCTGTTCAGCCACTAGTATGCCGATGCCGCGGTTGATCGCCGCCAGCTGCGCCTCATTCATGCGCGATACGATAAATCCCTGCCGTTTTTGGCGCTCGTCGAGCGCTTCCGGCACGTTTTCCCCCTGCAGCTGCAAAATGGCGGGGTAGTCGGTGGGGCGAGCCCGGCGAATATTCATGCTGCCTCCTTGGCGATGAGTGCGTAGTGCGGGTTAACGTTCATCCCATTCATCGGCCGCGGCCTGGCCTTCTTCGGTATCCAGCGGCGGCTCGAGTTGGAAGTCGCCTTCTTCCCATTCGTACAGGGTGTTTTCATCTATCCACTCGGCGGTGATCTCCACCTCGTCGTAGTCACCGTCGAAGATTGCCTGCGCCGCCGCACCGCTGCGCAGCGGCAGGCACTCCACCGCTTCGCCTTCTTCCTCGAAGAACTCGGCCTGCCACATCGTGTCGCCATCCTGCATCACGTACTTTTGCAGATTGAACTGCTGCGGCACCGGCGGTTCGTCATCGCCGCCGCCTTCGGCGGTGTCGATAAACTCTTCGCGTGCGGCCTCGATGGCTTCTTCCAGGGTTGCATACAGGCTCATGTTCGCCTCCGTTGACAATGAGAGTAGAGCGCCCGGCGGCACTGCCGGTGCGGTGGGGGAAACGTCAAACCTAATTGTTGTCTCACTGGCGCAGGATGCAAATTTTTTTGTTGTCCGCATTGCGACGATGGTTGTCCGCAAAGCGGGAGAAGAGGCGGCGAGGGCGGGAAATAATGGCGTTATCGTTCATTCAGGCGTCAGGAGAAGCCCATGTTAATCGACCCTTCAAGCAAATATCGACCCTTCCCGCCGGTGGCGTTGCCGGACCGCCAATGGCCTGCGCGTACGCTGCGGCAGGCGCCGCGCTGGTGCTCCAGCGATCTGCGCGACGGTAACCAGGCGCTGGCGGAGCCGATGGATAACGCGCGCAAGCGCGAGTTCTATCAATTGCTGTTGCAGTGTGGTTTCAAAGAAATTGAAGTGGCTTTCCCTTCGGCGTCGCAAACGGATTTCGATTTTGTGCGCACGCTGATTGACGAGCAGCTGATCCCGGACGACGTCACGATTCAGGTGCTGACGCAGTCGCGCGACGATCTGATCGACCGCACCTTCGAGGCGCTGCAGGGGGCGCCACGGGCTATCGTGCATCTGTACAACGCCACGGCGCCGATGTTTCGCGACATCGTGTTCCGCCAGGATAAGGCCGCCACCGTGGCGCTGGCGGTGAACGGCGCGCGGCGCATTCGCCGGCAGTGCGAGGCACAGCCCGATACCGCCTGGTGCTTCGAGTATTCGCCGGAAACCTTCTGTTTTACTGAATTGGCGTTCGCGCTGGAGATCTGCGAAGCGGTGGCGGCGGTGTGGCAACCGGGGCCGCAGCGGCCGATGATCATCAATCTGCCGGCGACGGTGGAAGTGAGCACGCCCAACGTGTATGCCGATCAGATTGAATGGTTCTGTCGCCACTTCAGCCGCCGCGCCGATGTAACGATCAGCGTGCATCCGCATAACGATCGCGGCACCGGCGTGGCCTGCGCGGAGCTGGCGCTGTTGGCCGGCGCCGATCGGGTCGAAGGCTGCCTGTTCGGCAACGGAGAGCGCACCGGCAATGTCGATCTGGTTACGCTGGCGTTGAATCTCTATACCCAGGGCGTGGCGCCAGGCCTGGACTTCAGCCGCCTGAAGCAGGTGGTGGAGGTGGTGGAGCTGTGCAATCAGCTGCCGGTGCACCCTCGCCATCCTTATGCCGGCGAGTTGGTGTTTACCGCCTTCTCCGGTTCGCATCAGGATGCGATTAAAAAAGGCTTCGCCGCCCAGCGCCAGCGCCAGGATGGCTGGTGGCAGGTGCCTTACCTGCCGCTCGATCCCGCCGATGTCGGCTGCAGCTATGAGGCGGTGATCCGGGTCAACAGCCAGTCCGGCAAAAGCGGGGCCGCCTGGCTGTTGGAACAAAATCACGGGCTGGCGTTGCCGCGCGGTTTGCAGATTGATTTCAGCCAGGTGGTGCAGCGCGCGACCGACGGCAGCGGCAAGGAAATGAGCGGCGCGCAGCTGTGGCGCTTATTCCGCGACACCTACGGGCTGGTGGAGCAACCGCACTTGCAGCTGCTGAGCTACCAGACGGAAAGCCACGGCGTAGAGGCCTACAGCTTCAATGCGCGGGTTGCCTGTGAGGGAGAGCCGCTGCGGCTGCAGGGCGCCGGCAATGGCCTGCTTTCCAGCGCGGTGGATGCGCTGCGCCAGCGCTTCGGCTTGCCGCTGGCGATCGAGGATTACCACGAACATACGCTGGGGCACCAGAGCGACAGCCGGGCGGTGGCCTATATTCGCTGCTCGTTGCCGCAGGGTGAGGCGACCTACGGCGTTGGCATCGACGTCGACTCCGCCAGCGCCTCGCTGCAGGCGCTGCTCAACGTCGCCGGGCGCTATCTGGCGTCAACGTCGGCGCGGCCGGGCTGAAATAGTCGCTGGGCGCGACCCCCAGCACCCGGCGAAACATGGCGCTGAACGCGCTGGGGCTGTCATAGCCGAGATCCAGCGCCACTTCCAACACCGAGCGGCCGGTCGCCAGCGCGTTCAGCGCCGCCAGCAAACGGGCGCGTCGCACCCAATCGCTAAAATGCAGCCCGGTTTCGCGCTGGAAGCGCCGCGACAGGGTGCGTCCGCTGACGCTGAGATGAGCGGCCGCCTGTTCCAGCGTCCAGGGCTGCGCCAGCGTAGCCTGGATATGGTGGCACAGGGCGAGCAGCGATGCCTCACGCGGTTCAGGCAGGTGCAGCGGCAGGATCGGCAGCATCCGCAACTCATCCAGAATCAGTTCCATGACGCGCTCATCGCGTCCGCCGCTCGGGTAATCGGGCGCAATCTCCATCGCACAGATAATCAACTCGCGCAGCAGCGGAGAAACCTGCACCACCAGGCACTGGGCCGGCAGATCGGCGCGCGCCAGCGGATCGACGAACAGCGTCCTGGCCGCCACCTGGCCGGTAATGCGCAGACTGTGCACCACCTTAGCCGGCACCCAGACGCCGCGGCCGGGCGGCACCACCCAACTGCCGAGCCGGGTCGTGACCTGCACCACGCCGCTCAGGCTGTGAATCAGCTGCGCGCAGTGATGGTAGTGATCCGGCTCGCTGTCGCCGTGGCGATAATCCTTGGCCAACGGCCGGACAGGCTGGTCGGGCGGCAGAACGTCGTGAAACAACAGCATCGTAAGCAGGCTCCGCGCGGCAAAAGGGGGAAGACAGCATGCCATGCGGCGCTGTTTCACACCAGTCTGTGGCGCGGTACGGCGAAATGGTTTATAAAATAATATTATATAATTTTATAAATTGATGGGGGGCAATGGATATTGACGCGATGCGCAAGGCGGCGGCGCAGGCCGGTGCGATGCTGCGTACCTTGGGCAATGAAGATCGGCTGCTGCTGCTGTGCCGGCTCAGCCAGGGCGAGATGGCGGTGAGCGAGCTGGCGCAGGCACTGGATATCCGCCAGCCGACGCTGTCCCAGCAGCTTGGCGTGCTGCGCGAGGAGGGATTGGTCTCCACCCGACGCGCCGGCAAGCAGATTTACTATGCGGTGGCCGATGCCAAAGCGCTGGCGCTGCTCCATACCCTATATCAACTCTATTGCCCACAGCCGGAGAACCGCGATGACCATTGACTGGCAACACTTCACGCCGTATTCCGCGCTGGCGGGCGGAGCCATTATCGGCGCAGCGGTGGCGCTGCTGCTGCTGTTCAACGGCCGAATCGCCGGCATCAGCGGCATTACCGGCGGTTTATTGAGCGCGGGTGGCCGCGAGCGGGGCTGGCGCGCCGCATTTCTTGGCGGGTTACTGATTTCCCCCTGGCTGTATGCTGCCGCAGCGGCTTTGCCGTCTGCTGAGATCGCGGCCGGCAGCGGCGGGCTGGCGGTAGCTGGGCTGTTGGTGGGGGTGGGGACACGATTGGGCAGCGGTTGCACCAGCGGGCACGGCGTGTGCGGCGTCGCGCGGCTGGCGCCGCGTTCGCTGGCCGCCACGGCGGTGTTTATGCTGCTGGGTTTTATGACCGTGTGGCTGATGCGCCACCTGCTGGGAGGGTGAGATGTTTAAATCCCTGTTGGCGCTGCTGAGCGGCGTGATTTTCGGTCTGGGGCTGATCGTCGCCGGTATGGCCAATCCGGCCAAAGTGTTGGCGTTTCTCGACGTTACCGGCCAGTGGGATCCTTCGCTGGCGCTGGTGATGGTTGGGGCGATCGCGGTGGCGGCGCCGGCCTTCTTGTGGGCGCGGCGACGCGAGCGGAGCCTGTTGGGCGAACCGCTGCAGATCCCGGCCGCCGGGCGTGCGGATCGCCGTTTGCTGGCGGGCAGCGCGCTGTTCGGCGTCGGTTGGGGCATCGCGGGCATTTGCCCTGGCCCCGCCTGGGTGTTGGCGGGGGCGGAGATACAGCGGGTATGGCCGTTCCTGCTGGCGATGCTGGCGGGCATGGCGCTGTATGAGATTATCATGAGGCGGAGGCGTACATGTCGATAGCCAAGGCGGTGTTGCGCATCGCGCGCCCGACCGATCGGTTGCAAGAGATTGCCGCGCTGTATTGTCGCGGGCTGGGGTTCGAAAAGCTGAGCGAGTTTGTCGATCATCAGGGCTTTGACGGCATAATGATCGGCCATCCGCAGCATGCCTACCATCTGGAGTTCACGCAGCATCGCGGGGTGCGGGTCGGGCAGGCGCCGACGCAGGATCATCTGCTGGTGTTTTATCTGCCGGATGAGAACGCATGGCGAGCCGCGTGCGAGCGGATGCGGGCGGCGGGATTCCTGGCGGTCACCGCCTATAACCCCTATTGGGATAGGGTGGGGCAAACCTTTGAAGATCCTGACGGCTACCGGGTGGTCCTGCAACATCAGGCCTGGCAAGGATAAAAAAAACCGGCGCCTTGAGCGCCGGTTTGCGAGATAAAAAAGGGGTATCCGTCAGGCGCTGGTCGCCGGTTTCTGCGCGCTCTTGGTCTGGGTATTTTCCAGCATGCGGCGAATCGGCACGATCAGCACGATAAGCACGGCGGCGCAGATCAGCAGCGCGACTGAGCAGCGAGCGAACAGATCCGGCAGCATATCCAGTTGGTCGGCCTTGACGTGACCGCCGATCAGACCGGCCGCCAGGTTGCCCAGCGCGCTGGCGCAGAACCACAGCCCCATCATTTGCCCGCGCATTCTCTCCGGCGCCAGCAGCGTCATGGTGGCAAGGCCGATCGGGCTCAGGCACAGCTCACCCAGCGTCAGCATCAGGATACTGCCCACCAGCCACATCGGCGATACGCCGGCGCCGCCGTTGCTCAGCACATTTTGCGCGGCCAGCATCATCAGGCCGAAACCGCCGGCGGCGCACAGGATACCGATCACGAACTTGGTAATGCTGCTCGGGCGCACGTTATTGCGCGCCAGCGCAGGCCAGGCCCAGCTGAACACCGGCGCCAGCAGGATGATGAACAGGGCGTTGATCGACTGGAACCACACCGCCGGGATCTCGAAGCCGCCGACCATGCGATTGGTGTAATCGTTGGCGAACAGGTTGAACGAGGTCGGTTTCTGTTCAAACGCCGACCAGAAGAACGCGGCGGAGATCAGCAGGATAAAGCACACCAGCAGGCGAGCGCGCTCTTTGCGGCTCAGGCCGGCAAAGGCGAACAGATAGATGAAGTACAGGGTGACCGACGCGGCGATCACGTACACCAGCACGCTGGCTACTTCGACCGGGTTGATGACGATGGTGCCCTGAGCGATCAGCACGATGACCGCAGCCAGGCCTACCGCCAATGCCAGCAGCCAGGCGCCGACGCCTTTTTTCTTCGCGACCGGGCTGTTCCAGGTGGAATCCAGGCCCACTTCGCGGTCATAGCGTTTCATCGCCGGGACGGCGAACACGCGGAAGATCACCAGCGCCACCAGCATCCCGATACCGCCGATGCCGAAGCCCCAGTGCCAGCCGTGTGACTTGATCAGCCAGCCGGAGATCAACGGGGCGATGAACGAACCGATGTTGATGCCCATGTAGAACAGCGAGAAACCGCCGTCGCGGCGCGCATCGCCTTTCTTGTACAGCGTGCCGACCATCACCGAGATACAGGTCTTGAACAGGCCGGAACCGAGCACGATGAACATCAGGCCGATGAAGAACAGGTTGGTGCCCATCACCGCGGACAGGGCGATCGACAGGTGGCCGAGGGCGATCAGAATCGAACCGTACCAAACGGCCTTGCGTTGGCCGAGCCAGTTGTCCGCCAGCCAGCCGCCCGGCAGCGCCGCCAGGTACATGCTGCCGGCGAAGATGCCGACGATCGCCGACGCGTTCTCGCGCGCCAGACCCAGACCGCCGTCGTATACGGTGGCGGCCATAAACAGGATCAGCAGCGGACGGATGCCGTAGAACGAAAAGCGCTCCCACATTTCGGTGAAGAACAGAGAACCCAGCGGATAGGGATGGCCGAAGAAGGTCCGGCTTTCTGACTTATTGACAGAGGATTGCATAACGATTTCCCAATAAAAAGGCGCTGCATGGCTGCAGCCCGTACTGTGGTTGTATGTGTATTTAATGAAGGCGATCCGCCCAATGCGGATTACCTGACAAAACCGCGGCTGCAACGCTGATAAACCGTGGAAAGCGTGCTGACCTTTTCTTCACTTGGCCGATGGTTCACATCTGGCGTGATATTATTTAACCATTTGATAACTGGTCGTTGGTTTTGTCTAGTACCTGTATCCCATTTTTTAGACGAAAAGTCGACAAGCATCTCCTTTTCTGGTTTTTCTGTTGGTTGTGGCAGGAATATGATTGACAGCGGGTTTTATGCGCTGAAGGTTAATTAATTGTTGATAAACAAGATGTTGAAGTAAGAATGTTCCGAGTGGGGCGAAAATTCGCCGGCCCGCAGGAAGCATTATTAAAAGTAGGGGAAACGCGAGGTTGATCCGGCCAATCGCGGAAATTGGCGATAAATGCAGCTATTGCTCTTCCTGCAGGGTGTCTTCCCGCATGTAGCCCGGCCGCCGCCGCAGACACCACCAGGAATAACCGGCGTTGAACAGCACCACCAAAGCGGTGACGGCGAAGACCGCGCGAAAACCGTAGCCGGCGGAGACCGCGGCGCCGAGCAGCGGGCCGCTGACGTTGCCGACGTCGCGGAACGACTGGTTGTAGCTGAAAATTCGGCCGGCGACCTGATTGGTGCAGTTATAAATCAACAGCGTCTGTACCGCCGGCAGCAGCGCGCCGTCGGCTGCCCCCAGCAGAAAGCGCAGTACGCCGAGCTGCCACGGCGTTTGCACGAACGCCATCGGGATCAGCAGCAGCACCGAGACGATCAGCATAAAGACCAGAATGCGTTCCGGGCCGATGCGATCGCCCAGTTTGCCCAGCCGTGGGGCGCTCATCAATGCCGCGACGCCGGGCACCGAGGCGATCAGCCCGCTGATAAACGCCAGATTATGGGTCGCGCCGGCCAGATCGCGCACATACAGCGTCAGGATCGGGGCAATTGAGCCGGTGGCGATCTGGATGATCATGGTGGTGACGAACAGGCTGAGCACCAGCTTCGGGTTCTTCAGCGAGGCGAACACCTGTTTTGCGTGCAACATGTCGCGCTTTTGCACCGGGGTGAATTGCTCTTTGACATACAGCAGCGTCAGCACGAAGCAGACGAACAGCACCGCGGCGGTGATATAAAACACCGGACGCAGGCCGTACAGATCGGCCAGCAGGCCGCCGATCAGCGGGCCGACCAGCGCACCGCCGACGCCGCCGGTAGACAGGGTGCCGAGCGCCCAGCCGCTGCGGTTGCGCGGCACCTGGGTGGCGATCAGCGCGTTGGCGTTGGGTATGAACCCGCCAAGCAACCCCAGCACCGCCCGCAGCGCGAGAAACTGCCAGACCGTTTGCGCCATGCCCATCAGCACCATGACGATCGCCATGCCCAACGCCGAGCGCAGCAGCATCAGTTTACGGCCGCGTCGGTCGGCCAGGGCGCCCCAGAACGGCGCGGCGATAGCGGAAAACAGGAAGGTAATGCTGAACAGTAGACCGGACCATATGTTGAGCGCCTGATGGCCGGTTACGCCCAGGGTCTCGACGTACAGCGGCAGAAACGGCATCACCAGGCTGAAGGCGGCGCCGGTGAGAAAGCACCCTACCCAGGCGACGAAAAGGTTGCGTTTCCAGTTAACGGGTTCTGCTGCCGAAGCCATAAATGTCCATTGCCGAAAGGTGACGCGTTTTGCCGGCGGCAAAAAGATGAGGGGCAAAACGTGAAAGTTAGCCTGATAAGTATGCGCCGCCGGCGCGGCGACGGCAAACCAGAGGACGGGAATAGGGCAAAAAATGAAATAAAGTTTTAAAAATGACGCTTAAACCTTATTCCGCGCTTGGCGCGCGGAATTTTCAGCGTTTTATAGGCCGGCCAGCGCCTCGAAACCGGCGGCGGTGGTGGTGGCGCTAAAGTCAGTGACCTCGTAGTGAGCCACGGCGTTGAACGGATCTTCGGCCAGGATGGCGTCCAGCCGCGCGCGCTCAATGCCCTTGGCCAGGATCACGCCGCCGGTGCGGGGATTCTTGCGGCCGGAGGCGATGAAGGTGCCGTCCTGAAAATATTTCTTAAGCCAGGCGATGTGCCCGTCAAGGTGGCTGTCGACGTCGGCGATCGAGCGATGGTAGGTCAGGCTGACAATGTACATGGCGGCTCCGGGGTTGGTGGCAAAGGCTTTACCATCCCACCCTCGCCGTCGATTCTCAAGAGGCGCGCAATAAAAAACCCGCCGGCGGCGGGTTTGCTTTATCAGTAGAGCGAAGGCTCGCTTTCCGGGCGGGTCTTGAAGCGGCGATGCAGCCACATGTATTGATCCGGCGCCATCAGGATCTCTTTTTCCACCACTTTATTCATAAAGGCGGCGGCATCGAGTTCGTTATCCAGCGGGAAGTTTTCCACCGCCGGCTGCATGATCAGCTCATAGCCTTTGCCGTCCGGCAGGCGGCGCGGGGTGAACGGAATGATCGCCGGTTTGCCCATCCGCACCAGCACGTAACTACCGGTGGTGGTGGCGGCTTTGTCTACCGCGAACAGCGGCACGAATACGCTGCTGCGCGGGCCGTAGTCGTGATCCGGCGCATACCAGATGATATCGCCCTGTTTCAGGGCGCGGATCATGCCTTTGATGTCTTTGCGATCCAGCATCGATTTGTTGGAACGCATGCGGCCCCAGGTTTGCAGCCAGTCCATCAGCTTGTTGTCGTGCGGGCGGTAAACGCCGATGCCCGGGTTGTGAATGCCGAAGATGCGCGCGCCCAGCTCCAGCGTCAAAAAGTGCAGGCCAATCAGCAACACGCCCTGCTGGTTGTCACGCGCCTTTTGGATGTGCTCCAGGCCGCTGACCTTGAACCAGCGCTCGATGCGCCAGTTGGGCCAGAACCACGCCATGCCGGTTTCAAACAGCCCCATGCCGACCGATTCGAAATTCTTTACCACCAGCGCATCGCGTTCGGCCTGCGGCATGTCGGGAAAACAGAGCTCGAGGTTACGCTGGGCGATAGCGACGCGTCGCTTGAGAAAGCGCATGGAAAATCGCCCAATCGAGGTGCCGAGCCAGTAGATGACGGGATAAGGCAGCAACACCAGCAGATACAGCAAGCCGATGCCGACCCAGGTCAGCCAGTAGCGCGGGTGCAATAAGGAACGATTGAAAGTAGGAACTTGAGTCATGGGTTCTCTGTTTGAATACGGTTGTTTAAGTGTAATGACAGAGTCATAGCATGGTCTGGCAGCCGGGTGAGCTCGGCGGCAAGGTTCGTTTCTGCCGTTTGTTTGCGACTATTGTGGCATTTTTCTGGCGATCCGGGGAAACACAACGCATTAAAATCCCTTTTTGGGCGTTAAACATGCATCGAATGCCGAATTTTTCCACAATCTTTCCTGCCAAAGATAATGGCGATATTATTGCTGGTAATTATTCAGAGGGTAAATATGTTGGCACCATGGATCAGTGCGGGGCTGCTGGTTTTGGGCGCGGCGGTCGGCAGCGTCGGCGCGCATCTGCAGGTGAACGCGATATTGGCGCTCGCCGGCGTGATGATGGCGCTCGGTATGCTGGCTTCCGCGTTTACCGAAGGCGGCGGACGCTGAACGGGGCGTTTGCGCCAGGGCTGCGCGGCGGCGGTTTTTCGGGTATGATGTGCGCCGCGCGCGGGCCGGCAGGCTGCGCGCGATGATCAGTCACCTCCCGAAAGACAGGAAAGTACACCATGCCAGTGTTACATAACCGAATTTCTAATGAGGAACTGAAGGCGCGCATGCTGGCGGAAACCGAGCCGCGCACCACAGTTTCTTTTTACAAATATTTCTCCATCGACGATCCCAAAGCGTTTCGCGACAGCCTGTACGTTCAGTTCGAAAAATTGAAGGTGTTCGGCCGCATCTACGTGGCGAAAGAGGGCATCAACGCGCAGATCAGCGTGCCGCAGCATAACTTCGACGCGTTCAAAGCCGCGCTGTTCGCCTCGCACCCGGCGCTGGATCAGGTTCGCCTGAATATCGCGCTCGAAGACGACGGCAAATCCTTCTGGGTGCTGCGCCTCAAGGTGCGCGAGCGCATCGTGGCCGACGGCATCGATGACGAGAGCTTTGACCCAAGCAACGTCGGCGAATATCTGCAGGCCGATCGCGTCAATCAGATGATCGACGATCCGAATACGGTGTTCGTCGATATGCGCAACCACTATGAGTACGAAGTCGGTCACTTCGAAAACGCCATCGAGGTGCCGTCGGATACCTTCCGCGATCAGCTGCCGATGGCGGTGGAGATGCTGCAGGACAGCAAAGACAAAAACATCGTCATGTACTGCACCGGCGGCATTCGCTGTGAAAAAGCCAGCGCCTATATGCTGCACAACGGCTTTAAAAACATCTACCACGTGGAAGGCGGGATCATCGAGTACGCCCGCAAAGCGAAAGAGCAGGGGCTGCCGCTGAAGTTTATCGGCAAAAACTTCGTGTTCGATGAGCGCATGGGCGAGCGCATTTCCGACGATGTGATCGCCAACTGCCACCAGTGCGGGGCGCCGTGCGACACCCACACCAACTGCAAAAACGACGGCTGCCACCTGCTGTTCATTCAGTGCCCGAGCTGCGCCGCCAAGTTTGAAGGGTGCTGCAGTGAAATTTGCCGCGAAGAGCTGAAGCTGCCGCGCGAAGAGCAGCGCGCGCGCCGTGCCGGCCGTGAAAACGGCGTCAAGATCTTCAATAAGTCGAAAGGCCTGTTGCAGACTACGATGCACATTCCGGCACCGGAAGAAGAAGGCCCAGCCCGTTGAGCCGGAGGAAATGAGAAGCCCGGCCGCCAAGCCGGGCTTTTTTACTTATTTCTCGCGCACGCCTTCTACGGAGATGATCAGCTCAACGTCTTGCGATGCCGGGCCCAGATCGGTGGTGATGCCGAAATCTTTCAGCTTGATCTTGCCGTTGGCTTCAAAGCCGGCGCGGTAGCCGCCCCACGGATCGTTGCCCTGGCCAATCAGTTTGGCGTCCAGCGTAACCGGTTTGGTCACGCCGTTCAGCGTCAGGTTGCCGACCACTGCATAACCGTCGCCGCTTTTCTTCACTTCGGTGGATTCAAACTTGGCCTGCTTGTTCTTCTCCACGTTGAGGAACTCGGCGCTGCGCAGGTGCTTGTCGCGCTCGGCGTGGTTGGTGTCGACGCTGGCGGTATTGATGGTCACGTTGACTTTGTCCTTGGACGGATCTTTTTCGTCGAAGGTGAAGCCGCCGTCGAAGTCTTTAAAACTGCCGTACAGCCAGCTGTAACCCAGGTGCTGGATGCGGAACTCGATAAAGGCGTGCTGGCCCTGTTTGTCGATCTTGTAGTCCGCCGCCAGTGCGGAACCGGCGCTCAGCAGCAGGGCGCCTGCGGTCAGGCCCAATACGGTCTTTTTCAACATAGCAATCTCCATAAATCCAAAGGTTAATCGGCGCTGCTACCCAGCATCCGTTTCAAAGTGACATCACGATCGATAAAGTGATGTTTAAGCGCGGCCAGCCCGTGCAGTACCGAGAGCACTACCACGGCCCAGGCCAGGTAAAGGTGTATGGCGCCGGCGGTGTCGGCCTGTTCCGCCATGCCGGTCACGGTGGCGGGCACGTCGAACCAGCCGAATACGCTGATCGGTTGGCCGTCGGCGGTCGAGATCAGATAGCCGCTGATCAGAATGCCGAACAGCACGGCATACAGCGCCAGATGCGCGAGAATGGCGCTGACGCGAGTGAGGCGGCCATAGCTGGCCAGAGGCTTGGGCGGCGGCGAGACAAAGCGCCAGATCACGCGGATCACCATCACGATGAACAGCAGCGTGCCGATGCTTTTGTGGATCTCCGGCGCCTGGTGGTACCAGACGTCGTAATAGCCCAGCGTGACCATCCACAGGCCGAGGGCGAACATGCCGTACACCGTCAGCGCCACCAGCCAGTGGATCAACACTGACACATGGCCGAAACGATCGGCGGTATTTTTCCAGAGCATCCTGTTTCCTTCGATTACCGATTGGCTGGCTGCAATAATTAAACTTTAGGAAACATAAAATCAATAATAAATTTAACTATGTTACTTCTTAGAAATATTAGTCAGTGAATTTGTTTGAGATGTTCGGAGTTCATCAGATAAATCGTTGAAGATGATATGATTTCTTTCACGTGGCGATTATGCTAGTTGTTGAAAATTAGGCTTATTATCTATTAATGTCAGCTTTTGTTATTTTACGTAAACCGTTTATGGATTGCTGGGCGGGATTATTGGTTGGCAAAGGTTATGCCTATTTCTTGCGGCGAAGAGCAGGGCGGAAAGATTAAATTATTCGAACGGTTACGCTAAATCCTCTGCGGCGTGACGGCCGACTTTGCTACCATTAGCGCCAAGAGTCGGCTCTTTGTGGCCGGTTAACCCAGTGAAATAACAAGGAAACGTCATGGGCCGAACCCGAGTAACCGACAGCAGCCTGCGTTTGGCCGTCCTGTTGGCGATGTTGGTGATCATTTTGGCCGGGGTGAAAGCCGCCGCCGACATCGTGGTGCCGTTTCTACTGGCGGTATTCCTCGCCATGGTGCTGAACCCGCTGGTGACGATGCTGGAACGCCGCCGGGTGCCGCGCATCCTTGGGGTGACGCTGCTGGTGACGGCGGTGATCGTGGTCGTGATGCTGTTTATCGGCATGCTGGGCGCTTCGCTGAACGAGTTCGCCCGCTCGCTGCCGCAGTACCGCGGCATGATGATCGAGAAACTGCGCGAGCTGCAGCATTACGCCGATCGCTTCAATATCAGCCTCTCCAGCGAAGCGATGCTGCAGTATGTCGATCCCAGCGCGGCGATGAATCTGGTTACCCGCATGCTGGGGCACCTGTCTGGCGCCATGACCAACGTCTTCCTGCTGCTGATGACCGTGGTGTTTATGCTGTTTGAAGTGCAACTGCTGCCTTATAAGCTGCAGCAGGCGTTGGATAAGCCGAACGAAGGCCTCGCCGCGATGCGGCGGGCGCTGGACGGCGTGACGCGCTATCTGGTGATTAAAACCATCATCAGCCTGGCCACCGGCGTGATCGTCTGGATCTTCCTGGCGGCGGTCGGCGTGCGCTTCGCCTTTATCTGGGGGCTGCTGGCGTTTCTGCTCAACTATATCCCCAATATCGGCTCGGTATTGGCCGCCATTCCACCGTTGATTCAGGCGCTGCTGTTCAACGGATTGGGCGATGCGCTGGTGGTGGCGGGCGGCTTTATCGCTGTCAACATGGTGATCGGCAATATCCTCGAACCGCGGGTAATGGGGCGCGGGCTGGGGTTGTCGACGCTGGTGGTGTTCCTGTCGCTGATCTTTTGGGGTTGGCTGCTCGGCCCGGTGGGCATGTTGCTGTCGGTGCCGCTGACGATCGTGGCGCGCATCGCGCTGGAGACCACCGAGGGCGGCTATCGGCTGGCGGTTATCCTGGGGGACGGCCGCCCGCCGCGCCAGCCTCCGGCGGCGCCGGAGTAAGGAAGATTTTTCCGCTGACACCGGGCTGCGCGGCGTGTTGCAGCGCCGCTGCGTACTGATGCAGAGGGTAAATCGCGGCGGGCGGGCGCAGCGCCAGCTGGCCGCGGCGCAGCAGCTGGAATAGCTGATAAAACGCCGTTTGCCACTGCGCCGGCGCCGCCTGCGCATTCCATTTACGCAGGTGGAACAGCGAAGCGCGCAGCTTTAACTCATCCACTACGCGCCGCCAGTCCACCTGGCGCCCGCCTAAAAGGCCCAGCGCCACGAAATCGCCGCCGGAGCGAACCGCTCGTGCCAGCTGCAATCCGTCTTCTCCGCCGATGCAGTCGATGGCGGCGCGGGCGCCAAAATGGGGCATTTGCGCCAGCTGCGGCGCTTCGATAACGCGCCAGGCGCCGGCGGCCAGCAGCGCCTGGCGATGGGCGGCGTTGCGCACCACCACCGCCAGACGAATACCACGCAGCGCCGTCAGCTGCGCCAACAGCAGGCTAACGGCGGAGCCGCCGCCGTTGAGCAGCAGCACGTCGCCGGCGTTGAGCGGCAGCCATTGCGTCAGCAACACCCAGCAGGTGAGCGGGTTGATGTAAATCTGCGCCGCGTCGTTGTCGTCGATGTCGTCCGGCACCCACACCACCCGATCCTCAGGCAGCGTGACGAAGGTTTGCCAGCTGCCGTCACCCGCTACCGCCAGCGCGCGTCGGCCGGTCGAGCGCCCGCTCTGCGGATCGACGATGACGCCTGCGCCTTCATAGCCCGGCACCTGCGGCAGGGCGATACGGTGCGCGTATTGGCCGTGAATCGGGATCAGGTCGGAAGGATTGATCGGGGCATAGCGCATCTGCAGCAGCAGCCGGCCGGGGCGCAGCGGCGGCCTGTTCACCTGCTGCAGCGTCAGCACCTGGGCGGGATCGCCGAAGCGGTTGAAGCTCAATCGGGGAAATGACGACGGCATGGGTTACAGTACGAAGAAAAAGTAGACATCCAGCGCCAGCAGCACCAGCCACAGGCAAAGATACAGCACCAGGTGCTCACGCACGTTGTTGACGATAGCCGCCAGTATTCGGTTTAACATTTCAGCCGCCAGAAGAAAGAGACCTTTGATTATAGTCCTTTTCTCGGCGTCTTTTATAGCGCGCCGCGCATGAGCGCTGGAAGAATGGCGATAAAAAAGCCTGCGTTATCGCAGGCTTGATGTCATACCGCCAGCAGCGCCAACGGCGTCGAGTTCGTTGGTGTGTTCGGCGGGTAGAAATAACGCAGTACGTTATACAACGAGTAGAACTCCAGCCGGTTGCGCGCGTTGATCTTCTCCGTGATGTGCCGCTTGTGCACGTACACCGTATGCGAGCTAATTTGCAGTTTTTTCGCGATGCGGTAGTTGGGCATCTCCGCCATCCAATATTTCATCACCGTCAGTTCCTGCGGGCTGAACAGGGAACGCTCTTCGCCGTCATCGGCCAGCGCCAGCGGATTTTCGCGCAGCGTGCGTAAGGTGAGCGGCAGAATGCTTTTATTGAACAGAAACGCGTTATCGGCGATGCGCATTGGCGTTTCGCTATAAGGGTAAGGCGTATCGAGATAGATAAACATCAAGGCAGACTGGCTGGCCTCCATAAACGCCAGCAGCTGTGCGTCCGCTTCGTTATAGCGGCACTGATTGCTGAGGTTCACCAGAATGTGGCTCGGCTGAAAGCTGGCCAACAGCGGCGTAGCGTACTCAATGCTGTGGCAGCACTTGATCGTCGTAATCCCACTATCAGCAAAGTAGCTGGCTATACCGACCCGGGTGAAGCAGCATTCGTCCACGACAAGTAGTTTCATGGTGACGTCCTTGTTGAAAGCCGATGGAGCATATCTTCTGTAAAATAGGACTTACACTGCAAGTGTTCAATTCGGAAATTCAACTGCTGAATGCAAGAAATTTCCGTTATAAGAATTTTTACTTGGTATTTAAAAGAGTTAGCAGGTTAAGAAATTGTAACCGTCGGATTTCGCTGCCCAGGGCTCGACGGGAACCAGGACAGCGACAGCCTTCGCTTAGCTAAATCGTTTCAGACCAAAGCTGGAGACGTCGACCGGCGGCGCTTTGTCCTG
Organism: Serratia sp. CY32780; assembly: GCF_052169135.1. Lineage (NCBI taxonomy): Bacteria > Pseudomonadati > Pseudomonadota > Gammaproteobacteria > Enterobacterales > Yersiniaceae > Serratia > Serratia sp. CY32780. The sequence continues at coordinate 1,047,840 of NZ_JBJNLI010000001.1, forward strand.
CGCGAACAGCGCGGCAATCTCGCCCAGTGCGCTGGCGAACTTGAAGCCGTGGCCGCTCAATCCGCTGATGACCATCAGACGATCGCACTCCGGCAGGGTGTCGATAATAAAGTCTTCGTCGGGGCTCATGTCATAACTGCAGGCTTCGCCGTGTAAACATACGCCTACACCCGGCAAAAACTGCCGCAGGAAGGTGAAGACTTCGGTACCGTCGCTGGCGTGGCTGCCGAAAGGTTTACGCTGCTCGGGGGCATCCATCGGCTGGCCACCGTCGTGTTTGCCCACTTTCAGGCCGTCGTTATCCGCCGGGAAGCCGTAATAGTGCGTGCCGTCTTGCGCTTCAACGGTAAAGGCCGGGAAGCGATTGTTCACGCTGTAGCGGCCATCCGCCTGATGCCAGGAGAATACCTTGCGCAATGGCGCAACCGGCAGCTGCGGCAACAGCGCTTTCACCCAGGTGCCGGCGGTGACCACGGCTTTTCGCGCGGTGAAACGCCCTTCGCCGGTGACGACTGCAACGCCGCCATCGATAGGCTCCACCGCGCTGACCGGGCAGTTGAACAACTGGCTGCAGCCGGCCTCTTTCGCCAGCTTGATCAGGCTGGCCACCGCCAGTTCGGAACGCAGGAAGCCGGCGTCCGGCTCGAAAACGCCGACGTAACCTTCCGGCGTGCGGAATTCCGGCCAGCGTTGAGCGATTTGTTCGGCGCTGAGGGTTTGCGCGTTCAGGCGGAATTTCTGCGCGCTCTGCTGAGCATTGCGAATGAATTCGGAGTGCTGCGGCCCCAGGTTGAGTACGCCGCACGACTGGAACAGTTCCTCGCCGGATTGCTGAATCAGCGCATTCCACAACGCCTGCGCGCGCAGCACCAGCGGCACGTACTTTTCACCTTCGCCGTAAGCGTGACGGATGATGCGGGTATCGCCGTGATGGCTGCCGTTGCGGTGCGGGGGAATGGCGCTGTCGATCATCAGCACTTTCAAGCCGGCGCGGGTTGCGTAATACCCTGCCGCTGCGCCGACTGAACCGCTGCCCACCACAATCAAATCATATTCCACGTGCCGACCCTCTCTGATAGCGATTTCTTATCGCCCCATGATAAAAGGTTGGCGGGCGCAATGCACTGATTGAACGGCGAAGGGCAAAGAAAAAGGCGCCGGGAATGGGGCGCGGCGCCTTAGGGGTTAGGGGACGATGAATCAATGTTTTCTGCGATCAAGATCCTGATAATCCGTAGCTTCAATCTTGGCGATGCCGGCCTCTAAGATATTGATTAATTGACGGGCGACATCTGTGGTCAGCCAAAGCGTTCTGTCTACTTGGGCTTCTTCGGGCGTTTGGTCTAGTGAAGACAGGTAATGAAGGCGTATCATCATGGCGTCGTAAACGTCGACAGTACTGATATCCCAACCGACAAGCGGGTGCGTCTGAATTACTTCATCATTTCTGTCCATAAAGACCCCTTATTGAGTAGTAACTACCGTGAGTGACTAACGAGGATCAATGCGGCTCATCATCATGAGAGCAATTACAGTATACGCATCCGCTTTCATCGGTGGAGGGGGTTGTCACCAAAATTTGCAAAATAAATATTTATTTGAGCAATTATTCTACAAATTTGTATGTGTTGCAGTGGGTGAGTACAGCGCGGCGCGTTATTCCGCGTCGGCAGGTGGTGATGCACCATACAGACATTTTTCCAGCTCTTCGGCCAAATGGGCGAAATGCTTTTGCGTTTCGGCGTCGCGATTCTGGCTGTGCGATTCCAGCTTCAGGCTGTGGATCAGCCGCTGGTTGGCTTTGTCATCCAGGCTGAAGGCCAGATAAGAGAAAGCCACTTCCAGTACGTTCAAGCGCCTTTTCTGATCGGCAATCAACGCCAGCAGTTCGCCAAACGTCATTGCGTCTTCGGATTTCACCTTGTCCGGGGCCATGCTTACTCCTTTGCGTTAAATACAGCGCTGAGGCGGATTTTGTTCCAGAGTAAGGGTAAGCGATGAATGGGCTGGGCGCCAGAAACAAAAAAGCCGGAGAGCGACCCCCGGCAAAAACAGCATTGCAGTGTTATTCTGCGCTGAACCACTCGTCCGCGCTTTCCCAGGTTTCCTGAAGGATTTCCTCGATCAGATCCCGGTCGGTTTTGGCGCCCCCCAGCACGGAGAGCCCGTTGGCGCCGGCATAACGTACGTGCACGACGGCGTCTGGAAACTGGCGATTGACCCGTTTGCCCAGTTCACCGGTCAGCGCCTCAATGGCGCCCGACGGCAGCGGCCGGGTTTTATCTATAGTGACTTCAACACGCATAATTGCCCCCGAAGCGATTTACTGTTTATTTATACAGCTAGCCGACTGCGGGGGCAAGAGGGCGAAGAAAAAATATCAGTCTTTCAGCGACCAGTTCAGGGTTTCACCGGCCAGGAAGGGGATCACGGATTCATTGCCCAGGGCGATCTCTTCCGGCTGGGTGGTCGACACGCGCTGCAGCTCGATGAAGTCTTCGTTGAGCGGCAGGCCATAGAAACGCGGGCCGTTGAGCGAGCAGAAGGCCTCAAAGTGCGCCAGCGCGCCGAGCTGTTCGAACACCGCGGCGTAAGCCGGGATGGCATTCGGCGCGTTGAAACAGCCGGCGCAGCCGCAGCTGGACTCTTTGCGATGCTTGAGGTGCGGCGCGGAGTCGGTACCGAGGAAGAAACGATCCGAGCCGCTGGCGACCGCCTGACGCAGCGCTTCCTGATGGACATTGCGCTTGAGGATCGGCAGGCAGAACAGGTGTGGGCGAATGCCGCCGACCAGCATGTGGTTGCGGTTGAACATCAGGTGCTGCGGCGTGATGGTGGCGCCGAGGAAACGATTGCCTGCCTGCACATATTGCGCCGCTTCTTTGGTGGTGATGTGCTCGAAGACGATCTTCAGCTCCGGGAACTGCTGGCGGATCGGTTCCATCACCTGCTCGATAAAGCGCGCCTCGCGGTCGAAGATATCGACGGCAGGGTCGGTCACTTCGCCGTGGATCAGCAAAGGCATGCCGATTTTTTGCATCTGTTCGAACAGCGGGTAAATGCCGGTCACGTCGCTGACGCCGTGGCTGGAGTTGGTGGTGGCGTTGGCCGGATACAGCTTGGCGGCAGTAAACACCCCTTGCTCAAAGCCGTTGACCAGTTCACTGGCCGCCAGGGAGTTGGTCAGATAGCAGGTCATCAGCGGAGTGAAGTTGTGGCCCTGCGGGACCGCCGCCAAAATGCGATCGCGGTAGGCGCGCGCGGCGGCCACGGTCGTTACGGGCGGAACCAGGTTCGGCATCACGATCGCCCGGCCAAATACCTGGCTGGTATAGGGCACCACCGTTTTCAGCATCTCGTCGTCACGCAGGTGGATATGCCAGTCGTCTGGGCGGCGGATTTTCAGAACTTGAGGTTGTGCGGTCATCTAGCTAGGCTCCGGCGGTCAAATACGTCTAATGAAAAGCGAATAATGGGTTTATTCACGCCGGGGTGTAAGGATAAGCGGAAAGCGCCTGAGATGCATCTGTTTGTTGGCGACAAGTTGAAATCAATAGCGCGGCGGGCGCATAGTAACAGGGATTTCAACGATGCCGACGCCAATACCGTCGACCTTCATCAAGTGGAAAGGGAGAAAGCAATGGAAGTACGCGTTATCGCCACCCTGCAAGCGAAAGCGGGATTTGAAGACGCCGTCAGCGAAGCGGTGCACGACATTCTCGAGCCGAGCCGCCAGGAGTTGGGCAACCTGCAATATGATTTGCATCGCGATCTGGAAAAGCCGGGCGTTTTCGTGTTCTTTGAGCGTTGGGCCAGCAGCGAAGCGCTGGATAAGCATAATGAGACGGCGCATTTTCAGCAGTTCGTCAGCCGGCTTGACGGCAAGTTGGATGTTTTAGACATCAAAAAACTGAAAAAGATAGCCTGAGCCTTTTTGCAGGTAAGAAAAAACCCGCCGATGGCGGGTTTTTTTAGAGCTGCAGATTAACTTATTCGTTAACCGGCTGCGGCTTGGTGGCCGGCGCGGTGGCCTGGCTCACCGCCGAATGGCCGCCTGCCGAGCCTTTGCCTTCAAAGTTGAAGGAAGGGCGCTGCCAGTCGCTGTGCTTGCGTTCTTCCGGCACGTAGGCCGGCGCAGGCGCTTTGGTCATCGGCGCAGTGGCTATGTGTTTGTACAGTACGTCCTGCACGGCTTTCACCGGTGTCGGCTGCTGAGCAACCACTGGCGCAGGTTCTGCGGCGATTGGCGCCGGGGCTTTTTCGACCGGAGCGGCTTCCACGGCGGCTGGCGAAGGCGCTGCTTCTGCCACTGGCGTTTCTTCCGCTTGCGCAGCTTCTGCCGGCGCAGCGTCGACCACAGGCTCGTCTTCCACCGGCTTGGCTTCAACCACAGGTTCTGCCGCAACGGTTTCAGCTACCGGCTCGGCTTCCACTGCCGGGGCAGTCTCTTCCGCTTTCGGTTCTTCAACTGCGGCAGGTGCCGGCGCGGCTTCCACCGGCGCCGAGGTTTCCTCGGCCGGGGTGGCAACGACAGGCGCTACGGCTGCAGCCTCTTCCGTTACGGTAACGGCCGCAGTTTCAACGGTGGCTTCTGGTGCCGGCTCGTTGACGCTGGCCGCAGCCTGAGTTTCTTCCACGGCAATGCTGTGCTGTTCAACCGCTGCGGCGACAACCGGTGCCGCTGCCTGTTCTACTTCTACTACGGCTTCGGCCTGCACTTCGGCTTCTTCAACCTGAGCAACCGGGTAGCTTACCCAGACTTTGCCCGATGCCATTTCCGGCGAAGCGAACGCGCCCGCCAGCGGCATTGGGGACTGCAGCGGGTAACGCTCATCGCGGTAACGACGGCGACGCTGGCCGCTGACGCGCAGGTGGCGCGGTGAACGACGGGAACGGCGCGGCATGCCTTCGCCGTTGCCGCGGTTTTCGCCCTGGGCATCGTCTTCCGGCTGTGCGGCAACGGTTTCCGGCAGCAGCTTGACGCTGTCGTCGGCGGTCGGCTGCGCGACTTCGGCTTTCGCTACCGGCGCTTTCGGCGCCAACAGCTCTTCCGCTGCACGCTGCAGTTCTTCTTCCGCGGACAGGATGCGCACCTTCTGCGACAGAGGGCGGCGCTGGCGGCGCTGCATGTTCTGCTGCTGGCGTTCTTCCTGCTCTTCGTCGGTGCTCTCGACAGCTTCAACGCTTTCCAGCGCTTTCACTTCCTGCTGCGCCTGACGTTTTTCTTCCTGACGACGACGCTGGCGTTCAGCACGCTGCTCACGGCGTTGCTGCTGATCTTCGCGCGGCGCTTTAGCGCTGTCTTCCGAGGCGGTTTCCTCCGCTACCGGCGCGTTCTGCTGCTGGTTGCGGCGGTTACGGCGCTGTTCATCGCGGGATTCACGCGATTCACGGCCTTCGCGATTCTCACGCGGCTCACGGTTGTCGCGCTCGCGATTGTCACGGCCTTCACCGCGCTCTTTACGCTCGCCGCGTTCCGGACGGTCGCCACGCTCACCGCGCTCTTTACGGCCGGTGCCTTGGCGACGCTGACCGCGACGATCCTGACGACGGTTTTCACCGTTGCTTTCCGCCTTCGGCGTTTCGGCCGGTTTGGTTTCTTCGACGGCAGGTTGTTCCTCACCGGCGAACAGGCTCTTCAGACCACCGAACAGGCGGCCCAGGAAGCCCGGCTTGGCGGCGGCCGGCGCTGCGGCTTTAGCTTTGGCGGCGGCAGCGGCAGGCTTGGCCACGGCGACAGGTTCTTCAGCCGGCGGTGGCGCATCGGCGGACAGGGAGAAGGAAGCCAGGGCCGGTTGCTCCGGACGCTTGCGTTCCATCGGCGTGTCTTCCAGCGGGCGCTCCATGTCTTCTTCGTGCAGCTTCGGCAGCAGGTAGCTGAGGGTAGAGGTTTCCTCGCCCTTGCGCACGCGCAGCACCGAGTAGTGCGGGGTTTGCATTTCATCGTTAGGCACGATGACGGCTTTCACACCACCCTGACGTTTTTCGATCGCGCTGACGGATTCGCGCTTTTCATTCAGCAGGTACGAAGCAACCTGAACCGGCACGATAGCGTGAACTTCTTTGGTGTTTTCCTTCAGCGCTTCTTCTTCGATCAGGCGCAGGATGGACAGCGCCAGCGATTCGTTGTCGCGAATGGTGCCGGTGCCGTTACAGCGTGGGCACACGTGGTGGCTGGATTCGCCCAGCGACGGGCTGAGGCGCTGACGGGACATTTCCAGCAGGCCGAAACGGGAAATGCGGCCGATCTGGATGCGCGCGCGGTCTTGGCGCACGGCATCGCGCAGGCGGTTTTCCACTTCGCGCTGGTGGCGAACCGGCGTCATGTCGATGAAGTCGATGACGATCAGGCCGCCAAGGTCACGCAGGCGCAGCTGGCGAGCGATCTCGTCCGCCGCTTCCAGGTTGGTGTTGAACGCCGTCTCTTCGATGTCGCCGCCGCGGGTGGCGCGGGCGGAGTTGATGTCGATGGCGGTCAGCGCTTCGGTGCTGTCGATGACGATCGAGCCGCCGGACGGCAGGCGCACTTCACGCTGGAAGGCGGATTCGATCTGCGATTCGATCTGGTAGTGGCTGAACAGAGGGATTTCACCGCTGTACAGTTTGATTTTGCTGCTGAAATCCGGGCGGCCCAGCGCAGCGATGTGCTCTTTGGCCAGATCGAGAATTTTCGGGTTGTCGATCAGAATTTCGCCGATGTCCGGGCGCAGGTAATCGCGGAAGGCGCGCACGATAACGTTGCTTTCCTGGTGGATCAGGAACGGCGCGGGGCGGCCTTCGGCGGCTTTTTTAATCGCTTCCCAGTGCTTCAGGCGGAAGGAGAGATCCCACTGCAGCGCGTCGGCGGATTTGCCTACGCCCGCGGTGCGAACGATCAGGCCCATGCCGTCCGGCAGTTGCAGCGAGGAGAGCGCTTCTTTCAGCTCGGTGCGATCGTCACCCTCGATGCGGCGGGAAATACCGCCGGCGCGCGGGTTGTTCGGCATCAGCACAAGATAACTGCCCGCGAGACTGATGAAGGTGGTCAAGGCGGCGCCTTTGTTGCCACGTTCTTCTTTGTCTACCTGAACGATGACTTCCTGGCCTTCGCGCAGCACATCTTTGATGTTCGGGCGGCCATGGGAAGAGTAATTGCTAGGGAAGTATTCGCGGGCGATTTCTTTAAGAGGGAGGAAACCATGTCGTTCTGCGCCGTAGTCCACGAACGCTGCTTCAAGACTTGGTTCAATGCGGGTGATTTTGCCTTTGTAAATATTCGCTTTTTTCTGCTCATGACCCGGACTTTCGATATCCAAATCATACAGCCGCTGTCCATCTACGAGGGCAACACGCAACTCTTCCTGCTGAGTTGCGTTAATCAACATTCTTTTCATCTTAACTTACTCGTTATTTTTACATTATCGACAAAGCTGCGGGCAAAATAACCTCATGGCCGGAGTTAAACCGAAAGCCCCGTGTCTTCTCGCAAAGCCGTCAACCTCACGGTTGTCGCCTGCATAGGGGCGCATTATCTCGGTAAGCCTGCTTTTCTTTGTGAAAGACAGCACTTTTACTAGGGGAATAGCCTCTGATTTACGTCGACAGATCTGATTCCATTTGCCGGCCAAGCTGCAACCCGCAGCCCGCTAATTGTTTGATTTCGCATTACGTCTTACGCCATTGCTGCGTTTTTGCGCGATCAGACAAATTTTATAATTCCACCGTTTTCCCTGTTTAACGAGAATCAACGCGGAAAGTGACTGCATTATTCCACTGCTGATGCCGTTATAGCAAGGTGACTTTTCCTTAACTGCGGAAGAAATCGCAAACGTTCAAACCGGCTTGCTGCCTTATTGTCCGCTGGGGTTTCGCCCGCCGTCAGAGAGACAGTTAAGCACAGAAAAAGATGTGGCGCTATTCACGCGCTCTATTTAGAATCCCGCACCATGAAAACGAACAATCCAGCAGTACAATTCATCACGATTTCCGACGACGAAGCCGGTCAGAGAATCGACAACTTTCTGCTCGCTCGCCTGAAAGGCGTGCCGAAGAGCATGATTTACCGCATCGTGCGCAAAGGCGAGGTGCGGGTCAATAAAGGGCGCATCAAGGTCGAATACAAATTGGCGGCCGGCGACGTGGTGCGCGTGCCGCCGGTGCGGGTGGCCGAGCGCGAAGAGACGCCGGTGTCGGCCAAGCTGGATAAGGTAGCTGCGCTGGCCGATTGCATTCTGTATGAAGACGACCACCTGCTGATCCTCAACAAGCCTTCCGGCACCGCGGTGCACGGCGGCAGCGGCCTGAGCTTCGGCGTGATCGAAGGGCTGCGCGCGCTGCGCCCGGAAGCCCGTTTCCTCGAGCTGGTACACCGTCTGGATCGCGATACCTCCGGCGTGCTGCTGGTGGCCAAGAAGCGTTCCGCGCTGCGCTCGCTGCACGAGCAGCTGCGGCTGAAGGGCATGCAGAAGGATTATCTGGCGCTGGTGCGCGGCCAGTGGCAATCCCACTGCAAGACCGTACAGGCGCCGCTGCTGAAAAACATCCTGCAAAGCGGCGAACGCATCGTGCGCGTCAGCAGCGAAGGCAAGCCTTCGGAAACCCGCTTCAAGGTGGAAGAGCGTTACGAATTCGCCACGCTGGTGAAGGCCAGCCCGATCACTGGGCGCACTCACCAGATCCGCGTGCACACGCTGCATGCCGGGCATCCGATCGCCTTTGACGATCGCTATGGCGACCGCGAGTTCGATCGCCAGCTGGCGGGTACCGGCCTGAAGCGGTTGTTCCTGCACGCCGCGGCGCTGCGCTTCGAGCATCCGGCCACCGGCGAAACGATGCGCATCGAAGCGCCGATGGACCAAGAGCTGCGCCACTGCCTGCAGGTGCTGCGCCGGCAGGTGGCCAAGTAATCCGCGTCAGACCAGCGGGTTGATGCCTTCAGCCCGCAACATGTCCAACAGCGCGATCAACGGCAGGCCGATCAGGGCGTTCGGATCCCGGCCTTCCAACCTGTCGAACAGCGCGATCCCCAATCCCTCGCTCTTGAAACTGCCCGCGCAGTTCAGCGGTTGCTCCAGACGTACATAGGCGGCGATCTCCGCTTCGCTCAACGCGCGAAAATGCACGTGGAACGGCTCGCACAGGGCCTGCAGCTGCTTGCTGCGGCCGTTGTACAGCGCCAGGCCGGTATAGAAGGTCACGGCCTGGGCGCTGGCCTGGCGCAGCTGCGCCCGGGCGTTTTCCTCGGTATGGGGCTTGCCGGTGATGTTGCCATCGATCACGCAGACCTGATCGGAGCCGATGATCAGATGCTCGGGATAGGCGAGGGCCAGCGCCTGAGCCTTCGCCGCCGCCAGGCGCAGCACCAGCGCTTCAGCGCTTTCGCCCGGCAGTGGGGTTTCATCCACCTCGGGTGCGGCGCAGTCGAAGGGCAGCTGCAGCTTCTCCAGCAGCATTTTTCGATAGGGTGAGGTGGAGGCTAAAAGCAATCTCTGCATAATTTTTTTCGCAAACCGTAGCGTAAATGGGTATGGCATTTTAAACTGTCGGCCGCTGTGGAAGCGAATATTGGTGAAAGGAGCCGTTTTACGGCCTTTTTCTTTGACTCTATGTCGTTACAAAGTTAATATGCGCGCCCTATGCAAAAGGTAAAATTACCCTTGACCATTGATGCGGTACGTACCGCTCAGAAACGCCTGGACTATGCTGGTGTCTATGCGCCTGAGCAGGTTACTCGTGTTGCCGACTCCGTGGTCAGTGTGGACAGTGATGTCGAGGTGTCGTTGTCGTTCAATATCGACAATCAACGCCTCGCGGTGATAACAGGGCATGCGGACGTCACGGTAACGTTGATGTGCCAACGCTGTGGAGTCCCGTTCGAACATCAGGTTCACACAACATATTGTTTTAGCCCGGTCGTCAATGATGAGCAGGCTGAGGCATTACCGGAAGCGTACGAACCGATCGAAGTTGACGAGTTTGGCGAAGTCGATCTGTTGGCGATGATTGAAGACGAAATTATTCTTTCACTGCCTGTCGTTCCGGTACATGAATCTGAACACTGTGAAGTGTCCGAAGCGGACATGGTATTTGGCCAACTGCCTCCCGAGGCGGAGAAACCGAATCCGTTTGCCGTATTAGCCAGTTTAAAGCGTAAGTAATTGAGGAGTAAGGTCCATGGCCGTACAACAGAATAAACCAACCCGTTCCAAGCGTGGCATGCGTCGTTCTCACGATGCTCTGACCACGACTACTCTGTCTGTAGACAAAGTATCCGGTGAAACTCACCGTCGTCACCACATCACTGCCGACGGTTTCTACCGCGGTCGCAAGGTTATCGGCTAAGTAGCGATACCTTGACTCGTCTAACCCTGGCGTTAGATGCAATGGGCGGGGACTTCGGTCCCTGCGTCACAGTGCCTGCTTCGTTGCAGGCACTGGCCTCTAATTTACAGCTTCACCTCCTGCTGGTCGGCAATCCCGACGTCATCTCCCCTTTGCTTGCCCACGCCGATCCGGTTCTTCTGGAGCGTCTGCAAGTCGTGCCCGCCGAGTCCGTGATCGCCGGCGACGCCAAACCTTCACAAGCGATACGCGCCAGCCGCGGCACGTCGATGCGCATTGCGCTCGAGCAGCTCAGCAGCGGTAAAGCGCAGGGCTGCGTCAGCGCCGGCAATACCGGTGCGCTGATGGGATTGGCGAAGCTGTTGGTCAAGCCGTTGGAAGGCATCGAGCGCCCGGCGCTGATGACGGCGATCCCGAATCAGCAACGCAGTAAAACCGTGGTGCTGGATTTGGGGGCCAACGTCGAGTGCGACAGCACCATGCTGGTGCAGTTTGCCGTGATGGGCGCGGTGATGGCGGAAGAGGTGATCGGCATTGCGCAACCGCGGGTGGCGCTGCTGAATATTGGCGAAGAAGAGACCAAAGGCCTGGATAATATCCGCGAAGCGGCCGCTGTGCTAAAAAATACTCCGGCAATCAACTATATTGGTTACCTGGAAGGAAACGAGCTGCTCACCGGCAAGACCGACGTGTTGGTGTGCGATGGCTTCGTGGGCAACGTCACCCTGAAAACCATGGAAGGGGTGGTCAGGGTGTTCTTATCGCTGCTGAAATCGTCCGGCGACGGCAACAAGCGAGCGTGGTGGCTGAAATTGTTGGGCCGTTGGTTGCAAAAACGGGTGGTTAAGCGGTTCGGCCACCTGAACCCCGACCAGTATAATGGCGCATGTCTGTTAGGATTGCGCAGCACCGTAGTCAAGAGCCACGGCGCTGCGAACCCTCACGCGTTTGCAGTCGCAATCGAACAGGCTGTGCAGGCGGTGCAGCGGCAAGTCCCGGAAAGGATTGCTGCGCGCCTTGAGGCTGTATTACCTAAGAGTGACTGATCGTACATGTATACAAAGATTCTCGGTACGGGGAGTTATTTGCCCGTACAAGTGCGCACCAATGCTGATTTGGAAAAAATGGTGGATACCTCTGACGAATGGATCGTCACGCGTACCGGTATCCGCGAACGTCGCATCGCCGCTGCGGATGAAACCGTCGCGACGATGAGCTTCCAGGCCGCTGAGAAAGCGCTGGAAATGGCAGGTGTGGCTAAAGAAGACATTGGGCTGATCGTCGTGGCGACCACCACGACCACTCACGCGTTCCCGAGCGCGGCGTGCCTGGTGCAGCAAATGCTGGGCATCAAAGACTGCGCGGCGTTCGATCTGGCTGCGGCCTGCGCCGGCTTTACTTACGCGCTCAGCGTGGCCGATCAGTACGTGAAGAACGGCGCGGTCAAACATGCGCTGGTTATCGGCGCGGACGTCTTGTCGCGCACGCTGGATCCTGAAGATCGCGGCACCATCATTTTGTTTGGCGATGGCGCAGGGGCGGTGGTGCTGGGGGCTTCTGAAGCGCCGGGCATTCTGTCTACCCATCTGCACGCCGACGGCAGCTACGGCAACCTGCTGACGCTGCCGTACAAGGATCGTCAGAATCAAGACAAGCCGGCCTATGTCACCATGGCGGGCAACGAAGTCTTCAAGGTTGCGGTCACCGAACTGGCGCGCATCGTCGACGAGACGCTGCAGGCCAACAACCTGGACCGCAGCGAGCTGGATTGGCTGGTGCCGCACCAGGCCAACCTGCGCATCATCAGCGCAACGGCGAAAAAACTGGGCATGGGGATGGACAAAGTGGTGGTGACGCTCGATCGTCACGGCAACACTTCTGCCGCCTCGGTGCCTTCCGCACTGGACGAAGCGGTGCGCGACGGGCGAATTCAGCGTGGCCAACTGGTGCTGCTGGAGGCCTTCGGCGGCGGCTTTACCTGGGGCTCGGCGCTGGTTCGTTTCTGATTTGGACAGGAAGAAAAAATGACGCAATTTGCTTTTGTTTTCCCGGGCCAGGGGTCGCAGACCGTTGGCATGCTGGCCGAGTTGGCCGCACAGTTCCCGATCGTCGAGGAGACCTTCGGCGAGGCGTCTTCCGCCCTGGGTTACGACCTGTGGCAGCTGGTGCAGCAAGGCCCGGCGGAAGAGCTGAACAAAACCTGGCAGACCCAACCGGCTCTGCTGGCAGCCTCGGTGGCGATTTTCCGCGTTTGGCAACAGCAGGGCGGTAAATCGCCGGCGCTGATGGCGGGCCACAGCCTGGGCGAATACTCGGCGCTGGTCTGCGCCGGCGTGCTGGACTTCAAGGCGGCGATCCGTCTGGTTGAGCTGCGCGGCAAGCTGATGCAGGAAGCGGTGCCGGAAGGCACCGGCGCGATGTACGCCATCATCGGTCTGGACAACGACGCGATCGCCAAGGCGTGTGAAGAGTCTGCGCAGGGGCTGGTGGTTTCTCCGGTCAACTTCAACTCGCCGGGCCAGGTGGTCATCGCCGGCAACAAAGAAGCGGTTGAGCGCGCAGGCGTCGCCTGCAAAGCCGCAGGCGCCAAGCGCGCGCTGCCGCTGCCGGTGAGTGTGCCTTCGCACTGCGCGCTGATGAAACCGGCCGCCGACAAGCTGGCCGTGGCGCTGCAGAACATCACCTTCAACGCGCCGCAGGTGCCGGTGGTGAACAACGTCGACGTGCGCACCGAAAACGATCCGGAAGCGATCCGCAGCGCGCTGGTGCGTCAGCTGTACAGCCCGGTGCGTTGGACCGAGAGTGTAGAATTTATCGCAGCACAGGGAGTGACGTCGCTGCTGGAAGTGGGGCCGGGCAAAGTGCTGACCGGTCTGACTAAACGTATTGTTGACACCCTGACGGCTGCGGCGGTGAACGACACCGCCAGCCTGTCGGCGGCGCTTGAACAATAAAGAGGAAAATGATGAGCTTCGAAGGTAAAATCGTTCTGGTCACCGGCGCGAGCCGCGGTATTGGCCGAGCTATTGCAGAAACGTTTGTGGCACGCGGCGCCAAAGTGATCGGCACCGCGACCAGCGAGAGCGGCGCTGAAGCGATCAGCAGCTACCTGGGCACAAACGGCAAAGGGTTTATGTTGAACGTTGTTGATGCGCAATCTATCGACAGCGTGCTGGCATCGATTCGCGCCGAATTTGGCGAAATCGACATTTTAGTGAATAATGCCGGCATCACGCGTGATAACCTGCTGATGCGTATGAAGGATGATGAGTGGGAGGATATCCTCGACACCAACCTGACTTCCGTATTCCGCCTGTCAAAAGCGGTAATGCGCGCTATGATGAAAAAGCGGTTTGGCCGTATCATCACCATCGGTTCCGTTGTCGGCACCATGGGGAACGCAGGGCAGGCGAACTACGCGGCGGCTAAAGCCGGTCTGATTGGTTTTAGCAAATCTTTGGCACGTGAAGTTGCTTCGCGTGGCATTACGGTCAACGTCGTGGCACCTGGCTTTATTGAGACGGACATGACACGGGCGTTGACAGATGATCAACGCGCAGGCATTTTGTCATCAGTTCCAGCCAACCGGCTGGGCGATGCTAAAGAAATCGCCAGCGCTGTTGCATTTTTGGCCTCTGATGAGGCCGGCTATATCACCGGTGAAACGCTACATGTCAATGGCGGCATGTACATGATTTAAAAAATGTGAAAACCATTTGCGTTATTTGAGGCAAAAACCGCAAAATAGCGTAAAATCGTGGTTTGACCAGCCGGGATTTAGTTGCATCTTTTTCAGCATTTTATACACTACGAAAACCATCGCGAAAGCGAGTTTTGATAGGAAATTTAAGAGTATGAGCACTATCGAAGAACGCGTTAAGAAAATCATTGTTGAGCAACTGGGTGTTAAACAGGAAGAAGTTTTGAACAACGCTTCTTTCGTTGAAGATCTGGGCGCTGATTCTCTTGACACCGTTGAGCTGGTAATGGCACTGGAAGAAGAATTCGACACCGAGATTCCAGACGAAGAAGCTGAGAAGATCACTACTGTTCAGGCAGCTATTGATTTCATCAACGCTAGCCAGCAGTAAGAGAACATATCTAGGCGGTCGCTCGACCGCCTAAGTTTTTTCTATCCCTAGTGTCATATTTTTCCCTCCCTGGAGGACAAACGTGTCTAAGCGTCGAGTAGTTGTGACCGGACTGGGCATGTTGTCTCCTGTCGGCAATACGGTAGAGTCCACGTGGAACGCTCTTCTTGCCGGTCAGAGTGGCATCAGCCTGATCGACCATTTCGATACCACTGCCTATGCGACCAAGTTTGCTGGCCTGGTAAAGAATTTTAATTCCGAGGATTTCATCTCGCGCAAAGATGCGCGCAAGATGGACGCCTTTATCCAGTACGGTATCGCTGCCGGCATGCAAGCCATGCAGGATGCAGGCCTGGACATCACCGAGGCTAACGCCAGCCGCATTGGAGCCGCGATCGGTTCCGGCATCGGCGGCCTGGGTTTGATCGAAGAAAACCACAGTTCACTGGTTAACGGTGGCCCACGGAAAATCAGTCCGTTCTTTGTGCCATCCACCATCGTGAATATGATTGCCGGTCACCTGACAATCATGTACGGCATGCGTGGCCCAAGCATTTCCATCGCCACCGCCTGTACTTCAGGTGTGCACAACATCGGCCATGCGGCGCGTATCATTGCCTACAATGATGCGGACGTGATGCTGGCCGGTGGGGCAGAGAAAGCCAGCACCCCATTGGGCGTCGGCGGCTTTGGCGCAGCGCGCGCCCTGTCCACCCGTAATGATAACCCGCAGGCGGCAAGCCGTCCGTGGGATAAAGACCGCGACGGCTTTGTGCTGGGCGACGGCGCCGGCATGATGGTGCTGGAAGAGTACGAGCACGCGAAAAAGCGCGGCGC
The DNA here is from genome assembly GCF_052169135.1 of Serratia sp. CY32780. Classification (NCBI taxonomy): domain Bacteria; kingdom Pseudomonadati; phylum Pseudomonadota; class Gammaproteobacteria; order Enterobacterales; family Yersiniaceae; genus Serratia; species Serratia sp. CY32780. The sequence goes on from NZ_JBJNLI010000001.1 coordinate 1,063,088, forward strand.
GAAAATCTACGCCGAAGTGGTGGGCTTTGGGATGAGCAGCGATGCTTATCACATGACGTCGCCACCGGAAAACGGCGCAGGCGCTGCGCTGGCGATGGAAAATGCCCTGCTTGACGCCGGTGTGACCCCGTCACAAATCGGCTACATCAACGCGCACGGCACCTCTACGCCGGCGGGCGACCAGGCGGAAGCGCAGGCGGTGAAATCCGTCTTCGGCGCCGATGCAGAGCGCGTGCTGGTGAGCTCGACCAAATCGATGACTGGCCACCTGTTGGGTGCGGCAGGCGCGATCGAGTCTATCTTCACCGTGCTGGCGCTGCGCGATCAGGCGGTACCGCCAACCATCAACCTGGATAACCCGGATGAAGGTTGCGATCTGGACTTCGTGCCTCACGAAGCGCGCCAGGTCAGCGATATGGAGTTCAGCCTGTGTAACTCCTTCGGCTTCGGCGGCACCAATGGCTCGCTGATCTTCCGCCGAGTGTAACTCGCGCTGTGGATAGCTGATGAAAGCCCGGTTTTTTAACCGGGCTTTTTTACGCCTATCGTCTGGACACCAACAGGGCTGCGTATCGCCTCGTCGCCTGCTATTCTGCGAGCGTAATGAAATCACCCGGCAACAGGAGGAAGCATGTACTGGATTAACGGACAACGCCACGATGCGCTGGCGCCGAGCGATCGCGGCCTGCAGTTCGGCGATGGCTGCTTTACTACCGCCCGGGTTATCGATGGTAAAATCGAGCTGCTGCCCTGGCATCTGGAGCGGCTGCAGCAAGCGGCGCAGCGGCTGATGCTGCCCGCCACCGATTGGCTGGCTTTCGAGCGGGAGATGGCGCTGGCGGCCGAATCAATTCCGCTCGGCGTGGTCAAAGCGATACTGACGCGCGGCAGCGGCGGGCGGGGTTACAGCCCGACGGGGTGCGAAAACCCGACGCGCATCGTGGCCCGCAGCAGCTACCCTGCGCACTATTTGCAGTGGCGCGAGCAGGGCATCACGCTTGCGCTCAGCCCGGTGGCGCTGGCGCGCAATCCGTTGCTGGCGGGGTTGAAGCATTTGAACCGCCTGGAGCAGGTGCTGATCCGCGCGCATCTTGACCAGACGGCCGCCGACGAGGCGCTGGTGCTTGACACTGCCGGTATGCTGGTGGAATGCTGTGCGGCTAATTTGTTCTGGCGTAAGGGAAAAGCGGTATTTACCCCGGATCTGAGCCAGGCAGGCGTCGCGGGCCTGATGCGGCGGCGGGTGATCGCGCTGCTGGCGGGCTCGGAATACCGTCTGCACTGCGTCAGTGAACCGCTGGAGACGCTGGCCGATGCCGACGAAGTCCTGGTGAGCAATGCGCTGATGCCGCTGCTGCCGGTAAACGCTGCGCAATCATGGCGCTATGCTTCGCGCCAGCTGTATGATTTTTTGCGTCCACACTGTTAACCATGGCTGATTGATGAAGAAAAGAAAGCTGAAGGTCCTGTCTATTATTGTTGTTCTGGTATTGGCGCTGCTGTTTTGGGGCTACCAGAAGATCGAACGCTTTGCCGATACGCCACTGGCTATCCAACAAGAAACCATCTTCAAACTGCCGGCCGGCACCGGTCGGGTAGCGCTGGAAGGGCTATTGGTGCGCGATAAGCTGGTGCGCAACGGCCGCTGGTTCCAGTGGCTGCTGAAGCTGGAGCCGGAGCTGGCGGAGTTTAAAGCCGGCACCTACCGGTTCACGCCGGGCATGACGGTGCGCCAGATGCTGAAACTGTTGGCCAGCGGCAAAGAGGCGCAGTTCACCGCACGCTTTATCGAAGGCTCACGCCTGCGTGACTGGCAGCAGGTGCTGCAGCAGTCCAAATACCTGAAACACACCCTGGCGGGCAAGAGCGAAGCGGAGATTGCCGCAGCGCTCGGCATTCCTGCGGGAGAAACGCCGGAAGGGCATTTGTACCCGGATACCTATCAGTATACCGCTGGCATGAGCGACATCGCGCTGCTCAAACGCGCACACGTGCGCATGAACAAAGCGCTGCAGGCCGCCTGGGCCGGCCGCGACACCAGCCTGCCGTATAAAACGCCGGAAGAGCTGCTGACCATGGCCTCGATCGTCGAGAAAGAGACCGCGGTGCCGGAAGAGCGCAGCAAGGTGGCGTCGGTGTTTGTCAACCGCTTGCGCATCGGCATGCGCCTGCAGACCGATCCGACGGTGATCTACGGCATGGGCGAAAGCTATAATGGCAACATCACGCGCAAGGATCTGGAGACGCCGACGCCGTACAACACCTATGTGATCGCCGGCCTGCCGCCAACGCCGATCGCCATGCCGGGCGAAGCCTCGCTGCAGGCGGCCGCCAATCCGGCCAAAACGCCTTATCTCTATTTTGTCGCCGACGGCAAGGGTGGGCATACCTTCACCACCAATCTGGCGAGCCATAACCAGGCGGTGCGCGTGTACCGTCAGGCGTTAAAGGAAAAGAATGAAAAGTAAATTCGTTGTTATCGAAGGGCTGGAAGGCGCGGGTAAAACCACCGCGCGCGATACGGTGGTCAATGTGCTGCGCGAACACGGCGTCAGCGACATCGTCTTCACCCGCGAGCCGGGCGGCACGCCGCTGGCGGAGAAGCTGCGCGATCTGTTCAAGCGCGGCATCGACGGCGAATTGCCGACCATCAAGGCCGAAGTATTGATGCTGTACGCCGCGCGCGTGCAACTGGTGGAAACCGTGATCAAACCGGCCCTGGCGCGCGGCGCCTGGGTGGTGGGCGATCGCCACGATCTCTCTTCACAGGCTTACCAGGGCGGCGGCCGCGGTGTGGATCCGCAGCTGATGAGCTCGCTGCGCGACACCGTGCTGGGGGATTTTCGCCCGGACTTGACGGTGTATCTCGATCTGCCGCCGCTGGTCGGCCTGCAACGCGCACAGGCGCGCGGTCAGCTGGATCGCATCGAACAGGAGGCGCTGCCGTTCTTCGAACGCACCCGCGCTCGCTATCTCGAGCTGGCGGCGCAGGATAAAACCATCGTCACCGTCGACGCCGCCCAGCCGCTGGAGCAGGTGACCACGGCGATCCGCGACTGTATCGGCCACTGGCTGCGGCAGCAGGAAGGCGCATAATGAACTGGTACCCGTGGCTGAACGGCCCTTATCGCCAGCTGATCGGGCAGTACGCCGACGGCCGAGGCCATCATGCGCTGCTGCTGCACGCGGCGGCGGGCAACGGTGACGATGCGCTGGCCTACGGCCTGAGCCGCTGGTTGATCTGCCAGCAGCGCAACGGTGAAAAAAGCTGCGGCGAGTGCCACAGCTGCCGGCTGATGCTGGCGGGAAACCACCCGGATTATCACGTGCTGGCGCCGGAAAAGGGCAAGAGCAGCCTGGGCATCGAGCCGATCCGCCAGGTGATTGAAACGCTGTACGCCCACGCGCAGCAGGGCGGCGCTAAAGTGATTTGGCTGCCGCAGGCGGAACAGCTGACCGAAGCGGCGGCCAACGCGCTGCTTAAAACGCTGGAAGAGCCGCCGGAGAAAACCTATTTTCTGCTGGGCTGCCGTGAGCCGTCGCGGCTGATGGCGACGCTGCGCAGCCGTTGCCTGTATTGGCATTTGGCCAGCCCGGATGAGCAGCTCAGCCTGCAGTGGTTGGGCCGGCAGGCGGCCGGCTCTCAGACGGACCGCCTCACGGCGCTGCGCCTGCACGACGGCGCGCCGCTGGCCGCTGAACAGCTGTTGCAGCCGCAGCAGTGGCAACAGCGCAGCGCCCTGTGCGCCGCGTTGAGCGCCGCGCTGCCGCAGCGCGATATGCTGTCGCTGCTGCCGGTGCTGAACCATGAAGACGTCGCCGAGCGCCTGCACTGGCTGTGCGCGCTGCTGGTGGACGCGATGAAGTGGCAGCAGGGCGCGCATCACTATGTATTGAATCAGGATCAGCAGCCGCTGGTGCATCAGCTGGCCAGCCTGCTGAGCAGCGCCTCGCTGCAGCAGATCGTGCAGCAGTGGCTGAACTGCCGCCATCAGCTGCTCAGCGTGGTGGGCGTCAATCGTGAGCTGCTGCTGACCGAACAGTTACTTCGCTGGGAACAGATGCTCGGCGCCGCCGGCTATTCCCACCCTCATTCGCTGTAAAGTAAAAGAGTTAAAAATTATGTTGTTAGTCGATTCTCATTGCCACCTTGACAGTCTGGATTATCAAACGCTGCACCAGAATGTGGACGATGCGCTGGCCAAAGCCAAGGCGCGCGACGTCGGCTATGTGCTGGCGGTCGCCACCACGCTGCCGGGTTACCGTTCCATGACCGAGCTGATCGGCGAGCGCAACGACGTGGCCTTCTCCTGCGGGGTGCATCCGCTCAATCTGGAAGAGGGGTATGATTACGCCGAACTGCGTCGCCTGGCGGCAGCGGAGCAGGTGGTGGCGCTGGGGGAGACCGGGCTCGATTACTTCTACCAGAAAGACAACCTTGAGCTGCAGCAGGACTCTTTCCGCGAACATATCCGCATCGGCCGGGATCTGAACAAGCCGGTGATCGTCCACACTCGCGATGCGCGCGCGGACACGCTGGCGATCCTGCGTGAAGAGAACGCACAAGACTGCGGCGGCGTACTCCACTGCTTCACTGAAGATCTGGCCACGGCCGAAGCTCTGCTGGATCTGGGCTTCTACATCTCCTTCTCGGGCATCGTCACCTTCCGCAACGCCGAACAGCTGCGCGAGGTGGCGCGCTATGTGCCGTTGGATCGCATTCTGGTGGAAACCGACTCGCCTTATCTGGCACCGGTGCCGCATCGCGGCAAAGAAAACCAACCCGCCTATGTGCGCGATGTGGCTGAATACATGGCGGTATTGAAGGGCGTCAGCCTGGAACAACTGGCCGAAGCCACCACCGCCAACTTTTCACGTTTATTTCACCTCGAACTGTGATCTTTGACCTAGGCTATAGCTGTAGATCATTGTCTGCGTAATTTTTTTTAAGCTCGTAATTAATCACTGAAACGGGTAAGGTTCCCTCCCGTTTCAGGGTGATTGATGCGTGTTTTTTGGTCTGTTTCGCCAAAAAACAGCCGGTTTATGCAAAGTTACCGCGGCTCGATCATCGAAACGTGATTGTCATCAAACATTGCGCAGGCTATTTATTTTACTCTGCGTAATAAATTCAAGGGGTGCTCAGACACCCTGAATTGCAGGGGTTTTTCTCCCCCCCTTGCAGCGCGAATCATCGCGACAAGAAGTAGCAAAGCATTATTACTCAGGAGCACACTCAACTATGTTCAAGAACGCATTTGCAAACCTGCAAAAAGTAGGTAAATCGCTCATGCTGCCGGTGTCCGTGTTGCCTATCGCAGGTATCCTGCTGGGCGTCGGCTCCGCCAACTTTAGCTGGCTACCTGCGGTAGTCTCCCACGTGATGGCGGAAGCGGGCGGTTCGGTCTTCGCCAACATGCCGCTGATTTTCGCCATCGGCGTCGCCCTGGGCTTCACCAACAACGACGGCGTTTCCGCGCTGGCGGCGGTGGTGGCCTACGGCATCATGGTGAAAACCATGGCGGTGGTTGCGCCGCTGGTGCTGCACCTGCCGGCTGAGGAGATTGCGGCCAAACACCTGGCGGATACCGGTGTGCTCGGGGGGATTATCTCCGGCGCCATCGCGGCCTATATGTTCAACCGCTTCTTCCGCATTCAACTGCCGGAATACCTGGGCTTCTTTGCCGGTAAGCGTTTCGTGCCGATCATTTCCGGTCTGGCGGCGATCGTTCTGGGCGTAGTGCTGTCCTTCATCTGGCCGCCGATCGGTACGGCTATCCAGACCTTCTCGCAGTGGGCGGCTTATCAGAACCCGGTCGTGGCCTTCGGCATTTACGGCGTGGTTGAGCGTGCTCTGGTGCCATTCGGTCTGCACCACATCTGGAACGTACCGTTCCAAATGCAAATCGGTGAATTCACCAACGCGGCGGGCCAGGTATTCCACGGCGACATCCCTCGCTACATGGCGGGCGACCCTACCGCGGGCAAACTGTCCGGCGGCTTCCTGTTCAAAATGTACGGTCTGCCTGCTGCGGCCATCGCCATCTGGCACTCGGCCAAGCCGGAAAACCGCGCGAAAGTCGGCGGCATCATGATCTCCGCCGCGCTGACCTCGTTCCTGACCGGTATCACCGAGCCGATCGAGTTCTCCTTCATGTTCGTCGCGCCGATCCTGTACGTGATCCACGCTATCCTGGCCGGCCTGGCGTTCCCAATCTGCATCCTGTTGGGCATGCGCGATGGCACCAGCTTCTCGCACGGCCTGATCGACTTTATCGTACTGAGCGGCAACAGCAGCAAAATCTGGCTGTTCCCAATCGTCGGCATCGTCTACGGTCTGGTGTACTACACCATCTTCCGCGTGCTGATCGCCAAGCTGGATCTGAAAACCCCGGGCCGTGAAGACACCGCTGCCGAGCAGACTGCGCAGGGCGGTTCCGAAATGTCCGCGGCGCTGGTTCAGGCCTTCGGCGGTAAAGAAAACATCACTAACCTGGATGCTTGCATCACCCGTCTGCGCGTCAGCGTGGCCGACGTGTCCAAAGTTGACCAGGCGGGCCTGAAGAAACTGGGCGCAGCCGGCGTAGTCGTCGCGGGCTCCGGCGTGCAGGCCATCTTCGGCACCAAGTCCGACAACCTGAAAACCGATATGGACGAATACATCCGTAATCACTGATTCAGGCAGGGGAGTTATCAAGGGAGGCGAAAGCCTCCCTTTTTTATTGCCTGCCGTCAGGCGCCCAGGCGCTGTTCGAGTTCGGCGAGAGAAGGGAGGAACCAGACCTGTTCGCCGCGGTTGGCCTCACGCACGAAATCTTGCAGCGCGTTGCTTTGCGCCAGCCAGGGGGAGATATCGCCCAGCAGCGCAACGCGCAGGCGGTAGTTGATGAATTTCTGCAATACGGCGCCGGCCACGCCGCTTCTGAGCTGGAAAAAGGCGGCGTCGAGGCGGTTGACGGGGAGGGCAATCATTCCGGCATCGTGCTCAAAGGCGGGCGCGATAAACAGGCTGACGTCGTTTTCGTCTTTCAATGGCGGCCCGGCTTCGGCGAACACCACCAGGCGCAGATCGTGGATTTGCTGCACGGCGTAGCTCATCGGCGCTCCGGGAGTCAGGGCTTGGCGTGCTTTTGCAGGTAATGCTCGAACACCGCCAGCGTTTCGTCCGAGATATGGTGCTCAATCCCTTCGCTGTCCAGCTCGGCGGTTTCGCTCGGCACCCCGACGCACATCAGCAGATCGACCACGATGCGGTGACGGCGGCGCACCTTCTGCGCCAGCAGCTCGCCTTCCTCGGTTAAAAACACCCCGCGATAAGGGCGCGATTCCACCAGTCCGGCGCTTTTCAGCCGCGCGATATTTTTGATCGCCGTCGGGTGAGACACGCCGAAGCGGCGCGCGATATCGGTGGTTCTGGCTTCGCGGGTGCTTTGCAGCAAATCGGCGATCAGCTCAACGTAATCTTCGATCAGCGCATTGGACTGCGCTTCGCGGGCGCGGCTAAAACGCAGGGCGTGCTCGGCCTCGTCCGGCATGTCGGTCTGGGCGTGGCGATCGGCGTTATCTGGCGCGCGGGTAACCATAGCGTGGGGCGTCCTGTAAGCATAAAAATGGCGTCTCCCGGCAATGCGGGGAGGGTTGCCCTAAGTTAGTCCAAATAGCACACATTATCAATTCGATGCCACGCATTGTGGTAGTTAGAAATATCTCTACACAAAGCCAATGAATTTCGCCTGTTGCATAAAGTGTAGCCGATGCTACATTGTCGGCATGGTAGGTGGAAAAATAACCAGTGAAAGATTGAGGGTAATTCATGCGTGACGCGGCAACCACTCCATCGTTAACCGAACGGACCAACATCGCGATTGGCGCCGCCCTTGCCGGACGCAAGCGCGGCGCCTTTACGCCGTTGCTGTTCGCCGGCCCGGCGGTGATTGCCTCTATTGCCTATATGGATCCCGGCAACTTCGCCACCAATATTCAGGCCGGGGCGAAATACGGCTACAGCCTGCTGTGGGTGGTGGTGATGGCCAACCTGATCGCCATGCTGTTCCAGGCGCTGTCGGCCAAGCTCGGCATCGTCACCAACCGCAATCTGGCGGAGATGTGCCGCGACCAGTTTTCACGGCCGGTAGTGATCGGCATGTGGCTGCTCAGCGAAGTGGCGGCGATGGCCACCGATCTGGCGGAGTTTCTCGGCGGGGCGATCGCGCTGGCGCTGCTGTTCCATATGCCGCTGCTGGCGGGGATGGGGGTGACGGCGGTGATCACCTATGCGCTGTTGATGGTGGAAAAGAAAGGTTTCCGCCCGGTCGAGCTGATGATCGGCGGCCTGGTGGGCATCATCGCGCTGTGCTATCTGGTGGAGATGTTCATCGTACCGGTGGACTGGCAAGCGGCCGGCCTCGGCATGGTGACGCCGCAGTTGCCGGACGCGCAAGCGCTGACCATCGCCGTCGGCATTATCGGCGCCACCGTGATGCCGCACGCCATTTTCCTGCACTCGGGGCTGACCCAGCACCGCAGCCCGGCCAGCGACAACGGCGAGCGGCGCAAGCTGCTGCGTTTTTCCAATATTGAAGTGGTGATCGCGCTGGCGCTCGCCGGGCTGGTGAATATTGCGATGGTGATCATGGCCTCGAGCGCCTTCCACGCCGGTAATAGCGACGTGGCCGAAATTGGCACCGCCTACCATACGTTGACGCCGCTGTTCGGCGCGGCGGCCGCCGGCATCTTCCTCGCTTCGTTGATCGCCTCCGGCATTTCCAGCTCGGTGGTGGGCACCATGGCCGGGCAAATGATCATGCAGGGCTTCGTTGGCTTCCGCATCCCGGTGTGGGTGCGCCGCCTGGTCACCATGGTGCCGGCGTTTATCGTGGTGGCGATGGGCGTCAACGCCACCGACGCGCTGGTCTATAGCCAGGTGGTACTAAGCCTGGCGCTGCCGGCGCCGATGATTGCGCTGGTGATGTTCACCCGCCGCCGCGACATCATGGGCGAGTTCGCCAACGGCCGCTGGACCAGCCTGGCGGCGGTGGTCGGCACGGTGGTGATCGTGCTGCTCAACGTGGTGCTGTTGTTGCAGACCTTCGGCGTCGATATTCCCGGTTTGGGGTGATCTTGCGGGCCGCGCGGGGCGCGGCCGCGTCGCTAAATTATAAATTTCCCACACCACCGTCCATCTGCAGCTCGGCGCCGACCATAAAGGCCGACTCGTCCGCCGCCAGAAACACCGCCGCTTTGGCCAGCTCCAGCGCGCTGCCCATGCGGCCGATCGGTACCAGCGCGCGGATATCGTCGCGTAATGCCTGTTCATCCGCTTCCGCCAACCCCAGCTTACCCAACGCCGGGGTTTCGGTCGGGCCGGGGCTGAGGCCGTTAAGGCGAATGCCGCGCGCGTGCAGCTCGCCGGACAGCGTTCTGGCCAGCGACAGCAAGCCGGCTTTGCTGGCGGCGTAGGCGCTGCTCTGCGGCAGGCCGATATGGGCGCTGACCGAACCGCACAGGATCACCGAAGAAGGGTTGGCCAGCAGCGGCAGCAGCGCCTGGATCAGAAAAAACGGCCCCTTCAGGTTGATGTCCATCAGCCGCTGATAGCTCTGCTCATCCCACTCCTGCAGCGGGCGATGCGTAACGTCGCCGGCGTTGATGTACAGCACGTCCAGCCGCGGCCACCGTTGCCCCAGCCGCTGCGCCAGTTCGCGCTGCTGCGGAATATCGCCGGCGTCGCTCAGCAGCAACAGCGCCTTGCCACCCAATGCCTGGCCCGCCGCGTCCAGGGCGCTTTGGCTGCGCCCGGTGATCGCCACCGTTGCGCCCTCGGCGATGAACTGGCGGGCGGTTTCCAACCCGATGCCGCTGGTGCCGCCGGTAATCAATGCGTATTTGCCTTGCAGTCGTGCCATAACCGATTCCTCTTTAGCGTCAGTTGCGGCATTATTTGCGCTATAGTTACTTTTGCATAGTAGGCACCTTTTGGATACTAAAGGGCGAGGTGGAATGAAATGACGGCACAAGCGCCATTAGCGGCGGAAAATAATTTGGCGGCGTTGCCGCCGGCGGGCGAACCCTGCCCGATGGTGGACTTCGTCAATCTGGTGTCGGGCAAGTGGGCGATACCGATCCTGTACCGGCTGATAATGATCGACGGCCCGGTGCGATTCAGCGAGCTGCAGCGGGCGGTGGCGCCCATTGCGCAAAAAGAGCTGACGCGTCAGCTGCGGCTGTTCGAGCAGCGTGGCCTGGTGACGCGGCAGGTGTTTCCCGAAGTGCCGCCGCGGGTGGAGTATCAGGTCACCGCGCTCGGTAAATCGCTGCGGCCGACGCTGGATTCGCTGGCCGAGTGGATGCGTCGGCACGCGCCGCAGCTGATCGGCGGCTAGTCGCCGATGCCCGGCGGATTGATGGCGGAGCGCTCGACCTTTTCGTCGCCTTCGCCCCAGCGCTCCAGCACCTGCGCGTATTCGCCGCTGACGATGACGCCGTTGATGGCGGCGTTGACGGCGTTCACCAAACCGTTGCCTTTTTTGGTGGTGACCGCGACGTAGGCCACGCTGGGGCCGATGCCGACCATTTTGGTCTTGCCGGTCAGCGCCGCCTTGTAGGCGCCGGTGGAGTGGGGGCCGAAGAACGCATCGGCGCGCCCGGACTGAATGCTCAGGTTGGTGGCGGCGTCGTCGGTCACGTAGATCGGCTGCACCGGCGGCAACCCGGCGGCGCGGTTTTGCTTATCCCATCCCAACAGTATGTTTTCCTGATTGGTGCCGGATCCGACGATGACCCGCAGCCCGGCGACGTCCTGCGGCCGGTTGATCGAGGTGATGTGGCTGGTGGATTTGACGTAAAAGCCCAGCGTGTCCACCCGATAAGTGGCGAAGTCGAATTTGGTCTTGCGCAGTTTGGTGACGGCGATGTTGAAGATCGCCGCGTCGTATTTGCCGGTGCTGATGCCCAGCGGCCAATCTTCCCACGAGGTAGGCACCAGATTCAGCGCCAGCCCAAGGCTGTCGGCCACCAGGCGGGCGATGTCCGGATCGCTGCCGATCAGCGTTTTATTGTCCTCGGCGAACAGCGCCAGCGGCGGAGAGTTCTCGAACGCCACCGCCACCGTCAGCTTGCCGGGCACCGCGAAGTGAAAGTTTGCCGGAATCAGTGCGATAGCGGCCGGGTTTTTCTCCGCGCGTATCGGCTCTCGGTTAGCCTGCAGATCGATACCGCCCGCCGTGGCCGCCTGCACGGCGGCGCTCAGCAACAGCGCGCACAGCGCCGAAATCCTCAGTGGCATAGCACCCTCTATCCTTTGTTAATCATGGGGTTACTATTGGCGGCGGCGCGGGGCAAGTAAAGCAACAATAGTGAATAACCAAAGTGAAAAGATGCACAAGCGCGGCGCCGGGCTGCGCGAATCTGCAGCACTCGACGTGGAAAGTGCGCAATCAGGTTGAAAGCAGTAGAATTTGTCACTCATACTGCGTACAGCTAATTGTGTAAAACAAGGAACGCCAGATGGCCGAAGAAACGATTTTCAGTAAAATTATCCGCCGCGAAATCCCTGCTGATGTGGTTTATCAGGACGAACTGGTCACCGCTTTCCGTGACATCTCTCCCCAGGCACCCACCCATGTGCTGATCGTTCCCAACGTGCTGATCCCAACCGTCAACGACGTGACCGTGGAGCATGAAGCCGCGCTGGGCCGCATGATCACCGCCGCGGCGAAGATCGCCGAACAGGAAGGCATCGCCGAGGACGGCTACCGCCTGATCGTCAACTGCAACCGCCACGCCGGTCAGGAGGTCTATCATATTCACATGCACCTGGTCGGTGGCCGCTCGCTGGGGCCGCTGCTGTCACGTTAAGCGAGGAAATCATGCGCGGTAAAAAAACTCTCCGTGGTCTGATGGCGTTGGCGCTGCCCGCCGCGTTGCTGATGGGATGCAGTTCATCGCCCGGCATCGCGGTCAACCAAGGGCAGACGGTTGTGATGGATCCTTCGGTGCTGACCGCCGGCATTTTGGCCGATACGCCCTCGATTTCGAACGCCTCCGGGCGGGTGATGGCGACCTCGGTGCTCAACAACAGCCAAATGACGCCGGTCACCGTACATTACCGCTTCTATTGGTACGACGCGCAGGGGCTGGATATTCGCCCCTTCGAGAAACCGCGCGAGATCGTGGTGGCGCCCGACTCGGACGCCAAAATTTACTCGATTAACGGCAATCTGGACGCTAAAAGCGCGCGTCTGTATCTGTACCTGTAAGCGCTTGCCAGGTTTGGAGAAAAAGCATGAAAAAGTACGTCTTAGTGGCGCTGGCCGCATTAACCCTCAGCGGCTGTCTGTCGCGCCCGCCTGAGCCGGAACAACCGTTGCCGCCGGTCACCGTCGAACCGGAACAGCCGACGCCGCCGGTCGAGCAGCCACAGCCGCCAACCACCGAGCCGGTGCCGCAGCCGCCGAAAATCCAGCAGCTTGACTGGCTGGGCAGCGTTCAGCCGCTGGTGGGGCAGATGCTGAAGGCCGATGGCGTCACGGCCGGCAGCGTGCTGCTGCTGGACAGCGTCAAGAACAACACTAACGGTTCGCTGCAGATGGGCAAAGCTACCGCGGCGCTGTACAAGGCGCTGGCGTCGAACTCCACCTTCAGCGTGGTGCCGGAAGCGAAGCTGACCAGCGCCAGACAAACGCTGGGCCTGTCGGCGGATGACAGCTTCGGTTCGCGCAGCAAGGCGATTGGCCTGGCGCGCATCGTCGGCGCGCAGTACGTGCTGTACAGCGACGTCAGCGGCGACGTGAAGTCGCCGGCGTTGGATATGCAGCTGATGCTGGTGCAAACCGGCGAGATCGTCTGGTCGGGCAATGGCGCCGTTAAACGCTGAGGCCGCGCTGCGACGATTGATGGAAACCAGACTGCCGGCGGTGAATACCGCCGGTTGTCATTTCAGCCCGGTGCAGGGGCTGACCGGCGAGAGCTGGCGCATCGACGGCGCGGGCATCACGCTGTTGGCGCGCCAGCACAGTGCGGAAAAACGCGCGCTGGGCGTGAGCCGACGGCGCGAAGCGCGGGTCTTGCGCCGCTGCGCGCCGGGGCTGGGGCCGCGGGTTTTCGCACAGAATAATCAGTGGCTTATCCTTGAATGGCTCGAAGGTGACGTCGTCACAGATGCCGAGTTTGCGGCGCTGAATCAGCGCGGCGAGCTGGCGGCGATGGCGGCGGAACTGCATCGGCGGCCGCTCAGCGGTTACCGGCTGGATCTGCGGCGGCAGTTCCTCCGCTACTGGCCGCAGCTGGATACGCGGCGTGTAACCCCCGCCTGGCTGCGCCTGCAGCGCCATTTTTTGCTAAGTGTGCCGCCACGGCCGCTGCGCCTGGCGCCGCTGCACATGGACATCCACCCGGGCAATTTGCTCGCCACCGGTGAGGGGCTGCGATTGATCGACTGGGAGTATGCCGCCGACGGCGACGTGGCGCTGGATATCGCCGCGCTGTTTCGCGGCAATGGTTGGTCGGCCGGGCAGCAGCAGCGCTTTTTGCAGCACTACGCGCGCCAGGGCTATCACGACGCCGCCCGGCTGCAGGCCCAGGTGCGGGGCTGGCTGCCGTGGGTGGATTATCTGATGCTGCTGTGGTTTGAAGTGCGCTGGCAACAGAGCGGCGACGCCGAATTTTTACGCTGGGGCGCTGCAGTGCGCCGGCGATTCTGTTTATCATCATCCGAATTCTGAACGAACAATAATGAAGTGAGGTGCCCGTGGGCCCAGTAATGCTAGATGTCGCCGGCTATGAGCTGGATGCAGAAGAACGCGAGATTTTGAAACACCCGCTGGTTGGCGGATTGATCCTGTTTACCCGCAACTTCCACGATGCGGAGCAGCTGCGTGAGCTGGTGCGCCAGATCCGCGCCGCCTCGCACGATCGGCTGGTGGTGGCGGTAGACCAGGAGGGCGGGCGCGTGCAGCGCTTCCGCGAGGGCTTCACCCGCCTGCCGGCGGCGCAGTCGTTCGCCGCGTTGCACAATGCGCAGGAAGGCGGCCGGCTGGCGCAGGAGGCCGGCTGGCTGATGGCGGCGGAAATGATCGCGCAGGATATCGACATCAGCTTCGCGCCGGTGCTGGACATCGGCCACGGCAGCGCGGCGATCGGCGAACGTTCGTTCCACAGCGATCCGCAGCAGGCGCTGGCGATGGCCGAACGCTTTATCCTCGGCATGCACAGCGCCGGCATGAAAACCACCGGCAAACACTTCCCTGGGCACGGCGCCGTCAGCGCCGATTCGCACAAGGAAACCCCGCGCGATCCGCGGCCGCTGGCGCAGATCCGCGAGCATGACATGGCGATCTTCCGCGAGCTGATCAACCGCCAACTGTTGGACGCCGTCATGCCGGCCCACGTCATCTATACTGAAGCGGACCCGCGCCCGGCCAGCGGCTCGCCTTACTGGCTGCAGCAGATCCTGCGTCAGGAGCTGGGCTTCGACGGCGTGATTTTCTCCGACGATCTGTCGATGGAAGGCGCCGCCATCATGGGCAGCTACGCCGAGCGCGGCCAGGCGGCGCTGGATGCCGGGTGCGACATGATCCTGGTGTGCAACCACCGCGAAGGCGCGGTCAGCGTGTTGGATAACCTGTCCCCGGTCAAAGCAGAGAAGGTGAAGCGGTTATATCATCGCGGTCAGTTCACCCGTCAGGAACTGCGCGACTCCGAGCGCTGGCAGCAGGCGCACAAGGCGCTCAGCGCGCTGAGCGAACGCTGGGAGGAGCACAAGCAGCGTTCGCAAGGGTGAATCCAGGCGCCGCATCGCGGCGCAGAGCGGAAATGATGAGGGCCGCGCCCGCGGCCCTTGGCTTGTTGCGAGGATCCACATGATTATCTATTTGCACGGCTTCGATTCCACCAGTCCCGGCAATCATGAAAAGGTGTTACAGCTGCAGTTTATCGATCCGGACGTGCGCTTCATCAGCTACAGCACGCTGCATCCGCGTCACGACATGCAGCATCTGTTGAAAGAGGTGGACAAGGCGGTGCAGCAGGGCGGCGACGCGCACCCGTTGATCTGCGGGGTCGGCCTCGGCGGCTTCTGGGCGGAGCGCATCGGCTTCCTGTGCGGCATTCGCCAGGCGATGTTCAACCCGAACCTGTATCCAGAAGAGCACATGCACGGCAAGATAGACCGGCCGGAAGAGTATCGCGATATCGCCACCAAGTGCGTGGAGGATTTCCGCGAGAAAAATCGCGACCGCTGTCTGGTGGTGCTGTCGCGGCACGACGAGGTGCTGGATAACCGGCGCAGCGCCGAATTGCTGCATCACTACTACGAGATCGTGTGGGATGAACAGCAGACGCACAAGTTCAAAAACATCTCCCCCCATCTGCAGCGGCTCAAGGCGTTCAAGGCGCTGGGTTAACAGTTTCATAACGCTGCCGTGAGCCGCGCTTCCCGTTTTTCACCGGCGGAAAGTGCGGCTTTTTTGTGCGCCCAGGCAAGATCTTGCGTGGCAATCGGCAAAATTTAAAACTGTGACTCAGCGCTAACTATTTGAATCACAATCGCCAAAAAATCCCCTCGTCCAGCCTTTAACCAAAAAAATTTGATGTACGTCAATTTTGGTATGACCAAATAACCTCACATGTTATTCTGGCCTCAGAGAGCCGATTTATTTTAAGCGAACCCTATGTATTCTAAGGATATTATTTATTTACCCTGGAATAACAAATGGTTCACATTTAGGGGGTTATTTTGACAACGCCAAAGAAGAAAATCGTTATTGTTGGCGGCGGCGCCGGTGGCTTGGAGCTGGCGACCAGCCTGGGCCATAAACTTGGCCGCAAGAACAAAGCGGAGATCACGCTGGTGGATCGCAACCACAGCCATTTGTGGAAACCGCTGTTGCACGAAGTGGCGACCGGTTCCCTCGATGACGGCGTGGATGCGCTCAGCTACCTGGCGCACGCGCGCAACCACCATTTCAGCTTCCAACTGGGGTCGTTGACCAACATCAACCGCGAGACGCAAACGCTGCAGCTGGCGCAGATCTGCGACGAGCAGGGCGGTGAGCTGGTGCCGGCGCGCGAATTGCCGTACGACATTCTGGTGATGGCGCTGGGCAGCACCTCGAACGATTTCGGTACGCCGGGCGTGAAAGAGCACTGCATCTTCCTGGATAACCCGCATCAGGCGCGTCGTTTCCACAACGAAATGCTCAATCTGTTCCTGAAATTCTCGGCGCAGCCGGGGCAAAAAGAGCGGGTCAACATCGCCATCGTCGGCGGCGGCGCCACCGGCGTCGAGCTGTCCGCCGAGCTGCACAACGCGGTGAAGCAGCTGCACAGCTACGGTTTCGAAGGCCTGGACAACAGCGCGTTGAACGTGACGCTGGTGGAGGCCGGCGAGCGCATTCTGCCGGCGCTGCCGCCGCGCATTTCCGCTGCGGCGCACCAGGAGCTGATTAAACTGGGCGTGCGCGTGCTGACCAACACCATGGTGACCAGCGCGGACGCCAAAGGCCTGAACACCAAGGGCGGCGAGTTCATCGACGCCGATCTGATGGTGTGGGCGGCCGGCATCAAGGCGCCGGACTTCATGAAGGATATAGGCGGCCTGGAAACCAACCGCATCAACCAGCTGGTGGTGGAGCCGACGCTGCAGACCACGCGCGATCCGAACATCTTCGCCATCGGCGACTGCGCCTCCTGCCCGAAAGAGGGCGGCGGTTTCGTGCCGCCGCGCGCTCAGTCGGCGCACCAGATGGCCTCGCGCTGCGCCACCAATATCCTGGCGCTGATGAACGGCCAGACGCTGAAGCTATACGTGTATAAAGACCACGGCTCGCTGGTGTCGCTGTCGCGCTTCAGCACCGTCGGCAGCCTGATGGGCAACCTGATGCGCGGCTCGATGATGGTGGAAGGGCGCATCGCGCGCTTCGTCTACATCTCGCTGTACCGCATGCACCAGGTGGCGTTGCACGGTTACATCAAAACCGGCCTGATGATGCTGGTGGGCGGCATCAACCGGGTGATCCGCCCACGTCTGAAAATGCACTGATACCGCCTTTGTCGACCAACCCGCGCCGGTTCGCCCGCGCGGGTTTTTTTATGGCGGCGCGAGGCGATCGGCGGCGGTTGCTTGATTCTTCAGCATAAGCTGTCGTCGGTATGGGTAAAACTCTTAAGATTCCTCCTAAACAGCGGAAAAACGGCCGTTTTCCCGCATTTTTGGTCCCCTTGTCTTATTGCGGGGCTTCAGATCATTGTGCAGACTTTACCTCGTTTACAGACGGCGCGTCGCGCACGCCGTAAACCGGGATACCGCAAGCCGCCCATGCGCAAAATAATAAGCGCGGTGCCATGCCGGTAACAGACCCCGGAAAAAATGCGTGGTAACACTTTCAGGAGGTTTCCTGTGAACAAGTCAATGTTAGCCGGTGTTGGGATTGGTATCGCTGCCGCTCTGGGGATTGCCGCGGTAGCCAGCCTGGACGTCTTTTCTGCCGGTCCGCAATATGCGCAGGTGCTCGCCGCAACGCCGATTAAAGAAACCATCAAAACGCCGCGTCAGGAATGCCGCAACGTCACCGTTACGCACCGTGCGCCGGTGCAGGATGAAAACCGCATCGCCGGTTCTGTGCTGGGCGCAGTGGCGGGCGGCGTGATCGGCCACCAGTTCGGCGGCGGCCGCGGGCGCGACGTGGCGACCGTGGTCGGCGCGCTGGGCGGCGGCTATGCCGGCAACCAGGTGCAAGGGGCGATGCAGAATAATGACGTCACCACCAGCGTGCAGCAGCGTTGCAAAACGGTCTATGACAAGTCTCAGAAAATGCTGGGCTATGACGTGACCTACAAGATCGGCAATCAGCAGGGCAAGATCCGCATGGATCACGATCCGGGCACGCAAATCCCGTTGGATAAAAACGGCCAGCTGGTGCTGAACAGAGCCTGATCGCCACATTCGAATTAAGCCCGCGGGCAGTGTTAGTTCTGATCGTTTAACCCGGTTAAGCGAGCGGCGTTAACATTGACGCGGGTTTCTGTTTTCTGCCCGCCCAACAATTTGCGATCGTTCTAATGTCTGCGTGCGATATCACTGGGCAAAACTTCAAAAAAGCCCCCGCGTTTGTTATATTATTGTGCAATTAAGCGGTGTTATCGGCGCCAATCGCCACACCGGCCAAACCTGAGTATTTCGTCTCGCAGAGATAACGACATGTTAGATTTTCGCTTTCCGACAGCGTTGCAAATGGTCCTTAGCGTCGCCGTAGCTGAGAAGCAGGGCATGCGTTCGACGAGCGCCACCCTTGCCGCCGCTCTGGAAGCCAACCCCAGCTTTATCCGCAAACTGATGGTGCCGCTGACCAAAGACGGCATCATCGTTTCCACCCTGGGCCGCAACGGCTCTATCCACCTCGGCCGCCCGGCGGAAGAGATCACCCTGCGGGACATCTATCTGGCGGTGATCGACGACAAGCGCATCTGGGCTTCCCGTCCTGAAGTGCCGGCCCGTTGCCTGGTGAGCGCCAACGCCTGCTGGTATTTCAAATCGGTGGTGAACGAAGCCGAACAGGCTTCGCTTGCGGTGCTGGCGCGCCATACCGTGGCCGATTCGCTGGCCGAACTGGAGCGGGGCGACAAGCGTGCCTGCGCGGAGTACGCCGCCGCGCAAGAGGCTGAAACCGCCGACAAATAATCGCGGTTCGCATGCATAAAAAAAGGTCGGGCAATGCCCGACCTTTTTGCATTTTAACGCTGCGTTCAGACGGTCTGCGGCTGCGCTTTGCGCGCCACCAGGCGCCGCAGCGTGACGTAGAACACCGGCGTCAGGAACAGCCCGAACAGGGTGACCCCCAACATGCCGGAGAACACCGTGATGCCGGTGACGCCGCGCACCTCGGCGCCGGCGCCGTGGCCGAGGATCAGCGGGATGGTGCCGGCGATGAAGGCGATGGAGGTCATCACGATCGGCCGCAACCGCAGGCGACAGGCCTCCAGCGCCGCCTCGACGATGCCTTTGCCCTGCATTTCCAGCTCACGGGCGAACTCGACGATCAGAATGGCGTTCTTGCAGGCCAGCCCCATCAGAACGACCAGCCCGACCTGCACGAACACGTTGTTGTCGCCGCCGGTAAGCCACACGCCGAACAGCGCCGACAGCATGGTCATCGGCACGATCAGGATCACCGCCAGCGGCAGCGTCCAGCTTTCGTACAGCGCCGCCAGCGCGAGGAACGCCAGCAGCACCGCCACCGGGAACACCACCAGCGCGGCGTTGCCCTGGGTCGATTGTTGGTAGCTCAGATCGGTCCACTGGATGTTCATGCCGTTCGGCAACAGTTTGCCGGCCATCTGCGTCAGCGCGCCCATCGCCTGGGTAGAGGAAAGCACGCGCGGATCGGCGTCGCCGATCAGATCCGCCGCCGGGAAGCCGTTATAGCGGATCACCGGATCCGGGCCGTAGGTGGTGCCGATGTTGACCATGCTGCCGATCGGCACCATTTCACCCTTGTCGTTGCGGGTGCGCAGGTTGGCGATGTCTTCCACGCTGTCGCGGAACTGGCCGTCTGCCTGCGCCATCACTTTCCAGGTGCGGCCATAGCGGTTGAAGTCGTTGATGTAAGACGAACCGAGGTAGGTCTGCAGCGTGCTGAACAGCGCATTGAGCGGCACCCCCTGCGCCTTGGCCTTGTCGCGATCGATTTTGGCGTCCAGCTGCGGCACGTTGGCCTGATACGAGGAGATCGGGAACCCCATCCCCGGCGTTTGCATAATGGCACCGGACATGGTGTTGATCGCCGTTTGCAACGCGCCGTAGCCCAGCCCGGCGCGATCCTGCACGTACAGCGAATAGCCGGAGCCCTGGCCGATGCCGAGGATCGGCGGCGGCATGATTGAGAAGGCGAAGCCTTCCTGGATCTGTGAAATGCGCGCGTTGATCTCGGCGTTGATCTGCGCCGCGGTACGGGTACGGGTGCTCAACGACTCCAGCGCGAAGAACACCGTGCCGGTATTCGGCGTATTGGTGAACTGCAGCGCGTTCAGGCCGGGGAAAGCCACCGCATCGGTGACGCCGTCCACGCTCAGGCCGATGGCGCTCATCTTGCGGATCACCGCATCGGTGCGTTCCAGCGAGGCGCCTTCCGGCATTTTCACGCCGCCGATCAGGTACAGCTTGTCCTGCGTCGGGATAAAGCCGCCGGGCACGGTCTTGAACATCACCCCGGCGGCGGCCAGCAGCAGCAGGTAGACGACGAACACCGCGCCGCGCCGGCCCAGCACGCGGGAGACGCCGCGCTGGTAGCGTTGCGAACTGCTGGCGAAGAAGCGGTTGAACGGCCGGAACAGCCAGCCGAACAGCCGGTCGATCAGGCGCGACGGCAGGTCTTTCGGCGCGCCGTGCGGTTTGAGCAAGCGTGCCGCCAGCGCCGGCGACAGGGTCAGCGAGTTGATGGCGGAGATCACCGTCGAGATGGCGATGGTGACGGCGAACTGCTTATAGAACTGGCCGGTAACGCCGGAGAGGAACGCCATCGGCACGAACACCGCACATAGCACCACGGCGATGGCGATGATCGGGCCGGAGACCTCGCGCATCGCCTGGTGCGCCGCCGCCAGCGGCGACAGCCCCTCTTCGATATTACGCTCGACGTTTTCCACTACCACGATGGCGTCATCCACCACGATGCCGATCGCCAGCACCAGCCCGAACAGGCTGAGGGTATTGAGCGAGAAGCCCAGCAGATACAGCGCGGCGAAAGTGCCGACCACGGAGATCGGAACCGCCAGCAGCGGAATGATCGAGGCGCGCCAGGTCTGCAGGAACAGTATGACCACCAGCACCACCAGGATCACCGCTTCCAGCAGCGTATCCACCACCGCGCGGATCGAATCGCGCACGAACACCGTCGGATCGTAAGGCGATTTCCAGCTCATGCCGTCCGGGAAGCGGGTCGCCAGCTCGGCCATCTTGCCGCGCACCGCGTCCGACAGCTCGATGGCGTTGGCGCCCGGCGACTGGAAGATACCGATACCGACCGCATCCTTGTTATTGAGCTGGGCGCGCAGCGCGTAGCTGCCGGAGCCCATTTCGATGCGCGCCACGTCGCGCAGCCGCACGATCTCGCCGTTGTCGCCGCTCTTGAGGATGATATTGCCGAACTCTTCTTCGGTTTGCAGGCGACCCTGGGCATTGATCGACAGCAGATAGTCGCTGCGCGTCGGCATCGGCTCCGCGCCGAGCTGGCCGGCGGAGACCTGCACGTTTTGCTCCTGCATGGCGCTCACCACGTCGGAGGCGGTCAGCCCACGCGCGGCGACCTTGTTCGGATCGAGCCAGATGCGCATCGCATACTCACCGGCGCCGAAGATCTGCACCTGGCCGACGCCCGGCAGGCGGGCCAGCTCATCCTTGACCTTCAGGGTGGCGTAGTTGCGCAGGTACAGCGAATCGTACTTGCCGGAAGGCGAGACCAGATGCACCACCAGCGTCAGCGCCGGGGACTGTTTCTGGGTGGTGATGCCCTGGCGGCGCACGTCTTCCGGCAGGCGCGCTTCGGCCTGCGCCACGCGGTTTTGCACCTGCACCTGGGCCTGATCGGGATCGGTGCCGGGGCGGAAGGTGACGGTGGTCACCAGCACGCCGTCGGAACCGGCGACCGATTTCATGTACATCATGTTTTCGACGCCGTTGATCGCTTCTTCCAGCGGCGTTGCCACCGTTTCAGCGATCTCTTTCGGGTTGGCGCCCGGGTATTCTGCGCGCACCTGCACGCTGGGCGGCACCACGTCCGGGTACTCGCTGATCGGCAGCAGCGGGATGGCTATCACCCCGGCGACAAAAATCAGTATCGACAGCACCGCGGCAAAGATCGGTCGGTCGATGAAAAAGCGGGAAAAGTCCATGGGTCAGAAGTCTCTGCTGGGAGCTTAGTTAAGTGCGGAGGCGATAGGGTTCATGGCGACGGTTTTCGCGTCGACCGGCATGCCCGGCATAAATACTTTCTGCATGCCGTCGACGATCACCCGATCGCCGTTTGCCAACCCTTTCTGCACGATGCGCAATCCTTCGGCCATGCGGCCCACGTCGATATCGCGGCGCTGCGCCTTGCCGTCTTTATCGACGATGTAAACGAACTTGCGGTTCTGGTCGGTCATCACCGCTTTATCGTCGATCAGCATGGCGTTGAACTCGGCGCTGCCGGGCATCTGTACCCGGGCGAACAGCCCCGGCGTGAAGCGGCGATCGCGGTTGTCGAGCAGGGCGCGCATGCGGATGGTGCCGGTCCCGGCGTTCAGCTGGTTATCGGTGAAATCCACCAGCCCCTGATGCGGGGTGCCGTCTTCGCCTACCAGGCCGACTTTCACCGGCAGGCGCGCGTCGTGCCGGCCCTGCTGCTGATAGCGCAGGAAGGTGGCTTCATCCACGTCGAAATAGACGTAGACCTTGTCGAGCGACACCAGCGTCGTCAGCACGCTGGCGCTGTCGCCGGCGGTGACCAGGTTGCCGGCGGTGATCATTGCGCGGCTGGCGCGCCCGTCAATCGGCGCGGTAACACGGGTAAAGTCGAGGTTCAGCTGCGCCATGTCGAGCTGAGCCTGCGCTGCCAGCACGTTGCTTTGCGCCTGCGCGGCGGATGACCGGCGCTGTTCCCAGACTTCCTGAGAGATGGCCTGAGTGCCGATCAGTTTCTCGGTGCGCGAGGATTCGCTGCGCGCCAGGGCGGCCTGGTTGCGAGCCCGCACCAGCTCGGCCTGCGCCTGTTCGCGTGCGGCGCGGTAGGTGCGATCGTCGATGGTGAACAGCACCTGGCCTTTTTTCACCTCGTCGCCTTCGGTGTAGTTGACCCGTTCGATGTAGCCGGAGACCCGTGGGCGCAGCTGCACGCTCTGCACCGCTTCGACCCGGCCGTTGAAGGCATCCCACTGGCTGATCGGTTTGACCACCACGCTGGCGGCGCTGACCACCGGCGGCGGTGGCGGGGCGTTGTGCGCGACGCTGTTGTCGCACCCGGCGAGCAGGGCGGCCAGCAGCGCCACCCCGGAGAGCCGCTGGCCCAGAGCGACGGCGCGCGAGCGGCCGCCGGCGTTGAACGATGAGTTTGGTTGATTTGCCATTATTTTTATTCCGATGAGTAAGTGCGGTCAGGCCCCATACCCGGCCCTGTTCTCCGGGATTCGCCCCGCGCCGGCGTGCGGTGAGGGGGCGGCTGTGCCGTGCAGCGGCGCAACGTTAGGTTTTGAAACACATTGGTGTCACATTAATGTATCAATATCGGTTACATTAATTGGGTGGAGTATAGTGGCGGCTTTCCTGTAAATGCAATAATAAAAATTGCATTTAAAGCGAAACTGTTGCAACGTATGTGCATCGGGCAGAGGGGAACCCTGCCAAATGATGGGAGCATCAGCATGAACACTACGGGCTTTATTACCGATTTGAAGGCGTGGATCGACAACAATCTGGAAGAGAAACTGGATATCAACACCGTGGCGGATCGCGCGGGCTATTCCAAATGGCACCTGCAGCGCATGTTCAAACGCCAGACCGGCTACGCGCTGGGGGAGTATATCCGCATGCAAAAACTGAAAGTGTCGGCGGAGCGCCTGGCCAACAGCGGCGAGCCTATCGTCAGCGTGGCGATTTCGCTCGGCTTCGACTCACAGCAGTCGTTCAACCGCAGCTTCAAACGCCAGTTCGGCCAAACGCCGGGCGACTGGCGCCGCGCGTTGGCGCAGCCGGCGTCTATGGGGCGCACGCATCACTGAGCGGTTGGGCAGTGGGGATAAAAAAGCCTGAATTTGCGTTCGGGCTTTTTTGTCTATGTGGAAGGAGGGATAGATTCGCTGCGCTCACCCTGCGGGCCGCCGTTGGCGGTCCAAAACGCAGGCGTTTTGTCGAACCCAGTCGAGGGTTCTCACCCTCCCGGCCGGTGCGCTATGCATACAAAAAAGCCTGAACGTGAGTTCAGGCTTCTTCGTAGAATATGGCGGTGAGGGAGGGATAGATTCGCTGCGCTCACCCTGCGGGCCGCCGTTGGCGGTCCAAAACGCAGGCGTTTTGTCGAACCCAGTCGAGGGTTCTCACCCTCCCGGTCGGTGCGCTATGCATACAAAAAAGCCTGAACGTGAGTTCAGGCTTTCTCGTTAGAATATGGCGGTGAGGGAGGGATAGATTCGCTGCGCTCACCCTGCGGGCCGCCGTTGGCGGTCCAAAACGCAGGCGTTTTGTCGAACCCAGTCGAGGGTTCTCACCCTCCCGGTCGGTGCGCTATGCATACAAAAAAGCCTGAACGTGAGTTCAGGCTTCTTCGTAGAATATGGCGGTGAGGGAGGGATTCGAACCCTCGATACACTTTCGCGTATACACACTTTCCAGGCGTGCTCCTTCAGCCACTCGGACACCTCACCATATTTTTTGTTGCGGAATCATCGCTGCAACGGGGCGCTACTATAGGGAGTGGGGCCGATCCGGTCAAGAATAATTTCTGTGTTTTTGTTCGTCCGCTCAAGCCGTGCGCACTTTGCTGAAAACTGCGGCGAACGATAGGGCAGAAGTCATGAAAGGATGAGAAAATCAAAGGTAAGGTTCAGGGATAACCGGCGGAAATGGGGAGCGCGGTCGCAGAGGGTGGGGAGATGCGCAGTGCACCATGCAAAAAAAAGCCTGGACGTGAATCCAGGCTTTCCTTTTGAATTTGGCGGTGAGAGAGGGATAGATTCGCTGCGCTCACCCTGCGGGCCGCCGTTGGCGGTCCAAAACGCAGGCGTTTTGTCGAACCCTGTCGAGGCTTCTCGCCCCTCTCGGCGGTGCGCCATGCAAAAAAAAGCCTGGACGCGAATCCAGGCTTTCTCTTTAAATTTGGCGGTGAGAGAGGGGTTCGAACCCTCGATACACTTTCGCGTATACACACTTTCCAGGCGTGCTCCTTCAGCCACTCAGACACCTCACCGTTTTGTTGTCGAAAACGCTTTGCGCTGTCGACGGGCGCTAATGTAGGAGAATCTGATCTCAGCGTCAACCCTCTTATTTCATTCTCATGACTGTTTAGCCAAACTTGCAGCAATTTGCTGATTTACCGAACGATATTCCCACTCGCGGCCGCCAGCGGGCAGGGCTGGCAGCGGTAAGAATCCATGAAAGACGATCGCTTGACCTTTTTTTGTGCAGATAGCTCAATATATCGCCATTGAGGTTGGGTTGTTTGCTGTTATATGCATTAATACTGGATTATTAGTCAGATGTGTCGCTAAATGGAATCATGTCGGCGCGGCGTTTTTGGCAAGGAACATCACGTCGCCGCGCAGATTGCCGGGTGACAGGCCGGCGATATCGCAGACAGGGACAGACTCATTACATAATAATGCAGTAGAGGTTCGTTGTGACTCCTTCAGATGCCATACCGGCGCCGCAAGCGCGCCATGCCATTCCCCCCGGTGCGGGGGCGCTGTTCTTCATCCAAATCTTCGCCACGCTAGGCTTCGCCGTGCTCTACTCCACGCTGGTGCTGTACGCCACCAAGCGATTGGGTTTCAACGAAAGCAGCGCCAACGCCATGATGGGCGTGTTCGGCGCCTTCAACTATGGCCTGCACATGTTCGGCGGTTACCTCGGCGGCCGATTCCTCAGTAACCGCAATCTGTTCGTGCTCGGCATGGTGCTGCAGGTGATCGGCTGCGCGCTGATTGCCGTCGCGGGCGTGTGGGGGCTGTACTGGGGGCTGGCGATGTTCCTGACCGGCAGCGGCCTCAACGTTACCTGCATCAATATGATGCTCACCCAGCGTTTCAAGCCGGACGATGATCGGCGCGAATCGGCGTTCCTGTGGAACTACGCCGGTATGAACCTCGGGTTCTTCGTCGGCTTTACCGTCGCCGGGTATTTCCAACTGACGGAAAACTACCGCGCGCTGTTCCTGTTCGCCACGCTGGGCAACGCGGCGGCGATCGTCGTCGCCGTCTGCCGCTGGCGCATTCTGGCGGATCTCAATACGCCGCTGCGCGACGCCAGCCGCAGCCAATACCGTTGGCGCATGCTGGTCGGGCTGGCGGTGCTGGTGGCGCTGGTGCCGATCATCCGCGTGATGCTGACCCACGCCGAGTTCAGCGGCCACTTCGTGATCGTGCTCGGCGCGCTGATCTTCCTGATGCTGTGCGTGGTGACGCTGCGCCACCATCCGCGCGATGAGCGCCGCAGAATGGCGGCCTATCTGATCCTGGCGCTGGGCTCGCTGGTGTTCTGGGCGCTGTACCAGCTGGCGCCGATGGGGCTGATGCTGTTCTCCGAGCACAACATCAACCTGAACGTTTACGGCATTCAGGTGGCGCCGCAGTGGATCCAGAACATCAACACGCTGGTGATCGTGGTGGGCGGCCCGCTGCTGGCCTGGTGGTTCAACCGCTTGCGCGCTCGCGGTTGCAACATCGACATTCCGCTGCAGTTCTCCGGATCGCTGTTCTGTATCGGGCTCGGCATGCTGGTGCTGCCGCTGGGCATCAGCATGGCGGGCGGCGATGGGCTGGTGGCGTTTAAATGGATCGTCATCAGCTATGTGCTGCAAAGCGTCGGTGAATTGATGATCTCGCCGATCGGTTACGCCATGATCGGCAAGTTGGCGCCGCCGCGCTATCAGGGCGTGATGATGGGCTGCTGGATGATGGTGACCGGCGTCGCCTCGGTGCTGGCGGGCTACGTCTCCGGCCTGATGCCGGAAAACAGCGGCAGCACGCCGCTGCAGACCAACCCCGGCTACAGCGAAATCTTCAGCGCGCTGGGCTGGGGGGCGACGGGCGTCGGCGTGGCGATGCTGATTCTCATTCCGCTGCTGCGGCGCCTTATCCGGCGCGACGGCCCGTCTGCCGCCTGATTGGCTAACATGCACAACAGCCCCACTGGTCGGGGCTGTTTTTATTTTGGGCTTTAACGCTTGCATCCGGCGGCGAATCGCGGAAGGCTGGAGGTAAACCAATAAAAACAAACGGGAGCCCGCAGTATGAACATCATTTATTACCACCCCTTGTTTAACGCCCAGGAATGGCTGGCCGGCATCAAGCAACGCCTGCCGCAGGCCGAGGTCCGCGAGTGGCAGCGCGGCGACGAACGGCCGGCCGATTACGCGCTGGTGTGGCGCCCGCCGCACGAGATGCTGGCCAACCGCCGCGATCTGAAAGCGGTGTTCGCCCTCGGCGCCGGCGTTGACGCGATCCTCGATCAGGAGCGCAAACACCCCGGCACGCTGCCTGCCGGCGTGCCGCTGCTGCGGCTGGAGGATACCGGCATGGCGCAGCAGATGCAGGAATACGCGCTGAGCTATGTGCTGCGCTATTTCCGCCGTTTCGACGAGTATCAGGCGCTGCAGCAGCGGCAGGAGTGGCAGCCGCTCGATCCGCACTCGCTGGATGATTTCACCATCGGCATCCTCGGCGCCGGCGTGCTGGGGCAGAGCGTGGCGCGCAAGCTGACCGAGTTTGGCTTCAGCGTGCGCTGCTGGAGCCGCAGCGCCAAACAGATCGATGGCGTGCAAAGCTTCGCCGGAGAGGCGCAGCGCGCCGCCTTCCTCGACGGCGTCAAATTGGTGATCAACCTGCTGCCCAATACGCCGGAGACCGTCGGCATTCTCAACCGCGAGCTGTTCGCGCAGCTGAGTTCGGGCGCCTATCTCATCAACATCGCGCGCGGCGCGCACCTGGTGGAAGCCGATCTGCTGGCGGCGCTGGAGCAGGGGCAGCTGGCCGCCGCCACGCTGGACGTGTTCGCCCGCGAGCCGCTGCCGCAGGATCACCCGTTCTGGCGTCATCCGCGTGTCACCATTACCCCGCATATTGCTGCCATCACGTTGCCGCAGCAGGCGATGGATCAGATCGCCGCCAACATCCGCGCGTTGGAGGCGGGGCATGCCCCGGCCGGCGTGGTCGACAGGCAACGGGGGTACTGATCCTTCTGCCGCCGTTCGGTAGCTGATAAGCTGTTATCGTCATCGCGCCTGCCCGTGCCTTTGCGGGCGGCCCTCTGGAAGGAGAAACAATGTACCCCGTTGATTTGCATATGCACACCGTCGCCAGCACCCACGCTTACAGCACGCTGCACGATTACATCGCCGAAGCCCAGCAGAAGGGCATCAAGCTGTTCGCCATCACCGATCACGGCCCGGACATGGCCGATGCGCCGCACTACTGGCACTTTATGAACATGCACGTCTGGCCGCGCCTGGTGAACGGCGTGGGCATCTTGCGCGGCATCGAAGCCAACATCAAAAACCTGCAGGGCGACATCGACTGCACCGGCCCGATGTTGACCGCCACCGACGTGATCATCGCCGGTTTCCATGAGCCGGTGTTTGCGCCGCAGGATAAAGCGTCCAATACTGAAGCGATGATCGCCGCGATGGCGCAGGGGGACGTGCATATCATCAGCCACCCCGGCAACCCGCGCTACCCGATCGACATTCCCGCCGTCGCGGCGGCGGCGGCCAAATACGAGGTGGCGCTGGAGCTGAATAACTCGTCGTTCACCCACTCCCGCAAGGGCAGCGAGGCCAACTGTCGGGCGATTGCCGCCGCGGTGCGCGATGCTGGCGGTTGGCTGGCGCTGGGCTCGGATTCACACGTCGCCTTTTCGCTGGGTAACTTTGAGCACTGCGAGCGCATTATCGAAGAGGTGGGCTTCCCGCAGGCGCGTATTCTCAACGTCAGCCCGCGCCGGTTGCTGGACTTTCTCGAGCGGCGCGGCAAGCCGGCGATTGCGGAATTGGCCGATTTGTGACATCGTCCCGGCAAAATTTTCCGTATTGTATAAGGCATTATCATGAATGAGTTTTCCATTGTCTGCCGCGTGCTGGGTACGCTGTTCTACCGTCAGCCGCAGGATCCGCTGCTGGTGCCGCTGTTCGCGCTGATCAAAGAGGGCAAGCTGCAGCAGCACTGGCCGCTGGAGCAGGATGATCTGTTGAAGCGCCTGCAGCAGGGCTGCGACGTCAACCAGCTGGCGACCGACTTCAACGCGATGTTCGTCGGCAGCGAGTGCAGCGTGTCGCCGTTCCGCTCCGACTACGTCGAAGGCGCCAGCGAAGCGGACGTGCGCACCTTCCTGCAGCAGCGCGGCATGCCGCTGGCGGAGGCGCCGGCCGACCATTTCGGCCAGCTGCTGCTGGCAGCGTCCTGGCTGGAAGATCAATCGCAGGAAGATGAAGCGCAGGCGCAGATCGCCCTGTTCGACGAGTTCCTGCTGCCGTGGTGCGGCCGCTTCCTCGGCAAAGTGGAAGCCCACGCCACCACCGGTTTTTACCGCACGCTGGCGCTGATGACCCGCGACGCTATCCAGGCGATGCGCGACGAGCTGGCGGAGTACGAGCAGGACGACGAAGCGGGCGACGAAGAAGCGTAACGCCGCAGCTTACCCAGGCGGGCCGCCCGGCCCGCTAAACACAGGTTTGCATCCCCCAGACGTAAATTGACAAAAGATCCCTTAATCTGGCGGTTTACCGTCGGCTCGGCCGCGCCTGCGCGCCGCGCTTTTTCACGCAAGGGGCAGATGATGAAAAGTAACTGGATGCAGCAGATTCAAACGTTGATCGGGCAGAAGGCCGGCGCGATGGGCGGGGCGGAAGGCATCGGCAAGCTGCTGGCGCCGACGGCGCTGGGCGGCCTGGTCGGCGTGCTGTTGGCCAACAAGTCCTCGCGCAAGCTGGTGGGCAAGTTCGGCAAGAATGCGCTGATCATCGGCGGCAGCGCGGCGGTGGGCGCGGTGCTGTGGAACAAGTATAAGCAGCGGGTGAAAGAGACCCATCAGGACGAACCGCAGTTCGGCCTGCAAACCACGCCGGTGGATCTGCGCGCCAAACGCCTGGTGCAGGCGCTGGTGTTCGCGGCCAAGAGCGACGGCCATATCGATGCCGACGAGCAGCGCGCCATCGATCACAGCCTGGCGCAGCTGCAGGTGGGGGAAGAGGCGCAGGGCTGGGTGCAGGAAGCGATCGAGCAGCCGCTCAACCCGGAATTGATCGCCCGCAGCGTGCAAAACGAAGACGAGGCGCTGGAGGTTTACTATCTGAGCTGCCTGGTGATCGACGTCGATCACTTTATGGAGCGCGGCTACCTCGACGCGCTGGCGCAGGCGCTGAAGATCCCGGCGGACGTCAAGCAGGGCATCGAGAGCGACGTCAACGAGAAAAAGCGCGAGCTGGCGTAGCGCCGCTTGGCAAGCCGGGGGGAATCGTGTCACTCTTGCCGCAATCTATGTAAGCGGATGATTTAGCAATGATGACCCCACCGAAAGCGGAAAAACGCCCTTATCCCATCACCATCCACGGCGACACGCGCGTGGATGACTATTACTGGCTGCGCGACGACGAGCGCGCAGACCGCCAGGTGCTGGACTACCTGCAGGCGGAGAACGCCTACACCGATGCGATGCTGAAACCGCAGCAGGCGCTGCGCGAAACCCTGTATGAAGAGATGGTGGCGCGCATTCCGCAGCAGGAACATTCGGTGCCTTACGTGCGCCACGGCTATCGCTATCAGACGCGCTATGAGCCGGGCAATGAATACGCGATTTCCGTGCGCCAACCGCAGGCCGAGAGCGAGCGCTGGGAGGTGCTTATCGACGGCAACCAGCGCGCCGAGAATCACGAGTTTTACACCCTGGGCGGGCTGGACGTCAGCCCCGACAACCAGCGGCTGGGGGTGGCGGAGGATTTCCTGTCGCGCCGCCAGTATGACATTCGCTTCAAGAACCTTGCCGACGGCAGTTGGGCGGACGAAGTGCTGGAGAACACCTCCGGCAGCTTCGAGTGGGCCAACGACTCCTCGACGGTGTACTACGTGCGCAAGCACGCCAAGACGCTGTTGCCGTATCAGGTTTATCGCCACGTGGTGGGCAGCGATCCGCAGCAGGACGAGCTGATTTACGAAGAGCTGGACGATACCTTCTACGTCGGGCTGGAGAAGACCACCTCTGAGCGCTTTATCCTGATCCACCTGAGCAGCACCACCACCTCGGAGATCCTGCTGCTGGACGCCGACCGTGCGGACGCCAAGCCGCAGCTGTTCGTGCCGCGCCGCAAGGATCACGAATACGCCATCGATCACTATCACCAGCATTTCTACATCCGCTCCAACAAGGACGGCAAGAACTTCGGCCTGTACCAGAGCGAACAGGCGGACGAAGCGCAGTGGCAGACGCTGATCGCCCCGCGCGCCGATGTGATGCTGGAGGGCTTCAGCCTGTTCCGCGACTGGCTGGTGGTGGAGGAGCGCAGCGCCGGCCTGACGCTGCTGCGCCAGATCCACTGGCAGACTGGCGAAGAGAAGCGCATCGCCTTCGACGATCCGACTTACACCACCTGGCTGGCGTACAACCCGGATCCGGAAACCCCGCTGCTGCGCTACGGCTATTCGTCGATGACCACCCCGACCACGCTGTACGAGCTGAATATGGACAGCGGCGAGCGGACGATGCTCAAACAGCAGGAAGTGAAGAACTTCACGCCGGAAAACTACCGCAGCGAGCGAGTCTGGGTGAAGGCGCGCGACGGCGTCGAGGTGCCGGTCTCGCTGGTGTATCGCCAGGACAGCTTCCAGCGCGGCGCCAACCCGTTGATGGTGTACGGCTACGGCTCCTACGGCAGCAGCATGGATCCGGCGTTCAGCGCCAGCCGCCTGAGCCTGCTGGATCGCGGTTTCGTGTTCGCGCTGGCGCACATTCGCGGCGGCGGCGAGCTGGGGCAGCTGTGGTATGAAGACGGCAAGCTGTTCAACAAGCAGAACACCTTCAACGATTTTATCGACGTGACCGAAACGCTGATCGCCCAGGGTTACGGCGACGGCAAGCGGGTGTTCGCCATGGGCGGCAGCGCCGGCGGCCTGCTGATGGGCGCGGTGATCAACCAGGCGCCGCAGTTGTTCCACGGCGTGGTGGCGCAGGTGCCGTTCGTCGACGTGGTGACCACCATGCTGGACGAGTCTATCCCGCTGACCACCGGCGAATATGACGAGTGGGGCAACCCGAACGAGCAGGCCTATTACGACTACATCAAGCAGTACAGCCCGTACGATCAGGTGAAGGCGCAGGCATACCCGCATCTGCTGGTGACCACCGGCCTGCACGATTCGCAGGTGCAGTATTGGGAGCCGGCCAAGTGGGTGGCCAAGCTGCGCGAGCTGAAAACCGACGATCGGCAGCTGCTGCTGTATACCGACATGGATGCCGGCCACGGCGGCAAGTCCGGGCGCTTCAAGGCCTATGAGGATATTGCGCTGGAGTACGCCTTCATTCTGGCGCTGGCGGAGTAACGGCATTCGGCGGGCGGCCTGCGCCGCCCGCCGTGTTAGCCAATCAGATAGTATTTCAGCGTGTGTTTCATGTCCGGGCTCAGATCGTCGATGGATTTCAGCATCCAGCGCAGATAGCCGGGATCTTCCTGGGCGATGCGATCGATCTCCTGCCCGCGATACTTGCCGAATTTGAACTTCTTCAGCAGCACCGGTTGTTCGGTGATCTGCACCATTTGCTCCGGCGTCCAGCCCGAATCCTTGATGATGCGTTGCAGCAGCGCGGCGGTGACGTAGCAGTCGTACAGCGCGCGGTGCGGGTACAGCGTGGCGTCTGCCGGCAGCTGCACGTCCAGGTTCAGCGCGTAGCGCAAATACTGGTTGCCGTACTTGATGTCCGGATACAGCGTGCGCGCCAGCTTGAGCGTGCAGATCCAGGCGCCGTTCATCTCCGGCAGCACGCCGCGATCGAAAGCGGCGTTGTGCGCCACATAGTAGGGGCTGCCCTGATAGCGGCCGATCGCCACCGCAATGCGCGGTTTGCCTTCCACCATCTGTTCGGTGATGTGATGAATCGCCATCGCGTCGAGGCTGATGGGGCGATCCGGGCTGACCAGATCGCTCATCGGGTTGGTCAATTGGCCGTCGAGCAGATCGAGGGAGGCCACTTCCACCACGCCGCCGTCCAGCCCGCAGGTCTCGGTATCTATTACGCGTAACGTCATGCTTTCCTCCGCGTTGCCGTCAGGCCTCAGCTTAACCGGCACAGGCGGCCGTGCCAACCGTCGGAAGTCTTGTCGGCGATGATCAGTCCAGGAGTGTCATCCGGCGCGGCAACCAGGAGCTCTCCCGTGTTATCCCAGATGGCACTGCGGCCTGCCGGGATCCAGCCACCGGTCGGTGCCGCATGGTTGGCCATCAGCGTGACCATGCCATAACGTCGGGCATAGCCTGCCAGCGCGGCGCTGTCTTTCGCGTAGCCGGCTTCAGATACCAACACGCTAGCGGCATAAATGTGCGCACCCGCCAGCGCGGCGGCGCTTGCGTGGCCGGGCTCTGAAGTATCGGCACAGATAGCCAGTGCGATGTTGTGGTGATGGAGTTCCAGCAACGAGCCGCCCTCACCGGGCGAGAAGTATTGCTGTTCCGCGCCGTGCAGATGCTGTTTGGTATAGCTACTCAATGCGCCGTTGGGGCGAAAGATTAAGGCGGCGATATGCAATGCCGTGCCACTGCGCAAAGGCGCGCCGACGATGATTGTCATCTGCCGCGATTGTGCCGCCGCACTGAGTGGTTGCAGACGGGGATCGCCCAACGTGAGCGCCAGTTCGGCAGCATCGGTCAACTCATAGCCGCTTAGCGACAGTTCGGGAAACACCAACAGTTGTACCTGCTGATCTGCTGCCTGCGCAACGAATTCAAGGTGACGTTCAAGGTTGCAGGCGATATTGGCCGCCGCAGCGGGGTATTGGGCGGCGGCAAGGGTGAGGCAGGACATCGGCCATCTCTCCTGTGAGGCAATAAAAAACCCGCCTTGGCGGGTTTAATGACGGATGGAAGGGCGCTTACTCACCAGACGGATGCGCTTTTTTGGCGCGTTTCTCCGCACGTTTCTCAGCTGGGGTTTTCAACGGCTTCTTCTTCGCATTCTTTTTGCTATCCATTCCCTTACTCATGATGGCCTCTCGTTACCTATGATTGGGTGGCTTGCTCAGTCATTAACCGCCTAAAGCCGGCAGGATGCAAGCGACAAAGTGCGAATTGTGTTTAACCGGCTGTTTGTGCGTGAAATTTTGTTTTTGGATGACCGGGTGCTAAAAATAAATATTATGTTATAATGTTACACTTTTGGTGTTGGGAGAGCGCAATGACAGTCATGACGTTACCGGATGCGCAGCAACTGCTGGCCATGCCGGATTCTGATTATATGAACTCGGTTCAACGGGCGTTTTTCCGCCAGCTGCTGCAGGATGAGCGGCAAAAGCTGCTGCTGCACATCGATGAGCTGAAAAAAGAGATCGATGGCGGCGAAGCGACGGGCGATGAAGCCGACAAGGCGGCGCGCGAAGAGGAGCTGCGCCTGCTGTTCCGCCAGTTGGATCGCGAAAGCCGCCTGCTGCCGAAAATCGATGCGGCGCTGGCAAGGTTGCAGAACGGCGAGTACGGCTACTGCCGGGAAACCGGCGAACCTATCGGGCTGGCGCGCCTGCTGCTGCGCCCGACGGCGGAACTGAGCATCGAGGCGAAAACCGCGCAGGAGATGCGCGAGCCGCATATGCGCAAAGGTGGCTAACTGAGTTCCCGGGGGGCGAATGCGCCCCTCAACCGATAGGGCCTGTGGGCATTTTGCAGGCAGGTCGTTGTGATTTTGAGCAAACGCGCGCCGAGTTCTCGGCGCGCGTTCTAGTTTTCGGGTTTTACCGTTGACCTACCGGGCGGCTTCCGCTTTGATGAAAGCATGACTCACAGAGAGACGGAAAGCGCCATGGAACAATTACGAGGTTTGTACCCGCCGTTAGCGGCATACGACAGCGGTTGGCTGGACACTGGGGATGGCCACCGGATCTACTGGGAGCTGAGCGGCAACCCGAACGGTAAGCCGGCGGTCTTCATTCATGGCGGACCGGGCGGCGGCATCTCCCCGCATCATCGCCAGTTGTTCGATCCCGAACGCTACAAGGTGCTGCTGTTCGATCAGCGCGGCTGTGGCCGCTCCCGTCCGCATGCCAGCCTGGACAACAACACCACCTGGCATTTGGTGGCCGATATCGAGCGGCTGCGCGAAATGGCCGGCGTCGATCAATGGCTGGTGTTTGGCGGTTCCTGGGGGTCGACGCTGGCGCTCGCCTATGCGCAGACCCACCCGGAGCGCGTCAGTGAAATGGTGCTGCGCGGCATCTTCACCCTGCGCAAACAGGAGCTGCATTGGTATTACCAGGACGGCGCGTCACGCTTCTTCCCGGACAAATGGGAGCGCGTGCTGTCCATTCTGTCGGATGAAGAGCGTAAAGATGTGATCGCCGCCTACCGGCAGCGGCTGACCTCGGCCGATCCGCAGGTGCAACTCGAAGCGGCCAAGTTGTGGAGCGTGTGGGAAGGGGAGACGGTCACGCTGTTGCCGAGCCGCGAATCCGCTTCGTTCGGCGAGGATGATTTCGCGCTGGCGTTCGCCCGCATTGAAAACCACTATTTCACCCATCTGGGCTTCCTGGAGAGCGATGACCAGCTGCTGCGCAACGTGCCGCTGATCCGCCATATCCCGGCGGTGATCGTCCACGGCCGCTATGATATGGCCTGCCAGGTGCAGAACGCCTGGGATCTGGCCAAGGCCTGGCCGGAAGCGGAATTGCATATCGTGGAAGGGGCGGGGCATTCGTATGACGAGCCGGGCATCTTGCACCAGCTGATGATCGCCACCGACCGGTTCGCCGGCAAGTGACGCAAAAAACCCGCCGTAACGGCGGGTTTTGTTATTTGGCCTTCGGCTCGTACGGCAGGCGCGAAAACTTGTGGGATTCCGCGCGGTAGTGCGCCACACGCTCGCGAAAATAGTCGCGCAGCGGTTCCGGCTGCTCGCGCTCCACCACTTCCGGGATCACCGGCATGTTGTAGCGCTCTTTGTACGCCACGCCTGAGGCGGCGAGATCCACGTTCACCCTGTCCATCTCTTCTTTGGACAGCTCGGCCAGATTGTAACCCACGCTATGCTCCTTACTTACTTTGCCGCATTGAACCTGCGCAGAAGGTAATCCACCCGGCGACGCTTGGCAAGCCCGTAGCGCCGCCGCGGCGGGCGATATTTTCCAAAGAGTAATGCAATCTATTTATTCTTTTAAATAAGAATGATTCGCTTTTTGATTAAAATAAAAGATGGGAATAATTATCATAATAATTAGCGTGAATTTCTATATGATTTTATGTGTTTGATTTTAAGTAAATAAATAATTAATATTGATCGGGTGTAAATAAGGTGTTTTTATTTTTACGGCAGCAGGGCATAATGCGCGGAAATTAAATTCATGACCTGCAAAATAAAAGGAATCATTATGCTGACGCAAGAAATGACTCAAAAGCTGAATGAGCAACTGAATCTGGAGTTCTACTCCGCCAACCTGTACCTGCAAATGAGCGCATGGTGCAGCGATAAAGGCTTTGAAGGCGCCGCCGCATTTCTTAAAGAGCACTCTCAGGAAGAGATGCAGCATATGCAACGCCTGTTCGACTACCTGAGCGACACCGGCTCTTTGCCGCTGCTGGGCAGCATCGCCGCGCCGCCGGTGGCGTTCGAATCGCTGGCGGACGTGTTCCAGCAGACCTACGAACACGAACAGCTGATCACCCGTCAGATCAACGAACTGGCGCACGCCGCCATGACCGCACACGATTATTCCACCTTCAACTTCCTGCAGTGGTACGTGGCGGAGCAGCACGAAGAAGAGAAACTGTTCAAATCCGTGCTGGATAAGCTGGCGCTGGTGGGCACCAGCGGCAAAGGCCTGTTCTTCATCGACAAAGATCTGAAGAAAATGGGCGCGATGGGCCAGGGCGGCAACGGCCAGGCTTAATTCGCACCAGAATATCGAAAAACCGCGCGCGGGCGAGCCTGACGCGCGGTTTTTTTTACCCTGCGTTTATCGCGGTTATGCGGCGATACGTGCTGCCGGATCGCAAAATGCCAGTGATGCGCTCGACTTGCCGCAGCGCGGTCGTTATGATTTACCGCGATACGCTACAGGGATGGTAGAGTCAAAACAGCGGGTTAGCCGATACAACCCGTTTTTCTGTTTACCCGTGGCGCAATCATTTGCGGTGGGTTGGGGCCGCTGATACATCGCCTTGGCTGTGGCCTTAACCCTTATGACCCTCTTTTACTGTTAAGGGATACCACTGTGATCGGTAAAATTCGTTCCTCTTGTCGCCTGCTTTCCACCGTTTTCGTCCTGTTCGTCGGCCTGTCTTCGCAGCAAGCGCTGGCGCACGCCCACCTGAAAGTGGAAACGCCGAAGGCCGACGCCAGCGTCAGCCCGGCGCCGAAGGCGCTGACCCTCAGCTTCTCCGAAGGCATCGAACCGAACTTCAGCGGCGTGAAAATCACCGGCCCGGACAACGCCGTGGTGAAAACCGGCAAACTGCAGCTCGATCCGAACAACAACACCCAGGTCAATGTGCCGATCGAAGGTGAGTTGAGCGCGGGCAAATACAACGTCAGCTGGCATGTGGTTTCGGTCGACGGGCATAAAACCAAAGGCCAGTACAGCTTCACCGTAAACTGATCGTGAGTCTGGCGACCCTGTTCGTTCTGTGTCGCTTGGTGCACTTTGCGGCGGTGATGCTGATGTTCGGCATCAGTCTGTTCACCGCCTTACTGTCACCGCAGCGCCTCTCCCCGATCCTCTCCCGCGATGTGCGCCCGCTGCTGCTTGCCGGCACCTGGATTGCCGGGCTTTCCGCCGTGGCGCTGCTGGCCATTCAGGCTGGGCAAATGGGCGACGGTTGGGAAGACGCCTGGCGGCTGGAGGTTTGGTGGGCGGTGCTCGGCACCACCTTCGGCGAAGTGTGGCGCTGGCATCTGGGCCTGTCGCTGCTGGCGATCCTGAGCCTGCTGCTGCCGGAACGGCCGCGCGCGCAGGCGTTGGCGCTGTGTTCGGCGCTGCTGCTGGTCAGCCTGGCGTTCATCGGCCACGCGGCGATGCACGAAGGCACGCTGGGCGCGCTGCACCGCGCCAACCATGCGGTACACCTGCTGGCCGCCGGCTACTGGTTCGGCAGCCTGGCGCCGCTGCTGGTTTGCCTGCGCTATCTGCAGCCGCCGCAGTGGCGCAGCGACGCCATCACCACGCTGATCCGTTTTTCGCGCTGGGGGCACCTGGCGGTGGCGGCGGTGATCGTCACCGGTATCGTCAACAGCCTGATCATTCTCGGCGATTGGCCGCTCAACCTCGGTTCGCCTTATCAGCGCCTGCTGCTGATTAAAACCGCGCTGGTGGCGCTGATGGTGATGGTGGCGCTGGCCAATCGCTACGCCATCGTGCCGGCGATGAGCCGCGTGCCGGCGCTGGCGCAGCGCGGCGTGGTGCTGGCCTGCTGGCTCGAAGTCGGGCTGGGGGTGGCGGTGCTGCTGCTGGTCAGTTTATTTGCAACCTATGCGCCGGTTTGACATTTCGGCTTGCCGCAACCGGGCAAGCTGCGGGAAAATCGACGTGAATAGCAACCTTAAGGCCAACACATGAAATCGGTATTACTCGGCATTACGCTGCTGGCAACCGCGACCGGCGCGCTGGCGGCAGACAAACTGGTGAACATCACCAAACTGGAATACGGCAAACAGTGGGCGTTCACCAAGGAAGAAGTGACGCTGCAGTGCCGCAGCGGCGGCGCGCTGTTCGTGCTGAATAACAGCACCCTGATGCAATACCCGCTCAACGACGCAGCGGAGCAGCAGGTGAAGAAGGGCCATCAGCGCGCGCAGCCGCTGGAGGTGCTCCTGCTGGACGACCCTGCCGAACCGGGGAAAAAAATGAGCCTGGCGCCGTTTATCGAACGCGCCGAGAAGCTGTGCGCTGACTAACCGCTTGTTTGCCAACGCCTTGCCCAGCGCGCGCGGATTGATGCGCATTTGCCGCATAGTTATTTCGTCACGAAACTATCACGCGGCCGCCGGGCGGCTGGCAAAACTGGCGCGGTAGGCTACTCTTAAAGTGCACGGCTGAACAAGCCCTGCATTAAATGCCAACTTTTAGCGCACGGCTCTCTCCCAAGAGCCATTTCCCTAGACCGAATATAGGAATCGTATTCGGTCTTTTTTTGTGTGCTTGATTTATAAGGAAATTCCACTTAAAGCGCCAATAAAACTTTGGTTTCTCTTTCCAGTCGTAACACCTCAGCTCCGCACTCCCCACCCGCACATATCGCTAATTTAGCCGCACCAAAAGTCATTACGTCATTTATGGCGCTGATAAGCTCCGGTCATTGCTCCCATCACCGGTTAAACGAGAGTGACATTATGGGGAATATCAAGGCATTGGGCGTTGTAAAAGGAAACCTGTGTTGAACGATCGGCTGAGCCAGTTGAAGAGAGCGCTGCCAGGTTATCTCGAGGCGTGGCGTGAGGGCGCTTTACCCTCTGACTGGGGGCAGGTGGCTAATCCTGAAGTGGTTGCCGCCCTGTTGGCGGAGTGGGAGACGCTGAGCGAATTGGCGTCGCTGTTCGAAACCGCGACTGAAACCCCAACCGATCCCGCCGCGTTTTGGCAGGCGCGCGCCGAGCTGATGGCGCAGCGCAATCATGAGCTCAATGACCAACTGGCGACGCCAATCCGTTTGCCCGGCGCACGGGTAGCCTTCTTTGGCTATGTGAAAACGGCGGTGATGGACGCCAGGCAGGTGAAGGCGGCAATTCGCGATGCCGGTTTTACCATTGCGGGCGACAGCCAAAATGAGAACACGGCTTAACGCGGCTTCTTCTCAAATTTCTCGGCAAAAAAGAACCGCAGCAATTTATGGGTCCACAGCAGGATGGCGCCGACCACCACCAGCGAGACGACGAAATGCGACAGGTTTTTCGGCGCGGCGTAGCCGTGAGTAAAAGAAATCCCGGCGCCGCTGAGCAGCAGGGTGGCGATCCAAAAGCCGAGTAGCAGGCACAAGGTACGGAACAGTTTAAACATTGTTATCACCGAAATGCTGAAAGCGCCGACTGAACGGAAAGACTCAGCCGGTGCTTTGATTAATTAAAACCGCTTAGCGAGAGCAGGTGTTGCCACCCTTGTTGCTATTGTTATTGCAGTTGCTCTTGTTGCCGCTTTGCCCCATGCCGATGTTGCCGCCACCTTTGCTGGCCTCTTTGAAACAGCCGCCGTTGAGCGCGCCCAGCGCCAGACCGCCAAGCCCCCCTAGTGAGCCGGTGATGATGCCGTTAATGCAGTCCGGGGAGGTGTGTTTCTGGTACATATTGCCGTCCGACGATTTACCGCCCCCGTTCTTGTTGCCACCGTTGTTGTTGACGCGGCCGTTGCTGCCGCGGTTGTTGGCAAAGTTACCTGCGCCGGCGATCAGGTGAAAATATTTAGCCTCGATCTCTTGCATAAAACTCCCTCTTTATCGATTCGGTTAATGGCGTATAGCTTGCGCAAGCCAGCTGTTTTTAACAGAAAAAACGGCGGGGATAATTACCGGTTCGGATAAGAACAGGGGATTTATTTGCAGGTATTTACCAGGCTGATAAGCGTGCCGGAGATTGATATTCCTGCGTGAGTCATTTCGCTTAACAAGACGTTCTTTACGATGAATGGCGCCGCCACCGGCACGCAGCAAGGTTCAATTCACCCAGCCAATTTGTTAGGATCGCCCGACCTACATGACTATTGGTGCAGTACATTGAAAATTAAAGCGTTGTTATTTGTTGCGTTGGCCGCACTGGCCGGCTGCAGCCAGGAGAGAACCTCGATGAATCAGCCCGCAAACGAGAAAGGCGGCCAAACGGAAGTGTTGCTGGTGAACAGTGCGCTGGTGGACTGCGTGGGCGTCGCCCCGATGAAGTGCATGCAGGTGCGCCGCTCCGCGCAGCAGCCGTGGGAGTTGTTCTATACCGGCATCGAAGGTTTCACCTTCGAACCGGGCTATCAGTATCGGCTGAAAGTGCGCGTTACTCCGGTAGAGAACGTGCCGGCCGATGCCTCATCGCTGCGTTACACGCTGATTGAGCAGTTGGAAAAGAACAAGGCGTGACCCTCGACAGGCCGGGTAATCGCAATCCGGCCTGCCATGATTATCCCTTTACCATCATGACATGCCTCGGCGGCGGGCTTGCCGACTGGTCTGTTCACTGCGCTTGTTTTCGCACTTTCTTAAGTATATTGAGAAAATCAGGTATATTGTCCTTCGGTTTTTAGCTACCAAGAAAAAATTACTATGATTATCAAACCTAAAATTCGTGGTTTTATCTGCACCACCGCTCACCCGGCAGGCTGTGAAGCTAACGTCCGTGAGCAAATCGCCTACGTTAAGTCGCGCGGCGAACTGAAAAACGGGCCTAAAAAGGTGCTGGTCATTGGTGCATCCACCGGTTACGGTCTGGCCTCGCGCATCAATGCCGCTTTCGGCAGCGGTGCGGCCACCATCGGCGTATTTTTCGAGAAGCCTGGCAGCGAAGGCAAAACCGGTTCCGCCGGTTGGTACAACTCCGCCGGTTTCGACAAGGCAGCTAAAGAAGAAGGCCTGTACGCGAAAAGCATCAACGGCGACGCATTCTCCAACGAGTGCCGCCAGACCGTGATCGATCTGATCAAAAAAGACCTGGGTCAGGTTGACCTGGTGGTTTACTCGCTGGCTTCGCCGGTGCGTAAGATGCCGGAAACCGGCGAAGTGGTGCGTTCCGCACTGAAGCCGATCGGCGAACCGTACAAATCCGTCGCGCTGGACACCAACAAAGACGTGCTGGTTGAAGCCGTGGTCGAGCCGGCCAACGAGCAAGAAATCGCCGACACCGTGAAGGTGATGGGCGGCCAGGACTGGCAGCTGTGGATGGACGCGCTGGACGAAGCGGGCGTGCTGGCGGATAACGCACAGTCTGTCGCTTACTCCTACATCGGCACCGATCTGACCTGGCCAATCTACTGGCATGGTACGCTGGGCAAGGCGAAAGAAGATCTGGATCGCGCGGCGCACGCCATCAACCAGAAGCTGCAGGCCAAAGGCGGCGCGGCTTACGTTGCGGTGCTCAAGTCGGTGGTGACTCAGGCTTCCTCTGCCATTCCGGTGATGCCGCTGTATATCTCCATCGTGTTCAAAATCATGAAGGAGCAGGGCATTCACGAAGGCTGCATCGAGCAGATCCAGCGTCTGTTCGCCACCAAGCTGTACAGCGGCGCGGCGCCGGACACCGACGAGAAACACCGCCTGCGTCTGGATGACTGGGAACTGCGCGACGAAGTGCAGGAAACCTGCCGTGCCATCTGGCAGCAGTTGAACGACAGCAACATCAACGAACTGACCGATTATCAGGGCTACAAGGCGGAGTTCCTGCGCCTGTTCGGCTTTGGCCTGCAGGGCGTTGACTACGACGCCGATCTGAGCGGCGAAGCCAACTTCGATGTGATCGAGCTGGTCTAAACGCGTCGAGCGGTCAAACAAGGTCGGGTTAGCCCGGCCTTTTTTATTGCCTGCGAATTATCGGGTGGCTAAGCGAAAATGTTTATTTTGGGTTAACAGACGAACCGGGTGATTAACATCGGCAGTCGGATGGTGAAATAACGGCGGTTATTAAACTAAAGAAAGTCATTTTTTTATTTACCCTTGCCGCCGGCTGCGGGTATTTTATTTCCTTTAAGGAGGAAATTATGACATGGCGTTATTGTGCCACGGTATCGTTGTTTTTGTTGAGCGGCTGCAGCGCGATTCAGCCGACGTCGACGTCCCCAGACTGGTCTCAGCCGCAGCCTGCCACGCGGGAGCAGCGGCAACGCATCATGGCGGGTGAGTCCGCCTCCTCGGTATTACATGAAGGAAACGTCGGCATTGGCGGCACCTTTGATGGGGCGAAAATATTCGATCGTTAAGCCGCTAAATATATTCAGCCAAATTAATGCGCGCATTCTGCCGATATTGTCGGAGGGTTTACCTTTCCTGCGTTATTCTGCCGTGGCCCAACCATTCATTGCGTTAACAGACAATTCGTTTTCCTTATAGGGAACCGCCGGTTTATTTCGGCGTAATCAAAGGAGTTGCCCATGGCGAAGGAGATGGCCGCGATCTTTCTCTTGCTGTTGCTGCCGTTAAGCCAAAGCGCCGGCGCGGCGCGTTACGACAGGCCGTGCGAAGGCGTGTCGCCGGTGCTGTTTCAAAAGCGCCTGAAAGCGTTGGCGCAGGATTTGCGGCAGGAAATGAGTGAGGAAGCGACGCCGACAGAGCGCGATGCGGAGGAGCTGGCGCGCTTGGCGGAGTGCGGTATCGAGCCCGGCAAAGCGCCCGTCACCGGTGGGCAGCGAGCGCCGCATTCCGAGGAAAAACCGCCGGCATCGCCAAACGGTTGTTGAGCCGGCGTGCGCGCAGAGTCAAGGGATCTAAAAGGAGTCATTGATGAAAAGGATTGTGTTGGCCGGCGTGGCCTTGTGTAGCTGCTGCTTCGTGCAGGCGCGGGTGGATTTGGAATACCATGCGGCGCCGCCGAAGGACAGTAAGGTCACCGAGGAGTACCAGAAAAAGCGCGACGCATTGCGCCACAAGGTGTGGAATGTCGATAACCTGACGCTGGCCAACGAGCAGGCGATTGCGCGCGAACAGCAGCGCGAGGCGGCAGAGACCGCCGAGCGGCAGCAGCGGAACCTGGAGCAGCAGCAGAAAAAGCAGCGCTGCCTGCGGAGACACTCGAAAGATCCTCACCGCGAGGCGAAGTGTTACACGCACAGCTTCTAACATTAATCGTCCGGGCGCCATCAGCGCCCGGCGTCGTTTAGGCCGGG
Organism: Serratia sp. CY32780; assembly: GCF_052169135.1. NCBI lineage: Bacteria > Pseudomonadati > Pseudomonadota > Gammaproteobacteria > Enterobacterales > Yersiniaceae > Serratia > Serratia sp. CY32780. Next base: position 1,106,794 of record NZ_JBJNLI010000001.1, read on the forward strand.
CGGCAATGCTCCTTCAGCATGGCGATCGCGTCCGGTTTCAGCTGATACAGATAGACCGGGCGGCCGGTGGCGCCGTACAGAATACGGGTGCCGAGAATGCCGCTCTCCGCCAGATAGATGAGGTACTTGCGGCAGGACACCCGCGAAATGCCGATGGCGTTGGCCAGATTGTCGGTGGAAAACTCGTTATCGTGCTGCTGTTCGATCCACTCGCAGACCGTGCTCAGGGTGATGCTGGTCAGCCCCTTCGGCAGCTTTTTGCTCTCCTGGCCGCCGGGCTGGCGGCGCAGCAGGCTGTCGACGTCGGCCTGCGAAAACTCGCGCTGCGCCAACAGCTGCGACTGCTGCCGGTAGTGGCTCAGCGCCTCCTTGAAGCGGCTGAACTGGAACGGTTTGATCAGATAATCCACCACCCCGTAGTGCAGCGCTTTTTGCACCGTGTTCACGTCGCTGGCGGAGGAGATGATGATCACGTCGGTCTTCTCGCCGAGCTCGCGCAGGCCGGGCAGCAGATCCAGCCCGTTCTCTTGCTGCATGTAGATATCCAACAGCACCAAATCGATGCTGACGCCGGCATCGGCCAGCAGCGCGCGCGCCTGGCTCAGAGTGGCGACCGTCGCCTGGCAGTGAAAACCGCCGACCTGGCTCAGGTAGTATTTGTTCAGCTCCGCCACCATCGGGTCGTCGTCGACAATCAGTACGTTAATCATGGGTTCTGCTCTTGGCCTGATAGGGAAGGTGCACGAAAAATTGGGTCAGCTCGCCCGGTTCGGACTCGAAATCGATGCTGCCGCCCAGTTTCTCCAGATGGCTGCGGATCAGCGCCAGGCCGATGCCACGTCCGGTTCCCTTGGTGGAAAATCCGTGTTCGAAGATGCGCGCGCCGATCGCCGGATCGATGCCGGGGCCATCGTCGCTGACGATACAGTGTAATTGATCGTCGTGATGATGGAAGCTCAGGCCGATCTCGTGGCCCTCAACGCCGTCGATGGCGTCGATGGCGTTTTCGATCAGGTTGCCGAGCACGCTGATCAGCACGTGGGTGGTTTCCGCATCGTCGGTTTCCGGCAGCAGGCTGGTTTCCTCGATGGTCAGCTCAACACCGGCTTCGTGGGCGCGGCTGATTTTGCCGATGAAGAAGCCCGCCACTTCCGGCGAGTGGATCTTGCGCAGCAGCGCGCCGATCTCTTCCTGATAGTTGCTGGCGGTGTTGATGATGTAGTTTTCCAACTGCTGATAGGCCTTCATGTGCAGCATGCCGAGTATCACATGCAGCTTGTTCATAAATTCGTGCGACTGCACCCGCAGCGCATCGGCGTAGTGCGCCATGCCGCTCAGCCGCTGCAGCAGGCGGCTGACCTCGGTCTTGTCGCGGAAGGTGGCGATGGCGCCGGTCACCTGGCCGTTGACGATCACCGGCACGGTATTGGTCAGCAGTTCGCTGCCGTTGAAGCCGATCTGCCGATCGCGCAGCGGCTTGCCGTCGGCCAGCACCTCCGCCAGATGCAGCTGCGCCGGCCAATGCTTGCTGGCGGCGTCCAGCAACAGATTTTCCACCGGGCCGCTTTGGCGCAGCAGGCGCTTGGCTTCGTCGTTGACGATGGTGATGCGGGATTCAGTATCGACCGCGATCACGCCTTCTTTAATCGACTGCAGCATGGCGTTGCGCTGTTCGAACAGGTTGGAGATTTCGTAAGGCTCGAAACCCAGCATGATGCGCTTGAGCGCGGAGACCAGGAAGAAGGTGCCCAGGCTGCCGACCAGGGCGGCGAAGGCGATGGTCCAATAGATGATCCAGCGGCTCTCCGCCACCACCCGCTGCACGGTGTCCAGCGCGATGCCGAGCGCCACCACGCCGATTTGTTGTTTCTGCGCGTCATACACCGGCACGAACACCCGCAGCGCCGGGGCCAGCGTGCCGCGGTTGATGGCACTGTTGACGTTGCCTTGCAGCGCGGGCGCCAGATCGTCGCCGATAAAATGCTTGCCGATCAGCCAGGGTTTGGGGTGCGAATAGCGGATACCCTGCATATCTACCACCACCACGAACAGCAGCTCGTTTTGATGGCGCACCTGCTCGGCGAAGCGCTGAATGGCGCCGCTTTGCTCGCGCCGCTGCAGGCCGTCAACTACGGTGCTGGAGAGCGCCAGCGTATTGGCGACGGCGATGGCTTTCTGCTGCAGCTGATCTTGCCCCTCGCGGCTCATCTGCACGAAAAACAGCGCGAACACCACCAGCAGCACCGAAGCGATGATGGCGGACACCATCAGCGTGATGGAGGTGCTCAGCTTGAGCGGCACCCGTTGTTTTGGCATGGCGGTTCTCCGAATGGCGATATCACGGCGTATTCTAGCGAGGAATGAGGCAAGCTGCAGTTACCGGCAGCAGGTTATAGCATGCTGCCGGGGAGCGGGGGGCTTATTTTAGTTACAAAAGCGGGTCACTGCTGGTGGTAGATCTCCAGCGCCTGTTGGCCGCTGGCGCCCTGATGGATGATTGCCATCAACGCGCGCACCACCTGCGACGGATTGCTGTGTTGATAGACGTTGCGGCCGTAAACCATGCCGGAGGCACCCTGGGCCATCAGCGCGGCGGATTTCTCCAGCACCGGCCCCAGCTCCCCCTTGCCGCCGCCGCGCACCAGCGTCGGGCAGCGCGCCGCTTCCACCACGCGGTGAAAATCTTCCACCCGCTCGGTTGGATCGGCCTTGATGATGTCGGCACCCAGCTCGCGCGCCAGCCGCACCAGCGGCACGATCTTCTCCACGTCGCCGAGCGAGCCGTAGGCGGCGCCCTGGCCGGCCGGCGCCATCACCAGCGGTTCGATCATCAGCGGCATGGCGTAGCGATCGCAGGCGTGGCGCAGGCGGCCGATGTTCTCCACGCACTGGCGGAAAATGCCGGGCTCATCCGGGATCATATACAGATTGACCACCACCGCGGCGGCGTCCATTTGCAGCGCCGCCAGGATTGGCGCCTCCGGATTGTGCAGCACCGCCCACATCTCGCGGTGGCGGGCGGCGTTATAGGCGTTGCCGACGTCGGTGCGCATCACCAGCGCCGGTTTTTCGCGCTGCGGCGCGCGCTGCAGCAGATCCGCCTGGCCGTAGTTGACCTGAATGGCGTCGGGGCGCGCGGCGATCAGGTTGCCCATCACCCGTTCGATATCTTCCAGGCCGATCAAGAAATCCGGTTCGTTGGCGATGCCGTGATCGATCGCCACGTCCAGGCACTTGCCGTTGTTGAACAGGCGGTTCATCCGCACCTTGCTGCTGAGCTGCATGTCAGGTCCTCCTGAGATAGGGATATGTCCATTATTGCCGAGTAAGGATGGTCGGGAAACGCGGAAACCGCAAACTGCGCGGCCGCTCGCAGTTTTTGCCGGCGCACGAAAGGAGCACGCTCGCCGGCGGCTTGCACTTCATTTGTTAGATCCGTGTCATGTTTTTGTTAATAAGCCATTCCAAAATGCATGTTTCGCTTGTTTGGGTTAAAAAGTTTCAATAACCTAAATTATGAAATAAACATTTAATAAAACGGTAAAGACGCCGTTTGTTGTGCCAGGGGTTTATTTCAATTGGTTGTTTTTAATCTATTTTGAGACATCGATCACCATTTTTACAACGGCCTTGATACGGCGATAACGCGGTAAATTCGCCGTATCAAAGGGATAACTCCGACCGTATTGTTGTTTGAATGTAAAAAATATTTTTCATTAGCTGTCAACCAACAGACCTCTTCATTCTAACGATTAAAGGGTAACGAACATGAAGCTGAAGAAACTGATCGCCGCCTCGGTACTGATGTGCATGCTGCCGGCCAGCGTGCTGGCGAAAGACATCAAGATCGGCGTTTCCATGGCTTACTTCGATGACAACTTCCTCACCATTCTGCGCCAGTCGATGCAAAACAAAATGAAGGCCGACGGCAACGTCAGCGGCCAGTTCGAAGACGCCAAGGGCGACATCGCGCAGCAAATTCAACAAATCGAAAACTTCGTCAGCCAGGGCGTCGACGCCATCATCCTCAACCCGGTGGATACCCAGGGCGTCAAGCCGATGATCAAGCTGGCCGAGAAGGCCAAGATCCCACTGGTGTTCGTCAACCGCAAGCCGGAAGTGGCGCTGCCGGCCGGCATGGCCTACGTCGGCTCCGACTCCAAGCTGGCCGGCAAGCTGCAGATGGAGGAACTGGCCAAGCTGATGAACGGCAAGGGCAACGTGATGATCCTGATGGGCGAGCTGTCGAGCGAAGCCACGCGCGACCGCACCCGCGGCGTGGAAGAGGTGGCGGCCAACTACCCCGGCATCAAGATTATCGATAAGCAAACCGCCAAATTCTTCCGCAAAGAGGCGGTAGACGTCACCACCGACTGGATTTTGTCCGGCCAGCAGATCGACGCCATCGCCTCCAACAACGACGAAATGGCCATCGGCGCTATTTTGGCGCTGAAGCAGGCCAAGAAATCCGGCGTGCTGGTGGCCGGCGTTGACGGCACGCCGGACGCGCTGGAGTTCATCAAGAAGGGCGATCTGGCGCTGAGCGTGTTCCAGGACGCTAAAGGCCAGGGCGAAGGCGCGGTGCAGACCGCCGTTCAACTGGTGAAAGGCGAGAAAGTGGAGAGCAACGTGCTGATCCCTTACCAGCTGATCACCCAGGCCAATTACCAGCAATTCGCCGATAAAAACAAGAAATAAGCCTTGAAGCCCGCCGCGGGCGCCGGTGTGGGGCGAGCGCGGCGGAAAACGTGGGTCAGTGCGGAGGTAAGCGGTATGTACCCTTATGTTCTTGAGGCCGAAGGCATCAGCAAGCAGTTCCCCGGCGTCAAAGCGCTGGATAAGGTCTCGATTAAAATCAAACCCGGCAGCGTGCACGCGCTGATGGGGGAAAACGGCGCGGGCAAATCGACGCTGATGAAATGCCTGATCGGCATCTACCACCCGGACGAAGGCTCGATCAAAATCAAAGGCCGGCCGGTCACCTTCAGCGACACGCTGCAGGCGCTGCATTCGGGCATTTCCATGATCCACCAGGAGCTGAACCTGGTGCCCTACATGACGGTGGCGGAAAACATCTGGCTGGGGCGCGAGCCGGCGCGGCTGGGGTTCGTCAACCACGAACAGCTGAACGAACAAACCCGCGAGCTGCTGGCGCGGCTGAACATCAAACTGCGGCCGGACACGCTGGTGGGCGAGCTGAGCATCGCCAATCAGCAGATGGTGGAGATCGCCAAGGCGGTGTCCTATAACGCCGACGTGCTGATCATGGACGAACCGACCTCGGCGCTGACCGAAGGCGAAGTGGTGCACCTGTTCGCCATCATCCGCGAGCTGCGCGAGCAGGGCAAAGGCATCATCTATATCAGCCACAAGATGGACGAAATCTTCGCCATTACCGACGAAGTGAGCATTTTCCGCGACGGTACCTTCATCGCCTGCGACAAAACCGAAAACCTGACCAAACAGTCGCTGATCACCATGATGGTGGGGCGCGAACTGACGCAGATGTTCCCCAAATTCAACAACAATATCGGCGAGGAAGTGCTGCGGGTGGCGGGGCTGCGCCGCAGCGGCTGGTTCCATGACGTGTCGTTCAGCGTCAAGCGCGGCGAGATCCTCGGCGTCGCCGGGCTGGTGGGCGCCGGGCGCAGCGAAGTGATGGAAAGCCTGTTCGGCATGCACCCTGCGGACGGCGGCGAGATCTTTATCGAAGGCCAGGCGGTGAAGGTGGATTCCCCGGCGAAGGCGATCGAGAGCGGGCTGGCGTTCCTCACCGAAGACCGCAAGAAATCCGGCCTGTTTCTGGTGCTGTCGGTGGTCGAGAACATGAGCATCGTCAACCTGTCGGAATACATCGGCAAGAACGGTTTCGTCAGCCATGTGCAGATGGCCAAAGACTGCATGGAGCAGATTAAAAAGCTCAACATCAAAACGCCGACCATGGATCAGATCATCAATAACCTCAGCGGCGGCAACCAGCAGAAGGTGCTGATCGCGCGCTGGCTGCTGGCGCAGCCGAAAATCCTGATCCTCGACGAACCGACGCGCGGCATCGACGTGGGGGCGAAAGCGGAAATCTACCGCCTGATCAGCGAGCTGGCCAACCGCGGCGTCGCCATCATTTTGGTCTCCTCCGAGCTGCCGGAGATCCTCGGCATGAGCGACCGGGTAATGGTGATGCACGGCGGCCGCATCACCGGCATTTTGGACAAAGACGACGCGGACCAGGAGAAGATCCTGGCGCTGGCCTCAGAATAACGAAGGGTGAACATCATGAGTAACGTAAAGATTGAGAAGCCGCTCTCCGCCGATTCAACGGGCAAGGGAACGCTGTTCTCCGGGCTGAGCGGCAAAATGCCGAAGGATACCGGCATCTTCATCGTGATGATCGGCATCGCGCTGATCTTCGAAATCCTCGGCTGGTACATGCGCGATCAGTCGTTCCTGCTGAATCCGAACCGCCTGCTGCTGATCGTGCTGCAGGTGGCGATCATCGGCATCATCGCGGTGGGCGTCACCCAGGTGATCATCACCACCGGCATCGATCTCTCCTCCGGCTCGCTGATTGCGCTGACCGCGGTGGTGGCGGCCAGCCTGGCGCAGACCTCGGACAGCATCTCGCCGATGTATCCGGGGCTGCTCGATCTGCCGGCGGCGATCCCGATCGGCGCGGGGATCGGGGTGGGCATCGTCTGCGGTTTTATCAACGGCTTCCTGATCACCCGCACCGGCATTCCGCCGTTCATCGCCACGCTGGGGATGATGGTGTCGGCGCGCGGCCTGGCGCAGTACTACACCAAGGGTAACCCGGTCAGCTTCCTGTCGGACGGCTTCACGTCAATCGGCCAGGGGGCGATGCCGGTGATCATCTTCCTGGTGATTGCGGTGATCTTCCATATCGCGCTCAAGCATACCCGCTACGGCAAATACATCTACGCCATCGGCGGCAACATGACCTCGGCGCGGGTTTCCGGCATCAACGTCAATAAGTACCTGGTGACGGTTTACACCATCGCCGGCGGCCTGGCGGGGTTGGCGGGCGTGGTGCTGGCGGCGCGCGTCAGCAGCGGCCAGTCGAGCATGGGGATGTCGTATGAGCTGGACGCCATCGCCGCAGCGGTGATCGGCGGCAGCAGCCTGATGGGCGGCGTCGGGCGCATCACCGGCACGCTGATCGGCGCGGTGATCCTGGGCCTTATCAAAAGCGGCTTCACCTTTATCGGCGTCGACTCTTACATTCAGGACATCATCAAGGGCGTGATTATCGTCGCCGCCGTGTCGATCGACATGCGGCGCAACCGCAAAAAACACTGATTGCCGTGAATTGCCGCCGGCGCCAGGGTTGGCCGGCGGCTTTTTTTTACCTGGGGGGCACATCATGAACTACCTGAAAGGGCTGTGGCTGGCGGTGGCGCTGTGCGCGTCTACCCCGGCATGGGCGCAAACCATCGGCGTGTCGATGGCCTATTTCGACCAGAACTTCCTCACCATCATCCGCCAGGCGATCGACAAGGAAGCCAAGGCGCGCGGCATCACCGTGCAGTTCGAGGACGCGCGCGGCGACGTCGGCCGCCAGACCGATCAGGTGCAGAGCTTTATCAGCGCCGGGGTGGACGCGATTATCGTCGATCCGGTCAACTCGGCCAGCACGCCGGTGATGACCAAAATGGTGCAGGCCGCCGGCGTGCCGCTGGTGTACGTGAACCGCACGCCGGGCGATGCCAAACTGCCGCAGGGCGTGGTGTTCGTCGGCTCCGACGAGCGTGAATCCGGCACGCTGCAGATGGAAGAGCTGGCGCGGCTGGCCGGCTATCAGGGCAACGTGGCGGTGATGATCGGCAACCTGACCGACGCCGGCGCGCTGCAGCGCACCAAAGACGTGGAGCAGGTGGTGAGCAAGTACCCGAAAATGAAGGTGGTGCAGAAGCAGAGCGCCAACTATTCACGCAGTGAAGGTATGGATCTGATGATGAACTGGCTGACCAACGGTGAAGCGATCGACATCGTCGCCGCCAACAACGACGAGATGGCGATCGGCGCAATCATGGCGCTGCAGCAGGCGGGCAAGGCGGACAGGAAAGTGCTGATCGGCGGCATCGACGCCACGCCGGACGGCCTCAAGGCGCTGGCCTCCGGCAAGATGCAGGTCACGGTGTTCCAGGACGCGGTCGGCCAGGGCAAAGCCTCGGTCGATGTGGCGCAGCGCATGATCAACGGGGAAAAACTCGAACCGTATTACTGGATCCCGTTCGAGCTGGTGACGCCGGCCACGATGCAGAAGTATGCGGCCAGGCCGTGAGTTAACCGTCAGATTCGCGTTGCCGGGGCGCTGCTTGCAGCGCCTTTTTTATTGGCGTCAGTTACATGTCCGCTTGCGGCCAGCGCGGCGCCGGATCTTGCTTCACACTGAGGATCTTTAGACCGTGTGAGGATGAGCGATGAACGCATTAAACGGCAAGGTGGCGGTGATCGGCGGCGCCAGTTCGGGGATCGGCAAAGCGGCGGCGCTGCTGTTCGCCCGCCAGGGCGCAGCGCTGGTGTTGGGCGCGCGGCGCGAGCCGCTGTTGGCGGAGCTGGTGGAGGACATTCGGCGCGAGGGTGGCCGGGCGCTTGCGGTGGTGGGCGACGTGCGCGACGAAGCCTTCGCCGAACGGCTGACGGCGACGGCGGTCGACGAATTCGGCGGGCTGGATATCGCCTTCAACAACGCCGGCACCTTGGGGCCGCTGGGGCCGTCGCTGGCGTTGAGTGCCTCAGAGTGGCGCGAGGTGCTGGAAACCAACCTGTCCAGCGCCTACTACGGCGCCAAATATCAAATCCCCGCCATGCTGGCGCGCGGCGCGGGCTCGGTGATTTTCACCTCCACCTTCGTCGGCCACACCGCGGCGTTTCCCGGTACGGCGGCCTATGCGGCCGGCAAGTCGGGGCTGATCGGCCTGACGCAGGCGCTGGCGGTGGAGTTCGGCGGGCGCGGCATTCGGGTGAACGCGCTGCTGCCGGGCGGCACCGATACGGCGATGGGCCGGCAGATGAGCAATACCCCGGAGGCATTGGCACAGGTGGCCGAACTGCACGCGCTGAAGCGGCTGGCGGTGCCGGAGGAGATCGCGCAGGCGGCGCTGTATCTGGCGTCTGACGCTTCTTCATTCGTCACCGGCACCGCGATGCTGGTGGATGGCGGGGTGTCCATCCAGCGCGGCTAAGGCCACGGGCGCCGTGGCCTCAACGGGCGTCAGAAAGCGGACAGGTGGCGGCGCACGATCTCGCGGCCGATCTCCAGCGAGGCGGTCGCTGCCGGAGAGGGGGCATTGCATACGTGCAGCGAGCGTTGGCCCTGCACGAAGTGGAAGTCGTCCACCAGCTTGCCGTCGGCGGTCAGCGCCTGGGCGCGCACGCCGGCCGGGCCGGGGCGAATATCCTGCTCCTGCAGCGCCGGGATCAGCCGACGGGCGTTCTCGGCAAAGCGGCGGCGCGACAGCGAACGGCGCATTTCCGCCAGCCCTTCGCCGAGGTAGTTGCCGGCGATTTTCCAAAAGCCGCGATAGCCGAGCACCTCGCTCAGATCGCGCAGGCTGAAGTCGCATTTGCGGTAGCCTTCGCGTTTGAAGGCCAGCACCGCATTGGGGCCGACGTCGCGCTTGCCGTTATACATACGGGTAAAATGCACGCCGAGGAAAGGGAAATCCGGGTTGGGCACCGGGTAGATCAGATGGTTGACCAGGTGGTTTTTCGCGTCGTCCAGCACATAGTATTCACCGCGGAACGGCACGATCTTCATGCCGGTTTCGTAACCGGCCAGTTTGGCGATGCGATCGCTGAACAGCCCCGCGCAGTTGATCAGCAGTTTTCCCTCGAAGGAGTCGCCGGCGGCGGTGACGGTGACGCCGGCGGCGTGTTCGTGGATGGCCTCAACCTGATGGCCGTAGGCGATCTCGCCGCCGCGCCGCACGATGATCTCCGCCAGCTTGGCGGCCACCTCCGCGTAGTTGACGATACCGGCGTCGGGCACCAGCAGCGCTTCAAGGCCATTGACGTGCGGTTCGCGCTCCCGCAGCTGCGCCTGCGACAGCCGGGTGACCTGCAGGCCGTTTTGCAGGCCGCGCTGATAGATGTTCTCCAGCCGATCCAGTTCGTTTAGCTGGGTGGCGACAATCACCTTGCCGCATTGGTCGTGATACAGGTCGTGTTCGCGGCAGAAGGCGAACATGCTGCGGTTGCCCTGTTTTGCCAACTGCGCTTTCAGGCTGCCGGGCGTGTAGTAGATGCCGGAATGCACCACGTTGCTGTTGTGGCCGCTTTGGTGCGCCGCCGGGCCGCGCTCTTTTTCCAGGATCAGAATGCGCCGCTGCGGATCCGCTTCCTGCAGCGCATTCACCACGCCGAGCCCCACCAGGCCGGCACCGATAACGATCGCGTCGTACATCACGGCTCTTGCTCCTCGTTTTCCAGGCGGCGTAATTTGCCGCGTACGTTGTTCAGATGGCTTTGCATGGCGGCGGTGGCCGCCGCCGCATCGCCGTCGCGAATGGCGATAAATACCCGCTCATGTTCGTCGATCACCCGCTGGCGCTCGGCCTGCCGCCCTAGGTTTTTGCTGAGCGAGTACACCAGCACCCCCAGATACAGCTCGTGCATGTTATCGAGGATCTGCACGAAAAACGGGTTATGCGAAGCCTGCATGATGGCGCGGTGGAACAGGTAGTCCTGCCGATAGCCGATCTGGCCGTCGTTGAGCGTACAGTCACGAAAGGCGAGGTGCGCCTGTTCGATCGCCTGCAACTCCTGTTCGGTGCGGCGCTCGGCGGCCATGCGCGCCGCCTGCTGTTCCATGACTTCGCGCATTTCCAGCAGCGCTTCCACCTCGCGGCGATCGGCTACCTCCATCACCAGCGGTTCGTATTTGCTCAGCAGCGAATGCTGTTCCACCCGGTGGCCGCCGCCCTGGCGTGAGGAGATGATGCCGCTGACCTCCAGCACGCCGAGCGCCTCGCGCACCGGCACCCGGCTGACGCCGAACGCGTCCGCCAACACGTTTTCCGACGGCAGCTTCTCGCCGACCGGAAAGGTGCCGTCGTTGATGCCGGCTTTCAACTGCGCCAGCACCTGATGAGAGGCTTTCTGGCGCGTGACCTTGCGGATCATGACGCGCCTCCCGGCAGCGCGGCGCGCTGTTTATAGCGCAGCAGGTGCATGGCGGCGGCGGCGGCGATCAGGGCCGCGCCGCCCAGATCGGTCATCAGGCCCGGTTTGATCAGTAAAATCGCCGCCGCGGTAAACAGCACCCGCTCCAGCCAGTGGGTCTTCATCAGCCAGAAATTGGCGCTGGCGATCGACAGGGCGTAGATCCCCACCAGCGCGCTGATCACCATATGCAGCACCGACAGCGGGTTGAGATCGTCGCCCTGCATCAACAGCATCGGGTTGTAGACCAGAATGAACGGGATGATAAAGCCCGGCAGCGCCAGGCGCACCGCGTCCCACGAGGTTTGCATCGGATCGGCGCGGGCGATGCTGGCGGCGGTGTAGCTGGCCAGCGCCACCGGCGGCGTGATGTTGGACAACGCGCCGAACCAGAACACGAAGAAATGCGCCGCCAGCGGCAGCACGCCGGCTTTGATCAGGATCGGCGACACGGTGACCGCCACCACGATGTAGAGCGCGGTGGAGGGTAGCCCCATGCTGAGCACGATGCACACCAGCATCACCACCAGCAGGATCATCCACAGGGTGTTGTCGGTCATGGCGACGATGTTGAACGCCAGCGTGGAGCCGATGCCGGTCATGGTCACCACGCAGATGATCACGCCGATGGCGGCGCAGGCGATGGTGACCTGGATCGAGCCGCGCGCCGCGTCGTTCAAGGCCAGCGCGATTTTTTTCGGCGTCATGCGCACCGAACTGTCGGGGGTGAGCCAGCTGGCGACGATGATAGAAATGATGCCGAGGAAGCCGGCATAGATCGGCGTTTTGCCCAGCAGCAGCGTGCCGATGACGATGACGAGCGGCAGCAGCAGCAGCCCGCGCGCCTTCAGCACCGCGCGCACCTGAGGGATGTTCTCCTTGTTGATGCCCTTCAGGCCCTGTTTCTTGGCCTCCAGGTCGATAGCCATGATCAGCGCGGCGTAATAGAGCAGCGCCGGCACGATGGCGGCGATGACGATGGTGGTGTATGAGATGCCGAGGAAGCCGGCCATGATAAACGCCGCCGCGCCCATGATGGGGGGCATGATCATGCCGCCGGTGGAGGCGGTGGCTTCCACGGCGCCGGCGAAGCGGGACGACAGCCCGATGCTTTTCATCAGCGGAATGGTGAAGGTGCCGGTGGTGGCGACGTTGGCCACCGCGCTGCCGCTCAACGAGCCGGTCAGTGCCGACGAGATCACCGCCACCTGGGCCGGGCCGCCGCGGCGGCGTCCGGCGGCGGCCAGCGCCAGATCGTTGAACAGCGCGGTTGCGCCGCTGACGCTGAGAAAGGCGCCGAACAGAATAAACACCACGATGGCCGTGGAGGCGGTGGACAGGGTGATGCCGAAAATCCCCTCGCTGGTCATGAACAGCCGATACAGCAGGCGTTCCACCGAGAAGCCACCGTGGCCGAAAATGCCCATGAAGTACTGCCCGAACAGCGCATAGAGGATGGCGAAGCTCGCCAGGCCGGGGATGAAATAGCCGGTGGTGCGCCGCGCGGCTTCGAACAGCACGCCGATACCGATCGCCGCCATCACATAATCGGTGGCGTTGGGGATGCTCTTGCGCACCACGTGCAGATCGACGTAGTTAACGTAGAAATAGCCGTAGCTGACCAGCGTCAGGATGATGAACAGATAGTCCCAGCGGTTGAAACTGCGGGTGGCGTGCCGGGCCGAGAAGGGGAACAGGATAAAGCCCAGGATCAGAATGCCGCTCAGGAACGTGGTGTTGCGGTAGAACTCCTGCGTGTTGGACAGCGCGTTGGCGTAGATGGCATAGGCGGAAATGGCGATCGCCAGGACGGTTGCCAGCTGCAAATAGATGCCGCTCAGCGGCCGGTTGCCGGCGCCGGCTTCCTTGTCCAGATCGACGGCGGGCTGCGGTGAAGAAGGGTGAGTGCTCATACGTCCTCCTGGATTAAGGGTTGGCGGCCAGCGCGGCGGCTTCCGGCGGGATCAGATAATCGGGTATCTCGACGCCGGCTTCGCGGTAGTAGCGATAGGCGCCGAGGTGCAGCGGCACGGAAACGCCTTTCAGCGCATTCTCCAGCGAGATGTATTTGGCCGAGCTGTGCACCTGGTGCACTTCCGGCAGGTTCTCGAACATCGTTTTGGTCAGGTCGTACACCAGCTTTTCATCGAGCCGGCTGAGGGCCACCAGAATATTGGGCTGCGCGATGGTGGCGATCGCCTTGGGCTGGCGCGGGTAGGTCTCCGCCTTGATGTCGAAGCGGAACCAGGAATTGGCGATAGCGTTGATGCTGGCCAGCTGTTCGTCGGTGACTTCCAGGATGCGTGCCGGCACGCCGCTGGCATACATGTCGGTGACGGCGGCGGCCGGCACCCCGGCGGGCAGGGCGCCGCCGTCCAGGCGCCCGTCGCGCATTGCGGAAACCGTATCGCCGTAGCCGAGGTATTCCGCCGACAGCGACTTTTTGGTCAGGGTAACGCCCTGCAGGATGATCATCGTCGACTGTTCGGTGCCGCTGGCCTGCGGCCCGACGGAAAAGCGCGTGCCGGCGATATCGTTCAGCGTGCCGTCTTTCACCCGGCTTTCCAGCATCACGAAGTGTTCGACGTTGGGCCACAGCATGGAGATGGAGCGCAGATCGCCGTAGGCGCGGCCGTCGAAGTTGCGCACGCCCTGATAGGCTTCGACGGCGATCAGGCTCTGCAAAATCGCCAGCTGCGCCTCGTCTTTTTGCAGCAGGTCGATATTCTCGATCGAACCGGCGGAGGATTGGCCGGTGACCTGTATCCCCTGGCGTTTCAGCCGGTTGCTCCAGACGTTGGCCAACCCGACGCCCATCGGGTAGTAGGTGCCGCCGGTGGAGGCGGTGGCGACGGAGAGGAAGGTTTTATCGGCGTTTTCCGCTTTACCGGCGATGGCCAGCAACGCGGCGCCGACCACGGCGCAGGTAACAAGCAACGCTTTGATTTTTCTATTTTTCATTATTTTCCCCAGCGGTTTTTTGAAACAAATAGAAAACATTTACGCAAACTTGTATACAACATGGCAGCTTTATTCACCTAAAGCGCCGTGCTTGATTTGTGATCTGAGTGGGCGAAAATTGAACGGTGCGGCGGAGGGCGGAAATGAAAAACCCGTGGCGGGCGCCACGGGCATGCGGGGGAGGGTTACCAGCCTTTGACGGCGTCGCCCTTGTAGATATCGGCGGCGCTGGCTGCCACTTCATCGGTCTGATAGGCCTTGACCAGATCCTTCACTTTCTCGCTGTCTTTGTTGTCGATGCGGCTGGCGAAGATGTTGACGTACGGCGAGTTTTTGTCTTCGACAAACAGCCCGTCCTTGGCCGGCGACAGGCCGATCTGGCTGGAATAGTTGGTGTTGATGATCGCCAGCGTCACTTTCTGATCGTCCAGCGCGCGCGGCAGCTGCGGCGCTTCAATCTCGACGATCTTCAGCTTTTTCGGGTTGCCGACGATGTCCAGCGCGGTCGGCAGCAGACCGACGCCGTCTTTCAGAGTGATCAGCCCCTGTTTTTGCAACAGCAGCAGCGAGCGGCCCAGGTTGGTCGGATCGTTCGGCACCGCCACCTGCGCGCCGTCCGGCAGCTGGCTGAGTGCGGTTATCTTCTTCGAATAGCCGGCGATCGGGTAGACGAAGGTGTTGCCTACAGCCGCCAGCTTGTAGCCGCGTTCCTGCATCTGCTTGTCGAGATACGGCTTGTGCTGGAAGGCGTTGACGTCCAGATCGCCGTTATTCAGCGCTTCGTTTGGCAGCACGTAGTCGTTGAAGGTCACCACCTCCACGTCCAGATCGTATTTCTGCTTGGCGACCTTTTGCACCACCGCCCACAGCGACTGATCGATGCCGGCGCTGATGCCGACCTTGATGTGGTGATCGTCCTGTGCCGTCGGGCCACAGGCGGTCAGCAGCAGCGTGCCGGCGGCGGCCAGCGCCAGGGTGAGGTTTTTCAGCGTAAATGTCATTTTCCCAGGGTCCTTGTCAACATTGCCTGCTAATTTTGGTTGGCAGAATAGTGGCAGTGACTGTAGGTGAGCGTCGGGATAAAACAAAATACTGATTCACTATGACTCATAGCGATTAGCTATGAGCGGCCGCCGCCTGGCGCGGTGCGGATTGTTTTGACGGCGAATCGGCGGGCTTATTATGATAGCCGTTGGCCCGCGAGGGCAGACTGGGTACTGAAACGAAGGAAAAAACAATGCGATTGAACACTTGGAGCAAGGCGCTGCTGCCGCTGGTGGTGTTGGCCTGCGTCTCGGCGACTCAGGTTCGGGCGGCGGAGAGCGATACCGGGCCGATCCCCAAACAGCTGCTGGGCAACTGGCGCGTCAGTAAAATTGTGCCGACTCAGACCACCGGCTGCTGGGATCAACAGCAGGCGCAGAGCCTGATCGGCGGTAAAATCAGCTATAAGGCGGATGCATTCAGCTGGAACGGCACGGCGCTGAAAAGCGAAGGCGCCACCGTCAGCACCGTAGAAGCGCAGGAGTTCGTCGAGGACAATTCCGGCAGCAGTTCCTACATCGATTTCCCGATGCTGGGCATCAGCACGCCGTCGGTCGAGCGCGTGGCCATTCAGCACGCGGATACCGTCATCAAAGGCATTACCGATCAGGGCACCGATGGGGTGCCCGGCGATAACGTGCTGGTGAAAGACGCCAACACGCTGATCCTGTCGCTGTGCAACGTCTGGTTTGAGGCGCAGCGCGAAAAGTAATCTCTCCCTTCCGCCCCGGAAACGGGGCTTTCCCGCCGTTATCTCTCCCGCCGCGCGCGCCGTTTCTGAACTAAAATTAACCATAACGATATGACTCTGACGTGATATCGGAGCCTCGGCTCTACCGAGTCCATGACAGGAGGCGCTATGTGTTACCACCATATTGTCATCGCCACCGATCTGAGCGATGACGGCAAACGATTGGTCGAAAAGGGGGCGCTGTTAGCGGAGGCGCTGAAGGCCAAACTCTCGCTGATCTATGTGGACGTCCACTACGACACTTACCATGCGGCAATCGGCTTTTCGGAGCACAGCTATGAGGGCGCGTCGTTCGAAGAGAAGATCCGCAAAGAGCTGGAACCCACCACGCAAAACGTCAATTATCCGATCACGGAAGTGATTATCGGGCGCGGCGGCTTTGTTGACGAACTGCGCACGGCAGTGGTGGACAAGAATATCGATCTGCTGGTGTTCGGCCACCACCACGATTTGTGGAGCAACCTGTTTTCTTCCACCCGCAACGCCATCAACCAGCTGAATATCGACGTGCTGGTGATCCCGATCCGCTCATAAACGCGGGCCACCGCCGGGCAACGATGGCGGTGGCCGCTGCGGCTTATTGCGTGAAGAAGTCGTTATACAGCATGTACAGGTGCGCCGCGCTCCAGGAGAAGTTCGGCGCGCCCTGTTGCTTGCCGGTGAGCGGGTTGTAGTTCTCGCGGATCGGCCCGTCGGCGACCAGGCCGTCGGCGTGGCGGAAGAAAGCCTGCGCCATCGCCACCGCATCGTCGCGATAGCCGTAGCGTTCCATGCCCTTGAGGCCGAAATACAACTGATCGACCCACACGCGGCCGCGCCAGTAGATGTCCGCGCCGAACGCCGGATTGGTCAGCGCCGCGGTACCGAGCGGCACGTAGGTATTGAACTCGCGCGGATCCTTCATCACCCTGACCACCGCATCGGCGTGCGGCTGGCTGGCGGCGCCGTTGAACAGCGGCGACCAGCCTTCCGGCCCTTTGCCGCGTTCGACGATCGGTTTGCCGGCGCAGCCGTTGGCCAACGGCCGCTTTTCGATGCGGATGTCATAGAAGAAACCGCTGTGCTTGTCGAACATGCAGGTGTTGATGTAGGCCGCCAGCCGGTCGGCTTTGGCGCGGAAGGCGGCGGCCTCGGCGCCGTGGCCGAGAATATCGGCCATCTCCGCCAGATAGCGGTTGTCGCTGTACATGTAGCTGGCCTGATCCACCGACTCCTGCAGCAGCGAATAGCCGAGCAACGTGCCGTCCGGCGCTCGGTTTTCGGCGAATTTCACCTGCCAGTCTTCGCGTTTGCCGCCCTGCGCCAGGTAGCGCGCCAATTGATCCGGATCGATAAAGCCGAATACCGCCGCGTCGTCGCGGCCCGACTCCCAGGAGGCGGCGGTCTGCGCCGGGATCTCGATGCTGTCGTACTGCCCCTCGCGCACGATGCGATCGTAATTGTCGAGGCCGGCCAGCGTTTGCTCGCGCTGCCCGCGTTTGACGGTGAACAACATGCGTCCGTCGGGGGTATTGTGCGCTTTGTCGCGGGTTGCGCCGTACTCCGGCACGCCGTTGCCGTTGTGGTCACGGTTGCGCAGCCACCAGTCATGGTAGGCCACCAGCTTCGGGTACATCTCCGCCAGCCAGCCCTTATCGCCGGTGACGCGATACACCTCCATCACCGCCCAGGCCGCCAGGCTCGGCTTGGTGTTGCGCTCGTTCCAGTTACCGCCGTCGCCGCCGCGCTCCGGGCTGGGGTTGTAGGCGATAAGGTCGGGCAGGAAACCGGCGTCCCACGGGCGCAGGGCATCGCCCGGCCGGATCTGGAAGGCGAACACCGCGCGGATGTTGTCCTTGGCCACGTCCGGGTTGAAGTGCGCCATGGCGTAGGCCTGTTTCCAGGTGTCCCACGGCCAGGTCTGGTTGCCGGAGAACCAGCGTCCGGTCACCGAGGGGGTGACCGAGTCGAACTTCATCGCCCCGGCGGCGCCGCGCCAGTTGCCGTTGAGCGTTTCCATCGCTTTGACCGCCACGCGGGTTTGTTCCGCCGTGGCGTGCGGGTTGCTGAGCCCTGTGGCGAGATAGCGTTCCCAACGCTGGGCCGACGCGGCCATATAGCGCTGCGGGTGAGCGAGGATGTCGGCGATGGCGCGTTGTTCGCGCCGCGCTTCTTCGGCGGTAAGCAGGTGCGAGTAGGTGGTGTACAGGGTGGTGGAGCCAGCGATGCGCGCCGTGGCGCGGAAGCGATGGCCGTCGACCGTGGTGCGCTGCGGCAGCGATTTGTGGATCTGATACTCGGACTGGCCGGAGGTCATCAGCTGCGACGGCGCGCGCACTTTGCCGAAGGTGACGCGCAGGCCGTCAGCCGTTGGCACAATGCGGCGCGTGTAGTCAGGAAATGCCTGCTCGAGGGTCGCCGGCGGCTGCGGTTTTTGCTCTTTGGCCGCGTAGCGCTCCAGCAATTCACCGTCCCACACCAGCTCCAGCGGCGTGTCGGTCAGGATTTGGGTTTCCAGCAGCGAGGTGCGCGCGGCGGCGAAGCGCAGCGTCAGGTTGACGGCCACGCCCGGCGCGCTGAGCCGCTGCACCAGGGCACCGGGCAGGCTGTAGGCCGTCATGGTGAAATGCACCGGTTTACCGTTTCGATAGACGCTGAGCCGATCGAAATTGTTGGCCATAAAGTTGATGTACTCTTCCGTCAGCAGCGCCGGGCCGGGGAAACCGCCCATGCCTTCCGGCCCGCTCGGCAACAGGTGGCCGTGCCAGGCGCCGAGATCGAAGAACGGATTGAAGCGCTGGTGATCGTCGAAATCATAATCGAGCATAAAGTGCGGCGCGCCGCGGCGGTCGATGACGTTTTTATAGCGCTCGGCCAACGGGGCGTCGGCGTCGGGCGTTTTCGGCGCGCAGCCCGTCAGCGTCAGCGCGAGGGTGAGGGCAGTGGCCAGCGGGGTCAGGGGAGTCATGTTCATCGTAGGAGCCTCAACGGTTACCAATAGAAATATTGCATCAGGAACACCGAGTTGCTGGCGCCGGTGCTGTCGTTGCGCATGAAGAATTTGCTGTCCAGCGCGGTGGCCAGCTTGCCGCCGGCGTATTCATACCAGACGCCGCACTGGGCGTATGAGGTGGCAGTATCCGCCGCATTATCAAACCGGTGGCGGGCGTAGCTGTAGGCGGTGGAGAGATACAGCCCTTTGGCAGTTTCCGTCATCGCGCTGAGCATCAGGCCCGACTCGCTGCCGGAATGGCCGCCGCTGTCGCCTTTGCCGGTGTGGTGCCAGACGCGGCCGGCCAGGTGTTGGCCGCGCAGCCCCAGCAAAAACAGCTGCCCCAGGCCGTCGGTCACTTCCAGGCCGTTCAGCAGCGTCAGATTGTCCTGCAGGTCGTACTGGGTGTAGCCGTTGATCATCGCCCGATAGGTGTACTTGTCGGAATAGCGATCGTATTTGCCGAAGTGCAGCAGCGCCTTGCTCTCGTCGATGCGGCTTTCCGGCGCCGCCGTCACGCTGTAGCGAAAGCGCCCGGTCAGGTTTTGCAGCTTGGCGGCGTAGCTGAGATCGCGGGTGTTGGGGATCACGTAGCCGTATTCCGGCGTGAAGTCGCCCCACCATTGCAGGTCGTCGAGCGACGAGTCGTTGCGCACGCTGAGCATCATCTCGGTGCCGTCGTCGGTGCGGTAACCGCCGTAAAAGCGGTTCAACCCGCCCTCGAAGCCGCCCCAACCGTGGCCCGGCGTCCAGGCGTGGCCCTGGCTGTCCGCCTGCACGGTCCAGCCTTCGCCGTAAATCAGGCCGAACCAGTGGCCCCGTTTGATCTCCAGGCCGCCTTCGATATAGGTGCCGTCGCTGTATTTATGCTGATGTTCGCCGTTCAAATAGACGCTGCCGCCGATGCCGAGCTCGCCGTAAAAACGCAGGACGGTCGCGGCGCTATCGGGTAGCGGCGGCGGTGGGAGCTGATTGCGCTCCGCCGGGGTCACCGATTCCTGCGCCGCCCAGGCGGGCGCGTTAACGAGCAGCAACAAGGGCAACAGGGCGTGATGGCTTAGTGATTTCATGGGGCATAGGCCTGGTGTTGGGTGGATCGGAACGTCAGCCGAGCGGCGGCTCACGCGAGGTCGCTCCCGGCTCCCTGGGAGAAAAAACCGCCCCGGCGGGACGGTAAACGGCAGGTATATTAGTAAAATATTTAGTAAAAAATATGCTTTAATCAGTAAATCGTTAACTTGATCACAGCGGGTGAAATGGGTATCTTTCGCTGCAGGCGCCCGGCAACGGCTGGCATGAGCGTGTTCTGGCCTGGTCTGGGAAGGAGAGGTCGCGAGTGGCGCTGTACGCCGCGGCGCTATCCGATTAAGCTACCGTTTTTCGTCTGTGCATTGGGACTCTATGGCCACACTGAAGGAAATTGCTGAAGCCGCTAATGTGTCCGTCGCCACCGTTTCGCGCGTGTTGAATGACGACCCCACCCTGAGCGTGAAGGCGCAAACCCGCCAGAAGATCCTGGAAGCGGCGGAACGCCTCGAATACAAGATCGCGCCTTCCAAACGGCAAAGCGGGCAACGCCTGCATTTCGCCGCGCTGTTCACCTATACGCAGGGCGTGGAGATCAACGATCCCTATTACCTGGCGATGCGCTACGGCATCGAGACGCAGTGCGAAAAGCTGGGCGTGGCGCTGAGCGCCGGTTACGACTGCAACGGCGACAAGGCGCTGCCGGCGGCCGACGGCCTGCTGGTGATCGGCCGGCCACAGCCCGCGCTGTATGAGCAGCTCAGGCAGCAGGAAACGCCGGTGGTGTTCATCGACGGCGTGGTGGAGGATGAGCGGTTCGACTGCGTCAATGTCGACCTGTACAAGATCAGCCGCAAGGTGATCGACTACTTCATCGGCCGCGGCTATCAGCGCATCGGCTTTATCGGCGGGCGCGACCATCCGGCCGGCATCGACCAGCGCGAGCAGGCATTCGTCGAGTATGGCCGGCAGCAAAATGTGGTGCGAGCGCAGGACATTTACCACGGCGATTTCAGCAGCCAGTCGGGCTACCAGTGCGCGAAAGCGATGTTGCAGAGCCAGAATGGCTATCCGCCGGCGCTGCTGGTGGCGACCGATTCGATCGCGATCGGCGTGCTGCGCGCGCTGCACGAACACGGCATTCAGGTGCCGAGGCAGATCGCGCTGATCAGCGTCAACGACATTCCCACCGCCCGCTTTATTTTCCCCGCCTTGTCCACGGTGCGCATCCCTTCAGAAACCATGGGCGCACAGGCCGTCAACCTGCTGGCGGAGCGCCTGCGCGATGAGCGCGCCGTCCCGCTGTCGATCTTCGTTCCCAGCTCGCTGCAGCTGCGCGACACCACCGTCGCCTGACCGGCCCCCGCCTCGGCGGGGGCGTTGGCGCTCAAAATTAACGTCATGATAAAAAAAGGCCTTTGAGATTTATTGTGATCCTGTCGTCATTTGGTAAATATCAACTGTAGTTTTTACTAAATATTTACTATCGTTTCCGCATTGCACAGGTGTCGGGAGACGTGACGTGAATAATTGGGAAAACATTGAAAAACAGTCGGAGCACCGGTTGGCGCCGCGCGCGAGCTTCTTCAGCTACGCGGACGCCGGGCAGGCGCTGAGCTTCGATCGTAACGCCAGCCGGCGTTTCCAACTGCTGAGCGGCCGCTGGCGCTTTCGCTTCTTCGAGCACCCGGCGCAGGTGCCCGCGGCATTTTACCGGGAGCCGATGAACGACTGGGGCGATATGGCGGTGCCGGGCATGTGGCAGCTGGAAGGGCACGGCCACCTGCAGTACACCGATGAGGGCTTCCCGTTCCCGATCGACGTGCCTTACGTGCCGACCAATAACCCCACCGGCGCCTATCAACGCCACTTTACGCTCGACGCCGGCTGGCAAGATCAGCAAGTGCTGATCAAATTCGACGGCGTGGAAACCTACTTCGAGGTGTACGTCAACGGCGACTATGTCGGCTTCAGCAAGGGCAGCCGGCTGTGCGCCGAGTTCGACATCAGCCCCTATGTGCGGCAGGGCGAGAATCTGCTGTCGGTGCGGGTGATGCAGTGGGCCGACTCCACCTACATCGAAGATCAGGACATGTGGTGGATGGCCGGCATTTTCCGCGACGTCTATCTGATCGGCCAGAGCGCTACCCACCTTCACGATCTGACGCTGGTCACCACCTTCGATGAGCGCTATTGCGACGCGCAGTTGGCGATCGATGCCGAGCTGCGCCATCTCGGTGTGCAGGCCGCCGAGGGCTGCCGCCTGCAGGCGCAGCTGTTCGACGGCGATCGCTGCGTGGCGGAGCAGTGGCGCGACGATCTGCGCATCGAGCGGGCGCTGAGCTGCCGTTTCGAATTGCCGGTCAGCTGCCCGCAGCAGTGGAATGCGGAAAATCCCTATCTGTATCAGCTGTTGCTCAGCCTGTATGACGGCGCCGGCAACCTGCTGGGCGTGGTGCCGCAGCGGGTGGGTTTCCGCGAGATCGCGGTGCGCGACGGGCTGATGTACGTCAACGGCCGCTACCTCAAGCTGCACGGCGTCAACCGCCACGATCACGATCACCGCAAAGGGCGCGCCGTCGATATGGCGCGGGTGGAGCTCGATATCGTGCTGATGAAGCAGCACAACATCAACTCGGTGCGCACCGCCCATTACCCCAACGATCCGCGCTTTTACGAGCTGTGCGATCTCTATGGCCTGTTCGTGATGGCGGAGACTGATTTGGAAAGCCACGGCTTTGCCAACGTCGGCGATCTGAGCCGCATTACCGACGATCCGCGCTGGGAGCAGGCCTACGTCGAACGCATCGAGCGCCACGTGGCGGCGCAGAAAAACCACCCGTCGATCATCATCTGGTCGCTGGGCAACGAGTCCGGCTACGGCTGCAACATTCGCGCCATGGCCCGGCGCTGCAAGGCGCTCGATCCGACCCGTCTGATCCACTATGAAGAAGATCGCGACGCCGAAGTGACCGACGTGATCAGCACCATGTATTCCCGCGTGGCGATGATGAACGCCTTCGGCGAATACCCGCACCCCAAACCGCGCATCCTGTGCGAATACGCCCACGCGATGGGCAACGGCCCCGGCGGGCTGTTCGAATACCAGTCGGTGTTTAACCGCCACGCCAGTTTGCAGGGGCACTACATCTGGGAGTGGTGCGATCACGGGCTGCTGAGCCACGACGAACAGGGGCGTGAGCGCTACCAGTACGGCGGCGATTACGGCGACTACCCGAACAACTACAACTTCTGCATGGACGGCCTGATCTACCCGGACCAGCGCCCCGGCCCCGGCCTGCGTGAATACCAGCAGGTGCTGTGCCCGGTGGAGGTGACGGCGGAGGAAGGCGCAGGCGACGTGCTGCGGGTGAAAAACCGCTATTGGTTCAGCTCGCTGGCGGACATCACGCTGAAGGTCAGCGTCAAGACCGACGGCCGCCAGGTGGCGAGTTACGAATTCAAGCTGCCGCACCTGCAGCCGGGCGAGAGCGAAGACATGCACCTGCCGGTGTTGGCGCTGGGGCAGGGGGAAACGCTGATCGACGTGGCGGTGCATAAGGATAGCGCCACCCGCTACAGCGAGAGCGGCCAGCGGCTGGGACATTATCAGCATCTGCGCCGGGCGGCGACGCGGCGACCGGCTCCACCACCGGCCGATGCGCCGGTGCTGCAATGCCGCGAGGAAAATCATCGGCTGATCGTCAGCGGCGGCCGGTTCCAGCTGGCGTTCTCGCTGCTGAGCGGCGAACTGCTGTCGTGGCGGGTAGACGATGAAGAAGTGGTGGGGCGCGCGCCGCGCATCACCTTCTTCAAACCGGTGATCGATAACCATAAACAGGAATATGAGGGGATTTGGCTACCGCATCACTTCCCCATCATGCAGCAGCACTTCCGCCGCCTCAATCGGCAATGGCAGGGCGAGGATCTGCTGATCGAGGTACATAGCCTGATCGCGCCGCCGGTGTTCGACTTCGGCATGCGCTGCACCTACCGCTGGCGCATCTCCCCGCAGGGCTACGTCAGCCTGGATCTGGCCGGTGAGCCTTACGGCGATTTCCGCCAGATTATCCCGAAAATCGGCCTCGATTTCGGCATCAGCCGCCGCTTCGAGCAGGTGGAATACTACGGCCGCGGGCCGGGCGAGAACTACCGTGACAGCTGCCGGGCCAACCTGATTGGCCACTACCGGCAGCGCGCCGACGCGCTGTTCGAACACTATCCGTTCCCGCAGGACAACGGCAATCGGCAGGACGTGCGCTGGCTGAGTTTGCAGGACGCGGCGGGCAAGGGGATCTTCATCCAGCCGCGGCGGCCGATCAATTTCAGCCTGTGGCCCTACAGCGCCGAGATGCTGCACCAGGCCCAGCACATCAACGAGCTGGCACCGAGCGACTGCCTGACGCTGAACCTGGACGACCAGATCCTCGGCCTCGGCTCCAACTCCTGGGGCTCCGAAGTGCTGGATACCCACCGGGTCTATCTGGCGCCGTTCAGCTACGGTTTCACGCTGGTGCCGTTCGACGGGCGGCAAACGCAGGGCGCCGCGCTCGCCGGTTATGACTTCGCGCCCGCTCACCACCACCCGCAGTCTGCGGAGGAAAACGCATGATCATTCTCGAATCCCTGGCGGAGTTCCAGCGCATCTATCACAGCGGCAAGAAGTGGCTGCGCTGCATGGAGGCGATCGCCAATGTCGATCGCATCAGCCCGAACGTGTGCCATTCGATCGGCGACTCGCTGACGTATCGGCTGAGCGTCGGCGCCGGCCGCCAGCACGGTTGGCTGGAGGGCAACCGCCGCTACTTCGATGTGCACTATTACCTTGAGGGGGAAGAGACCGTCGAGGTCGCCGACAAACGGGCGCTGACGACGGTGGCGCCCTATCAGGACGAAACCGACCGCGAGTTTTTCAGCGGCGAAGGCGAGAGACGCCGGGTCGGCAAAGGCAACGTGGCGATCTTCGAAAACCACCAGGCTCACCGCTTCACAGAAAGCGGCAAGGTAAAAAAAGTCATTTTAAAAGTGACGGTGGAAGACAGCTATTTTGTTAACAAATAGCGCGCTCGCCGATCGATAACAACAAACCGAAGTCCCCTACACCATTCGGAGAATCTCTATGGCTGCGTCGAACAGAAACACCATCGGCAAGTTTGGCCTGCTGTCGATGACGTTTGCGGCAGTGTTCAGTTTCAACAACGTGATTAACAACAATATTCAGCTCGGGGTCGCCTCGTCGCCGGTGTTCCTGGTGGCGACCATCATTTACTTCATTCCCTTTTGCCTGATCATCGCCGAGTTCGTCTCGCTCAACCGCAACTCCGAGGCCGGCGTTTATGCCTGGGTGAAAAGCGCGCTCGGCGGGCGCTGGGCGTTTATCACCGCCTACACCTATTGGTTCGTGAACCTGTTCTTCTTCACCGCGCTGCTGCCGCGCGTCATCGCCTACGCTTCTTACGCGTTCCTGGGCTATGACTACGTGTTTACCCCGCTGACCACGGCGATCATCAGCATCTTCCTGTTCGCCTTCTCGACCTACATCTCCAACAGCGGCGCAAAACTGCTGGGGCCGATGACTTCGGTGACCTCGTCGCTGATGCTGCTGCTGACGTTTTCCTACATCGTTCTGGCGGGCGCGGCGGTGCTGGGCGGCATCGAGCCGGCCGACCCGATCAACGTGCAGGCGATGACGCCGAACTTCAACTGGGCGTTCCTCGGCATTACCGCCTGGATCTTCCAGGCGGCAGGCGGGGCGGAGTCCGTGGCGGTGTACGTGAACGATGTGAAAGGCGGCAGCCGCGCCTTCGTGAAGGTGATCATCGTTTCCGGGCTGTTCATCGGCGTGCTGTATTCGGTGTCTTCGCTGCTGATCAACGTGTTCGTCCACCGCGCTGACCTGCATTTCACCGGCGGCACGGTGCAGGTGTTCGAAGGCCTGTCGGCGCACTTCGGCCTGCCGACGGTGCTGATGAACCGCTTTGTCGGCATCGTCTCCTTCACCGCCATGTTCGGCTCGCTGCTGATGTGGACGGCGGCGCCGGTGAAGATTTTCTTCACCGAGATCCCGAAGGGCATTTTCGGCGAGAAAACCATTCGTCTGAACCGGCACGGCGTGCCGACGCGCGCTGCCTGGATCCAGTTCTTCATCGTCATCCCGCTGATGCTGATCCCAACGCTGGGTTCCAGCAGCGTGCAGGATTTGATGAACACGCTGATCAACATGACCGCCGCCGCCTCGATGCTGCCGCCGCTGTTCATCATGCTGGCCTATCTGAATCTGCGCCTGAAGTACGACCGGGTGGCGCGCGATTTCAAAATGGGCTCGCGCCTGCAGGGCATCGCCATCGTCAGCGTGCTGATCGCCATCTTCACCGTCGGCTTCTTCGCCTCGACGTTCCCGACCGGCGCCAGCATCATGACCATCGTGTTCTATAACGTCGGCGGGCTGGTGGTGTTCCTCGGCTACGCCTGGTGGAAGTACAACCGCTACGCGAAAAGCCTGAGCGCCGAGGCGCGCTACCACGAAGACATGCCGTTGGCGCGCCTCGCGCTCGAAGCGCAGGAAGGGGCGCAGGCCGGGCAATCCGCGCTGACCACGCCCGTTTGCAATAAACCGCTGTAATTTCTCCCCTATCGGCTCCGTGCCCCGGCGCGGAGTCTCGCTTTGCGCAAAAATCCTGCCCTGGCGCTTGCATAATACATAAGTGAATACTAATGTATTTGTATGAACGAAAATGACATCTTCAAGGCGCTGGCCGATCCGACTCGCCGCACCATCTTCGACAAGCTCGCCGTCGGCAGCATGAACGCCAGCGCGCTGCGCGAAGGGCTGCCCATCAGCCAGTCCGCGATGTCGCAACACCTGGCGGTGCTGCGCAATGCCGGGCTGGTGCGCGAGACGAAGCAGGGGCGCTTCGTCAATTACCAGGTCGACCCGGAAGGGCTGGCGCAGATCGCCGATTGGCTGGCGAAGTACCGCGCCTGGTGGCCGGCGCGCATCGACGCGTTGCAAACCTTGCTGAAGGATATGGATCAATGAACAAACAGGCTGAGCAGCCGCCGCGCGATCGGCTGATATTGGAGTATTCGCTCGATGCACCGCCGGAAAAAGTGTGGCGAGCGCTCAGCATTCCCGAGCTGCGCGAGCAGTGGCTGCCTCCGGGGGATTTGGCGCAGGCCGAACCGCTGGCCGCCACGCCGGGCGAAGCGGTGAGCTATCGTCTGCGTGACGACCGGCCGCCGTTCCTTGAAAGCGTGGTGACGCTGCAGATAGTGCCGGACGCCGCTGGCGGCAGCCTGCTGCGGATTATCCACCAGCTCGACGCCGCCAATGACGGTTCGGTGACGATGATGCTCGCCGCCTGACGCGTTAAATTCATTTCCCTTTTGCCAACCCAGGAGTTCACCGATGCGTGAGAAGATGATGCTCGTCCCGATGGTGGTGGAACAGACCAGCCGGGGAGAACGTTCCTTTGATATTTATTCGCGCCTGCTGCGCGACCGGATCGTTTTCCTCAATGGCGAAGTCAACGACGACGTGGCCGAAATGCTGTGCGCCCAACTGCTGTTTCTGGAAGCGGAAAACCCGGAGAAACCGATCCACCTGTACATCAACTCGCCGGGCGGGGTGATCACCAGCGGGCTGGCGATTTACGACACCATGCAGTATATCCGCGCGCCGGTGCATACGCTGTGCATGGGCACCGCGCGCTCGATGGGGTCGTTCCTGCTGATGGCCGGCGAGCCGGGGCACCGCATGGCGCTGCCCAACGCCAGCCTGCACGTGCACCAGCCGCTGG
The DNA here is from genome assembly GCF_052169135.1 of Serratia sp. CY32780. Lineage (NCBI taxonomy): Bacteria > Pseudomonadati > Pseudomonadota > Gammaproteobacteria > Enterobacterales > Yersiniaceae > Serratia > Serratia sp. CY32780. Next base: position 1,134,527 of record NZ_JBJNLI010000001.1, read on the forward strand.
GCGGCTTTCAGGGGCAGGCCTCCGACATCTTGATTCATGCCGAAGAGATGAAACGCACCAAAGACACGGTGATCCGGCTGTACGCCAAACATTGCGGCCTCAGCTACGAAGAGGTGGAACGGGTGTTGGATCGCGATCGCTTTATGACCGCCGACGAAGCGGCGGCCTGGGGGTTGATCGATCGGGTGCTGCGGGAAAGGTAAACGGCTCAGCGGGGCTCGGTGGCCTGCGGCGTGTGCCAAACTCGTTCAAGCCCGAATTCGACCATCGCGAAATAGAGGCTGAAATAGCGCTCCGCCATGATAAAGAACGAACTGTTGAGTTCGATCACCACGTTATTGGTGGTGGTCAGCAGGCCGGATTTTTCCGCCGCCTGCAGAATGCGATTCACGTGCGCGCGTGAGACGGAGCACGACTTGGCGATTTTCGCCGAGGAGAGCAGCAGAAAGGGGGAGTCCTGCCGGATGCTTTCGATATGCAGCATCAGCAGCACCATGTGGCCGGCGTCCTTGCTGATAAACAGCCCGGATTGCGGCACCAGATCGATCAGGTAAATCTCCTTGAGCATCAGCTGCCCGTAGGCGGCGAAAAAGGTGGGCAGAAAGTCGGGCGCCGCCAGCAGCGCCGCGATAGGCATCTGTGGCGCCAGCGCCTGGTAGGGCCGCGCCATCGAGGCGATCAGCGCCTGGGTTTCCGCCAGCGCGTGCGGCGTAGGCTTATAGCGCAGCTGGCGCTTGTCATGTTCACAGGGTTTGACCTCCAGCCGGCGGCCGACCCGCAAAAAGAACAGAAAGGAGTCCAGGGAGTTCTCGCTGATGATGTTCTTCCCTTTAAAAAAGGCTTTGATGTCTTTCAGCCCGGCGGCGGGCTGGTGGTAGTAAATGGACAGGATGGTGGAACAAATGATGAACCGGCTGTTCCTGAAGATGATTTTGTAAAACAGCGGATGCTTCTTGTAGGTCTCCTTCAATAATTCCCCGTGTTTGACGATGGCGGTATGAAATGCCGGTGACTGCCTGATGTTGTTGGCCTGTTTCTCCAGGTGAAACTGTAGCTGGAATCTGCTTAGACTCATTTTTCCCTATTTCCTGTACTTAAAAAAATGTACTGCTTTTTATCGTTATGGGGTTGCTGTGTATGACTTGACGATCTGCTGGCCCTGGTCGTTGATGAAGGTGGCCTGAACGGTGATCTGAGAAGGGAGCGCCGGCGCCGCAACGCCGTCGAGGTGATAATCCCGCATGCTGAACGGCGCGGTCATCATGTCGCTTTCTTGCCGCACCGGGTAATCGCGCCTGCCGGTTTGCACGGCGATGCGGGCGAAGGAGAGATAAAACGCCGACCGGTTGTGACAGCGCAGCAGATAGCCGCCCGGCGATTTTTGCAGCGAGAACGAGACGGCCTCGGCCGCGTTTTCGGCGTTTCCCTTTAGCACTTTGGGGCGGTAGAAGATTTTCATCTGCGTGTTCATCGCCAGCGTCACGTGCGACGTCAGCGGCGGCCTGGTCGGCTGGCTGGGCGGGATCTCATACAGATTAAGCCAGAACACCGACTCCCGGTCGGTGGGCAGGTTCGCGCCGGCAAACAGGATCCGCAGCCCTTTCAGCGCCGAAGGCGGCAGGGCGAATACGCTGGGCAGGGTGACAAACGGCGCGCGCGACAGTTCGGGGGCGGCGTTGACGTCGCCGTTATCGACCCAGGTTTGCGCCACGATCGGATAGCCGTTGGTGTTGAGCAACATCAGGGTTTTTTCCGTGTCGCCCTCGCGGAAAATCACCCGGGTGGCGGAGGCGATGATGCCCGCCTGCGCGCCCATGGCCGCCAGCGCCAGCAGCAGGGCGCATCCCATCGTCAGATATTTCTTTCTCATCATTGCACCTTAACCCAGACGTAGGCCCTGGCGTCCACTTTGCCGGCGGTGACGGTTTGCCCGGGCAGCCGGGCGAGCGTGGCGGTGAGCTGGGTGGTGTAGTGGGTAAACCCTGCCGCGGTGCTGCCGCCGCCGCTGGCGCCGTTGAGCACCGGGTACCAGCCGGCGTCGTTGCCCTGCGGGCATTGCCCGGCGCTGCAGCGCGCCCAGCCGACGAAGTTCATCGGCGCGGCGTTGCCGGCGTTGGCGAGCGCGATGCCCACGCCGGTGGCGACGCTGCTGTCGGTGCCGTAGCCGCTGGAGAGCAGGTAGCTCACGCCGCCGTTGGCGCTGACCAGCCCGAGCTGCTGCGCCGCGACATAGCTTTCATACGGCACCTGCAGGCCGAGGGCGGTATTGTTGCTGCTGACGCCGGACACGGCGGCATTGTCACATTCGATATTGATGGTGAACTGCGCCTGTGAGGTTTGCCCGGCGGTCAACTGGCTGACGGATATGGTCGGCAGGATTACCAGCGGCGTAACGTTGCGCGCCACGCAGGTGGCGGTATAGGTCAATGAGGAGAGCGGTGCGGTGCCCATGCCCATCGCGTTCCAGCGCCCGGTGCCCCAGGTGGCGTAGTTGGTGGCGGAGTCGCTGCCGATAGGATCCGAGGCGATGCCGGGCCCCTGAAAGGTGACATACCCGTTCGGCTGCGTGCAGGTATAGTTCGAATTGCCGGTGGTCGAGGCCATGCCCACCAGCGGGTTGCCGGCGCTGTAGCCGCAGTAGTTGCTGGCGCCCGCGCCCGGCAGCGAGCTGATGCGGATCAAATCGGCACGGATGGCGCTGAAGTCTTTCACCCGGATCTGAATTTTGCTGCCGACGGTGGCGTAGCGGGTAATCGGCGCCGACTGCCAGTAGCGGGTAAAAACCTTGCCGGAATCCAGATGGGTCAGGCGGATGCCGACGTAGGGGAAGTAGGTGGCGTAGTAGTTGGGGTTACCGTCCTGAGCGCCCAGATCGTAATAGCCGCCGACGCGATCGTCGCCGTTGGTGGCGAAGACTTCATAGATCTGCCCCGCGTCGCCGGCGTCGCATTCATACAACACCTTGTTGGGATCGGGATAGCGCGTGCCGGAGGTGAGATCGAACACGCTGGTGCCCAGCGGCGTGCCGACGGGCTGCAGGTAAGTGCTGGTCAGGTTAACCCGCCCCAGCGCCGTGCCCACCCCGCAGGGATCGCAACCGGAATCGATCCAGGGGGCGACCCGGGTGCATTGCGCCAGCGCGGCGGGCGCGCCGAACAGCGACAGGGCGAGCAGCGCCAGGGCGGCGAGCGGGTAAGAAATGCGTTTCATCGTCTCTCCTGAAAATAAGTTTAACGGGCTAGCGGCACGGGGCGCTGAGCCGTTGAATCGGGCCGTCTTCCCCGGCGGGCAGGCGGTAATGCAGCGTGCACTGTTGGCCGGGCGCGTCGCCCCAGTTCAGCGTCAGCGCACCGGCATTCCGGTCGCTGCGCAGATACACCTGATTGGCCTGGCCGACCATGCCCACGCTGTTGCCCGCGGCGTCGAGGACGTTGGCGCCCATCGGGATCGGTGCGTTATCGGGCCGCTGCGCGGTGATCAATAGCGCCTGGCCGCGCACGGTGTTGAAGCGCAGGCGCACCGTGGCGCCGGCGTACGGGGCGACGCGCCGCTGGCCGTCTTCCAGCTCCGCTTTGTCGTTCATGCCCTCGGGGTTCAGCGCGACGGTGTTGTAGTGATAGGGCACCAGCGACGGCGCCAGCGCGTAGCCAAAGCGATCGACGCGCGCCCCCTGGCCGTCCATCACCCGTGCGCCGCTGGCGCCGGGCGCCTCGATCAGGGCGAAGGTATCGCCGACATACGGCCCTAATGTCACGCCGCCGCGGTGCGCCACCACCGCCCCCTGCAACGACAGGGAGCCTTGTCGGTACTGGCGCGCGGTGGAGAACGAGCCGGTGACGTTGGCGTAAGGCAGGCGGGTTTGCAGGTTGCCGCCCCAGATGCTTTGTTGGCGATCGTCATCGGTGGTGAAGTTCAGGCCGTAGCTGACCGGCTGTTCGTCGCCGACGCTGCCCGACAGCGCGGCCTGATAGTTGCCGCCCTGGCCCTGGCTGTGGTTGGCCAACAGCGAGACGCTGGGGGCGGATGATGAACGCCCGAGCGGGAAGCTCAACGACAGGGCGGTGACGGTCTGCGCGTTTTGCGCCAGCGGCGCGCTGTAGACGTTATCCAGCGGCCCGTAGCCGCGGTAGTCGCCGTTGCTGTAGCCCAGGCTGTGGGTACGGGTGACGGAGAGGTTAAGCGCCACGCCGTTGCCGAAGGTTTTTCCCCAGCCCAACTGGAGCTGATTGTCGCGGCCGCGCTGATCGCGGTAGTCCTGAGTCGAGCCGGACATTGTCAGACTGCCGAACGCCCCCATCCCCTGATTGACGGCGACCTCGAAACGCGACCGCTGGCGGTAAGAGTCGGACTGCCAGCGTTGGCCGGTGGCGGTGGCGCGCCGCACGCCGAGCACGTCGCTGAGATCGCGAAAGCCTTCGGTGGAGTAGCGGTAGCCGGCGATGGATAGCGTGGTATCCGTCGGGCTGAAGGTTCGGCTGTAAGAGAGGTGCAGCATCCAGCCGGCGGCGCCGCCATCCGGCAGGCTGGCGTGGGAATAGGTGGTATCCATGCCGAAGGCGCCCAGCCAGCTGCTGTACACGCCGCCCAGCATCATCGCCTGGTAGCCGTCCGCCAGTTGGTTGCCGAGGTTGAAGGTCAGGGCGTTGGTCAGGCCGTGCTGCCAGGTCACTTCGCTGAACAAATCGTTGTCGCCGACGTAGCGGGAACGGCCGACGATCGCCGAGTAGCGCGACTGGCCGGGGCGGATGGATTCCGGCACCGCGGCGAATGGCACGGTGAAGGTGCTGACGCTGCCGTCGGCTTCCGTCACCACCACGGTGAGATCGCCGGCGTAGTTGGTGGCGTACAGATCGTTGATGGCGAACGGCCCCGGCGCGACGGTGGTTTCATACAGCGTGCTTTTGCCTTGCAGCACCGTCACGCGCGCGTTGCTTTTCGCCACGCCGCGCACCACCGGCGCATAGCCGCGCTGCGAATCCGGCAGCATGCGGTCGTCCGAACTGAGCTGAATGCCGCGAAAGCCCAGGCCGGAGAAGAAGTGCCCGTCGGTAAAGCCTTCGCCCAACAGCATTTCGCTGCGCCAGGGCAAGATCGCGCGCTGTACGTAGCGGCGGCTGGTGTCCAGATGACCGCCGAACTCCCGATCGTAGCGGTAGCTGGACTGCTGGCGGTAGCGCCATAGCCCGAGGTTGAAGCCGCCGTTCAGGTTGGCGTAGGTCGAGTCGAGATCGCGGGTTTGCCCCTGTCGGTAACTGACGTGGTACTGGTTGAGGTTGTAATTGACGAAGGCCATCGATTCGCCGCTGTCCAGGCTGGCGGGATTGACGCTGCCGCGCGGCCGGCCGTTCAACAGCGCCTGCGGAATGCTCAGATCCAGCCGCAGCCGCGAGATATCGGCGTTCACCGTGATGTCCTTCAGATCCCGGCCGGGCAGCAGGCATTCCGCTTCGGCGGCCGCCGGCGGATTTTTCAGCCCGAAGCGCGTCAGCTGCGGCCGATCGAAACAGGGCAGCACCTGTTTGCCTGCGCGTACGAAGCGAATTTGATCGCGTTCGAGAAACTGGCCATTGAGGTACAGATCGATCTGATAGCTGCCCGGAGCGACGGCGTCCTGTTGGTTGAACTGGCTCAGGGCGCTGTTGCTCAGCACGCTGCCGCGCAGCAGCGCGGGATCGAAGGTATAGCCGTCGGCGGCGGCGCAGCCCAGCGGCAGCGCCAGCAGCGCGCAACACCAGCGTGCGGGCAGCGGCGCCGCCTTGCGAGCATCGAACATGAATACCTCCCTGTCTGGTTTCAGCGCGCGACGTTCAGGGTGCGTGAGATTTCCACCCCATAGTCATTGATGACGCGCAGTGCGACCTGCCGCACCTCCCCATTCACCGGCCAACTGGCCTGTGAAAACGGCGGGATCAGATCCGCCTGCGGGATGGCGATGCGCTTCGCGCCGCTCAGGATCGCGGCCTGGCTGATGTTGGCGTAGTAGCCGGTCGGGTTGTCGACGCGCAGCGCGTTGCCGGCCTGGCGCAGGCTGAGCCGATCGATGACGTGGTTGGCGTCGCCGGCCAGCCCGGCGGGGCGATAGAACACCTTCAGCCGATTGGTGACCACCAGCAGCAGTTTGTTCTTGTCGCTGTCCGTCTGGCGCACGGCGGGCACCTGCAGGAAGTTGAGATAGAACAGCGATTCGCGATCGCGCGGCAGCGGCTGGCCGACGAACGACAGCCGCACCATCTGCCCGCTGTGCGGATTCATGCGGAAGATCTGCGGCGAGGCGACGAAAGGTGCATCGGCGTTTTCCGGCGTGGATTTGGGGTTATTGATGTCGAGCCAGATCTGCATCAGCGCCGGGGTGCCGTCGTCGTTGGTGAACTGCAGCGTTTTTTCCCGCGCCTCGGCGGGGTAGATCACGCGGTTGCCGAGCAGCGTCACGCTGGCCGAGGCGTGGGTAGCGGCAAAACTCATCAGGCAAAGCGACAGGGCGGCCCATCGGCGGGCGGAGCGGGTTATCTGCGGCATAAACGTGAACCGATAAAGGGAGCGAGTCATTCAGCGCCGCCCGGCGAAGGGCGGCGCTGGCATCAACAGGTATGGCGCCTGACGCCGGCTTATTTGTAGCTAATGGCGAACTGTGCGGTGGCGATCACCGAACCGGCCGCCACGCCGGTGTCTTCCGCGTAGTAGCGAGCCACCAGGTTCTGTGAGGTGGAGGTGGCGTCTTTCGCCAGCGTCATCGCCGACGTGGTGACGGTCGAACCGCTGGCGAACGACAGCGGCGTAGTGGCGTCGCTGTCCAGCAGTTGAATGGACACCTTGGCCGCATCGCCCGCGTTGCCCAGGTTGCCGTTGGTGGTCGGGTTGTTGCCCGCCAGCACGGTTTTGATCGCCGTATCGCTGGTTGCCGCCGCACAGCCGGTCACGTTGACGGTGAAGGTGGTGTCGCCGGCGGTGGCGCCTTTGGTGGCGAGTTTGCTGGCGGCGACGGTCGGCAGCAGAACGACCGGATTGGATTGGTTACCGTTAATATTCACCGAGCAGGTTTGCGTGCTGACTTCGCCTTTAAATTGCACCGTATTGGACGAAGCGGCCGCACAGGCGCCGGAGAGAGCCAGCATGGATAATGCGACTAATTTAACATTCATGTGAAATGCCCTTTAATTTACTTTAGATAAAAGCTTTCCTGACAGTAATAAATTACTGACGTGCGGTTGTTGATTAATCATGTTGCGCAATTGTTTTTTAAACGCGTCGGCAAACATGGATTTTCATCCTAACAAACTAAGAATTTTCCCTATAGATGTTTTGAATAAGGCAATAAGGTTATGGTGCCCGTTGTTACATTTTTTTTCATTTTCGCTTATATCATACAAAATAGAAAATAGATCTATATCATTGCGTTGCGTTTTTATTGGATCGCCAGTTTTTTCTGTTGAAATAATTTGAAACATTCATGCCTTTTTTGCGTATTAATCAACATGCTGACGGTTGCGTGATTATTTGAGAAACATGTTATCAAGATGTTTTATATCGGTGTGCTTTGCAGGCGAATTACCCCAAAAAAGAGCAGCGACAAGCCGCCTGAGGTGTGGAAGCATGCTTTCATGCTGATAAGGAGAATTAAAGTGAGAGTGATTTATATCGACGGTTCACCGCTGTGCCGGCTGGGTATGAAAACATTACTGGGCGGCGGCGTGATAACCTTATCCTCACCCAATATGAATATTATTAAAAATATAATTCCGGCGCCTGATTTAATTATTACGGAGTTTCCTCAGGAGATTTACCGGTTCGAGGCGTATTTAAATTTCATTAAATATTCACGTGGTGAATATAAAGATGTCCGGTTACTGTTCTTTATCGATAAGACTTCGCCGCTGATCCTGGCGTTTATCGCCGCGTCGCAGCCGGATGCGATTTTGCACAAACGGGAAACGCTGCAGGTGGTGCGAGAGACCTGCGCGGCGCTGGTCTGCCGTGAGGAGGAAGGTGAGCGGCGCATGATGAACCGGCATCGGGCGGCGGCAATCACGCCTGGCGAGGCGGCGGTGCTGTGTGAAACCGCGCGCACGGAAGATATTCGCCTGACCGCGCGGCGGTTGAACCTGCACCCGAAAACCGTTTATTCGCACCTCAATAACGCCGGCAAAAAGTTCGGCATCCGCAATCGGGTGGAACTGCTGAAGATGATTGCGCTGCTGTAGCGCGCCGTTAGCGGGTTTTGCAGCGGCAGCGATTCGCCGGTCACTCGGCGGCAAACCGGCCCTCGGCGTGGAAGGGGGAAATGGGGGAGTCTGAGTCTGGGGAGATAAAAACAAAAATCCACGCCGAAGCGTGGATTTTTCCGTTTCCGGCAGCCGAGAGCAATGCTGCGGGGAAGGGCTTAGACGTTGAACAGGAAGTTCATTACGTCGCCGTCTTTGACGATGTAGTCTTTACCTTCGGAGCGCATTTTGCCGGCTTCTTTGGCGCCTTGTTCACCCTTGTAGGTGATGAAGTCATCATAAGAGATGGTTTGCGCGCGGATAAAGCCTTTCTCGAAGTCGGTGTGGATCTTGCCGGCCGCCTGCGGAGCGGTGGCGCCGACCGGGATGGTCCAGGCGCGCACTTCTTTCACGCCGGCGGTGAAGTAGGTCTGCAGGTTCAGCAGCTCGTAACCGGCGCGGATCACGCGGTTCAAGCCCGGTTCTTCCAGGCCCAGCTCGGCCATGAACTCGTCGCGCTCTTCGTCTTCCAGCTCGGCGATGTCGGATTCCACGGCGGCGCACACGGCAACCACCACGGAGCCTTCGGCGTCGGCGATTTTACGCACGGTGTCCAGGTACGGGTTGTTCTCGAAGCCGTCTTCGTTGACGTTGGCGATGTACATGGTCGGCTTCAGGGTCAGGAAGCTCAGGTATTTGATCGCCGCTTTGTCTTCGTCGCTCAGATCCAGCGCGCGCAGCATGCCGGCGTTTTCCAGGTGCGGCAGGCATTTCTCCAGCGCCGCCAGCTCGGCTTTGGCGTCTTTGTCGCCGCCTTTGGCTTTCTTCTGCACGCGGTGGATGGCGCGCTCGCAGGTGTCGAGGTCAGACAGCGCCAGCTCGGTGTTGATCACATCGATGTCTTCGGCCGGATCGACCTTGTTGTTGACGTGAATGATGTTGTCGTTCTCGAAGCAGCGCACCACGTGGCCGATGGCTTCGGTTTCGCGGATGTTGGTCAGGAACTGGTTGCCCAGGCCTTCACCCTTGGACGCGCCTTTCACCAGGCCGGCGATGTCGACGAATTCCATGGTGGTTGGCAGAATGCGCTGCGGCTTGACGATCTCGGCCAGCTTATCCAGACGCGGATCGGGCATCGGCACCACACCGGTGTTCGGTTCAATGGTGCAGAACGGGAAGTTGGCTGCTTCAATGCCCGCTTTGGTCAACGCGTTGAACAGGGTGGATTTGCCTACGTTAGGCAGGCCGACGATACCGCATTTGAATCCCATGTTGTAATCACCTTAAATATCTTAACTATCAGCCGGTTAGGTTTAATCGACTGCATAAAGGGCAAAATAATGCCGCCATTATACACGTAATGGGCGTTTATCTCGATCAGACTTGTTTGGCCGGGGCGAGCGCAGCGCCCGCGGCCGGTTTTTGATTGAGATTTGGATCACATTTACCCATACTGGCCGTTCCGATTAACCGACAGGAAACGCGCCGGATGTATTTCTTGCCTACGCCACCCTGAGCTGTGCCCGCCTGCAGTCTGCCGCCCCCTGCGGCTCTCCATACCCGCTACGCGGGGAGATGATGTCATCTGTCATAAGTGAATAATGCATGTTTAATCTGAGTAACGTCAGGATCGCGGACGTTAAAAATGAAGTCCTGGCGGGCTTTGTGGTGGCGGTTTCGATGATCCCCGAGGCGGTCGGCTTTTCGCTGGTCGCCGGTCTTTCGCCGATCGTCGGTTTGCATACCGCGTTTATTATCGGCCTGGTCACGGCGCTGTTCGGCGGCAAGCCGGGCATGGTTTCCGGCGCCGCCGGCTCCATTGTGGTGGTGCTGATGAGCCTGGCGGCGCAGTACGGCATGGGCTACGTGCTGTGGGCCACGCTGTTCGCCGGGGGCATTCAAATCCTGATCGGCGCCTTCCGGCTGGGCAAATTCATTCGTCTGGTGCCGCTGCCGGCGATCCACGGCTTCGTCAACGGTCTGGCGATCGTCATCATGCTGGCGCAGCTGAAGATGATCGCCGGGCAGGGGCCGCTGATGTACGGCCTGGTGGCGCTGGCGATTGCGGTGGTGGTGCTGTTCCCGCGCCTGACCAAGGCCATTCCGTCTTCGCTGGCGGCGCTGCTGGTGGTTTCGGCGTTGGCGATCGGCCTCAATCTGCACACGCTGCGGGTGGGCGATCTGGCGGACATTTCCGGCGCGCTGCCGCACTTCAGCCTGCCGACGGCGCCGTTCACCCTGGAAATGGTGCGGGTGGTGCTGCCCTATGCGGTGGTGATCGCCCTGGTCGGTTTGATTGAATCGCTGCTGACCATGACGGTGCTGGATGAAATGGGCGGCAAGAAGGGCAACGGCAATCGCGAAAGCATCGCGCAGGGCGCCGGTAACGCAGTGTGCGGCCTGTTCGGCTGCTTCGCCGGCTGCGCGATGATCGGCCAGTCGATCATCAACTTCACCTCGGGCGGGCGCGGGCGCCTCTCCGGCACGGTGGGCGCCATTCTGCTGATTCTGTTCGTGGTCAGCCTGTCGCGCTATATCGGCCTGCTGCCGGTAGCGGCGCTGGCCGGGGTGATGCTGGTGGTGTGTTACAACACCTTCGAGTGGAGTTCGCTGCGCCGTTTGCGCCGTATGCCGAAGGCGGACGCGCTGGTGATGCTCGCCGTCACGCTGATCACCATCTTTACCGATCTGGCGGTGGCGGTGATCAGCGGGGTGATTATCTCGGCGCTGGTGTTCGCCTGGCAGCAGGCGCGCATCCGCGTGCGCCAGCGGCAGTTAACGGGCGACGTGGCGGTGTATCAGCTCGATGGCCCGCTGTTCTTCGGCTCTGCCGCCGCTTTCGCCGAGCTGTTCGAGCCGCAAAGCGATCCGCAGAACGTGGTGCTGGATTTTGCCGGCACCCGGGTGATGGATTCCAGCGGCGTAGAGGCGATCGATAAGCTGACGGCGCGTTACCTGGCGGCGGGGAAAAGCATTCGGCTGCGCCACCTGAGCGGCGACTGCGTGCGTTTACTTAAGCGCGCCGGGCCGTTTTGCAGCCATGAGCTGGACGATCCGCAGTATTACGTGGCGGAAGAGGGCTTCACCGCCGATGACCGCCGCGTGAGCGAGGAGACCTTCAACCCGCGCGGCTAGAAGCAGGCAGCGGGCAGGGCGCCCGCTGCGGCAAGGTTCAGGCCTGCGCCTTGAAGCTGTGCAGGCGCTGAACGGTTTTTTCCAGCCCGTCCTTCATCAGCATCTCGGTGCAGCGCAGCGACTCGTCGATCGCTTCGTCGATCATCTTCTGCTCGCTGGCCGGCGGCTTGCCGAGCACGAAGCCCACCACCTTGTTCTTGTCGCCCGGATGGCCGATGCCGATGCGCAGGCGGTAGAAGTTCGGGTTGTTGCCGAACTTGTTCTGGATGTCTTTCAGGCCGTTGTGGCCGCCGTTGCCGCCGCCGAGCTTGATTTTGGCGACGCCGGGAGGCAGATCCAGCTCGTCGTGCGCCACCAGGATCTCGTTTGGTTCGATGCGGTAGAAGTTGGCCATCGCCAGCACCGCTTTGCCGCTCAGGTTCATGAAGGTGGTCGGCACCAGCAGGCGCACGTCGTTGCCCGCCAGGTTTAAACGGGCGGTGTAGCCGAAGAACTTGCTCTCTTCTTTCAACTGCTGATTGTGGCGCTGGGCCAGCAGATCGACGTACCAGGCGCCGGCGTTGTGGCGCGTTTGGGCATATTCCGCGCCCGGGTTGGCCAGGCCAACTATCAATTTAATACTGCTCACTGGGAGATTCACTATGATCAGGGTAATGGAAAGGGCCTTAGTCTACCTGCCGGGGCGGCGAATGACAAAATCCGATCCCCGCCGTCGCCTTAGGTAAGAAAGACGAATGATTCATTAGCTGAATAATTCAATTTGTCCGCTAATTTTCAGCGGCGCGTTAAGAAGTGTCAATAATTCTTTACCATTTGTGATCGCCTCCGCAATCCCCTTGCCGCAACAAGGACTATACTTAACTTATCAAAGTGGGTTAACAAGTTGCAGCGTTATCCCGGTTGGCACATGGCAATCATGGAGGTGGCATATGAAACGTAGAAGCGCGGACAGAATGGGCAACTTTTTTATGGGGCTGGGGCTGGTCGTGATGATCGGCGGCGTCGGATACTCCATTATTGCTGAAGTATCCCAGTTCAATTTACCGCAATTTTTCGCCCACGGCGCCATCATGAGTATCTTCGTCGGCGCGCTGTTGTGGCTGGTGGGCGCGCGTATCGGCGGCCGCGAGCAGGTGGCGGATCGTTACTGGTGGGTAAAACACTTTGATAAACGGTGCCGCAACGACCAACATCGTTCGTCGCATTGATTAAAAAATCAGAAGGGAAGCGAGAGCAGGGCAAGGGAAAATCTGCCGTGCATTAAGGTTTGAGGTCATGTTGGACTACGAGTAGAAAACCCGTTGTTGCTCACGCACCAACGGGTTTTTCTTTTTCTGCTGTCGGGCTCGCTATCTTTCCGGCGCGGTGGGCGCCGCACCGGAAAGACGACGCATCAATGCTCGAACATTGCAGAGATCGACTCTTCGTTGCTGATGCGGCGGATGGCTTCAGCCAGCATGCCGGACAGGGTCAGAGTGCGAACGTTTTTCAGTGCCTTGATTTCCGGCGACAGCGGAATGGTGTCGCAGACGATCACTTCATCAATCACCGAGTTCTTGATGTTGTCCACGGCGTTGCCGGAGAAGATCGGGTGCGTCGCGTAGGCGAATACGCGCTTGGCACCGCGTTCTTTCAACGCTTCAGCCGCTTTACACAAGGTACCGCCGGTGTCGATCATGTCGTCGACCAGCACGCAGTCGCGGCCTGCCACGTCACCGATGATGTGCATCACCTGAGAAACGTTCGCGCGCGGGCGGCGTTTGTCGATGATGGCCATGTCGGTGTCGTTCAGCAGTTTGGCGATGGCGCGGGCACGGACTACGCCGCCGATGTCCGGGGAAACCACGATCGGGTTTTCCAGGTTCTGCTGCAGCATGTCTTCCAGCAGGATCGGGCTGCCGAACACGTTGTCTACCGGTACGTCGAAGAAGCCTTGAATCTGCTCAGCATGCAGATCCACCGTCAGAACGCGGTCAACCCCTACGCTGGAGAGGAAATCGGCAACCACCTTGGCGGTGATTGGCACACGCGCGGAACGCACGCGGCGATCCTGGCGGGCATAGCCGAAGTAAGGGATAACGGCGGTAATACGACCTGCGGAGGCGCGACGCAGGGCGTCGACCATCACAACCAGTTCCATCAGGTTGTCGTTGGTCGGGGCACAGGTGGACTGGATGATGAAAATATCACCGCCGCGTACATTTTCGTTGATTTGCACGCTCACTTCGCCGTCGCTAAAACGACCTACAGCGGCGTCACCAAGGCTGGTGTACAAACGGTTGGCAATACGTTGTGCTAGTTCCGGGGTGGCGTTACCAGCAAAAAGCTTCATATCAGGCACGAGAAGAACCTCAGGCTTGCGTCCAGAGAAGATATTGTCATACGACATCGCCAAGGGGCAGTCGGCGACGCCGGCGCAATATACATACGGGTATGTAAAACTAAAATTGAGACCGCAGGCAGCGCAGGGATAACAGGGCCAGGTGTGCATGACCCTGCGCAGCGAAACGTTGAGCTACGACTCAAACCGCCCGGAACGAATGCGATGTAGTGGGGAGACGTTAACGCCGCGCGCTACAAAACCACACAACCACTCCGGGGCTTGATTTAACACCTGACGGGCGGCGATTTCTGTGTCGAATTCAGCAAACACACAAGCACCTGTGCCAGTCAGGCGTGACGGGGCGTATTCTAACAGCCATGAAAGAAGCTGTTCAACCTCGCGAAAACGTTTTCTTGCGATCGGTTCGCAATCATTTGCGTACGGTGCCTGCAACAGCTCACTTAAGGAGCGAATCGGGGTGTCTCTTTTCAATTCGGGGTCGCCGAAGATAACCGGCGTCGGGATGCCGACGCCGGGATGCGCCACCAGATACCACTTTTCCTGCGGCTCGGCCGGCTGCAGGCGCTCGCCGATGCCTTCGGCGAAGGCGGCGTGGCCGCGCACGAACACCGGCACGTCGGCGCCGAGGCTGAGCCCCAGCTCGGCCAATTGGTCGTCGCCAAGACCGCAGCGCCACAGTTCGTTCAGCGCCACCAGCACGGTGGCGGCGTTGGAGGAGCCGCCGCCCAAACCGCCGCCCATCGGCAGGCGCTTGTCGATGCTGATGTCGGCGCCGCGCGGTGCGGTCTGCAGGCCGCGTTCATCGCAATAGCGCTGCAGCAAGCGGGCGGCGCGCACGATCAGGTTCTGCTCGTCCGGCACGCCGTCGACCGGCGTCAGCAGATGAATGCGATCGTCCTGGCGCGGGTCAATGGTCAGGGTGTCGCCGTAGTCCAAAAACTGGAACAGCGTCTGCAGCAGGTGATAGCCGTCTTCACGACGGCCGGTGATGTACAGAAACAGGTTGAGTTTCGCGGGGGAGGGCCACTGGCGGATCATTTGAGCGTCCAGTTGTCCATTTTCAGCTTGATGCGCTGGTCGCCCTGCTGCAGCTCCAGGCGGTTAGGCAGCGTCGGCTGCACCTCGTTGCTGTAGCCCTGGTAATCCACTTTCCAGGTCTGGCCGCCTTGCTGGTAGGTCAGCTTGCTCAGGCGATATTGGTCATCCAGGGCAAAATCGCCGGCTTCGCCCGGCAGGCCGAGCATCCACTGGCGCAGGTTGTTCAGCGGGATCGCCATGCCGGTCAGCTTGCGGATCATCTCTTCCGGATTGTCGCTGACGTAGCGTTTGCCCTGGTTGTCGGTCAGCTGCACCACGTTTTTCTGCACGTTGAGATCCATTTCCGTGCTGCCGAGCGGGTTGGTCAGCAGCAGGCGGTAGCGCTCCGGCGAGAACTGCTGCCAGAAGAAGCGGGCGTAGACTTTTTTCTGATCAGACAAGTAGGCGAAGGAGCCGCGGGTCTGATAGGTGCTGAGCTGCTGCACCGCCTGCTCATGGGCGCGCCACTGCGGTGAGGTCGGGCTGGTGGCCGGGCCGGTCGGCTTGGTGGTGGTACAGGCGGCCAGCACCAGGCTGGCCAGCGGAATCAGACGGAGCAAACTAACTTTGCGTATTGGCATAACTTTCTCTTGTCCTTTTGTCCTTGCGGGCATGCGCGACGAAACCCGGATTCAGCGCTCACGCTAACGGGGCGGCGGCGGCGCGTCAATTTTTTGCTGCATCGCGTTGAATCTTGCCGCTTTTACCGGCGCAATGCCAACCCGGCACGCGCGTCGGGGTCGCCATTAAGCGTAACACAATCACCTGAAGGCGGGGGAGGTGCGCCCGATAAGCGGTGCCTTCGTTGCGCAAACGCCGCCGTTGTGTACGCCGAATAGCGTGCGCGTTATCGCAAACTGCGCTAAAATTTAAGCAATCGACCTACCTCATGACTATTTATCCTGCTGTATTTATTGCTTATTCATTAATTGATGTCATCTATGACAGCGATTGAACGGAAGATGCGGTTGTTACTTTTATTGATCCCGCGCATCAAGTAGAATGCCGTTCAACGAGAACCCGTACCAAGATAAGTATTACTCGAAGCAATGACCCTGCTGGCGTTAGGTATAAATCACAAAACCGCTCCGGTTTCTCTGCGTGAAAGGGTGACCTTCTCGCCAGAGTCCATCGATGAGGCGCTGACCAGCTTGCTCCAACAACCGTTGGTGCAGGGCGGCGTCGTGTTGTCCACCTGCAACCGCACCGAGCTGTACCTCAGCGTAGAGCAGCAGGAACACATGCACGAGCAGCTGGTCGCCTGGCTGTGCGCCTACCACAACCTGCGCCCGGAAGAGGTGAAGAAAAGCCTGTACTGGCATCAGGGCAACGACGCGGTCAGCCATCTGATGCGGGTGGCCAGCGGGTTGGACTCATTGGTACTGGGCGAACCGCAGATCCTCGGCCAGGTGAAAAAGGCCTTCGCCGAGTCGCAACGCGGCCAGTCGCTGTCCGGCGAGCTGGAGCGTCTGTTCCAGAAATCCTTCTCCGTCGCCAAGCGCGTGCGCACCGAAACCGACATCGGCGCCAGCGCGGTTTCCGTGGCGTTCGCCGCCTGTACGCTGGCGCGGCAGATCTTCGAATCGCTGGCCGATCTCAACGTATTGCTGGTGGGCGCCGGCGAAACCATCGAGCTGGTGGCGCGTCACCTGCGCGAGCATAAAGTGCGGCACATGATCATCGCCAACCGCACCCGCGAGCGCGCACAGCTGCTGGCGGACGAGGTCGGCGCCGAGGTGATCACCCTGCCTGAGATCGACGAACGCCTGGCGGACGCCGACATCATCATCAGTTCCACCGCCAGCCCGCTGCCGATCATCGGCAAGGGCATGGTGGAGCGCGCGCTGAAGGCGCGCCGCAACCAGCCGATGCTGCTGGTGGATATCGCCGTACCGCGCGACATCGAACCGGAGGTCGGCAAACTGGCCAACGCCTATCTGTACAGCGTGGACGATCTGCACGCCATCATTCAAAGCAACCTGGCGCAGCGCAAAGCGGCGGCGGTGCAGGCGGAATCGATCGTGCAGCAGGAAAGCACCAACTTCATGGCCTGGCTGCGCTCGCAGGGCGCGGTGGAAACCATCCGCGACTACCGTTCGCAGGCCGACCAAATTCGCGCAGAGATGGAAGCCAAAGCGCTGGCCGCCATCGCGCAGGGCGCCAACGTGGAGCAGGTGATACACGAGCTGGCCCATAAACTGACCAACCGTCTTATTCATGCCCCCACCAAATCCCTCCAGCAGGCCGCCGGCGACGGCGACGTGGAGCGGTTGCAGTTATTACGCGACAGCCTCGGGCTGGATCAGCATTAGTTTTCTCTATTAACAGGGTTTATTACCACGCATGAAGCCTTCTATTGTTGCCAAACTGGAAGCGTTACAAGAGCGCCATGAAGAAGTGCAGGCGCTGCTCGGCGATGCCGGTGTCATCGCCGACCAAGACCGGTTCCGCGCGCTGTCGCGAGAATACGCGCAGCTGACCGACGTCAGCCGCTGCTTCCTGGAATGGCGTCAGGTGCAGGAGGATCTGGAGACGGCGGAAATGATGCTGGACGATCCGGAGATGCGCGAAATGGCGCAGGAAGAGCTGAAACAGGCGCGGGCGGCCAGCGAAGAGCTGGAGCAGCAGCTGCAGGTCTTGCTGTTGCCGAAAGATCCGGACGATGAGCGCAGCTGCTTCCTCGAAGTGCGCGCCGGCACCGGCGGCGATGAGGCGGCGATCTTCGCCGGCGATCTGTTCCGCATGTACAGTCGTTACGCCGAAGGCCGCCGCTGGCGCGTCGAGGTGATGAGCGCCAACGAAGGCGAGCACGGCGGCTTCAAGGAAGTGATCGCCAAAGTCTCCGGCGATGGCGTGTACGGCCAGCTGAAGTTTGAATCCGGCGGCCACCGCGTGCAGCGCGTGCCGGAAACCGAATCCCAGGGGCGCATCCACACCTCCGCCTGCACTGTGGCGGTGATGCCGGAAGTGCCGGAAGCCGAGCTGCCGGACATCAACCCGGGCGATCTGAAAATCGACACTTTCCGCTCCTCCGGCGCCGGCGGCCAGCACGTTAACACCACCGACTCGGCGATCCGCATCACCCACCTGCCGACCGGCATCGTGGTGGAGTGCCAGGACGAACGTTCACAGCACAAAAACAAAGCCAAGGCGATGTCGGTGCTGGGCGCGCGCATTCGCGCCGCCGAGATGGCCAAGCGCCAGCAGGCCGAAGCGTCCACTCGCCGCAACCTGCTGGGCAGCGGCGATCGTTCCGACCGCAATCGCACCTACAACTTCCCGCAGGGGCGGGTGACCGACCACCGCATCAACCTGACGCTCTACCGTCTGGACGAGGTGATGGAAGGCAAACTGGACATGCTGATCCAGCCGATCGTGCAGGAGTATCAGGCCGACCAGCTGGCTGCGCTGTCCGCCGAGCAAGAGTGATGGACTATCAACACTGGCTGAAAGCCGCCGCCGCGCGTTTGACCCACAGCGACAGCGCCCGGCGCGACGCGGAAATCCTGTTGGGTTTCGTGACCGGCAAGGCCAGGACCTTCCTGATGGCGTTCGGTGAAACCCTGCTGACGCCGCCGCAGCAACAGCAGCTGGAGACGCTGCTGGCGCGCCGCGAGCGCGGTGAGCCGGTGGCCTATCTGGTGGGCGAGCGCGAGTTTTGGTCGCTGCCGCTGTCGGTTTCGCCCGCAACGCTGATCCCACGCCCGGATACCGAATGCCTGGTGGAATTGGCGCTGGCGCGTCTGCCGCCGCAACCCTGCCACTTCCTCGATCTCGGCACCGGCACCGGCGCCATCGCGCTGGCGCTGGCCAGCGAGCGCCCGGATTGTTCGGCAATCGGCGTCGATGTGCAGCCGGAGGCGGTCGCGCTGGCGCAGCATAATGCGCGCAAGCTGAAGATCGACAACGTCCGGTTTCTACAGGGCAGCTGGTTTGCGCCGGTGGCGGGGCAACGCTTCGCGCTGATCGCCAGCAATCCGCCCTATATCGATGCCGCCGATCCGCATTTGTCGCAGGGCGATGTGCGCTTCGAGCCCGGCAGCGCGCTGGTCGCCGCCGATCATGGGCTGGCGGATCTGGCCGCCATCGTGGGCCAGGCGCCGCACCATTTGCAGCCCCAGGGTTGGCTGCTGTTGGAACATGGCTGGCAGCAGGGCGAGAGCGTGCGCGCGCTGCTGCAGGCCGCCGGATTTTCCGCTGTCGCCACCCACCGCGATTACGGCGACAACGACCGCGTGACGCTCGGCCAATGGCCGGGATAAGCGCCACTGATAATAACGACGCCCGCGCCATTTAAGGGAGCATCATGACTGCATACACCGCGTTGAAACATTTCCATTTGCTGACGGTCGCCATCAGTATTACCTTGTTTGTGCTGCGTTTCTTTTGGCAGTGGCGCCGCTCGCCGATCATGGGCCGCCGCTGGGTCAAGGTAGCGCCGCACCTGAACGACACGCTGCTGTTCGTCAGCGGCGTCGCGCTGGTGGTGACGTTCGGGTTTTATCCGCTGCTGGGTATGGACTCATGGCTGACCGAGAAGCTGTTTGGCGTTATTATCTATATCCTGCTTGGCTACGTCGCATTGGGCAAGAAGACCAAAAGTCAGCGGCTGCGAACCGTGGCGTTCGTGCTGGCGTTGGGCTGCCTGTACCTGATAATTAAACTTGCCACGACGAAAATACCGTTTCTGATGGGATACCTATGAGTAGCATTGCTGATTTTGAATTTAACGCCTCGCCGCTGAGCGAAGGGGTGATCCTGGTGTCGCAGTCGGTGCGGCGCGATTTCCCGGCTGCCGACGTGGAGCGCAAGCTGCAACAGCTGGTGGACGAAGCGCGCGCGGCGGTGCCGGCCGATATCACTCAGGAGCAGCAACTGGATGCGCTCATCGAGCTGTTTTACAAGACCTGGGGCTTCGGTGGCGCCAGCGGCGTGTACCGCCTGTCGGACGCCATCTGGCTGGACAAGGTGCTGGAAGGGCGGCAGGGCACGCCGGTCTCGCTGGGCACCATTTTCCTGCACATCGCCAACGCGCTGGATCTGCCGCTGCTGCCGGTGATTTTCCCCACTCAGCTGATCCTGCGCGCCGACTGGCTGGACGAAGAGCTGTGGCTGATCAACCCGCTTAACGGCGAAACCCTGAGCGAACACCAGCTGGAAGTGTGGATCAAGGGCAACCTGGGGCTGGGCGCCGAGCTGGAAGACGACGACCTCGACGAGTCGGAGAACATCATGGTGGTGCGCAAGATGCTCGATACGCTGAAGGCCGCCCTGATGGAAGAAAAACAGCTGGAAATGGCGCTGCGCACCAGCGAAACGGTGCTGTGCTTCGATCCGGAAGATCCGTACGAGATCCGCGACCGCGGGCTGATATACGCCCAGCTGGAGTGCAACCATATCGCGATTTCCGATCTCAACTATTTTGTCGAGCAGTGTCCTGAAGACCCGGTCAGCGAAGTGATCAAAGTGCAGATCCATTCGATTGAGCCGAAACAGGTGACGCTGCATTAATTCAATGACTCCGCGCAGTGTGCAAGGCGACGGTTACAACCTTAACAAAGGCGAAAGCATGAAACAGAAAGTGGTTAGCATTGGCGATATCGACGTAGCAAACGATCTGCCGTTTGTGCTGTTTGGCGGTATGAACGTGCTGGAATCGCGCGATCTGGCGATGAGCATCTGCGAACACTACGTCACCGTGACGCAAAAACTGGGCATTCCTTACGTATTCAAGGCCTCTTTCGACAAGGCCAACCGCTCTTCCATCCACTCGTACCGCGGTCCGGGCCTGGAAGAAGGGATGAAGATCTTCGAAGAGCTGAAAAAAACCTTCGGCGTGAAAATCATCACCGACGTGCATGAAGCGGCGCAGGCGCAGCCGGTTTCCGAAGTGGTTGACGTGATCCAGCTGCCGGCCTTCCTGGCGCGCCAGACCGATCTGGTGGAAGCGATGGCGAAAACCGGCGCGGTGATCAACGTCAAGAAGCCGCAGTTCGTCAGCCCGGGGCAGATGGGCAATATCGTCGACAAGTTCAAAGAGGGCGGCAACGACCAGGTGATCCTGTGCGATCGCGGCAGCAACTTTGGCTATGACAACCTGGTGGTCGACATGCTGGGCATCAACGTGATGAAAAACGTGACCGGCGGCCATCCGGTGATCTTCGACGTGACCCACGCGCTGCAGACCCGCGACCCGTTCGGCGCCGCGTCCGGCGGCCGCCGCGCTCAGGTGGCCGAGCTGGCGCGCGCCGGCATGGCGGTCGGCCTGGCCGGCCTGTTCCTCGAAGCGCACCCGGATCCGAACAACGCCAAGTGCGACGGCCCGTCCGCGCTGCCGTTGGACAAGCTGGAGCCGTTCCTGGCGCAGATGAAAGCCATCGACGACCTGGTGAAGAGCTTCCCGGAGCTGGATACCAGCAACTAAGCGATTATCGCCATCAAAAAGCCCGACTCGTCGGGCTTTTTTACGTTTAGGCGTCGGTGGCCGCCAGCGCTTCCGGCAGCGTCGGGTAGAACTGCAAGCGGCCCTCGATCGGCTGCACCCGCGCGCGCGCCAGGGTTTTCAGCGGCTGGAATGGCACGTCGGTGATCACCAGCTTTTTGTCCGCCGGCAGCACCTCGATAAAGCGCCGCAGGGCGCTCAGGCCGCCGGCGTCGAGCACCGGCACCGCATCCCATTGCAGCACGATCGTGCGGTAGCCTTCGCTGCGCGCCAGCAGTTCGGTAAAGATGCGCTCGGCGGCGGCGAAGAACAGCGGGCCGTTCACCCGCAGCACCAGGCGGCCGTGGTCGGCGCTCAGCTCGCTCAGCCGCGTCATGCGGGCGATGCGGCGCATAAACAGCAGCGACGCCAGCACGATGCCCACGGTAATGGCGATCACCATGTCGAACAGCACCGTCAGCGACATGCACAGCAGCAGCACCAGAATGTCGTCCTTCGGCGCCCGGCGCAGCAGGTAAACCACCTTGTGCGCCTCGCTCATGTTCCAGGCGACCATCAGCAGCAGCGCCGCCATCGCCGCCAGCGGCAGGTAAGAGAGCCACGGCGCCAATACCAGCAGCGCCAGCAGCACCAGCAGCGCGTGGATGATGGCGGATACCGGCGAGGTGGCGCCGGCGCGCACGTTGGCCGCCGAACGGGCAATCGCGGCGGTGGCGGTAATGCCGCCGAAGAACGGCGCGATGATGTTGCCCGCGCCCTGGCCGATCAGTTCGCTGTTCGAGTTGTGCTTCTTGCCGGTCATGCCGTCGAGCACCACCGCGCACAGCAGCGATTCGATCGCGCCGAGCATCGCCATTGAAAACGCCGCCGGCAATAGGGCGGAAACGGTTTGCCAGCTCAGGGTGAACGGCTGCCCGCCGCCGCCCGACAGATCCCAGGGCAGCAGCAACTGCGGCAGGATCGGCGGGATGCCCTGCCCGCTGCTGCCGTCGGCCAGCAGGTAGCTGAAGCGCGAGCCGATGGTCGCCACCGGGTGATCAAACAGCGCCAGCAGTCCCATCAGCGCAGTGCCCGCCAGCAGCGCCGGCAGGTGGCCAGGCACCCGCAGGCCGAGCTTGGGCCAGAAGATCAGGATCAAGAGCGTCACCGCGCCGATCAGGGTATCACCGAAATCCAGCGTTGGCAGCGCCTGCAGCAGGGCGTGCAGTTTGCCGACGTAATTTTCCGGCGTGTGCGCCAGCTGCAGGCCGAAGAAGTCCTTGATCTGCATGGTGGCGATGGTGATGGCGATGCCGGAGGTAAAGCCGAGGGTCACCGGCAGCGGAATGTACTCGATCAGCCGGCCCAGGCGCGCCAGCCCCATCAGCAGCAGAAACACCCCGGAGATCAGCGTGGCGACCAGCAGGCCGGCCAGGCCGAACTGCTGCGAAACCGGATACAGGATCACCACGAAGGCGGCGGTGGGGCCGGAGACGCTGTAGCGCGAACCGCCGCTGACGGCGATGACGATGCCGGCGATGGCGGCGGTATACAGGCCGTACTGCGGCGGCACGCCGCTGGCGATCGCCAGCGCCATCGCCAGCGGGATGGCGATAATACCGACCGTCACCCCGGCGATAGCGTCTTTCAGCAACCGCGCCAGGCTATAAGGTTCCCGCCAGCAGGCGTCTATCAGCGCGCTGAAGGGGCGAATTCTGTTTATTTCATGCGTTTTCATCTACGGTGCGTACCAAATCTTCAAAAGTGAAAGGAATGGCGGGCCCGATGAGGTCCGTCTTGTCACGTGACAGATACCATACGCCTTTTGCTCAGAGGATTACCAGACCTGTGTCAATTTGGCGCAGGAAATCGGAGAGTCGCCCTTTTGTTTGGGGCTAAATGCCGATAATAGATAAGTCGGCCGCAGATTCTGCGGCTGAAAAGGAAAGGAATAATCGAGGTTTTAACGGCTAGTGGAGTTCGGGCAGGGATAAGCCGAGAAAGTGGGCTAAAGTACTCACCAGCAGCTGATGGTCTTCTTTCTGCGGCGCGCCGGAAATGCTGATGCTGCCGACGCAGCCGAGGCCGGTCAGGGTGAGCGGGAAGGCGCCGCCGTGCACCGAATAGTCGCGCACGCTCAGCCCGTAGCGTTCCTCCAGCGACGTTTGCCGCTGCTGCAGGCGCAGGCCGATGGCGTAAGAGCTTTTGTGAAAATGATTCACCAGATTACGCTTGCGCCGCACCCAGTCGGCGATGTCCGGCGTGGCGCCCGGCATGGCGTAATAAAACAGCGTTTGCCCGGCCAGTTGGATCTCGATGGCGATGCTCAGGCCGCGCCGCTCGGCGGCGGTTTTCAGCGCCGCGCCCAGTTCCCAGGCGGTGGCGGCGTCAAAATGGGTAAAGGCCAGCGTCGCTTCCTGTTCGCTGAGCGCCTGCAGTTCATCGTCGATATTCATGCGGTTCTCCCCCAATAACACAGGGCACAGAGTAGCCTGAAGCGCCTGGGGAGGGATAGAAGGCTTGGCGATAAGATAGAACCGCCCGGCCGCAGCCGGGGATGGGAGTGTGCGCCCCGGCGAGCGGGGCGCGTGGCCTCAGGCCGCCAGCGTGTGTTCGCGGAACGCGTCCAGCAGCTCTTCGGTGAACGTCAGGCGTTTTTGGCGATCGGCCAGATCGAGCGTGAACTTCAGCTTGCTCGGGCCGTCCAGGCGGTAAACCTGCGGATTGCCCTGCAACAGGCCGATCAGATAACCGGGATCGACGCGGTTGTTGTCGCCGAACTCGATAAAGCCGCCGCGCTCGTTGCTCTCGATGCGTTTGATGCCCAGCTTCTGCGCATGCAGGCGCAGCGCCGCGCACTGCAACAGGTTGCGCGCCGCGTCCGGCAACTGGCCGAAGCGGTCGATCAGCTCGACTTTCAGCTCATCCAGCTCGCCGTCGCTCTTCGCGCTGGCGATGCGCTTGTACAGCGACAGGCGGGTATTGACGTCGGGAATGAAATCTTCCGGCAGCAGCGCCGGCATGCGCAGTTCCACCTCTGTCTGGCTGCTGGTGAGATCTTCCAGTGACGGTTCGCGGCCGTTTTTCAACGCATCGACGGCGCTTTCCAGCAGCTCCATGTAGAGCGAGAAGCCGACGGTGGTCATCTGGCCGCTCTGGTCTTCGCCCAGCAGTTCGCCGGCGCCGCGGATCTCCAGATCGTGGGTCGCCAGCGCGAAACCGGCGCCGAGATCTTCCAGCGACGCGATGGCCTCGAGCCGTTTATGGGCGTCGGTGCCCATGGCTTTCGGGTTTGGCGTCAACAGATAGGCGTAAGCCTGGTGGTGCGAGCGCCCGACGCGGCCACGCAGCTGGTGCAGCTGCGCCAGGCCGAAGCGATCGGCGCGCTCGATGATGATGGTGTTGGCGCTGGGAATATCGATGCCGGTTTCGATGATGGTGGTGCACACCAGCACGTTGAAGCGCTGGTGGTGGAAATCGTTCATCACCCGTTCCAGATCGCGCTCGCGCATCTGGCCGTGGCCGATGGCGATGCGCGCTTCCGGCACCAGCTCCGCCAGGCGCTGCGCCGCTTTCTCGATGTTTTCGACGTCGTTGTAGAGGTAGTAAACCTGGCCGCCGCGCAGCACTTCGCGCAGGATCGCCTCGCGCACCACCAGGCTGTCGTATTCGCGCACGAAGGTCTTCACCGCCAAGCGGCGCGCCGGCGGGGTGGCGATGATCGACAGATCGCGCATGCCGCTCATCGCCATGTTCAGGGTACGCGGGATCGGCGTGGCGGTCAGCGTCAGGATATCGACGTCGGCGCGCATCGCCTTGATACGTTCTTTATGGCGCACGCCGAAGCGGTGTTCTTCATCGACGATCAGCAGCCCCAGGTCTTTCCAGCGCAGATCGCTCTGCAACAGCTTGTGGGTGCCGATGATGATGTCCACCTTGCCTTCTGCCGCGTCGTCCAGCACCTGCTGCTGCTCTTTGGCGCTGCGGAAGCGCGACATCATCTCGATGCGGATCGGCCAGGTGGCGAAGCGATCGCGGAAGTTGTCGAAGTGTTGCTGCGCCAGCAGGGTGGTCGGCACCAGCACCGCCACCTGTTTGCCGTTTTCCACCGCCAGGAAGGCGGCGCGCATCGCCACTTCGGTTTTGCCGAAGCCGACGTCGCCGCACACCAGGCGATCCATCGCCAGCGGCTGACACATGTCGCTCAATACGGCATTGATCGCCTGTTCCTGATCCGGCGTGGTTTCGAACGGGAAGCTCTGGCAGAACAGCTGATACTGTTCGCGGTTGTGTTTGAAGGCGAAACCGGCCTTGGCGGCGCGCTGGGCGTAGATATCCAGCAGCTCCGCCGCCACGTCGCGCACCCGCTCGGCCGCTTTCTGCCGCGCGCGCGTCCAGGCGTCGCCGCCCAGTTTGTGCAGCGGGGCGTTTTCGTCCGCGCCGCCGGCGTAGCGGCTGATCAGATGCAGCGAAGAAACCGGCACGTACAGCTTGTCCTCACCGGCGTAGGAGAGGATCAGGTACTCGGCCTTGATGCCGCCGGCCTCCAGCGTGGTCAGGCCGACGTAGCGGCCAACGCCGTGCTCCAGGTGCACCACCGGCTGGCCGGGATGCAGCTCCGCCAGGTTGCGGATCAGGGTATCGGTGTTGATGGTGCGCCGGTTGTCCTGCCGGCGGCGGCTGACGCGCTCGCCGAGCAGATCGCTTTCGCAGATCAGCGCCCGCCGGCGTAGGCCGTCGAGGAAGCCGTGTTCGGCGGCGCCGACCATCATGTAACGGCCCGCCGTTTCCGCCTGATCGAGGCGCTGAATCAGCGCCGGCGCCAGCTTGATGCGGCCGAGCAGATCCTGCAGCGTTTCACGCCGCCCCTCGCTCTCGACGGAGAAAATTACGCTGCCGTCGAAGCCTTCGATAAAGCGCCGCAGGTTATCCAGCGGGGATTTATGCTGCGCCTGCACCGCCAGATCGGGCAGGGCATGGTAGTCCAGATTGGTATTGCCGGCCTTGGCCGGCAGCTCATCGGTTTTCAGCGCGATGCGCGGCCAGGCCTTCAGCTCGCCGAACAGCGCGTCGACGCGCAGCCACAGCGTATCCGGCGCCAGCAGCGGGCGCATCGGATCGACGCGGCGGCTTTCGTAACGCTGGTTGACGTCTTGCCAGAAGCGCTCAGCGGCGCCCTCCAGATCGCCGGTATTGACGATCAGCGTGTTGGCCGGCAGGTAGCTGAACAGCGACGGCAGCGGCTGGCTGAAGAACAGCGGTTGCCAGTATTCGATGCCGGCCGGCCAGGCGCTTTTGCTGACCTGCTGATAGATGTGTTCGGCGTCGCGGCGCACCTCAAACTGCTCGCGCCACTGGCTGCGGAACAGCTCGATGGCGTTCTTGTCGGTGGGGAACTCGTGAGCCGGCAACAGATTGATGGCCTCGACTTCGCTCAGCGTGCGCTGGGTATCGACGTCGAAGATGCGCAGGCTGTCGATTTCGTCATCGAAAAAGTCGATGCGGTAAGGCTCATCGCTGCCCATCGGGTAAAGATCGAGCAGCGCGCCGCGGGTGGCGAATTCGCCGTGCTCCATCACCTGATCGACGCTGCGATAGCCGGCCTGTTCCAGCTGCGCGCGCAGCTTGTCGCGCGACAGGCGCTGGCCTTTCTTCATCACCAGCGCGTGGCCGTGCAGGAACTCGTGCGGGCAGACGCGCTGCATCAGGGTATTGACCGGCAAAATGATCACGCCGCGCGCCATGGTCGGCAGATGATACAGGCTCGACAAACGATCCGAGATGATTTCCTGATGCGGCGAGAAGCTGTCATACGGCAGGGTTTCCCAGTCGGACAG
Source organism: Serratia sp. CY32780 (assembly GCF_052169135.1). Taxonomy (NCBI): domain Bacteria; kingdom Pseudomonadati; phylum Pseudomonadota; class Gammaproteobacteria; order Enterobacterales; family Yersiniaceae; genus Serratia; species Serratia sp. CY32780. The sequence continues at coordinate 1,161,539 of NZ_JBJNLI010000001.1, forward strand.
CGTGGTCACCATCTGGTCGGTGAACTGCTGGATCTCGTCGCGCAGCCGCAGGGCGTTTTGCATGTCCGGCGCGATCAGCATCACCGGGCCAGGGTGGCGTTCGACGATCTCGGCGCACTCCACGGCGCAGGCCGCGCCGGTCAGTTGCCCCAGCTGGCGCAGATCGCCTGCGCGATCGGGCAGAGAATAACGAGGGGATGAGGAACGGTTACGGCTATCGGAAGTGCTCATTCAGGTATCTTTAATCAATGTGTTAGAGGGCGTTCCGGCACGGATAACCCAGCGCCTTTATGCTGTTTATAGTAGCCCAGCGGCCGGCAAACTGACACAGCAAAAAGCGCTGCTCATCGCTTTTTTGCCGATTATTTAACCGGTTGACGCCGTCGACTTTTTGCGGCGACGGGTCAATATTGCGCTCATCTGCCGCCGCCGTTCTCCTCTGCGCCACGCAATAAAAGGCCGTCGGGTGTTCCCTAAACGAGGGAGAGCCTTTATCATCCATGATCACTTTGCTTAAGCCACGGCTATCAAACGGATTTCATGTATCAACCTGTCGCGTTATTCATTGGCCTGCGCTACATGCGCGGGCGAGCCTCAGACCGCTTCGGGCGGTTTGTTTCCTGGCTTTCCACCATCGGCATTACGCTGGGGGTGATGGCGTTGGTCACCGTGCTGTCGGTGATGAACGGATTCGAAAAGGATCTGGAGAACAACATCCTCGGCCTGATGCCGCAGGCGTTGATCACCAGCCCGCAAGGATCGGTTAATCCGCAGCAGCTGCCGGCCTCCGAGGTGCAGAAGCTGCAGGGCGTCACGCGCGTTGCGCCGCTGACCACCGGTGACGTGGTGCTGCAAAGCGCCCGCAGCGTGGCGGTCGGGGTGATGCTCGGCGTCAATCCCGACGAAGCCGATCCGCTGACCCCGTATCTGGTCAACGTCAAGCAGCAACAATTGCAGCCGGGCCAATACAACATCATTATCGGCGAACAGCTGGCGGGGCAACTCGGCGTCAAGCGCGGCGATTCGCTGCGCGTGATGGTGCCGAGCGCCAGCCAGTTCACGCCGATGGGCCGCATTCCCAGCCAGCGCCTGTTCACCCTTATCGGCACCTTCCACGCCAACAGCGAGGTGGATGGCTATCAGCTGCTGGTCAACCAACAGGACGCTTCGCGCCTGATGCGCTACCCGGCCGGCAACATCACCGGCTGGCGCCTGTTCCTGCAGCAGCCGCTGGCGGTCGATACCCTCAGCCAACAGGCGTTGCCGGCGGGCACGGTCTGGAAAGACTGGCGCGATCGCAAGGGCGAGCTGTTCCAGGCGGTGCGCATGGAGAAGAATATGATGGGGCTGCTGCTCAGCCTGATCGTGGCGGTGGCGGCGTTTAACATCATTACCTCGCTCGGCCTGCTGGTGATGGAGAAGCAGGGCGAGGTCGCCATTCTGCAGACCCAGGGGCTGACTCGCCGCCAGATCATGTCGGTGTTCATGGTGCAGGGCGCCAGCGCCGGCATCATCGGCTCGCTGCTCGGCACGCTGCTCGGCGTGCTGCTGGCCACCAACCTGAATAACCTGATGCCGATCCTCGGCGCCCTGATCGACGGCGCTTCGCTGCCGGTGGCGGTCGATCCGCTGCAGGTGACGATCATCGCCGTGGTGGCGATGGCGGTTTCCCTGTTGTCCACGCTTTATCCTTCATGGCGCGCTGCCGCCGTACAACCCGCTGAGGCTTTACGTTATGAGTAACCATCTTTTGCTGCAGTGTGACAACCTGTGCAAGACCTATCAGGAAGGCAATCTGCACACCGACGTGCTGCGCAACGTCAGCTTTGCCATGCAGCAGGGCGAGATGATGGCGATCGTCGGCAGCTCGGGTTCCGGCAAGAGCACCCTGTTGCACCTGCTGGGCGGGCTGGACTCACCGACCTCCGGCGAGGTGATCTTCAAGGGCGAATCGTTGAACGCCATGTCTTCGGCGGCCAAGGCCGAGCTGCGCAACCGCCAGCTGGGCTTCATCTATCAGTTCCACCATCTGCTGCCGGACTTCACCGCGCTGGAAAACGCCGCCATGCCGCTGCTGATCGGCGGTGCCAAACCGGCGCAGGCGCAGGAGAAGGCGCGGGAGATGCTGGCGGCGGTCGGGCTGGAAAAACGCAGCAAGCACCGCCCGTCCGAGCTCTCCGGCGGCGAGCGTCAGCGCGTGGCGATCGCGCGCGCGCTGGTCAATAATCCGGCGCTGGTGCTGGCGGACGAACCGACCGGTAACCTGGACAAACGCACCGCGGACAGCATCTTCGATCTGCTGGGCGAGCTGAACGTGCGTCAGGGCACCGCTTTTCTGGTGGTGACGCACGATCTGCAGCTGGCCAAGCGCCTGAGCCGCCAGCTGGAAATGGCCGACGGCCACCTGCAGGCGCAGCTGACCCTGATGGGGGCCGAGTAATGGCGGGAGCCTCACTGTCCTTCCTGACGGCCCTGCGTTTCAGCCGCGGTCGTAAACGCGGCGGCATGGTGTCGCTGATCTCGGTCATCTCCACCATCGGCATCGCGCTGGGGGTGGCGGTGTTGATCGTCGGCCTGAGCGCGATGAACGGCTTTGAGCGCGAGCTGAAAAACCGCATTCTGGCGGTGGTGCCGCACGGCGAACTCGAACCGGTCAATCAGCCGTTCAGCGGCTGGCCGTCGATTCTGCAGCGGGTGGAGAAGGTGCCGGGCATTGTGGCCGCCGCGCCGTACATTAACTTTACCGGCCTGATGGAGAACGGCGCGCAGCTGCGCGCGGTGGAAGTCAAAGGCGTGGATCCGCAACAGGAGAGCCGGCTGAGCGCGCTGCCGCAGTATGTGCAGGGTGATGCCTGGGCCAACTTCAAGTCCGGCGAACAGCAGGTGATCCTCGGCAAGGGCGTGGCCGACGCGCTGGGCGTCAAGCAGGGCGCCTATGTGACGGTGATGATCCCCAACAGCGACCCGGAAATGAAGCTGTTGCAGCCGAAGCGCATTCGCCTGCACGTGACCGGCATTTTGCAGCTCAGCGGCCAGCTCGATCACAGCCTGGCGCTGGTGCCGCTGGCCGACGCGCAGCAGTATCTCGACATGGGTGACAGCGTCACGGGTATCGCCCTCAAGATGAACGACGTGTTCGCCGCCAACAAACTGGTGCGCGACGCCGGCGAAGTGACCAACGCCTACATTTACATCAAGAGCTGGATCGGCAAGTACGGCTACATGTACCGCGATATCCAGATGATCCGCGCCATCATGTACCTGGCGATGGTGCTGGTGATCGGCGTGGCCTGCTTCAACATCGTTTCCACGCTGGTGATGGCGGTGAAAGACAAAAGCGCCGACATCGCGGTGCTGCGCACCCTGGGCGCCAAAGACGGCTTTATCCGCGCCATCTTCATCTGGTACGGGCTGCTGGCCGGGCTGCTGGGCAGCCTGAGCGGCGTAGTGATCGGGGTGATCGCCTCGCTGCAGCTGACCAACATTATCCGGGGCATCGAGAAACTGGTCGGCCACTCCTTCCTGTCGGGCGATATCTACTTCATCGACTTCCTGCCTTCCGAGCTGCACTGGCTGGACGTGCTGATCGTGTTGGCGACCGCTATCGTGCTGAGCCTGTTGGCCAGTTGGTATCCGGCGAGGCGCGCCAGCCGCATCGATCCGGCGCGGGTGCTCAGCGGACAATAAAACCCACGGGGGGAGGCAGCGATGCCGCCCCGTTTTTTTAGCCTGGGGATGGGTTATGTACTACGGTTTCGATATGGGCGGCACCAAGATTGAGCTGGGGGTATTCGACGACAACCTGCAGCGCATTTGGCAAAAGCGGGTGCCGACGCCGCGTGAAGACTACCGGCAGCTGCTGGCCACGCTGGGCGATCTGACCCTCGAGGCGGATGCGTTCTGTGGCCGCAGCGGCAGCGTCGGCATCGGCATTCCGGGCCTGCCCAACGACGATGACGGCACGCTGTTTACCGCCAACGTGCCGGCGGCGATGGGGCGGCCGTTGCCCCGCGATCTGGCGGCGCTGATCGGCCGCGAGGTGCGCGTCGACAACGACGCCAACTGCTTTGCGCTGTCGGAGGCCTGGGACGACGAGTTTCGCCGCTACCCGACGGTGCTGGGCATCATCCTCGGCACCGGCGTTGGCGGCGGCCTGATCGTCGATGGCAAGACGGTGCCTGGGCGCAACTATATCGCCGGCGAGTTCGGCCATTTGCGCCTGCCGGTGGACGCGCTCGAGGTGCTGGGGCGTGATGTGCCTCGCGTCGCCTGCGGGTGCGGCCACCAGGGTTGCATTGAAAATTACATATCGGGCCGCGGTTTCGAATGGATGTACGCCCATTTCTATGGCCGGCACTTGCCCGCCACCGAGATCATTGCGCATTATCAGGCGGGTGAGCCGCAGGCGGTGGCTCACGTCGACCGCTTTATGGACGTGCTGGCGATCTGCCTGGGCAACCTGCTGACGGTGCTGGATCCGCACCTGGTGGTGATCGGCGGCGGACTGTCGAACTTCGACGCCATTTACCAGGCGCTGCCGCAGCGGTTGCCGGCGCACCTGCTGCGGGTGGCCCGGCTGCCGCGCATCGAGAAGGCGCGCTATGGCGACGCCGGCGGCGTGCGCGGCGCAGCGTTCCTCAATTTGGTAAACAGGGAAAAGTAAGGAGAGAGTTAATGCACACTCGCCATCGGCTGTGTCAGTTTCGCAAGAGTAAGCATGTGCTGCATCAGCGCTTTCGTTCACGCATTTTTCACCGCGACACCATGGCGGCAGCCGAGCTGAAAAAGCCGTTTGTGGTGGTGTTGACCGGGGCCGGCATTTCGGCCGAGTCGGGCATTCGCACCTTCCGCGCCGCGGATGGGCTATGGGAAGAGCACCGGGTGGAGGACGTCGCCACGCCGGAAGGTTTTCAGCGCGATCCGGCGCTGGTGCAGGCGTTTTACAACGAACGCCGCCGCCAGCTGCAGACGGAGGAGATCGCCCCGAACGCCGCGCACCGCGCGCTGGCTGATCTGGAAGAGTGGCTGGGGGAAAACTTCCTGCTGGTCACGCAAAACATCGATAACCTGCATGAGCGCGCCGGCAGCAAGCGGGTGCTGCACATGCACGGCGAACTGCTGAAGGTGCGCTGCACCCAGTCGGGGCAGGTGTTCGAATGGCCCGGCGATCTCAGCGTTGACGACCGTTGCCATTGCTGCCAGTTCCCGGCGCCGCTGCGGCCGCACGTGGTGTGGTTCGGCGAGATGCCGCTGGGCATGGACGACATTTACCAGGCACTGAGCAAGGCCGATTTCTTCGTCGCCATCGGCACCTCCGGCCACGTCTACCCGGCGGCTGGCTTCGTGCATGAGGCGCGGCTGGGCGGCGCCTACGCCATGGAGCTGAACCTGGAGCCAAGCCAGGTGGAGAGCCAGTTCGACGAGAAGCACTACGGCCTGGCCAGCGAAGTGGTGCCGCGCTTTGTGCACAAGTTCCTGGTGGGCAAGGTGGCGCGGGCCGACAGGCCCTGAGAAAGGCATCAGGGCGCACTGCGCGCCCTGATGGGATGGCGGGGCGTATTAGCGCCCGGCTTTCAGCTTTTGGAAGTAGCTTTCATACAGCGTGCTGGCGTCGCCGACGTCGTTTTGCCACTCGCCGTGCTCAATCACCGCCTTGTCCGGGTAGAGTGACTTGTCGTTGGCGATCTCCGGCGACAGCAGTTTCTTCGCCGCCAGGTTCGGCGTCGGGTAACCGATGGTTTCCGCCACCTGCACCGCGATTTCCGGCCGCAGCAGGAAGTCTATCAGCTTCAGCGCCCCCTCGACGTTGCGCGCGTTGGCCGGAATGGCCAGGCTGTCCATCCAGAAGATCCCGCCTTCCTTCGGCCAGACGATCTCAAGCGGCGTGCCGGCCTGGCGCGCCACGAAGGCCGAACCGTTCCACACCATACCGACGTTGACTTCCCCTTCCATAAACGGGTTGCCCGGGTTGTCGGAGTTGAAGGCCAGCACGTTCGGCATCAATTTCTGCAGTTCGTGATAGGCGGCTTCGATCTCTTTCGGGTCGGTGGTGTTGCCGGAGTAGCCCAGCTTGAGCAGCGCCATCTGGAACACTTCGCGCGCGTCGTCGGTCAGCAGCAGGCGGCCCTTGTACTGCGGCTGCCACAGATCGGCCCAGGCGGTAACGGTAGAGGGATCCTGCGCGTCGCTGTTGACGCCGATGGCGGTAGCGCCCCAGATGTAAGGAATGGAATAGTCGTTGTTAGGATCGAACGGCTTGTTCAGCAGGGTAGGATCGAGATCCTTGAAGTGGCTGAGCTTGCTCTTGTCGATTTTTTGCAGCATGCCTTCCTTGCTCATCTTGGCGATGAAGTACGTGGAAGGCACCACCAGATCGTACGCGCCGTCTTTGTAGGTCTTGAGCTTGGCGTACATGCTTTCGTTGGATTCATAGGTGGAATAAATCACCTTGATGCCGGTTTCCTTGGTGAACTGCTCCAGCAGCCCCGGCGGGACGTATTCAGTCCAGTTATAGAAATACAGTGTTTTGCCGTCAGAGGCGTTTGCAGAGCAGATACTCAGCGCCATCATCCCGGCTGCGAGCAGATGTGACCACTTTTTCATGCAGCGTATCCTTCAGCAGTAGTGAGCCGAACCCGTATGAGCCGCCGTTTTCGGCCGCGCCATACCCCAGAAAGGGGCCATTATAGGGGGCGGGGCGGGGTGGGTAAAGGCGGTTATCCCGCAGGCAAATCAAGGGGTTTGGCGGCTTAAAGCGCATCACAATTTGATTGTCTCGCGCTGGACAGGCGGTGAAGCGCGTGCGAAACAATAATTTTGGCGAATAAACGAGGGCGGCGATGAATTTCAAACAGGTTTTCAGCCAGGCGGAGCTCAGCAAGACGGATCTGACGATTTTGCACTGCATTCTCGATAATCCGGACGCCTGCATCGACGACGGCATCCGCGCGGTGTCCGCACGCTGCTACAGTTCCCCCTCGACGCTGGTGCGGCTGGCCAAAAAGCTGGGCTTTCGCGGCTATCTCGAACTGGTCTATTTCATCAAATTCAACCTGACGATGGCGCCGGCCTATCAGGCGGAGCGCGCTACGCCGGCGGCACCGCCGGCGCAGTTTCTCGATCTGCTCGACAGCGGCAAGATCCTGATCCACGGCAGCGGTTTTTCGCAATTGGTGGCGCAGTATATGTACAACAAGTTTATGACGCTGGGCGTAGACAGTTACCTGTCGCTGTGGCCGGATTTCGACATTCTTGACCGTGAGACGCGCTTTCGCTTCGATATGGTGATCGTGATTTCAAAGTCGGGCAACAGCGGCTCGGCGCTGAGCTGGAGCGAGGCGGTGAAGCGTAACCGCATCCTGTTGGCGGCCTTCTGCGGCGATGGCGACAGCCCGCTGGCGCAGCAGGCCGACATGACCTTTCTGTTTGAGGACCGGCAAAAATACGATCACGATATCTACTATCCCAATCCGTTTTTCGGCCACTGTCTGTTGGGATTCGAGAATGTGATCACCGCCTGGTTTGAACGACGCGGCCGCTGACGGCCGCGCCGCGCCGTTTAGCGCCAGTGCCCGGCATACTGACGGTGAGCCTGCAGGTACTCCTCCACCAGCGTTTTCGCCAGCGAGTAGGAGTTGACCAGCGGGTGCACCATCAGCGCCTTGATGGCCAGCTGGCGGTTGCCGGTCAGGATCGCCGCCACCGCCAGCCGTTCGTACTCTTTCACCTGCGAAATCAGGTTCTTCTGGGTGTCGGGAATATCGCGCATTTTGACCGGCTGAATGCCGGCGCTGCTCAATTCGCAGCTGATTTCGATCACGTCTTCCGGGTGCAGAAAATCGAGCGTGTCGCAGTTTTGCATCGATACCACCACGCGTTTTTGCCGGCCGCTGTTGACCGCCTCCAGAATATCGATCGCCACCCCGGCATAGCCGCCGCTGTCAGGCTGTTCGATAAACTGTTGCAGCGTCAGCATCTCACGCGTTTTCACCTTGCCCTGGCTGGACTCGCGCTGCATATAGGAATTTTCGCGCTGCAGGTAATGGCTGAAGTAGACAGAGAAGGCGTGCTCCAACTGACGGGGGATGTTCAGCTCGCCCAACGCCGACAGCATTTGGCGGTTGATCGCCGCGATTTGTTCGCCGCGGGTCTCGCCGCCCTCGACGATGGCGGCGATCGCCTGCTCACGGTAGTAGTAATAGTAGAGATACTCGTTGAGCATCAGGTTGTCCGACAGCGCCACCAGCTCCGGCGAGAAGTATTTCATGCAGGTTTCGCGATACAGGCGCGGATCCGCCAGCAGCCGTTCCGTGACCGGCTCGCCGTTGACGCGCGCATTGCGGAACCAGGAAAGGTGATTGAGGCCGAAGCAGTCGACGCTCAGCTGGTCTTCGCGGCAGTCCAGCAGCTCGGCCAGTTCGCGGATGAACTCGCTGGGGGCGTCGCAGATGCCGTAGACCCGGCGCTGGAAGCCGGATTTGATGATCGCCTCGGTCACCATGCCGGAAGGATTGGTGAAGTTGAACAACACCGCGTCCGGCGAGGAAAGCTGCTCGATCAGGCGGCAATAGTCGAGGATCGCCGGAATCGAACGCATCGCCATGGCGAAGCCGCCGGCGCCGGTGGTTTCTTGCCCAAGCAACTGGTGATTGAGCGCGATGCGCTCGTCATGGATGCGGCCTTCCTCGCCGCCGATGCGCAGGGTGGTGATGATGTAGTCGGCGCCTTGCAGCGCCTGGCGCGCATCGCTGCTGAGGCTGAAAGCAATGTCGCCGCGAATGCGCTGGAATACGCCCTGCGCCAGGGCGCCGTAGATCGCCAGATGGCGCTCATCGGTATCCATAAACACCACTTCGGTAATGCCGATGCGATGGGCGTTATAGGCGATGGATTTGGCGAGGAACGGGGAACGCACGCCGCCGCCGCCGAGAACGGTTAATTTCATTCGATATCTCCCATTAATAAAGCGTTAGAGTGCCGCTAAATATTTCTCTACCTGATTTTTGACCTTGCCGACCGTGACGCCGTAAATCACCTGCACTTCACGGCGATTCTTCACCACGCCTTTGGCGCCGGTGCTTTTCAACGCGGCCTCATCCACCCGCGCCATATCCTTTAATTCCACCCGCAGCCGGGTGAAGCAGTTGTCGACGGAAATAATGTTTTCCTTGCCGCCCAGCGCGCGAATAATGATGCCGCTCAGTTCGTCCGGGTTATTTTTGCGGTTCCGGTAATCCTGTTTGGAATAGAGTTTGACGTCCTGATCATCTTCGCGGCCCGGCGTCTTCAGATTGAGCTTCAGCACCAGCGTTTTGAACACCAGGTAATACACCGCAAACTGCACCAGGCCGATGACCACATACAGCGGCCAACGGGTGAGGGAGACCGGCAGCGGCAGGTTGTAGGCCAGGAACTCGACCAGCCCGCTGGCGCCCCAGGGGCGCACCTGGAACAGGTTGCAGGCCACCTGCGACAGCGCGGTCAACACGGCGTGGATCACCCACAGCAGCGGAGAGATAAACAGGAAGGTGAACTCTATCGGCTCGGTGATGCCGACCAGGATCGAGGTGGTGATGGCCGGGATCAGAATTGCCTTGGCCAGCATTTTCTTTTCCGGTTTGGCGGTGTGATAGAAAGCCAATGCCGCGCCCGACAGGCCGAAGATGGTCACCATCCCTTGCTGCGAGAAGCGCAGCGCTTCGTTCATCAGCGGCGAGATGCTCGGGTCGCGCATATAGGCCAGGAAAATTGCCTGCGAGCCGGAGACGGTCTGGCCGTCCTGCACGATTGAACCGCCGATGCTGGTGAGCTGGAACGGCGACCAGATAAAGTGGTGCAGCCCGGTGGGGATGAGGAATTTTTCGAAGAAGCCGTAGACGAAAACCCCGAGCGAGCCGGAGCTTTTCATAAAGCCGGTCAGCGCGATCAGGCCCTGTGAGATGGCCGGCCACAGGTAGCTGAAGGCGACGGCGTACAGCATGATGATCGGCGTCATGGCGATCAGCACCAGTTTGGCGCCGCCGTAGACCGAGAACACGCCGTTGAGCTCGACGTTGCACAGGCGGTTGTGCACCCAGGCGATGGTGACACCGAGGATAAGACCGAGAAAAATGCCCATATCCACCACGGTAAAGCCCAGCAGTTCAGTCTGCCCGGTGCCGTAATATTCGCCGTTGATCTTGGCCGCGACGTGGCCGCTGAGTTGCAGATAAGACGAATTGGCGCCGAGGAACATGATAAAGCACATCACCGCAACCAGCGCCGCTTCGCTTTTTTTGTCTTTGGCCAGGCCGTAGGTAATGCCGATGCAGAAAATCAGCCCGAGATTGCCGAATAACGGCCAGAAGGTATCGCCGATCATTTTACCGATAGAGAACACGGCGGAATGTTCATTGATAAGTGTGGCATTGGTGAGAATAGAACTGAGCGCCAGAATCAGACCGATCACCGGCAGGAAAAATATCGGCCCCATCATGGCTTTGGAGAAAAGCTGCAGCTTGCTTAAGATATTATCGATAATACCTTTCATGGCAGTTCCTTTTTATATTTTAATGGATGACGACGTTGCTGAATAAACTCCCTGGAAGCGAGAAAAAAATAAGGCACCTTGCCTGGATTCAGTTATAGGGGGAAGTTTTCGCCGCTGCAATCGGCGGGGCGGAAATAGGCACCGATGGTCAGGGAGTGACAACCGGTGCCGATTGTGAAGGGGATCACAACCGGGCGCCGCAGCGCCCGGCGGGGAGGATTATTCGGCCTTGGGCGCGCGATCGCGCATCACCCACTGGCTGGCGATCACCAGCACCAGCGACAGCAGCAGCAAAATGGTGGCCAGCGCGTTGACCTCCGGCGAGACGCCGACTTTCACCATCGAATAGATCTTCAGCGGCAAGATCTCGTAGCTCGGCCCGGTAACGAAGGAGGAGACGACCACGTCGTCCATCGACAGGGTGAAGCTCAGCAGCCAGCCGGCCGCCACCGCCGGCATCGCCAGCGGCAGGATGATCTTGCGCAGAATGGTGAACTCGCTTGCGCCGAGATCGCGCGCGGCCTCCAGCATCTTCACGTCGAAGCCTTTCAGGCGCGCGTAGACGGTCACCACCACGAACGGCAGGCAGAAGGTGATGTGCGAGAACAGCAGCGACCAGAAGCCGAGCGAAATGCCCAGCAGCATGAACAGCACCAGCAGCGAGATGGCCATCACGATGTCCGGCGACATCATCACCACGAACAGCATGCCGCCGACGAACGGCTTGCCGCGGAAGCGGTAGCGGTACAGCGCCACCGCGGTCAGCGAGCCGATCAGCGTAGCGAAGGTAGCGGAGAGCACAGCCATGGTCAGCGAGTGGCCCGCGGCCTGCAGCAGGCTGTCGTTGTTGAGCAGCGTGCTGTACCACTGGGTGGTGGCTCCTTGCCAACTGATGCCGAAGCGCGAGGCGTTGAAGGAGTTGACGATCAGGATGACGATCGGGATATACAGATAAGCGTATACCAGCGCCATAAAGCCGCCGCGCAGCAGACGTCCGATCATGCCAGATCCTCCTTCTTGTTCAGCAGGCGGGCGGCCCGGTAATAGACCAGCAGCAACAGCCCCATCACCAGCGTCAGGCAGATGCTGGTGGCCGCGCCGAACGGCCAGTCGCGGATATTGAGGAACTGGCTTTTAATCACGTTGCCGATCAGCAGATTCTTGGCGCCGCCCATCAGATCGGCGACGAAGAACAGCCCCATCGCCGGCAGCACCACCAGCAGGCAGCCGGCGATAATGCCCGGCATGGTCAGCGGCACGATGATGCGGATAAAGGTCTGCAGCTTGCCGGCGCCGAGATCGCGCGCCGCCTCCAGGCAGGACTTATCGAGCTTTTCGATGCTGGAGTAGAGCGGCATCACCATAAACGGCAGCAGGATATACACCAGGCCGAGGATCACCGCTTCCGAGGTGTACATGATGCGCAGCGGCTTGTCGATGACGCCGATCCACAGCAGCGCGTCGTTGAGATAGCCGCGGGTGCTGAGAAACAGCTTCAGGCCGTAGATGCGGATCAGCGAATTGGTCCAGAAGGGCACGATCAGCAGAAACAGCAGCAGCGGCCGCACCTTCTGCGGCAACCGCGCCAGGATAAAGGCGAACGGATAGCCGATCGCCAGGCAGCACAGGGTGGCGATCAGCGCCATGTTCAGCGAGTGCAGCAGCACCTGGGCATACAACGGATCGAACAAGCGCCGATAGTTGTCCAGTGTGAACACCATCTGCACCAGGTTGGCGTCGTCGCGGGTCAGGAAGCTGGTGGCGATGATCATCAGGTTCGGCATGAACACGAACAGCAGCAGCCAGGCGACGACGCCGACGATCACCACATTCTGGAAGACTTTACGCGATTTCTTCATCGGCCAGCACCACCTCCCAGCTTTCAACCCAGGTCACCGCCATCTTCTGATTGAGCGAGTGATCGACGTCCGGATCGTCTTCGTTGAAGAACTCGCTGACCATCACCGTTTTACCGCTCTCCAGCTCGACCACCGATTCCAGCGTCATGCCTTTGTAGTTGCGCTCGCGCACGTAGCCGATCAGCCCGTCGTGCTGCGCGCTGTCGTTCACTTCTTCCACCCGCAGGTCTTCCGGGCGCAGCAGCACCTTCAGCTTTTGGCCCGGCTCCACCGGCAGATCGGCGTAGATGTCGCACTCGCGGCCTTCGACGTTGGCGCGCACCCGCTGCGGATCGAGGCGCTGCAGAACCACCGCGTCGAAGATGTTGATCTCGCCGATAAAGCTGGCGACGAACAGGTTCTTCGGCTCTTCGTAGATCTCGCGCGGCGTGCCGTCCTGCTCGATGCGGCCTTCGCGCATCACCACGATGCGATCCGACATGGTCAGCGCTTCTTCCTGATCGTGGGTGACGAACACGAAGGTGATGCCCAGCTTGCGCTGCAGCGCCTTCAGCTCGTTCTGCATTTGTTTGCGCAGCTTATAGTCCAGCGCCGACAGCGATTCGTCCAGCAGCAGCACCTTCGGTTTGTTGACCACCGCGCGGGCGATGGCCACGCGCTGCTGTTGGCCGCCGGAGAGCTGGCCCGGCCGCCGCTGGGCGAAGGCATCCAGCTGCACCATGCGCAGCGCCTCTTCGACACGCGGCGTCAGTTCCGCCGCCGGCACCTTTTGCATGCGCAGGCCGAAGGCGACGTTGTCGAACACCGACATGTGCGGAAACAGCGCATAGCTCTGAAACACGGTGTTGACGTGGCGATGTTCGGCCGGAATGGCGGTGATGTCCTGGCCGTCGAGCACGATGCGGCCCAAATCGGCGTCTTCCAGACCGGCGATCAGGCGCAGCACCGTGGTTTTGCCACAGCCGGAGGGGCCGAGAATGGTGAGGAATTCGCCGTGGTTAATCGTCAGTTCGAGATCGGCAATGATGGTTTTGCCATCGAACGCTTTGCTCAGGGCATGCAGTTCAACAAGGGGTGCTCGAGAGGATGTCTCAGTCATTTATCGTATTACTCTATCCCGTGGGCTAATGCAGATAGAACCGCAACTGGAAAAGACTGCCGGAGCTTGCGGGATGCCCGCTGATCAAATGAAGCTCAAACCAGTTGCGCCAATGGAAATTTTTCGAGCGCGCATGATAGACGCTGAATGCCGGAATTGAAAGCCGATCCGGCCCAGATGCCGCGTTTTTCATCATGATAGCGACAAATGACCCTGTGATGACAGTGTTATTTCCCTCAGAAATCATCACAAAGATTAATGATATTGGCGAATTCTGGTTAAAAATGACCTGACGCAATATTTGATCCTGATCGGTTCCGCATAATGAAACGCGATATTCTGAGGGGCCGCTACCATGGACAAATTACTTGACCGCTTTTTCAACTACGTCTCTTTCGACACCCAGTCCAAAGCGAACGTAAAGCATGTGCCGAGCACCGACGGGCAGTTGAAGCTGGCGCGCGCGTTGCAGCAGGAAATGATCGCGCTCGGCTTCGAGCGGGTGTCGCTCAGCGAACACGGCTGCGTGATGGGCACCTGGCCGGGCAACGTCGCCTGGCCGGTGCCGGCGGTCGGTTTTATCGCCCATCTGGATACCTCGCCGGATTTCAGCGGCAAACACGTCAATCCGCAGATCGTCGAGAACTATCGCGGCGGCGACATCGCGCTCGGCATCGGCGATGAAGTGCTGTCGCCGGTGATGTTCCCGATCCTGCACCAGATGCTGGGGCAGACCCTGATCACCACCGACGGCAAAACGCTGCTGGGCGCCGACGACAAGGCCGGCATCGCCGAGATCCTCACCGCCATGGTGCGCCTGCGCGCGCGCAAAATCCCGCACGGCGACATCCGCGTAGCCTTCACCCCGGACGAGGAGGTGGGCAAGGGGGCGCAGCTGTTCGACGTGGCGGCCTTCAATGCCGAATGGGCTTATACCGTGGACGGCGGCGGGGTCGGCGAGCTGGAGTGCGAGAACTTCAACGCCGCCTCGGTGACGATCAAAATCCTCGGCAACAGCGTGCACCCCGGCAGCGCCAAGGGCGTGATGGTCAACGCGCTGTCGCTGGCCACCCGCATTCATCAGGCGCTGCCGGCGGACGAAGTGCCGGAGACCACCGAAGGCTACCAGGGCTTTTATCACCTCAGCAGCATCAAGGGCAGCGTAGAGCGCGCCGAAATGCACTATATCCTGCGCGACTTCGAGCGCGAAGGGTTCGAGGCGCGCAAGCGCAAGATGGTGGACATCGCCCGCGAGGTCGGCAAAGGCCTGCCGCGCGATTGCTATATCGAAGTGAGCATCGAAGACAGCTATTACAACATGCGCGAACAGGTGGCGGAGCACCCGCACGTGATTGCGCTGGCGCAGCAGGCGATGCGCGACTGCGACATCGAACCGGTGATGAAGCCGATCCGCGGCGGCACCGACGGCGCGCAGCTGTCGTTCCGTGGCCTGCCGTGCCCGAACCTGTTCACCGGCGGCTACAACTACCACGGCAAGCACGAGTTCGTGACGCTGGAAGGCATGGAGCAAGCGGTGGCGGTGATCATGCGCATCGCGGCGCTGGCCGCCGAGCGGGCGCGGTAAACGGGACGCTTGCGATTATCATAATCGCTTGCCGTAACAAGGCGTTGCTCATAGTGTGGAAGCCTATTCCGCACGCATAAGGACCGCATGATGAGCACCGAATACCGTATCGCCAGCCCGCATTTGGCGCAGTTCGTTCAGGCGATTTGGCGCCAGGCCGGCAGCACGGCGCGCGAAGCCGAGCTGGTGGCCGATCATCTGGTGCAGGCCAATCTGGCCGGGCACGACTCGCACGGCGTCGGCATGATCCCCAGCTACATGGCGTCGTTGGCGCAGGGGCAATTGCAGCTCAATCAGCACGCCGAAGTGGTGCGCGACGCCGGCGCGGTGCTGACGCTCGACGGTGCGCGCGGTTTCGGTCAGGTGGTGGCCAGCGAAGCGATGGCGCTGGGCATCGAACGTGCCGCCAAGCTGGGGCTGGCGGCGGTGGCGCTGCACAACGCACACCATATCGGCCGCATCGGCCATTGGGCGGAGCAGTGTGCCCGCGCCGGTTTCATCTCGATTCACTTCGTCAACGTGGTGGGCGATCCGATGGTGGCGCCGTTCGGCGGCAGCGATCGCCGCTTCGGCACCAACCCGTTCTGCGCCATTTTCCCGCGGCCGGGCCGCACGCCGCTGCTGTTGGATTTTGCCACCAGCGGTATCGCCTTCGGCAAAACCCGGGTGGCCTATAACAAAGGGCTGTCGGTGGCGCCGGGCTATCTGATCGACGAACACGGGCAGCCGACTACCGAACCGAAGGTGATGCACGAAGCGCCGTTCGGTTCACTGCTGCCGTTCGGCTTGCACAAAGGCTATGCGCTGGCGGCGATGTGCGAGATCCTCGGCGGCGCGCTCTCCGGCGGCCGCACCACCCACGACGCTACGCTGAAAGCCGACAGCGACGCCATCTTCAACTGCATGACCACCCTGATCCTCGATCCTCAGGCCTTTGACGCGCCGCAAATGCAGGCCGAAGCCGAAGCATTTATCGGCTGGGTGAAAGCTTCGCCGCCGAGCGGCGAACAGCCGATCGCCGTCCCGGGAGAGTGGGAAGAGGCCAACCGCGCGGCGCGGCTGGAGCAGGGCATCCCGATCGATGCCAATACCTGGCGGCAGATTGGCGCGGCGGCGGAGCAGGCGGGCATGGCGGCGGGGGAACTGGCGGATTACCGCGCACAGGCGCGCCAGGCATAAAAAAGCCACCCGGCAGGGTGGCTTGTTCGTATGACGGCAATCAGTCGTTAAAGTACCAATACCCGCTGTTGACCAGCGCGGTCAGCAGCGCCAGGAACGACGGGTCGTCCACCGCATCGCCGAGCAGGGCGGCGTCGACGTTGAAGTGCTGGCAAAGGGCGTCTGCGGCATGCAGCTGGTCGGTGTCGATCAGCTCGCCGTTGACGAAGCAGCGATCGCCGACGCGCAGCACGCGCAACCCGCCCAGGCGCTGCAGCGCTTCACCCTGCTGCAGCAGCTCGTAGATTTCCCCGGCCTGATACGGTGGCTCCGGCGGCGCCAGATCCAGCTCGTGGCGCGACTGGGAGATAAACTCGCCGAACCAGTGCTGGAAGTGTTCCGGCTGTTGCACCAGATCCAGCATCATCTGCCGTAAGGCGTCCACTTCCTGCGGCAGGATCTCCGCCGGGTGTTCGCGCAGTTTAACGTCCGGATCGCCGTAGCGTTTGCTGCCCAGCTCGCGCGCCAGCACGTAGTCGGCGAAGCCGCTCACCAGCTCGCGGCCGTTCGGCGCGCGGAAGCCCACCGAATAGTTGAGCGCGTTTTCCAGCGCGTAGCCTTCATGCGGGAAGCCCGGCGGAATGTAGAGAATGTCGCCCGGCTCCATCTCTTCGTCGATGATGGCGTCGAACGGCTCCACCTGCAGCAGATCCGGGTGCGGGCAGTGCTGTTTCAGCGGCGTTTTTTCCCCGACGCGCCAGCGGCGGCGGCCGGTGCCCTGAATGATGAACACGTCGTACTGATCGAGATGCGGGCCGACGCCGCCGCCCGGTACCGAGAAGGAGATCATCAGGTCATCCATCCGCCAGTCCGGCAGCTGGCGGAACGGGCGCATCAGCGCCGCGGAAGGCTCATGCCAGTGGTCCACCGCCTGCACCAGCAGCGACCAGTTGTTTTCGCTCAGGTGATCGAAGCTCTCGAAGGGGCCGTGCGCGACCTGCCAACGGCCGTCCTGGTGGCTGACCAGGCGGCTGTCCACTTCGTTTTCCATCGCCAGCCCGGCCAGCTCATCCGGGGAGATCGGATCGATAAAGTTTTTGAAGCCGCGCTTCAGAATCACCGGACGCTTTTGCCAATAACGTTGCAAAAAATCGTTCCAGTCCAGGTCTAATTGATAATCCATGTTCTATTCCAGGAGAGAGGAGTGAGCCTGTGTGCGATTATAACGGAAGTTTGGCCCCGTGGATCGGGGCCGCAGCGGCATAATTTACTCGTTGTGGTGGGTGTCGTGCTGGCGGGCGAAGGTGACCTGCATGCGCGCGCCGCCGAGCGGGCTGTCGCTGATGACGATTTCGCCGTCGTACTGCTCGATGATCTCCGCCGCCACCGACAAACCCAGGCCCTGGCCGGGGCGCAGAGTATCCACCCGCTGGCCGCGCTGGAAGATCAGCTGGCGCTTGCTTTCCGGGATCCCCGGGCCGTCGTCGTCGATAACGATGGTGAGGTTTTTCTCGGAGTGCAGCGAGGTGATCTCCACGAACTCCAGGCAGTATTTGCAGGCGTTTTCCAACACGTTGCCCATCACTTCCATAAAGTCGTTTTTCTCGCCCATAAAGGTCACTTCCGGCGAGATGTCCAGCGTGATCACCACCCCTTTGCGCTGATAAACCTTATTCAGCGCCACCACCAGGCTGTCGAGCAGCGCCGGCACCGAATGGATCTCGCGCGTCAGCACCGTCTGGCCGGAGTTGATGCTGGCTCGGTGCAGGTAGTAACCGATTTGCTGCGAGATGCGCCCGATCTGATCCAGCATGATCGGCTCGGCTTCTTCGATGGTGGTCTGCTTGCCGCTGCGCAGTGAGCGCAGGGTGCTTTGCAGCACCGCCAGCGGCGTTTTCAGGCTGTGGGTCAAATCCGACAGGGTAGTGCGGTACTTGGTGTAGCGCTGGCGTTCGTTGCGCACCAGAATGTTCAGATTACGCACCAGCCCGCGCAGCTCGCTGGGCGGGTTCTCATCCAGCTGATCGCGCTCGCCGTTCTCCAGCTCGCCCACCTGATTGACCAGCGCCTTGATCGGCCGCAGGCTCCAGTAGGCCGCCAGCCACAGCAGCGGCACCACCAGCAGCAGGTTGGCCAGCAGCACGTAGCTGAACCACTCCCACACCACGTCAGATCGCTGCAGCTCCTGCGGAATGCTGTCGACCACCACGATGGTCAGCGCCGGCAGGCGAGGCGTGGCGGCATAGGTATTGACCGCCACCGAGTGGGTCAGCGCGTTCTGATCGGTATCGTCGTAATTCTTCAGCTGATCCTGCGCTTTGGGGTTGTCCCCCAGCACTTCGCTACTGACGCGGGTGTCGGTGTCGATTTCGTAAAAGCCGGACTCCTCCAGCCATTCCTTGTTGATCAGCTTCTCCAGCTCCGGCACCTTGCGCTGGCTCCACAGCAGGTTGCCTTTATCGTCGTAGATAAATACCAGCGTCGGGAAGTTGAGATCGATATCGGGGGGAATGGCGATGGTGAGCTTGTTGTCTTTCCACTGCGCCAGACTGAAAAACAGGTTGCTCTCGCCGCGCAGCAGGCGGAAGGCGGTTTTGTCGAAGCTGACGATATAGCCGACGACCGCCACCAAACCGTAAGAGAGCGACAGCGCCAGGATCACCCCGGCGGTCGCCATCAGGAAGCGGGCACGCAGCGAAAACGGTTTTTTATTCTTGTTGAACATTATGTTCACTTCGCGTCAAAACGATAGCCCTGGCCACGTACCGTGGTGATCACTTCATGCGGGTATTCCGCCTGCACCTTCTTGCGCAAGCGGCCCATCAGCACGTCGATGGTGTGGCTTTCGCGCAGCTCGGCGTCCGGGTAGAGTTGCAGCATCAACGAATCCTTGCTCACCACCTTGCCGGCGTTGCGGATCAGGGTTTCGATGATGGTGTATTCAAAGGCGGTCAGCTTGATTTGCCGATCGTTGACGCTCAGCTCGCGGCGCGACAGATCGATCTGGAACGGCGGCAGCACAATCACCTGCGAAGCCAGGCCGCTGTTGCGGCGCATCAGCGCCTGCATGCGGGCGATCACTTCTTCCAGGTGGAACGGCTTGGTGACATAGTCGTCGGCGCCGGCTTCCAGCACCGCCACTTTGTCCTGCCAGCTTTCGCGGGCGGTCAGCACCAGGATCGGCAGCTTGGCCTGGTGCGCGCGCCAGCGGCGGATCAGGCTCAGACCGTCTTCACCCGGCAGGCCGAGATCGACGATGGCGATATCCGGCGCGTGCTCCTGCAGGAAGTAATCGGCTTCCTTGGCGTCTTCGGCCGCGTCGACCTGATGGCCCATCTCGCGCATCTGAACGGAAAGGTGGTGGCGCAGCAGACCATTATCTTCAACAACCAGTACTCGCATGGCGAACTCCTGTGACTATGCGGGTGAACGTCCTGTCACCCACGCGATAAAAAGGGAACACGCTCTGCGGCGTGTCAGGGGATAACGCGGCCACCTGAACCATGTTGACAAAAAGTGCTGAGGCTATGGTAGGTATAACCCGCCCGGCTCGCAAGAGAGCCGAAGCAATGTATTAAAATAAGCGTTATCAATTTGTTCGCCGACATTATCGACAAGTTCTGATAAACGTCGGATAAACAGCGGCGGGGCGACGTTAAACGCAACTTAAACGCGCCGGGCATTGCCCGCGGAAAGAACGTGTGAGCCGGGGCGCTTGATAAGCTTTAAAGGTACTAATAAGGTATTATTGAGGCATCGGCACATTTTCTCAGGAGCGACGGATGAAGCAGTTAACCCAGGCGGAACGCATAGCGGGCGCACTTTACGGACAGATGCTGGGCGACGCGCTCGGCATGCCTTCCGAGCTGTGGCCGCGCGAGCGGGTTAAGCGCCACTTCGGCTGGATAGAGGGCTTTCTCGACGGGCCTGCGGAGAACACCGCCGCCTGTTATTTCAAGGCCGGGCAATATACCGACGATACCGCGATGGCATTGGCGTTGGCCGATGCGCTGGTGGAGGCGCAAGGCGAGGTGGTGCCGGAGCTGATCGCCCGCAACGTGATCCGTTGGGTGGACGGTTTTGACGCTTTCAACAAGAACATTCTCGGCCCCAGTTCCAAACTGGCGCTGAGCGAGCAGAAAGCGGGCACGCCGATCGCCGAGTTGGAAAACAACGGCATCACCAACGGTGCGGCGATGCGCATTTCGCCTTTGGGCTGCGTGCTGCCTTCCGCGCCGCTGGAGGACTTCTGCCGACAGGTGTGGCTGGCCTGCAGCCCGACGCACAAATCCGACATCGCCGTCGCCGGTGCGGTGGCGATCGCCTGGGCCGTGGCGCGGGCGGTGGAAGGGGCTGACTGGGCCTCCATTCGCCTGGCGTTGCCGGGGGTGGCGGAGTATGCCCAGCGCCGGCAGGAGACGACGTTCAGCCCTTCGCTGGCGGCGCGCATCGAACTGGCGTTTCAGGTGGTGGATGAAGCCACCGGCACCGAGCAGGCCTCCGAGCGGGTGTATCAGCTGATCGGCGCCGGGGTGAGCACCATCGAGTCGGTGCCCGCAGCGCTGGCGATGGTGCAACTGGCGCAAACCGACCCTACCCGGTGCGCCGTGCTGTGCGCCAACCTGGGCGGCGATACCGACACCATCGGCGCGATGGCCACCGCGATTTGCGGCGCGCTGCACGGCGCCGAGGCGATTGAGCCGGGGCTGCTGGCGGAGTTAAAACGGGTGAATCCGCTGGATATCGGGGCTTATGTTCAGGCGTTCGCGCGTTTTCGCCGCCGCCGGCAGGGCGAGTCGTAAGCCGCCGCGTGACGCAACGGGTCAGCTTTCGCTGGTAAATTCGTACATGTCGCTGCGGCAGAAGCTTTCACTGTATTCGATCGGCTTTTTTTGGTGGTCGAACAGCGTCTGGCGCACGATCAGCAGCGGCATCGGCTCCGAGAGCCGCAGCGCCTGACGGATATCGTCGTCGGCCATCGCGGCGCTGACCTGGCTGCGCAGCGATCCCATCTCCACCTTATTGCGCCGGAAGTAATCGTACAGCGAGATGCCGATCTCGTCGACGTTGGCAATCGCCGCCGCCACCACGTAGGACACCGCCACCGACATTGGCCGCCGATCGATCAGGTGAATGCGTTTGAGTTGGTAGATCGGCGTTCCGGCCGCCAGCTGGAGCTTTTCAGCCAGCTCAGCGCCGGCGGGTATCCGTTCGCGGCTGATCCACTGTGTATCCGGCCGGCGCCCCTGCTGTATTACCTCGCGCGAGAATCCTTTGACGTCCGCCAATGAATAGAACAGCTTCGGCTCGGGCCGCTGCGGTTGGATAAAGGTGCCGTAGCCGCGCGAACGGCCGATGATGCCGTCCTGCTCGAGGCAGGCCAGCGCCTTGCGCACCGTGATGCGCGAGATGCCGAGCCGTTCGGTGAACAGGCGCTCGCTGGGCAAAAAATCCCCCGCATTCAGCAACCCCTGCTCGATGGCCTGGCGCACCGAGGCGTTGAAGCGCAAATACAGCGGCATCGCGCCCGCGCTGGCCAGATCCTGCTGCAGTTTGTCCAGCAGACGCTGGTTGGTCTCCTTGCTCATAGCCGACGGAAGTCCTGTAGCCGCAATGCGATGGCTTATTTAAGGGGATTTCGCCGGGCAGCGCAACTGCCGCCGCCGCTGGGAGGAAATGAGGTAGAGTAGTGCGTCGGCCCCTGAGCCTGGAGAAACAAATACCCCATGAGTGATACCCCACGACACGCGGACGACGCGGCGATCCTGGCCGCCTTCGCGCAGCAGCGGCGGCAAGGTCTGACCCGGCGTTCGGCGCTGCATCAGGCCCTGCTACAACTAATCGCCGCCGGAGAACTGCCCTGGCGGACGCAGCTGCCGCCGAGCCGTGCGTTGGCGGCCCGGCTGACGGTGGCGCGCGACACGGTGGAACAGACCTACGCGCGGCTGGAAGCGGAGGGGTTCATCAGCCGAACGGTGGGGCGCGGCAGCTTTGTGCGTTATCGCTGCGACACGCTGCTCGGCCGTGAACTGCTGGCGACGGCGGCGGGGCAAGAGGCGCGGCTGGCGGAGCGCGAGCTGAGCGATCGCGGCCGGGCGCTGCTGGCGGTCAGCCATACGCCGCACACCAGCCGCCAGGCTTCGCTGACGCCTTCGCTGGCGGACCTGCGGGCGTTTCCCATCGAGCAATGGCTGCAGCAGGAAAAGCAGGCGCTAAGGCGGCACGGCGAGCGGCTGTTGGGGTATGCCGATCCGCAAGGGTTGCCGGAGCTGCGCGCGGAGATCGCGCGCTATCTGCAGCGGGAGCGGGGCGTGAAGGCGACGGCGGAACAGGTGATCGTGGTGACCAGCTCTCAGCAGGCGTTGGCGCTGTGTACCCAGGTGCTGTTCGATCCCGGCGATGCGGTGTTCGTCGAAGAGCCGGGTTACCAAGGGGCGAAAAAGCTGGTGCAGTCGGCGGGGCTGCAGGCGCGGCCGATCGGTATCGACGAGCAGGGGCTGGACGTCGGGCAGTTGATGCAGGCCTCGGGCGGCGGACGGGGTGTTTACATCACGCCGTCCCATCACTACCCGCTGGGGTATTCGCTGAGCCTCGAGCGGCGGCTGGCGCTGCTGCAGTGGGCGCAGCGGCAGCGGGCCTGGATCATCGAAGACGACTACGACGCCGAGTTCAACTATGACCGGCAAACCAAGGCGGCATTGCAGGGGCTGGACAGCGGCGGGCGCACGCTGTACATCGGCACCTTCAGCAAGACGCTGTTTCCGGGGCTGCGCATCGGTTTCATGATCGCGCCGCCGCAGCTGGTGCGGCCATTGGTCGCCGCCAGGCAGTTTCAGGACGGCTACACGTCGGCGCTGGCGCAGATGACGCTGTTCCACTTCCTGCACGAGGGCGGCTACGCCGAGCATCTGCGCAATATGCGCACGCTGTACAAGGCGCGGTTGAACGTGCTGTACGACGCGGTGCATCGTCACCTGGCGGCCTGGACGCGCCCGGCGCTGCCGCAGGGCGGGCTGCAGCTGGTGTGCCCGTTGGCGGATGCGGCGACGGAGCGGCGGCTGGTGGCGGCCGCCGCCGAACGGGGGATTCGACTGTACGGCCTGGCGGACTTCTACACCGGCACGCCGCAGCGCGGGGCGCTGGTGCTCGGCTTCTCGGCCTATACGCCGGATGAGATCGTGCGCTTTATCGCGACGCTGGCGCAGGTGTTCAACGCGCTGCCGGTGGCAAGCGACGGCTAAAATTGGTCTGCTCTGCGTTTCGTATTGGTCCGTATTGTACCGTCGCCGCGCGGTGTATTCTGCCGCTATCCGGTTATTTCCCCAATGGAAATAACATCTTACTCCGTGAGGCGCTATGAACCCATACAACCCTGAAGTGACTATCCGCAGAATCAATGGCGACGACAAAGCGCAATGGCTGGCGCTGTGGCAGGGATATCTCGATTTTTACCGCGCCGACGTGGCGCCGCAGGTGACCGATCGCACCTTCGAACGCCTAGGGCAGGATGAACAGGTGTACGGGCTGGTGGCGCAGGATGCCGACGGCCAACTGCTCGGGCTGATGAACCTGGTGTTCCACCCGTCCACCTGGAGCGCGGTCGGCTATTGTTATATCGAAGATCTCTATGTGTCGCCGCAGGCGCGCGGCCACAAGGTGTCGGAAAAGCTGTTCGAACAGGCGTATCGCTTGGCAGAGATGCGCGGCAGCGATCGGGTCTACTGGATGACCCAGGAGTACAACGCGCCGGCGCGTTCGCTGTACGACAAAATCGGCAGAAGAAGCTCGTTTATCGTTTATACCCGTTAACCGCAGGAGGCGTTTATGGCAATGAATCGTTATGGTCAGCCGGTTGGCGAACCGATGCCGGATTGGCAGCCAGCTCGCCGCCCCGGCGGCGCGACGCTCGGCGGGCGTTTCTGCTCGCTGGCGCCGCTCGAGCCGCAGCGGGATTACGCCGCGCTGTTCGAGGCGTTTCAGCTGGCGCCGGACGGCCGCGACTGGACCTATCTGTCCATCGAACGGCCCGATACGCCGGCGGCGATGTTGCAGCATCTGGAGACGCTGCAGGCCAACCCGGCGCTGGTTAATCTGACGGTGTTCGACGCCGCCAGCGATGCGCCGGTGGGCACGGTGGCGCTGATGCGCATCGACGAAGCCAACGGGGTGCTGGAGATCGGCCACGTCAGCTGGTCGCCGTTGATGAAACAGCGCTCCAGCGCCACCGAGGCCATCGCGCTGCTGCTGCGCTATGCCTTCGACACGCTGGGCTACCGCCGCTGCGAGTGGAAGTGCGACAGTCATAACGCGCCGTCGCGCCAGGCCGCGCTGCGCTTTGGCTTTCGCTACGAGGGCAACTTCCGCTTCGCGGTGATCGTCAAGGGGCGCAGCCGGGATACCGACTGGTTCGCCATCACCGCCGACCGCTGGCCGACGGTGCGGCAGGCGCTGGCGCGCTGGCTGAGTGCGGACAACTTCGATGCGCAGGGGCGGCAGATAGCCCGGCTGCAGGTGCTGCGCGGCGAATAGCAAAGAAAAAGGCGGCCCGCAGGCCGCCTTGTCGTTGTCAGGCTAAAGCGCTTATTTCAGCTCGTCGACCATGGTGGTGGCGCGGCCGATGTAGTTGGCCGGGGTCATCGCCTTCAGACGGGTTTTCTCTTCTTCCGGCAGCGCCAGGCCATCGATGAACGCCTGCATGCCGGCGGCATCCACGCGCTTGCCGCGGGTCAGCTCTTTCAGCTTCTCGTAAGGTTTCTCGATGCCGTAGCGGCGCATCACGGTCTGGATCGGCTCGGCCAGCACTTCCCAGTTGTGATCCAGTTCGTCCAGCAGGTGCGCCTGGTTCACTTCCAGCTTGCTGATGCCTTTCAGGGTGGCCTGATAGGCGATCAGCGCGTAGCCCAGGCCTACGCCCAGATTACGCAGCACGGTGGAGTCGGTCAGGTCGCGCTGCCAGCGGGACACCGGCAGTTTGCCCGCCAGGTGGCCCAGCACGGCGTTAGCCAGGCCCAGGTTGCCTTCGGAGTTTTCGAAGTCGATCGGGTTGACCTTGTGCGGCATGGTGGAAGAGCCGATTTCGCCGGCGATGGTCTTCTGCTTGAAGTGGTTCAGGGCGATGTAGCCCCAGATGTCGCGGTCGAAGTCGATCAGGATGGTGTTGAAACGCGCTACGCAGTCGAACAGTTCGGCGATGTAGTCATGCGGCTCGATCTGGGTGGTGTACGGGTTCCAGGTGATGCCGAGCGAGGTCACGAACGCTTCGCTGAACTGATGCCAGTCCACTTCCGGGTAAGCGACGATGTGGGCGTTGTAGTTGCCGACCGCGCCGTTGATTTTACCCATGATCTCCACGCGCTCCAGCTGGCGGTACTGGCGCTCCATGCGGTAAGCCACGTTGGCGAACTCTTTGCCGACGGTCGACGGGGTCGCCGGCTGGCCGTGGGTGCGCGACAGCAGCGGAATATCGCGGTATTCCAGCGCCAGCCCTTTCAGCGCGTCGATGATCTTGCGCCAGTAAGGCAGCACCACGTCCTGACGCGCGCTTTGCAGCATCAGCGCGTGCGACAGGTTGTTGATGTCTTCGGAGGTGCAGGCGAAGTGGATGAACTCGGACACCGCGTGCAGCGCAGGCACCGCCGCCACTTTTTCCTTCAGGAAATACTCGACCGCTTTCACGTCGTGGTTGGTGGTGCGCTCGATGGTTTTGATGCGCTGAGCGTCTTCTTCATTGAATTCCGCGACGATTTTGTCGAGGAAAGCGTTTGCGTCGGCGTCAAAAGCGGGAACTTCCTTGATTTCTGCGCAGGCCGCCAGTTTTTGCAGCCAACGTACTTCAACCTGTACGCGGAATTTCAGCAGACCGTATTCGCTGAAAATGGGGCGCAGTGCGCTGACTTTATCACCGTAGCGTCCATCAACGGGGGAAACGGCGGTCAGTGAGGATAATTCCATCGGTAGCAACTCCTGGGATCGATTAACAATGAGCAACGATATTTTGCGCCTGCTTGAACAGACGATTACGGGAAAACATTAACTGCAGGCGGCTGCCGCCGACCTGTTGCCACAGCACGGCGGCGCGAATGCCGGCCAGCAGCGTGGCGCGAACCTTGGCCTGCACCTGCGGGTTCTGCAAGATAGCCGGCGAGCCGGTCACCTGGATGCGCGGCCCGAGCGGGCTGACCACGTCGACGTAAATGCCGGCCAGCGCGCTGATGATGGTGTCCGACTCAAGATCGAAGTGCGCCAGCTGGCGTTCGAGCTGGCTGAGGCGTTCACCGAGCGTGTTCATCGCCTGTTTGTTGGCGTTGAGTTTGCGCTCCAGCACCATCAGGCTGATGGTGTAGCGGGTCAGTTCCGCGCCCGGCCCTTTGTTGTTGGCGTTAAGCACGCCCATCAGGGTTTCGAGGCCGACCATCAAATTGCGTTCTTCACCGCCGAACACCGCCAGCGTGGAGGGCGGGTTCATCTGCAGCAGGCTTTTCAGCGAGGTCTGAAAGGCTTCGCGGTTGCATTGCCCTTCATGGGCCAACTGCTGAACCAAACGCGCCGACTGGCTGATACCCGCCATGGCCAGCGTGATGTCATAATAATTCTTCGCCACGATTACTCCTGTAAACGCTGTGAACGGTACATGGCTTACTGCATAAGGTTGTGTGTATCGCAGGGGTAACGGCGGCGGCCGCGAACGGTAACGAACGGGCGTGGCTGTAACAACGATGACAACGAATGCCGCGGATCATGCCACAAAATCGAGGCTAAACCCAGCGTCTAATACGCCCGAGACGAGGCGGAGGCGCCATACGGCGCAGAACTGCGCAGACAGGCGGCGAAAATCGCCGGCGCGGCGGCGCGAACTTATTGTTGCGGCGGCAAATAAAGTGCGGCGGCTGCATCTATACTGCCAACGTGAGCCCTCAAATAAAGATCTTCATATGCACGTAAAAAACAAGCAGCCGCTGCCGGCGGTGACGTTGGCGGCCATCGGCGTGGTGTACGGCGATATCGGCACCAGCCCGCTGTACACCCTGCGCGAATGCCTGACGGCGGAGGAAGGTATCACCCTGACGCCGGCCTCGATCTACGGCTTTTTGTCGCTGATTTTCTGGCTGCTGACGCTGGTGGTGTCCATTAAATACATTTGTTTCGTGATGCGCGCCGACAACGACGGCGAGGGCGGGATCCTGACGCTGATGTCGCTGGCGATCCGCAGGCTGGATGCGCGCTGGGTGCCGGCGGCGGTGCTGATCGGGCTGGTGGGCGGCAGCTTCTTTTACGGCGACGGGGTGATCACCCCGGCCATTTCGGTGCTTTCGGCCATCGAGGGGCTGCAGATTATCGCCCCCGAACTGGACAGCTTTATCGTGCCGCTGTCGCTGCTGGTGCTGACCGCGTTGTTCGCGATACAAAAGCGCGGCACCGGCAGCGTCGGCAAACTGTTCGCCCCGGCGATGGTTATCTGGTTCCTGACGCTCGCGCTGCTGGGCATCGGCGGCATTCTGCAGCACCCTGGCGTGCTGCGGGCGCTGAACCCTTACTGGGCGGTGAATTTCTTCCTCGAATACAAGACGGTGTCGTTCTTTGCGCTGGGCATGGTGGTGCTGTCGGTCACCGGCGCCGAAGCGCTGTACGCCGATATGGGCCACTTCGGTAAAAAGCCGATCCGTCTGGCGTGGTTTACGCTGGTGGCGCCGGCGCTGGTGCTGAACTACTTCGGCCAGGGGGCGCTGCTGCTGACCAATCCGGCGGCGATCAACAACCCGTTCTTCCTGCTGGCGCCGACCTGGGCGCTGATCCCGCTGCTGGTGATCGCCACGCTGGCGACGGTGATCGCCTCGCAGGCGGTAATCTCCGGCGTGTTCTCGCTGACGCGGCAGGCGGTGCGGCTAGGCTACCTGCCGCCGATGCGCATCATCTATACCTCCGATCAGGAGTCCGGGCAGATCTACATTCCGGTGGTGAACTGGCTGCTGTTCGCAGCGGTGCTGATCGTGATTATCAGTTTCAAACACTCCAGCAACCTGGCCTCGGCTTACGGCATCGTGGTGACCGGCACCATGCTGCTGTCGTCGATTTTACTGAGCATCGTGGCGGTGAAAAACTGGGGCTGGCCGCGCGCGCTGGGCGGGCTGATGCTGCTGATCATGCTGTGCATCGACGTACCGCTGTTCGGCGCCAACCTGATCAAGCTGGCGACCGGCGGCTGGCTGCCGGTGGTGCTTGGGCTGATGATTCTGCTGATCATGCTGACCTGGAAGACCGAGCGTTCGCGTCTGATCCGCCGGCTGCGCGACAACCAGGAGGGGCTGAGCGCGCTGATCGAGTCGCTGGAGGAGGCGCCGCCGAAGCGGGTGCCGGGTACCGCGGTGTTTATGGAGCGCACGCCGCACGCGGTGCCGCTGGTGCTGTTGCATAACCTGAAGCACAACAAGGTGCTGCATGAGCGCGTGGTGCTGCTGACCATCGTCACCACCGACATGCCGTACGTGCATAACGTGCAGCGGGTGGCGATCGAACAGCTGTCGGCGAGTTTCTGGCGGGTGGTGGCGAGCTACGGTTGGCGCGAGACGCCCAACGTCACGGACATCCTTTACCGCTGCGGGCTGGAGGGGATGAGCTTCACCATGAACGAGACCTCGTTCTTTATGTCGCGCGATACGCTGGTGCTGGGCAAGCGGCCCTGGTATTTGCGCGTGCGCGGCAAGGTGTTCCAGCTGTTGCAGCGCAATGCGCTGCGCGCGCCGGATCTGTTCGAAATCCCGCCGAATCGGGTGATCGAACTGGGGGCGCAGGTGGAATTTTGATTAAAAAAAACGCTGCGATAAACGCAGCGTTTTTCTTGGACGGCAGGCGAATTACGCCAGGCGCTGTTCGATGATGCCGCCGCCGAGGCAGATTTCGCCCTGGTAGAACACCGCCGACTGGCCGGGGGTGACGGCGGAGACCGGCTCGTCGAAACGCACTTCGATGCGTTCGCTGTCGAGCGGGGTCACGGTGCAAGGGATATCCTGCTGGCGATAGCGGGTCTTCACCGTGCAGCGGAACGGGCCGCTCAGCGGCAGGCGATCCACCCAGTGCAGCTGCTGCGCGATAAGGCCGGTAGACATCAGGCGCGGGTGATCGTGCCCCTGGGCGACCACCAGCACGTTGTTGGCCACGTCTTTATCCACCACGTACCACGGATCTTCGCTGCTGTCTTTCAGGCCGCCGATGCCCAGCCCTTTGCGCTGGCCCAGGGTGTGATACATCAGGCCCTGGTGTTCGCCGACGGTCTGGCCGTCAACGCTGACGATCGGGCCCGGCTGCGCCGGCAGGTAGCGGCCGAGGAAGTCGCGGAACTTGCGCTCGCCGATAAAGCAGATGCCGGTAGAATCTTTCTTCTTGGCGGTGACCAGCTCCAGCTGCTCGGCGATGCGGCGCACCTCCGGCTTCTCCAGCTCGCCGACCGGGAACAGGCTTTGCGCCACCTGCTCGTGGCTCAGGGTGTAGAGGAAGTAGCTCTGATCCTTGTTGCCGTCGACGCCGCGCAGCAGGCGGCTCTTGCCGCCCACGTCCTGGCGGCGCACGTAGTGGCCGGTGGCGATGAAATCGGCCCCCAGATCTTCGGCGGCGAACTCTAGGAAGGCTTTGAATTTGATCTCTTTATTGCACAGGATGTCCGGGTTCGGCGTGCGGCCGGCCTTGTACTCTTCCAGGAACAGCTCAAACACGTTGTCCCAGTATTCCGCCGCAAAGTTCACCGTGTGCAGTTCGATGCCCAGCTTGTCGCAGACCGCTTGCGCGTCGGCCAGATCGGTCGCGGCGGAGCAGTACTCTTCGTCGTCGTCTTCTTCCCAGTTCTTCATGAACAGCCCAGCGACCTGATAGCCCTGTTGCTGTAACAGATAGGCGGTAACGGAAGAGTCGACGCCGCCGGACATACCGACGATTACTTTTTTCTGGCTGTTGTCTGACATGGGGATCTCACGAACTTGAACACGAACCGTGCTGATAAAAACAAGCGCAGGATTTTACCACGTTGGCCGCGCCGGCGCACTGTTCATCTTGTGCTGCCCCGCGCCCTTAAAACGGCCAGGCGAAGCTGCCGACCAGCGACAGCGGGTAGCGCTCCGGCTGCTGGTAGCTGCGAATGCTCTCCGCCACCAGCGCGGAACGCAGGTTGGGCGCCTGCAAGATCTCGTCGGCGCTCAGCCACAGGCAGCGATCGATGTCGCTGTCGTGCGGCTCGGTCGGCAGCGGCTGTTCCAGCTCGATAACGAAGCAAAAACGCAGGAACGGCGTGCGATCCGGCGCGATCCACTGGTGCAGGCGCAGGAACGCCTGCGGCGTGGCGCGGATGCCGGTCTCTTCCCACAGCTCGCGCTCGGCGGCCTGCACCAGCGTCTCGTCGGCCTCTAGGTGGCCGGCCGGCTGGTTCCACAGCGCTTTGCCGTTGATGGTCTCTTCGACAATTAAAAATTTGCCGGCGGCGTGCACCACGCAGGCCACGGTGACATGCGGTTTGAACATGCGCTCTCCTTACAGCGGTTTGTCGATGCGCCGGTAGATGTCGTCCAGCTCGGCGATGCGGGTGCGATAGCTTTGCAGCAGGCAGGCGGTATCGCCGCCGCACCGCTGGCGTTTTGTCAGCCAGTCCTGCTGGCTGTCCTGCATCGCGCCGCGCGCGCCCATGGCGAACAGGCCGCGCAGGAATTGGTACTTGGTGGCCATTTGCACGTCCAGATCGTTCAGCGTGCGGTTGGCGCAGATGGCGCGCTCATCGCGGCTTGCCGCCTTGGCGCAGTCGAAGCTGGCGGCCTGGGCGGCGAGCGGGGCCGCCAGTGCGGCGAGCAGCAGCGCTATCAGTGTGTTCCTCATGGCGTCTCCATCAGTTATCGGTCTACAGGGAATCGATGGTTTTCCATTCACCAGGTTGCAGTGAACCCAGCGAAAGATTACCCATACTGTAGCGAATCAGGCGCAGGGTAGGGAACCCGATATGCGCCGTCATGCGACGCACCTGGCGGTTTCGCCCTTCATACAGGGTGATTTTCAGCCAGCAAGTGGGGATGGATTTACGTTCGCGGATCGGCGGGTTGCGTGGCCACAGCCACTGCGGCTCGGCCACCAACTCCACCCCGGCGGGCAGCGTGGGGCCGTCTTTCAGCGTGACGCCGCTGCGCAGCGGCGCCAGATCGCTCTCCTGCGGCGCGCCCTCGACCTGCACATAATAGATTTTGCCGGTGCGCTTGCCCGGCTGGGTGAGCTGCGCCTGCAGCTGGCCGTCGTTGGTCAGCACCAGCAGCCCTTCGCTGTCGCGATCCAGACGCCCGGCGGCGTAAACGTCGGGGAAGGGGATGTACTCTTTCAGCGTGGCGCGGCCGGCTTCGTCGGTGAACTGCGGCAGCACGTCGAAGGGCTTGTTGAATAACACAATTCGGCGCGGCCCTTTCGGCGCGGCGGGTTTGGCGGCATTCGGCTTGCTGAATCGTTTAACTTTGTGATTTCTAACAGAGAATTTTTTCATAACGGTTGAGATTACGGATGATAAGCGCATTATAACCGAATCCGTTTCGGATTGGCGCGGACCGAATATTCAAGTAGTATCTACACGCATCTTACAAAGCATTAACAAAATTGCGCTTGAAGGAGAGGTTGATGGAAAGCAAAGTAGTTGTTCCGGCAGAAGGTAAAAAAATCACGGTTGACGCCCAGGGTAAACTGGTTGTTCCTCATAACCCGATCATCCCGTTCATCGAAGGCGACGGCATCGGCGTTGACGTGACTCCTGCCATGATCCACGTGGTTGATGCGGCCGTTAAAAAGGCTTACCACGGCGAACGTAAAATCTCCTGGATGGAAATCTACACCGGCGAAAAATCTACCCACGTTTACGGTAAAGACGTGTGGCTGCCGGACGAAACTCTGGACCTGATCCGCGACTACCGCGTCGCCATCAAAGGCCCCCTGACCACCCCGGTCGGCGGCGGCATCCGTTCTCTGAACGTGGCCCTGCGCCAGCAGCTGGATCTGTACGTGTGCCTGCGCCCGGTGCGTTACTACCAGGGCACCCCAAGCCCGGTGAAACAGCCTGAGCTGACCGACATGGTGATCTTCCGTGAAAACGCCGAAGACATCTACGCCGGCATCGAGTGGAAAGCCGGCTCCGCCGAAGCGGACAAAGTGATCAAATTCCTGCGCGACGAAATGGGCGTGAAGAAAATCCGCTTCCCAGAGCAGTGCGGTATCGGCGTGAAGCCATGCTCCGAAGAAGGGACCAAGCGTCTGGTGCGTGCGGCGATCGAATACGCCATCACCAACGACCGCGACTCCGTGACCCTGGTTCACAAAGGCAACATCATGAAGTTCACCGAAGGTGCCTTCAAGGATTGGGGCTATGAGCTGGCGCGCGAAGAGTTCGGCGGCGAGCTGATCGACGGCGGCCCATGGCTGAAGATCAAGAACCCGAACACCGGCAAAGAGATCGTGGTTAAAGACGTGATCGCCGACGCCTTCCTGCAGCAGATCCTGCTGCGCCCGGCGGAATACGACGTGATCGCCTGTATGAACCTGAACGGTGACTACATCTCCGACGCCCTGGCTGCCCAGGTCGGCGGCATCGGCATCGCACCGGGCGCCAACATCGGCTCCGACTGCGCGCTGTTCGAAGCGACTCACGGCACCGCGCCGAAGTACGCCGGCCAGGACAAAGTGAACCCAGGCTCCATCATCCTGTCCGCAGAGATGATGCTGCGCCACATGGGCTGGTTCGAAGCGGCTGACCTGATTGTTAAAGGTATGGAAGGCGCCATCGCCGCCAAGACCGTGACCTATGACTTCGAACGCCTGATGGAAGGCGCTAAACTGCTGAAATGCTCAGAGTTTGGCGACGCTATCGTAGAGCACATGTAAGTGTGTTTGGCGTTTGAATAAGAGCGGGAGCCTTAGGGCTCCCGTTTTTTTATTGTTCGAATGGGCATGGGATATCAAGGATTGGCCGATTCACGCACCACCAGCACCGGGCAATTGGCGTGGCGCACGACGGCGGTGGCATTGGAGCCGAGGAGGTAAGTGATCGCAGAAGGGCGGTTGGAACCCATCACAATAATCTCCGCGTTAAGCGCATCAGCGAGTTCCAGGATCTGATCTTTAGGATCGCCGACGGCCACGTGCGTGGTCACTCTATCTTCAGGCACGCTGAATTCTTTGGCCGCTTTCGCCAACCCTTCGGTCGCTACCGCAATGATTTCGTCTTTGGTTTCTATCGCCGCGGTGGCGGCAAAGCCGAAAGCGGCGTAGGTGGCGCGTGACGGGATCACCGCTAGGAAATGGACGTGGGAGTCTTCGAGCCTGGCGAGCGCGTTGACATGTGGGATGACCTGCTGCGTTAATTCCGGCTCGGTAATATCGACTGGAACCAAGATAGTTTTATACATACTCCCTCCTTATCATTATCAAATAACTCCACTTCTTGGATTATAGCTGTTCGACGCAGGGAAAGGAGAGATCCGTATGGCAAACCCGGGAACGTTGGCGCTGAAATGTCAGGTGTTCGACGTTATCGTTAAATGCAGGCAAGTACGCCGGGTTTAGAGTAGAAAGGGAGCCATTGGCTCCCTTGGTGTTAGCTGGCTGAGATTATCGGAACCTTAATGAGGGATCTCTGAAACCTCTTTGACTTCCGTCTTGTTGATTTGCTGTTTAACGCCATTGGCGTCGGTATAACCGAGCAACCCGGCAGAAGTTTCTTTCGGCTTGCCGTCACTGATGAGCGTTCGACCGTCGTGGGTATGGATGGCGTAGCTTGTGCGTGTGCAGCCTGACAGTGCGGCGATGGCAACCAGGGCGATCGCGGGAAGAACAAGCGTTTTTTTCATTTGAAGCTCCTTTTAGTTATCCAACTCACTCATGTTTGCAATCTGGTCTCGATTGATCTGTTCCGTTTTGCCCGTTTCAGCGTTTCGATAGGAGACTAACCCGGTATCTGTATCGACCTGAGGTTTGCCGTCGGTGACAATGGTCTTGCCATCCGTTGTTTTGATCGCCTGATTGGAAGCGCAGCCCGCAATGAACATCACCGTAGTTGCAGCAAGAAGCGCGGCAAAGAGTCGTTTGCTTTTCATACCTACCATCCTGGTTACTTAAACGAATTTAATATCAGGAAAATAAGTATAGGCAGATTTTCCAGATTGCCAGGGTTGAAAGTGCTTATGGTGGGATAAAAAAGTAAGAATAACTTAATTTATTGATGGGGTGATTACCCATTCGGGAGATGTCGACAGGTCAGGGGGCTCAGGCGTACGGCCCGGTGAGGGGGTTAGGGTTTCATATCATCATCTACTCACGATTTTCCGCGTGCCAGTGCGTGATGTCATTGGTGGTTTGGCGTTAATTCTGTATAAGTATTCACCGGGGATCTTTTCGAATACAACGTTGATTCGACTGATAATCATCCATAAGGACAGGGATATGAAAATAACGCATTCAGGCTATAAAACCGGCGCCGCCACATTATTGGCGGCGATGCTCGCACTGGCATTAATGGGGTGTGCCAAGAGCACTGCCCCCAGCCAATCCGTTCCGGCGAATAAAGAGGTCGATGATCTTTTTGCCAACCTTGGTAACCCAAAGACGCCTGTGCCGGGAAAAGAGAAAGAACAGTATTTTGCCCAGTTGCTGGCCGCGATTCAAAGCCATTTGAAAGATGCCGAAGCCTACTCAGGCAGAAGTTGTACATTGCGCATCAAGCTGGCGCCGGATGGTCTGCTGATCAGCGTTCGGGCTGAACAAGGGGAGCCGCAACTTTGCCAGGCCGCGATAAAGGCAATCGTCAATGCGCGTTTGCCTAAGCCGCCAACGGCCGCGGTTTACGAAGCGGTCAACAACGGCACGTTGGAGTTTCGGCCGATATGAAAGTAAAGGGCGGCAACTGCGATGCCAGATAATTAGACCAAAAGTCGCAGGCCGTACTTTCATGCGGCCTGTGAGTATTGGGTTGTGCAATATTTCGTATAGCGTTTCCTAATGTTGAATCCAGTCTTCACGGCATATGTTGCCAATACCTACCGATACATCATTGCGCTCACGCGCTCGCTTCGATCTTTAAAACCGTTGCTGCGCATCGTGACCACGTAATAGCGATAGTGATGCTTCTGCGCGTACTCGCGCACCAGATCTTCGGCGAACAGGCCGCTGAAGGTGACGGTGGTGACGAACGTCAGCCCCTTCACTTCGTAGGTGCTGATCTCTTGCGGAGTGCCGATATACGGCGGCGGGAACACGGTTTTGTGGAACTGGCAGCCCGCCAGCAGCAGGGTAAACAGCAGGGCGGCGGAGATTTGCGGGATTCTCATCGGGAAAAGCTTTCCTTCCTTGGCGTGTTTTTAGTAACTCTATAATAGGATTACAAAATTTGGCGGGGATGTAAAAATTATCCCGCTTCGGTTGCCGTTTCGTTGAAGCGGCACCGCCGTCATCCATACGAATGAGGGGTTAAATATGCTTGTGCGCCTTGCTGCTGAAACCGATGCCGCAGCCCTGATCGCCCTCGACAGCGTCGCCGAAGACGAGCCGCAGCGCACGGCGCAAATCCGCGCCTGGTGCGCGCAGGGCATTTGTTTTCTTGCCGAGGAACGGGGCATGGCGATGGGCTATGGCGTGCTGCACTATCACTTCTTCGGCTGCGGCTTTATCGAGATGTTGATGGTCGGCGAGCGCTATCGCCGCCGGGGCGTCGGGCAGGCGCTGATTGCGGCGTTGAAGTCCCATTGCCGGCAACCGAAGCTGTTCACCTCCACCAATCGCTCCAACCTGCCGATGCAGCGGCTGCTGCTGAACGCCGGGTTTGTCGC
Source organism: Serratia sp. CY32780 (assembly GCF_052169135.1). NCBI lineage: Bacteria > Pseudomonadati > Pseudomonadota > Gammaproteobacteria > Enterobacterales > Yersiniaceae > Serratia > Serratia sp. CY32780. The sequence goes on from NZ_JBJNLI010000001.1 coordinate 1,197,594, forward strand.
CAGCGGCCGGATTGACAATCTCGATGACGGCGATCCGGAGCAGGTCTTTTTTATCCCGGCGCGCTGATACAAAACCACTGACAAAAAAGGGGCCCATTGGGCCCCTGCGTGATTCGCTGCGGGAGGTTTACTCCACCGCGTCGGGATGATTTTTGCCTTCCTCGATAAACGCTTCGTCGATCTCTTCGATGTTCTCCTCGCTGTCGCGGCCGGACAGAATGTTCCAGCAGGCGATGAACAGCGCGGCGATCAAGGGGCCGATGACGAAGCCGTTGATGCCGTAGATCTCCATGCCGCCCAGGGTGGAAATCAGGATCAGGTAGTCCGGCATTTTGGTGTCTTTGCCCACCAGCAGCGGGCGCAGAATGTTGTCCACCAAGCCGATCACCACCACGAAGAACACTACCAGGAAAATGGCTTTCCACAGCATGCCGGTGGCGAAGAAGTAGATCACCGCCGGCACCCAGATGATGGCGGAGCCTACGGCCGGGATAATCGACAGGAACGCCATCAGCGCGCCCCACAGCAGGCTGCCGTCGATGCCGGTAAAGTAAAACGCCAGCCCGCCGAGCGCGCCTTGCACCACGGCGACCACCACCGTGCCCTTGACGGTGGCGCGGGAGACGGCGGCGAACTTCACGAACAGGTGGTGTTTTACATGCTGGGAGAGCGGCAGCGCTTCGAGCGCCAGGTTCACCAGATAGGGGCCGTCTTTCAGCAGGAAGAACAGCAGGTAGAGCATCACGCCGAAGCCGACGACGAAGTTGAAAGTGCCCTTGCCGATCAGGAAGACGCTGCCCGCCAGATATTGCCCGCCCTTGAGCGCCACCTCGGAAAGCTGCTTTTGTATCTCGGCGGCGCTGTTGAGGTTATGTTCCGCCAGGAAGCGCTGCGCCCAGCCGGGCAGGTGGCGCATAAAGTCCGCCAGCATGGCCGGCAACTGGCTGTTGTTGGTCTGCAGCTTGGTGTAGATCACGTTGAATTCCATCGCCAGCGACGAGGCGATGATCGCCAACGGCGTGAACACGATCAGGCAGATCAGCGCCACCGTCAGCAGCGACACCACGCCGTTGCGTTCGCCGACGTACTGCTTCAGTTTCTTTTTTACCGGATGGAAAATCACCGCCAGAATGACCGCCCACAACACCGAGGAGTAGTAAGGCCCCAGCACGTCGAAAAAGGCGGCGGTAACGATGAACAGGATCAGAATAAAGAATCCCTTGGAAATGCCTTTAGACATCATAGTCGTCCCTCAAAAGATGAATTTTCAGCATAGATGAACTGAATGAAAACAACACTATCATCACCTTTACTTAACCGGTAGGGGATTTTTAGTGGCGTATTCCATAGGGTTATTAAGGGCAAGGCGGGCGCCGCAGGGTGAACAGGCGGCGGCGTGAGAAAAGAAAGAGGGCTAAATAATTAACAAAATTTATCGATTGTGTTTCATTTTGTGAGCCGCACTTGCCGCCTGCGCCAGGCTTTCCTAGTGTTGATGAGGGCGGCCGTTCGCCCGATACCACGAAGGAGTATGCAAATGACTGAACACAAACGACTCGGCGTCATCGAGAAGACGCTACTGATCGCCTTTGCCGGCTTGCTGGTGTATTTCGCGGCCACCGGCGCCTTGTCATTGTCGGGTCTCGATCATCATTGGCCTTATCCTTCGCGATAGGTAGGCACCTGCACCAGGGAAAATTCAGCACCGCTTATAACAAACAAAACCACCTTTCTGCTTATCACCCCGCCTTATGCCGCCGGCTGAGAAAAGCCAGCGCCAACAGCGCCCCTGACACGGCCGCCGCCAGCACCAGCCAGGCCGGGGCCGCCCAACCGGCTGCGGCCACGATGGCGCTCAGCGCAACCGGGCCGATCACCTGGCCGAGATAGTTCCCCTGCATCACCAGCCCCAGGCTCAGCGGCAGCAGCGTCGGTTCCGGCGTCGCCGCCGGCGTGGCGGCCAGAATGGTGGCGGGCAGCATGCCGGCGATGGCGCAGAACAGGAAACACAGCGGGATCAGCAGGGCGTTGGGCGTTATCGGCAAGAAAATGCCGATGCCGAAGACGCCGATGATCAGGCTGGTGGCCGCGAGCAGGCTACCGGCGCGCAGACCGCGCGACAGCAAGAGCCCGGCGGCGAGGTTGCCGATGATGTTCGCCGCCACCGCCGCCGCGCTGATACCGCCGGCGGCCGCCAGCGACAGGCCGATGCGCTGCATCAGGAAGATCGGCAGGAAGGTCATCACCGAGAAAAATTGCAGGTTGTAGGTGGCGAACATCAGCGCCAGCAACAGCGGCCGGCGCGCACTCAGCAGGGTGGCCAGCGCTTGCCGCAGCGGCAGCGACGGGGTGTGAGCGTTGGCGGTGCGGCGGGACGTGGTCAGCGGCAGCAGCAGGGCGGCCAGCAGCGTCAGCGCCGCACCGGCCTGCCAACTCTGCTGCCAGCCGGCGAGATGGGGGCCGAAAAACAGCGAAATGGCGATGCCCGCCGGCATGAAGGTGCTCCAGATGCCGAACACCAGGCTGCGCTGCGCCGGGGCGACGATGCGGTTCAGCACCGCCGGCGAGGCGACCACCACGATCACGAAGCCGAGGCCTTCGACAAAGCGGCTGACGATCAACCCGCTGAAGTCGTGCAGCGCGGCGCCGGTAAAGCTGGCGGCGCTGATGATCAGCAGCCCGAGCGCCAGCAGCCGCCGGTCGCCCCAGCGGCGCACCAGCAGCCCGGCGGCGATGCCGCCGAACACCCCGACGAAGGGAAAGGCCGAAATAACCCAGCTCAGCGCTTCGAGCGAACGGCCGAACTCGGCCTCCAGCGCCGGTAGCGCGATGGTGGCCTTGCCCACGTGCAGCGCCGCGGCGATGCCGGCGAACAGCACGTTGATGACGGCTAGCCAGGGCGTGGCGGCGGGGAGAACGCGGTCGATGGCGTCCGGTTTAATCGCGGTCATAACACTCTCCAGTGGCGGTAACGCCATCACTATGTGCTCTTGCAACGGCTGAGGTCGTTCAAATGCTGCGCTATCACGCGGGGAAATTATTCATTTCGAGCTTTATTGCGCGCCTTCGTTGTTTGGTTCGCCAGCGTGCCGCCCGGCGTGGACGCTGATCCCCCTGCAGCGGTTTACTGTTCCGGCACGCAGCAGGCGTGTTGAATTCATTTTATAAGGAGCAGTGTATGTCAGAGATGATGAACGAAAGTGGGGCGCCGGCCATTGAATGGAGCTATGGCGGCCGGGGTGATGATATCAGCAGCAGCCTGAGCCTCGACACGGTTGAGGAGCAGCCGCTGGGTTTCTTGATGACGGTCGATCGGCCGGTGCAGATCTTTAAAGACGCGCTGTCGCCGATGATGGCCTTTGTCACGCTGCTGCGCCCGCTGTACGTCAAAACGAGCGAGGGTTTCCAGTACGTGCCGGTTTCCAACCCCTGGACCGACGTGCAGCGCCTGCCGGCCAGCGCAGGCTATCTGGGCGTACAGGTCAACGCCGGGCTGTTCTTCCACGGCGCCAAGCCGACGCACTATAAAGATCGCGACGGCCAGATGAAACCGATCGACGGCGGCACGCTTTTGCAGCATATCACCGTGCTGCATCAGGTGGCGCAGCCGCTCGGCCCGGGTGAAGGCGCCGTCTGAGCCGGCAGCGTTATCACAGGGGCCGGACGCGGCCCCTTATCGTGCCTTGAAACCGTGCGCCGGTTGGGTAAAACTGGCTGCCTATTCAAGGAGAAGAGTATGTACAGCGACAACGAGAAAAAGTTTTATATCATCCTCAACCGCAATCACGAACCGGCCACGCTGTTTAACGCTTCCTGCCATCTGACGGCGGGCATCACCGATCTGATCGAACAGCGCCAGTTTCACCACTACCCGAGCAGCCTCGACGGCGTCAGCGCCAATATGAGCCACTATCCGATAGTGATCCTGCAGGCTAAAAACAGCAGCCAGCTCAGCAACCTGATCCTCAAATGCAAGGAGGAGGGCGTACTGTCCAACTTCTTCACCACCACCATGCTGTCGCACTCCGCCGAACAGCAGATCGCCGACACCGCCAACACCCCTTACGAACAACTGGATTTCGTGGCGGTGGCGCTCTACGGCGACGCCGAACAGCTTAAGCCGCTGACCAAGAAGTTCTCCGTCTACCGCTGAAAAAGCGGAATCTCAGATGCTGGCGCCGTCGTAACTGTGGATCTGCAACGCATCCAGCGCGACGTCAGGCACGCAGCGCAGGTTGACGGCGCACATCGCGGCGCCGTCCGGCGCGGTGCCGTAGGCGAAGGGCTGAGCGCCGCAGACTCGGCAGAACTGATGGCGGATCTTGTGCTGATTGAAGGTGTAGGCGCTGAGCTGGTCCTGGCCGCTGTTGAGCGTGAAAGCGCTGATGGGGAAGAACGACAGCAGCAGCCCTTTGCGGCGGCAGATCGAACAGTTGCAGCTGAGGGCCTCGGTGGGCAGTTCGGCGTCCACGGAGAAGGTGACGGCGCCGCAGTGGCAGCTTCCCTGGAATGGCATGGCGATGGTCCTGTAGCAGGGGGCGTGTTTGCCCAGTATAGTGCAATTTATCGTCACTCGGCCGCGCAGGGCCTGGTTTCCTTAGTAAATGCGCGGTTTTCTGGTAGGTTAGAGGTTAACGTCATCAAAAGGAGATCGCGATGTTAGAACATTACTATCCGGCCAATATGGGCGCCAAACCGGTCACGGACGAACAGCATAAACGGCTGGTGGCGGTGCAGGCGGCGCTGGAACTGATCAAGGCCACGCTGTCGGATACCAACGACGGCAACGGCGTGGACTTCCAGCTGAAGGCGGCGGAGAAGCACATCGGCCCGATGGCCGACGCCATTCAGGAAGCCCTGAAGTAACGGTTCGCCGTCGCCTCAACCGCCCGCCCGGGCGGTTTTTTTTGCGCCGATTACTGCGATTTTTTTAGTAGCGCATTGCCTTTTTCCCGGCTGGTGCCGTGAGCGGCGCGATCCTACTCTAGCGATCCGAGTCCTCATCAGGATCATGCTTATGTTCCGCTTCTGCCTCTTTTCTTTCTTGTTGCCGCGGCGCCGACGCCTCACCCAGCTTGCCGGCGCCGCGCTGTTTCTCAGCGGCGTCATGCAGGCGCAGGCCACGCAGCGCATCGAATTCTCGCCGGATGCCGCCGGCGCCTACCCTGAAGGCATCGCCTGGAATGCGCGCGCCGGCGCGTTCCTGGTGTCGTCCCTGCGTGGCGGGCCGCTCGGCCTGGTCTACCCGGATGGCCGCTATCGGCGCTTTTCCACCGGCAGTGGACTTATCACCACCTCCGGCATGCTGGTGGACGCCGAGCGCAACCGGGTGCTGGTGTGCAACGAAGACGTGGGCGTATCCCTCAACTCAGCCTCCGGCACGCGCAATCGCGTGGCGCAGGTGCTGGAGTTCAATCTCGATACCGGCGCGCTGCAGCAGACGTACGATCTTTCATCGTTAAGCCGTGGGCCGACGCTGGCCAACGATCTGGCGCTCGACGCGCAGGGCAATATCTACGTGACCGACAGCTTCCAGCCGCAGATTTACAAGATTGACCGGGCAACGCGCCAGGTGTCGATTCTGGTGCGCTCGGCGCGTTTGATCCCCGCCGACGCCCCCGCCGCAGCGCAGGGCACGCAGCCTTATCTCAACGGCATCGTGTATCACCCGGATGGCTATCTGATTGCGGCGGACTACACCCGCGGGCTGCTGTGGAAGGTGACGCTGGATAACGCGCCTGCAATAAGTGAAATCAGGCTGCCGCAGCGGCTGAAAGGGCCGGACGGGCTGCGGCTCAAAAACGCCCATGAATTGGTGATCGTACAGTCTTTTCCGGGGAGAAAAGGGGGCATGTCCGGCAACGTAACGCTGCTTTCCTCGAACGACGGCTGGGCCAGCGCGCATATCACGGCGGTCGCCACGCCGCCGGAATTGGATGGGCCGACCGGCGCCGCGCTGCGCGATGGCGAAGTGTGGGTGGTCAACTCCCGTTACCCCCGTTTGTTTGCCGACGTCGCTCAGGCGGAGAGCGTCAGGACATTCAGCATCGTCAAGGTGGCGTTAGAGCGGAGGCCCGCCGATCGGCGACGGTTGCCAACCCTGCCGGAATAGGATTAAATGCCGCACTGACTGTATAAATAAACAGGTGCGCTGCGATGAGTCTGATGTTGAAGGGTGAAAAGATTGACCGTAACCGCTTTACCGGCGAGAAGATTGAAAACGGCAGCTTTATGCTGTGTGATTTTTCGGGCGCCGATCTGACCGGCACCGAGTTTATCGGCTGCCAGTTTTACGATCGTGACAGCCGACAGGGCGGCAATTTCAGCCGTGCGATACTGAAAGACGCCAGCTTCAGAAGCTGCGATTTGTCGATGGCCGACTTCCGCTACGCCAGCGCCCTGGGGCTGGAGATCCGCGAATGCCGCGCGCAGGGCGCCGATTTTCGCGGCGCCAGTTTTATGAACATGATCACCAGCCGCATCGGGTTTTGCAGCGCCTATATCACCAAAAGCAACCTGAGCTACGCCAACTTCGCCAAGGTGGTGCTGGAGAAATGCGAGCTGTGGGAAAACCGCTGGCACGGCGCACAGGTGCTCGGCGCCAGCTTCAGCGGCTCCGATCTGTCCGGCGGCGAGTTCTCCGGATTCGACTGGCGCGCCGCCGACGTCACCCAGTGCGATTTGAGCAATGCGGAACTGGGCGAATTGGATTTACGCACCACCGATCTGCAGGGCGTCAAAATGGACAGCCACCAGGCCGCGCAGCTGCTGGAGCGGCTGGGGATCGCGATCGTCGGCTGAGAGGGGTTAAGGCGATGATTGGGCAAATAAGCGATTGAAGGCTTTATCCGCGTCTACCGGAATGCGGCGTTGCATTACCGGGATAGTGAAGCGCGGATCCTGTGAGAGGTGGCGAGCTTGCTCGTTGAGCGGCACGACGGCGATGGCCAGATTGTCGTTGGCCTGCATAACGCCTTCCTGTTCGAACAAGGCGAACACCGGTGCGGTGTGCGCAGTACCCAACGAGCAAGCCGAAATCCAATAGTGCCCGTCTTGGGCAAATTTGCACTGTGCCGTTTGCAGGCTAATTGCGCTGATCTGTTTGGCGATCAAGGCATTCGCGTTTTCCACATAGCTTGGTGGTGCCGGCTGGCAGCCTGCCAAACTGAGTGTCAGCACAGCTAGCGTCAGTGTTCTTTTGCCAATCATAGCCATCCTTGAGGTCATTTCCTGCGAATATAAATAATTATCGTAGCAACGATAATGTACCAGTGTCGAGAACAGATTGATTTATTAAGTTTTTATGGCTTTTTCATGACGATTAAGCGCTTATCCCTGTTTTTATAGCAGAGAGCGCTTTCGCGTGAAGGGAAGAACATAACGCGGAAGCGGCGGCTATTTGCGCTTTCATAGTCAGCCCCGGTGCTGTGATCTTTGGCGATCAGCGCTGCGAGTCTAGCTGTTCGTTGTGTTTCACTCCGCCCGTAGCGACAGGCGTCAGCGGCCTTTTGCGATAATAAATTTATGAGCCATATGAATATAATTTAAAATATATCTTGCTTAAATAACTCAGCCGTGTGTAAATAGCGTCATCGGTTTGTAGTACAGACCTTATGAAAGCAGTTTTAGTAAAGCAGTTCTCAGTATTAGCGATATCCATCAGATACCTCTTTTTCCGCGAATTTTCTTCTCTAGTGCCCCATAAGTTTCCAATAAAAACAGACCTCTATCGCCCTATGGCGTCGCAAAAATATAAAGGAAATATCTCTATGTCTACTAAAATGACTGGTTTGGTAAAATGGTTTGATGCAGGTAAAGGCTTCGGCTTTATCACCCCGGCAGACGGCAGCAAAGACGTGTTCGTACATTTCTCTGCTATCCAGAGCAACGATTTCAAAACGCTGGACGAAGGCCAACAGGTTGAGTTCACTATCGAAAATGGCATGAAGGGCCCTTCTGCCGGCAACGTGGTCGCGTTATAATTTTCGGCCGAGGTCCGATTTCTTACGACAGCGATGAGGGTTTAAGCCGGAGCAGTTAAGAAATAACGTCCTCAGCCTGAATAAACTCCGGGTTCGCCCGGAGTCTTTACCAATACGTCATTAGCTCAGCAGGAAGAGCGGCAACGAAATTATCCGTTGGCGGACTGGGGTTCGATTCCTCGATGACGTTCCAATAATTAATTATTATTGGCAACAGAAAAACAGATTGCCGCAGAATTAATAACGCCGCGTTTCAGTCTATTTTTCTGTTGTGAAAAAGTCGCGCTTAGGCTGCGTAATGTTGGAGTGTTGGATGGACGCTTACGCCATAACATGACAGCCGGGAAAGTCACCGGCACGCGATTAATAGCCCCGGCCTTGGCCGGGGTTTTTTATGCCCGCGATCTTAACGCTGGGAGTCCAGCAGTTCGTTGTTTTTCACTACGTCCTGCGCTTTGAGGTAGCTCTCGATCAGCAGTTGATAGGCCGGGAAGATTTTGGTGTAAACCTCGGCCCACTGCTGAGCGTCGGCGCGGTTCCAGCTGCCCTGCAGCTCCGAGGCCACGCCGGCGGTGTCGATCGGCACCACGCCGGCCTGCACCACGCGCGCCAGGGTGATTTCCTGCGCCATTTTCGAGTAGGTGCCGGAGGCGTCGATCACCGCGAACACTTTATAGCCTTCGGCCACCGCGCTGATGGACGGGAAGGCCATGCAGACGCTGGTGATGGTGCCGGCGATGATCAGCGTCTTGCGGCCGGTGGCTTTGACCGCCGCCACGAAGTCCGGGTTGTCCCAGGCGTTGATTTCCCCTTTGCGGGCGACGTATTGCGCGTGCGGCGCATTCTGATGGATTTCCGGGATCAGCGGGCCGTTCGGGCCCTGCGGCACTGAAGCGGTGGTGATCACCGGCAGTTTGCTGAGGGTGGCGATGCTGGCCAGGGCGGCGGCGCGGGCGCGCAGTTCGGTCATCGGCATGTCGGCGACGGTCTGGAACAGGCCGCTCTGGTGGTCGATCAGGAGCATGACCGCGTCATTGGCATCAATAACAGGACGCTGGCCGTTGAAGTTGGCTGGAGTGCTCATGGTTTTTTCCTTCTCTTGTCGTGAGGTCAATGGGTATCTGCTTTGATTGATAAGGCTGAAACTCAGCGCTTGTCTACAGTGTAGGGAGGGGAGAAAAATCCGGTAGACCGCAAAGGCGGGATGCATCGTTCCACAGATGGAACGATTGCGAGACAGGCGAGCGAACCGGCGCTGGGCTAAACTTAAGGTGCATGAGAAACATGCGGCAAGGAGCGCCATCCTGTTTACGGAGTTGACGAGGAGGGCCGCCATCATGGCTTATCGGCATATCGTTGTCGCCACGGATCTCAGCGAAGACGCCGAGTTCCTGCTGGGCAAGGGCGCCAGGCTGGCCGCCGCGCTCAATGCCCAACTTTCCCTGATCTATATCGACATTCATCGCGCCGGTTATTACGTCGATCTGGGCGTGGGCGATTATAACTACACCGATCGCACCTTTTCAGAGCGGGTGAAGAATATGCTCAATGCGATCAAAGGGCAGTCGTCGTATCCGGTTGAAGAGGTGATCGTCAGCCGCGGCGCGTTGACGGAGGAACTGAACCGGGTGGCGAAGGAGAAAGGGTTCGATCTGGTGATCTTCGGCCACCATCACGATGTCTGGAGCCGACTGGTCTCTTCGGCGCGTCAGGCGATCAACGAGCTGAACGTCGATCTGCTGGTGATCCCCATCGAGAAAAAATAGTCGCGGCCGCCTGCGGGCGGCTGCCGTTTTTCATTCACATCGCTTATTTCTGAGCGGCCATAACCGCCTATCCGCAATAGTCCCGCTGGCTGACAATCCGCCAGGAAAATAGTGACAGGCCGGGATTTTATTCTATCCATCAATATGTTGGCCAAAATCCGATAAAGGTTAACCCAGCGCATTGAAATCACTGACATACCTCCTTTTGGTTAATAAACCGCACGTTTTGACTGGCGCTCAGGGGAGGGGCGTCTTATCCTCGGGGCAATGAGATTTGTATGACTTATATAAATACGTTCACATGGAGGAGGTCTCATGCGTTTTGACAATAAAGTCGTGGTTATCACCGGTGCGGGCAATGGCATGGGGGAAGCGGCGGCGCGGCGGTTCTCCGCCGAGGGCGCCATCGTGGTGCTGGCCGACTGGGCTAAAGAGGCGGTAGACAAGGTTGCCGCTTCGCTGCCGAAGGGCCGGGCGATGGCGGTGCATATCGACGTGTCCGATCACGTCGCGGTTGAAAAAATGATGAACGAGGTGGCGGAAAAACTGGGCCGCATCGACGTTCTGCTGAACAACGCCGGCGTACACGTGGCGGGCAGCGTGCTGGAAACCAGCGTCGATGACTGGCGGCGCATCGCCGGGGTCGATATCGACGGCGTGGTGTTCTGCTCCAAATTCGCCTTGCCGCATCTGCTGAAGACCAAGGGCTGCATCGTCAATACCGCGTCGGTGTCCGGCCTGGGCGGCGACTGGGGCGCGGCCTATTACTGCGCGGCGAAAGGCGCGGTGGTCAACCTGACGCGCGCCATGGCGCTGGATCACGGCGGTGACGGCGTGCGTATCAACTCGGTCTGCCCGAGCCTGGTGAAAACCAACATGACCAACGGTTGGCCGCAGGAAATCCGCGACAAGTTCAATGAGCGCATCGCGCTGGGGCGCGCGGCGGAGCCAGAAGAAGTGGCGGCGGTGATGGCGTTTCTGGCCAGCGACGACGCCAGCTTTATCAATGGCGCCAACATTCCGGTCGATGGCGGGGCGACCGCCTCGGACGGCCAACCGAAGATCGTCTAAGCGTTAACGCACAGGCCCGGCCAGGATGACCGGGCCTGCTGTTTTAGACGCCGATGCGGTCGCGCAGCGTGTAGTAGGCCGCGCCGATGGCGGTGAACGGGATCTGCAGATTGCGCCCGCCGAAGAACGGCAGGTGCGGCAGCTTGGCGAAGGCGTCGAAGCGTTCGGCGTCGCCGCGCATCAGCTCGGCGATCAGCTTGCCCGCCAGATGGGTGCAGGTCACGCCGTGGCCGCTGTAGCCCTGCATGTAGTAGACGTTATTCTCCAGCCGGCCGAACTGCGGCATGCGCGACAGCGTCAGCAGGAAGTTGCCGGTCCAGCGATAGTCGATACGCACCCCTTTCAGCTGCGGGAAGGTCTTCAGCAATTTTGGCCGGATCAGGTTGTCGATGTCGTCCGGATCGCGCGCGCCGTACACCACGCCGCCGCCGTACAGCAGGCGATGATCGGCGGTGATGCGGTAGTAATCCAGCAAGTAGTTACAGTCTTCCACGCAGTAGTTCTGCGGGATCAATGCCTGCGCGATCTCCGGCGCCAGCGGCTCGGTGGCCACCACCTGAGTGCCGCACGGCATGCTGCGCTTGGCCAGCCGCGGCTCCAGCTTGTCGCCCAGATAGGCGTTGCCGGCGACGATGACGAAACGCGCCTTCACCTGGCCGTTGGCGGTGCTGATCAGCGCCGGTTCGCCGTGGCGGATGTTCGTCACCGCCGATTGCTCGAAGATGCGCCCGCCCTGCAGGCGGATCGCCTCGGCCTCGCCCAGCGCCAGATTGAGCGGATGGATGTGGCCGCCGCTGTGATCGAGCAGTGCGCCGACGTAGCGATCGCTGGCAACCTCCTGGCGCACCCGGTCCGCATCGAGCAGCTCGAGCTGGGTATTGCCGTAACGTTCCCAGTTGCGTTTTTGCTCGATCAACGCATGGAACTGCTTGTTGTTCAGCGCGGCGAAGATGCCGCCGGGGCGATAGTCGCAGTCGATGGCGTAGCGGCTGATGCGGCTGCGGATGATCTCCGCGCCTTCAAACATCATGCTGCCGAGCAGGCGGGCGCTTTCCGCGCCGTAGCGCTCTTCAATCACATCGATGTCGCGGCTGTAGGAGTTGACCAACTGGCCGCCGTTGCGGCCGCTGGCGCCGAAACCGATGCGCGCCGCTTCCAGCACCACCACGTCGTAACCGGCTTCCACCAGGAACAGCGCGGAGGAGAGGCCGGTATAGCCGCCGCCGATCACGCAGACGTCGCACTCGATCGATTCGTTCAGTTGCGGATAGGGCTGATGTGCGTTGGCCGTGGCCGCATAGTAGCTTTTTACGTGTTCAGTCATGAGATAAGCCCTTATTCCAGCGAGATCCAGGTGGTTTTCAATTCGGTGAACTTGTCCAGCGCGTGCAGCGATTTGTCGCGGCCGTTGCCGCTCTGCTTGTAGCCGCCGAACGGCACGGTCATGTCGCCGTCGTTGTAGTTGTTGACGAACACCGTGCCGGCTTTCAGCTGGCGCGCCATGCGGTGCGCACGGCCCAGATCGCGGGTCCAGACCGCGGCGCCGAGGCCGTAGTCGCTGTCGTTGGCCAGCTGCAGCGCCTGTTGCTCGTCGTCGAAGGTAGTCACCGCCAGCACCGGGCCGAAGATTTCATCGCGCGCCACGCTCATGGCGTTGTTCACCTGGGTGAGGATGGTCGGCCCCAGATAACCGGCGTGGTCGCCCTGCGGATGGTCGCGCCCGTCGAGGAACAGCGCGGCGCCCTGGCTGAGCCCTTGATCGATATAGCCGGCCACTTTCTCGCAGTGGCCGCTGTCGATCAGCGTGCCCATCACCGTGTCGGGATCGAGCGGATCGCCAGGAGCGAAGGCCGCCGCGTGTTTGCGCAGCGCCTGTAGGAATTCCTGCTGAATGCTCGCCTCTACCAGCAGGCGAGTGCCGGCGATGCACACCTGCCCCTGATTATAGAAGATGCCGGCGGCAGCGCTGCGGGCGGCCTGATCCAGATCCGGGCAGTCGGCGAAGACGATATTGGCGCTCTTGCCGCCGGCCTCCAGCCAGACGCGTTTCATGTTCGATTCGCCGGCGTAGATCATCAGCTGCTTCGCCACCGGCGTGGAGCCGGTAAAGGTGAGGGCGTTGACGTCGCGGTGCAGCGCCAGCGCCTTGCCGGCGTCGTGGCCATAGCCGGGCACCACGTTCAGCACGCCGTCCGGCAACCCGGCCTGCTGCGCCAGTTTGCCGAGCAGGATGGCGCTGAGCGGCGATTTTTCGGAGGGTTTGAGCACCACGCTGTTGCCGGCGGCCAGCGCCGGGCCGAGCTTCCAGCAGGCCAGCAGCAGCGGGAAGTTCCAGGGCACGATGGCGCCGACCACGCCGATCGGCTCGCGCTCGATCAGCGCCAGCGCATCGCGGCCGGTGGGGGCGATTTCGCCGTAGACCTTATCGATCGCTTCGGCGTACCAGCGGATGCAGCGAATGGCGCCCGGCACGTCGTCGCGCAGGCTGTGGCGAATCGGTTTGCCGGTGTCCAGCGTTTCCAGCAGCGCCAGCTCTTCGTGATGCTGCTCCATCAGATCGGCGAAGCGCAGCAGCGTGGCTTTGCGCTGCGCCGGGGCGGCCTGCGCCCAGTCGCCGCGTTCAAAGACGGCGCGCGCCGCGCTGACCGCCCGATCGATGTCGGCGGCTTCGCCGCGCGCAACCTGCGCCAGCTCACGGCGCCCGGCGGGATCTTCCACGGCGAAAAATTTCCCCGCGGCGGCCGGCTGGTAGCGGCCGTCGATAAACAACCGGTGCTCAATCTTCAGGGTCTGCGCCCGTTGTTGCCAATACTGCAAATGGTGAAAGTTCATGCCTGGCTCCGTTGATCAGAATGTCGTCGGCGTATGGGCGCTGATAATCCGGCAAATGCGCGCCGACGTGTTGCTGAAACTGTGGGGGATGCCGGTATTGATGGCGTAGCTCTGCCCGGCCAGCAGGTGATAGCTCTGGCCGTTGACCTGCAGCACCACTTCGCCCTCCAGCAGCGTGCCGATCTCTTCCCCCTGATGTTTGATGCGCTCGCCGGTGGTGGTGCCCGGTTCGTAGGTCTCGATCATCATCGCCAGCGTGCGGTTCGGGTCGCCGTTGTGGATCAGCTTCATCGAAACGCCCTGGCTGCCGATTTCGATCAGATCGTCACTGCCTATCACGATCTGCGGCTCCGCCGGTTTTTCCGGCTCGGCGAAAAACGCCGACAGCGACAGACCGTATACCGTCAGCAGCTTTTGCAGCGTACTGATGGCCGGGCTGACCTTATCTTGTTCGATAGTGCTGATGGCGCTGTGGGTTAACCCAGACAGTTCGGCGACCCGGCGCTGCGACAACCCTAATTGTTGACGGATCTGCGACAGACGTTTTCCCGGTGCCAAGCTGACGTCGCTCATGGGCGTTTTTCCTTTTGATAGTTCCGACAGGCGGTGATGAAACCATCAAACAACAGGCGCGACAGGGCGTACTCGTCGCTGTTCCACTCCGGGTGCCACTGCACGCCGAGCGCGAAGGGCTGATCGCGCACGCTGATCGCCTCCACCAGCCCGTCGGCAGCGTGCGCCTCGATGCGCACGCTTGCGCCCAGGGTTTTGGCGCCCTGGCCGTGCAGCGAGTTCACCCAGAATCTGTTGCAATCCGGTATCAGTTGCGAAAGCAGCCCCCCTTCCTGAACGATGACTTCGTGGGCGGGGGCGTATTGCTGTTCCAGCGGCAGGTCGTGGTCTTCACGATGCTCCAGGAGCTCGGGCAGTTCGTACAGGCGGCGATGCAGGGTGCCTTGGGTGGCGACCACCATCTCCTGCATGCCGCGGCAAATGGCGAAAAGGGGAATGCGCCTGTCGAACGCCTGGCGGATCAGCGCCAGGCTCAACGCGTCTCGGCCAGGATCGGCGTCAGGCTCATCGCCGTTTTCACCATAAAGGTGCGGCTGCACATTACTGGGGCTGCCCGGCAGCATAATGCCGTCGAGGCGCGGCAGCAGTTCCGCCAGCATTTCCGGCTCCGCCAGCGCGTGCGGCAGGGCGATCGGCAAGCCGCCGGCGGTGATAACGGCATTCAGGTACTTTTCTTGCAAGGTCTGTGTGAGGTGCCCGTTTAACCTATACCTGCACATGACGACACCGATGACTGGTCTGTTAAATATATTGTCCATGCTATCCCCTTGGTACGTTCGAAATTATGAACGATAAGCATCTCTACCGCCGATTTCGTTCAATATTCTATAAATCTAGCAGTCGATTGGGCAATATTCAAACCAAAAGTAACACTTGCAAAACAAATTTGTTTCATCTACGTTTCATTTGTGGGCATTATATTGAACAAGACGGTCAATAAACATCGACGACAGCAAAACACAAACGGCGGGTGAACCATGCAGACCAACATCGTAGAAGTGGAAAACTTTGTTCAGCACAGTGAAGAGAGACGAAGTAGCGCGTTCCAGCGCGAAGTGAAGAAGTATCTGGAACGTTATCCGTTAACCCAACATGTCGACGTACTGTTGACCGATCTGAACGGCAGCTTCCGCGGCAAACGCATCCCGGTCGGCGGCCTGAACAAACTTGAGAAGGGCTGTTACTTCCCGGCGTCGGTATTTGCGATGGATATTCTCGGCAACGTCGTAGAAGAGGCCGGGTTGGGGCAGGAGCTGGGCGAGCCGGATCACGTGTGCGTGCCGGTGCCGGGCACGCTGACGCCGTCGGCGGCGGACCCGCAATATATCGCGCAGGTGCTGCTCACCATGCTGGATGAAGATGGCACTCCCTTTGACGTTGAACCGCGCAATGTGCTGAACCGAGTGTGGCAGCGTTTGCGTCAGCGCGGGCTTTCCCCCGTGGTAGCGGTAGAGTTGGAGTTCTATCTCATCGATCGTCAACGCGACGCGGAGGGCTATCTGCAGCCGCCGTGCGCGCCGGGCACGCAAGAGCGCAACACCCAAAGCCAGGTGTATTCCGTCGATAACCTCAACCATTTCGCCGACGTGCTGAGCGAGATCGACGAACTGGCGCGTTTGCAGGGCATTCCGGCGGACGGCGCGGTGGCGGAGGCGTCGCCGGGGCAGTTCGAGGTCAACCTGCACCATACCGACGACGTGCTGCAGGCCTGCGATCACGCGCTGGCACTGAAGCGGCTGGTGCGCATGGTGGCCGAGAACCACAATATGCAGGCGACCTTTATGGCCAAGCCGTATGAGGAACACGCCGGCAGCGGCATGCACGTGCACATCAGCATGCTGAACGCGCAGGGCAACAACGTGTTCGCCGACGACGACGGCGAAGATTCGGCGCTGCTGAAACAGGCGCTGGCGGGCATGATCGCCCTGATGCCGTCTTCGATGGCGCTGCTGGCGCCGAACGTCAACGCCTACCGCCGCTTCCAGCCCGGCATGTATGTGCCGACCCAGGCCTCCTGGGGGCATAACAACCGCACCGTGGCGCTGCGCATTCCCTGCGGCGATCGCGACAACCACCGCGTGGAGTATCGCGTGGCGGGCGCCGACGCCAACCCTTATCTGGTGATGGCGGCCATTCTGGCCGGCATCGTCTACGGGCTGGAAACCGCGCTGCCGCTGCCTGAGCCGGTGACCGGCAACGGGCTGGAGCAGGACGGGCTGCCGTTCCCGATCCGCCAGAGTGACGCGCTGTACGAGTTCGAACATCAGCCGGTGCTCAATGCATTGCTGGGCGAACGTTTCAGCCACGTCTATCTGGCCTGCAAAACCGATGAGCTGGTGCAGTTCGAGCGCCTGATCACCGAAACCGAAATTGAGTGGATGCTGAAAAACGCCTGATCCCGCTCACCCTGCGACTACCGCGCGCGTCCGGCGCATTTCATCGGCTCTCCTGTGGCCGGTGAGGCTGCGCGCTGCGGTACTGAATTTCTTCTATCACGGCGTACAGGACGCCGACGAGGAAATAACCATGACTCAGTCATTCCCATGCGCAGACGTTTGCCTGTGCCGCAGTGCCTACGGGCCGGTCGCCGGCCGCCCGACAGTGACCTCAACCCGTTTTTCCCGCCGCCTGAGCAGCAGTTTCCCCGCGGCCTCTCTGAATGACGTTGCACGGTTGACAGCAGAGGACCAAGAGGGGAAATGCCATGACGATTAAAGCCACCGACGGCGGCCCGGCGGGCAAACCGCAGCTGCGCAAATCCCTCAAGCTGTGGCAGGTGGTGATGATGGGCCTGGCCTATCTGACGCCGATGACGGTGTTCGATACCTTCGGCATCGTCTCCGGCCTTACCGACGGCCATGTGCCGACCTCCTATCTGCTGGCGCTGGCCGGCGTGCTGTTCACCGCCATCAGCTACGGCAAACTGGTGCGCCAGTTTCCTACCGCCGGCTCCGCCTACACCTATGCGCAGAAGGCGATCAACCCGCACGTCGGTTTTCTGGTGGGGTGGTCATCGCTGCTCGATTATCTGTTCCTGCCGATGATCAACACGCTGCTGGCGAAGATTTACCTGACCGCGCTGTTCCCGGAAGTGCCGCCCTGGGTGTGGGTGGTGGGCTTCGTTATCCTGATTACCGCCATCAACCTGAAAAGCGTCAATCTGGTGGCCAACTTCAATACCCTGTTCGTGCTGGCGCAGGTGGCGATCATTCTGGTGTTCATCTACCTGGTGGTGCGCGGCCTGCACAACGGCGAGGGGATGGGCACGGTGTGGAGCCTGCGGCCGTTCCTCAGTGAGAATGCGCACCTGCTGCCGATCATTACCGGCGCCACTATCCTGTGCTTCTCGTTCCTCGGCTTTGACGCGGTCACCACGCTGTGCGAAGAGACGCCCGACGCCGCCAAGGTGATCCCGCGCGCCATCTTCCTGACCGCGCTGTACGGCGGGGTGATCTTTATCAGCGTGTCGTTCTTCATCCAGCTGTTTTTCCCGACCATTCAGCGTTTCCACCAGCCCGATGCCGCGCTGCCGGAGATCGCGCTGTACGTCGGCGGCAAGCTGTTCCAGTCGATCTTCCTGTGCGTGACCTTTATCAACACGCTGGCCTCCGGCCTGGCGTCGCACGCCAGCGTGTCGCGCCTGCTGTACGTGATGGGGCGTGACAACGTGTTCCCGGAGAAATTCTTCGGCTACATCCACCCTAAATGGCGCACGCCGGCGCTCAACGTGCTGATGGTCGGGCTGGTGGCGCTGTCGGCGCTGTCGTTCGATCTGGTGACCGCCACGGCGCTGATCAACTTTGGCGCGCTGGTGGCCTTTACCTTCGTCAACCTGTCGGTGATCAGCCACTTCTTCATTCGCGAAGGGCGCAACAAAAGCTGGAAGGATCGCTTCAACTTCTTGTTCCTGCCGCTGGTGGGGGCGCTGACGGTAGGGGTGCTGTGGCTGAACCTGGAGAAGAGTTCGCTGACCATGGGGCTGATCTGGGCGACGCTGGGCTTCGGCTATTTGGCCTGGCTGACCCGGCGTTTTCGCCAGCCGCCGCCGCAGCTCGAGCGGCAGCCGCAGCAATAAATTCACAGGCGGGAATTTCCCGCCTTTCTTTTTGGCGCGTGCGGCAGTAGAGTGAAAAACCTGATAAAAAATAACCCATTGGACCCGCCTTATGCCCGCTTTACCCTCGCGTACCCGCGCCACGCTGTTCGGTTTGTTGGCTATTGTGTTATGGAGCAGCGTCGTCGGCCTTATTCGCAGCGTCAGCGAAGGGCTGGGGCCGATCGGCGGCGCGGCGATGATCTACAGCGTCAGCGCGGTGTTTCTGCTGGTGGCGCTCGGCGTGCCTAAATGGCGCAGCTTTCCGCGGCCTTATCTCATCGTCGGCAGCCTGCTGTTCGTCAGCTACGAGATCTGCCTGTCGTTGTCGCTCGGCTACGCCAATACCCGCCTGCAGGCGATAGAAGTGGGCATGATCAACTACCTGTGGCCCTGTTTCACCGTGCTGATGGCGTTGGCGCTCAACGGCCAACAGGCGAAATGGTGGCTGCTGCCGGGGCTGCTGCTGTCGTTGTTCGGCATCGGCTGGATCATGAGCGGCGAGGGCGGCTGGTCGCCGGCGCAGATGCTGGCCAACGTGCGCAGCAATCCGCTCAGCTACGGGCTGGCGTTCAGCGGCGCGGTGATCTGGGCACTGTACTGCAACCTGACCAAGAAGATCGCCCTGGGCAGCAACGGCGTGGTGCTGTTCATCGTGCTGACCGCGCTGGCGCTGTGGCTGAAGTATGCCTTCAGCGCGGAAAGCGGCATGCAGTTCAGCGCCGGCGTGACCGTGACGCTGCTGTGCGCCGGGGTGGCGATGGGGGCGGGGTATGCCGCCTGGAACGTCGGCATTCTGCACGGCAATATGACGCTGCTGGCGACCGTCTCTTATTTTACCCCGGTGCTGTCGGCGGTGTTCGCCGCGCTGGTGTTGCACACCTCGCTGACCGTCAATTTCTGGCAGGGCGTGGCGATGGTCACTCTCGGCTCGCTGATCTGTTGGCGGGCAACCCGTGGAAATTAACGGAAATTATCCGCCGTCGGCGCAATGTTGAACTAGAATTTAACTAGCCAAGTTGCCTGAAGGAACGACGACGATGAGAAGCGACATTCAATTTATTCAACAACCCGAAATCGACGTGCATCACTACGAGCGCGGCGATACCGTGCGCCTGACCACGGCGAATCTACGGCATGAATATCAGCTCGACGTTTATATTTTGCGCCGCGACGACAAGCTGATTTATGGTTCGGTCGTTGCGGCGGCGCCCAAGACCGATATCCCGGTCGCCAGCTGGGAGGTCAAAAACGGCGAAGAGGTGGCGTTCCGCCAGGAAAACATCGCCAAAGCGGTGCCGGCGGTGAACTGATTTCGCTTTGCGTATTTTTTACTGATTTTGATGAAGGCCGACGTTTATACGTCGGCTTTTTCTTTGCCGCGGCTCAATGGCGGGCAGGTGACGCCCTGATGACATTTGGCTCAAAAACTGCGCTAAAAATCGATGCGCATGACAAAAATCACAGCGAATGTGAATTTGCATGAAACATAATTTGACAAATGTGAACGCAATCGATTACCTATTCGCGAAATGCGTAACTGGATCACAGATTCTTACAGTCAGTGGTTTCTATAATGCGCGCGTCATCCGAGTTTCTGTGTGAAGACAACGCCAGGTGTCGGCAGACTCATTGTCATCTTTTCTAAACGGGCAGGAAATGGCCCTTTAAGCATGTGGTAATAAAATGAAAAAAATAGCTCTCGCAGCAGGTGTACTGCTCGCAGCGTCTTACAGTGCATCATCAATGGCTGATAGCAAAGACAGTCAATATGTCTCCGACTGGTGGCACCAGAGCGTCAACGTGGTGGGCAGCTACCACACCCGTTTCGGGCCGCAGCTGAATAACGACGTGTATCTCGAATACGAAGCCTTCGCCAAGAAAGACTGGTTCGATTTCTACGGTTACGTTGACGTGCCGAAGTTCTTCGGTGTGGGCAATACCCCGGATCGCGGCATCTGGGACAAAGGTTCCCCGCTGTTTATGGAGATTGAACCGCGCTTCTCCATCGACAAGCTGACCGGCACCGATCTGAGCTTCGGTCCGTTCAAAGAGTGGTACTTCGCCAACAACTACATCTATGATCTGGGCCACAACGCCGACGGCCGTCAGAACACCTGGTACATGGGTCTGGGCACCGATATCGACACCGGCCTGCCGATGAGCCTGTCGATGAACATCTATGCCAAATACCAGTGGGAAAACTACCAGGCCGCCAACGAGAACAGCTGGGACGGTTACCGCTTCAAGGTGAAATACTTCGTGCCGCTGACCCAGGTGTGGGGCGGCAACCTGAGCTACATCGGCTTCACCAACTTCGACTTCGGTTCCGATCTGGGCAAGGACAGCCATTGGGTTGACGGCACCGGCAAACAGGTGCGCACCAGCAACTCGATCGCCTCCAGCCATATTTTGGCGCTGAACTACGATCATTGGCACTATTCTTTCGTGGCGCGTTACTTCCATAACGGCGGCCAGTGGCAGGATGGCGCGGATATCGGCACCCCGCAGGGCCCGATCAAGTCTACCGGCTGGGGTTATTACCTCGTGGTCGGCTATAACTTCTGATTTTCCGTGTTATCAGAAACAGAAAACCCCGCTTGGCGGGGTTTTTTTTGTCATCACTGGGCTTGTTCAACCGGGAGATGCTTCACCGGCATAAACAGCCTGCCTTTGATCACGTGACATTCATTATTTATCCAACTAATGATTTGTTCACGGCTGACGCCTTCAGACTGCGCGTAACGATGAAGATCGCCGTTAAAGTGGCGAGTGATGTATTCCATGAGGGTCATTTGCACGTCTTTTGCTCCTGAACGCCCACCCGTTGCCAGCCTGGCCACCGCGGGAGGTTGAGGTTTCTCAGACAGCGAATGTAAATTATTGGCAACCAAATCTCAACATAAAGCACCAGATTGGGGCGACAGCGGCGGGAAAAAGAATCCCGCACGGAGAGGCGGGAAGTGTTCGCTATTATCATTATGGATGATAAGAATAAGATTTGAGGTGCGACGAAAAAGAGCATGCTAACTCTTTTTTGTTACCCTCCCACGCTAGCGTAAGGCTTATTTTTCTTCAAGAAAAATCTGAGGTAAGCTTCGGAATTCTCGAGGCGTGTTGCGTTGAAACAAACTATTGGCGCGACTGCCGTCAAACCGCACCGTTATCTCGGAGTTTTCCTTATACTTCGTCCGGAAAAGACCCGCTATAGTCAACAGAGTCCCCCCAAGCAGGAATACACAACATGAACAAACGTCGTACGACCCTCACGGTGTTGGCGCTGATCGCGTCGCTGGGGTTGTCATCCGCCCCGGCCCTGGCTGACAAAGGCGGCAATGGTAACGGCAACGGTAATGGCCATGGCAACAGCGGCAATCACGGTAATAGTGGTAACCATGGCAACAACGGCAACAAAGTCAATAAAGATAAAGGCGGCTATAGAAACGACGATAATCTGGTTTCCGTCAGCCTCTCGCGCGACCGCGCCCGTTCGCTGGCGCGCAACTACGGCCTGACCGGCTACAGCTCGCTGCCACCGGGCATCGCCAAGAATCTGGCGCGCGGTAAACCGCTGCCGCCGGGCATCGCCAAAAAAGTGGTGCCTTACTCGATGCTGCGCGATCTGCCGCAGTACCCGGGTTATGAGTGGCGTATCGCCGGCGACGATCTGGTGCTGGTCGCACTCAGCACCGCGATTGTGGCTTCCGTCATCAACGGCGTGTTCGACTAAGGTTTGTCGAGCGTTATCGGGCCTCGCTGCGGCGGGGCCTTTTTATTTGCCAGCGCGGGGCGGACGTGGTGAACTTTGGGCCTTACGTTTTCACTGCATCATAAGGGAGGCACCATGTTCAGGGCGTTATTGATAGCCTGCTGTTTGACCAGTTTTCCCGCGTTGGCCGACGGCGCCGCCGCCATCGGCGAACTGGTGAACCAACGGCTGTCGTTGATGAAAGACGTTGCCGGTTACAAGGCGCAGCAGCATTTGCCGATCGAAGACCTGGCGCAGGAGGCGAAGGTGTTGGCCAGCGCGCAGGCGGAGGCGGGGCGTTTGGGGTTGGAGCCCGCGTCGGTGCGGCCTTTTATCGCCGCGCAGATGAACGCCGCCAAGGCGATTCAGTACCGCTATCGCGCCGACTGGCTGGCGAGCCCGGAACCCGGCTGGCAGCCGCGGCCGTTGGCGCAGGTGCGCCCGCAGATCGCACAGTTGAGCAGCCAGATATTGCAACGGCTGGCGGAGCGGCTGCGCGCCGGCCCGCTCGGCGAGGCGGATCGGGCGGCGTTTATGGCGTCCGTGGATCAGATGAATCTCAGCGCCGCCGACAAACGGCGGCTGGCGGATGCGCTGCTGGCGGTCAGAACCGGCAGCGCAGGCTGAGCGTCAGTCGCGGCCGACGGCGCTGCGGCGGAAGGTCAGCATCCGGCTGCGGTTGGCGATGAGATCCACGTTGTAACCGCGGAAATAGAGACAAAAGCGTTTCAACCACGGTCCGTCCTGGCACTCCACCAGCATGCGGCCCTGGCCGAGCGGGCTGAGCGTTCCGGTCTGCGCCGCCGGGCCGACGCCGATATGTACCCGATCGCCACGAATTTCAAAGGCGGTGCGATAGTGCGGGTGATACCACAGTCCCTGCACATGCTTCAGGCAGTCGCCATTGGCCGAGACCGGCAGAAAACGGCGCGCCACATGCCCGACTTCGCCCTCGACCGCTTCGCCGGTCCACTTCAATTTGATTGGCATATGGGCGGACAGCGACACCGCGTAGCCGTCTTCGCCCTGATACAGCGGTTCACCGCTGCCCAAATAGGCCAGGTTGCCGTCTTTGACCTCCAGCCAGTGTGGTTCGGCCAGCGTGGCGTAGAGGCCGTCGGGGATCGCCGTGCTGCGCTGCGGCAGCGGTTCGCCGAGCAGCGCCGCCATCACCTGCAAAGCCATACCGAAACTGTCGCAGTCTTCGCGGTTGGCCACCAGCGCGACGCCGGCCTGGCGATCGGGCGCCAGCAGGAAATAGGTTTTGTAACCGGCGTGGGAGCCGCCGTGGCCGAGCAAGCGCCGGCGGCCCAGCGGGGTTTGCGCCAGCCCCAGGCCATAGGCGCTGAGCTGGCCCTGATTGAGGCGGCGCGGTGCGCCGAGTTGCGCCAGCACGCCCTGGCCCGGGCCCTCGTCGGCCAGCAGCGTTTGCAGCCAGCGGGTGAGGGCGTGGAGGCTGCCGGTCAGGCTGCCGGAGGCGGAAAGATGCAGGCCGGCGCTGGCGTGTTGCCAGCCCTGCGGCGCTCGCCAGTAACCCGGCACCAACCCTGGCACCACGTCGAACCAGCTTTCCGGCGCCCGCATCTGCACCTGCAGCGGCCGGGCGATGTGCTGTTGCACCAGTTGGTCGAAATCATACCCTTTGCTGCGCAGCGCGGCCTCCAGCAGCCGATAGCCGGTATTGCTGTAGGCGATCTCGCTGCCGGCTTCGTAGTTCAATCTTTCCAACCCCTCGACAAACTGCATCACCGGCTGCGCCTCGCTGACGGCGTGCAGCGAGATGCCGAGCAGGCCGAGCGTCTCGCGCACGTCGGGCAGGCCGCCGGTCATGTCCAGCGCCTGGCCGACGGTGACGTCCGCCAGCGCAGGCTGCAGGGCGGGCAGCAGTTCGCCCAGGCGCTGTTCGAGCCGAATGGCGCTGCCGGTGGCGTTCAGCGCCAGCGCGGCAAAGATGTGCTTGGTCACTGAGGCGTAGCGCACCACGCTGTCGGCGGTGAAGGGGGTATTCTGCGCCAGATCGGCCAGGCCGGCGCAGGCGGTGGCGCGGAGTTGTTCGGCGTCAAACAGGGTGATGGCGCCGCCGGGTTCGCCATGCCGTTGCCAGCCGGCCAGCAATTGTTCGGCAACGGCGCCGGCAGCGCGCCAGTTTAACGGTGTTACAGACATAGGGCCTCCAGAGTGATGGTTCGAAACGGGCCAGCTCGGCCACACGCCGCCCGGCGCTGACGAGGAGCGCGGGCTTTTCGGCTGATTGTGGCGCAGTGCGTTTTTCGTCGGCCGCTGTTTTGTGCGCTGTTTAGACCAGTCGGTGGGGAATCACGCGAAACTTTGATATGGCGCGCAGAACGCGGCTGACGATGCGGTTAAAGGCAGGGGGAGAGACAGGCGCCCGGCGGCGCCTGCAGAGGGGATCAGTTGAGTCTGGCGGCGCCGTCCAACAGGCCTTCAATCATCTGCTTGAGCAGGCGCTGCAGCGAGGCGGCGCGCTGCGGTTCGAACGCGTAAGGATACTGTTCGGACATGTAGTTCACCTGCGCCAGCTCAAGCTGGATCGCATGCTGTTGCTGCTGCGGCTGGCCGTAGGCGCGGGTGATGTAACCGCCCTTGAAGCGGCCGTTCAGCACGTGGGTGTATTGCTGTTGCTGCTCGCAGCAGGCGACCAGCCGATCGCTCAGCGCCTGGGCGCAGCTTTCGCCGCCGTTGGTGCCGAGATTGAGATCCGGCAGCTTGCCCTCGAACAGCCGCGGGATCACCGAGGCGATGGAGTGCGCGTCGAACAGCAGCGCATAGCCGTGCCGCGCTTTGAGGCGCGCCAGTTCGTCTTGCAGCTGCTGATGATAAGGTTGCCAAATTTGCTGCAGATAGCCGGCGCGCTCTGCGTCCGTCGGTGCTTTGCCCGGCAGGAAGCTTGGACGGCCGTCGAACAGCACGTCGGGATACAGACCGGTGGTGGCGGTGGTGTACAGCGGCTTGTCGTCCGCCGGGCGGTTCAGATCGATGACGAAGCGCGAATAGTTGCCGACCAGCACGCTGGCGCCCATCGCCCGGGCGAACTCGTACAGCTGTGGTATGTGCCAGTCGGTATCGGGCAGCGGGCGGGCGTCGTCGGTCAGCCCGGCTTCGACCGCCGGCGTCAGTTGCGTGCCGGCGTGCGGGATGCTGATCAGCAGCGGCAGGCTGCCGGTCTGGAAGCTAAAAGGATCGCGAATGGTCATTGACGTACTTCTCCTCGGAAAATCACCGTACAGGGCAGCTGACCGCCCAACCAATAAGCCAGTTCCGCCGGCCGCGACAGCGGCCAGTGAACGAAGTCCGCCACCTTGCCGGTTTCCAGCGTGCCGTGGCTGTGTTGCAGCCCCAGCGCTTTGGCGGCGTGGGTGGTGACGCCCGCCAACGCTTCTTCCGGCGTCAGGCGGAACAGCGTGCAGGCCATGTTGATCATCAGGCGCAGCGACAGCGCCGGCGAGGTGCCGGGGTTGGCGTCGCTGGCGATCGCCATCGCCACCTGGTGCTTGCGGAACAGCTCCACCGGCGGGCACTGGGTTTCGCGCAGCAGGTAATAGGCGCCGGGCAGCAGCACCGCCACGGTGCCGGCGTCGCCCATGGCGCGGGCATCTTGTTCGGTGGCGTATTCGAGATGGTCGGCGGAAAGCGCGTGATGGCGCGCCGCCAGCGTGCTGCCGCCGAGGGCGGAGAGCTGCTCGGCGTGCAGCTTGACCGGCAAACCGGCGGCTTCGGCGGCGGCGAAGACCCGCTCCACCTGCGCCGGCGAGAACGCCAGATGTTCGCAGAAGGCGTCAACCGCATCCGCCAGGCCGGCTGCCGCCGCCTGCGGGATGATGGTGTCGCAGACCAGATTGATGTAGTCGTCGGCGCGGTTGGCGTATTCCGGCGGCAGCGCATGGGCCGACAGACAGGTGGTTTTCACCTCGACCGGCAGCAACTCGCCCAACTTGCGCGCCACCCGCAGCATCTTCAGTTCGCTTTCCGGGCTGAGGCCGTAACCGGATTTGATCTCCACGCAGGTGACGCCTTCCGCCAGCAGCGGCCGCAGGCGGAACAGCGCCTGCTCCAGCAGCAGCGCTTCATCGGCCGCGCGGGTGGCTTTCACCGTGGAAATGATGCCGCCGCCCTGCGCGGCGATCTCGGCGTAGCTCACGCCGTTCAGCCGCTGTTCGAACTCGCCGCTGCGATTGCCGCCGAACACCAGGTGCGTGTGGCAGTCAACAAAACCGGGGGTGATAATGCCGCCGTCGAATTTCACCGTTTCGTCCGCGATCAGGCCGGACGGCAGCGCCGCATGTTCGCCAATCCAGACGATCTTGCCGTCGCGCACGGCGATCGCGCCGTCGGTCAGGGTGTGATACTTGCCGTCGCGCATGGTGACGATATCGGCGCCGTGCCACAGGCTGTCACAGTGAATCTCAGACGTCATTGCTTTCCTCCGCCGGAGCCGCAGCTCCCACATGGTTGTATATACAATTAAAAACAACCTAACGCATTCATCGGGATGTCACAAGAGGCGGGCGAAATTTTGTTATCAGGATGTGATCGATAGCGGAGATGCAGGCGCAGGGCGCGCCTGCCGGGGATCAGACTTCGCTGGTGAAGCGGCCGAACAGTTGATAACGGCTGCCGGGGTACAGCAGCCGGGCCGAGGTCACCACGGTTTTGCCGGACCAGGTGCGGCGATGGATCAGCAGACCGGGTTCATGGTCTTCCAGCTGCAGCAGCTCGCGCTCACGCCGGGTGGGGATCACCGCTTCGACGATGTGTTCGCCGGCGGTCAGCGGCGCGGCCTGCGTCAGGTAGGTGTAAGGCGTGACGCGGTCGAAATCCTGCTTCAGGTAATCCGGCGCCACCAGCGGGTTGACGCAGCGGTCTTCCACCTGCACCGGCACATCGTTTTCGTAATGCACGATCTGCGAATAGAACAGCCGTTGGCCGGGGTGAATGCCCAGCGCCGTCGCTTCTTCCTCGCTGGCCGCACGGGCCTTCAGCTCGAGGATCTTGCTGCTGTGACGATGGCCGCGCGCGGCGATCTCATCGGCGATGTTGTGCACTTCCAGCAGCGCGGTATGCGCTTTGGCTTCGGCGACGAAGGTGCCGACGCCCTGCATGCGAATCAAAAAACCTTCGCTGGTCAGCTCGCGCAGCGCGCGGTTGATGGTCATGCGGCTGACGCCCAGTTCCGCCACCAGTTCACTTTCGGAGGGCACGCGCTGGTGCGGTTGCCAATGCCCCGCACGGATTTGATTCACGATCGCCTGTTTGACCCGTTGGTAGATCGGGGCGGGGGCATCGCTCATTGCAGCCGCCAGTTGTAACACGGTCTGTTGTTCAGCCACGACGTTAACCTCGTCAAATAAAAAAATAATAACACCAGTTTACTGTTGATGTCGGCGTATGTATATGTATATACAACTAGTGGCCGTCGCGCCAGAAACTTGCCGGCGGCCGCCAAAAATTCCCGAAGGCGCGCCATCGCCGCGCCTCATTCGCCGTTACACCAACAGTGGAATACTGCCATGCCTGCTTATTTTGCCCCACGCGCTTTGCTCCCTGAGGGCTGGGCGCATAACGTCCGGCTGGACGTCGATGCGCAAGGTTATCTGACTCAAGTTACCGCCGACGCTGAGCCGCAAGGCTGCACCCGGCTGCACGGCGACGCGGTGCCGGGCATGCCGAACCTGCACTCCCACGCTTTCCAGCGCGCGATGGCCGGGCTGGCGGAAGTGGCGGGCAACCCGCAGGACAGCTTCTGGACCTGGCGCGATCTGATGTACCGCCTGGTGCAGCGCCTGACGCCGGAGCAGGTGGAGGTAGTCGCCCGTCAACTGTATATCGAAATGCTCAAGGGCGGATACACCCAGGTGGCCGAATTCCATTATCTGCATCACGACGCCGACGGCAAGCCTTACGCCGATCGCGGTGAGATGACCGGCCGCCTCAGCGAGGCCGCGCATCAGGCCGGCATCGGCATGACGATGCTGCCGGTGCTGTACAGCTACGCCGGTTTCGGCGCGCAGCCGGCGCAGCCGGGGCAGAAACGTTTTATCCAGGATACCGAAAGCTATCTGCACCAGCAGCAGGTGATTGCCCGCCAGTTGGCGGATCGTCCGTTGCAGAATCAGGGGCTGTGCTTCCACTCGCTGCGTGCGGTGGAGCTGGGCCAGATGCAGCAGATTTTGGCCGCGTCGGATCGCACTTTGCCGGTGCATATTCACATCGCCGAGCAGCAAAAAGAGGTGAACGACTGCCTGGCGTGGAGCGGGCAGCGCCCGGTGGCCTGGCTGTATGACCATCTGCCGGTCGATCAGCGTTGGTGCCTGGTGCATGCCACCCATCTGGATCGCGACGAGCTGGAAGCGCTGGCGCGCAGCCGCGCGGTGGCCGGCCTGTGCCTGACCACCGAAGCCAACCTCGGCGACGGCATCTTCCCCGGCGACGCTTACCTGCAGCAGCAGGGGCGCTGGGGCATCGGTTCCGACAGCCACGTTTCGCTCAACGTGGTGGAAGAGCTGCGCTGGTTCGAATACGGCCAGCGGCTGCGCGATCAGCGCCGCAACCGTCTGACGACGCCGGAACAGTCGGCGGTGGGCGATGTGCTGTACCTGCAGGCGCTGCAGGGCGGTGCGCAGGCGTGCGGCGCGCCGATCGGCCGGTTGCAGAGCGGCTATCGCGCCGACTGGCTGGTGCTGGACGGCGACGATCCGTATCTGGCGGCGGCGCCGGACGCCTCGATCCTCAACCGCTGGCTGTTCGCCGGCGGTAAAGAGCAAATTCGCGACGTGTTCGTCGGCGGCCGGCAGGTGATCGAGCAGGGGCGGCACGCGCTACAGCAGCAGAGCAGCGCCGAGTTCCTGCAGGTGCTGAAAACCTTTCAGCAGGAGGCGTAATGAGCCTGACCCGTTTTAGCTTCGCCGCGCTGCCGGTCAGCCCGTGGCGCAACGGCGGTGGGGAAACCCGTGAAATCGTCAGCTGGCCGCCGGGCGCGCAGGATTTTGACTGGCGCGCCAGCATCGCCACCATCGCACAGGACGGACCGTTTTCCGCCTTTGCAGGCATCGATCGTTCGATCACGCTGCTGGAAGGCGACGGCGTGCGGCTGTTCAGCGCCGGGCATATCGACCATCAATTGGCGCGCGTCGGGGAGCCGTTCGCGTTCTCCGGCGACGTGGCGCTGGAAGCGATGCTGCTGGGCGGCGCCAGTCAGGATTTCAACATCATGACGCGCCGCGGCCGGCAGGCGGCCGAGGTGCGGCGCAGCACGGCGCCCGTCACCCTGCCGTCCAACCGGGCGGGCGTGCTGTATGTGCTGAGTGGGGTCTGGTCGCTGCCGGGGGGCGGCGAACTGCGGGCACGCGAGGGCGTCTGGTGGGCGGCGCAGGCGGCGGGCGGTGAAGTGGCGCCGCTGACGGCCGACGGCGCTATTCTGTGGGCGAACATCACAGCCTGCTAACGCAGAGTAGAGTCCTGCGCCCGGTTATGGGATTATTCACTTTTCCCCATTAATCATAAAGAAGGGCGCATGGCTTCGCTGAAAGACGTCGCAAAACTTGCCGGAGTCTCGTTGATGACGGTGTCCCGCGCCATCAATGAACCCGGCAAGCTGCGGCCGGAAACCTACCGCCGCGTCAAACAGGCTATCGACCAGTTGGACTACGTGCCGGATCTGTCGGCGCGGCGTATTCGCGGTGACGGAAATCGCGTGCAGACGCTCGGCGTGCTGGCGCTGGACACCGCCACGACGCCGTTCTCGGTGGAAATGATCCTGTCGATTGAGAAAACCGCGCGCGAGCGAGGCTGGAACAGCTTCGTCGTCAACCTGTTTGCCGACGACAACGCCGAACAGACCGTCGATCTGCTGCTAGCGCATCGTCCGGATGGGGTGATCTTCACCACGATGGGGCTGCGCGAGGTGACATTGCCGGCCAAACTGCTGGACAAAAAGCTGGTGCTGGCCAACTGCGTCAGCCCGGCGCATTCGATCGCCAGCTACATTCCTGATGACGAGCAAGGGCAGTATGACGCCATGCGCGCGCTGATCGCCAAAGGCTATCGCGCGCCACTGTGCATTCATTTACCGGCGGATACGCTGGCGGCGGGCCTGCGCCGTCGCGGTCTGGAACGCGCCTGGCGCGAAGCGGGGCGCGATGTTGAACAACTGCGGCAGTATCATCTCGATCTGAGCGGCGGCGACCAAAGCTATCGCGACTGCGTCGCGCTGCTGGAGCGGCATTTCTCTGCAGGCAGGCGCGATTGCGATGTCGTGGTGTGCGGGAACGATCGGATAGCCTTTCTGGTGTATCAGGTATTGCTGGCGCAAGGATGGCGGATACCGCAACAGGTAGCGGTGCTGGGTTACGACAATATGGTCGGCACCGGCGAGCTGTTCCTGCCGGCATTGACGACGGTGCAACTGCCGCATTACGAGCTGGGCCGCCTTGCGGCGCTGCATGTGATTGAGCAGCGGGAGCAGCGTGAGACGGTGAAAGTGCCTTGCCCGCTGTTGGAGCGTGGTTCGCTGTAAGCGCACCGGGTGCGTCGCTGCGCGCCCGGTGCTCATTCCCATTATCCCCAGAGGCTTGCCAACTGCCATCCCGTGATGGGCTCGAACTGTGCCCGGCCGCCTTCGGCGAACAGGCTGAGGTGGCGCTCGCCCGCCGTCGGATAGATGCGGCTGGTCAGGCAGGCCTGCCCCTGATTGACGAAGATCTCCAGCGATGAGCGGTCAATGAAGATCCGTAGTGACAGGGTGTCACCTTCTGGCAGCGGCACGCTGCGGCAGGTGCACAGGGCGGGGTTGTCATGAAAACGTTCCAGCACCAGTCGGTGCGCCTGATTGTCGACGAATAGGCGCGCCGCATTCCCGATGGCCAGCCCGTAACGCTCGGCGTCGTTGTCGGCCGGTCTCAACGTCAGGGTGAGTTCCTGCACGTCGTCCGCCAGCGGCAGATGCTGATTGGTCAGCGTCTGTGCCAAAAACGTGTGCGATTCTCGGCGCAGCGCCGCCAGTTCACGCGCCGGGTTCATGCGGACGCTGCCGTCGGCGGCCAGCGTCAGCTCACGCGGCAGGGTGAGGGCGCCCGCCCAACGGTGCGCTTTGCTGGGCATCGGTGATTCCCACATATCCATCCAGGCAAACAGCAGCCGACGGCCGTCGGCGGCGGTGAAGGTCTGCGGCGCATAGAAATCGTGGCCGGCATCCAGCTCGCAGAAGGGTTGGGTCACCCTAAAGTCGCTGTCAGGCCGCCAGTGGCCGAGCAGATAGCCGCTCTGGAAGCGATTGCGGTAGCGGTAGCCCTGTGCCGCCAGCCCCTGCGGAGAGAACAACAACAGGTGTTGTTCCCCCAGCGGGAAGAAATCCGGGCATTCCCACATATATCCTTGATGCGCCGCCTGCGCGCCGGCCAGCACCCGATCGAAGCGCCAGGCGCGCAGGTCTGCAGAACGGTACAGGCGCATCTGGCCGAGACCGTTTTCTTTGGCGCCGACCACCAGCCACCATTCGCCGTTCTCGCGCCAGACTTTCGGATCGCGAAAATGCTGAATGCCGTCCGGCGCGGCCAGCACCGGCCCGTGCTTGACGAAGCGTATGCCATCTTCGCTGGTGGCCAGACATTGCACTTCCCGCACCTGGCTGTCGTCGCCGGGCTCGCCCAGCCACACGTGGCCGGTGTAAAGCAACGTCAGCACGCCGTTGTCATCCACGGCGCAACCGGAAAAACAACCGTCTTTGTCATAGGGCGCATCGGGCGCCAGGGCGATGGGCTGGTGCTGCCAGCGGATCAGATCGCGGCTGGTCGCGTGCCCCCAGTGCATGGGCCCCCAGTGTTCGCTGTAGGGGTGATGCTGGAAGAAGGCATGATAGACGCCGTCAATACAGATCAGGCCGTTGGGATCGTTGATCCAGCCGGCGGGCGGCGCGAGATGGAACTGCGGGTAGTATTCGTCTCGGCGCTCTGCGCGCAGGGCCTCGACCGCATGGTCGGCTTGAGCTAAGGCAGTGTTCATTGGATAGACTCGCTTGATTTAATGGCGGATTGAAAGGGGGTTGCGCCGGCGGAACGTTCGCCGCGCAGCAGGAAACAGGAGACAAGCGTCGTGGCGGCGACCGCGCACCCCATCAGCAGATAGGTGTCGGCAAAGCCGATGCGGTCATAACCGTAGCCCGCCAGCGGCGACAGGAAGCTGGCCATCACCTGGGTGATGAACTGAAAGCCCACCAGGTAAAGCGTTGAGGAGAGGCGACTGTCGAAGCGGCTGGCGATGTATTTAAAGATAGCGATCAGCAGGATCGGCAACTCTACGGCGTGCAGCAGTTTCATGGCGGAGATCATCAATGCGCCGCTGACCAAGCCGGAGCCGAACATGCGCAGCGCCATCACGCCACCGGCCAGCAACAACCCCTGTTTGGCGCCGATGCGGTTCACCAGCAGCGGCGCCAGGAACATGCCGCCGGCTTCGAGGAAGACCTGCAGCGAGTTGAGGAAGCCGTACATCTCGTTGCCCTGTTCGCGTGAAGCGAACTGCGAAGCGAAGTAGACCGAAAATTGCTGATCGAAAACGTTGTACACGCTGATACCGAGCACAAACACCACCAGCGCCCAGAAGCCCGGCATACGCAGCAGCGCGAGCGCATCCTGCAGCCGCAGATTTTCCGGTTTGCCGAACGCCAGGCCGGCCATGGCGTTCGGCTTCAGCTCGCGCACCTGGCTGAGCAGCAACAGGAATACCACGGCGGCGGCGGAGGCCAGCCAGAAATTGATGTTCGGATCGATATTGAAGATAAAACCGGCCAAAAAGGTGGCGCTGGCCCAGCCGAGCGATCCCCACATGCGGGCGCGGCCGAATTCGAAACCGCTGATGCGGCTGACTCGCTCGGTATAAGATTCCAGCGCGCCGATGCCGGCGAAGAAGGTGGCGCCGATAAATACCCCGCCGACCAGCGCGCCGAGCGGCAGGCTGCTGGCCAGCAGCGGGGCGTAAACGTAGATAAAGAACGGGCCGGTCAGCAGCAGCATCACGCCGAGAAACTGCAGCAGGTGCTTGTGCAGCCCAAGTTTGTCCTGAATAAACCCGTACAGCGGCTGGGCGCACAGCGCCACCAACGAGATAGCGGAGAAGATCAGGCCGGTCTCGGCGCCTTTCAGGCCGATCTTCTGATTCAGCCACAGCGAGATCAGCGAAAAGCTGGAAGACCAGGTGAAAAAAAAGAAGAACAGCAGGCCGCTGAGCAGCACGTAATATTTTTTAGTTTCGCGGTTCATGGGTAGGGCCCCGGTGAGTGAAGTTAGTTCTATTGTTAACGTTAACTCGCAAAGGGATGAAGCCAGCAGATATCACGCATGCGATGTTAATCACAAAAGTTAACGTTAACATTTGTGCCTTGTGATCGAGGTCACGGGTTGGCAAGGGGGCGATGCGCCCCCCGGAAGATTAACGTTCGTTCAGCGAGCGCAGATGGTCGTCGCGGCGCAGCGTCATCAGCGCAAACAGGCTGACCACCGAGGTGGCGACCACGTAGTAAGCGGGAATGTCGATATTACCGGTCTGTTTGATCAGGCCGGTGATAATCAGCCCGGCCGAACCGGAAAACACCGCATTGGACAGCGAGTAAGCCAGCCCCAAGCCGGTATAGCGCACCCGGGTCGGGAACATCTCAGCCAGCATCGCCGGGCCGGGGCCGGCCAGTAGGCCGACCACGGCGCCGGCGATCATGACCGCCAGCCCTTTGGCCCACAGTGAACTCTGCGCATCCTGCAACAGGTGCAGCAGCGGGAAGGTGAACAGGATCACCGCCGCCACCGCCGTCAGCATCACCGTTTTACGCCCCAGTTTGTCGCTGACAATGCCCGCCGGCAGAATGGTCAGGGCGAAGCCGACGTTGGCGAGCACCGTCGCCACCAGCGCCTGCTGGAAGGTGGCGTGCAATGAGGTTTGCAAATAGGAAGGCATCACCACCAGGAAGGTATAGCCGGCGGCCGACCAGCCCATCATGCGGCCGATGCCGATCAAAATGGTTTTCACCACGCCACCCAGCTTCGCTTCCGGCGGCGCGGCGGCGTGTTCCGCATGTTGCTGCGCCTGGGTGAACGTGGGCGTTTCCTCGAGCTTGAGCCGCAGCCACAGCGCCACCGCGCCCAGCGGCAGCGCCAGCAGGAACGGAATGCGCCAGCCCCAGTCATGCAGCTGCTGCACGCTGAGCAGCGCGGCCAACAGCGCCACCAGCCCGGCCCCGGCCAGCAGGCCGAGCGCGACGGTCAGCGATTGCCAGGCGCCAAACAGCCCGCGCTTGCCCTTCGGGGCGAACTCGGTCATCAGCGACACGGCGCCGCCGAATTCACCGCCGGCGAACAGCCCCTGAAACATGCGCAGCAGCGTCAGCAGCAGCGGGGCGGCGACGCCGATCGAGGCATAGGTCGGCATGACGCCGATCAGCGCGGTGGCCAGCGTCATCAGCAGCAGAACCGCAATCAGCGTCGGGCGACGGCCGATGCGATCGCCGATGCGGCCGAAGATCACCGCGCCGATCGGCCGACAGAAAAACGCCAGCGCGAAGGCGGCGTAGGTGAGGATCAGGCTGGTGATTTCGTTTTCACCCTGCAGCGTGAAAAAATTGGCGGCGATAACGGTGGCCAGGAACCCGTACACCCCGAACTCATACCATTCGATAAAGTTGCCGACCGAGCCGGCCAGCAACGCCTGACGCGAGCGGCGCGCGTCGAGAGTCTGTTGATTCATCCCCGTTCCCATACTTTTGAATTATTGTTCGTCAGTTCTAAATTTATACGACAAAACAATCAATTGATTTCAGCGGGAACTGTGAAGCGCTCAGCGCAGGCCGTCGATACGCCACCATTCGGGGCAAACATCGGCGAACGCAGGGGATGGCGGAAGAGTGAAAACAAAAAAGGGCCGACGAATCGGCCCTTGAGCGGGGGAATGCCGTTACCGTTTAGGCCCGGCGTTCACCAATTTTTCACCCGCCGGGGTGACGGTATATTTGGCGAAGTTATCGATAAAGCGCTGCGCCAAATCCTGCGCTTTCTCCTGCCACAGCGACTCGTCGGCGTAGGTTTTGCGCGGATCGAGGATCGACGGATCGACGCCCGGCAGCGCGGTCGGCACGTCCAGCCCGAAGATCGGCAGCGTGAACGTCTCGGCCTGCTCAATGTCGCCATTCAGAATGGCGTCGATAATGCCGCGCGTATCCTTGATCGAAATACGTTTGCCGCTGCCGTTCCAGCCGGTGTTGACCAGGTAAGCCTGGGCGCCGGCGGCCTCCATGCGTTTCACCAGCACTTCGGCGTACTGCGTCGGGTGCAGCGTCAGGAACGCGGCGCCGAAGCAGGCGGAGAAGGTCGGCGTCGGCGCGGTGATGCCGCGCTCGGTGCCGGCCAGCTTGGCGGTGAAGCCGGACAGGAAATGGTACTGGGTCTGCTCCGGCGTCAGGCGCGATACCGGCGGCAGTACGCCGAAGGCGTCGGCGGTCAGGAAGATGATCTTGCGCGCATGGCCGGCTTTGGACACCGGTTTGACGATGTTCTCGATGTGATAAATCGGATAGGAAACGCGGGTGTTCTCGGTCTTGCTGGCGTCGTCGAAGTCGATGCTGCCGTCGGCCAGCACGGTGACGTTTTCCAGCAGCGCATCGCGGCGGATCGCCTGATAGATTTCCGGCTCCGCCTGCGGCGACAGCTTGATGGTCTTGGCGTAACAGCCGCCTTCGAAGTTGAACACGCCGTCGTCGTCCCAGCCGTGCTCGTCATCGCCGATCAGCTGGCGCTTCGGATCGGTGGAGAGGGTGGTTTTGCCTGTGCCGGATAGGCCGAAGAACACCGCCACGTCGCCTTGCTCGCCGACGTTGGCCGAGCAGTGCATCGAGGCGATGCCCTTCAGCGGCAGCAGGTAGTTCATGATCGAGAACAGGCCTTTCTTCATCTCGCCACCGTACCAGGTGCCGCCGATCAGCTGCATGCGTTCCGTCAGGTTGAAGGCGACGAAGTTCTCCGAATGCAGCCCTTGCTGCTGCCAGTCCGGGTTGGTGCATTTGGCGCCGTTCAGCACCACGAAGTCCGGCTCGAAGTCCGCCAGTTCGGCGTCGCTCGGGCGAATAAACATGTTTTTCACGAAGTGCGCCTGCCAGGCCACCTCGGTGATGAAGCGCACTTTCAGGCGCGTGTCGGCGTTGGCGCCGCAGAACGCGTCCACCACGAACAAACGCTTGCCGGAGAGCTGGTTGCCCACCAGCGTTTTCAGATGCTGCCAGACCTCCGGAGAGAGCGGCTGGTTGTCGTTCTTGCCGGTGCCGTTGTCCGACCACCAGACGGTATCGCGCGTGGTGTCGTCGCGCACGATGTATTTGTCCTTCGGCGAACGGCCGGTGAACTCACCGGTCGCGACGTTGACCGCGCCGAGTTGGGTGAGGGTGCCGCGTTCCAGCGGCGGCAGGTCGGCGCGGGTCTCTTCGGCGAACAGCAATTCATAGCTGGGGTTATAGACGATGTCGGCGGCCTGATGGATGCCGTAGCGAGCGAGGGTTTGTGGGGTAACAGCGCGTGAAGACATATTCTACTTCCTTATGAGTCATATTATGCCTCTTTCCCGTGCGGTGCCGCGCGCAGGATTAAGGTTCGGATCAAGCTGACCGGATTCAGCTAATGCGTTTCCGGTTCTTTATTAATAAAACAGGGGGCTTTTTCGCCCTCCTATAGCATAGCAGCGAATTTAAGCCTGCTTACTTTAATTACAAAATGCTGACGATAATTAATTAAAACCAACCTTGGCGGAGGGTCACAATATTGAATTTCGCCGGCGTAATTTAGTTTTGCATTTTTATTTTTTATCATATCGTCAGGGCTGTCCACTGTTTTATTTCTTATTAGAAAAGCGAAATCCACAATAGGATTTTTCGTAATCATTTGTTTTTGCTTGGCTATGGCAGGACTGTTGCGCCAGGTGAATCTAACCGTACTGTACGCTTGTCAGCAGGGTGAATAATGAAACAGATAAATGCAGAACTGGCCTGTGATAAAAATGCGGCATCGTCCGAATCCTCAGGATTAATTAATCAACTTCGTCAAATAGATATCGGTGCGGTGCCGATCGCGTTGTTTATCACGATTTGCGCGATCGTGGCGATTTCCGCCTACGCCAACTTCCTGCCGAAGAATATGATCGGCGGCCTGGCGGTGATAATGACGCTGGGCTTTGCGCTGGCGCAGTTGGGAAAAAGCATTCCCGTGCTGCGCGATATCGGCGGGCCGGCCATTCTGTGTTTGATGGTGCCGTCGGTGTTGGTCTATTTCAATGTCTTCCAGCCTAACGTCATGGGCACCGTTCATCTACTGATGAAAGACGCCAACCTGCTCTATTTCGTCATCGCCAGTCTGGTGGTCGGCAGCATTCTCGGCATGAACCGGGTGATCCTGATTCAGGGGATGATTCGCATGTTTGTGCCCTTGGTGGTCGGTACGGTGACGGCGGTGATCACCGGGCTGCTGGTGGGCAAGCTGTTCGGCTTTACCTTTTATCACACCTTTTTCTTCATCATCGTGCCGATCATCGGCGGCGGCATCGGCGAGGGGATTTTACCGCTGTCGCTGGCCTATTCGGCGATCCTGGGCTCGACGCCGGACGTCTACGTCGCGCAGCTGGCGCCGGCGGCGGTGCTGGGCAACATCTTCGCCATCGTGACCGCCGGGGTGCTGGCGCGCATCGGCATGCAGCGCAAGGCGCTGAGCGGCGACGGCATGCTGATCCGCTCGGCGCAGGAGAACGCGATGTTCGCCATCAAGGAGCAAAGCGGCAACGTCGATTTCCAACTGATGGGCGGCGGGTTGCTGGTGATCTGCGCCTTCTTTATCGTCGGCGGCCTGTTTGAACACATCGTGCATATTCCCGGCCCGGTGCTGATGATCCTGTTCGCGGTGCTGTGCAAATACTGCCGGGTGATCCCGGCCTCGATGGAGACCGGTGCGCACAGTTTCTACAAGTTCGTCTCCACCGCGCTGGTGTGGCCGCTGATGATCGGTCTGGGCATGCTGTACGTGCCGCTGGAAAGCGTGGTGGCGGTGTTCTCGGTCGGTTATGTGGTGGTCTGCGGTTCGGTGGTGCTGTCGATGGGGCTGGTCAGTTTCCTGATTGCGCCTTACCTGAAGATGTTCCCGGTGGAAGCGGCGATCGTCACCTGTTGCCACAGCGGCCTGGGCGGCACCGGTGACGTGGCGATCCTGTCGGCATCGAACCGCATGGGGCTGATGCCGTTCGCCCAAATCGCCACGCGCATCGGCGGCGCTTCCACGGTCATTGGCGCGACGCTGCTGCTCGGTTGGTTAGTCTAAGTCCAGGGTTTCTTATGGATAGCCGGGGTTGGATTGCCCCGGTTTTTTATTTCGAGGACAGCCGCACCCACAGCGTGATGAGCTATTTCAGCGAAAGCAACATCGGGCAGGACTTTAAAGGCGCGTACTCATCCGGGCCATTGCTCAACGACATCACGGCGATCCCGCATTTCTACGGCGCCAACATGCACACCCGCATCGGCGATACGATCTACGGTTTCAATTCCAATACCGATCGCGACTTCCTCACCGCCACCGGCGGATTGGATCCGCGACTTCGTGCGCGGTGAAGACAAGAACGATCTGACGCTGTTCAACACCGGCAGCGATTTCCTGGTGAAAGTGGTGGGGCAGCCGCTGGATGCGGGTGATTTCGTGTTGGCGTAATGCAGGCAACAAAAATAGGGCGTTTTGGGCAAAAACCCGACAATTCCTATTAATTCCGTCATATTAGCGTGACATAGTAGCGCGCAGAAGGCCGGGCTTGCATACCTCGGGCTTCTGTCGGATCGCCAACCTTTTCGGTTGGCGATTCATTTTCCGCCTTTCAGCATGTTGATGGCGGCGCCGAGCAGGATGCGCCGTTCGATATCGTTGCTGTCCGCCAGCTGCCGCGCCAGATGTTTTTCCAGCGTTTCCACCGACAGCGCTTCGCCGCGATGGCGCAGCTGCATCACGCCGTCGCCGATCAGGCGTGCGACCTCATCCCATACGGGTTTAATCTCCTGTTCCGAGAACGTCATGGTCTACCTCGGCTGGTTGATTTTTGCCCAATGTAGCAGCTGAACTGCGGCTTCGCTACCGGCTGCCTAAAACAGGAAGCATAAAAAACAAGCCATCAGTATTTCTTCTGGTTTTTACGCTCAATACTTGCGGTGTCGAAAAGCAGGAGAAAACATCATGAACTGGGTCGAAACCTTTACGGAGTACTACCGCCTGAGCCGCACGGGTGAAACGCAGCATTGGCTGTGTCGCCGCTGGTTGCCGCAGGGAGAGGCGCGCTTGGCCTATTTGCGGGAGTTGCTGGAGCCGACCGCGCCGCGGCGGCGGTGAGCAGGGCGCCGGCGTTTGGCCGGCGTCGTTTCGCGGGATTAACCGAAGGCTATCGCCGCCCAACGCAACAGCAGCAACGCCAGGCAGATCAGCAGCAGCACCACCACCATTTTACTGAGCTTGGCGCCCATGCGTTTTGTTGCCACGTTGTTTCCCCTTTAGCTGAAATACCAACCACCGGCGAGGATGATGAGGAAAAGCGTCACTAACGCGACGCCGTTGAGTAAATCGCTGAAGGTATCGTCAGCATCGATGTCATTTTGCCGCATGTTGCCGCCTGGCGGTCGCCATTGGGTGAATAATGTTCACAGTATGCGCCCGACAGCGCGGCAGGCACAGCGAAGAACGGTAAAAACGCGTAAAGGCGGCGGTGGCGGAACGCGCAGTCGCGCTTGCGACGGATGCAGACGGCCGGCAATACGTTGTACTATCCTGTCTGCATTGATGCATTTTTCCTAAAGGTATAATCATGGCGACGGCAATTCCACAGAAATACGAGCACCTTGAGCGCTGGGCGTTCGGCGATACCGAGCAGCAGGCCGATGAAGTGGTGCAATTGATCCTCAATGGCACCAAAACGGCCACCTGTTCCAACCTCGACGGCGAGGGGATCCCGCAGGCCGGCGATCGGTTCCTGGTGGTGGACGGCAAGGGTGAGCCGGTCTGCGCGGTCGAGCTGACCGCGGTGGAAATGAAAACTTACGATCAGGTCGATGAAGCGCACGCCTTTGCCGAAGGCGAGGGCGATCGCTCGCTGGCGCACTGGCGCAAAGAGCTGCAGCGCTTCTTCGAAGAGTACGATCTGTTCTCGCCGGACATGACGCTGGTGCTGATGAATTTCAAAGTCGTCGACAAATTCTAATCTTATGCGCGCCGTTCCCTACGAGTGCCAGTGGGCCAGCCCGGAACTGGCCGCCGATCTGATCGCCGGCCGCGCGACGCTGGCGCAAGACGAAAATTGGGCGCGCAGCGGCGCCCGCGATCGGGCGGAGTACGTCGAGTGGGCCAATCACGTGTGCGGCATGGCCTGTCTGAAAATGGTGCTGGGCCACCGCGACGGCGAAGCGCCGCCGCTGCTGGAGCTGGCGCGGCGCAGCCTGCCTTACGGCGCCTATGTGCGCGAAGGGGAGCGGATAAAGGGGCTGATTTACGCGCCGTTCGTCGAGTTCGTACGCGAGCAGTTCGCGCTGCAAGCGGAGGTGAAGGTGGGGCTGGAGGCCGCTGACGTGCCGGCGCTGCTTCAAGAATGCCGTTACTTTATCGCCTCGGTGCATCCCTCCATTCGCCGGCCGGAGAGCATACCGCCGCAGCGGGGCGGGCATCTGGTGCTGATCACCGCCGCCGATGCGCAAAGCGTGACCTTCCACAATCCTTCGGGCGACAGCCCGGCGACGCGCGAGCGGGTGCACCTGCCGCTCAGCCGCTTCACCCCTTTCTTTGCCGGCCGCGGCATCGCCATCGCATAAAAAAACGCGCTGTTTCCGATGAAAACAGCGCGTCGTCAGCAGTTCTGATGCATTTTCATGCCAGCCGCATCACCCAGGCGTCCGCCTGCCGATCGTAGTGCTGCTTGTACAGCAGTGACTGTTTGCCGTCGAGGATCGCCGGAATGCTGGTGTGTTCATCCCAGCCGTCCAGCTGCATGCACAGATCCGGATCGGACTTGCAGGGAATGCTCAGGGTGCCGGCGCGGTCGGCGCCGGCGTGAAGATGCGCGTCATCGACCTCGAAGCTGCCAATTTTTACGACGGTTTTGCTCATGGGAACTCCTTGCTCAATGGTGTGGTAGGAGGTTAGACCAGTGCGGCCATCGGTAACAGCATAGCCAAGTGAGCAAAAAATGCCACATAAAAATTACATTTTGGAAACAATTTCCACGACGGCAAAGCACCGCGCCTAGTATTCCACCACAAAACTGAGATTGTCTTGATAGCTGCCGACCGCCACTTCCGTCTGCGCCGCATTGACCGCCGCCTTATACGGGATGCTTTGCGCCAGCCCGGTGCCGGCGCCGCTCTGTTTGTTGGTGCTATCCCAAACGGTCGTCGTATTGGGCAAGTAAATCTGATACTGCATGAAATTGCTGGTGCCGCTTTTCATACGCCGCCAACCGGAGACCGGGTTATTGCCGTTGGTGAAATAGGTGTTGTATCCCTCGGTTTTGGTGCAGGTCAGGGTGATGCTCTGATTGACAGGATTGAACTGCCCGACCAACGCCATGCTGCCGAAGTTGACGTTGGGCGCGGTGCCGATCAGGCAGTCTTTGGTGATGGCGACGCTGACGCTGACCGTGCTGGCCTTGTTGACGCCGTCCCACCAGATGCACAGGCCGAGCACGCCGAGGCCGCAGATATGGTAGTTCCAGATCAGGTTGATGGTGTCGGTATAGGTGCCCGAACGCACGTTGGCGCCGGCGGTGGTTTTGATATACAGCGGAAAGTTGACGTTGGAGGAGATCAGGATCAGCGACAACAGATTCAGTGAACTGTAGTCAATGGTCTGCCCGATGCTGTAGGGATATTGATAGTTGGCGTCGGGATAGATCAGGTAGGCGATTTTATCGCCGGAACCGTCGGTGTTGGCGACCGCCATGCCGTTGGTGGTCGACGCAACCTTGACCGTGACGGTGTTCTGCGACAGCAGCGATAGCCCGAGGCCGGTACAGTTGAGGCCGGCGGTGCCCTGGGCGTTGATCTGCCCGTTGTAGACCACGAAAGAGCTGCTTCCCGGTAAGGTGACGGTGCCGTTGGTGGTGGCGCAGTCGGCGAATGCGCGCTGACAGAACAGTAGCGAGAGGGTTAACAATAAGAAGGCTTTCAATCCCCGAAACATAGTGACTCTCCGTCGTTGAATTAGCGGCAGACAACCGGGCCGACGCGCTGGATGCCCTGAGGCTTCGCCAGGCTGAATTCCGCCTGACACGGCGGGCCGCCGTCGGCCGGGATCACGCTCAGCCGATTGTGCTGTTGCACCGGGTCGATATAGGTCATGCCATCCCAACCGACATAGCTTTGCTGATTGCTGCCAACCACCGCCACCTGGCTGCCGTTGGCCAACGGTTTGCCTTGTTCGTCAACCAGTTCGACGTCGGCGGCGGAGATGGGTTGGATGGGGAACTCAACCAGAAAACCGCTGTGATCGCGAATGGCGACGGTTTTTTCCACCGTCGGCAGCGCGACGTCGGCGGGCAGGCTGAGCGGATCAATCTGGAATTTCGCATGGTAGTAAGAGGTGACGGTCGGCACCAGTAAATAGCCCTGGGCGTCGGTCTTGCCGATCGGCTGGTTCTCATAGCTCACCGGAATGTCGGCGTATCCTTGCGTGGACACCAGCGCAAAGGCATCGTTGATGGTGTTGGTGGCGTACACGCCGCCGTTCATCGCCACCAGCGAACCGCTGATTTCTCCCCAGTGGTTGGTTTCATCGCGGGTGCCGTATACGCCCGCTCGGGCTTCGAGTCTGCGGGTGCGCCAGGTCAGATCGGCCTGGCGGTAATCGCCGCCGCTCGGGTTATTGGCGTAGGCCAGATTCCAGCCGAAACCGCCATTGGTCGGCGCGGCGCGGCTGTAGCTGACGCGTTCGCTCCAGCGGTTGTTGTTGTCGCGCGCGGCGCTGAAGCTGGCCGTGCCCCAGCTGTCGAACGGAATGGAGAGCTGCAGCTGGGCGCTGTAACCGCTGCTGCCGATTTCCCGGTTCAGCGAGGCATACAGGCTGCTGTTGCGCCAAAGCGACACGCTGTAGGACAGGTTCACCAGGCGGGTTCGCTGAGCGATGGCGTCGCGGACGTCAAAATAACCGGCGCCGAGGCTGCCGAGCCGGCCCAGGCTGACGCTGCCGGTCAACTGATCGGTGCGGCGGCTCAGGCGGTAGTCGCTTTTATACACGGAAATGTCGCCAAAATCGGCGCTGCGCAGGATGCGTTGGGCGTTGAGGCTGAAACGTTGGTTGCTGTAGGTGTAACCAAAGCTGCTCTGATCGCCGTGGTTGCCGGTGTAGCGATAGACGGGCTGGGGATCCGGCTGTTGCAACGGCCTGCCGGTCAGCGGATCGTAATAGGTGGGGGATTGTATCGCCCGTCCGCCGTTAAACGCTTCATCGCCGGCCTGGCTGACGCTGTAGGACGCGTTGAGAACCCCCCATTGCCCGACGCGAAGGTCGGCGCCGGCGCCGCCAACCGCCAACTCGGCTGCGCCTTCGGCGCGTCCTTCCAGGGTTAACCAATCAGTGACGCCGTAACGTAAGCTGGCGCTGCCGACCCATTGCCCGTAATCGGCAGAACTCAACCCGTAGTTGCGCCGCAGCAAACCGGTGGAAATGCTGAAATCGCTCATGCCGGTCTGCAGCAGGTTGCTGGCCACGTAGAACGGCACCGTGGTGCTGACCTGGCGGCCGAGGGCGTCGGTGGTGACGACGGTGGCCTGACCCGCGCCGTTAATGTAGGGCACGCTGTTGAGGGTGAACGGCCCGGGATTGATGTTGGTGGTGCTGTTTTTATAGCTGTTGATGTATAAATCGACGCTGCTGGGCAATGCCGCCTGGCCGGAAAATTGCGGCAGCGGGTAGGTGATAAGATCCGGGCGCACCGCGAAATTGCGCGCCAATTGCAAGCCGCCGATGCGCACGGCGCTGCTCCAGGGGAGCGAGCCGGTGGTAAGGTCACCGGCGATCACACTCAGCATCCGCTGGTCGTCGTTGAAACGCCAGTAGCTGTCGTATCGAATATAGCGCCCGCCATCGTCGTTCGGCCCGCCGTTAAACCCGCTGCGGTAGATGCCGGTGTTGGCGATGACGCCGAACCCGTCGAACAGCCGCTGTTCGCTCCACGCCGACAGGTAGCCCGGCCGGCCATTGCCGTTGCTTTGGCTGGCATAGATATCGTAGTTGAACAGCAAACCCAGACTGCTTTGCGCCGGCAAGCGCTGCAACGGTGAATGGGCGCCGATGGTTTGCTGCGGCAACCAGTCGTTGGGCACGTTGATCAGCAACTGCTGGCTCTCGCCGCTGTAGCTGACATCCACCTTCTCCAGCCGATCGACGGCGATCTCTTTCGCCTGCTTATCCGCTACCGGCAGCCCGGCGTCGAGCAGTTGCTGGGGCGTCATGTAGTAATGGCCG
This sequence comes from Serratia sp. CY32780, assembly GCF_052169135.1. Taxonomy (NCBI): domain Bacteria; kingdom Pseudomonadati; phylum Pseudomonadota; class Gammaproteobacteria; order Enterobacterales; family Yersiniaceae; genus Serratia; species Serratia sp. CY32780. The sequence continues at coordinate 1,242,176 of NZ_JBJNLI010000001.1, forward strand.
CCGCGGTAGTTGACCGGCACGACGTTGCCGGTTTGGCGCCCGTTGACGACCGGCTCCAGATACAGCGTGGTGTCCGGCATGCTGACGGCGCTGGGCGGCGGCGGCAGATCGTCGCCGAGCGCAAACGGCAGCCAGCCGCCGGCCGCCATGCTCAGCATGGCAAACGCCAGCGGCCTAAGGCTGAAACGCCGCGTCGATAGCCTCCCTGTCGGCTGCACCTGGGCCTCAATAAGACGGAATGGCTACGGGCTGTTTGTTGTCATTGACCGTGGCCATCAGCTTGCCGCTGCTGAAACCGCCGGCGGGCGGCAAGGCGAAGCGCATTTGCGAACCGGGCAGCACGTATCCCATCAGGCCGGGATTCAGGCTGCGGCCTTGCAGCGTCACTTTCGAAATGCGGGCATGCACTGCGCCTTGATTTCGCACCTCCAGCCAGCGTTCGCTGCTTTGCTGCTGTAGACGATAGCTGAGCTGAGGTTGGCTGGCGGTCGCGTAATCGCGCGGTTTTTCGCTGTCCTGTTTGGTCCAAATGCCCTTGCCGCTGACGAACAGCGGCACCGAGTAGCGCATCTGGAATTTCAGCCCCATCTCCGCACCGCCGGGGGCGGCGCCCGACGATTGTTCTTTCACCGGTACCTCATCGACCAAAATGCGGTAGGCGCGCTCCTGTCCCGCCGCCGGGGCCGACTGTTTGATCAGGCGTATCAGCTGGCGTTTGCCTGGCGCGATCGACGCCACCGGCGGGCTGGCGATCACGTCGCTTTGGTTGCTGTAATCGTCTTTGCCGGCGGTTTGCCGCCAACCCAACACGCGAATTTGCATATAGACCGGTTTGCTGTCGCGATTTTCCAGCCACAGCGCGGTGGCCTGTTGTTGATCTTCAATCACCGGATCGATAGGCCAAATGAGAATGGAGGCCGCGGCCAGGGCGTGCTGCTGGCTTGCCAGGAGCAGGGCTGCCGTTAACGGCAGGCGGAAGGGTATGCGCATAACTCATCCTTATTGCAAAAAAACTTAATAAGTGACCGTCAACAAGACCGTATCGCTGTAAACGCCACTGGTGGGCAGGGTACTGGTCGAAAACAGACGGGCGTAAACCTTGATTTCTTGCGTGCTGCCGGTGGCGGCGACGGTCTGCGCCGCGCCGCCGTTGGCGCCATCCCCCCAAAGGGTGGCGTAGTTGCTGTCTTGATAAAGTTGATACAGCAGCGTTTCCGACGTGGCGGCGTTTTGTAATTTTCTGCCGCCGGCGATGGATCCGGTCACATGATTGCCGACGCCGAGGGCCAGCGTAACGCTCAGCCCCGGGTTGCAGCGAAACAGCACCGAACCGGCGCCGCTGCTGGAGACGACGCTGATCGCGTTGCTCAGCGAGGACAGCTGGCCGAAGTTCAGGGTGCCGAAGGTGGTCACGTCGCTGACGCCGCTGCCCAATACGCAGCCTTTTACCACGGTTGCATTGACGGTGAACGGCTGGCTTTTGGTCAAGTCGTTGACGCCGGTATCGCTTTGGGCCGGGGAAAGCGGCAGGCAGAACAGCAAACCGCAAATGGAAGCGCGCATCGTCATTACCAATTGATCGTGACCTGTACCGTGTCGGTGTAGCTGCCTGTCGGGGGCGTGGACTGCGCCGGAATCATGCCATAGACCGGCAGCCAGTTGTCCGAACCGTTGGCGGTTTGTGACACGCCCGTCAGATTGTCCCAAATGGTGCTGTGGGCGGCGTTGGTGTACAGGTTGTAATTCACCCGTTGGCCGGCCGCGCTTTGCAGGTAGCGGGCCGCGGTATTGCCGCTTTGCCCGCCGCCAAGCAGAACGCTGTAGCTGGTGCCGTTGGTGCATTTCACCCGAATGGCGCCGGCGTTTTGCTGCCCGGCGACGCTGGTGGCGGTGCTGAGAAAATACAGCGTGCCGAAATTCAGCGTGCCGAAGCTGACGTTGCCGCCTGAGCTGCTGCCGGCTTCACAGGCGCTGAGCAAGGTCGCGCTGACGCCGAGGGTCGCCGTTTTACTGTCGGCCAGCGCCAACAGACTGCACGCCCATAATCCGCCGCAGCAAAGCGCGTGCCGCACCGTTACCAGGTGACCGTCATCGTGACGGTGTCGTTATAGGTGTCCGCCGCCGGGGTAGAACCGGCCGCCGGCACACGGCCATACACGATCAGCGGAACGGCGGCGCCGGTGCCGGTGCCGGTCAGCGCGTTGGCGCCGCTGCCCCAGGCGGTGGTGCGCGCGGCATCCTGGTAAAGGTTATAGCTGATGAATGCGCCTGCCGTGCTGGCCATGCGGCGTTGGGTGCCTGACGTGACGTGGAGCCCGTTGTCCAGCGCCACTGTGTAGTCTGTGCCGGTGGTGCAGGTCAATGACAGCGTACCGGCCCCCCCTGCGCCGGTGGCGCTGGCGTCGATAATGTTGGCCAGTGAAGAGTAAGTGCCGAAGCTGATGGAGCCGAAGTCGTTGACGGAACCGCTGCTGTTGCCGCCCCCCACGACGCAACCGGCGCCGATGGTCAGCGTCACGCCTAGCGTGCCTTGAATGGTGCCTGCTGCGTTAGCCGCGCCGTTGGCGCACAGCAGGGTTGCTACCGAGGTCAATGCCATCAGAGTTTTTTTCATCTTATATTCCTTGCCGTATGAGAGAAAGCCCGCAAAGACGCCACCCAGAGGTGGGTTGAACGTATTCATTTAGCTGCACTTTAATTAATAGAATAAGAATCGGGAATTGTCTTGATGAAAGCGAGAAACTTTTTATTCCCATCCCCCGGCTGACGGGGCTTACAGGTGAGGTATACCGATAAATTGAAATGATTAGAATAATAACGAACGGTGATGGGAATATTATTAGCGTTATTTTATCGCCGGGGCGTTTAATTCCCCGGCGCGGTATCGTTTACAGGTGGAAATCCAGCGCGCCGTCGCGCACCAGCTCGCGCGGCAGGTTGTTCTTGATACGGCTGCCGATGCGCTTGGCGATGCCCAGCGGCTGCCCCTGGTAGGTGACGATGCATTCATCGCCCGCCGGCGGCAGTTCCGGGTAGAGATCGCGGCCGTGATACCACTCCTGCGCCAGCGCGGCGTCCAGCTCGAAATGCGCTTTGCCGCCGGTGCCGGCCAGCGCGACCGCCGCCTCGTGCTGCCAGCGGAAACCTTTAGGGAAACGCTCCGCCAGTTTGAGGCCGATGCGCGAGAAGCGCACCTTGCCGAACAGCGGTTCCAACTCGGCCGGGAACAGCCAGATCTCTTTGTCGCGCTCCCATAGCCAGCCGTCATCGCCCCAGGTTAAGCCGGATGCGGCGGCGGCTTGGGCGACCTGCGCCGCTTCTTTGCCGGACAGCGGGCTGAACGGGAATTTACCGACTTTGTAGGTCGGCTTCGGCAACGGCGCCACGGCGCGCCGTTTGCGCAGGCGGGCGACGAAAAAGCCTTCGCTGTCGTAAATCTGCGGGAAGACGTGTAGGAAACCTTCGGCGGTCAGCGCCTTGTCGGCGCCGGGGAAGAGCCCGCCCAGCGGCTCGATGCTGACCGCGTCGCCGTAGGTGTCCAGCAGCCAACGCACCACCTGCTGGTTTTCCTGCGCATTGAGCGTGCAGGTGGAGTAAACCATCACGCCGCCCGGCGCCAGCGCATGAAACGCGCTGTCGATCAGTTCGCGTTGGGTGGCGGCGATCTCGGCCACGCTTTCCGGCGACCAGTTGCTCATGGCGTCCGGATCCTTGCGCACCACGCCTTCGCCGGAGCAGGGGGCGTCGAGCAGAATGGCGTCGAAGCTCTCCGGCAGCGCGGCGCCGAACACCCGGCCGTCGAAGTGGGTCAGCGCGGTGTTCTTCACGCCGCAGCGGCTGATATTGGCGTGCAGCACTTTCACCCGGCTGGCGGAGTATTCGTTGGCGACGATGCCGCCCTGATTGCCCATCAGCGCGGCGATCTGGGTGGTTTTGGATCCCGGCGCCGCCGCCACGTCCAGCACCCGAGTCGGCGCCGCGCCGCCCGCGAACAGTGCGCTGACCGGCAGCATCGAACTGGCTTCCTGAATGTAGAACAGGCCGCTCAGGTGTTCGGCGGCGCTGCCCAGGCGCAGCTCTTCATCGTCGCGCTCGATCCAGAACCCTTCCGCGCACCAGGGAATGGGCTCCAGTCGCCAGTCGTAATCCTGCACCAGCGCCAGGAAATCGGCGACGCTGATTTTCAGCGTATTGACGCGCAGGCTGCGGCGCAGCGGGCGCTGGCAGGCGGCGATAAAATCGTCCATCGCCAGCTCGGCGGGCATGATGGCGCGGGTGGCGTCAAGGAAAGCGGGGGGCAGAAAAACGGCGGTGGATTTGGCCACGGGGCGAACTCTCAGGGTGCAATAAAGATAAGGGCGAGAGTTTATCACAAAGCGGAAAAAAACAGGGCCCGGCGATGCCAGGCCCTGAGGAAAATGCGAAATTTAATCGCGCGGAATGGCGGTGCCCCAGGTTTTCCAGTCCTTAGGCTCTTCCGGATTCAGCAGGAAGTGTTTGTTCGGCGTGGCTTTCGGCGCCAGCGGAATAGTCGGCGGCGTGGCGAAGGCGATACCGCCGCGGATGAACTGCTGGAAGGTGCCGCTCTTGATCACGCCGCCGGTCAGGCCGAACTGCAGGTTGTAACCCGAAGCCAGCCAGAACACGCTGTTGTTGCGCACCAGATGCTGATATTTCTTGCTGATGCGCAGCGCGACGTGCACCCGATCGGACATGGCGCCAAGGTAGAAGCCGGTGATGGTACCGACCTCTACGCCGCGGAACAGCACCGGCGTGCCGATCTGCAGCGAGCCGGTTTCGGCGGCGTCGAGCACTACGCTCAGGCCGTCGAGATAGCGCGAGTCGGTGATGCTGGCCTGCTGCAGCTCGAAGGTGCGCAGCTCGCGGCCGCGCCCCGGCTCCACGTTGATATAAGGCTGGAGCAGGGTATCGAGATTGCTGACGCCGGCGGCGGAGATCTCCGGCGAAACGATCGAGAAGCGGCTGCCCAGACGCGCGAAAGTGTGCACATATTCCGGATACAGCACCGCTTTGGCCAACACTTCGTTGCGCTCCGGCGCCAGCTGCAGCGACTCCACCTGGCCGACGTCGATACCGAGGTAGCGCAGCGGCATGCCCGCCGACAGCTTGCTGGCGTCGTAGGTTCGCAGCATGATTTGGCTGCCCACCGCGCGGGCGGCGGTTTCGCTGGCGTACAGCACGCGGTTGGCGCCCTTGTTGAGCGTCACGCCCTGCAGGTTGTCGAAGCTGATGGCGCCTTTCAGCGCGCGGTTAAGCGGCGAAGCCTGCACCGTCAGCCCGCTGCCGTTGAGCTGCACCTTGGCGCCGCCTTCGGCCCAAAAGATGCTTTCGCGGGTCAGCAGCTTGCGGTATTCCGGGCTGATGTAGACGTCCACCTCAAACTCGTTGGCCTTCGGCCGAACGTTGACGATCTCGCCCACCTGGAATTTGCGGTACAGCACCACCGAACCGGCCTGCACGTCCGGCAGGCTGGTTGCGCTGAGGGTCAGGGTGGTGGAAGGGGCGTTGCCGACGATGCCTTCCTCGGCTTTCTCGCTGTTGGCGTACAGCGGGTATTGGCCGCCCGGTTCCCCCTTGCTGCCGGGAATAATGCGCACGCCGCCGTCTACCCACTCCTGGGCGCTGGCGCCGAGCACTTCCATGCCGTCGATGCCCAGCTTAACGTCGAGGCGGCTGTTGACCACGAATTTGCTGTCTTTGTGCAGCAGGCCGCGGTACTGCGCGTCGATGGCGGCGGTGAACACCACGCCGCCGGCGGTCAGGGTGCGGCTCAGGATCTGGCCGACTTTCACGCCGTGCACCACCAGCGGTTGCCCAACGTCGATGCCGTAGCTTTGCGGCGCATTCAGCGTGACGGTCAGCACGCCAGGCTGCTGCAACAGCGTTTCGCTGCTGTCCAGCACGTTGAAGCGCTGCTGCGGCTCACCTTCGCCCGGCACCAGCTCCAGCGTGGTGCCGGTCAGCAGTTGGCTGAGCTTGGCGTCGTTGAGGCTGATGCGCGGGCTGCGCATCACGATGCGGGTGCCGCTGCGCATCAGATCGACCACCGAAGGATCGATGGTCAGTTCACCGACCACTTTGCTGTCCTGTTGCAACGTCAGCTTGGTGAGGGTGCCGACCTGCAGCCCCTGGTACATCAGCGGCGTGCGGTTTTCACTCAGGCTGTTGCCGTTCGGCAGATCCAGCAGGATATTGACGCCGCGCTGGCTGTGGGCCAGATCCGGATACAGGGTATAGCTCTGATCGCCCTTGGCCTGCTGGCCATCGGCCGGCGAATCGAAGGCGATGGCGCCGTTGACCAGCGCCGCCAGGCTCTCCATTTGTACCGTCGCGCCGGACAGGCTGAAATCGCCCTTGAAACCGGAGACATTCCAGAAGCGGCTGTTGCTCTTCACCAGGTTGGCGAAACGGCGGTCGATCAGCACGTCGATGGTCACGCCCTTGTTGCCTTCGCTGATGGTGTAGTCATACACCTTGCCGACCGGGATTTTACGGTAGTAGACCAGCGAGCCGCTGTTGAGTGAGCCGAGATCGTCGGCGTGCAGGTGGATCATCAGCTCGCCGGTGTTCAGGCGGTATTTCGGCTGGGTATCGAGCGCGGTGAAGTGAGTTTGCTCCTTGCCGCTGCCGGGCATCATGCCGATATAGTTGCCGCCGACCAGGGCATCAAGCCCGGAGACCCCGGCCAGCGAGGCTTTGGGCGTCACCAGCCAGAACTGAGTGCCTTCGCGCAGCGAGTCTTCCAGATCGCTTTTGATGCTGGCCTCCACCACGATGCTGCGCAAATCTTTGCTCAGGCTGATTTTCTGCACCGTGCCGACCTCTACGCCCTGATAGCGTACCGGCGTGCGGCCGGCGACGATGCCCGCCGCCGATTGGAAATCGATGGTGACGGTGGTGCCGCGCTCCTGGACATTGTTATAGACCAGCCACCCGGCGATCAGCAGGGCGATGAACGGCAGTAACCAGAACGGTGAAATGCGGCGCTTGTTCTTGACCCGCGCTTCAGTCGGTGTAGTCGGCGTTTCCTGTTGCATGTGCATCCCAAATCAATCGGCTATCCAGCCACTCAACGGCAAGAATAGTCAAAATGACCGCCGAGCCAAAGTAAAACGCGGCCGGTCCCATAGTAAAAGATAACAGCTGGTCGCGGTTTACCAGCGACATCATCAAGGCGATAACGAACAGATCGAGCATCGACCAGCGGCCGATCCAGGCGACCAGACGCAGCAGACGAATGCGCGTCTTCAGGCTGTGCGAGGTTTTGAAGTGAATGCTGAACAACAGCGTGATCAGCACGATCACTTTGGTAAAGGGCACCAGCACGCTGGCGATGAACACGATGGCGGCGATCGGCACGTTGCCGGAGGTGGCCAGCGAGACCACGCCGGAGAATATGGTGTCTTCGAGGCGCACGCCGTTGGCGTAAATGATGGAAATCGGCAGCAGGTTGGCCGGTATCAACAGGATCATCGCCGCGATCAGCGCCGCCCAGCTTTTCTGCAGGCTGTAAGGCTGGCGGTGGCACATCGGCACGTGGCAGCGCGAACAGCGGCCGCGCGCGTCGGGGTAGCCGGTATAGTGGCAGGACAGGCAAATGTGCAGCGCCGCCGGCGGGCCTTTCGGCTGTTCCTGCGGATAGTAGCGCTCCCACAGCTGCTCCAGGTTGGCGTGGATCAGCGTCAGGATGCTGAGCAGGGTGAGCGACAGGTAGGCGATCAGCGCGCTGCCCGCCTGGATGTCGGCGTAATCCTGCACCTTGATCGCCGCCACCGCCATGCCGATCAGATAGATGTCCAGCATCACCCACTCTTTCAGCCGCTCCAGCATCAGCAGCACCGGCCGCAGGTTCATGCCGAGCGCGTGGCCGAAGCGCAGGTACAGCAACGACAGCGCCAGCGTCAGCGGGGCGCCGATGGTGCAGAACGCCACCATGCTGGCGGTAAGCGGGTCGCCCTGACGGCTCATCTGCCAGATGCCTTCCAGCAAACTGGCGTCGATGCGCGTGCCGAGCAGGCGGATGCTGATCAGCGGTTCGGTGAAGGCGAACGGCATCAGCAGCAGCATGGCGATCGCCATGGCGGTCAGGCGCGTCATCGACCAGTCGCGGCCGTTCACCACCTTGGCGTTGCAGCGCGGGCAATAGGCGGCCTGGTTGCCGCTGAGCGGCGGCAGCACGAACAGCAGATCGCACTCGCAGCAGCGCTGGTGGCGCGCTTTGGAAAGGGGGGCGGTGATCGCGTGTATTTTCATCTTTGACAAGTCGCTGCCCTTGAGCCCGCCGGAACTGTCAGCGTAGCTGAAAAATAAACCGGCCGCGTCACTGGCGATCGGGCGCCGGACGGTAAAACGAGGTAAACCGGGATTCTGAGCGGCAAACATACCCCGAGCGACAGGGTTTTGTGAAGCAACAGATGATTAACCTTGTGGCTATACGCATTTAATGCTTATTTTATAGGGCCTAAGCTTTGGGCTTCTGGCCATCTTCACTGTTTCAATGGTTATCACATGACAAAAGAACAATTCTACGCGGAATTAAAACGTGACCTGAGCGCGTTGCTCGGCGGGGAAACCAACTTTATCGCGGCGTTGTCCAACGCCAGCGCGTTGCTCAACGAGCGTCTGGATGACGTGAACTGGGTCGGTTTCTATCTGATGGATGGCGGCCAGCTGGTGCTGGGGCCGTTCCAGGGCAAGATCGCCTGCGTGCGTATTCCGGTGGGCAAGGGCGTGTGCGGCACGGCGGTGGCGGAAAATCGCGTGCAGCGCGTCGGCGACGTGCATGCGTTCCCGGGCCATATCGCCTGCGATGCGGCCAGCAACGCGGAAATCGTGCTGCCGCTGGCGGTTGGCGGCCGAGCGATCGGCGTTTTGGATATCGACAGCACGGTTTATCAACGCTTCGACGAACAGGACGAAGCGGGCCTGAAAGCCGTGGTGGCGGGGCTTTGTGAGCAACTGGAACAGTGCGACAGTGCGAAATATGTGACTGTGGCGGCAAGTTGATCGACGGTTAACGTGGCAATTACCGATGGCGTCATTATAATGACGCCTGTTCATGCCTGTGGCTTGTTGGCAATACCGTTGTAATCAGGAAATTTCATGGAAAATCAACCTAAGTTGAACTCTAGTAAAGAAGTCATTGCTTTTCTTGCCGAGCGTTTTCCGCTCTGCTTTAGCGCCGAAGGCGAAGCTCGTCCGCTGAAAATCGGTATTTTTCAGGATTTGGTAGAGCGCGTGCAGGGGGAAGAGAATCTCAGCAAAACGCAATTGCGTTCTGCCCTGCGCCTGTACACCTCAAGCTGGCGTTACCTGTACGGCGTCAAAGTCGGCGCGCAGCGCGTCGATCTGGACGGCAATCCGTGCGGTGAACTGGAGCAGCAGCATGTCGATCATGCTCGCCAGCAGCTTGAAGAAGCCAAAGCGCGCGTTCAGGCACAGCGTGCCGAACAAAACGCCAAAAAACGTGAAGCCGCCGGTGAATCCGCCGATGCCGCGCCACGCCGTCCGCGCCCAGCCGGTAAAAAGCCCGCTGCACGTCGCGAAGGCGGAGCCGCGCCGGAGAACCGCAAGCCGCGCCCACAAACTCGCCCACAGCCAGCTCGTCAACCTCGTGCAGCAAAAGAGGAAAACCAGCCGCGTTATGCGCCAGTCACGGATATCTCTAAACTGCAAATTGGCCAGGAAATCAAAGTCAGAGCAGGCAAGAGCGCGATGGATGCTACCGTACTCGAAATCGCTAAAGATGGCGTACGTGTGCAGCTCTCTTCCGGTCTGGCGATGATTGTGCGCGCAGAACACTTGCAGTTCTGATACGGAGGCCAACCCAGGCATGAACAAATTCGTCAGATTAACAGCGATTGCAGGGCTGCTGTGGGCGGGTGTCAGTTACGGCGCGGAAACAGCCAACATCCGCATCGGCCAACTGCCTCAACTGCAACAGGAACCTCAGCACGCTACGGTGAGTGAGCGCGTCACCTCGCGCTTCACTCGCTCTCATTACCGCCAGTTTGCCCTCGACGCGGAGTTTTCAGGCAAGATCTTCGATCGCTACCTGAACATGCTGGACTACAGCCATAACGTGTTGCTGGCCTCCGACGTGGCGCAGTTCGCCGGCAAACGCAATCAGGTTGGCGAAGAGCTGAAAACCGGCAAGCTGGACACCTTCTACGCGCTGTTCAATCTGGCGCAGAAACGCCGCTTTGAGCGTTACACCTATGCGTTGTCGTTGCTGGACAAGCCGATGAACTTCACCGGCAACGGCACTATCGATCTCGACCGCAGCAAAGCGCCGTGGCCGAAAGACAAGGCCGAGCTGGATAGCCTGTGGGATGCGAAAGTCACCTATGACGAGCTGAACCTCAAGCTGACCGGCAAGACCGACAAAGAAATCCGCGACACGCTGACCAAGCGCTATCAGTTCGCCATCAAGCGCCTGACGCAAAGCAACAGCGAAGACGTCTTCCAGCTGGCGATGAATGCCTTTGCGCATGAAATCGACCCGCACACCAACTATCTGTCTCCGCGCAACACCGAGCAGTTCAACACCGAGATGAGCCTGTCGCTGGAAGGCATCGGCGCGGTGCTGCAGATGGATGACGACTACACCCTGATAAACTCGATGGTGCCGGGCGGCCCGGCGGCGAAGAGCAAGGCGATCACCGTGGGCGATCGCATCGTCGGCGTCGGCCAGGCCGGCAAACCGATGGTGGACGTGATCGGCTGGCGCCTGGACGACGTGGTGTCATTGATCAAAGGGCCGAAAGGCAGCAAGGTGCGCCTGGAGATCCTGCCGGCAGGCAAGGGCACCAAAACCCGCGTGGTCACCCTTACCCGCGAGCGCATCCGCCTGGAAGACCGCGCGGTGAAAATGACCATCAAGACCGTCGGCAAAGAGAAGGTGGCGGTGTTCGACATCCCCGGCTTCTACGTCGGTCTGACCGATGACGTGAAAGTGCAGCTGCAGAAGATGGCCAAGCAGAACGTCAAGAGCGTGATCATCGATCTGCGCACCAACGGCGGCGGCGCGCTGACCGAAGCGGTGTCGCTGTCCGGCCTGTTCATTCCGAGCGGCCCGGTGGTGCAGGTGCGCGACAACAACGGCAAAGTGCGCGAAGACGCCGACACCGACGGCGTGACCTACTACAAAGGCCCGCTGGTGGTGCTGGTCGATCGCTTCAGCGCCTCCGCCTCCGAGATCTTCGCGGCGGCGATGCAGGATTACGGCCGTGCGCTGATCGTCGGCGAGCCGACCTTCGGTAAAGGCACCGTGCAGCAGTACCGTTCGCTGAACCGCATCTACGATCAGATGCTGCGCCCTGAGTGGCCGGCGCTGGGGTCGGTGCAGTACACCATTCAGAAGTTCTACCGCGTCAACGGCGGCAGCACCCAGCGCAAAGGGGTGACCCCGGACATTCTGATGCCGACCGGCGTCGATCCGGCGGAAACCGGCGAAGCGTTTGAAGACAACGCCATGCCGTGGGACAGCATCAATGCGGCGACCTACAGCAAGACCGGCGATATGGCGCCGTTCGAGCCGGAGCTGCTGAAAGATCACCAGCAGCGCATCGCGCAGAATCCGGAGTTCCAGTACATCGCGCAGGATATCGCGCATTACAAGGCGCTGAAGGATAAACGCAACATCGTGTCCCTCAATCTGGCGGTGCGCGAGAAAGAGAACCACGACGACGATGCGACCCGTTTGAAACGCATCAACGAGCGCCTGGAACGTGCGGGCAAGAAGCCGCTGAAATCGCTCGACGATTTGCCGAAGGATTACCAGGAACCGGATCCGTACCTGGATGAAACCGTGCATATCGCACTGGAGCTGGCTCATCTGGAAAAAGATCGGCCCGCTCAGCAGCCAACGCCGGCCAAATAAGGCCGCGTCCGGCAGGATGAAAAACGCACCCTCGGGTGCGTTTTTTTATGGTGACGCGAAGGCCTGCTTCCCTGCAGGGGGAATGGGGGCGGGCTTATGCGTCGCCTGACAAATTTATGGCAAAAAACCCCTCCGCCTTACGCAACAATCGTTTACAATTTGCCAAATCCTGGTCGCGCGCCGTTTTTGTAAAGTTTCGTATTTTTAGTAGGTTAATGACGCGCGACTCTTGAAACTGTGACGAATGCCCATACGATCTAGGGTATCTTCGACAGCGTTTTGTTAACATTTATGAGGAAGTAAACATTTTATGATGCGTATAGCTCTGTTCCTGCTCACCAACCTGGCGGTGATGTTGGTTTTCGGGCTGGTGCTCAGCCTGACAGGAATCCAATCCAGTAGCGTTCAGGGCCTGATGATCATGGCCGGTCTGTTCGGCTTCGGCGGCGCTTTCGTGTCGTTGCTGATGTCCAAGTGGATGGCGCTGCGCTCCGTCGGCGGGGAAGTGATTGAACAACCGCGTAACGAAACCGAAAACTGGCTGCTGGAAACGGTGCGCCGTCAGTCGCAGCAGGCGGGCATCGCCATGCCGCAGGTTGCTATCTACCACGCGCCGGACATCAACGCCTTCGCCACCGGCGCGCGCCGCGACGCCTCGCTGGTCGCCGTCAGCACCGGCCTGCTGCAGAGCATGAGCCGCGACGAAGCGGAAGCGGTCATCGCGCACGAAATCAGCCACGTCGCCAACGGCGATATGGTGACCATGACCCTGATTCAGGGCATCGTGAACACCTTCGTCATCTTCATTTCGCGCCTGATCGCGCAGGTCGCCGCCGGCTTCCTGGGCAACCGCGACGGTGAAGGGGAAGGCAACGGCAACCCGATGATTTATTTCGCGGTGTCGATGGTGCTGGAACTGGTGTTCGGCATCCTGGCAAGCATCATCACCATGTGGTTCTCGCGTCACCGCGAGTTCTACGCCGACGCCGGTTCCGCCAAGCTGGTGGGCCGCGAGAAGATGATCGCCGCCTTGCAGCGCCTGAAAACCAGCTACGAGCCGCAGGAAGCGGGCAGCATGATGGCGTTCTGCATCAACGGCAAATCCAAGTCGTTCAGCGAGCTGTTCATGTCGCACCCGCCGCTCGACAAGCGCATCGAAGCGCTGCGTTCCGGCCAGTACCTGAAGTAATCGGCTGAATGAAAGGAAAAACCCCGGCTCGCCGGGGTTTTTTTATGGCATGACGAAATCGCTTTTTCAGGTGGAGGATGCTGATTCAAGTGTCAGATTTCGCGATTTGAATACGGCCTTTCCGCCTCTCGCGGTACGCTAGCCGCTGCAGGCTACCATGCCTGACGCCTTCGCTTGCTTGGTTTGGGAAGCTCATGCTATATGCTTTGGCACCATAACGTCTGTCCCTGAGGCCCTATGAAAATCAACGCTCTTCCCTTGCTCGGCTGTGATGAGGCGCTGGCGCGCCTTACCATATTGGCGGGCGGCGTCGCCGATGCGTCTGCAGAGTTGTTAAACCGGAATGGTTACGATTCTGAACAGCCAGCTATACGCTGGCATTCAGGCGACCTGCACCTCCCATCGTTTTTCCCAGACGAGAACGACAGGCACGATTACGATTATCTGGTCGTAGAAGGAGATTTGATCGTAGAGGGGTGCATGGCGGTGTCACCCCAGCGGGAGGATGGCGGCATCATTGTGCTGGGGCGGCTGCAGTCGGATACGCTGATTTGTTTGGGCGAGCTGCTCGTGCGTGACGATGCCCGCATACGCCATGCCTATTGCAGCTCTGGAAACGACGGCGCGTTTGTGGTGGGGGGAAATCTGGCCGTGCTCACCCTGGTAGAAACGGGGGAATTTATCCATGTACATGGCGATCTCGACGCGCGATGTCTCGCCTCATTGCAGAACTTCGTTCAGGTTGACGGAGAGACGCGCTGCGACTGTCGAATCGACAGCGCGCAGTCCGCTGAACCGATCACGCGCATGTTCGCTTCAGACCTGCTGAAGGCCTTTGAGGGGGAGGATAACGACGGCCAACACATTGTTGGCTGGTATCCGGATGACGATGCCTATTTAGCGTGTTTGCAACAAGGCCGCAGCCCGTTGAGGAGCGGCGACTGACGCCAAGCGTATCACACCAGGCGCGGCGTGATTCAGGCCGGCCGCATTGCTGGAACCGCCGGCTTTAGAATCGATGGGGTTTCGGCTGTTTCTATGGCCGCTATTTCACCTCGCGGCTTGGCTGCGCCGTTTGCGCCGTCGATTGGGTGATGCGCAGGCTGCTGACCGCCGCCGCCAGAGTGGCGAACACGCCGGCCAGGACCAGCGATGCGTGGGTGCCGGAGGTGGGGAACAGGTTGAACATCAGCGCCACCAGCGCGGCCCCCGAGGTTTGCCCCAGCAGGCGAGCGGTGCCCAGCATGCCGCTGGCGCCGCCGCTGCGGTTACGCGGCGCGGCGGAGATGATGGTGTGATTGTTGGGCGACTGGAACAGGCCGAAACCGGCGCCGCACAGCACCATGCGCCAGATGATGTCCCCATTCGACGGGTCCGCGGGCAACAGCGCCAGCGAGAACAGCCCGAGCGCGAACACCGCCAGCCCAATGCAGCCCAGCAGGCCGGCGTGCACGCGCTCCACCAGCCGGCCGGCGATCGGCGCCATGACGACGATCGCCAGCGGCCACGGCGTCAGCAGCAGCCCGGTCGCCACTTCGTCGCGGCCCAATGCGCTTTGCAGGAAGAACGGCAGCGATACCATCGCCAGCATCTGCGCGGCGAACGAGCAGATTGAGGTGCCCATCGACAGGGCGAAAATCGGGATGCGCAGCAGGTCGACCGGAAGCAACGGAAATTCCTGGCGCAGCTGGCGGCGCACGAACACCGCGCCAATCGCCAGCAGCGCGGCGATCTCGCTGAAGATCAGCGTCAGGCTCTGGCCCTGGGCGAAGCCGCTGATGGCGGTGATCAGCAGGCCGAAGGTCAGCGCGTTCAGCACGGCGCTGGTGGGATCGAAACGGCGGTTATCGCTTTTTTGGCCGTTGGCCGGCAGAAACTTCATGCCCAGCAGCAGCGCGACGAGGCCGATCGGCAGGTTGATGGCGAACAGCCACTGCCAGGAAGCGACCGACAGGATCGCCGCCGCCACCGTTGGCCCGGCCGCCGAGGAGCAGGCGACGATCAGCGAGTTGATGCCCATGCCGCGGCCGAGAAAACGCTGCGGATAGATGATGCGGATCAGCGCGGTGTTGACGCTCATGATGGCGGCGGCGCCAAAGCCTTGCAGCACGCGGGCGATGGTCAGCGTGAGCAGCGAGTCGGACAGGGCGCAGAACAGCGAGGTGATGCTGAACACCAGCAGCCCGGCCTGATAGATGCGGCGATAACCGATCAGATCGCCGAGCGACGCCAGCGACAGCAGAGAGACGGTGATCGCCAGCTGATAGGCGTTAACCACCCAAATGGAGCTGGCCGGGCTGGCGTTGAGATCGCGCGCGATGGTGGGCAGCGCCACGTTGGCTATCGCGCCGTCGAGCACGGATACGGTAATGCCGAGGGCGATGGCGAGGATCGCCCCATAGCGTTGCGGGACGGGGAGGCCGTCGGAACAAGGACGCATGTTGGTCTCAGCGGTATTTATTCAGGGGAGTATTATCATGCTAATCATATTCGCCCATGATTGCATGCCCCTTGTCCGCTGAATTGTAAACGGCGGTGAGCGGGCCGGCGGTTATCCATTTGGCTTCAATCGCTTAGCGTTCAACTGCGTTGCGCGTCGCGATCTGTTCCGATTATACTGAAACCCTTGTTTAAATTTCCTGAAACAGAACCGTTAAGTAGGGTATTCGCCATGGCTAACGCAGATTCAGACAAGCAACCGGATGCCGTCTCATCCGTAATGAAAGTGTTCGGTATTTTGCAGGCGCTCGGCGATGAGCGCGAGATTGGCATTACTGAACTGTCCCAGCGGGTGATGATGTCCAAAAGCACCGTCTACCGTTTTCTGCAGACCATGAAAGCGCTGGGCTACGTTTCGCAGGAAGGCGAGACGGAAAAATATGCGCTGACGCTCAAGCTGTTCGAGCTGGGCGCCAAATCGTTGCAGAACGTCGATCTGATCCGCAGCGCCGACGTGCAGATGCGCGAACTGTCGAACCGCACCCGCGAAACCATCCACCTTGGCGCCCTGGACGAGGACGGTATCGTCTATATCCACAAGATCGACGCGATGTACAACCTGCGCATGTATTCGCGCATCGGTCGCCGCAACCCGTTGCACAGCACCGCCATCGGTAAAGTGCTGCTGGCCTGGCGCGATCGGGATGAGGTGGCGCAGATCCTGTCGCAGATTGAATTTACCCGCAGCACCGAGCATACCCTGACCAGCGCCGCCGAACTGCTGCCGGTGCTGGAGCGGGTGCGTGAGCAGGGATACGGCGAAGATGCCGAAGAGCAGGAAGTGGGGATCCGTTGTATCGCGGTACCGATATTCGATCGGTTTGGGGTGGCGATCGCCGGGTTGAGCATCTCCTTCCCGACGCTGCGCTTTTCCGAAGCGGCGCGGGAGGAGTATGTGGCGCTGTTGCACGTCGCCGCCCGGCGCATCAGTGAACAGCAGGGCTATCACGACTATCCGTTCTGACCCTTCGCTTCCATGAACAAGGCGCTGCCATGGCAGCGCCTTGTGGCTATTTCACGCCCGGCGTCAGCCGCTGCGAAATCCGTTCCAGCACTAACATCAGCAACAGCGTGGCCGCCACCAGGATCATGGTCAGCGTCGCGCCGTTGGCGATGCTGCCGCGATCGGTCAGGCTGAAGATAGTGACCGGCAGCGTTGCCCAGCTCGGCGGGTAGATCATCATGGTCGCGCCCAGCTCTCCCATCGACAGCGACAGGCTGAGGGCGAAGGCGGAGATCATATAGGGGGCGATCATCGGCAGGGTGACGTGGCGCAGGCGGAACAGCGGCGAAGCGCCCAGGCTGGCGGCGACGTTCTCGTAGTCGCCAGGCAGCCGGGCCAGCCCGGCCATCACGTTGCCGAAGGTGAAGGCGGAAATCAGCACGAAGTGCGCGACGGGCACGATCAGGAAGGTGCCGTTCATCTGCAGCGGCCCCTGGCTGAACGCCACCAGCATCCCGAGACCGATCGACACCGAAGGCACCGCGCTGGGAATGAAGAACAGCGTGCTCAGCAGGCGCTGGCCGCGCCCCTGATGGTGGCGCAGTGCCAACGCCGCCCAGGTGCCGCACAGCAGCGCGAACAGGCTGGCGCTGAAACCGATAGCCAGGCTGGCGACCAGCGCGTCCCAGGAGGCGCCGCCAAAGGCCTGGCGGAAGTGGCTGAAGGTGAAACCGCTCGGCAGCACGCCGTTCCACTGTTCGCTCAGGCTGGACATCAGGATCACCGCCAGCGGCAGGCAGAAGAACAGCGCGAACAACGTGACCGCCAGCGTGCAGGTCAGGGTGCGGCCGGTGCGAGACCAAATCAACATCGTCAGTTCCTCAGCCCGGCGCGCGCCGCGGCGTAGCGGTAAAGGGAGAACAGCCCGAGTGACAGCGCGATATTCACGACGGCGATCGCGCAGGCGACGGCGTAATCCGACTCCAGAATCGCTTTGGAGTAGACCATCATCGGCAGCGTGGTGACGCCCTTGGCGCCAATAAACAGCACGATGCCGAACTCATTGGTGGTCAACAGCAGGCACAGGCTGCCGCCGGCCAGCAAGGCCGGCAGCGCGGCGGGTAAAATTACCTGGCGCACCACGCGCCCCGGCCGGGCGCCGAGGATGCTGGCGGCTTCGAGCTGGCTGCGATCGATCTGCGACAGCGCCGCCATCAGCGGACGCATCACCAGCGGCGTAAACACGGTGATTTCCGCCAGGATCACGCCCCAGATGGAGTAAAGAAAGTCTACCGGCGGCAGGGTGAAACCGAAGGTCGCCATCAGCGTACCGTTCAGCAGGCCGGCGGAGCCGTAGATAAAGGTGAAGGCCAAGGTGATCAGGAAGGTCGGCATGGCGATAAAGGTATCGATCACCCAGGCGATCAGCCGGCTGCCGGGGAACGGCGTGAACACCAGCAGCAGCGACAGCAGGGTGCCGAGCACCAGGCAGCCCAGCGTCGCCAGCAGCGCAATCTGCAGCGTATTGAGCAGGGCGCTGACAAAGCGTCGGGATTCGAACACCTGCTGCAGCGCGGCGGCGCTGAACAGCCCCTGATCGTCGGTAAACGCCTGTTTGACGATCAGCGCCAGCGGATAGAAAAACAGCGTCGCCAGCACCAGCAGCGGCAGCAGGATCCATAAACGGCGCGGTGAACGCGGCCGCCGGGCCGGGCGAATAAGCGTAGAGTCGGTCATGTCAGTCCTCGATCAGTACCGCGTCGTCAGGGGCGAAATAGAGCGGCACGCGCTCGCCGATCTGCGGCATCCGGCTCTGATGGGTGGTGACCACGCGCAGCGGGTGGCCTTGTGCGTCGAACTGCAGGTGCGTCAACTCCCCCTGCCAGTGAATATCGCGCAGCGTGCCGACGATACAGTTGCTACGCTGGGCATCGGCATCGAGCGCAATATGCTGCGGCCGAATGCACAGCAGTTTGTCGAAGCCGCGTTGTGCGCCGTAGGTGAAACAGCCGATCACTTTTCCGGCGCAGCTGACGGTGGTCATGCCTTGGCCGGCGGTGGTTTCCAGCGCGGTGGCCGGCAGCAGGTTGGCGCGGCCGAGGAACTCGGCGGCGAAGCGGTTTGTGGGATGACGGTACAACGCGCGGGTCTCGCCGTGGGCGATCAGGTGTCCGTCGCGCATGATGCCAATCTTGTCCGCCAGCGTCAGCGCTTCGCCCTGATCGTGGGTGACGTACAGGATGGTCAGCTCCGGCAGCTCGCGGTGCAGGCGGGCGATCTCTTCCACCATGCTGTGGCGAATCTGCGCGTCCAGCGCCGACAGCGGTTCATCCAGCAGCAAGACTTTGGGGCGCACCGCGATGGCGCGGGCGATCGCCACGCGCTGCTGTTGGCCGCCGGAGAGCTGGCTGGGATAACGCCTGGCGTAGGCGGACATGCCGACGATGGCCAGCGCCTCCTCGACGCGCTCGGCGGTGAGGCCGCGCGGCTTGCCCTGGGCGCGCAGGCCGAACGCCACATTGTCCTCGACGCGCATATGCGGAAACAGCGCGTAGTTCTGTACCACCATGCCCAGACCGCGCTCATAGGGCGGCACGTCGGTGACATCGACGTCACCGATGGCAATACGCCCGGCGGAAGGCTGCACGAAACCGGCGATCGCCCGCAGCACGGTGGTTTTGCCCGAGCCGGAGGGGCCGATCAGCGCCAGCACTTCGCCGGGGGCGATGGTGAGCGTCAGGGGTTTCAGCACTTCGGTGCCGCGATACGACACGCTGACGCGGTCGAGTTGGATGCCCGACGGCCCGGCGATGTCGAGGCTGTTATCCTGTGCCTCGGCGCGGGAAGAGAGGGTAGAAGGCATTGTCAGCGTCATTCGGTCACCTTGTGCCAGCGTGAGATATCGGCGGACAGGCTGCTTACCACCTGATTCCAGTCCGGCGCCCAGATGTCCACGCCTTCCAGCGCCGCCTGCGACCGCTTGAAGTTATCGTCGTTCGGGATGACGTCCTTACGCACCGGCATGCCGTAGGACATGGCGCTAACGCTGCTCTGCGCTTCTTTGCTCAGCAGGAAGTCGATCAGCTTTTTGCCGTTGGCGCTTTGCGGCGCGCCTTGCACCAGGCCGACATAGTAAGGCAGCGCCAGCGTGCTGCGCTTGCCGTCCGGCCCGGCCGGCCAGAACACCTGCACGTTCGGGTTGCTGCGCATCTGCGCCAGGTTCATCTGCAGATCGCCGTTGGCCACCAACAGCTCGCCTTTATTGACCAGCGCGGTCAGCTTGCCGGTGGAAGCGGAAGGGCCGACGTTGTTGCTTTGCAGCTTGCCGAGGTAGTCGAAACCGGCGTCCTTGCTACCGAAGCTGTGAAACGCCTGCAGCAATACTGCGGTGCCGTCACCGGCCTGGCCCGGCGTGGAGTACTGCAGCTTGTTGCGGAACTGCGCGTCCAGCAGCTGTTGATAGCTGGCGGGCGCCTGCGGCAACAGTTTGGCGTTATAGATGAAGCTCAGGTAGTTGTTTACCAGCGGCACGAACTGCGGCTGAGCGTCGGCGATCTGCGCCGCATCCTGCGGGGTGAAATCCTGCAGCAGTTTTTCCGCGGCGGCGCGCTGGATGAACGGCGGCGGCGTCACAAGCACGTCGGCCTGCGGGTTGCTGCGCTCTTTCGACAGCCGCTCTACGATGGCGCCGGAACCGCCTTCGACGTATTGCACCTTGATGCCGGTTGCCTGAGTGAAGGCGCCGAACTGGGTTTGATACCAGCTGTGATCGCCAGCGTGCAGACCATCGGCGGAGTAGACGGTCACCACCGCGTCGGCGGCCCAGGCCGGCGCGGAGCCGAGTGCGATGGCGGTCATCACGACCAGACGAGAAAGTTTCATAGCTTCAGCCTCACTGTTGCGGATTTATGCGTAACTGGTATACACCAGATATGCGGCCACGCTAATCGGCGAATATGACAAACAAATGAAAGCGGCAAAATATATTTGCCGGCAACGGGGAATTGGGCGTGGGGGAGAAAGGCGGGGCGGCGGGCGCAGCCCCTGTCATGCGGGGTTAAAGCGTATCGACTTCGATGCGCAGGCTGTCGTGGCGCCAGTACTCGATATCGAAATCAAGAATGCGGCCGTGCTGGTCGTAATTCAACCGGCGCAGCAATAAGGCGGGCAGGCCGACCATGGCGCCGAGCGCGTTGGCGGCGCGGTAAGGCAGGGCCGTCGGGTAGAACGACAGGTGCATGTTGCTGTAAATCAACGCGTAATGCTGTTGATAGACTTCGGTCAGGCTGCCGTTGAGATCGTGGCTGAGCAGTTCCGGCACCCGCTGCGGCAGGCAGTGGTTTTCGCAATAACAGATGGCGCGGCCGTCGGCGTAGCGCACGCGGCGCAGCAGATACACCTGGTCGAAGGGTTCGAGCGCCAGCGGCTGCATCACGTCGAGCGGCACCGTGGTTTTTTCGCCGGACAGCAGCGCGGTGCGCGGCACGCGCCCCTGCTCCTGGCACAGGCGGTGGAAGTTGGTGTTCTGCGTCGGATCCAGCCACAGCCGTTCCGGCGTGACGAACCAGCCGCGGCGATCGGCGCGATAGATGGCGCCGGTGGCCTCCAGCTGCGCCAGGCTCTCGCGAATGGTAACGCGGGTGGTGGAGAAGATGGCGCACAGCTCGCGCTCCGAAGGCAGCTTGTCGCCCGCCTGCAGCGCGCCGCGGGTGATGCGCGCCTGAAGCTGATCCTTGATCTGCAGGTAGTGGGGCATTTCGCCCTGATGTTCTTTCATTTCATCTCGCTATGGCATCGGCCCGTCATTCCGGCACGCGCTTATTATACATAGCCAGATGAATTTTTTGTTTCACCGCGCTTTGTCGTTTGACCAGGGAAGGAATTTTCCGCCACAATGCCTGCAATCTGGTATAGACCAAATAGGTGAATAACATGTCCGATCGTAACTACCTGCTGTTGACCCCCGGCCCGTTGACCACGTCGAAAACGGTAAAAGAGGCGATGCTGTTCGACAGTTGCACCTGGGATGAAGATTACAACCTGGGCGTGGTGCAAAGCATCCGGCAGCAGTTGGTGGCGCTGGCGACGCCGTCCGCCGGTTACACCTCGGTGTTGCTGCAGGGCAGCGGCAGCTTTGCGGTGGAGGGCGTGCTGGGCACGGCCATCGGCCCGCAGGACAAGCTGCTGATCGTCAACAACGGCGCCTATGGGGCGCGGATGATCGAAATGGCGCGGCTGATGGATATCGACCACCACGCTTTCGACTGCGGCGAGGTCAATGAGCCGGACGTGACGGCGATGGAGGCGGTGCTGAAAAGCGATGCGCGCATCAGCCATATCGCCATGGTGCACTGCGAAACCACCACCGGCATGCTCAACCCGCTGCAGAAGGTCGCCGGCCTGGCGGCGCGCAACGGCAAGACCTTTATCGTCGACGCCATGAGCAGCTTCGGCGGCATCCCGCTGGATGTAGACGCGCTGGGCATCGATTTTCTGATCAGCTCCGCCAACAAATGCATTCAGGGCGTGCCGGGCTTCGCTTTCGTCATCGCCCGCCGCAGCGAACTGGAGAAATGCGCCGGCCGCTCGCGCTCGCTGTCGCTGGATCTGTATGCCCAGTGGCGCTGTATGGAAGACCAGGCCGGCAAATGGCGCTTTACGTCGCCGACCCACACCGTGCTGGCCTTCGCGCAGGCGCTGAAAGAGCTGGAACAAGAGGGCGGCATTGCCGCGCGCCACCGCCGCTATCAAACCAATCAGCGGCGGCTGGTGGCGGGCATGCGCGAGCTGGGCTTTGAGACTCTGCTCGATGATGCGTTGCATTCGCCGATCATCACCGCATTCTATTCGCCAAAGGCCGACACTTACCGCTTCGCCGAATTTTATCAGCGCCTGAAACAGCAAGGGTTTGTGATCTATCCCGGCAAAGTGTCGCAGAGCGACTGCTTCCGCATCGGCAACATCGGGGAAATTTATCCGCAAGATATCGAACGTTTGCTGGCGGCCGTCGGGCAGGCGATGTACTGGAATCAATAAGGATTGACCATGAAACAGATCAACGCAGTGATCCTCGACTGGGCCGGCACCACGGTGGACTTCGGCTCCTTTGCGCCAACGCAGATTTTCGTCGAGGCGTTCAAACAAACCTTCGATATCGACATCAGCCTGGCGGAGGCGCGCATTCCGATGGGGCTGGGCAAATGGCAGCACATCGAGGCGCTGGGCAAGCTGCCGGCGGTCGACGCGCGCTGGCGGCAGAAGCTGGGCCGCTCGATGAGCCACCAGGACATCGACGCGCTGTATCAGGCGTTTATGCCGCTGCAAATCGCCAAAGTGATCGACTTCGCCGATCCCATCGAGGGTGTGCCACAGGTGATTGCCGGGCTGCGCGAACAGGGCATTAAAATCGGCTCCTGCTCCGGTTATCCGCGTGCGGTGATGGAGGTGCTGGTGCCTGCCGCCGCGCAGCGTGGCTACGCGCCGGATTACTGGGTCGCCACTGACGATCTCGCGGCCGGCGGGCGGCCGGGGCCGTGGATGGCGCTGCAGAACGCCATCGCGCTGGGCATCGATGCGGTGGCGCACTGCGTGAAGGTGGACGACGCGGTGCCGGGCATTCATGAAGGGCTGAACGCCGGGATGTGGAGCGTCGGGCTGGCGCTGTCCGGCAACGAGTTTGGCGCGACCTGGCAGGAGTACCGCCAAATGGCGGCGGCAGAGATCGAGCTGCGCCGTACGGCGGCGGCCGATAAGCTGTATGCGGCGGGCGCACATTATGTGATAGACACGCTGGCGCAATTGCCGGGCGTTATCGCCGACATCAACCGGCGGCTGGCGGACGGCGAGCGGCCGTAACGACCGGGCGCGGGGCATAAAAAAACCGGGGAGAATCCCCGGTTTTTTCGTTTTGAGACGGCGTTAACGGTGAGCCAATTCGACTTCGTCTTCGCTGTCCATCACGGTTTTGTCGGTTTGCTTCATCAGCTGGCTGGTGATGGTGCCCGCCGCCATGGAGCCGTTGACGTTCAGCGCGGTACGGCCCATGTCGATCAGCGGTTCGACCGAGATCAGCAGCGCGACCAGCGTCACCGGCAGGCCCATCGCCGGCAGCACGATCAGCGCGGCGAAGGTGGCGCCGCCACCCACGCCCGCCACACCGGCGGAGCTGATGGTGACGATGCCGACCAGGGTGGCGATCCACACCGGATCCAGCGGGTTGATGCCGACGGTCGGCGCAACCATCACCGCCAGCATTGCCGGGTAGAGGCCTGCACAGCCGTTCTGGCCGATGGTGGCGCCGAACGACGCCGAGAAGCTGGCGATGGATTCCGGCACGCCCAGGCGACGGGTCTGCGCTTCCACGTTCAATGGAATGCTGGCGGCGCTGGAGCGGCTGGTGAAGGCGAAGGTGATCACCGGCCACACCTTGCGGAAGAATTTCAGCGGATTAACGCCGGTGAAGGCCAGCAGGGCGGCGTGAACCACGAACATGATGCCCAGGCCGATGTACGAGGCCACCACGAAGCTGCCGAGCTTGACGATGTCGTGAATGTTGGAACCGGCAACCACTTTGGTCATCAGCGCCAGCACGCCGTACGGCGTCAGTTTCATGACCAGACGCACCAGCTTCATCACCCAGGCTTGCAGGGTGTCGATAGCCACCAGCACGCGCTCGCCTTTCGGCTTGTCGTCTTTCAGCAGCTGCAGCGACGCCACGCCGAGGAAGGTGGCGAAAATCACCACGCTGATGATCGACGTCGGGCTGGCGCCGGTCAGATCGGCGAACGGGTTTTTCGGGATGAACGACAGCACCATCTGCGGCACGGTCAGGTCGGCCAGTTTACCCACGTAGTTGGTCTGGATTGCCGTCAGGCGCGCGCTTTCCTGCGCGCCCTGCACCAGGCCTTCGGCGGTCAGGCCGAACAGGTTGGTGACCAGTACGCCCACCAGCGCCGAGATCAGCGTGGTGAACAGCAGCGTGCCGATAGTCAGGACGCTGATTTTGCCCAGAGAAGAGGCGTTATGCAGCTTGGCCACCGCGCTCAGGATCGAGGCGAACACCAGCGGCATGACGATCATTTGCAGCAGCTGCACATAGCCGTTGCCGACGATGTTGAACCAGCTGATGGATTCTTTCAGTACCGGGTTGTCGGAGCCGTACACCAGCTGCAGGCCCAGGCCGAACACCACGCCGACCACCAGGCCGACCAGCACTTTTTTCGCCAGGCTCCATTGCTTGTGGCGGGTTTGCGCCAGCAGCAACAGGAGCGCGACAAACACCAGCACGTTAATCACGAGCGGAAAATTCATCCCCAATGTCTCCAATCATCTTTCTTATAAAAACGACTACGCATCACGTATGTCGCGATGTAAATATCGTAACAGTTTGCCGAGTGGCCCACTTATATCCAAATGGAATTTGATATAGCTTTTTGTGTGTTTTTGTTCGTTTTATATACACGAAGGTGATTGGTTGAGCGGATTTTTGTGATCAGAGTCTAATATTTCTGATTTGCTCGACATAGGATTGCACCGGCAGGGTGAAATCACCTTGCCAGCAGATGGCAAACGCCACCAGGCATAGACACAGCACACGCTCGAGCTGGTTGCCTTTTTGCGAGTTGAGCAGGGGCAGGCGAAAACGCCAGCGGCACGGCCACAGCAGCGGCACGCCGGCGGGGGTGAGCATATCGGCCAGCAAATGGCTGAAGTAGCCGATGATCATGGCGTGCAGCGCGTCGGCCGGGATCGGCCAGCTGCGCGGCACGTCCAGCTGGAACAGCGCCATGCCGCCGGCGATCGCCAGCAGGCTGTGGGTGAAACCGCGGTGGCCGAATGCGCGGGCGATGGGAATGGCGAGCCAGCGCAGACGCTGGCCCAGCACCGACTTGGGGTGATCGATGTCCGGCAGCAGCGAGGTCAGCAGCGCGGCGGGTATGATGTGCCACCAGTCGCCGGTAGCCAGCTCTGGCGTCACTTCCGCCTTCTTGGCGAAGATCGCGCAAGCGACAGAGAATATAAGGTGTCCTTCCGCGGTCATGCTGTTGCGATTCCGACTGGTAAACTGTTAATTTATCCAGTATATGGGAAAATTCCCAGTAGTGGAAGCAGTTACCCTGTAACCAATTGTTTATTTTCCCCTGTTTTACAACGGGTTGTTACGGCAATGCGTAACAAATCATCGATTTTGACCGGTGAGAATTAACGGCGGGCGATGGGCGGGTGCGGAACGGAAAGAAACGAGGGCGGTTGTTTGGCGTGCGGCGGGAGGAAGCGGCGGCCTTGAACAGCGCTGCGTGGCAGTGACAACGCTCCGCGGGCCGTCGCTTTCCCTGCCGCCCAGCATAATAATAACAACATGCCAATTCAATAATAATGAAACACTGTTTCGTTTGTTTTGCGGCGCGGATCCCCTTTATGCCGCAGAGCGGCAAAGCCAGGGCGCCGGTGGCCGGCGCCGCAGGTCAGGCAAAATGGGCGGGGGTGAGCTGTTCCAGGGTCTCCAGCTGGTGGTCCGCCAGCGCCCAGCGCGGATCGTGGCGGTATTCGGCGGCCGGGATGACGATGGAACGCATGCGCGCGGCCTTGGTGGCGATCATGCCGTTAAAGGAGTCTTCCAGCGTGATGCAGCGCAGCGGATCGCTGCCCAGGCGCTCGGCGGCGATCAGGTAGACCTCCGGATGCGGTTTGCTGTACGGCAGGTATTCGGCGGAAACCAGCTGATCGAAGTAGCCCTCAAGATCGAACATCTTCAGCACCTGCCGTTGCATGTGCAGCGGCGAGGCGGAGGCGAGGCCGATGTTCAGCCCCTGCTCGCGGCACAGCTCCAGCGCCTGCCGGACGCCCGGCAGCAGCGGGCGCGTCTCGTGCACCAGCTCGATGGCGCGTTCGATAATCCGCGCCGACACCTCATCGAGCGATACGCCTTGCCACGGCATCGCCTGGTACCACATCTTCACCACCAGATCGATGCGCAGCCCCAGGGTGTCCGGCAGCTTGTGGCGATCGGACAGATCCAGACCCAGCGCGCCGAAGATATCCAGCTCGGCCTGCAGCCACAGCGGTTCCGAGTCGATCAACAAGCCGTCCATATCAAAAATTGCGGTTTCAATGCGTTGCGAATAAGCCATTAACGATTAACTCCTGCCGGCGCGGGTGAATGTGCCCGATACTCTATCATCGCCGGTGGCGAGACTAAAATCTTTGCCTGCGCGTTTGGCTTTTGCCAAAGCGAAGGATATTCCACACCTCGCGTAATTTTAACCACCAGCGTTGGTGTTGGCGCTCGGTGACCTGTTGCAACATGCGGGCATAGTCCAGCACCAGCCCCGGCGTCCAGGTCATGCTTTCGCCACGGCTGCGCAGCACCGCCAGCATCCACAGATTGGGATCCAGCACCAATAACAGAAAACGGCGCCACAGATGTTTATCGCCCAGCACGCCCTCCAGCGCGCTGTCGAGCGCGCCGATGACCGTGGTGGAGCAGTTGCGCCGAGTCAGGTTGTAAGTCGCGTCCTGCCGATACCGCCGCCAGAATGCGCGCAGCGCCGCCGGGTTATAGCGATAGAACTGAATTTTCTTGTCCGGCGGGCACCAGGCGGCGATCTCGCCCGGCAGGTCGGGCAGGAAACGCCCGTCGACGTTGTTCTGTTCGCCGGCATGCAGCAACTGGCGGAAATCCTGAACGGAATGGCTGATGTCGTTGAGCGGGTAGTGACTGATATACACATCCGGCGCGAGCGCCAGGGCGGCATGACCGGTGGAGATATTGCCGCCGCCGTCGACCGCCGCGATGTATCGGTCGACGATGTAACGCCGGCGTGGATCTTTAGCCGCACCAATCGGTGTCCAGACATACACCGTGAGCGGCGTAGCCTCGTCCGCCGGGGGCGGTGGCTGCCGCGCGGGGTGCTGATTCAGAGAGAAGCTTGCCAGCCTCCGGGCGATACGCAATAAAGCCCAGCCGGAAAGTACCATCATCACGCCGAGGCAAAAGGGCACCGTCATCCGGTGCGGCGCCGGCCAGCCGACAAAAATCATCAACGAAAGCAGGATCTCGCCGCCGCCCGCCAGCGCCACGGCTTTCCATCGACTGTGTTGAATCACCGTGGAGGAGGCGATGCGCACGGCGCCGTCAAGCAGCAGCGCGCTGCCAAACACCACGGTGGCGACGATGTTATCGTCTGCGGGCACGTCCAACATTAAAAAGGCCATAAACACGAAGCCCAGCCCCTTCAGCAGCACCGGTCTGCTGGCGGAAGAGCCAATCACCAGCGCGGCGGATATCGCCACCAGCCCCTCCAGCGCCAGGATGACCGCCAGCGCATCCAGCGCCAGCACGGATCGGCCATCCTGCAGTATGTCGAACAGCACCAGCGCCCCTGCGGCTATCCACAGCCAACCGAACAGCACTAGCAGGCGGCGCTGGCCGTGCAGCGCCTGCGCGCCCAGCAATAAGATAATCAGTCGAATCATGGCGGCCTCTGCCCGAATGGATAACTTTATCTCTTCAATGATAGTGCCCGGACGGCGTTAAGCAGTTGATTTCGGCGAATTCGGCTAAGCTTGTAGCACAGCGGGAATGAAGAAAACGGTGGGCGAGCTTTGCCAACTGCAGGTAGACTTAGCCGATTCGGTTACGTCGCTAACAAGGGGAACACATGACGTATCAACAGGCCGGGCGTATCGCCATTTTGAAACGCATTCTCGGATGGGTGGTTTTTATCCCGGCGTTGCTGTCTACGCTGATTTCCGTGCTGGGCTTTGTCTATCAGCACAGTGAAAAAACTAAGGGCATCAACGCGGTGATGCTGGATTTTGTCCACGTGATGGTGGACATGGTGCGTTTCAATACGCCGTTCCTGAACCTTTTCTGGTACAACTCCCCGGTGCCTGACGTGGATAAAAGCCTGTTCAGCGGCGCCAATCTGATGTTCATCATCATCTACATACTGATCTTCGTCGGGCTGGCGCTGCAGGCTTCCGGCGCGCGCATGTCGCGCCAGGTCAAGTTCATCCGCGAAGGGTTGGAAGACCAGATGATCCTGGAGCAGGCCAAGGGCAGCGAAGGGCACACGCGCCAGCAGCTGGAGGAGCGCATTACGCTGCCGCACCACACCATCTTCCTGCAATACTTCCCGCTGTACATCCTGCCGATCGTGATTGCGGTGATCGCCTGGTTCGTGATCCGCCTGTTGGGGCAGTTGGCCGGCGCGGCCTGAGGCATGAACGGGGCGCCGAGCGGCGCCCCGGAACGTTACGACGCCTCGGGCTGCAACAGCGCCTCCACCGCGCGTTGCGCAGCCACCAGATGCTGGCCGCCGAACAGGTTGCTGCGGTTGAGCAGGTAGTACAGCTGATACAGCGGCTGGCGCTCGATAAACCCGGCACCCAGCGGCCACACGCTCTGATAGCCGTCGTAGATCTGCGGCGGCAGCTCCGGATACAGCGGCAGCATCGCCAAATCGCACTCTCGGTCGCCCCAGTAGCTGGCCGGGTCGAACAGAATCGGCCCGTTGGCGGTCATCGCGCAGTTGCCCGGCCACAGGTTGCCGTGCAGCAGGGAAGGCTGCGGCTGGTGGTGCTGCAAGCGCAGATACACCCGATCGACGATGTCGTCGATATCGCCGAAGGTCATGCCTTTCTCCGCCGCCAGCTGCAGCTGCCAGCCGATGCGCTGCTCGGCGAAAAATTCCGACCAGCGGCGCTGCCAGGCGTTGGGTTGCGGGGTGGTGGTCAGATCGCTGTCGAAGTCGAGACCGAACTGCGGTTGCTCGCTCCACTGGTGCAGATGCGCCAGCTGCTGGCCCAGGCAGTAGGCGCCGTGGGCGTCGAGGGGTTTCAGCTGCTGATACTCCAGCAGCAGGAAGCTGTAGTCGCGATCGCTGCCGACGCCGTACACTTCCGGCACCCGCACGCTTTTGCTGCGTGCCAGCAACGCCAGCTGATCGGCCTCGGCGGTGAATATCGGCAGTTGTTCCCGGGCGTCGCATTTCACGAACACCTCGTTGTCACCGTAACTCACGCGCCACGCCGGGTGAATGTCGCCCCCGGGCAGTTCAATCCTTTCGCGTATCTCTGCGCTGCCAAGATGTTCACTTAACAGACGGCTAACGGCTTGCCACATGGTATCTCCCCCTCTGTGCTGCCTGATAATTCATTAGGTTAGCGTCTTTCCCGTGGTGAAAACACGACGCGGCGCACAGCCGGCGTCAAAGGTGGCGATTTTTTCAGCGTCTCGCCAGCTCAAAGTATATACCCTATTGATTAATTTAAGCGCAATACCGGTTGCAACTTGATGACAACAACGCAATGAGCGGGGGCAGGCGATGCGGCGAGCAGAGGGCATCGCCGCATCGAAGGGAATTAACCGCCGGTGAGGGCGGTTTGGTTACGCTGTAACGGACGCAGCTTGCTGTACAACAAGGCGATAACGAACAGCACGGCCTGTACGATGACGATGCAGGGCCCGGTGGCGCCGTCGATGTGGAAGCTGATCAGGGTGCCAAGCACGCAGGAGAACACCGACACCACCGTCGCCACCACCAGCATGCGTTCGAAGCGGCGGCACAGCATAAAGGCGATGATGCCCGGGGCGATCAGCATGGCGATCACCAGGATCACCCCCACGGCCTGCAGCGAGGCGACGATGGTCATCGCCAGCAGGCACAGCAGCCCGTAGTGCAGCAGCTTGACCGGCAGGCCAATCACCCGCGCATGATGCGGATCGAAGCAGTACAGCATGAAGTCTTTGCGCTTGAGCAGCACCACCGCCAGGGTGATGCCGGCGATGAGCAGTGTTTGCTTCAGCTCGCCGTCGGTAATGCCCAGCATGTTGCCGAACAAAATGTGGCTCAGGTGCTGGTCGGTATCGATGCGCGAGAACAGCACCAGGCCGAAGGCGAACATGCCGGAGAAGACGATGCCCATCACCGTGTCTTCTTTCACCCGGCTGTTCTCTTTCAGGTAACCGGTGGCTACCGCACAGAAGATGCCGGAAAGGAAGGCGCCGATCGCCAGCGGAATGCCGACCACGAACGCCACCACGATGCCGGGCAGCACCGCGTGCGAGATGGCGTCGCCCATCAGCGACCAGCCTTTGAGCACCAGATAACAGGAGAGCACGGCGCACACTACGCCGGTGACGATGGCGGCGACGATCGCCCGCTGCATGAACGGGTAGGCGAAGGGTTCGCTGAGCAGTTGATACAGGGTGTCCATCAGCGGCCTCCGGTTTGCGAATGCGCCACGCGGCGCCGAGACGCCAGCAGGCCGTGTTTCGGCGCGAAGAAGAACGCCGCGAGGAACACCAGCGTTTGTAGGGTGACGATCACCCCCCCGGTGGCGCCGTCGAGGAAGAAGCTCAGGTAGGCGCCGATGCCGCTGGTCAATGCGCCGATGATGATGGCGATGATCACCAGCCGGCTGAAGCGATCGGTCAACAGATAGGCGGTAGCGCCCGGCGTGATCACCATGGCGATGACCAAAATGGCGCCGACGGTTTGCAGCGCGGCGACGGTGCAGGCGCTGAGCAGGGTGAAGAACAGGATCTTCAGCCGCAGCGGCGACAGGCCGATCGACACCGCGTGGCTTTCGTCGAAGAACACCGCCAGCAGGTCTTTCCACACCAGGCACAGGATCAGCAGCGAAACGCCGATAATGATTTCCACCTGCAGCACGTCTTCATCGGCGATGCCGAGGATGTTGCCGAAGATGATCGACTGCACGTTGACCGAGGTGGGGTTGAGCGACACGATCAGCAGGCCGACGGCGAAGAAGGTGGAGAAGATAAAGCCGATGATGGCGTCTTCGCGCAGCCGGGTGATGTGGCGCACCAGCGTCATCGCCAGCGCCGCCAGCATGCCGGTAAAGAAGGCGCCGGCGGCGTAGGGCAGGCCGAGGGCGTAGGCGCCGGCCACGCCGGGCACCACCGAGTGCGACAGCGCATCGCCCATCAGCGACCACCCTTTCAACATCAGGTAGGCGGAGAGGAACGCGCAGGCGGCGCCGACGATGGCGCTGACCCAGATGGCCTTCACCATGTAGTTGTAACTGAAAGGTTGCAGCAGAAGGTCCAGCATCAGGATTGTTTCTCCCTGGCCTGGCTGTTGGCCGGCGGATCGCTCTTGGTGTGGCCGTAGAACACCGCCGGGCGCTCATCGTCGGTCAATACCGTAACGGTGCGCGGATCGTTGTCGTCGTGCAGATCCGGGCCGGAGAGGTTGATATGGCGCAGCACGCCGCCGAACGCCTGCTCCAGATTGCTCTGGGTGAAGGTGGTTTCGGTCGGGCCGGCGGCCAGCACCGTGCGGTTGATGAGGATCACCCGATCGCAAAACTCCGGCACGCTGCCGAGGTTGTGGGTGGAGACCAGGATCAGGTGCCCCTCGTCGCGCAATGCGCGCAGCAGATCGATAATGGCATTCTCGGTTTTCACATCCACGCCGGTGAACGGTTCATCCAGCAGCAGCACGGTGCCCTGTTGCGCCAGCGCGCGCGCCAGAAACACGCGCTTCTTCTGGCCGCCCGACAGCTCGCCGATCTGCCGGCCGCGCAGCTCGCTCAGGCCGACGCGCTCCAGCGCCTTGTCGACCCGCAGCCGATCCTCGCGCGACGGAATGCGCAGGAAGTTCATCTTGCCGTAGCGGCCCATCATCACCACGTCTTCCACCAGCACCGGGAAGTTCCAGTCGACGTCTTCGGTCTGCGGCACGTAGGCGATCAGATTCTTTTTCAGCGCCTCCGCCACCGGTTTGTCGCTCAGCGACACCCGGCCGGCGGTGGGCCTGACCAGGCCCATGATGCTTTTGAACAACGTCGACTTGCCGCTGCCGTTGACGCCGACCAGCGCGCAGATCGAACCGCCGCTCAGGGTAAAGCTGGCGTTGTGAATGGCGGTGTGTCCGTTGTTGTAGGTCACTGTGACGTCGTCCACGTTCAACTCAGGGCGGACAAACGGTTCATGGGTCATTGATCGAATCCTTTGGCGATGGTTTGCACGGTGGTGTTAAGCAGGTCGATGTAGGTCGGCACCGGACCGTCGCGGGTGGACAGCGAGTCTACGTACAGCACGCCGCCGTATTTGGCGCCGGTTTCTTTCGCCACCTGTTTGGCCGGCTTGTCGGAAATGGTGCTCTCGCTGAACACTACCGGAATATGGTGGGCGCGCACTGCGTCGATCACCCGGCGCACCTGCTGCGGCGAGCCTTGCTCATCGGCGTTGATCGGCCACAGATAGACTTCTTTCAGCTGATAGTCCTGCGCCAGGTAGCTGAAGGCGCCTTCGCTGGTCACCAGCCAGCGCTGTGCGGCCGGAATGCGCGCCAGGCGTTCGCGCAGCGGGGCGTCCAGCGCGCCGATTTTCTCTGCGTAGGCCTTGGCATTGCGGTTATAGGTTGCCGCGTTGGCCGGATCGTGCTCCACCAGCGCTTTGCGGATGTTCTCGATATACACCAGCGCGTTGCTCGGCGACATCCAGGCGTGCGGATTAGGGTTGCCGTTATACGGCCCTTCGCGGATCGGCAGCGGGGTAATGCCTTCGGTGACTACCGCCGCCGGCACCTGCTTGATGTTTTCGAAGAAACGCTGGAACCAGCGTTCCAGGTTCATGCCGTTCCACAGGATCAGGTCGGCGTGCTGCGCTTTGACGATATCGCGCGGGGTCGGTTGATAGTCGTGGATCTCGGCGCCCGGCTTGGTGATGGACTCTACCACGGCGGCATCACCCGCCACGTTCTGGGCGATGTCCTGAATGATGGTAAAGGTCGTCACCACGCGCAGCTTTTTTTCCGCCAGCGCGTTTTGGCTGACCAAGGCGGCACCGAGCAGCAGGCAGGCGAGCGTGAAAGGGCGTAACAGTGTGGCAGCGCGGAAAGGGCGACTGCGACGAAAAGCGCAACTTATCAATGGCATGATGACGTCTCCTGGTTCAAATGAAAATGATTATCAATATCAATTGAAGCGAAGTCAAGCGTCACTTGCCCACCGCCGGCGGGGTACATCTCCAACTGAAAAAATAATACCCTCCGGGAAGTTATAGCATTTTATGTATCAGTATGTAACCGCTGAAGGTAGTCCTTACAGGCGCATATCGCCACCTCCGGCTGTTTTCCCAATGCCAACTGCCCGAACCCCTGCGCCAGGCGCTGTACATCCTCTTGATCCAGCGCGGTTATGAACGCAAAACTGTTGCTGCCGAGCTCATGGTGCACGCCATTTTCGTCTGTCACCGACGTGACAAAACCTTCGCGCGTCAATTGCCCGGTCAGCTTCGCCAGGTCGGTTAATCCCTCTTCCTGATAGCGAAAAGTCACCACAAAGCAGTTTGTTGCAGATTGACTCATAAATCACCTCTTGGTATATGGATAGCTTGAGATTAGCCCAAAAAATTACTGCAGGTGTCCTTACAAGTTGTATATGCTACGCAACTCATTGAAAGGAGTGAGGGATTCTGTGAAAACAAAAATAGGTTGCCTTACGGCAATTTTGCTTTTGTCGGGGTGCGCCAAAGATCCGCAAACGGCAAGCAATATTTCAGGCAGTGGCACAACGCGCGGCGGTTGGTTAAAACCCCCTCCGCAGGCACCGGTAAACCGCACAGGCACGCCGGTTGCCTATAACGATTACATTCGTCAGGCCGCCAGCAACTACGGCGTTGACGAAACGCTGATTAAAGCGATTATTCAGGTGGAGTCCGGGTTTAACCCGAACGTGGTCAGCACCTCGAACGCAGTGGGATTGATGCAGCTTAAGGCTTCTACCGCCGGCCGCGACGCCTATCGCATGAAAGGACGAAGCGGGCAACCCAGCTCGCGTGAGCTGAAGGATCCGGCGGTCAATATTGATCTGGGAACGGCCTATATCAATATTCTTCAAAGCCAGCAGCTAGCCGGGATCAACAACCCACAGACTTTGCGTTATGCCACCATCGTTTCGTACGTGAACGGGGCGGGCGCCATGTTGCGCACCTTCTCATCGGACAAGCGCGTGGCGGTCAATCGCATCAATCAGATGAGCCCGGATGAGTTTTATCAGCACATCCAGAAAAAGCATCCGGCGCCGCAGGCACCGCGCTATTTGTGGAAGGTGACCACCGCCTATCAGGCGATGTCGCAGTAACCCTCTCTCTTGTCTAATCGGCCGCTGAATGCGGCCGATTTTGTTTCCGGCACCGTTCCAGCGCGCGAGCTGCTTCTCATTTTTCGTTATTTCCTCACCGCTTATCGGAAAAACCGCACGAAAAGTTAAATTTACGTTAGCAGATAAATCTTTACGTTCATTCAATAAGTTACCGGTAACATTTTTGCGCTTGGATGCATTCTGACCTTCAATAAATATACAAATAAGTAACAAATTATTTTAAAAACCCGTATCGATCGCAAGGTTGCGGTTAAATAGTTGTGACTATCTTTGGATGGAATGTGACATGTCGAATCATAAAACCAACAATTCGCGGCGCGATTTCTTGTTGAAATCGATGACCTTAATTCCTGCGGCGGTAATTGGTGGCAGCGGCGTTGGCGCGCTGACGGCACCGACACCGGCGGTCGCGGCCTCGAACACCTCAACGCAGAACGATTACCAACCGACCTTTTTCACCCCGGAAGAGTGGGCCTTCATCAAGGCCGCCGTGGCGCGCCTGATCCCGGCCGACGAGCGCGGCCCCGGCGCACTGGAAGCCGGCGTGCCGGAGTTTATCGATCGCCAGATGAATACCCCGTACGCCACCGGCGCCATCTGGTACATGCAGGGGCCGTTCAACCCCGATGTGCCGAAGGAGATGGGCTATCAGCTGCCGCTGGTGCCCAAGCAAATCTACAACCTCGGCATCAGTGACGCCGACGCCTACAGCAAGAAAACCGCCGGCAAGCCCTTCGCCGAACTGGATGGCGCGCAGCAAGACGCCATACTGCAAAAGTTCGAGTCCGGCGAGGCGGAGTTCCCGCAGCTGCCGTCGAAACTGTTCTTCTCCTATCTGCTGCAAAACACCCGCGAAGGTTTCTTCAGCGATCCCATCCATGGCGGCAACAAAGACATGGTGGGCTGGAAGCTGATTAATTTTCCGGGCGCGCGCGCCGATTTTATGGACTGGGTTGAGCGAGGGGAGCGTTATCCCTTCCCGCCGGTCTCGATTCGTGGGGAGAGGGGCTAAGCATGGCAACGGTAATGAAAAAAGTAGACGCGGTGATCGTCGGCTTCGGCTGGGTGGGCGCGATCATGGCCAAAGAGCTGACCGAGGCCGGCCTCAACGTGGTGGCGCTGGAGCGCGGCCCGATGCGCGACACCTATCCGGACGGGTCTTATCCGCAGGTGATCGACGAGCTGACCTATAACATCCGCCGCAAACTGTTCCAGGATCTGTCGAAAAGCACCGTCACCATTCGCCATAACAGCAGCCAGACCGCGGTGCCTTACCGCCAGCTGGCGGCGTTCCTGCCGGGCACCGGCGTCGGCGGCGCCGGTTTGCACTGGTCGGGCGTGCATTTCCGCGTCGATCCGATCGAACTGCGCATGCGCAGCCACTATGAAGAGCGCTACGGCAAAAACTTCATTCCGAAGGACATGACCATCCAGGACTTCGGCGTGACCTACGACGAGCTGGAACCGTTCTTCGACAAGGCGGAGAAAGTGTTCGGCACCTCCGGCACCGCCTGGACCATCAAAGGGCAGAAAGTGGCGCAGAAGGGCGGCAACCGCTTTGCGCCGGATCGCTCCGACGATTTCCCGCTGCCGGCGCAGAAAAATACCTACTCCGCCCAACTGTTCGAGAAGGCGGCGCTGGAGGTGGGTTACCACCCTTACAACCTGCCGTCCGCCAACACCTCGGATTCTTACACCAACCCGTACGGCGCGCAGATGGGCCCGTGCAACTTCTGCGGTTTCTGCAGCGGCTACGCCTGCTACATGTATTCCAAGGCCTCGCCGAACGTCAACATCTTGCCGGCGCTGCGCATGGAGAAGCGCTTCGAGCTGCGCACCAACGCCAACGTGCTGAAGGTCAACCTGACCGACGACAAGTCCCGCGCCACCGGCGTGAACTACGTCGATGCGCAGGGGCGCGAGATTGAACAGCCGGCCGATCTGGTGATCCTGGGCGCGTTCCAGTTTCACAACGTGCATCTGATGCTGCTGTCCGGCATCGGCAAGCCTTACGATCCGGTGACCGGCGAGGGTGTGGTCGGGCGTAACTTCGCCTACCAGAACATGACCACCATCAAGGCGTTCTTCGATAAAGACGTGTTCACCAACCCGTTTATCGGCGCCGGCGGCAACGGCGTGGGCGTGGACGACTTCAACGCCGACAACTTCGACCACGCCAAAGAAGGCTTCGTCGGCGGTTCGCCGTTCTGGGTCAACCAGGCGGGCACCAAGCCGATCTCCGGTCTGCCGACGCCTCCGGGCACCCCGGCCTGGGGCAGCAAATGGAAAGCGGCGGTGGCGGATGCTTACACTCACCACGTTTCGATGGACGCCCACGGCGCGCACCAGTCGTACCGCAACAACTATCTGGATCTCGATCCCAACTACAAGAACGTCTTTGGCCAGCCGCTGCTGCGCATGACGTTCGACTGGCAGGAGAACGACATCAAGATGGCGCAGTTCATGTACGACAAGATGGCGCCGATCGCCAAGGCGATGAACCCGAAACTGATCGCCGGCAGCCCGAAAAACGCCAACAGCCACTTCGACACCACCAGCTACCAGACTACCCACATGAACGGCGGCGCGGTGATGGGGGAAGATCCGAAGACCAGCGCGGTCAACCGCTATCTGCAGAGCTGGGACGTGCACAACGTGTTCTCGATCGGCGCATCGGCCTTCCCGCAGGGGCTGGGCTACAACCCGACCGGCACAGTGGCGGCGCTGGCTTACTGGTCTGCCCGCGCCATTCGCGAGCAGTATCTGAAAAACCCAGGCCCATTGGTGCAGGCATAAGGACGGCGAACGATGAAAGCATTTGTACCGGCACTGGTTCTCAGTGCAGTGAGTTTTTCCGTTTGGGCGCAGGACGCCACCGTCAGCAGCGAGCTGATCAAGCGCGGTGAATACCTGGCGCGCGCCGGCGACTGCGTGGCCTGCCACACCGACGGCAAGAGCGGCAAAACCTTCGCCGGCGGCCTGGCGATGGAGACGCCGATCGGCACCATCTACTCCACCAACATCACGCCGGACAAGAAAACCGGCATCGGCGATTACAGCTTCGAGGATTTCGACAACGCGGTGCGTAAGGGCGTAGCCAAAAACGGCAGTACCCTGTATCCGGCGATGCCGTACCCGTCGTTCGCGCTGGTGAAAGAAGACGACATGCGCGCCATGTATGCCTATTTCATGCACGGCGTGCAGCCGGTGGAGCAGGCCAACAAGGATTCCGACATCCCGTGGCCGCTGTCGATGCGCTGGCCGCTGAGCATCTGGCGCGGCATGTTCGCGCCGTCGCCGGCGGACTTCGTCGCCGACGCCAAGGCCGATCCGATCATCGAGCGCGGCCGCTACCTGGTGGAAGGCCTGGGCCACTGCGGCGCCTGCCATACCCCGCGCAGCATCACCATGCAGGAAAAAGCGCTGAGCAACAGCGAAAGCGACGATTACCTGTCCGGCAGCAACGCGCCGATCGACGGCTGGGTGGCTTCCAGCCTGCGCGGTGATAACAAGGACGGCCTGGGCAGTTGGAGCGAAGCCGAGCTGACCGAGTTCCTGAAAACCGGCCGTAACGACAAGGCGATCGTATTCGGCGGCATGAGCGACGTGGTGGAGCACAGCCTGCAATATCTGAGCGATGACGATCTGACCGCTATCGCACGCTACCTGAAATCGCTGCCGCCGAAAGACGGCAAGCAGCAGGCGGCGCCGGTCGAAGACAGCGTGGCCAAGGATCTGTGGCGCGGCGACGACAGCAAGCCCGGCGCGGCGCTGTATGTCGATAACTGCGCGGCCTGCCACCGCACCGACGGGGTGGGCTACAAGCGCGCCTTCCCATCGCTGAAGGGCAATCCGGTGGTGCAGACCGAGGACGCGACCTCGCTGATCCACATCGTGCTGACCGGCAACACCACGCCGGCGGTGCAGGGGGCGGTGTCCAACATCACCATGCCGCCGTTCGGCTGGCGTCTGAACGATCAGCAGGTGGCGGACGTGGTGAACTTCATCCGCACCAGCTGGGGCAACAGCGCCAAACCGGTGAGCGCCACCGACGTGGCCGACGTGCGTAAAGACCGCTCGATGATCCGCGACGAGAAGGAGATGGGCAGCGCCGAGGTGCCGGACCATCCGGACGCGAAGAAGTAAACCGTTTAAGGGCTCCGCAAGGAGCCCTTAGTTTTTACTGGGCGCGCCGGTTTTTTCAGCATTTCCTGTTCGCAAATCGTTCGTTCGGCCGATAAAACATAGACCCGCAACGGATTTTTCATTATCCTTTGCCGTCCTTTCATCAGGCGCAAGTATGAAATATCGCTTTAATTCACTGATTATTATTAAAAAATTCGCGGAGAAGGATATCCCGTTAGGCGCAATCGTTGGCGCCGCAGATTAAGGTAGACTGTCTCATGAGTACGATTTCTCCCGATTCAGGCACGCTGACGGCCGCTCAGCCCGCCAAATGGAACAAAACCGACACCGTCTGGATGTTCGGTCTCTATGCCACCGCGGTGGGCGCCGGCACGCTGTTCTTGCCGATCAACGCCGGCCTGAACGGCCCGCTGGTGCTGCTGTTGATGGCGCTGTTCGCTTTCCCGCTGACCTATTTGCCGCACCGCGCGCTCAGCCGCTTCGTGCTTTCCGGCTCCAGCCGCGACGGCAATATTCACGATGTGGTGGTCGAACACTTCGGCGTACTGGCCGGCAAAATCATCATGATGCTGTATCTGATGGCGTTTTTCCCGATCGTGCTGGTGTACAGCATTTCGATCACCAATGCGCTGGACAGCTTCCTGATCCACCAGTTCCACGTGGCGCCGCTGCCGCGCATCTGGCTGAGCCTGGCGGTGGTGGTGGTGCTCAATCTGGTGCTGCTGCGCGGCAAAGACAGCATCGTGGCGGCGATGGGCATGCTGGTGTTCCCACTGTTGGTGTTCCTGATGGGCATTTCGCTGTACCTGATGCCGAGCTGGAATACCGCCAATTTCGTGCACGGCCTGGCCGCCACCCGCTTCGACACGCCGGGGCTGTGGCATTCGCTGTGGTTGGCGGTGCCGGTGATGGTGTTTTCCTTCAGCCATGCGCCGATCATCTCTTCCTTCGCCTCGACCCAGAAGAGCCTGTATGGCGATAAGGCGGAACGCCGCTGCGCGCGCATCATGCGCTACAGCTATGTGCTGATCTGCGTCACCGTGCTGTTCTTCGTGTTCAGCTGCGTGCTGAGTTTGTCCCATGAAGACATGCAGCAGGCGAAAGATCAGAACATCACGGTGCTGACCACCCTGGCCAACAAGTTTTCCAACCCGCTGATCGCCTATCTCGGCCCGGTGATGGCGATGCTGGCAATGGCGAAATCCTATCTCGGCACCTCGCTGGGGGTCACGGAGGGGGCGACCAGCCTGATCGACGGCGTCACGCGCGCGGTCGGCAAACCGCTCAGCTCGCGCATGACGCACCGCATCTCGGCGGTTTCGCTGTTCCTGCTCACCTGGGCGGCGACGGTGTGGAACCCCAGCGCGCTGCACATCATCGAAACCATCAGCGGCCCGCTGATTGCGGCTATCCTGTTTATCCTGCCGATGTACGCGGTGCGCGCGGTGCCGGCGATGCGCAAATACCGCGCGGCGAGCAACGTCTTCGTGCTGGTGATGGGCCTGATCGCGCTGTCGGCCCTGATTTACGGCCTGGTGTGATCCCCTGGGCGCGCCGCCTTCGGCGCGCCTCTCAATCCTGCGTTACACATCCCTTTGCAATTAATCGTCGGGTTGCCGGGCGTTATCTTTGATAATGCAAGCCATTCTCATTAGTATTTCCTGATTGCGTTCATGACTAAGGAGTCTTTCGTGCACCGTCGAATCACTTTGCCGGCGCTGATTTGCGCCGCCTTACTCGCCTCTCCGGCGATGGCCACCACCTATCCGCTGACCCTGACCGACACCTCCGGCCAGACGCTCACCCTCCAGCAAGAACCGAAACGTATCGTGGTGCAGGACGGGCGCGACATTCTCACGCTGGCGCTGCTCGATCGCGCCAACCCGTTCGGCCGGCTGGTGGCCTGGAATAACCTGCTGAAGAAAAGCGACGCGGCGACCTGGGATATCTTGCAGAGCAAATGGCCGGCGGCGAAAAACATCATCGATATGGGATTCAGCGACAAAGGTGAAGTGAATCTGGAGAGCGTGATCGCCAAGCGGCCCGATCTGATGATCGCCCAGCTGCGTTCCAAACCTTCGCTGAGCCAAACCGGCGTGCTGGATAAGCTCAAGGCGCTGAATGTGCCGGTGCTGTTTATCGACACCATGCTCAAGCCGGTGGAAAACACGCCGAAAAGCGTGACGCTGCTGGGGGAAACCCTCAACCGGGAAAGTGAAGCCAAGCAATATACCGATTATTATCAGCAGCATTATCAGGCCATTCTGGCCAAGACGCAGGCGGTGGAACCCAAGCCGCTAGTGTTCTTTGAAGCCAAGGCCGGCCTGAACGGGCTGGAGTCCTGCTGCTTCACCCATGCGCACGTCGGCTGGGGCGCGTTGGTGGAAGCGGTCGGCGCGCGCAACATCGGCTCTGCGCTGTTGCCGGGCGCGACCGGCGACGTGGCGCTGGAAAAGGTGATCGCCATGAAACCGGATGCCTACATCGTTTCCGGCTCGCAGTGGGCCAGCAAGACCAACGCCGCGGTGCCGTTCGGCTATGGCGTCACGCAGCAGCAGGTGGATGAGGCTTTCAATCGCATGAAACAGCGCCCGGGCTTCGCGCAGGTGTCGGCGGTGAAAGAAGGGCGGTTCTACGGCATCTACCATAACTTCTACAACCATCCGTACAACATTGTCGGGTTGGAGTATCTGGCGAAGTTTATCTATCCGGCGCAGTTCCCGGATCTGGATCCGGCCAAGACCTACAGCGAGATCCTCAGCCGCTTTACCGAAGTGCCGGAAGGCAAAGGCATTTTGGGCGCGCAGGCGCCGACGGGGAAATAACGGCAACGGGCGCGACGACGCGCCCGTTTTTGATCTTTAAGCGGCGGCCGGCGTATAGGTGGAGATGATCTCCAGCACGCCGTTGATGATGAACTGCACGCCCATGCACACCAGCAGGAAGCCCATCAGGCGCGAGATCGCCTCGATGCCGCTTTTCCCCACCAAGCGCATGATGGCGCCGGAACTGAGCAGGCAGCCCCACAGGATCACCGCGACCGTCAGGAAGATGGCGACCGGCG
Source organism: Serratia sp. CY32780 (assembly GCF_052169135.1). Taxonomy (NCBI): domain Bacteria; kingdom Pseudomonadati; phylum Pseudomonadota; class Gammaproteobacteria; order Enterobacterales; family Yersiniaceae; genus Serratia; species Serratia sp. CY32780. The sequence goes on from NZ_JBJNLI010000001.1 coordinate 1,284,057, forward strand.
CCACCGCCAGCACCCAGGGTTCAAAACCCAGCGTGTTATCTTTGACGCTCGACGCTGAGCTGATGATCATCGCGATGGTGCCCGGCCCGGCGGTGCTCGGCATGGCGAGCGGCACGAAGGCGATGTTGGCCGAGGTCTTATGGCGCAGCTCGTGCGACTTGCTCTCCACCTCCGGCGCCTCATCGGCGCTTTGTTGCGGGAACAACATGCGGAAACCGATGAAGGCGACGATCAGGCCGCCGGCGATGCGCAGGCCGGGGATCGAAATACCGAAGGTGTTCATCACCACCTGCCCGGCGTAAAACGCCACCGTCATGATGCAGAACACATAAACCGAGGCCATCAGCGACTGCTGATTACGCTCTTCGCGCGTCATATTGCCGGACAACCCGAGCAGCAACGCCACCGTGGTCAGCGGGTTGGCCAGCGGCAACAGCAGCACCAAACCCAGTCCGATGGTCTGGAATAACTGCAAAATACCCGTCATAAAAAACTCCCTGTGCAACGTTCAAGCCGCCACGCGGCGGCCCATGAGCTGAACAGCCTAGCCTGCCGTGCGCCTGGCGGCAATGGGGACAGCTCGTAACGTTAATTAACCGTCGGCCGACGTTTCATCACTGCCGTTGCACTCGTCGGTGAGCTTCGGTCCATCCTCGCACCCCAGTGGCGCTTCATTGACCGCAATCGCCCGCGGTACCGAACGCTAGCCAAAATGCACCCGCCCATACAGCGTCGTTAATACTGGGCACATATTATTAATTATTTTTAACTGTTTTTACCGTTTAACCGCTTAAGAGATTAAACGCTTCTATACTGGTAAGGCTTTGTGGCATTTCTTCATAATCGAAAAGCTTAAAAGGAGTTTTACTATGGAAGTGGCAAAAGAATGGGTAGCGGCGAAAAAAATCTCCTGGGGCAGCGTCATCGGTGGTGTGATCACCGTATTGGCTGTTTCACTGTTGCTGTCGACGTTGGGCACCAGTTTGGGATTTTCCATCGTGGATCCGACATCAGACGATCCGATCAACGGAGCCGGTACCACCGTAGTGATTTGGTCCGCTGTTTCAATCATCATTAGCTTGGCTGCCGGCGCTTTTATTGCCGGACGTTTGGCTGCTAATGACGGCCTTATTCATGGCTTCCTGGTATGGGCTACGTCACTGATTGTGGCGGCGGTGTTGGGTGGAATGCTGGTCGGGTCTGCAGTGAAGGCCACCGGTAATGCGCTGGGTGCTATCGCTTCGACCTCTGGCAGTTTGCTTTCCGGCGCCGGTTCCGCGATTGGCAAAGGTGCAACCGGGTTGGCAGACGTGGGCGGTAAGGTGTTTGACAAGTTGGGTATCGACACCACGTTGGAACCTGAACAGCTGCATGGTGATGTGGTTACGGCGCTCAAAAAAAGTGGTATTCCGTCATTGCAGCCTGAATTCATGCAGCAACAGTTGAATGCGGCCAAGACTGATTTGGCAGACGCAGTAAAAGCCCTGGCACTTCAGCCTGACAATAGCGATGCGATTATTAAGCAACTGGTCGACAAGCTTAAAAAACATGGTGAGGCCATCTCGCAAGATGTGGATCAAGACACACTGAAAAAAGCTCTGGTTGAAAATACCAATATGACGCCGCAGGAAGTGGACCAGACGGTGAAGAATTTGGTCGACGCCAAAAATAAAACTGCGCAGCTGGTTAATCAGCGCTTGGATGAAGCCGAAGCAAAAATCAATCAGGCAAAACAGGAGTATGCTGAGCTGAAACAGAAGGCGCGCGAACAGGCTGCCGCGGCTGCGGACGAATTGTCTCGGGCTGCCCTGTGGTCATTCTTTGCGTTGTTGATTGGCGCAGTGGTCAGTGCATTGGCAGGCTTGTGGGGCGTTAACACCAATGCCCGACGTGTAACCGTATCATCTCCGCAGGCGTAATCTCCAGGCTCGTTTGCGCGTCTCGATGATATAGGGATGAGAGCCTGAAATACCGACGACGATGAAATGACAGCCAGGAAAGACTGGCGCCTACCCCGGCCATGTGCCGGGGTTTTTATTGTTTGCGGCGTGATTAATGACCACCTTAATCGCTGTGTAGGGTATTAGGCATCAATTGCCACGATCCCTGGGGACAGGTGGATAACATAGATGCGCTGTAAATAATAATGAGTGTGATTATGAAACAAGAACTGCATATTTTGCTGGGGAAAGCCGTTGCCTTTCTGCTCTACTGCGCTTTTTTGGCGGCCTTGGTCGGCCTGGTATTTATCGACGTACACTGGCTGCATAATTTCGTGCATGAAACCTCGCTGACCGAAGCGGCGCAGGAGCTGTTGCTGCTCGCCATCTCCGGCGGTTTCTTCGCCGCGGCCCGGCGGCAGGCTGAACGCCGCTCCGCCTGGATGCTGGTCGGCGGTTTCTTTCTCTGCATGCTGATCCGCGAGATGGATTTCGCCTTCGATGCGCTGTGGCACGGCGCCTGGGTGTGGTTCGCGCTGGCGGTCGCCTTGGCCTGCCTGGTGCATGCAGCGCGACACATCGCGGCGACGGTGCGCGGCCTGGCCTATTTCGTGACGCATCCCGCCTACGGCATGATGTGCGCCGGCCTGCTGTGCATTCTGGTGTTTTCACGCCTGTTCGGCATGAGCGCGCTGTGGCAAACGCTGATGCTGGACGGCTACAACCGGGTGGTGAAAAACATGGTGGAAGAGGGCTGCGAACTGCTGGGCTACGGCCTGTGCCTGCTGGCCACCCTCAGCTACATGAAAACCGTTTTTACGCCGGCTGACGCGAAAGCGTGAGGGCGGCGCTTTATTTATCCGGAACAATTTTAGTGATACTATTCGCTTAGCCGAATGTGGCTGAGAAGGTATGCGTTCCATTCTGTATACCCAGTGAGGTTTCAATCTGGCAATTGTGGGCGAGATCTGAAACCTGGCTGACCAAACCCAAAATCCAATTTTCGTACTGCATGTGATCTGTCGTGTGGGTCACCACTGTAGATAAGGAATTATTAATGCCTGTTATTACCCTTCCTGACGGTAGTCAGCGTCATTTCGATCACCCCGTTTCCCCGATGGATGTCGCGCGCGATATCGGCCCTGGCCTGGCGAAAGCCTGTATCGCCGGCCGCGTCAACGGCGAGCTGGTCGACGCCGGCGATCTGATCGAATCGGATGCGCAGCTGGCCATCATCACCATCAAAGATGAGGACGGCCTGGAAATCATGCGCCACTCCTGTGCTCACCTGCTGGGTCATGCGATCAAGCAGCTGTGGCCGGATACCAAAATGGCGATCGGTCCGGTGATCGACAACGGTTTCTATTATGACGTGGATATCGACCGCACCCTGACGCAGGAAGACCTGGATCTGCTGGAAAAGCGGATGCACGAGTTGGCCGATAAGGATTACGACGTCATCAAGAAGAAGGTCAGCTGGCAAGAAGCCCGCGACACCTTCGCTGAGCGCGGCGAAATCTACAAAGTGGCGATCCTGGATGAGAACATCAGCCATGACGATCGTCCTGGCCTGTACCACCACGAAGAATACGTCGACATGTGCCGCGGCCCGCACGTGCCGAACATGCGTTTTTGCCACCATTTCAAGCTGCAGAAAACCTCCGGCGCTTACTGGCGCGGCGACAGCAAAAACAAAATGCTGCAGCGTATCTACGGCACCGCCTGGGCAGACAAGAAGCAGTTGAACGCCTACCTGCAACGCCTGGAAGAAGCGGCCAAGCGCGATCACCGCAAGATCGGCAAACAGCTCGACCTGTATCATATGCAGGAAGAAGCGCCGGGCATGGTGTTCTGGCACAACGACGGTTGGACCATCTTCCGCGAGCTGGAAGCCTTCGTGCGCATGAAGCTCAAAGAGTACCAGTACCAGGAAGTGAAAGGTCCGTTCATGATGGACCGCGTGCTGTGGGAAAAAACCGGCCACTGGGAAAACTACAAAGACGCCATGTTCACCACCGCGTCGGAAAACCGCGAATATTGCATCAAGCCGATGAACTGCCCGGGCCACGTGCAGATCTTCAACCAGGGCCTGAAGTCGTACCGCGATTTGCCGCTGCGCATGGGCGAGTTCGGCAGCTGCCACCGCAATGAGCCATCGGGTTCCCTGCACGGCCTGATGCGCGTGCGCGGCTTCACGCAGGATGACGCCCACATCTTCTGTACCGAAGAGCAGGTGCGCGCTGAAGTGAACGAATGCATCCGCATGGTGTATGACGTGTACGGCACTTTCGGCTTCGACAAGATCGCCGTCAAGCTGTCAACTCGCCCGGAAAAACGCATCGGCACCGACGACATGTGGACCCGTGCGGAAGAAGACCTGGCCGCCGCGCTGACCGAGAACGGCATTCCGTTTGAATATCAGCCGGGTGAGGGCGCCTTCTACGGACCGAAAATTGAATTTACCCTGCATGATTGTTTGGATCGCGCATGGCAATGTGGTACCGTGCAGCTCGATTTCTTCTTGCCGGGCCGTTTGGGCGCTTCGTATGTTGGCGAAAACAACGATCGCGTCGTGCCGGTAATGATTCACCGCGCCATTTTGGGCTCCATGGAACGTTTCATCGGTATCCTGACCGAAGAATACGCCGGGTTCTACCCGACCTGGATCGCTCCGGTGCAGGTGGTGGTGATGAATATCACCGACAGCCAGTCTGATTACGTCCAGCAATTGACCAAAAAACTGCAGGATGCAGGCATTCGCGTGAAAGCGGACTTGAGAAATGAGAAGATTGGCTTTAAAATTCGCGAACATACTTTACGTCGAGTCCCTTACATGTTGGTGTGCGGCGACAAAGAGGTCGAAGCAGGCAAAGTTGCCGTTCGTACCCGCCGTGGCAAAGACCTGGGAAGCCTGGACGTAAACGAAGTCGTAGACAAGCTGCTGAAAGAGATTCGCAGTCGTAGTCTTCATCAACTGGAGGAATAAAGTATTAAAGGCGGAAAACGAGTTCAACCGGCGCGTCCTAATCGCATTAACAGAGAAATTCGCGCGCAAGAAGTTCGCCTAACCGGCGTCGATGGCGAGCAGATTGGTATTGTCAGTCTGAATGAAGCTCTTGAAAAAGCTGAGGAAGCGGGCGTTGATTTAGTAGAAATCAGCCCAAATGCCGAACCGCCAGTTTGCCGAATCATGGATTACGGCAAATTCCTCTACGAGAAGAGCAAGTCGACGAAAGAACAGAAGAAGAAGCAAAAAGTTATTCAGGTCAAGGAAATCAAATTCCGTCCTGGCACCGATGATGGCGACTATCAGGTCAAACTACGCAACCTGATTCGCTTTCTGGAAGATGGCGATAAAGCCAAAATCACCCTGCGTTTCCGCGGGCGTGAGATGGCGCACCAGCAGATCGGTATGGAAGTGCTTAACCGCGTCCGTAAAGACCTGTGTGAAGATATGGATCTGGCAGTGGTCGAATCCTTCCCTACGAAGATCGAAGGCCGCCAGATGATTATGGTGCTCGCTCCTAAGAAGAAACAGTAAGGCTTACAAGTAATGGAACCCGCGCGGCGCTTGCGCTGTGTGGGTTTTATTCGCCCAACTGATTCGTTGTTTAACAATGCGAAGTGGATTTAATTAAAATGCCAAAGATTAAAACTGTACGTGGTGCAGCCAAGCGCTTCAAAAAAACCGGCAGCGGTGGTTTTAAGCGTAAACATGCCAACCTGCGTCATATTCTGACCAAAAAAGCAACCAAGCGTAAACGTCACCTGCGTCCGAAAGGCATGGTGTCTAAAAACGATCTGGTCCTGGTTACCGCGTGCCTGCCGTACGCATAAGCCATTTTTTTTGAATTTAGAATAAGACTTTAGGAGAGAGCATATGGCTCGCGTAAAACGTGGTGTAATTGCACGCGCACGTCACAAGAAAATTATGAAGCAGGCGAAAGGCTACTACGGTGCCCGTTCGCGCGTATATCGTGTTGCCTTCCAGGCAGTAATCAAAGCAGGCCAGTATGCTTACCGTGACCGTCGTCAACGTAAGCGTCAGTTCCGTCAGCTGTGGATTGCACGTATCAACGCAGCTGCTCGTCAGAACGGTCTGTCTTACAGCAAGTTCATCAACGGCTTGAAAAAAGCGTCGATCGAAATTGACCGTAAGATCCTGGCTGACATCGCAGTCTTCGACAAAGTGGCCTTCGGCGCACTGGTTGAGAAAGCGAAAGCAGCTCTGGCGTAAGTCAGTAGAAGAGGGAGCTTGCTCCCTCTTTTAATCTTTGTTTTCAGCGACAAATATTGACTTTCATTGTCCGCAGCTATATCACTGGTGGGCAATCATCGACAAGGTACCGCAATCATGCACGCAGCTATTTTTCGTTTCTTTTTTTACTTTAGCGCCTGATTTCAGGAGGCTTTGCGCGTAAGAAAAGAAACGAAAAGTAGCGCCTAAGCCTCCCTCGTGGAGGCTTTTTTGTTTTTGGCCATCGTCCCGCCTTGCAACGCGTTGCGGTGAGTATGGCTGGCGTTCAGCTCAGGTGAGCCGCCCGGCCGGCAACGCATTGAAAAGTCTTTGAAGATTGCTCAAAGGCGTGTTCGAATATAGATAACAATTACTTAGGGCCATCCCGGCCAGAGGAAGAGGAAAGCAATGCCACATCTCGCAGAGCTGGTTGCCAATGCCAAGGCAGCCGTAGAAGATGCCCAGGATGTTGCCGCGTTAGATTTGGTGCGCGTCGAATATTTTGGCAAGAAAGGTCATTTCACCTTGCAGATGCAGTCTCTGCGCGACGTCCCGGCGGAAGATCGTCCGGCGGCCGGCGCGGTGATCAACCAGGCCAAGCAAGAGGTGCAAGACGCCCTGAACGCGCGTAAGAACGCGCTGGAAAGCGCTGCGCTGAACGCGCGCCTGGCGGCTGAAACCATCGACGTCTCCCTGCCGGGCCGTCGCATGGAAAACGGCGGTCTGCATCCGGTAACCCGCACCATCGACCGTATCGAAACCTTTTTCGGCGAGCTGGGCTTCTCCGTTGCCACCGGCCCGGAGATTGAAGACGATTACCACAACTTCGACGCGCTGAACATTCCGGGGCATCACCCGGCGCGCGCCGACCACGATACTTTCTGGTTCGACGCCACGCGCCTGCTGCGCACCCAGACTTCCGGCGTGCAGATCCGCACCATGAAGAACCAGCAGCCGCCGATCCGCATCATTGCGCCGGGCCGCGTTTATCGTAACGACTACGATCAGACGCACACCCCGATGTTCCACCAGATGGAAGGGCTGATCGTCGATAAAGACATCAGCTTCACCAACCTGAAGGGCACGCTGCACGATTTCTTGAACAACTTCTTTGAAGAAGACCTGCAGGTTCGTTTCCGTCCGTCCTACTTCCCGTTCACCGAGCCGTCCGCTGAAGTGGACGTGATGGGCAAGAACGGCAAATGGCTGGAAGTGCTGGGCTGCGGCATGGTGCATCCGAACGTGCTGCGCAACGTGGGCATCGATCCGGAAGTTTACTCCGGCTTCGCCTTCGGCATGGGCATGGAGCGCCTGACGATGCTGCGTTACGGTGTCACCGACTTGCGCGCATTCTTCGAAAACGATCTGCGTTTCCTCAAACAGTTTAAGTAAGGCGGGAATATCACATGAAATTCAGTGAACTCTGGTTGCGCGAGTGGGTAAACCCGGCCATCAGCAGCGAAGCATTATCCGATCAAATCACCATGGCCGGCCTGGAAGTGGACGGCGTGGATCCGGTTGCCGGCGCGTTTAACGGCGTCGTCGTGGGCGAAGTGGTCGAGTGCGGTCAACATCCGAACGCCGACAAACTGCGCGTCACCAAGGTTAACGTAGGCGGCGAACGCCTGCTCGACATCGTCTGCGGCGCGCCAAACTGCCGTACCGGCCTGAAAGTGGCGGTCGCCACCGTGGGCGCGGTGCTGCCGGGCGACTTCAAAATCAAGGCCGCCAAGCTGCGCGGCGAACCTTCGGAAGGCATGCTGTGCTCGTTCTCCGAGCTGGGCATTTCCGACGATCATGACGGCATCATCGAGCTGCCGCTGGATGCGCCGATCGGCACCGACATCCGCGACTATCTGAAACTGAACGACAACACCATCGAGATCAGCGTCACGCCGAACCGCGCCGACTGCCTGGGCATCATCGGCGTCGCGCGCGACGTGGGCGTACTGAACCAGGTTGCGCTGACCGAGCCGGACATGAGCCCGGTGGCCGCTACCATCGACGCCACGCTGCCGATCCGCGTTGACGCGCCGCAGGCGTGCCCACGCTATCTGGGGCGCGTGGTGAAAGGTATCGACGTCAAGGCGCCAAGCCCGCTGTGGATGCGTGAAAAACTGCGTCGTTGCGGCATCCGTTCTATCGATGCCGTGGTAGACGTCACCAACTATGTGCTGCTGGAGCTTGGCCAGCCGATGCACGCTTTCGATCTGGGCCGCATCGACGGCGGCATCGTGGTGCGCATGGCGGAAGAAGGGGAAACCCTGACGCTGCTGGACGGCAACGAAGCCAAACTGAGCGCCGACACCTTAGTGATCGCCGATCATCAAAAAGCGTTGGCGATGGGCGGCATCTTCGGCGGCGAGCATTCCGGCGTCAACGGGGAAACTCAGGACGTGCTGCTGGAATGCGCCTTCTTCAGCCCGCTGTCGATCACCGGCCGCGCACGCCGTCACGGCCTGCACACCGATGCGTCTCACCGCTATGAGCGCGGCGTCGATCCGGCGCTGCAGTACAAAGCGATGGAGCGCGCCACGCGCCTGCTGCTAGACATCTGCGGCGGCCAGGCCGGCCCGGTTATCGACGTAACCCACGAAAACGAACTGCCGAAGCGCGCCACCATCACGCTGCGCCGCGAGAAGCTGGATCGTCTGATCGGCCACGTGGTGCCGAGCGAGCAGGTCAGCGACATTCTGCGCCGCCTGGGCTGCCAGGTGACCGAGCAGGGCGACAGCTGGCAAGCGGTCGCGCCGAGCTGGCGTTTCGATATGGAAATCGAAGAGGATCTGGTGGAAGAAGTGGCGCGCGTTTACGGCTACGACAACATCCCGGATGTGCCGGTGCGCGCCGATCTGGTGATGACCCAGCATCGCGAAGCCGATCTGACGCTCAAGCGCGTGAAGACCATGCTGGTCGATCACGGCTACCAGGAAGCGATCACCTACAGCTTCGTCGATCCGAAAGTGCAGGCGCTGCTGCACCCGAATGAAGACGCGCTGATCCTGCCGAGCCCGATTTCGGTCGAGATGTCGGCGATGCGCCTGTCGCTGTGGACCGGTTTGCTGTCCGCGGTAGTGTATAACCAGAACCGTCAGCAGACGCGTCTGCGCCTGTTCGAAAGCGGCCTGCGCTTTGTGCCTGATAGTGCGGCAGATCTGGGTATTCGTCAGGACGTCATGCTGGCAGGCGTGATCGCCGGCCATACGCACGATGAGCATTGGGATCTGGCGCGCAAGCCCGTCGACTTCTATGATTTAAAAGGGGATCTGGAGTCTGTCCTCGAACTGACCGGTAAATTATCCGAAATTCAGTTCCGGGCGGAAGCCAATCCGGCCCTGCATCCAGGGCAGAGTGCGGCGATTTATTTGCACGGCGAACGCGTAGGTTTCATCGGTGTGATTCACCCGGAACTTGAACGTAAACTGGATCTTAACGGCCGCACCGTGGTGTTTGAACTGGAGTGGAACAAGCTTGCGAGCCGCGCCGTGCCTCAGGCGCGGGAGATTTCGCGCTTCCCGGCAAACCGCCGTGATATCGCCGTTGTGGTGGCTGAAAACGTCCCCGCAGAAGATATTTTGGCCGAGTGTAAGAAAGTTGGCGCAAATCAGGTAGTTGGCGTAAACTTGTTTGACGTGTACCGTGGCAAGGGCGTGGCAGAAGGTGACAAGAGCCTGGCTATCAGTCTGGTATTGCAGGATACCGCTCGTACACTGGAAGAAGAGGAGATAGCCGCTACCGTTGCAAAATGCGTAGAGGCTCTAAAACAGCGATTCCAAGCATCCTTGAGGGATTGAACCTATGGCGCTTACTAAAGCTGAAATGTCAGAACACCTGTTTGAGAAGCTTGGGCTTAGCAAACGGGACGCCAAAGACCTGGTGGAACTGTTCTTTGAAGAGGTCCGTCGGGCCCTTGAGAATGGCGAACAGGTAAAACTGTCGGGTTTTGGCAACTTTGATCTGCGTGACAAGAACCAACGTCCGGGGCGTAACCCGAAGACCGGCGAAGACATTCCGATTACGGCGCGCCGCGTGGTGACCTTCCGTCCGGGGCAGAAGCTGAAAAGCCGGGTAGAAAACGCCAGCCCGAAAGGGTGAGTGACGTGTGATATCAAAAAAGGCCGCTTGCGCGGCCTTTTTCTTTTTTGGCATAAAATTCAGTTTATTCCTAATGGGCAATGTAAGAATTAAAATCCTGCGTTCAAACGCTACGGCGAAAGTTTATTTAAGCTCGATTTCGGAATATTCTTAACTCTTATTTGGTGAGAGGCATTGTTTTCGCTTCAATAACGGCCGTGATAATGGCCAGGGCCATCGCCACGGTGGCCGCCGCCCCAGTGCGGGCCCCAGCAGCAGGCGCTGAGGCTTGCTGTCAGGGCCACAACGGCCAGCAGGCTGCCTATACGTTTAATCATCTTATTATCCTCCGATGGAAATTCGCTTAATTATAATTGCCGCGCCGCTTGAGAGCCGTCAGTTATTCGTTAAGCCTTGTCAGCGATTATGATAATTAAAGGCGAGGGCAAACAGTGTAGGGATTGTGTAAGGCCGTCGAAAACAATCTGAAAATAGGCATCGGTGAGATAGTGGTTAAATAAACGCGCTGATATAACCACTGCAGCAAGAAAAATAGAGTGAGAAGGCAAAATGAAAAAGATCCTGTTGCTGGTGTGTTTCCCGCTGTTGCTGCCGCTGGCGGCGCAGGCCGATGTCTCTGTCGATATCAATGTGCCGGGCGTTTCTCTGCATCTGGGGGATCAGGACCGTCGCGGCTACTACTGGGATGGTTACGACTGGCGTCCACCGCAGTGGTGGCATGCGCATCAGGGCCGCGGTCTGGGTGAGCGCAATGCGCGCGGCATGTACTGGGACGGCGGCCGCTGGCAGCCATCGCCGCCGCGTGGCTACGATCACCGTGAGCCGGCACGCAGCGGCAATCCGTTCCGCGGCGATCGCGATAATCGCGACCACGAGCGCAATCATGACGATCGCGGTGCCTCCGACCGCCGCGATGACGGCCGCGGCCAGCCTTATCCACCGGGCAACGCCGGCCCGCATCGTTAACCCTGAGTTTATCGGCGGCTGGTTTTGCCATCATCGTTGCGATGACGGGCAAGGCCAGCCGCTGCTTTCCTGCGCCATCATCCACGCAAGGCTTCCCCTTGCGGCGTTAACCCCCTAATATTCGACTCAAACGTCAATTATCCGGCCACGACAGCGGCCGGCAGGGAACCGCCGCGCCATGCCAACCAGCCGTACCTTCACCTTATTGTTGCAACATCAACGCTACCGCGATAAACGCCAGATCGGTCTGCTGGCGCTGGGCGTGGCGGTGGCGTTGCTGTTCAGCCTTTGCGCCGGCGACCAATGGATATGGCCGTCAGAGTGGTTCAGCGATCGGGCGCAACTGTTCGTCTGGCAACTGCGTTTGCCGCGCGCGCTGGCGGTGATGCTGGTCGGCGCCGCCCTGGCGGTGGCGGGCGCGGTAATGCAGGCGCTGTTTGAAAACCCGCTGGCGGAGCCCGGTCTGCTGGGCGTCGCTAACGGCGCCGGCGTTGCGCTGGTGCTGACGGTGTTGTTGGGGCAGGGGTTGTTGCCGGTGGCGCTGATGAGCGCCGCCGCGATAGCCGGTGCGCTGGCGATGACCTTCTTGTTGCTGGGCTTCGCTCGCCGCCGACGTCTGACCAATGCGCGGCTGTTGCTGGTCGGCGTGGCGCTGGGCATCGTGTGCAGCGCGCTGATGACCTGGGCGGTCTATTTCAGCACCAGCCTCGATCTGCGGCAGCTGATGTACTGGATGATGGGCGGTTTCGGCGGGGTCGACTGGCGCCAAAAGTGGCTGGTGCTGGCGCTGCTGCCGGTGCTGCTGTGGCTGTGTGGCCAGGGCAAAGCGCTCAACCTGATGGCGCTGGGCGAGGTACAGGCGCGGCAACTTGGGCTGTCGCTGCATCTGTGGCGTAACCTGCTGGTGCTGGCGATCGGCTGGCTGGTCGGCGTCAGCGTGGCGCTCGCCGGGGTGATTGGCTTCGTTGGGTTGGTGATCCCGCATATTTTGCGGCTTATCGGCCTGACCGACCAACGCTATCTGTTGCCGGCCTGCGCGCTGGCCGGGGCCGGGGTGTTGCTGGTGGCCGATGTGGTTGCCCGCATTGCGCTGCTGGCGGCCGAGCTGCCGATCGGCGTGGTGACCGCCACGCTGGGGGCGCCGCTATTTATCTGGTTACTGACCCGGGCAAAAGGCGTAAGGTAGTTCTCTTCATTCACCTGCCATTAAAAAACCAAAGGATGACAACCGATGAGCAAGCCAATCGACAACCTGCCGTTACAAACCATTGAAAATCAGCCGACCACGCTGGGCGCCTACCAGGGTAAGGTGCTGCTGGTGGTCAACGTAGCCTCGGAATGCGGGCTGACCAAACAGTACGAAGGGCTGGAAGCGCTGTACGAAGCCTACCGCGATCAAGGGCTGGAAGTCCTCGGGTTCCCGTCCAATGAATTCCTGGGCCAGGAGCCGGGCAGCAACGAAGAGATCCTGGCGTTTTGCCGTGGCACCTTCGGCGTGCAATTCCCGATGTTCGCCAAGATTGAGGTGAACGGCGAACGCCGTCATCCGCTGTACCAGGCGCTGATTGCCTCACAGCCGGAGGCTGTCGCACCGCAGGGCAGCGAGTTTCTGACGCGGATGACCAGCAAAGGGCGTGCGCCGAAGCACACCGGCGATATTCTGTGGAACTTCGAGAAATTCCTGATCGCGCGCGACGGCACGGTGATCCAGCGCTTCTCGCCTGACACTACGCCGGAAGATCCGGCGCTGGTGGCGGCGGTGAAACAAGCGCTGGCAGGATAAGACAGATGCTGCAACTCGTTGAGGTTGGGGTGGCGGGGCGCCTGGCGCCTTTTTCGGCACAGATTGACGGCGGGTTGCAGGTTCACCTGATCGGCCCCAATGGCGCAGGGAAGAGCACCCTGTTGGCGCGGGTGGCGGGCATGCTGCCGGGGCTGGGCGAAGTCTGCCTGGACGGACGCGCGTTGGCCGATTATCCGGGGAGCGAGCTGGCGCGCCGACGCGGTTATCTCAGCCAGCAACAGCCGCCGGTGTCGTTGATGCCGGTGTTTCAGTATTTGGCGTTGCACCGGCCTGCCGGCGCGGCGCAAACCGAGGTGGAGCACGCCATTCTCTATCTATGCCAGCGGTTGAAGCTGGTGGATAAGCTGTCACGCACGTTGACGCAGCTTTCCGGTGGCGAATGGCAGCGGGTGCGGCTGGCGGCGGTGTTGCTGCAGGTGTGGCCCAGCGTCAATCCGCACAGCCGGTTGTTGTTGCTGGATGAACCGACCAATAGCCTGGATGTGGCGCAAAAGGTCGCGCTGGATCGCCTGCTGCGCGAATTCTGCCAAAGTGGGCGCAGCGCGCTGGTGTGCGCGCACGATCTGAATCATACCCTGCAGCAGGCCGATCGGGTTTGGTTGCTGCACGCTGGGCAGCTGGTCGCGCAGGGCATCACCCGTGAGGTGATGGCGCCCGACCTGTTGTCGCAGATCTATGAAGTGGATTTTCACCTGCAATGGGTGGGGAACCAGCGTTGGATCATGACGCGCACGGCTTAATTCGTCCCGGCAGCATAAATGTAAACGAAAACTAAACGTAGTGAATATAAATAGCCGGGTAATCATCGGCTATTATTGTTCCACCGCTCATTTTATCGTGGGTTTTATTGAAAAACGTCAATGACGTGCTAGGCTTGATTCGGAAAAAATAAAATAAGTAAATAATTATTAATATATATAATAAATTGATTTTCATAGTAAATTTAAATTAATGATGACGGCGCCTACCTATCAGTTCTCCCACTGATGACACGTCTCGTCTTAAGGTTTAGTTAAGCTTGCGGCCTTACATTGTCAGTTAATCCACGGAAACGATTCTTCTCTGGCGTTTAATATTCGTTAAACGAAAGGGATTTACAGTGTCATCAAAAGCAGCTCGATACGTTTGGGGTTAACTATGGATCAATTTTTGCCTTTCTCTCGTCCGGCCATCGGCGATGAAGAAATCGCCGCGGTAGAGAAAGTATTGCGTTCCGGTTGGATCACCACCGGGCCGCAAAACCAGCAACTGGAAAGCGACTTCTGCTCCACTTTCGGCTGTAAGCACGCCATCGCCGTCAGTTCCGCCACGGCGGGCATGCACATCACGCTGATGGCGCTGGGCATCGGCGCTGGCGACGAAGTCATCACCCCTTCGCAAACCTGGGTCTCCACCCTCAACATGATCGAGCTGCTGGGCGCCACGCCGGTGATGATCGACGTTGACCGTGATACGTTGATGGTCAGCGCCGCCGATGTCGAGGCTGCCATCACCCCGAATACCAAAGCGATTGTTCCGGTGCATTATGCCGGTGCTCCCCTGCAAATGGATGCGCTGCGCGCCGTAGCCGCACGCCATCGCTTGCCGCTGATCGAAGACGCCGCCCACGCGGTCGGCACGCGCTACAACGGCGAATGGGTCGGCGCACGCGGCACGGCGATTTTCTCTTTCCACGCGATTAAAAACGTGACCTGCGCCGAAGGCGGCCTGATCGCCACCGACGACGATGCGCTGGCGGATCGCCTGCGTTGCCTGAAGTTCCACGGTCTGGCCGTCGATGCCTTCGATCGCCAGCAGCTTGGCCGCAAACCGCAGGCCGAAGTGGTGGAGCCTGGTTACAAATACAACCTGTCCGACATTCATGCGGCGATCGCCGTGGTGCAACTGTCGCGCTTTGCTGAGCTGAACGCGCGCCGTAAGGCGCTGGCACAGCGCTACCTGAGCGCGCTGGAAGGCTCGCCGTTCCAACCGTTGGGCGTGCCGGATTATCCGCATGACCACGCCTGGCACCTGTTTATGGTCCGCGTCGATCCCGCGCGTTGCGGCATCGATCGCGACCAACTGATGGAGCGCCTGAAAGAGGTTGGCGTCGGCACCGGGCTGCATTTCCGCGCCGCGCATACTCAGAAATTCTACCGTGAGCGTTATCCGCAGCTTTCTTTGCCGAATACCGAATGGAACTCGGCGCGGCTGTGCACCTTACCGCTATTCCCTGATATGACCGACGCCGACGTGGATCGCGTGGTCAATGCCTTGTCTTCTGTTGTGGAGTCTTTACGTGCCTCGCGTTGAACCGATTAAAAAAGTATCGGTAGTCATCCCGGTATACAACGAGCAGGAAAGCCTGCCGGCGTTGCTGGAGCGGACTACTGCCGCCTGTAAGCAGTTATCTCAACCTTATGAAATCATCCTCGTCGACGATGGCAGCAGCGACAACTCCGCTGACATGCTGACTGCGGCGGCGGAAAAGCCGGATAGCCACGTGATCGCCGTCTTGCTGAACCGCAACTATGGCCAGCACTCGGCCATTATGGCCGGTTTCAATCAGGTGACCGGCGATCTGGTGATTACGCTGGACGCCGATCTGCAGAACCCGCCGGAGGAGATCCCACGGCTGGTCAGCGTGGCGGAAGAGGGCTATGACGTGGTGGGCACCGTGCGCGCCAACCGTCAGGACTCCTGGTTCCGCAAAAGCGCCTCGCGCGTGATCAACATGATGATTCAACGCGCCACCGGCAAGTCGATGGGGGACTACGGCTGCATGCTGCGCGCCTACCGTCGTCATATCGTTGAGGCGATGCTGCACTGCCATGAGCGCAGCACCTTTATCCCGATCCTGGCGAATACCTTCGCCCGCCGAACGACCGAGATCGACGTGCGTCACGCCGAACGCGAGTTTGGTGACTCCAAGTACAGCCTGATGAAGCTGATCAACCTGATGTATGACTTGATCACCTGCCTGACCACCACGCCGCTGCGTTTGCTCAGCGTGGTCGGCAGCATCGTGGCGCTGTCCGGGTTTGTGCTGGCGCTGGTGCTGATAGCGCTGCGTCTGCTGCTCGGCCCTGAATGGGCCGCCGGCGGCGTGTTCACCCTTTTCGCCGTCCTGTTCACCTTTATCGGCGCCCAGTTTGTCGGCATGGGGCTACTGGGTGAATACATCGGCCGCATCTATACCGACGTGCGCGCGCGTCCTCGCTATTTTGTTCAGAAAGTGGTCGGTGCACAGCAGGGCCACAATACTCAGGAAGAAGAATGATGAAAGCTATTGTATTTGCTTACCATGATATTGGCTGCGCCGGTCTGAAAGCGCTGACTGAGGCGGGTTATGACGTGCAGGCCGTGTTCACGCACACCGACGACCCTGGCGAGAACAACTTCTTCTCCTCCGTGGCCCGTTTGGGCGCCGAATTGGATCTGCCGGTCTATGCGCCAGAGGACGTAAACCACCCGCTGTGGGTTGACCGCATTCGCGCACTGCAGCCGGACGTGATCTTCTCGTTCTATTACCGCCACATGCTGAGCGACGAGATCCTGTCGCTGGCACCGCAGGGCGGTTTCAATCTGCACGGTTCGCTGCTGCCACGTTACCGTGGCCGTGCGCCGGTGAACTGGGCGCTGGTGAACGGCGAAACCGAAACCGGCGCCACGCTGCACAAGATGGTGAAACGCCCGGACGCCGGGGACATCGTCGGGCAGCAAAAAGTGGCCATCGCCGACGGCGATACCGCGCTGACGCTGCACAAAAAAGTGCTGGAAGCCGCGCAGATCGTGTTGAAAGAGCAACTGCCGAAGCTGAAGAACGGCACCGCCACCTTCACCAGGCAGGATGAGTCCCAGGCCAGCTACTTCGGCCGCCGCAGCGCGGCGGACGGCGAGATCCTGTGGCACAAATCCGCCAAAGAGATCAACAACCTGGTGCGCGCCGTCACCGAGCCGTACCCGGGGGCGTTCAGCTACCTCGGCCAGCGCCAGCTGATCGTCTGGCGCTCTCGCGTGCTGGATACCCAACACGATAAGCAGCCGGGCACCGTGCTGAGCACCTCGCCGCTGGTCATCGCCTGTGGCGAAGGCGCGCTGGAGATCGTCGCCGGTCAAAACGACAGCGGTCTGTACGTGCAGGGCAGCCGCCTGGCGCAGGAAATGGGCATCGTCACCGACGTGCGTCTGGCCGCCAAGCCGAACGCCGCGATGAAACGCCGCACCCGCGTACTGATCCTCGGGGTCAACGGCTTCATCGGCAACCACCTGACCGAGCGCCTGCTGCGCGACGATCGCTACGACATCTACGGTCTGGATATCGGCTCTGACGCCATCAGCCGCTTCCTCGACAACCCGCGCTTCCACTTCGTGGAAGGCGACATCAGCATCCACTCCGAGTGGATCGAGTATCACATCAAGAAATGCGACGTGGTGCTACCGCTGGTGGCGATCGCGACGCCGATCGAATACACCCGTAACCCGCTGCGCGTGTTCGAGCTGGACTTCGAAGAGAACCTGAAGATCGTTCGCGACTGCGTGAAATACAACAAGCGCATCATCTTCCCGTCTACTTCCGAAGTGTATGGCATGTGCGACGACAAAGAGTTCGACGAAGACCATTCGCGCCTGATCGTTGGGCCGATCAACAAGCAGCGCTGGATCTATTCGGTCTCCAAACAGCTGCTGGATCGGGTGATCTGGGCTTACGGCGCCAAAGAAGGCCTGAAGTTCACGCTGTTCCGTCCGTTCAACTGGATGGGGCCGCGCCTGGATAACCTGGACGCGGCGCGCATCGGTTCTTCCCGCGCCATCACCCAGCTGATCCTCAACCTGGTGGAAGGTTCGCCGATCAAACTGATGGACGGCGGCGCGCAGAAACGTTGCTTCACCGACATCAACGACGGCATCGAAGCGCTGTTCCGCATCATCGAGAACCGCGACGGCCTGTGTGACGGCCAGATCGTCAACATCGGCAACCCGACCAACGAAGCGAGCATTCGCGAGCTGGCGGAAATGCTGCTGGAAAGCTTCAACAACCATCCGCTGCGCGACCGCTTCCCGCCGTTTGCCGGCTTCAAGGACGTGGAGAGCAGCAGCTACTACGGTAAAGGTTACCAGGACGTCGAGCACCGCACGCCGAGCATCAAAAACGCTCACCGCCTGCTGGGCTGGCAGCCGACCATCGAGATGAAGCAAACCATCGCCGATACGCTGGACTACTTCCTGCGCACTACCGTTCAGGAAGGGAACGGTGCATGAAGAAAGTCGGTCTGCGGGTTGATGTAGATACCTTCAGCGGCACCCGTGAAGGGGTGCCGCAGTTGCTGGACCTGTTCGAAAAGTACGACATTCAGGCCAGCTTCTTCTTCAGCGTGGGACCGGACAACATGGGGCGCCATCTTTGGCGCCTTTTGCGTCCGAAATTTTTGTGGAAAATGCTGCGTTCGAACGCCGCCTCGCTGTACGGTCTGGACATTCTGCTGGCCGGCACCGCCTGGCCGGGACGCAACATTTCACGCGCGCTGGGGCCGCTGATGAAGCGCACCGCCGAAGCCGGCCATGAGGTCGGGCTGCACGCCTGGGATCACCAGGGGTGGCAGGCCAGGGTCGGCAAGTGGAGCGAGGCGCAGCTGACCGAACAGGTGCAGCTGGGCGTCGACGCCCTGAGCGCCTGCACCGGCCAGCCGGTGAAATGCTCCGCCGTGGCGGGCTGGCGCGCCGATACGCGCGTGCTGGAGGTCAAACAACGCTTCGGCTTCCATTACAACAGCGATTGCCGCGGCACCCATCCGTTCCGTCCGGTGCTGAGCGACGGGCGCCACGGTACGGTGCAGATCCCGGTGACGCTGCCGACCTTCGATGAAGTGATTGGCAGCGAAGTCAGCATGGCCGACTTCAACGACTATATTCTGCGCGCCATCGAGAACGATCGCGGCGTGCCGGTGTACACCATTCACACCGAAGTGGAAGGCATGTCGCAGGCGGCGATGTTCGAACAGTTATTGCAACGCGCACAGCGGCAGGGCATCGAATTCTGTCCGCTGAGCGCGCTGTTACCGCAAGATTTGGCGTCACTGCCGTTGGGCCGCATCAAGCGCGCTCCTTTCCCCGGCCGCGAAGGTTGGCTGGGCTGTCAAACCGATGTGAAGGACGTTACATGAAGGCGCTAAAAGGATCCTGGGCCATTGTGCTGGCCGTTTTTTTTGCTCTGGTTTACCTGATCCCGCTTAACGGCCGCCTGCTGTGGCAGCCGGATGAGACGCGTTATGCCGAGATCAGCCGTGAAATGCTGCAGCGCGGCGATTGGGTCGTGCCGCACCTGCTGGGGTTGCGCTATTTCGAAAAGCCGGTGGCGGGTTACTGGTTCAATAACATCAGCCAGTGGCTGTTTGGCGAAAACAACTTTGCGGTGCGTTTCGGCTCGGTGTTCAGCACCGGCATGACCGCGCTGCTGGTGTTCGCGCTGGCGATGCTGATGTGGCGCAATGCGCGCCGCGCCAGCCTGGCGGCGCTGATGTTCCTGTCGATGGTGCTGGTGTTCAGCATCGGCACCTACAGCGTGCTGGATCCGATGATCTCGCTGTGGCTGGCGGCGGCGATGGTCAGTTATTACCTGACGCTGAAAGCCACCTCGGTCAAAGGCAAGCTGGGCGCTTACGCGTTGCTGGGCCTGGCCTGCGGCATGGGCTTTATGACCAAGGGCTTCCTGGCGCTGGCGGTGCCGGTGATCGCGGTGATCCCGATCGTCATTCAGCAACGCCGCATCAAGGATCTGCTGTGCTATGGCCCGGTGGCGATCGTGACCGCTACGCTGCTCAGCCTGCCGTGGGCGCTGGCGATCGCGCAACGTGAACCCGATTTCTGGAATTACTTCTTCTGGGTCGAGCATATTCAGCGTTTCGCCGAAGATAACGCCCAGCACAAGGCGCCGTTCTGGTATTACCTGCCGGTCCTGCTGGCGGCGGTGCTGCCGTGGCTGGCGCTGCTGCCCGGTGCGCTGCTCAAGGGTTGGCGCGAGCGCGTACAGCGTCCGGAGCTGTTCTTTCTGCTGAGCTGGGCGCTGATGCCGCTGATCTTCTTCAGCATCGCCAAAGGCAAGCTGCCGACCTACATTCTGCCGTGCATGGCCCCGCTGGCGCTGCTGATGACCGCCTATGCGGAAGACTACGCCGCCACGCTGCGCGCCAGGCTGTTCAAGGCTAACGCCTGGCTGAACGGCCTGTTCGGCCTGATCGGCATCGTGGCGCTGGTGGTGTTGAGCTCCGGTCTGCTGCCGAAGGCACATCTGTTTACTCCGCAGGAGTGGCCGAAACTGGTGCTCGGCCTGATCGCCTTCGGCGGCTGGCTGCTGTTCGCGCTGGTTTCCGTACGCGACAACGGCCGCCAATGGCGCTGGGCGGCGGCTTGCCCGGTGCTGCTGTGCCTGGTGATCGGTTACGCCATCCCGCAACAGGTGACCGATTCCAAACTGCCGCAAAACTTTGCCCGCGCCACGATGGCCGAACTGAGCGACAGCCGCTATGTGTTGAGCGACAGCGTCGGGCTGGCGGCCGGCCTGGCCTGGGAGCTGAAGCGCAGCGATGTGCTGATGTACAGCCAGAAAGGCGAGGTGGCCTATGGTCTGGAGTACCCGGACGCCAAGGGGCACCTGATCAGCGATGCCGACTTCCCGCAGTGGCTGGCGCAGGCGCGCAAGCAGGGGAACGTGTCGCTGGTGCTGCAGCTGTCCCGTGGCGAAGCGCTGCCGCAGGAACTGCCCGCCGCAGACAAGGTGGATCGCATGAACCGCCTGGTGCTGATGTGGTATAAACAGCAACCATGATGGGTTTTCTGTTGGTGATTGTGGTCAGCCTGCTCACCTGTGGAGGGCAGCTGTGCCAGAAACAGGCGGCGCACTGTTGGGAACGGGCGGACGAGGCGCGGCTGAAGCTGACGCTGCGCTGGTTGGCGCTGGCGGTGCTGCTGCTGGGGCTGGGCATGGCGGTGTGGCTCAATGTGCTGCAACGCCTGCCGCTCAGCCTGGCTTACCCGATGCTCAGCCTGAACTTCGTGATGGTGACGCTGGCGGCGCGCTGGCTGTTTCATGAGCCGACGACCGCCCGCCACTGGTGCGGCGTAGCGTCGATTATGTTGGGGATCCTGCTGATGAGCGTGCATTCATGAGGGGCTATGCCTGGGGCGCCGCCAGCGTGTTGCTGGTGACGTTGGCGCAGTTGCTGATGAAGTGGGGCATGGTGCAAATCCCGCTGATGTCGTTCGCCGACGTCTCGTTGGCGCTGATCGGCGGCTACTGGCTGCCGCTGTTGGCGGTGGGCGGCGGCATCTGCGGTTATGCGCTGTCGATGCTGTGTTGGTTCTTTGCGCTGCGCCACCTGCCGTTAAACCGCGCTTATCCTCTGTTGAGCGTCAGTTATGCGCTGGTCTATCTGGCGGCGGTGATCCTGCCGTGGTTCAACGAGTCCGCTACGCTGCTGAAAACGCTGGGCACGCTGTTTATTCTGTTCGGCGTCTGGCTGATTAACAGCAAGTCCGAGACTCAATCGCCGGAATAGGGCCAAAACCGGCGATCCTGTCATTATCTCCCTTATGGCGCTTGCCTTTTTCCCCGTGCGGGAGATAAATTAACGCCAAATAGCGCTCTCCTTACGTGGTGCCGGCTTTGCCTCGCAGGCGGTGTGGTGGTGTACCGGATGGCATAATGCGGCAACGTGTTCAATGAAGGGATATTATGCGGATGCGTGTGTGGTTTTTATTAGCCAGTTTGATCCTCGCCGGGTGCAGCAGCCATGCGCCGCCGCCCAGCGGCCGCCTGGCGGACTCTATCGTGGTGGTGGCCCAGCTCAATGAGCAGCTGCGCCAGTGGTACGGCACGCCATACCGTTACGGCGGCCTGGATCGGGGCGGGGTAGATTGTTCCGGCTTTGTTTACCGCACGTTCCGCGATCGCTTCGACATGCAACTGCCGCGTTCGACCGAAGAACAGACCTCGCTGGGCACCAAGGTCTCACGCGATGAGCTGATGCCGGGCGATCTGGTGTTTTTCAAAACCGGCGGCGGTGAGAACGGCCTGCACGTCGGCATTTACGATACCAACGACCAATTTATCCACGCGTCGACCAGCCGCGGGGTGATCCGCTCCTCGCTCGATAACGTCTACTGGAAGCGGGTGTACTGGCAGGCGCGACGCATTTAGCCTTAACCCATTGATTTGGTGTATCATGGCGGCATCTCATGTTTTGGACGGTGCCTGCCATGAACAGCCTGCGTTTACTGATCTCCGACTCCTACGATCCCTGGTTCAACCTGGCGGTGGAAGAGTGCATCTTCCGCGAAATGACCACGCAAAAAATTCTCTTCCTGTGGCGCAATGCCGAAACGGTGGTGATTGGCCAGTCGCAGAACCCCTGGAAAGAGTGCAACACCCGGCGCATGGAGCAGGACGGCATTCGGCTGGCGCGGCGCAGCAGCGGCGGCGGGGCGGTATTTCACGACCTGGGCAACACCTGTTTCACCTTTATGGCCGGCAAGCCGGGCTACGACAAGAGCGTCTCGACTGACATCATTCTGCAAGCGCTGCGGCAGCTGGGCGTCGCGGCTAGCGCGTCGGGGCGCAACGATCTGGTGATGGAAACCGCCGACGGGCCGCGTAAAATATCCGGCTCGGCCTATCGAGAAACCCAGGATCGCGGTTTCCACCACGGCACGCTGCTGCTGAACGCCGACCTGGAACGGCTGGCGAACTACCTCAATCCGGATCCCAAAAAGCTGCAGGCCAAGGGCATCACCTCGGTGCGTTCACGCGTCGCCAATCTGGCGGAGTTTTTGCCGGGCATCAGCCATGAGCAGGTATGCGACGCCATCATGCAGGCTTTCTTCGCCCACTATGGCGAAACGGCCGAGCCGGAGATCATTTCGCCGGACGTGTTCCCCGATCTGCCCGATTTTGCCGCGCAGTTCGCCAAACAAAGCAGCTGGGAATGGAATTTCGGCAAGGCGCCGGCGTTCAGCCACTTGCTTAACGAGCGCTTTGTCTGGGGCGGCGTAGACCTGTTCTTCGATGTGGAGAAGGGGGCTATCGTTCGCGCGCAGGTGTTCACCGACAGCCTTAATCCCGCCCCGCTGCAGCGGCTGGCGGATATGCTGGTGGGCTGCCCGTATCGAAGCGAGCCCGTTGCCGCCTGCTGTGACCGACTGATGGCGGACTATCCGCAGCAGGCGGCCGAATTAGCCGAACTGCGGCAATGGCTGAGTGAAACGATCCGTTAGCGAAGGCCTGGTGATGAAGGGATGAGCGTGCTCATCCCTTTTTTTATCGCTGAAATCGACGTTTTGCACGGCGGTAGCGCAGATTTTCTGAAAATCAAGGTGGGCATTTTTTTGCGTTTTCAATGCCGAGAATAACGGGCGGAATTGATGCGTTATTAAATTTAATCAGTCATCGTTAACGGCAGGAAAAATCGGCGTTAAGGCGGGAAGATTATTTTACTTTATTTAAGATTTTTCTTAAATAAAACAAAGGAGATAAGTCAAATTTGGCCGTCAATCCATTCCACTTAAGCCAAATACCTTTTCACATAACGCGTTTGGCGGGCGCCATGGCATAAGTTAGGCTGCTTTTCTTTGCGCCTTTCACGATTGTCGTATAGCTTTAATCTATCAATTAAATGATATTTCATGGGTATTTACATTGATATTTCCGATTAATCCTAGAGGGATTGATCGATAAAATATATTGATATACGATGATACGCTAGCCATTCATCCTGTGGCATTAAAATGAACATCCAACTCGAAGCTGACTTTATTAGTAGCTATGTTTTTCAACCTGTTTACTCAATGGAGGGCGGGCTGTTGGCGGTGGAAATGTTGAGCCGATTCAACAGTCTCGACGGTGATTTAGCCATGCCGGCCGAAATTGGGATTAATTTATTGGCGCCTGAACAAAGGATTGAGTTATTTAATGAGCAACTGAAACTTGCGGAGCAGCATGCGGCTTGGTTTACCGGTAACAACGTGCAGTTGACCATCAATATCGAAGAAACCATCGTTGAGCTTATTCTTTCCGATTCGGCGTTGTGCCAACGGATCGGGCAATATCCTTTTATTGCATTTGAAGTGAGTGAGAGTTTTCCGAATCTTTCGGCCGGGAAGAACAACCCGAGCGTGCGGCGATTAAGCGAAATGTTTACGCTGTGGCTCGATGATTTCGGTTCCGGTAAAGCCACGCTGACCGCGTTGTACGATGGTTTGTTTGACTACGTAAAGATAGACAAGCGTTTTTACTGGCAGCTGTTTACCCATCAGGGATATGACGTGGTCATCGACTCGTTGTTAAAGAATATCAACCTGTTATGTAAAGGCGTGATCGTCGGAGGAATAGAGAAAAAAGAGTATTTTAATAAACTCAGGTACGCCGGTGTTTTAGGTCTGCAAGGTTTTTTATGGCCCAGCGTTGGTGTGGATAATCTGCAAGCTTTGCTGGCGACGCCCAGCGAGTTCAATAATTAAGAAGTGATATAAAAAATTACACACAATGAGGTAAATCATGCGCGGAATGAGGTTACCGTGATTCCGCTACCGTTATTGATCCTCGTTGTTGGGCTGATAACACCGTTTATCAGCCGGCATTAAACCCGCGCTTCCTCAGCCAGGCGGAACGCCAAACTCCCCGCATCCGTCCTGACGACAGGCGGATGCGTTCTCCCTGCATTCCTTCGGTGTTAATCCGCTCGTTCAGGCTCTACACTACGCTGAAACGGAGGGCCTATGCCGCAGTTCGATAACGCTTACTACCAACAGTTACCCGGCTTCTACACCGCTCTGAACCCGACGCCGCTCAAGGATGCGCGCCTGCTGTACCACAGCGAGCCGCTGGCGCGCGAGCTGGGGCTGGATGAAAGCTGGTTTACTCAGGATAAAACCCCGATTTGGGCGGGAGAAACGCTGCTGCCGGGCATGCAGCCGCTGGCGCAGGTGTACAGTGGCCACCAGTTCGGCGTGTGGGCAGGGCAGTTGGGTGATGGCCGCGGCATTTTGCTTGGCGAACAGGTTCTGGCGGACGGCAGCCACCGCGACTGGCACCTGAAGGGCGCCGGGCTGACGCCGTATTCGCGCATGGGGGACGGCCGCGCGGTGCTGCGTTCGGTTATCCGCGAGTTTCTGGCCTCTGAGGCGCTGCACCATTTGGGGATCCCCACCACCCGAGCGTTGACCATCGTCACCAGCAGGCAGCCGGTGTTCCGCGAGCAGCCGGAACGCGGTGCCATGCTAATGCGGGTGGCGGAAAGCCACGTGCGCTTCGGCCACTTCGAACACTTTTACTACCGTAACCAGCCGGAGCAGGTGCGGCAGCTGGCGGATTTCGTCATCGCCCGTCACTGGCCGCAGCTGCAGGATCAGGCCGAGCGCTACCTGTTGTGGTTTACCGACGTGGTCGAACGCACGGCGCGCCTGATCGCCCATTGGCAAACCGTCGGTTTCGCGCACGGCGTGATGAACACCGACAACATGTCGATTCTCGGTATCACCATCGATTACGGCCCTTACGGTTTCCTTGACGACTACCAGCCCGGCTATATCTGCAACCATTCCGATCACCAGGGGCGTTACGCCTTCGACAATCAGCCGGCGGTGGCGTTGTGGAACCTGCATCGTCTGGCGCAGACCCTATCGGGGCTGATGACCACCGAACAGCTGCAGCAGGCGCTGGCGGCGTATGAGCCGGCGCTGATGCGCGCCTACGGCGAACAGATGCGCGCCAAACTCGGCTTCTTCACGCCGACGGCGCAGGACAACGACGTGCTCACCGGTCTGCTGGGCCTGATGGCGCAGGAAGGGCGGGACTATACCCGCACGTTCCGCCTGTTGAGCGAGACCGAACAGCAGCAGGCGCAGTCGCCGCTGCGCGACGAGTTTATCGATCGCGCGGCGTTCGACGCCTGGTATCAGCAGTATCGTCAGCGTTTGCAACAGGAGCAGGTGAGCGATGCGGAGCGGCAACGGGCGATGAAGGCGGTGAATCCGCGGCTGATCCTGCGCAACTATCTGGCGCAGCAGGCGATTGAGGACGCGGAGAACGACGATGTGGGCCGTTTGCAGCGATTGCATCAGGCCCTGCTGCGGCCGTTCGACGATGTGCCGGAGTATGACGATCTCGCCGCGCTGCCGCCGGACTGGGGCAAGCACCTGGAGATTTCCTGCTCCAGCTGAGATGAAGAAAGGGCGCTTGATAGCGCCCTTAAATTTTTTATTGGCGCAGGTAGACCTGCGGCAGCGACACTTCGGGATGATGCACCACGCCGAGATCGGCCTGATACCAGCGGGTGAGGATCTCCGTTTGCAACACTTCCTGCGGCGTGCCGCTCGCCACCAACCGCCCCTGATGCAACAGCAGGATCCGATCGGCGTACAGCGCGGCCAGATTGAGATCGTGCAGCACGCAGCAGACGCCCAGCGGCTGTTGGCGCGTCAGCGAGCGCAGCAGGCGCAGGGTGTGCTGCTGGTGATACAGATCCAGCGCCGAGGTCGGTTCGTCGAGGAACAGCCAGGCGGGGGACGGCTGCGGTTGCCACAGCTGCGCCAACACCCGCGCCAGCTGCACCCGCTGTTGTTCGCCGCCGGACAGCTGGCGGTAGTCGCGCTGCGCCAGCGCCAGGCAGTCGGTTTGCGCCATCACCTGTTGGATCGCCTGATGCTCGTCGCGTTTGCCGTGCGGCGAACGCCCCATGCTGACCACTTCTTCCACGCTGAACGGAAACGCCAAATCGCTGTACTGGCGCATCACGGCCCGGACTTTGGCCAACTGTTGCGGCGCCCAGTGTTCCAGCGGGCGGTCAAGCAGCCGACATTCGCCGCAGTCCGGCGTCAAATAGCCGGTCAGCAAGCGCAGCAGCGTCGATTTGCCGGCGCCGTTAGGGCCGATAATCGCCACCATTTCACCGCCGGCAAGGCTGAGCGAAACGTCGTTGATCAACCGGCGCGTACCGAGGCTGTAACGCAGCTCCCGGGCTGTCAGGCAGGCGGCGTTATCCACCGGCTCGCTCCCGCTGGCGCATCACCAGCCACAAGAAATAGGGACCGCCGATCAGGCTGGTCATCAGCCCCACCGGCATTTCGGCCGGCGCCACCAGCGTGCGCGCCAGCGTATCGCTGACCAGCAACAGGCAGGCGCCGCCCAGCGCGGAGCAGGGCAGCAGCCAGCGGTGATCGCCGCCGAGGCGCATGCGCACCAGATGCGGCACCACCAGGCCGACGAAGCCGATCACACCGCTCATCGCTACCGCCGCGCCGATCAGCAGGGCGCTCAGCAACAGCAGCTGCAGCTTGGCGCGCTGGACGTTCACCCCGAGGTAGTGGGCCTCTTCGTCCCCCAGCTGCAACAGGTTCAGCCGGCGCGCCTGCAGCAGCGTCAGCAGCGCCGCAGGCAGGATCAGCGAGGCGGAAACCGCCAGGGTCGGCCACTGCGACTGGCTGAGGCTGCCCATCATCCACAGCGAGAACTGGCGCAGCTGTTGATCGCTGCTGACGTAAGAGAGCACGCCGATGGCCGCCATGCACAGGGCGTTGATGGCGATGCCCGCCAGCAGCAGCCGCGACAGATTGCCGTGCCCGCTGCGGCTGATGCCGTAGATCAATAATGACACCAGCAGGCTGCCGAGGAACGCCGCCAGCATATGACCGTACAGCGCGATCGTCACCGGCAACGCCAGCGGCATCACGATGAACAGCGCGACAAACAGCGCGCCGCCGCTGCTGATGCCCAGCAGGCTCGGATCCGCCAGCGGGTTGCGGAACAGCCCTTGCATCACGGCGCCGGACACCGCCAGCGCGCAGCCGATCACCACCGCCAGCAGCACGCGCGGCAGGCGAATGTTCAACCAGATGTGCCAGGCTGCGTCGCTGAAAGGTTCGCGCCATAGGGTGCGAAACGACAGCGTCAGCGCGCCCAGGTTGGCGGCGACCAGCGCCAGCAGCGTCAGCAGCACCAGCAGACCGATGATGGCCAGCTGAGGCGAGGTGCGACAGCGCATTACTTTTGCTCCGCCGCGTGGCGCAGCTTGGCCAGCGCCGCCGGCGTTTCCAGACCGAAGCCCAGCAGCGCCATGTCATCGACGATCAGCACGCGGCGCTGCTTGCCTGCCGGCGTCAACGCCAGGCCCGGCAGCGTCCACAGCTGCTGTTCGCCGCCGAGGGTGCGCACGCCGTCGGTAGTGACCAGCAACAGATCCGGCGCGCTGGCGATGACGCCTTCCTGCGACAGCGGCCGGTAGCGGTCAAAGCCCTGCATGGCGTTTTTCAGCCCGGCGGCGGCGATCACCGCGTCGGCAGCGGTGTGTTGCCCGGCGGCCATCGGCGTAATGCCGCCGTGGCTCATTACGAACAGCACCTTGACCGGCAGCGGGGAGGTATCGACCGCCGCCAGCTGTTGTTGATAGCGCTCGCTCAGCTGTTTGCCTTGCTCAACGCGTTGCAGCGCGGCGGCGATCGCGGCGATTTTCTGCGGTACCGCCTGCAGGGTGGTGTCACCCGGCACGCTGACCACTTTGACGCCGCTGTCCGCCAGCTGTTTGAGCACCAGCGCCGGCTGTGCCAGCTCGGTCGTCAGCACCAGCGTCGGCTTCAGCGCCAAAATGCCTTCGGCGTTCAGCTGGCGCATGTAGCCGACGTCCGGCAGCTTTTTCACCGCTTCCGGATGCAGGCTGGTGCTGTCGCGGGCGATCACCTCGTCGCCGGCGCCGAGCGCGAAGGCGATTTCCGTCACGTCGCCGCCGATCGAGACGATGCGCTGCGCCGCTGCGGCGGTGAGCGGCAGCGCCAGCGACATCATCAACGCCAGGCGGCGGATCAAGGAAGATTTCATGCGGCGATGTCCTTGGCGGCGAGCGCGGCAACCTGCTCGCGCCACTGGGTTTGTTCCGGCTGGCCTTCGGTGCGCTGGCCATACAGCTGCGCAATCTGCGTGCCGTCGGCGGCGAACAGCTCCAGGCTGGTGACGATGCCGTCCTTGGTTGGTTTGCGGGTGATCCAGCTTTCGGCGATGGCGTCTTCAATCAGGTGCAGCGTGAAGCGGCGGTTGAACACGTTGATCCAGCCTTCCTGCGGCATCAAACGTTCGATCTGGCCGGTGAAGATCTGCACGCAGCCGCGGTTGCCGACGAAGATCATGATCTCGTTTTGCTGTTGCTGCGCCGCTTCGAGCAGCTGCGACAGCGCGCTGTTGTCCACCTGGTAGGCCAGATCGTCGCCGACGGCGCGGAAGGCCTGTTGGCGCGTCAGCTTGTTGCGGCTCAGCAGCTGGAAGAACTGGTGAACGTCGGTCATCGCGCGCCACTCACCGTCGATTTTGGCATGATCCTGCGTCGTTTCATCGGTGGTTGCCGCCTCGGCGGGCTGCAGCGCCAGCGCCGGGTTTTCTTCGCTCAGGTGGCGCTCCACCAGCGCCATCCAGGCCGGCAGATCGGTTTCCTCGGTGGTGTAGACCTTGTGCAGCGCATCGCCCTGTTGGTCGAAGAACTGAATGCTGTGGCGCACGCCGCGCTTGTTGGTTTCGCTCATGGCGAAGACGCTGGTCCAGTGGTTGAGGAACAGGCGCAGATCCAGCTCGCGTGGGTTGAGGATCAGCCCGGCGTGGCCGTTGAGGTGCTGGTTGCGGTAGCGGCCCATCTGCTCATGCACCGCATAGCTGTTGCGGGTGATGGACTTGGTGACGCCGACCTGCTCAAGCTCGGTCAGCAGGGTGCGCGCGTCGGCCTGCAGGCGGCGGGTGTCGTGGCCGACGCGGGCGTGCGTCAGCTCCGCTTCGCTGACGCCGAGGATCGCCGCCAGATCGCGGGCGTATTTGCCGGGGTGATCGATTTTAGCCTGTTGGTAGCGTTCGTATAGGGTGTTGCTCATGCGGGATTCTCCTGCGCTGTAATGCGAACGGCGGACAACCGGGTTGTCCGCCAGATAGTCAAATGATTACCACTGGTAGCTGACCAGCAGTTTGGCGTTGCGGCCATCCTGCGGGACGCCCTGCGGCGAGTAATATTCCTTGTCGAAGGCGTTGCCCAGCACCACGGTGGTGGTCATGCCCTGCAGCCGATCGCGGCCCTTGTAGCTCAGATAGAAGTCGTTGACGCCGTAGCCGCCTTGTTCCGAGTAGGTGGCGGGCACTCGCTTGGCGCGTTCGGCGAAGGTGGCGACCCAGCCGGCGGACAGACCGGTTTCGCCCAGCGGCACGTCCAGCGAACTGGTGACGGTGTCTGGATTGATGCTGCTTAACCAGTCACCGGTTGCTTCATTTTTGCCACGGGTGCGGTTATAAGCCAAATCCCAGCCGAACCATGGTGTTTTATAGCTGAGCGTAGCGTCCCAACCCCAGATTTTGGCGCGATCGATATTGGTTGAGAATGTGGTGCAACTGATGCAATAAGGACCTCGCGGACCGCGCCCCAGTTCCATCGTGACATCGGTGGTGATGTAGTCCTTGGCTTTGGTATCGAAATAGCTGGCTTTGAACTGCAGACTGTCATCGGCCAGCATCAAATCATCGAAACGCAGACCAAACCCGTACTCTTGGGTTTCGTTGGTTTCCGGTTTCAAATTCGGGTTAGGCACCCAATAGTTGGTGATGGTGGTTGGTCCCATTGGAATTGAGAAGTGCTTGGAGTCGTTGTACATCTCACCCATCGTCGGCGCGCGGAACGCCTGAGAATAGGAGCCGAACAGCATCAGCCAGTCGGTAGGCGTAATACTAACAGCACCGCGAGAGGACCATTTGTCCGCATCCACATCGGCATAGCCGTCGCTTGAGCCCTTGTAATTGTCATAGCGGGTGCCGGCGAGCAGAGTGACAGGCAGATCGCGCAGCGTGATTTCATCCTGCAGCCAGCCTGAAGCGAAATTGATTTTTGCGTGTGGGAAACTTTCGGTAGCGCCGCCCGGTGTTTGTTCCTGTTTGTAGGCCTCGGTGCCGTAGGTCAGCAGGTGCGAGGCGAAAGTATCCGCAAACAGGCGCGTTCGGTTTTCGAGTTTGGCGCCTTTCGTGGTTTGTTTGCGTGCTTCATCTTCGCTGCCATTGGCGTGAGCGTTAATTTTTACGTCTGAATAATACACTTTCGCTTCCGCATCCAGCCAATCCTGGCCGGCGGGTTTCAGTTTGTAACTCAGTGCCGCGTCGCGTTGAATCGTCGAACGATCGGTCATTAAGTTTCCACTGGAGCTGGCTGGCGTTTGCGGGTTTTTCGGTTCCTGCGCGCTGTTATTGTAGTAACGAAGATTGCCGCTCAGAGACTGATTGTCGTCGAGCTGCCAGGTGCCTTTGGCCAGCACGTTGCTGATGGTTTCGTCGTTAGGCGCATCGAAGCCGTTGCCCTGGCGCAGATCGCCGACGTCGCGAGTGCCGAAAGACAGCAGGCCGTCGAGGTTATCGGTCTTGCCATAGGCGCTGGCGCCCATGCCCAGGCTGTGATCGCCGGTGCCGGCGGTGCCGTATACGCGGAACCCGCTATCGTGGCCCGGCAGCAGCAGATCGGCGGCATCGACGGTCTCATAAGACACTACACCACCCAACGCGCCGCTACCGTACAGCAACGCGGAGGGGCCGCGCACGACTTCAATGCGTTTCACTAACGCAGGATCCAAAAATGTGCCGTTAATATGGCCGGTATCGGTCCCCTGGCGGATGCCGTCGACCAGCGTCAGCACGCCGCGTCGGTCGTAGCCGCGCATCATGAGATCCTGCCCATTGCTGCGCCCGGAACCCGTGACGGTAATGCCCGGCACGCGGCGCAGCATATCGGCGGCGGTGCCTGCAGTTTGGCTTTCCGGCGAGTTGCCTTCGATGACCGTGACCATCATCGGCGCTTCAAAGCTGCTGCGCTGGTTGCCGGTGGCGACCACGGTCATGGTCTCGTCGGCGGCTTTGGCTTTTTTGGCCGGCGCCGCGTTGGAAGAGGATGTTGTGCTGGTGTTTTGTGCCAAGGCCACCGTAGGCAGAGCGCAGGCAATCGCCAGACTCAAAGCGGAAAAACGCAGCCGGGTGGAAAATGTCAGAGGCATGGTGCAACTCTCCGTATGTAATAAAACATATCAATAGATTTGCTGGCTGCCTGGATCAAAAGATCGGGGTGGCTGGCGTTTGAGGGTTCTGTGGTTATTTGGTCAGGATCAATTTCCCGGCTTTGGTCTGCCGCAGCTGATAGCGCTGGCCCTGATGGGTAATGAACGCGATGCCGTCGGCGCCGAGCAGCTGTGCGCTGTCGTAGCTGGGCGGCGCGTTTGCGCTGTGCTCGGTCGGGGCCGCGGCGGCGGGGGTAGGCGTGTTGGCAGTATCCATTATCATTGTGCTTATAAAACAGATCATTAAATGGTAATTAATATCAAACTGAGAATCATTATCATGTGAAGGAAAGGTTACATCAAGGAAAATTTTCTTACCGATGGAACCTTTTTGTCGAATGGACATCCGGCGGCGGGCCAAGCGTACCCGGCCCGTAAAAAAGGGGCGTTATTTCAGCAGGGTTTCGATGCGGTCAAACAGGCGTTCGGGCTTGGTGATCGGCGCAAAGCGCGTGACGCGCTGGCCGTCGGCGGTGAGCAGGAACTTGGTGAAATTCCATTTGATGCGGCGGCTGCCCAGAATGCCGGGCGCCAGGCGTTTCAACTCATTGAACAGCGGGTGCGCGCCGGGGCCGTTAACGTCTATCTTGCTGAACAGCGGGAAACTGACGCCGTAGTTGAGGCTGCAAAAGTTGGCGATCTCCAGCGGGCTGCCCGGCTCCTGAGAACCAAACTGGTTGCAGGGGAAGCCGAGCACCACCAGGCCGCGTTCGCGATAGTATTGCCACAAATTTTCCAGCCCGCGGTATTGCGGGGTGAAGCCGCACTTGCTGGCGGTGTTGACCACCAGATAAGCGCGCGCCGGGTAATCGCCCAGCGTTTTTTGCTCGCCCTGCAGCGTGACGCAGGGGATGGATAACAGAGAGTGAATCATGCCGTGGCTCCAGGTGCGTTTCGGCGGGTGCTAAAGCGTTGCAATCAGTATAGATGAGCGGGACAGAAGGGATAAAGCCGGGGCGAGGCCCCGGCCTGCGTTGCGTCAGAAACGGCTATCGACCGCATCCGCCAGCATCGCCAGCAACTGTTCGCTGTCGGACCAGCTCAGGCAAGGATCGGTGATCGACTGGCCATAGGTCAGCGGCTGGCCGGCGACGATCTTCTGCGTGCCTTCCACCAGGAAGCTTTCCGCCATCACGCCGGTGATGGCGGCGGAGCCGGCGCGGATCTGTTGGCAGACGTTGTCGGCCACTTCCAGCTGGCGGCGGTGCATTTTCTGGCAGTTGCCGTGGCTGAAGTCGATCACCAGGTGTTCCGGCAGATCGAACTCGCGCAGGCTGTCGCAGGCGGCGGCGATGTCGCTGGCGTGATAGTTCGGCGTTTTGCCGCCGCGCATGATGATGTGGCCGTACGGGTTGCCGCTGGTCTGGTAGATGGTCATTTGGCCATGTTTGTCCGGCGACAGGAACATGTGCCCGGCGCGCGCCGCGCGAATGGCGTCGATGGCGATGCGGGTGTTGCCGTCGGTGCCGTTTTTGAAGCCGACCGGGCAGGAGAGCGCCGAGGCCATTTCACGGTGGATCTGGCTTTCGGTGGTGCGCGCGCCGATGGCGCCCCAGCTGATCAGATCGGCGATGTATTGGCCGACCACCATGTCCAGGAATTCGGTGGCGGTCGGCAGGCCGAGCTGGTTCACTTCCAGCAGCAGGCGGCGCGCCATTTCGATGCCGCGGTTGACCTGGAAGGTGCCGTCCAGCGCCGGATCGGATATCAGGCCTTTCCAGCCGACGACGGTGCGCGGTTTTTCGAAATAGGTGCGCATCACGATCTCCAGGCGATCCTGGTAGCGTTCGCGCAGGGCGTTCAACCGGCCGGCGTAATCGACGGCGGCGTCGAGATCGTGGATGGAGCAGGGGCCGATCACCACCAGCAGGCGGAGGTCTTCACCGGTGAGGATTTTTTCAATGCGTTTTCGTGACGCGGTCACGTTGTCGGCGACGGCCGCCGAGATCGGCAGCTTGTCCGCCAACGCTTGCGGCGTGACGAGGCTGTCGATGCGCGCGGTCCGCAGTTCATCTGTTTTGTGCATGTTGTTCCCTGGAAACTGTTCTTCTCTGCGGCAGGAGTGCCGGGAAGTGATGGCGATCACAATAACGCAAAAAGCGCTGAATTCAACCGTAGAGATTGTGTTCTGTTGATCAAAGCCGCGAAAAAAAGCACAAAAAAATCAGCGGCTGCTGAAATAAACGGCAGGTGGCGGGGCGCGGCGGCCCCGCGAGGAAAAGGTCAGAACATGCGGCGGCTCATGCCGAGGATGTCGAGGATTTTGGTGGAGATCTCTTCGACCGAATAGTTGGTGGTATTGAGGTAGCGGATCTGATTTTTGCGGAACAGCGCCTCGACTTCGGCGATCTCCATACGGCACTGGCGCAATGAAGCGTAACGGCTGTTTTCACGCCGTTCCTCGCGGATCGCCGCCAGGCGTTCCGGATCGATGGTCAGGCCGAATAATTTATGCTGAAACGGTTTCAGCGAGGCCGGCAGGTGCAAATTGTCCATATCGTCGGCGATAAACGGGTAGTTGGCGGCGCGGATGCCGAACTGCATCGCCAGATAAAGGCTGGTGGGGGTTTTGCCGCAGCGCGACACGCCGAGCAGGATCACCTGCGCCTGATCGAGGTTGCGCAGCGAAATGCCGTCGTCGTGCGCCAGCGTATAGTCGATGGCGGCAATGCGCGCGTCGTACTTGCCGAGGTTGCTGGCGGTCAGACCGTGGGTGCGGTTCGGCACCGGCGTCGGCTCCACTTCCAGCTCGCCCTGCAGCGGGCCGACCAGCGCCTGCACGATATCCTGGCAGAAGCCCTGGCTCTGCACGATCACATCGCGCACTTCCGGCGAGATGATGGAGTAAAACACCAGCGGCCGCACGCCGGTTTCATTATAGATATCATCGATTTGTTGGCGAACTGCGCGAGCGCGCGCCTCGGTTTCGACAAACGGCAGGGTATAGGTGGTCGCCGTGACCGGGAACTGCGACAGCACCGCGTGTCCCAGCACTTCGGCGGTGATCGCCGTACCATCCGAAATATAAAAAACGCTTCTTTCCACCCGAGGCTCCTTACCTGAAAACGGTGTTACTGCTGTCATCACTGTCAATATCATGAGCCGCAGACGATCCGCCGGTAAAGGGGCGAGGGGAAAAATTGTGACGGCGGGGCGGTAAAGCGCCTTGCGGCGGCGCGTGAAGAAAAGCGCGTTTTGCCGGCGGTAAAAATCGCGGCGCGGCGACGCTTTTCGATCCGAAACGTAAATTTGCCGCTATTTTCACCTAAAACGGTAACGTTTGCGTGGTCATTAAAACAGAAGTTTAAAAAGAGCGTAATTTGTTGAGAACTAAGCTTTTCGTGCGATTGGGAACGGTTCCCAGGCAAATCAGCCGGTTAGGACATTCTCTTAAAAACCACTTTCTTCAGTGGGTTGATCGATTCACCTTTCCATTTTCCCCGGATCAGTGTGCTAGTCTGATTCGGCTCCGTGTTAGCGGCGCCGTAAAGCAAGCGAATTAAATCCGTCTTTACCCTACTGATAGCAATAAGGATTGTCTCGATGTCCAACAATGGCCCAGACTTGCGTAATGTGCTTTGGTACAACCAGCTTGGCATGCACGACGTTGACCGTGTCGGCGGCAAAAACGCCTCCCTCGGTGAAATGATCACCAATCTTTCCGATTTGGGCGTGGCCGTGCCGAACGGTTTTGCCACCACCGCACAGGCGTTTAACGATTTCCTCGAACAAAGCGGTGTTAACCAGCGCATCTATCAGCTACTGGATCAGACCGACGTTGACGACGTTGCACAACTGGCCAAGGCCGGCGCCCAGATCCGCCAATGGGTGATCGACACGCCGTTCCACGCCGAGTTCGAACGCGAAATTCATCAGGCTTACCAACAGCTCGCCGACGGCGAACCGGAAGCTTCCTTCGCGGTGCGCTCCTCCGCCACGGCGGAAGACATGCCGGACGCGTCTTTCGCCGGCCAGCAGGAAACCTTCCTCAACGTGCAGGGCATCGACGCCGTAATGGTGGCGATCAAGCACGTGTTCGCGTCGCTGTTCAACGACCGCGCCATCTCTTATCGCGTGCATCAGGGCTATGACCACCGCGGCGTGGCGCTGTCGGCGGGCGTACAGCGCATGGTGCGCTCGGATTTGGCCTCTTCGGGCGTGATGTTCACCATCGATACCGAGTCCGGCTTTGATCAGGTGGTGTTTATCACCTCCGCCTTCGGCCTGGGTGAAATGGTGGTGCAGGGCGCAGTGAACCCGGATGAGTTCTACGTGCACAAACCGACGCTGCAAAACGGCAAGCCGGCGATCGTCCGCCGCAACCTGGGTTCGAAAAAGATCCGCATGGTGTACGCGCCGTCGCAGGATCACGGCAAGCAGGTGCGCATCGAAGACGTGCCGGAAGCGCAGCGCAGCCGTTTCTCGCTGACGGATGACGAAGTGCAGGCGCTGGCGCAGCAGGCGATCCTGATCGAAAAACATTACGGCCGCCCGATGGATATCGAGTGGGCGAAAGACGGCCATACCGGCAAGCTGCTGATCGTGCAGGCGCGCCCGGAAACCGTGCGCTCCAACGAACAGACCATGGAGCGCTACCAGCTGAACGGCTCCAGCCCGGTGCTGGTGGAAGGCCGCGCCATCGGCCACCGCATCGGCGCCGGTCCGGTGAAAGTGATCCACGACATCAGCGAAATGGATCGCATCCAGCCGGGCGACGTGCTGGTCACCGACATGACTGACCCGGACTGGGAACCGATCATGAAGAAGGCCGCCGCGATCGTCACCAACCGCGGCGGGCGTACCTGTCACGCGGCGATCATCGCCCGTGAACTGGGGATCCCGGCGGTGGTGGGCTGCGGCCACGCCACCGACGTGCTGAAAGACGGCCAGAAAGTCACCGTCTCCTGCGCGGAAGGCGACACCGGCTTCGTTTACAGCGATATGCTGGACTTCAGCGTGCAGAGCTCAGAAGTGACCGAGCTGCCGGATCTGCCGCTGAAGATCATGATGAACGTCGGCAACCCGGATCGCGCCTTCGACTTTGCGCGTTTGCCGAACGAAGGCGTGGGCCTGGCGCGGCTGGAATTTATCATCAACCGCATGATCGGCGTGCACCCGCGTGCGCTGCTGGAGTTCGATCAGCAGACGCCGGCGCTGCAAAACGAGATTCGCGCGCTGATGCAGGGTTACGATCATCCGGTCGAGTTCTACGTCGGCCGCCTGACCGAGGGCATCGCGACGCTGGGCGCCGCCTTCTGGCCGAAGCGCGTGATCGTGCGCCTGTCCGACTTCAAATCCAACGAGTACGCCAACCTGGTGGGTGGCGACAAGTATGAACCGCACGAAGAGAACCCGATGCTGGGCTTCCGCGGCGCCGGCCGCTACGTGGCCGACAGCTTCCGCGATTGCTTCGCGCTGGAGTGCGAGGCGGTGAAACGCGTGCGTAACGAAATGGGGCTGACCAACGTCGAAATCATGGTGCCGTTTGTGCGCACCGTGGCGCAGGCGGAAGCGGTGGTGGCCGAGCTGGCGCGTCAGGGGCTGAAACGCGGCGAAAACGGGCTGAAAGTGATCATGATGTGCGAGATCCCGTCCAATGCGCTGTTGGCGGATCAGTTCCTCGAACACTTCGACGGCTTCTCCATCGGCTCCAACGACATGACCCAGTTGGCGCTGGGGCTGGATCGCGACTCCGGCGTGGTGTCGGAGCTGTTCGACGAACGCAACGACGCGGTGAAAGCGCTGCTGTCGATGGCGATTCAGGCGGCCAAGCGCCACGGTAAATACGTCGGCATCTGCGGCCAGGGCCCGTCCGACCACGAAGACTTCGCCGAGTGGCTGATGGAGCAGGGCATCGACAGCCTGTCGCTTAATCCGGACACCGTGGTGCAGACCTGGATCAATTTGTCGAAAAAGAAATAATTTCTCGGCATCGCTGAGGCATTAACGCCGGGCCGCAGTTAACGCTGCGGCCTTTTTATTTCTGAATGTAAATAACGGCGCGTAAAATAATCAATTCGACGAAAAAAGAATAAAAAAAAGCCCACCGTAGGAGATGGGCAAAGACTACACACAGCAATTCACATGTATGGCATTACATTGTTCAGAAAGGTTGCTTTAAAATCAGTGATTTGAAGCAATAGATGGCCATAATACTAGATTTTTGAACGCGACTAGTCATTAAGAATCATCCTAATCGATAGCGGCATCACATTTTATTTGCGGGAGTTATCTCTTTTTGCCGTTTGCAACAAACAGGGATTTACATTGCACCTTTCATTCGCGGCACCGTAATCAATATATGGCGGCATTATATTGGGCGGAGATATTACTCGAATGGGGTAGGAATAATGGCAGGAGTGAAAAGTTCCGCCCGACGATGCGGGCGGAAGAGGGGAATCAGCGTTTTTCCAAATCTTCGATGACTTGCTCCGGCGCGGTGGTCGGCTCCGGCGCTTCATCCATCCAGGCGGTCAGCAGGCGATAAGATACCGCCAACACCACCGGGCCGATGAACAGGCCAATCATGCCGAAGGCCAGCAAGCCGCCGATAACGCCGGACAGGATCAGCAGCAGCGGCAGATCGGCGCCCATGCGGATCAGCACCGGGCGCAGCACGTTATCCAGCGTAGCCACCACGCAGCTCCAGACCAGCAGCACGGTGCCCCAGGTGGTATCGCCGTGCCAGTACAGCCAGATGATGGCCGGCACCAGCACCAGCAGCGGCCCCAATTGCGCCACGCAGCAGATGAAGATCAGCATCGTCAGCAGAGTGGCGGCCGGAATGCCGCTCACCGCCAGACCGATGCCGCCCAGCACCGACTGCACCAGCGCCGTCACCACCACACCCAGCGCGACGGCGCGGATCGCCTGGCCGCCCAGCAGCACCGCCGCATCGCCGCGCGCAGAGCCGAGGCGCACCGCAAAGTGGCGGATACCCAGCGCCACCTGCTCGCCGCGCGCATACAACAGGGCGCTGAACAGCAGCATCAGCGCGCAGTGCAGCAGCAGACGGCCGATATGCGCCGCCTGCGCCACGAACCAGGTGGCGGTCTGGCCGAAGTACGGTTGCACCTTCGCCAGCAGCGCGGCGCCGCCGGCGTTAACCAGCGTATGGTAGCTGGAATAGAGCCTGTCGCCGATCATCGGCACGGACTGCAGCCAGGCGAGATCGGGAATATGCAGTTTGCCCGGCGAGCTGGCCCAGGCGATCAGCGGCGCGCTGTTATCCACCACGCTGCTGATCAGCAGAGAGATAGGCAAAATGAACAGCAGGATCAGCAGCAGGGTCATCACCAGCACCGCCAGCGAGCGGCGGCCCCACAGCAGCTTTTGCAGTTTGAGCAGCAGCGGCCAGGTGGCGATCACCACCATTCCCGCCCAGGCGAAGCCGAGAATGAACGGTTGGATCACCCAAAAACAGGCGACGATCATGATGGCGATAAACAGCACGCCGAAAATAATTCGCGGTAAGTCGTAACGCGATTGCGGGAGTGGCATCAGTGGCTTCTCATCCTGGTCAATTAAATCCCTGGCACCGGCGAATCGGGTGCCTGTCGGTCGGTTTATTACCGCCGGGCGGCCGCCTGTGGCGGCGTTCGCAGGGCGGTAATAATGTGAATGCCTTCACTAAACGAGTATGTTAGTTTTTAGTGTCACTAAAAAATAGGGTGGGTCTGAATTAAAGGCCCGATTCAGCGTACATCAGCGCATAAAAAATAGACGGACAGGGTCAAAAAAGCGAATGATCCCACAGATTTCTCAGGCGCCCGGCCTCGTTCAACGGGTGCTCGACTTTTTGGAAGCACTGAAGCAAAACGGATTCAACGGCGATACCGCCACCAGCTATGCCGACCGGCTGACGATGGCCACCGACAACAGCATCTATCAGCTGTTGCCCGATGCGGTGGTGTTCCCCCGTTCCACCGCCGACGTGGCGCTGATCGCCCGCCTGGCCGGGGAAGAGCGATTCAATGCGCTGACCTTCAGCCCGCGCGGCGGCGGTACCGGCACCAACGGCCAGTCGCTCAATACCGGCATCGTGGTCGATATGTCGCGCCATATGAACCGCATTCTGGAGATCAACGTCGAACAAGGCTGGGTAAAAGTCGAAGCCGGGGTGATCAAGGATCAGCTGAATCAATATCTGCGGCCGTTCGGCTACTTCTTCTCGCCGGAACTGTCCACAAGCAACCGCGCCACCCTGGGCGGCATGATCAATACCGACGCCTCCGGCCAGGGCTCGCTGGTGTACGGCAAAACCTCCGATCACGTGTTGGGCCTGCGGGCGGTGCTGCTGGGCGGCGAGATGATCGATACCCGCGCCATGCCGACGGCGCTGGCGGAAACGATTGCTCTGGACGAGACCGCCGAAGGGCGTATCTACCGCACGGTGCTGAACCGCTGCCGCGAGCAGCGCTCGCTGATCCTGGAGAAATTCCCCAAGCTCAACCGCTTCCTCACCGGTTACGATCTGCGCCACGTGCTGAGCGACGATCTGCAAACCTTCGATCTGACGCGCATCCTGACCGGCGCCGAAGGCACGCTGGCGTTTATCACCGAGGCGCGGCTGGACATCACGCCGCTGCCGAAAGTGCGTCGCCTGGTCAACGTGAAGTACGACTCCTTCGACTCGGCGCTGCGCAATGCGCCCTTTATGGTCGAAGCCAAGGCGCTGTCGGTGGAAACCATCGATTCCAAGGTGCTGAACCTGGCGCGTGAAGACATCGTTTGGCACTCGGTGAACGAACTGATCGCCGACGTGCCGGATAAAGAGATGCTCGGGCTGAACATCGTCGAGTTCGCCGGTGACGATCGCGCGCTGATCGACGGCCAGATGGAAACCCTGTGTCAACGGCTGGACGAATTGATCGCGCAGCGGCAGGGCGGCGTGATCGGTTACCAGATCTGTGGCGATCTGGCGGGCATCGAGCGCATTTACAACATGCGCAAGAAGGCGGTCGGGCTGCTGGGCAACGCCAAAGGGCGCGCCAAGCCGATTCCGTTCGCCGAGGACACCTGCGTGCCGCCGCAACACCTGGCGGACTATATCGTCGAATTCCGTCAACTGCTCGACGACCATAACCTGAGCTATGGCATGTTCGGCCACGTCGACGCCGGGGTGCTGCACGTGCGCCCGGCGCTTGATATGTGCGACCCGCAGCAGGAGGTGCTGATGAAGCAGATCTCCGATCGGGTGGTGGCGCTGACCGCCAAATACGGCGGCCTGCTGTGGGGGGAGCACGGCAAGGGGTTCCGCGCGGAATACAGCCCTGAGTTCTTCGGCGAAACGCTGTATGAAGAGCTGCGCCGCATCAAGGCGGCATTCGATCCGGATAACCGCCTGAACCCGGGCAAGATCTGTTCGCCGCTGGCGGTGGATGCGCCGATGATGCAGGTGGACGCGGTCAAGCGTGGCACCTTCGATCGCCAGATCCCGGTCGAAGTGCGCACCTCATTCCGCGGCGCGCTGGAGTGTAACGGCAACGGCCTGTGCTTCAACTTCGACGTGCGCAGCCCGATGTGCCCGTCGATGAAGATCAGCGGCAACCGCATTCATTCACCGAAAGGGCGGGCGACGCTGGTGCGCGAGTGGCTGCGTCTGTTGGCCGAGCAGGGCGTCGATCCGCTGGCGCTGGAGAAAGAGCTGCCGCAGCAGCGAGTCAGCCTGCGCGGTTTGAGCGAAAAGACCCGCAACAGCTGGCATGCCAGCAAGGGCGAGTATGATTTCTCGCACGAAGTGAAAGAGGCGATGTCCGGCTGCCTGGCCTGCAAGGCCTGCTCCACCCAGTGCCCGATCAAGATTGACGTGCCGGGATTCCGTTCGCGCTTCCTGCAGCTCTACCACACCCGCTATCTGCGCCCGGTAAGCGACTACATGGTCGCCGGCGTGGAGAGCTATACCCCGTTGATGGCCCGCGCGCCGAAGGTGTTCAACTTCTTCTTCCGCCAGCCGTGGCTGCGGGAGATGAGCCGCAACGCCATCGGCATGGTCGATCTGCCGCTGCTGTCCAGCCCGACGCTGCGTCAGCAGCTGTCCGGCCACCGCGCGACCACGCTGACGCTGGAGCAGCTGGAAGGGCTGAGCGCCGATCAGCGCGCCGATCACGTGCTGATCGTCCAGGATCCGTTCACCAGCTATTACGACGCCAAAGTGGTGGCGGACTTTGTCCGGCTGGTGGAGAAGCTCGGCTATAAACCGGTGCTGCTGCCGTTCTCGCCGAACGGCAAGGCGCAGCATGTGAAGGGGTTCCTGACGCGCTTTGCCCGCACCGCGCGCAAAACCGCCGATCTCCTCAACCGTATGGCGCAGCTCGGCATGCCGCTGGTGGGCGTCGATCCGGCGCTGGTGCTGTGCTACCGCGACGAATACCGCGAGATCCTCGGCGCCGAACGCGGCGATTTCCAGGTGCAGCTGGTGCACGAATGGCTGCAGCAGCGGATCGCGGATCGCGCCGAACAGCCGGCGACCGGCGAACCCTGGTATCTGTTCGGCCACTGTACCGAAACCACCGCGCTGCCGGCCAGCGGCCAACAGTGGGCGGCGATCTTCGCGCGCTTCGGCGCCAAACTGGAGAACGTCAGCGTCGGCTGCTGCGGCATGGCGGGCACTTACGGCCATGAAGCCAAGAACCTGCAAAACTCGCTCGGCATTTATGAGCTATCATGGCACCCGACGCTGCAGCGTTTGCCGCGGCAGCGCTGCCTGGCGACCGGCTATTCCTGCCGCAGCCAGGTGAAACGCATCGAGGGCAATGGCGTGCGCCACCCCTTACAGGCACTTCTGGAGATGATTGAGTGAAATTGTGGAAACGTGAAACATCGCTGGAGCAGCTGAACCGCGCCGGCGACGGCTGCATGGTCAGCCATGTGGGCATCGAGTTTACCCAGCTGGGCGAGGATTTCCTCGAGGCCACCATGCCGGTCGATGGCCGCACCCGGCAGCCGTTCGGGCTGTTGCACGGCGGGGCGTCGGTGGTGCTGGCGGAATCGATGGGATCGATGGCCGGTTACCTGTGCAGCGAGGGCGAGCAGAAAGTGGTGGGGCTGGAGATCAACGCCAACCACCTGCGCGCGGTGTTCGATGGCCAGGTGCGCGGGGTGTGCCGCGCACTGCACGTTGGCCGCCGTCATCAGGTGTGGCAAATCGAGATCTTCGACGCGCGCGATCGGCTGTGCTGCACCTCGCGTCTGACCACGGCGGTCATCGACTGATTCCCGCCGGTTTCCGCAGGCGATCGGCCTGCGGAGCCTTGCGCCTTACAGCTGAAACGGCACGCGTTTGACGAAGTCCTTCTGAAACGCGTTTGCCTTCTCCCAGGTGCCTTCCATTGCATATTTTTGGCAGATCAGCGTCAGCGTGTGGCGAGCGAAGTGGTAGCTTTGCACCCGAAAAAGCTGGCAGCGCTGTGGGTTGTTGATCTCGACGATCAGCCGGTTGTGCAGCTTGCTGAGCGCATGCAGGTAGCTGTCGTCGTCGCCGTTCTCCAGACACAGATTGGCCATGGTGAGGCTGACGCTGTTATACCGCTTCAGGTGGTCGATATTGCATTCCGGGCGCCGCAGCGCCGCTTCGGCCATGTAAAAGTCCACCGTGGCGTCGCGCACGCTGAATTTGTAGTCATCAATCTTGCCCAGCAACCATGCGTTGATCGAAAGAGTCATTGGCTTCGCGCTCAAATTACAATTGAATGATAATCATTATCATATAAACTGCCGCGTTGCCGATCAATCCCCGGCGCGGCGTTTTTTCATCGCGCGGGGGTGTAAAAGGCCGCCGACGACCCAATTTAATCCTGAGCGACTAAACTTTAACCTGAGGGTGCGCGCTTGCGCCGCGCCACGAAATGCCGATAAACGCACATTTACGACAGACAGAATGCAGAAATAGGTATTTTCTATGAATGTTTAGATCGGCAACGCCCTGCGGCGCTGTAACGCTGACGGGCCACCGGGGAGTGCGGTACGGTGATGCAGGATAGAGAACAAATTCATAGGGATAGCATGCACGCCTTGCCGCCAGACGCCGCAAGCCGCCACGGGTGTCCCGTTGGCTTGCCGCGCGCCGCAGCGAAAAACCGCGCTCGCGGCGGATACCCCCGCAAAACAAACGGTTGAAGTGATAATCGTTATCACTAACATATAAGCAACCCAGATTGGCTGTGGCCAAACACGAGTGTGAGGTAGACCCTATGCAAACGGAAAATGTCGGCACTTTTTCTCTGGATGAAAATGTCTGGCAAGGCATTTCGCTCAGCGACAGCGCCGTACGACAAATAACCAAACTGATGCAGCAGGATCCGCAGGTGAAAGGGCTGCAGCTAGGGGTGAAACAATCCGGCTGCGCCGGCTTTGCCTATGTGCTGGATCTGACCCGCGAACCCGCCGATGACGATCTGCTGTTTGAGCGCGACGGCGCCAAACTCTATGTGCCGCTGAAGGCCATGCCGTTCATCGATGGCACCACGGTAGATTACGTCCGCGAAGGGCTGAATCAGATATTCAAATTTAACAACCCTAAAGCTCAGCATGCCTGCGGGTGCGGCGAGAGCTTTGGCGTTTGAGCGATGCAATCAACATGACACGAAGCAATGTAGAAATGCCTAATGAAGTGCAGGCTTGGGTCAGCGAAGGTCGCTACAAAGAAGGTTTCTTCACCCAGCTGGCAACCGATGAGTTGGCCAAAGGCATCAACGAAGAGGTGGTGCGCGCCATATCGGCCAAGCGTAACGAACCCGAGTGGATGCTGGAATTCCGCCTCGAGGCCTACCGCGCCTGGCTGCAGATGGAAGAGCCGCACTGGTTGAAGGCCAATTACGA
The DNA here is from genome assembly GCF_052169135.1 of Serratia sp. CY32780. NCBI lineage: Bacteria > Pseudomonadati > Pseudomonadota > Gammaproteobacteria > Enterobacterales > Yersiniaceae > Serratia > Serratia sp. CY32780. The sequence goes on from NZ_JBJNLI010000001.1 coordinate 1,329,001, forward strand.
TCGCCTGAACTACCAGGACTACAGTTACTATTCGGCGCCGTCCTGCGGCAGCTGCGACGACGCCTGCGGTTCGCAACCCGGCGCCGAGCAGCAACCGGGCGCGGCGACGGAAAAAGATTACCTGACCAGTGAAGTGGAGCTGGCGTTCAACCAGCTCGGCGTGCCGGTGCGCGAGGGCAGCGAGGTGGCGGTGGACGCCATCTTCGACTCGGTCTCTGTCGCTACCACTTACCGTGAAAAACTGGCGGAGAGCGGGGTGATTTTCTGCTCGTTCGGCGAAGCGATCCAGGAATACCCGGAGCTGGTGCGTCAGTACCTGGGGCGCGTGGTGCCGTCCAACGATAACTTCTTCGCCGCGCTGAACGCCGCGGTGGCTTCCGACGGCACCTTCGTTTATGTGCCGAAGGGCGTACGCTGCCCGATGGAACTGTCGACCTACTTCCGCATCAACGCCGCCAAAACCGGCCAGTTCGAGCGCACCATCCTGATCGCCGACGAAGGTAGCTACGTCAGCTATATCGAGGGCTGTTCCGCCCCGGTGCGCGACAGCTATCAGCTGCACGCGGCGGTGGTGGAAGTGATCCTGCATAAAGACGCCGAAGTGAAATACTCGACGGTGCAGAACTGGTTCTCCGGCGGCGAGAGCAAGGGCGGTATCCTCAACTTCGTCACCAAGCGCGCGCTGTGCGAAGGCGCCGGCTCGAAAATGTCCTGGACCCAGTCGGAAACCGGCTCGGCCATCACCTGGAAATACCCGAGCGTGATTTTGCAGGGCGACAATTCGATCGGCGAATTCTTCTCGGTGGCGCTGACCAGCGGCCATCAGCAGGCCGATACCGGCACCAAGATGATCCACATCGGCAAAAACACCAAGTCGACCATCATCGCCAAAGGCATCTCCGCTGGCCACAGCGAGAACACCTATCGCGGCCTGGTGAAAATCCTGCCGGGGGCGGAAAACGCCCGTAACTTTACCCAGTGCGACTCGATGCTGATCGGGCCGGACAGCGGCGCCCACACGTTCCCTTACGTTGAAGCGCGCAACAACAGCGCTCAGCTGGAGCACGAAGCCACCACCTCGAAGATCGGCGACGACCAGCTGTTCTACTGCCTGCAGCGCGGCATCAGCGAGGATGACGCCATTTCGATGATCGTCAACGGCTTCTGCAAGGACGTTTTCTCCGAGCTGCCGCTAGAGTTCGCCGTCGAGGCGCAGAAACTTCTGGCCATCAGCCTGGAACACAGCGTGGGTTAATCGCCGCATTTTTAGCGCCGCCGGCGCTATCTGAGGACACAGCATGTTAAGCATCAAGAATTTGAAAGTCAGCGTGGAAGGCAACGAGATCCTCAAGGGATTGGATCTGGAGATCAAACCGGGCGAAGTGCACGCCATCATGGGGCCGAACGGCTCGGGCAAGAGCACGCTGTCCGCCACGCTGGCCGGGCGTGAAGAGTACGAAGTGACCGAAGGGGAAGTCACCTTCAAGGGCAAGGATCTGCTGGAGCTGGATCCGGAAGATCGCGCCGGCGAAGGCGTGTTCCTGGCCTTCCAGTACCCGGTGGAGATCCCCGGCGTCAGCAACCACTTCTTCCTGCAGACGTCGGTCAACGCGGTGCGCAAATACCGTGAGCAGGAGCCGCTGGATCGCTTTGACTTCGCCGATTTCATCGAAGAGAAAATCGCGCTGCTGGATATGCCGGCCGATCTGCTGACCCGTTCGGTCAACGTCGGCTTCTCCGGCGGCGAGAAAAAGCGCAACGACATTCTGCAGATGGCGGCGCTGGAGCCGGATCTGTGCATTCTCGATGAAACCGACTCGGGCCTGGACATCGACGCGCTGAAGATCGTCGCCAACGGCGTCAACTCGCTGCGGGACGGCAAGCGCGCGTTTATCATCGTCACCCACTATCAGCGCATTCTGGACTACATCCAGCCGGATTACGTACACGTGCTGTCCCAGGGGCGCATCGTCAAATCCGGCGATTTCTCGCTGGTGAAACAGTTGGAGGAGCAGGGCTATGGCTGGCTTACCGACCAACAGTAATTCAAACGCGCTGCAGCAGCTGTATCGCCTGTTCGAAGGCCGCGGCGGCGAGCGTTCGCCGCATGCGCTGGCGCACTGGCAGCAGGCGCTGCGCCTCGGCTGGCCAACGCGCAAGCATGAAAACTGGAAATACACGCCGCTGGAGAGCCTGCTGGAGCAGCAGTTCCTCGATCCGCAGCCCGCGCCGGTGAGCGCTGAGCAGCTGGAGGCGCTGGCGCTCGGCATCGATGCCTGTCGGCTGGTGTTTATCGACGGCCGCTACAGCGCCGCGCTGAGCGATGGCGATTTGGGCGACTACCAGTTCGAATTGACTGCCTACGGCACGCCGCAGGCGCTGCCGGAGCCGATCCAGCCGGAAATTTTCCTGCACCTGACTGAAAGCCTGGCGCAGGAAACCAGCCTGATTCGCTTGCCGGCCGGCAAGGTCCCTGCCCGCCCGCTGTACCTGCTGCATATCAGCAGCGGACGCGGCGCCACCGGGGAAGTGAACACCGTGCATCATCGTCACCATCTGGAGATCGGGCGCGGGGCCGAGGCGGAAGTGATTGAACACTACGTCAGCCTGGGCGAGGCCGCGCACTTCACCGGCGCGCGCCTGACCGCAAACGTAGCGGACAACGCCGGGCTGTTGCACTGCAAGCTGGCGTTTGAGAGCCAGCCGAGCTACCACTTTGCCCACAACGATCTGGTTATCGGCCGCGACGCGCGGGTGAAAAGCGACAGTTTCCTGCTGGGCGCCGGTCTGACGCGCCACAACACCAGCGCGCAGCTGAACGGCGAAGGCGCAAACCTGGTGATCAACAGCCTGGTGCTGCCGGTGGGCAAAGAGATCTGCGATACCCGCACCTATCTGGAGCACAACAAGGGCTATTGCGAAAGCCGCCAGCTGCATAAAACCGTGGTCAGCGATCGCGGCAAGGCGGTGTTCAACGGCATGATCAAAGTGGCCAAGCACGCGATTAAAACCGACGGCCAGATGACTAACCATAACCTGCTGTTGGGCAAGGTGGCGGAGGTGGATACCAAGCCGCAGCTGGAGATCTACGCCGACGACGTCAAATGCAGCCACGGCGCCACCGTGGGGCGCATCGATGAAGAGCAGCTGTTCTATCTGCAGTCGCGCGGCATCGACAAACACGCGGCGCAGCAGATGATCATTTTCGCCTTCGCCGCCGAGCTCACCGAAGGCATCGCCAATGACACCATCCGGGAACGGGTGCTGGCGCGTATCGCCCAGCGCCTGCCGGGGGAGGCTGAATGAGTTATCCGATTGAACGCGTGCGCGGCGATTTCCCGCTGCTGGCGCGTGAGGTGAACGGCCAACCGCTGGCCTATCTCGACAGCGCCGCCAGCGCGCAGAAACCGCAGGCGGTGATCGACCGCGAGCTGGAGTTCTACCGCCACGGTTATGCGGCGGTGCATCGCGGCATTCATACCCTGAGCGCCGAGGCGACCCAGCAGATGGAAGCGGTGCGGGAACAGGCGGCGCGCTTTATCAACGCCGCCTCGGCGGAAGAAATGGTGTTCGTCAAGGGTACCACCGAAGGCATCAATTTGGTGGCCAACAGCTTTGGCCGCCACCTGCTGCAGCCGGGCGATGCGATTCTCATCACCGAGATGGAGCACCACGCCAATATCGTGCCGTGGCAGATGCTGGCGCAGGAGCGCGGGCTGCAGCTGCGGGTGTGGCCGCTGCAGCCGGACGGTACGCTGGATCTGGCGCTGCTGCCGGAGCTGGTCGACTCGTCCTGCAAACTGCTGGCGCTGACCGAGGTCTCCAACGTGCTGGGCACCGTCAACCCGGTGCGCGACATCATCGCCCGCGCCAGAGCCCTGGCGCCGGAGCTGACGGTGCTGGTGGACGGCGCGCAGGCGGTAATGCACCAGCGCGTCGATGTTCAGGCGCTGGACTGCGATTTTTACGTATTTTCCGGCCATAAGCTGTACGGCCCTTCCGGCATCGGCATGCTGTACGGCCGCCAGGCGTTGTTACAGCAGATGCCGCCGTGGGAAGGGGGCGGCTCGATGATCCGCCAGGTCAGCCTGACGGCGGGCACCACCTTCGCCGATCCGCCGTGGCGCTTCGAGGCCGGTTCGCCGAACACCGCCGGCATCATGGGGCTGGGGGCGGCGTTCGATTACGTCGAAGCCCTGGGCCTGAATGCGATCCACGATTATGAACAGTCGCTGATGCACTATGCGCTGGAGGCGCTCAGGCAGGTGCCGACGCTGAAAGTTTATGGTCCGGCCCATCGCGCCGGGGTGATCGCCTTCAACCTGGGGGAGCACCATGCCTATGATGTCGGCAGCTTCCTCGACCAGTACGGCATCGCCATTCGCACCGGCCATCACTGCGCGATGCCGCTGATGGCGTTTTATCAGGTGCCGAGCATGTGCCGCGCTTCGCTGGCGTTATATAATACCCGCGAAGAGGTGGACCGGCTGGTGGCCGGGCTGCAACGCATTCATCAGCTATTAGGCTAGGCCGGGGCGCGTCCCCGGCGGTACAAAAGGATCCCCATGGCGAATTTGCCGGACAAAGATAAATTGGTGCGAAATTTCTCCCGCTGTTTGAACTGGGAGGAGAAATACCTGTACGTGATTGAACTCGGCGCCAAATTGCCGCCGCTGGACGAGGCCGAGCGGCAGGCCGGCAACCTGATCTCCGGCTGTCAGAGCCAGGTATGGATCGTGATGCGCCGTGATGAGCAGGGGCAGGTCGAGTTTCACGGCGACAGCGACGCGGCGATCGTCAAAGGGCTGCTGGCGGTGGTGTTTATTCTTTATCGTCAATTGACGCCACAGAAGATCGTCGATCTCGATGTGCGGCCGTTTTTCAGCGAGTTGGCGCTCAGCCAACATCTGACGCCTTCGCGTTCACAGGGGTTGGAGGCGATGATCCGCGCCATTCGCAGCAAAGCGGCGCAGCTGGCCTGACCCATAACGGCCGCACCCTCAAGGCTCATTGATACCTTCGCTTTGTCAATGAGTCTTTACAATCCGCAGTTTTCCTCCTGGCAATGCTCCCAATTCAGTGATATTTCAGCAGCTTACCTATTGACGTTTCGTTGACAATCAGCGGCGGCGATTACGTTATAACGTGTTGATTTTTAGAGGACTTATTGCCTTTGATACCAGCGTTGCTAGTATTAATCAGGTATTGTCTGATTTACCCACCGCCAGGCGCTCGTTAGCCTTGGGGGCGAACCGTCATAAAAAAATATAGGGATGATAATGAAACGTGCGTTGAGTTTAATGGGCATGGTCTTCGCCACCGTATTGGCCGGCACGCAGGCCGCCAGTGCGACCGAGTACCCGCTGCCGCCGCCGGACAGCCGTCTGATCGGTGAAAACACCACTTATACCGTGCCAAACGACGGCCGTCCGCTGGAGGCGATCGCCGCCGACTACAAGATCGGCCTGCTGGGCATGCTGGAAGCCAACCCTGGCACTGACCCGTTCCTGCCTAAGCCGGGTTCGGTGCTGACCATTCCGACCCAAATGCTGCTGCCTGACACCAAGCGTGAAGGGATCATCGTCAACCTGGCCGAGCTGCGCCTTTACTACTACCCGAAAGGCGAGAACAAAGTGATCGTCTATCCGATCGGTATCGGCCAGACCGGGATGCACACGCCGCTGGAGGTGACCTCCGTCAGCCAGAAGATCCCTAACCCGACCTGGACGCCAACCGCCAATATCCGTAAACGCTATCAGTCCCAGGGCGTGACGCTGCCAGCGGTGGTGCCGGCCGGCCCTGAGAACCCGATGGGGTTGTTCGCCCTGCGTCTGGCGATGGGGCGCGGTGAATACCTGATCCACGGCACCAACGCCAACTTCGGTATCGGCATGCGCGTCAGCTCCGGCTGCATTCGTCTGCGTCCGACGGATATCGAAGCGCTGTTCAATCAGGTGCCGCGCGGTACGCGGGTGCAGGTGATCAACGATCCGGTGAAGATTTCAGTTGAGCCGGACGGCAAACGCTATGTGGAAGTGCATCAGCCTCTGTCGCGGGTAGAAAGCGACGATCCGCAGACCATGCCGATTGCGTTGTCTAAAGCGGAGAAAGCCTTCGCTGCGGATGCTCAGACCGATCGCGCCGTGTTCGATAGCGCGGTTGTACGCCGTTCTGGCATGCCGGTGCTGGTCAACGTAGGGGAGAGCCCGTCGGCGGTGAGTTTGACGCCTGCAGCGACGCCTGAGGCGAATAAGAGCCCATTCAAGGCAGCGCCAATCAGTTCCGTGAACTAAGTTTGCAGGATTGTGTGGTCGAAGAGGGGTTCAGCGTGCTGAGCCTCTTTTTTTTGCCTGCGGTGCAGGAAAAACCAGTCCAAGGGACAGGCAAAAAAAAACGGCGCACAATGTGCGCCGTTTTCAATAACCAAAGCTATCTTACTTTTTGTAAGCGTGAGCTTGGTTGTCCAGACGCTGGTTAGCGCGTGCTGCGTCGTCTTTAGCAGCTTGAACGTCAGAACGCATTGCGTTCACGTCGTTGCTCAGCTGATCAACTTTAGCGTTCAGAGTCTGAACGTCAGAAGACAGTTGATCGATTTTAGCGTTGCTAGAGCAGCCAGCCAGCAGAGTGGAACCCAGGATTACCGCGCCCAGTACCAGTTTAGTACGATTCATTATAACACCCTCTAGATTGAGTTAATCTCCATGTAGCGTTACAAGTATTACACAAACTTTTTTCGAAAGAGAATAATTTTTTAGTGTTGAGGTGCTTTATTTTGATCGTTCGCTCAAACTTGCATCTGGTTTTACAAATTAGTTAAAAAAACGAGGGAAAACAGCCGGCTTCCATGGGACTACTCCGATTCTTTATTAGCTAAATAATGAGCGGATCGCGGTTGCGTTTTGAGAAAAATAGTTTACTGCCGATAAAAAAAACGCCGCAAAGCGGCGTTTTGATCAAGGCAATTATGTCACGTTTTATATTACAGCACGTGTACCGAGGCAGTGTTGGTGGTGCCGCTCGGCACCAGCGCGCCGGAAACCATCACCACGACGTCGCCTTTCTGTGCCAGGCCGCTGGCCAGGGCGGCTTCTTTACCGATGCGGTAGAAGTCGTCGGTAGAGGCGATTTCCTTGACCATCTGCGGGATGACGCCCTTGCTCAGCACCAGCTGGTGCGCGGTGGTTTCATTGGTGGTCAGCGCCAGGATCACCGCGTTCGGGAAGTATTTACGCACGGATTTCGCCGACTTGCCGCCGCTGGTGGCGACCACGATCAGCGGCGCGTCCAGTTTCTCGGCGGTTTCAACCGCACCCCGGCACACCGCTTCGGTGATGCGCAGCTTGCGGCGATCGTTCAGGGCGTCGATGCGGCTTGGCATCACGCGATCGGTACGCTCGCAGATGGTCGCCATGATGTTGACCGCTTCCAGCGGGTATTTGCCCTTGGCGCTCTCGCCGGACAGCATGACGGCATCGGTGCCGTCCAGGATGGCGTTGGCAACGTCGCCGGCTTCCGCGCGGGTAGGGCGCGGGTTCTTGATCATGGAATCGAGCATCTGGGTGGCGGTGATCACCACTTTACGCGCGCGGTTGCATTTCTCGATCATCATCTTCTGGGCGAAGATCACTTCTTCGACCGGGATCTCCACGCCCAAGTCGCCACGGGCAACCATGATGCCGTCGGACGCTTCGAGGATTTCGTCGAAGTTGTTCAGGCCTTCCTGGTTTTCGATCTTGGAGATGATCTGGATTTGCTCGCCGCCGTGGGCTTTCAGGTGTTCGCGGATCTCCAGCACGTCTGAGCGTTTGCGGATGAAGGACGCCGCCACGAAGTCGACGCCTTGCTCGCAGCCGAAGATCAGGTCGCGTTTGTCTTTTTCGGCCAGCGCAGGCAGCTGGATGGATACGCCCGGCAGGTTGACGCCCTTGTTCTCGCCCAGGTCGCCGTTGTTCAGCACTTTACAAACGACTTCGTTCTCGGTCACGTTGGTGACTTCCATGCCGATCAGGCCGTCGTCAACCAGCACGGTATTGCCGATCTTCAGGTCGGCGGCGAAGCCGGCGTAGGTGACCGCCACGCGTTCGCTGTTGCCGATCACGCTCTGGTCGGTGGTGAAAGTGAAGGTTTGGCCGGCGACCAGCGAGGCGTCTTTGCCGCCTTCCAGTTTCATGGTGCGAATTTCCGGGCCTTTGGTATCCAGCAGGATGCCGGCGTTGATGCCGGTTTTCGCCATCACAGCGCGCATGTTCTTGATGCGGTTGCCGTGCTCTTCATAGTCGCCGTGAGAGAAGTTGAGACGCATCACGTTCATGCCCGCATTGAGCAGGTTGGTCAGCATTTCTTCCGATTCGGTTTTTGGACCGATGGTACAAACAATTTTGGTCTTTTTCATGGCGGAGTTTTCTACAAGTTGTGATGGATAAAAAAACGAATTTGACCGGCGCGGTTTACGCCGGTAGGGAATTTGGGCCGTGCCTGGTGGTGAAAAACATAGTTAAGGATAGGTGACGACAGTTGAAGTGGGGCGGAAAAATTCAGCCCGCGCGGGGGCGCGGGGATGCTGCGCAACGGGGTAAGATCACATCGTGTTGTTATTGCGTTTTCGCAGATCAAGGGCTGAAACCATTCAACTGATAGACGTTGCGCATTATAAAGGCTAAGCGGCGGGAAACAAAATAAAAAACCGCGGCGGTGCGGCGGATATAGCAAAACGGGGCCAAATGTGGCGCAAATGCAACGCGTTGTGGGCCGTTTGTTGCGCAAATAACCTTTCTGTAAATATGGCTTACCGCGGTAGGGGGATTTCCAGCAGCACGCCGGCGCTCAGGCAGAAGCAGCCGCTGGCGACGTTGGCCGGCAATATCAGGCTCTCACCGGCCCGCACCACTCGCGTATCGCCGCCGAGAGTGAACTCGAATTCACCGGATATCACTCGGGTTTGCAGCGCGTGCGGGGGCTTTTGCAACTGGCCGAAGGCGCCGGCTTCGAAACGCACTTCCGCCGCCGGCGAACCGTCGCTCATCACGCCTTCACGGCGGGCAAGGCCATTGTTGAGCGGTAAAAAGGCGGTTTTGGCGGTAAAAGTGGTCATGTGGCGTTCCTGATGACGGTAGCACGGCGCGATCGACATAACGGGCAGGCGGTCGGGCAGAGACGAAATAACGGGAAGTATAACGCGACAGGGGGAGGTGAATCAGCAATATGGTGCGTCCGAGTGGACTCGAACCACCGACCCCCACCATGTCAAGGTGGTGCTCTAACCAACTGAGCTACGGACGCACTGCGCTGCTTCTGAAATTTGGTGCGTCCGAGTGGACTCGAACCACCGACCCCCACCATGTCAAGGTGGTGCTCTAACCAACTGAGCTACGGACGCACTGTACTGCTTCAGGAATTTGGTGCGTCCGAGTGGACTCGAACCACCGACCCCCACCATGTCAAGGTGGTGCTCTAACCAACTGAGCTACGGACGCATCTTTTCCTGCCTGTCATGGCTGACAGCGGGGACGAATATTAACGAGCTACCCGCGTGCTGGCAAGGGGAAAAGCGCAATTTTATTTGGTATTTCACGCGATTGCTGAGGTTGTGCGCAGTCCGGCGTTTTTTTCCGCAAACCGCAGCCCGGCCGGGGATGAAACCGGCCGGGCTGCGGATTCAGCGCGTGGATCGCTGCAGGATGACGGTGGTCGGCTGTTTCTGCAGCCAGCGCATGCGCAGCGCCATCATGATGGCGGCGAAGGTCAGGCCGATGATAAAGCCGATCCAGAAACCGCTCGGCCCCATCGCCGGCACCACCGCGTCGGTTAACGCCAGCAGATAGCCGCTCGGCAGGCCCAACACCCAATAAGCAATGAAGGTGATGAAGAAGATCGCGCGGGTATCTTTATAACCACGCAGCACGCCGCTGCCGATCACCTGGACAGAATCCGAGATCTGGTACAGCGCCGCCAGCAGCATCAGCTGCGAGGCCATCGCCACCACCGCCGGGCTGTCGTTGTACAGCAGGGCGATCGGTTCGCGGAAGGCGGCGGTAAACAGCGCGGTGCAGACGGCCATGGTGATGCCGACGCCGATGGCGGAGTAAGCGGCGACGCGCGCGCCTTCGACCGAGCCTTCCCCCAGACGATAACCGACGCGGATGGTGGCGCCGACGCCCAGCGACAGCGGCAGTACGAACATCAGCGCGCTGAAGTTAAGCGCGATCTGGTGGCCGGCGACCGCGACGATCCCCAGTGGCGACACCAGCAGCGCCACCACGGCGAACAGCGTGACTTCGAAGAACAGCGCCAGCGCTACCGGCATGCCGATGCCGATCAGGCGCTTCAGCGCCGCCCAGTCCGGGCCGCCGAGATCGCCGGTTTGGCGTTTGATGTCGCGCTGCGACGGCGCGCGCTTCACGTAGCCGCGCATCATCAGGAACATGATCCAGTAGACGCTGCCGGTGGCGACGCCGCAGCCGACGCCGCCCAGCTCCGGCATGCCGAATTTGCCGTAGATGAAGATGTAGTTGATCGGGATATTCACCAGCAGGCCGAGGAAGCCGATCACCATGCCGGGCTTGGTTTTGGACAGCCCCTCGCACTGGTTGCGCATCACCTGGAAGAACAGGTAACCCGGCGCCCCCCACATGATGGCGTGCAGATAACCGACGGCTTTATCCGCCAGCTGCGGATCGATGTTGTGCATCATGTCGATGACGAACTTGCAGTTATACAGCACGACGATCAGCAGCACGGACACGCCGGAAGCCAGCCAAAAACCCTGGCGCACCTGGTGAGCGATGCGATCGCGACGCCCGGCGCCGTTGAGCTGGGCGATAACCGGGGTCAGCGCCAGCAGCAGGCCGTGGCCGAACAGGATGGCCGGCAGCCAGATTGAAGTGCCGACCGCAACCGCCGCCATGTCTGTGGCGCTGTAAGCGCCGGCCATGATGGTATCCACCACGCCCATGGCGGTTTGCGATATTTGCGCGATGATGACCGGGATAGCGAGAGCCAATAAACTACGCGCTTCAATTAAGTACTTCTGCACGCATACACCTTTTCTATTTATATATGTGGGAGGGAGGGCTGCCGCGAGAGGACAACAATTAAAATAGCGGAATTTTGTCAAAAAGATTGTACCTGCTCGGCGTCGTTAAGCAAACGCCGCAGATAAATAGTTATTAAATGCGCAGCCATTCGTTTTTTGCCGTCGCGGATTTGGTTTTCAGCGCCAACTGGGGCAAACTGCCGATAGCGTTTTAACCTATTTAGTAAAAGAGGCACATATGTTCACCGGTATCGTACAAGGCACCGCGCCGCTGGTCGCCATTGATGAGAAACCCAATTTCCGCACCCACGTGATCGAAATGCCTGCCGAGCTGCTGCCGGGGCTGGAGCTGGGCGCGTCGGTGGCCCATAACGGCTGCTGCCTGACCGTCACCGCGGTGGAAGGCAACCGCGTCAGCTTCGATTTGATTAAGGAAACGCTGCGCCTGACCAACCTCGGCGATCTGGCGCTGGGCGACATCGTCAATATCGAGCGCGCGGCGAAGTTCAATGACGAAATTGGCGGCCATTTGATGTCCGGCCATATTATCTGCACGGCGGAAGTGGCCAAGATTTATACCTCGGAAAATAACCGGCAGGTATGGCTGCGCATGCCGAATGCCGAATTGATGAAATATGTGCTGCACAAAGGCTTCATCGGCATCGACGGCATTAGCCTGACCATCGGCGAAGTGGTGAATAACCGTTTCTGCGTGCACCTGATCCCGGAAACGCTGGATCGCACCACGCTGGGTAAGAAACGCCTGGGTGACAAGGTGAACATCGAGATCGATCCGCAAACGCAGGCGGTGGTGGACACCGTCGAGCGCGTGCTGGCCAATCGGGAAGCGGCGCTGGCGGCGGCGATGGCGCCGGCGCACAAAGACTGACAGCGATTCGGGCGTTGCCGCCGGAATCGAATCATAAGCAGAGAGGAGAAACGCGTGAAGTTTTATGGGAAAACGTTGTTGTTAACCGCGTTGCTGGCGCTGAGCGCCTGCAGCAGTTCGCCTGAGCAGGGCGCGAGCGCGCAAATGGCCGATGCGGATGATACCTGCGGCGCTTCGCAGTATCAAAACTTCGTCGGCAAACCGATGACCTCGCTGGAAGGCGTGCGGATCGACGCCAAGGTGCGCGCCATTCCGTACAACTCTGCCGTCACCATGGATTTCAACCTGCGCCGCCTGAACTTCCTTGGCGACAGCGACGATAAAATCATCCGCGTCTACTGCGGCTAAGCCGTACGCGTCGAACGAGCAAAAAAAGGCCCCGGCGATATTGCTGCCGGGGCCTTTTTTGTCGGGCAAGCGCTTAGCGGGCGACGCGGATGCCGCCTTCAACGCCTTTCGGGCTGAACACCACCTGCCACAGCTGCAGATCGCGCGCCCGGAACGCGCCGGCGCAGGCGTTCAGGTAATAGCTGAACATCCGCTCGAAGCGTTCGGAATAGCGCGGTGCAAGCTGCGGCCACGCCTGTTTGAAGCGCTCGAACCAGGCCATCAGCGTGCGATCGTAGTCGGCGCCGATGTTGTGCCAGTCTTCCATCACGAAATGGCCTTCGCTGGCTTCGGCGATATGGCTCACTGAAGGCAGGCAGCCGTTCGGGAAAATGTACTTGTTGATCCACGGATCGACGTTCATGTCGGTTTTGTTGGAGCCGATAGTGTGCAGCAGGAAGAGACCGTGCGGCGCCAGATTGCGTTCTACCACATTGAAATAGGTGCGGTAGTTTTTCGGCCCGACGTGCTCGAACATGCCGACCGAGACGATGCGATCGAACTGCTGATGCAGATCGCGGTAATCCTGCAGCAGGATCTGCACATCCAGCCCGGCGCAGCGCGCCTGAGCCAGCTTCTGCTGTTCTGCGGAGATGGTCACGCCGACCACCGATACGCCGTAATTTTTCGCCGCATAGGCGGAGAGGCCGCCCCAGCCGCAGCCGATGTCCAGCAAGCGCATGCCCGGTTGCAGCTGCAGTTTCTCGCAGATCATCCGCAGCTTGGCTTCCTGTGCCTCCTCCAGCGTGGTGGCGTCTTTCCAGTAGCCGCAGGAATATTGCATGTAAGGATCGAGCATCAGGGTAAACAGATCGTTGCCGAGATCGTAATGTTCTTTGCCGACGATCCAGGCGCGCTTTTTCGATTGCAGATTGGTCAGGCGCGCGGCGGCGATACGCAGGGTATCTTTCAGGTGGTGGGGGAGTTTCTTCTCCAGCCCGGCGCTGACCACGCGCTGGAAGAACATATCCAGCCGCTCGCATTCCCACCAGCCGTCCATATAGCTTTCGCCCAGGCCCAGCGAACCTTGCTGCAAGACGCGTTTAAAGAAATCGGGGTTTTTAACCTGAATATCGAAGGGGCGCGAACCGTTGATTTCAATGCCGGCCAGGCCGAGCATTTCGTGCGCGATACGGTACCACTGATTGTCCTGGATGCTCAGATCTTCTATACACGATGAACTCATAGCTTCTCCATCACCTTCTTCTGACTGATGACCCGTTAGGAAACAGCTTAGACAATTTCTGCGGGTGCATACGTTTACCGGCGGAAAATAGACCCGCGGCGTCTGATATCCGACTATGAACAGAGGAAATTTAAAGAAGCGACCCGGCGCGAACGGCGCGGGATAAACGCATCCTTAAAAAAAGAGTGTGACGCAAAGCGCGTACACAAGCGCTAATTGAGATATAGAGATTATAAGGTGTTACTTTACAAGGTTGTTTTTGAGTATAGGCGTGCCGAGGCGTTGACTCAACTGTAAATCGCACTCGGCACGCATATTCTTTAAGTGATTATTAAACTTGGCAATTATGACGCTGAGTTAGCATGTTCCCGCTGCGGCTTTTGCTGCGCATCGGCCGCTTTTCCACGCTGCAGGAAATACCCCAGCGCGGCCAGGATTACCGTAGACACCATCACCGTCACCGTCGCCAACAGCGGCTGGGCAATAAATGCCGACACCAGCATGCTCGCCACAAAGCACAGCCCCAACTGCAGCGTATTTTGCAGCGCGGCGGCCTTGCCGCTGCTTTCCGGGAACGGCATCAGCGCATTCGCCACCATGATCGGATAGCCGGCGCCGTTGACCAGCGCCATCACGCAGAATGGGATCAGCAGCGTGGTGAGCGTCGGATCGGTCAGGGTGGCCACCAGATACAGCGCCACCATGCTGACACCATAAGCTACCAGCAGCCACGGCAGCAGGGTTTTGCCGTTGATGCGCTTGAGCGCGGCGCGGCAGCCGTAGCCACCCAGCAGGAAGGCCAGCGTTTGCGGCACGTAGCTCAGGCCGATATCGCTCGGGCTGTAGCCCATGTCACCGAGGATGAACGGCGAGCCGGTCAGCCAGGCGAAGAAGCCGGCCGAGCAGGCGGCGTACATGGCGACGTTGCCGCTGAACACCGGGGATCTCAACAGTTGCCAGAAGCTGACGCTGTTTTTTGGCGCATCGGCGCTGGGTTGCGTTTTGGCGCGCTCTTTGAGCAGCAGCGTCGGCAGCAGCAGCAGCGCGGTGATGGCCAACAGCGCGGCGAAGATCGCGCGCCAGCTGGCGTGGTTCAGCAACCAGGCGCCGAGCAGCGGCGCCAGCGCCGGCGACAGCGCTACCAGCGGCATAATGGTGGCGAACACGCGGTTGGCCTGGCCTTCGCGGTAACGGTCAACCACCAGCGCTTGCCAGATGGCGGCGGCGGCGCAGACGCCGACGGCCTGAATAAAGCGCAGGATCCAGAGCTGCACGGCGTTTTCCACCCACAGCATGCCCAGGCAGCCGAGGGCGAACAGCGTCAGCCCGATCAATAATACCGGTTTGCGGCCCAGACGGTCGGAGAGCGGCCCCCACAGCAGCTGCGCAAAGGCGAAGCCGGCCAGGAAGATGCTCAGGCTGGCGCTCACCGCGCCGGCGGAAATTTGCAGTTCCTCCCGCATGGCGCCGAAGGCGGGCAGATACATATCGGTCGCCAGATAACCCAGCATGCTCAGGCCGGCGAGGTAGAACATAAAGCCAAAGGAATTTCGCATGGTATTTCTCGTTAATATTTTAATGTCGCAGGTTTTTAGCGCCGGCCAGTGTATCCGGCTGGATCTCTGCTTGTGAAACGGTAATATTTGCAAAGTGCTGTTAAAAAAATTGAAGGCAAGGCGATGTGGTCTGAATATTCTCTTGAAGTGGTCGATGCGGTGGCGCGCACCGGCAGTTTCAGCGCGGCGGCGCAGGAGCTGCACCGGGTGCCGTCGGCGGTCAGCTATACCGTACGGCAGCTGGAGCAATGGCTGGCGGTGCCGCTGTTTGAGCGGCGTCATCGCGATGTGGAGTTGACGCCCGCCGGTGCGCTGTTTATCAAAGATGCGCGAGTTGTTATCAAAAAAATGCTCGACACCCGCCGCCACTGTCAGCAGGTGGCCAACGGATGGCGCGGCCAGCTGAATATCGCGGTCGACATCATCGTCAAACCGCAGCGCAGCCGCCAACTGGTGCTGGATTTCTACCGTCATTTCCCCGACGTCGAATTGATGCTGCAACCCGAAGTGTTCAACGGCGTGTGGGATGCCTTGGTGGACGGCAGGGCGGACATGGCGATCGGCGCCACGCGCGCGGTGCCGGTCGGCGGCGGCTTCGCCTTCCGCGACATGGGTTATATGAACTGGCTGTGCGTGGTGAGCCCGCAACATCCTCTCGCGCAGTTGACGGGGCCGCTGAATGACGATCAGCTGCGGCCGTACCCTTCGCTTTGCCTGGAGGACACCTCGCGCAATCTGCCCAAGCGCGTCACCTGGACGCTGGATAACCAGCGGCGGCTGGTGGTGCCGGACTGGACTTCGGCGCTCGACTGTCTGTGCGCCGGGCTGTGCGTCGGCATGATGCCGGCGCATCGGGCGCTGCCGCGGGTGCAGCGCGGTGAGCTGACCGCGTTGCAGCTGCAGCAGCCGTTTCCCGCCAGCCCTTGCTGCCTGACCTGGCAGCAGGATAAACCGTCACCGGCGATGAGCTGGCTGCTGGCGTATCTGGGCGATGGGGAGACGCTGAATCAGGAGTGGCTGAGCGAGGTGGAACCGGAAGCCGCGCAGGCTTCCGGCGCGGGGGATTAGCGGCGGTAGTCGATGAACGGGCCGTCGGCGACCGAGCGGCGTTCGATCAGCTTCGGATGCACTTCGATCACCTGCGACTCTTCGCGTTTACTGATAATGCGATCCAGCAGCATGGTGAAAGCCATTTCGCCCAGACGCTCTTTCGGCTGGTGAATGGTGGTCAGCGCCGGGGTGAAGTAGCGAGCGTTGCGCACGTTGTCATAGCCGATCACGGAAATATCCTGCGGCACCCGCAGCCCCAGCTCGTCGGCCGCGCAGATGGCGCCCATCGCCATGATATCGCCGCCGCAGAATACCGCGGTCGGCCGCTGTTTTTGCGACAGGATTTGGTGCATCGCCTTGTAGCCGGACTCCGGCTCGAAGTCACCCTGGACGATCCACTCTTCGCGAATGTCGATATGCGCTTCCTGCAGCGCCTTCATAAAGCCCTGGTGACGGCCGCCGCCGGTGTTGCGCGACAGCTGGCCCGGAATGGCGCCGATATCGCGGTGGCCGCGCTCGATCAGGTAACGGCCGGCCAGATAGCCGCCTTCGAACGCGTTATCGATGATGGTGTCGGTGAAGTCGCCGCGCGCGGCGCCCCAGTCCATTACCACCATCGGGATGTTGCGGTAATCTTCCAGCATGCCCAGCAGCTGATCCGGGTACTCGGAGCACATGACCAGCAGGCCGTCGACGCGCTTTTGCGCCAGCATCGCCAGGTAGGCGCGCTGCTTGTCCAGATTGTTGTGCGAGTTGCACAGGATCAGGGTGTAGCCTTTGCTGTAGCAGCTGTTTTCCACCGCCTCGATCACTTCGGCAAAGTAGGGCGCTTCGCTCGAGGTGGCCAGCAGGCCGATCGACTTGGTGTGATTGACTTTCAGGCTGCGCGCCACGGCGCTCGGCGAGTAGTGCAGCTCTTTGATGGCGGCCCACACGGCCGCTTTGGTCTCTTCGGCGACGAAACGAGTCTTATTGATGACGTGCGAAACGGTGGTGGTGGAAACGCCCGCGCGTTTGGCCACATCTTTAATCGTTGCCATGTAAGGAATGACTCCTGAACTCACATGTTTACAGCATGTAAGTGTGATGTTAATCGTTTGCCTACGTAGATCCTTCTCCAGAGAAGCGAAAACTGAGTTTTTAGTGTGTTGAAGTCTTCAGCGCTTAATCAGGAGGGGCATGGATGCCGGTACGCAGTTGTGAACTGCGAATTTTGTCGCATATTGAACAAAAGTGGAAGAGGTAATCGAGATTATAAACCGGGAAATGATAACAAGATTTTATCGGCGAACTGTGGGAAAATGATTTGACGTACTAATTGTGCGCCTTTTATCCTTAGGAAAGCCCATTTTAAAGGAGTTGTCATGGATACCGAATTGAAGATGTCGCTGTTCACCACCGTCTGCGCGTTGGCGGTCATTATCGCTTTCAGCTTCGTTGCCGCGTTGAACTGATTTACCCCCGGTTATAAAAAAGGCGCAGCCTGGCTGCGCCTCATCACCTCAGAACCTGCGCTTACGCCAGGTTTTCCGCTGCGAAGGTCCAGTTGACCAACGCCCAGAAGTTTTCCAGGTATTTTGGACGCGCATTGCGGTAATCGATGTAATACGCGTGTTCCCACACGTCAACGGTCAGCAGCGGTTTGTCTTCACCGGTCAGCGGGGTGGCCGCGTTGGAGGTGTTGACGATCGCCAGCGCGCCGTCCGGTTTTTTCACCAGCCAGGTCCAACCGGCGCCGAAGTTTTTCACTGCGGCATCGGTAAACTGCTCTTTGAACGCAGCGAAAGAGCCGAAGGATTTGACGATCGCCGCCGCCAGTTCGCCCTGCGGTTCACCGCCGCCCTGTGGCGACAGGCAGTGCCAGTAGAAGGTGTGGTTCCACACCTGCGCGGCGTTGTTGAAGACGCCGCCGTTTGAGGTCTTGATGATCTCTTCGAGCGATTTGCCTTCGAACTCGCTGCCTTTCACCAGGTTGTTCAGGTTAACCACGTAGGTGTTGTGGTGTTTGCCGTAGTGGTATTCCAGGGTCTCGGCGGAGATGTGCGGCTCGAGCGCGTTTTTCTCATACGGTAATGCAGGTAATTCAAACGACATTGCTTCCTCCTTTACAGCGCCACTCTTTTTCCGCCGGAGCGGGAGCCGAATGGGCCGTTTTTTATTGTGGTCTTTCAATCTTAACAATTTTCATCATAAAAAACAGGAAGAAAAGCGAGAAATGCGCGTGAGGCGGTGTGAGGGGCGATAGCTTGAGCAGGCGGTTGCGACCGGTGCCGCAACCGCGCAGAGCAGGGAATTAACGAATGGTTTTCGGCGTTACTACGCGGCGCGCGCCGATGTAGTGGTTTTGCCAATAGTCGTTGTCGAGCTGGCTGATGCGGATCTCTTCGCCGGTGCGCGGCGACTGGATGAATTTGCCGTTGCCGAGATAAACGCCGACATGATCCGCCACGCCGCGGTTGTTGATGCGGAAGAACACCAGATCGCCACTTTCCAGTTCGCTTTTCTTGATCGGCGCCGCGTCGCGCAGGTGGTACATCTCGTTGGCGGTGCGCGGCATCTTGATTTTTACCACGTCTTTATAGGCGTAATAGATAAGGCCGCTGCAGTCGAAACCGGTGCGCGGCGAGCTGCCGCCCCAGCGGTAAGGTTTGCCCATCTGGCCCATCAGCTTGGCCATCGCGGTCTGTTTGGCATGCTGATAGCGTTTTTTGTGCGCCGGGCTGAGTTTTAACGGTTTTTCATCACGCGCCAGCTTGGCGGTGGCCATACCGGCTTCGCGGTGGCGGCCGTAGCCTTTTTTGTAGCCCTTTTTCGGCGGGGTGACTTTAATCTTGGCGGTTTTCTGCGCTTTGGCCTTGGGTTTGGCGCTGGCGATCTTTTTCGCGCTTTTCTCGCTTTTCGCCTTGGCGGTCTTGGTTTTTTTCGCGGGGGCCGTCACTTTGGCTTTTTTAGCGGTTTTGTCCGCTTTCTTTTTTCTGCGGTCATCGGGCCGCGCTTCATTAGCATGGCTTTTACGCTGCTCGGCGGCAACACGCGCCTGTGGCGCAGCGTGCGCCAAATTGAAGAAGAGCTGCGTAAACAGCAGCGCAAAGAGCGTAAGAATTAAACGCATGTCGACGTCACCAACCTTGGCCCCGAAACGGATATCGAAAGAGTCACAGTATTCCCGAATTTCGCCATATAAAACAGCGAAGAACTCATAAATAATAATCCATATTGTGAGAAAACGTTAATGACATTTTTTTTGGTTCAAAATCAGCCCGTTGGTGTATGAAAAAGCGCCGGCGGGGGCTATGAATATAATTAATCCGCGCCGTCAGCGCCGCGCAATATATTAGTGAAATGGTCGGATTAAAAATGTTATTCTCAACGTATGTTTTGACCGGAATGACGTGGCCGGTGAAACGCGATCGGCGGCGGGCGAATATCCTTGCAAAAGATGGCGTTTTCTTGCGACTGTTCCAGCCGCTACAATAGCCCGCGTGATGCATGTTGTAGCCATGAAATGTGGCTTGAGGAAGCAATAAATGACGACGACACTTGAAAAAATTCAGCACCAGATCGCTGAAAACCCGATTCTGCTGTACATGAAAGGTTCGCCAAAGCTGCCGAGCTGCGGCTTCTCCGCACAGGCTGTGCAAGCGCTGTCCGCCTGCGGCGAGCGTTTCGCTTACGTGGACATTCTGCAGAACCCGGACATCCGCGCCGAGCTGCCAAAATACGCCAACTGGCCGACGTTCCCGCAGCTGTGGGTAGACGGTGAGCTGGTCGGCGGTTGCGATATCATTATCGAAATGTATCAGCGCGGCGAACTGCAGCAGCTGATCAAAGAAACGGCAGAAAAGTATAAAGCGCAGGAAGACCAGCAGTCTTAATCGACGGGCTTGCGGTTATCGCGTAACGGGCGGCGCCAGTGCAAACTGGGCCGCCTTTTTTGTTGGGCTTATTCGGCAAGATCGCCGGCGGGCAGCGGCCAACCGCCGAGACGTTTCCAGCGGTTAACCAGCTCGCAAAACAGCAGGGCGGTTTGCTCGGTGTCGTACAGCGCAGAGTGCGCCTGGCTGCTGTCGAACGGCATACCGGCCGCGATACAGGCCTTCGCCAACACCGTTTGGCCCAGCACCAGGCCGCTCAGCGCGGCGGTGTCGAAGGTAGCGAACGGATGGAACGGGTTGCGCTTCAGGCCGGCGCGTTCGGCCGCGGCCATCAGGAAGCTGTGATCGAAGTTGGCGTTGTGCGCCACGATAATGGCCCGGTTGCAACCGCGCTCCTTGAGCCCTTTGCGCACCGCTTTGAAAATAGCGTGCAGCGCGTCATATTCGCTGACCGCGCCGCGCAGCGGGTTGTGCGGATCGATGCCGTTAAACGCCAGCGCTTCCGGCTGCAGGTTGGCGCCCTCGAAAGGCTCCACGTGGAAGTGCAGGGTTTCGTCCCGCTGCAGCCAGCCGTCCTCATCCATTTTCAGCGTGACGGCGGCGATCTCCAGCAGCGCATCGGTATTGGCGTTAAAGCCGGCGGTTTCAACATCTATTACTACGGGATAAAACCCACGAAAACGACCACTCAGGGCGTTAAGATCACTTTTTTCGGCCATCAGTTTCTTATCTTCATCGAATGCAGCGCGCATTATGGCAAATTTTGCGCCCGGTTGCAGGCGCTATCGCGCGGAGAATCAGCAGGGCGCAGCGCGCCCTGAGGGGGAGGCTTAGTGGCCGAGGCCCTGACCGGCGTGTTTGTTTTCGATCAGCTCGATTTTGTAACCGTCCGGATCCTCGACGAAGGCGATGACGGTGGTGCCGCCTTTCACCGGGCCGGCTTCGCGGGTGACCTTGCCGCCTGCGCGGCGGATGCTGTCGCAGGTGGCGGCAACGTCGTCCACGCCCAGCGCCAGGTGGCCGAAGGCGGTGCCCATGTCGTAGCTGTCGGTGCCCCAGTTATAGGTCAGTTCGATAACCGCGCCTTCGCTCTCTTCCGTATAGCCGACGAAAGCCAGCGAGTATTTGTACTCGGGGTTTTCGCTGGTGCGCAGCAGGCGCATGCCTAATACCTTGGTGTAGAAGTCGATGGCGCGTTGCAGGTCACCGACGCGGATCATGGTATGGAGTAAGCGCATAATTCCTCTGAATTGGCTGTGCCGTGGCAGACGGCGGGTGGATTGAAGCACAAGCGAGTATAGCCTTGTCCCGCAAGGGAATTCAACGTGACGAGTGAGTGACGATGTCACGTATTAGTTTTCCGTCAACGCTGTCTAAATATTGATCGAGCGTACCGATCGATACAGAGTAATTGATCTGCACAATCAATTATCTATTCCAGCGGCAATCGTGTAAAAATTGAACGGCAATATAGAGAACAACACCAGGGAACACCGGCCCGCCTCGTGCGGGCCTTTTTGCGCGCGGCGCACAAAAAAACGGCCATGCGATTGCGTGGCCGTTGGGGTCAGGAAGGGTTACTTCGCCAGAAACGGATAGTCGGTATAGCCTTCGGCGCCGCCGCCGTAGAAGGTTTCCGGCTTAGGTTCGTTCAGCGGAGCGTGCTGACGGAAACGCTCTACCAGATCCGGGTTGGCGATGTAGCTGCGGCCGAAGGCCACCGCGTCGATGAAGCCTTTTTCGATCAACGCTTCGGCTTTCTCGGCGGTGTAGGCGCCGGCGCCGACGATCACCCCGTTAAAGTGGGCGCGCACCGAGTCGCGGAAGGCGTCGGAATACGGTTTGCCGCCGGCCCAGTCCGGTTCGGAGATGTGCAGGTAAGCGATGTTGCGCTTATTCAGCTCTTCCACCAGATACAGCGCCGCTTCTTCCTGATCTTCACCGTTGTCCAGCCCGTTGAACGGCCCCAGCGGCGAGATGCGGATGCCGATGTGCTCGGAACCCCATTCGGCGATGGTGGCGTCGACCACTTCCAGCGTCAGGCGAGTGCGATTCTCGATGCTGCCGCCGTATTGATCGGTACGTTGGTTGGAGGCCGGTGACATGAATTGATGCAGCAAATAGCCGTGCGCCGCATGCAATTCGATGAAGTCGAAGCCGGCTTCCCGCGCGTTGGCGGTCGCCTGGCGGAAATCGTTGACGATGCCCGGGATCTCGCTGGTTTCGAGCGCACGCGGCGTGGAGGTCGGCACGCGCACCCAGGCGCCGGTTTCATCACGCACGGTGGTGCGGGTTTCGGCGTTGATTGCCGAAGGGGCGACCGGTGCTTGCCCGCCCGGCTGCAGGCTGGCGTGGGAGATGCGGCCTACGTGCCACAGCTGCACGGCAATATGGCCGTTGTCGTCATGCACTGCCTGCGTGATGTTTTTCCATGCGGCGATCTGCTCCGGCGTATGCAACCCCGGCGCGCCGGCGTAGCCTTTCGCCTGGAAGGAAACCTGGGTCGCTTCGGTCACGATCAGGCCGGCGCTGGCGCGCTGTGCATAATATTCCGCCATCAGCGGCGTAGGAATGTCGCCCGGCTCGATGCTGCGCAAACGCGTCAGCGGAGCCATAAACACGCGGTTGGGCAGGGTGATGGCGCCAACCTTCAGCGGAGAGAGCAATTTTTCAGTCTTCATAGTGCATCCTGTATTTAATAGACCGGTCGTCTAGTAATGGGCGATAAAAAACCACGAACTGCATTTTCAATAAAAAGAAATTGTTACCGTTACGCTTGCGGCGGGCGCAGCAGCAACTCGATGCTTTCCAGCGCGCTGGTCAGCGGCGCCAGCGAGTGGCGGATCTTGGCGCGCAGCGAGGCACCGAGCCACAGTGAATACAGCGTTTCTGCGGTCGCCGCGGGGCTCATGGCCACCGACAGCGAGCCCTCGGCGATACCGCGCTCGATGGCCTCCTGCAGGTGGCCGATCACGCGAGCGGTGCCCGTTTCCAGCGCATGACGCATCGGTTCCGACAGATCGCTCACCTCGGCGGAAAGCTTCACCGCCAGGCAGGCGTTGTGGCATTCGCTGCGGCAGTGGTAGCTGATAGCCTGAGCGTAATAGCCGAGCAGCTGGTGGCGGGCATCGCCGCGTCTGTCGGCAAACAGCGCCTGCATTTCTGCATCATAATGGGCGAAATAGCGTTGCAGCATCGCTTCGCCGAAGGCTTCCTTCGAGCGAAAATAGTGGTAGAACGAGCCTTTCGGCACGCCCGCGGTGGCCAGCAGTTCACTCAGCCCCATGCCGGTAAAGCCCAGGCGCAGGCTGAGGGTTTCGCCGGTGGCGAGCAGATGTTCACGTGTGTCCACGTTGCAATGCGTTGATTTGGTCATCATGGTGCCGAGCATAATAGACCGATTGGTCTAGGTCAATGGGAATAAAAAAACCGGCGCACAAAACGCCGGTTGTCTGCAAACTATTGTGCCCCAGCGGCACGCAGAAGTTAAGCCATTACGCCGCGTTGCGGCAAGGCTGCAGGATATCCAGCCGGGATTGATATTCGCGGGTCTGTACGTTCAGCATGCCCAACAGGGTGTGGAACAGGTTGTCCTGCGACACGTCGTCCTTTTCCGCCAGTGCGTTCAGGCACTGGCGATCGACGCCGAAATTGCGCTGATAGTCGGCCGACATCCACATCAGGAAAGGCACGTGCGTCTGCTGGCTCGGCGCGAAGACATAGGGCGTGCCGTGTAGATACATGCCGTTTTCCCCCAGCGATTCGCCGTGATCGGACAAATAGACCAGCGCGGTATTGAACCGGTCGTCATACTGCCGCAGCAGCTTGATGGTGGCATCGAGCATCGCGTCGGTATACAGGATGGAGTTGTCATAGGTGTTCACCAGCTGTTCATGGCTGCAATCCTGGATCTGATTGCTGTTGCAGGTCGGCGAAAACGCCTGGAATTCTGGCGTGCTGCGGCGGTAGTAAGCCGGGCCGTGGCTGCCCATCTGGTGCAGCACGATCACGCCGTCGTCTTTCAGGCTATTGATGTAGTTGTTCAGCTTATACAGCAGCACGTTATCCATGCAAACCTCGCCGCCGCAGTCCTGCGGCAGTTTCAGCTTGGTCATGTCGATGTGCGGCACCCGGTCGCAGGCGCCTTTACAGCCGCCGTCGTTATCGCGCCACAGCACGCTGACGCCGGCATGCGCCAGCACGTCGAGCATCCCCTCCTGGTGCGCCGCCTGAGTCGCGTCGTACTCCTTGCGCGGCATGTTGGAGAACATGCAGGGCAAGGAGATCGCCGTTTCGGTGCCGCAGGAACTGGCGTTCTTGAAGTAGACCACGTCATCCTGCTTCAGGCGCGGGTTGGTTTCGCGTTGATAGCCCCCGAGAGAGAAATTTTCGGCGCGGGCGGTTTCGCCCACCACCAGGATCACCAGCGTTTTCTTGGCCTGCCCGGCGATCAGCGGCCCTTTGCGCGCGTCCTCGCCGATCTTGACCAGCGGCAGATTGCGGGTGAAGTAACGCTGTTCGGTAAACTTGATGGTGCCGGCGACGAAGTTGGAAGGGGTCAACATCTTCACCACGCTTTTATTGTTGCGGATCAGCGAAGCATAGTCTTTGTAGAACAGCGCGGCGACGATCAGGATCACCGCCAGCGACAGCATGACGTTGGCGGCGCGCAGTCCAACCATATACCACCAGGGGCGAGTCTGGCGAATCTGGGTGAAGCAGACCGCTACCGCCGGCAGAATGCCAAGCAGCGCCAGCCACAATCCCATGCGCGGCGTCAGCAGCGCCGTCGCCTCCTGAGGGTTGGTTTCGAAGGCGTTTTGCATCATGTTGCCGTCGATCACCACACCATAGCTGAACATGAAATAGTTGGCTGCGGCGCTGCCGAGCAAGAAAAAGATGATCAGCGGCTTGCGCAGGTAGGGCACGGTCAACACGCTGAAGATGATATTCAGCGCACAGAAGATCACCACCGGCATGCTGGCAGCGAAAATCACGCTGTGGACGCTATCGAAGGTGATATACGACCAGGCGCGATGCAGGAATAACGCGTTTTGAAACAGAGTGAAGAACAGGGCGGTGGCGAGGGTAAAACCGAGGCTGTTGCACCGTAAGCGTTGACGTAACCACATTGCCGAATCGGGATCCTGAAAGTAGATAATGCTTTGAAATCTACCGGATGAAACTTAAGGAAACCTTAGAAACTCAGAATATTGGCGGCGGAGCCTGCGCGGAAAACGCCAGGCCGGGCGGCCTGGCGGTGGGGCGGTTTAGTAGGCGGCGGTGAATTGCGCGCGAATAAACTGAGGCTTTTCAATTTCATCAACGATAGCGACCGCCAGGTCTTCTACCGAAATGCTGGCCGGCGCTTCGCCGTTCATCAGCAGTTGCGTGGTGCCGAGGCGGAACTGGCCGGTGCGTTTGCCCGGCTCCAGCAGGGCGGCCGGCGAGAGATAGGTCCAGTCGAGCGCCGATTCATTGCGCAGTTTGTTGCGCAGATCGCGCACCGCCTGCGCGCCGGGGCGGATATTTTCCGGGAACTGCGGCGTATCCACCAGTTCAACGCCGGGCGCCACTTCCAGGCTGCCGGCGCCGCCGACCACCAGCAGGCGCTTGACGCCGGCCTGTTCGACCGCGGTGAGGATCTGTTGGGTACCTCGGGTGGTTTTCTCATACAGGTTGTCTTCGCCCCAGCCGGGGTTGTAGGCGCTGATCGCCGCATCCTGACCGCGCAATTGCCCCGCCAGCCAGGCGGTATCGGCAACGTCGCCCAGCGCGACGGTCAGGTTGGCGTGCTCCGGCAAATCTTTTTTCTGGCGGGCGATTGCCGTCACCTGAATACCGCGAGCCAGCGCTTCATCCACCACGCGGCGGCCAACAAAACCGGTTGCTCCAATAATGGCTACTTTCATCTGCATGCTCCTTCGGGGATAGGTTCAGTATCGTGACGCAGGCCGATGTGCCTGCTGCGTGGTGTTTACTCTAGTCCTTAACAATAGCCGTGATTAGTGCCATATTCATGCTTTCTTGATTAAGTAAAACTTCATAATCGTGGATAAACTCAATCGAATGGCGGTATTCGCCACCGTGGTGGCGGAGGGATCGCTGGCCGGCGCGGCGCGGCGGCTGGGCATGACGCCGTCGGCGGTCAGCCAGCACATGCGCTCGCTGGAGAAGGCGCTTGGGGTGCCGTTGCTGCATCGCTCCACCCGCCGTCTGGCGCTGACCGAGGCCGGGGCGGCGTTTTACCCCGGCTGCGAGGCGATGCTGCAACAGGCGCAGCAGGCGGAGCAGCGGCTGGCGGAATTGCGGGATACGCTGGTGGGCGAGCTGCGCATCGCCACCCCGGTCGGCATCGGCGGCCGATCGCTTGCGGAGGCGCTGGCGCCGCTGTTGCAGGCGCACCCCAAGCTGACGCTGCGGGTGCTGGCGGACGATCGCATCGTCGATATGATAGAGCAGCGGGTCGACATCGCGCTGCGGGCCAACCGTCAACTGGCGGACGCCAATATGATCGCGCATCCGCTGACGGCGTGGCCGATGGTGCTGTGCGCCGCGCCGCGTTATCTCAGCCAGCATGGAGTGCCGGAAAAGCCGCAGGATTTGGTGCAGCACCGCTGGATCTCCAGCGGCTACAGCGGGGCCCATCTGGACTTGCTGCACCAGTCCGGCCAGCAGGTTAAGCTGCGGCTGGCGGAAGGGCAGATCGTCAGCGAGAGCATGAACGTGATGCGCGCCTTTACCCGCGCCGGGCTGGGCATTTCCGTTCAGCCGCTGTATGAAATTGGCGACGAGCTTCAGCGCGGCGAGCTGTTGCTGCTGTTGCCTGAGTGGCGGCCGGCGCCGCTGCGGCTGCATGCGCTGACGCTCGAGCGCAACGCGCCGGAGAAAAGCCGCCAGGCGCTGCGCTATTTGCGCGACTATTTTCGCCGCAATGGCGAAAAGGGACTTGCCAGCGGCGGCGATGGCGTCTTCAATTAGCAAGAGAACGCAGGAGGAGCCCCGTGGCGCAGCAGCTTGAGTTTTTCGACATTCCCAGCCCGTGTCGCGGCATTTGCCAGGCCGACGATCGCGGATTCTGCCGTGGCTGCCTGCGCAGCCGCGAGGAGCGTTTTGGCTGGATGAACATGAGCGACGCGCAAAAGCGCGAGGTGCTGCGCCTGTGCCGTCAGCGCTTCCTGCGCCTGCAGCGCGCCAATAAAGCGCCCGACGAGCCGCTGCCGGAGCAGCCGTCGCTGTTTTAACCTTTCCTGATCTGCCGCACGTTCGTGTGGCTTACCGCTTCCCTGTGCCTCACCGGCTTGTGTATGCTGACTGGCAACTAATGTCATGAGGTTTTCGCAATGGTAGAACGTATTCGTCTCGCGCCGCAGGGGCCTGAATTTTCCCGCATGATTTGCGGTTACTGGCGGTTGATGGAGTGGGGCATGTCGCCGCAGCAGCTGCTGACGTTCATCGAACAGCATGTCGAACTGGGCGTCACCACCGCCGATCACGCCGATATCTATGGCGGCTATGCCTGCGAACAGGCGTTCGGCGACGCGCTGCGCCTGAAGCCGGCGCTGCGCCAGTCGCTGGAGCTGGTGAGCAAATGCGGCATCGCCACCACCGCCAAGCCCGGTAACCCGATCGGCCACTACATCACCGACCGCGACCATATCGTACAGAGCGCGGAGCAGTCGCTCCGCCATCTGCATACCGACTACCTCGATCTGCTGCTGATCCACCGGCCGGATCCGTTGATGGACGCCGACGACGTGGCCGAAGCCTTTGTTGCGCTGCACAAAAGCGGCAAGGTGCGCCATTTCGGCGTCTCCAACTTTACGCCCGCGCAGTTCCAGCTGCTGCAGTCGCGCCTGCCGTTCTCGCTGGCGACCAATCAGGTGGAGATCTCGCCGATTCACCAACCGGCTATTCTCGACGGCACGCTCGACCAGTGCCAGCAACTGCGCATCAAGCCGATGGCCTGGTCCTGCCTGGGCGGCGGGCGCCTGTTCAACGACGCCGAGTTCCAGCCGCTGCGCGACGAGCTGCAGCGGGTGGCGCAAGAAATCGGCGCCGAGACCATCGAGCAGGTGGTGTACGCCTGGGTGATGCGCTTGCCGTCGTCGCCGCTGCCGATTATCGGTTCCGGCAAGATTGAGCGGGTGCGTTCGGCGCTGAAGGCGCAGAAACTGGTGCTGAACCGCCAGCAGTGGTTCCGCATTCGCAAGGCGGCGCTGGGGTATGACGTGCCTTAAGGCGGAGTAAAAAAGAGCAAAGCCGGGCGGCGAAAGCACCCGGCTTTTTTACGTCGATCTTTAGGCCAACACCACCTGATCGGTGTTGAAGTGATCGAGCGAGACGCCGATCAGCGTGACCTGGCTGTGGCCGAAGGCCAGCACCAGATCGTCGTTTTGCTGCGTGGCGTAGTCGCGGATATTCCCGCTGGCGCCTTCGGTGCCGACAAACACCAGCTTATCGGTGGCGTTGAAGCCATACAGCTGATCGCGGCCAAAGTCACCGCTGAACAGGAAGGTATTGCCGTTGCCAACGCCCTTCAGGATGTCATCGCCGCTGCCGCCGACGAAGGTCAGGTTGCCGCCGGCGTGGCCGTTAAGGGTGTCGTTGCCGGCGTTGCCGAATAGCCAGGCGTCGTGGCTGCGAGCCTGCAGGACGTCATCGCCGTCGCCGCCGGCGGTGGCGGCGGCATAGGCTTTGAGGCCAGAGTCCGATTTCAATCCGGCGGCGGTCACCTGATGGTCCACCTGTTTGTTGAAGATAAGCCACGAGGTTTCTTTGCTGCGCAGGGTGCTGATGTCGTCCGCCAGCGTAATGCCGCCTTTGGCGTCGCGCAGGTAAAGCGTGTTGCCGTCGTAGGCGATCTCGGTGTTTTTCAACGCCTGTTGGGTATCGAAGATATTGTGGCCTTTGCCGCCGGCGATCAGGTTGTAGCCGCCTGCATCGCGGAAGATATCGTCGCCGTCGCGCCCCTCGAGATAGTCGTTGCCTTTGCCGCCCTTGATCAGATCATTGCCGTCGCTGCCGATGATAAACGTCGGCCCGCTGTGCGTTTCCGCGTTGCGGTTCAGGTCTTCCACCCAGGTATTGCCGCGCGTCACGTTCGACAGGTTGGAGACGATGATGGTCGAGTCTTTGTCGGTCAGCGAATAAAACTCGGAGTTCAGCACCCGCATCAGGCCGTCCTGATAGAAGAACGGCAGGTGCGACAGCCAGGTCGGAATGTTGAGAATGGAAAATGGCAGCAGGTTCCAGGCGTCCGACGCGTAGTGGTCGTTGAAGTTGACGATATTGTTGGTGGCGGAGGCATGGGGCGCATCGTGTACGCCTAACGACGCCCCGGTCAGCGTGGTGCCGTCGAGCGCGCGGAACACCGGATCGTTCTCGTAGCCGATGTTGATCACCTTGCCGCCGGCTTCGTACTGGGTCGGCGAGGCGAAGGCGACATAGTTGGACTGCGCGTAGAAGCCGCCCCAGTTGGCGTCGCTCTGCGCCGCCATGCTGTTGACCGCCAGCCCGCCGAGGCTGTGGCCGCTGACCACCACGTCTTCTCCGCTCAGCCCGTGCGCCTGCGCGAACTTCGCCACGTCGCCCAGCAACTGGCCGAAGGCCTTCAGCGTGTAGCCGTCGGCGTAGCCTTTCGGCCCGAAGCCGGCCAGCAGATCGTTAATCACATCGCCGATGGTATCGCCGATCAACGACTCGCGCGGGCCGCTGGTGCCGCGAAATGAGATGCCAATGGCGGTGAGATTGCCTTCGCTGTCATATTTGCCCAGCACCTCGGCCTGAGCGGTGGTGTAACCGGCGGTCTCGCCGTAGTAGGTGCCGCGCGCATCGGTTTTGCCGGCGTAACCCAGCTGCGCGGCGCTGATCACCGACCAGCCGGCGTTATTCACCGCCTGCTGCGCGGCCTGTTCGGAATCGGGATTCCAGGGAATGCCGGGCAGGCCGCCCTGCGATTGGGTGCTGCCGATGAGCGCAGTGACCAGCGTCAGCGGCAGGCCCAGCCCGAAACCGGTCTGGTGATAGCCTTCATCGAAGCCGTTATCGATATTGTGGTAAGCGTAGGTAGAGATGGCCAAGGCGTCGGAAAATAGCGCTTTCGACGCCTTTTCGTCCAGATCCTTATAGCTAAAGATGCCCATATCAGTTCCTTATGAAGTATGCCGCGGGCCTGTAAGTGGACTCACATGCGTCGGCGGTGGAAACAGGGAAACAACGTTAGCCGAACGACAGCTGGTCAGAGGACCAACATCGGTAGAATTATTATTAGTGTTAAATATTAGGCCCGCGAATCAAATTAGCGAGATTGTGCGTTGGTTAACAGTGCCGGCGCAGGCTCTCCTATACTGATAGCTCGATATAGTCATTAAGGAGACTGATTGATGAAACGTTATTGGTATGCAGCGCTCGGCCTGATGGCGTGTGGTGCGGCTCAGGCGGCGACAACCGACGTCGAGATGCACCTGGTGACCGGGCAGGGGATCGGTCAGGACATCGGCAAGGTGGCCATCAGCGAAACGCCGTATGGCCTGCTGTTCACGCCGAGCCTGAAAGCATTGCCGGCCGGGGTACACGGCTTCCACGTGCATGAGAAAGGCAGCTGCGAGCCGGGCATGAAGGACGGCAAAGCGGTGGCGGCGCTGGCGGCCGGCGGACATTTCGACCCGCAAAAGACCGGAAAACACCTCGGGCCGTATGCCGACGGGCACCTGGGTGACCTTCCGGCCATCTATGTGACCGCCGACGGCATGGCGAACTATCCGGTGTTGGCGCCGCGGCTGAAAAAAATCAGCGACATTGAGGGTAAAGCGCTGATGGTGCACGCCGGCGGCGACAACCATTCGGATCATCCACAACCGCTCGGCGGCGGCGGAGAACGCTTCGCCTGCGGTGTGATCAAATGATTATCCGCCGCTAACGGCCGGTACGGCGGTGGGCTGGCCCATCGCCTGTTGCAACTGCTGCAGCGAGCAGTAGAGCCGCCAGATCAGGCCGGCCAGATCGCGCGCCGCCTGTTCCGGGTGGTGCGCCAGCGCGTTGCTCATGCGCAGCAACTCCTGCAGCGTGGCGTCCAGCGAACTGTGCTGCACGCCTTTCTCCGTCATGATGCCGCGCAGGCAGTGGATACAGACGTTGCGCACCGCCGAGAGCGGATCGGAACGGGTTTGCCAGTCGCGCAGTTGCCAGACGATATGGCTGCAGTTGAGCAGCACCACGCCCCAGCGCAGCAGCCAGGTGCGAGCGTCCTGATCCTGACTTTGATTAAGCTGGCTGATGCGATGGTAGATCAGCGATTCGAACTGGCTTTCGCTCTGCTGCGGCCGTTTGCTCAGCTGATCGATAAAGTCGCGCCGCAGCGCGCGGATAATGCGGCGGCTTTTGCGTTTGTCCGAACTGGGGCGCAGGATCTGAAACGCCAGCCCGGCCAGCAGCACGCCGACGATTTTAGCGATGTTGTCATTGATAAAGGACTGGTAGTCATAGCTCGGCGGATTGCTGACGGTCAGGAACGAGCCCATAAAGACGATCAGCTGCCCCCAGAGCGCGGCATAAGGCGGATTCTGCAGCTTGAGCATCTGCATGGTCACCAGGATCGGGAACAGGAAGGCGCAGAACACCCAGAAGTCGTCAATCTGGATCATCAAACCGAATTTCACCACGAAGCAGGCGACCGAGAGCAGCAGCACCGCCTTGAGCAAGGTGCTGACGCTGTTGATCGGCGAAGGCGTGGACGAGTAGAGCACGCAGCTGATGGCGGTGAGCGTCAGCGCCGCGCTGCCGGCGTCCCACTGCGTGTTGATCCAGTAGGCGCAGCCGATCACGATGCACAAAAAGGTGCGCAGGCCGTTGTAGGCGGCTTCGTAGCTGTCGGTATGGCGCGCCAGCGAAGTGACGCGCGGCGGTTGGAGATCGCTGACCGCCGTGGCGCTTTCCAACCGCCGCAGCCAGCGGTTGCAGCGCAGGTAAAGCCAACAGAAATCGCGCAGCCGCAGCCAGAAGGCGCGATGGCGGTAGTCCGTAGCCTCTTGCGGGGCGATCTGCTGAAGCAGGCGCGCCAAACGGTATTTGTCGGTGGCGGGATCGCGCAACTCGTCCAGCAGTTGTGTCAGCACCGGCATCAGATTGGCGGGGCGATCCGGCCAGTTCAGCAGCATGCGGCGCAGGCTGGAGATAACGCTGGTCATGCGCAGCTGTTGGTGCAGCAGATAGTTGAGCAGGTTATTTTGCCGCCGCAGCCGGTAGTGGCTCCAGAATGCCTGAATGCGCAGCAGGTTCATGGTCAGGATCTGGCCGATGACCCCTTCGTGCGAGGTGCGCATCTGCGCGGTGATCTCCGGCTGCCACAGCATGGCGGCATGCTCCAGCAGGCGCAGCTGCATGCGCCGCAGCGAGGTCAGCAGGGCTTCGCCGTCCGAGGTGCTGGGCAGGATCATCATCATCAACCCGCCGCACAGAATGCCGGTGATCACTTCGCAAACCCGCGCCTGCGCGATATCGAAGATTTGCTGGGTATCGGTGACGTTGACCGTGCCGAAGGCGATGATGGCGGCGGTATAGCCCGCCAGCGCGAAGGCGTAAGAGACGTTGTTTTGGTAATGGTTGGAGACATAGGTGCACAGCCCGATCCAGGCGGCGATGAACAGCGTAAACAGCCAGGGATCGTTCAGGCAGTGGCCGGCGATCGCCACCGACGCGGCGGCGCCCACCAGGCTGCCGAAGATGCGGCCGATGCTTTTACTGATCACGCCGCCGATGGTGGGGAAGCTTACCACCGCGGCGGAGGTAAGCGCCCAATAGGGTTCGTCGAGTTCGAGCACGAAGGCTACCCATAGCGCCAGACACATCGCCAGTGAGTTGCGCAGCGCATAGCGCCATTGGCCGCCGGTCGCCTTACCCCAGGGGGTGCGGCTCCACTCCAAAAAAGGCAGGTTCACACTTTAGTTCCGCTGATGAATCGAAATGGTGCAGGTGGTGCCGGCGACCAGCGTCAAATCGACGGGCACGTTGAGCAATTTTATCCGTACCGGCACGCGCTGAGCCAAACGCACCCAAGGAACATTAGGCTTTACGTCCATTAATAGATCGTTGCTGCTGTCAACGCTCTGATCGTAAATGGCGCGGCCGATGCTCTCTACTTCCCCCTGTAGCGGCGTGTTGCCGTTATATAAAACGATGTCCGCTTTATTGCCTTCTTTTATATGCTTCAGCTTGGTTTCTTCGAAATAACCGAGCACATAAAACGAATGCACATCCACCAACGCCACCAGCGGCGTACCGGCGTTGGCGTAGTTCCCGACCCGCGCCTGCAGGTTGGTGATATAACCGTCGGTTGGCGCGTAAATTTTGGTTTTGCTCAAATTCCATTTGGCCTGTTCCAGATTGGCCAGGGCGGCTTTATAGGCGGCCTTCATTGCCTGCGCGGCTAAATTTGACTCGTCCAAATCTTCAGCGGAAATAACGTTACGCGGTAAACCGCGGCGGCGGGCAGCCTCGTGGTCCGCTTTGGCCAGATCGGATTGCGCTTTTGCCAACGCGGCCTCGGCATTGTCCAGCGCAATCTGGTAGGGCACCGGGTCGAGGGTAAAAATCAGACTTCCCGCAGGTACGAACTGATTGTCATTCGCGCTTATTTTCTCTAATCTTCCAGAGACTTCAGGGGTGATATTGACGAGTTCGGCGCGCACTTTTCCATCACGGGTCCATGGGGATTGCATATAATAATTCCAGAGCCACCAACCGGCGCAGACAGCAATGGCGCAGACGATCACCGTAGAGAAGTATTTTAATGTTTTATGCTGCATGGGTTACCAACTCGCTAAAATCCATAAGGAACCGCTGACGGTCAGAACGAAAATGGACAGGTCCATCAACATGGGATGCCAGATTTCACCGGAATACATCCAGTCTCTCAGCAGCTGATGAATCAGCAGCCATAAGAGCAGTCCTAGTAAAAAAGCTTTAAATATAGGTGGAAAATAAAGCGATGCTCCCAGGACCAAATCGGGCAAGGGAGATGAGGTGTGTAACCATGATGTATTCACATTAACAATCCCTAAGGGTGAATATGTTGAATATTTGCATAACGATTAAACAATAGCGGCTAAAAATAGTGGCTATTTCCACAATATACATTATATACATTTGTGTTTTTAATGTGAGTTACCCAAAATAGTCTAAGCTCTGGGAGGTAATGTTAGCATGCTAATTATAAGGAGGGGGAAGTGGAGTCAACATTAGGTTCAGATTTAGCACGATTAGTTCGTGTGTGGCGCGCGCTCATCGATCATCGGCTCAAGCCGTTGGAGCTGACCCAAACGCATTGGGTCACGTTGCACAATATCAATCGCTTGCCGCCGGAGCAGTCGCAAATCCAGCTGGCCAAGGCGATCGGTATCGAGCAACCGTCACTGGTCCGTACGCTGGACCAACTGGAGGAGAAAGGGCTGATCACGCGTCACACCTGTGCCAACGATCGCCGCGCGAAGCGCATCAAGCTGACCGAAGCGGCCGATCCGATCATCAGGGAAGTGGACAGTGTGATCACGTCTACGCGCAGTGAGATTTTAAGCGGCATTACCGCCGACGAAGTGCATCTGTTGGTAGGGCTGATTGGCAAGTTAGAACAAAATATCACCGAACTGCAGAACAAATAATAATATTCTTATTTTCTACGATTACAGTTTCACAGCATCAGAAATAAAACCGGAGGCGATTGCCTCCGGTTTGCCGCTTGTCGCCGGCTGGCTTACAGCGGAGAGACGGTGATGGTGTCGCCCATGCGCGCCATGCGCACGCGCTGGCCAGGGCTGAACTTGGTGTCGCCCGCTTTCTGCACCACCACGATGTTCTCTTTCTGGTCGGTTTTGATCTCCAGCTCGTAGCCGGAGGTACGGCCGGCCACTTCACCGATGCTGTTACCTGCCGCGCCGCCGGCGATAGCGCCCGCCGCGGTAGCCAGCGTACGACCGGTGCCGCCGCCAACGGTGTTGCCCAACAGCCCGCCAATCACCGCGCCGCCGATCATCCCCATGGCGTTGGAGCCTTCGCCGCCCTGAATTTTAACCGGACGCACGGAAACCAGCGTCCCGTAGGTGACGGTCTGCACCTGCTTGGCCTGCGAGGACGAGTAGACATCACCGGACATGGATTCATTGGCACAGCCGGCCAGCGTAACGGCGGCGACGGCAACGACGAGAAGACGCTTGATCATACAAAACTCCTGATGGTAGTAGTCCATAACCTGGCAATGCTCTCCAGGCAAGATTCAGTGAAAACGATAGACAAAGTATGGCTGAAAGTTGACACACCGCCATGCTTCATCGCTGCATGCAGCTTAACTTTTCTCTGTTCAACCAATAATAAACCGCGGTTTACCTTTATGACAGCCTTGGCGACATTCCGTCGCCTGTTATGGCACGGTTTAACACATAACCCGTGCCACAGCGGTGTCGGGGGGCATCTGGCTCACGAACCGTAAAAAAAGCATCATAATTCATGGCGTTAATCCGGCAATTCTGGTTTATTTGTCAGGATGAATTTTGCTTACCGCGCGGGTTAGAGGATGTTGCTATGAAGTCAGGCCGCTATATAGGCGTCATGTCCGGCACCAGTCTGGACGGAATCGATGTGGTATTGGCCGCGATCGACGATCGCATGGTGGCGCAGCAGGCCAGCTATAGCCATCCGATGCCGATGGCGTTGAAAAAAGAGATCCTGGGCATGTGCCAGGGGCAGCAAACCACGCTGGCCGCCGTCGGCCGGCTGGACGCGCGACTGGGCACGTTGTTCGGCGAGGCGGTGCTCGGCCTGCTGAAGCAAACCGGCATCGACGCAGAACAGATCACCGCCATCGGGTGCCACGGCCAGACGGTGTGGCACGAACCGGAGGGTGACGCGCGTTTCTCGATGCAGCTCGGTGATAACAACCGCATCGCCGCGCTGACCGATATCACCACCGTCGGCGATTTCCGCCGGCGCGACATGGCCTACGGCGGGCAGGGCGCGCCGCTGGTGCCGGCGTTCCATCAGGCGCTGCTGGGGCATCCCGTCGAGCGGCGCATGGTGCTGAACGTCGGCGGCATCGCCAACCTTTCTCTGCTGTTGCCCGGTACGCCGGTGCGCGGTTTCGATACCGGGCCGGGCAACATGCTGATGGACGCCTGGGTATGGCGCCACCGCGCGCAGCCTTACGATCAGGACGGCGGCTGGGCGATGCAGGGGCGAGTCTGCTTGCCGCTGTTGCAGCAGATGCTGGCGGATCCGTACTTCGCGCTGCCGGCGCCGAAAAGCACCGGCCGCGAGTATTTCAATATCGCCTGGCTGGAGCGGCAGCTGGCCGGATTGCCGGCGATTGCGCCGGTCGACGTGCAGGCCACGCTCACGGAGCTGACCGCGGTCAGCATCAGCGAGCAGGTATTGCTGGCCGGCGGGTGCGAGCGCCTGTTGGTCTGCGGCGGCGGGGCGCGCAACACGCTGCTGATGGCGCGCCTGTCGGCGCTGCTGCCGGGCACGGAGGTCGGGCTGACCGACGATTTTGGCGTCAGCGGCGACGACATGGAGGCGCTGGCCTTTGCCTGGCTGGCCTTCCGCACGCTGTCCGGCCAGGCCGGCAATCTGCCTTCGGTGACCGGCGCCAGCCGTGAAACGGTGTTGGGTGGGATTTATCCGGTTTTGCCATTGGGGGCCCGTTAGCTCTGTTAGGATAGCCTGTGAAGGATTTTTCTAAGGAGCAACAGCATGAAAAAAGTCATTTTCGTCGCCGGCGCGCTGGCGCTGTCCGGCTGCAGCTACATCCTGCCGCAAAGCAGCCAGACGATGCACTACCAGTGCGGCACCACGCCGCTGACGGTGGCGCTTGACGGCAAGGCGAGCGAAGTCAGCCTGCTGATGGACGGCGAACAGCTGCATCTCAAGCAGGTGCTGGCGCTGACCGGCGCCAAATACAGCGACGGCAAATACACTTTTTGGTCGAAAGACCGTAACGCCTATCTTGAGCGCAACGGCAAGGTAGTCATGAGCGACTGCGTGTTGACGGAGTGAAGGTCGACGGCGGCGTCGGAGCGATTGAGTTCCTGACGCCGCAGGCGCAGAATGTAACGACGGATTTTTTCAGTTGGTCGATAACCCAGATGATTGAAAAGAATGAGTTTGATGTTGCGGACCTGCGCCGTGAATACACCCGAGGCGGCCTGCGCCGCAACGATCTGACCGCCAACCCGCTCGAACTGTTCGAGCGTTGGTTGAAACAGGCCTGCGACGCGCGCCTGGCCGATCCCACCGCCATGTGCGTCGCGACCGTCGACGAACATGGCCAGCCTTATCAACGCATCGTGCTGCTGAAGCATTTCGATGAGCAGGGGCTGGTGTTCTACACCAACCTCGGCAGCCGCAAGGCGCAGCAGCTGGCGCACAACCCGCATATCAGCCTGCTGTTCCCCTGGCACATGCTCGATCGCCAGGTGATTTTCCTCGGCCAGGCGGAGCGCCTGTCGACCCTCGAAGTGCTGAAGTATTTCAACAGTCGGCCGAAAGACAGCCAGATCGGCGCCTGGGTGTCGCAGCAGTCGTCGCGCATTTCCGCGCGCGGCGTGCTGGAAAGCAAATTCCTTGAGCTGAAGCAGAAGTTCCAGCAGGGCGAGGTGCCGTTGCCGAGTTTCTGGGGCGGATTCCGCGTGAAATTTGACTCCGTCGAGTTCTGGCAGGGCGGCGCCCATCGCCTGCATGACCGTTTCCTGTATCAGCGGGACGGGAATGACTGGAAAATTGACCGACTGGCACCCTGAAGACGGAAAATCCCCTCTAAGCGCTGGTGCTGACGCCGCCGGCGCTTTATTCTATGCGCTACCCTGAATTTTTATTTCGCCACTGGGCGAAAGGCCGTGTACCGGCAAAGGTGCATTCGTTTATACATGGAGTCATTGATGGCAAGCAGCAACTTGATTAAACAACTGCAAGAGCGGGGCCTCGTTGCCCAGGTTACGGATGAGGAAGCGTTAGCGGAGCGACTGGCGCAAGGGCCAATTGCACTGTATTGCGGTTTCGATCCGACCGCTGACAGCTTGCATTTGGGCCATCTGGTTCCTCTGTTGTGCCTGAAGCGCTTCCAGCTGGCCGGCCACAAGCCGGTAGCATTGGTGGGCGGCGCCACCGGCCTCATCGGCGATCCGAGCTTCAAAGCGGCGGAACGCAAGCTGAACACCACCGATACGGTGAACGAGTGGGTCGAGAAGATCCGCAAGCAGGTTTCCCCGTTCCTCGATTTCGACTGCGGTAGCAACAGCGCTATCGCGGCCAACAACTACGACTGGTTCGGCGGCATGAACGTGCTGACCTTCCTGCGTGACATCGGCAAGCACTTCTCCGTCAACCAGATGATCAACAAGGAAGCGGTCAAGCAGCGCCTGAATCGCGACGACTCCGGCATCTCCTTCACCGAGTTCTCTTATAACCTGCTGCAGGGCTACGATTTCTCCGAGCTGTATAACCGCCACCAGGTGGAGCTGCAGATCGGCGGTTCCGATCAGTGGGGCAACATCACCTCAGGCATCGATCTGACGCGTCGTCAGCACCAGAAGCAGGTGTTCGGCCTGACCGTGCCGTTGATCACCAAAGCAGACGGCACCAAGTTCGGTAAAACCGAAGGCGGCGCGGTCTGGCTGGCGCCGGAAAAAACCAGCCCGTACAAGTTCTACCAGTTCTGGATCAACACCGCCGACGCCGACGTTTACCGTTTCCTGAAGTTCTTCACCTTCATGAGCCTGGAAGACATCAACGCGCTGGAGGAAGAAGATAAGAACAGCGGCAAGGCGCCGCGCGCCCAGTACGTGCTGGCGGAAGAAGTGACCGGCATGGTGCACGGTGCGGAAGGCCTGGCGGCCGCCAAGCGCATCACTCAGAGCCTGTTCTCCGGCGCGCTGCACGACATGACCGAAGCGGACTTCGCCCAGCTGGCGCAGGACGGCATGCCGACCATTAAACTGGAGCGCGACGCCGACCTGCAGCAGGCGCTGGTGAATGCCGAACTGGTGCCGTCACGCGGCCAGGCGCGCACCATGATCGGCTCCAACGCGGTGACCATCAACGGCGAGAAACAATCGGATGCCGAATACCGCTTCAGCGATGCGGACCGTCTGTTCGGCCGCTACACGCTGCTGCGCCGCGGCAAGAAACACTACTGCCTGGTGGATTGGCAGTAAGCGTCAGTCAGCCTATATGACGTGAAAAGCCCGGGGAGATCCCCGGGCTTTTTTTATCACTTGGCGCGGATGAAGATTAGGCAAACGCCTCCGGCAGCGAGTTTTCGGCCGCAACACCGTTCACGGTAATGGCTGGCGAGTGGTAGTGCAGAGAGACGGCAGCCAAATAGGGATCCTGATTGCCGATCGAGAACACCACATCATCGGCGTCAAACGTTTGGTTATGATTGTTATCCACGATGACATAGAGCGATTTGTCCAACTTTAGCAATCCGACTTCCGCCAGGTTGTTGGCGCTGGCGCCGTTGGTCATCTTCGCCAGAACCTGCGAGAACAGCGCTTGGGCATTGTCCGTCGCATTCAGGCCACTGAACGCATTTTGTAATTCAGCTTGGGTAGTGGCGCTGCCGTACAAGGTTGCGGTCTTGTCTCCTGTCTTGGAGAAAACCCATGGGTTATCGGTTTCTCCCACGGAGATGACGCTGTTGGCATAGCCGGTATTGAGCGTGACCATATTGTCTATTTTGCTATCGGTAAAATGTAACGCACCGGCGCTATCCAGCGTCGTGTTGCCCTTAACGTCGGCTTTATAGACGGTCAATCCGGTGCGGTCGACCGTTAACTGGTCGCCGGCAAGTTCGGCAATGACATGGGCGAAATCGTCTTTATTGGCCAGCGTGTTTAGCGTGTTGTAGAAAGCGCCGCCGCCGGTGCCGCCTTTTTCTGCGACGAGGTACAGCTTCATGTCGGAGTAATAACGGCGTTCATCGGTAAATTCGCTGCCTATGATGGTCTTCAGGTTATCGCTAAAATCTGCGGCGACGGTCAGATTAAGCACCAGCGGTTTATCGCCTGTGTACATATAGCCGCTCAGCATCAACGTGCTAATTGAGTTGTCCCCGCCGCTCAGGGTCAACGTGCGATTTTGCACAATGTCGAGGTTGCTGCCCATACGGATTTCGAGCGTTTCTTTATGGTTCGATGTAAAGCTGAAAGTACCCATATTGAGATTGGTTACCGTATGGCTAGCCGCATCGGTAAAGAACAATTTAAAGCTGTCGTCGCTTTGCGCCGTATCGCTGATATGGATACGACTTTTCGCGGTCAAGTCGCCGCCGAGGGTAAATTGCCCGCTGCTGACGTTGAGCAGCGCTAAATCTCCGGAGTAGGCCGTAATTACCCCCCCAGCCGATCCCGTAGCGTTTTGCGAAGCATTGGGCTGCGCCATTTCGCCTTGTTTTAGCGAGTTGATGTTGCCGTAAATCGGATGGGAGACGGTCGCTTCTTGCGTGAACAACCCAAAGTCAAAGACCTTGTTGCCTTCAGTGGCGACCCGCTGCCCGTTAAGATAAATCTCTCCGGTACCGCGATAATGGGTCAAATCTACATAGTTGAAGTACAGGAACTGATTAACGTTATTTGTGATTTCAGCATCATAGCCACCGCCGGCGCTGGCCGTCAGGTGGACGACCTTGGTGAAAAAATTGGCTGAGACACTGTAGTAAGATGTCTCGGGATCGCTATTAAGCGCCGTCGCTTTGAAATCACTGCTGACCCTATTGCCGCTGTCGGCTGTGGCATTGCCTTGCCAGACAAGCTGATGTTTCCCGGCGGCCAGATTGATTTGCGCGGCTGCCGTCGTCATATCGAGCCGGTCGGCGACGACGGTGCTGTTCTTAACGTTGGTAAAGTTAATCCCTTCGGGGGCGTTCAGCAGATTGCCCTCGCTAAGAATGAGAGTGATATTCAGGTTTCTCAGCGACTGTAGCATTGCGTCATTGGTGGCAAAATCGCCCTGCAGCGTGACTTTTTGCAACGATTTGGCAAAGCTGAGATCGACCGCGGAGCCGACCTCCGTGTTAAGAGTGATCTCGCGCAGTTGGCTGATTTCCGCATGACTTAACGTATGTTGCTTACCGGTATTCAGGCTGCCGTTGAGGGCGCCGTCGGCATTCGACATCGTGACGTTGCCACGGATCTGATACCCCAGCTCGCTGCCAATTTTGTATTCGAGATTGACGAGTTGCTCGTGACTGGGGCTGACTCCGCCCTCCAGCGGCGCTTCCCCGTTGCGGAACGCATGCAAAATATTCAGCGTCGCCTGCAGCGGATTATTGCCGGCTTTGAGCAGAATTGCCTGTTTTTGCAGTTCGCTCAGCGCCGGGCCGTAATACAGTTCGTGATAAACCCTGGCGAAGTCTGCGGCATCTTTGAAGGGGGAGGATTTAGCCAGAATGGTCAGCAGATCAAGCTCGGAATTTCCCGCGGCGAGGAATTTGCTGTAACTGTCCAACCCGGTTGATTCCAGCGTGGCCTTTTTCCCGAGTTGCAGAAAGAGCAGCGCTACGCTTTCCTGATAGTGGGTCGCAGCCATCTCACCCGCAGCGTAGACATGGGTAGCATTAAGAAAAGCCTGTTTGGCTGCGCCATGGGCAGTGTCGTTACGAATATCGGCGATCAGACGCATGATGACGTCGCCGCGCGTTTCGGTATGATTATTCAACCCGGTGACGTAATTGGCGAGCTCGCTTGCGCCTGCATCAACGCCGAACGTATTTTTATAGACGGTTTTGACGAAGTCTTCATTACTTAACGTGGTCAACGCGCTGCGCGTCTCGACGAAACGGCCGGCGATATAGCTGGCGTCGGCTTTTCCCGTCGCCAGAACCTGGCTCCAATAATTGACGCCTTCCGCCACCGCAAGGCTGCCTACGATGTAAAACAGAGCTTGAATATCGGCTGCCGCTTCGGCGTTGGCGGGATAGGGGGACAAAGCGGGGTGTAAGGTTGTATCAATAATATCAAACAGATGCTGTTGCTGTGCGACCGGTGCCGCAGCGTCACCCATATAGCTTTTCACGCCGGCGATGAGATCCTTGGTAATCAGCCCCAGCGTTTTTCCTGCATTGGCTTGCGCGACCAGCGTGGCCAGCACTGCGGGCGCTGGATCCGCGCCTGTCGTATTTTTATAGATGTATTGAATTTTTTGCGATGTTGTCAGGCCATCGTAGCGATGATGTCCATCCTGAGACTGGATGAATTTTTCTGCCAGTTGATCTCTGCTGTACTGCCCCGATTCCAGCTGGCGGGCAAAGAAGTTCAAGGCGGCGCTATCGGCTTTTTTACCGAGCGTGGCGTAAAAAAGGATGGCCACATCCTGTTGTGACGACAATAAACTCATGTTAACCCCTGTGTTGACATAGAAATAAGCATCAACAAGTACAGTTCAAAACCAGGTTATTGCAATGCGGCGAAATATGAGGAAATTCTGTTTCTGCCGAAAATGCGGTTGTCCTCTGTGTAAAAGCACTGCGGCGAAAGGCTCGATACTGGGGCAACCCTTTAGTGGCAGTCCACTATCGTAAATATCTTGGCGTGGATCGGGTTTTTCTCTCTGTCGAAGCCATG
The DNA here is from genome assembly GCF_052169135.1 of Serratia sp. CY32780. NCBI lineage: Bacteria > Pseudomonadati > Pseudomonadota > Gammaproteobacteria > Enterobacterales > Yersiniaceae > Serratia > Serratia sp. CY32780. Next base: position 1,371,583 of record NZ_JBJNLI010000001.1, read on the forward strand.
GCTGCAGGCTCGCGGCTTTTTTTGGATCGGACTTTTCGCTACAATATGCCGCCGTCGAAAGCATAAAAATCCCTCTCATTTCTTGTTTTTAACAGCGCCGGCATGACGTTTTAGCGTCGTGCACCCATTATCATTTCGCCGCGGGCTGATGCACACGGCATGGCGAGGTCAGTTGTTCCGATGAAAAACATTCTTTCTATCCAGTCGCACGTGGTGTTTGGTCACGCCGGCAACAGTGCGGCTGAATTCCCGATGCGCCGCATGGGTGTCAATGTCTGGCCGCTGAACACGGTGCAGTTCTCCAACCATACGCAATACGGCCAGTGGACCGGCTGCGTCATGCCTGCCAGCCACCTGACCGAGATCGCGCAGGGTATTGCCAATATCGAGCAGCTGCAACGCTGTGATGCGGTGCTGAGCGGTTATATCGGTTCGCCGGAGCAGGGTGACCATATTCTGGAGATTGTGCGTCAGGTTAAGCAGGCGAACCCGAATGCCTGGTATTTCTGCGATCCGGTGATGGGGCATCCTGAAAAGGGCTGCATCGTGGCGCCGGGCGTGGCCGAGTTTCACTGCCGCCAGGCGCTGCCGTGCAGCGACATGATGGCGCCGAACCTGCTGGAGTTGGAGATGCTGAGCCAGATGGCCGTCGCCAACGTGGCCGATGCGGTGCAGGCCGCCCGCGTGCTGATCGCCAAGGGGCCGCGGCTGGTGCTGGTCAAGCACCTGGCCCGCGCCGGCTATCACGCCGACTGCTTCGAAATGCTGCTGGTGACGGCGGACGAGGCCTGGCACATCAGCCGGCCGCTGGTGGACTTCGGCGCGCGTCAACCGGTTGGCGTCGGTGATTTGACCAGCGGTCTGCTGCTGGTGGATCTGCTGAAGGGCGAGGCGCTGGACAAAGCGCTGGAGCACGTGACCGCCGCCGTGTATGAGGTGATGCTGACCACGCAGGAGATGGGCGAATACGAACTGCAGGTGGTGGCGGCGCAGGATCGGATCGTGCAGCCGCTCAGCGAATTCAAAGCGGTAAAGCTGTAAGTGCATCGAGCCCCGGCGACAGCCGCCGGGGCTGAAACTTTACTTCAATCCTTCGGCGTTCAGCGCCGCATCTACCGCCGGGCGCGCCGCAACGCGATCGAACCAGGCCGCCAGATGGGCGTGCTTGCGCACGTCGAACTGCAGGGCGAACGCCCAACGCAACACGGTGAACAGGTAGGCGTCGGCTACGCTGAAACGGCTTCCCAACAGGAAGTGCTGCTTCGCCAGCACCGAATCCAGATAGCTGAACTGCTGCTCCAGCTTGGCGCGCGCGATGGTTTGGTATTCCTCGGGCGTTTTCGGGTTGAACAGCGGGCTGAACCCTTTGTGCAGTTCGGTGGCGATGTAGTTCAGCCATTCGATCGCGTGGTAGCGCGACAGGGTGCCCGCCGCCGGGATCAGGTTGCGATCGGGCACGCGGTCCGCCAGGTATTGCACGATCGCCACGCCTTCTGTCAGCAGGCTGCCGTCATCCAGCAGCAGCGCCGGTACCTGTCCCTTGGGGTTGATGGCGAGGTAATCGGCGCCGCTCTCGGTCTTCTTCTGCGCCAGATCGACCTTCTCCGCCGTAAAATCCAGCCCTGCCTCACGTAGCACGATATGCGGGGACAGCGAACAGGCGCCGGCTTTATAGAACAGTTTCATCGGAAGCTCCTTGTTGATGACGAATGACGGGCATGCTTAACCTCTCATCGTAGTCCCATAGCGCCAAAATTACAGCGGCTTAGCTAACAAATTTAACCGATGATCGCCTCGGCGGGCTGCAGCTGCGTCAGCGTTGCGGCGATCTGCTGTTGCAACGCCTGCGGCGCTACCTGCATCGGCGAGCGCAGCTCGTTGGCGATCAGCCTCTGCTGAGCCAGCACCGTCTTGACCGGCGCCGGATTCGGGAAGCTGAACATCTGGTGGATCATCGGCAGCAGCTCATAGAAGTTGCTGCGCGCCGCGGCCAAATCGCCGGCGGCGACCTGCTGCACCAGCTGCACGAAACGTTCCGGGTGAACATGCGCGGCGGCGGAGATGGCGCCGGTGCCGCCGAGGCACAGCGTGGTGAGGATCAGATTGTCTTCCCCGGTCATCACATCGATTTCGCCGTCGGCGATCAGCGCCATGGTGGCGTCAGGATTGCCGCCGCAGTCCTTGATGGCGGTGATGCGCGGATGGCGCGCGAGCCGGCGCAATGTGGCCAGCTCCATGGCGATGCCGGTGCGCTGCGGAATGTTGTACAGGATCACCGGCACGCTGGAGGCGTCGGCCAACTGGGTGAAATAATCGATCAGGCCGCATTGCGAAGGGCGGATGTAGTAAGGCGCTGGGATCAGCACGCCGGCGATGTCGCGCAGCTGAATGGCCTGCTGCATCTGCAGCGTGGCGGCCATGTTATTGCCGGAAAGGCCCATCACGACCTGGTGTGCGGGCGCCACTTCCAGCACGGCGTCGAGCACCGCCAGCTGTTCTTCTTTGCTCAGCGCGGCGGCTTCACCGGTGGAGCCGCAGACCACCAGGCCATCGATGCCGGCGTCGAGCAGGTGCCGCGCCAGGCGTTTCACCGCCGGCAAATCGACGGCATCGTGATTGAAAGGGGTAACCATCGCCACCCAAATACCCGAGAATGAGGCCATAAAATATTCCTTCTGTGTGACCGACAGAGAAGCCAGATGAGAAAATTGAAGGCGGGGCGTTGCGCGCCATCCAGTCAGCTCATCTGACGGGACAGCTCGCCCCGGTCAAATGAGCGTCTGTTTCTTCGATTTAACCGCCGCCAAACCGCCAACGGGCAACGCGGGCGTCATCAGCATGTCAGCGTTGCGTGGGTAGGCCATGGCGGTCTCATGAAAAGGGAAAGTGGGGTGATAATGAATATTCTTCATCAGGCTGTCAATTTACAACAGATTGATAACATTGTTATTCATGATTCGGTAGCGAGGATGAGTTTGGCTAATAAATAAAAATCCCCGCAGCGGCGGGGAGAGTTTGGCCGGCTCAGCGCGGCGGGCGGGAGCCGATGGTGGCGGACCAACTGAAGGTGTCGCCGCTCGGCCGATAGCGGTTGGCCTTGCGTTCTGCACGCTCCGCCTTGGCGAGCTTCGCTCTGGCGGCCATGATGCGCGCCACCACTTCATCCTTGACCTTGTGCTGTTCGGCGTTGGTCAGCGGCCTGCCGTGGCTTTTGCGCGCCTTGTCCAATTCGGTTTTCACTTCCCGCTGTTCGCTTTCCGTCATCTCTTTCAACGTCAACTTTTTCATCTTTGCCGCCCGTTCGGTGAAGTTGACCTACAGTTTAGCGGCGTTATGTGACCGAAAATGTTATGGGCATAACGAAATGCGCGGTAAGCCGGCATTACACCTCTTCCAGCAGATCGTCGACAAAGCGCCGCATGCGTTCGGTGCGCTGCTCGGCCATGTGCCGCCCGGCGGCGGTCTGGAAGCCGTCTTGCAGTTTGAACAGCTTGGTTTCGAAGTGATCCAGGCTGAAACGCTTGTCGTCGTATTGGCGATGTTCGGCCCGCGGGTCGGCGGCGTCGTACAGTGCGCTGCGCATGCGGCCGCCGATATAGAAGCAGCGCGCCACGCCGATCAGGCCGATGGCGTCGAGGCGATCGGCATCCTGCAGGATCTTCGCCTCCAGGGTTTGCGGGGGGATGCCGGCGGAAAAACTGTGCGCTTCGATGGCGTGAGCCACCGCCGCGATATCCGCCGGCGCCCATTCCAGCCGGGTCAGCGTCAGCGTGGCTTGCTCCGCCGCCATGCGTGAGGCCAGATGGCGCTGCGGCGAATTCTTTTCCACCGCGACGGCGTCGTGCAGCAGCACCGCCGCACAGAGAATGCGCCGGTCGCCGCCTTCCAGCTTGCTGATCCGGCGGCAGTTCTTCCAGACCCGGTGCAGATGCGCCACGTCATGCGAACCGTCGTCCGACTCGAGGGTGAGCGGCAGCAACGTTTGCGCCAGCGCCTGGTAGGGGGAAAAAGGTTGTAACAGCTCTTGCGTCAGCGAGGGTAAAGACACGTTCAGCTCCTGTTGGGGGAAATCGGTCAATCAGCATAGCCGCGCCGGATGCCGGGAGAATGACAGAAAAACGGCTATTGTTTACTAAAGTGCAACCCACTATTGTCATAACTGCGGTTTTTGCAGCGAAACAAGCAACCTAGAATAGCCGCATTCCGCCGTCTCCGCTTGGTGAGAGCCTGTGTCCGCGGAGATGGCCGGAATATCCTCATCAGCCATGGGAGAAGAGACATGCCAACCCCTCTTGAAATAGTGCGCGCAACCTATGAAGGCAGCTCCGAAGAAAACGGCGGTAATCTGCTGGCGGCGCTGGCCCCCGATGCCGAGTGGACCGAAGCCGCCGGTTTCCCCTACGCCGGTACCTATATCGGCCCGGAAAATATCATCAAGAACGTGCATCAGCGCCTGGGCAGCGAATGGCAAGGTTACCGCGCCGACGTCGACCACTTTTACGACGCCGGCGACAATGTGATCGCGCAAGGTTTTTATCACGGTACCTACCGGGCCACCGGCAAATCTTTCAGCGCCTCCTTTGCGCATATTTATACGCTGCGCGGCGGCAAAATCGTGAAGTTCGTGCAGATCGTCGACAGCGCCAAAGTGCTGGAAGCGATGCAGCCTTAATCGCCGCTGCGCTTGCCGAATTTGCGGTCGAACTCGCGCCGGTAACCCCGGGCCTTGTTGCGATCGCGGATCCACAGATAGCCGCACACCAGCGCAACCGCTCCCGAGAAGGTGACGTTGCGCATATCCCGGTCATACCAAAACACCAACAGCGCATCCAGCGCCGCAATCAGCGCGATCCATTTATACATATGGGATTGACGCCGCGTGGCGGCGTTGAGTCGCTTTAACTGTCTGGCTTCGTCCAACACCGGTTTTTGCTGCATAGCGTTTCGTTATCATCAGGCTGTTCACGCTAAATTAGCAGAATTTCCCTAACCGCCGCAAAGATTAACGCGCGGTGCCATGCGGTTTTCCCCGCCGCTGGCGCGGGGCAGAAAATTTATGCCGGACGCTTGAATTGTCCATTGGGCGTGGTAGGTTATTTATTCGCTATTTTTGGGTTTTTATTCAACATTCGCCGTGTCATCAAGCTGCAGCACCGGGCGGTTAACGTGATGGGTTCGATACATGCGGCGGTTAACTTCAGCAGGAGGATGTGATGAACGATAAAACGGCACGCCCGCAGGATGTGGTTCAGCAACAGCTTGACGCCTATAACGCCCGCGACATCGACGCCTTCATGGCCTGCTGGGCGGACGACGCGCAGTATTACGAGCATCCCGACACGCTGCTGGCCAGCGGCAAGGCGGCGATCCGCGAACGGCATCTGGTGCGTTTCCAGGAGCCAAGTCTGTACGGTGAACGGATAAAACGCATGGCGGTGGGGAACATGGTGGTCGATCAGGAAGTGGTGACGCGCAACTTCCCGCAGGGGCGGGGCAAAATGGATGTCATCGCCATTTACGAAGTGGAACAGGGGCGGATCGCCAAAGCCTGGTTCAAGATCGGCCCCTGTGTGCCGGATGAGGGCGCGCTCTAGCCGCGCATTATTGCAACGCCATCACCGCTTCTATCTCTACGCACACCTGCGGTGAAAACAACGCGCTGACCGCCATCAGTGAACAGGCCGGCAGCGCGCCATCGAAATAGTCAAACAGCACCGGGCGCACGCCCGCCAGATCGGCGATGTCGGTCAGGAACACGCTGATTTTAATCAACGCTTTAAGATTAACGCCTTCGCTGGCGGCGATAGTGGCTAACTGCTCGAGGATCTCCTGCGTTTGCTCCGGCGCGCTCAAGCCTTGCGCGTCGGTGGCGAAGGCCGTCAATCCCGACACGTACAGGCGATCGCCGTGGCGCACCGCATGCACATAGGGGCCGCCCGGCGTAGGCAACTGCGGATAATTCGTGCGTTTTAATAATGTCATGATCAAACCCCGCGCAAGACCGGTTAATAAAATCGACAAACTTGGTTAGGATACTGAGGAAACGGCGGCCAGACGCCGCGCACCGATGATATTTGAGAGTATCATCCCTCTTTATTTTATACGTCGTCTTTCACCTGAATGTGACAGTGCGGCGCAGATCGGCCACAAGGACGCATGAGACGATGAACTCGCTTTTTACTCCCTACCTGCAACGCTGGCAACTGGAACAGGACGGCAAAGCCTTCGAAACCCACAGCAGTCTGCTGATGCCGGTGCGTTACCGGGGCGAGGCGGCGATGCTGAAGATCGCCCGCGAGCAGGAGGAGCGCTTCGGTGGCCAACTGATGTGCTGGTGGCGCGGGGAAGGCGCCGCGCAGGTGCTGGCGTGGCATGACGACGGCATTCTGCTGGAGCGCGCGCAGGGTGAAGGCTCGTTGGCGCAGCTGGTGCGTGACGGCGACGATGAGCAGGCCACGCAAATCCTGTGCCGGGCGATCGCCGCCTTGCATGCGCCGCGAGCGGAACCGTTGCCCGAGCTGATCCCGCTGCAGGAGTGGTTCAGCTCACTGTGGCCGGCGGCGCAGGCGCACGGCGGCATGCTGCGTCTCTGTGCCACGGCGGCAGCAGAATTGCTGCACAGCCCGCGAGAAGAGAGCGTGCTGCACGGCGATATTCACCATGACAACGTGCTGGACTTCGGCGAACGCGGCTGGCTGGCGATCGATCCCAAGCGTTTGTATGGCGAACGGGGCTTCGACTACGCCAATATCTTCTGCAATCCCAACTATGGCATCGCCACCGATCCGGCCATTTTCCAGCGCCGCGTGGAACAGGTCTGTCGCTTGGCCGGGCTGGAGCGCCGGCGCTTGCTGCAATGGATCCTGGCCTGGTCGGGGCTGTCCGCCGCCTGGTTCATGGAAGACGGGCAGGCGGCGGACATCGACTTTCGCGTCGCTGAGCTGGCGGCGCGCGCGCTGGATCTCCCGCTGCCGGGCGGCGACTCAGGGTTCATCCTGCCAGTAATCGAGCGAGGTTGAAGGGCGCTGCAGGTAGCGCACCTGCTGGCCGTCTGCGCCGCGCGCCATCGCCTGGTATTTGCCGGAATCCGGGTACATCACCAGCTCCGGCTGCTCGCGCGTGCTGACGGACAGGTACTTCAGTGGCGCATCGGAGGTGTTGATGATCTGGTGCGGGTATTCCGGGCCCGGCGGAATGAAGATGACATCCCCGCTGACGATCGGCAGCATTTCTCCGGCCACCCGCAGCGTACCGCTGCCTTCCAGAATGATGAACATTTCCTCCTGAGCGTAGTGAAAATGGTAGGGGCAGGAGCGCATACCCGGCGCGACACAATCGAAAGAGGCGCCCAGCTTGTCGGCGGCGGTGCCGGTGCCGAGGCGAGCGCCGACGCTGTCATACAGCGGCGGCCGCCGATCGTGCCGCTTATCTACTCGTTCGACATTGCGTATCAGGCGCTGAGCCAACAGCGCAGCTTTCTCAGTCATAGGCTTCCTTGGTGACGGCGTCACTTATTTTGTGAATTGATCTCAAGACGACAGAGAAAGTGAAGGCGCCATGGCGGCACTTGTCAATGTAGACCGCCCGTTATGCTTGGCTTGTTCGCTGCGGCAGCGACAGCAGCAGATGGGCGATCGCGCCGCCGACGATGCCCCAGAAGGCCGAACCGATGCCCAGTAACGTGACGCCGGAGGCGGTGATGAGGAAGGCGATCAGCGCCGCGTCGCGCTGTTTCTCATCATGCAGCGCGCGCTGCAGGCTGCCGCCGATGGTGCCGAGCAGCGCCAGCCCGGCGATGGTGTGGATCAGGGCGAGGGGCAGCGCGCTGAACAGCAGGCCGATGGCGCCGCCGAACAGCCCGGCCAACAGGTAGAAGCCGCCGGCGGCCACCGCGCCCATATAGCGGCGCTGCGGATCGGGATGCACGTCCGGGCCCATGCAGATGGCGGCGGTGATCGCGGCGATGCACACCGAGAATCCGCCGAACGGTGCCAGCAGCAGCGCGGTGAGCGCCGTCCAGGCGATCAGCGGTGACGTAGGCACGCGGTAGCCCGCCGCCTGCAGCGTGGCGATGCCGGGCGCATTCTGCGAAGCCATGGTCACCACGAAGAACGGCACGCCGATGCCCAGCAGCGTCGGCCAACTGAAGTGCGGCGCGATAAATTCCGGCATGGCAAACGCCGGCGCGTGTTGCGCCGGCTGGATATTGCCCTGCAGCGCGGCGATCGCCAGCCCGGCCGCCAGCGTCAGCACGATGGCGTAGCGCGGCAGATAACGGCGGCTGAGCAGATAGGCCAGCCCCATGCCGGCGCTCAGCGGGAAATTGAGCTGCAGCGAAGCGAAGGCGTCCAGCCCGAAACGCAGCAGGATCCCCGCCAGCATCGCGGCGGAAATCGCCTGCGGAATATAGTCCATCAGGCGGGCGAACAGCCCGGTGACGCCGCACAGCAGGATCAGGCCGGAAGCGAAGATAAACACCCCGATCGCCTCGTTGATCGGCGTGCCGGGCAGGCTGGTGACCAACAGCGCCGCACCGGGCGTCGACCAGGCGGTGAGGATAGGCGTGCGATAGTAAAGCGACAGTCCCAGCGAGGTGACGCCCATCGCGATCCCCAGCGCGCTCAGCCAGCCGCCGATCTGCGCCGGTGTGGCGCCCGCGGCGGCGGCGGCCTGGAAAATGATCGCGGCAGAGCTGGTGTAACCCACCAGAACGGCGACAAAGCCGGCCATGACGGCGGGCAGGGTCAGATGGCGCAGGGAGAGGGCTGGGCGCATGAGAAGCTCCAATTGGTGGTTGTGCGTTATAACGCACGATGAGAAATCAGCATAGCACCGTGCGCTATAGCGCACAAGCGGGTATAATCGGGCTCGACACGCAGAGGAGAACTGGATGCAGGAACTTGCCGGCCATTTGGCACACACCCTTCGCACGCTGCGCGCGCAGCGCGGCTGGAGCCTGACGCAGGCGGCGGAATACACCGGCGTCAGCAAGGCGATGCTCGGGCAGATCGAACGCGGCGAGTCCAGCCCGACGGTGGCGACACTGTGGAAGATCGCCACCGGTTTCAACGTGGCGTTCTCCGCCTTTCTCGAGGCTTCTCCCGCGCAGCAGCAGGCGACGCTGCACCGCTACGGCGATCTGCCGGTCTACGATCAGGACAACGCCGACATGCGCGTAGTGCCGCTGTTTCCCTACGATCGCCAGCTGGGTTTCGATATGTTCGTCATCGATCTTGCGCCGGGCGCGCTCAGCGAATCGTCGCCCCATGAGCCGGGCGTGATCGAGCATGTGATCGTGATCAGCGGCCGGTTGGAGTTGGCGATAGACGGCGAATGGCACAGCCTGGCCGCCGGCGAGGCGATGCGCTTTCAGGCCGATCGGCCACACGCTTACCGCAACGCCAGTTCACAAACGGTGCGCATCCACGATCTGATCCATTATCCTCAATCCTGACTCAACGCGGCGGCCGTGGGCTTTGACTCCGCGCCGCCAAACGCCTACCTTGTTGAAAATGACTCTTATTTCACAGGCTGTCGCCCACGACGGGGCGGCGTTGCAGCCGACTCAAAAGGAGCTTGATTTTGCCGGTCACCAATCGACGTCAGTTTATTAAACTCAGTGCGCAAACCGCAGGAGCCGTATTCGCGATGACTTCATTACCCAACAGTATCCGCCTGGCGATGGCGGCGGAGGGCGGCGCGGCCGCCGGCGATGAATTCCTGTGGCTGGAGGAGCTGCAGGGTAAAAAAGCGCTGCAATGGGTGCAGCAGGAAAATCAGCGCTCCGTGGCGCGTTTCGGCCAGGGCGAAGACTTTCAGCGCATTGAGCGCGAGGTGCTGGATATCCTCAATAAAGACACCCAGATCCCGTGGGTGAGCAAGCGCGGCGAGTACTATTACAACTTCTGGCAGGACCAGGCCAACCCGCGCGGCCTGCTGCGGCGCACCACGCTGGACGAGTACCGCAAGGCCAAACCGGCCTGGGAAACGGTGCTGGATATCGATGCGTTGGGCAAGGCGGAGGGCAAGGATTGGGTTTATCAGGGCTCGCAGCCGCTGGCGCCGGAATACCGCTATTGCCTGATGCAGCTGTCGCCGGACGGCGGCGACGCCACCGAAATCCGCGAATTCGATCTGGTGGCCAAACGCTTCGTCAAGGACGGCTTCAACGTACCGGTGGCGAAAAGCCGGGTTTCCTGGGTCGATCGGGACACGCTGTTCATCGCCACCGATTTCGGCCCCGGCTCGATGACCCAGTCCGGTTACGCGCGCATCGCCAAACGCTGGCGGCGCGGCACGCCGCTGAGCGCCGCCGAAACGCTGTACGAAGCGCAGCCTGAGGACATGGCGGTCTTCGCCTATCACGATCGCACGCCGGGCTTTGAGCGCGATTTCGTCGGCCGCAGCCTGGATTTCTATCGCCGCGACTACTTCTTGCTGGCTCAGGACGGCCGGCAGATCAAAATCGACATCCCGGCGGACGCCGAGCTGGATACGCACCGTGAATGGCTGCTGATTAAACCGAGCAGCGACTGGGAGGTGGGCGGCAAGCGCTATCCGTCCGGCGCGCTGCTGGCGGCCAACTTCGATGACTATCTGGCGGGCAAGCGCGAGCTGCAGTCGCTGTTTACCCCAACGGCGGAGCAGGCGCTGAGCGGCTACAGCGGCACCCGCGATCACCTGATCCTCAGCATCATGGATAACGTGGTCAACCGGCTGGAAGTGCTGACGCCGAAGGGCGGCAGCTGGCAACGTCGCCCGCTGGGCAACCCCGGCGCCATCAGCACCATTTCCGCCGGCGGCATCGACGAAGAGAGCAACGCCTATTTCTTGACCGTCAGCGGGTTCCTGCAGCCGACCTCGCTGTACATGGGCAATCTCGACGGCGGTGAGGCGACGCTGCTGAAACAGGCGCCGCAGGATTTTGACGCGTCAGGCTACCAGGTGAGCCAGCATTTTGCGCGCTCCAAGGACGGTACCCGCGTGCCGTATTTCCAGATTGCCGCCAAAGATCTCAAACCGGATGGCAGCACGCCGACGCTGCTGTATGGCTACGGCGGGTTTGAAGTGCCGCTGCTGCCGGGCTATCTCGGCGGCAAGGCGCCGGCCTGGCTGGAGCGCGGCGGGGTGTACGTGGTGGCCAACATCCGCGGCGGCGGCGAATACGGCCCGGCCTGGCACCAGGCAGCGCTCAAGCAGAATCGCCATCGCGCCTACGAGGATTTCGCCGCCGTGGCCGAAGATCTTATCGCACGCAAGGTGACCTCGGCGCCGCATTTGGGGGCGCGCGGCGGCAGCAACGGCGGCCTGTTGGTGGGCAATATGCTGACGCAGTATCCGCAGCTGTTCGGCTGCATCGTCTGCGAAGTGCCGCTGCTGGACATGCAGCGCTATACGCAGCTTTCCGCCGGCGCGTCGTGGATCGCCGAATACGGTGACCCGAGCAAGCCGGAGCAGTGGGCTTATATCAAAACCTTCTCGCCGTACCACAACATTCAGGCGAAAACGGCCTATCCGCCGGTGCTGTTCTATACCGCGACCAGCGACGATCGGGTCAACCCGGCCCACGCCCGCAAAATGGCGGCGCGCATGCAGGCGATGGGGTATCAGCAGGCTTATTTCTACGAGAATACCGAAGGCGGGCACAGCGCCGCCGCCGACAAGCAACAGGCGGCGTTCCACAGCGCGCTGGTGAGCGAATTCATGTGGGCCAACCTGAGCGGCAAACCCAAGTCAGCGTAAGCCTTTTTCTTGCGGGCATAAAAAAACACCGGGGCGTTAACCCGGTGTTTTTATTTACGTCTCAATCTGCCGGCGATCAGCGAGCCGCGGTGGCTTCCTGCGCTTTCTGATTGGCGTCTTCGGTGGTGTCCAGCGTCATGCGGTACAGCTTCGGCGCGGTCAGCATCATCAGGATAGCGATGACGGCGGTGACGATACCGATCTGCATAAACACATGGCTGTAGATGGCCAGCGAAGCGTGCGCGTCGTTGATGTCGCTTGGGACGGCGGTCAGACCGGCAACCTTACCGGCGATCAGCGCGGCGGCAGCGGTGGTCAGGAACCAGGAGCCCATGATGAAGCCCATCAGGCGCTGCGGCACCAGCTGCGCCACCATCGCCAGACCCAGGCCGGAAATCATCAGCTCGCCGATGCTCTGCAGCGCGTAGCTCAGGATCAGCCAGTTGACCGACACGATGCCCTGTTCGTTGGCGAAGCTGGCGCCCCACGGCAGCACCAGGAAGGCGCAGGAGCAGAGGATCATGCCGAAAGCGAACTTGTGCGGCATCGGCAGGCGATCGCCCATTTTGTTATACAGCGCGGCCAGAATCGGGCTGGCGAGCATGATCCAGAACGGGTTCAACGCCTGATACTGCTCCGGCTCGAAGGCGACGCCGAAGATGCTGTGTTCCACGTTGTGGATGGCGAAGAAGTTCAGCGAGGTTGGCATCTGGCTGTACAGCACGAAGAACACCACCGCTTCCAGCATCAGCAGGAAGGCGACGATCATCTTGCGGCGAGCGGCGCCGTGCAGGGCGAAGGTTTCCTTGGCGAACACCAGAACGATGCCGGCGGAAACCAAGGCCAGCGCCCAGCGCGCGATCACCTGGTTGTGCAGCAGCCAGCTGGACACGGCGATCAACGCCACGATGCCGACCAGCACCATCAGCAGTTTCTGCAGATGCAGCGGCTTGAAGTCAGGCTTGGAACCGTTTTCCTTCACCCACTTGCGGCACATCATAAAGTTGACCAGGGTGATCAGCATGCCGACCACGCTCAGCGAGAACGCCACGCTCCAGCCGTATTTCGCCGCCAGCCACGGAGTGGCCAGCATAGAGAAGAAGGAACCGATGTTCACCGACATGTAATACATGGTGAAGGCACCGTCGAGACGCGGATCGTCTTTCTCATAGCAGGTGGACAACAGGGAGGATGGGTTGGCCTTGAACAGACCGCTGCCCACGGCGATGGTCGCCATGCCCATGTAGACCCAGAAGATGTCGTGGCCGGAGTAAGCCACCATGGCGTAACCGGCGGCCAGCACCAGCGCGCCGAGCACGATCACGCGTTTGGCGCCCAGCACTTTGTCGCCCAGCCAGCCGCCGATGGCGACGAAACCGTATACCAGGGCGCTGAAGGAAGAGAACAGGGTGATGGAGTCGGCTTCGCTCATGCCGAGCATCTTGACCAGATAAACCGCCATGATGCCCTGCAGGCCGTAGTAGCCGAAACGCTCCCACAGTTCGATCGAGAAGATCAGATAGAACGCTTTCGGTTGTTTGAACGCGTTAAGGCTAACGCTCTCCGGATGTTGGTTGTTTGCTGTTGACACTGGTACCTCTGTTTTTTCGCAGCCCGTCTTTGGAGGACGGGAAAGTACAAAAGTTGATGCGGAACGGCATCCTTTTGCGTTGTTATAGGATGGGGACGGCGGTTAATGTTCACTATCTTTGTCAACGAGGCAAGCAGTTTGTCATATTCGGTTACATTTAACGCCCACAGGATTATGCTGCGATGTTGCAAATGTTATGCAGTATTAACTTTCGGGTTTTAATGGTTTGCCGATTTTTTGTTTTGATTAAAAGCTATACGAATTTTAAACAGGGATATATTCTGCTGAATTGCTATTTTTTAGCGCATCAGTGTAGGTGAGGTTATTAATCCGTTGGAATGTTGTGCACATGGCGCGTTTTGTAAAATTATAGAAATTTGGGAAAACGGTACTGGCATTTGTGAACGCCTTGTGATCCTGAAAGCGTGACGTTCACCGCAATTTTCGACTAATTTTTCGCTTGAAAATAACACGGCACTGAGTTTTTCACTGAAAACCTCGAAATTGCCGGGGTTACTGCTGCGCGATATCACATTTCCGATAAAAAAGAGGCGCTGGCGGGGGGAGAGGTGGCGACGGGTGCGGTTTGCCGCACCCAACAGACTCAGGATTCCGGATAAACCTTTTCTTTATACTCGCACAGGTCTTCGATAATGCAGGAGCCACAGCGCGGTTTGCGCGCGATGCAGGTATAGCGGCCGTGCAGGATCAGCCAGTGGTGGCAATCGACCTTGAATTCGGCGGGCACCACCTTCAACAGCTTCTCTTCCACCTGATCGACGTTCTTGCCTGGCGCGAAGTGAGTGCGGTTGCACACCCGGAAGATGTGGGTGTCCACGGCGATGGTCGCCCAGCCGAAGGCGGTATTGAGCACCACGTTGGCGGTCTTGCGGCCGACGCCCGGCAGCGCTTCCAGCGCGGCGCGATCTTCCGGCACTTCGCCGCCGTGCAGCTCCAGCAGCATGCGGCAGGTTTTGATCACGTTTTCGGCCTTGCTGTTGAACAGGCCAATGGTCTTGATGTACTCCTTGACGCCATCAACCCCCAGCGCCAGCATGGCGGCGGGGGTGTTGGCGACCGGATAAAGCTTGGCGGTCGCTTTGTTGACGCTGACGTCGGTGGCCTGTGCGGACAGCAATACCGCGATCAGCAGTTCAAACGGCGTGGTGTACACCAGCTCGGTGGTCGGGTGCGGGTTGTTGTCGCGCAGCCGGGTCAAAATTTCCAGTCGCTTCTGCTTGTTCATCAGGCCTTCTCAGCACGTCCTTGTTCCAGCAGCGGTTCCACCGCCAGGGCGCGGGCTTTGCGCGCCTTCATTTTTTCGTCGATCAGATACTTGACCGCCAGCAGCAGCCCCAGGCCGATAAAGGCGCCCGGCGGCAACATGGCCAGCAGGAAGGGGCTGTCGAAATGCACCACTTCGATGCGCAGCGACTTGGCCCAGCCGCCCAGCAGCTGGTCGGCGCCGTCGAACAGCGTGCCGTTGCCCAACAGTTCTCGCATCGAGCCCAGCGTCACCATCACGCCGGTGGCGCCGAGGCCGATGGCCAGACCGTCCAGCGCCGAGAGGCCGACCGGTTTTCTCGCCGCCACCGCTTCGGCACGGCCGACCACGATGCAGTTGGTCACGATCAACGGAATAAAGATCCCGAGCGACTGATACAAACCGAAGGCATAGGCGTTGATCAGCATCTGCACGATGCTCACCACCGCGGCGATGATCATCACGTAGATCGGAATACGCACTTCGCTCGGCACCCAGCGGCGCACCGCGGAAATCGAGGCGTTGGTCAAGACCAAAACCAGGGTGGTGGCCAACCCCAGGCCGAGCGCGTTGGTGACGGTGGAGGTCACCGCCAGCAGCGGGCACATGCCCAGCAGCTGCACCAGGGCGGAGTTGTTCTTCCACAACCCCTGGACGATCAATTCTTTGGCTTCACTCATTCGGCGGCTCCACACGCAGGTAAGCTTTCAAGTTTAGGCGGCAGCGTTTCCATATACAACGCCGTGCGGCGCACTGCATTGACCACCGCACGCGGGGTGATGGTAGCGCCGGTGAACTGATCGAACATACCGCCGTCTTTCTTCACCGCCCAGCGCTTATCGTCCGGGCCTTCGATTTTCTTGCCGCTGAAGAAGGAAATCCAGTCGGAAATGCGCAGTTCGATTTTGTCCCCCAGCCCCGGGGTTTCGTGGTGTTCAATCACGCGGGTGCCGAGCACCGTGCCGTTGAAATCGGCGCCGACCAGCAGCTTGATGGCGCCGGAGTAGCCGTCCGGCGCGGTGGTTTCCAGCGCGGCGGCGGTCGGTTGCCCGTTTTTGCGCGCCAGGTACAAGCGATGCGGCGCGCCGTCGCCCAGCGCCGGATCGCTGACCAGCAGGCATTCGTTCTGCATGATGTTGTCGTAGTTTTCCGGCGGCACCACCTGATCGAGCAGCGCTTTTTGCTGCAGCGCCGCCTGATGGGCGATGGTGGTTTTCGTCAGGGCGTAAACCACGGCGGTCAGGCCGGTGGTGACCGCCGCGAACACCGCCAGCGTGGTGCCGTGCTTTCTCATGGAATTCAGCATGGCGGCTCCTCAGCGATGGCCGTACACGCGCGGCTGCGTGTAGTGGTCGATTAACGGGACGGTGATGTTGGCGAGCAGCACGGCGAAAGCCACGCCGTCGGGGTAGCCGCCATAGACGCGGATCAGCCAGGCCAGCACGCCGATCAGTGCGCCGTAGATCAGGCGGCCCTTCGGCGTGGTGGAGGCGCTGACCGGATCGGTGGCGATAAAGAACGCGCCCAGCATGCTGGCGCCGGAGAACAGGTGGATCAGCGGCGAAGCCTGATGCGCCGGATCGATCCACCAGGCAAGGCCGGAGCAGAAGGCGATGGCGGCCAACATGCTGAAAGGGATTTGCCAATGGATCAGGCGCCGCGCCAGCATAAACAGGCCGCCGGCCAGGAAGCCGAGGTTGACCCATTGCCAGCCGATGCCGGCCAGCGCGCCGCCGAACAGCGGCTGCTGTAACACCTGTTCCACGCTGTGGCCGCTGCGCAGGCCGGTTTTGAAGCCGTCGAGCGGAGTAGCCTGGCTGATGCCGTCCACGCCCATCTGCAGTTCGTGCAGCGTCGCGCCTTGCGAGGTATGGCCGCTGAAAATGGCCAGCAGCGTGTCGTGGAGCGACAGCGCGGTGGCGCGCAGCTCATCCGGCGGCAGCCAGCTGGTCATCTGTACCGGGAAGGAGATCAGCAGCACCACGTAACCGACCATCGCCGGGTTGAACGGGTTCTGCCCGAGGCCGCCGTACAGCTGCTTGGCGATGACGATGGCGAAGAAGGTACCGATAACGATCATCCACCACGGTGCCAGCGGCGGCAGGCTGATGCCGAGCAGCAGGGCGGTCAGCAAAGCGGAGTTATCCGCCAGCCGGCTGCGCACCGGCAGCTTGCGCAGCCTGAGGATCGCGCCTTCTGCGGCCAGCGCGACGATCGCCGCCAGCGCCACCTGAATCAATACGCCGTAGCCGAAGAACCAAATCTGCGCCGCGATGCCGGGAATGCACGCCAACATCACCCACAGCATGATGCGGCTGGTGCTTTGCTGGTTGTGGGTGAACGGCGAGCTGGCGATGTGTAAGCCTTTGGCGGCTGTGGGTGATACCGGCCTGAACTTCATAGAGTAACGATACCTTCTGCGCCGCGCCTGCGGCAGTTTCGATGCGCCGAATTGCGGGCGCGGCAAAAATAATAGCCGAGCATTCTACCTGATTCGATGCGAGGGTAATACGCCTTAATGATAGGGGTATTCGGCTTTCCGCGCATCTGGCGATCGGGACGACGCGATTTGATTTTTTTTTGGCCGGAAAATGGGCTAACGTGAGGAATTGTCAGTGGAACTTGTGCCGCCATCGACCGCAGTAAATGGGTTAACCGTATGAATGAAATATCATTTTTCACCAGATTTCCGCACAAAATAACAACTTTCACATAATCCGTGTAGGTTACTATCGCGAACATTATTGAGTCAGTGAACCCATAATAATGACAAATGAAGACATTTTTTTTATTGAAGAGCTAATTGAGTGGGTGGAGATACATCTGGAGAAACGGCCAAACCTGGATGAAGTCGCGCGTATTTCGGGCTATTCCAAGTGGCATCTGCAGCGTAAATTCAAGCGTATTACCGGCATTCAACTCGCCACCTACATCCGTTCGCGTATCCTGACGCGCGCCGCGGTGGCGCTGCGCATTACTCGTCGCTCGATCATCGACATCTCCGATGAGCTGGGCTTCGACTCTCAGCAGACCTTTACCCGCATGTTCAAGCAGCGCTTCGGCACCACGCCCAATCGCTACCGATCGATGACGCACTGGGACGTGAAAAACCTGATGCCGCGCTTTAACTTCGAAGCCAGCTACGGCGCCGGTTATTACCCGGAAGTGAAGCGTTTGACGCTGCCCGACATGCAACTGGTCGGCTTCACGCGCCGGCTGGATTTCGCCTCCGAACAGGAGCTGGAGTACTCTTCCTGCATGGCGATGAAGGACGAGATTTTCAACGACTTCTTCAAGGGGCTGCACGTCGACTGTCGGCGGATTTACAGCATCTACTCCCCTCATGCCGGGGAGGGCGACGAGCTCTCATCCACGCTGGTGATGGCGGTCGATCCTGAACACAAAAAGGATATTCTTTCCAACTATCAAATCGACACTTTCCATCTGCCGAGTCGCGAGTTTATCTCCATCAACCATAAGGGTTCGGCGAAAGAGTGTTTGCAGTTTTTCGGCTACCTGATGTCGCATGTAATGCCGGGGCTGAAGGATGAAGTGCGCGGCAGTATGGAAATGGAGATCATTCAAACCAAAGAGTGGAATCCGGAATCCAAACTGCGCCAGATTGATGTGGATTACACCTACCTGATCTCTATCGATTAAACGGCGCCGACGTCAGCCAGGCGCCGCTGTCATCATTTGTCTTCCGTTTCCGCCGCCAGCGATTCCCTGGCGGCTTTTTTGGCTTTGGCGCGGGCGATAGCCGCCGCGACCGCCGCCTTGCGCGGATCTTCCTCGGCGGTTGCCGGCGCCGTTTCCGCCGCTGCAGGGGCGTCCGCCTGCTGCGCCGCCTTCTTGGCTTTGGCGCGCGCGATAGCCGCCGCGACCGCCGCCTTGCGCGGATCTTCCTCGGCGGTTACCGGCGCCGTTTCCGCCGGTGCAGGGGCGTCCGCCTGCTGCGCCGCTTTCTTGGCTTTGGCGCGGGCGATAGCCGCCGCGACCGCCGCCTTGCGCGGATCTTCCTCGGCGGCTGCCGGCGCCGTTTCCGCCGCTGCAGGGGCGTCCGCCTGCTGCGCCGCCTTCTTGGCTTTGGCGCGGGCAATAGCCGCCGCGACCGCCGCCTTGCGCGGGTCTTCTTCGGCGGCTGCCGGCGCCGGTTCCGCTGCGGCAGGGGTATCTGCCTGCTGCTCTGCCTTTTTGGCTTTGACGCGCGCCAGGGCGGCAGCAACGGCCGCTTTACGCGGATCGTCCTCTGTTGCCGCCGGGGCGGCGTTGTCTGCGGCCGGCGCTTCCTTGCGCGCTTTCACGCGGGCCAGCGCCGCGGCCACGGCGGCTTTGCGCGCGTCGTCGCCGGAGGCCGCCGGTGGCGCCTCTTTTTCCGCCTCGGCCGCCAACTGGGCGCGGCGTTCACGCGCCTGCGCTTTACGCGCTTCGCGGGCGGCGATCATCTCGCTGTTATCCGGCTGCTGGCCGTCGACCGGCGTGACCGCCGCTTCGGCATTTTTGCTGCGCACGCGCGCCAGCGCGGCCTGCACCGCACCCTGATCGTCGTCGGTCAGTTTGACGGCGGCTTTTTTGTGCCGCTCTTCGCGCGCCAGCTTCTCGCGCTCCAGGCGGGCCAGCTTGGCTTCGTAACGCGCCTTGGCCTCGGCGGCGCGCGCCGCTTCCAGATCGATAGCCTTGATCTCGGCCTTTTCCTGACGGTAGTACTGCACCAGCGGGATGTTGCTGGGGCAGACGAACGCGCAGGCGCCGCATTCAATGCAGTCGAACAGGTTATGGTTGCGCGCCTTGTCGTGCTCCTGCCCACGGCTGAACCAGTACAGCTGCTGCGGCAGCAGCCCGGCAGGGCAAGCGTCTACGCACAGGCCGCAGCGGATGCAGGACTGCTCCGGCTCCTGCGGTGTCATTTCATCGACCGTCGGCGCCAGAATGCAGTTGCTGATCTTGACGATCGGCACGTTCAGCGCAGGCAGGGTGAAGCCCATCAGCGGGCCGCCCATGACCACCATCTGCTGCGCCTGCGGGCGGAAACCGGCGAAGTCAAGCAGGTGCTGCACCGGCGTGCCGATGCGCGCCCACAGGTTGCCCGGGCGCTCGATCGCGTCGCCGGTCAGGGTCACTACGCGCTCAATCAGCGGTTCACCGTCGACGATCGCTCGCTTGATGGCGAAGGCGGTGCCGACGTTTTGCATCAATACGCCGATGGCGGAGGAGTGCTTGCCGTGCGGCACTTCCTTGCCGGTCAGGATCTTGGTCAGCTGTTTGGCGCCGCCGGACGGGTATTTGGTGGGGATAACGCGCAGCGCAATGCCGGACTGGCCGCGCAACGCCTGCTTCAGCGCCGCGATCGCCTCCGGTTTGTTGTCTTCGATGCCGATCAGCGTGACCTTGGGTTGCAGAATATGCTGCAGGATCTGCGTGCCTTCAACGATCTGATCGGCATGTTCCTGCATCAGGCGATCGTCGGCGGTGATGTAAGGTTCGCACTCGGCGGCGTTGAGGATCAGCGTTTCCACGCCGCTCATGCCGCCCTGCAGCTTGCTGGCGGTTGGGAAACCGGCGCCGCCCAGACCGGCGATGCCGGCCTGATGAATACGTTGAATCAGATCCGCGGCGGGCGCTTGGCGATAGTCAACCACCGGATCGCGCTCGCACCAGCGGTCTTCGCCGTCCGCCTCGATAATCACGCACAGCTCCGTCAGCCCGGAAGGGTGCGCGGTGATGTGCGGCGTGATGGCGCTGACGGTGCCCGAGGTCGGGGCGTGAACCGGCACGGTGCGGCCGCGGCCGACGGTCAGCGGCTGGCCTTTCAACACCCGATCGCCGGCATTGACGCACAGCTCGCCTTCCGGCCCCAGATGCTGCTGCAGCGGAATGATAAAGGTCTTGGGCAGGGGAGCGACACGCAGCGGCGCACCGCTGGACTGCGTTTTCATTTCCGGCGGATGGATCCCGCCGTTGAAATCCCAGATCCGGTCTTTTTTAAAGGCGGCGAACAGATTAAGCATGTTGCTCCACGTGGATCACTTGCACCGGGATCGTCTTCATGTCCCACTTCCAGTTGGCGGTGGTGGTGGCGACCGGTCTCATTTCAATACAGTCGGTAGGGCAAGGGGCGACGCACAGGTCGCAGCCGGTGCAGAGGTCGGTGATGACGGTGTGCATGGCGCGGGTGGCGCCGACGATGGCGTCCACCGGGCAGGCCTGAATGCACTTGGTGCAGCCGATGCAGTTGGCCTCGTCGATATAGGCCACTTTACGCTCCGGCTCGGCGGCGGCTTCGCTGCCCAGCGGCTGCGGCTCGACGTTGAGCAGCTCCGCCAGTTTCAACATCACCTGTTCGCCACCCGGCGCGCATTTGTTGATCATCTCGCCGTTGGCCACCGCCTCGGCGTAGGGGCGGCAACCGGGGTAGCCGCACTGGCCGCACTGGCTCTGCGGCAGGATCGCGTCGACCTGCTCGGCGACCGGATCCTCCTCCACCTCAAAACGGCGCGCGGCGTAGCCCAGCACCAGTCCGAACAGCAGCCCGAGCGCGCTTAAAGCCGCGATAGCTATCCACAACGCAGTCATTAGAATTTCACCAGCCCGGTAAAGCCCATAAAGGCCAGCGACATCAGCCCGGCGGTGATCAGTGCGATCGAGGAGCCGCGGAACGGCGCCGGCACGTCGGCGACCGCCAGACGTTCGCGAATGGCGGCAAACAGCACCATGACCAGCGAGAAACCGGCGGCGGCGCTGAAGCCGTACACGGCGGACTGCAGGAAGTTGTAGCCGAGGTTAACGTTAAGCAACGCCACGCCAAGCACCGCGCAGTTGGTGGTGATCAGCGGCAGGAAGATGCCCAGCAGGCGGTAGAGCGCCGGGCTGGTCTTGCGCACCACCATCTCGGTGAACTGCACGACGACGGCGATCACCAGAATGAAGGAGAGCGTGCGCAGGTAGACCAGATCCAGCGGAACCAGAATAAAGGTGTTGATCACCCAGGCGCTGACGGAGGCCAGCGTCATGACGAAGGTGGTGGCCATTCCCATGCCGATGGCGCTTTCCAGCTTCTTGGAAACGCCGAGGAACGGGCACAGGCCAAGAAACTTCACCAGAACGAAGTTGTTCACCAGTACGGTGCCGACAAACAGGAGCAGGTATTCGGTCATTGCGATGCCTAAAAAAATAAAAGCCGCCTATTATCGGGAATCGGCGGCCGGACGACAACATATGAATCGCAGGGGTATTGCCTTTTTTGGCGAAAATTTACACAAAACACCCGATAAAACGTGCTGCAACCGCCCTTAACGTTCGGTAAAGGTGCCTTTGACCCGCTGCGAGCGCTTGATGTAAGGCACCAGCAGCGCCGCCATCAGCAGCGGCCAGCCGAGGCTGCGCACCGCCACTTCATCCGGCACCGGCGCGAAGGCGAAGGCTTTCACCGCCAGGAGCACCGTGATCAGCAGCCACAGCAAGAACAGTTTGGGAAAGCGCTGCGAGCGCTGGCAAAACAGCCACAGCAGCCACAGGGTGAAGCACCACATCAAGAGCGTGGTCAGCACCGAAAAGTACCATTGCAGGGTAAACGCCTGGGCGTTGGTCAGCAGGTAGTCGCGCGATTCGGGCATGAAGATCGCCATGGCGTACAGGAGCAGCATCAGGCTGGCGCTGAGCAGGGTGACGATCAGATAGGCCATCGGGGCCAGCAACCAACCGCCGATACGAGAGTATTCAGCTTGAGACATAAAGGCTTCCTGATTGAAACGGGGATCACAGGCGGCATAGCTTAGCGGGTAATACCGGCTTCGTCATCTCAATCAACCGGATAGCTCGGCATCGCGGCGGGTGGCAGCACGTTTGGCTACTCGACGCCGTATCGAGCCCGCTTCAAATTAACATCTCATTTACTTCTTGTTCCATCCGGCCGCATGGTGTCAAATCGAAAGGTCTGTCGTGAGCCTGCAAGAGGAAATCCCATGGCTGAGAAAATTCGTGTCGGGCTGGTCGGTTACGGTTACGCCGGCAAAACCTTTCATGCGCCGCTTGTCGCCGGTACGCCGGGGCTGGAGCTGGCTGCCGTCTCCAGCAGCGATGCCGGCAATGTGCACGCCGACTGGCCGTCGATGGCGGTGGTGGGCGATGCGCAGGCGCTGTTCGCCGATCCGGCCCTCGATCTGATCGTGATTCCCACTCCCAACGACACCCACTTCCCGCTGGCGCAGCAGGCGCTGGCCGCCGGCAAGCACGTGGTGGTGGATAAACCGTTTACCGTGACATTGTCACAAGCGCAGGCGCTGCAACAGCAGGCGCAGCAGAGCGGTTTACTGCTGTCGGTGTTCCACAACCGCCGCTGGGACAGCGACTTCCTCACCTTGAAAGCGCTGCTGAATGAGGGCGCGCTGGGCGAGGTGGTGTATTTCGAGTCGCATTTCGATCGCTACCGGCCGCAGGTGCGCCAGCGCTGGCGTGAACAGGGCGGCGTCGGCAGCGGTATCTGGTACGATTTAGGGCCGCATTTGCTCGATCAGGCGCTGCAGTTATTCGGCAAGCCCGACCGGCTGTTCGTCGATCTGGGGGAATTGCGGCCGGGGGCGCAGGCGGTGGACTATTTCCACGCCTTGCTGAGCTATGGCGATCGCCGCGTGGTGCTGCACGCCAGCATGCTGGCGGCGGCGGAGAGCCCGCGTTACGTGGTGCACGGCACCCGCGGCAGCTATATCAAATACGGCCTGGACCCGCAGGAAGACCGGCTGAAGGCCGGCGAGCGCCTGCCGCAGGCCGATTGGGGCTATGACATGCGCGACGGCGTAGTGACGCTGTCACGTGGAGATCTGCTGGCGGAGCAACCGCTGCTCAACATTCCCGGCAACTACCCGGCTTATTACGCCGCGGTGCGCGACGCGATCGCCGGCATCGGCGAAAACCCGGTGCCGGCCGCCGACGCCATCGCGGTGATGGCATTGATCGAACTGGGGCTGGAATCGGCCCGGCTGCAGCAGGCGCTGCCGGTGGTCTGAGCCCGTCCATTTCTCTGTGGCCCGGCGCAACGTCGGGCCTTTTTACGACTTTACGTGCAAGGAAATCCGTTTCATGTCCTGGTTGCAGCGTTTGCGCATTGATAAATTTTTGCTGGTTCTGATTTTGGTGGTGATCGTCGCCTCGCTGTTCCCTTGCGAAGGCATCTGGAAAACCTTCTTTGAACACCTGACCACCGCCGCCATCGCGCTGCTGTTCTTTATGCACGGCGCCAAGCTGTCGCGCGAGGCGATCGTCGCCGGCATGAGCCACTGGAAGCTGCATCTGCTGGTGTTCCTCAGCACCTTTGCGCTGTTCCCGCTGCTTGGGCTGGCGATGAATCTGCTGGTGCCGGGCATCATGACGCCGACGGTCTATCTCGGCTTCCTCTATCTGTGCGCGCTGCCGGCCACGGTGCAATCGGCCATCGCCTTTACCTCGGCGGCGGGCGGCAACGTGGCGGCGGCGATCTGCAGCGCCTCGGCGTCGAGCATTCTCGGCGTGTTCCTGTCGCCGCTGCTGGTGGGCGCGTTGATGCATACCCAGGGCGGCAATACCGACGTGCTGCACGCCATCGGTTCAATCATTCTGCAGCTGATGGTGCCGTTCGTGGTTGGCCATCTGGCGCGGCCGCTGATCGGCAAGTGGGTCGATCGCCATCGTAAGCTGATCAACCTGACCGACCGCTCGTCGATCCTGCTGGTGGTGTATACCGCGTTCAGCGCGGCGGTGGTGGAAGGGATTTGGCATCGCATCGACGGCTGGTCGCTGCTGACCATCCTGGTGATGTCGCTGGTGCTGCTGACGGTGGTGTTGGTGATCAACACCTACGCGGCGCGCTGGCTGGGCTTCAATACCGCCGATGAGATCACCATCGTCTTCTGCGGCTCGAAAAAAAGCCTGGCGAACGGCATCCCGATGGCCAACGTGCTGTTCCCGGCCGCGGCGGTGGGCGCCATGGTGCTGCCGCTGATGATTTTCCACCAGGTGCAGCTGATGGTGTGCGCGGTGCTGGCGCAGCGCTATGCGCGTAAAACCGCCAAACAACGGGCCGAGGCGGAGGCGCTGGCGGCCAAATAGACCGCAGGCCGCTAACGGCAGCCCAGCGCGTCGAGCAGAAAGTCGGCGCGCTCGTCGGGCGAGGCGCGCGGCAGTTCCTGCAGCCGATAGCCATGTTGGCGATAGGCGGCCAGCATCGCTCGATAGGTCTGCTCGGCTTCGGCGAAAGATTGTTTTCTCTCGCTGTCCTGCGCGTAGATCGCTCGCCACGGTGGGGCGATGAACACCGTATCGGCATAGCGAAAAGCGCCGATCGCCGTGGTTAAGGGGACGGGGATCGGCAACCCGCACAGCGTCAGGTAACCGGCGATATCCGGCAGGCCGCGATCGAAGAACCAGCATGTTGCGCCCGTCGCTTCCCGCCATGAGCGCAGTTCCCAATCCAGCATCCGCTCGGCGAAAGCCTGGCGATCGCCCCACGGCAGCGCATTGCCGCCAATACTCACCTGCTCCTGAATAATCGCCCGGCCCGCCTCCTGCGAATGCGGGTAGCCACGGCGATGAAGAACCTCGATGAGCGTGCTTTTGCCCGAACCCGGGCCGCCGGTCAGCACGATGCGGCGTAGTTTGTCAGACATAAGAAATTCCTCTAGTGCGGCAGAGTTATGGGTGAAAACAGCGATAAAGACGAGCAGGCGGAAGAAAACGGGGGATGAGAAGAAGGCGCCGTGTGGCGCCTTGGGGGAATTTAACCTTGCACTTTGGCGCGCAGCGCCTGTTTTTCCTGCTCGCTGAGGAAGGCCAGCTTCAGGCCGTTTTCCTGCGCGGTGCGGATTTCCTGCGGCGTCAGCCCGGCCTGCGGCGCGGCGACGCGGTATTCGTGCTCGATCTCGATGCCCTGAACCGCCGGATCGTCGGTGTTGATCGATGCCAGCACGCCGTGGCGCAGGAAGGTGGCCAGCGGATGCTGCGCCAGCGAAGGCACGGTGCTGGTCTGGATGTTGGAGGTCAGGCAGGACTCGATGCCGATGCCGTGTTCCGCCAGGAAATCCATCAGTGCCGGATCTTCAACCGCTTTCACCCCGTGGCCGATACGCTCGGCGCCCAGCTCGCGGATCGCCTGCCAGATACTTTCCGGGCCGGCGGCTTCGCCCGCATGCACGGTGATGCGCAGGCCGGCGTCGCGCGCGCGGTTGAAGTGGTTGAGGAACAGGCTGCCGGGGAAGCCCAGCTCATCGCCCGCCAAATCCAGCGCGGTAATGCCGTCGCGGTGCGCCAGCAACCCTTCCAATTCCTGCAGACAGGCGGCCTCGCCAAAGGTGCGGCTCATGATGCCGATCAGGCGAATGTCGATGTCGCGATCGCGGCAGCCCGAACGGATCCCGTCGATCACCGCTTCCACCACGCCGGCGACCGGCAGCTGGTGCTTCATCGCCATGTAGTAAGGGGAGAAACGCAGCTCGGCGTAGTGCAGGCCGGCGTTGGCGGCGTCTTCGACGTTTTCGTAGGCCACCCGGCGGCAGGCGTCCAGATCGCCCAGCACCGCCACGCCCCAGTCCAGTTTCTGCAGGAAGCTGACCAGATCCGGTTCGGCGTGGGTGATCTGCACGTGCGGGCGCAGGCTCTCCAAATCGTTGGCCGGCAGGGCGAGATTGAATTGGCGACCGAGGTCGAGAATGGTCTGCGCGCGGATGTTGCCGTCGAGATGGCGGTGAATGTCGGTAAGCGGTAGGCGGGGATCGATCATGCTGGGCACTCGCTAATTTATCGTAGGTAAAGTGCAGAACAGTATAAAAACAAATGAATGAAACTTGCCATCTCGTTGCATAAAAAAGTGACTTGAATCACAAATAATGCGAGATCTATCGCATTATCGTCGTGAATCAGGCTTTCAACACGCTGACGCCCGCCTGCTGCAACGGCGCGATCAATGCGTCGTCGGTGGCGCGTTCAACGATGATGGTATGCGCCAGCGTAATATCGCCGATCGCATACTGCGAGGCGGCGTTAAGCTTGGCGGCGGAGGCCAGCACCACGGTTTCCGCCGCGCGGGCCGCCAGCGCCCGCTTGATGTAGGCCTCTTCCAGATCGCCGGTGCTCAGCCCCGCGGTGGGGTGCACGCCGGTTACGCCCATAAAATAGATATCGGCGCGAATATGCGACATCGCTTCCACCGCGGCGGCGCCGACGCTGACGATCGAATGCTTGTACAGCCGGCCGCCGATCAGGATCACCTCGACCGTGGGGTGATCGACCAGGCCCACGGCGACACTGGGGCTGTGGGTGACGATGGTGGCGTTCAGGTTGAGCGGCAGCTGCCTGACCAGCTCGGCGGAGGTGGTGCCGCCATCGATGATCGCTACCTGGCCGGGGGCGATCATCGCCGCCGCCGCTTTGGCGATCGCGCGTTTGGCGCCGGATTCCAACTGATTGCGCTCGGCGAAGCTGGCAATGGCAGAGGAAACCGGCAGGGCGCCGCCATGTACCCGTTGCAGCAACCCCTCGGCGTCCAGTTCGCGCAGATCGCGCCGGACAGTGTCTTCCGACAGCCCGAACATTTCGCTGAGCTGCTTGGCCAACACCTGGCCGTCCTGGGCCAGTTTTTCCAGGATGATTTTCTTGCGCTGGCTGGTCAACATGGCCATTTTCCTCTCAAATTTAGTTTGCACGAAATACCTTGATCATACACGAAATTGCACGATAGTATCAATTTCCATCCTCTGGCGGAGTAAACCGATGATAGCCACCAAAGACAGGGTTCGCATTGTCGAAACCCGGGTGTTGTCCGATGACTGGTACCTGCTGAAAAAAACCACCTTTGATTTTCTGCGGCGCGATGGCGTTTGGCAGCGGCAAAGTCGCGAGACCTACGATCGCGGCGACGGCGCGGTGATTTTGCTGTTCAACCGGCGGGCGCAAACGGTGATCCTGACGCGCCAGTTCCGCTTTCCGGTGTTCGTCAACGGCCATGACGGCATGTTGATTGAGGCCGCCGCCGGGCTGCTGGACAACGCGTCGCCGGAGGCGCGCATCCGCGCCGAAGCGGAAGAGGAAACCGGCTATTTCGTGCAGAACGTGGAGAAGGTGTTCGAAGCCTACATGAGCCCCGGCTCGGTCACCGAGAAGCTGCACTTTTTCGTCGGCGAATATCAGGCGGGCGACCGCGTCAACGAGGGCGGCGGGGTGGTGGCGGAGGGGGAAGATCTGGAGGTGCTCGAGCTGCCGCTGGCGCAAGCCCTGCAGGCGGTTCGCCAGGGCACGATCGTTGACGCCAAGACCATCATGCTGCTGCAGTTTGTCGCCTTGAACCGCACGTTGGAGGAAGAACGATGAAAGCGCAACAAATCCTGATCGCCGGCCCCTATCGCAGCGGCACCGATGGCGATCCGCAGCGTATCGCTGCCAATCTGGCGCGCCTGGAACAGGCGGCGCTGGCGGTTTACCAGCGGGGGCACGTGCCGGTGATCGGTGAGTGGCTGGCGCTGCCTTTGGCGGCCGCGGCGGGTTCCACGCAGGTTGGCGATGCGGTGAGCGAGGCGTTTCTTTACCCGGTGGCCCACCGGCTGATTGCGCAGTGTCAGGCGGTGTATCGCATCGAAGGGGCATCTGCGGGGGCCGATAACGACGTGCGGCTGGCCAACGAGTGGGGCCTGACGGTCTATCGCCGCCTGGAGGAGATCCCGCCTGTTCAGGGGTAACGAAGGGGCGGGCAGAGGCTCGCCCCCTCGCGCTATTGCTCGTCCAGCACCAACCTCAATCCGGCGATCAGCTTGTCCATGCCGGCCTCCAGCTTGCTGCGCGGGCAGCCGACGTTGAGGCGCAGGAACCCGCGGCCTTCCTCGCCGTAGGTAAAGCCCGGCATGATCGCCACCTTTTCGCGCTCGATCAGCACCTGCTGCAGCGCTCGATCGTCTACGGCCAGCGGCCGCAGATCGATCCAGGCCAGGTAGGTGGCCTGCGGCGGACGCCAGCCCAGCGCGGGAAACGCCTGCTCCAGCCGCTCGGCGACGTAGGTCAGATTATCCTGCAGGTAGTCGCGCAGGGCATCCAGCCAGGGTTCGCCGTGCCGATAGGCGGCCACGTGCGCGGCCACCGCCAGCACCGCCGGCGAAGAAAGGCCGTCGCGGGCTTTGAGCTGCTGGAAGTAGGCTTCGCGGCTGGCGGCGTCGCTGATGAAGCCGTAGGCGCCGGTCAGCGCCGGAATGTTGAAACTCTTGGAACCTGAGGTCAGCAGGGCCCAGGCGCCGCTCGCCACCTGGCTCCACGGCGTATGGCGGTGTTCCCCCCACACCATGTCCATATGGATCTCGTCGCTGATGACGCGCACGTCGTGGCGCTCGCACAGTTCGGCCATCTGCTGCAGCTCGTCGCGGCGCCACACTTTGCCGGTGGGGTTATGCGGGCTGCATAGCAGCAGGATCTTGGTCTGCGGCCGCGCCAGCAACGCCTCAAGGTGCGCCATGTCGCAGCGCCAGTCGTCGCCGGCTTTTTGCAGCGGGCAGGCCAACAGCTGGCGCTGGTTGGCGAGGATCACCTTGTAGAAAGCGTCGTAGGCCGGGGTATGGGTCACCACGTAATCGCCCGGCACCGACCACTGGCGGATCAGCTGCGCCGCCATGTAGATAACGGAAGGACCGTACACCGCCGTCGCGGTGTCGATGCCGACGTTGAAACGTTGCTGATACCAGTGGCGCAGCGCGCCGAGAAAATCCTCGTGCTGCCAGCGGCTGTAGCCCAGCACGCCGTGCTGCAGGCGCTGCTGCAATGCGTCGAGAATGCACGGCGCGGTGGCGAAATCCATATCGGAGATGGTGAACGGCAGCAGGTCGTCGCTGCCGAAACGATCGGCGATATAGTCCCACTGGGTGCACCAGGTGCCGTGGCGGTCGATCGGGGTGGAGAAATCAAACATGGGTGGCTCCCTGCAGCGCCGCGGCAGGTTGCGCCGTGGCTATCAGTGAGTCTAATTCATCCTTCACCGATTGCACCTGCGGGCCGATCACCACCTGCAGATTATGGTCGTTGAGATGCACCACGCCGATAGCGCGGTTGGCCTTCAGCGCCGCGTCGTCCACCCGGCTCATGTCGTTGACCGACAGGCGCAGGCGGGTGATGCAGTTGTCCAGCGTGATGATGTTGTCCGGGCCGCCGAGCGCCGCCAAAATCGCCGGCACGTTGTAGCCGGATTTGCCCACCGCGCCGCTCGGGGCGCTTTGGCTAACGGCGCCATCGCTCTCGCGGCCCGGCGTTTTGATGTTAAAGCGCTGGATGGCGAAGCGGAAAATGGCGTAATAGCCGACGAACCAGACGGCGGCCACCACCGGCACCAGATACCACTTGGTGGCGGTGCCGTGCAGAATGCCGAACACCACGAAGTCGATGATATTGCCGTCGGTATTGCCGATGGTTACGCCCAGCAGCGCCATCACGGTAAAGCCCAGCCCGGTGAGCAGCGCGTGGATCAGGTAGAGGAACGGCGCGACGAACAGGAACAGGAACTCGATCGGCTCGGTGGTGCCGCCGACCACGCAGGCCACCACGCCGGAAATCAGCAGCCCTTTGATTTTATGACGGTTCTCCGGTTTGGCACAGTGGTACATCGCCAGCGCCGCGCCCGGCAGGCCGCCGAGGAACGCCGGCATTTTACCCTGCGACAGGAAGCGGGTGGCGCTTTCGGCGAAGCCGGTGGTGGTTGGGCAGGAAAGCTGCGCCTGGAAGATGGTCAGGGCGCCGCTGACGCTGTGGCCGCATACTTCCATGGTGCCGCCCGCCTCGGTAAAGCGGATCAGCGCCACCAGAATGTGCTGCAGGCCGAACGGCAGCAGCAGGCGTTCGCCGGTGCCGAACAGCATCGGGCCAAAGGCGCCGGCGCTGTTGATCACCCAACCCAGCCCGGTGATGCCGGCGGCGAACCACGGCCAGATCAGCGGGATCACCAGGCCGCACAGGCCCAGCACCACGGTGGTGACGATCGGCACGAAGCGCGTGCCGCCGAAGAACGCCAGCGCGTCCGGCAGGCGGATGGTGTGGAAGCGTTCATGCAGGCGATAGACGATGATGCCGACGATCACCGCGCCGAGGATGCCGGTATCGATCGACTGAATGCCGAGGATGTTCTGGATATTGTTGGCTTTCAGCACCAGCGGATCGCCGGTGGGCAGCACGCCGGCGGCGGTCAGGTAGAAATTGGTGCCCAGATTCAGCACGGCGAAGCCGACGAAGCCGGAGAAGGCGGCGACGCCCTTGTTTTCGCGCGCCATGCCCAGCGGAATGGCGATGGCGAACATCACCGGCAGGAAGCTGAAGGCGAAGGAGCCTACCTTGCTCATCCAGGTAAAGATCAGCTGGAAGATCGGGTGGCCGATAAACGGCATCAGGGTGATCACGTCGCGGCTGCTCAGCGAGCTGCCGATCCCCAGCATGATGCCGCAGAAAGAGAGCAAGGCGACGGGCAACATGAAGGTTTTGCCCAGGCTCTGGAAGAACTCCCAGAGGGTGATTTTTGGTTTGTTGGCTGCTGACATAACCGACTTCTCCTGGCGAAAAGACGAGCAAAAAGAGGACTGCAGATTAGGTAAAAAGAAGATAAAACGTTTTACCTAGCAAAAATGCGCCGCCAATCACAAATCTGCCGCCCGGTTTTTAGCGACAATGCGGCTGGCAGTAAAACGTTTTACTGAGCTAACGGATTCGGTATACCCTTGATCATTACGGCGCGGGTTGCCCAGGAACGGGTTCGCAGAGACTATGAGCATCAAAAAGATCACCATCACCGATGTGGCGCAACAGGCGGGCGTGTCGGTCACCACGGTTTCCCTGGTGTTGAGCGGCAAGGGGCGCATTTCGCCGACCACCGTCGAGAAGGTCAATCAGGCGATAGAGCAGCTGGGCTACGTGCGCAATCGCCAGGCGGCGACGCTGCGCGGCGGGGAGTCCGGGGTGATCGGCCTTATTCTGCGCGACATCTGCGAACCCTTCTATGCCGAAATGACCGCCGGGCTGAGCGAAGCGCTGGAGGCGCACGATAAGCTGCTGTTTTTGACGCAGAGCGGGCGCGACGGCCAGGGCCTGCAGCGGGCGTTTGACGCGCTGCTGGCGCAGGGCGTCGACGGCATCGTGCTGGCGGGCGGCATTCGCGCGGCGGCGGGCCTGAAGGAGAAGGCGGCCGAGCAGGGCGTGCCGCTGGTCTGCGTGGCGCGCTCCAGCGGTCTCGACGGCGTGGACGTGGTGCGGCCGGACAACATGCAGGCCGCCAAGCTGGCCACCGAATTTCTGATCTCGCGGGGCCACAGCCAAATCGCCTACCTCGGCGGCCAGAGCGATTCATTGACGCGTGCCGAGCGGCTGGGCGGCTTTTGCGCCACGCTGGTGCAGTATGGCCTGCCGTTTCGCAGCGAATGGATCGTCGAGTGCGATTGCCGGCAGCGCCAGGCGGCGGAAGCGGCGGAGCAACTGCTGCGCCATTACCCGAATATTACCGCCATCGTCTGCCATAAGGCATCGGTGGCGCTCGGCGCCTATTTTGGCCTGGCGCGCAGCGGCCGCAGCATCGGTTCGGACGGGGTCGACGCCTACTACGGGCGGCAGGTGGCGCTGATCGGCTTTGGCGACGTGCCGGAGGCTGAACTGACCGAGCCGCCGCTGACCTTCGTCTCCAGCTCGGCGCGGGAAGTGGGGCGCAGCGCCGCCGCGCGCCTGCTGCAGCGCATCGGTGACGCCGACCTGCCGGCGCAGAACGTCATTCTGCCGCCGACGCTGATCCGGCGCGGCTCCGCCTAGCCCTGCTGCTGTTCCTCCTCCGCCTCCCGGCGGATCCAGCCGATAAAGGTTTTCATCGCCGGCGTCAGATCTCGCGATTTCAAATGGGTCAGCCAATAGGCGCCGAGCGCGGCCTCGGCGGCGAACGGCCGCTGCAGCGCGCCGGCGGCCAGTTCGCGGCGGAACATGCTGACCGGCGCCAGCGCCACGCCATCGCACTGGATCGCGCCTTCCACCATCAGCCTTGACGAGTCGAACACCGGGCCGTTGATCCGCCACGGCGTCACCTGTGCCGCCGCGAACCAGCGCTCCCACTCATCCTTGCGGTAGGTGCGCATCAGCTGCTCGTGCTGCAGATCCTGCGGCGTGCGCAGGCGCGCGGCGACCGCCGGCGGGCAGAGCACCGTCAGCGGCGCGTCGAACAGCTTGATATTGCAGGTGGCGGGCCAGAGGCCTTCGCCGAAGCGGATGGCGAAATCCATGCCGTCGGCCGACAGATTGACCAGGTTGTTGTGGGTCAGCACCCGCAGATCGATAAACGGGTGCGCCGTGCGGAACGCCGCCAGCCGCGGCATCAGCCAGCCGACGGCGAAGGTGCCGACCACCGCCACCGTCAGCACCTCGTGGAAATGCCCGCCTTCGAACTGCTGCAGCACCGCCTCGATGCGGTCGAAGGCGTCGCTCAATACCGGCAGCAGCGCCTGGCCCTCTTCGGTCAGATCCAGCCCGCGCGGCAGGCGGCGGAACAGCTGAATGCCCAGCTGTTCTTCCAGCATGCGCACCTGCTGGCTGACGGCGGCCTGGGTGACGCGCAGCTCCAGACCGGCGCGGGTGAAGTTCAGGTGGCGAGCGGAGGATTCGAACGCCCGCAGGGCGTTGAGGGGAAGTCGATTGCGCATTGTCGATAGCCATAAGTTTTTCTTTATGCTGGCTGAAATTATTATCGCTTGTCAACCCGGCGGCAAAATCCGATATTTGGCGCGGCTGCTGTGAGCGTCGCCGCAGCCGTAAAGGAATGACATCATCAATCAGGGAAAGCGCCGTGCATAACGCCAATAAAAACTTTTGGCCGCGGCTGATACCCTGCAACCTAAGAGCTTCTATCATGACGAAAATGAACCGCCTGGCGGCCGCGCTGATCGCCGCACTGATCTTGCCGACCGCGCAGGCCGCGCAGCAGCAGGATATCGACGCCGTTATTCAGCCGCTGATGAAAAAATATGGCGTACCGGGCATGGCGATCGCCGTGTCGGTCGACGGCAAACAGCAGATTTACCCGTATGGCGTCGCCTCGAAGCAGACCGGCAAACCGATCACCGAGCAGACGTTGTTCGAAGTGGGCTCGCTGAGCAAAACCTTTACCGCGACGCTGGCGGTCTATGCGCAGCAGCAGGGCAAGCTGTCGTTCAACGATCCGGCCAGCCGCTACCTGCCCGAGCTGCGCGGCAGCGCCTTCGACGGCGTCAGCCTGCTGAATCTGGCGACGCATACCTCCGGCCTGCCGCTGTTCGTGCCGGACGACGTCACCAACAACGCCCAACTGATGGCCTACTACCGGGCCTGGCAGCCGAAACACCCGGCGGGCAGCTACCGGGTCTATTCCAACCTCGGCATCGGCATGCTGGGCATGATCGCCGCCAAGAGCCTCGACCAGCCGTTTATCCAGGCGATGGAACAGGGGATGCTGCCGGCGCTGGGCATGAGCCACACCTACGTTCAGGTGCCGGCGGCGCAGATGGCTAACTATGCGCAGGGTTACAGCAAGGACGATAAGCCGGTGCGGGTCAATCCCGGCCCGCTGGACGCCGAATCTT
Source organism: Serratia sp. CY32780 (assembly GCF_052169135.1). Classification (NCBI taxonomy): domain Bacteria; kingdom Pseudomonadati; phylum Pseudomonadota; class Gammaproteobacteria; order Enterobacterales; family Yersiniaceae; genus Serratia; species Serratia sp. CY32780. The sequence continues at coordinate 1,405,751 of NZ_JBJNLI010000001.1, forward strand.
ACGGCATCAAATCCAACGCTCGCGATCTGATTCGCTATCTGGACGCCAACCTGCAGCAGGTGAAGGTGGCGCAGCCGTGGCGCGACGCGCTGGCCGCGACGCACGTCGGGTATTACAAGGCGGGCGCGTTCACGCAGGATCTGATGTGGGAGAACTACCCGTACCCGGTGAAACTGTCGCGTTTGATTGAAGGCAACAACGCCGGGATGATCATGAACGGCACGCCGGCCACCGCCATCACGCCGCCGCAGCCGGAATTGCGCGCCGGCTGGTATAACAAAACCGGCTCCACCGGCGGCTTCTCCACCTACGCGGTATTTATCCCGGCGAAAAATATCGCCGTGGTGATGCTGGCCAACAAGTGGTTCCCGAACGACGATCGCGTCGAGGCGGCTTACCACATCGTCCAGGCGCTGGAGAAGCGCTGACGGCCAGGGGCGCCGACGAGGTGCCCCTACCAGCGATGCTGCCGTTCACGTTGCTCGCGCATGAAATCGATAAAGGCGCGCAGCTTGAGCGGCAGATGCCGGCCGGCGGGAAAGTAGATGAAAAACCCCGACGCTTCGCTGGCGTAATCCGGCAGCACTTCCACCAGTTGCCCCTGCGCCAGCTCCTGCAACACTGTGCCCTGAAAACGCTGTGCGATACCCAGGCTCGCCAACGCCGCATCCTTGATCAGCCGATCTTCGTTAAAAATCAAACTACCGCTGACGTCCAGCGCGCGTTCATCGTCGCCCAGGCTGAAATACCAGGGTTCCAGTTTGCCGCTGCCGGGAAAACGGTAGCGCAGGCAGTGGTGAGCGGGCAGATCGTCCGGCGTGGTCGGTACGCCGCAGCGCGCCAGATAGTCGGGCGAGGCGACCAGCACCCGGCGCTGGCCGTTGTCGATCGGCACGGCGATCATGTCCTTTTGCAGCATGGCATGCATGCGAATGCCGGCATCGAAACTGCCCAGCACCAGATCGGAAAAGCGGTCTTCGGTAAACAGTTCCAGCTGCACCTCGGGATAGCGCCGCTGAAACGCCGCCAGGTGCGGCATCACCAGCAGCGAGGCGGCCAGCTGCGGCAGCGTAATGCGCAGCAGGCCCGCCGGCTGCGCGCCCAAAGCGCGCACGTCGTCCGCCGCCACGTCGATCTGGCTCATCGCCGGCGATACCTTCTGATAGAACAACCGGCCCTCGTCACTGAGGCGCACCGAGCGGCTGGTGCGGTGAAATAACCGCACTCCCAGCTGATTCTCCAGCGCCTGAATGTTTTGCGACACCGCCGGCGGCGTGACGCCGAGCTGGCTGGCCGCGCGGGTAAAGTTGCCCAGGCGCGCGACGGCTTCGAAATAGGGCAACAGCTGCAGGAGTGAACTCATCTATCAATAACCTGTGCTTAATGATTCATTAAATTATGCCTTATTTTAATTTATGACGAAGGTTTTAGACTGATTTTACTTTCCATCAGAGAGATGAAAATCATGTCGGCAGAACAACGGGCGTTAACAGAACGGATCGCGGCGATCGATCAACAGGCGATGGCCGAAGGGCGCATCGTGGGTAGCGTAGTGCTGGTGGCGCGGCGGGGCGAGATTTGCTACGCCGGGGCGGCCGGCTATGCCGATCGCGAAGCGCGGCGGCCGATGCGGCGAGAAACGCAGTTTCGACTGTCGTCGGTCTCCAAACCCTATACCACGCTGGCGGCGCTGCGCCTGATTGAGCAGGGCAAGCTGAGCCTGGACGACGCGGTCAGCGACTGGCTGCCGTGGTTCACTCCGGCGTTGGCGGACGGCCGGCGCCCGGCGATCAAGATTCGTCATTTGCTGAGCCACACCGCCGGGCTGGACTATCGGCTGAACCAGCCGCCGGCGGGCGTTTATCATCAGCTGGGGATCCAGGACGGCGTGGAGCTGTCGACGCTGACGCTGGAGCAAAACCTGCGGCTGTTGGCACAGGCACCGTTGCTGTCGGCGCCGGGGGAGCGCTTCAATTATTCGCTGGCGATCGACGTGCTTGGCGCGGTGCTGGAACGGGTGACGGGCATGCCGCTGCCGCAGCTGTTTGTCGAATGGGTGGCGCGGCCGCTGGGGCTCAGCAATACCGCGTTTTATGCGACGGACGCCGCGAATCTGGCGACACCGTATTACAACACGCCGCAAGGGCCGCAGCGCATGCATGAAGGCCTGCGGCTGGCGCTGCCGGAGGAGATGGCGGGGGGCGAGGTACTGTTTTCACCCGCGCGGGCGCTTAACGCCGGGGCCTATCCTTCCGGCGGCGCGGGCATGGTCGGCGATGCCGACGATGTGCTGCGCCTGGTGGAGGCGCTGCGCAGCGGCGGGCTGGGCATGTTGCGGCCGGACACGGTGGCGTTGCTGCGCAGCCCGCACGTGGGGGCGCAGGCGCAAACGCAAGGGCCGGGCTGGGGATTCGGTTTCGGCGGGGCGCTGCTGGTGGACACAGATGCCGCGCAGACGCCGCAGCATGCCGGCACGCTGACCTGGGGCGGCGTTTACGGCCACAGCTGGTTCTTTGATCCACAGGCGCAGCTGAGCGTGGTGATACTGACCAACACCGCGTTTGAAGGCATGTGCGGCCGCTATCCGCAGCAGATCCGCGATGCGGTTTACGCCGCGGAAATGGGGTAAATAAAAAGGGCCCCGTAGGGGGCCCTTGATCAGGCTGTCAGGCGATTACTGCGCCGGTGCCGGAGCGGGTTCCGCTTCCTGCGCCGGTTCAGCGTCTTCCGCCGGGGCGCCCAGCATGGCGAACTGGCCGATGAACTCTTGCAGCGACATCTTGTTGCCGTTGAGGTCAACCTGGTTGTCGGCATAGTGGAACTTGCTCGCGATCACGCCGTCTTTCTGGGTGGTCAGCTTGAACATCTGGCCCATGGCCGCCAGGCCCTGCACTTGCTGCTGCGCCAGTTTCTGCGCGTCTTCCGCATTGTAACCCTGCAACAGCGCGGTTTTCGCGGTCACTTCGGTGGCCATCGCTTCCGGAATGGTCAGGTTGATATCCAGCTTTTTAACCGCCTGCGCGATCAGCTGATCCGGCGATTGCGCCGGGGAGGCGGCTTTGCTCGGATCGGTCAGCGCCAGATCCAGCGTGAAGGTGCTCTCGCCCTTGCTGTTTTTCCAGCTCAGCGGCGCGATGCTGAGGCTCGGGTTGCCTTTCAGCAGCAGCGGCAGGTTCTTTTGCAACAGCTCGGCGTTTTGCTGCTCATACACGGCCGGATCCAGGTTCTCGCCCTGTTGCAGCAGCGCCATGGTCTGGCGGTTGTAGCTGTCGGCGAAGTCTTTCAGCGCCTTGCCGTCGACGTTGTCGATTTTCAGCGCCAGCTTGCCGGCGCCGAAATCGTTGCCCTGCACCTTGAGCGCGTCCATGGTGTAGTCGATCTGGCCGCCGATGTTGCTGCTGCCTTGCTCGGCGAACTTGCTCACCAGGTTGAAACCGTCCAGCGCCACGGTATCTTTACCGTCGATCGTCAGTTTGAACTGCTTGAGCGTCATCGTCTGATCGCCGAGCTTCACGCCGAACTTGCTCTCGTTGCTGTTGCCTTTCAGGTTGAAGCCCTGGAAGGTGATCTGCTCGTTTTGACCGAATTCGTTCGGGCTGGCGAACACGATATTGTCGCTATTGGCGTCCAGCACGAATTTTTTCAGATCGCTGGACACATCGGCGTTAATGGTGGCGCCGCTGAATTTCAGCGAAGACTTATCCTTTTGGTAGTCCAGCGGGATGATGTCAATGGCGGACGAGGTGTCCCCACTGTAAGAGATGCGCGAATCGGCGGTAAACAGCGATTTGCCTTTGGTGGTGTCAAACAGGCCTTTCACCGCCGGGGTATTTTCCAGCTCGGTATGCACCGACGCCATGCTCGGCAGCAGATTGAATTTTTTCAGCTGGGCGAAGGGGAACGGGCCGTGATCGATGGTTTCCAGGAACGCCACTTCTTCGCCGGCTTTCAGCGCCGCGTCTTCACTGGTATCCGTGCCGTCGGAGCGCAGCACATAACGTACTTTACTGCTGAACAGGCCGCGCTGGTAATTTTCATAGCTCAGCTTAACCCCGGCTTTCGGCAGGTAAGCTTTCAGCTGGCCGTTGGCGTTGTCGACGACTTCGCCCATGTGCTGCTCGATCAGTTTCCCGGTGTACCAGGATGCCCCGGTCCATGCTGCGCCAAGAACCACAATGACGCTGACAGCGACTAACGATTTTTTCATAGCTCTGTTTCATCCTTTTTTCTTATCACCCTCCGTTGCGCGGGAGGGGCAAATAGGGGCCGAAAATAAACGCCCGCAGGCGTTTAATTGTGGGGGTAGCTCTCGCTTTCAGCAAGCAATTTGCTGAAATTTATCAACGGTTAGGCCAGCTGGTTATAAACCCTGGCGATGCGGCCGCTGCCGCTGATGTTGACCGGGGATTCGAAAGCCCCGATAAAGCAGGATTCGCCCGGTTTGAGCGTCAGGCGTTGCCCGGATTTTTCCAGCGTCGCTTCGCCGGTGACGCAGAACACGATGGCGGCGCTTTGCTGCGCCAGCGCCTGCGGGGCGGTGGTCAAATCGTGCAGCGAGAAGGCGAAATCCGCCACCGGAATCGGGAAGAACAGCTCGTTGCCGCGCGGCTCCGGCTGGGTCAGCAGGCCGGAAGCCGGCTGCGGGCGGAACTGCAGATTGGCCAGCAGCTCGGGCACGTCGATGAATTTCGGCGTCAGGCCCGCGCGCAGCACGTTGTCCGAGTTGGCCATCACCTCCAGCGCCACGCCTTTCAGGTAGGCGTGCGGCGTTTCGGCATACAGGAACATTGCTTCGCCCGGCGCGAGCTGCACCACGTTCAGCAGCAGCGGTGAGAACAGGCCGCTGTCGTCCGGATAGAAGCCGGCGATAAAGCGTACGGTGTCCCAGGGTTCCCCCTGCTGGTTGTTGAGCGCGGCTTTCAATACACCGAGCGCCAGCGACTTTTGCTCGCCGCTCATCGTCAGCAGGCTGGCGAACAGGGTTGCGAGATGCGCGGTGTCCGGCTGTTGCAGGAAGGCGGCGATGTCGTGGTGTGCGCCGGCGATCGGTTGCAGCAGGGAAACGATATCGGCCAGTTCGCGAAAGCCGTTCATCGCCAGGAACGGCGTGAGGGCGAACACCAGCTCGGGCTTGTGGTTGGGATCTTTATAGTTGCGTTCGGCTGCGCTCAGGGGGATGCCGGCGGCATTCTCTTTCGCGAAGCCGATTTCGGCCGCCGCTTTGCTCGGGTGAACCTGGATCGACAGTGGCTGATCGGCGCAGAGTACTTTAAACAGGAACGGCAACTCGCCAAAGCGGCTGGCGACGTTGGCGCCCAGCTGTTTTGGCTGGTCTTCATCGATAAGAAAGCGCAGCGAACGCAGCTCGCCGTCGGCGCCCGGCACGCGGGAAGGGCTCTTGGGATGGGCGCCCATCCACAGTTCGGCCATCGGCAGATTATCAGGGTTGGCGATGCCGTAAAGACGGGTCAGCGCATCGTGGCTGCCCCAGGCGTAATTCTGTACCGCGTTGGTCATTTTTTGCATGTCGATAAACGTCCTTAGCGTCATTGCCGTACCGGATGGCAATAACTTACTGATTTTATACGGTTAGTTAAATCTGTGCCGACAACCATCATACGCCCGCGTCGGCAGGAAAAATCATGGGCGCGATCAAAACAACGCCGAATAACGTCGCGCCCGGCAACGGGGCCAAAGTATAGCGTGATAACGATCGGCGCCTCAATTGGCGCGCAGGCCTCAAGGCGGCCCGGAAAACCCGCCGAACGATTATTTTTTGAACCGGCGGGATTATTGCCGATAGTCCGCGCATCCTGCCGCATTATTTATTATTCAGCATGTCAAAATATGACTGCTGAATTTATTTTTTACCGTCTGAGCCATTCCCTTATTATTATTTTCGCGCTGCGCCGGGCGATCACACGCCGAGCTTAAACCTGCGCGCCAGACCTCTTTACCGTAATGGCTAACGAGTCGATTTAACAAAACCAGAGGTCTGTTGCATGAAAAAACTGTTGTTGCTGTTGGGGCTTTGCGCCGGCGCAGCCCAGGCGGCGGTGATCGTCACCTATCCCTACGCGGCGCCGCGCGCCGTGGCGATCGCGCCGGCGCCGATCGTCGTTGCACCCGCGCCGGTCGCGGTTCCCGCCGCGATCGTGCCCGTGGCGCACCCGTTGGCGCTCACCGCCGGCGCGGTGGCGACCGTAGCCTATCGGCATCATGAACGGCAGGACGCCTACGACGAGATCAATCATCTGCAGCAACAACGTATCGATGAGCTCAATCATTTACAGGCGCAGCGCATCAATAATTTTAATTCGCGTCATCCGCGTTAATGAGTAGCCACACTTTTATTCTCCTGGCTCATTCCCGGCCGTTTATTTCGCCGCGGGTTAACCGATGGAAAATAACCGCGTCGTTAATGGGTAAAAAAGATGAAACGTGCTGTGAGATAACTCTCTTAATGCGAATAGTTATTATGTCACTATACTGGGAGTGCATGCCGACGGGGGTAGCGCGTCGGCCTAACCCTACGATTTTAGGAATTATGCTAAGGAGATAATGATGGCAGGCGTTCGTATCGAAAAAGACTCTATGGGCCCCATCGAAGTACCGGCCGACAAGCTGTGGGGCGCGCAAACCCAGCGTTCGTTGGCGCATTTCCGCATTTCCTCCGAAAAGATGCCGACCGCGCTGATCCACGCGCTGGCGTTGACCAAGCGCGCCGCCGCGCAGGTGAACGTGGATCTGGGGCTGCTGCCGGCCGAACGGGGCGCCGCCATTATCAGCGCCGCCGACGAAGTGCTGGCGGACAGCCATGCCGACCAGTTCCCGCTGTCGATCTGGCAAACCGGTTCCGGCACACAGACCAACATGAACATGAACGAAGTGTTGGCCAACCGCGCCAGCGAGCTGCTGGGCGGCGTGCGCGGTGAAGAGCGCAAGGTGCACCCGAACGACGACGTCAATAAAAGCCAGAGCTCCAACGACGTGTTTCCCACCGCGATGCACGTGGCGGCGGTGATTGCGCTGCGCGAACATCTGATCCCCGAGCTGAAAGTGCTGCACAAGACGCTGAGCGACAAGGCTGAAGCCTACCGCGACATCGTCAAAATCGGCCGCACCCATCTGCAGGACGCCACGCCGCTGACCCTGGGGCAGGAGATCTCCGGTTGGGCGGCGATGCTGGCGCACAATCTGAAACACATCGAGGACAGTATTCCGCACATCGCCGAGCTGGCGCTGGGCGGCACGGCGGTCGGCACCGGGCTGAACACCCATCCGGAGTACGCGGTGCGCGTTGCTAAAGCGCTGGCGGAGTTGACCCATCAGCCGTTCGTCACCGCCCCGAACAAGTTCGAAGCGCTGGCGACCTGCGACGCGCTGGTGCAAGGGCATGGCGCGCTGAAAGGGCTGGCGGCCTCGCTGATGAAGATCGCCAACGACGTGCGCTGGCTGGCTTCCGGCCCGCGCTGCGGCATCGGTGAGATTTCGATCCCGGAGAACGAACCGGGCAGTTCCATCATGCCGGGCAAGGTCAACCCGACCCAGTGCGAGGCGATGACCATGCTGTGCGCCCAGGTGCTGGGCAACGACGTGGCGGTAAACATTGGCGGCGCTTCCGGCAACTTCGAGCTGAACGTGTTCCGCCCGATGGTAATCCACAACTACCTGCAGTCGATTCGCCTGCTGGCCGACGGCATGCAGGGCTTCAACGAGCACTGCGCGGTGGGCATCGAACCGAACCGCGATCGCATCACCCAGTTGCTGAACGAATCGCTGATGCTGGTGACGGCGCTCAACACCCACATCGGCTACGACAAGGCGGCGGAAATCGCCAAGAAAGCGCACAAGGAAGGGCTGACGCTGAAAGCCGCGGCGCTGAAGCTCGGCTACCTGACCGAAGCGCAGTTCGACGAGTGGGTGCGGCCGGAAGCGATGGTCGGCAGCATGCAGAAATGATTGATCTGTGAGGCAACCGGGGGCTTACTGAGGTAAGCCCTTTTTTTGTGGAGAAATCAAGATGTCGCGCGCACAACGTTTACTCGATCTGATGCAGCTGCTGCGCAGCCACCGTTATCCGGTGGCGGGCCATGCGCTGGCGCAGACGCTGGGTATCAGCATGCGCACGCTGTACCGCGATATCGCTACGCTGCAGCAGCAGGGGGCGGAGATCGCCGGCGAGGCGGGCGTCGGCTATGTGCTGCGCCCCGGCTTTATGCTGCCGCCGCTGATGTTCTCGCAGGCGGAGACAGAAGCGTTGGTGCTGGGCATGCGCTGGGTCAGCCGCCGCGGCGACAGTCAGCTGGCGAGCGCGGCGGGCCAGGCGCTGGCCAAGATCGCCGCCGTGCTGCCGCCGGCGCTGCGGGAGGAGCTGGAGGCTAACACGCTATTGATCGCGCCGGTTCAGGCACCGCCGGTGGCGGATGAACTGCGGGTGCTGATCCGTGACACCATCCGCCGCGAGCGCAAGCTGCATATCGACTATCTCGATCTGGCGGGGCAGCGCAGCGAACGCCTGCTGTGGCCCTTTGCGCTGGGCTTTTTCGACCAGCTCCAGGTGCTGGTCGCCTGGTGCGAGCTGCGCCAGGCGTTTCGCCATTTTCGCCTCGATCGCATTCAGGCCGCCATGCCGTTGGAACAGCGCTATCCGCGCGGCCGGCGGCGGCTGCTGAAAGAGTGGCGCCTCAGCGAGGGCATTGCGGAGCAATAGCGGCACGCTGCTGCCATAAACTGTCAGTAGCGCGCTTTAGTCTGTGCCTATCGGGAACCGGCCGGTTCCCATCACCCAGAGGACAGACCGATGACTCTTCCCAGCATGACCCTGCTTTACGTCGACAACCCGCTGAACAGCGCCGCCTTTTATCAACGCTTACTGGGACAGGCACCGGTGGAACTTTCTCCCGGCTTCGCCCTGTTCGTGCTCAACAACGGCTTTAAGCTGGGGATGTGGGCCAAACAGGGGGTAAAACCTGCGGCGCCCCTGCCCGGCGGCGGCGGTGAACTGGGCTTTTTGTGCCAGGATCCGCAAGAGGTCGAGGCGCGCTATAACCAGTGGCGCGAACTCGGGCTGCCGATTGAGCAAACGCCGACCGAGATGGCGTTCGGTTACACCTTCGTGGCGCGGGATCCGGACGGCCATCGCCTGCGGGTGTATGCCCTCAGCGAGTAGCGTCGTCGGTATACAGGTGCAGGCGTGGCACCAGCAGCCGCAGCGGCCGGGCGTCGGGTTTGTAACGGTGTTTCACCGCGTCGACGTCGTAGTTGAGCAGCTCGCCAATCTTCGGCACCGCGGCGCCGTTTTCAACCTGACACAGGGCGATCAGCGGCAGCGGGCAGGGGTGTTGCACCTGTTTTTGCTGCTGCTGATACCACACCCGGGCGATCGGCTGCACTTTGACCGGCCGCTTGATTTTCAGCGTCGCGTGCTGCGGCAGGCGGCTGACGTCGTCTATCTCGCGGCTGACCAGGGCAGCCCACTGTTCACGGCTGTGCGGCGGCACCGCGCGGCCGGCTTTCAGGCTTTTCTCCAGCTGCGCCAGGATGTCGTCCCGCTTGACGTTTTTGATGATGTGCTTGTTGGCCCAGCCAAAGCGCACGGAGTCGGGATTTGTCAGGGCGGTGAGGGTGCGATAGGCGCTGAGGGTAATCAGCCCGTGCAGATGGGTGTGCACGAACTCGAAACGCTGCTCCGGCGCCAGGCCGGAATCGACGGTGATAATCTGTTCCAGCTCGCCCTTCAGGCGATTGATCAGCGCCAGCTGCGTTTGCAGCACCTGATACTCCGGCTGCTCCACCGCCAGACAGATGACGCCGGGCAGGCGAACGGCGGCCTTGCTGCTGACATTCTCCCGGTTATGGTGGATAAACAGCCGCTGATAGTGCTCCAGCGCCAGATCGCGCGCCGCTTGCCCCACATGTTGTTCGACCGCGATATGCGAGATAGCCTGATGCTCCTGACCTTTTTCAACCTCCGGCAGGCTGAACACCCGCGCCGCCAGCAACCGCAGCGGGGCGATCTGCTGCTGCAGCGCGCCGAGCGCCTGCTCCAGCTCGGTAAAGCAGGCGTTCATCCGGCCAATTACATCGTATCTGCTCATCGCACCTTCCTATTTTAGTTACAACATACTATAGGGGAATAGCAGACTGGGGGCAACATAGGCCACCGGGGAAAAGGCGGCTTCATTGGCCACCCGGCTTATCAGCGGAAAATACGCCATAACGGTCTTTGGCGGCAGGGCACGCAAGACACTCTGTATACGTAGTGTTTTGATTCATTTATGGATTTTATCCTGTTCGTTTGTGTTTTGTTTAATCCATTTTCCGCTCGCCGTTGTCCAAACGCTGGAACAAACGGAATGGCAGGACGCGATGAGCCCTTGGGGTTATCTTTTCTTCTGTCATTAACGGGCGCTTTAAACGGAGGTTCACTGTGGATATTAAACAGAAAGTCAAAAACATGACGCTGGAAGAGAAAATCGGGCAAAAAATCATGCTGGATTTTCGCTACTGGGATCGGAGCGGTAGCAGCAATCAGGATATGACCGTTCCCGATGAAGCCATTGGCAAGCTGATCGCCGATAACCACGTGGGTGGGGTGATCCTGTTTGCCAATAATCTGAAAGACAAGCAGCAGATCAACACATTGACGGCCTGGTATGCCGCGATGAAAACCCACGCGGGCATTCGTTTGTTTATTGGCACCGATAACGAAGGCGGTAACGTTTTCCGGCTGCCGCGCGGCGACTATGCCTCATTTCCCGGCAATATGGCGCTCGCAGCGGCGATTGAGGGCGGTGCGGATAAACATCTCGCCGTTGAACAAGGCAAACTGATGGCCCAGGATATGCGCGCGTTGCATATCAATACCAACTTTGCCCCGGTCGTGGACGTCAACACCAACCCGTTCAATCCGGTGATTAACGTTCGTGCCTTCAGCGATGATAAGAACACCGTTTCCCGTCTGGCAGAGAAAATGGTGGCGGGCATGAAACAGCAGGGGCTGATCACCGCTTACAAGCACTTCCCCGGCCATGGCAGCACCTCGACCGACTCGCATACCGGCTTGCCGCGCGTCGATCGCACGCGGGAAGAGGCTTTTGCCATCGATATCGCTCCTTACAAGCAGGCCATCGATCGCTGCGCGGCGCCGGACATGGTCATGACCGCCCATATTCAGTATCCGGCACTGGATAACCGCCAGATAGACACCCGCAGCGGTGAAAAAATCACGGTGCCGGCTACCATGTCGCATGAAATTCAGACCCAGATCCTGCGCAATGAATTGGGGTATGCCGGCGTAACGATTTCAGACGCGCTGGATATGGGCGCGATTGCCGAGCATTTCAGCCAGCAAGCGGCCGCTGAAAACGTCTTTGCCGCCGGGGTGGATATTGCCCTGATGCCTGTCAGCATCGCTTCGCCGGCCCAGGCGCGCTTGCTGCCGGATCTGATCCGTTACCTTGCGGACAGGGTGAAAACGGGGCATCTCAGCGAGGCTGATATCGATGCCTCGGTCGAGCGAATTTTGCGCCTGAAATTACGCCATAACCTGATGGGCCATAGCGACAGGCCGTGTTCCAACGACGCTTCGTCCTCAGCGCACAAGCTGGAAAAACGCATCGCCGATCGCTCCATTACCGTGGTGATCAATCGCCACAGCCTGTTGCCGTTGAAGGACAAAACGCTGCGCTACTTTATTTTGACCCCGTGGGGCGAGCAGGCCAACGGCATTGCGCGCGTGATGGCGCAGGAGGGGTATCAGAACGTCGTTGCCGCGAAGGAAACGGAGCTGAGCGACGCCCAAGTCAGAGAGCATATTGCCGGCTGCGACGTGTTCCTGCTCGGAACGCTGTCAACCCGCTTTACGCCTGCCGAGCAGGATGGGGGGGTGACTTCCGCAACCGGAGCGGGCAATGACGGCAGCCCTTATCCGGGCTGGTTGAAATACGCCGCCGAGCAGGGGAAAAAACGCGTTCACCTCTCACTGCGCGCCCCTTACGATATCGTGAACTATGCCGCAGAGGTGGAGGCGGCCGTCGCCACCTACGCCTACTACGGTTATGACAGCGGCGTGTGGCGCGGCCCTTCGATGGTCTCTTTGGCGCAGGTGCTGACGGGTAAAATCAAACCGCAGGGCAAATTGCCGGTCAACACCTGGCATGACTACGATGCGGAAACCAATACGGGCAAGGTGGCGTTCCCTCGCGGGACTGGGCTGAGCTGGTGATGGGGTAAGGACACCGGCGTCGTCTGAAAAAGGCGACGCCGGCAGCTTGATAACGGGCAGTTTCTTGCTCTGCACGCAACGACATGGGATAACCGTCACTCACGGAAGGAGAATCAGGATGCCGACAGGCGCAACAAAATTAGGCGGATGGCTGTTGATGGCCGCCATGCTGGGCGTGAGCGGATGCGCCAAGCCACCCGAACCGGAGAAGCCCCCGCGGCCGACACCGCCGATAACACCGATGCGGGGCATCTGGCTGGCCACGGTCATTGGCCTGGACTGGCCGCCGGCGGCCTCCCTGAAGGCGGAAACCGCGCAAGAGCGGGTTTGCCAGCAGAAACAGGGGCTGACGGACGCGCTGGACGAGATGGTGAAAACCGGGATTAACACGGTCTATTTTCAGGTTAAACCGGACGGCACGGCCCTGTGGCGCTCAAACATCTTGCCCTGGTCTGAGGTGTTGACCGGCACCGTTGGCCAGGATCCCGGCTATGATCCGCTGGCCTTTATGCTGCAAGAAGCGCACCGGCGCGGCATCAAGGTGCATGCCTGGTTGAACCCTTATCGGGTTTCCATGAATACCCGCCCACAGACGATTGAGGCACTCAATCATACGCTGCAGTCGCCGCCGGCCAGCGTCTATGCGCTGCATCCCGACTGGATACGCACCGCCAACGAGCGCTTCGTGCTCGACCCCGGCCTGCCCGACGTGCGCAACTGGATCACCGGCGTGGTGGCTGAAATAGTCAAAAACTACGATGTCGACGGCATTCAGTTTGACGATTACTTCTATTACGAAACGCCGCAATCGCCGCTGGATGATGAACGAACATATCGCGCATACGGCAAAGGATTTGCAGACAAAGCCGCCTGGCGCAGAGACAACACGCTGCAATTGATAAAACAGGTGTCAGCCGCCGTCAAAGCATTGAAGCCCGAGGTTGCGTTTGGCGTCAGCCCGGCGGGCGTATGGCGAAACAAAGCGGACGATCCTGACGGTTCGGCGACGCGGGCAGGCGCGCCATCGTATGATACGGCCTATGCCGATACGCGCCAGTGGGTAAAATTGGGGCTGCTCGATTACATCGCACCGCAGCTGTATTGGCCTTTTGATCGTGAAATTGTCCGCTACGACGTGCTGGCCAACTGGTGGGCCGAGGTGGTGAAAGGCACGTCGGTTCGGCTCTATGCCGGGGTGGCGCTGTATAAAGTAGGCACGCCTGCCGCCGGCGAGCCGGCCTGGGCCGTCGAGGGCGGCGTTCCCGAACTGAAAAGGCAGCTCGATCTCAACGAAAGCCTGCCGGGAATGGGGGGAACCATCCTGTTCCGGCAGCGCTATCTGACTGAGCCGCAAACGGATAAGGCGGTGGAGTACCTGCGCACCCGCTGGAAAACCGGTCAATAATCACAGGCACTGGCATGACAAGCCGCGGCAAACCACCGCGGCTTTTTCTCTTCAAAGGCGCGCCGCTTCCGGCAGGCGTTTCAGGTAATGCACTACCAGCAGCGCCAGCAGCAGCATCAGGCTAATGAACGCCGCCACGCCATTCCAGCCGAAACTGTGCCAGAACACGCCGCCGAGGGTGCCGGCCACGCTCGAGCCGACGTAATAGCAGAACAGATACAGCGACGACGCCTGGCCTTTGGCGCGGCGCGCGCGGCGGCCGATCCAGCTGCTGGCCACCGAGTGGGCGGCGAAAAAGCCGGCGGTGAACAGCATCATGCCGATAAAGATCGCCGGCACCTGTGGCAGCGCGGTAATCAGAATCCCGATCAGCATAATTACGATCGAGGCCAGCAGCACCGGGCCGCGCCCGAAGCGCGAGGTGAGCGCGCCGGCCTTGGGAGAGCTGTAGGAGCCGGTGAGGTACACCACCGACAGCAGGCCGACGATCGCCTGGCTCAGGTGGTAAGGATCCGCCAGCAGGCGATAGCCGATGTAGTTGAACAGGGTGACGAAGCTGCCCATCAGCAGGAAACCTTCCGCGAACAGCAGCGGCAGGCCTTTATCGTGCCAATGCAGTTTGAAATTGATCAGCAGGGTGCGCGGGCGCAGCGAGCTGGCGCGAAAATGCCGCGAGGCGGGCAGGATGCGCCAGAACATGCAGGCGGCGGCGAGGGCGAACAGGCCGATAACCCCAAGCGACACGCGCCAGGAGAAGAAGTCGGTCAATACCCCGGTCACCAGGCGGCCGCTCATGCCGCCGATCGAATTGCCGCTGATGTACAACCCCATCGAGAAGGCGACGAAGCTGGGATGGATCTCTTCGCTGAGATAGGTCATGCCGACCGCCGCCACGCCGCTCAGCGACAGGCCGATCAGCGCACGCATCAGCAAGATGCCGTGCCAGCTGGTCATAAAGGCGCAGATCAGCGTGCAGACCGCCGCCAGCAGCAACGCCACCACCATCACCGATTTGCGGCCGATGGCGTCGGACAGCGGCCCGGTGAACATCAGGCCGATCGCCAGCAGGCCGGTGGAGACCGAGAGCGACAGGCTGCTTTCCGCCGGCGAGACGCCGAAATCTTGCGACAGCACCGGCAGGATCGGCTGCACGCAGTAGAGCAGCGCGAAGGTCGCCAGCCCGGCGGAAAACAGCGCCAGCGTCACGCGCATAAACTGCGGCGTGCCGCGTTCGATGTAAGGGAGTTTGTTGTTGAGGGTGGAGCGTTTTACTTTTGGCGCAGCGGCCGCGTCATCGTTGGCGGCCAGCGTCGACGGCATCGCGGCCGCAGAACGCACAGGGGTTGTCACAGCGTTTCCTTACCGAACTTCGGGGAGATAAACAGACACTTTGCAGATAACAAAATGATAGGGAGCGGCGATTTTTTTGTCTAATATATTAATAATTAAAATTAAGACGTTTTAAATATGAATATCGAATTGAGGCACCTGCGTTACTTTATCGCCGTGGCGGAAGAGCTGCATTTTGGCCGCGCCGCCGAACGGCTGCGCATCTCCCAGCCGCCGCTCAGCCAGCAAATCCAGGCGCTGGAGGAGATGGTCGGCGCGCGGCTGCTGGCGCGCAACAACCGCAACGTCAGTTTGACCCAGGCCGGGGAGATGTTCCTCAAAGAAGCCTATCAGGTGCTCGATCAGGTCGGGCGCGCGGCGGAAAAGGCGGCGCGTCTGGATCGCGGCGAACTGGGGGAAATGACCATCGGCTTTACCTCTTCCGCGCCCTTTATCGGCGTGGTGTCGCGCAGCCTGCGCGCCTTTCGTCAGCACTCGCCGCAGGTGCATATCAAAATGCGCGAAATCAACACCAAACAGCAGATCGAACCGCTGCTGAACGGTGAGCTGGATCTGGGGGTGATGCGCAACACGCGGCTGCCGGAAGCGCTTCACTATCAGCTGCTGCTGCGCGAACCGCTGGTGGCGGTGGTGCCGCAAGGGCATCCGCTGGCGGAAACGCCCGGCGGCGCGCTGCGGTTTCAACATCTGGCGCAGGAGCCGTTCGTGTTCTTCTCGCGTGAAGTCGGCACCGCGCTGTACGACGAAATTCTGCTGCTGCTCGGCAAGGCCGGCATAACTCCGTACATCACCCAGGAAGTGGGCGAAGCGATGACCATTATCGGGCTGGTTTCCGCCGGGTTGGGGGTGTCGATTCTGCCGGCCTCTTTCGCCCGGGTGCGGGTGGACGGCGTGCGCTATTTGCCGCTGGCGGAACCCGACGCCACCACCGAAGTGTGGCTGGTGCATCACCGCCGGCGGCCGCTGACCGCTGCGGCGCAGGCGCTGATGGCGTTGATGCTCAAATGACGCCGAAACCGGGTAAATAAAACTCGATTCACGCTGAAATTGCGAGGAATTTGTGCAGCAAATCACATAACGAATCAAATAGTTGACGCTGTATGACAAAAGCCCCACCATAACCCCTAGTCTTTATTTAGAAGCGCGAAAAATAGTAGGAGCAGGTTTGTGATTGCGGTTGGGCAGCCTGGGCATATCGATCAAATCAAACAGACTAATGCGGGGGCGGTTTATCGGCTAATCGATCAACTGGGCCCGATTTCGCGCATCGAACTGTCAAAACGCGCGCAGCTGGCGCCCGCCAGCATCACCAAGATCGTGCGCGAACTGCTGGAAGCCCACCTGGTCAAGGAAACCGAGTACCAGGAAATCGGCAGCCGGGGCCGCCCGGCGGTGGGCCTGGTGCTGGACACCGAAGCCTGGCATTACCTGTCCGCCCGCATCAGCCGCGGCAGCATCACGCTGGCGCTGCGCGATCTCAGCAGCAAACTGGTGGTGGAGGAGCTGCTGCCGCTGGCGGCCGAACACCCCGAACCGCTGTTGAAACGCATCCTGACCGAAGTCGACCAATTCTTTATCCGCCACCAAAGCAAGCTGGAGCGGCTGACGGCGATCGCCATCACGCTGCCGGGCATGATCGACGTGCAGTCCGGCGTGGTGCACCGCATGCCGTTTTACGACGTGCTGGAGATGCCGCTCGGCCCGGCGCTGGAAACCCGCACCGGCCTGCCGGTTTACCTGCAGCACGACATCAGCGCCTGGACCATGGCCGAGGCGCTGTACGGCGCCTCGCGCGGCAGCCAGAACGTCATTCAGGTGGTGATCGACCACAACGTCGGCGCCGGGGTGATCACCGGCGGCCATGTGCTGCACGCCGGCAGCCACAGCGTGGTGGAGATCGGCCACACCCAGGTCGATCCCTACGGCAAACGCTGCTACTGCGGCAACCACGGCTGTCTCGAAACCGTGGCCAGCATCGAAAACATGCTGGAGATCGCCCAGCAGCGGCTGAGCGGCTCGATGAGCTCCAGCCTGCACGGCGCGCCGCTGACCGTCGAATCGCTGTGCGACGCCGCGCTGGCGGGCGATCAGCTGGCGCGGGACATCATTCTCGGCGTTGGGCACAGCGTGGGGCGCATTCTGGCAATCATGGTCAATCTGTTCAATCCGGAGAAGATCCTGGTGGGCTCGCCGCTCAACCGCGCGGCGGAGATCCTGCACCCGGCCATCGCCTCCTGCATTCGCCAGCAGGCGCTGCCGGCCTACAGCGAGCAGGTCAAGGTCGAATCCACGCAGTTCTTCAATAAGGGCACCATGCCCGGCGCGGCGCTGGTGAAAGAGGCGCTGTACAACGGTTCGTTGCTGGTACAGCTGCTGCAGGGCTAACATCAGAACTTCTTATTAATTCCGCAAAAGATTGAGCTACCTCAAGCCCCTATGGGGGCGCATCCCCTAGAATTTTTCCGCAAGACTTCTTCGCCGCCGGTGCGGCGACACATTGTTAACGGGGCATTCTGGGGCATTTTATTCATGTTGAAGCGTTTATTTGTGACAGGCACGGATACCGACGTCGGTAAAACCGTGGTTTCCCGCGGGTTGATGCAGGCGCTGGCCGCCGATGGCCGTTCGGTGGCCGGCTACAAGCCGATCGCCGCACGCTGCCAGGAAACCAGCGAGGGCATCCGCAATAAAGACGCTTTGGTGTTGCAGGCATCGTCAACCCTGCCGCTGTCCTACGAGGAGATCAATCCCATCACCTGCCTGGATGAGGTGTTTCACGCGCATGCGACCGAGGACATCAACTATGGCGTGATGAGCAGCGGTCTGCGGGATCTGTCCGCCAAAGCCGACACGGTGGTGGTGGAAGGCAGCGGCGGTTGGCGGGTGCTGATGAACGATCTGCGGCCTTACGCCGAGTGGGTGGTACAGGAACAGCTGCCGGTGGTGCTGGTGGTGGGCATCAAGCTGGGCTGCGTCAGCCACGCACTGCTGACCGCGCAGTCGATCATCAACGACGGCCTGCCGCTGTTGGGTTGGGTGGCCAACCGCATCAACCCGGGGTTGGCGCACTATGCCGAAACCATCGCGGCGCTGCAGCAGCGCATTCCCGCGCCGCTGCTGGGTGAGATTCCCTATTTGCCACGCGCAGAGCAGCGCGAGCTGGCGCACTACCTCGATATTTCCACGCTGCTGTAAGCCTGCTCAGGTGCACAGCGCCGCCAACAGCCGGGCGGCAATCAGCAGGCCCAGCCCATACACCGTGTGGGTGAGCAGGCTGAGGAGCCGCGCTTTTCGCGGGTAGGCGGTTTTCGCCGCCGCCACGCCAAAGCCCAGCGCGGGCTGCATCACCAGAAACGGCGCCGCCAGGCTCAGCCAGCCGCTCAACAGCGCGATGAGCGGCTCCGGCGCCGCATACCACCCGATGCCCGCCAAACCGATCGGGATAAAGGCAAACGCGATGCCGATGGCGTAATGCAATATCCAGCCGATTGTTCTCTCTCCCCGGCGCGGCGGCGCCGTAATGATGGTGGCGTGAAACCAGCGGCCGTCGAACATGCCGAGAAACCAGCGGCCCACCAGCGCATAATCGAGAGAAGGGATGCCGAAGCGCCGCCTCAGCAGCAGCGCCCACAGATCCATGCAGAGGGTGGCGCCAACGCCGGTTAACAGAATGCGCACTAACAGTTCAGGGGTCATAGGGGTGTCCTTGGCTCAGTGACGTGATAATGTGCGCACAGTGTGCAACTTAAAGTCGGCTTCAAGTCAATGGCAAAAGAACTGGATATCGGCACGGTGGCGCGCCTGAGCGGGATCGCGCCTTCCGCGCTGCGGCATTACGAGAAGAAAGGGCTGATCGCGTCGACGGGCCGCCACGGTTTGCGTCGCCAATACGCCGCCGGCGTGCTTGACCAACTGCGGCTGATCGCGCTGGCGCGCCTGGCCGGTTTTACGCTGGACGAGATGAGCGCCTTGTTTGACGAACGGGGCAAGATAGCGCTCGATCGCGGGCTGCTGGCGGCGCGGGCGGATGAGCTGGATCGCCATATCCAGCGCCTGGTGCAGGTGCGCGACGGGCTGCGCCACTTGGTTGATTGCCCTGAACCCGAGCACCTGCAGTGCCCGCAGTTCAGGAAAATCCTGCAGCAGGGCGAGTTCTAAGCCTCGCGTTTGGGTGGCGGCGCCGAATGATACACCGACACCGGCCGCAGGCCGCGCGACACGGTGGTGGCGATCACGCACGAGAGCAGAATGCCGGGCAGCAGCGCGTATTCGCCGGTCATTTCAAACACCATCAGCGCCGCCATGATTGGCGCATGGGTGGTGGCAGCCAGCAGGGTGGCCATGCCGGTCAGCGCCAGCAGCAGCGGCACCGCCGCATCCATGCCCGGCCACAGGCCAAACAGCTGACCGATGATCGAACCGAGCGCGGCGCCGACGAACAGCGTCGGGGTGAAGACCCCGCCCGGCGCGCCCGACCCGCTGCTGGCGAGGATCGCCAACAGTTTGCACACCAGGATCGCCCCCAGCAGCAATACCCCCGGCGGCGCGATCAGCAGCGCCTGTACCACGCTGTAACCGTTGCCCCACACCTGCGGGAACAGCAGCGAAAGCAGCCCGACGATCAGGCCGCCCAGCGCCAGCTGCAACGGCGGCTTCAACCGCAGCGAGCGGAAGGCATGGCCGGTGGCGGTCATCAGCCATAAAAACAGCGGCCCACCGGCGCCGGCCACCACGCCGACCAGCGCCATCAGCAGGTATTGCGTCGGCAAGGGGGCGGCGAGCGGCGTCACCAGATAGAGCGGCGCCTGGCCGCCGTTGAGCAGGTTGGTCATCAGCAGGGCGCTGACCGCGGCGATCACCACCGGGCCGAGCGAGGCCAGCATCAGGGTGCCGAACAGGATCTCGGCGATAAACAGGCTGCCCGCCAGCGGCGCATGATAGGCGCTGGCCATCCCGGCGGCGGCGGCGCAGGCCACCCACAGTTTCCACTCTTTCTCGTGCGTAAAGCGCTGGGCGAACAGCGAGCCCACCAGCGCCGCCAGCAGGATCATCGCGCCTTCGCGGCCGATGGCGCTGCCGCTCGACACCACCAGCAGCGACGCCAGGCACTTCACCAGGCTGGCGCCGGTGTCCAGCTTGCCGTTGCCGGTCTCGATCGCTTCCATATAGTCGGTGGGCGCCGCCGGGCGCTGGTGGCGGTAGCGCTGATGCATATACAGCAGCAGGCCCGCCGCCAGCCCGCCCAGCGCCGGCGTGAGGGCGCGCCGCCAGCCGGGCAGCGCGGCGGCGGCGGCCACCAGGCTGCCGTCGGCATTGCCGAGCAGCAGCCACTCGAGGCCAATCATCGAACGGTGGAACAGCCACACCGCCAGAGCGGCGGCGACGCCGATGAACACGGCGATAAACAGGCTGCGCAACAGGGCGCGATAGTGGTGCAGATGGACCAATCTTTTCATGCGTGGGCAGCGTCGTGAGAAAAATCAAAGGGTCATCAGCGCATTGTGCTTGGCGCTCCGGCCGATGACCAGTGAATCTTTAGCAAACTGCGGCGTGGGCGGGGCGGCGAGCGCCCCGGCGTGGGTTATTGCGGCGTCAGCACCCGGCGCGTGCGGCCGGAGCTGAGGTAGTCGGCGATATAATCCTGCGAGATTTCGCCGCTGTAGCGGCCGTCTTCATCGACGATCGGCATCCAGGAGGTGTTGTGCTCGTACAGCTTCGACAGCACCACGCGCAGGTTCTCCTCCGCACGGGCGGTGACGCGGAAATGGTGCAGGCTGTCGGCGCAGACGCCCGGCGCGCCGCGTGCCTCGCGGCGCTTGACGTATCCCAGCGGCTTGCCGTCGGCGTCCACCACCGTCACCGAGCGGGCGTCGATATCGTCCATCAGCCCGAACGCTTCCACTAGCGGCGTCTCCCGCCGCACCGTCACCGTTTCCTGTTGATCGGCCACGTCGCCGGCCTGCACCAGCAGCAGGCGCTTCAGCGTGCGATCCTGGCCGACAAAGGAAGCGACGAAGTCGTTGGCCGGTCGCGCCAGTAGCTCATCGGCGCTGGCGTTCTGCACGATTTTGCCCTGGCGGAACACCGCGATGCGATCGCCGAGCTTCAGCGCTTCGTCGATGTCGTGGCTCACCAGCATCACGGTCTTTTTCAGCTGGCGCTGCATGTCGAGAAACTCGTTCTGGATGGTTTCGCGGTTGATCGGATCCACTGCGCCGAAGGGTTCATCCATCAGCAGCACCGGTGGATCGGCCGCCAGCGCGCGGATCACGCCGATGCGCTGCTGCTGCCCGCCGGACATCTCTTTCGGGTAGCGGTGCAAAAAACGCTTGGGATCCAGCGCCACCATGCTCATCAGCTCCTCGGCGCGATCGTGGCAGCGTTTTTTGTCCCAGCCCAGCATGCGCGGCACCACGGTGATGTTCTCCTCGATGGTCATGTTGGGAAACAGGCCGATCTGCTGGATGACGTAGCCGATTTTGCGGCGCAGGCTGACGGTATCCAGCGCGCTGGTGTCTTCGCCGTTGACCAGAATGGTGCCGCCGGTGGGTTCGATCAGGCGGTTGATCATCTTCAGCGTGGTGGTTTTGCCGCAGCCGGAAGGGCCGAGCAGCACGCAGATTTCGCCTTCCGGCACGTCCAGATTGATGTTGTCGACGGCGTTGAACGGCGTGCCGTTCTTTTGCATGAACTGTTTGGTCAGATTTTCCAATTTAATCATGAGCGGATCCCCTTGGGCGTTAGCGCAATTTGCAAGCGGTGCAATAACCAATCGAGGACGATCGCCAGCAGGCTGATCATCACGGCGCCGGTAATCAACTGGCGAATGTCGCTGCTGCTGATGCCGTTGAGCAGCAGCAGGCCGAGGCCGCCGGCGCCGATCACCGCAGCGATCGCCATCACGCCGATATTCATCACCACGGCGGTGCGGATGCCGCCGAAGATCACCGGCAGCGCCACCGGGATCTCCACCCAGCGCAGGCGTTGCCAGAACGTCATGCCGATGCCGCGGCCGGCTTCGCGCAGCCCGCCGGGCAGGTTGTCGAGCGCGGTGTGGGTGTTGCGCACGATCGGCAGCAGCGAGTAAAGGAACACCGCGGTGATCGCCGGCACGTAGCCGATGCCGTGGCCGATTAAGGAAAACAGCGGGATCATCAGCCCGAACAGGGCGATGGAGGGCACGGTAAGCACCAGCGTGGCCAGGCTCAGCACCGGCGTCGCCAGCCATTTGTGGCGGACGATCAGCACGCCGAGCGGCACGCCGATCAGGATCGCCAGGCCGACGGCGACGCCGACCAGCAGCAGATGTTCCAGCGTCAATCCGGCGATATAGGCCCAGTTTTGCCAGGCGTAAAGTATGGTATTCATCACATGCCTCCCTAAATCAGGCCGCGCTGCTTGAGGAACGCGTCGGCGACCTGTTGCGGCGTCTGGTAGTCGATATCCACCCTGGCGTTAAGCTCGGTGATCACCTGATTGTTGAACTGTTTCGACAGCGTGTTCAGCGCCGCTTCCAGCCCCGGCGTGTTTTGCAACACGTCGGCGCGCACCACCGGCGTGACCGCATAGCTCGGGAAGTAACCCTTGTCGTCTTCGAGCACCTGCAGATCGAAGCCTTTCACCCGGCCGTCGGTGGTGTACACCAGCCCGGCGTCGACGAAGCCGTCGCGGATGGCGTTGTAGACCAGGCCGGGATCCATTTGGCGGATTTGCGGACGATCGAGCGGCATGTCGTACAGCGCCTGCATCGGCTTCAGGCCGTCCGAGCGGCCGGCAAACTCCAGATCCAGCCCCAGCAGCCAGTTGTGTTTCGGGTCGGTTTTACGCACCTGTTCCACTTTGGCCACCAGCTGCGACATGGTGCGAATCTGCTCTTTTTCCGCGCGCTGGCGCTGCATGGCGAAGGCGTAGGTGTTGTTCATGTCCGCCGGCTGCAGCCACACCAGGCCGAGTTTGGCGTCGAGCTTTTTCACCGTGTCGTAAGTTTCCTGCGGCGTCATGCGCTTATTGATGTGGTTAAAGATGATCAGCGAGGTGCCGGTGTATTCCCAGGTCATGTCGATCTGTTTGTTGATCATGGCGTTGCGGGTGATCACCGTGGCCAGATTGGTCTTGGGTTCGACCTGAAAACCTTTGGCCCGCAGGTATTGCACGGTGATCGCCGACAGAATGCGCTGTTCGGTGAAGTTCTTGCTCGCCAGCGTCAGCGGGGCGGCCCAGGCGGCCGCGCCGGTCATCAGCAAGGAGAACAGCAGCGCGTGGCGGAGGCGTTGTAACCATCGAGTCATCGCGTTTCTCCCATCAGGATGCGGTGTGCGGGCTGAGCCGGCGGCCGAGACCGGCCAGCGCCAGATCGAGCAGCAGGGCGATCAGCGCGGTGGCGGCGGCGCCGAGGATCAGCGTCGGGAAGTCGTTCAGGTAGATGCCGGGGAAGATCAGTTCGCCGTAGCTGCTGGCGCCGATCAAAAACGCCAGCGGCGCGGTGCCGACGTTGATCGCCATCGCGATGCGTACCCCGGCGAAGATCACCGGCAGGGCGTTGGGCAGTTCGACCTGGCGCAGCCGCTGCCCGGCGGTCATGCCAATACCGTTGGCGGCCTCGACCAGCGCCGGCGGCACCGAACGCAGGCCGGCATAGGTATTGCGCACGATGGGCAGCAGCGAGGCGAGGAACAGCGCCACCACCGCCGGCCGGTCGCCGATGCCGATGATCACCATCGCCAGCGCCAGCACCGCCAGCGGCGGCAGGGTGTTGCCGACGTTAAAGATCTGCATCACGTGCTCCGCCCAGCGGCGGGCGAAAGGGCGGCTCAGCAGGATGCCGCTGGGAATACCGACCAGCAGCGACAGCAGCATGGAGCACGCCACCAGGAACATGTGCTGCTGGCCGAGGTAAATCAAATCTTCCCGGCGCGACTTGAGGGTTTCCCAGCCGATGCCGTAAACCAGCAGCGCGACGACGGCGATAAACAGCAGGCTCCCGAGGAGCAGGCGCCGGTATGGCGCTGACTTGTGCATGATGTTGCGTCCTCCGTTGCGCGGAGCGGCCGATAGGCGGCGCATTCCGCTCTGATTGTTACCCACTGCCCGGCGGGCGTGGCGGTACAAAACGGGCGTTTCGCATGAGGTTAGCGAGATTGAGCGAAGGGTGCGTTCGGCACAGCGTGCTGAACGTAGGCTCAATACGTGAGTTAATCAGCATAAGATACTGATATTTAAACCCGAGAAAGCACGAAGCCCAAAGGCGCCGGCTAGGGAAGGTATAGCACCCTGACGTTGAGCGTGCCAAGTTTTATGAACAAAATCAGCTGATTGAGTTTGCCCAGATTGGCGCCGCAGACCGCGTCAGCGCTGGGATGCGTGGAAAGTAAAAAAAATCCGCAGCAAAAAGTTACGCCGTAACAATCAGTCCAAATGGTGCGATTCGCCGCCGGCAAAGGCAGGATGTGAGGGCGGATAGACTCGGCGCAGACGCTTGCTGATATACTCAGGGAAAATAAAAACGCCAGGAAGCCTGCATAACGCCATGACAAATAACGTTTCACCCGCACCCATCACCCATCGCCCGCTGATCCTGATCGCCTGCATGCTGGCGATGTTCATGTCGGCGATCGAAGCCACCATCGTCGCCACCGCCATGCCGACCATCATCGGCGATCTCGGCGGCTTTTCGCTGCTGGGCTGGGTGTTCGCGGTCTATTTGCTGGCGCAGGCGATCACCATTCCCATCTACGGCCGGCTGGCGGATCTCTACGGCCGCAAGCGGGTGTTCTTCTTCGGCGCCACGCTGTTCCTGCTGGGATCGGTGCTGTGCGGCTTCGCCCCCGACATGTATTGGCTGATCGGCTTCCGTCTGCTGCAGGGGCTGGGCGCCGGCGCCATCATGCCGATCGCCTCCACCATCATCGGCGACATCTACAGCGCCACCGAGCGGCCGAAGGTGATGGGCTACCTGTCGAGCGTGTGGGGCGTGTCGGCGATCATCGGCCCGCTGCTGGGGGCGTTTATCGTGCAGCACCTGCCGTGGGCGCTGGTGTTCTGGGTCAACCTGCCGATCGGCCTGCTGGCGATGTTCTTCCTCTGGCGCTATCTGCCGGCGCATCAGCAGCTGCGGCCGCACGCGCTGGATCTGGCGGGCACCGCCTGGCTGACGCTGTTTGTTTCGGCGCTGCTGCTCGCGCTGTTGCAGATGGAAAGCCTGGGATGGTGGGTGGCGCCGTTGCTCGCGCTGGCGGCGGCGTCGCTGGCGCTGCTTGTCCGCCAGGAGCGGCGCGCGGTCGAACCGCTGTTCCCACTGGCGCTGTGGCAAAGCCGGGTGATCGTCGCCGGCAACATCGGCGGGCTGGTGATCGGCGCGGCGATGATGGGCATCAGCGCCTTCCTGCCTACTTTCATTCAGGGCGTGATGGGCGGCTCGCCGCTGGAGGCGGGCACCACGCTGGCGCTGATGTCGATCGGTTGGCCGCTGGCCAGCACGCTGAGCGGCCGTTTGATGCTGATGACCTCGTACCGCGCGACGGCGTTGCTGGGTGCGCTGCTGTTGGTGGCGGGCGGCCTGATCCTGCTGATGCTGCAGCCGACCGGCGGCCTGCTGTGGGGGCGGGTGGCGGCGTTTATGGTCGGCGCCGGCATGGGGTTGTGCAACACCACGTTTTTAGTGTCGGTGCAGAATGCGGCGCATTACAGCATTCGCGGCATCGCCACGGCCTGTACGGTGTTTACCCGCATGGTGGGGTCGGCCATCGGCACCGCGATTTTGGGTGCCACGCTGAACCTCAACCTGCAGTGGCGTTTGCCGGAGATTGACGATCCGGTGCAGCGGCTGATGGAGCCGGCGGTGCGGCAGAGCATGGGAAGCGAAGCGCTGGCGCAGCTGATCCAGCAGGTGGCGGCTTCGCTGCATTGGGTGTTTCTGGTGTCGGCGTTGGTGTCGTTGCTGGCGTTGGCGGCGGCGATGCTGATCCCGGCGCGTTGTCGACCGCAGGGCGAAGGGGAAGAGGCGGAGCAGGCGTAAGGGAAAAGTAAAGGGCGCGGCTGTGAATGAACTGCGCCCTGGATAGCCGATGCGGCTTACTGCGTGTTGGAGGTATCCTGGCTGCTGCCGGTCTGCGCCGCGTCACCGCGATCGTCGCCATTGTTCAGGCGGGTATAGACGATCTTCTGGGTGTCGTTTTCGCAGTGGCCGACCACTTGGCCGCCCGCTTGATCGGCCTGATCGTTAGGCACGATCTCCAGTTTGAAGCCGGACTCCGGAACGCCGTTATTGATGATTTTCTGCGAAATATCCGCTTTCACGCTTTCGCAGGAGGCCAGAGCCGCCAACGGCGCGCCGGCCAGCAAGACAGCGGTTAATATCAGCGTTTTCTTCATCACGTCATCCTTTTAGACAATGGACTTCCAGTAACAGGATAGCAGTAATGGCGGCCGGGTTTCACGCTTGCCCGCCCGCCGCAGGCGGATTAAGGATTAATCCGACGCCCGGTCTGACGATCCAGACATTTACGGGTGTCAGGCTCCCAGTACGCGTTGACGTTGTTGCTGTCGTTGCAGCGATCTTCGTCATCCGCCGCGCGATCGGCCTTGTCGAACTCTTTCTCGACGCGAGTGTTAACCTTGTGGCGCAGGGATTTGGTATCATTCCACTGCTCTTTGCTCTGGCGTGCTTCTTCGGTGCTCATCGCGCCGCTGCCTTTGCCATCGACGGTGACGCAGGTGCTGCCCTGCGTGCAGGTGGCGGCCAGCGCCGGCGCCTGCCAGGCGCCCATAACGGCCAGCATGGCGACCGGCAGCATCCCGCGCAGCAGTCGTTGGGTCGAAAATGTTTTCATCGTTTCATCCTTATGAGTGAGTGCGCCTGATGATGGCGACACTGGCGTTACTTCGCCCGCAGGCGTGGTGACAAATATACCACCGCGCTTCTGAAATTCACCAGCCAAGCGCCGATTCGTTTACTTTATCGAGAGAAAACTGCGACCGATGTTAAAAACCACGCTGTTGTTTTTCGCCACCGCCCTGGCTGAAATTATCGGCTGTTTCTTGCCTTATCTCTGGCTCAAAAAGCAGGGCAGCGCCTGGCTATTGCTGCCGGCGGCAGTGAGCCTGATGCTGTTTGTCTGGCTGTTGACGCTGCATCCGGCGGCCAGCGGGCGGGTCTATGCGGCCTACGGCGGCGTGTATGTGGCGACGGCGCTGCTGTGGCTGCGGGTGGTGGACGGGGTGAAGCTGTCTGCGCTGGACTGGGTGGGCGCGGGGGTGGCGCTGGCGGGCATGTTGATCATCGTTTCCGGCTGGCGCGCAGCCTGAGCAAACACGGCGGGAGTCGCCTCCCGCCGCCGGAGATCAGGCGCCGCGGTGGATGTTCAGCCCGGCGAAGGACTGGCTGACCGGCATCATTTCCAGCGTGTTGATGTTGACGCGCGCCGGCAACGTCGCGACCCAGAACACCGACTCGGCGATGTCTTCCGGCGTCAGCGCATCGGCGCCTTCGTAGGTTTTGTTGACCTTGCCGTCATCGCCCTTGAAGCGCACGTTGGAGAATTCGGTGCCGCCCACCAGGCCCGGCTCGATATCGGTCACGCGGATGCGCGTGCCGTGCAGATCGGCGCGCAGCCCCAGGCTGAACTGTTTGACGAACGCCTTGGTGGCGCCGTACACGTTGCCGCCGGCGTAAGGCCAGTTGGCGGCGGTGGAGCCGATGTTGATCACATGGCCGACGTTGCGCTCGACCATGGCCGGCAGCAGCGCGCGCGTCATGTTCACCAGCCCCTTGGCGTTGGTGTCGATCATGGTTTCCCAGTCATCGGCGTTGGCCTTGTGCGCCGGCTCCAGCCCCAGCGCCAGGCCGGCGTTGTTCACCAGCACGTCGATCTGGCGCAGCTCGGCCGGCAGTGCTTCGATCGCCTGTTGAATGGCAGCGCGGTTGCGCACGTCGAGCCGCACGATGTGCAGCGCTTGCCCTAATTCGTCCTGCAGCTCTTCGAGACGCTCAAGGCGGCGCCCGGCGGCGATCACCTGATGGCCTTCACGGATAAAACGGCGTGCGATTGCCTCGCCGAAACCGGAGGTGGCGCCGGTAACAAAAATAATCATGTTGCTGTTCCTCAACTGTTTTTACCCTACATGCCTCTATCATTAGCACAAACCCGCTGGCAGTGGCAGCGGTTATCGTGGCGCAGAGAAAAAAAGGCCGCACCGGGCCGGCGGCCCGATGCTGATTAGCGCTGAGGCGGCAGGTGGTAGACCACGGCGTCATACTTGATGTTTTCACGCTTGCCGGCCAGCACGCCGCCCAGCGACTCGGCGAGGCGGCGGCTGGCGGTATTTTGCTCGGCCACCGGGTAGATAAGGTGCTGAGGCTGAAAGCGCTCGCTGACCCAGCGCGCGATGCCCTGCACGATTTCGCGCCCGTAGCCCTGGCCGTGCAGGCTCTCTTTCACCCAGATGCCCAGCTCCGGGGTGCGGCTGCGCAGGTTGTGCGCGCCGCCGACGCCGACAAACTGCCGGTCTTCGCGCCGACGGGCGACGAAGATCACTTCTTCGCCTTCGCGCATCAGCGGCAGCCAACCTTGCCAGACGTTGGCGAAATCTTCCGGCGACGCCTCCGGCTCAAAGGCCATAAAGCGCGTCAGAGTGGGGGTGATCGCCTGGTAAACATCGTCGGCGTCTGCTGCGGTAAAGGGGGCAATCAACAAACGGTCGGTGTCCACGCGGCACTGAGAAAGGTCATTATGATTCATCTTATTTTCCCTCGCTTTTCAGGCCAGAACGGCAAAAAATCCGCGCCCATAAATCAGGGCGGATCGTCGATATTACGCGCATTGGCGGCAGAAGCGACTTATTTTTCACCGCTTGGGCAAGATGGAAAGATCGGGATTGGTGACAATGTCACGTTGTGAATGAAGCGGCGAGCGCGCTGAGGTGCGCCCGCCGTAGGGGATCAGAACTTCACCGAGCCTTGCAGATAGATCGTGCGCGGCTGGCCGATGTACAGACCTTTGTTATTGTCGTCATAGGCGCGGGTGAAATACTCGTGGTTGAACAGGTTTTTCACGCCGACGCCCAGATTCAGGCCGGCCATTTCCGGGCCGAAATCATAGGCGGCGCGCACGCCCCACAGCATATAGCCGGGAATGCGGCCGGTGCTGCCGTCGGCGCTTTCCGCCACGGTGTTGGCGTTATCGGCGAACTGGCTGGATTGGAACTCGCCGTTGAGGTTAAACGCCCAGTTGCCCGGCGTGTAGTCCAGCCCCAGCGTGCCTTTATGCTTCGGTGAGAACGGCACCTGGTTGCCCTTGTAGCCGCCGTCTTCGCGGATAGTGGCGTTGACGTAGGCGTAGCTGGCGTAGGCGGTCAGATCGTCCAGTTTCGGCGTCAGCTGCGACAGATCGTAACGCAGGCTGCCCTCCAGCCCGGCGTGGCGAGTTTTGCCGCGCGCGGTCACGCTGTCGGTCACCTGGTTGGAGTCGTACTGGTTGTTGAAGTTGATCAGGAACAGCCCGATCTCGCCGGTCAGCGCATCGCCGGCGTAGCGGGTGCCCAGCTCCCAGGTGCGCGCCTTCTCCGGTTCAATCTTGCCGCTGTCGACCGCTTTGCCCATCTGGCTGTATTGCACGGTGCCGAAGGAGCCTTCGGTGTTGGCGTACAGGTTCCAGTATTCGTTAAGGTGATACATCACGTTCAACGCCGGCAGCGGCGCGTTATAGCTGACGTCGAGGCGGTTGTTCTTGATGTAGTTGTTCTGATACGACTTGATGTACTCGTAGCGCATGCCTGGCGTGATGGTCCAGTCGCCGATGTCGATGCGATCGTCGATATAGAAGGCGTGCGCCTCGGTGCCGGACTGGGTATCGCGATCGTACGGGCTGGCGCTGGACGGCAGCCGGCCGGTGCTGGCCTTGCTGGTGTAGCGCAGCTCGTGGGTGGATTCGCTGACGTAGCGGTAGCCGACGCCGACCTCATGCGCCGAGTCTCCCCAGCGGAAGCTCTGGCTGTAGCGCGGTTCCACGCCGCGCACCCAGTATTCGCGCGGTGACAGCGTCAGATTTTTGCCCTGATCCAGATAGCCGCTGCGCAGGGTGTAGGTGTAGAAGCTCTGCACGTCGAACTTGTGCTGTTGATCCGGCTGATACTGATAGCCGAAGTTCGCCAGCTGGCGGCGGCCCCAGAACTTGTCGTACGGGCGCGTCGACTGGAACGGGTTGGCGTTGTAGTCCGCCCGGCTCAGGCCGCCCGGCATGTCCGCCTCGCCTTCGTAGTATTGCAGCAGGCTGTTGAAGGTGTGCACCTCGTTCGGTGCGTAACGGCTTTTCAGCATCACGTCGTCAATCTTGGTCGCGCTGTGCTCGCGCCAGTCGCTGCCGCGCGTGCCGGAGTAGAGCAGCGCCGCGCCGAAGCCGTTGTCGGCGGTGCCGCCGATCATCAGGTTGCCGGTGCCTTTCGGGTGATCCTGGCGCGAGGTCGGGCTGAGCTGCCCCTGCATGCCGGCCTCCATGCCGAAGGTTTTCGGGATGGCGCGGGTGACGAAGTTGACGACGCCGCCGACGCTCTGCGGCCCATAACGCACCGCGCCGCCGCCGCGCACCACGTCGATCGCGTCCATATTGCCGAGCGAGACCGGCGCCAGTGACAGCTGCGGCTGGCCGTAAGGCGCGAAGGGCACCGGGATGCCGTCCATCAGTACGGTGGAGCGGCTGGCGAGGCGCGGGTTGAGGCCGCGAATGCCGAAGTTCAGCGCCATGTCATGGCTGCCGGTGCCGTTGTTCTCCGGCGCCACCACGCCCGGCACGCGATTCAACGCTTCGCGCACGGTGGTGGTGCCGGTTTTGGCGAATTCTTCGCGGCGCACCACGTCGCGCGCGCCGGGATGTTCGAACACGTCTACCTGGCGGCCTTCCGCCAGCCAGTCACCGACCACGGTGATGTCTTCTTCCTTCTGCGGCTGCGGCAGTTTGGCCAGCGTGTAACCGTTGTTGCCGAGCGCTTTAGCCTGCAGGCCGCTGCCCGCCAGCAGGGCGTTCAGGCCGTCATCGACGCCGTAGCTGCCGCTCAGGCCCGGCGAACGTTTACCGGCGGTCAGCGTGCCGTCCACCGAGAGCGCGATGCCGGCGCGAGCGGCGAAAGCGTTCAGCGCGCCGTCCAACTCACCGGCCGGAATATGATAGGCTGCGGCGGCGCTGGCGGCGCTCGCCGTCAGCGGTGCGGCGAATGCCAGGCCAATAGCCACGGCCAGCGGCGTGGCGCGTTTTCCCCAAAGCGAAGCCGGCGCTACTTTTCCCCAAGCGTTGTTCATACCTTCTCCTGAATCATTTTTTATTTATTGCTGCAGTGTTTTCCTGGGAGTCGGATGAGCGAAGCAAAAGGGACAATCAAGAATGCGATTTTTTATCATTTTCATTTAAAAAATTCAGGCGGGAACGATTTGCAGCCAATAACGGGTAAAGCTTTGCAGGCGCACCGGCAGCGTTTGGCTGAGCAGGGCGAGGGCGCGATCGGTATCGTTGAGCGGGAAACTGCCGCTGACGCGCAGGCCGGCAACGGCCGGATCGCAGCTCAGGTGGCCGCGTCGGTAGCGCGCCAGTTCGGCGATCACCCGGTCCAGCCGCCATTGGCTGACGCTCAGCACGCCGCGCAGCCAGCCGTCCTGCGCCGCAGCCGGTTGCTTGTCGCTGAAGGCCGAGGCGCTGAAGCCGATTTGTTCCCCGGCGTCCACCCGGCGCGTTTGCTGCGGATCCTGCGCCAGCTGCGCTTCGACTGCATGCTCCAGCACCGTCAGGCGCGTCTCGCCGCCGATCTCGCGCACCAAAAAGCGGGTGCCGAGCGCGCGCATCGCCCCCTGTGGGCTTTGCACCCACAGCGGCCGGGGGTCGCGCCCGGTAATCAGGCTGATTTCTCCGGCGTGCAAACGGATCAACCGTTGACGATCGTCGTAATGCACGTCCACCGCACTGGCGGTGTTGAGCACCAGTTGGGTGCCGTCGCTTAACACAATGGGTTTGATTTCGCCGGTGGCGGTGCGGTAGTCGGCACGCAGCTCCCGGCCGAACGGCGATTGGTAAAGGAAACCGCCGCCGCCCACGCCAAGCAACAGCAGCAGGCTCTTCAGTAGGGTGCGGCGATCGATTGCCGACTGGCGGCCGGCGCGATCGAGCGCGCGGTAGCTGAACTTGCCCGGCACGCCCTGCAGCTGGCTCTGCAGCGCTTCGACGCGCTGCCAGGCCCAGCGGTGATCGGCGTGCTGCTGGTGCCAGGCTTGCCACTGTAGGCGCTGGCGGTCGGTGACGTGCTCATCGCACAGCAGGGCATACCAGTGTGCGGCCATCTTCAGCGCCTGGCGCTGCTCGGGGGTAATGGCGTTGCTCATGAGAAAACGTCGTTTTCCAGGCTGAACAGCAGGCAATGCTCGGTGGCCTTGGCCATGTATTTTTTAACCGAACTGACCGACACGCCGAGGCGCACGGCGATGTCCGCATAGCCCAGGCCTTCGAGCTGCGACAGCAGAAAGGCCTGTTTCGCTTTTGGCCCCAGGCCGTCGAGCATGGCATCGATCTGCTGCAGGCTTTCCAACAGGCTCTGGCGCTGTTCCGGCGACGGGGCGTAGCCTTCCGGGATCAGCGTCAGCATCTCCAGATAGGCGCGCTCCAGCGTTCTGCGGCGGAACAGATCGACCATCACCCGCTTGGCGACGGTGACCAGAAAGTCTTTCGGCTCGCGCAGGGTCGCCGCGGCGTCGCTTTTAAGCAGGCGCATAAAGGTGTCCTGCGCCACATCGTCCGCGTCGAAAGCGCAGCCCAGCCGCCGGCGCAACCATCCCTGCAACCAGGCGTGATGGGTGGCGTAAAGGCGCGACAGCGCGGCGTGCGGGGCGGAAGCGGTGGCGGACATGGTTTTCGCATTGCTGGTCAAAAAGATGCGTGGATGATAATTGAGAATGGTTATCGTTTCAAGTTTGCCGGGTGGTTTCCTGAATGGTTCCGGCCTCTTTTTATCGCGTTGAAATAGGCTGACGGGCGCGAAAATATCCCTTTGCCCATTAAAGGTGCAGCAAAGGTGTTATTCCGGTAAGCAAACGGTTGCTATTAATCTGCCGTCGAAGATCGCCGCGTGTTTTATTCTTTTTCTTCGGTTGGTTTTCTTTGTTTAATTGGTATCACTTTGTTTTAACGTGAAAATATATTTTATGTCGGTCTGTTGGTACACGGCTTGCTATGCTTAACCCGGTCTTTAAGTTTGGGCAACAGAAGGCATTGTTTCATCGACGCAGGTTATTATGCGGGTGAGATTGGCCGGTCGTCACAAGGAAGAAAATAATGGTACTGCAATTCACCACGGCTATTCGTGGCAATTTTTTTGATATCGCGGCCTGCGTGGAGGAACCGCAACAGCTTGACGAACGCCTGCGGCACATTCCCGACGGTTTGTTGCTGCTGAACGGGGGCGTCATCGTCTGGTTCGGCAGCTGGCAGCAGGGCGAGGCGCTGCTGCCGCCGGGTTTCGCGGTCACGGAGTATCGCGACAAACCGATCGTGCCGGGGTTTATCGACACCCATATCCACTATCCGCAAACCGAAATGATTGGCGCCTATGGCGACCAACTGCTGGACTGGTTAAATAATTACACCTTCCCGACCGAAAGCCGCTATGGCTGCGAGCAGCACGCCGACGCGATGTCGGCCTTCTTTCTGCGTGAGTTGCTGAGCAACGGCACCACCACCGCGCTGGTGTTCGGCAGCGTGCACCCGCAGTCGGTCGATGCGCTGTTCAGCCAAGCGCAAACGCTGAACATGCGTCTAATCGCCGGTAAGGTGATGATGGATCGCCATGCGCCGCAGGCGCTGCTGGAAACGCCGGAGCAGAGTTACCGCGACACGCGCGAGTTGATTGAACGCTGGCACGGCAAAGGCCGCCTCGGTTACGCCATTACGCCTCGCTTTGCGCCAACCAGCACCCCGGCGCTGCTGGCGCAGGTGCAGCGGCTGCGCGAAGAATTCCCCGACGTGTGGCTGCAGACGCATCTGAGCGAGAATCCGCAGGAAGTGGCCTGGGTAAAATCGCTGTTCCCGCAAAGCCAAAGCTATCTGGACGTTTACCATCGCTACGGCATGACCGGCGGAAAAAGCGTGTTCGCCCACTGCCTGCACCTGGAGGAGCAGGAGTGGGACTGCCTGTGCGAGACCCGCTCGGCGATCGCCTTTTGCCCCACCTCCAACCTGTTCCTCGGTAGCGGGCTGTTCGACCTGCAGCAGGCCTGGCGCAAGCGGGTGAAGCTCGGCATCGGCACCGACGTGGGTGCAGGCACCTCCTTCAATATGCTGCGCACGCTGGGCGAGGCGTACAAGGTCGGCCAGCTGCAGCATTACCGGCTCTCCGCCGTAGAAGCGTTCTATCACGCCACCCTGGGCGGCGCCCGCGCGCTGTCGCTAGACGACAAAATCGGCAACTTCGACGTCGGCAAAGAGGCGGATTTCGTGGTGCTCGATCCGGCGGTGACGCCGCTGCAGCAGTTACGCTACGCCAACAGCGCCACGCCGGCGGAACAAGGCTTCGTGCTGATGACGCTGGGGGACGATCGCAATATTTACCGTACCTATGTGGACGGCAAGGTGGTTTATCAGGCGGCGGTGTCAGACTGATTTCATTCGCGGTGCCGGCGCATAGGCATATTGGAATACGCCGACACCGCGTGGCGACAATTTTAACATAAGGAAGTGAAAGCCTTGATAGCGTTATTGCTGCACACGTTGTGGATGAAAAACAGACAATGGAAGGGCGGCGCATGATTATTTATTGGACATGCCGAGATGTAGTCTGAATACGATTATTTGGTTAGGAGACTCTTTATTGGTTTTTTATGAATATACATGGTGATATACAGCCATGTTGCTGGATAAGTGCGTAAAAAGCATTGCATTTTTTCGGGGGGCTCTATATCATAATGAGAATAATTATCTTTACGATATCACTGCTTAAAAAGCAACAGGCTTGTTTTAATCACTGTTGCTGTTTTTTCGGTGTACTTCTGCATTTTACGAGCCAGGATTGGCTTGAGCTTTATTTCTGGAAAGGGATTTCATGCGTGATTTGTTTCGACAGGAAGCCACGGATCATCAGCGGGCGAAATGGGCGGGTAAGGCCTTATTGATAAACGGCTTGCCCGCCTGGTGCTTTGGTCTTTTATCGTTTTTATTTATTCTTGTTTTCCTCTCTTTTCTTATATTCAGTCATTATACGCGCCGCATTAATGTTTATGGTGAAATCACCACCTTCCCCCGCTCAGTCAATGTGTTTGCACCCCAGCAGGGTTTTATCTCGGAACGCTTCGTCGAAGTGGGCGACGTGGTTAAAAAAGGCCAGCGTCTTTATCAGATTGATGTCAGCCGGGTGACGGATAACGGGAAAGTGAGCGCCAATACGCGCCTGGCGCTGGAAAACCAGTTAAAACACGTTGACAGCATCATCCTTAAGTTGCAAGACAACAAGCGCATGACGCTGGAAAATCTACGCGCGCAAAAAAAACAGTATGAATTGGCGCACATGCAGTCCAAACAGCTGTTGGATAACGCACGAGAAGGGGTGGCATTTGCTCAGGACAACATGCGTTCCTATAAGGAATATCAGCAGCGCGGTCTGATTACCAAAGATCAGCTTAGCGGACAAACCTATTCGTTTTATCAACAACAAAGTCTGTTCCAAAACCTGCATAGCCAACACATTCAGGAATCGTTGCAAATTACGAATTTGGAAAGCGACATCGTTACGCGCGCGGCAGATTTCGATAATCAAATTTCACAGTACCAGTTTCAGCGTAATGATTTGCAACGGCAGTTAGCGGAAGCCGATGCCAGCGGCGCATTGATCGTGAACGCCCCGAGCGATGGCCGCATTGAATCTCTCAGCGTTACCCCGGGTCAGATGGTCAATAGCGGTGACAGTCTGGTACAGATTATTCCACGTAATGGCGCGATTTATCAGCTAGTTTTATGGTTGCCGAACGCCAGTGTGCCTTATGTTTCAGCGGGGGACGCCATCAACATTCGTTATGATGCTTTCCCCTATGAGAAGTTTGGCCAGTTTCCCGGCAGGATAGAAAGCATCGCTTATGTGCCGGCCTCCATGCAAGAAATGTCAACTTACAGCAGTTCTCCCGTGCATCAGCCCAACGCGCAAACGGCATCTTATTACAAGGTCACCGTTTCCATGGATGAAACGCATATCAGTTACCAGGGCAAGGCGTTGCAGCTCACTAACGGCATGCGGGCTCAATCCACGCTGTTTCTGGAAAAAAGGCCTTTATATCAATGGATGTTCTCGCCTTTCTACGATATGAAAAACAGCCTGATGGGGCCAATCAATGACTGAATCTTATTTCGACACGCTAAAGGGCAAACTCAATTTGTCGCTGCGCCGCAAAGTGCCGCAGATCCTGCAAACTGAAGCCTCGGAATGTGGGCTGGCCAGTCTGGCGATGGTATGCCATTACCATGGCTTGCAAATCGATCTGTTTAATCTGCGCAGCCGCTACGGCTTTTCTTCACGCGGGGCGACGCTGTCCGCGCTGATTGACATCGCGAGCGCACTGAAACTGCAATCCAGAGCGTTATCGCTGAATATCGATGAACTTAAGGCATTGAAAATGCCTTGTATTCTGCATTGGGACATGAAGCATTTCGTGGTGCTTGTCAGTGTCAGCCGAGGGCGGGCGGTGATCCATGATCCTGCCTTTGGCCGTAAAGTGCTGGGGTTGCATGAACTGTCGCGGCATTTTACCGGCGTAGCGCTTGAGCTGTGGCCAGACAGTGAATTTCAGCCGATCAAACAGCAAAGCAGATTGCGTTTTCGCAAGCTGATGAGCAATGTGCGCGGCCTCAAGGGGGCCTTGCTAAAGATCTTCTGTCTGTCGATCGTGATTGAAACGGTTAATCTGCTGTTGCCCGTCGGTACGCAGTTGGTCATGGACCATGTGATTCTGGCCGGCGATCATGATCTTTTAGCGCTGATATGCATAGGATTGCTGTTTTTTATTTTATTCCGTACCGGCGTATCCATGTTGCGCTCGTGGATCTCTATCGTCATGGGCGCGTTGATAGACGTGCAATGGAAGGCGGGAGTGTTCGATCATCTGATGAAATTGCCGCTTTCCTTCTTTGAGAAGCGCAAGTTGGGTGATATTCAATCCCGTTTCGGCTCATTGGATACGATAAGAGCGACTTTCACTACCAGCATCGTCAGCAGTATTATTGATGGCATCATGTCCGTAGGCGTATTTATCATGATGCTGCTCTATGGCGGCTGGTTGGTTTGGGTGGTGCTCGGCTTTACGGCGATATAC
Organism: Serratia sp. CY32780; assembly: GCF_052169135.1. Lineage (NCBI taxonomy): Bacteria > Pseudomonadati > Pseudomonadota > Gammaproteobacteria > Enterobacterales > Yersiniaceae > Serratia > Serratia sp. CY32780. The sequence continues at coordinate 1,443,059 of NZ_JBJNLI010000001.1, forward strand.
GTTATTCTCAGGTTGTCGACCTATCAATATTATCGGCAGCTGTCGGAAGAGCAGTTGGTGAAAGGGGCACGAGCCGGGTCTCATTTCATGGAAACGTTGTATAGCGTCAGTACGTTAAAGGCGCTGGGGTTATCTGAAACCCGTTCGCAGTATTGGCTGAATCTAAACGTAGAAACGATCAATGCCGGTATCAAGCTGACCAAATTAAACATGATGTTTGGCGGCCTGGGGGCGTTTATCGCCACCTGCGATCAGGTGATCATCCTTTGGCTAGGCGCGGCATTGGTCATAGACAATCAAATGACGATCGGCATGTTTATCGCGTTTAACGCCTACCGCGGGCAGTTTTCGGAGCGTGCCAGCAGCCTGATCGACATGATGCTTCAGCTGCGAATGCTGAGTTTGCATAATGAAAGGGTGGCGGACATTGTGCTTTCGTCACCGGAATCGCAAATGCCCGCGCGCCAGCTCTTCACAAAAGGCAAAGCCGCGGAGCTTCGGGTGCGGAATCTGCGCTACCAGTATGATCGCTTGGCGAAACCCATTATCGCGGATTTGAATCTCAGCATTGCAGCGGGAGAAAGCGTGGCGATTGTCGGTCCCTCCGGCGCGGGTAAAACCACGTTGATGAAGTTAATGTGTGGGTTGCTGTCGCCGGATGAAGGGGCCGTGCTGGTCGACGGTATGGATATCAGCAACATTGGCGTTAATAATTATCGCCAATGTATCGCTTGCGTGTTGCAGGATGACAAGCTGCTGGCGGGATCTATCGCTGAAAATATTTCAGGATTTGATGCCGAAATGGATCTGAAGCGTATTGAGGCGTGCGCACGACGTTGCAATATGCATGATGATATTCAAAACATGCCGATGGGCTATGAAACATTGATCGGCGAACTGGGGGGGAGCCTTTCTGGCGGGCAGAAACAGCGCTTATTGATAGCCCGTGCGCTCTATCGTCGCCCCAGCATTCTGTTTATGGACGAAGCGACTAGCCACCTGGATCTAGATAATGAAACACATATTAACCGCGCTATTTCACAACTGAACATTACCCGCGTGATTATTGCGCACCGTCCGTCGACGATTGCCTCTGCGGATAGAGTCATTCGACTCGGGTAATGTCAGCTTCGCTTTACCTGGCCTCTTCACCCCGATATTTTCGCTACGTCAACCGCGCACTCATCCTGCGGTGAACCCATGAAAAAAGGGTTATCACAATGATAACCCTGGCATGATGTGACGCTTTAGGCGCTGAAGCCAATGTTAACCGCTGAGGTCAACCGCGAGGCTTGCAGGGCCCCGATCAGTTCGAATCGGTATTGTTGTTGTTCCCCCACATGGTACCGCCGCCGTTGCTCCCGCCCCAGGGAATGCCTGATGGGCCAACTGAGCCGGGGGCACGATCGCCGGTGACATAGTTACCGACAGCACCGCCGACAATAGTGCCGACAACGCCGCCCGCCACGCCACCGATAGAGCCGATGCCGCCGCCGATCGCTGCGCCGACAGTTTCTGCGGAAACCGTCAATGTACCGCTGCGATCTCCTGCACCGGAAATGATTGAACATTCTTCAGAGGTAAGATTGCGCATACTTGCTCCTTAGTAATTAAATTTTAAAATAAGCCACGTTGATCATGCTGAGCGTCGCCCGTGATCGCTATTGAGCAATTTATGCGTGGCGATAACGGCAAAGGCGATAAGGGCGTATTTCAAGAAACGATTGAGGCTGAAATAATCCGCAATCGCGCCAACAACAAGCCCGATTAAAATGGCGAACAATATAATGAATAATCTTTTCATATGATGGATACGAATCTTCCTGCATTAGTTACTGTCGGCAGGATTGTTCGTCGATGTTTGTTTATTGCCACCCAACATGGACTCCACCATTTTGCCAGCGGTATAGGCGGCACCACCGATAACGGCACCGGCAACAGCGCCTGGGCCAGCACCGACGCCGCCAGCCATGGCGCCGGTCATCGCTCCACCAACCGCGCCGGCAGCGACTGCACCGCCCAACTCTGCATAGCTGAAATCCCCAGCTGCCGCGATAAAGTTCACTTCATTAAGTGTAAGCTCTCTCATAATGACTTCCTTATATTATTGGTTTTTGGTTTTTGCAGTTTTCCGATACCAGAAAAATGCCACTAGCAAGGTTGAAAAGATAAAGGATTGAATGATTGTGCTGGTAAACCTCCTGTCTTCGGAAAAAAATAAAGAATAAAAAATATCCATAAATGTGTAGTAAAAGCAGAACAAAAAAATCCAACTGCTTGGTAATTTCATCAGTGCCTCGATAGGTTTGATTGATAGGGGGTATCTTCTCGCGTTATTCCAATGATGTTGACAACGCGTGCAGCAATTGCGTCAGCGCTCGAAGAAGTTGAGCGTTGTTTAAAATGCTGTAATGCGTTTCTGCACAATAACTGAGTTGAACGCTATGCGAGGATTGCATCTCCCAGCGTTGTGCAAGATGGGGGTGTTTACGCTGACGTTGCTGGCTGAGCCAAAGCGTTAGCGGTATCGCTATCTGCGGCAGGGGGCCGGCGTTATTCGTTAGTTCGAACGATTTTTTCAGCGCCCAACAGAAGGTTTCGGCATGTTCCAGCGTGATCTTCTCCGCAAGCACGCTCTGATTCAGCGCATAGTGCATTTTTATCTCGTTGGCGAAGCTGTCTATCGCATTCGTTTCTTGACGCCGACACAAATGGCGCGCAATACCGAGGGAGTCGAACAGACTGAGGTAACTTTGGGCCACGCTGAAACGTCGCTTCACTGCGGGCTGCTGGGCGGGAAAACCGCTGTCGACAACCACCGCATGCGCAAAGGGCGCGCCTTGTTCCGTGGCCAGCGCCGCCATATGGACAGCTAATTGGCCACCCAATGACCAGCCGGCGATAACGGCCGTGTCGCGTTTGGCACGCGGTATGGCCGCCAAGTGGGAGGCGGCCAATCGCTGCAGGGTGAGTGTGTCGTCTGCGCCTGGCGCGGCCAACCCCGGGCTGGCGATGGTAATGATGTTGGCGCAGGCGCAAAGCTGTTTTGTCCACTTTGCATATTGATGTACCTGGCCGCCGGCGCCATGCACCAAATACAAGGTGGGCAGAGAGGGGCGATCGGCTGAGCCGGACAGCATCGATAACGGCAGGGGCGCATTCGCGCGCAGACGCTCGACAAGTTTATCGAGCTGTGAGTAGCCAAGGATTTCCGCCAGGGTTAATTCCACATTAAGGGCGCGCTTGATGTTGCCCAAAAACGTGATGCCGGAAAGCGAGCTGCCGCCATTGCTGAAGAAGCTGGCATGGGGGTCGATCTTGTCTGGGGTACAGCCTAACGTATTCGCCAACAGCTCTCGTAGCAGCATGAGTTCCGCGGACGCCGCGGGTGCAACATCGCTGGCCTGACTCCGTTCGGTGCCTGGCGATAGCAAGGTGCGATCCAATTTGCCGTTGCGTGAAAGTGGGAAACGTTCAATGAGATGATAGCGGGATGGCGCCATATACGTGGGCAATGCGGCCGTAACCAGCTCGCGTATTCTTTGCTCTGCTTGAATGCAGGTTTTCCCCGCCTCGGTCAATGTGATGTAAGCCTCCAGATGCGGTGTGCCGTTCCCGGTTTCATCGCGACAGACGACACACGCTTCAGCGACCAGCTCGCTGCTTTTGAGCGCGAATTCGACGTCACCTAATTCGACGCGAAAACCCTGCAGTTTCACCTGTTGGTCTTCGCGGCCGAGAAACTCGATGTAACCGCTGCGATGCCAACGGCCGCGATCGCCGGTGCGGTACACGCGTTCTCCGGTGGTTGGGAAAAGCACAAAGCTGCCGACGGTGGTTTGGCTATCGCGCCAATACTCGCGGGCAACCCCAACGCCACCGATATAAATGTCGCCGGTAACGCCGAAACCGCACGGCTCGAGTTTTTCATCCAACACCCACATGCTCTGATTTGGCAATGCGGTTCCATAAGGGATGGCGTTTCTGTAGTGCGTATCTCGTGTAACCGGATGATAAATTGACCATATTGCCCCTTCGGTTGCACCGCCAAGGCTGGTGATGGTGGCGTTGGGGCAAAGCCGATGTGCCTCGGCGATCAGCCGCGAAGAGATGCGATCGCCGCTCAGCCAAATATGCCGCAGTTGAGGCAGCGACAGGATGTTTTCTTGTGCGCAATATTGCACCAGCATTTGCAAGATGGCGGGAACCGAGTTCCAGATGCTGATTTGCCGCTGGCGTATCGCATTTAGCCATGCTGACGGCTCTTTCGCTTCATGCGGCGATAGCACCGTTACCGATGCGCCGGCTAGCCAGCTGCCGAACAGGTCATAGACCGATAAATCGAAGGCCAGATCGGCGAGCGCCAATACGTTGTCACGATGAGAAACGTTAAACTGTCGGTTCATGGTCAGCAAGGTATTGGTGACGGCACCCTGTTCCATAGCCACACCTTTTGGCGTGCCGGTCGTCCCCGACGTATAAATGACATAGGCGAGCGCTTCCGCTTCGCCTGGCGGGAAGGTCGCTGTGTCTGTGACATGAGGGGAAAACAGCGCCTCCAGATCTTGAATGCGGGTAGTCTGCGGATAGCGGGCGCGATGGTGAGCCTGGTTGCTCAAAACCCAGGCGCAACCTGATATCCGCATAATGGCCGCTGCGCGGGCATCCGGCAATCCTTCGGCCAACGGCAAGTAGGCGCGTCCGGCGAGGATCACGCCGAGCGCCGCAATAGCTTGATGAGCGCCGCGTGGAAGATCGATGGCGATGAGCGCGCCTGGGGCGGTATGGGCGATCAGCCAATGCGCCACGAGGCCGGCGTGCCGCAACAGTCGATCGTAATGCCATACGCTATCGCCCTCGTACAACGCCGGGCGATCCGCATGCTGGTGGGCAGTGCGTAACAGCCGATCGGAAAGAGGTTGCCGCAAGAATGCCGGCATTGCCTGTCCGATGGAGAGCTGACGCAATTGCCGGTTATCGGCCATTGACGCCAGCGAATAGTGGCCGACGGCCCGCGAGGGATCGCAGGCAATTTGCTGCAGCAGCAATGCGTAAGCTTGCGCCAATCCATCAATGCGCTCCGGCGTAAACAGCTTGGCGTTGTATTGCCATTCCAACTGAATGCCCTCTGCGCTGGAAATCACTTCCAGAACCAGATCAAACTTGGGCGGCGCATAGCCTCTCGGCAGGGTGTTAACCTGCGCACCGCCAACATTTAGCTCATTGCTTTTGCGATGTTGGCAGACGAACATGATTTGAAAAATGGGGTGAAACTTGCCGCGCGTGGGCTTGAGTTGTTCAACCAGGTAAGAGAATGGCAAACCCTGATGTTTGAAAGCGCGCGCAAATTTATTCGCGTTCTTTTGCAGCAGCGCGGTGAAACTGTCGTCGCCAGTGATGATAAATTGGTGAGCGATCGTGTTGACGAAGCTGCCCACGGCATCGTTTAACGTTGGCTCGTTCCTGTTGGCGATCGGGCTACCGATGACCACGCGATCCGTCGCAGATTCTCTGGCAATCAGTAACGCGAAGGCGGAGTGCAACAGCGTAAACAGCGTCGTACCGTTATGTTTGGCTAACTGGGCCAGAGCCGACTGCAGTTCGTTCGTCAGCGATGTTCTGACGATATTCTGTGTTTTTCCTGCCGCGGTGATGGCAATATCGTATTCAAGCGCGTGTTTTTCCGGCGCACCATCCAGTTCATCGCGCCAAAACGCCATGCTGTCATCGACATTGGCGACGGCGAGGAAAGGGTCTTCAAGGTAGCGGAAAAACGCCTGGCCGTTGTCATAATGGCAATGCTCTTCGTGCGCGTGATAGCCACGGCTCAGTTCATCCACCAGCAAATTGGCCGTCCAGCCGTCGACCACGCAATGGTGAAAGGTCAAGAACAGATAGTGGTGCTGCGCGCTCTTTCTCAAGATCCGGCAGCGCAGGGGATACTCGGCACCGAGATCAAACGGAATCGTGCACTGGGCGTTAAGCGCCGCCAGCATACTTTTTTGCTGCTCCTCACTATTCTGCCCGCTGATGTCCTCGAGACTGTGTTCGAAAATGGTTTCATCAGGATGCACGATGTCAACGGTGATGGCTTCCCCGTCTAGCCGATAGCGGCCGCAAAGCGCACCGTGCCGCTTGAGTAGTTTTTTCAGCGCGGCGAGCAAACGCGTGGGTTCAAAGGGCCCCAGGATCTCTTTGGCGATCGGAATGTTATACAGCGGGCTGTTCTTGGTGAAGTTTTCATACAGCCACAGGTATTGCCCCGCGTAGTGATTGACGGTGTAACAAGGCTTCTCCCCGGTGTCTCGCACTGCATTATCTGGCGTACAGACAGATAAAAATGCGGTGATGTCTTCCTGCACCGCACTGAGGGCGGCGGCGTCGACATGCTCAATGGTTTGGCGTCGAGGCGACAGCTCGCCGAATGTTGCTCCCTGTTTCGCCATTTCCATCAGATTGATCAGGCCGATGACGCTCATCAGTGCACTCCTTCCATGTTGACGTCGATAGCTTTCCCTGTTCGACCGCTTTTATTCGGGCGTTTGTCGCTGTGGGCGGAAATCAAATTCAGCCAATGCGACAAGCTACACAACTGCACTCCCGGGTTTCTCCGCTGTGCCATTGTGAAGGCGGCGCGATGATCGATATTCTCGCCATCATCGAAGCCGAAGATCCTCAGTACGCAGCCGTTCAATCGCTCATTGGCCGTATCGAACCGGATGTGCGGGAAATAGCCAAGCCGCGCGGAAAAGGCTATCAACTCAGTAACGCCGGCGTCGACGGCTTGGCGGCGCGAATCGGTTTTATGCAGCAACAGCAGCCGCTCATGCCGAAAATCGCGCAGCAGGCTTTGCGTGAGTCTGGCGCCGCCGGCTGTATCATGCATAAAGATCATGTAGTTAACTCGGCCGGGCAGGACGAGCAGCAGGGCCGAAAGCGCATCAAGCCAGCTGGCATATTGCGTGGCTTCGTTCGGTACGTTGAATATGGCCGCGTTCAGCGGCCATTCAGCATGCAACGGCAGCGCCTGCGGTGACAGAATGTCCACACCGTGTTTGTCGGCGAGGGCGGCCAACAAAAGTCGTTCATCTGCGCCTTCGGGAGATTGAATAAACAGCCGGCTGCTGGCCGGCGCCTCGGTTGATAGGCGGCGGCCGATAGCGCAGCGGATGTCCAGATGCTGCGGATCCAGGCCATAGCGTGCATGGGCCAGCTGCGTTAGGTGTCGGCAGAAATCGGCGAGTCTCGGATGTTCAAAAATGTCGCTCAGGTTCAGATCCAACCGACAGTGGGCGTTAAGCGCGTTAATGATTTTTATGGCCTGCAGCGACTCGCCGCCGAGCGTGAAGAAGTCGCCATCGTCACTGCCCAGCGTCGCGAGCCAAACCTCATTCACCAGGGTGTTGAATGTCGTCGAACGCAATTCCCGTGTGGGTTCAGGCAGCCGGGATTGTCTTTCCAGGGTGCGATAATCAATCTTGCCGTTAGCCAGTTTGGCCAGCGGCGTTGGGTGATGCACGAAGCGCTGAGGAATATGTGCATTGGGCAGTTCGCCATACAGCGTGCGGCGCATTGCCTCGCTGAGCGGCTGCCGGCTGTGATAATGCGCGTACAGTTCCGTTCCCGCGTCGCCGCTTTTGGCCAGCACGGCAATTTCGACAATTGCGGGCAACCGGGCCAGACAGCTTTCTATCTCACCCATATTGACGCGCTGCCCGGCGATTTTCGCTTCACGAATTTTGCGGCCAAGGAACACCAACTGCCCATCCTGGCGCTGGCAGGCGATATCGCCGGTGCGAAAGGCGGGCATGGGATGGCCGTTAACCTCAAGGGTGACGAACTTTTCCGCGCTCAGCGTTGGCTGATGCAAATATCCCAGGCTGACGGTCGCTCCGGCTATCAGTAATTCGCCGCTGCAGCCGAGCGGCAACAGCCTGAGATCCTCGCCGACGATCGCCGTGTATATACCGTCCAACGGTGCGCCTATCGTCACGGCGGCGCCATCGTTTTTGATTTCGGCGACCGTCGCCACCACGGTTGTCTCGGTTGGGCCGTAGGAGTTGAATAACTTTCTGCCTTTGGGATAGTGCGCGAACCAGCTTTCTTTGGCTCGCGGTGAAAGGCTTTCGCCGCCGATGATAACGGTCGTGACGGCCGGCGGCAGCGTCTGTTCGCCGCCGGAGGCGAACAGCATCTCATTAAAGTAGGCGGTCGGCAGATCCAGCAGGCTGATTTGATGATCGGCGCAGAATGTGAAGAAAGCGGCAAAACTGTGCTTGACGGCCTCAGGGGCGATACACAGGTGGGCGCCGGCACCCAGCGTCATGAAAATTTCTTCAATGCACGCATCGAAATGCAAGGGCGCAAATTGCAACACGCGTTCATGCGGTTGAATGCCATAGCATTTTATCGCCGCATCGACAAAAACGTTGAGAGCATGTCGGGCGCCTATCACGCCTTTAGGCATTCCCGTCGAGCCGGAGGTAAACATGATATAGCCGGTTCCGGCCGGGAATGGCGGCGCCTCTGCCGCTGTTTGCCGGCGAAACACGGTGAAGTGCGCGAAATCCGCCGGCATATCGAGTGTCGATGCGCGCCAATGTGCCAATACGTCAGGTTCGGAATGAAAGGAGGGAAGTGTGCGATCGGTAATCAGGATAGCGTCGCTAAACTGTTCAAGCAGTTGACGATGAGCCGCTCCATCCCCTTTGGCATTCAGGTTGACGAACGGCATTTTCAACTGCAGCGCAGCAAGCATGCAGATGATGGCTTCCGGCCCTTGCGGCAAGTCGAGCAACAGCACGGTGTATGCAGCACGGGCGGGGGCCAGGGTATCGGCCAGCGCACGCCACTGTTGCTGCAAAACGGCATAAGACAGCGCTCTTAGCGACAACGAAGCGTGTGCGGGCGTGAGGATCGCCGTGCGTTGCGGCGCTTGAACGACGGCACGATCGATACGTTGCATTATATCGACCACGTTCTCGTTGGCTGCTTTACCCTGCAGCGAGAGCGGGAAACGTTGTCGCAATGCCGCGACGGAAAGATTTTCCGGGTCGTGATACAGCAAGTCGCACAAGGTCTGTATCCCCTGGCTGTGCCGCACCAGGCTGGCCGCATCGTAAAGCCCTGAGTCGGCATCGATCTCCAGCCGAAGCGTTTGGTTATCGAGATCGGGACGCATGTTGAAGACCAGATCCTGCGCGCCTCCTGAGCGTAAATTACGGATTTCGCTGCGCTGCGCGGAAGAAAATGAGGCTGCCGCTTCAAAGGGAATGATATTGACCACGATGTTGAACAGCGGCGAGCGGCTGGTGACGCTCCTCAGACTTTTTATCTCTTCGTAACGGAACGCTTGATGTTTTTTGAGTTGCCTGAGCATGCGTTCAATGGTTTGCGCCAACTGTCGGCATGAGGCCGTGTCCTCAATATCGAGCGTCAAAGGAACAACGTTGGTTTTGCAAGTCAGCGCCTGCCTCGTCAGGGAGTCTGTTCGCGCCATCATTGGGACGCCGATCGTTTGCTGTTTCTCGCCGGTACACAAGTACAAATATGCCATCACTACCACGAAAGTGCGCGCCAGCCAAGAAGGGTGCCCGGTTTGCAGCGCAAGGCGCTCGGCAGGATAGGGCAACGAAGTCACATGGCGGATCGTTTGTCCCGAGGGAATATTGGCGCAGGCTAATGTCATCGGGTCTGGCAGTGAGGCGCTGGCTGCTTGCCAAAAATGTCGGTCCGCTTGATAGGCGGCTGACTGTTTATACTCAGATTCAGCCCTGAGCAAGGCATCGATCGCAGGTACGTCTTGCGGTTGCTGCGTTTGGCCTCGGTAGGCCTGTGCCACTTGGTGGATCAGCAAATAAGTGCCGTAACCATCAAGCAGCAGATGGTGGCTGCAGAAATACCACAGAAAGCGTTGCTCACCCAGTCTAATGATTTTTTGTCTGAATAACGGCGCAGCGTTCAACGAGAACGGGCGCTTGGTATCCGCTTCCATTAATTCGATAGCGGTAGCCATATTGTTGGCGCGCTGCGAAAGATCTACCCATTCCACTGAGATGTTGGCGGTGACGGGATATTGATAAGGCGTACCGTTATCTTCATCAAACAGAACGTGCAGCGTCGGCGTTTGGCTGATGACGCGATGAATGACACGTTTCATTCTTGCGATATCGAGAGTGTGATTTATTTCGACATATTCCGCGATATTATAGCTCGATTTGTCATCGCCGACCTTGGTGCCGTAGTAAAATCCCGCCTGTGAATCCAATAGTTGATGCTTGCTCATCGGCTCATCCCTGATGTTTATTTTTCTTTATTTTTTTAACGTCATCAGTTTGCCCGTTCGGCGGGAACGCCATACAACCGTGCGACGTTCTGCGATTGGGTGAACTGTTTTAAGGTGTTCCAAACATAAATGCGCGCTGCCTGGTTTGCAGCAAAAATCTAAAATACACAGCGTGCCGCCCTCATCCCATTCTGAGGTATGGAGAAGAAACTGCGGATCGTTAATAAATCGACCCAGCGTCTCATCTCTCAGGTAGGCCCAGGTTATATATCCTAACGGATTGTCCAAATGGTCGAATAATATTTTGAATTGGTTTTGATTAATCGCTTCCTGAGTCCATAGCTGCAACGTTTTTATATGGTACAAACTGTAATTTTTATTCATCAGCATACAGTTAACGGCGAAGCCCAGGCTCTCGTATTGACTGAACTTACTTTTACCCTGCTGGTTTTCTTTGATAAAACTCACGAAATATCCTCAGCGTTATTATTGTAATACGTTGATCGCCTGGCGCTCGAAACGATCCAGATAGGTTTGCAACTGTTCGCTGATCTCGCTGACTTCACCGCGCCAGCCGGCAATTTCTTGAAAAATCACTTCACGGCGCATGAACGCGCGGGAGCCCAACCTTCGGGTGACGGTCTGCTTCATCGCCTGTTGTAATCCGGCGGCGGTTTGATCCGCTGATGTTTCCTGAAGGTACTTCGCGTATAACCGCTGGAATGCCAGAGAAAATTTCTCCTCCGCTGTCGTACCCTGTTGTTCGGCGGAAACCCTTACGGGCGAGTCGATGAGCCGATGCAACAGGGCAATCGCCGGATGAGCATTCCCCTGGCCCAGACCTTGTCGACGGCTAAAGACGCCGGGAGCCAAATCGAACATTTTTTGCAAGCGTTCGCCTAAGGCGAACCATTCGGCGGTGAGAGGCAGGCGTTGTAAAAATGCAGGGGCAAAACCCGCCATACCGAGATTATCCAGCAGGCAGGCTCGCTTGTAGGCCATACTAAAGGCCGCGCCGATGCCTTGGTGCGCTGCCGCGAGAAATGCCGGGCCAAATTGATGCTTGGCTAAATAAAAAGCGAGATCTTGCATGCCTCTCAGCAACAAAGGGGCGTCTTCGTTGAGTTTGTTGTGCTGAATGTAGCTGCGGCCGGGATCTCGACGTTCTGCGGGAAAAACGCTGCGAACACCATGAAAGTCCAGCAGCCTGCCGGCCATATCGCAATTGGAGGGTGAGGTCATCATCACCAAATGGCGGGTACGGCAGTAAGCTATCTGCGTCGCAAGGCGCCGGGCAAGCTCGCAGAGCCCGTAGAATGCTCGTTCTTCCTGCGGCAATGCCAACCAGCGCACAGCGTCAAACTCAGAGGGACGAGGCAGAAAGGACGGTGCGGCGACAATGAGTTTTTCGGTCCGCTCAATATCCGAAGGCTGCCTTTGCATCGCATCATGAGGATGATAGTAGGGCGCGCGGCAAAAATGTGCAGGGCGCACGACGGGTTCGCGCACCAGCAACGCCTTGCGGTTATGGACATCTCCCGCCGATGCAGGAGAGAGGGTGGCGATGGGGTTGTCGGTCAGCAAGATCGCCTTATTGGGCACGGCGCCATAAGGCAGCAGTTTGGCCATGACGTTTCCCCACAATGCCTCCAATACTGCGCCGGTCATTGTCAACTCGCCATCGACATGCTTTGCCCCTTGACCCACTAACGCATTGGCTCCGATGCCTTTAACCTGCCATAGCCCATCAAAGCCACAGCGTGCGCCACCGCCGTTGCGCGAAATAGCCCCGCCGCCATAACGTTCGGCGAAAAAGACTTTTTCATCGTTTAAGAGCGGCGTGCCGTCATCAAAAATAGCATGACGATTATTTTCTTCGATGAGATAGCTGGCCTCATTTTTCAGTTCGTCCTGCTCGGCAGGGCTTAATTCGTTGTGCCAGAGTAATTGAGAACCTGTCTTTTTTGCGACAAAAGGAATCAAGCTTTCGTGAAGCATGGCGAGGTTTTTCATTTTTTTAATCGTTATTTTTATGGGCGCAGGGCAAGTTAAGTATCGGCCTTATTTTTCAAGGGATAATAAGGCCCACGTTTTTTTAATTTGAAGAATCCGGTGTTGAAAGTGACGACGACGGTGAAGGGCGACCACCGCCACTGCCATTCCATGTTGGGCCCATGGGAACCTGTGGAATAGCAACGTTAACCGGCATGTGCGGTGCGGCCTGAATAGCGATTTCCGTGCCCACGCCCACGGCTAATGATACGGGGGTGGGCAATTTCGCTATTGTGCTCAGGCTGCCGACAATAAGTGAAGTCGGATTATAAGAATCATTGCCGTCAGAACCGTTAATACATGACAACTCAACTTCCGTTAAGGCTCTCATTTAAGCTCCTTCTTGCGAGAGGTAATAGATAACACAAGCGAAAAAATAACTGCCATCGACAAACCATACATTGCCGTGATTTTAAGGGCGGCCGTATCCAAAAGGATCGCTTGGCGCTGCAGGCAGTAGTCTAAAAATACGGCAAGGGGGAATATCAAGAACAGCATGACGATATGGTACGTGCGCAAGCCTTTTTTCTTCGCGTTTTTATAAGTTGCACTGATAATGAGGATGAAAATGACAATAAGAACTATTTCCGTTATAAGCTGCAATTTGATTAGCTCCATTAATCAAAATTTACATCAAGTTACATTGAGTAACCTGATAAGTCAACAGGGTATTTTATGATTCTTCTTTATTTATCAATGGCATTGAATTAATTTCCTATAAACTAATTACATTATGTGACTATATGTTGATGATAAAAAATAAAGATGTCACCGGAGCTTCTGGCAGCGGCCGGCGAGGCGGCTAACTTCTAATCACTTGTTTTTGCTCAAACTGCCAACTGCACCTAAGCTAGGAGGTGACTCAGAGGGAGCGATACCCCGAGACCTTATTCCGTGAACATGGAGGAGTTTCGATTTGATGCGTTTATCCACATTGGTGCTGGCGATCGGCATGGCGCTGGGCTCGCAGGCACAGGCAGCAGAAACCCAACCTCACGCCGACCATAGCGCACTGCCCAGCGGCCAGGCGAAGGAGGCTAACGTGACCGGTGAAGCCAATCAGCACGACAAGCAAAAGACTCAAAATCCGTTCTTCTATCAAAGCCGTCTGCCGTTCCAGGCGCCGCCGTTCAACCTGATCAAGGAGAGCGACTACGCGCCGGCGATCGCAGCGGGCATCAAGCAAAAGCGGGAAGAGGTGGAGAAGATCGCCAACAACCCGGCCAAGCCCAACTTCAAAAATACCTTCGTGGCGCTGGAGCAGGCTGGTTCGTTGCTGACGCGGGTGATGAACGTGTTCGGCGCCATGACCTCGGCCAACACCAGCGACGCGCTGCAAAAGCTGGATGAAGAAACCTCGCCGAAGCTGGCGGCGCTGAACGACGACATCATGCTCAACGGCAAGCTGTTCGCGCGCATCAAGGCCATCTATCAGGATCGCGATGCGCTGAAGCTGGATCCGGAGTCGCGCCGGCTGGTGGAAGTGACCTATAAGAACTTCGAGCTGGCGGGCGCCAACCTGTCGGACGCCGATAAGGCCAAGCTGAAGGCGCTGAACCAGGAAGCGGCGACGCTGAGCACCCAGTTCACCAACAAGCTGCTGGCGGCGAGCAAAAACGGTGCGCTGGCGATAACCGACCAGGCGAAGCTGGACGGCCTGTCGGAAGGCGAGCTGGCTGCGGCGGCCCAGGCGGCCGCCGAACGCAAGCTGGAGAAACAGTGGCTGCTGGTGCTGCAAAACACCACGCAACAGCCGTTGCTGCAGAGCCTGAAAGATCGCGACACCCGCCAGGCGCTGTTCGACGCCTCCTGGACTCGTGCGGAGAAGGGCGACGGCAACGATACCCGCCAGACCATTTCCCGTCTGGCCAAGGTGCGCGCCGAGCAGGCCAAGCTGCTGGGCTACCCGAACTACGCCGCCTGGAAACTGCAAAACCAGATGGCCAAGACGCCGGATGCCGCGCTGAGCTTTATGCGCAACATCGTGCCGGCGGCCACCGCGCGCGCCGAGCGTGAAGCCAAAGACATTCAGGCGGTGATCGACCAGCAGAAAGGCGACTTCAAGGTGCAGGCCTGGGACTGGCAGTTCTATGCCGAACAGGTGCGCAAGGCCAAGTACGATCTGGACGAGTCGCAGATCAAGCCTTACTTCGAGCTGAACAACGTGCTGAACAACGGCGTGTTCTACGCCGCCAACCTGCTGTACGGCATCAGCTTCAAGGAGCGCAAGGACATCCCGGTCTACCAGCCGGACGTCAAGGTGTACGAAGTGTTCGACAAGGACGGCAAGTCGCTGGCGCTGTTCTACACCGACTACTTCAAGCGCGACAACAAGGGCGGCGGCGCCTGGATGAGCAACTTCGTCGATCAGTCGAAGCTCAACGGCACCAAGCCGGTGATTTACAACGTCGCCAACTTCACCAAACCGGCGCCGGGCCAGCCGGCGCTGCTGTCGTATGACGACGTAATCACCATGTTCCACGAGTTCGGCCATGCGCTGCACGGCATGTTCGCCGATCAGGAATACCCGAGCCTGTCGGGCACCAACACCGCGCGCGACTTCGTCGAGTTCCCGTCGCAGTTCAACGAGCACTGGGTCAGCGATCCGAAAGTGTTCAGCCACTTCGCCAAGCACTACCAAACCGGCGAGGCGATGCCGCAGGAACTGGTCGACAAGATCAAGAAAGCCGACAAGTTCAACAAGGGCTACAGCATGACCGAGCTGCTGTCCGCCGCACTGCTGGACATGCACTGGCACATGCTGACGGCCGACCAGCCGCAGCAGGACGTGGACAAGTTCGAGGCCGAGTCGCTGCAAAAAGACAAGGTCGATCTCAGCTACGTGCCGCCGCGCTACCGTTCCAGCTATTTCCAGCACATCTGGGGTAACGGCTACGCCGCGGGCTACTACGCCTATCTGTGGACGGAAATGCTGGCGGACGACGCCTTCCAGTGGTTCACCGAACACGGTGGCCTGACCGCCGAAAACGGCCAGCGCTTCCGCGACATGATCCTGTCGCGCGGCAACAGTCAGGATCTGGAGAAGCTGTACATCGACTGGCGCGGCAAAGAGCCGAGCATCGAGCCGATGCTGATCAACCGCGGGCTGAAGGACGAGTAAGTTCGGCCACTCCCGGTAAGCAAACAAAAGGGCGCGTTATGCGCCCTTGGTCTTTTTCGGCTTGGCCGACATTCAGCGGTTCACCACCTTGGCCGGCAGGGCCACCACCAGCAGCGAGCTGAGCAGCAGGCAGCCGGCGAAGGCCCAGAGCGCGCCGCCGCTCTTGCCGGTCAGATCCAGCGCCAGCCCCATCAGCGAATTGCTCACCAGCCCGGCGATGTTGGCCAGCGAACAGGCCAGCGCGAAGCCGGTCGCCGCCGCCGTGCCGCGCAGGAAGGTGGCCGGCAGGCTGAAGAATACCGGCACCGCGCCGATGATCGCCGCCTGGGCGATGGAGAACAGCAGCACCGTGGCCAGCGCATTGTGGGTGAAGAAGGTGCTGCCGGCCATTGCCAGCGCGCCGACGATAAACGGCACGATGATATGCCAGCGCCGTTCGCGCAGTCGGTCGGAACTGCTGCCGATCAGCAGCATGCCGAGCAGGGCGGCGACGCTGGGGATCGCCGTCAGGTAGCCGATGGTGGTGATGTCGGTGACGCCGGCGGTTTTGATGAAGGTCGGCATCCAAAAACCCATGGCGTAGGCGCTGAGCAGAATGGCGAAGTCGATGCCGCCAAGCATCCACACTTTCAGGTTGAAGAAGCCGTCGCGGAAGCTGTGTTTGCCGTGATCGGCTTCGGCGTCGTCACGCGCCAAATCGTCGGCGATGCGCTGTTTCTCCTCGGGCGTCAGCCACTTGGCCTGCTGATAAGTGTTAGGCAACAGCCAGAAGGTCAGCACCCCCAACAGCACGCTGGGAATGCCCTCCAGCAAAAACAGCCACTGCCAGCCGTGCAGCCCGTGGCGCATGTCGAAATGGCCCATGATCCAGCCGGACAGCGGCCCGCCGATCACGCTGGACAGCGGCAGGCCGATCATGAACAGCGCGATGATGCGGCCGCGGCGATAGGTCGGGAACCACAGCGTCAGGTAAAAGAGCACGCCGGGCAGGAAACCGGCCTCCGCCACGCCGAGCAGAAAGCGAATGACGTAGAACTGGGTCGGCGTGGTGACGAACATGGTGGCGGTAGATAGCAGCCCCCAGGTGATCATGATGCGGGCGATCCACATCTTGGCGCCGACGCGCTGCAGGATCAGGTTGCTCGGCACCTCGAACAGAATATAGCCGACGAAGAACAGCCCGGCGCCCAGGCCGAAGGCCGCTTCGCTCAGCTGCAGCGCGTCGGCCATCTGCAGCTTGGCCAGCCCGACGTTGATGCGATCGAGGTAGGCCGCCAGGTAACACAGGCAAAGAAACGGGATCAGTTTCCAGGTGATTTTGCGGTACAGCAGCAGCGATTCTGCGTCCGCTTTCCCCGCCAGCGGGGTGTCGACAATGGCCATGATGTTGTCTCCAGGTGGTGCGTGTTGGCCTCCGCAGGAGGCGCCTGTTGTGTTTGCGTTGCATGGGCGCCGCCCTGTTTCGGGCGGTCGCGTGAGGCGCTGTCTGCGCCTTCGTTATTGTCGTTGCAGGTGAATCCTTGACTCATAACCGGTTCAGGTAGTCGAGCGCCTCCCGTTTGTGCACCACGTCGCCGTATTTGCTGTCGATATCGAACAGGTTGGCTTCGTGCGGGCCGGGGTGACGATCGCCGACGCACTCGCGCACCACCATGGCGCGAAAGCCGTGCTGCACCGCGTCCACCGCGCTGGCGCGGATGCAGCCGCTGGTGGAGCAGCCGATCATCAGCAGCGTGTCGATCCCTTGCGCCACCAGCAGCGGCGCCAGCGCGGTGCCGAAGAAGGCGCTGGCGTATTGCTTGCTCAGCACTACCTCATCGGCCAGCGGCGCCACCGGCGGGCAGAACGCCGCCAGCGGGTTGCCCGCCACCATGTCCTTCATCACCGGCGCTTTTTTGACCCACAGACCGCCATCGGCAAAATGGCCTGAATGATAACGGATATGGGTGTGGATCACAGGAATTCCCGTGCGGCGCGCGCAGGCCAGCAGCTCGCGGCTCTCCTCGACCGCGCTCACCACGCCCGGCGCGAACAGCGGCGCGCCTTCGGTGGTGTAGGCCTGCATAAAGTCGATCGCCAGCAGCGCCGGGCGCCGGCCGAAGCCGATGCGCTGGCCCCAGACGCCGCGGTAGTTGTCGCTGAGGGTGTCGTTCATTCTGCCTCCTCAATAGGCGCCGGACAGCAGGGCGCCGGCGCCGGGGACGATCGGTTCCAGCTCCAGCGCGGTCAGCATCGCGTAAGTGGTGGCGATGGCGGCGGTGATCACCGGCTTGCCGGTTTGGGCCTCCACCGTCGGAACCGCCGGCAGCGAAGGCATCTGCACGCAGGCGGACAGCACGATAGCATCGACCTCGCGTAAATCCATCTCGGCGACGATCCCCGGCAGCCTGGCCGGATCGTGCCGGCCGACTTCGAGGTTGTCCGGGATCTCCAGCGCGCGCCACACCTTGACCTCAATGCCTTCGTGCTGGATGTAGTCCACCACCAGCTGGGTCAGCGGTTTCATGTAGGGCGCCACCAGCGCGATGCGTTTGGCGCCGATCACCTTCAGGCCGTTGACCAGCGCGCCGGCGCTGCTGATAACCGGCGCGGCGGCCTGATTGTCTTTCGTCACCTGCGCCAGCCGGGCCTGCGATTCGCGGTGGTAGCCCAGCCCCATCGCCATGATGGCCACCAGGCAGGCGTAGCCGAGCACGTCGACCCGCGCGTCGGACAGCTCCAGCGCGCAGCGATCGGACTCGGCGTCCATCGCCGCCAGCTCTTCTTTATTGACGTGTTTCATGCGCATGCGGCTGGAGTGAAAGGTGAAGCGCTCCGGGCGTATCAGCTGGCGCGCGCCCAGCATCGCCGGGATCTCGGTTTCCATCGTGGTGTTGGAGCTGGGCACGATCTGGCCGATGCGGTAGTGGTTGCTCATGTCGGTGTTCCTCAGTTAATCCAGAAAATCGCCCAGGGCGCGGAAGAAGCCGTCGAAGTCGTCCCACGGGATCATGTGCCCGGCGTTCTCGACCTCGACGATGGCGATCTCCGGCTGCAGCGCGCGGATCTCCGCCCGGTCTTCGGGGTGAATGACGCCGCCTTTGCCTGCGGCCATCAGCAGCGTCGGCATGGTCAGCAGCGGGTAGTCGCGGTGGCTGTCCACCTGATGAAAATCGTCGTAGGCGCGTTGGATCGCCGGCTCGTAGCAGGTGTGCAGCCACTCGGCGCGCAGCCGGCGCTGCTCTTCGCTCCAGGTCGGGCAGAAGGCGCGCATTTGCTCGGCGCTCATGCCCGGCAGCGACTGCCGGATCGAGTCGGCGTACCACGGCCATTGGCCGGGATAGGCGCGGCGGCCGGGGCCGGAAACCGGCGGATCGACCAGCACCAGCCGCCGCACGCCGGCAGGCTGCAAAACGGCGGCGCGCAGGGCGAAGCGGGCGCCCATCGAATGGCCGAGCAGGGCGTAACTGTCCAGGCTCAGCGCGGCGGCGAAGGCGTTGACGTCCTGCGCGCAGGTCTCCGCGTCATAAGCCAGTTCCGGGCCGCTGGACGACAAACCGCGGCCGCGCACGTCGAGCACGTAGACGTCGTATTTTTCCCCCAGCCGCTCGGCGACGAAACCCCAGGTGATCGCCGGGCTGGTGATGCCGGGGATCAGGATCAGCGCCGGGCCGTGGCCGCCGTAGCGCAGGTAGTGTTGGCGAATGCCGTTGGCGTGAACGTGGGCGCCGTAGAGGAAAGTGCTCATGCGGCGTTCTCCGATTTCAGCGCTTGCGCGTACAGGTCATAGCCGTAGACCCAGGCCGGATCTTCCTGGGTGCGCAGGAAGGTGTTGGCGTTGGACACCGCCTGCACCCGTGAAGCGCGCTCCTTGCGGTTGGCTTCATACATCTGGAAGGCGGTGCGGTAGTCGCCAAGGCCGGTTTCCTGCAGGCAGCGGGTCAGCATGGCGGCGTCTTCGATCGCCATCGCCGCGCCCTGCGCCATATGCGGCTTCATCGGGTGGCAGGCATCGCCGAGCAGCACCAGGCGGCCTTCGCTCCACAGCGGCAGCGGTTTGCGGTTCAGCAATGGCCATTTGGTGACCTGCTCGCTGGATTCGATCAGCGCCTGCACGATCGGGTGGTAGCCGGCGAAGGTCTCGAACATCTCTTCGCGGCTGCTGTCGATGAAGCTGCCCTGGAAATCCCAGGCCGGGTGTGGCACGCCGCTGACGTAGTAATACTCGTCGCGCCGTTGGGTGGTGTAGTAGACCATCAGATGGCGGTCCGCCGACCACCACTTCACGCAGTCTTCGAACGTCAGGTTGTATTTCGCCAGCTTCTCGCCGCGGATCAGCGCGCGGTGGGCCACCCAGCCGCTGTAGGTCGGCGCTTCGGCGCCCAGCAGATGTTCGCGGATGCGCGAATTGATGCCGTCGGCGCCGATCACGATGTCGGCATGGGCCGAGGTGCCGTCGACGAAGTTCAGCACCACCTCGTCACCGCGATCTTCAATCTTGCTCAGGCATTTGCCGAAGTGCAGGGTGCCGGGCTGCAGCGCGGAAAGTTGCAACGCCTGCAAATCGCCGCGGTGCACCGTCACATAGGCGGCGCCGTACTCCCGGCGGGCAAAGCCGCCCAGTTCGATGCGCGACAGGTAGTCGCCGCTTTCGGCGTCGCGGCTGAACCAGAAATCGGGATGAGACGCCATCTGCTCCAGCCGCTGCTCAATACCGAGCCGGCGGAAAATCTTCAGTACGTTCGGCCCCATGTGAATGCCGGCGCCGAGGCGCGAGAACGCCGGGCTCTGTTCATACAGATCGACGGTAAAGCCGGCTTTTTGCAGCAGCCCGGCGGCGGCGGCGCCCCCCAGCCCGGCGCCGACGACGGCGATGCGTGGTTGTTTGCTCATCATGTTTCCCCTGTCTGTTGGCTTTTTTCAGCGTAGGTCCAACGCATGGCTGGACGATCGATTTATAGTGTATGCGCTAGATAACGCAAAGTTGCAAAAGTGTTAAATCAGATCTTGCTCACGCTAATTGACAGCGCTTTACTGTTAAACTCATGTTAATCACAGGATTGACAAGGGATGAAATAGGACTTTCTTATGGTGGATATTCGCAGCTTGCTTTCCTTTGATTTTTTGACTTAGATAAAAATGAGTGTGTTCGCTTTAAATTGTTTGAAAAATCACCGCCGCCTTGCGGGCGTCGGACACCCTTGACGAGACAGGAGACAGGCCATGGCGGTCAATGAAACCCAGTTGGTACAGCTGTTCGAGCAGGTGCTTACGCTGTCGAAGGTCGATGCTTCGCAGAGCGTGGCGATTTTGAAAAGCCATTATTCCGATGCGCGCACGGTGCGCGCCGCGACCGACGCGGCGCTGCGGCTGGGCGCCAGGGTGTATGCCGTCGAGCTGCCGGCGTTCAACCATCCGCGGGCGATGGGCAACGACATGACCGCCTATTGCGGCGATACCGCGCTGACCGGCAACCTGGCGGCGCAGCGTGCGCTGGAAGCCGCCGACCTGATCGTCGATACCATGATGCTGCTGCATTCGCCGGAGCAGGAGCAGATCCTGAAAACCGGCACCCGCATCCTGCTGGCGGTGGAGCCGCCGGAGGTGCTGGCGCGCATGTTGCCTAACGCGGAGGACAAGGCGCGGGTGCTGGCCGCCGCCGCCGTGCTGGAGCAGGCGAAGCTGATGCAGGTGACCTCCGCCGCCGGCAGCGATTTCCGCGCGCCGCTCGGGCAATACCCGACGGTGACCGAGTACGGCTATGCCGATGAACCGGGGCGCTGGGATCACTGGCCGAGCGGTTTCCTGTTCACCTGGCCGAATGAGGAGCAGGCGGAAGGGGTGCTGGTGCTGGAGGTCGGCGATATCTTGCTGCCGTTTAAAAGCTACGCGCGCGAACGCATCACGCTGGAGATCGAACAAGGGTTCGTTACCCGCATTCACGGCGGCTTCGAGGCGGAATACCTGCGCGAATACATGAAATACTTCGACGATCCGGAGGTGTACGGCATCTCGCATATCGGCTGGGGCCTGCAGCCGCGCGCCCAGTGGACGGCGATGGGCCTGCACGACAAGAACGACGGCATGTGCATGGACGCGCGCGCGTTCTACGGCAACTTCCTGTTCTCCACCGGGCCGAACACCGAAGTGGGCGGCACGCGCAAAACGCCTTGCCATATGGACATCGCGCTGCGCCGCTGCGACATCCGCCTCGACGGGCAAACGGTGGTGGCGGATGGGGAAGTGGTGGCGCCGGAGGCCTCGCGCGCGCGTCGGGCTTAATCGTTGCTGCCAACGGCGGGGGTTTGTACTATTCTCGTGAATTCCATAGATGGTGAGAGTAACGCAATGACGCCCCCCGAATACCCGTCAGCCGTGAGCGGCCAACCCGAAAATTATCATTTTACCGAGCAAGTCGGGCACCTGCTGCGCAAGGTTTATCAGCGCCACCTGGCGATTTTTCAGCAAAACGTCGGCGATTCGCAGCTGACGGCGGTGCAGTTCATCACCCTGTGCGCGGTGCGCGATATGGGGCCGAGCTCGCTGACCGAGCTGGTGCAGGTGACGGCGGTGGATCAGGCCACCATACGCGGCATCGTCGAGCGGCTAAAGGCGCGCGATCTGATCACGGTGACGCCGGATCCGGTGGATCGGCGCAAGGTGGTGGTCGGCCTGACCGACGCCGGCGCCGTGCTGCTGACGGAAACGGTGCCGCAGGCGGCGAAAATCACAGAGCTGACGTTCGGCACGCTCAACCCGGCCGAACGGATAGCGCTGATATTCCTGCTGAATAAAATGCTGGAAGATCCGCCCACCGGCTGATTCGCCCGCGCAACGTCGGTTGCCTGGTGGTCGGTGGCGAGAGGCCAGCCCATAAGACCATCAAGTGCAGGCGGAGACGCGAACAATGGCGATATCTGAAGTGCAGTCGCCCAGGGAAGGCGCGAAAACCACGCTGACGGAGCATCCGCTGATGCTGTCGGTGAACGGCGAACAGCTTCATGCGCAGGTGATGGCGGATACGCCGCTCTTGCTGGTACTGCGCAACGATCTGGCGCTCAACGGCCCGAAATACGGCTGCGGCCTGGGCGAATGCGGCGCCTGTACCGTGTTGATCGACGGCGTGGCGGCGCGCTCCTGCGTGATCCCGGCGCTCGGCGTGTCCGGCCGGGCGATCGTGACCCTGGAAGGCCTTGGCGATCGCCAGCGCCCGCACCCGGTGCAGCGCGCCTTTATCGAAGAGCAGGCGGCGCAATGCGGCTACTGCCTCAACGGCATGATCATGACCACCAAAGCCCTGTTGGATCGCAATCCCGCCCCGAGCGAGGCGGAGATCCGTCAGGCGCTGTCCGGCAACCTGTGCCGCTGCGGCACCCATCTCGAAATCCTGCGTGCGGTTCAGCGCGCCATCATTCTCTGCCGCGATGAGGGCGCCCACGCTTATGACTGATTCCCGTCCCTCATCGCCGAGCCAGGCCGAATTGCTGCAGCGCGACGGCGTGCTGCTGATCGTCGACAGCGTGCAACCGCCTTCGGGGCCGGTGCCCAAAGGGCAAGCGCCGGTGCTGAAGCCCAGGGAGCAGGGGCTGTTTATCGCCCTGTGCGACAGCGGCGAAATCTATGCCTTTAACGGCCATGTCGATCTCGGCACCGGCGTGCGCACCGCGCTCGGCCAGATCGTCGCCGAAGAGCTGTACCTGCGCATGGATCAGGTGCAAATGGTGTTGGGCGATACCGAGCGCGCGCCGAATCAGGGCGCCACCATCGCCAGCGCCACGCTGCAGATCTCCGCCGTGCCGCTGCGCAACGCCGCCGCCGAAGCGCGCCGTTGGCTGTTGCGCCAGGCGGCGCAGCGCTTCGATGCGCCGGTGGAACAGCTGACGCTGGAGGAGGGCGTGATCCGCAGCCCGCAGGGGCAGGCGCTGAGCTACGCCGAGCTGGTGGCCGGCGGTCATGTCGAGCTGTCGATTTCCGGCGACGCGCCGCTCAAACCGCAGGCGGAGTATCGCCTGGTGGGCACCAGCGCCGCGCGCGTCGATATTCCGGCCAAGGCGACCGGCGAAACCACCTACGTACACGATATGCGCCTGCCGAACATGCTGCACGGCCGGGTGGTGCGGCCGCCCTATGCCGGGTACGACAGCGGCGAATTCGTCGGCACCAGCCTGCTGGCGGTGGACGAAACCTCGATCGCGCATATTCCCGGCATCGTCAAACTGGTGGTGATCGGCGATTTCATCGGCATTGTCGCCGAGCGCGAAGAGCAGGCGATCAAGGCGGCGCAGGCGCTGCAGGTCAGCTGGAAAGACTGGCGGCGCAATTTGCCGCAGATGACCGACGTGGCGCAGGCGCTGCGCGACAACCCGCACTCGACCCGGGTGGTGCACGATACCGGCGATGTGGACGCGGCGCTGGCGGCGGCCGACAGGCGTTTCACCCGCAGCTACCTGTGGCCGTATCAGCTGCATGCCTCGATTGGCCCTTCCTGCGCGCTGGCGGACTACCGGCCGGAGCGCCTGCAGGTCTGGTCGGGCAGCCAGAACCCGCACCTGCTGCGCGCCGATCTGGCCTGGCTGCTGGAATACCCGGAAGCGCAGATCGAGATCGTTCGCATGGAGGCGGCCGGTTGCTATGGCCGCAATTGCGCCGATGACGTCTGCGCCGACGCGGCGCTGCTGTCGCGTGCGGTGGGCAGGCCGGTGCGGGTGCAGCTGACCCGCGAGCAAGAGCATGTGTGGGAACCAAAGGGTACCGCGCAGCTGATGGAGGTGGACGGCGGGCTGGACGCCGCCGGGCATCCGGTCGCCTACGATTTTCGCACCTATTATCCTTCCAACGGCGCGCCGACGCTGGCGCTGCTGCTGACCGGCCGGGTCGAGCCGCTGCCGGTGGCCTATGAAATGGGCGACCGCACCTCGGTACCGCCTTACGAATATCCGGCGCTGCGCGTCAGCATCGAGGACATGGCGCCGATCGTGCGCGCCTCCTGGATGCGCGGCGTTTCCGCCTTGCCGAACACCTTCGCCCACGAATCTTATATCGATGAGCTGGCCCACGCCGCCGGCGTCGATCCGCTGGAATATCGGCTGCGCTATATCGATGACGAACGCGCCAGTGAGCTGATGCGCAGCACGGCAGAACGCGCCGGCTGGACGCCGCATACCGAACCGATGCAGACCCCGGCGGAAGACGGCGTGCTGCGCGGGCGCGGCTTTGCCTACGCCCGTTACATCCACAGCAAGTTTCCCGGCTTTGGCGCGGCCTGGGCCGCCTGGGTGGCCGACGTGGCGATCGACAAAGCCAGCGGCGAAGTGGCGGTGACGCGCATCGTGGTCGGCCACGACGCGGGCATGATGGTCAACCCGGACGGCGTGCGCCACCAAATTCACGGCAACGTATTGCAATCGACCAGCCGGGTATTGAAAGAGCGCGTGACCTTTGAGGAATCGACGGTCTCCGCCAAAGAATGGGGAGCTTACCCGATCCTGACCTTCCCGGAGGTGCCGGAAGTGGACGTGGTGATGATGCCGCGCCCTTACGATCCGCCGCTGGGCGCCGGGGAATCGGCGTCGGTGCCCAGCGCGGCGGCCATCGCCAACGCGGTATTCGACGCTACCGGCATTCGTTTTCGCGAGCTGCCGATCACCTCGGACAAACTGCGCGAGGCGCTGAACGGGCCGGACACCGAGCGGCAGGCCGCCCCGCCCAAGAAAAAGAAGCGCGGCAAATGGTGGTTCGGCGGCGCGGCGGGGCTGTTCGGCGCGGTGCTGGGCATCGCCGGCAGCGCCTTGCCGTGGCGGGCGGAGATCGCGCCGGTGGCGACGCCCGGCGCCGGCACCTGGTCGGCGGCCACGCTGGAGCGCGGCCGCCAGTTGGCCGCTGCCGGAGACTGCGCGGTTTGCCATACCGCGTCGGAAGGGGCGACCAACGCCGGCGGGCTGGCGATGGCGACGCCGTTCGGCACGCTCTACAGCACCAACATTACCCCGGACGTGGCAACCGGCATCGGCAACTGGTCGTTTACCGCGTTCGATCGGGCGATGCGCCAGGGCATCGCCCGCGACGGCCGCCATCTGTATCCGGCATTTCCTTACACCGCCTTCAGCAAAATGACCGACGGCGACATGCAGGCGCTGTACGCTTATCTGATGTCGCAACCGGCGGTGCGCCAGAGCAATCCGGCCAATCAGATGCGCTTCCCGTTTAACCTGCGGCCGCTGATGGCCGGCTGGAACGCGCTGTTCCTGCGTCAGGGGGAATTTCAACCCGATCCGCAACAAAGCGCGCAGTGGAACCGCGGCGCCTATCTGGTCAACGGGCTCGGCCACTGCGCCGCCTGCCATTCGCCGCGCAATCTGCTGGGGGCGGAAAAGGGCGGCGCGGCTTTCCTGGCGGGGGGAATGGTGGACGGGTGGGAAGCGCCGGCGCTGAATCAATTGGCCAATGCGGACAAGCCCTGGACCGAGGAACAGCTGTTTCAGTACTTCCGCAGCGGGCATTCCGCTGAGCACGGCGTGGCGGCCGGGCCGATGGGGCCGGTGGTCAGCGAACTGGCGACGTTGCCGCAGAGCGATCTGCGGGCGATGGCCAACTATGTGATGTCGCTGAGCACCAAGGCGACGCTGAATGTGGAACCGCAGGCGCAGTTGGCGGCCCGCGCCTTGCCGGCGGCGGGGCAACTGGCCGGCGAGCGGTTATTTCAGGGCGCTTGCCAGGCCTGCCACAGCGCCGCCGCCGGCGGGCCGCAGCTGTTCGGCGTCAGTCCCGATCTGGCCAATAACACCAATATCTTCAGCGATCGCCCCGATAACCTGATCAAGGTGATCCTGCAAGGGATCCCCAAACCGGCTACCGCCGAATTGGGCTTTATGCCGGGCTTTAAGGACAGCTTTTCCGATCGGCAGGTGACGGCGCTGGTGAATTATCTGCGCCAACGCTATGCCGGCGACAAACCGGCCTGGCGCGACGTGGAGGAGCAGGTGGCGCGGCTGCGCGCGGAGCCGGGAAATCATTAACATTGTAAATTGTTACATTGGGTTATTGACTGGCGGCGCTCATTTGGTGATTAATGTTAGCCTGATTTTTACCTTACCTATAAAAAACAGGAAGTTAACATGGCATTAACCACGCATAAAATGGAAAGCGGCCTGGCCGTAACAGTTCGTTTACCTGAGAATCAGGCCAAGGTTCCGGCGATTATTCTGTGTCACGGCTTCTGCGGCATTCAGGAGCTGTTGCTGCCGGCCTTTGCCGAGGCCTTCGTCAACGCCGGTTTTGCGGCGGTGACGTTTGACTATCGCGGCTTCGGCGCTAGCGAGGGTGAACGCGGGCGGCTGGTGCCGGCGCTGCAGATTGAGGACATTCTGGCGGTGAGCCGTTGGGTGCAAACGCAGCCGCAGATCGACAGTGAGCGCATCGGCCTGTGGGGCACATCGTTTGGCGGTTGCCACGTGTTCGGCGCTGCCGCGGCCGAACCGGCCATCAAGTGCATCGTTAGCCAGCTGGCCTTCGCCGACGGGGAAACCATCGTGACGGGGAAAATGGCCGCCGATGAAAAACAGGCGTTCATCGCCACGCTGGACAAAATGGCGGAGAAGAAACAGGCCACCGGCAAAGAGATGTTTGTCGCCGTCACCCGGGTGTTGAGCGATGACGAGTCGAAAGCGTTCTTCGAGGAGAACAAGGCGAGCTACCCGGCGATGGACATCAAGATCCCGTTCCTGACCGTGCGCGAAACGCTGCGCTATCAGCCGCGCGACAATGCGGCGCGCGTCACATGCCCGGTGCTGGTGGTGGTGGCGGGCAACGATACCGTCAACCCGCCGGAGCAGGGCATCGCGTTGTATGAGGCGGTAGGCAGCGCGAAAAAGGCGCTGCACGTCGAGCAGAATGCGAAGCACTACGACATGTACGCCGGCCCGCATTTCGCCGGCATCATCGGCCGTCAGATCGCCTGGTTCAACGAGCACCTGTAATACCGTCCTCCTCCTGGCGCAGAAATGCCACCAGCCGCTGCGCCGGCAATGGCAGCTGCGCCCGTTCGCGCACCACGATCGACAGACGCCGGATCGCCCAGTCGTCCGTCAGCGGCAGGGCGTTGCGCAGGATCTCGGGCAGCCGCCGAGCGCTCTCTTCCGGCACCACCGCCAGACCGGCGCCGCGCAGCACCATGCGGCAGATGGCGTCGAAATTGGCGGCGCGCGCCCGCAGCCGCATCGGGCCGCCGCTGCGTATCGCCAGCTGCTCCAAATGCTGTTGCAGCGCGCTCTGTTCCGGCAGGCCGATAAAGTCGAAAGGCAGGGCGTCCGCAAAGCTGAGCTGGCGGCGGCCGCTGAGCGCATGCCCCGGCGGCAGCGCCAGCACCAGACGATCCTGCCGGAAGGGGTAGCTTGCCAGCCCGCGCAGATCGGCATGATCCGCCACGATGCCGATATCCGCCGCCCGTTCGGCGATCGCCTGCGCGATGGCCGGGCTGGGCAGCTCCTCCAGCGCGATGTCGGTGTACGGGTGCAGCACCAGAAAATCCGCCAGCAGTTCCGGCAGAAAAGCGTCGGCGGCGACGGTATTGGCGACGATGCGCAGCTGGCTGCGCTGGCCCGGCGCGAACTCGGCCATGTCGCCGCGCAGCCGGTCGCGCTGCTGCAGCAGCACGCGCGCGTGTTGCAACAGGCGTTCACCGGCGGGCGTCGCCTGGACGCCGCGCGGATTGCGCGTCAGCAGCGCCACGCCGGCCTGTTGCTCCAGCCCGCGCATGCGTGCGCTGGCGGCGGCCAGCGACAGCCCGACGCGCTCGGCGCCGGCGGTGATGCTGCCGGTCTCGAGCACCGCCGCCAACAGCCGCAGATCGATAAAGTCAAAATGCATGCGTTCTTCCTCTGTCTTTGCCGCAGGCAGGCTCTGCCATTGCCGCATTGTGCCGTGGCGCGGCGCCGGCCACAATCGGGCCGTTGATTCGCCATAAGGATAGACGCATGTCGCTGACGTTACTCGAAATTGTCGCCCTGACGGGCATTTTTACGCTGGCCGGCACGGTCAAAGGGGCGATCGGTTTGGGATTACCGACGGTGTCGATGGGGCTGCTCAGCCTGATGATGCCGCCGGGGCAGGCCGCCGCGCTGCTGCTGTTGCCCTCATTGATCACCAACCTGTGGCAACTGCTGTGCGGGCCGCGGTTGGGGGCGCTGTGCCGTCGGCTCTGGCCGATGATGCTGTGCGTCACGCTGGGCACCTTGCTGAGCGCCGGCACGCTCACCGCCATCGACGGCCGCCTGGCGCCGCTGGCGCTGGGCATTTGCCTGACCGGCTATGCGCTGTTGGGTTTTACCCGTTTCGACTGGCGGGTTTCCGCTGCGGCGGAGCCTTGGCTGGGGCCGCTGTGCGGCCTGTTGACCGGCGTGCTGACCGGCGCCACCGGCGTGTTCGTCATACCGGCGGTGCCCTATCTGAACGGATTGGGTCTGGCGCGTGACGATCTGGTGCAGGCGCTGGGGCTGTCGTTCACCGTCTCGACGCTGGCGCTGGCCGCCGGATTAGCCTGGCATCAGGCGCTGCCCGGCGCGCTGCTCGGCGTTTCGCTGTTGGCGCTGCTGCCGGCGTTGGCCGGCATGTGGCTGGGCGGGATCGCGCGTCGTCACAGCAGCCCGCTGATTTTTCGTCGCCTTTTCTTTATTGGGTTATTCATCTTGGGCGTTGAGATTATTTGGCGTTCAATTAATTGAATCGATAGCATCTACGTGTAATCAGGTTCGGTATATTATTCTGGTTTTTATTCTAATATGATTGTTTTCGATATTTAAAATACACTTTGCTTATTGGTTTGTTTATGAAATACAGAGTGGTTATGGATTGTTATTAGTGTATTTTACTTTTGCAACTACAACCCGTTTTAAACGGGGTAACCCCAGTGAATCCATAGGAGAATATTGATGAAGGAAATTTTAAGCAGCCAACTCGATGCGGTGTCGGGTGGATGGCAGGATCGAGATGGGAGTGGAAAAAGATCGTCTGATAACGGAGGCTCCGGTTCTTCAAGTCGCGGCGGAAATAACGGCGGTGACCGCGGGCTTCAGTCATTCCTGTCAAAAAACAGCCCTTATGGCAGTGGTTCCGGTGCCGGTGGTTTCTGGGGGAATGGCGGTTCTGCAAGAAATGGGTACGGCGGCAATGGCACTGGGCCGAGAGAAGCCAGAGAATTCGGAACCAAACGCTAATTAACCGATGCAATCCCAGCACAGAAGTAAAATTCTGTGCTTTTATGGGGTATATGATGAATAGATATGTTGTTTTTATAAAGAGTGATGAATCAAAAGTGCTAAGAAAGGACGTGGTTACACGCGAAATTATTAAGGATATGAAGCGGAAAGGCTTCAGAAAGCATCATGTCGAAGTAGAGGCTGATAACGAAAGCGATGCCATTAACAAATTAAATAAGAACAGCAATGACTATTTGGATTCATTGAAAAATTTTTCCGGTGATTTATTGCTCTGTTCTATTTGTGTTATTGTGATGGCGATCGTCTATTTTTTTAGCTAAGCCATAATCCAGCATTGAATCATTCAAGTTTTCCATACTATAGTTTTCGTGGTGATTTAAATGAGCCATCAGGCATTGGGTATTGATTTATCAAAGGTAGAAAGGTTATCCGTTCCAAATATCCTGCATTTTGTATGGATTGGTGACTTAAATGAAGTAAATACGCATTATATCGACATATGGAAAAAAACAAACAAAGATAAGCAGATATTCTTTTGGTATGACCAAGACTCTTCACTGTGCCATTTGCTAAACAATGCCATACGCGATTTCGTCAGCGTCAAAAAAATTAAAAATAAAGACAAGGCTGAATTAAAAATAAAAAATCATGCCTTCAAATATATATATCCAAAAATAAAGGCAGGTTTTTCTTTTGATGAGCTCGTTATTGAATTCTTAACCAAGCATGAAATCCCTTATCAGAGGCCGCCAAAAGCGATTGAAGACTCATGGTTTGGCAACAGAGGTTTTATAAAAAAGCCTATAACTGAGCTTTTTTTCAACGATTTCGATGATTTTATGAAGTATTATTACTATGAGATTATACTAAGGCATAACATTGCCAGTGCAAGTGACATTGTCAGGCTTTTAATTATCTATCAGTATGGCGGCACTTATATAGATGTTGATACGCTCCCATATATTGACAATATATATCATAAATTAAACAAATATATAAGAAAAAAGGGCATTGTCGAGAGTGACTCCTTTCTATTGTTTAAAACCGTATGTTTTTTAAAAAAGACAAATTCAGAAGGGGTGCTGCCTGAAGTCGTGATCGGCTGCGATGAAAATGAGTTAGGGGTAGATGCTGTTGGATTTGAAGAAATCAAAAGGCTTATCGAACTGGATCTCACTGATTTTTCTCTGGATATGATATTGCCATTGGGTGAGACATACGTTCATAAAAATTTATTGGCGCTAGGATCACTCAGAAGATTTAAAGGTGTTTATTTTAATAACTTCATATCCTCTCACCAAAAATCCAAGGCGGTAAGGATCATTCTTAGAGTAATGAAAAAAAGATACCGCTTTTTAGAAAAAAATAATTGCATATTTGACTGTTATATTGATGATGGGTCAAGGTGTTATCTGACCAGGATCTTACCATGGAGGAATGAGTTAACAACAAGGAACTATTGCGTTACCTCGGTCTTAACTGGGCCGGGTTTAATTGTTGAGGTTTTATTGGGGTTGGCTTATAAGGCCTTTAATATTGGATATCTGATAGAGCCCTCCAGCATTGCGGAATATATGCAAAATCCTGATTTTGGAATTGCATTGTTTCAACACACCATAGATACCCCTGATGGCGCCTATTCCACGTGGCGCAAATAAAAAGGGATGGTTTGTGATGCAGATTAACTGACGTTCCGCTTGTTTGATTACCAATGCAATAGCCTGTGAATTTGAATATTAGCTTTCAATAAGGGACGCTGATCATGTTTCGCCAGGAAGCGATCGATAATCAGAAAATGAAATGGCGTGGTCGGGCCCTCCTGCTACCCGGTATTCCCTTTTGGCTCACGGCAGGGCTCTGCCTGTTTTTTCTCATTGCTTTTCTCACCTTCGCAATCGCCGGCACCTATACCCGGCGGGTCAACGTGACCGGCGAAATCAGCACCTATCCCCGAGCCGCCAACGTCTATTCCGCCGTCCAGGGGGTGGTGGTCAAACAATTCGTCACCGAAGGGCAGGTGATCGCCGCCGGCGCGCCCATTTACCAGATTGACGTCAGCAGAAGCACCCGCAGCGGTGTAGTCAGCGATAACCAGCAGCGGGATATCGACGGCCAGCTGGCGCGCATTGCGCAAATCATCAGCCGGCTGGAAAGCAGCAAGCAGGCCACGCTTACCATGCTGGAAAAACAAAAGGCGCAGTATACCGCCGCGTTCACCCGTTCAACCGACATCCTCAAACGCGCCCAGGAAGGGATACGCATCATGAAGGAAAATATGGAGAATTACCGGCACTATCAAACCAAGGGATTGATCACTAAGGATCAGCTCACCAACCAGGTGGCGCTGTATTACCAGCAGCAGAATAACCTGCTGGGCCTGTCCGGCCAGAACGAACAGAATGCGCTGCAGATCACCGCGCTGGAAAGCCAGATCCATATCCAGGCCGCCAACTTCGACAACCAGATTTACCAGATGGAGCTGCAGCGCCACGAGCTGCAGAAGGAGCGGCTCAACATTGATGCCGGCGGGGCGATCATCGTTCGCGCGCTGGCCGACGGCCGCATCGATTCGCTGAGCGTCACGGTTGGCCAGATGGTCAACGTCGGTGACAGTCTGCTGCAAGTGATCCCCCACAATATCGCTCACTACGCCCTGGTGCTATGGGTGCCCAACGACGCCATCCCCTACATCGCCGCCGGTGACAAAGTCAATGTGCGTTATGACGCCTTTCCGGCGGAGAAATTCGGCCAGTTTGCCGCTACGGTATCCGTCATCTCCAAAGCCCCGGCCTCACCGCAGGAAATGCTGACCTACCAGGGGGCGCCCAAAGCGGCGCTGACCGCCGCCGTGCCGTACTACAAGACGATCGTCATTCCGGAAAAACAGGTCATTGCCTATGACGGTAAACGTCTGAGCCTGGAAAACGGCATGAAAGCGCAAAGCACCCTGTTTTTGGAAAAAAGGCAGATTTATCAGTGGATGTTGTCACCGTTCTACGACATGAAACACAGCGCGACGGGGCCGATCAATGAGTAAGCCCACGTTCAAACAGCGGATCAGCCAGCTGGATCTGCGGCTGCGCCACCGGGTTCCGATGGTGCACCAGACCGAGTCGTCAGAATGCGGGCTGGCCTGCCTGGCGATGATCTGCGGTTACTATGGTAAAAACGTCGACCTGATCGCGCTGCGTCGGCAGTTCAGCCTGTCGACCCGCGGCGCCACGCTGACCGGGTTAACCGGTATAGCCGAACAGCTGGGCCTGGCCACTCGCCCTCTATCACTTGATATTGACGAGCTCAGCGCGCTGAAACTCCCCTGTATTTTGCACTGGGAGTTCAACCATTTCGTGGTGCTGGTCAGTATCAAGGGGCACCGCGCGGTGCTGCATGATCCGGCGCGCGGGCGCCGGGCCATCAGCCTGACGGAACTGTCGCACAGTTTTACCGGCGTGGCGCTTGAGGCCTGGCCCGGCAGCGCCTTCACCGCCGACAGCGTCCGCCACCGCATTCACCTGCGCACGCTGATTGGCAGCGTACACGGTCTTAAGGGGGCGCTCGGCAAAATCTTTTGCCTGTCTCTGGTGTTCGAAACCATCAACCTGGTGATGCCCATCGGCACGCAGCTGGTGATGGATCATGCTATTCCCGCCGGCGATCGCGGGTTACTGACGCTCATTTGCGTTGGTCTGATGCTGTTCATCCTGCTGCGGGCAGCTGTCGGCATGGTGCGCGCCTGGTCCGGGCTGGTCATGTCGACGTTCATCAACGTGCAGTGGCAATCCGGGTTGTTTACCCACCTGTTGCGCCTGCCGCTGGGCTACTTTGAACGACGCAAGCTGGGTGACATTCAGTCGCGCTTCGGCTCGCTGGATACGCTGCGCAGCACCTTCACCACGAGCATTGTCGGCGCCATCATGGACGGCATCATGGTGATCGGCGTGCTGGTGATGATGGTGCTGTATGGCGGCTGGTTGACCTGGGTGGTGATTGCGTTCACCGCGCTCTACGTGCTGATGCGGCTGCTGACCTACGGCTATTATCGCCAACTGTCCGAAGAAGCGCTGGTCAGGGAGGCCCGCGCCGGCTCGTATTTTATGGAGACGTTGTACGGTATCGCCACCGTCAAGATGCAGGGCATGGCGGAACGTCGCATTGCCCATTGGCTCAACCTTGAAATCGACACCATCAATACCGGTATCCGGGTCACCCGTATGGACATGCTGTTTGGCGGGATCAACACCTTCATTGCCGCCTGCGATCAGGTCGTTATTCTTTGGCTGGGAGCCAGCCTGGTGATCGATAACCAGATGACCCTCGGCATGTTCGTGGCGTTCGGCGCCTTTCGCGGGCAGTTTTCCGACCGCATCGGGTCGCTGACGGAATTTTTGCTGCAGCTGCGCATGATGAGCCTGCATAACGAGCGCATCGCCGATATCGCCTTGCACCCACGAGAAAACCGTAAACCGGACCTTCCTTACGCGGCGGGCCTGCAACCTTTGGGATTGACGACCCATGCCCTGAGCTATCGTTACGACAGCCAGTCACCGGCGGTCTTCGATGCCTTGGACATCAGTGTTGCGCCGGGCGAGAGCGTGGCCATCGTGGGCCCGTCGGGCGCCGGCAAGACCACGCTGATGAAGGTGCTGTGCGGGCTGTTTCCCCCGGACTCAGGGCGGGTTGAGGTGAACGGCGTCGATATCCGGCAGCTTGGCATCAACAACTACCACAAGATGATCGCCTGTGTGATGCAGGACGACAAACTGTTCTCCGGCTCGATCCGGGAAAATATCTGCGGGTTCGCGGACGAGGTGGACGACGCCTGGATGGAAGCCTGTGCCCGTGCCAGCTATCTGCACGACGTGCTCATGTGTATGCCGATGGGGTATGAAACCCCGATCGGCGAGCTGGGGGAAGGATTGTCCGGCGGGCAGAAGCAACGCCTGTTCATTGCCCGGGCGATTTACAAGAAGCCGGCGATTTTGTTCCTGGATGAGGCCACCAGCGCACTGGATAAGGAGAGCGAAGCTGTGGTGAATCAGGCCATCAAGAGACTCAATATCACGAAGGTGATCATTGCCCACCGTGAAACGACCATTGCGTCGGCAGATCGGGTCATACATTTTGGATAAGGGGGGATATCACCAGCGGCACCGGCCGTTAACCCTGTTTTGCCCCCTAAAAACCCAATAAGGCTCAGGCCTGCGGGCCGCCAAAATGGTCCCCCACATGCCGGCGAGTTGGTCTGAACGGCGACGGAGCAAGGCTATTTTTTCTGCCCGCTCCGGTTTTCAATTTACTGGGCGCTTACATTGCGCGATATTCTGGTTTTCTGATGGGCTAAGGCGGATGAGGGAACCATGACGGACAGCCAGGCGTTTGAACAACAAAGCCTCGACAATCTGCTGAGCTATTGGCGGCGCCATCGCCGCCTGCCGGGCGCGCGCTATCCGGCCGGCCCGACCGACACCCTGTGCGACGTGCCGGGCGTCAGCGTCGGGCATCACACCTTGGCCGACGGCGAATGCCAGACCGGCGTTACCGCCATCCTGCCGCCGGGCGATCTGTTCAACCAGCCGTTGCCGTGCGGCAGCGCGGTGCTCAACGGCTTCGCCAAACCGCTGGGGCTGGTGCAGCTGAACGAGCTGGGGGTGCTGCAAACGCCGATCCTGCTGAGCAACACTTTCGCCGTCGGCACGCTGTTCAATGCCATGGTGCGGCGCAGCTGTCTGCGCTACCCGCAGATCGGCCGCGGCAGCGCCACCATCAACCCGCTGGTGCTGGAGTGCAACGACGGCTACCTCAACGATATTCAGGCGATGGCGGTGCGTGAGGAGCACGTCTTCAGCGCGCTGGATAACCATTCCACCCGCTTTGCGCGCGGCAGCGTCGGCGCCGGGCGCGGCATGAGCAGCTTCGGCCTGAAAGGCGGCATCGGCACCGCCTCGCGCTATTGCCCGGGGCTTGGCACCACGCTCGGCGTGCTGGTGCTGGCCAACTTCGGCACCCTCGACTCGTTGACGCTGAGCGGCGTGCGCGTTGGCCAGGCGCTGGGCAGGCTGCTGGCGGATCCGCCGCCGCAGGTGGACGCCGGTTCGGTCATTATCATCATCGCCTGCGATCGGGCGCTGGACAGCCGCCAGCTGAACCGCATCGCCCGCCGAGCGGGCGCGGGCCTGGGGCGAGTGGGCAGCCATTGGGGGCACGGCTCCGGCGATATCGCGCTGGCGTTTTCCACCCGGTTGCTGGGGGCGACGCTGCCGGACGAACGGCTGGAGCCGCTGTTTGCGGCGGCGGCGGACGCCACCGAATACGCGGTGTTGGATGCGTTGCTGAGCGCCGAGGGCGTCAGCGGTTTCCAGCGGCACGATCGCATGGCGCTGGGGCCGCTGCTCGATCGGCTGGCGGAAAATTAAATAACGGGAGCGTGACGTGAAAGTCTTTATCTCTGCGGATATCGAAGGTATCGCCGGCGTAACAGGGTAAACCGCATGGGCTGTCGATGGCGGAAGGGCTGTAACACCAACGTTACGACGGCCTGATGTTCATCGGCTACCACAGCGCCGCCGGTGAGCATGGCGTGCTGGCGCATACCATCAACGGCCGGGCCTTTTACCGCGTCAGCCTGAACGGCGAAGCGGTGGGCGAAAGCGATCTGTACGCGGCGGCGGCCGAGTTGAACGTGCCGCTGTGGCTGGTGAGCGGCGACAACATGGCGGCGCCAATCCGCCTGCTCAGCGTCTTTTCGTATCTGGCGACGACGCAGAATTGATGCACGATGTGCGGGCTACCCGCACGCAGCGCACGATTCCTCAACGAAAAAATCCCTTATCAAGATTAGGCCTGCTGGATAATAGGCTACGCTAATTATTGCTCTGTTGCGCTTTGTCAGCTGACGGGAGCAACAACCCATTCCCATAACAAGATTTGTTTCGCCGAAGGCAGTGACGCCTTCGGCTTTTTTGGAGTCATGAGCAATGAGCATATCCCAAGTTCCGCTTTCGCGGCGGCGGTTTATCGTCGGCGCCGGGGCGTTGGTGATCGGCGCCTATCTGCCGTCCACCGGCGCGCTGGCGCGGTCGAATGCCCCGGCCGCCTCCGGCGCGGCGGCGTTTGACGCCAACGCCTTCGTTCAGATCGGCGCCGACGGCGTCGTCACCGTCATCAGTAAACACACCGAAGTGGGCCAGGGGGTCTATACCGGCATGGCGACGCTGGTTGCCGAAGAGCTCGATGCCGACTGGGCGCAGGTGCGGGTCGTCGCCGCGCCGGTGGACACCAATATCTACAAAAACCTGAGCTTCGGATTCCAGGGCACCGGCGGTTCCAGCTCGGTAGCCAATGCCTATGAGCAAATGCGCCGCATGGGCGCCATGGCGCGTGCGCTGCTGGTGCAGGCCGCCGCGCAGAGCTGGAAAACCTCGGCGCAGGAAATTACCGTGCAGGCGGGCAAGATCCGCCATGCCGCCAGCGGGCGCGAAGCGGGCTTCGGCGAATTCGCCGCGCTGGCCGCCACGCTGCCGCCGCCCGATCCCGCCAGCCTGACGCTGAAGGATCCGGCCAATTTCACCCTGATCGGCAAAACGCGCGGCTTGCATCGCGTCGATTCGCTGGCGAAAACCAACGGCAGCGCGCAGTTCTCGCAGGATATCCACGAGCCGGACATGCTGACCGTCACCATCAAGAAACCGCCGCGTTTCGGCGGCAAGGTAGCGGCCTTCGACGCCGAACGCGCGCTGGCGGTGCCGGGCGTGGTGGCGGTGAAACAGGTTGCCACCGGCGTGGCGGTTTACGCCAAAAATACCTGGGCGGCGATCCAGGGGCGGGAGCGGCTGAAGGTGACGTGGGACGACGCGCAGGCCGAACGGCGCAACACCGAGGAGATCTACGCCGAATTCCGCCAGGTGGCGCAGAAAACCGGCGTGGTGGCGAAGAGCCACGGCAAGCTGGACGAGGTGTTCGACAAGGCTGACAAGGTGATCGAGGCCGAATACACCTTCCCGTACGTCGCCCACGCGCCGATGGAGCCGCTGGACGGCTATCTGTTCTGGGACGGTGAGAGCGTCAAGGCGCGCTACGGCTGCCAAATTCAAACGCTCGATCACAAGCAGCTGTGCGATCTGTTCGAGTTGCCGCCGGACAAGGTGCAGATTGAAACCATTCTGGCGGGCGGCAGCTTCGGCCGGCGCATCGATTTAGGCAACCCGACGCTGGGGCCGGATCTGGCGGCCGACATGGCGGCGGCGGCCAAGGGCATCGGCCCCGGCCACGGCGTGAAGGTGGTGTGGACGCGCGAGGACGACATCCGCAACGGCTGGTATCGCCCGATGATCCTGCACCGCCTGCGCGGCGCCATCCGCGGCGGCAAGGTGGTGGGCTGGACCGATACCGTGGTCGGCCACTCCTGGACGCGCCACAGCGCGATGGATGCGCTGGTGGTCAACGGCCTCGATCAGATGATGGTCGAGGGCGCCAGCGAGGTGTCATACACCTTCGAAGCCTTCCGCTGCGATGCGCACATCGTGCCCGGCAAGGTGCCGACCACCTCGCTGCGGTCGGTCGCCAGCACCCACACCGGCCACGCGGTGGAGAGCTTTATCGATCAGCTGCTGCAGGAAACCGGCCAGGATCCGGTCGAAGGGCGGCTGGCGCTGATGGGCGACGCGCCGCGCGCCGCGGGCGCGCTGCGGGCGGTCGCGAAAGCCGCTGACTGGCAGGGCGCCAAGGTGGTGGACGGGCGCGCGCGCGGCGTGGGCGTCGCCAAGGCGTTCGATACCTATGTGGCGCAGGTGGCCGAGGTGTCGATCGGCGAAGGTGGCATCCCGAAAGTGCACAAGGTGTGGTGTGCGGTGGACTGCGGCGTGGCGGTGAATCCCGACGTGATCCGCGCGCAGATCGAGGGCGGCATCGGCTACGGCCTGAGCATGGCGCTGTACGGCAACATCACGCTGAAAGACGGCGTGGTCGAACAGTCCAACTTCAATAACTTCCGCCCGCTGCGCATCGATGAGATGCCGGAGATCGAAGTGATCATCGTGCCCTCGAACGAGAAACCGACCGGCGTGGGCGAGCTGGGGGTGCCGACCATCGCCCCGGCGGTCGGCAATGCGTTGGCGCTGCTTGGGCGGCCGCGCACCTCGCTGAGCCTGCCGCTGCATAATCCCACCGCGAACCCGGCGTCTGACAAGGAGAGAACCTGATGATTCAATTAACCGTAAACGAGCAGCCGCTGACCTTCGAGGGCGATCCGCACATGCCGCTGCTGTGGTTCTTGCGTGACGAAGCCGGCCTGACCGGCACCAAGTTCGGCTGCGGCATCGCCATGTGCGGCGCCTGTACCGTGCATCTGGACGGGGTACCGGTGCGGTCGTGCATGACGCCGATTTCGGCCGCCGTCGGCAAAAAAATCACCACCATCGAAGCCGTGGGCGCCACGCCGGAAGGCAAGGCGGTGCAGGAGGCCTGGCTTGATCTGGACGTGGTGCAGTGCGGCTACTGCCAGTCCGGCCAGATCATGAGCGCCAGCGCGCTGCTGGCGCAAAGTAAAAATCCGAGCGATGCGGACATCGACGCGGCGATGGGCGGCAACGTCTGCCGCTGCGCCACCTATGTGCGCATTCGCGCCGCCATCCACCAGGCCGCCAAGGCGTTGGGTTAGGGAGAGATGCGATGAGCAACGCCTTGAAAGGGCTGTTATGGCTGATTATCGTCGTGGTGGTGTTGGCGGGAGGATACGCGCTGTACACGCTGCTGCGGCCCACCGGCGCGGAGCCTGCGGCGCCGATCGCCGGAGCGCCGGCCGGCATCACCGATAAACTGGCGCGCGGCGAGTACCTGGCACGCGCCGCCGACTGTGTGGCGTGCCACACCGCGCCGGGCGGCACGCCTTATGCGGGTGGCTTCGCCTTCAAGCTGCCGTTCGGCACCATTTACGGCACCAACATCACCGCCGACAAGGAGACCGGCATCGGCAACTGGAGCGACGATCAGTTCGTGCGCGCGGTGCGTGAGGGCATCGGCCCGCAGGGCAACCTGTATCCGGCGATGCCGTACACCTCCTACACCGGGCTGAGCCGCGACGACGTGCTGGCGATAAAAGCCTATCTGTTCAGCCTGCCGCCGGTGAAGCAGGCCAACCCGCAAAACGATCTGTCGTTCCCGTTCAATCAGCGTTGGGGCATGAAATTCTGGAACCTGGCGTTCTTCCATGAGCAACGCTTTACGCCGGATCTCAACAAGGACGAGCAGTGGAACCGCGGCGCCTATCTGGCGACCGCGCTGGGCCACTGCGGCGAGTGCCACACACCGCGCAATCTGGGGTTCGGCCTCAACCAGAGCAAGCACCTGAGCGGTGAAGTGGTGCAGGGCTGGTTCGCCGCCAACATCACGCCGGACAAACAGACCGGCATCGGCGGCTGGAGCGACCAACAGCTGTCGCAATATCTGGCCACCGGCCATGCGCCGGGGCGCAGCAGCGCCGCCGGCCCGATGGCGGAAGCGGTGGAAAACAGCCTGCAGTTCCTGACGCCGGAAGATAATCTGGCGCTGGTGAAATACCTGCGCGATATCGAACCGATCGCCGGCGACGCCGCTGCGGCGGTGAATCTGCAGCCGAAGGGCGCGGGGGCTTCCACCCCGATCCTGCCGGGCGGGCAAGAGCAGTCGCTCGGGCGGCGGGTGTTCGCCAACGACTGCAGCGGCTGCCACCAGTGGAACGGGCCGGGCCGCCAGAGTGAGTACGCCTCGCTGGTGGGCAGCACGGCGGTGAACGATCCGCAGGGGCGCAGCGTGGTGCAGGCCATCCTGAAGGGGACGAGCATCAGCATCGGCGATCGGCATGAAATGATGCCGGCGTTCGGCAGCGCCTATTCCGACGAAGAAGTGGCGGCGGTCGCCAACTTCGTGGTCGGCCACTTCGGCGATAAGCAGGGCAAAGTCACCGCCAAACAGGTGGCGGAGCAGCGCAAGCAGTAGCGCATCGCGGCCGCCACGGTGGCGTGCAGGGTAAAGGCGGCGATATCGGTGATGTCGCCGCTTTTTTTATAAAACAGGACAGAGCAGTTTATTCCTTCTGCATAGAAGGATCGACGTCATACGCGAAGGCGCAATTTCATTCTATCTCTCCCTCTCGCTTTCTGTTTTTCTCATCATGAACGTTGTACGCATTTATGCACGTGCGATTGCGATAAAGACAATAACCGAACGCAAAGAGGCGGGTATGACAGGGAATATGATTGATTTGGTTTCATACACTTTTGCAACTGCCTTCACGCCTGGCCCCAACAATATCGTTGCGTTGGCATCGGTCATGGCGCTCGGCCTTAGGCGCAGTGTCCCCTTTTTATTGGGAATAGGCGCCGGAATGGGCGTGACCATGTTGGTC
This sequence comes from Serratia sp. CY32780, assembly GCF_052169135.1. Taxonomy (NCBI): domain Bacteria; kingdom Pseudomonadati; phylum Pseudomonadota; class Gammaproteobacteria; order Enterobacterales; family Yersiniaceae; genus Serratia; species Serratia sp. CY32780. The sequence goes on from NZ_JBJNLI010000001.1 coordinate 1,484,089, forward strand.
ACGGGTACATTGACCTCTTGGATCTTGCTCACCTTTCCGGCGGCTGTCGTTTATTTAAGAGGGCTGGGTTTTATTTATCTGGTCTGGCTTGCGTATAAAATTGCCACCAGCCGCCGTTTTGACGAGGAACAACGTGAAGGCGGTTATGGTTTCCTCAGCGGTTTTGTTCTTCAGGTTATCAATGCAAAAATCATACTGTTCACCATAACGGCCATTTCCGCTTTTATCATTCCGGTCGGTAGCGGCCTGTTGTTCATTTTAGGGGCATGCCTGGTCACTGCATTGATAGCGTGTTTGGGCACGCTGACCTGGGCGGTCGCAGGGGCGTTTCTCAAAAAAGCTTATCTGAGGCACTTTAGAGCGGTAAATATCACCATGGCCGCCGTACTGATCTATTTCGCCTGCAAAATGATTATTTAAGCCGCTTGGGGCCTGTAGGTGAGCCGCGGCTAATCGCCCTGGCTTAATTGATTGAAAAGATAGTCAAAGACTACGCGCACGCGCGCCGGGCAGGCATGCTGATGCGTATGATAGAGGTTGACCGGCCAGGGCGGCGGAGCGTCGCCCGGCAGAACGGCCACCAGCTCACCCGCGGCGAGGTGTTTTTCAACCAAATACCCGGCCAGTTGGCCAAAGCCTAAACCGGCGAGCACCGCTTTACGCTCTATATCGGGCGTATCGGTGACGAAGGCGGCGGACTTCGGGTAGAAATAACGTTTTTGGCTAAACTCCCAGGGCCAGTAGCGCCCGGTTTTGCGGTTCACCAGCGCGACAATCGGCAGATGGGCAAGCTGGTCTACCTGCTCCGGCGGCGGCAGGCGATCAAGCAACGCCGGCGAAGCAACCAGATGGAAAGGCATGGTTCTGGGTTGGCGAACGATGCAGGTTTGGTCGTGCAGAAAACCGATGCGAATGCCGATATCTATTCTTTCTTCGACCAGATCGCTGTGGATATTCGACAGGTGGAACTCGATCGTGATCGCGGGATACTGGCGCGCGAATTCCGCCAGTATCGGCATGACGACCTCGCTGCCATAGGTATGCGGCGCCGTAATGCGCACCACGCCGCCGAGATCTTCCGCCGCTTTCCCCTGCGGCTGAAACAGCCTGTTCAACTGATCCATCGCCGCTTTAGCCTGCTCAAGAAAGCCGAGGCCGAAATCCGTGATTCTCACGCTGCGGGTATTGCGGTGGAACAGCTGCTCACCGAGCACCGACTCGAGCTCTTTGATGGCTCGGGTGACTTTTTGCGGGGAAATGCCGAGCCTGGTCGCCGTGTGTTTAAAGTTCATCTCCTCGGCGGCGGCGCAGAAAATGCGCAAGGCTTCTTGTCTGTTTTGCACGTTGACCTCTTTGTTCCAAAAAATGGAATTCTCAAAGCATAACACTTCCATTTACCGGGCGAAAACGGTGGGTAAAGTATTCGCACTGACCCTAACAAAAGGAACGAGAGATGAACCGTATTTCAGGCAAAGTGGTGGTGATTACCGGCGCCAGCAGCGGGCTGGGCGAGGCGACCGCAATACATCTGGCCGCGCAGGGGGCAACGATGGTGGTGGCGGCGCGCAGGAAAGATCGTCTTGACGCACTGGTTCGGAAAATCGTTGGCGACGGCGGCACCGCGTTGGCGCTGCAGGCGGATGTGACGAAGCGTCAGGAGGTCGAAGCGATGATCGCCCAGGCCGTCAGGCAGTTTGGCAAGATTGATGTCTTGGTCAACAACGCGGGGCTGATGGCGATCGCACCGCTGAGTGCCGTGAAGGTCGATGAATGGGAACGGATGATCGATATCAATGTGAAAGGCGTACTGTACGGCATCGCGGCAACCTTGCCGCTGTTCGAAAAGCAGCAATTCGGTCATTACATCACCATTTCCTCCATTGCCGGCAAGAAGGTGTTCAGCCCCGGCGGCACGGTCTATAGCGGCACGAAATTCGCGGTCAGCGCGATCGCCGAAGGTTTGCGTCACGAAGTCGGCGGCAAGATCCGAACCACGACGATCGCCCCCGGCCTGATCGACACCGAACTGAAACAGGGCAGTTCGCACGCGGAAAGTTTGCAGGCCGTCGGCGAACTCTACCAGAGCCAGGCAATTTCCGCCGATGCCATCGCGCGCGCCATCGCCTATGCGATCGAGCAGCCTTCGGACGTGGACGTGAGTGAGATTGTCATCAGGCCGACCGTGCAGGAGTTTTAAATCGCCAGGGGCATTCCCGGAATTTTTAGCCGTATTTTCTTACCGTTACGAGGTTTTCTATGCGTATGCGTCGCAATCTGCTTATTGGCGCCTTTTTCGCCGCTTTTTCTGCCGCTGCAATGGCCGCGGCGCCTTTTTCTGCAATAGACAATCCCGGGTTCTACCGGATCATGCTGGGCGATGTGGAAGTGACGGCCCTGTCTGACGGCATCAGCCCGATGCCCGCCGATAAAATCTTGATCAACACCCGGCCGCAGCAGCTTGAAAAGGCGATGGCGGCCAACAACCTGTCGCTGCCGTTGCCGACCTCGGTGAACGCCTACCTGATCAATACCGGAAACAAGCTGGTTCTGGTCGATGCCGGCACCGGCGCGCTGCATGGCGAAACGCTGGGCAAAATGATGAAAAACCTGAACGCTTCCGGCTATCAGGCGGAGCAGGTGGATGAGATTTATTTGACGCACCTGCATCCCGATCATGTGGGCGGGTTGATGGCGGACAAGCGTCTCGCCTTCCCGAACGCCACCGTCTGGGTGGAAAAAGACGAAGTCGCCTTTTGGCTGAGCGAAGAGAAAAAACGGCAGGCGGAAGAGAAAGATAAACGTTTCTTCGATGCCGCCATCGCCTCACTGCAGCCTTACGTCACGGCGGGGAAACTCAAAACGTTTGCAGGGAATCAGGCGCTCACCCCGGGCATTTCGGCTATCGATACGCGTGGGCACACGCCAGGGCACAGCGTGTTCGCCGTCGAAAGCAAAGGGAAAAAGATGGTGATTCTGGGGGATATGATCCACGTCGCCTCCGTGCAGTTTACCGATCCGAATGTCGCCATCGCCTATGACATCGACGTCCCCGCCGCCGTTGCGCAGCGCAAGCGGCTGTTCGATGACCTCGCGCAGCAAAGGGCGCTGGTCGCAGGGGCGCATTTGTCTTTCCCGGGCCTTGGCTACATCAATAAACAAGGGAAAGGTTACGACTGGCAGCCGTTGAACTATGGCGCGATGAATCCACATTAATCGGCATGAGAGCAAGGCAAGAAGGCAAATGAACAATGCGAAGGGGCCAGCCGGCCCCTTTTTGCCGACGTTCAGAAAGCCGCTTCCGTGCAGAGCGCAGAGCTTTCACACGGTACGTTGTGTGTTATTTTGGCCGCTGTGGATAACCGGCAATCGGGTAAAAGAGGATGGGCAATTCGGCATTTATGCATCGTTTTGACGCATTGGGCGGGCTTGAACTGCTCGTCGCGGACTTTTCAGACCATCGGTTTGACGTGCATTGGCATGATACCTGGTCGATTGGCGTTGTCCTGCGCGGCGCCAATAACAACAGCGCCAAAGGCGATGCCGACGGTATCGTCAGCCGTGGGCAAGTCAGCCTCATCGCGCCGGGGCAGATGCATGCCGGGACGGTGCTGGGAGAAGAGGGATGCCATTATTTCATGTTTTACCCCAGCCACGAGATGCTGCTGGACGCGGCGGAAAACATGGAGATGCCCCTGCCGCCGGCAGTGAAGGGGAAGCATATCGACCATGCGCCTTTCGCCAACCGGTTGTGTGAGGCCGCGACGGTATTAACCGCGGCGCAATCCAGCCGTTTCGATCGGGAGGTGGCCTGGAGCCACTGTGTGGCGGATCTGCTGGCGGTGTGTTCCCCGCGGCGCGCGCCATTGGCAGACGCCGGCATCGCGCCGGGCTTGCGCAGGGCGAAAGAGTATCTGCACGATAACCCGGCGCGGGAAGTGCGTCTGGAGAGGCTGGCGCAGGCCGCCGGTCTGTCCAGGTTTCACCTTTGCCGCCAGTTCTCGGCAACATTCGGCTTGTCGCCGAGCCGCTATCAGCGGCAGCTTAGGTTGCAGCAGGCGAAGGCCTTGCTATCCCGGGGCGGCGACATCGCGGAAATCGCCGTCGTCTGCGGGTTCGCCGATCAGTCGCATCTGGGCAGGGCGTTCAAGTCGAGTTACGGCGTGACGCCGCGCGGCTATCGCGATCGCTGCCTGTGAGCAATATCGTTCTATCTCGCCGACTTACAGGGGCCGACAATGCGCCTATTTACGACGCGAGAAAATCATGGTCATCGAACTATCCACGCTGGGTTTATTTGCCCTTTCGGCCGCCGTCTTAACGCTTATTCCCGGCGCCGATATGCTTTGCGCACTGTCCAATGCCGTCAGCCAGGGAACAAAAGCGGGGCTGATTACCGTATTGGGGGCGGTCACCGGGGTGATATGCCATGTCTGTTTTGCGATTGTCGGCGTCACGGCGCTGATCGCCTCTTCGCCGCTGCTGTATCAGCTTTTCGTCATCGGCGGCGCGCTGTACATCATGTGGGTCGGGTTGGGCATTTTTACCCAGGCAAATGCGATTGGCCTGGAAAACCACGGCGAGCGCAAAAGCCGCAAAAGGCTCTATTCGCAAGGATTCCTGACCAATCTGCTTAACCCCAAGGCCATTATTTTCATGCTGGCGTTTATTCCGCAGTTTATTCGGGTGGAGGCGGGCAGGCCGGGAATTCAGATGCTGATATTAGGCATTGAACTCATCCTCATCATGTTTCTGATTGAAGTTCCCCTGGTATTTCTGGCGGGAAGGATTGCGCTGAGGATAAAACGGCGTCCGGCCATCGGGATTTATATCAATAAATGCTTCGGTGGCGTCATTCTGTTATTAGCCTGCGCCATTTTGGCCGCGCGGTTATGCTAAAAAATTAAATTCGCTTTTGGGCAAGGTTGTTCGATCGATAAGGTTTTATGTTCGCCCCGCTATGCTGCACGGCGAGCATTTACCGTAATCTTCTCTCGAGTTTCACAAACACTGAGGAGAATGACTAATGAAACGCTTTGAAAATAAAGTTGCCCTGGTGACGGGCAGTTCAAAGGGAATTGGCGCAGCCATTGCTAAACGCCTGGCGGCGGAAGGCGCCGTGGTTTTCATTAACTATTCCCGCGGGCGTGAAGATGCCAACCGGTTGGTTAAAGAGATCAATGAGCAGGGCGGCGTCGCTTTTCCGCTGCAGGCCAATGTCGGCATTGAGGCCGAAGTCAACGGCCTGATGCAAAACATTGTCGAGCAGTATGGTCGCCTGGACGTGCTGGTCAATAACGCCGGGGTTTATGCCACCAATAGCCTGGAAGCCTTCAGCGACGCGGAATATGAAAGGCACTTCAATTTAAATGTCAAAGGGCTGATTTATTGCTGCAAGGCGGCGGTCGCCGCTATGCCTGAATCGGGCGGCAGCATTGTCAATATCAGCTCCAGCGTGACCTCGTTTACGCCGGCCAATTCGCTGGTTTATACCGCTTCCAAAGCCGCGGTGGACTCGATCACCAAGACGCTGGCCAACGAGCTTGGCGGGCGCAAGATCCGGGTCAATGCGGTCAATCCTGGCTTGGTCATCACGGAAGGCGTACATGACAGCGGCTTTTTCGATACCGATTTCAAAACGCACATTGAATCCATCACCCCGCTGGGGCGCATCGGCACACCGGAGGATATCGCCCCGGCCGTGGCCTATCTCGCCTCTGACGAGGCGGGTTGGGTGACCGGTGAGAGCCTGATCGTCGGCGGCGGTTTGCATTAATTTAGCGAAGAATGGAACAGAAATGACATTAGACAAAGCCTACGGGCCACTGATTAACGGCGTATTCGAACTGGATGGCACGGACATTCATCCCGTTATTTCCCCCTCGAGCGGGGAGCGCCTGGCGGATTTGCACTACTGCAACGAACGGGACGTCGAGCGCGCCGTGTTGGCGGCGGAAGCGGCTTTCCCCGCCTGGAAGGCATTAGGGCAGCAGGCCCGCGCTCGCCTGGTGGCGCAGCTGGCGGATGTGCTGGAAAGCGATCTGGAAAGAATGGCGCAAATCGACGCGCGGGATGTGGGCCGCTGTATCAGCGAAGTGCGCCGCGATTATCAAACGGCGGTCAGACACTATCGCTATTTCGCCGCGGTTGTCATGGGGCACGAAGACAGCGGCAGAAGCATCGCGGACGGCTACAGCCTGGCGAAACGCGAGCCGCTCGGCGTCTGCGGGCAAATTATTCCCTGGAATGCGCCGGCGATCATGGCGGCGTTCAAGCTGGCACCGGCGCTGGTGACCGGCAACACTGTGGTGCTGAAGGCCGATGAAAACGCCTCGCTCTCCACGCTGGAGCTGGGCAAGATGATCGCCAATATTTTCCCTGCCGGCGTCGTCAACATCATTACCGGGCTCGGGAGCGTGGCGGGGGCGGCACTGACCGGCAACCGCAAGGTGCGCAAGCTTTCGTTCACCGGCAGCACGGAGGTGGGCAAGCGGGTGGCCAAGGCCGCCGCGGAGCGGCTGGTGCCCGTCACGCTGGAGCTGGGCGGGAAGAGCCCCAATATTGTGTTCCCGGACATCGAAGACCTGGACGCGGTGGTGGACAACGTGACCTTTGCCGCCATCCACAATAACGGTCAGTCCTGCCTGGCGGGCACCCGGCTGTTCGTTCACGCGGACATTTACGACCGTTTCAGCGCCAAACTGGTGACGGCTTTCGAACGGGTGCGCGTCGGTTCACCGCTGGCCGAGCAATCCCGGGTCAGCTGCCTGGTTTCTGAGAAGCAGGGCGAGCGGGTGCTGGCTTATATTCGGACCGGCCTCGAGGAGGGCGCTACCCTGCTGACCGGCGGCAAACGCCGCGCCGTTGCCGGCTGCGAGCACGGCTACTTCATTGAGCCGACGATTTTTGCTGCGGAAAATGGCATGCGCATTTGTCAGGAAGAAATTTTCGGGCCGGTGCTGACGCTGATCAAATGGTCAGACTACGACGAGATGATCGCCCAGGCTAACGACAGCGAATATGGGCTGGCGTCGGGGATTTACACCCGCAGCCTGAAAAACGCCCTGGCGACCGCAGACCGGCTGGAGGCCGGGTCCGTGTGGATCAACCGCTATTCAAACATTACCGATGGCACCGCGTTTGGCGGTTACAAGAACAGCGGGATCGGCCGCGAGTTCTGCAAAGAAACGCTCAATGCCTACACGCAAATAAAAACCATCACGCTGCAGACGGATCTGCCCGCGGCCTGGTTTGCAGAATAAGGACAAGACCGGCACAGGGATGAGCCGCCGTCGGCCGCTTCAGGAAATATGGCTGCCGATATAACTCCTTGGCGACGCGCCCATGCTTTTTTTGAACGCGGTGCTGAAGGCGCTTTCCGATTCATATCCCAGGTCAAAGGCGATCTGGGATATTTTTTCTTTATTGGCGACCATTCGCTCAATGGCCAGGCTAAAACGCCAGATGCGAATGTATTCGTTGACGCTGTAGCCGGCCAGCTTTCTGAAGCGGGTGGTGAAGGCGGTGCGCGACATGCCGGCCACGCCGGCGAGCTCGTCCAGGCGCCATTTCCTGCCCGGCTGGTCGTGTATGCGGGTCAGCGCCAGGCCGATATGTTTGTCCGCCATCGCGTAAAACCAGCCCTCGCCGCGGCCGAGCGCGCCGGAAGAGAGCAGCATGCGCAGCGCCTGCGTCAAAATGATCTGCAGCAGATGCTCGGTGATGAGCTCACTGCCCGGGCCGGGATTTTCTATCTCCGACGAGAGACGGCTCAGGAAATCCTTGATGCCGGCGTTCTCCTCCCGCTGCGTTTTGATCACGATGGGTTCGGGCAGGCTGGTGATAAAGCGGAAGGTATCGTTGATCTGAAAGACGAAGCGGCAACCCACAAAGGAGAAATCGCACCCGCCGTTGCTGAAGCAGGAAGAGCGGTCTTTCATCACGTGAACTTTTGTTATATCGATGGCCGGCGCGTTAGGGCTATCAAAAATGCTGAATTCGCGCCCGCTGGATAAGATCAGCACATCGCCTTGTTCAATCGGGTAACTGTTGGCGTCGCCCGCCAGTTTAATGAAAAAAGATCCGCGCTTGGCGATATAAATTTTCATCCCGGAATAGTCGGGAAACAGCGCTTTGGTATTGGCGCTCATGTCAAACGTCACAATTTTCTGGCTGCTGATTTTTAGCCTGGAAACAATATCGGATAACGGATCCATTATTACCTGCTTGTCTGATGCGTTTACTGTTGAGCATAGTCGCTATTGCGCCAGGGTTATGCATGATCCCGGCAGTGCGGCGAGGTGAACGCATTATGGGTGAGGCGCCAGCCGGTGTACAGGCTATCTCGCCGTCCTGTCCGAACGATAAGAAAAAAAGTGCGAACGCGAAAGTTCGCGATCCGGCCGGGTGCTACGATCGGTATTTTCCATGATGGTGGCATAATGACTTCTGACCAGACAAACCGCAGCCAGGTGAGCCTATTGGCGGCGTTGACGATCGCTTTATTTTTTATCTTGTTGAACAGCGGTTCTCCCACGCCGTTATATCCCCTCTATCAAGAAACCCTTGGCCTAAGTAATATCGACCTGACCTTCATTTTCTCTTCCTACGGGTTTGGCGTATTGCTGGCCTTGTTTTTATCACGCAGGCTCACCATCACCGATAAAAATGCCCGGTTGCTGGTGGTGGTGTCGCTGATGGTGGTGGTGGTGCCAACGCTGTGTTTTTCCTTTGCTCGTTCTTTGCAGGCGCTGTGCCTGTTCAGGTTTATTTCCGGGTTAGGGGCCGGTACGGCCACGGCCATCATCAACATCCTGTTGATTAACGTCAGCCGCGGCGACAGCGCCAAACGCGCCGCGCTGTTGGGCAGCTTGGCTTTGGTGACCGGCCTGGCGCTGGGCCCGGTGATCAGCAGCGTTTACGCCCAGTTGGCGTTTTACCCGCTCACTTCGCCGGCGGTGACCATCGCCGCGTTGGTTTTCCTCTCCGCGATCGCCATCGTCCTGCTTTGGCCGAAGAAGGGATTGCCTACCCTCGGCGTTGCGGACACGAAAACGGCAGAAAAGGGCGCCGGTTTTAGCCAACCGCTGTTCTATCTGCTTGCGCTGTGCGTGTTTATCTCCTGGTCATACGCCGCGCTGATCCTGTCGTTGGGGCCGACGGCCGCGATCCAGGTCTTCGGGCTTCAGTCACCCGCGGGCTTTGGCTATATCGCCACCGGTTATTTACTGGTGGCCGGCGTGGTGCAGTTCACGATCCCGCGTTTTCTGAAGCCTGAGTTTTCTTTGGTGTTAGGGCTGATTGCGCAGGTTTTCTCCATGGTGATGATGACCATGGCGCTCGAAAGCAGTTCTGTGGCCAGCGCGGCGGTGAGTCTGGTGCTGTCCGGCTTCTCGTACGGCGCGGTTTTTGTGGGCGGTGCCATCCTGGTCAATAAGCTCTCTCTTGCGGCGCCAGGGTGGAACGCGGTGTCGAAGTTTTACTTTATCGTCTATTTGTTCAATATCATGCCGCCGGCCGCAGGTTGGCTGGCGGATAAAATAGGGGTAGTGAGCGCCTTGTTCGCCGCCATTGTCCTTTTTATGGCGATATACATCGCCTTTGCCGTGCTGGCGCTGTGGGCGCTGTTGCTGAGAAAGGCCTGACGTTCCCAGCGTTGGGGAAGGGCTTTACAAGCCCCCCTGGCTTCCATAAGCTTGGCGGCGTGTTTTGGCGCTGATTGCTGGCGATTACCGCGCATAACAGCGGCTGCCCGGCGACTCTGCTTTAACACGCCATGTTTTACATAGGTTCAGGTAAGAGAACGGCCCCATCGATGATTGCCGGCGCCCACGGAAATCGGGCGTTGCAGTGAGGATGGGGTGATGCCGTGTCGGCTTCGGTGATGAGAGGTGTGTCCGCCTTCACCGGTTGCCGCATGCATAGGTTACTGACCTGTTGATGAATTTTTGGATGGCCTGCCGTCTGACTCATTACAGGATTAACATATTGTGATGCTTACCCTAGATCATTCCTCGTCTCACCGCGTTTTTTACCGCATTCACTCCTCCTTCAACGAGGCCTTCGCACCCATGCCGTCACTCACGGTGCGCGAAAACGTGCTCGTTGGCCTGCATAAATAACCCTTGGGAGCCATTTTATGGAATGGAATGTAAACCAAACCACGCTCTCTCGAGCGCAGATGGTTTCCCTGCCGAAGGCGGAAGTGCATGTGCATCTGGAGGGCTGCTTTGAGCCGGAACAGCTCTCGGCCTGGGCGTTATCCTCGGGGATACCGATGCCCAGAAAGCAGGACGAGCTGCTGAATTTTAACGGGCTTGCCGACTTTCTCGATTTCCTCGATTGGTCCTGCAGCCTGGTGAGCAGCCGTGAACGCCTGGCGCAGTTAAGCTACTCCTATGCACAACGGCTGTCGCGGGATGGTGGGCTGTACGCCGATCTGATTTTCAACCCGACCCATTGGAAAGCGTGGCGCGGCAGGCTCGGTGACATGATCGACGCGATTGACGCCGGTTTGCGCGCGGCCGAAGAAGATGGATTGGCGTCCGTTGGGCTGTGCGTCAGTTTGCTCTGCCGGCAAACCGCCGCCGAGGCGAGTGAGCTGGTGGATTTTTTAACCGCGCTGCGGCACCCCAGAGTGGTCGCGCTGTCCGTCGATGGCAATGAGGCCGTCACCAAAGGCAGCGGTGCGCGTTTCGCGCAGGCTTTCGCCCAGGCGGGCAGGGCCGGGTTGAAGCGAACCGTGCATGCCGGGGAGTCGAGCGGCGCAGAGGGCGTGCGCGACGCCATCTTGCTGCTGGGGGCCGACCGCATCGATCACGGCGTTCGGGCGATAGACGACCCGGCCGTCGTGGAACTGTTGGCTGAACGGCGTATCCCCATCGGCGTATGCCTGACCTCGAACATCAAACTGGGCGTCTATCCCGGCTACGCGGAGCATCCGCTGCGCCGGCTGCGGGATGCCGGGGTCATCGCGACCATCAATACCGACGACCCGGTCTTATTGCACACCACGTTGGTGGATGAATATCTGATCTGTCAGAGCGAATTTGCATTTTCCACCCAGGATATCGTCGATGTGGCCCTGAATGCTTTTGCCGCCAGTTTCGCCGGCGATGAGGCAAAAAAGGAGTATCGAAAGAAAATGGCCCCTTGGGTTGCTTCTCTTAATACAGAAAATGGAGACAAGCGGTGAGCGAGAAGAAAATAAAATTATATTTTGATTGCGATACCGGCATCGATGATGCGATGGCGCTGGGCTATTTGCTCGCAGAAAGCGACAAGGTGGATATTCTGGCGATCGGCACGGTTTGCGGCAACGTCGCCGCCGATGCCGGGGCCAGAAATACGCTGGAGCTTGCCCGCCTGGCCGGTTTTCCCGAGATCCCCGTCGCCGTGGGGGAACGGGATTACCTGCGCCAGGCGTATCTTTGCGATGTGCAGCATATACACGGTGACAACGGCATCGGCGACATCGAGCTGGAAGCCTCACACGCCAAGCTGGCGCCGCTGTCGGCCCCCGACCTGTTGGTTGAGCTGGCCAGAGCGCACCCGGGGGAGCTGGACATCTTGGCGACCGGCCCGCTGACCAACATCGCCAAAGCCTTGCAGCTTGAGCCCGCGTTAGGGGAGCTTATCGGCACGCTGACGATCATGGGCGGTGCGGCACTGGCGCCCGGCAACCGAACGCCCGTTGCGGAGGCGAATATTGCCTGCGATCCGGAGGCGGCGGCCATGGTGTTTAAGGCGATGAAGAATATCGTGATGGTGCCGCTTGATGTCACCATGTCGCATACTTTTGAAGAGGCGGATCGGCTCAAACTGCTGTCGGCCGAGAGCCGGTTTGCGCAGGCGATAGGGCAAATGCTGGAGCGGTATATCCAGTTTTATATCAATACCTACGGCCGCAAAGCCTGCGCGCTGCACGATCCGGTGGCTGCGGTGTTGGCGGTGCAGGGCATCGGCGCCTGCCTTGCACCTAACGTGAAGGTGACGATCGATGATTCTGACGGGCCAGGCCGCGGGCAAACTCTGTGCGATATGCGGGGACGATATAGGAACTATCCGCCGCAGCCCGATGCCAACTGCCATGTGGTATTAAGCACCGAGCTTAATATGTCGGAGTTGCTGCTCGCGAAGCTGCTGTCGTTGGCGTAATTCGTCTCTATCGACAACGTCTGAGTGTATAAGAGGCCTTTCCGGAGGCCTCTGAATGAGCACTGAAGAAGGGGGAAAGAGATCGGGCTGGATTTATCGATCCGCAGGCGTGCGAATCCAAATCGATAGATGTGTTTGCTGTTTGTTTAGCGAATATTGAGTACAGTGTTTCCCCTGTGCAGCCTGATTATTGATGCGTTTTGCCGAATTCAGCCGGGCCATAAAATATTAACCAATCCTCCTTTTTTATTTTATATATGCGGAACATGTTGTGGAAAATGAAAATTTAACGTTGCATTATGACAATGATGCACGCTCCTTTCTGGAGGGCCAGCTCGATAGATTTAATTCAAAGTTCATGGGGTTAAATGCTCACGAGTATGATGTTTATTATAAAGACGGCGATGAGAAAATAATCGCGGGACTTTATGCAGAGTCTTACGGGGCCGTTTTTTACATCCATTATCTTTGGATTGATGAAGCGCAGCGCGGCCGGCGTTTAGGCCACCGTCTGCTGGAAGCCGCAGAGGCTCATGCCAGACAGTTGGGATGCGTCAGCGTCGCCGTGGACACGTTTAGCTTTCAGGCGCCCAATTTCTACCTGAAACAGGGTTTTCAAATGATTGGCGAGTTGGATTGCGGCAATGAAATAACACGCTCCTATCTGAACAAACAACTGTAATATCTGTTTTTTATAAAAGGAATTCGGTTAACTCACTGAGATCAATGTATTGTTCTTAATATGAAATATGACGCTTTGGCCGATGTGACGGAGGCGAGGGAGTCTCTCCCTCGCCGTGGCGTCAGCGGCTGCGGCGCGACATCACCCGTTTGTCTTTCGGTCTATCCTGCCAGTCCTCAATCTGATTATTGAAGTTGTCCGCCAGCAGGTAGGCCGGGGTTTTCGCCAGCCAGTCGGATAGCGAAATGTCCTGATAAATGCCGTTGTCCATCACGATCAATACCTTCAAATCCTCATCGCCGATGTTCTCGATGTAATGGCCGAAGCCCTGCGGCACGTAACCGACGTCCGAAGGGGCGTACTCTTCCGTCTGCGCGTGGCCGTGTGAGCTGAACACCGTCATCCGGCCTTTGCCGGCAATATAGTATTGCCATTCGTTGGCATTGGGGTGCCAGTGCAATTCCCGGATCGCGCCGGGTTTCACGATCTCGATGATGCCGGTCATGGTGGTGGAAATGGGAAATTCTTTCGATGACACCAAATGGACGCTGCCGGCGTCATTTTCAAAGAACGGTTTTTGCTTCATTAATTCATAGCGGTGGGTCAGCGGGGTGTTATTTAATCCGCCGTCGTTTTTCGGCAATGGCAAGGTGGGCGGAACGGCGCCGTCGACAATATAAGCCTCGCCCTGTTTGGCCTTGGAAAATACCGCCGCCGGCATGTTGACGCTTTTTTCCAATACCTCTTTCGGCATATGCGCCACCCAATCGGTAATGCTGAAGGTGCCGAACTCGGAGAAATGGCCGTTATCGAACGCCAGAATAAAATGCGCGCCATCTGCCAGCGCCTGAATGGAATGGCCATAGCCTTTCGGGAAATACCACACGTCACCGGGGCCGAAATCCGCCACTTCGCATTTGCCCTCGGGATCGAGGATGGTGATGCGCGCATGGCCTTCCAGCATAAACGCCCATTCGGCGGCGATGGCGTGCCAGTGCAGCTCGCGCACGCCGCCCGGCTCCAGCGTCATGTCCACGCCCGCCACGCCTTCGGAGATCGGGAATTGCTCGACGGTGGCTTCGCGCGCCCAGCCGCTGGGCAGGCTGCGTTTCTTGCTGTCGGTGAATTTGTATTTATAGAGATGCTGCGCATCGGCAGGCGGCTGATAGCTGCTGGGGGGGACGATATTGCGATGATCGTCGGCAGCGGCATTTTTTACGATGCCGCCGATCATGCCGGCGGCGGCCGCGCTGACGGCGGAGACTTTCAATATATCACGACGCGATAGCATAGCATTTTCTCCAATATAAAACCGCGCGTCTGAATAGGCAGGCGCAGGGAAGGCATAATTGCTCTTGAAAGGTGTTTTGTCATCGGCGAAATAGGCGGCGACCCTTAAATCCTAGCGGCTGGAATGTATTGGGTAGGCGTTTATTTGTTTGCGTTTGTTACTAAGTGAGAGCGGGTTTGATTAATTCCTTGGAAGTTGAATAGTCATTAATTGGAATTAATTTTAGTCGCTGACCTGTTTAAATAAATAATAAACGAACGTCATTTTTTATTGGCCGTTCGGGCTTTTTATGACTGCGCCACGGTCTCCAGCACCAGCTGACGAAAGCGCTCGACGATCGGCGAAGCCGGGCTGCGGCGCAGCGCCAGGTAAAGTGGGGCGCTGAGCTGCGCCTCTTCGGCGAGGGTGCGGTAGACGATGCCGTCGCCGCCCAGCCGCCGCATCGAGCCGGGCACCACTGACAGCCCCAGCCCGGCGCCCACCAGGCTGAGGGTGGCCGGCAGGCGCGGCGCTTCCTGAACGATGCGTGGGCTGAAGCCGGCGCGGTGGCAGGCGGCCAGGATGGCGTCGTACAGCCCCTGGCCGGCCGGGCGGCGATAGAGAATAAATGCCTCGTGGGCCAGTTCGGCCAGCGGCAGCGGCTGCTGCGTTTCTTGCGCCAGCCGGTGGCCCAGCGGCAGGGCGACGATCATCGGCTCGCTGAGCACCGGCTCGACGCTCAGGCCGGGAATGCCGTTGGCCGGCGAGCGCACGAAGGCGGCGTCGAGGCGCTGTTCCAGCAACGCCTCCATCAGTTCGCCGCTGCCGGCCTCTTCCAACTGGGTAGTGATGCCCGGCAGGATGTCGCGGTAGCGGCGCAGCAGGTTGGGCACGAACGGGTGCAGCGCGGCGGAACTGGTGAAGCCGATGGCGATGTGGCCCTGTTCGCCGCGGGCGGCGCGCTGCACCGCTTCGCGCAGGCGTTCGGCGCGCGCCAGCAGGGCGCGGGCCTCTTCGAACAGCACGCCGCCCGCCTCGGTGACGCGCACGCCGCGCGGCAGACGCTGCAGCAAGGTTACGCCCAGTTCGTCTTCCAGCCCCTGCAGCAGGCGGGTCAGCGGCGGCTGCTGGATAAACAGCCGCTCGGCGGCGCGGGTGATGTTGCCTTCTTCCACCACGGTGACGAACGCCCGCAGGCGACGCAGTTCGATCATAGCCATACCTCAAAGGTATCTTTGGTTGTTCCGGAATGCATTAGACATCATGGCACGGCGGCGCGCATGATACCAGACATCAAAACAAGCGATGTGGAATGGCAATGTCATGTCAGATATCAATACGTTAAAACCGCACCCGGCGGCAGCGCCGGGCAACGCGGAGCTGTTTGTGGGCTTTCTGTGGCTGGGGCTGATCGGCTTCGGCGGCGTGCTGCCGTTGGCGCGCAGCATGTTGGTAGAGCGCCGGCGCTGGTTGAGCGGCGAACAGTTCACCGAGCTGCTGGGGCTGTGCCAGTTCCTGCCCGGCGGCAACGTGATCAACCTGTCGGTGGCGGTGGGCATGGAATTTCGCGGGTTGCGCGGCGCGCTGTGCGCCTTGCTGGGCCTCATCAGCGCGCCGACGGCGATCGTGGTGGGGTTGGGCGTGGTCTACGCCCGCTTCCAAAACGATCCGCACGTGCAGCATGTGTTCGCCGGGCTGGCCGCCGCTGCCGCCGGGCTGCTGCTGTCGACCGGGATCAAGATGCTGCTGCCGCTGCGCGGTAAATGGCCGGCGCTGGCGATCGTCGCGCTGGCGCTGATCGCCATCGCCTGGCTGCGCCTGCCGCTGCTGCCGACCATGCTGGTGCTGGCGCCGCTGAGCATTCTGCTGATGTGGCGGTGGCCGTCATGAGCGGGGTTTTAATTGCGCTGGCGCTGATCTTCACCGAGCTCTCTCTGCTGGCGTTTGGCGGCGGCATGACCATTCTGCCGGAAATGCAGCGGCAGGTGGTGGAGGTGCATCAATGGATGAGCGCCCAGGAATTCAGCGCGCTGTTCGCCATGGCGCAGGCCGCGCCGGGGCCGAACATGATGATCGTGCCGCTGGTCGGCTGGCATGTGGCCGGCTGGGCGGGGCTGCTGGTTTCTTCGCTCGCCAAGTTCGGGCCGTCTTCCATCGTCACGCTGCTGGTGATGGGCGCCTGGCGGCGCTTTAAGGATCGCCCGTGGCGCCGCATCGTGCAGGCCGGGCTGGTACCGCTGACCGTGGGGTTGGTGGCGGCCAGCGGTATCTTGATCGCCGAGGCTTCCGCACCCAGCTGGCGGCTGGCGGCGATCGTGGCGCTGGCGACGGGATTGAGCATGAGCAAGCGCCTCCATCCGCTGTGGGTGCTGGCGGGCGGCGCGCTGCTCGGGTTGCTGTTCGCCTGAGGGATTAGCGCGGGATCAGCATAAAGCGCGAAGGGCCGCCGCGATCGACTAGCTCATAGCGCTTTGGCGCGGTCAGGGCCAGAAACGCCACCATGCCGCCTTCGGCGTCGGTCAGCGTCATGCCGTCCGGCGTCGGCCGCCAGGCGACCGGCAACGTTTGCAGCGCCAGCGGCTGCAGGCACTGGGCGGAGGCGCTGAAGCGGAAGGCGTTGGTGTTGGCCACCGCTTCGTCGCTCAGCTGCACCTCGCAGACGGCTTTACCGTCGCCGATGGCGGCGAGCTGCCAGTCGCCCTTCAGCGCGGCGGGTTCCAGCAACGGCAGTGAACTGCCCAGGGCACTGCTGCACAATACGCTCATAACGACTCCTGTCAGGCTGGCGCGGCGCAAGGCGCGCATAAGGAAATGGGTTGGCATCGGGTCACTCCTTTCGGCTGTCCGTTCACACCTTAGCACGTTCCCAGCGGGATGATGATGCAAGGATTAGCTTTTTTAATGCTCGATAATTCTGATCTAACCGGCGATAACATGCCCATAAAGACGAGTCATTAGCCCGCCGATACGCTTATCTTTCTCATTAATACTGCGCTAATACAAATCGTTATGATTATTTCCGTCTTAACGCCCGGCGCGATCATGCACGGCGGCGTCGGGTCGCGCCGTCGGGGTTAATTACTATACTGGTCAATCCTAAGTCTTGGCTTAGATTAGAACGACTGATGAATAGTCTTACAAAGCGAGTGGATTCCTACTGTGTAAAAGGAGAATGCAATGAGCAGTCGCCACAACGATATTTTGCAAGATGACGATGAGTTCACCAGCCTGTCCGCCACATCCCCCAACGATCATAACTATCAGTTTTACTATCACCAGCCCGGCAGCCTCTATGACGGATTGGGCTACGGCGCGCTGTTTACGCTGGACAACGCCAACCTGTACAGCAACCAGCGCGGCGGAGCAGCCATTAACAACCTGGGTAAAATCCGCGATAACTTCAGCTTCGATCGCGCCGCCGACCAGCTGACGCGGCCGGGCCTGACGCACAACGGCGATCAGGTGTACCACCAGCCGATCGCGCTGACCTATTCCTTCCTGACGCAGAGCGCGCTGAACCGCATCGGCCAGACCGGCGACGGCGACAAGGGGCTGCAGCCGCTGACCCAGGCGGCGCAGGCGCAGGCGCTGAAATCGATGCAGGCCTGGGCCGACGTGGCGAACGTGACCTTTACCGAAACGGTGTCCACCGATATCAACCATCGCGCGGACATCACCTTCGCCTACTTCACCCAGCGCGCCGACGGCAGCACCGCTGAGGGCAGCGGCCCGAATGCCATTAATGCTTACGCCTATTACCCGCCGAGCTCCAAACCGGGCAGTGATAACGCCTTTGCCGGCACGGTGTGGTTCAACAAGAACTTCGCCACCCATCAGGCGCCGGTTAGCGGCGATTTCAGCAGCCAGACCTTCACCCACGAGCTGGGGCATGCCCTGGGGCTGGCGCATCCGGGATCTTATGACGCCTCGTTGGGCAACCCGAGCTACCAGAACGACGCGGCTTACTATCAGGATTCGCTGCAATACTCGATCATGAGCTATTTCAACGCCGGTTACACCGGCGCCGACACCAAAGGGGTGTATGGCTATGGCCCGATGGTGGATGACATCGCCGCGATCCAGAAATTGTACGGCGCCAACATGAACACCCGCACCGGCGACACGGTGTACGGCTTTAACTCCAACACCGGGCGCGATTTCCTGACCGCCACGGCGGACAACGGCAAACCGGTCAACTTCGCGGTGTGGGATGCCGGCGGCAACGACACGCTGGACTTCTCCGGCTACAGCCAGCAGCAGATGATCAACCTGAACGACGGCGCGTTCTCCAGCGTCGGCGGCGGCACGCAGAACGTCGCCATCGCGCGCGGGGCGATCATCGAGAACGCCATCGGCGGCAGCGGGCGCGATGTGATCATCGGCAACGATCAGGACAACCTGCTGGCGGGCAACGCCGGCTCCGACATCCTGTACGGCGGCCTGGGGGCGGATCATCTGTGGGGCGGCAAAGATGCCAACAACTTCACCGACTATTTCGTCTATCTCAATGCCAAAGAGTCCACGGTGGCGGCGTTCGACGTGATTGAAGACTTCGAGCACGGCATCGACAAGATCGATCTCTCCGGCCTGCGCTTCAACAACAGCCTGAGCGAGCTGCGCTTTATCGACAGCGGCAGCGCCTTCAGCGGCCAGAAAGGCGAGATCCAGCTCAACTTCGACGCCTTCAACGGCACCACCGATCTGTTGATGAACACCCAGAGCAACAGCTATGCCGCCGACTTCAAGATCCACGTGGTTGGGCAGGTGGAGCAGAGCGATATTCTGTTTGCCTGAGGGCGATGCAGGGGAAAGAGAAAAGGGCCGAACGGCCCTTTTTTTACGGCTGGGCCACCGCGGCGCTTTCCGCTACGAAAGAGCCGGTTGCCACCGCGCCGGCGCGGCGGTAGTGGGCCACGATCACGCCGCCGGGCGAGACCACCGATTGAGCCAGCGTGAAGGCCGCCGGCGCCGCGTTGTCATCGAACAGCCGCTTGCCGCCGCCGAGCAGCACCGGGTAGGTGAGCAGGCGCAGTTCGTCCACCAGATCGTTGGCCAGCAGCTGTTGCATCAGCGTGCTGCTGCCCTGCACCAGCAGTACCGGCCCCTGCGCGCGTTTCAGCTCGCGCAGCCGGGCGAGGATGTCCCGCCCCAGCCACTGGCTGTTCTGCCACGCCAGCGTCTCGCCGTGGTGGGTGGCGACGTACTTGGTGGCCTGATTGAACACGCGGGCGATATCGGCGGATAACGGGTCGGCCTCGTCGGTGATCTGCGGCCAGTAGCCGGCGAAAATGTCGTAGGTGCGCCGCCCCAGCAGCAGATCGAACGGCGCAGAGAAAAGATCGCCCATCGTTTCCGCAATGGCGTCATCCCAGTAGGGGGCTGTCCAGCCGCCGAAGCGAAAGCCGCCGCTGCGGTCTTCGTCCTGCCCGCCGGGCGCCTGCATCACGCCGTCGAGGCTGACGAAGGCGCTGGCAATAATCTGTCGCATGGCTGTCTCCTGCCGTTGAGTGCCAGCTGAAAGTTTAGCCGCCGCGCGGCGGCTGCGCCAACCGGCCGCTCAGGGCTGCAGCGCCTTGAGCAACGCCTGGTGGAAACGCTCCGGTTCCTCCATTTGCGGCGCGTGGCCCAGCCCGGCGAACTCGATCAGCGTGGCGTGCGGGATCAGCTTCGCCGCCTGTTTGCCCAGCTCCGCATAGTGCCCGATCCTGGCCTTGACCGCCGGCGGGGCGATATCGCTGCCGATGGCGGTGGTGTCGGCGGTGCCGATCATCAGCGTAGTGGGGGTTTGCAGATCCTTGAACTCGTAGTACACCGGCTGGGTGAAGATCATGTCGTAGATCAACGCCGAGTTCCACGCCACCAGGCGATGGCCCGGCCCGTTGTTCAGCCCGGCCAGCATATCCACCCAGCGATCGTACTCCGGCTTCCAGTTGCCGCCGTAGTAGGTGCGCTGCTCATAGTTGCGGATGCCCTCTGCGGTGGTGTTCAGCTCGCGCGCGAACCATTGATCGACGCTGCGCCACGGCACGCCTTTGGCCTTCCAGTCCTCGAGGCCGATCGGATTGACCATGATCAATTGCTCCACCGCCTGCGGATACATCAGGCTGTAGCGCGTGGCCAGCATGCCGCCGGTGGAGTGGCCGATGATGATGGCCTTACTGATTTTCAGGTTCTGCAGCAGACCGTGGGTGTTTTGCGCCAGCTGCTGGAAGCTGTACTGGTAATGCGCCGGTTTGGTGGAGGAGCAAAAGCCGATTTGATCCGGTGCGATGACGCGGTAACCGGCCTTGCTCAGCGCCTTGATGGTGTCCTGCCAGGTGGCGGCGCAGAAGTTTTTACCGTGCAACAACAGCGCGGTGCGGCCGTTGGCGGCGCCTTCCGGCGGCACGTCCATATAGCCCATTTTTAACGGCTGCCCCTGCGAGGTGAAGCTGAACTGCTGCAACGGGTAAGGGTAATGAAAGCCCTGTAGCTCCGGGCCGAACTTCGGCGTTTCGGCGGCGGCGGGGAACGCGGCCAGCGTGGCGCACAGCAGCGCGCGACGGGTGAATCTCAGCATCCTGATCTCCTGAAAAACGGACGATAGCCGAGTATAGCCACAATCAGGGCGTCGGCGCGCCGATGGTTTCAGATAATTCTGTAATGTTACGGCCCGATCCCGGGCAAGGTTCCGGCCACGGCCTTGCACACAGTGAACGCGGTCACGCCGCGCAACATTGGCGGTGCCTGATGGTTTTATTTCAAGGCTAAGTTATGCGATGCTTAAGCATTATTTATGCAAAAGGATCCTCGCATGTCCGCTTTATCCCGCTGCGCTTTCAGCGAAGGCAGCGTCGCTTTGCCGGAAGGCTATGCCGATCGCACCGTCAACGTGCTGTTGGCCGGCGATGATGTTTCCCCCTCAATCAATATTTCCCGCGATGCGCTGCAGCCGGCGGAAAACCTGGAAAGCTACGTCACCCGCCAGCTCGATGCGCTGGCGCAGGGGCTGAAAGGCTGGGCGTTCAAAAGCCGCGAGCCGGCGACGCTGGGCGATGGATTAACCGCCGGTGAATGGGTGCGCGCCAGCTACCTGCGCGACGGCAAGCGCATCTGGCAAAACCAGGCGGTGTTCGCGCTGGCGGAGGGCCGGGTGCTGGTGTTCACCCTGGCGATGGCGCGCAAGCTGACGCCGCAAGATGACGCCCTGCTGCAGCAGGTGCTGAGCAGCTACCGGGCGGCATAACGATGAACTCTTCACGTAAAAGGACCTTACGATGACCGAAGCGGCTCGCGTCGGCGATACCATCGGGCATTCCCATGCCCTGGCCGGCATGATTGCCGGCACGATTGTCGGCGGCCTGATCGCCGCCGCAGGCGCGGTGGCGGCGGGTGCGCTGTTCGTCGCCGGCCTGGCGGCTTCCTGTATCGGCGTCGGCGTGCTGCTCATCGGCGCCAGTCTGGCGGTGGGGTATCTCACCGGGGAGGCGGCCACCGCGGCGCGCGACGGCATTGCCGACGCCGGTGCCGGTAGCCTGACCCCCAAAGGCAATATCGTCACCGGCTCCCCCAACGTCTTCATCAACGGCAAACCCGCCGCGCTCGCCACCAACAGCCAGGTGGCCTGCAGCGACGACGGCCCGAGCATGCAGATGGCGCAGGGCTCCGACAAGGTCAGCATCAACGGCCAGCCCGCCTCGCGTGTGGGGGACAAAACCAACTGCGACGCGCAGGTGATGGAAGGTTCGCCCAACGTGTTTATCGGCGGCGGCACCGTCACCACCTTGCCGATCAAGCCCGAAGTGCCGGATTGGCTGTACAAGGTCTCTGACCTGACGCTGCTGTTCGCCGGCCTGGTGGGCGGCGTGGGCGGCGCCGCCGGCAAGCTGGGGGCGCTGGGCAAACTGCTGGGCAAGCTGCCCGGCATCAACAAGCTGGCGCGCATCGCCTGCCGCGCCGGCACCCTGATGACCGCCACCGCCGCCGTCGGCATTATCGCCCGGCCGGTGGATATCGTCAGCGGCCAGAAATTCCTCGACGGCGAAGACGATCTCGATTTCGTGCTGCCTTCGCGCCTGCCGGTCGCCTGGCAGCGCTATTGGCGCAGCGGCAACCCCGGCGACGGCGTACTGGGCCGCGGCTGGAACCTGTTCTGGGAGAGCAGCCTGCAGCCGTATCAGGACGGCCTGGTGTGGCGCGCGCCTTCCGGCGACTTCGTCGCTTTCCCCAGGGTGCCGCGCGGCCACAAAACCTACTGCGAAGCCGAAAAATGCTGGCTGATGCACAACGACGACGGCAGCTGGCAGCTGTTTGACGTCGGCGAACAGATTTTCCACTACCCGCCGCTGGCGGGCGACCAGCCGAGCCGGCTCAGCATGATCACCGACGCCATCGGCAACGCCACCTCGCTGTTTTACGACGACGAGGGGCTGCTGAGCGAACTGGTGGACAGCGCCGGGCAGCGCCTGATGTGCCGCTATGCGCAGGGCCGCCTGCGCGAAGTGGCGCTGCAAACCGCCGAAGGCGAACGGACGCTGGCGCGCTACGATTACGATGAGCAGGGCCAACTGACGACGGTGAGCAACCGTGCCGGTGAGGTAACGCGCCGCTTCGGCTGGCGCGACGGCCTGATGATCAGCCACCAGGACGCCGCCGGACTGCTGAACGAATACCAATGGCAAGAGATCGACGGTGTGCCGCGCGTGACGGCCTACCGTAACAGCGCCGGAGAATCGCTGGAGTTCGGTTATGACTTCGCCGGTGGGCGCCGCAGCGCGGTGCGCGGCGACGGCAAACGGGCGGAGTGGCGGCTGGATGACGACGACAACGTGGCGCAGTACACCGACTTCGATCAGCGCCGCTACGGTTTTATCTACCAACGCGGCGAACTGTGCAGCGTGCTGCTGCCCGGCGGCGCGCAGCGCCAGAGCGAATGGGATCCTTACGGCCGCCTGCTGTCGGAGACCGATCCGCTCGGCCGCGTCACTCGCTATCAATATTCGCGCAACAGCGGCCGGCTGTTCGCCGTCGCGTACCCGGACGGCAGCAGCGAAGCGCAGCACTGGGATACGCTGGGGCGCCCGACGCGCTATGTCGATGCGCTGGGCAATGCCACGCTGTACCGCTATCCGGATGACGAAGAGAGCCTGCCGGCCGGCGTGATCGACGCGCTGGGCGGGGAAGTGAAGCTGGAGTGGGACGCCCGCGGCCAGCTGACGCGCTACACCGACTGTTCCGGCAGCGTCACGGCTTATACCTACGATGCGCTGGGGCAACTGACGACGCAGACCGATGCCGAAGGCCACCAGACGCGCTACCTATGGGATAACGGCGGGCGCCTGCACACCCTGATCCACCCGGACGGCGGCGAAGAGCGCTTTAACTGGAATGCGCACGGCCAGCTGGCCGAACATCAGGACGCGCTGGGCAGCCTGACCCGCTGGCAGTACAACGCCCTGGGGCTGCCGATCAGCATCACCGATCGCATCAACCGCACCCGGCGCTATCACTACAGCCCGCAGGGCTGGCTGACGCGGCTGGAGAACGGCAACGGCGGCGAATACCGCTTCAGCTACGATGCGGTGGGCCGCGTGCTGGCCGAAGAGCGCCCGGACGACACCCGCCACTATTATCGCTACGGTGCGGCCGGGCTGCTGGAGGAGCACCGCGAGGTCGGCCTGCCTGGCAGTGCGGGTGAGCTGACGCAGCGCGAACAGCGCTTCCGCTTCGACGAGGCGGGGCAACTGGTCTGGCGCGGCAACGCCAGCGCGGAATGGCATTACCGCTTCGACGCCATGGGGCGGCTGCGCGAGCTGAACCGCCTGCCGACGGCGAGCGGCGCGGCGCTGGGCATCGAGCCGGACAGCGTGCAGATGCGCTATGACGCCGCCGGGCGGCTGCTCGGCGAGCAGGGCGTGAACGGCGAGCTGCAATACCAGTGGGATGCGCTGGCCAACCTGCAGGCGCTGACGCTGCCGCAGGGCGATCGCCTGCAGTGGCTGTATTACGGCTCCGGCCACGCCAGCGCCATCAAATTCAACCAGCAGGTGGTGAGCGAGTTCACCCGCGATCGCCTGCACCGGGAAACCGGCCGCAGCCAGGGCGCGCTGCAGCAGCAGCGGCGTTACGACGCCATGGGCCGCCGCAGCTGGCAGAGCAGCGCCTTCGGCCACGACAAACTGACCCGGCCGGAAGACGGCGTGCTGTGGCGCGCCTATCGCTACACCGGCCGCGGCGAGCTGGCCGGGGTGAGCGACGCGCTGCGCGGCGAAGTACACTACGGTTACGACGCCGAAGGCCGCCTGCTGCAACACCGCGAGCCCAATCAGGGCAAACCGGGCGCACGGCTGGTGTACGATCTGGCGGATAACCTGCTGGGCGAGCGTAGCCCGCAGAACGACATCGACGCGCACCTGCCGCTGGCGCCGATCGCCGATAACCGCCTGACGCACTGGCAAAAACTGTTTTACCGTTACGACGCCTGGGGCAACCTGATCAGCCGGCGCAACGGCCTGTATGAACAGCACTACCGCTACGACGCCGACAACCGGCTGGTGCAGGCGCATGGCCGCGGCCCGCAGGGCGAGTTCGAGGCGCAGTATCATTACGACGCGCTGGGCCGCCGCAGCCGCAAGGCGGTGCGCTACAAGGGCAAAACCGAACAGACGACCCGTTTCCTGTGGCAGGGTTACCGGTTGCTGCAGGAGCAGCGCGACGACGGCAGCCGCCGCAGCTGGAGCTACGATCCGGCCAGCCCGTGGAGCCCGCTGGCGGCGCTGGAGCAGGCGGGCGACAGCCGCTCGGCGGATATTTACTGGTATCACACCGATCTGAACAGCGCACCGCTGGAAGTGACCGACGCGGCGGGTAACCTGTGCTGGTCCGGGCAATACGACACCTTCGGCAAGTTGCAGGGCCAGACGGTGGCCGGCGCGGCGAAGCGGCAGGGCGCGCAATACCAGCAGCCGCTGCGCTACGCCGGGCAATATCAGGACGACGAAAGCGGCCTGCACTACAACCTGTTCCGCTACTACGAACCCGAGGTGGGGCGTTTCACCACGCAGGATCCGATAGGGTTGGAAGGCGGGCTGAATTTATATGCATACGCGAAAAATCCGCTCATTTGGGTTGACCCGTTAGGCCTTACTAGTTGTAGCATTCAACCTGGTAAAAACTTTAAAGATCACTTTATTCGGCATAAAGGTATACTAGAAGGCTATTTAGGGAAAAAATATCCAAAATGGAAAGTGGATGAAGGTGCTGAGTTCTTGAGAGATGTTGAAAAGTTACGAGATAGCGGGAAACTGGTCCATGTAGGACAAGGGACAATTAAAAAAGGTCAGCCTGTGATGGAGATATATAGAGGCGAAGGGATGACCTATATTTCTAAAAAGCTGTCTGATGGTAGGGAGGAATTTGTAACTCTTATTGAGTCTGGCAAAGGCATGGATCTTGGGATTGTTTTTTCACCATAGGAGTGCATATGAAAGAATTTATTGAGCATGTAACTAGGAGTAGCGTCAGTGATATAATTGTCACGGGTTATATAGATGGGGAAACAGTACCAGTGTTTCATCCGATGTATGACAGAGTTTACTTTATATCAGATGAAACTATATTTGAACTGTATATTGATGATGATGGGATTGTTAATTCACGTTTAGTTGAAAACATCGTTCCATGGTTTGAGGTGGATGAGGATGATAAGTTTTCCATGATGTCAATTTATTCCCAGTCATTTAAAACTGAGCAGGAGGTTAGCATAGTTGGAGTAAATTATAGTGACGATCCGTTCTCAGGGGTTTTCTTAAAATATAAGGCAGGTGACGATGAGCGGCTATTGTCTTTAGAATCAAATAATTTTTTCGGTTTTCTTATTTCATAGTTAAAAGGATTTCGAGATTATTGAATGCTAGTAGTTAATTGAAGCTTTGAGTTTTTTGATAGTGGTATTGAAAATTAGAGGGTTATTGTAAGTAACATGGTGATTGACAGTTATAAATAACTTATTCCATCTGTCGTAGGGGGAGGAAAGAACTGTGGAGTCCGATAAGAATTATTATAAAGGTACATGTGAACTCATTTCTGGCGAAGGGAGGATCTATACCGAGTTTAATGGCGATGCTGCAACAAGACAAATAACTATAATAAATGATTTGTATTATTCATCCTCATCTTTGGAAGATTGGCACGAAGATATAGGTTTTTTACTTTATGATGGTAAGAAAAGTGAGCTTGATCTTTCTGAGTCAAAGTTGATAACTAGTCTTGAGTTTGAAAGTGAATGGAATAAGACGATCACCTCTGATGTTTTGAATGATTATGTCAGTTTTAGCTATGGTGATGCATCTATTCCTTCGTCAAAATCTAAAATGATCATTCATATTGTGAATAACAAGGGTAAGTGGGGAAAAGGCTTTGTTGTTCCTCTATCAAAACGCTATCCAGCAGTAAAGGAAGAATATTTAAAGTGGTTCTCTGAAAAAAAGGATTTTTTTCTCGGGAATGTACAATTCATCTGTGTGAGCGAAAATGAGCGGATATATGTTGCAAATATGTTGGCTCAGGATGGACTAAAGAAAAGTAAAGATGATAATGCTCAGTATGTTTCATATGAAGCACTTAAAGAATGTCTAAGTCTGGTTTCTGATTATGCATTAAAAGAAAGGCTTAGTATACAATTGCCTATGATTGGTGCAGGATTGGGAGGTGGTGATTGGGATGCTATTTTTTCTCTAATCAAAGAGCGCTTAGCAAGAAAGAAAATAAAATGCAACATCGTTAAGTTAAGTTGAATGAGAGTGACATGAACTTCTATACTTTCAATAGCTTTACATTTGGCGATAACTTGATTTGTTTTCCCGATCCGAAATCAAGATTGTCCAGCTTTTTTATTTGGAATGAAGGTGATGGTAATTTCCTATCCTACTCACTGCCAAAAGGGAAAATGCCAAGCGCTTCGAGTAGCGATATTTTTAATTTGCATGACTATTTTCCTGCCAGTCTCGGAATTCCAATCTTTTCAAAAAGAGCTAAGGCTGTATTTGAACGCAAGGTTTCGTCTGAGATGTTATTCTATGAATGTGCGGTAGAAAACGTAACTGAAACAATTTTTCTGTGTAAAGTGAATAATTATTTTCAAATTATTGATGAGGAAGCCTCGACGTTCAGAGAACTTGAAGATGGAAGCAAGCTCATTGATGTGCCTGCTTACAAGTGTGACAGGGAGTTCTTTATTGCTAGGGATAGCATCTATTGTGAAAGAATAATTGTCTCTCAGCAGTTTGTTGACCTATGTAATGAAGAACAGCTAAACATAGGCTTTGAGCGTTGCTAATTGACGTTCCCAAAAGATGCTCACTATCCTCTTATCCCCCAAACTAAATACCCAATGTGCCATCAATCAGGGTGCGGCACTGCCCGCCGATCCAGGGTTCGCCGTCAATAAAGCGCACGCTCACGCGGCCATCTCGATTCAGTTGGGTGCCCTGGCGCACCTGGTAACCCTGTGCGGTCTGGCTGCCGTCGGGAAAGTGGTTGGCCTTCAATAAGCGCGCCAGGCAGGCGTTGGCGCTGCCGGTCACCGGATCTTCAATCAAGGCGCCGCATTCCACCATAAACGCGCGCATTTCGTAATCGGCCGGTTCGGTTGCGGAGCAGGCGCCATAAATCACCACGCCATCCACATTGCAAGACGTTTGCAGGCGTTTAATCGTGGCCTGATCCGGCGTCACCGCCAGGCAGGATTGTGCGTCCGGCAGGCGCACCATCAGCCAGCGAATGCCCATCTCGGCAATCACCGGCAGAGGGCTTGCTGCCATCACCGCGGGCCGTAAAGCGGCCATCAGCCGTTCTGTTTCCTCAGCCGCCATTGGGCGGAGCTCAACTTCGGGCGCGGCGAACGCCAATGTACCTTCCTGCTGGATATCGACCGCCACCAGGCCGACGCCGCATTCCTGCATCACCATCCCAGGCCGTTTAGGCGTCAAACCGGCTTCCAGCAGGGCGTGGGCGGTGCCCAGCGTTGGGTGGCCGGCGAAGGGCAGCTCTTTTTCGGTGGTGAAAATGCGCACCTTATAATCCGCCGCCGGGTGCGTCGGTTTAAGCACAAAGGTGGTTTCCGAAAGGTTGGTCCAACGGGCCAATGCCAGCATTTGCGCGCTGCTCAGCCCCTCGGCCTCCAGCACCACCGCCACGGGGTTGCCCTGCAGCGGCGTACGGGTAAACACGTCCACCTGTTTGTAGGCGCGGGGTGTCACATCATCACTTCTGAGCATTTGCCATCATCCGTTATCAACAAAACCTGATGATAACGATATTCGCCAATGGCTTCAAAGGGTTGAGTTTTGTTTTGAGATACCTGGCCGTCGCCATTTCAGCCCCGGCTTGGCGAACATCACCAGGTTGCCCAGTAGGATCAGGCACAGGCCCAGCACGGCGTTGAAGTGCCACTGATAGCCTTCGTAGATCGTTGAGATGGTCAGCGCTACCAGCGGGAACAGCAGGGTGCTGTAAGCCGCCGCGCCGGCGCCGATGCGGCCGAGCAGGCTGAAGTAGGCGGCGAAGGCGATCACCGATCCGAAAATCGCCAGGTACAGCAGGGAGCCGATATAGTGGCTGCTGAATTCGATCTGGAACGATGCGCCCTGCGCCAAGGCGATCAGCGCCATCGGCAGCGCGCCGTAGATCATGGCGTAGGTGTTGGTGGAAAAGATATCCAGCCCGCGGCGCTGATGGCGCGTGCTGATCATGTTGCCCAGCGAGAAGCCGTAGGTGCCGAGCGCGCTCAGGCCGATGCCTTTGAGCAGCTCCGGCGCCATGCGGGTGGCGGCCAGATCTTGCCAAAACAGCGCCACGATGCCGGTCAAACCCAGCAGCGCCGCCGGCAGCAGGTTGGGGCTGGGGCGCTGGCGGAAAAACAGCAGGCTGTTGAGGGCGTTGAACAACACCGCCATCGAGAAGATCACCGATTCCAGGCCGCTGCTGATGTAGGCCGCCGCGTGGTAGAAGCAGAAGAAGTTGAAGCCGAATACGCAGCAGCCCTGCAGCACGCAGAACAGATGATCGCGCGGGGCGAGGCGGCGCAGGCGGCGTGTTAGCAACAGCACGGCGAACATCACCGCGGCGGAAATGGCGAAGCGGTAAGCAATCGAGACGGGAATGGCCACCGGGCCTTCCTGTTGCAGGGTGATCGCAATCCAGGTGGTGCCCCAAATCAGCACTACGGCGAGGTACAACAGCGCATTCATTCTATTTGTTACTCCGAAAAAACCGATGGCGCAGTATCCGCTTTGGCGCGCGGCGGCGCTTGCAGCGCTTTGCGGCCAGTTGCATATTCTTGCGCTTTTTTTGCCAAAAGCGCGGGGCGGCGGCTGGTATGCGGCGGCGCCACTCTTTACACTGTCGGCATGTCGAACAACGGGGCCGGCGATGTCCAACTATCAGGCGTTTGAAACACTGCGTGAGCACAAGGCGCGGCTGCACGGCAGCGTGCTGCTGGGCACCGGCGTGGAGCTGGCCGCCTGGTCCAACTGCAACGATCGCGTCACGCAGGAAAGCGCCGACCACCATACCCTGAGCCTGTACGTCGCCGACGGCTATGAGTGCTACCAGCAGGTGCCGGGCGGCTGGCGCAACGGCGGCGGGCCGGATCGGTTCTGCATCATGCCGCGCCAATACGCCTCCACCTGGGACGTGCGCAGCGATCTGTCGTTCGTGCACCTGTATTGCACCGACGGGCATCTGCGGCAGCTGGCGGAGCAGACCTGGGATCGCAGCCCGGCGGCGATCAACGTAGAGCCGCGCAGCTTCGGCGAAGATCCGCAGATCACGCTGCTGTATCGCCAGTTTTTGCTCAACTGCGACTGGCGGGACAGCGCCAATCTGCTGGCGCTCAGCAGCGCGTCGAACCTGCTGATGTCGCATCTGATCCAGCGTTACAGTCAGTTGCAGTGGAAGCTGCCGCAGGCGCGCGGCGGCCTGGCGCCTGCGGTGGCCAGGCGGGTGCGGGAATATATCGAAAACCACCTCGATCGGCCTTTGCTGTTGGCGGATCTGGCGGCGCAGGCCGGGTTGAGCGAATACCATTTCGCCCGCATGTTCAAGCACGCCACCGGGCTGGCGCCGCACCAGTTTGTGATGCGCGCACGGCTGCAGCGGGCGGAACGGCTGCTGCGGCACAGCCAACAGCCGATCACCGAGATCGCGCTGGCGTGCGGCTTCAGCTCCGCCAGCCACTTCAGCAACCGCTTCAAGGCGGCCTATGGATTTGCTCCGCTGCAGGTGCGGCAGGGGCGCTAACCGAAAGGGAGTGCAGCATGGATCAACAGTGTGCCGGGCTGGGCGTGTTGTTTGTCGCCGGATTCGGGCCCATCACGCGTGAGAGCGACGAGAGCAAGGCGTTTTATGTCGAGGCGCTGGGGCTGCCGCTCAAGCCGATGCCGGGCAACGAAACCTATCTGCTGTCGGAGCAAGGCGCGCTGGACGGCGTAAAGCATTTCGCCCTGTGGCCGCTGGCGCAGGCGGCGCAGTCCTGCTTTGGCGACGATCGCTGGCCGGCGGATCTCGCGCTGCCGCAGGCGTGGATCGAGTTCGACGTGGCCGACATGGCGGCCGCTACCCAGGGGCTGGTCGATCGCGGTTATCGGCTGTTGGTCGCCAACCGCGAAGAGCCGTGGGGGCAGAGCGTTACCCGTTTGCTCAGCCCGGAAGGGGTGCTGGTCGGCGTCACCCATACGCCCTGGCTGCGTTAAACGCGACGCCGTTCGCCACCGCCTTTCGGGGGGGGCGGCTTAAGAACAAATACGCATTAGCTTAAAGCGATCTGCGCTATAGACCCATCAAATCTCCGAGCAGTTTCCCTTCCTGAAAGCAGAAATTCCGTTCATTGCGTAAAAACCAATGGCCAGAATGCGCTATTGCCATGCCATTCCGCGGCGATTTTTCGCCGTCTTTTTTCGCCGCCAGGTGCCTGATAGGAATAGAGATTATTCTTATATTTCTGCCCATTGCCAAGTGATGATAATGATTCTCGTTTTCAACCACGGAAAGGAGAAGGAACGATGAAAACAGTGAAGAGAACGGGCATCGCGCTGGCGATAGCCCTGACTTTCCCCCTCGCATTACCCGCCGCTACGGCGGCGCAACCCTCCCTGACTAACAGTAAGGCGGCAACGATGACGGAAAAACACGGGCAGTTCATTGCGGTCGGTAAAGTGGTGCAGGTGACCTTCGGCGATTTCGCCTTCAAGCTGGATTTTACCGATGACAAGACCATGACGTTCACCGGTATCGGTGAGGCGTCGCAGGGCATCACCGACACCGTGCAGTACACCGCGGTGGAGATCCGGCCAAAGGTCTATATGGTCTATTGGCATGAGCCGCAGTCCGGCGACAACGTGACGCATATCGAGGACTTTGAGCGCGGCGAGGTGTACACCAACATCGCCGCCAAGGATGGCAGCTTCACCCATCTGAAAGGGCAGCTGAAAATCGTAGGTCACTCAGGAAAATAAGGAGCAGTTATGAAAAAGGCATTGATCACCTGTGCGATCGTCGGCGGCTTGCTGGCGAGTTACCCGGCGCTGTCGACGGATCAGGCGGCGTCTGACAAATCGGCCGGCAAAGGCGGTTATCATCATGCTCAGCAGAAGCTGAAGGTGGTGGAAGACCTGTACGCGGGCTTTTTCAATCGCCACGACATCGGCGTGGCGCAGAAGCTGATTGTGGAAAACTACAAGCAGCATAACCCGTTCGTCGGCGACGGCATCAAGCCGTTCCTGGATTTCTTCAGCCAGACCTTTAAAGACAATCCGCAGTACAGCGCCAAAATATACCGCAGCGCGGTCAACGGCGATTTGGTCTACGTTCACGTCAAATACCAAAATAACCCGCAGGATCGCGGCACTGCCAGCGTGGATATTTACCGGGTGAACGATCAGGGGAAAATCACCGAGCATTGGGACGTCAATCAGGATGTGCCGGAAAAATCGGCCAACGACAATACCATGTTCTGATCCGCAAGGGCCGCTGCGGCGGCCCTCAACACGCCCGCAACACTTTATTTACTTACATAAATACCAAACGATCGCCGCGTCGAGTAGGCTACGGCCGCCTTTGGCAGTGGTGGCACGGTTGATGGGCGTCATTGTCCCGCCACTGCTTGAGGCGTTTCCCCGCATTCCCCGTTATCCCGCGCGTTGGCTCTCCACTTTTTTGAACTGATGGCGCAGCTGCAGCGCATTGCAAAGCACCAACACCGCCGTCACGGCGAACACCCAGCGGAACCCCATCATCGCCGAAATGCCCGACCCCAGCAGTGGGCCAACCACGTTGCCCAAGTACATAAAGGATTGGTTATAGCCGAAGATGCGCCCGGTTACCTGATCTGAGGAATACTTCAGCAGCAGCGCCTGCACCGCCGGCATCAGCGCGCCGTCGGCGAAGCCGAGCAGGAAACGCAGAATGCCCAGCTGCAGCGGCGTATTGACCCAGGCCATCACGGCGAACAGGCCGGTGGTGAACAGCAGCGCGGCGATCAGGATGCGCGCGGTGCCGATGCGATCGCCGAGCCGCCCGAGGCGCGGCGCCGAGATCAGCGCTGCAATGCCGGGCACGGCGGCGATCATGCCGCTGACAAAGGCGATATTGCTGACGTCGCCGGACAGCTCGCGAATGAACAACGTCAGGATCGGGCTGATGGACGAGTTGGCCAGCTGGATCATCAGGGTGCAAACGAACAGGGTGAGGATCAGCGTCGGATAGGGCAGCGAACGGAACACCGCCTTGCCGCTCAGCTGATCCGCTTTTTTCACCGTGATGCGCCGCTCTTTAATCAGGAACAGCGTCACCAGGAAGCTGACGAACATCAGCCCGGCGGTGACGAAAAACACTACCCGCAGCCCCAGATGGTCGGCCATCAGCCCGCCCAGCAGCGGCCCGGCGATCACGCCGGAGATCTGCCCGGTAGAAAGCGTGCCCAGCGCCCAGCCGCTTTTATCGCGCGGCACCTGCGAGGCGACCAGCGCCATGGCGTTGGGAATATAGCCGGACGTCAGCCCCATCAGGGCGCGCAGTGCGAACAGCTGCCAGACGTTGGTGGCCAGCCCCTGCAGCGCGATGACGATCGCCATGCCCAGCGAGGCGCGCAGCAGCATCAGCTTGCGGCCTTTGCGGTCGGCCAGGCTGCCCCACAGCGGCGACACCACCGCCGAGACCAAAAAGGTGCCGCTGAACACCAGCCCGGACCACAGGCTGAGGGATTGGTGATCGCTGACGCCGAGCTGTTCGACGTACAGCGGCAGAAAAGGGAGGATTTGGCTCATCGCCAGCCCGGTGAAGAAACACCCGAGCCAGACCGAGATCAGATTGACTTTCCACGCTTCCATCGGCTTACCGTACCACGTTGAATAAGGAGGGATTTATTGAG
Source organism: Serratia sp. CY32780 (assembly GCF_052169135.1). Lineage (NCBI taxonomy): Bacteria > Pseudomonadati > Pseudomonadota > Gammaproteobacteria > Enterobacterales > Yersiniaceae > Serratia > Serratia sp. CY32780. The sequence continues at coordinate 1,517,599 of NZ_JBJNLI010000001.1, forward strand.
CAAAATAATAATAACACTGCAAATTAATCGGCGAGAGGCAATGCGTGAGCAAACGTAACCCTGCCGACGCAGTGTCTTTTTGCTATATATTAATAGCTATATTATCATAGGTAATTGGGTTAAGCCAGAGCCGCGCGATCCGGCGGTGTGAAAGCAGAGATAAACTGAACGCTAGATTGATGCCAATGAAAAAAGATCACCCTGAAGACGTGACGCTGCTGCGCACGCAGTTAATGTCGCTGGTGCGCCGTATGCGGCGCGAATCGCGCAGCGACGAAAAATCCTGGGCCCAGCTGATGCTGTTGGGGGCTATCGATCGCCACGGCGGCGAGGCGACGCCGTCGCTGCTGGCGGAATCGGAGCGCATGCGTTCCTCAAATCTGGCGGCCGCGTTGCGTGAGCTGGAGGCCGATGGGCTGCTGGTGCGCACGCCGGATGCCGAAGACAAACGCCGGGTGCGGGTGCGCCTGACGCCCGCCGGGCTGGGCCTGCTGCAGGAGAGCCGTACCCGGCGCGAGGCGTGGCTGCTGGCGGCGATGGAGAGCTGTTTAACGGAGCGGGAGCAGGCGCTGTTGATTGAGGCGGGGGCCTTGATGGCGCGGCTGGCGGCGGCGCCGTCAGCGGAAACGGAATAATCGGCGGGGCGGCCGGTGCGCCGCCCCCGCGACGAGGTTACGGCATCGGCCAATCGACCGGCATGGTGCTGACCACGTCCACATAGCGATCCCAGGCCGATGACCAGAATTGGGTGAAAGCTTCCAGGGTGAGGTGGATGCCCATCAGGCCCATCACGAACCAGCAGGCGGTAAACAGGCCCAGGCTGCTGAACATGAACGCCATGCCGTTACGGCTGGTTTTACGGCAAACGACGTTTAACTGGCTGGCGAAGAACATCATCACGGCGCTCAGCAACTCCCAGCGCATCATGACTAAACCGGTGGCAATGGTACTCATCGAACTCGATCCTATGTAACAAAAAGCCGCATCCGGCAGGGCGCCGACAGGGAAATGCGGGGGAATATCGGGAATATTGTGATTCAGATCACATTGTAGCATTGGGGCGAACGGCGGCTCAATGGGAAGCGCGGTGAAAAAAACGCCGCCGGTAACATTCCAATATGCTGAAACAGTTATGCCATTTCATTAGCAACCTTTTCATGGGGCGGTGCGCCCGATAACGCTATGCTTGCCGGCTTTTCAGTTCCCTGATTTTGCGGGGAAATGTGACACAAAAGGTATCGGCACCGCATGGCCCTGTTAAAAGAAACAATTCGCGACCACTCTGCGGAAGAGAGGCTGTTTATCCACCGGGCAGGCGTGGCGCTGGCGCTGGTGGTGGTCTGTTTCGGCGCGCTGATCGTCAACCTCTACCGGCTGCAAATCCGCCAGCACGGCTTTTACCAGACGCGCTCCAACCAGAACGACATCAAAATGCTGCCGATCGCCCCCAGCCGGGGGCTGATCTTCGATCGCAACGGCACGCCTTTAGTGCGAAACGTGACACTGTATCGTATCGAGATCACGCCCAGCAAAATCAGCGACATGGCGGCGCTGCTGCAGGCGCTGACGCCGATCGTCGACCTGACGCCGGAGGACATCAGCGCGTTTCGCGACGACATGCACCACAACAGCCGCTACAAACCGGTGACGCTCAAAGCCGGGCTGAGCGACACCGAGGTGGCGCGCTTTGCCGTCAATCAATACCGTTTCGACGGGGTGACGATCGATACCTATCAACAGCGTGAATATCCTTACGGCGCCCAGCTGGCGCACGTGCTGGGCTATGTGTCGAAGATCAACGACAGCGATCTCAAACGCCTGGACAAGGCCGGGCTGAGCGAGAACTATGCCGCCGACCGCAACATCGGCAAACAGGGCATCGAGGCCTATTACGAGGCCGAACTGCACGGCACCACCGGCTATCAGGAGGTGGAGGTGGATAATCACGGTCGCGTGATCCGCCTGCTGAAAGAGCAGCCGCCGAAGGCCGGCAAGAACATCTACCTGACGCTGGATCTGCCGCTGCAGCAGTACATTGAATCGGTGCTGAAGGGGCAGCGCGCCGCGGTGGTGGTGGAAGATCCGCGCGACGGCGGCATCCTGGCGATGGTTTCCAGCCCCAGCTACGATCCCAATCCTTTCGTCAAAGGCATCGGCTATCAGGCCTATAAGGCGCTGCTGACCAACCCGGATTTGCCGCTGATCAACCGCGTCACCCAGGGCTTATACCCGCCGGCGTCGACGGTGAAGCCCTACATGGCCGTTTCGGCGCTGTTCGCCGGGGTGATCACGCCCACCACCACCTTTTTCGGCGCCCCGACCTGGACGCTGCCCGGTACCGAGCGCCGCTACCGCGACTGGCTGAAAACCGGCCACGGCATGCTCAACGTCACCAAAGCGATCGAGGAATCCGCCGACACCTTCTTTTATCAGGTGGCGTATGAGATGGGCATCGATCGTATCCACCACTGGCTGAGCCAGTTCGGCTACGGCCAGTCCACCGGCATCGATCTGAACGAAGAGTACCGCGGCGTGCTGCCGAGCCGCGAATGGAAGCTGAAGGTGCACAAAAAAGGCTGGTATCAGGGGGATACGGTTTCGGTGGGCATCGGCCAGGGGTATTGGGTGGCGACGCCGATCCAGATGGTGAAAGCGCTGACCACGCTGATCAACAACGGCCAGGTGAAAACGCCGCACCTGCTGTATTCGCTGCAGCAGGGCAACCGGGTGACGCGCTACCCGCCGCCGGCGAAAACGGCGCAGATCGGCGATCCCCATTCGCCTTACTGGGGCATCGTGCGCAATGGCATGTACGGCATGGCCAATCTGCCGAACGGCACCGGGTACAAGCTGTTCCACACCGCGCCGTATCAGATCGCCGCCAAATCCGGCACTTCGCAGGTATTCAGCCTGAAGCAAAACCAGACCTACAACGCCAAAATGATCCCGGTGCGGCTGCGCGATCACATCTTCTATACGCTGTTCGCGCCTTACAAAAACCCACGGGTGGCGATGGCTCTGATCCTGGAAAACGGCGGCGGCGACGGCGTGGTGGCGGGGCCGACCGCGCGCGCCATCCTCGACCATATTTTTGACCCGGCCAACGCGCCGCAGCCCGGCGATGCGGGGCAAAGTAAACCGCAGTTAAACGACAGTGCCGATGTGCAACGGTGAGGCGGTTTGTTTTTACTTTCTTACAAACTGCAATCTCCTGACCATTTCCGGCAAGGTAGACTGAAATAACACCATAAACCGAATAAAAACGCAGGGTTAACACAACAGTGGCGCCATCGACCAAAAAAAGCGGTAAAACCTATTCCACAGTTCGTTTCGGCTGGATTTGCGCCGGTATGCTGGTCTGTTTTTTTCTGTTGGCGTTCAGGGTCGGTTACCTGCAGCTGCTGGAGCACCAGCAGCTGGCGGATCAGGCCGACCAGCGTTCGATCCGCACCCAGGTGGTGCCGACCAACCGCGCCATGATCACCGATCGCAACGATGAGGCGCTGGCGGTCAGCGTGTCGTCCAAAGACATCGTGCTGGATCCGAAGCATATTCTCGATTCCCAGACCGACACCGGCAACGAGCGCTGGCAGAGCATGGCCAACGTGCTGAAGATCCCGCTGGCGGACGTGCAGCATCTGATCCAGAGCAACGCGCACAAGCGTTTCGTCTATCTGGCGCGCAAGGTGGAGGACGACAACGCTGCCTACATCAGCAAACTGCACCTGACCGGCGTCAGCACCGAGCAGGATTTCAGCCGCTTTTATCCGATGGGCCAGGACGCCGCCGGGCTGATCGGCATCGTCGGCCAGGACAACCAGGGGCTGGAGGGCATCGAGCTGGGCTTCAACCCGCTGTTGCAGGGCAAAAACGGCCTGCGGGTCTATCAGAAGGACGGCAGCGGCGCGGTGATCGGCGTGCTTAAAAGCGTGGATCCGGTGCCGCCGCCGAACGTGACGCTCAGCATCGACAAATTTATCCAGTACGTGCTCTATGCGCAGATCCGCGACGGCGTGGTGGCCAACCAGGCCGACTCCGGCTGTGCGGTGCTGGTCAAGATCGACACCGGCGAGATCCTCGGCATGGCCAGCTACCCGTCGTTCAACCCCAACAACTATGCCGGCACCCCGGCGAAAGACATTCGCAACGTGTGCAGCAGCGACAGCTTCGAGCCGGGCTCGACGGTGAAACCGGTGGTGGTGATGGTGGGGCTGGAGCATAAGCTGATCCGGCCGGATACGGTGCTGGACACCACGCCGTATCGGGTGAACGGTCACCTGATCAAAGACGTCGGCCACTGGTCGAAGCTGACCATCACCGGCGTGCTGCAAAAATCGAGCGACATCGCGGTATCGCACATTGCGCTGGCGCTGCCGGCCACGGTGCTGCCGGCGGTCTACCGCAGCTTTGGCCTGGGGCGGCCGACCGAGCTCGGCATCGGCAACGAGAGCAGTGGTTATCTGCCGCAGCATCGTGAACGCTGGGCCGATATCGAACGCGCTACCTTCTCCTTCGGCTATGGGCTGCGCGTGACGCCGCTGCAGATGGCGCGCGAGTACGCTGCGATCGGTTCCTTCGGCATTTATCGGCCGCTGTCGATCACCAAGGTGACGCCGCCGGTGATGGGGCAACGCATTTTGCCGGCGGATACGGTACGCTCCGTGGTGCATATGATGGAGAGCGACGCCTTGCCGGGCGGCAGCGGGGTGAGCGCCGCGGTGCCGGGCTACCGGCTGGCGATCAAAACCGGTACCGCCGAGAAAATGGGCCCGAGCGGCAAATACGACGGCGGCTACATCAACTACACCGCCGGCGTGGCGCCGGCCAGCGATCCGCAGGTGGCGCTGGTGGTGATGGTCAACAACCCGAAAGCCGGCAAGCACTTCGGCGGTTCGGTGGCCGGGCCGGTGTTCGGCAAGATCATGGCCCAGGTGCTGGAGCACATGAATATTCTGCCGGACGCCCAGCCGCTTAACGTAGTGTCGTCGGTCAAGGGGTGATGGGAATTAGCGCGATTCCAGCAGGCGCTTCAGCGCCTGCTGATCGGCGTTCACCAGCCCGGCGTCGCGGGCGAACAGCGCGTCGACCATGCTCGGCTGGCGGCGCTGTTTCAGTGTAGATCCCGCCGCGCTCAGAAGTAGTAACCGATGTTCACGTTGGTGCGAAAATACCATTTATTGCTGCCGGAGGACTGGGTGCCGGTCCAGCCGGTGGCGTTTTCCACGCCGCCCCACGGGTTGGCGTTCTGCGCCCAGGTCAGATCCACCCACAGCATCACCGGCATGGCGAACACCTGCACCCCCAGCGTGTTCATTTTAGAGTCGGATCCGCCGTGCCGGTCCTTCCAAAGCACGCTGTAGTCGTTGTAGAACCGCAGCTTTTTCACCGGTCCCCAGGGCACGTCGACGTCACGCGCCAGGTTGATGGCGGCGGTGGTGGCCTGCGACGGGATCAGATAGGCCGGCGTCAGGCCGTTGCCCCCCATCAGGATCACCGAATTGTTGGCCCCAGCCGGGCCTTTGGCATCGTAACCGTAGCGGATCACCTGGCCGGACAGATGCCAGGGATCGTAATTCACCAGCGTATGTAAACCCGCCGCCCAGAAGCTGCCGTTATCGCCGGTCGCCTGGTTATAGAGCCGCGAGGCCGCCAGCGAACCGCCGAGCTCATTGTCCCAGCCGCCCAGATGGAAAGCGCGCGTCAGCCGCAGGTTTACCTGATCGCGTTTTTCGTTGCGCTGCAGGTGCTGCGACGCAAAGTTGGTGTTTTTCAGGTCGTCGTAGCTGGCGACGTCGGGGGCATAACGCACGCCGGTCGGCATCATGCGCGGGTAGTAGGCGGCGTCGAAGGCCCAATCGTCATGCTGATATTGGTATTTGGCGCCCAGCCCGGTGTTGACGCCAAAGCCGAGGTAAAACGGAATGCCGTACGACCAGCCGAACTGCGGGTAGGGCATCAGGCCGAACGGTTTGAACGGCGCGCCAAGCTGCACGGCGGAACGTTCAGACAGGTGGTAACCGACATAGGCGCGGTCGATGGCGTATTTGCGCCGATCCTGAAACCATAATCCGCTATCGAAAAACGCGTCGTTTATCTGGCCGGCGGCATCGATGCGAAAGGCGTCAAAGCGTAAATGCGGCGGATTCCGATAATTGCTGCTGTGCCAGTCTTCATAGCGATAATTGGCACGCAGCGCGCCGCCGATATCAATATTCTTTTTATTATCCTCGCTTTGCCAATGAATATGCGGCAATGCCGGACGGCTTTTTTTTACCGGTGCCGCGGTGGCGGCAGCGTCGTTGGGCAATGCGGCGGTGGCCGCATAACTCACTGGTGAAACAAGAAAAAAACAAAGCGTGATCGTGCGCATGCCTGGCCCCTGATGAAAGTAGACTGTTTATTAAGACGAGCGAGTTTCACCTGTGAACAGGGCATTTACGCTCATTGGTTTTATATTTGAGACGATTTTATTGTGCGTTTCATATATTAAATTCAGCGTCGGTTAATATATGAAACTTTGTTTCTTGTTTAATGGAAAAACTATAAATCCGGTATTAAACAAGTCAAGAAATAAAAATGAGAGTTGACGGGCAATACCGATTATTGGTCTGCGGGGGCGACGCAAAGCAGGCTGAAATATTAGTGTCATCAATGCCCGTTAGACTCGCGGCATCCTGGTATTACTGACTAAAAATCATGAACATAAAACTGACACTGGGCCGCAGGGTAAAATCTGCGGCAGCGCTGCCGCGCGCGTTTGGCTTCGGCAAGAGCATGGGCTTATTAAGCGGCGTAATTTGCGTTATCGCGCTATTTTCTCTGCTGCAATTGTTTTCCACCGTATTTATTTCCAATATTCTGCGCGACGCCAAGGTTAACCTGGTGACGGGCGACGCCTTGCATCGCCAGCAGGCGACGATGGATCGCGCCAGGCTGTCGCTGCTGACGGCCAGCGACACCCTGAACCGTGCGGGCATCTATTATCTGCAGGACAAAGCCACCGGCTCCGACGGCAGCTGGCACAGCCTGCTGGATGAGTCGTTGGCGGCGCTGCAGGCTTCAGAGCAGGCCTTTGCCCGGTTCGAGCGCTTGAGCGCGGATGCGCCGGAAGCTCCGGGCGCCCTGCAAGACAGCTATCGCCTGTTCTATGACGGCCTGAAAGAGCAGGCGCAAGGATTGCAGGGCAACAGCATCGATGCGTTTTTCGCCGTGCCGATCCAGGCGTTTCAGGCGGATTTCAACGAGAAGTATCTCGCTTACCAGGCGCTGAATGAACGGCGTGGCGATGACGTCAACGTGCGGCAGTTGGCGGCGCTGGAGCAGGCCAGAACCTTTGCGCTCGGCGCGTTGGCCGCGCTGGCGCTGATCGCCGTGGGCGTTTGGTTCGGCGTCTCTCGCTGGGTGATCGCACCGCTGCGGCAGGCGATCGCGCACCTCAACGTACTGGCCGCCGGCGATCTTTCGCGGCCGCTGCCGCCTGGGCGCGCGTTCAACCGTGAGATGCGTCAGCTGCAGACCAGCATTGGCCATATGCAGGGCGGCCTGCAGCGCCTGGTGAGCGAGGTGCGCGATGCGGCGGGCGGGATCCTGAACGGCGTCGGGCGGCTGGCGGACGGCAATCGACAGTTGACGGCGCAGTCGGCGAAGCAGGACGGCGAATTGCAGTTGGCGACCGAGCACGTGCGGCAACTGGCGGCGCGGGTGGAAGAAAACGGCCAATATGCGCAGCAGGCCAGCCAACGAACCGAACAGGCCCGGCAGTGCGCGGGCGCCGGTGAGCGGATGATGCAAACCGTCAATGTTTCGATGCAAGGGATCGTCAACCAATCGGCCGAGATGCGCGGCATCGTCGCGCTGATCGACAGCGTGGCGTTCCAGACCAATATTCTGGCGCTGAATGCGGCGATCGAGGCCGCGCACGCCGGGGGGCACGGCCGCGGCTTTGCCATCGTGGCCAAAGAGGTGGGCCTGTTGGCGCAAAAGAGCAGCCATTCGACGCGCGATATTCAGCAGTTGATCAACCGTTCGCTGCAGCAAATCGATCAAGGCTCGCAGGCGGTGGATCTACTGACGGGCAACCTGCGCCAAATTATCGATCTGGTGAACAAATGCAGTGCGCTGATGGGGGACATTTCCCTGGCGTCGCTCAATCAGGGGGAGAGCATTCAGGACGTGACGGCGCGCATCGCGGCGCTGAATCAGGTAGCGCGGCAAACCGGCACGGTGGTGAACGCGGTGACCGAGGCTTCGCAGCGGTTACAGGGCGAGTCGGAACGGTTAGAAAAAGCGATGGCGCGCTTCAGGCTGCCGGCGCAATAAATAACCACGCCGCAGATTAATGAATAATAAAGCTGCGTTTAACGTTATTTATTATTTTCCCTCACTGAGGGAATTTATCTCGATAAAAAAAACAGGCCGGCGCTTATGGGTTAAAAAAGCGCCGGCCTGCAGAGATTATTTTAACCGGATGATTAACGGCCGGTCTGGTGGCCGATAATGCCGCCCAGCGCTGCGCCGCCCAGGGTGCCCAGCGTACTGCCGTCGGTCAGCACAGCGCCGCCGACGGCGCCCACGCCCGCGCCGATCGCCGTGTTGCGATCGCGCTTGGACATATGCCCGCATGCGGTAACGGAAAGCGTTGCCATGACCACCACCAACACACCTGCGGCACGTTTAATATTCATAATGAGTTCCTGGTAAATTGGCTGATTAATGGATTAAAAATAATCCGATTAACCTGCCGGTAGAAGTTGAGATGAATGTATTCCTCCGTAAGAAAATCGAACAGGTAAAAATTCTTAATTTTGCGGCGCTGAAAAGTAATTGCTCGCCGAATGCGCGGCCGCCGGCAAAACTGCTGGTCTATACTGGGAAGACGCCTCGCGGCGGGGCGCACACTCTGGAGGCCGCCATGTCCGATCTCGTTTCCGCATCCGGCAAACCGGTGAAAATCCCCGGCCCTGATCACCCGATCACCTTGACCCGCCATCCGACGCGGGTCGTGGTGCGTGCCGGCGGTCAGACCCTGGCCGACAGCCGCCATGCGCTCATTCTGCAGGAAGCCAGCTATCCGCCGGTGTTTTACTTTCCGCGTGAGGACGTGAATATGGCGCTGTTGCAGAAAAACGAGCACGTCAGCTACTGCCCTTATAAGGGCGACTGCAGTTATTTCTCCCTGGCGCTTAACGGCGAGCAGGAGGCCAATGTGGCCTGGAGCTATGAAATGCCCTACAACGCCGTGGTGGCGATCAAGGATCATCTGGCATTTTATTCCGACAAAGTGGCGGAAATCCGTGCCGAAGCCTGAGCCCCGCCGCATCCGGGCGTGGGCAGGTTGACATTCTTCTTATCCCTACTCATTATGTGTATTATCGGAAATTGATACGTTTTCCTTATGTTTTAATCCGACATAAACGAAACTCTGAGCAGGTGCCAAGGTGTCTACCTCTACGCGATTTGCCGTTGCCATCCATATTCTGACCAATATCACGCTGTGCCGTGGCCAGACGGTGCGTTCCGAAGATATCGCGCGCAGCGTCAACACCAACCCGACGGTGGTGCGGCGCATCCTCGGCGCGCTGGCGGAGGCCGGGCTGACCTATTCACAGATGGGGCAAGGCGGCGGGGCGCTGCTGGCGCGGCCGGCGGAAGCGATCTCGTTGCTGGATGTGTATCGCGCGGTGGAAGATCAACCGTATTTCATGCTGCACCGTACCCGGCCTAACGATGCGTGCTATATCGGCCACGCCATTACCCCGGTGCTGGAGCAAGAGTTTGCTCGCGTCGGTCTCGCGCTGGAAGCCAGCCTGGCGCAAACCAGCATCGCCGAAATGGCCGGGCAGGTCGAGCGGCGCGCAGGCTATCCTTTTGTCCCTTGTTCGCCGCAATATCAAGCGGATACGCAATAAAAACCCGCGCCAATTCCTTCTTCGCGCAGAGCATTTTTTGCATTGCGTTAATGTAATTGTGTAAGTTACATTAGCTCGCATCAAGTGTGATGTAGCTCACGTTTTAGACTGCCTCCCCACGATACTCAACCGATTGGCCGGAAACCTTTTCTTCCGGCACAGATTCGCTGTGCTTATAAACCAGGAGAGAACGATGTTAGAAATGATTGAAAGCTTGGCCACCGTGGTGGTCCTGGTGCCGGTAATGGTAGCCGTCTTGCTCGGCGCGATTTACGGCCTGGGTGAAGTGTTCAACGTCTTTTCCGCTATTGGCCGCAAAAACGGCTGATGGCACGCCAGGGGGCGCTCAGCCCCCGGCTCTTTTATCTCCTTTCCTCTCTAAGATTGCGCTGTGGCGTCAATCATCGCTATCACCTGCCGAAACATCGCGCTTTCCGCATCGGCCAGTTCGTTGACCAGCGTAAAGTGATTGCAGTGGCGATCGGCCAGCAGCTGGACGTCGAGGCCGCGCGCCAGGCAGGCGTCATAATAGGCCTGCGTCTGGTTTTTGAAGCCTTGGGTTTCCCGCTGGCCGACGTCGAGCAGGATCTGCGGCGCATGCGATTTCGCCGGCAGTAAAAACAGCGGGCTGAGGGCTTGCGCCTGTTCGGGCGTCAGGTGCAGCCAGTCGTTGATATAGATATCGCACAGCGGCCGCAGATCGTAGAGGCCGCTCAGCGCCAGCGCGCCTTTGATCGCGTCGGGCGGCAGGCGATAGCGTTGCTGCCAGCCGTCGGCGATCAGCATGCCGCACAGGTGGCCGCCGGCTGAACTGCCGCTGACGAAAATGCGCGCCGGATCGATGCCGAAGGGCGCCCCGTGATGATAGAGCCAGGCGACGGCGCTGCGCACCTCGTGCACGATCTCCGCCAGCGTCGCTTCCGGCGCCAGCGTATATTCCAGCGTGGCGACCGCCACGCCGCGGCGGGCAAACGCGGCGGCCATCGAGCAAGCTTCCTCTTTGCGCTGTGAATGCCAGTAGCCGCCATGAATAAAGATCAGCAGCGGGGCGGGCTGTGCGCTGGCCGGGAACAGATCGAGGCGCTCGGCGCCGCTCATGCCGTAGCGCAGATCGTAAATGCCCGGCGTCTGCGCCCTGGCACGCTGGGCCAGCGCGGCGTATTCCGCCATGCAGGCGTCAAAATCTTCCACCGAAGCGCGGGCGTTGTATTGCACGGCGCGCGCGCTCAGGTCTGTAAACGTCAGATCGATGCTCATCACCTCTCCTGATTGTTATGCGTTATGCCCTCATCGTCGTCCCGCAGGCGAAAAGATGTTTGATCTTCGGTGCGCATCATTGCGGCTTCTCTGATGCTGTTTTCTGCTGTATATTGCTGTTTTATGCTTTTTACTGCGGAATAAACCCATGCACAAAGCGGCACGACAGCGCCATTTACTGGATTTGCTCAGCGAACGCGGGCAGGCGGCGGTGGCGGAATTGGCTGGCGCCATCGGCGTTTCGGTCGATACCGTGCGCCGCGATCTGGCCGATCTCGAGCGGCAAGGGTTGGCGCAGAAACATCACGGCGGGGCGATCGCGCTCGAACCGTCCGGCATGCCGCGCCAGGCGCGCGCGGCGCTGTTGCCGCAGGTCAAGCAGCGGCTCGGCCGCGCGGTGGCCGCGCAGATCCCGCCCGGCAGCACCCTGATGTTGGATGCGGGCAGCACGCTGCTGGCGGTGGCACAGGCGCTGCGCGGGCCGGCTACGGTGATCACCGCTTCGCTGGATATCGCGCAGTGCCTGAGCGACAGGCCGGAGATCAACCTGATTCTGCTCGGCGGCCAGTGGGATGCGCGCCAGCGGCTGTTCGCCGGCAGCGCCACCCTGGCGTTGCTGGAACGCTACCGCGCGGATATCGCCTTGCTGGGCGCCTGCGCGGTGCATGCGCAGCTGGGGCTGAGCGCCGGCGAGGAGGCCGATGCAGAGGTCAAACGCGCCATGCTGGCCAACAGCGGCGAGCGCTGGCTGGTGGCCGACCATATGAAGCTGGATCGCTGCGAACCGCATCACGTTGCGGATCTGGCGCAGATCCAACGGCTGTTTACCGATCGCCCGTGGGACAAACTGGACGAACAGTCACTGATTGAACTTTGTGTCGTCGCCGACGACCGCTAGAGGAGAACACTGATGAACGATACCGCTCGACCGTTGCAGGTGGCGCTGATTGGCTACGGCTTTGTCGGCAAGGCGTTTCACGCGCCGCTGATTAACGCGGTGCCGGGGTTGGAACTGAGCGTGGTGGCTTCGCGCGATGCCGCCAAGGTGCATGCCGATCTGCCGCACGCGCAGGTGATAGCCGATCCGCTGGAGGCCATCCGGCGGCCGGAGGTGGATTTGGTGGTGATCGCGTCGCCGAATGACACCCATGCGCCGCTGGCGCTGGCCGCGCTGGAGGCGGGCAAGCACGTGGTGGTGGATAAGCCGTTTACGCTGGACTTGGCGCAGGCGCGCACGCTGATTGCGGCGGCGGAAAAACACGATCGCCTGCTGTCGGTGTTCCAGAACCGCCGCTGGGACAGCGACTACCTGGGGGTGAAGCAGGTGATCGAACAGGGGCTGATCGGCAAGGTGACGCACTTTGAGTCGCACATCGATCGTTACCGCCCCGAAGTGCGGGTGCGCTGGCGCGAGCAGAACCTGCCGGGCAGCGGGCTGTGGTTCGATCTGGGGCCGCACATGGTCGATCAGGCGCTGCAGCTGTTCGGTTTGCCGCACAGCGTGCAGGCCAACATCGCCACGCTGCGCCCCAACGCGCAGGTTAACGACTGGGCCCACGTGGTGCTCAACTACCCGACGCACCGCGTGATCCTGCATGGCAGCATGCTGGTGGCGGGCGGCGTGTCGCGCTTTACCGTGCACGGCGAGAAAGGCAGCGTGGTCAAAACGCGCGCCGACGGGCAGGAGAGCCAACTGCTGGCCGGCGTGACGCCGGGCTCGGCGGAGTGGGGCAAAGACGACGACGCGATGAGCCTGTTTATTGGCACGGAGCCGGTGCGCACGCTGCCGACGCCGGATGGCGATCAGCGCCAGTATTACTTCCAGGTACGCGACGCCCTGCGCGGCGCCGGCAGCAATCCGGTTACCGCTGCGCAGGCGCTGGCGGTGATGGCGGTGCTGGAGGCGGCCACCCTGGCGGCGGAAACCGGAGTGACTCAGCCGTTGCCGCTCACCGAGGCGGAAATCGCCGCCTGGTAACGGCTCGCGTCAGATAAGGCGTCAGACGCATGGATACAGTGCATGTCGTGCGTCTTCCGCCATTCCAACCCCTGACATAGGCTAATCCTCAGTCTATGTCAGGAGTGTTTACCATGTTATCCCATCCTTCGCCGCAGGGCGTCCGCGGCATACTGGCCGCACTGTCTCTGAGCATGCTGCTGTCATCGCTCGGCATCAGCATCGCCAACGTCGGGCTACCGGCGCTCGCCACAGCGTTCCATGCTTCGTTCCAGGCGGTGCAGTGGGTGCTGCTCTGTTATTTACTGGCCGTCACCACCTGCATCATCGGCATCGGCCGCTTGGGCGACAGCCTTAATCGCCGCCGCCTGCTGCTGGCGGGCATCGCGCTGTTTACCGCCGCTTCGCTCGCTTGTGCGCTGGCCCCGCAGCTTTGGCTGCTGCTGGCGGCGCGTCTGGCGCAGGGGCTGGGGGGCGCGGTTATGATGTCGATCGCCATGGCGCTGGCGGGCGAGGCGCTGGGCACGGAAAAAATCGGCCGCGCGATGGGGCTGCTCGGCGCGATGTCGGCGGTGGGTACCGCGCTGGGGCCGTCGTTGGGCGGCGCGCTGATCGCCGGTTTCGGCTGGCGGGCGATGTTTCTTATCAATCTGCCGCTGGGGCTGCTGGCGCTGTGGCTCGCCTGGCGATACTTGCCGGATGGGGCACGCCCGGCAGCGCGCCAGGAACCGTTCGATCGCGCCGGTACGCTGCTGCTGGGCGGCGCTTTGCTCTGCTATTCGCTGGCGATGACCCTTGGACGCGGCAACTTCGGTGTGCTCAACCTGGCGTTGATGCTGGGGGCGCTGTTGGCGGGGGCGCTGTTTATCGGCGTGGAACGCCGCGCCGCATCGCCGCTGTTGGCGCCGGCGATGTTTCGCCATCCGGCCCTGACGGCGGGGCTGGCGGCCAGCGCGCTGGTGATGACGGTCATGACCGCCACGCTGGTGGTCGGGCCGTTCTACCTGTCGCGCGCGCTGGGGTTAAGCGCCGCGCAGGTCGGGCTGGTGATGTCGGCGGGGCCGGCGGTGGCGATCCTGACCGGCATTCCGGCCGGTTATCTGGTGGATCGTTTTGGATCGCAGCGCATTGGCCAGTTTGGGCTGGCGGCAGTGGCCGCCGGGGCGGCGTTGCTGTCGTTGCTTAACCGCTGGGGCGTGCTCGGCTATGTTGGCCCCATCGCGCTGCTGACCGCCGGCTATGCGCTGTTTCAGGTGGCCAACAACACCATGCTGATGAAGGATCTGTTTCCCGAACGGCGCGGGCTGGTCGCCGGCATGGTGAACCTGGCGCGCAATCTTGGGGCGATTACTGGCGCTTCGGCGCTGGGGGCGCTGTTTTATCTGGCTTCGCAGCGGGTGGCGGGCGCCGCCGCCGCCGCGGCTTACGGCATGCAGGTGACCTACGGCGTGGCGGCGCTGTTGGCGTTAGCGGCGCTGCTCATCGCCTTCGGCGGCCGCCGCCCGCGTCGGCGATGAATCCGTCTACGCCGGTGGCGATATGAACCGAACATTTCATCAGGCGAGATCGCCCCGGTACACCACATGGACCTTGTTGCCGTCGGGGTCGCGCAGGTAAGCGCCGAAATAGCCCTTGCCGTAATGCGCGCGTTCGCCGGGCTCGCCTTCACCGCTGCCGCCCGCCAGCAGGCCGGCGGCGTAAGCGCGTTTGACCTCCAGCTCATCGGCGGCGAGAAACGCCAGCATGCTGCCGTTGCCGGCGCTGGCGGGTTGCCCGTCGAAGGGTTGGTAAGCATAGAAACGCGGCAGCGTTTGGCCCGGCATCACCCAGCAGCGGGCAGCGGGGCCGCCGTCCGGCGTCACTTCCCGCCGCTGTAATCCCAGCGGCAACAGGATGGCGTCGTAGAAGGCGGCGGCGGCGTCCAGATCGCTGACGCCGACGGTAATATGGCTGAACATGGCGCTTCCTTTCCGAAGAGAGAGTATGAACGCATAAAACAGTAGCAGCGATATTGCCGAATGGACAGACCGCAACGGAGGATTCGGATTAGAGACGCGCGCAGGGGCAAAGCGCTCTTCACGGTGTGCGGGGCAGGCCGCCGCTCAATTGCTTTCGACGCGAGGATTGGCGTGAGTCGGTTGGCTGGGATAGTCCACCTGATGCTTGTGCAGATAATCGCGGATCAGCTGGCGCACCACCTGGGAAGGGGTGACGTCCTGTTGCAGGCACAGTTCCTCCAGGGCTTTCTTCTTGTCCGGGTCAATCAGCACCGTTAGCCGCGCCGTTTTCTTTTCCATCAGGATCCTCCAGAGAATGATAACTGAATGATAATACCATGTGGGTGAAGCGGCCAGCCAGACCGCGTCGCCGCCCGTCTTTAGCGGAAATGCAACCGCTCTATTTTGCGTGACAGGTAGCCGAGTTCGCAGTTGAACAGCTCGCCGCTGCTGGCGGCCAGGCTGCGCAGCGCGCTCAGCGGCAGCGTCACCTGGGCCGGCGTGGCGTAAATGATCACGTTGCCGCTGGGGGCGACGCAAAACAGTACGGTGCCGAATATTCGCTGCAGGCTGTGGTACAGCAGGCTGTTTTCGTCAGGCAGATCGTGGTAATTGAGCACCAGCCAGCCCCCGTCGTTCAGCCGCGCGGCGCAGTTTTCCAGGAAGGTCTGGGTGCCTTGCTGCGGATCCATGGCGAACGCCGAATAGAGATCGGAGAAGATCAGATCGTAGCGCGTCTCGACGGGCGGGCGCACGAAGTCCATGGCGTCGGCGGTGCGCAGGCTGATGGTGTCGGTGGCCGGCAGCGTAAAATAGCGGCGCGCGACGGCGATCACCGCAGCGCGCAGCTCGACGACGTCGAGGCGCATGGCCGGATCGAGCGCGTGCAGCGCGCGCAGCAGACTGCCGCCGCCCAACCCCAAAATCAACGCCGAGCTCGGCGGTTGCCAGGCTACCGCCATCAGCATCGCTTTGATGTAGTTGTGGATCGGCTGCGCGGGGTTGCTTAGGCTCATCTTGCTCTGTTCGCAGATGCCGTCAAACCGCAGCGTGCGGTAGTCCTTGTGATCGGAAACGATGATTTCGCCCCAGGCGTCGGCTTCGCGAGCGATCACCTGGCCGCGCGGAGAGAAATCGAGGGTTCTGAGTAAGCTGTCAACCAGAGACATGGTATTCGCAGGGCTCCTTTGGCAAGCGGCCTATTTACGGGCGCACATGAAATCGGCGGTGCAAATGCGCCGGCCATCGATGCTGGCGCGGCCGGTAAAGCGGGCGATCGCCCCGCGCCGACGAACAAAAGCGACCTCCATCAGCACCTGGTCGCCGGGGCGGGCAGCGCGATAAAACCGCGCGCGCTGAATGGCGGCGAAATAGTAATGCTCCCCCTCATTCAGCGCCCCGAGATAGTAGTGGGCCAGCAGACCGGTGCTTTGCGCCAGCGCTTCCACCAACAGCACGCCGGGAAATCCGGCGAAGTGCGCGTGGCCGTTCCAGAACGTCGGCTCATTGGCGGTGATGTTCTTGATGGCGCTCAGCCGCCCTTCGGCAATGCAGGTGCCGGCGGGCAGTACGCGATCGACCAGCAGGCAGGGATAACGATGAGGCAAAATCGCCTGAATATCGTTGAATTGCAGGGGGTGACCAGTCAATGGCATGAGAGAGCGTGATCCTGTCTGCGGCGAAACCGGTGCGAGGGCCGGCGTTCAGTCCATGATGAGTGTAATAACATTATAATAAAATTATCATCATATGTGCCAGATGAAAAAAACGACGGCGCAGAAACAGGCGAAGAGAGGAGCGAGAGGGAGGCACCCGATCCTGGCGATCGGGTGTGGCAGCGCGTTTAGTGCTTGGAGCGGGTCACTTTATCCAGGTAGCCCATCACGAAGGCGGACAGCACAAAGGTAAGGTGGATGATCACATACCACATCAGCTTGTTGTCCGGCACGTTCTTGGCGTCCATAAACACCCGCAGCAGGTGAATGGAGGAGATGGCGACGATAGACGCAGCAACTTTGTTTTTCAGCGAGGTGGCATCCATTTTGCCCAGCCAGCTCAGCTTTTCTTTCCCTTCGGTGATATCCAACTGCGAGACGAAGTTTTCATAACCGGAGAACATCACCATCACCAACAGCCCGCCCACCAGCGCCATGTCGACCAGCGACAGCAGGGTCAGGATCAGATCGGCTTCGGCGATAGAAAAAATGTTGGGCAGGACGTGCAGGATCTCCTGAAAAAATTTGATCGACAGGGCGACCAGAGCCAGTGAAAGGCCGACATAAACCGGTGCGAGCAGCCAACGGGAGGCGTACATCGTGTTTTCGAGCAAGCGTTCAATCATAAAAATTTATTAATTACGTGGCTAAAAGAGCGCTCAGTATAACTCAGGAGACCCGGGCGAAATCAACCGCGTGCCAATGGCTTGGAGAAATTTGCGAATGGACGTTCGCTTCGAACGGGTTCATGACAATGATATCGCATGGGGATAAACTGCCGCGATATCTTGCCTTGCTACTGTTCCGTCAATCGCTGCTCAAAACTAAGGATGGTTATATGGTCGACAATGCGTTTATCGCAAGAACGCGAGCCGTCAACGGCTGCTTTTCCATGTTTTTGCTGATGTTCCTGATTACGTTTATTCCGCTGTTCCTTGAGAACAGAGCCGCCTTGATGCGACAAGGGCTATTGCTGCCGCTGCTGTATGGAATGGAATTCGTCGCTATCTTTTCGTTATACCTGCTCTTTTTCCGCCGCAGAGAAGGATTGGGCAAAGGCGAGGTTAAACGCAGCGATTTTGCACTGCTGCTGTTCGCGCTGTTGGTGATTCAGTTTATTTTCCCGCGTTTGATGGGCGTGGAGAAAACGGAAACCTGGGTGACGGAGCAGGTGGCATTGCCCGGCGAGATTTTGGCGCTCAATGTCGCTTTGTTGGTTTTCGTCGTCCCCGTCTATGAAGAGATCGTATTTCGCGGCTGTCTGTTTAACGCGCTGATGTATTGGTTTAACGACAAGGTGCTTTGGGCCGCGTTAACGGTGTCTGTCATCTTTGCCGTTTTGCATACCCAGTACACCGATTGGCGCACATTAGCAGCTCTGGTGCTCATCTCGCTGGTGTTGACGGCCGCACGAGTCAAATCCAAAGGGCTCTATTTGCCCATCGGGCTGCATATGACCATGAACGGCGTCGTGATGGCGGCCAGCTATGCGTTAAGCTGAAGCCGTGCTTACCGCCCGATTTTCAGTGCCGGGCTTTTTTACCGTCGCTGTGGCCGAGAGAGCGATCGGGGAAGCTGTGATCGCGCAGCCGTTGCTTTAACTGCGCCGCATCGGGGAAACCGCCGTCAATCTTGCGATCCCAAATCATTACGCCATCGACGCTGATTTGATAGACCCCGCCGGTGCCCGGCATCAGGGTGACGGAGGCGAGATCGTCGCCGAAGGTGTTCAGCAGCTCTTGCGCCATCCAGCCGGCGCGCAGCAGCCAGTTGCATTGTGAACAGTAGTGGATCGTAACGGCGGGGGCATTTTTCATCGATGATCGACCGGTAGTGGTAACGGCTTGCAATCAGCCTGAGGAACCTGCAAACGATGGTGGCCTCGTCTCGCCAAATAGTCAAGCGTCTGCAGCGGCAGGAACGAGAGGGGGGTCGAGCGCGCGTCACGGCCGCTTGCTGCCGGCAAACCATTCAACCCCACGCAGCATGCCCGCCCAATAAAACCGGGGTAAAAACCAGGCTTTCAGCCACCAGGCCAGACGGCTGGGCTGGGTGGCGTCGAGCAGCGGAAACGTGGGCAGCAATTTACCGTCATAGCCAAACTCCGCCAGCACAACTTTGCCTTTCTCAACCGTCAATGGACAGGAACCATAACCATCATAATGGGCAGTGAGAGGCGCGCCTTGAATCAGCGCCGCGACGTTTTCCGCCGCCACTACCACCTGCTTGCGGGCTGCCGCCAGGGTTTTGGCATTTGGCGTCGAGCAACAGTCGCCTACCGCAAAAATATCCGGCCAATGCTTATGCTGCAGCGTCGATTTATCCACATCGCACCAGCCGGCACCATCAGCGAGGCCGCTTTGCGAAATAAACGCCGGGGCCGATTGAGGCGGCACCACGTGGAGCATATCGAAGGGCAGGGTTAACTCGCGTTTTCCCTCTTCATTTGTCTCTACGGCAAATGTTGCTTGCCGATTCGGGCCATCAACACGAATTAAATGATGATTGAAATTGACCTTTGCACGGTATTTTTGTAAATACTCGCTCAGCGGGGGGACAAATTGCGGAATGCCGAAAATCGCCGTGCCCGCAAGGCAGAAATTGACGTTAATATTATTCAGGATGCCTTGGCGGCGCCAGTGGTCGCATGAAAGATACAGGGCTTTTTGCGGTGCGCCGGCGCATTTTATGGGTAGTGCCGGTTGAGAAAATATCGCCTGGCCGCCTTTCATTTCCTGAACCAGTTGCCAGGTGTATTCGGCAAGATCAAATCGATAATTAGAGGTGACGCCGTTTAATCCCAGGGTGTCTTCAAGGCCCTCTATTTTATCCCAGCGTAAAACGAGGCCGCACGCAACAATAAGAAAGTCATAGTTTATTTTCTGCCCCTGGCGGGTCTCGATGTATTTTTGGCTGGGCTCAACCCTGACCACGCTATCCTGTATCCATGCGGTGCCTGAGGGCAGAACGGCATGCATGGAGCGCCGTGTTTTCGTGATATCAAAGAGCCCGCCGCCCACCAGAGTCCATGCCGGTTGATAATAATGACAATCGTTAGGCTCCACTATCGTTATATCGATGTCTTTAACTCGCTTCCTTATGCTTGCCGCGATACCTATTCCGGATGATCCGCCGCCAATAATAACGACGCTTTTCTGGGGGGTTATTTTTTCTGGTTTCATGCAGGCCTCCTTTCATAAGAAAGTAGGGGGTTGTCGCCCAGATTAAAAGCGAATTCATAGAACTTGTGGTTATATAAAAAATCACATATTCCATTTTGCTATATGTAATAACAAATCGAAATAAGTTATTTGACATTGCCGGTGAACTGATCGTTAATAAATGGCATGAGCATCATTAAGGGATTAACGCAGTGGATTTTTTCCATTTCAGTTTTTATATCGTGATGCTGTTAGTGGTCACCGGGGGAATTGTGGGATTTCTCCTGGCCCTGACCGGCGGCGGCGGCTCAATCGTCTGCGTGCCATTATTGCTGTATATGGTGAAAGTGCCGGATACGCATTTGATTATAGGGACCAGCGCCATGTCTGTGGCCGTTAACGCGCTGATCAACCTGGCCGCGCACGCCTCCAAAGGCAACGTCAGGTGGCAGACCGGGCTTGTCGTTTCGCTGCTTGCCGTCATGGGGGCTCTGGCCGGCTCTCAGATGGGAAAAATCACGGACGGACACTACATAACCCTGCCTTTCTCCCTGTTGATGCTGGTGGTCGCCGGATTGACGCTGAAAAGAAATCCCCTTGCCGGCAACCCCTTGCCGTCCTCCCATTCTGCCGTTCATCCCGCCATCGTATGGCCCAGCGTTCTCGCGCTGGGTGGGCTGGCGGGCTTTCTGGGCATTGGCGGCGGATTTTTGGTTGTGCCGGCGCTGGTCTGGTTTTTTCGCTTCTCGATGGTTGAGGCGGTGGCAACCTCACTGGTGGTCGTGGCGGCCATGGGGCTGTCGACCAGCGCCAGCTACGCCATGTCCGGAAAGGTGTCGCTCGCCATTACGTGCTGGCTCATCGTCGGCGGCGTTCTGGGGGGCGTGGTGGGGGTGGCGCTCGCCGAGCGCCTGAAAAAACGCGAGGGCATTATCAACGTGCTCTATGCCCTCATGCTCCTGGCGCTGGCCCTGTATATGTTATTTAAAAGCCTATGAAACGGAAGGAAACAAACATGCGCATCCGCACTTACCACCCTCAACTCTCCTTTTCGGGCGCGCCCGAAGCGAGTGATTTCAAGGCGCTGTCTCAACAGGGCTACTGCCTTATCGTCAACAATCGGCCGGACGAGGAGCCGGGGGAGTATCTTGACCATCAGCAAGAGAAAGCGTTGGCTGAACAAGGGGGAATGCGCTACGTCTATCTCCCTTATACGTTCGATACGCTGACCTGGGAGACCGTTTACACCTTCCAGTTTCTGTTGCGGCAAGGCAAGAAAACCCTGGCGCACTGCAGAAGCGGGGCTCGCTCTGCCTGCCTTTCCCTGCTGTATGCGCTGCGCGAAGGTCAGATAAATGAAGCGCAATTTCGCCGCCAATGCGACGAATACGGCGCGGACGCCGATAAGGCGCTCAGCTGGTACGGCAAGCATCGGTCCGTGCGGGCCACGGCAGAAGTTCACGCGTTTTATGAACCGGAAAGCGGCAGCCTGCAGTATGTGGTTGCCGATCCCGAGGCGCGCCGCTGTGCGATTATCGACCCGGTGCTGGATTTTGACCGCCGATCGGGCACGGTCTCGCATCAACAGGCCAATGATATCCTGAATTTTATCCATCAACGGGGGTGGGGAGTGGCCTGGGTGCTGGATACGCACCCGCACGCCGATCATTTTTCGGCCGCCACCTGGCTGGCGCAGAAAACCGGCGCCTTCACCGGCATCGGTGAAAAAATTACCGCCGTTCAGGGGCTGTGGGAAGAGATCTATAATTTAAAAGACCTGCCTGCGGCCAATACCGTCTGGGATGCGCTGTTCGCGGACGGCGACGTCTTTTTTATCGGCAACCTGCGCGCTGAAGTCCTGCTGTCTCCCGGGCACACGCTGGCGTCCGTCACTTATTACATTGCGGATGCGGCGTTTATCCACGATACGTTCTTCATGCCGGACAGCGGTACCGCAAGGGCCGATTTTCCTGGCGGCAATGCGGAAGCCTTGTGGGAGTCATTGCAGCGGATCTTGAGCCTGCCGGCGGATACCCGCCTGTTTACCGGCCATGATTACCGCCCGGCGGGGCGTGAGGCCCGCTGGGAAAGCACCGTGAGAGAGCAGCGCGAGAACAATCCCTGGGTGGTCAACATGGATAAATCCCGCTTTATTGCGCAAAGAAAGCAGCGGGACGCCACGCTGCCGCACCCGGAACTCATGCTGATGGCGCTGCAGGTCAATATTCGCGGCGGCGTGTTGCCTGACTGCGAAGACGATGGGCAACGCTACCTGAAAATTCCCGTGAATCGATTTAAGCGCTGAATCAAGCCAGAGGTGCGCGATCGTTCGCCGCCGCTGCGGTCAATGCGAATGAGATCGCGCCGTCTGTTAATTGTTTTTTATGAAATAATCATGCTGGTTCATATTTAATTATTTGTTTTTACACAAAACATGCGGCGCTTGCCCTCACCGAATACAGTCACTACATTAACAACTGTACTTCCCACTCTGCTAAGGAAAACACCATGAAAGCTGCCGTAGTGACGAAAAACCATACCGTAGACATTCAGGATAAAGTGCTGCGCCCGCTGAAGCACGGCGAAGCGGCGTTGAAAATGGAGTGTTGCGGGGTGTGCCACACCGATTTGCACGTGAAAAACGGCGATTTCGGCGAGGTGCCGGGCATTACGTTGGGGCATGAGGGCATCGGCGTGGTCTCCGCCGTCGGTGAGGGCGTCACCTCGCTAAAAGTGGGTGACCGCGCCAGCGTCGCCTGGTTTTACCAGGGTTGCGGCCATTGCGAATACTGCGTCAGCGGCAACGAAACCCTGTGCCGTTCGGTGAAAAACGCCGGCTACAGCGTTGACGGCGGCATGGCGGAAGAGTGCATCGTGGTGGCGGACTACGCGGTGAAAGTGCCGGACGGGCTCGATTCTTTCGCCGCCAGCAGCATCACCTGCGCCGGCGTCACCACCTACAAGGCGGTGAAAATTTCCGATATCAAGCCGGGGCAGTGGATCGCCATCTATGGCCTGGGCGGGCTGGGCAACCTGGCGCTGCAGTACGCCAAGAACGTGTTTAACGCCAAAGTGATCGCCATCGACGTCAACGATGGCCAGCTGGAGTTCGCCAAACAGATCGGCGCCGATCTGGCCATCAATTCCAAAACGCAAAACGCCGAGGAGATCATTCAACAGCAAACCGGCGGCGCTCACGCGGCGGTGGTGACGGCGGTGGCGAAAGCGGCCTTCAACTCGGCGGTCAATGCGGTGCGCGCCGGCGGTAAAGTGGTGGCGGTGGGGCTGCCGCCGGAGAGCATGGATCTGAGCATTCCGCGCCTGGTGCTGGACGGCATTCAGGTGGTGGGTTCGCTGGTGGGCACGCGCGAAGATCTGAAAGAGGCGTTCCAGTTCGCCGCCGAAGGCAAAGTGACGCCGAAAGTGACCAAACGGCCATTGGGCGACATCAACGCCATCTTCGACGAGATGAAGGCGGGCACCATTCGCGGTCGCATGGTGATCGATCTCGGCATGGCGAAATAAATCACGCCACCAACCATGCCAAATAAGAAGGCCACCTGCGGGTGGCCTTCTGGTTGTTACGTCCGGCTCAGAACAGGCCCAGCGGTTTAGCGTCGTAGCTGACCAGCAGGTTTTTCACCTGTTGATAGTGCGACAGCGCCGCCTTGTGGGTCTCGCGCCCGATGCCGGAGTTCTTGTAGCCGCCGAACGCGGCGTGCGCCGGATACAGGTGGTAACAGTTGGTCCACACGCGCCCGGCCTTGATCGCGCGGCCCATGCGATAGGCGCGGTTGATGTCACGGGTCCACAACCCGGCGCCCAGCCCGAACTCGGTGTCGTTGGCCAGCGCCAGCGCTTCGGCTTCATCTTTAAAGGTGGTGACGCCGATCACCGGCCCGAAGATCTCCTCGCGGAAGAAGCGCATGCTGTTGTTGCCGGTAATCAACGTCGGCTGCAGGTAGAAACCGTTTTGCAATTCATCCCCATGCTGCGTGCGTTTGCCGCCGGCGAGGATGTTGCCGCCCTCATTCTTGGCGATGTCGATGTAGGACAGGATCTTATCGTACTGTTCTTGCGACGCCTGCGCGCCGAGCATGGTGTCGGTGTCGAAGGGATCGCCCTGGCGGATGGTGGCGATGCGCGCCAGCACTTTCTCCATAAACTGCGGATAGATAGATTCTTCAATCAGCGCGCGTGAAGGGCAGGTGCAGACCTCCCCCTGGTTGAAGAAACCGAGCACCAGCCCCTCAACCGCCTTGTCTATGAACTCCGGCTCCGCCTGCATGATGTCGGCGAAATAGATGTTGGGCGATTTACCGCCCAGCTCGACGGTGCTGGGGATGATGTTTTCCGCCGCGCAGGCGAGGATGTGGCGGCCGATCGGCGTGGAGCCGGTGAACGCGATCTTCTCGATGCGTTTGCTGCGAGCCAGCGCTTCGCCGGCCTCGGCGCCGAAGCCTTGCACCACGTTGAGCACGCCCGGCGGCAGCAGATCGCCGATCTCTTCCATCAGCACGCTGATGCCGAGCGGGGTCTGTTCCGCCGGTTTCAGCACCACGCAGTTACCGCCCGCCAGCGCCGGCGCCAGTTTCCAGGCGGCCATCAGCAGCGGGAAATTCCACGGGATGATCTGGCCGACCACGCCCAGCGGTTCATAGATATGGTAGGCCACGGTGTTCTGGTCGATCTCCGCCGCGGTGCCTTCCTGCGCGCGCAGGCAGCCGGCGAAGTAACGGAAATGGTCGACCGCCAGCGGCAGATCGGCATTCAGGGTTTCGCGGATCGGTTTGCCGTTGTCCCAGGTTTCGGTCAGCGCCAGCATCTCCAGCCGCGATTCGATGCGATCGGCGATCGCCAACAGCACGTTGGAACGCGCCTGCACGCTGGTTTTGCCCCAGGCGTCCGCCGCCGCGTGCGCCGCGTCGAGCGCCAGCTCGATGTCCTTGGCGTCGGAACGCGGGAATTCGGCGATCGGCTGGCCGGTCACCGGCGAGGTGTTGGTGAAGTAGTTGCCGGATACCGGTTCGACGAATTTGCCGCCAATGTAGTTGCCATAGCGTTTGCGGAACGAAACCAGCGAGCCAGGCAAACCGGGGTGGACATATTTCATGTTAAGCACCTCTCTGCAGATGAAAATCAGCGCTATTGGGCTGCGCCTGTGAATGCGGCATGCCGCCGCAGCACAGAGAAGCACGGCGCGTGCCAGATTAACGAAAGGCGAGAATGCTGATTAAAAGGGCTTATTTATTAGCGTGTTAAAAAATGATGTGGCTTAGCGAATCGGGCGATTCCGCCGCCGTCGGTGTTTTTTTGTGTCCCGTGTCGCAACGCTTGGTACACATCTGTGATACATATTTGCAACACTCGCGAACGGGGGAGAAACGCATGTTGCCTGACGACCGCTTGCCCACCGAGGGCGCCAGTCCGCTGGCGGAATCCTGGCAGCGCAGCCGGGGCTACGGCCTGACGCGCGCCGATCGCCATATCCCGTTTATCAAAGCCGGACTGCTCGAAGAGCTGCGCAGCCGCAACGACTGGGTGCCGCAACGGGTACAGCCGCTGATCGAGCAGCTGGGCGCGCAAATTACGCGCCAGCCCGCCATTGTGGTGATCGCGGACGCCGACGGGCTGGTGCTGGAAACCCGCGGCAATACCGACTTTTTGCACAAGGCGTCGCGCTTTGCGCTGGCGCCGGGCAACCAGTGGGGAGAAGCGGAGCGGGGCACCAACGCCATCGGCACCGCGCTGGCGCTGGGCGCGTTCTGCGAAGTGCGCGGCGACCAGCATTTCCTCAACCAAAACGCCGGGTTGAACTGCACCGCCGCGCCGATCTATCGGCCGGATGGCCGCATTGCCGGCATACTGGATCTCTCCGCCCCCGCGCAGCGGCCGTATCGCGATGCGCAGCGCCTGATCATGCAGGCGGTGCGGCATATTGAACACCGCTGGGTCAGAAGCGCGATCGCCGATCGTCACTGGACGCTGCGCCTGCACGCCGATGCCGGTCGTCTGGGCAGCGCGCAGGAGCTGCTGCTGGTGTTTCACGACGAAGTGCTGGTCGCCACCAATCGGCTGGCGATGATGGAGTTTCAGCTCTCGCCGGCCGCATTCGGCTCCGTCGAGTTCGCCCAGCTGTTCCCCGATCTGTTGCGACAGCCCTCCGGCGCGCCGCGTCAGACGCTGGCCGGCAATCAACGGCACTATTATTCTCTGCTCGAGGCGCCGCAGCGCCGCGTCAGCGCCCTGCGTTCCACGCCGCCGGCGGAACGGCATGACGAGCAGCATCAGAAAGCGCTGCGGATCCTCAACGCCGGCCTTTCGCTGTGCGTGACCGGCGAAACCGGCTGCGGTAAAGAGCACTTCAGCCGACGCCTGTTTCAAGAGAGCCGCTGGCGCAACGGCAACTTCGTGGCGATCAACTGTGCGGCGCTGCCCGAGCCGCTGATCGAATCCGAGCTGTTCGGCTATGCGCCGGGGGCGTTTACCGGCGCCAACCCGAAAGGCTATATCGGCAAGATCCGCGAGGCGGACGGCGGCGTGCTGTTCCTCGATGAAATCGGCGACATGCCGGCGGGCCTGCAAACGCGCCTGCTGCGGGTGTTACAGGAAAAAACGGTCACGCCGCTCGGCAGCCGCAGCGCTTATCCGGTCGATTTCGCGCTGGTCTGCGCCACGCACCACGATCTGCATCGGCAGGTTGAGGCGGGGGCGTTTCGCGAGGATTTGCTGTACCGCATACAGGAATACAGCCTGTGCATTCCGCCGCTCCGAGAGCGGGCGCAGTTGGAGGCCTTTATTATGCAGCTGTGGCGAGAGCTGGGCGGTGAGCGGCGCGACATTCGCCTGCTGCCGGAAGCGCTGGCGATGCTGGCGCGCTACCCGTGGCCCGGCAACGTGCGGCAGCTGTTGAGTACGCTCAAGGTGCTGCTGGCGCTGGCGGACGATCATGCGGTGCTCACTCTGGACGATCTGCCGCAGTCCATCGCGGTGCTGGCGCCGCGCCAGGAGAACGCCGATACCGGCCTGGAGGCGCTGCAGGCGGCGATCGACAGGGCGGGCGGCAACCTCAGCCGGGCGGCCAAGGCGCTCGGCGTTTCGCGCAGCACGCTGTACCGCAATCTGGGAAGGCAGAAAGCGGCGGCGGAATGACACTTCTCGATTGAGCGGCGATAAGGCCCCGCTGCGCGGAGCCTGTTGCTCTCTCAATCCCCCAGCCCCGGCGGGTTAATCTCCGAATGGGCGATCTTCTCGTCGCTCTCCGCCCAGCGATCCAGCACCTGCAGATAGCTGCCGTTGGCGATGGCGCTGTTGAGCGATGCCTGCACCGCATCCACCAGGCCATTGCCTTTCTTCAGCGTGACGGCGATGTTGGCGGTCTTCGGCCAGCCGCCGGGCACGATGCCTACCAGCCGGGTTTTGCCGGTCAGCCGCGCCTGATAAGCGCCGGAGACGTTGGGGCCGAAGGTGGCGTCGGCGCGGCCGGACTGAATGGCCAGCGTGGAGGCGGCCTTGTCGGTGACATACACCGGCTGCAGCGGTGCCAGCCCCTTGGCGCGGTTCTCCTTGTCCCAGGCCAGTAGCACCGCTTCCTGATTGGTGCCGGAATCGACGATGATCTTTTTACCGGCGATATCCGGCGCGGTGTTGATCTGGGTGATTTTACTGTCGGATTTGACGTAGAACCCCAGCGTATCCTGGCGATAGGTGGCGAAATCGAATTTGGTCTTGCGTTCGTTGGTTACGGTGATGTTGTAAACCGCGGCGTCATATTTGCCGGAGGCCACCCCCAGCGGCCAGTCTTCCCAGGAGGTGGGCACCAGCTTGAGTTTCAATCCCAAGCCGTCGGCCACCAAGCGCGCGATGTCCGCCTCGCTGCCGATCACCGTTTTATTGTCGCGGGCGTACAGGCCGAACGGCGGGCCGCTGCCCAGCAGGGAAATGGCCACCGTCAGCGTGCCGGGTTCCACGAACTTGAAATCGGCGGGGATTTTGGCCACGGCTTCGGCGCTCTTCACCGTGTGGATCGGCGTTTCGTTGGCGACGAGATCCACCCCTGGCGCGGCCGCGGCGGAAAAGCTCAGCAGCGCCGCCATCACAATCATCTTTTTGCTATATATCATTATGTTAATTACCTTCATTATTATGGGTGTCACAAGGTCGTTGCACTATCTCTAAAGGCGGCAGATCTGTGAACGAACAAAATCAACTATCCAATCTTGGAAATGTCATGAAGCGCCGCCGGTGGCGCTGAATCTCTCGAGGATGGACCATGCTGTCGCGTTTCGCTACGTTGGGCCGCATACCGCGCGGCGTGTGGGTATTGGGTGGGGTGAGTCTGTTGATGGACGTCTCCTCGGAAATGATCCACAGCCTGCTGCCGCTGTTTATGGCGACGACGCTCGGCGCCAGCGTGATCGTCATCGGGCTGATCGAAGGGCTGGCGGAGGCGACGGCATTGATCGTCAAGGTGTTCTCCGGCGTGCTGAGCGATTACCTCGGCAAGCGCAAAGGGTTGGCGCTGCTGGGCTACGGGCTGGGCGCCATCAGCAAACCGTTTTTCGCCATCGCGTCGTCGTCCGGCATGGTGATGAGCGCGCGCCTGCTGGATCGCGTGGGCAAAGGCATCCGCGGGGCGCCGCGCGATGCCCTGGTGGCCGACGTGACGCCGCCGGAGATTCGCGGTGCGGCCTTCGGGCTGCGCCAGTCGCTGGATACCGTCGGTGCCTTTTTAGGGCCGCTGCTGGCCGTCGGCCTGATGCTGCTGTGGCACAACGATTTTCGCGCCATCTTTTGGGTGGCGGCGATCCCGGCGGCGCTGGCGATTGCGCTGCTGTTTTTTGGCCTGAAAGAGCCGGCCGCCGCGATAACCCACAAGCGCACCAACCCGATCACCCGCGCCAATCTGCGGCTGCTGGGGCGCGGCTATTGGTGGGTGGTGGGTATCGGCGCCGTCTTCACGCTGGCGCGCTTCAGCGAAGCGTTCCTGGTGCTGAAGGCGCAGCAGGGCGGCACGCCGCTGGCGTTGATCCCGCTGGTGATGGTCGCCATGAATCTGGTCTACGCCTGCTCGGCCTATCCGTTCGGTAAACTGTCCGATCGCATGAGCCATGAAGGACTGCTGAAAGCCGGGCTGCTGGTGCTGATCGCCGCCGATGTGGTGTTGGCGCTGAGCGATCATTGGGGCGGGGTGCTGTTTGGCGTGGCGCTGTGGGGCGTGCACATGGGCATGACGCAGGGACTGTTGGCGGCGATGGTGGCGCATACCGCGCCGGCGCACCTGCGCGGCACCGCGTTCGGCATGTTCAATCTGATCAGCGGCGTGGCGCTGCTGCTGGCGAGTCTCGGGGCCGGAACCCTGTGGGAGCTGTTCGGTTCCGCCTCCACCTTCTACGCCGGGGCGCTCATCTGCGTGGTGACGCTGGTCGGCATGCAGCTGGCGCCGTTCGGCGAACGGCGGGGCGCTTAACGGCCGTCGACAAGTTGCGGCATCGCCTGCAGCAGCTCGGGCACCCGCTGGGATTCCACAGCCCGGCTGAACAAATAACCCTGGCCGATATGGAAACCGGCTTCGCACAGCGTTTGCCGCTGCTGCTCGGTTTCCACGCCCTCGGCGATGATATCGATCGACAGTTTTTGGCCGAGGATGCCGATGCTTTCCACGATCGCCAGGATCGCCGGTTCGGTATTCATCCGTTGAACGAAGTCGCAGTCCAGCTTAATGCAGTCCAGCGGGTAATCCATGATATGGCTGAAGGAGGAGTGGCCGGTGCCGAAATCGTCCAGCGCGATGCGGATGCCCATCTCCTTGAGCATTTGCAGCGCGCGCAGCACGTACTTCGAGCCGTGCTTGTTGAACGCGTGTTCGGTCACTTCCAGTTCGATCAGATGGTGGGGAATGTGGAACTTCAGCAGGCGCTGCAGGAAGGTTTCGGCGTAGTTGTCGCGTAAAAACTCGATCGGCGACACGTTCAGCGAGATGGGCCGCACCGCCACGCCGGCCGCGCGCCAGCGGGCGATATCGGCGAAGACCTTCAGCTGCATGGCCTCGCTGATCTTGGTCGCCAGCTCGTAGTCGTTGAACGCCTCGCTTACCGTTGCCGGCAGCTGCACGCCGTTGATCGGGCAGTGCCAGCGCAGCAGCGCTTCAAAGCCGACGATGCTGCCGTCGGTCAGGCAGACCTTCGGCTGGTAGCTGGGACGGATGCAGTTGTCGCGCACGATCTGGCGTGCGTAGTTGAGCTGGCTGGCGCGGGCGCGCGCTTTGTCCATCATTTTGCGGTCGAACATATAGACACCGCCGCGGCCGCCGTCTTTCAGCTCATACAGCGCGGTATCGGCGCATTTCATCAGCTCTGAAGCGTCGCGCGCGTCTTTGGGATAGATGGCGCCGCCAAGGCTCATGCCGCAATGCAGCGTCTTGCCGCCGTGGGTGATCGGCGTCTCCAGCTGCAGCAGAAACTTGTTGGCGATGCGGAAAATATCCTGCTCGTTTTCGACGTCGCTGATCACCACGGCAAACTCATCGCCGCCGAGGCGAGAGACGAACGAGTGCGCATTCATGCAGGCGCTGAGCCTTTTACCCAAGATCCGCAGCAGATGGTCGCCCGCCGCGTGGCCCAGCGTGTCGTTCACCAGCTTGAAGTGGTCAAGATCCAACAGCATCAGCCCGAGGGACTTGTTGCCGTGCAGGGCGCGCTTCATCTCTTGCTTCAGCTTTTTCTTGAAGAGGCGCCGGTTGGGCAGGCCGGTCAATTCGTCATATTCGCTGGCGAGCAACAGACGTTGTTCCATCACGCGCTGTGAAGTCACGTCGCGCGAGACGCACAAGATCTCGGCCACGGTGCCGTGCTCATCGCTGACCGGCGTGAGAATGTTGTCCCAGTGCTGTTTTTTACCCTGCGGCGTCACGCTCAATCCGGTGAAGCGCGCATTCTTTCCGGCTCTGACGCTGCGCAGCGCCTTACTGCCGCGGCGCCGGATCTCGGGCGACAGCAGCCCCAGCCAGGGCATGCCAAACTCTTTTTGCGCCGGATCAAGGCCAAGGGCCAGGCTGCCGGAGCGGTTCATGTGGCGCAGCGTGCCGTCGTGATTGATCACTTTGATGCAGTCGACGCTGGCGTCCAGCATGTCTTGCTGGATAGAGAGCGCCTGAACGTTTTGCTGGCGCTGCAGCATTTGCGGATGGATGTCGGTCGCCGTGAGGTACCAGCTGAGCTCCAGCGCCATGCCGTCCTGCCGGGCGTTGAACGCCAGCATAAACCAACGGTAGGCGCCGCTGCGATCGCACAGGCGGGCTTCGCCGGCGAACGAGGAAAGGGCCACGATCGCCTGGCGCCATTGCGCGGCCAGCCGCTCGCGATCGTCGGGGTGCAGGGCATCGAGCCAGTCGGCGGCGCCGTGTTCACCGGCGATGGCGCCGGTATAGTCGCGCCACTGTTTATTGAAGTAACCGCCAAGGCGGTTGCCGAAGCAAATCAGGCCGGGCAAGTCGTCTACGATTTCGCCATAGAGATCAATCGGATTTTTGTTATTGCTCTGCTTGGGCAACAGGGTCATGCGGTATTTCCTCGGAAAATTACCCATATTCTCGCTCTAGGGCAGAGCTTCTTTCAATATAGTCTTGCCAATTAAAATGGGAATAGCCAGCGGGCGCGGCTAAAAATCGGCCCGCCAGCATGGAATACATCCCGCGTGAACGCATTAGGAATACTCTTGTTATTTATAAGCATCCCTTATATTGCAGCGAAAAATAAGTAATCGGACCACGCCGCGTTATTGCCGTGAAAATTAATCATTCCTGATGTTTCTCTGTGGCCAAATGTTCAGTCGCCATGATGTACTTCCGAACGGTATTCTGCCTGCTCTATGCGGTAACACTGACAAAAACCCCAGTCCAGACGGTGATAAACGCCATTTTATGCACTCTGCAACGCCCGTCATCGCCCGTTCACTGGGGCTTAGCGAAAAAATCATGATGAAAATCAAGAAATGTTTTGTTTCATCTGTTGACACTTCGCTTACGTGTGAGATAGCCTCGCGAATGATAATCATTAGCAAAACTGGATGGTGGCGCAAATGCATTCACGTAATTTTCTTCGGGTAACGGTTCGGATAACAGGCAACGGTCACAACACGAGACCACGTCTGCTGTTGTCTCTGGCAACGAGACAAGGTATCGAACGGCCGTTGTCATCCGCCCCTTTGAGCGGCATCTCAACCTAGCCTCAACGCGCAAACTCTGGAATCAAACCCTTGCCGGATCAATGCGCCTATTATTTCCGTGCATTTTGCACGGAAATATCGCGATCTCACGCAGTTGCATCAGTTCTCAATCATGGGTAAGGAGGCATCGGGTAGTTAAAAGTCAATTGTAAAGGGATAGGCAAAAAGAGTGGGGCGTATCGGGTGATCGCTATTCTCAGGATCTTGATTATCCCCAAGGGACATTTCGGATGTCATAGCAATACTAGCTACTTTGTGGAGAAAGTTATGGGTAATACCATGAATGGAAACGAAACGGGTTGGGACAGCGTTAACGATCTTATTCACTACCATGAGCGCGGAAATGGTCTGACGATAAATAACAAACCGTCTTATGACATAAATCAGGCGGGGTTGCAGATCGCGCGCGGCGATAAAACCTGGAATGGCGTTCACGTCACGGGAAAAGAGGCGACGGTGACCTATTCCTTCCCGGATTGGGATTATAACGAACTGAACCTGGGCCACCGCTCCCCGGAACGTGATACGGGGTTGAGCTCGTTCACGCAACAGCAACAAGAACAGGCGAAGCTGTCTTTGCAATCCTGGGCCGATGTTGCCAACATCAAATTTGTCGAAGTTGCCGCAGGCCAACCCTCCAATATTACCTTTGGCAATTATGAGGGGACAGGACAAGCGTATGCCTTGAAACCGTTCTCATATAATGGCAATGATTACAGGGGGTTCAATTCTGATGGGCAAAGTTGGTACAACATTAAGAATCACTCCGAAAATTTGCATCCTGAGCTAGGTAATTACGGCCGCTTAACCATTACCCATGAGGTTGGCCATACTCTCGGGTTAGATCACCCGGGCACTTATAATGCGGGGCAAGGCAGCCCAAATTATACCAAGGCAGTTTACGCCGAAGATACCCGGCAGTTTAGCGTAATGAGTTACTGGAATGAATCCATTACCAACGCGGATCATGGCCATTACTATGCCGCTGCGCCGCTGGTTGATGATATCGCGGCCATCCAGCATCTTTACGGCGCCAATATGACCACCCGAACCGGCGACACCGTTTACGGGTTTAATTCAAATACAGGCCGAGACTTCTATACGCTCAATGACAGCCACGACAAACTGGTGATGTCTGTTTGGGATGCAGGCGGTAATGATACCCTTGATTTCTCGGGGTATAGCCAAAATCAACGTATCAACTTGAACGAAGGCGCTTTCTCCGACGTCGGGGGATTAAAAGGGAATGTTTCCATCGCCGCTGGCGTCACCATCGAAAACGCGATAGGGGGCTCAGGTAATGACGTCATTGTTGGGAATCACGCAGACAATACGCTCAAAGGCGGCGCCGGCAACGATGTCATTTACGGTGGAGCGGGCCAGGATCAATTATGGGGAGGGCAAGGCAACGACATTTTTGTCTTCTCTGATGTGAATGACTCGCCTGTTCGGGCTCCTGATACCATTTGGGACTTTGAGTCAGGCAAGGACAAGATCGATCTGTCCTTCTTCAACCAGGGCGCTAAAGGCAGTGATTTCATTCAGTTTGTCGATCATTTCAGCGGGCAGGCCGGTGAGGCGCTGGTATCCTATGATACCCAGAGCAATCTGAGTGAATTGGCCTTCAATATCCATGGCGGTGCAAATCCAGACTTCCTGGTGCACATCGTCGGGCAGGCCGACGTCGCTGTTGACTTTATCGTGTAAAACGGCAACGGTGGGCGATGATGCCCACCGTTTCGCATGGGCCAGCTATGTGCAAATTTATTCTTGTCGGAATAATTTTCTTGTTTTCAGGAGCCTCTATGGCAAGCAGTCTGGTGTTACCTTCCGCCGAAACGCTATCCGGGCAGTGGACGGTCAGTGATAAATCAAAGTCTTGTGTTGTGCAGCTCAACGCGGAGAGTGTGGAATCGGCCGGCGGCTATAGCCTGAAATTTTTATCTGATTGCACGCCCGACGTCTTGCCGCAAGAGCCTGTGGCGTGGCGTCCTGCTCCCGATGGCATTGCGCTGTTGGACAAGGATGGGCTGACCGTACTTTTCTTCTCTCAGGAAGACGATCATTATCGCAGCCAGATCTGGGCTGAAACTGGGAAGATCCTGAAGAGAAATAACTAGCGGAAAACGCCGGCCTGACCCGGCGCTTCTGAACGCGGTTATCACGCCTCACATCACCCAGCCTCCGCCGTAACGGCGGGGGCTTTTTAATGGGCGGGCGGCAAGCCGTCGACGATGGTAATCATGGCTTCCGCCACGTGGCGCCGCTGTTGTTTCGCCAACTGATAGGTCGGCGAATGGTAGCAGGCCAACGCGGTGGCGTAGTCGTCGAATTCGATCAGCACATGTTTCACAAACGATGGGCCTTCCAGCGTTTGCGCCTGTTCGCCGCGGGCGAGAAAACGGGCGTTGAACTGGCGAAACGCCTGGGGCGCCAAATCCATGTAATGCTGATATTGCTGCGGATCTTTCACGGTAACATGGGCGATCCAGTAAGCGGGCATCTCAGGACTCCTGTTGCAGAATGCGCTTGGCCAGCGCGGCGGCCTCGGTCAGGTGATCGATGACTTCTTGCCTGGCCTGCGTCGGATTGTTTTGTTCGATGGCGTGATAAATGCGCGTCATGCGCTCGAAACCGGCCAGCTGGCGCTCCGGGGTTTTCAGGGTCAGGGCGCGCAGGCGGCTGATGCGGCTATTCAGGCGTTGAACGATTTCCCAGGCAATGGCGTGATGGGCCACCTGGAAAATGGTTTCATAAAAGGCCTGCGAGGCTTCAACGCGCTGAATATCGTCCTGCCCGGCCGACGCCTGATTAATCGCAATTAATTTTTCATGCAGTTTCTTTTTATCTTCCGGCCCGGCTTTCAGGGCGCAGTCGTGAGCGGCATCCTGTTCAAGCAGCAGGCGAATAGTATAAATCTGCTCGGCAATTTCCCAGGTCAGAATAGCGACAATCGGCCCTTTCTTGCCGAGCGTTTCAATGAGCCCCTCCGCTTCGAGATAACGGATCACCTCGCGCACCACGCTGCGGCTGACGCCCAGCTCCTCGCACAGGCTGCGTTCCACCAAACGATCGCCGGCCTGAAAATACCCTGAGATAATCGCCTGCCTAATTTTCGCCAATGCCAATTCGCGCAAGGTGACCGGTGCATTCTCAATTTTCAATGACGCCTGAACCATAATTGTCTCTATTTTTTGTGGATCATCATTAATCCGGATAACGACGCGAATTCCCGTTTGCCCGGTACTATTAACATCTTTCCAACCTGCAAAGCAACGGCGGCCGATTTCGCGCCGCATCGCCAAAACGGTGAATGTTGCCGCAGCTCACAAAATCGAAAGATAGCCTAAAAAAACCGCTTTTCGGTGCCGATAGCCGCTGGCTCAACGGCTGCGGCACGGGCACAGGGTGCTGAGCGGACGCGGTTGTGGCCGGCGTTTCATTCCCTGCCAAAGTCCACGAAAATTTACTAATGCATTGATTAACCGCTGTTATTTTCAAATGTGCTCTACCGCCTCAAGTGAAAATAAGAATACCGTATTATGGTATACCAAATTTTGACATACCAATCTGCCCGATGCTATATCCTCGACTCGCGACATCTGATTAACATTTGATTTACTTTTCGAGGTCCCTTATGCATCAAGACATCCGCAAGACCCTGGTTTCCACAGAAACCCTCTACGCCGACGGCGGCAAATCGGCCGGCAAACCGCTGGTGATGATCGCGGCGGCGGCGGTGATCAAAAACCCCTGGGCCGGGCAAGGCTTTGTCGAGGATCTGGCGCCAAAGATTCGAGAAATGGCACCGGTGCTGGGCGAGCTGCTGACCGGTTTGATCCTCAAAGAAGCCGGCTCCGGCGAGCGGGTGGAAGCCTTCGGCAAAAGCGCGGTGGTGGGGCTGGGCGGCGAGTTGGAACATGCCTCGGCGCTGATCCACACGCTGCATTTCGGCAACCACTACCGTTCGGCGGTCAACGGCAAGAGCTATCTGGCGTTCAACAATACCCGCGGGCCGGCCAACGCGCCGATCCTGATCCCGATGATGGGGAAAAACGACGAAGGCAGCCGCGAGCACTACCTGACATTTCAGTTCAACATCAACGACGCGCCCTTCGACGATGAAATCGTCATAGCACTGGGCGCGGCGCTGGGGGGGCGGCCGCACCACCGCATCGGCAATCGTTATCTGGATCTGAAAGAGCTGGGCCATGATCAGAACAATCCGGCAGCTGTCTGAACCCGCTCTGCGGGTGGGGTATTTGGAGGCCGGGCGTGGCGAGCCGCTGGTATTGATCCACGGCGTAGGCATGAACGCGGAGGCCTGGTATCCCCAGCTCGATGCGCTCAGCGCGCACTTTCGGGTCATCGCCGTCGATATGCCGGGCCACGGAGAAAGCGAAGGCTTCGCCCACGCCGCGACGCTGGAGGATTACGTGCGCTGGATGGCGGCCTTCTTAAACACCCTGGGCGCGCCGAGCGCGGCGGTGGCGGGGCACTCGATGGGGGCGTTGATCACCGCCGGTCTGGCGATCGATTATCCGGAGCGGGTCAATCGCGCGGTGGTGATGAGCGGCGTGTTTCAGCGCTCAGCAAAGGCCAGCGCCGAGGTCGCGCAACGCGCCAGCGCGTTGGCCAGCGGCCAGACGCAGCTCGACTCGCCGCTGAGCCGGTGGTTTGGCGCCGATCCCGCCGAACAGGGTCTGCGCCGGCAGGTGGGCGGCTGGTTGCAACAGGTGGACGTAGCGGGTTATGCCCGCGCCTATCAGGCGTTTGCTACCGGCGATCGGGTGTATGCCCCGCGTTGGCACCTTATCCGCTGCCCGGTGTTGGTGCTGACCGGCGAGCACGACGCCAATTCCAGCCCGGAGATGGCGCGGCAAATGGCGCAGGCCGCACCGAACGGGCGTGCGGTAATCATTGAGAACGCCAAACACATGGTCAGTCTGACCGATGCGCAACGCGTCAACGCGCTGATGCTCGATTTTCTGACCTCAGAGCAACCTTTGACTTTAGGAGCGGCAAATGGACGCGGATAAACGCAGGCAGTTGCGCGACGCTTTCGGTGCCTTTATGACCGGCGTCACCATTGTGACCTCGGTAGACAAGCAGGGGAAGCCGATTGGCTTCACCGCCAATTCGTTTTCGTCGGTGTCGCTGGATCCGGCGCTGCTGTTGGTGAGCATCGATAAACGTTCGGCGAATCTGGCGCATTTTACCCAGTGCAGCCATTTCGCCATCAATATTCTGGCGGAACAGCAAAAAGAGGCTTCAACCATTTTTGCGCAAAAGAACGAAGACCGCTTTGCGCAGATCGATTGGCGCTGGAGCGCGTCACGGGTGCCGCTGATCGATAACAGTTCGGCCTGGTTCGACTGCTCGCTGCATCAGGTGGTGGACGCCGGCGACCATGCCATTCTGATCGGCAAGGTCGAAGGGTTCGAGTCCAACGCCACCGCCGGTCTGGGGTATTACCGCGGCGCTTATTTCACGCCTTATCAAAACGCGCAGTCGCTGATTGGCGGGCCGCAGGTGGTGGTAAGCGCGTTGATCGAGTTTGAAGGGCACGCCGTGATGGTGCGGCAAAATGACGGCGGCTATCAACTGCCGTCCAGCGCGGTGGAGAAACGCAGCGTCAGCGAAACGTTGGGGGAGCTGCTGCAACAGCTGGGCATTAATGCCCATCCGGGCTTCGTCTATTCCGTCTATGACGACCGCCAAAAGCACCAGCAACACATCGTTTTTCTGTGCGCGCTGCCGACCGACGCCGGCAGCCTGACGCCGCAGCTGGGCGCGGCGGAATGGTTCGACATGCCGACGCTGGCGCGGCTGCCGATCAAGGATCCGGCGCTGCGATCGATGCTGGGCCGGTTCGTCAAAGAAAACGCCGTGGGCAATTACGGTATCTATTATGGCGATGAGCACAGCGGTGCCATCAAGCAATTCGCCGGTTGAGGCTGAACGGGAGAGTGTGATGAAACTGTCTTTATTCGTGCATATGGAACGAACGTTACCCGACGAACCGCAGGAAAAGCTCTACCAGGAGATGATCGAGCTGTGTGAAATCGCCGATCGCGGCGGCATGCACGCCATCTGGACCGGCGAGCACCACGGCATGAATTTCACCATTGCGCCGAATCCGTTCATCAATCTGGCGGACATTGCCCGGCGCACCTCGCGGGTGCGGCTCGGCACCGGCACCATCATTGCGCCGTTCAATCACCCGATCCGTCTGGCGGGCGAGGCGGCGATGACCGACATCATCACCGGCGGCAGGCTGGAGCTGGGCATCGCGCGCGGCGCCTATTCCTATGAATACGAACGACTGATGCCCGGTTTGACCGCCTGGGATGCCGGGCAGCGCATGCGCGAGTTGATCCCGGCGGTGAAAAAACTGTGGCAGGGCGACTATGCCCATCAGGGGGAATACTGGTCGTTCCCGGCGACCACCTCGTCGCCGCTGCCGAAACAGCAGCCGCATCCGCCGATTTGGGTGGCGGCGCGCGATCCCAACAGCCACGAATTTGCGGTGCAAAACGGCTGCAACGTTCAGGTTACGCCGCTGCATCAAGGGGAAGAGGAGATCGTGCGGCTGGTGACCTGTTTCAACGAGGCGCGTGCACGCTTCGCCGCCGAGCAGCCGCTGAAGATCATGCTGTTGCAGCATGGCTACGTAGCGGAAGATGAGGTGGACGCCCGCCTGGCGGCGGAAGAGCTCAACCGTTTCTACCACTACTTCGGCGCCTGGTTCAAGAACCAGCGGCCGGTGCGGCAAGGGCTGATTCAGCCGCTGAGCGACGAAGAGATCGCCGCCAATACCTATTACTCCGCCGAGATGATGCGCACCAACCTGGCTATCGGCACCGCCAATGAGGTCATTACGCGGCTGAAAAAATATGAGGCGCTGGGGTATGACGAGTTTGCGTTGTGGATCGACAGCGGCATGAGCTTTGCGCGTAAAAAGGCCTCTCTGGAGCGGTTCATTCGCTGCGTGATGCCGGAATTTCACTGACGGAGGCGCTAATGGAATCGTTCAAACTCTACATCGACGGCCGGTTTGACGCCGGTTCGGCCACCTTCGACTCGATCAACCCGGCGAGCGGCGAATCCTGGGCGCAGGTGGCGGAAGCCCGCGCGCAGGATGTGGATCGCGCCGTTGCGGCGGCGCACCGGGCTTTCCAGGGGGCCGAGTGGCGCGATATGACCGCCGGCGCGCGCGGCAAGCTGTTGTTGCGGCTGGCCGACTTGCTGGAGCAGCACGCCCCCGAGCTGGCGCGGCTGGAAACGCTGGATACCGGCAAGATCATCCGGGAAACCCAGGCGCAGATCGCTTATGTGGCGGAATACTACCGGTACTACGCCGGCCTGGCCGACAAGATGGAAGGCAGCGTGCTGGCGATCGACAAAGCCGACATGGAAACCTGGGTACGTCGCGAACCGATCGGGGTAGTGGCGGCGATCGTGCCCTGGAACAGCCAGCTGTTTCTTGCGGCGGTGAAAATCGGCCCGGCGATCGCCGCCGGCTGCACGCTGGTGGTCAAAGCGGCGGAAACCGCGCCGGCGCCGCTGCTGGCGTTCGCCAGACTGATAGACGAGGCCGGTTTTCCACGCGGCGTATGCAATGTGATCACCGGCTTTGCCGCCGAATGCGGTGCGGTGCTGACGGCGCATCCGCAGGTAGACCACATCGCCTTTACCGGCGGCGCGGAAACCGCGAAGCACATCGTTCGCGGCAGTGCGGAAAACCTCGCCAGCACCTCGCTGGAGCTGGGCGGAAAATCGCCGTTTATCGTTTTCGATGATGCGGATCTGACCAGCGCGGCGAATGCGCAGGTGGCGGCCATTTTCGCCGCGTCGGGCCAGAGCTGCGTAGCCGGCTCGCGCCTGCTGGTGGCGGAAAGCATCAAGGACACGTTTTTGGCCCGGCTGACGGAGAAGGTGCGCAGCATCCGCATCGGGCCGCCGGATCGCCCGGACACCCAGTTCGGGCCGCTTTGCACCAGGCAGCAGCAAGAGCGGATCGCCGCCATCGTCAGCCGTTCGCTGGAGCAGGGGGCAAAACTGGTGATTGGCCACGCGGCGATCGACTCACCGGGCTTTTACTACCCGCCGACGATTGTCGATTGCAGCGCGCAACCCGACGCCGAGTGCGTGAAGCAAGAGCTGTTCGGCCCGGTGCTGTCGGTGTTGACCTTCAGGGACGAAGCGGAGGCCATTCAGCTTGCCAATGATTCTGCCTATGGCCTGGCGGCCGGCATTTTCACGCAGAACCTGACGCGCGCGCATCGGGTGACCCGTCGCCTGCGGGTGGGGGTGGTGTGGCTGAATACCTATCGAGCGGTATCGCCGCTGGCGCCGTTTGGCGGCTACGGCCAGTCGGGGTTTGGCCGCGAGGGCGGGATTGACGCCGCGCTGCAATACACCACCAGCAAAACGGTGTGGCTGCGCACCAGCGACGATCCGATAGACGATCCTTTTGTCATGCGCTGAGTCAGCGCAATCAGGCGCGATTTCAGATCGCGCCGGCAGCCCCGTTTTCATCGCATTGATACAGGCGACCGCAATGTCGCCGGGGCAGACGCACGCTTTTTTCGACCTATTCGCACGCTAACACGCTGTAAAAAATAATAATCCACGTTAACCGGGGGATATATGAACTCTCAGCCAGAGCAGACCGCGTTTATTGAAGACAAGTCGATCGATTTTGTTCCCGCCGGGGAGCGCCATGGCCATGCCCGCAGCCTGTTTACCCTGTGGTTTTGCACCAATATTGCGCCGCTGGCGGTCGTGACCGGGGCCATCTCCACACAAACGTTTCATCTCAATATTCTCTCGGCGCTGAGCGCGATTATCGCCGGCCACCTGTTCGGCGGTATTTTTCTGGCGCTGACCTCTGCCCAGGGACCACAGGTCGGAATACCGCAAATGGTGCAGAGCCGGGCGCAGTTTGGCCGCTACGGCTCGCTGTTGGTGATCGTGTTCGCCACGGTGATCTATCTGGGGTTCTTTATTTCCAACATCACGCTTTCCGGCAAGGTCATCCATAACGTCATCCCGTCATTGAACATGGGCGTGGCGACGGTGATTGGCGCGGTGTTGGCAACGCTGATCGGGGTGGTGGGCTACCGTTTCATCCACAAGATCAACAAAATCGGCGCCTGGGTGATGGGCAGCGCGCTGATTCTCGGATTGGTATTGATGTTTTCTCAACCGCTGCCGGCGGATTTTTGGCAGCGGGGATCGTTCAGCATTGCCGGTTGGTTCGCCACGTTCTGCATCGGCGCCGTCTGGCAAATCAGCTTCTCGCCCTACACGTCAGACTATTCGCGTTACCTGCCGGCGGAAGTCGGCATTGCCAAACCCTTCCTGTATACCTACCTGGGCGCCTGCAGCGGCACCATTTTGGCCTTCGTGTTCGGCGTGGTGGCGGTCAATCTGGTCGCCGGCAGCGACGATGCCATGGAGGCGGTGCGCCAGGCGACGGGAGGGCTGGGGCCGGTGTTGATGGTGCTGTTTCTGATCAACATCATCTGCCATAACTCGATGAATTTGTACGGCGCGGTGCTTTCACTCATCACTGCGGTACAAACCTTCTTACCGCAGTGGATGCCGAATGCGC
Source organism: Serratia sp. CY32780 (assembly GCF_052169135.1). Lineage (NCBI taxonomy): Bacteria > Pseudomonadati > Pseudomonadota > Gammaproteobacteria > Enterobacterales > Yersiniaceae > Serratia > Serratia sp. CY32780. Next base: position 1,559,438 of record NZ_JBJNLI010000001.1, read on the forward strand.
GTATACGCACGCTGTTCTCGGCGCTGATTTTGCTGGGAGCGGTGTGGGTGGCGCTGGTTGCCTCGGCCAACTTCGTTCATCTGTTCCTGAACCTGATTTTTGCCTTGATTTCGGTGCTGATCCCCTGGTGCATGATCAACCTGATTGATTTTTACCTGCTTAACCGCCAACGCTATGACATTTCGGCCATTTTCAGCGCCGACGGCGGGCGCTACGGCCTGCTAAACACCCGCGCGCTCGGCGTTTATTTCGGCGGTATTGCGGTGCAGGTGCCTTTCGTCGAGAACGCATTCTTCTCCGGCCCTTACGCCAATCTGATCCCGGGCGCAGACATTTCCTGGGTGATCAGCATGGTGCTGACCGGTATCGCCTACCCATTGTGTTGTTCGCGACGGGCTAACTGGGCGGTGCAATTATAATTCTCCTGCATCCCGGCCAGCATAAAAGGCCGGTTTGAGTGATATGATAAAGTAATTTTTAGAACAGGATGTTTCTAATTTTTTAATTTATTAAATTAGATAATAATCGTATGAAATGGCTAAATGGATTTGGGCTAACTTATGATTGTTATATTAATGTTGCTGCTCATGGTGTTTTATATATCGCTAGCTTATGAGTTTAAAAGAATGAAAAAGCGAAGAATATATGCCTGCCATAAAAAGAAAAGGAGGGCGTCGGTTAGGCGATTAATCAACATGCTGTTATTCAAGTAATTTCCCGAAGTAGTTCTTACAGGAGGGAACACGATTATTGAGATATATCTCCCTCTGGTTATTAGTTGTTTCGCTACGTTTATATTGCGTCGGGTTGGCTCCGACGCAACATCAGCCTGCGGCGAATAGCCGCTGCTGCCAATAGGCCAGTTGCGTCAATGTCATGGGCTCGGCGGCAATGATTGCGTGATTTTCCAGGGCGATTTCGCGGGCGCGTTGCAATGGCTCGGCGCTGAGGCGCTGCACGCTTTGCCGCAGCGCCTGTTGCGTTTGCGCCAGCTCGTTTGCGCCCACGTGCGCCAGCTCATGACGCATCTGTAGTAAGAATTCGTCGGTTAACTGCCGCAGCTGTTCAACGTTGAACGTTGGGGATTGCAGCGCGAACAGCAGGCCTTCGGCATCGGCGCAGCGGTGGAAGGCGCATTGCACCACGTAGCCCACGTTGCGATCCACGCGCAACCGCTGAAAATAGCGCGGCGCGTAAAGCTGGGCCAGCACGCGCAGCGCCCAACGGCTTTCGGCTTCGCCGTTCGGCAGCGGGTAAAACTGCAGCAAGGCGTGTTCGGCGCCGCTTTCCGTCAGCGTGACGGGGCGATGATGCTGATATATCGGCAGCGGCGGCTCGGCGGCCACGGGATAGGGGAAGTCGTACAGCAGGTGCGAGAGCTGCCGTTTTAACTCGCCATCGCCGCCGACTAAGGTGGCATGCCACTGCACCGCTGTTGCTGTCGGCGCGCTGAGCGCCGCGGGCAATTGGGCCAGCAGGCGACGAATGGCGATGTCGTTTTGCTCTTGCAACTGCGTATGGCGCAGGTTTCTCGCCGCCTCGTTGAGAATGGCCGACGGCAACGCCGCCAGCGCCCGGTTCACCTCGCTCAGCCCGTGGCAAAGCAGCGCGGGGCTGCCCGCCAGCTGCAGCAGCCACGCACCCTGGTGGCGTTCGAAGCTTAAATGTCCTTCCCGATGCGCCAGTTCGGCCGCCCCGGCGCGCAGCGCCGCCTGTAAGCCGTAGGCCTGTGCATCACTGAAGGGGCTGGACGGCGTCGGCCGCAGCAGCAGCACCGGCTGCGCTTCGTCGGGGCGCAGATGCCGCAGCGGCGCCAGGCCGGCAGGCAATGTCGGGGGCGGCAGCGCCGCCGAGGAGGAGAAAAAGCGGAAGGGTTCAGCCGTAGCCGTCAGCGCGGCGCCGGCGAAGGGGCCAAGCGCCAGCGGCAGCCCTTGAATTTCACGGGTTTCACCGCCGCCTTCGGGCCGCACGGCCAGGCGACGGCGCGGCGCGCTAATCAGCGCCGCAATATGCCGTGGCCAATCGTCGTTCGGCTCCGCCGGCGGCAGCCCAAACGCTCTGGCACGCAGCTGGTCGAGCGGCGCCAAACGGTGGAAATCGCGATTTGCCAGCCGCTCGTAATGCGCAAGCTGGGCCGGTGTCAGCACCTGCAGCGCCTGCAGCCACGCCAGCAGGGCGCTTTCGATGCAGGCAGCCTCAGCGGCTGAACCGTGATTGACGGTAAAGATAAAACTCAGCAGCGCGTTGTTCTCGCTGCAGCGCGAATAATCGAGCCAAACAGCGTCGCACCACGCCTGAGCGCGCAGCCGGGCCAGCAGCCCGCCGGGGGCTTCGTCCAGCAGCAGGCGCTCCAGCCGCCGCAGCCAGCCGCGCGAATGGGAGCGCGGCAGGGCAAACACCAGTCTCAACTGCGGCGTGCCGGGCAGCGTCAGGGTGTAATCTTCCGCAGCGGTCAGCGGCGGTGAGTTCTCGTGCGGTGAGCCGTTGCCCGCCGGCAGCCGGCTGCCGTAGCGTTGGGCCAGCGCATGCAGTTGCGCCAGCGATTGCGGGCCTTGCAGCCACAGCGTCAGGTTTGGCGCGCGAAAATAGCGCTGATGAAACTGCCGCAGCGCCAGCTGCAACGCGGAAATATCGCTGCCAAAGGCGGCGCGGCTGCCGATATGAAAGCGATGCATTGCGTCAAGGCCGCTGAACATCTGCCGCTGTGCGGCTTCGCAGCGGGTTTCCACATCGGCGCGCAGCAGGCGATATTCAGCGTCGATGACCTCAATCTCCTGAGCGATCGCCTCGGCCGCCAGCTGCGGGGCGGCGAGCATATCGCTCAGCCGCGCCAGCCCCGGCGCCAAATGATCGGCGCCCACCTCGAAGAAAAACGCGGTTTGCATGGCCTGGGTGGTGGCGTTCAGCCGGCCTCCCACCGAGGCGACCCAGGCCATCAGACCATCTTGCGCGCCGTAGTTCGCGCTGCCGCGAAACAACATATGCTCCAGCAGATGCGCCAGGCCCGGCCAGGCGACGGGCGCCTGAAAACTGCCCGCTTCAATGCGCACCAGCGCGGCGGCGCCCGCGGCGGCAGGATCGCTTATCGCCTTGACGGCCAAACCGTTGTCGAGCTGCCACGAGGCGGCGGCGGGTGTCATCGTCAACCCTTGAAGATCAGACGGGAGTTGGCCTGATTGCGAAAACGCAGCTGATCGATACCGATCTGCGAGCGATTCGCCGCTTCCCGCGCCGCCAGAATGGTGCCGTGGTGGGGCGATTTGCCGCACACCGGGTCGGCGTTGTCGGCGTTGCCGGTCAGCATGAACGCTTGGCAGCGGCAGCCGCCGTAGTCTTGTTCTTTCTCCGAGCAGGAACGGCACGGCTCCGGCATCCAGTCATAGCCGCGATAGCGGTTAAAGCCGAACGAGTGGTACCAGATATGCTGCAGATCGTGCTCCAGCACCGACGGGAAGGCGATCGGTAACTGACGGGCGCTGTGACAGGGTAACGCCATGCCTTCCGGCGTCACGCTCATGAAGATGGCGCCCCAGCCGCCCATGCAGCCTTTGGGGCGCTCCTCGTAGTAGTCCGGCGTGACGAACAGCAGGTTGGCCAGCTTGCCCTCGGTGGCCATGCGTTCGCGGTAGCGTTTCACCACCGCTTCCGCGTCGGCGATCTGCTCGCGGGTCGGCAGCAGGCCCTCGCGGTTGAGGTGCGCCCAGCCGTAGAACTGGCAGGTCGCCAGCTCGACGTCGTCGGCGTCCAGCTGGATAGCCAGTTCGATAATGCGGTCGATCTGGCCGATATTATGGCGATGCAGCACGAAGTTGAGCACCATCGGATAGCCGAGCGCCTTGACCGCCTTAGCCATGGTCAGCTTCTGCTGAAACGCCTTGGCGGAGCCCGCCAGCGCGGCGTTCAGCGTTTCGTCGCTGGCCTGAAAACTGATCTGGATATGGTCCAGCCCGGCGTCGGCGAAGGTCTGCAGCTTCTTCTCGGTCAGGCCGATGCCGGAGGTGATCAGGTTGGTGTAAAAGCCGAGCTCGCGCGCGGCGGCGATCAGCTCGGGCAGGTCTTTACGCACCAGCGGCTCGCCGCCGGATAAACCGAGCTGCACGCTGCCCATCGCTCGCGCCTGGCGAAACACCTCGATCCACTGCGCGGTGGTCAGCTCTTTTTCCTGCGCGGCGAAATCGAGCGGGTTGGAGCAATACGGACACTGCAGCGGGCAGCGGTAGGTCAGCTCCGCCAGCAGCCAGAGCGGCGGGTTCACCGCCGGCGCGCGCGCTTCAGTCACGGAAGGTCACCCATTTTTGTTCGTAGGCGCGCTGAAAAAACTCCAGCACGTCTTCCGCCAGCCCTTCGGCGCCGGGGAAGCGGGCGTTCAACTGGGCGATGATGCCGTTCAGCGTGGTGTGGCCGTCGACCAGCTGCAAGATGGCGGCGGCGCTGTCGTTCAGCTTGGCCATGCCTTCCGGGTAGAGGATCACGTGGCTGTTTTGCACTTGCTCCCATTGCAGGCGGTAGCCGCGACGGAAGACGGGGGTGTGTTCAGGGTTCAGCGTCATTACACCAGCCTCTGGTTGTGCCATACCCGCGCGGCGGTCACGCTGTGGTAAGGCGGGCGGTTCAGGGTATAGGCCATGCTCATGGCATCCAGCATGCTCCACAGAATGTCCAGCTTGAACTGCAGGATCTCCAGCATGCGCTGCTGTTTTTCTACGGTGTCGCAATAGTCCAGCGCCAGCGCCAGGCCGTGTTCCACATCGCGGTTGGCCTGGCCGAGGCGGCTGCGGAAATAGTCGTAGCCGGCGGCGTCGATCCACGGGTAGTGCTGCGGCCAGCTGTCGAGGCGCGATTGGTGGATTTGCGGCGCGAACAGTTCGGTCAGCGAGCTGCAGGCCGCTTCCTGCCAGCAGGCGCGGCGCGCGAAATTGACGTAGGCGTCCACCGCGAAGCGCACGCCCGGCAGCACCAATTCTTCAGAGAGCAGGGCGTCGCGCTGCAGCCCGACGGCTTCGCCCAGGCGCAGCCAGGCTTCGATGCCGCCTTCGCTGCCGCCGTAGCCATCGTGATCCAGGATGCGCTGCACCCATTTGCGACGGGTTTCCGGCTGTGGGCAGTTGGCCATGATCGCCGCGTCTTTGATCGGAATGCTGGTCTGGTAGTAGAACCGGTTGGCCACCCAGCCCTGGATCTGTTCGCGGGTCGCTTCGCCGTTGTGCATCGCGATGTGGTACGGGTGGTGAATATGGTAATAAGCGCCTTTGGCGCGCAGCGCCGCTTCAAATGCCGGCGGAGTCAGGGGCAGTGGTTGCGTCATGGCGGTTCCCTACAGTTCGATATTCATGCCGTCCCAGCTCACTTCAATGCCGGCGGCGGTCAGGCTTTGCCGCTCTACCGAGTCTTCATTGAGGATAGGGTTGGTATTGTTTATGTGGATCAGGATCTTACGCCTGGCGGGCAAGGTGGCGAGCAGGGCCGCCAGCCCGTGTTCTTCCGCCAGCGCCAGATGCCCCATGTCCTTGCCGGTATTGCGGCCCACGCCGGCGTTGGCCAGCTCGTTGTCGCGCCACAGCGTGCCGTCGATCAGCAGGCAGTCCGCGCGGCGCAGCCACGGCAGCAGCACCTCGTCCGGCTCACCCAGGCCCGGCGCGTACAGCAGCGCCACCCCGCGCGCGGTATCTTCGATAAACAGCGCCACGTTGTGGCCCGGCAGCGGGCGATCGCGGAACGGCGAATAGGGCGGCGCGTTGCTGAGCAGCGGAATGGCGGTAAAGCGCACGTTCGGGCAGACCATCGTGCGGAACGGCTCGCCGGGCGTCACCGGGTGGTGAATCAGGCCGCCGTTCCAGTGTGAGAGCATGGGAAACACCGGGAAACCGGTGCTGAGATCGTCATGCACTTCAGGGGTGCACCAGACGTGATGCGGACAGCCCTCGCGCAAATTGAGCAAGCCCGCGCTGTGATCGATCTGGCTGTCGGTCAACACGATCGCGCCGATGCCGGTGCCGCGCAGCACCTCGGGATTATTCAATTCGGGCGAGGCCAGCAGCTGATGGCAAATGTCCGGGGAAACGTTGCACAGCACCCAGTTTTTACCGTCGTCGCTGACGGCGATGGAGGACTGCGTGCGGCGCGTGGCGCTGATGCTGTGGTCGCGAACGCCCCGACAGTTGTCGCAGTTGCAATTCCACTGGGGAAAGCCGCCGCCCGCCGCCGAGCCGAGAACTTTTATCTGCATGTCTAAACCAGAAAAGAAGGAAAGAAATGCCCGCGCGAAAGGCGGGCAGACGGGCGATTAACGGTTGGAAATGTACAGCGTCACTTCCAGCCCCAGACGCAGATCAACAAACTCAGGTTTAGTCCAGGTAGTCATAGCGGTGCTCCTTTGCATGCATCGTAATAAGTCGAACCCAATGAGAAACGTTCGCATTCGGCCGGCCCAATGTTGGCGAAATGTGACGGAGATCGCAACCTTTAAAGCGTAACCGGGTTATTCACCCCAGGCGGCGGTGAGCGCGTTCAGCCAGTTGCGCCAGGTCAGCTTCTCCAGCAACCGGTTATCGAACCCGGCCTGCGCCAGCGCTTGCGTCAGGCGCGGCAGGCCAGCGGCGTCCTCCAGCGGTTGCGGTACGTTGACCCCGTCAAAATCAGAGCCAAATCCCACGCGATCTTCACCAAGTTTAGCGATCAAATACTCAACGTGTTTAACAATTTCTGTTAAGCCGGTTGTTGCACTGTCACGTTTACCGTCCGCACGCAGGAAGGCGGTGCCGAAATTGACGCCGACCATCCCGCCGCTCTGGGCGATGGCGCCCAGCTGTGCGTCGGTCAGGTTGCGCGGCTGGGGGCAGAGGGCGTGGGCGTTGGAGTGGGTGGCGACCAGCGGCGCGTTGCTCAGCGCGGCGGTTTGCCAGAAGGTTTTCTCGTTCATGTGCGAGACGTCGATCATGATGCGGCGGCGGTTGCAGGCGCGGATCAGCGCCTCGCCGGCCGGCGTCAGGCCGGGGCCGATATCGGGTGAGCCCGGGAACGGCCCGCTGACGCCGGTGCCGAAGGCGTTCGGCAGATTCCAGAATGGCCCGATGCTGCGCACGCCCAGCCGGTAGAAAGCCTCCAGCTGCGTCAGCTCCGCATCGATCATGCCGGCGCCTTCGATATGCAGCACCGCGGCAATTTGCCGGTTGAGGCGGCACTGTTCTATCTCGGTGGCGGTGCGGCAGATGCGCAGCCGCCCCTGAGAAGCCTGCTCCAACTGCTGCAGGATGGCGATCTGCCGTTCGGCGATCGCCAGCGGATCGAAGGCGGCCTGCGCCTCGTCCTGCGTTTGGTTGCGCATCTGGGCGATATAGCTGACCGGGGGAATAAATACCGCGAACAGTCCGCCGAAAAATCCGCCGCGCCGCATGCGGGAGAAATCGAGGTGGCCCGGCGTGACGCGGGAATAGAAGGCGGCGGCCGGATCGTCGTCGTGCTGCAGCCACAGGTTGAGCAGCAGGTCGTTATGGCCGTCGAATACCGGCCAGAGAGGGGGAAGCGTCATGAGCGTTTCACTGAGTCAGGCATCGTGAACGCTATGTTCTCCCATCGCGCGAGGGGGAACAACCCTCAGGGTATGGGGGCTTTGCCGTTGGCTGGATCACTCGACGTCAGTAATGCAAAATCTAGTGACATTGTCACTATTCGCGAAACGGTTCCTGCACGCGCTGGCGACAGACCGACAACACCAGCTGCCGCAGCCAGCGGTGATCCGCCTCGGCCTCCAGGCGCGGGTGCCACATTTGCGACACGGTAATGGGCGGCGTTTTCACCGGCAGCTCAAAGACGCGCAGCGGGCCCTCGGCCGGTTGAGCGTGCAGGAAGGAGGCGGGCAACAGCGCCAGCAGGTTCGAGGCCTGCGCCACCGCCAGCGCGGCCGGAAAACTCGGCACCACGGCGGCAATCTGGCGCGTCAGCCCCAGCTCCGCCAGCGCGGCGTCTACCGGCCCGAGAATGCGCCCGCTGCGCGAGGCCACCACGTGGCCGCAGGCGGCGTAGTCGGCGGCGCCGATCTCCGGCTGCTGCGCAAGCGGGTGCGAGGTTCTCATCACGCCGACGAAGCGATCGCGGAACAGCGCCTGCAGGCGGATTTCCGGGCCCATGTCACCCAGCACGCCTATCTCCAGATCGACCAGCCCTTCACGCAGCGGGCGGTCGCTTTTCTCCGGTTTGGGCGCAAAGCGCAGCCGCACCCGCGGCGCCTGTTCGGCAGCGGCGGCGATCAGCGCCGGGCCGAAGGCTTCGACGAAGCCGTCGTTGGCGCGCAGCGTGAAGGTACGATCCAGCTCGGCGGGATCCAATGCTCCCTGCGCCGGGCGCAGCAGCGCACGGGCTTCGAATGCCGTATTTCGCGTCCGCTCGCGCAGCGTTTCGGCATAGGGCGTCAGCACCATATGACGGCCGGCGCGCACCAGCAGGGGATCGCCGGTGGCCGCGCGCAATCGGCTGAGGGTGCGGCTCATCGCCGAAGCGCTTAAACCGAGACGCCGTGCGGCGCCGACGACGCTGCCCGCCGTCAGCAGCGCATCGAGCGCGATCAACAGGTTGAAATCAGGGTCGGTCATGCGTGCGTATCCTGTGGCGCTGGAATGAGAGAAGGCGTTTGATGCAGTATATCAGCGTAAACGCTGCGTCTCCTGCGATCTGATGAGCAATAAAAAAGCCGATAACGCAAGTTATCGGCTTGAGTGGTACACTGCGCGGCGTTACGCTGGCAGCTGCTGCGCGGTTTTCTCGACCAGCGCCAGCAACAGCTTGATGTCTTCCAGCGTCACGATCGGGTTCAGCAGCGTCATCTTCAGGCAGGTTACGCCATCGAATTCGGTCACGCCGACATTGGCGCGGCCCGATTCCAGCAGGGCGTCGCCGATGCGCTGGTTGAACAGGGCGACGGCCGCGTCGCCGTTCGCCGCCAGCTGCGCCGGACGGTAGCGGAACAGCACGCTGGCCAGCTGCGGCTGCATCACCAGTTCCAGCGATTCCTGATCGGCGATGTAACGCGCTACCTGTTGCGCCAGCGTCACGCCATGATCGATGATCTCGGCGTATTGCTTCTGCCCCAGCGCCTCCAGCCCCATCCACAGCTTCAACGCATCGAAGCGGCGGGTGGTCTGCAGCGACTTGGACACCAGGTTCGGCACGCCTTGCGCTTCGTCGAACTCGGAGTTCAGGTAGGCCGCCTGATAGCGCATCAGCTCGTAGTGACGCTCGTCTTTCAGCAGGAAGGCGCCGCAGCTGATGGTCTGGAAGAACTGCTTGTGGAAGTCCAGGGTAATGGAGTCCACCAGTTCCAGGCCGTCCAGGTAGTCGCGGTACTGCTCGGAAAGCAGCAGCGCGCCGCCCCAGGCCGCATCCACGTGTACCCAAATCTGCTGCTGCGCCGCCAGCCGCGCGATGTCGCGCAGCGGGTCAATGGCACCGGCGTCGGTGGTGCCGGCGGTGGCGACAATCGCCATCACCTGCTCGCCGTTGGCCTTGGCCTGCGCCAGTTTTTCCGCCAGATCGTTCACGTCCATGCGGGCGAAGCGATCGGTTTTCACCAGGGTGACGGACTGATAGCCGAGGCCCATCAGCGCCATGTTCTTCTGCACCGAGAAGTGGGCATTTTCAGAACAGAACACCTTCAGCTTGCGCAGATCGCCCACCAGGCCATCCTGCTGCACGGAGTGGCCCTGACGCGCGAAGAATGCATCGCGCGCCAGCATCAGCCCCATCAGGTTGCTCTGGGTGCCGCCGCTGGTGAACACCCCGGCGTCGCCGGGCTGGTAACCAACCTGGGCGCGCAGCCATTCGATCAGCTTCATTTCGATCAGCGTGGCCGACGGGCTCTGATCCCAGGAATCCATGCTCTGGTTGGTGGCGTTGATCAGCACTTCGGCGGCCTGGCTTATCACCAGGCTCGGGCAGTGCAGGTGCGCCACGCACTGCGGGTGGTGCACCGACAGGCTGTCTTTCAAAAAGTACTCGATGGCGCGATCGATCGCCGCCTGGTTGCCCAGGCCTTGCGGGGTGAAGTCGAGCTTGATGCGCTCGCGCAGTTCGGCCACGCTTTTGCCCTGATACATCTCGGGCTGTTGCAGCCACTGCACGACGGCTTCACTGCTCTGCGCGATCGCCTGGCGGTAAGCCTCGGCGCTGTGCGCCGAGGAAGCCAGAATCGGGTTTAACTTGGACATCGCGGTCATTCGCTCCAATCAGACTGGCTTGACGCCGGCGGCCAACAGCGCCTGCTCAAATTTATCGAGGAAAATACCCAGCTCATCGTTGGTGATCAGCAGGGAAGGCAGCAGACGCAGCACGCAGCCATTGCGCCCGCCGCGCTCCAGGATCAGACCGGATTCGAAGCACTTTTTCTGCAGCAACGCGGACAGCTCGCCATCGGCCGGGTAGCAGCCCATGTGATCCTGCGCTTCGTTCGGCTTGACGATCTCGATGCCGATCATCAGGCCCAGGCCGCGGACGTGACCGATCACCGGATACCGTTTCTGCAGCTCGGCCAGTTTGCCTTTCAGCCATTCGCCCTGCGCGGCCACTTTGTCGGCGACCTGGTGCTCTTTCAGGTATTGCAGGGTGGTCAGGCCGGTGGCCATCGCCAGCTGGTTGCCGCGGAAGGTGCCGGTGTGGTGACCCGGTTCCCAGGCGTCGAACTCTTTCTTGATGCCCAGCACCGCGAGCGGCAAGCCGCCGCCGACCGCTTTCGACATCACGATGATGTCCGGCTCGATGCCCGCGTGTTCGAAGGCGAACAGCTTGCCCGTACGGGCGAAACCGGCCTGAACTTCGTCGATGATCAGCAGAATGCCATGCTCCTGCGTCACTTTGCGGATGCGCTGCAGCCACTCGGCCGGCGCCGGGTTAACGCCGCCTTCGCCCTGAACGGCTTCCAGGATCACCGCCGCCGGTTTGCGCACGCCGCTTTCCACGTCGTTGATCAGGTTGTCGAAGTAGTAGGTCAGCGCCTTGACGCCGGCTTCGCCGCCGATGCCCAGCGGGCAGCGGTATTCATGCGGGTAAGGCATGAACTGCACTTCCGGCATCATGCCGTTGATCGCCGCCTTCGGCGACAGGTTGCCGGTGACCGACAGCGCGCCGTGGGTCATGCCGTGATAACCGCCGGAGAAGCTGATCACGCCAGAACGGCCGGTGTGCTTTTTCGCCAGCTTCAGCGCGGCTTCCACCGCATCGGCGCCGGACGGGCCGCAGAACTGCAGGCAATATTCTTTGCCTTCGCCCGGCAACAGAGAGAGCAGGTAATCGGAGAAACGATCTTTTAACGGGGTCGTGAGATCGAGAGTATGTAACGGCAAGCCGCTGGTAATGACATTTTGGATGCTTTGCAGGACGTCGGGGTGATTATGTCCAAGAGCCAACGTTCCCGCCCCGGCCAGGCAATCAAGATATTGATTATTCTCAACATCAGTGATCCAAACGCCCTGGGCTTTCGCAATTGCCAACGGCAATTTGCGCGGATAACTCCTAACATTCGACTCAAATTCGGCTTGGCGCGCCAAATAGGTTTCATTGTTTCCGTTTAATGAGTTTGCAACTAAAGTATCAATACGGACTTTATCCGTCATCATATCTCTCCTACAACCGAAGGTCTCAAGACGCAACGATTGAATTAATGAATTAGAAAAGTAACTGCCTTGTGAAAAGCGCGACCAATATATGGCTTTTTCGCCTGGGACTCAATAGCCGATTTTGTTTTGAATTGTTTAGTTTTTTCTTAGGCTCATCAATATGTTGTTGATTTGTTGACCGTTGGTTTTGCCGGCAAAAAACAACATTTCTTTAACATTGCGTAAAAATGCTTTTCTGCTTTCCTTTGGCTGCTTCTTTAATGCATTTATTATTAAGGTGAATTTCCGATTAATAACATAAATAGAAAATAGCGGCTTATTTTCATCTATTCACCACCTTAAGTCCTAAAGCGGTTATATACACAGAATTTGTGATGAATATAAGCAGCCGAGCGTTAAAAGCGCAGTATCCAGAGCGGTGATTTCTTGCAGATTTTACGTAGCGCGATCAAAAAAGCGGGATTTTTGTGCGGCCGCCGGCGTGTTTGCCGGCGCCGCGGTCATTAACGTTGCCGTAACCAGGCGTGGTAACGCTGCAGGATACGGCGGGTACGCCACTGATCGACGACCAGCGTGAACAGCGGCGAGTAGCGCACATTGCGCGGCCGATCGTCACTCAACGCGCGCATCCGGCGCTTGACCAACGCCATGCGGGCGAGCGACGCCATCACCTTGCTGCGCCAGGTGATCGGGGCAGGCAGCGCATGGGGGGCCGCGCCGGTTTGCCAGCGCCGCGGCAGATCGGGCACTTCCGCCATGGCGGTAGCGATGCCGACGACCGCGACGCCGCTGTCCAGCACCCGCTGCGCCACCGACGGGCGGGCGATGCCGCCGGTGGTCATCACCGGCATGTGCGCGACGGCGGCAAGATCGCGGGCAAAGGTCAGAAAATAGGCTTCGCGCGCCAGAGTGCGGCCGTCCGCCGTGTCGCCTTGCATCGCCGGGCTTTCGTAGCTGCCGCCAGACAGTTCGATCAGATCGACCGGCAACTCGTTCAACATCAGCACCACCTGGCGGGCATCGTCCGATGAAAAACCGCCGCGCTGGAAATCGGCGGAGTTCAGTTTGACCGCCACGCAAAATTCCGGCGAGACGCGCTCGCGCACCGCACGCACTACCTCCAGCAGCAACCGGGCGCGGTTCGCCAGCTCGCCGCCCCAGCGATCGTTGCGTTGGTTGGTCAGCGGCGAGAGAAACTGGGAAATCAGATAGCCGTGCGCCGCGTGGATCTCCACGCCGGTAAAACCGGCCCGTTCGGCGGCGTGCGCGCTGGCGGCGAAGCGCGCGATCACCTCGGCGATCTGCGTTTCATCCATCGCCTGCGGCTGGGCGAACAGCTTGCTGTGCTTGCCCATCGCCAGCGGGATGGCGGAGGGCGCCCACGCGTTACCGCCCATGTTCGCCATCACCTGCCGGCCCGGGTGGTTAAGCTGCATCCACACCTGCGCGCCGCCCTGGCGCGCGGCCTTGGCCCAGGTTTCGAACGGGGCGAGCGGCGTGTCCTGTTCCAGCACCACGCCGCCGGGGCCGGTCATGGCGCGGCCGTCGATCATCACGTTGCCGGTGATGATCAAGCCGGCGCCGCCTTCGGCCCAGTAGCGGTATAAGCGCCACAGCGCCGGGCCGGGCAATTGGCCCGGGGCGGCCAGATTTTCTTCCATCGCCGCCTTGGCCAGACGGTTGGATAAACGGCTGCCGTTGGGCAGTGTCAGTGGGGTAAACATCGGTTTGCGCTCCTGTCGTACGGGGAATGGCGCTATACTAGGTTTAAAGTTAACTTTAAGGTCAATAGGGCATGAAGATCGGAGAATTGGCGCAGCGCGCCGGCATGGCCGCCTCGGCGATACGCTACTACGAGCAGTTGGGGTTGTTGCCGAAACCGGTGCGCGGCGTCAACGGCTATCGGGTGTACGGCGACAGCGCGCTGGAGCGTTTGCATCTGATCCAAATCGGCCAGAATCTGGGTTTTTCGCTGCAGGCGATCCAACGCGTGCTGGCGCTGCAGGGCAGCGCTTATGAGGATGGGTTGATACGTGGCGTCGATGAACGGCTGGCGGAGATCGAGCTGATGATGGCCACGCTGAATGAGCAACGAGAAACCTTGCTGACGACCCGGCTGACCTTATTGGCGTCCGGTGTCGCCGGGCTGTGCCAAGCCAAGGGCGAAAAACAGGCCGAAGCATCGCCGGCCCGGCCGGCAAAGCTTAGCGGCGTTTAAAGGCGGAACGCCCGGCATACACCGCCGAGGCGCCCAACTGATCTTCGATGCGCATCAGCTGATTGTATTTTTCGATGCGCTCGCCGCGGCTCGGCGCGCCGGTTTTCAGATGGCCGGCTCGCATCGCGACCGTCATGTCGGCGATAAAGCTGTCGACGGTTTCACCGCTGCGGTGCGAGATAAAGGTGCCCCAGCCGTTCGCCTGGCAGAGCTGTACGGCGGCGAAGGTTTCGCTCAGCGTGCCGATCTGGTTCAGCTTGATCAGCGCCGCATTGGCCAACCGTTCATCAATCCCGCGCTGGATGTATTTCACGTTGGTGACGAACAGATCGTCGCCGACCAGCTCCACCTGGTCGCCCAGGGCGTCGCTCAGAATACGCCAGCCGGCCCCGTCGTCCTCGGCCAAGCCGTCTTCAATCAGCACGATGGGGAAATCCTGCACCAGCCGTTGGTAATAGGCCGTCATCTGGGCTGCGTCCAACTCGAGGTTCTCGCTGCGCAGGCGGTACTTGCCGTCGGCGTAGAATTCGCTCGAGGCCGGATCCATGCAGATCGCGATATCTTCTCCCGGCCGGTAGCCGGCTTTCTCTATCGCCTGCACGATCAGCTCGAGCGGCTGGCGGTTTGAAGCGACCGCCGGCGCAAAACCGCCTTCGTCACCGACGCCGACCGACAGGCCTTTTTCCAACAGGATTTGGCGCAGCGCCTGATAAACTTCACTGCCCCAGCGCACGGCCTCGCGCAGCGACGGTGCGCCCAGGGGGGCTATCATAAACTCCTGAAAGTCCGCCCCTTGCCAGCGGGCGTGCACGCCGCCGTTGATGATATTCATGCAGGGCACCGGCAGCAGATTGGCGCCGATGCCGCCCAGATAACGATACAGCGGCAGCTGCGACAATTGCGCCGCGAGGCGGGCGGCGGCCAGAGACACGCCGAGCAGGGCGTTGGCCCCCAATCGGCTTTTGTTCTCGCTGCCGTCCAGCGCGATCAGCCGGCGGTCTATCTCCGCCTGTTGGCGCACATCCACTCCGCGCAACGCCTCGTTGATCGCCGTTTTGACGCTGTGCACCGCCTCCAGTACGCCTTTGCCGCCGAAACGGCGCGGATCGCCGTCGCGGTGCTCCACCGCCTCGCGCGATCCGGTGCTGGCTCCCGAAGGCACCGAAGCCCGGGCCACGACGCCCGCCGCGCTCATGTCGACTTCGACGGTCGGGTTGCCGCGCGAATCCAGGATCTCTCTGGCGGTTACGCTTTCAATCTCATAGCTCATGGGGGTGTCACCTCGTTCTAGGGAGTGGGAACGTGTTTTATCAGCACGTCGATGGATAAATGGTTGATGAATTCGAAACCGAAGGAGGCAAAGACGCCAAACGGACGGTTCTGATGGCCGAGCAACAAAAGATCGACGCCTTCACGGGCAATCAGGGCTTCGACGTCTTTGAAGCGATGGATGCTGACGATTGCGCGCACCTCCAGGGGGATTGAGCAGTCTTCCACCAGGCGGCTGAGCATGGCTTTGGCGGCGATCACCTCGCTGGACTGGCGATCTTTGGTTTGCGCATCGCTGAGGTAGTCCAGCTCGGCATAGTCGGCGCTGATGTGCGCCACGGTAATGCGCGTATTCATCTGCTGATTGAGGCGTTCGGCATGGCGCAACAGCAGCCGGCCGTCGCGTTCATCCTGTACCAGCAGTAAAGCATGTTGATAGAGCGGCATGACTTATCTCCCTGCGTTAGCGATCTGGAGGGTTAACCACGGTAAAACCTCTTTTTTTCGGCTCGTCATACCGGGCAGCGATACCTGACGAATGCCGAGCACCCGGTTCGACGAGAAATACAGGGTGGAGCGGCGGCGGGTGATATCGGTGACCAATAGTGGAGCCATCTCCAGCCCGGCTTCCTGCTTCGCTTGTTCAAGCGCCTGTTGCAGTGCGGGCAACAGCGGATCGATGTCGCTCATGGCCCGCACTTCTATCTGCGACAGCAGCAGCGAGACGCTATGGATGCGGTAATCCTTGGCGTCGCGGTGCAGCAACTGCGCGGCGGATTGCCCCGAGAGATCGGTTTTGGCGGCCAGCAGCCCGGCGGTGAAGGCGTCATAGTCGACGTGAGAGATTGCGCGTAACCGGGTGACCGCCAGCCGATCCTGTTCCGTGGTGGTTGGCGCACTGAGCGCGACGGTATCGCTCAGGATGGCGCCCAGCAGCAGCGTGGCCTGGGCGGCGTTAAGTGGCATTGGCTTTTCTGTCGTCAGGATCTGCAGGATCACGGTGGCGCAACAGCCGACGGCGCGCACCCAGACATCGGGCGGGTTGCGGGTGACTAACGTGCCCAGCCGGTGATGGTCGATAACGCCGACCACGTCGCTGTCGAGCAATGAGGCCGGGCCTTGTTCGATATCGGTAAAGTCGACCAGCCAGACTTTGCGGTCACGAAGATCGCCTTTCAGCAGCGCAGGCGCCTGTACGCCGGCGGCAGCCAGTATGTAGCGGGTTTCCGGCGTCAGGTCGCCGAGGCGGAAAGCCACGGCCGGTTTGCCGAGGTGATTGAGCCAGTCCGCGACCACCAGCGCGCTGCAGATGCTGTCGCTGTCGGGATTTTTATGGCCGAAAACGTACAGGGGCATTTCCCGCGCGACGGCATCGGGCTGGAACGGAAAAGGGGTAAGACGTGAGATTTCATTCATAGCGACTCCTGACATACCTGCCTAAAAAATAAAGCGAAGTTGTATATCAGGCGTCATCATCCGGTTCGAGTGAACGCGGCGGTTGGGAAAGGTGGAACACCATCACCTTGTGAACGACTGTAGCGCAGCGCGGGGGTAAACGCAACGGCCGGCAAAGCTGGCGAGAATGCGCAATCGGATTGATACTGAGTGAGTCTATGATGGACAAGGATATTTGTCGCTGACCGACGGATAGGGCGAACGGACTCACGCCGGCTGGCTGCGCCGGATCCGTGGGTGACACAATGGGAGACAACATGCTCGAACCCTGCTTCCCCGAAAACGAAGCCGAACGCCTGTCGGTATTGAATTCGCTGAACGTGCTGGATTCAAACTCGGTGGAAAAACTGGATCGCATCACGCGGCTGGCGGCGAAATACTTCGGCGTGACCATTGCGCTGGTGTCGCTGATCGACCGGGATCGCCAATGGTTTTTATCGCGCTACGGTCTGGATGCCCGGGAAACGCCGCGCAATATCTCGTTTTGCGGCCATGCGATCTTGCAACGCGAAGCGCTGGTGGTGCCCGATACCGCCAACGACCCGCGCTTTTTCGATAATCCGCTGGTGATCGGCGGGCCGAGGATCGGTTTCTACGTCGGGCAGCCGCTGCTGTCGCTCGACGGGTTGCCGCTCGGCACCCTGTGCATTATCGACAGCCACCCGCAGCCGTTTTCCCCGGAACAACTGGCCGATCTGCATGATTTCGCCGCCGTGGTGGAGGAGTATCTGCAAAGTATTGAGCGCCACGTCTATACCGAAAACCTGAAGTCCGACCTGCAGCGCACGGAGGCCCTGTTCGAACAGACCTTCGCCCAGGCGGCGGTAGGGATGGCGCTGGTTTCGCTGCAGGGGTATTGGCTGCGGGTGAACCCGCGCATCTGCGAAATGCTGCACTATTCCGAGCGCGAACTGATGGATCGCACCTTCCAGGACATTACCTATCCGCTCGATCTCAATACCGACCTGGAAAAGCTGCAGCAGCTGTTGAAAAATGAAATCAGCACCTACTCGATGGAAAAACGCTATTTCCGCGCCGACGGCTCGATCGTTTGGGTGCAGCTGACGGTGGCGCTCAATCGCTTGCCGAACGGCAAACCGGACCATTTCATCTCGGTTATCGTCGATATCAGCGAGCGCAAGGCGGCCGAGGCCGATCTGTTCGCGTTGCAGCATGAGCTGGAGGAACGCGTCGAAACCCGCACGCGGGAGCTGAACGTGGTGGTCAAAAAACTCAACGAAGAGATTGAAACCCGCGTGCTCGCCGAATATCAGCTCAGTGCGGAGAAGGAGCGTCTGCGCGCCATTACCGACAACATGCCGGCCTTAATCAGCCAGATCGACGGCAATGAACGCTACCTGTTCGCCAACAGCGCCTACAAAACCTGGTTCGGTCTGGAGGAGTCCAGCCTCAGGGGGATGACGGTGCGTGATTTCATGGGGGAAAGCGTTTATCGGATAGCAAAACCGATGATCGAACGGGCCCTCGCGGGCGAAATGGTGAGTTTTGAGAATGAGCTGCAGACCCGGCAGGGGCTGCTGATGATCCACACCACGCTGGTGCCGTGCGAAGCGCAGGGCTTTTACATTCTCGCCATGGACATCACCGAACTGAAGCGGCTGCAGCAGCGGCTGGAATATGACGCGACCCACGACATGCTGACCGGATTGACCAACCGCCGTGCGTTTCTGCGCCGGTTGTCGGGCACGCTGCAGGCTTGTTGCCATCAGCGGCAGATGGCGCTGCTGTTTATCGATCTCGACGGCTTCAAAACCCTTAACGACAGCTATGGCCATGATTTCGGCGACGCGATCCTGAAAACCTTCGCCACGTTGCTCAGCGCCTGCGCCGGCGAGCGCCACAGCGTCTCGCGTCTGGCCGGTGACGAGTTCACGGTGATCCTGTGGCCGTTGACGGATCCGCGGCGCGAGGTCAGCGAGTTTTGCGAAAACGTGTTGGCGCAACTGGCCACAATTACGCAGATCGGGCCGCAGAAGGTACGGCTTTCCGCCAGCATCGGCGCGGCCATTTCCCCACGCGGCGATGTGACGGAGGAGATGCTGCTGACCCGCGCCGACGGCGCGATGTATCAGGCGAAATCGGCCGGGAAGGGCACTTACGCCATCTGCGAGCTGTGAGCGTGCAACCGCGGCGGTGTCAGGGTAAGCTGTTTTTTCTTTTCCTGTGAGCAGAACTCCGGACTGATTGCATGGCGTCAAATCATCAACATAAAGACTGGCTCGAATTGCGACGCGATGACGAAACCGGTATTGAGAGCGTCAACGCTCACTTTCAGGGGCATGCCTACGATCCTCACGATCATGATGAAATGCTGGTGGGCGTCACGCAGCAGGGCTTGCAGCGTTTCCATTGCCACCGCTCGCTGCATACCAGCCGGCCGGGGCGCGCCATGCTGATCGAGCCGGGCGCGGTGCACGATGGCCATGCGCCGCAGGCCGAGGGGTTTACCTATGCGATGCTTTATCTGCCGCAGCGCTGGGTCTCCGACGCGATGAGCCGCCGCGGATTGGGGGACGCTTCGGTGCTGGAAGGCGCCTTCCACAGCACGTTGACCGACGATCCGATGCTGGCGACCGCGATCCACCAGGCGTTTTTTGCGTTGCATCAGGGGGAAGGCCGGCTGGCGCGCGATCAAAGCCTGGATCAACTGCTGACGCTTTTGGCACGGCATATTCGCGTTCGGCCAACTTCCCAAAGCGATGACGCTTTAATTGAGATGAATCGCTTGCGGGACTATTTGCACGAGCACATGGCGGATAATCCCAGCCTGGATGAACTTGCTCTTCAGTGCGGCCTGGACCGTTTCCGCCTGACTCGCCAGTTCACCCGGGCTTTCGGCCAGTCGCCGCACGCTTATTTGGTTCGGTTGAGGCTGCGGGCTGCACGCTTGCTGTTGGCGCAGGGGGAAGAACCGGCGCAGGTCGCCATGCAGGTGGGTTTTGCCGATCAGAGCCATTTGGGCCGCTGGTTCCAGCGCGCCTACCGATTATCGCCGGCGGCCTATCAACGCCAGTGCACAAACGTTCTATACTGTTGACATGCCATCTCCGATGATGCGCGTTTAACAGCACAACGGAGTAGAGCGAAATATGTTTGATACCAAGATAGCGTTTATCGTGCGTGACGATCTGCCGACCTGGCAGCGGCTGAACGTGGTGGCCTTTCTGGCGACGGGCATCGCCGCCGCGGCTCCGGAAATCATCGGCGAGCGTTACGTGGATGCGCAGGGCAGACGCTACGGCGCCATTTCCGGGCAGCCGATGCTGATTTTCGCCGCGGATCTGCCGGGCCTGCAAAATGTGCATCGCAAAGGATTGGAGCGGGAATTAACGCTGATCCCCTATGTGCACGCCATGTTCGCGACCGGGCACGATGAAGCCAACCGCCAGGTTTTTCTCGCTGAAGACGCGGACAATCTGGATTTGGTCGGCCTGGCGCTGCGCGGGCCGAAGAAAGCGGTGGATAAGGCGATAAAAGGCCTGGCGCTCCACGGCTAGGGCTGGAAAGTGCGCCGCCCGGCGGCGAAAGCAGGGGGCCAGCCCCATGCCGTCTGAATGGCGGCATGGTGGCTTTGGCGGCAACACTTGAATGAGGTTCGGGCATCATTAAATGATAAGAACCGCGGTTTTTTGCGCCGTCGGCGAGGCTCTTATATATTTAGTAGCATGCCTGAGGCAGGTTAGGCATGAAACGGCGGTCGGTCGGGCCGCTGCAAGTACGACAGTTAATCCGTTCGCCAAGAGGCTGCGAGCCTGTGCTTTCGGTAGGGACAGCCGCCAATCGTTTTTACGGCGACCGAAGGCGGAGCAGCTACTCACAGGTCACGAGGACACTTACCATGCATAAGAGAACACTGGCGTCACTGCATTACGAAAACATGCCTTACGATGGGGTACACTTTCATATTTTGAAACGGGAAACGCCTGGCCATACGGCGTTGCTGAAGCTGGATGCGGGCAGCCGGCAACCGGCGCGTTTTCATCCGGGCTGGGTGAAACTGATGGTGCTGAGCGGTGAACTGAAGGTTGACGATCAGACGTTGCAACCCCATGAGATGTTAATCATTCCTGCCAATACCGCCTATACGGTACAGGCCATTACGGAAGTGATTTGTCTGGCGATTTCCGAGCTGGACGGCGCCGAGTTGGCCCGTTGATGAAATAACAACTCTGGATGGAGGAGAGCCTAGGCGCTCTCCCTATCCCTTCAGCATTAAGCCGCCCCCCCGGGCTGAGCTGCCTGCTGATTGATACGTATACCTCCTGATTATGCCACCGCGCTTTCCCTATCCATCACTTTCGGCCACGTCGCCCCCGCAACGAGCCGCCATTGCGCAGCGCATGCGCAACGCCTGCGTTTTACGCAGAACGATGAAATTTTGGTGTAAATAGTGAGTTTCTTCGCATAAGGCCCCTGGTGTGGCTTGCGACAGCGTCACTATATGGAGGATCATGCGGCCTCTCTATCAAATAAAAGACATTCGCGTTATCAAAAGGGACAAACGACCATGGGATTCGAAGTCGACAACGCCGAAACGAAACGCATCGACCTCAGCAGCCACGAAAACTCCTCGTTCGAGGTGACGGGGCTGGTGAAACACTATCCGGCGGGCTTCGTCATTCCTTACCACTCGCATAGGCGCTGCCATTTGCTCTATTCGCAGCAGGGCGTTATGGCGGTCGAGGCGAGCAGCGGGCGCTGGATCGTGCCGCCCACCACCGCAGTCTGGCTGCGGCCGGGGGTAGAGCATCAGATCGTCATGCAGAGCAACATCTGCGTTTACGGGATTTTGGTCGATGAAATCACCGCCGCGCGTTTGCCGCTGCGCGACGGCGTCTTGCAGGTCTCACCGCTGCTGCGAGAGCTGATCGCTCAGCTGGCGACGCTGGCGCCCGAAGGGACGGAGACCCAACGCAATGCGCTGCTCAGAGCGTTGTTCCTTGAGGAGTTGAGCCTGCAGCCGCAGCTGGCGCTGCACCTGCCTTGGCCGGCAGAGGCGAGAATGGCCGAAATTTGCCGGCAGTTGGTCATCACGCCGGCCGACGATCGCGGCATTGAAGCCTGGGCCGATTCACTGTCGATCAGCGCAAAGACTTTTCAACGCCATTTCAGCCAACAAACCGGCATCACCTTCGGCCAGTGGAAACAGCGCCTACGGCTGCTGTCGTCCATTCCGCTGCTGTTGGCCGGCAACTCGATCATCCATGCCGCCTTCGAAAGCGGTTACGAGAGCCACAGCGCCTATTCGGTGGCGTTCAAAAAACTGTTTGGCGTTTCGCCTTCGCGCTTTACGCTATAGCCTTATGGCATAGCGCGCTTCTCCTATAGATTGAAGCAACCTAATGACGTATAAAGCAAAGCAGTCAACCTCCGAGGCCGCTTCCCGTGATAAAAATTGTCGTGTATCTGATTCTCGCCGTGACGATCGCCATTATTGCGGCCAGAGTCATCTTTCGTTTGCCGAATATCTCCCAGCGTCTGCCGCAGGCGGCATTGCCGGCGGATCCTGCCGCCCAGCTGCCGGCGCGCGCCGCCGAACTGATGGCGGCGCATCCGGGCCTGAGCGGCGTGGTGCCGCTGGCCAGCGGGCACGATGCGTTCGCCAGCCGCCTGGCATTGGCGCGGATGGCGGAAAGGTCGATCGACGCCCAGTACTACATCTGGCATAACGACACCTCCGGGCAGATCCTGCTGAAAACCCTGTATGACGCCGCCCAACGCGGCGTTCGCGTGCGGCTGCTGCTGGACGATAACGGCGTCGCCATGGACGAGACCCTGGCGGCGCTGAACGCCCAGGAAAACGTCGAGATCCGCCTGTTCAACCCATCAACCGTGCGCACGCCGAAGCTGGCCGGCTACGCCTTTGACTTTATGCGCATGAATCGGCGCATGCATAACAAGTCTTACATCGTCGACGGCGCCGTGGCGATCATCGGCGGCCGCAACATTGGCGACGAGTATTTCCAGGTCGGCGACGAAAACTATTTCCTCGATCTCGACGTGCTGAGCGTCGGCAACGTGGTGGCAGAAACGGCGGAGGTCTTCGATCGCTACTGGAACAGCGCGTCGGTGTTCGGCGTTGAGCAGATTATCCGTGGCAAAGGTAATCTTTCTGCCTTCCTGACGCAGGCCACCGCGACCGAAAGCAGCGAGCGGGCCCGCAAATTGGCGGTGCAGCTGGAAACCAGCGCGGTGCGCTTTCGCGATGGCGCCGTCCAGCCGGAATTCACCCAGGTAGAGCTGGTGGCCGACGATCCGGCGAAAGGGCTGGGCAAGGCGTCGCGCGATCGGTTGATGGTGACGCAGCTCGGCAAGATCATCGGCGGCGTCGGCCGGCAACTGGATCTGGTTTCCGCCTATTTCGTGCCGGGGCGGGAAGGGGCGAGCTTCTTTGAATCGCTTGCCAAACAGGGGAAGTCCATACGCGTGCTGACCAACGCGATGAACACCACCGACGTGCTGGTGGTGCATGCCGGCTACGCCAAATACCGGCGTGAACTGCTGCAGGCGGGCGTCGAACTGTTCGAGCTGAAGCTGCGCGCCGGTCAACCGACCGGGCGCAAGGAACTCAAGCCGCTGGGGCTGTCCGGCGCGGCGCTGCACGCGAAAACCTTCGCCATCGATGATAAGCGGGTGTTTATCGGTTCGTTCAATTTCGATCCGCGCTCGGCGCACCTGAACTGCGAAATGGGCTTCTTGATCGACAGCCCGACGCTGGCGGCCGACACTCGCCAACTGTTTGATGGCCCGCTCGAGTACGCCGCCTACCGCCCGGTATTGACGCCCGAGGGCAAAATGGTGTGGAAAGAAGCCTTCGAAGACGGCCACACCGAGGTGCATCAGCAAGAGCCCGGCGCCGGTTGGGTAAAACGCATTATTCTCACCGTGGCCGGCTGGCTGCCGATCGAGTGGATGCTGTAACGGCACGGCGGGAGGGAAACGGAAGGTTCGCTGGTTTTGGCCGGCGAACCTTGCGAGGCTCAGTAGGCCAGCTTGTCACGGTGCTTGCGGATAAACGCCCTTAGCCGCATCGGCTCTCTGCCCGCGATCTGCGGGAAATTATCGAAAACCTCATCGACGCCTGGGATATCGCGCGCCGCCATGCGGCGAAAATTGTCGTAGACGCAGCTCATGTAGGCCATTTCGGCGCCCGTCGCGCGCATCTCATCCAGAAAAACCTGCGGATCTTGCGCTTCATAGCGGAACGGCTGCCCCAGCTCTTCCGTCATCATGGCAGCGATCTCGCCGTAGGATTTAACGTCATAGCCCATGCGGTAGGTTTGGCCGCCGTGCCGCTCGGGGTGCAGCAGCGCCAGCGCCGCCGCCTGCGCTACATCGTCGCCGTCCACCCAGCTGAACGGCGCATCGCCGGTATATTGCCGGATCACGCCGTTTTTCACCGCCGGTACGCCGTCGTAGTTGAGCAGGTTCTGCATAAAGCACTCCGGCCGCAGGTGGGTGAAAGAAAATCCCGACCACTCGATGTAACGCTCGATGAGCTGGTGCCAGGCCCAGTGCGCGACGCTGGTGTCGTCACGGCCGCAGGCGCCGAGGTGCACGACATGCCGTACGCCGGCCTGGCGCGCGCGATCGAGAAACACCTTGCTTTGCCGCAGCATGTCCACCGTGTAGCCGGTGGCCAGAAATACGCGCTCGATGCCGGCCAGCGCCGGTGCCAGCGTCTCTTCCCGATCAAAATCGAGCTGGACGGTGCGGATACCCAGTTTTTCGAAGGGCGCCGCCTTGGCGGGAGAGCGCACGGCGGCAACCGGCTCGATCTCTGCCTGGGATTGCAAAAGACGCAGGGTCGCACCGCCTATCTGGCCGGTGGCGCCGGTGATCAGGATCTGGGGCTTCTTGTTCTTCATAACTTACCTCTTGCGGTTTTTAACGCTGTGAGGGAAAGTCTATCGGAATAAAAATCATGATTTGCGCTATAAATTACCGAGTTGCGGGAACTAAATTCATCAATAAGGCAGGGGAATGTTTTCTTCCGAACGTCTCAAAGGGATCGGTCTGTTTGTTTGCGTGGCCGATATGGGCAGCTTTACGCTGGCGGCGGAACGCATGAACCTGACTGCCTCCGCCGTCAGCAAAGGGATCGCCCGGCTGGAAAGCCGATTACAGACGAAGCTGTTCCAGCGCACCACGCGGCGGCTGGCGCTGACCGACGCCGGCACCCAATTTTATCGCACCTGTACCGGCGTGCTGGCCGAGCTGGAAGAGGCCGAACTGGCGATGCAGGCGGAAAGCGCCGAGCCGCGCGGCAGGGTGCGCATCGATCTTCCCGCTTCCTTTGGCCGTTTGCATGCGCTGCCGGTGATCTTGCGATGTATTGAGGATCACCCGTTGCTGGTGCCGCATATCACGTTTACGGACCGTTTCGCCGATCCGGTCAGTGAAGGCATCGATATCCTGGTGCGTATCGGCGGTTCAGATGTGTGGCCAAATACGCTGGGGCATCACTACCTTGGTAAGCAGCGGCATATCTTCTGCGCCGCGCCCGGCTACCTGAAGCGCCAGGGTGAACCCACCACCGCTGCTGAATTGGCGCATCATCACTGCGTGCTGTATCAGGAAAACGACGGCGTGCAGACACCCTGGCATTTCTCGGGAAGCGGTGCCCAGCCGGTAGAGCGAAGAACGTTGACGCCGCGGGTGGCCATTGGCGATGCGGAGGGGCAACTGACGGCGGTGCTGGCGGGGCACGGCATTGCCCAGTTACCGACCTGGCTGGTCAAACGGCAGCTAGAGGAGGGGGCGTTGGCCGAGGTGTTGCCGCATCTGGCGACCGACGGCCTGCCGATCAACGTGGTCTGGCTGAAAAGCCGCCGGGCGCAGCCGAAGGTCAGCGCTTTACTGCAGGCGCTGATCGCCGGTTTGACGCCGGAGGGACAGGCTTAATGAGTTTCGCTTAAACTGACCGTCGCCGTGCGGCCGGCGATCAGCTCGACGCCGTGGGGAATGGTGTCGATCGCGATGCGCACCGGGATGCGCTGCGCCAGACGGATCCAGCTGAATGTCGGGTTGACGTTGGCGAGCAGATTGCCGGCGGCGGTGGTGCGCTCGCTGTCGTTGATGCCGGCGGAAAGCCCGTCGACGTGGCCATACAGCGGCTGCCGTTCCCCCATGATGCGGATCACCACCTTGTCACCGTTCTGGATGCGGCCCAGCTTGGTCTCTTCGAAGTATCCGGCGATGTAGAAACTGTTGGAATCCACCAACGCCATGATCGGCTGACCGGCGGTCGCGTAAGCGCCGGGGCGCAGGGAGAAGTTGGTGATCACGCCATCCACCGGCGCATAGAGATCGGCGCGCTGCAGGTTGATGCGCGCCAGCGCCCGATCCGCCAGGGCCTGATCCAGATTGGCCTTTGCCAGCGATTGGGCATCGCGGCGATTGTCGCGTTCCTGCTGTGAAATAGCCGACTGCAGCGCCTGATAGCGCCGGTTTTCGCGCTGGGATGACGCCAACTGGACGTTGGCGCGTTCAACGGCGGCCTCGGCCTGATCCAGCGCATTGCGCAGCCGTACTTTGTCCAGGCTGAGCAGCAGCTGCCCTTTATGCACCACCTGGTTGTCGTGAATGTGCACGGCGTCCACCTTGCCGGAAACATCCGTGGCCAGCGGCACCACGTCGGCGCGGATCTTGCCGTCGCGCGTTTGCGGGGCATAGGTGTAATAGAGATAAAGCTGCCACAGCACGCCTGCCGCGATCAAAACGGCAATCAGGGTCAGCGCGGGGCGCAGCAGAACAAGGGTACGTTCACGAAACATGGGGTCCTCAGGGGGTGGTAAGCCATTTCAGGCCGTGGAAAAACAGCCCGGCCAGAATAAGAAACAGGGCGGTGTCGAACAGCGGGCGCTGCGCGACCCAGCGATAGACGCCTACCGCGCTGAGCGTCCAGGAAAGCGCCATGCGCGAGAAGAATGCGCACACCAGGCACAGCAGCAAGGGCGAGATGAACACGCCGTCAATGTTGATTTCACCGATCATGTCAGGGATTCCAGTGCAAAGCCGTGGGGAAGTGCAGCAGCCGTAGCCGGGTAAGCGGCCGCATCGCGCGCCGATCGTTCTGCCGCCAGGCCTGTTGCAGACCGACGTCGATCTGGCCCAGCAGCGCGGAGGGGGCCTCGGCGTGCAGAGAAAGTTGGCGGAACGCCGCCGGCAGACCGGCGTTCGGCGAAGCGCCAGGGCTGAGAGCGCCGGCCTGCTGCAGACGAATCAGGTCGATAGCGGTTTTTAAGCGCATCAACAGCTGTGGGCTGCGATCGGCTTGTCCAACGGCGGCCAGGCGGCTACCCAGCGCGGTGATGCGATCCAACGCGCGGGCCTGATAGCGCTGTAAGTCGCGCTCCGTGACGTGGCGATTGAGGCGCAGCATCTCTTGCGCATCCTGCCGCATCAGCCGCGCCACCACCTGATCGGTGCCCCAGCGGCGGAAAAGCGCGGCGCACAGGAATGCGAAATAGACGCCGATCAGCGTGCCGGTAGTGCTTTCCAGATACAGCCCCATATTGTTCGGCGCATAGTGCCCCTGAAAGTTGACGTTGCTGAGCGACAGGGCGATCGCCAACGTCGCCAGCGGGTTGCTCGCCGCCCACACGCCGAGCGGCAGCAAAAACAGCCCCATCACGATCAGGAAACTGCCGTAATCCCCGGCCAGCGGCAGCAGCACATAGCTGAGCAGGGCGCCGAGGGCCATAGCGATAGCGGCGAAGCGGCCAAAAGTGGCGATGGTGGCGCCGGGATTGTCGCCGGCGCCGAAGAAGGCGATGGCCACGATCCCCATCAGCACCATATTGGTGCCCTGTTCCCAGCCGGTGAAATACCAGAGGCCGCACAGCAGGGCGTAGGTCGTCAAAATTCCGGCGAACATGCGCACCGCCATGCCGATATCCGGCGGCGGCGAGAAGACGCGGCTGCGCATCATCTGCGCCTGCAGCGCCGCGGGCAGCGGCTCGCCGTCCAGGAATGCGTTCAACTGCTGTACCTCGGCCCACAGCGTTAACCACTGCTCAACCTGTTCAGCCAGCTCGTCGACGATCAGCGTTTCCCACGGCGACAGCGACGCCGCAGGCGGCAACAAGCTTACCGAGGGCGCAGCGTGCGGTGCGGGTTCAACGGCCTGCCGCCGGACCTCATTCAGCCACGGCTGCAGGCGGGGGCGCAGACCGACCGGCAGTGCGGCGATGCTGCTGCCGATGGCCGAGAGCAGCGGCACGATTTGCAGTACGCGTTGCTGTATCGAAATCGCCGCCTGACGGGTGGGCTTATCGACCGAACTGTCATAGCCAAGGGTGGTCATCATCTGATTGAACGAGGCGATGTCGCCCAGCAAACGGATACGGTCCGCGTCGGCCTGGGCGTCGCTGCCCTTGCCGTCGAGGCTGTCCTCCTGCCAACGCGCCAGGTCAGCCAGCCAGCCTTTCAGCCGCGTGCGCAACACCGGCGCCAGCGACGATGGGAATAGCACGCTGTCTACCAGCGTCACCGCCAAAATACCCAGGCAGATCTCCGTCACCCGCGTGACGACCATAGTGAACATCGTGTCCGGGTGATTGATGTAGGCGATGGCGACCAGCATCATGGTGATGGCGCCCAGCTGGAAAAAGTAAGCGCGTGGCGTGCGATCGAGATAGGAGAGGCCCAGCATCAGTGACGATGACAGCCCAGCGGCGACGATCAACAGCACCGGCGTGTTGCTAAGCCAGGCCGAAAGGCCCAGCGTCAGCACGCCGGCGAACAGCGTGCCGCAAAAACGGTAGGTGGCGCGGGCGCGTACGGCGCCGCTGACCGGATTGCTCAGCACGCAGCAGGTCACCATCGCCCAATAGGGATTTTGCAGGCCGATGCTTTCCGCCAGCGCGAAGGCCAGCATGGCGGAAATAAACAGTTTCGCGGCGTACAGCAGCTGCGGTTTACCGATTTTCATGGCTCATTGCCGGCCTGTTGCAGATAGTGGCCTGCGCGCTCTTCAAACAGGCGCAGAATGCGCGTAGCGGTTTCAATATCTTCCAACAGCACGTCGTGCATCAGCTCGACTCGCAGCTTATCGGCCGCGGTTTCGACCTTTTTGGCCAATTCGGCGCCGGCGGGCAGAATGCGCAGGGTTTTAAACCGACGATCGCCGGCCGACTCCTGCCGCTCGAGGAAGCCTAACGCGGCGGCCTGATCCAACAGACGCACCAGCGCACCGGGATTGACGCCGACTTCTTCCGCCAGGTCGCGCTGATTGATGCCCTGCGGATTGCGATGCACCAGAACCACGACGGTAGCCAACGACATGGAGATGCCGGATTTGGCGATCGCCAGCGTCGCAGCCTGTTTCCACACCCGGCGAACCGGTTGCAGGGCGTTGGTGAGGGCATAGAGGGATTTTTCTTTCGATGACATGGGATACCTCGGCAAACAGTGTATATAGGTTAAATGGCAACAGTTGCTTTGGCAATTAGTTTTGAACGCTCGACTGAGAAACAAAAGGTAAGACATACGTGACGACGTCACATAAAACAAACGGGCTACATAGGCAGCCCGTTTGAAAGGTGGGTATTACAGCGCCTGAACGGGATTCATCGCAGCGCCGGGGAAGGCCGTATCTTCACCGCGTTCACGCCAAGGCGCCAGATCGCGGCTGCGGGAGGCTACCGCGCTGTCCCACAGCTGATACGCGTCCTTACCGAGCATCAAACGCACCGGCGGGGTGGCGCTGGCCACCATATCGACGATCACGCGAGCACCCTTAACCGGATCGCCCATCTGTTTGCCGTTCTGCGTGCGGTAATACTCCACCATGCCGGCATCCAGTGGCGCATAGGCCGCGATTTCGCGTTCGGCCTTCATGGCGGCGCTGCTGGCGAAACCGGTACGGAAGGCGCCCGGCTCGATCAGCGTGACGTGGATCCCCAGCGGCTTGACCTCGTGGTGCAGCGCTTCGGTAAACCCTTCCAACGCGAACTTGGTGGCGTTGTACAGACCGCTGCCGGGGAAGGCCACCAGGCCGGCGATGCTGGTCAGATTGAGAATATGGCCGGACCGTTGAGCGCGCATCTGCGGCAGCACTTCACGCGACAGCTCGGCGGCCGCGAAGAAGTTCAGCTCCATCTGGGCGCGGATCTGTTCGGAAGTGAACTCTTCCAGCGCCCCGTAAGAACCGGCGCCGGCGATGTTGGCCAGTACGTCGAGGCGGCCGAAGGTTTCTACGGTCTTCTTCAGGGCGGCGGCGCGAGCCACAGGATCGGTCACGTCCAGCTGCAGAGCCAGCGCGCGTTCGCCGTGGCCGGCGGCGATCGCCTGCAGCGGCGCCAGGCGGCGGGCGGTGAGCACCACGTTGTCGCCCTTGGCCAGCACGGCCTCAGCCAAAGCCTGGCCGAAGCCGGAAGATGCGCCTGTAATAAACCAGGTTTTGTTCATATCGAGATTCCTCGTTATCGTGGAGAGTTACAGTTGAATTTCAGTGAGTTCTGCGCCATCAAAGGCGGTGTCTTCGCCCCGTTCGCGCCAGGCGTTAAGTTCCTGCTGGCGTTTGGCGAGGGTGGTGTCCCACATGGCGTAAGCGTCGCACCCCAGCATCAGGCGCACCGGCGGAGCCGTGAGAGTGACCAACTCCAGCATGCGCTGCGCCGCTTTGGCGGGATCGCCCATCTGTCGGCCAGCGGACTGCGCCAGGTAGGTTTCAAACGGTGCAATCGACGGGCGGTAGGCCTCGATGCGCTGCGTCGGCCGCATGTTCACGTCGCCGGCGAATTCGGTGCGGAAGGCGCCGGGCTCGACCAGGGTCACGTGGATCCCCAGCGGCCTGGCCTCGATGGCCAGCGACTCCGTCCAGCCTTCGAGGGCAAATTTCGCCGCGCAATAGGGGCCGGCGGCGTTCATCGCCACCAGACCGGCGATGCTGCTTACGGTGATCACGTTGCCGCTGCCCTGGCGCCGCATCTGCGGCAGCACGGCGCGGGTCATCTCCGCCGCCGCAAAGAAATTCAGCTCCATCTGCTCGCGCAGCTGTTCGAGGCTGAACTCTTCGCAGGCGCCGGCTACACCGCGCCCGGCCAGGTTGGCCAGCACGTCGATGCGGCCGAACCGCGCCAGGGTATCGGCGACCGCCTTATCGCGCGCGGCGGCATCCGTGACGTCCACCGCCAAAGGCAGCACGCGATCCTCCTGGCCCTTAGCCAGCGCCTGCAGGCGGTCGAGACGGCGGGCGGTCACCACCACCCGATCGCCGTTGGCGATGGCCGCTTCCGCCAGGGCTTTGCCCAGGCCCGACGAGGCGCCGGTGATCAGCCACACTTTATGGTCATTGTTCATTTCAGGTTTCCTGCGAATAAATAAAACGGCGCTTGGCGCCACCAACGGCTGCCGGGGTGCGGCCGAACGATATCGACACGTTCGCCGATCATCGGCGTCGCGACCTGCACGCTAGAGGTAGCGGCATGGCGCAGTACCTGGTCGAACGGGTCTTGCCAGGCGTGCATCGCCAGATCGAAGGTGCCGTTATGGATCGGCAGCAGCCAGCGGCCGAGCAAATCCCGGTGCGCCTGCACGGTTTGCTGAGGGTGCATATGCACATAGGGCCAGCGTTTGTCGTAGGCGCCGGTTTCCATCAGCGTCAGGTCAAAGGGGCCAAAACGGCGGCCAATCTCGGCAAAACCGGTGAAATAGCCGCTGTCGCCGCTGAAGAACACCCGCAGCTCATCGTCTTCAATCACCCAGGAACACCACAGCGTGCGGTTGCCGTCGGTCAGGCTCCGGCCCGAAAAGTGCTGGGCCGGGGTAGCCGTCAGCCGCAGGCCGTCGATTTCCGTGCCTTGCCACCAGTCGAACTGGCGGATTTTGTCCGGCGCCACGCCCCAGGCCGCCAGGCGATCGCCCACGCCGAGCGGTGCGACGAACTGGCCCACCTTGCCGTCCAGCGCCCGAATGGCGGCCTGGTCCAGATGGTCGTAATGATCGTGTGAGAGGATCACGGCGCGGATCGGTGGCAGCTCCTCGATCGCGATCGGCGGCGCGTGAAAGCGTTTTGGCCCGGCGAACGGCAGCGGCGATGCCCGCTCGGAGAACACCGGATCGGTCAGCCACCATTGGCCGCGCAGCTTGAGCAACACCGTGGAATGCCCCAGACGGTACAGGCTACGATCGGGTGCCGCCTCAAGCTCGGCTCGCGACAGGCGCTGAATCGGCACCGGCGTCGCCGGCACCGTGCCTTTGGGCTTGTTGAAAAATACGTCCCACCACACGCGCAGGGTGGACTCGGGCAGGTCACCCGGCGCCGGCGGCCGCTGATTGTTAAAGCGCCGATCGCGCCATTGTGGCGATGAAGCATAGCCGCCCGCTGTCGGGCGCAATTTGGAACAACGGCTCAAAGTCAGAATTCCTTCAGCACAGCAATGGATGATTCGGGCAGCGGCGCGGTTCAGGTCGCCTTTGCCCGCACGACGCGATAAAACTTGTTGTCAAGAATAAGCCTTGAGAGACGGACGATCCATGCGCTAAAGTACTTGTTTGTTTATCAAGAGTACGGATTTCATCATGGACCCGCTGTCAGACGTGTTGTCGCTGCTGCAACCCCAAAACCAGTTTTACGCCGGTTTCGACGCCGCCGGGGACTGGTCGTTCGAGTTTCCCCCTCATGAAGGCATCAAATTCACGGCGGTGATGCGCGGCGCCTGCTGGGGCATGACCGACGATCTGGCGCAGCCGATCCATTTCCGCGAAGGGGACTGCTTTTTACTGAACAGTCGGCGGCGCTTCAGGGTCGCGTCCGATCCGGCGTTGCCGCCGCAGGGAGGGGAGCAGATCATGGCCGAGGCGACGCGCGACGGTATCGCCGTGCATAACGGCGGTGGCGAGGTCTTTTTGATCAGCGGGCGTTTCGGTTTTTCCGGCCAGCATGCGGCGCTGCTGTTTGATGCGCTGCCGCCGATCATCAATATCCCCAAAGCCTCGAGCCAGGCGGGCGTTTTGCGCTGGACGCTCGAACAGTGGACGAACGAGTTGCGTCACCCGCAGCTCGGCGGTGCGCTGATGTCGACCCACCTGGCGCACTTGATGCTGGTGCAGGTGTTTCGCCAGTTCCTCGAAACGGCCCATGGGCTGCCGAAAGGTTGGTTTCTGGCGCTGACCGACCGCCAGATCAGCCTGGCGATCGCCGCCATGCACGCCGAGCCGGCGCGCAACTGGACGCTGGAAGAGCTGGCCCGCATCGCCGGCATTTCCCGCACCGTATTCGCTCAACGTTTCAAAGGGCTGGTTGGCAGCACCGCCATGGAATACCTCTCGCGTTGGCGTATGCTGCAGGCGGCAGATCGCCTGCGGGCCGGTAAAGAAAACGTCGCGTCGATCGCCTACTCGTTGGGATACGGCTCGGAAAGCGCGTTCAGCACCGCCTTCAAGCGGGTGATGGCGCAGTCGCCGTCGCAGTATCGGCGGCAAATGCCGGCCGAGGCGAGTGAACCGGAGTGAAAGGGGGCGCAGCGGCCGTGACCGCCGCGCCTGACTTTACTGGCTGATGCTCTGCTGCAGCGCCTGAACGGAGGAAACGATGCCGGCATCGACCGACATGGTCAGGTCTTCCATTTCCAGCGACACCCAGTCGTTGTAGCCCATCATGCGCACCACCGAGAAGAACGCCTTCCACCACTGCAGATCCCGGCCGCAGCCGACGGCGACATAGTTCCAGGCGCGGCCGGCCACGTCGTCGATCGGTTTGGTCTCCAGCAGTCCGTTAACCTCAACGACGCCGCGCTCAAGGCGCACGTCTTTGCCGTGCACATGGTGAATGGCGGGGCCGAGGGCGCGGGCCACCGCGATGGGATCCGCACCCATCCAGATCAGGTGGCTGGGATCGAGGTTCAGACCCACCATCGGGCCAACGGCCTCGCGCAGCCGGAACAGCGTTTCCGGGTTCCACACCAGCATGGCGCTGAAGTTTTCCAGCGCAAAGCGCTCGACGCCGCACGCTTTGGCCCGGGCGACCAGCGCCTGCCAATAGGGGATTGCCACTTCATTCCATTGATAGTCCAGACAGTTTTTCACCGTCGGCGGCCAGCTGACGGTATAGGTGATCCAGTTGGGAATGGTGTCATGCGGGCTGGCCGGGGGCAGGCCGCTCATCATAACGATCTTTTTCACCCCCAGCAGCCCGGCCAGCTCCAGCGTATTGTCGGTTTGGCGCTGATGGCGTTGCCCCAGTTCGCCGGGATCGAGCGGATTGCCGGAGACGTTGAGCGCGGCGATCTCCATGCCGCGGCTGGCCAGCGCCTGCTGCAGCTGCCGGCGTTTGGCGGGGTTGGCCAGCAGATCGTCGGCATCCAGATGGGGCGCCGGAGACCAGCCGCCGGTGGTCATTTCCACGCCGCGCACCCCCAGCTCCAGCAGCCGATCCAGCATCTGCTCGAAGGGTAAATGGCCCAGGCTATCGGTACAGAATGAAAGTTTCATGGTGCTTTCCTTATTGGTAATTAACCCAGGTGGCGCCGTTGTCGGCGGAACGAACGCAGTTTTCAATCCAGCGCACGCCTTCCAGCCCGGCGTCGATATCCGGGTAGATCAGCGTGGCCAGCGTATGCCGATCGCCGCGCTGGCTGGCGCTGATGGCGATGGCGAACTTGAGGTAGATATTGGCCCAGGATTCGGCCAGCCCTTCGGTATGCAGCGCACCGAGCCGCTCTTCGGCCAGGGCGCTGTCGTCCAGATAGGGCATGCCGTGGTGCAGGATCTGGTTGGGCCGCCCCTGGATCTCATGGCGCAATTCGCCGGGAGCAGCGTCGCTCCACTGCAGACTGGCGAGCGAACCCACCACGCGGATGCTTTGGCTGTCCATTGCGCCTGCATTGACGGCGGAGGCCCACATGCGGCCGACGGCGCCGTTTTCGTAGTGCATCAGCACCATGGCGTTGTCTTCCAGCGGGGCGCGAGAAGGAATAAAGCTCTGGCGATCGCACAGCAGGGAGGCAATCTTCATATCGGGCATCACCAGCTGCGAGATGTAGAAGGTATGGGTGGAGATGTCGCCCAGCACAAAAGAGGGGCCGGCGATTTTCGGATCGACGCGCCACTTTTGCGCCTCGAACGTGTCCGCGCTTTCGTTGGCATTGAAACCGTGGGTGTATTGCAATTCGACCATGCGTATTTCGCCGATGTCGCCGTTCGCGATCATGGCGCGCATCTGCATCAGCAGCGGATGGCCGGAGAAGCCGTAGGTTACGCCGACGATCAGGCCTTTCTCCGCCGCCAGCGCCTTGATTTCTCTCGCCTCCGCCGTGGTGAAGAACAGCGGCTTTTCGCAGATGACATGCAGGCCAGCATTCAGCGCGGCGCGCGTGATTGCATAATGGGTGCCGTTGGGGGTGGCGATGGTCACCACCTCAACGCCATCTTCGCGGTCGGCTTCTTGATCCAGCAGCTGTTGATAGTTGTCATAGCAGCGTTCGGCGGGCACGCCGAGGTTGACGCCAAACTCACGTCCGCGCGCCGCGTCGATATCAAAAGCGCCGGCAACCAGCCGATAAGCGGTGTTGTCGCGCAGTGCGCCGGAACGGTGCTTGTAGCCCACCTGGCTGAGGCGGCCGCCGCCGATCATCGCCCAACGCAGCGGGCGAGGGATGCTTCTTTCACTTCAGATCGCTGATTGAGTGCATGGCGGATAACATTTCCGCCATGTCCGCCATGCTAAAATTATGGCGTTTTATCTGGCACAGAGATAAGCCAGGGTGTAGCAGAGCTATTTTTTATGGCTTCAATATAATTTTCCACCATAATCTGATTTCTTTCAGATATTTCACAAAATATTACCAGTTGGCCGAATAGTTCAGTGTCATCATTGATTTCATCAGGAATTACTTCCGGAACGAATGTAATAGCGCGTTTAGACAACGTTCGAACGGTGAATTTTTTGCCAAACTCAGGTTGGCTATCAAACGCATTAACGCCAATTTCCAGTAAATTCAAAGAGGGTGAACAGATGGCATACCATGTTTTTTTATAGCAAAAAATGCCGCTTTTGAATTCTGGCATTCCTTTGAAATTAATTGAATTTTCCGTTTTTATTCGCTTTATGGCAGTTAATGTATACTTTTTCGTTGAGTATACATCCTTGAGGAAAATGGCAACGCATAAAAAAATAAAACCTGCTGCAAGAAAAGAAAACATGGCAATCAGGATGCCAGTAACAGAAAGTTCTGAATTGAGCAAGAGTATTATTGCAATAGCGATAACTAGATATGAAGCTATATTTATCAACCCATCTTTTTTTGTGATGTCCTTCCTGAATTTAACAATAAAATAAATTACCGCAGCAAAGGCTAAACCATAAAAAAAGAGTAATGACCGATCGGGCATGATTCCATTCGCCAAAAAATTGATATTGCGTTTAATTTATAGTAATGGTTTAAAATAAGCAATATCAGGTTTGATTTTCAACCGTTACGGCAGGAATCACATCAGCTTAAATCTGAACACTGTGTGAGTTTCTTGTCTCCAGATTTCACGTAGCGCGATCAAAAAGGAGGGCATTTTGATCCATTTTGCAGAGTGGCTTAGCCACATCCAGGCGCTTGAGGTTGAACTGCACCAGCCAACAACGCGCTGCGATCCGAAGCGTGTCGCGGCATTGCTGCATGAAGACTTTGAAGAGATTGGCCGCTCAGGCCTACGTTATGACAAACGCCAGACCGTTGCGGCGCTGGAGATGGAAACGGATTATCCGCAGATTTTCGCCGAAGGTTTTAAGCTGGCGCAAATCAGTGATAGCGCCGTATTGCTGACGTATAAAAGTTTTCAGCGTGACGCGCAGGGCCACGCCGTGCGTTGCACAGAGCGTTCGTCGATTTGGCTTCTGACAGCCAAGGCAGGTTGGCAGATGCGGTTTCATCAAGGCACGCCGACTGATGATTGAGCCTGGTTTAAAATCCGATCTAATGGAATGACAACAAGCCTGGCAGAAAGACAGATGTCGGAGGGATAAAGCTGCAGGTGAGGAGAGAAGATGCTCAGGGATGGCCCTGGTGCGTATCCAGTAACTCAATTTAACATAATATACATTATGCGCACCAAGGTAATGATATGTGGATTTTGCCGTCCAGGCCTGATTATGGGCTTTCTCCTGCGGCCAATCATGCCAGCGCCGGCTGCTCATGCCGCTGAACTAATTCGTTTTTCAACCGGCCATAAGCCCGGCGGTCTTCTGCTGTCTGGTGTTTGTGTTGCTCGGCAACACCATGATGCTTGCGCATATAATCTCTGAACGCCAACTGTCTGATCGCCTGTTCACTTGCTGCAGCAACGCCTGCCGGTAATGCCGTTCTCGCCACGCGGCGTAGGTCTCATGTCATGCATCTTGTCATTCACACCATCCAACGCCGCCAGGCTTTCAATCTCCAGCAAGATATCAATCGTTGGTTTGGCACTGCTGTACTACCGATATGATGAATTGCCGTTAACACACCAGCCAATATCTCGCGTAGT
Organism: Serratia sp. CY32780; assembly: GCF_052169135.1. Lineage (NCBI taxonomy): Bacteria > Pseudomonadati > Pseudomonadota > Gammaproteobacteria > Enterobacterales > Yersiniaceae > Serratia > Serratia sp. CY32780. Next base: position 1,596,467 of record NZ_JBJNLI010000001.1, read on the forward strand.
TTCAGCGCTTCATCTTGATAGTATTCCAGAGATCATAGCCCTCGACCGTGATGCTGCGTGCTGCCATTTCCCGTTTCAGTAATGATGACCGGACATGATTTTCTAAGGCGTATACCTGCCGATATTGGCCAGAAATCCCCTGCTTTTTTGATCGCGCTACGTGAAATCTGATAAAACGTGGCGGCTACGATACTGCAGATTTCTCCCAAACGCGTCACTTAAACGGGCACTATTTGTATGCTAAATACGCATTGGCGTGCGTTTGTATCGCTTTCGGCGCCCACCACGGCGTTGGCTATACTGAATGGGAATATTCTTCCATGCTCCAGGAGCCTCTCCATGTTTGACCATGTGAAATTTGGCGTCAGCGACTTTGCCCTTAGCAAAGCGTTTTTCCTCAATGCGCTGGCGCCGCTGGGCGTAAAGATCGTTGCCGAAGGCGAGCCCGGCTATGGCGTCGAACTATGTCCCGATCGGGGTAACGTGTCATTGTGCCTGTTTCAAACCAATGAAAAGCCGGCACACCTGCACCTGGCATTTGCCGCAAGCAGCCGTGAACAGGTCGATGCGTTCTACCACGCCGCGCTAAATGCCGGCGGCAAAGACAATGGCGCACCCGGTTTGCGGCCCAATTACCATGCCCACTACTATGCGGCATTTGTGATCGCCCCGGATGGCCACAATATCGAAGCGGTTTGCCATAACCCGATGAGCTAGTGATTTTTCCAGTTAAAACAGTAGATTAATCACGAGGTAATGCATTGTATTTAACATAACGCAGTTGTGACGACGTCACTTAACGTTACCCCGTCACGTCAATCCACTCTGCTCCTGTGATGCTGGCCAGCCGCTGTGGCGCAATTCTCACGCCTGAGTTATCGCTGCCACCTGCCGGAAGCACTTCACCGTAGCTGCACAGGCTGCGATCGCAGTAAATTCTCACCGCTGCCGGTGCGGCAAAGGGGCAAACGCCGCCGGGCGGATAGCCGGTCAGCGCCTCCACCTCCTCCGCCGGCAGCATGCGCGCCTTTACGCCGAAGAATTGTTTGTACTTCTTGTTGTCGATTCTGGCGGTTCCCGCCATCACCAACAGCACCACGCCGTCGTTCACGCGAAATGACAGCGTCTTGGCGATCTGCCCGCTCTACACGCCAAAGGCTTCCGCCGCCAGCGCCACCGTGGCGGTATTCTTTGTCAGCACCGTCACCGCCGTTTCCGGGGCGTGCTCGGCCAGAAATCGCTGAACGCGCTCTATACTCATGCCCTTCCTCCCGATGTTGCTAAACCATTGATAATGCCGCAGTGAGGGTTCAGGTTTTAACATCGCATGCTAAAAATGAGAATCAAAATTGTTCAAATCGGTGAATCTGAACAAAGCTTTAAGGGGCCTACGCCTTTTTACCTATCATTTTTCATGGAGATATCTGCATGACCACGCAAACCACAGCAAGGCCTTCAGCGGCCGCGGTGGCCGTCTATGAATGGCTCAATCCGCTCCCCTACGGATTTTTCACCGCGGCGCTGATTTTCGACATCATCTATGCCTGCACGGCGAATATTCAGTGGGTCAATGGTGCCAGCTGGCTGATCGCCATCGGCCTGGTTTTTGCCATTATTCCCCGGCTGATTAACTTGGTTCAGGTGTGGTTCGGCAGCGGCCGGCTGCAGGGCTCACCGGTCAAGTTCCATTTCTGGCTGAATCTGATCGCCATCGTTCTCGCCATCATTAACGCTTTCGTGCATAGCCGGGATGCGTATGCCGTGGTGCCGCAAGGCCTGGTGCTGTCTGCGATCGTGGTCGCGCTGCTGAGCCTCGCCAACATTCTGCTGGCCGTGGGTGCCCGTGCAAAATAAGGAGGTTTTCATGAAGCTATCATCCACCGCGATTGCGCTTTCGGCCGTGCTGGCGCTGGCCGGCTGCGATAACAGCGCCGTCATTTCGCCAGAACAACAAATGGGGCCGGATCCGGTGTTGCCGGCGGCGCAAAACTTCCTGATGCCGCCGATGCAGGTGCCAAAGGGCGTCGGCTGGCAGCAAAACCAGATGCCGAAAGTGGCCGAGGGTTTGAAAATCGATAAGGTGGCGGACGGTTTGCTGCATCCGCGCCAGCTGCTTACCCTGCCCAACGGCGATGTCCTGGTGGTGGAAGCCAACGGGCCGGGCACGGAGGCGGTGAGCACGCCCAAGCAGCTGATCGCCGGGCTGGTGAAAGGCCAGTCCGGTAAAGGGGGCAAAGGCGGTAACCGCATCACCCTGCTGCGCCCAACCGCCGACGGCCGCTGGGAAAAGCATGTTTTCCTCGAGGGGCTCGATTCCCCATTCGGCGTCCAGCTGATTGGCAACACCCTGTACGTGGCCAACACCGGCAACATCATGCAGTACACCTATCAGCCGGGCGAAAAGCGCATCAGCGATGCGGGTAAAGAGCTGGCCGACTTGCCGGACACCATCAACCACCACTGGACCAAGGCCCTGCTGGCCAGCCCGGACGGTAAAAAGCTGTATGTCGGCGTCGGTTCCAACAGCAACATCACCGAAAACGGCCTGGCCGTAGAGTACCGGCGCGCCGCCGTGCTGGAAGTGGACACCGCCTCTGGCGCCAGCCGTGTCTTCGCCAGCGGCCTGCGCAACCCAACCGGGCTGCAGTGGGAACCGCACAGCGGCAAGCTGTGGGCGATCGTCAACGAGCGTGACGAGATCGGCGCCGATCTGGTGCCGGACTACCTGACCTCGGTGCAGGACGGCGGCTTCTACGGCTGGCCTTACAGCTATTTCGGCCAGCACGTCGATCGGCGGGTGCAGCCGGCGCGGCCGGATCGGGTGGCGAAAGCCATCAAACCGGACTACGCCCTCAGCTCGCACGTTGCGCCGCTGGGGCTGCTGTTCTATACCGCGAACGCACTGCCGGCCGAGTATCGCGGCGGCGCCTTCGTCAGCGAACACGGCAGCTGGGATCGCTCGCCGCTGAACGGCTACCGGGTCAGCTACGTGGCGTTTGAGCAAGGCAAACCGGTCGGCAAACTCAAAGCGGTGGTCACCGGCTTTGTCTCCGACGACGAGAAGGAACTCTATGGCGCACCGGTAGGATTAACGGTCGACAAGGCCGGCGCCCTGCTGATTGCGGATGACGTGGGCAACACCGTTTGGCGCGTCAGCGCTAAATAACGTTAACGGGCAGGTTCTGGGGAATCTGCCCGTGACATCGTCACTCAATACCCTGCGCCAACCAGACCGTTCTTCCCCCGCAGGCGGGATCTTCCACCACATGGTCAACCACGCGGAAGCCGTTCTCCTGCAATAAACGTCTGTACTCCTCCGGCGCCAGGCTGGCGTGAAACAGCGGCTGGCCTTCGAAGCTGCCGATCGCCACGCCGTCGGCTGGGCCGCTGGTGAACATCAGTGCGGCGTGCGGCCCAGCATGCCGTCTGAACAGCGGAAACATGCGACGCTGATCGTCGCACGCCAGATGAAAGAAGCTGTCCCAGGCCAGCAGGCCGTCGAACTTCGCCGGCAAATCCAGCTGGCGCATATCCATTTGTCGCCATTCCTGCTGCGGGAAACGCTGCCGGCAGCGCGCGATCATCGCCTGAGCACCATCGACGCCGGTGACCCGATACCCCTGTTCGATAAAATAGGCGGCGATCGGCGCGCCATTGCCGCAGCCGAGATCCAGCAGCCGCGCATTGGCCGGGGTGAGCTGCAAAAAGCGATCGAGCCACGGCCGTTCAAACAGCGTGGTGGGTCTGAGGCGTTCCCAGGCGGCGGCATGTTCGTCATAAAGTGGGATAATGGTGCTCGCCAGTTTTTCCGTCATTAATATTGAATATTGTCCCCATCACGTTATTGGTGCCAAAAAAATAGCCTTTGGTCAGAATTAAAGCGCTTATTCGATAATATATTCATCAACAGACCGTTGACCAGAAATAAAAGGTTTTAACATTTCGACATAAACCAGTACAATTCCCTACCCTGTGTTAACCCTTTTTTTAGGTTGATTGTGTCGTTAATTCAGCGTTCTACATCGCGAAATCGGGCCGCCGCCTGGTTAGGGGTGTTTGCCATTCTGATGTTGTTCATTGCGCCGGTGGTCTCGCGATCCCTGGAGCATGTGCGCGCCGGAAGTGCTGGAGCGACCGTCATGGCGGATTGCGGCATGGATATGCCGATGCATCACGGGATGCACTCGCCGCCGCCTGAGCCTGAGAAAGCCTCACAGCCGCTGATGCAGCACGGCGGCGGCCACCACAACATGACGATGATGATGGACGACAGCGCCTGCGGCTACTGCGTGCTGTTGCTGCACGCGCCGCTGCTGGACGTGAGCCACGGCCCGCTGTTCTGGTCCCAGTCGCTGGCTTCGCGCCCGCCGCCGATCCACTATCTCGTCCCTCTGTTTGCCCACGTTGTTCACACCGAATTACAGCCGCGCGCGCCCCCCATCTCTTTCCTCTGATTTAACAATAAGCCCATTGCCGTTCTCTGTATTGCCGTTGATCGTTTCAACCTGGCGGAATTAATTCGCCCAACGGTTAATCATCGAGACGACATTATTAATCCGGTTATTTCCAGGTTGATGGAATTAACCCCCGTATTTTCCGATGGTGATTTTCGCCAGGCCGCCCCACGCCTGAATAATCCCTCGGCCAAGTACGGAAAAAGTTAGCTTAAGGAAAGATGATGTTTAAACCGACTTATAAAAAGAACGCCGTCACCCGCGCCATTACCACCGCCATGCCGCTGTTTCTGCTGGCCGGCCACGCGGCGCAGGCGCATCAACACCCTGCCGGCGCACAGGTTAATGATGGCGACGTGATCACCGTCACCGCGCCGCTCTACTCCCCGCTGACCATCGTCACCTCGCCGAAAACCCCACGCCAGCCGGTGCCGGCCAGCGACGGTTCGGACTACCTGAAAACCATCCCCGGCTTTTCGCAGATCCGCAACGGCGGCACCAACGGCGACCCGGTGTTCCGCGGCATGTTCGGCTCTCGGTTGAAGATCCTCACCGACGGTTCGGAAATGCTGGGCGCCTGCCCAGCGCGGATGGATGCACCGACCTCTTACATCTCGCCGGAAAGCTTCGATCTGTTGACCATTACCAAGGGGCCGCAGACGGTGCTGTGGGGGCCGGGATCGTCGGCGGGCACGGTGCGCTTCGAGCGTGAACGCCCGCGCTTCGACAAGCCGGGTATCAAGGGCAACGCCAGCGTGCTGACCGGCTCCAACGGCCGCTGGGACGAGAACATCGACGCCAGCCTCGGCGCCGAACAAGGCTACCTGCGGGTGATGGCCAACAAATCCCGTTCCAACGACTATCAGGACGGCACGAATACGCGCGTGCCATCGCGCTGGGACAAGTGGAACGGCGATCTGGCGCTCGGCTGGACGCCGGACGCCGACACGCTGCTGGAAGTAACTATGGGCCGCGGCAACGGCGAAGCGCGCTATGCCGGCCGCAGCATGGATGGTTCGCAGTTCAAACGCGAAAGCCTGGGCATGCGGGTGGAGAAATCCAACATCGGCGACGTGCTGGATAAGCTGGAAGCGCAGGTCTACTACAACTACGCCAACCACGTGATGGACAACGTCACCCTGCGCTCGCCGGGCAGCGGTGGCATGGCTGGGCACGGGGGGCATGGCGGCATGAGCATGGGGATGGGCGGCCACGGCGGGCACATGATGTCCTCCGGCATGACGATGCAGCTCGATCGCCGCACCGTCGGCGGCCGCGTGATGGGCACCTGGCAGTGGCAGGACGTGAAGCTTGAAAGCGGCCTGGACACCCAAACCAACACCCACCGCAGCATGAACCGCGGCAGCTGGGAAAAAGACGCCCAGTTCAACAGCTACGGCGCCTTCAGTGAACTGACCTGGTCCACCAGCGAACAGGATAAACTGATCGGCGGCGCGCGCCTCGACCGCACCCTGGTGGAGAATTTCCGCAGCGCCAGCGCTGGGAAACGTTCGGACACCCTGCCGAGCGGCTTTATGCGCCTGGAGCATACGCTGGCCGACCTGCCGCTGATGCTGTATGCCGGCGTCGGTTATACCGAGCGCTTCCCGGATTACTGGGAGCTGTTCTCGCCGAAGCTTGGCCCGAACGGCAGCAAGGATCCGTTCTCCAGCGTCAAGAGCGAGAAAACCACGCAGCTCGACATCGGCGCTCAGTACAACGGCAAACGCTTCAACGGCTGGGTTTCCGCTTATGTGGGCCGCGTCGATGATTTCATCCTGTTCAAATACGATCCGCACAACGCGCGCCTCAGCCAGGCCGATAACGTCAACGCCAACATCATGGGCGGCGAAATGGGCATGGGTTATCAGCTGAGCGAGCACTGGAAAACCGACGCCAGCCTGGCCTACTCCTGGGGCAAAAATAGCAGCGACGGCCGGCCGCTGCCGCAGATCCCGCCGCTGGAGGCACGCTTGGGGCTGACCTATGAGTACGGCGACTGGAGCGGCACCGGCCTATGGCGTCTGGTCAGCAGCCAACACCGCGTGGCGATCAACGAAGGCAACGTGGTGGGCAAAGACTTTGCCGAAAGCGCCGGCTTCGGCGTGCTCTCCGCCAACGCCGCCTATAAGGTGAATAAAAACGTCAAGCTGAGCGCCGGTCTGGATAACATCCTGAACAAGACCTACAGCGAACACCTTAACCTGGCGGGCAACAGCGCCTTCGGGTACTCGGCCAACAGCGCGGTGAATGAACCGGGCCGCACCCTGTGGGCCAAGGTTAACGTCACCTTCTAAGCGGTTCACCGGGCGATGGGCCACCGTCGCCCGGTCAGGCGATATGCGATCCGGTTCTTAGGATATGAGTTTTAAGTTTTTCCCATTCGGTTAGGCGGCGATTACTATCATCTTCAGGTTAATCATTGCCCCGGAGGGAATATGCAAAAGATCACTCGTTTTCTGGCCCTGCTCGGCGAGCTGATGATCGAAAAAGCCGAAGACGCCGCGCCGCAGGCTGCTCAGCCTGACGATCGCAACGACGCGTTGCCACCGCGTCTCGAACGTGGGGTTCCGCTGGCCGACCGCTTCCTGTTCATGTAATTCCCCCACTCTGTTTTCATCCTGCACGCTCGTTCACACAGCACGCACGATAGATGCTGACAATCACCGCCGACAAGTAGCCGGATGCGCACGCCCTGGCGCATCCGGGGCGTGCCGTTAATTCAGGGCGGCGAGAAATGCCTGATAGCCTTGCGCGCTACGATCCAATTCGTGGGATTGCAGCGGCTCCACCGTGCCGTCCGAAGCGGCCTCCCTGCCGTAAAAGGCGAAGAACGAGGCATAGTCGGCCCGCACGTAACCGGCAGTGACTTCAAACGGCCGGAAGATTTCCTCCAGCGAGTAGCGATAGCGCCCGTCGCGCGCATAATCCTCTGCGCGCACCCCCGCCGTGACCGCCAACGCCAGCTTCTTGTTTTGCATCTTGTAGCCGCTGCGAGAACCGTAGGCCCAGCCGTAGGTCAGCACATCGTCCAGCCATTTTTTCAGCAGCGGCGGGCTGCTGAACCAGAAAATCGGGAACTGCAGCACGATGTTGTCATGGGCTTCGATCAGCCGCTGCTCTTGGGCGACGTCGATCTGCCAGTCCGGGTAGGCCTGATGCAGTTCGTGCACGGTATACCGCTCCGGATAGCGCCGCAGTTCCTCCAGCCAGCGTTTGTTGACCACCGAGTTCGCCATATCGGGATGGGTCACCACCACCAGGGTTTTCATATCGATTTCTCCAGTCAAGTGTCTACCGGCGCATCATAGGTTATGCTGGAACAATGTAAAATACGCACACTCACGACACATACTTACCCTGGAGAAAGCACTCAATGACCGCCGAATCCCACTGCAGCCCAACGGGCATCAGCCTCGAAGACACCGGCTATGGTTATACGCTGTCGGTGATTAACGGCAAATATAAAATGATTATTCTCTACTGGCTGGCGTTGTATAAGCCGGTATTGCGGTTCAACGAGCTGCAGCGCTGCATCGGCACCATTTCCTACAAAACGCTGAGTTCGACGCTGAAAGAGCTGGAAAAAGATCGGTTGGTGGTGAGAAAGGAGTATCCGCAGATCCCGCCCAAGGTGGAGTACAGCCTGTCCGAACGCGGGCGTTCGCTGATCCCGGTGATCGACATGATGTGCAACTGGGGGGAGCAGCACCGGCCGGAACAGCCGGTGCCGTGAGGGGTTAGTTGTCCGCTGCCGCCGAGGTTGCCGGCGCGGGCTCATCGTGCTCGACCAGCGCGTCCGCCGGCCGGCACTGCTGGCGCAGCGTGCGCACGCTGAAGGCCACCAGCACGCCGAGCACAGCGGCGAATGCGCCAAACGACAGCACGCTCATCAACGGGGTAAACACCCTGCCCAGTACGCCGAGCCCCAGCGCGCCGATCGAATCGCCGGTTACGTCCTGCGCGGTGCCGAGGCTGTTCACCCGCCCCAGCAGATGATCCGGCGTATTGCTCTGGATCAGCATGAACTGCAGGAGCGAAGCGATGGCGTTGGCGTAGCCGTAGCACACCAGCGCCAGCAGCGCCGGCGCCAGGTGGCTGAACAGCCCCAGCGAAGCGATAGCGGTAAACGCGACGATGGCGGCGACCAGGATCAGCACGCCGGGCCGAGAGAAACGCCCCACCCAGCCGCTGGTCAGCGCGCCCAGCATCGCGCCGAGCGGCACCGCGGAATACATCAGGCCAATTGAGGACGCGCCGACGTGGTAAGCATCCTGCGCCAGCGCCGGGAACAGCACCCGGACGGCGCCGACGATGCTCATCAGCATCCCCAGCAGCACCACCGACCCCACCACCTTATTGCGCCAGACAAACTGGAAGCCGCTGGCGAGCGCGCGCAGCGGGTGTTCCGGCTCCTGCTGCTGCGGCAACAGCGTCGGCAGGCGCACCAGTGGGACAAGGGTGCCCAGCGTCCCGGCGGCGGCCACGGCGAACGCCAGCCCCACGCCGCCGAACACGATGATGATCCCGCCCAGCGCCGGCGCCAGGATCGCGCCGATGCGCACCGTCACCATGCTCAAGGCCCCCGCCGCCGCCAAGTTTTCGCGCCCGACCAGCAGCGGGATCACCGCCATCAGCGCCGTCATGCCCAGCGCCCCGAAGAAGCCGTCCCAGGCCGCCAGCAGGTAGAGCGCCAACAGCGAAGGCGCCGGGGCGAAGGCGTTCAGACTCAGGGCGACAAAGCCCAGCCCGCAGGTGCCGCGCGCAAACAGGATCAGCTTACGGCGATCGTAGCGATCGGCGAGCACGCCGCCCAGCATCAGGCCGATAAACATGCCCACCCCGTCCAGCGCCACCGCCACGCCCACCTGCAACGTGGAGCCGGTCATCGCCTGGATCTGAATCGGCACCCCCACCGCCAACATGCCGAGGGAAAACACCGACAGCATGCGGGCGCAGAAAATCGCGCGGAAATGCGCATTGCTTCTCAGCAAACTGAAATCAAGAAAAAAAGAAGGTCTGGCCATAGTGTCCTGCATATCATGTTTTAGTACGGGCCGGGACGCACGCCCCCCGGCCCGGTTGCGTTATACCAGCCCGTATTGCCGCGTCAGCAACGAATGCAACAGCGGCCCGAGCGTCTCCAGCGAAGCCGGCGACAGAATGTCCGCGTGTTCGCAGCGCTGGTGATGGCAGATCAGTCCATCCAGATACGGCGCCCACACGGCGTCGATGTCCATCTCCGGCGGCAGCGTCTGGTCGGCGACAAACAGCGTCGCCGTGCCGTGGAAACGCCGGCTGCGCGCCTGAGACAGAATGCGCACCGCGTCGCGGTAGTTGGCGACGATGCTGTCGAACATTGCCGCCTTCTCCGCCATCAGCGCCGGATCGCCATGATCTTCCGCCATAAACTCGGCCTGCTCCTGCGCCACCTCTTTCTGCGCGTCCTCCTCGCTGGGGCCGGTCCAATCCTGGCCTTCCGGCGGATAGGTATCCAGCATGCCGAGGAACGCCACCTCTTCGCCCTGCTGCTGCAGGCGCGCGGCCATCGAGTGCGCCAGCGTGCCGCCGAGCGAATAGCCCAGCAGGTAGTAAGGCCCCTGCGGCTGCAGGCGGCGCAGATTGGCGAGATGACGATCGACCATCTGCTCGATATCCTCGCAGGTGGCGATGGCGCCGTCCGGTCTTGGCGACTGCAGGCCGATGATGGGGTAACTGCCCGGCAGATAACGGCTCAGCCCCGAGTACTGCCAGGCGAAACCGGAAGCCGGATGCAGGCAGAACAGCGCCGGGCCTTGGCCGGCCCGCAGCTGCAGGCATTCGCCGACGCCGCGGCTCTCGGCCGAGTTGGCCGCCTGCGCGTCATCGAGCAGGTGCGCCATCTTCTCCAGGCTGCGGGCGAACATGATCTGCCCGACGCTCAATGGCCGAGGCACGCGGCGACGCAGCTCCGCCGCCAGACGCATCGCCAGCAGCGAATGGCCGCCCAGCGCGAAGAAGTCGTCGTCGGCATACACCGTCTCGCGCCCCAACAGTTCCCCGAACAGCGCCGCCAGCAGGCGTTCGCTGTCGCTCTGTGGCATGCGGCCACTTTGGTGGCTCAGCTGCGGCCGCGGCAACGCCTTGCGATCCAGCTTGCCGCTGGCGCTGAGCGGGAAGCTGTCGGTCATGACATAGCAGACCGGCATCATGTGCGCCGGCAAACGCTGCTCCAGCGCCTGATGCAGCACGGCGGTATCCAGCGTCACGCCCGGTTGGGCGATCAGCCAGGCGACCAGCTGGCGCATATCGGCACCGCCAAGCCCCGTCGCGCCCTCGCCCAGCTCGATGGCGTGCACCGCCGCTTGCGCTACCCCCGGCTGCGCCAGCAGCGCCTGCTCGATTTCCCCCAGCTCGATGCGCTGGCCGCGGATCTTCAGCTGATCGTCGCTGCGCCCTAAATACTCGACGCTGCCGTCTTCCAGCCAGCGGGCGATATCGCCGGTGCGATACATGCGCGCGCCGTTGCCGGCGGGATCGGCGACAAACCGCTGTGCCGTCAGCCCCGGCCGATGCAGATAGCCATCGGCCAGCTGAATGCCGCGCAGGTAAAGATCGCCGGCGCAGCCGACGGGCACCGGCCGCAGCATCGCGTCGAGAATGCTCAACTGGGTGTTCCAGACCGGTTTGCCGATCGGCACGCCGGCGCCGCTCACCGCCGCCAATGCCGCGCCGGACGCCGGTTGGTAGGTGACATCGACCGCCGCCTCCGTCGGGCCATACAGGTTGTGCAGCGGCGCGGTAACCAACGCCTGATAGCGGGAAGCCAGTTCACACGACAGCGCCTCACCGCTGCAGAACACGCGTTTCAGGCTGGCGGCGGCGCGCTGTGGCGCCCGCTCGTTCAGCGCCTCCACCCAGATAGCCAACATGGACGGAACGAAATGCAGCGTGGTCACGCCATAGTCGTCGATCAACGTCGTCAGCGCCTGCGGATCGCGATGCGCCTCCGGCGGCGCCATCACCAGGCGCGCGCCGACCATCAGCGGCCAGAAGAATTCCCAGACGGAAACGTCGAAGCTGCACGGGGTTTTCTGCAATACCACGTCCTGCGCATCGAGCGCATACTCGTGCTGCATCCAGAACAGGCGGTTGACGATCGCCCGGTGGTTCACCACCACGCCTTTCGGCCGCCCGGTAGAGCCGGAGGTATACAGCACGTAGGCGGGATAATCGCCGTTCCCCGCCGGCAGGCGCGCAGGCGGTTCGCGCCCGCTGTCGTCCAGCGCATCGAACAGCAGCGTCGGCGCCAGCGCGGCAAAGCGGGCATCCAACGCGCTCTCGGTGATAATCAGCCGCGGCTTGGCGTCCTCCACCATGTAGGCCAGCCGCTCGTCCGGGTAGCCGGTGTCCAGCGGCAGCCAGGCGGCGCCGGTCTGCACAATCGCCGTCAGCGCCAGGCTGAGGCGCACGGAGCGCGGCAACGCCACCGCGACGATATCCCCCGGCTGAATGCCGGCCGCCGTCAGCCGCTCGGCCAGCAGCGCGGCCTGGCGCTGCATGTCACGGTAGCTGAGGCTGTGCCCGGCATCCTGCAGCGCGATGCGTTCCGGCGTGCGCCGCGCTTGATCGGCGATCGCCTGATGCAAGGTGGTGTCCGCCACCGCCTGCCCGGTGCGGTTGACCGCCGCGATCAGCGTCTGCTCCTGCGGCGTTTGCAACTGCCAGCGCGGCAGCGGCAAATCCGGTTGGGCGATCCACTGTTGCAACAGCGCCATCAGCCGCGCGGCGAAGCGCTCAGGCTGCGGCACCGAGGCGCGGTACTCCATCAGCAGACGCAGACGCTCGCCCGGCAGCACCAGCAGCGTCAGCGGATAGTGGGTATAGCCTTTGTTGCGGATGGCGTCGCAGCGCAGCGACCCTGCGCCGCCCAGCAGAGCGTCGTTGTCCGGGTAGTTCTCCACCACCAACAGCGTATCGAACAGCGTGCCCGCCCCGGCCAGGTGCTGAATTTCCCCCAACCCCAAATCGTCGTGCTCCAGCAGTTCAATCTGCCGGTGCTGCAGCTCGGTCAGCTGTTCCGTCAGCGAACGATCGTGCTGCAGACGCACCCGCACCGGCAGCGTGTTGCTGAACAGGCCAACGTGTTCCTCGACCCCTTCTATCTGGCCAAAGCGGCCGGAAACCGGCGAGCCGAACACCACGTCCTGCTGGCCGCAACAGCTGGCCAACTGCAATGCCCAAATGCCCTGCATCACGGTATTGAGCGTCAAACCGCGTTCGCGACACAGGGTCAGCAAGCGCCTTTCCTCGGCTGGCGGCAGCGTCATTTCCAGCTCGTGCACGCGATCGTCCTGCGCCTCACCGAACAGCAACGTCGGCCGCACGTCCTGCAGCGTCTGGCGCCAGAGGCGGCGCGAAGCTTCGGCATCCCGCGCGGTCAGGCGGCGCACGATATCGGCATAGTTCGAACGCAGCGGCGGCAACGCCTGCTCGCCTTCACGCAGGGCCAGCATCAGATCGTTGAGCACCACCGGCGTCGACCAGCCGTCGACGATCAGGTGATGCGCGTTAAGGAACAGCGTGTAGCGTTCGCTATCCCCATGTTTGACCAACAATGCATGCAGCATCGCGCCCGGCTGGTTGAACAGATCGCGCTGCAGTTCCTGCTGCTCCAGCCGGTGCAGTGCCTGCACCTCCTGTTCTTCGGCCAGCGGCGGCAGCGCGTGGCTTTCCAGCGGCCAATGGCTTTCCTGCGGGATCAGCTGCAACGGCTCGCCCTCGCGGTTGAATCGGGCGGCCAGCTGCGGATGGCGGCGGATCACCGCATTCAGCGCCTGCCGAAGTTGATGCGCGTCCAGTTCGCCGCAGAGGCTCAGGCGCGTCAGCGAGTTGTAGCTGCCGCCCTGCTGCGCCGTCTGCGCATGGAACAGCAGGCCGTGTTGCAGCGGCAACAGCGGCAGCGCCGCGGCTAACGGCCCGCACTCCCGCTCCCAGGCGCGCACCGCTTCATCATCGACGCCCGGCTGGGCGATTTCGGCCGCCACCAACGTCGCCGCCGCGCGTTCGGGATGCCGTTCGGCAAACTCGCACAGTGAACGCACGGCGTGCTCGATGCCGCTGTGCAGCTGCGCAATGTCGCTCTCGCTGAACATTGCCTCCAGCCAGCTCCAGTTAATCGCCAGGCAGGCGCCGTCGCGCCGCTCCTCGACAAAGATATTCACTTCCAGCCCGTAAGACGGCGCCTGCTGCGCATCCTGCGCCACGGCGAAGGCGTCGCGGAAGCGGGTCTGGCTGCGCTGCGGCGTCCAGTGCGCCTCATCCTGGCTGAAACGCCCAAGGTAGTTGAATAAAATCTCCGGGGCGTTGCGCTGCGCCAGCGCCGCCAGATCGTCACGCTGCGGATGCAGATAACGCAGCTGGCCATAGCCGACGCCGCGATCGGCCACCGCGCGCGTCGCCCGTTTCACCGCGCGCACTGCCTCATTATGCTCGGCGTCATGCAGTTCGATGCGCAGCGGGTACTCCGCCGTCAGCCAGCCGACGGTGCGGGCCAGATCGAGGCCGTCATCCAGTTCGGCGCGGCCGTGCGACTCCAGAGAGAAACGCAGCGAAGCAGCCTGGAAACGGCGGCGGCAGGCCTGAGCCAGCGCGCACAGCATGATCTCTTCAACCTGGGCGCGATAGTTCTGCGGCAATGTGCCGAGCAGCGCGGCGGTCAGCCGGCTGTCGAGCAGCGTGCGCCGTTCGCTCACCGAGGCGATGCGATCGGTCTGCGGTTCCAGCGCGCGCCGCCCCAAACGCGGCACGCCGTCCGCCAGCATCTGCCGCCAGAACGGCAGCTCGGCTTCGCGGCGTTCGACGTCGGCCCGTAAACGCGCGGACCATTCATAGAGCGAGGTTTCCTCCGGCGGCAGCGTGATCGGCTGCCCCTGCATGGCGCTGTCGGCCACTTGCCGCAGCTCGTCGAGCAGAATGCGCCAGGAAACGCCGTCAACCACCAGGTGGTGGATCGCCAGCACCAGCCCCAGGCTCTGCTCGTCACGCTGCAACAGGATCGCCTGCATCATGGCGCCGGCCGCCGGATCGAGCTGCTCGAGTGCGGCATCAAACGCCTGTTCCGCCGCTAGCTCCAGTTCGCCGGATACGGCCTGAACCTGCATGAACTCAGCGGTAGTGGCTTCCTCGACCACCAACTGGCCGTCGCGGATCCTGGCGCTCAGCGCCGGGTGCGCCGCGCGCAGCTGTGCCAACGCATAACGCAGCTGTTCCGGTTGCAGCTCGGCGGGCACGCGCAGGAAAACGCCGTGCGCGAAGCGGCGATGCATATCGCCCGTCTCGGCGAACCAGTGCAGGATCGGCAGCCCGTCGATCGGGCCTTGCCGCACGCTGCGTGCGGTCTGAGAGCCAACGGCCAGCGGCTGCATCGCCTGCGCCATGCGCGCGGGGGTGTGCAGCGCGAAGATCTCGCGCGGCCGCAGCAGATAGCCTTTGCGCCGCAGGGCGGTGCCCAGCCCCATCGCCGAGATGCTGTCGCCGCCGAGCGCGAAGAAATCGTCGTCTGCGCCGACGCGCTCCATTCCCAACAGTTGGGCCATCGCGCGGCAAATCAGCCTTTCCTGCTCGGTGGCCGGTTCGCGAATGCTTTGCGCCAGCGTTTCCTGCGGTTTGGGCAGCGCCTGGCGGTCAATCTTGCCGTTGACGTTCAGCGGCAGCTCCGGCATTACCACCAGGATCGCCGGCACCATATAATCCGGCAGACGCTGCGCCAGCTGCCCCAGCAGCTCGTTTTGCAGCGCCGGCGAGGCGCGACGCGCGTCATCCTGCACCGAGCAATAGCCGATCAGGCGATAGGTGGCGCCGATCGGTTCGGCGATCACCACCGCCCGCCCCACGTCCGGCAAGGCGGCCAAGGCGCTTTCCACCTCACCCAGCTCGACGCGGAAGCCGCGCACCTTGATTTGGTGATCGGTCCGGCCAATGAATACCAGCTGGCCCTCCGCGCTCCAGCGCATCAGGTCGCCGCTGCGGTACATCACCTCGCCTTCGGCGAACGGGTTGGCGACAAAGCGCGCCGCCGTCAGATCCGGGCGGCGCAGGTAACCGCGCGCGATGCCCTTGCCGGAAATGTACAGCTCACCCGCCGCGCCGATCGGCACCGGCTGCAGGCGGCTGTCGAGCAACCAGACTGAGGTATTGGCGAGGGGACGGCCGATCACCGGCTGGTCTGCGGCCGTCACCGGCGCGCCGAGGGTATCGACGGTGTATTCGGACGGGCCGTAATAGTTGTGGATCTCCACCTCCGGATGCTGCTGCATCAGGTTCCACAGCGTCGGCGTCGCCGCCTCGCCGCCGATCATCACGAACGACGGCAGCGGGAACTGCCCTTTCAGCAGACCGCAGTCCACCAGTTGCGAGAAGAACGACGGCGTGATGTCCAGCAGATCGATCGGCGTCTGCTGGGTCTGTTCCAGCAGCGCCCAGGGGTCGCGGCGCAGCTCCTCATCGAAGATAACCAGTTCGCTGCCCATCATCATGCAGAACAGCGGTTCCCAGGAGGAGTCGAAAGAGAACGAGGCGGTATGGCCGGCGCGCAAGCGGCGCGCGTGGCGGGCCTCGAATTTTTCGATCGCCGGGCCGAACAGAGAAGCCTGGTGCGACAGGAACAGGTTCAGCAGCCC
This sequence comes from Serratia sp. CY32780, assembly GCF_052169135.1. NCBI lineage: Bacteria > Pseudomonadati > Pseudomonadota > Gammaproteobacteria > Enterobacterales > Yersiniaceae > Serratia > Serratia sp. CY32780. Next base: position 1,612,581 of record NZ_JBJNLI010000001.1, read on the forward strand.
GCGGTGCGTGGACATCACGCCCTTGGGTTTGCCGGTCGAACCGGAGGTGTAAATCATGTAGGCGAGATGCGCCTCGTTCAGCGGCACACGCCGTTCGTCGTCCGTTATCGGCGTGGCCGCGGCGGCCGCGCAGCGCGCCAGGCACGGGGCGTCGTCCAGGCACAATACCTGCGGCAGATCCGGCATGTTGGCCCGCGTGTCACTGTGGGTCAGCAACATCACCGGCCGCGCGTCGTCGCACATCAGCGCCAAACGTTCACGCGGATAGTCCAGATCGAGCGGCATATAGGCCGCGCCGCTGGCCAGCACGCCGAACAGCGCGACCAGCGTGTCCACCGAGCGTGGAATGCCGATGGCGACCACGTCTTCGGCGCCGATGCCGCTTTCGATCAGCACTCGCCCCAGCTGCATCACCCGTTCGGAGAGCTGCCGGTAGCTGAGGCGCACGTCGCCGCAGGACACCGCCAACGCCTCGGGCTGACGCTCAACCTGGCGCTGGAACGCATCCATGATCGAAACCATGCCCGCCGGCGGCGTCAGCTCAGCGCCGCGCCCCCAGGCCGCGAGTTGTCTGAGTTCCCCCTCGCCGATCAACGCCAGTTGACCGTTCGGCTGGTGCGGCTGCCGCGCCAACTGCTGCAGCCAATGGCCGATGCGCTCCGCGTGGTGCTGCAAGGTGCGCGGCGAGTATTTGGCCTGGTTGGCGACCAAAGTCAGCGTCAATACGCCGCTTCGAAAACCGATCTCGAACTCCAGGTCGTCGACCGGCCCCATCGCCAGCGTATGGGTGGTGGCCGCCTGACCGTCGAACGACAAGGCGCTGTGGTAGACCTTGACGTTGACCACCGGCCCGTACAGTTCCTGATGGCCGCCGACCAGGCCGAGATCGCGCTTGATCTGCTCCGCCTCATAGCGTTGATGGCGGCGCGCCTGCTTGATCTGCGCCACGGTGGCCAGGCAGACATCCGCCAGCGACATCTCCGGCGTCACGTTCAGCAGCAGCGGCAGCACGTTGACCACCGGGCCGACCGCCGCCAGCGCCTGCGATCCCATCCGGCGCATGAAAGGAAAACCGACTGAGAAGCGGGTTTCGCCGCTCATGCGCGCCAGATACAGCGCCAGCGCCGCCGTGACGATATCGGCCGGCTGCAGCGACTGCAGCGCGCCATCGCGCAGCGCTTCGTCAAACAGCGATTCAGGCAGCACCAGCGCCTGTTTGAGCGGCCGGGCGCCCGCTTCAACCTCCCGACTCTCCGTCGATAATGACAGCGGCGACGGCAAATCGCGCAAATGCTGGCGCCAGAATTCGGCCGCCCGCTCACGTGCGGGCGAGGTTTGCCATTGCTGAAACTCTTCCACCACCTTGCCGAACGGGGTAAACGGCGAGGCCGCCGGCGCCAGCCCGTGGCGCAGCGCGCGATAAATATCGGCGATCCGACGGGTGATGGCTTCGAAGCTGAAACCGTCCAGGGTCAAATGATGAAAGCGCTGATACCAGAACCAGCGATCGGCGCTGACGCGGATCACCGCATGGCGATAGAGCGGCCGCTCGCCGTCCGCCGGCAGATCCTGCGCCAGATCGTCGTTCATCAGCGCCAGCGCCGCCTGTTCGGCGTCCGGCCGCGCGCTGAAATCGAACCACTCCGGCGCCTGCACGCGCGCAGGATCGGCGTTCAGCGGCAAACGCTGCACCGGCTGGCCGTCCTGCGCCTCAAAGAACTGCGCCTGAACCGTATCCGCTTCGGCCAGCCCCTGACGGATCGCGCGCTCCAGCGCCGAGCGGTCGATAGCGCCGTGCAGTTCGGTGTAGTGCGCCACCGCGAAGCCGTTGCGCCGCAGCGCGATTTGGTCGGCGATCCAGATCCCCGGTTGCGCCGCAACCAGCGGATAATCCCGATACTCGACCTGAGTATCCGGCAAAGAAAGCGTTTCTGACATGGTGTCTGTCCTTTTCCTCAAACGGAATGTATCGATGTGGCTGTCTGGCGCTTAACGCGCCGCATCCGCCGCTTTCAAGGCCGCCGGCCGCATGTCCTGCCAGTGCGTTTCGATGTAGTCGATGCATTCGCCGCGCGACGCCGGCCCCATCAGCACGCGCCACCCTTGCGGCGCGTCGGCAAACTGCGGCCACAGCGAATACTGCTGCTGCGCGTTGACCAAAACGGTGAAACGGAGGCTTTCGTCATCGAACGGGTTTTGTTGTTCCTGAGTCATTTTCATTACCTGTCTGTCAAAATGTGTGGGTTATTCCATCCCGGAAAGCAGCTGGCGTACGCCGTCCACCAGGCCGCCGCGCCAGCAGAGCGCGTCATGTCCGCCGGAAAACACGCGGTAGTCGGCGCGGTGCCCCGCCGCCGTCAGCGCCTCGTGCATCTGGCGATTGACGAATTCGATATCCGCCTCCCGATCGCCGGCCTGTTGGATCACGTTGAGCGCTGGCGCCGCCGCGTCGCGTTGCCGAACCTGGCGTATCAGCCAGCCTTCCTCCAGTTCGTGGCGTTTTTCGAACTGGGTAACGAATTGCACCGTAGGCCACCAGAAGGAGCCGGACTGGCTCAGCACGTGGCCGAAGCGCGCCGGCCAATGCAGGCCGGCATATAACGCCGCCAGCCCGCCGTAGCTCTGGCCAGCGACGACGGTGCGCGCCCCTTCCTCGCTGAACGCTTCGCGCTTCTGCGCCTGCGGCAGCAGCTCTTCGATGATTGCCTGCCAGAAGGCGGCGTTGCAGGGCAGCTCGTTTTCCCGGTGTTCGCCGTCGATCGCATCGATCAGCAGCCAGCATGCGGGCGGCAGCCGCCCTGTTGCGGTTTCGTTCTCGATCACCGGCAGCAGCGCGTGCCTTTCGATCCAGTTTTGGCCGTCGAGCAATAACACCAGCGGGCGATTCGCTTTCACCGCCGCGTCGCCGCTGGCATACAGCCAGACGCGCCGCTGCGTGCCGAGCCGTTCGCTGTGCCACTGAAAACGCTGTAGCCGCGCCTCGTCCAGCGGCCGATCGGCGGCCTGCCAGGCGCTTTGGTCGTCAGCATCCGGCCCCTGGGCCAGGGAAACCGGGCGCGGGCGATGCGAAGGCCCCAGCGAGAGGCGATTCAACGGATCGGCGATCGCCAGTGGAAACAGCGAAATCCACCAGGCGCGCTGCTGGCGATCGCGCAGCGTTTCGTCGTCGCTGAAGACGGGAGGAAGATCCCGGTCTGTGACGGGGATCAGGCTGTAGCTGCCGCGCCAGCGGCGATCGATAACGGCCGCGCCGTACCAAACGTCGGTGTCGGGCAGCCTGGTCAGGCTGCTGGGGGACGTGCTGTGGTGATCGGTTATGCCGTTGATATCGGCATAAACGCGGCGAATCGGCGAGCGCCGTTCATCGCCGGCAGGATCGCGCCATAGCCAGGTCATTTTGACGTGGCGGTCATCGTGCGGCTCGACGATGGGCGTGCCGTGAGAGGCCACCTTCTGCCACCACTCGGGCTGCCCCGCCGCCTCTTCACGCAGCCACTGCGCCGCCAATCCCTCATGACCGTTGTCTGGCCTCTTTTCCGGCAAAAACTCCATAGCGCCCCTTACATAACATGAGTGATTTTTACAAAACCTGACAATCGTATTGATACTCATTATCGTTTTCAATACTATTTGTCGGATTTTTACCGTCGTGCGCACACGGCGTTTCCGTATCGACGGGTAAAGACCGCTCGCCGATATTTCGGGGTTTATCAGGGTTGCATGACACACAACGCAGGTATGCAGGAGAGAGAATGAAGATTAAAAACAAAGGGATAGACAATTCGAATGCGGAGGCGACGGCCGCCAAGCGGTTGTTGCTGGGCTCGGCGCTGGCCTTACTGCCCTTCGCGCCACACGCGTCCGCCGCGGCGGATGAGACGATTTTGGTGACCGCCGACGCGCAAAACAGCGTGACCGCGCCGGTCAAAGGGATCGTCGCCAAAGAGAGCGCCGCCGGCACCAAGACCGCCGCCGCTCTGCGCAAAACGCCGCAGTCCATCTCGGTGGTCACGCGCGAGCAAATGAACGACCAGGAACCGGCGTCGGTCGCCGACGCGCTGAACTACACCAGCGGAGTGATCACCACCTACCGCGGCAACTCCAACCGCAATGACGAAGTGATCAGCCGCGGCTTCCGCTATGCGCCCAAGCTGCTCGACGGCCTGCACTTTGGCCTCTCGAGCCAAAACGGCGGCGCCGGGCAGATCGATCCCTGGCTGCTGGAGCGCGTGGAGATGGTGCACGGCCCGGCCGGCGTGCTGTACGGCCAGGTCAGCCCCGGCGGCGTGGTGGTGATGACCAGCAAGCGCCCTACCGCCCAGAGCATTCACGAAGTCAAATTCAGCACCGGCAACCGCCATCTGGCGGAAACGGCGTTCGATTTCGGCGGCAAGCTCAACGACGACAATACCCTGTTCTACCGCCTGAACGGTATCGCCAGAACCGAGCATGAGTTCGTCAAAGACAGCAAGCAGCAACGGGTGGCCATCGCGCCGGCCTTCACCTGGCTGCCGAACGAAGACACCAGCTTTACGCTGCTGACCAGCTACCAGAACGATCCGAAAGCCGGGTCGCGCAACTTCCTGCCGCGCGCCGGCACGCTGTTCCCGACCAGCGCGGGCTATGTGCCCTACGACTTCAACGTCAGCGAACCCAGCTTCAACAAGTCGCGGCGCGAGCAGGCGTCGATCGGCTACAGCCTCGAGCATAACTTCAGCGATGCGCTGTCGTTTACCCAGAACCTGCGCTTCACCCACCGCGATGAAGACTATAAATATCTGGTTTATAACGTAAACTCTGACGTCAATGACCACACCGTCACCCGCATGGCGCAGCATGAAACGCAGATGACCAACGAGTTTGGCGTGGATAACCAGCTGAAGGGGCTGTTCGACACCGGCGAGGTGAAGCACACGGTGCTGGGCGGGTTGGATTACCGCTACAGCCATATCGATTCGAAGATGTATCGCGATCGCGGCAACGACTACCCGATCGACTGGGCCAACCCGGTTCGCCCCAGTATCGATGGCAGCACGCTGGCGTTGGCTTCCAGCGATTTGAAGACGCTGAATCAGGTCGGGGTGTATCTGCAGGACCAGCTGGAGTGGAATAACTGGAACCTGCTGCTGTCCGGCCGTCAGGACTGGTCGCAGGTCAACACCCGCGATCGCACCAGCGGCGGCAAGGAGCAGACCTACAACGACGCCCAGTTCACCGGCCGTGCGGGCCTGCTTTACGCCTTCGACAACGGCATTTCGCCGTATGTCAGCTACAGCACCTCGTTCGATCCTAACCTGTACCCGAGTGCGCCGGGCGCCGATCCGCTCAAGCCAACCACCGGCAAACAAACCGAGGTGGGCGTGAAGTACCAGATCCCGGGCGGCAACACCCTGCTGACCCTTTCCTGGTTCGACATTACCCAGCGCAATGTGGCGTCTTACAACCGTCTCACCTCCGCCTACGAGCAGATCGGCGAGGTGAAATCCAAAGGGATTGAGGCGGAAGTACATGCCCAGCCGACGCCGGAGATCAAGCTGACCGCCGCCTATACCTACACCGACGTGGTGACCAAAGACTCCAACTCGGCGGACGAAATCGGCCACAGCCCGGCGGGCATCCCGCGTCACGCGGCTTCCGCCTGGGGCAGCTACAGCTTCCTGAGCGGCGCGCTGAACGGCCTGACCGTCGGCAGCGGCGTACGTTACATCGGCGATGCGCCGGCCGACGCCATCGGTCAGTACGATGTGCCGCACTACACGCTGTACGACGCCATGGTGAAATATGACCTTGGCCAGGCCTCGTCGGCGCTGCGCGGTGCGGCTCTCCAGCTCAACGTGCAGAACCTGACGGACAAGAAATACGTTTCATCCTGCAGCGGCGAGTACGCCTGTTTCTATGGCAGCGGCCGCAGCATCATCGCTTCGGTCAACTACCGCTGGTAACGAAAATGGGCGGCCAGCGCCGCCCATTTCTTCCACCTTTCCCGCCGCCTTTACTCCTGCTTCAATTCTCGCAAGTGCTTGTACACCGTGGCGCGCCCCATCGACAGCACGTTGGCGATGTAGTCCGCGGCGCTTTTGGCCTTGAACGCCCCCTGATGATAGAGATCGCTGACCAGCCGCCGTTTCTGTTCGCGGCTCAGCGCGCCGAGCGCGGCGTTTTCGCGCCGCAGCCAGTCGTGCAGGAAGGTGTTGATCTTCTCCTGCCAGTCATCTTTGAACAGCTGTTGCGGCTGTGGCTGCAGCCGCGTGACTGACAGGAACATGTCCAGCGCATTGCGGGCGTCCTCGAACATTGCGGTGCTCAGGTTGATGCACAGCAGATAGCTGGGCTTGCCCTGCTCGTCGCGCGCGGCGATGCTCACCGAACGCATCTTTTTGCCGTCCCAGTTCAGCTTCTCATAGGGGCCGGTCACGCCGGCGCCGCCATCGAGCTCGAAGTCCTCCAGCCCGGCGTCATCGCCCGGTTTGCGCTTCGACAGGTTGTTGGCCAGATAGGCAATCTTGTTGGTGGCCAGATCGTGGATCACCACTTCCGCATTCGGGAAAAACAGCGCCGCGATGCCGTCGGCGACCGAGCGCAAAAGTTCGAGTTGAGAAGAAGAGTTCGGCACGCTGGGGGGTCTCCGTATAGCCCGGTTTGGTTTGCGGTTCAGCCGCTTAGCATACCGCAGTTGCCGCCGCTTGCCGAGTGGATGGCGTTGGCGTCTCCTTCACCGACGGCTGCGTCGCAAGCGCCTTTATTGTCCTTGCCGGGGATCGGTCACCCGTTCGTTTCAGGTGAACACGCTTTTCAGCCCGCTCTTCTGCCGCAACACATTAAAACAGCCTCGAATCATGCTCCTCTTTGCCAGGTAAAACACGGCGGCAGACGGCGTTTTAACAGGATTTTAACGCTGCCGAGGGGAAACGCCATTGTCAACATGGCTGTTAAATAAAATGAAACTTTTTGATCACATTCAAGCTTCTGAAAAATAGATAAAAAGGGTTTTTATGCGCTTTACATGCATAAATTATGCATGTGCTCGCTCACTGCCGACAAAAAGTAATTAACTATTCATTTACCACCCTGCAGGCGGCGAAAAACCGCCCGCTGGCCCGATGAGCGGGGGGCTAACAACCGGCATAATTAGTGGTAAATTTAGCGTCGCAAAGTGTTATGCGCTTGCTAATCCACGGTTAAACGAAATAAATACCTCTAATATATAAAGGTTGGTTATGGAAAAGCTATCCTACGCTTCAGACAGCAGCACCACCGCTTGGGCTACATATCTGCAACAAATCGATCGCGTCGCCCCTTACCTCGGCGAGCTGTCACGCTGGGTTGATACGCTGCGTCACCCTAAGCGCGCTTTGATTGTCGATATCCCGCTGCAGATGGACGATGGCACCATCCGTCACTTCGAAGGTTTCCGCGTACAGCACAACCTGTCGCGTGGGCCGGGCAAAGGCGGTATCCGCTTCCACCCTGACGTCGATCTGAACGAAGTGATGGCCCTGTCCGCCTGGATGACCATCAAGTGTGCCGCGGTCAACCTGCCGTACGGCGGCGCCAAGGGCGGCATCCGCGTCGACCCGTTCAAACTGTCTGAAGGCGAACTGGAGCGACTGACCCGCCGCTACACCAGCGAAATCGGCTTCATCATCGGGCCACAGAAAGACATCCCTGCGCCGGACGTCGGCACCAACGCCAAAGTGATGGCCTGGATGATGGACACCTACTCCATGAACCACGGCACCACCATCACCGGCGTGGTCACCGGCAAGCCAATCCACCTCGGCGGCTCCCTGGGCCGTGAGAAAGCGACCGGCCGCGGCGTGTTCGTCACCGGCAGTGAAGTGGCCAAGCGTCTTGGCGTGCAGATCGAAGGCGCCAAAGTGGCGGTGCAAGGCTTCGGTAACGTGGGCAGCGAAGCGGCTCGCCTGTTCGTTGGCATCGGCGCGCGCGTCGTCACCATCCAGGACCACTCCGCCACCCTGTTTAACGCCGACGGCATCGACCTGGCCGCGCTGACCGAATACCAGACCAAGCACAAGCAGATCGCCGGCTTCCCTGGCGCCAGCGAGATCGAAAGCGAAGCGTTCTGGTCGGTCGACATGGACATCCTGATCCCTGCGGCGCTGGAAGGCCAAATCACCCGTGAGCGTGCCGAGATCCTCAGCGCCAAACTGGTGCTGGAAGGCGCTAACGGCCCGACCTTCCCAGAGGCGGACGACATTCTGCGCTCCCGTAACATCACCGTGGTTCCGGACGTTATCTGTAACGCCGGCGGCGTAACGGTCAGTTACTTCGAGTGGGTGCAGGACATGGCGAGCTACTTCTGGAGCGAGTCCGAGATCAACGAGCGTATGGACAAGATCATGACCGACGCCATGGTCCACGTCTGGAACAAGGCCGCAGAGAAAGAGTGCAGCCTGCGCACCGCCGCTTATATCGTGGCCTGTGAGCGCATCCTGACCGCACGTAAAGAGCGCGGCATCTACCCAGGTTGATGCCCGTATCCCGGCCTGCCCCGGCAGGCCGGGTTTTCCTCAGCGCAAACAGCGCTTCAACACCTTACCGGTGCTGGTCATCGGCAAACGCTCGACGAACTCGACGATGCGCGGATACTTGTACGCCGCCAGCCGTTCCCGGCTCCAGGCGATCAGCGTTTCTTCCTCGATCGGCTCCTCCGTCTCTTTCAACACCACCACCGCTTTGATCTCTTCGCCCAGCGACGGATGTTCGACGCCGATCACCGCCACCAACGACACCGCCGGGTGGCGAATCAGCGCCTCTTCAATCTCGCGCGGGTAGACGTTGAACCCGCCGCGAATGATCATGTCCTTGGCCCGATCGACGATGAAATAGAAGCCGTCGGCGTCGCGGCGCGCCAGATCGCCGGTGCGGAACCAGCCGTTTTCCAGCACCTCCGCCGTCGCCTCGGGGCGATTCAGATAGCCTTTCATGATGTTGTAGCCGCGCACCGCGATCTCCCCCACCTGATCGACAGCGTCGATCGGCTGCCCGGTGGCGTCGAGCAGGCGCACCTCCACGCCCCAGATCGGCTGGCCGATGGAGCCGGGCTTGGTCAGGCGGTGAGGATGGTTAAAGGTGGCGACCGGGCTGGTCTCAGACAGCCCGTATCCTTCGAGAATGTTGACGCCGAAGCGGCGCGAAAAATCCTCCAGGATCTGCACCGGCAGGCTGGCGCCGCCGGACACTGCCATACGCAGCGTGCTGCGCAAGCTTTCGATATCCGTGTGTTCATCCAGCGCATTCAACAGCGCCCAATACATGGTCGGCACCCCGGCGAAAAAGGTGATGCCGTGCCGTTGCATCAGCGCGATGGCCTGCGCGGCGTCGAAGCGCTCGACCAGCACCAGAGTGGCGGCGGAAGCGAACCCGGCGTTCATCTGCACCGTCGAACCAAAAGTGTGGAATAGCGGCAAGGTCACCAGGTGACGATCGGGGATCGTCTCCGAACCGTCGAACAGCCGCACCGATCCCAAGGCGTTAAGCACCAGATTGGCGTGGGTCAACTCCGCCCCTTTGGCGCGGCCGGTGGTGCCGCTGGTATACAGCACCACCGCGGTGTCGCTTTCGAGCGTCGCGGCCGAAGCGAATTCGGTAGCCTGTGCGGCTATCGCCGCGCTGAAACGTTCCCCCTCGAGCGGCAACCGATCGCCGATGATAAACACCTCACGGCACTGTTCCGCGTTCGCCGCCGCCCGCAGCGCTTCCTCCCCCAGCGGCAGGCCGCTGCTGCCTTCGAAACAAAACAGCGCCACCGCCGCCGAATCCGCCAGGTAATAGTCGAACTCCGCGCTCTTAAGCAGAATATTGAGCGGCACCACCACCGCGCCGCTTTTGAGAATGCCGTAATAGACAGCCGGAAACTCCGGCCGGTTCGGACAGGCCAGCGCCACCCGTTCACCGCGCCGCACGCCGCGCGCGACCAACAGATTTGCCACCCGGTTGGCCATGTCGTTCAGCGCCCGATAGCTGAGCGGTACATCGTCCTGTATCACCGCCGGCCGTTCCGGCCAGGTGCGCGCACTCTCTTCAAGCAAGGTAGCCAGATTCAGCATCGGGGATCCTCCCTGGGTTGAGCGGCGAGAAAAGCGCCGCAGTATCACGAGTATAGATAGGCGCTTCCCGGTTCGCATTCCCAGGGCCGCTGGGCTATACCTTAGGCAATCCCCATCCCGCAGGAGTTGTGATCATGAGCAAGAAAAAGATCCTGATGCTGGTCGGTGACTATGCCGAAGATTACGAAACCATGGTGCCGTTTCAGGCGTTGCAGATGATCGGCCATTGGGTGGACGCCGTGTGTCCCGGCAAAGCCGTCGGCGACTACATCATGACCGCGATCCACGATTTTGACGGCGCGCAAACCTACAGCGAGAAACCCGGCCACCGTTTCACCCTGAACGCCGACTTCGCCACCGCCAAAGAAGAGCACTACGATGCGCTCTTGATCCCCGGCGGCCGGGCGCCGGAATACCTGCGCCTGAATCCCGACGTGATCGCGCTGGTGCAGGCGTTTGACGCCGCGAAAAAGCCGATCGCCGCCGTTTGCCACGGCCCGCAGCTGCTGGCGGCGGCCGGGGTGTTGCAAGGCCGCACCTGCAGCGCCTACCCGGCCTGTGCGCCGGAGGTGCGGCTGGGCGGCGGCCATTATGCGGAGATCGGCATCGATCAGGCGCACGTCGACGGCAATCTGGTCACCGCCCCGGCCTGGCCGGCGCATCCGCAGTGGCTGGCGAAGTTCGTCGAGGTGTTGGAGCAATAACGCGGCGCTAGCGCAGCTGTTCGATAAGAAAGTGGATATCGTACAGCCAGCGTTTGGCGCGCGCGGAACGCACCAGCATCGACACGCACAGCGGCCGAGGGTGTTCTTTGCAGGCGGAGGGGGAAAACCAGCGGCCGGTGTTGGCCGGCGGCTGGAAATACAGCTCGTGGTTATAGTTGCCGCTGTCGACGCCGAAGGTATCGAAGTAGCGGCGCATCAGCGTATTGGAATCGCTGAACGACAGGTTGAGCGCGGTGTTGATCTCGGTTTCCGGGGTGATGATCACGCCCTTCTTCAGCCGCCCTGATGCGTTGAAGGCGGCGATAAGCGCGATGACCTGTTGCTGAATGTCTTCTGCCATGACGACCTCGAACCGGTATGAATAAAAGGGGAATGCGGTTCTCTGTCTGACTCTGCCTGCCCCGGCGAGTTCTGGCCGCCGGCCGGGTTTTCCGTTTCTTTACACTTTCCATAAAAAAACCGCGCGCAGCCACACTCCCGGCGCGCGCGGTTGACGGTTAGCGGCTGAGCGTCGTCTTGTCGGCGATGACACCGTCCCCCTGCCGCTCGGCGGCAACGCCGCCGCCCAACACTTTATACAGGGTGGCCTGATTGTCATACGCGGTCTGCTGCGTGGCGATCAGCGCCTGCTGCGCCGTGTACAGCGTGCGCTGCGCGTCCAGCAGCGTCAGGTAGCTGTCAACGCCCTGGCGGTAACGCAGCTCGGCCAGGCGATAATATTGCTGCGCCGCCGCCACATAGCCGGTCTGCGCCGCCAGCTGTTCCTGCAGCGTGGCCTTGCGCGCCAGCGCGTCGGCGGTTTCCTGAAATGCCGTCTGCACCGCTTTCTCATAGGTGGCGACATACAGGTCTTTCTGCGCCTGGGTGTAGTTCAACTGAGCCGTGTTATAGCCGCCGCTGAAGATCGGCAGGCTGATGCTCGGTGCGAACGACCAGACGCCGGCTCCGTGGCTGAACAACGAGGAGAGTTCACCGCTGCCCACCCCGCCGTTGGCGGTCAGGCTGATCGACGGGAAGAACGCCGCCCGCGCCGAGCCGATATTGGCGTTGGCGGATTTCAGGTTATGCTCGGCCTGCAGCACGTCCGGCCGCTTCAGCAACACTTGCGAAGAGACGCCGGCCGGCAGATCGCGCATGATCCCGCCGAGCGCCTCGATGCCGCTCGGCAGCAGGCTTTCCGGCACGCTTTGCCCCACCGCCAAATCCAGCGCGTTTTTCGCCTGCGCGGCGCTGGTAGCGTAGCTGGCGGCGTCCGATCGCGCCTGCTGATAGACGGTTTCCGCCGACGCCACGTCAACCAGCGACGCAATCCCGTGCTGTTGATTGTTGCGCGTGACGTCCAGCGACCGTTTGGCGCTCGCCATCGTCTGCTGCGCCACCGCCAGATTGCTGCGCTCGGCCGCCACCGCCACCCAGTCGGTGACGATATCGGCGATCAGCGTCAGGCGGGTGCTTTTCGCCGCCTCCGAGTTCGCCAGATAGGTTTCGAACGCCGCGCGCGACAGGCTGGCGTTTTTGCCGAACAGATCCAACTCGAATGCGCTGACGCCGGCCGCGGCTTCGTAGCTTTGGCTCAGCGCGGTGGCGTTGCCGCTGCCGGTCAGCGCTCGCCCGCGGCTGCCGTCGGCGGTGGCATTGATTGTCGGGAACAGCGCCGAGCGCTGCTCGCCGTACAGGGCGCGCGCCGACGCGATATTGGCGATCGCCTCGCGCAGATCGCGGCTGCCGTTCAGCCCCAGCGCCACCACCTGGCGCAGCCGGGCGTCCTGGACATAGTCGCGCCAGGCGACGTCCGGGTAGCTCAGCGCCTGGTTGCCGCCGGCCTCGCCCTGCGGCAGGTTGGCGGGCACCGGCGCCGCCGGGCGCTGGTAGTGTGGATCCAGCGACAGGCAGCCGGTCAGCAGCAGCGGTAAAGTTAACATCATGACTCGTTGCAACACGTTATTCTCCTGCCTGTGACGGCGGGTTGGCGGGCCGACGGGCAAACATGCGGCGCACCAACACATAAAACAGCGGGACGAAAAAGATCGCCAAGGCGGTGGCGGTGATGGTGCCGCCGATGATGCCGGTGCCGATGGCGATGCGGCTGTTGGCGCCGGCGCCGCTGGATACCGCCAGCGGCAGCACCCCGGCGGTGAATGCCAGCGAGGTCATCAGGATCGGTCGCAGGCGCATGCGCGCCGCGTGGACCGCCGCGCCAATCAGCGTTTCACCCCGCTGGTGCATCTCCTCGGCGAACTCGACGATCAAAATGGCGTTCTTCGCCGACAGGCCGATGATGGTGAGCAGCGCCACCTGGAAGTAGATGTCGTTTTCCAGCCCGCGCAGGGTGATCGCCAGCAGCGAGCCCACCACGCCCATCGGCACCACCAACATCACCGCGAACGGAATCGACCAGCTCTCATACAGCGCCGCCAGGCACAGGAACACCACGATCAGCGAAATGGCGTACAGCGACGACGCCTGGCCGCTGGTCAGCCGCTCCTGATAGGACAGCTCGCTCCAGGAGTAGCTGCTGCCGGCGGAGAATGTTGCCGCCAGCTTCTCCATCTCGCTCATCGCCGTACCGGAGCTGACGCCGGTGGCGCCCTGCCCGGTGATCTCGAACGACGACAGCCCGTTATAGCGCGACAGGTTTTCCGGCCCGTAGATCCAGTGCGAAGACGCGAAGGCGGAGAACGGCGTCATGCTGCTGGCGCCCGACGCGTTGGTGCCGCGCACAAACCAGCGGTCGAGATCTTCCGGCTTGGCGCGGTACTGCACATCGCCCTGCATATAGACTTTTTTCACCCGGTTGCGATCGATAAAGTCGTTGATATAGGTGCTGCCGAACGCGCTGCTGAGGGTGCTGTTGACGTCGGCGGCGCTCAGGCCGAGCGCCTGCAGCTTGCCGTTGTCGATCTCCACCTGCAGCTGCGGGGTATCCGGCAAGGTGTTGGCGCGCACCGCCAGCAGCGATGAATTGCCGGCGGCCGCGGCAACGATCTGGTCGCGCATCGCCTGCAGCTCGGCGCGGGTGGTCGCCCCTTTGGCCTGCAGCTCGAAGGTGAAGCCGTCGGACTGGCCGAAACCGTCGATCGCCGGCGGGCTCATGGAGAAGACCTGGGCGTCGCGCAGCGTGGCGAAGTGCGCCATGGCGCGTTTGGCGATGGCGTCGGCGGTGTTCGCGCTGCCGCTGCGCTGGCTCCAGTCTTTGAGGCTGACGAACGCCATGCCGGCGTTTTGCCCGCTGCCGCTGAAACCGAAACCGTTAATGGTAAAAATGGTGCTGACGTTGGCCTTTTCCTGGTCGAGGAAATAGGCGGTCACCGCCTCGCTCACCGCCGAGGTGCGCGCGTTGGTGGCGCCGGCCGGCAAGGTGTACTGCACCATCACCGTGCCCTGATCCTCGTTGGGCAGAAAGCCGGTCGGCAAGCGCAGGTACATCACGGCGGCGGCGATCAACAGCAGGCCGTACAGCAGCAGATAGCGCGTCGGCCGGTGGATCACCCCGCCGACCTTGTCGGCGTACTTCTCCTGCAGCCGGTCATAGCCGCGGTTGAATTTGCCCAGCCAGCCCTTGTCGGTCTGCGCGTCGTGCGCCGGTTTCAGCAGCGTGGCGCACAATGCCGGCGCCAGCGTCAACGCCAGCACCACCGACAGCACCATCGAGGAGACGACGGTGATCGAGAACTGGCGGTAGATCACCCCGGTGGAGCCGCCGAAGAACGCCATCGGCAGAAACACCGCCGACAGCACCAGCGCAATGCCGACCAATGCGCCGGTGATTTCACGCATCGATTTCTCCGTCGCTTCGCGCGGCGGCAGCTTATCCTCGCGCATCACGCGCTCGACGTTTTCCACCACCACGATGGCGTCGTCTACCAACAGCCCGATCGCCAACACCATGCCGAACAGCGTCAGGGTATTGATTGAATAGCCGAACGCCGCCAGCACGCCGAAGGTGCCCAGCAACACCACCGGCACGGTGATGGTCGGGATCAGCGTGGTGCGCAGGTTTTGCAGGAACACGAACATCACCACCACCACTAACGCCACCGCTTCGAACAGCGTTTTCACCACCTCCTCGATCGAGATGTTGATAAAGTCGGTGCTGTCTTTCGGGTAGGCCACCTTGTAGCCCTGCGGCATCGCGCTTTGGTATTCCGCCACCTTGGCCTTCACCAGCTTGGCGGTGTTGAGGGCGTTGGCGCCCGCCGCCAGCTTGACCGCGATCCCCGCCGCCGGGTGGCCGTTGAGGTGCGCGCTGGCGGAGTAGTCCTCGTTGCCCAGCTCAATCCGCGCCACGTCGCCCAGCCGCACCAGCGCGCCGCTGCTGTCGCTTTTCAGGATGATATTGCGAAACTGTTCCGGCGTTTGCAGCCGCGACTGCGCCTTTACCGTGGCGGTCAGCTGCTGATCGGCGGCGGCCGGCAGATCGCCGATCTTGCCGGCGGACACCTGGGTGTTTTGCGCTTCGATCGCCGTCTGCACGTCGGAAGGCATCAGCGCATAGCTCGCCAGCTTGGTCGGATCCAGCCAGATGCGCATCGCGTATTCCGAGCCGAACACCTGCACGTCCCCCACGCCCTCGATGCGCGACAGCGGATCCTGCAGGTTGCTGACTAGATAGTCGGAGATATCGGCCATCGTCGCCTTGTCGCTTTCGTCATACAGCCCGACGATCAGCAGGAAGCTGCTCTGGGATTTCTTGACCGTCACGCCCTGCGCGGTAACCGCGCTCGGCAAACGGCTTTCCGCCTGCTGCACCTTGTTTTGCACCTGCACCTGAGCGATATCCGGATCGGTGCCCTGATCAAAGGTGACGTTGATGCTGACCGAGCCGCTGGAGCTGCTGGTCGAAGAAAAATACAGCAGGCCGTCCAGGCCGGTGAGCTGCTGCTCAATCACCTGGGTGACGCTGTTTTCCAGCGTTTCCGCGTCCGCGCCCGGGTAGGTGGCGGAGATGGAGATCTGCGGCGGCGAGACGTCCGGGTACTGCGAAACGGGCAACGAATTGATCGACATCAGGCCGCACAGCATGATGATGATGGCGATCACCCAGGCGAATACCGGCCGCCGGATAAAGAACTGCGCCATATCACTGCTCCCCGCGTTGGGTTTTGTCGACCGAAACCTCAACCGGCTTCACCGCGGCGCCGATCGTCACCTTGCTGGTGCCTTCGACGATCAGGCGATCGCCTTCGTTCAGCCCGCTGCCGATCAGCCAATTGCTGCCCACCACCCGTTCGGCGCTGACGGTGCGCTGCGCCACTTTGTTTTGCTCGTCCACCACCAACGCGGTGGCTTCCCCTTTGGCGTTGCGGGTTATGCCCTGCTGCGGCGCCAGAATGGCTTTGGGATCGACGCCGTTATCCACAGTGGCATGGACATACATGCCGGGCAGCAGCTCATGTTCGGGGTTGGGGAACACCGCGCGCAGCGTGACCGAACCGGTGGCTTCGTCCACCGCCACCTCGGTCAGCTCGAGCTTGCCGGCGTGAGCATAAGGCGTGCCGTCCTCCAGCTTGATGGCGACCGGCGTGACCGCGCCGCGCTGTAACGCCACCTGCTGGCGCCGCAGTTTAAGCAGTTGGGCGCTGGACTGGGTCAGATCGACATAGATCGGGTCGAGCGCGCGGATGGTGGCTAACGCATCGCTTTGGCTGGCGGTGACCAGCGCGCCCGGCGTCACCGACGAGATGCCGATACGCCCGGCGATCGGCGCCCGCACCTGGGTATAAGCGAGGTTGATGCGCGCCGTCTCCAGCGCCGCCTGATATTGGGCCACCGACGCCACGGCCGCCAGATAGGCGGCTTTGGCATCGTCCGCATCCTGCTGAGAAACGCCGTTCTCTTTCACCAGCGCCGCATAGCGCTGCGATTTGAGCCGGGTAGATTGCACCGTGGCCTGGGCGTTTTTCAGCTGGGCCGCGGCCTGATCGTAGCTGGCCTGATAGCTGGCAGGGTCAATTTGATACAATACCTGCCCGGCCTTGACCTCGGCCCCTTCGGTAAACAGCCGCTGCTTGATGATGCCGTCGACCTGCGGCCGCACGTCGGATGTCATGGTGGCGTTGACCCGGCCGGTCAACTCGCTGCTCAGGGTCACTGACTGGCCGCGCAGCGTGACCACGCCGACCTCCTGTTCTGCGCCCGCGCCGGCTGGCGCACCGGCGTTTTGCCCATCGCAGGCGGCCAACAACAGCGACAGCCCGAGCACCAAAAGCGTTTTCCTCTGCATTGCAATACGATCCCATTGAGAATGACTATTCTCAATATATCGAATGCCGACATTCGCTTCTGAAAGGGTTGCGTAAGGATTCGGTAAAATCTTGTCGAAGCGGGAAATGGTGGAGCAATATCGCTCAGCGTGGTTTCAGCAAACTGGCGCAGCGGTTTTTAGCCAATGCAATAAAGCGTTCCACTTCAGCCGGGGGCTGCGCCACGTAGGATTTTTAGGGTTTAACCAGCCTGAACACCGTTTTGGTGTGCCAATAGTAGTCGATTGCCGCCGCGATATCCGGCATCCACCCGTCCGGTTCATAGGGCACGAAGCCGGAAAAGCCCAGCCTGCGGGCAGAGACCTGGAACCCCGCGGCGGAGAAAATGCGCGCATAGTCGGCCAGCGACCGATCCTGCACCACGGTATGGGTTTCTGCAGCCACCCGTTCACGCCACTGCGGCCACAGCGGGTTGCCGGTGTGGCAACCGGTCACCGCATAGTAAACGCCGCCCGGCTTCAGCACCCGCAGTATATCGGCAGCATGCTGGGCAATATCGTCGATCAGATAGATGACTTCATGACTGAAGGCGATATCGAAATGGTCGTCCCAGCCGTTCAGCCGCGTATCGGTTTGATAAACCACCGGCAGATGCCCTTTCAGCCGGTTGGCTTCATCGACGGACCGGCGAGCGATATCAACGCCAAGCCCCTGCTGAAATGGGCGGAGCTGGTACAGCAGGCGCAGAAAACCGCCCTGATTGCAGCCGAAATCCAGCACCTTCACGCCGGACAGTTCGTTTTCCGCCACCAGGCCGATAAGATGCCGCCAGATGGGCGCATGGCCATCGGCCATGGCCTCTTCCGCGCGCGGATCGCGATACCAGGTGGGAATGGTCGAGGGTGAATCGGTCATGATTTTCTCCTTGTGTCAGCGCTAAGCCAACCACAGCCGATCGTGACAAACAACCCGGTGCGCATTTTTTGAACATTGCGCGGTATTACCGGCCGTGCCTTGGCAGTTGGCTGGTCACGCAGTGAATGCCGCCGCCGCCGGCCGCGATGGCGTCGATCTCCAACTGCACCACCTTGCGCTGCGGATAGAGCGCCGTCAGCAGCGCAAGCGCCGCCCGATCCGCCTGCGGATCGCCAAACTCCGGGGCGATCACCGCGCCGTTGATGACGAAATAGTTGATGTAGCCCGCCGCAAAATCCGGGTTGTTGCGGCTGAATCGGCTGTCGCGCGGCGCCAGCGGCGGCGAAAGCGTATGCACCTGCAGCCGGCGGCCGTCGGCGTCGGTCGCGGCTTTGAGGATCGCCAGATGTTGCTGGGTAACCGCATGGTCATAAGAGGCCGGATCGGTGTCCAGGTTGGCCACCACCACGCCCGGCCGCACGAAGCGGGCGTAAAAATCGACGTGGGCGTCGGTGATGTCCCGGCCTTTAATGCCCGGCAGCCAGATTATTTTGCGCAGGCCGAGCATCGCTTTCAGCTCCTGCTCCACCCGTTCCCGGCTCCAGCCCGGATTGCGGTTCGCATTCACCCAGCTGCTCTCGGTCATGATGCCGGTGCCGTGCCCGTCCACTTCGATACCGCCGCCTTCACCCACCAATGCGCTGCGGCGCAGTTGGGCTGCACCGTAGCGGTTGGCGGCAAACGCCGCCAGGCGCGCATCCCTGGCATGCCGCTGTTTATTGCCCCAGCCGTTGAAGTTGAAATCCACCGCTCCGAGTTCGCCGGCGCCGTTGACGACGAAATTGGCGCCGAAATCGCGCACCCAGATGTCATCCAGCTCGGTGACGACATAGCTGACGTTGTGACTGCCGCAGGTGGCCTCGGCCAATTGCCGTTCATTGCCGCGGCAAAATACCGTCACCGGCTGAAACTCGGCGATGGCGCGGGCGATACGCCCCTGCGCCGCCTGCACATCCGCCGTGAATTCGCCCCAGATGGCCCGCTGCGCGCCGAAGGCGAGAAACGCCCGCTGCTGCGGTTCCCCTTCGTCGGGCATCCGCCAGGCCGGATTAAGCGCAGCTTCTGCGTGACTGCGTAACGGAATGCCTAACGAGGCCGTCAAACCGACCCCGGCAACGGCGGAAAGCTGTTTAATAAACACGCGACGAGTTGACATTGAAGACCTCTTTTAATTATTTATAATTCAAAAAGTTAAACGAATAATTCACGTTTATGCGGTTGAATCTTATGCTAGTCTTCCCCTGGCACCGCGACAAACGATATATTTAGCGGATATCTGATTAGACAGGCTTATCGATAATGTTAAAACACTGGCCCCCTTTGAGCGCGCTGCGCGGTTTCGAAGCGGCGGCGCGCCTGGGCAGTTTTCATCAGGCTGCCGAAGAGCTGCACCTTACCCAGTCGGCCATCAGCCAGCAGATCCGCAGCCTCGAAGCGTTTCTGGAGCAGCCGCTGTTCTTCCGCACCGGCCGCAGCGTGGCGCTGACCGACGCCGGCCACGATCTGTTCAGCACCGCGCAGGTGATGCTGCAACAGCTGGCGGTCGGCATTCGCCGTTTGGATCAGTACCGCAAACCCAACCAGCTGATCGTCAACACCACCCCGGCTTTCGCCCGCCACTGGCTGACGCCGCGGCTGGGCGACTTCAATCGGCAGCATCCGCAGGTCGACCTGTGGCTGTTCACCAGCTTTGAACCGCCGAATATGGCGACGGACAGTATCGATCTGGCGATCCGTGACGATCTCAGCGCGCAGGCGGACTGCACCTTTAACCTGCTCTGCAGCGACCGGCTTTATCCCGCCTGCCACCCCAGCCTGCTGGCGTTGGCGGCGGAGCAGCGCGTGACCCTGCACGGCGAACGGGAGATGGACTGGAGCCACTGGACGGTGGCGGGCGGCGCGCACGTCGGCCAGCGCGACAGCGGGCTGAACTTCTCCGATCCCGGTCTGCTGCTGGACGCCGCCTGCAATGGCCTCGGCATCGCGTTGGTCAGCCAACTGCTGGCGCAGCACGCGCACGACGCCGGGCTGCTGCAACCGTTAACCGAGCAACGCGTGCGCGGCGCCAACTGGGCGTGGCTGCTGCACCGCGACAGCGAACACAACCCGCTCGCCCGCCACTTCTGCCAATGGCTGCAGTCGGCGCTGCCCGCCGGCGCATAACGCGCCACGTCACGATTCGCCACTCTGGTCAGGCGGCCCCGCCTGACCGCTGCTACCTTCAATAAAGCGCCGCAACAGCCCGAAGAAAACGCGCTAACCTGCTGTTTCAAAATAATTAGTTGAATTCACCTGATAACTGAACATCGCTAAAAGGATCGTCTATGTCTGCCGGTTTATTGAAAACGATAGCTCTGAGCGTGGCCCTGGCCTGCCCCCTTCCCGCCGCCTTTGCCGCCGATCTCACCGCCGGTGCGGTCGCCGCCCCGGATCGGTATGGCGCTAACGTCGCCGCGCAGATTCTGCGGGCCGGCGGCAACGCGGTCGACGCAGCGGTCGCCACCGCCTTTACCCTGGCGGTCACCTACCCTGAAGCCGGCAATATCGGCGGCGGCGGCTTTATGACGCTGTACGTCGACGGCAAACCCTATTTCCTCGACTACCGCGAAGTGGCGCCCAAGGCCGCCGGCAAAACTATGTATCTGAACGAGAAAGGCGAAGTGATCGAAAATCTTAGCCTGGTGGGCAGCCGCGCCGCCGGCGTGCCGGGCACCGTGCTGGGGTTGTGGGAAGCGCATAAACGCTTCGGCAAGCTGCCGTGGGCCGAACTGCTGACGCCGGCGATCGGCTACGCCCGGCAAGGTTTCACCGTGGCGGATCAGCAGTATCAGTACCGTGAAGACGCCAACAAGCTGTTCGCCGGGAAAACCAACTTCGGCGACTATTTCGGCGCCATGAAGCCCGGCGCGGTGTTCAAACAGCCGGAGCTGGCGGCCACGCTCGAGCGCATCGCCAAGTCGGGCGCCGACGATTTTTATCACGGCGAAACCGCGCGCCTGCTGGTGGCGCAAATGCAGCGCGACAATGGGCTGATCGGCGCGGCGGATTTGGCCGACTATCGGGTGAAATGGCGTGAACCGATGCGCATCAGCTGGCGCGGCAACACCGTATATACCGCCCCGCTGCCCAGCTCCGGCGGCATTGCGCTGGCGCAGCTGCTGGGGATAAAAGAGGATCGCGCCGCCGATTTCAAGGGGGTGCCGCTGAACTCGGCGCGCTATATCCACCTGCTGGCGGAAATCGAAAAACGCGTGTTCGCCGATCGCGCCGACTACCTCGGCGACCCGGATTTCACTCACGTGCCGGAAGCGCAGCTGATCGCCCCCGACTACTTGAAGAAACGCGCCGCCGAGATCAACCCGACGGCGATCTCGCCGACCGAACAGGTGCGGCCGGGGCTGGAAACCCACCAAACCACCCACTTCTCGATCGTCGATGCCGCCGGCAACGCGGTCAGCAACACCTATACGCTCAACTGGGACTTCGGCAGCGGCGTGGTGGTTAAAGGCGCCGGCTTCCTGCTCAACGACGAGATGGACGACTTCAGCGCCAAACCCGGCGTCGCCAATGCCTTCGGCGTGGTGGGCAGCGACGCCAACGCCATCGAGCCGGGCAAACGCATGCTCTCCTCGATGAGCCCGACCATCATCACCCGCGACGGCGAGGTCAGCCTGGTGATCGGCACGCCGGGCGGATCGCGCATCTTCACCTCGATCTTCCAGGTGATCAACAACCTCTACGATTACCATCTGCCGCTGGCGCAGGCGGTGGCCGCCCAGCGCGTGCACCATCAGCTGTTGCCGAAGGACACCCTGTACTATGACAGCTTTGCCCCGCTGACCGGCAAACCGGCGGACGAGCTGAAAGCCATGGGCTACACCCTCGAAGACCAAGGCTGGAACATGGGGGATATTCAGGCCATCCGCATCGATGGCCGCACGCCGGAAACCGCGTCCGATCCGCGCGGCCGCGGCGTCGGCCTGGTGGTGAACAAGTAACGCCCCGGCGGCCCGCCTCCGGTTAGACGGGCCGCCGCTCTCCCCGCTCAGACTGCCGCTGCCCCCTTTTTCACTCATCTATACTGAATCGACAGGCCCGCGCTTAACGGCGACGGCGCCTGGGTTCCGTTTTGGACGATAAAGATAATATTCATGATAAATCAATCATCTGTAATTATCGTAAGCGATGTCGGAGGCAAGCAACCATGGCGAAAAGACGAGCAGTACCTGGAATTCATCCTTACGATGGGCCCGCCGGCGGTTGGGGCGCGCTGAAAGCGACGGCCATCGCCGTGCGCACGCAGATGGATACCTTGGAAGCGCCGGTGACGCTGATGCGCACCAATCAACCCGACGGGTTTGATTGCCCGGGATGCGCATGGCCGGATAAAGAACATCGCTCCACCTTCCAGTTTTGCGAAAACGGCGCCAAAGCCGTGACCTGGGAAGCGACCAGCAAACGCGTGACGCCCGAATTCCTGGCGCAAAACACCGTGACGTCGCTGCTGCAGAAAACCGATTATGAGCTGGAGGATTATGGCCGCCTGACCACGCCCCTGATCTATGACGCCGGAACGGACACCCTGCGCCCGCTGGCCTGGGACGAGGCGTTTCAACGCATCGCCGACGTGTTGCAGACGCTGCCGCCGGAGCAGGTGGAGTTTTATACCTCCGGCCGGGCGTCCAATGAGGCGGCCTACCTGTTCCAGCTGTTTGCGCGGGAATTCGGCAGCAATAACTTCCCCGATTGTTCCAATATGTGTCATGAGCCGACCAGCGTTGGCCTGCCGCAGTCCATTGGCATCGGCAAAGGCACCGTCTCGCTGGACGACTTTGACAGCGCGGAGCTGATTATCTCCATCGGGCACAATCCGGGCACCAATCACCCGCGCATGATGGGCACGCTGCATGAGCTGGCGCGCAAAAAGGTGCCGATCATCGTGTTCAACCCGCTGCGCGAACGAGCGCTCGAGCGTTTCACCGATCCGCAAAACGTCATTGAAATGGCGACCTACAGTTCGACCCCTATCGCTTCAACCTACTATCAGGTCAAAGCCGGCGGCGACGCCGCGGCGCTGAAAGGCATTGCCAAAGCGCTGCTGCAGCTGGATGAAACACAAGGCAATGCCGTGGATCACGCCTTTATTGCCGAGCACACGGAAGGATTTGCGGCTTTCGTCGCCGATCTGGCGGCCACCCGTTGGGAGGCCATCGAGGCGGAGAGCGGCCTGACGCGCCAGGATCTGGAACAGGTCGCCGCCGCCTACGCAAAATCCAACGCCACCATCGTGACCTACGGCATGGGCATTACGCAGCACAATAAAGGCACCGCCAACGTGCGCCTGATCGCCGATCTGCTGCTGCTGCGCGGCAATATCGGCAAACCGGGCGCCGGCATCTGCCCGCTGCGCGGCCACTCCAACGTGCAGGGCAACCGCACCGTCGGCATCACCGAAAAGCCCTCGGCCGATTTTTTGGCGAAGCTGGAAGCGGTGTTTGGCTTCACGCCGCCCAAAGCCCACGGGCATGATGCCGTGAAGTGCATGCAGGCGATGATCGACGGCGCCTCGAAAGCGTTGATCTGCCTGGGCGGCAACTTCGCCGTGGCGCTGCCGGACCCCGAGCAGAGCTTCCCGGCGATGAAAGCGCTGGAATTAAGCGTGCATATCGGCACCAAACTCAACCGCAGCCATCTGTTGGTGGCGAAACAAACCCTCATTCTGCCCTGCCTGGGGCGCACTGAGCTGGACATGCAGGCCGGCGGGCGGCAATCGGTGACGGTGGAGGATTCGATGTCGATGGTGCATGCCTCGTCCGGCAAACTCAAACCGGCGTCGGAACTGCTGCGTTCGGAACCCGCCATCGTCGCCGGCATGGCCAAAGCGGTGATGCACGCCAGCAAGGTGCCCTGGGATGAGCTGATCGAAGATTACGATGTGATCCGCGATCTGATCGAAAAAACCATTCCGGGCTTCGACGATTACAACGCGCGCATTCGTCAACCCGGCGGTTTCCGCATGCCGTTGCCGCCGACCGAACGCCAGTGGCCGACGGCGACGGGCAAAGCGATGTTTTCCGTGTTCAGCGGGCTGCATGAAGACGCGGCCATCGCAGAGAAAGACACGCTGCGGCTGATTACGCTGCGCAGCCACGATCAGTACAACACCACCATCTATGCCCTGGATGATCGCTACCGCGGGGTTTTCGGCCGGCGCGACGTTTTGTTCATGAATGACAGCGATCTGCAACGTTTGGGGCTGGAGCATGGCGACGTGGTCGACCTGGAAACGGCGCTGCCCGGCTGTACTCAGCGCCTGGAGGGCATCACGGTGATCGCCTACAACATCTCGGCCGGCTCGGTCGGCGCCTACTATCCGGAGGCCAACGTGCTGGTGCCGTTGCATTACATCGATGAGGAGAGCGGCACGCCTTCGTACAAATCGGTGCCAGTTCGCGTGACGCTGAGATCCAAAGAGGTGCGTGAGGTCAAGATCGCCTAGAGGAAAGCGGTTTGAAGGCCTTCTCCGGGTTGCTCGGCCCGGAGAAAGGCTGCTCATAACCCTTTATACCTGTGCGACCAACACATTGACGTTGGCCGGGAAAACCAGCCCCTCCAGCGCGTTGCCGCTGTCGGAGGTCACCAGATAATCGATCTCGGGCCATTTGGCCACCAGGGTCATCGCATGCCCGCGCAGCTTGTTTTCATCCGCCAGCACGATGCATTTGCGGCTCTGCGCAATCATTTTGCGCGCGATGGCCGCCTCATTGACGTTTTGATCCATCACCCCGGTCTGCACATTGACCGCGCCGGCGCCGATGATGGCGTAATCGGCGAAAAACGCCTCAATGTTATTCAACGCGATCGCCCCCAGGCACTCCATTTTGGAGCCGATGAACTGCCCGCCGATCAGCACCACGTCGATGGAGTCATTTTCCAGACAGACGTTGGCGATCAGCGGCGAATTGGTGATGACCGTCAGCTGATCGACGGTCGCCAACTGCCGGGCGAACTCCAGCGTGGTGGAGCCGAAATCCACGAACACCGTATCGCCCGGCTGGATCAGCGTCACCGCTTTCTCCGCGATGGCGCGCTTCTCGGCCTCGGCGATTTTGGCCCGTTCATTGAATTCATGCTCGAATTTGAACTGGCTGCTGACCGCGCCGCCGTGGATCTTCTTGATCAGGCGATAATCTTCCAGCTTGTTCAGATCGCGCCGAATGGTTTCCTGCGAAACCTGGAATTTATCCGCCAGCTCATTCACGTAAACCCGGCCGTTGGCCTGGATCAGCGCCAGTATTTCATTGCGCCTATCCACGGAATTAGAGATATCCATTCACATTACACTCGCTGCCTTAAGTAAGAGTGACTGCCTCCGCCGGACTCGCGGCGTCAACTGACCGAATACTACGGGTTTCATGGCGTTAGACGCAAGCCGTTGCCGTCGTTCACCCGGCGGATTCGATGCTGATGTGCAGCGCGTCACGCTCGCCGTCGGCCGGCAAAGCGATATTGCGCAGCAGGATCCGCCGTTCCGGCAGGCAGCGATGCGTTTTGCGATACAGCACTTCCTCGCCCAGCCGCACCACCACCGAACCGGACACCGCCCGCTCTACCCGCATATTGATCGTGACCGTGCTGGGTTTGCCGATCAGCGCCACGTTGGCAGGCGCGGTCAGGCGGATCCGCTCGTCGTGCCGCACCGGAAGCATTTGCCGCGCCGGCGGCAGCGTGCGCCGCAGCGAACGGGCAACGGCTTCGCCAACGCGCAGCCCTTCCTGATAACACTGGTCGCCCATGTCCGCCGGATGCAGCATGTTGCCGACGGCGAAATAGGCGGCGTCGGAACAGCGGCCGAACTGGTCTGTCAACGGGCAGCCGCTGTCCGGCCGCTGCGCCAGGTGGCTCTGGCGGATCAGCGTATACTCCCCGGTGAAGCGGCCGGTGAAGATCAGGCTGTCGCAGGCGATGCGCCGTTTCTCCCCGCGGCGGTTCTCCACCTCGATGGATTCGACCCGATCGCGGCCGGCAATATCGGTCACCCGCGAATAATAATGAATCGGCACCCCCATCATGCGCGCATAGAGCGCGCTCAGACGCCAGGCGACGGGTCTGCCGCCGCTTTCAATCATGGCGACGGCGCGCACGCCGGCGTTGCGCAGCGTCCACAGCGCGGAGAAACTGACCAGCTCGGTGCCGACCACCACCGGCGCCTTGCCCGGCTGCAGCCCGCGCAGATACACGAACTGCTGCAGCGCGCCGGCGGTCAGCACGCCCTGCGGCCGCAGGCCGCTCACCAGGCGCGGATGGCGCGGCGTCTCGCGCACGCCGGTCGCCAGGATCACCCGCTGCGCTTTCAAGGTGCTGACGCCGTGGCGATCCGTGATGGTCAGCTCGCCGTCCGGCTTGATGGCGAGCACCGTCACGCCGGTGCGGATCTCCACCTGCCCGGCGCGCGCCAGTATCTTATCGACATAGGTGGAGCCGAGCATCGGCCGGTAAAACGTTTGCAGCCCGAAGGTGGGGTGCCGGCAGTGTCTTGGCACGCCGCCCGCTTGTTGCTCCCGCTCCAGGATCACCACATCCTCGATCCCCGCCTGCCGCAGCGCGGTCGCCGCGGCGATCCCGGCCGGCCCGGCGCCGACAATCGCCACCTGATACTCAGTTTTCATCAATGCTCCCTACGGCCAGCGTCTGGCCAAAACGATCGCCCACCATTTCCGCCACCCGGCTGCTGCAATAAAAACCGTTGCAGCGCCCCATCATCACACGCGTGCGCCGCCGCAGCCCGCCGATGCACTCCGGCGGCACGGCGGAATCGAACGCCGCCTCGATTTCCCGCTGGGTCACCAGCTCGCAATGGCAAACGATGCCGCCGTTGTCCGGGCGCGCGTAATCGCGCAGCGCGTAGTCGGCAAGCATCGGCATCTGCGGCCAATGCACGGTCTGCGGCGCCGTCGGCGTGAAGCACGGCGTAAAATGGTCGCGGTAAAGCTGCTCCACATATTGCGCGATGCCGAGCGCCGCCGTCAGGCCGGTGGAACGAATGCCCGCCACGCAGATCCACTGCCGCTCGGGATAGTGCTGAATGCGATAGTGTTTCTGCTCTGTCGCCGGGCGCAATCCGGCATAGCTGGCGGTCACGCTGTAATTTGCCAGCGTGGGCAGCAGCCGTGTCCCCTGTTCGATCAGCTCGCGCATTTTGGTTTCGTCCACCGTCGCCGTCTCGCGATCCTGCTGTTCTTCGGCGGTCGGCCCCAGCAACAGATTGCCAAAGATGGTTTTCGACAGCAGCACCCCTTTGGTGATCGCCGTCGGTACCGGCAAGATGATGGCGTTGACCTGCCCGGCGGCGGCCTTGTCGAACACCAGGAACTGCCCTTTGCGCGGGCGGATTTCAAACTCGGGCTGATGGCAGAAACTTTCTACCCGGTCGCCCTGATTGCCGGCGCAGTTGATGACGATTTTGCCGTGAAACTCGCCCCGGTTGCTGGTTAGCCGCCAGCCGGTCGGCAAGCGTTCGGCGCCGGTCACCTCGGTATTGAAGCGATAGTCGCCGCCGTGTTTGACGCCCTGCGTCAGGTAAGCCAGCGGCGTGCTCCAGGGATCGATCACGCTCTCGCCCGGCACCTCTACCGCCGCCAATGCGCCGGGCGCCAGCTGCGGCTCACGGCGATACAGCTCGGCGGCGTCGATCTGCGCCACGTCCGGCACGCCGTTGTCATGCGCCTGCTGCACGATCGCGGGCAGCGCCGCCAACTGCTGCTCGTCCCAGGCCACGACCAGCGCGCCGGTGGGCAGCAGCGGCAGATTCATTCGTTCGCGAATGGCGATAAATTCTCGGTAGCCGGCCTGCATGCAGCGCAGCTCCAGGCTGCCGCTGGGCGCATCGAAGCCGGTATGCAGCAGCGCGCTGTTGGCTTTGCTGGCGCCGGACAGGATATCGCCCCCCTTTTCCAACAGCAGCGTACGGGCGCCCATCAGGCAGAATTTGCGGAATACCGCACACCCGACCACACCGCCGCCAATCACGACAATGTCCCAACCCGTTTGTTCTTCCATCATGCTGATGTCCCGTTTTGATGTGATAACCACAATAAAACCACACAATAACCGCATTTGAAATGACAAAAACAACATAACTCCCAAAAAAAAGCGGCAGAATGGGGTGATAAGCAAAAAGTATGAGGTCGATCACGCGGGGTTATTTTATCTTGTGATTTATGTTGCTTTAATGTGTGAAATTGAAGATAGATTATTAAAACAGTCACACAACCAACACCAGGCACAATAAAAAACAAAACCTATAAGAGAGCGAAGCAATGATGAATCAACGTTATGCCGCGATTGATCAGGGAACCACCGGCACCCGGGTCGTGGTGTTCGGCGAAGACGGCAGGCACCATTCGCCGGCCAGCATGCCGCACAAGCAGATCACCCCCAATCCGGGCTGGGTGGAACACGACGCCCTGGAGATTTTGGCGAATATCCGCCGCTGTCTCAGCCAGTGCGACATGGTGGACGCCATCGGTTTGGGGCATCAGGGCGAAAGCCTGCTGGCCTGGGACGCCGACAGCGGCCTGCCGCTGTACAACGCCATCGTTTGGCAAGATCAGCGCACCGAGCCGGAGATCCAGCGCCTGAAACGCGAAGGCGTCGAACCGCTGGTGATGGCGAAAACCGGCCTGCCGCTCGATACCTACTTCTCCGCCAGCAAGATGGGCTGGCTGATGAACAACGCCCCGGGGGCCAGGCAGCTGGCGCAACGCGGCCGCCTGCGGCTCGGCACCATGGACGCCTTCTTCCTGTTCCACCTGTGCGGCCGGCATCTCACCGACTATAACTCGGCCTCGCGCACCTCGTTGTTCAACATCCATACCCTGCAGTGGGACGAGGAGCTGTGCCGTTTGTTCGGCGTGCCGATCGACAGCCTGCCCGAGGTCAGAGACAACATCGGCCACTTCGGCGACGTGGCGCTCAACGGCAAGCCGGTGCCGCTGTCGGCCTGCATCGTCGACCAGTTTGCCGGCACATACGGCCACGGCTGCCATCAACCGGGGCAGATGAAGATCACCTTCGGTACCGGCGCCTTTTTACAGGCGATCACCGGGCCGCGCCCGATCGACGCCGGCGAGTCCGGCCTGTTGCCCACACTGTGCTGGAAGCTGCCCGGCAGCGAGCCGGTGTATGGCTTGGACGGCGGCGTTTATAACGCAGCCTCCGCCATTAACTGGGCGAGAAAGATCGGCCTGTTCAACGACTTCGATGAATTCGGCGATTTTCCGGCCCAGCCGGCCATCGCGCGCGGCCTGGCCTTTGTGCCCGCGCTTTCCGGGCTGGCCTGCCCGTATTGGGATCGCTCCGCCGCCGGGGTGTGGGCCGGCCTGTCGCTGGAAACCGAACGCAAGGATCTGCTGCAGTCGATCCTCGAAGGCATCGCCATGCGTTCCGCCGAGGTGATCAACGCCATGGATAAGTTGAAACCGATCGGCGACAGCATTTCGGTGGACGGCGGTCTGTCCGCCAACCGCTATTTCACGCAGTTCCTCGCCAACCTGATCCAAAAGCGCATCGTCACGCCCGCCAACAAAGAGATCACCGCTCAGGGCGTGGCGCAGTTGGCGCGTAAAGGGCTGGGTATGGAACAGCCGCTCAAGGTGCTCAACCGCTATGAAGTGACGGAGCCCGCCGAGGTCGATATGGCGGTCTGGTTCGCCCGCTATCAGGAAATCATCGCGCGCTCGCGCGGCTTACGTTCATCGCAGGAGGAGCACCATGGCTGAGTTCGGTAATTTCATCATCTATATCATCATGGCCGGCACCCTGATCGGCGCGCTGGCGTCGATCGTCAAACCGGAAGGTGAACTGGGGCGCGAGTTCGTCAACGGCATTCACGCCATCGGCCCGGTGTTTCTCGCCCAGGCAGGTATCATGGCGGCGATCCCGATCATCTCTTACCTGATCATGCACAGCATCGGCCCCTTCTTCTCGGCGCTGGGCTCCGACGCCTCAATCGCGGCGTTGGCGGTGATCGCCGTGGACATGGGCGGCTATCAGTTGGCCGACGCCATCGCCGCCAACCGCGACATGTGGATCGTCGCCATGCTGGTGGGGTACACCTCCGGCGCCAGCATCGTGTACCTGATCCCGGTCGGGCTTATCATGCTGAACCGCGACGACCATAAATATCTGGCGCTGGGCGCGATGGCGGGCCTGATCAGCATTCCGTTCGCCGTGCTGATCGCCCTGGTGACCATCACCTTCAATAACCTGCCGGTCAGGGAGATCATTTCCACCACCTCGCCCGCCGCGCACTACCTGCAGCTGGACTTCCTGCAGGCGCTGCGGCTGCTGTCGCCGCTGTTCGTCCTGTGTTTCCTGCTGGCGCTGGGCCTGAAGCTGCGGCCGGCGGCCATGGTGAAGGGGTTCCTGATCTTCGGCAAGGCGGCGGACGCCTTTATCAAACTGGTGCTGGCGCTGTGCATTATCGAGCATTTCACCGGCGTGTTTAAAAAGGTCTTCGGCGGCTGGGTATTCGATCCGTTATTCGCCGACAAAGACGAATTATTCCGCGCCATCGAGATTGCCGGTTACATCGGCATTATGTTGGCGGGCACATTCCCCATCTGTTATTTGTTCCAGCGCTATTGCCGCAAGCCGATGCATTTCATCGGCAAAAAACTCGGCTTATCAGATACCGGCGCGCTGGGCTTTATTATGGTGTTGGCCAATATCATCGCGGTTTATCACCTGTTCAAAGGCATGCGGGCGCGCGATAAGGTGCTGTGCGTCGCCTTCGGCATCTGTGCGCAGGCCACGTTGGGCGATCACCTGGCGTTTACCGCCAACTTCCAACCTTCGCTGGTGCTGCCGATCATGATGGGTAAATTCCTCGGCGGCATGATTGCCGTGCTGATCGCCATCAAGATCTCGGTGCCGGAAGCCGAATTGCTGGAAAAAGAACAGACGCAAAGGCAAGCGACGGCCATCGCCGCCGCCGCTCGCTGAATTTATCCCTGCACCATAAAAAATAAACGGGGCGCCGCCTCACGGGAAAACTGCGCCCTTTTTTTCCCCCCACGTTCTAGTTATTGAGAGAGAAAACGGTAATGAGAAAGATATTTTTGGCCTGCCCCTACAGCCACGCCGACGCCAACGTCGTGCAGCAACGCTTTATAGCGTGCAACGAGGTCGCCGCCGCTATCGTGCGCGCCGGCAGCGCCGTTTTTAGCCAGGTCAGCATGTCGCATCCGATCAACCTGTGTTTGCAAGAGCTCGACAAAACCGCCATCGGCAGGCTGTGGGCGCCGATCGACGCCCTGTTCATGGCGGCGATGGATGAGTTGATCGTGCTCGATTTGCCGGGTTGGCAAGAGAGCGGCGGCATCAAGCGCGAGATGGACTATTTCGCCGCGCGCGGCTGCCGCGTCAGCCTGTGGTCCGAGGTCGCGGGCGAGTTCAACTGAGGCGTGCGCCCCGCCGCTTAGCGCGACGGGGCATCGGCTTACTTGCCGGTGGCCAATTCGCCGTACACCACCTGGCCGCGGAAACCGCGCCGCACCTGCTGGAACAGCTCGCGGAACGCCGGGTAATCCTGCGCCTGGCACAGCGCCTCCTTGCCGCGAATGGCGTTCACCTGCAGCTGATGATTGACGATCACCTGCTGCCCGTCGCGCCGCCACGCCACGCGATAGTCGCCCGCCGCATTGCGGAACTGCCTGTCTTGCGGAATGGCGATGATCGGCACGTTGGCCGGCAGCTGCAGACGGTAGGTTTCGTCGTAGCGCTGCGCGCTGCAGTAGAACGGTGTTTCGTTGCCAGGCGCCGCCGTGGTGGTGTACAGCGTGCGGAACGATTTGCCGCCGGGCGGATTGGGCAGCGTCATGCCGCCCACCACGCCGAAATCGACGTAGTCGTCCGCCTTGAAGCGGAAGCGGTAACCGAACTGTTTTTTGAGATCCAGCGGATCGCTGTTCATCGCCACCTCGCCGCTGCCGTCGATGCCGGAGGCAGACATGATAGACGCTTCGGCCTGCGCCCGGTTCTGCCGGTTGATCTGCGAGAAGTAGCCCCGCAGGTCAATCTCTTCCACTTCGCTCAGCCGCCGCTCGGTTTGCCCGTGCAGATTGCCCGCTTTGTCGAACACGAAATCGACGCTCAGCGCGCTCTTGACCGGCTGCTCGTCGCTGCCCGGCGTACGCGCCAGTTTGGCGTCGCGCGTCAGCAGTACCGGCGCCCCCAGATCGCCTTCCGGCAGTTGCCCGAAGCGCGCCCACGGATTGGTGGAATCCAGGTACAGTTTGAATTCCGGCACGTAGGTGATGGCGTGATTAAAGCGGCTGAGCAGCGGCACTTTAGGCAGTATCGGGCCTTCGTCCATGCCGATCAGCACCGGCGAGCTTGCAATGCCTTTGGCGGCGAGCAACGCCTCCAGGATCACCACGTGATCCTTGCAGTCACCGTAGTGGTTGTCGAGAATGCTCTGCGCCGAATTCGGCTCCAGCCCGCCGTTGCCCAGATACACCGCCACGTAACGAATGTTTTGCGCCACCCAGCGATAGAGGGCCTCCGCCTGCTCGCGCCGATCGCTGATGCCGGCGGTGATGTTGTCCGCCAACGCCTGGATGCCCGGCGTCACCTTCGCCGCCGCGCCGGCCTTCAGCTGGTAGGCCTTGGCCAACTGCGGCCACTCGCGGTAGGTGCTGGCCATGATGGTCGGGCTGAAGGTCCAGCTGTCCGCCGCCCAGTTTTGCGATTTCATCGGCGCGCTGCGTGAATAATGCCAGCGCCAGTGCGCCTGCCCGTCGCGGATCTGCGGCTTGTCTCCGCCCGCCACGCCGCGCGTGAAAATATGCATCGGCAGCTTGGCGGGCGCCTGCAGGGTCACTTCGGCATCGTCGAACTGATCGAAAACGCTGAACGTCTCCCACAGGCCGAAATAGTCGGGGAAATACGGGGTGTTTTGCGTGCGGCGCAGCTCATACACCACGCGCGATCCCGGCGCCAGGTTGGAGAACACGATGACGCGCACTTTGCGGTCGGCATACAGCGGCGCCGTGGCGCTGGAGTAACTCTCCTGGGTATAGATGCGATCGGGCGCCACGTCGTGGCGCTGGCCGTCGGCGGTCAGCGTATAAGCGGCGACCACCTCCAGCGTTTCCATTTTTTCGCTGTAGCTCAGGCGGATCTGGCTGAATTTCTCGACCGCCGCCTTGGTCTTCAGCAGCACTTCGTAGCTTTCCGTCTTCACGTTGGTGGCGTTGGCGTTGACGCGGTAATCCGCGCGATAGCGTACGAAGCTGAAATCGTTGTTGGCCGTGTCGTTCTGGCCCTGATCCGCTGCGGCGGGCGGTGCGACGGCCAACACGGTGGCCGGGTGCGTCGCCGTCAAACCGGCGAATAACAGCAGGGAAGGAATAGCGATTTTCATCTTCGGTCCTTGAAGGGCAATAAACGGCGACGCCGGGCTACGCGCCCGTCCCGGCGTCAAAACAGGCGGGCACACTAATATAATTGAGAATCATTTTCAATAAACGAACCGTCAACGCCCAGGTTAGCCCTGTTCGATCAGCATCACGGCGGTGGTATCCGGCTCCAGCGCTTCGAAAACGTGCTCGCGATCGGCGGAATAGCTGATGTAATCGCCGGCGCTCAGCTCCTGCGGCTGGTCTGCCGGCCCCAGGCGCGCGCGCCCGCTGCTGATAATCACATGCTCGACGGTGCCGGGAGGATGCGGCCGGGAAAGCTTGGCTTCTCCGGGCTGCACCCGCAGCCGATAAATGTCGCGCTGCGCCCCCGGCGGGCAGGTGGCCAGCAGCGTGGCGGCGTAGTTACCCTGCTCCGACAGTGCCGGCGTTCCCTCATGGGCGCGGATCACCTGCACCTGCCTGCTCGGCTGTGAAATCAGCCGGCTGACCGGCACATCCAGCGCCATCGCCAGCGCCCATAGCGTTTCCAGGCTGGGATTGCCGCTGCCGGCTTCCAACTGCGACAGCGTGGACTTGGCGATGCCCGCGCGCTTCGCCAGTTCGGTGACGGACAGGTTCACTCGCTCCCGCTCGCGGCGGATCGCCGCCGACAAGAGGCCGATCGGCGTGATGTTCTGCATTAGGCTATCGCTCATTGTTCGCTATACCATCCACTTGTTCGACTTGACGAACACTCGTATTCATGTTCATCATAATGTTCGATTGTTCATTTTAATGATTGCACCGCTTTGCCGCAAGTGCGGGCAGGCAACGAGGGAAACCACATGAAAACGAAAACGCGCGGCGCAGTGCAAATGATCCTCGCCATGACCATCTCCGGCACCGTGGGGTGGCCGGTGCTCGTTTTAGGGCAGCCGCCCGCGACGGTGGTGTTTTGGCGCTGCGCGTTCGGCGCGCTGGCCATGCTGGCGACCTGCGCCGCACTCGGTCAGCTGAAATCAGGCGCGATCAACCGGCGCCAGCTGAGCTTCGCCATTCTGGGGGGAATAGCCCTGGTGCTCAACTGGACGCTGCTGTTTGCCGCCTATGCGCATGCCTCGATCGCGGTCGCCACCGTTACCTACCACGTTCAGCCGTTCATGTTGGTGGCGCTGGGGGCGCTGCTGTTCGGCGAAAAGCTGACGGCTAATCGGCTGGGCTGGCTTCTGCTGGCGTTCGCGGGAATGGTGTTGATCGTCACCGGCCGGCAAAACGGCGGCGGCGGCGATGACTATCTGCTCGGCGTGGCGCTGGCGCTGGGCGCGGCCCTGATGTACGCCATTGCGGCGGCGATCGTTAAACAGCTGGCCGCGCTGCCGCCGCAGCTGATCGTGTTGATTCAGCTGACCGTCGGCGCGCTGGTGATGGCGCCGTTCGCCGGCCTGGCCACGCCGCCTGCGGCCCCGATCGACTGGCTGCTGCTGGCGACCCTCGGCCTGGTGCATACCGGCTTGATGTCCACGCTGCTGTACGGCGCCATTCAGAAGATCCCCACCTCTCTGGTCGGCGCCCTGTCGTTCATCTACCCGGCGGTGGCGATCGTGGTGGACTGGGCGGCATTCGGCCACCGCCTCAGCCTGTTGCAGCTACTGGGCACGCTGGCGATCCTGGGCGCCGCGGCGGGCATGAACTTCGGCTGGCGGCTCTCGCCGGTCGCCCGGCGGGCTGATAAAACCGGTTAATCCCGTCCGGCGGGCAAGCTATGCACAATAAGGCATTCGTCTTGCGCCCGGCGCGGTGCTATTTATTTACACCGTGTAGGGTAGAAGGAGTGTTCTATGTGGCATCACCGCCTGCAACGGCGCATCCGTTTCAGCTACTGGAACGAACTGTGCGTCGTAAAAAAATAAGGGAAGGCGCAAGCCTTCCCTTTTGTCATTCACCGCTCAGCTCAGAAACGATCGGTTTTCACCACCTCGTCGAACGGCAGTTTGCCGATACGCGGATAAGGCTGCCCCGCCGCCTTGCCGATGGCGACCATCAGCGCGATCTGATAGTGCGCCGGTTTGTTGATGATCTCGCCCACGGCGTCGAAATCAAACCCGTCCATCGGGCAAGAGTCGTAGCCCTGCGCCTTGGCCGCCAGCATCAGCGTCTGGGCGAAGATGCCGCTGCTGCGCATCACTTCGTCGCGCTGCACCTGCGGCTTACCGCGATAATACTGATCGACGGCCGGGATCATGAACTGCTGTACCGGCTCCGCCGCCTCGGCCCAGACGTTTTTTACCTGTGACTCCCAGCTCGACAGATCGCCGCACAGCACGACCAGCATCGACGCATCGGTGACCTGTGTCTGCCCCCACGCCGCTTCGCGAATTTTCTCGCGCTGGGCGCGATCTTCGATCAGCAACGGGCGCCAGTGCTGCAGGTTAAAAGCGCTGGGTGCGCCCTGCAGCGCGATAGTCAGCAACGCTTTTTTCTCTTCGAGCGTCATCACGTGCTGCGCATCAAACTGTTTGGTGGCGCGGCGCTGGCGGATTGCGTCTAACGTATTCATTTTACTGCCCCTGTCCATGTGAAAGATCCTATTGTCGCCAACGCGACGCGGCTGTCCAGCCCCCGACGGCTATTTCTGCGCGGTTTCGGCGCGCAAACGGCTGACCTGCGCGGTCAGATCGGGCCACGGTGCCTGACCGGCGTAGTGCTGCCGCAGATAGTTGAGCAGGATGGCGATCTGCGCGTCATCCAGGTTATGGCGGAAGCCCGGCATATAGCCCAGTTCGGCGTTCGCCGGCCGCTGTATGCCATCCAGCACCACGCGAATGGCGTTGTCCGGCGCCTCGGCGAACAGGTTGGTGTTCAGCGCCAGAGAAGGCCGCACCCCCGCCATCTGCGCGCCCTTTTCCTGCGCATGACAAGCCATGCAGGCGCCGGAAAACAGCCGCGCGCCTTGCGAGCTCAGGGGCTCCACCTGCCGCTCTGCCTTAGCGTTCAACGTGGCCGCCGTCGCGCCCGCCGCCGTTTCAGGATGATAGCTGCGCAGATAGACGGCGATCGCCTGCAGATCGGCCTGCGGCAAGCGGGACAACCCTTCTTCGATCACCGGCGCCATCGGGCTGGCGGCCACGCCGTGGTTGGCCGAGTAGCCGGTACGCATGAAATCGACCAGATCCTGCTGCGTCCAATCGAGCGGCGCGGGCGAGCGGCCGGTCAACGCCGGCGCCATCCAGCCTTCCGCCACGCCGCCGGCCAGGTGGTCGCTACCGGTTTTCTCGCCGAACAACACGTTGCGCGGCGAGTGGCAGGCGCTGCAGTGCCCCAGCCCTTCGGCCAGATAAGCGCCGCGGTTCCAGGCGGCGCTTTGGGCCGGGTTTTCCTGCATCGCGCCCGGCGTCAGGAACAGCAGGTTCCAGGCGAAGATGCCCTGGCGGATATTGAACGGAAAGTGCAGATCGGTGGCCGGCGGCCGATAGTTGACCGGCGGTTGCGACATCAGGTAGGCGTACAGCGCCTGCAGATCGTCGTCACTCGTGCGGGTAAAGGCGGTATAGGGAAACGCCGGATAAAGGTAGCGGCCCTGGCGATCGACGCCGTGGCGCATGGCGCGTTCAAACGCCGCGTAGCTCCAGCTACCGATGCCGGTTTCCACGTCCGGCGTGATGTTGGTGGTGTAAATGGTGCCGAAGGGGATCGCCATCGCCAACCCGCCGGCGTTGCGCTCACCGCCCGAACGGGTGTGGCACACCGCGCAATCGCCGAGATCGGCCAGCGTTTTGCCGCGCGCAATCTGCGCCTCGCTAAAACTGTTCGTCGCGTCGGCGGCGAGCGGCGCGATTTCCGGTTGCCAACTGGCGACAACGCCGGCCACCACCACGGCGAGCACCGTAACCCCGCCCCACCCGGCGATCTTTTTCATCTTACTCATCTTTGCTGTCCTTGTTCGTGACGGGGATTAATGGCCGGCCTGGGCGCGCAGCGCGGCAAGCACCCGCGCCGGCGTAAACGGCACCTCGCGCAGCCGCACGCCGAGCGCGTCAAACAGCGCGTTGCCGATCGCCGCCGCGCTCGGCACCGAGGCGGATTCTCCGGCGCCCATCGGCGCTTCCTCCGGGCGATCGATCAGTTGGATATCGATTTGCGGCAGCTCGTCGAAACGCAGGATCGGATAGCCGCCCCAGTCCAATGACGTCACCCCCGTCTTGTTGAAGGTCACGAACTCTTTCAGCACCCGGCTGGCGGACTGGATGACGTTGCCGTGCACCTGATGGCGCACCCCGGCCGGGTTGATCATGCGGCCGCAGTCATGCGCCACGAAGATTTTATCGAGCGTGATCTGCCCGGAGCGGCGGTTGACGCTGAGATCGCACACCCAGGCCGCCCAGGCGGCGCCGAAGCCGGGGAATTTGCTGTGGAAATAGCGCGCGTAAGCGAAGCCGCGGCCGCTCACCACTTCGGCGCCGGCGGCGCGCGAGCGATGCGCCGGGCCGTCTTGCCAGTTCGCCTGCCGTTTCAGCGCTTCAATCAAGGCCACCGCGCGCGGATCGTTCAGATAGCGCAAACGAAACGCGATCGGATCCTCGCCGGCGCGCCATGCCAGCTCGTCGATCCAGGACTCATGGGCGAACACGTTGGGCAGCGCCGAAACGCCGCGCATCCACGAAGCCCGCACGATCGGCGCGGCGTCCTGGCAGATCACCCGCATGTGCGGATACTCGTATTGCGGAATGGCGGTGCGATCGCCCATCTGCTGCACGTCGGCCCGGTTGGCCACTTTGCCGGTCAGCACCAGCGGCAAGGTCACGGCATTGTTGGAGGGGTAGCTGGTTTTCAATTCGTAGGCCGCCACCCGGTTTTGCGCGTCGAGGCCACCGCGCACCCGAATCAGCTGGCCGGTGCCCTTCGGCTCCCAGCCTGATTCCTGTTCGCGCATCAGCTGCACGCGCACCGGCCGGCCGGTGGCCCGCGCCAGCAGCGCCGCGTCCGCCGAGACGTCGTCGGCGCAGTTGCGGCCATAGCAGCCGGAGGCCTCCATGCGGGTGATGTGCACCTGCCCAGGCGGCAGCTCGAGCAGCCTGGCGATGTCTTTGCGCAGATCGTGCGGGTTTTGCGTGCCGGACCACACCTGCGCCCGCCCGTCTTTGACTTCCGCCACCGCGCAGGAAGGGCCGATCGAGGCGTGCTGATGGTAAGGCCAGACATAGTCGGCCTGCACTGCGGTATGCAGCAATGCCAGCGCGGCGTCAGTGCCCGCGTCGTCGCGCAGCACGCGGTCGGTTTTCGGATTGGCCTCCAGCGCGGCGGGCAGCGCTTCCGGCGACAGATCCGGCAACCCGGCCCAAGGTTTCCATTCGGTTTTCAGTTGGCGCATGGCGGCGATCGCCTGCTCCTCGCGCTCGGCCACGATGCCGATGAAATCGTTGATCACCACCAGTTTCACGATGCCCGGCAGGTGCGCGATCGAGCTTTCATCCACCGACAGCAGGCCGCCGCCCAACGGCGCGCTGCTGTCGGCGCCTACGTATGGCGGACGCACCACCCGGCCATGCAGCATGCCGGGCAAGCGCAGGTCGTGGACGTAGGTCAGCCCACCGCTCACTTTGGCCGGAATATCGACCCGGGGCACGGCGCGGCCCACATAGCGGTTCTGCCGTTCGCTGTTCAGCTGCACGTTTTTATCCAGCATCACGTGCAGATTTTGCCCACTCGCCAGCTGCGCATAGCTCAGCGATCGCCCTGGGTTCCTGGTCACAAATACCTGCCCCGCCGCCGCCGTCAGCTGTTCGGCCGGCAGTTCGAAGGCTTTGGCCGCCAGCGCCGTCAGCAGGCACCGCACCTGCGCCGCCGCCTGTCGCAGCGGTACCGACGTCACCTGAAGGGTGGCGCTGGCGATGGTCGGCCCCTGATCCGGCGTGCGTTGCGTATCGCCAAGGATCATCGTGACTTGCTCGAACGGCACGCAAATTTCATCGGCGACGATCTGCGCCAGCGCGGTGCGAATGCCGGTGCCCAGATCGACGTGGCCATTGAACGCCGTTACCCGGCCGTCGGCGGTAAGGCTGATAAAGCTGTCCACCCGATCCAGCGGCAGATCGGCGGGCGATGCAACCGCCTCGGCGGCGAAGGCGCTCAATGGCGCAGGCAGCAGGCTGCTGACCATCACCACACCGCCGGCCTGCAGCAGCTGGCGGCGGGTCAGTTCGAGGCGGCTCATGCTTGCCTCCGCGCGGCCAGCAGATCGCGGGCGCGCTCGGCGGCGTGCAAGATCTCGATATGCGTGCCGCAGCGGCACAGGTTGTAGGCCAATTCTTTCTTGATGGTTTGTTCGTCGGCCTGCGGCTCCCGTTCGAACAGCGCGACCAGCGTCATGATCATGCCGTTGGCGCAGTAACCGCACTGCGCCGCCTGCTCATCGATAAACCCTTGCTGTACCGGATGCGGCGCTTCCGCGGTGCCCAGGCCTTCCAGCGTGGTGACGGATTTGTTTCCTACGGCGGACAGTGGCATTGAGCAGGAGCGTGCGGCGACGCCGTCGATCAGCACCGTGCAGGCGCCGCACTCCCCCAGGCCGCAGCCGTATTTGGGGCCGTTCAATTGCAGATCGTTGCGTAAAACATACAGCAGCGGGGTCTCGGGCGAGATATCGCCGAGTGGAACCACCCGGCCGTTAACATTGATTTCCATGGTGAAACTATCCCTTAAGCAAACGGATTTAATCCGTAACATCACTGCGATGAATAATTTCGCAGCGTGCTAATAATTATCATCAAAAGGCTTGATAATGTTAAGGGAATGTAGCCGTCGTGGCTTTAACGAAAAGTGGGTATTTTCTATAAATTTCCTATAGATAAGCTCGGTTTTATGATTGCAGCCCGTGATTATTGGCGTTCGCCAACGCGGCCTCGACGCCATAACTTTGCCGATCTTTCACTTTAGAAAGCAGAAACCGGCATTTTGCCGCCGGGATCCGCTGACTTATGCTAACCCGGTGTGATGAAACGCGTTTTCATGGCATGTCTTCCGGAACGTTTTGCTTTATTTGTTCGTCGTGAACCCTGGGCCGCGCCTGACTGGTGCGGCTTTTCTTTTTGCCCGGCAGTGCCAGCGGCGGTGAGTTTTGCTATGTTAAGCCGCAGATAAGCTTCCCGTTTTCAGCCGCCGGACCGACTCATGTTTACCCATAAAGCAATCGCCGAGCTCAACGCCCTGGAGCTGATGGTTTATAACTACGTCAGCAAACACAAGAATCAAGTGATGTACATGACCATCCGCGAGCTGGCCGAGGCCGCCGGCGTGTCCACCACCACCGTGCTGCGGTTTTGCAAGAAAATGGGCTGTGATGGCTATTCGGAATTTCGCATCCGTTTCAAGCTGTATCTCGAACAGAACGATGCGCCGCCGGTCGATTCCGGCATCGGCGAAATCCTCAGCTTTTTTAAAAGCGTCAGCAACGATGAGTTTAATCAGCTGATCGATCAGGCGGTGCAGCATATCGCCGCCGCCGAGCGAATTATTTTCGTCGGCATCAGCACCTCAGGCGCATTGGGGAAATATGGCGCGCGCTTTTTTTCCAACGTTGGGAAATTCAGCACTCACATCGACGATCCTTATTATCCCGTCAACAGCGACATGTATAAAAACGCGGTGGCGATCGTGCTGTCGGTTACCGGCGAAACCGAAGAGATCCTGCGGCTGGCCAGCCAGTTCAGCCTGCACCACTGCAAGATCATCAGCATTACCAACAACGAAACCTCTTCGCTGGCGCGGCTGGCGGACTTCAACCTCTCCTACCACGTTCCGCAGCATTTGATCGGCGGGCATCACAATATCACCACGCAGATCCCCGTGCTTTACATTATTGAAACCATCGGCAAACGGCTTGGGCATATTAATTCGGCCAAATAAAACAGGCTGTTTTTTTATTGTGACAAATCACTTTCC
Organism: Serratia sp. CY32780; assembly: GCF_052169135.1. NCBI lineage: Bacteria > Pseudomonadati > Pseudomonadota > Gammaproteobacteria > Enterobacterales > Yersiniaceae > Serratia > Serratia sp. CY32780. The sequence goes on from NZ_JBJNLI010000001.1 coordinate 1,653,896, forward strand.
ACGGTGATTTGTTATATCGTGACATTTCTTTCGCTCTTGCTACTCTATTCTCAACGCAGCGTTATTACCCTTCATTAAATAAACCGATGAGATATTGACGATGAAACAGTTGCCGAAGGATTTTCTGTGGGGGGGCGCGGTCGCCGCGCACCAGGTTGAAGGCGGTTGGGATCGGGGCGGTAAAGGGCCAAGCATCGCCGACGTGCTGTCCGGCGGCTCGCACGGCGTGGATCGCGTGATGACCGACGGCGTGCTCGACGGCTATCGCTACCCCAACCACGAAGCGGTGGATTTCTACGGCCGCTATAAGCAGGACGTGGCGCTGTTCGCCGAGATGGGCTTCAAATGCTTCCGCACCTCGATCGCCTGGACGCGCATCTTCCCGAACGGCGACGAAGCGGCGCCGAACGAAGCCGGCCTGCAGTTTTACGACGACCTGTTCGACGAACTGCTGAAATACGGCATCCAGCCGGTGATCACCCTGTCGCACTTCGAAATGCCTTACCATCTGGTGAAGGCCTACGGCGGCTGGAAAAATCGCCGGGTGGTGGAGTTCTTCGTGCGCTTCAGCGAGGTGGTGATGCGCCGCTACCGCGAAAAAGTGAAGTACTGGATGACCTTCAACGAGATCAACAACCAGAGCAACTACCGTTATCCGCTGTTCGGCTACTGCTGCTCCGGCGTGGACTACACCCGGGAAGACAACCCGGAACAGGCGCTGTATCAGGTGCTGCACCACCAGTTCGTCGCCAGCGCGCAGGTGGTCAAACTCGGCCATCAGATCAACCCGGAATTCAAGATCGGCTGCATGCTGGCCTGCGTGCCGTTCTACCCGTACTCCTGCAAGCCGGACGACGTGATGTACGCCGTCGAGGCGATGCACCAACGCTATCTGTATACCGACGTGCAGATGCGCGGTTACTACCCAAGCTACCTGCTGCGCGATTGGGAACGCAAAGGGCTGAAGATCGAGATGCAGCCGCAGGACGCGCAGATCCTGCGCGAGGGCTGCGCCGACTACATCGGCTTCAGCTATTACATGAGCAACGCCCTGCAGGCTAACGCGGTGGACGGCAGCGACGGCATGTTCGGCTTCCCGGGCAACGTGCCGAACCCGCACGTCAAGGCCTCCGACTGGGGCTGGCAGATCGATCCGGTCGGGCTGCGCTATTCGCTGAACGTGCTGTATGAGCGCTATCAGAAGCCGCTGTTTATCGTGGAGAACGGCTTCGGCGCCTTCGACAAGGTGGAAGCGGACGGCCGGATCAACGATGACTACCGCATCGACTATCTGCGCGCCCATATCGAAGAAATGAAGAAAGCGGTGATTGAAGACGGCGTAGACCTGATCGGCTACACGCCGTGGGGCTGCATCGACTGCGTGTCGTTCACCACCGGCGAGTACAGCAAACGCTACGGCTTCATCTACGTCGACAAACACGACGACGGCACCGGCACGCTCGAGCGCTCGCGCAAGAAGAGCTTCGACTGGTACCGCCGGGTGATCGCCAGCAACGGCGAACAGCTGTAACCGCACGCAGGCAATCAGGTGGCCCTGCTCGCCGCACGCCGCCCATGCCTCACGGCATGGGCATTTTCGCTTATAGTGCCGGGAATGGCGCCCCGACATAATTCTCCGCCAGCATCGTCATGGCGCTGCGCGATTTCACCGTGTACTGCAATTCTGACAGTTGCAGCCGATGCTCGAAAGGCGTGTCGTCCCGACGGGTATGCAGCATGTGGGTCATCCACCAGGAAAAATGCTCTGCGCGCCAGACCCGCTGCAAAGCGGTGTCGCTGTACTCGTCCAGCCGTTGCCAGTCGCCTCGCCGGTAAAACGTCTCCAGCGCCTGGGACAACAGGCAGACATCGGCCATCGCCAGATTCAGCCCTTTGGCGCCGGTCGGCGGCACGATATGCGCCGCGTCGCCCGCCAGCAGCAGGCTTCTGTAGCGCATCGGTTCTGTAACGAAGCTGCGCATGCCGACCACGTTTTTCTGGAAGATACGGCCCTTTTTCAGCGCCCAGCCTTCATGGTTTTCCAGCCGCTGTTCCAGTTCGTGCCAGATGCGATCGTCCGACCATTGATCGACCTGTTCCGCCGGATCGCACTGAAAATACATGCGCTGTACGCCGGCCGAACGGGTGCTGATCAGCGCAAAGCCGCGCGGATGGCAGGCGTAGATCAGCTCGTCGCTGGACGGCGGCGCTTCGACCAGAATGCCGAACCAGCCGAACGGATAGATGCGGGTGTAATCCTGCCGCAGCCCGCCGGGCATCGCCGCGCGGCTGATGCCGTGGAATCCGTCGCATCCGATGACGAAGTCGCAGCGGAGCTGGCGCGGCTGGTCACCGTGACGGTAGTGAACCTCGGGCTGTGCGCTGTCCAGCGCCTTCAATTCAACCTGCTCCACCTCGAAAAACAGTTGCCCCTGCGCCGCCACACGCGCGGCGATCAGGTCTTTCAAGACTTCGTGCTGGGCATAAACGGTGACGGCGCGGTCGGTCAATCCCGCCAGATCGATGCGGTGCTGACGGCCACCGAATGCCAGCCGGATCCCCTGATGCCGCGCCCCTTCCCGCCGCATCCGCTCTCCCAATCCGACCTGGTTGAGCAGATCGACCGTCCCTTGTTCGAGCACCCCGGCGCGAATGGTCGATTCCACCGCCGCCCGGCTGCGCGTTTCCAACACCACCGATTCCACGCCATGCAGATGCAGCAGATGAGACAACATCAAGCCGGCCGGGCCGGCGCCGATTATCGCAACCTGTGTGCGCATAGTATTATTCCCTCACAGCATTTTTATTGAGCGGCGCCGGCAGCGCCGGGTAGCCGGAAAGGTGCTTGGCGATCAACGCCAGCGCCGCGATCAGCGCCGGGATGGCCAGCAGTGTGAATATGGTGCTGAACGACAGCTGCATCAGCGCACCACCGCTCATCGCCCCCAGAATGCCGCCAAAACGCCCGAGACCGAGCATCCATGCCACGCCGGTCGCCCGGCTCTGGGTGGGATAAAATCCGGCCGCCAGGGCCGGCATGGATGACTGCGCGCCGTTCATGCAGGTGCCGGCGATGAACACCGTGATCGCCATCAGCGGCGGGTAGCTATAGACAAAGCCGATGATGCCGACGAACAGGCCGGTGAGCAAATAGCCGACGGCCACCACCTTGTGCGGGTTCATGCGATCCATCAACCAACCGATAATCAATACGCCGAGCCCCCCGCCGAGCGGAAACAGCGCGGTGATTAGCGACGCCTGCGTGACGGAAGCGCCGGTTTCACGGATCAACAGGGGCAGCCAACTGGTCAGCAGATAGAAAATCATCAACCCCATAAAGTAAGTCAGGCACAGCATCAAGGTGCCCAGCAGATAGCGACGGGAAAAAATCATCCCCAGCGGCGAGGCCGCCTTTATCTGCCCCTCTTCCTGCAACATGAAATGCGGCGTCTTTGGCAGTGGCGCAATGCGCTTCAACACTTTGGCGATGCGTTGTGCGGCATAGCCGCGCGCAACCATAAAGCGCGCGGATTCGGGCAAGGCGGCGATCAAGACCAGCGCCAGCAGCAGCGGCATAACGCCACCCAGCACCATCACGCTCTGCCAGCCGAAATGCGGGATCAGCCAGGCGGAAGAAAAACCGCCCAGCGATGATCCGAGAGGAAAACCGCAAAACATCAGATTCACCATCAGAGCCCGGCAGCGCTGAGGCGCATATTCCGACATCAGCGTGGCGGCATTGGGCATGGCCGCCCCCAATCCCAGCCCGGTCAGGAAACGCAACAGCGTCAACGTCGACAGCGAGCCGGCGAAGGCGGTCAACAAACTGAAGCCGCCGAACAGCAGCAGCGAGATCACCAGCACTTTCTTACGCCCGATACGGTCCGCCAACGGCCCGGCGGCCAACGCGCCCACCGCCAGGCCGACCAAAGCAGCGCTCATCACCGGCCCCAGAGAGGTTTTTTCTATTCCCCATTCCTGCACCAGCGACGTGGCAATGAAACCGATAATGGCGGTATCGAAGCCGTCCAGCGCTACCGCCAAGAAACACAAAACCAGTATCAACCACTGGTAGCGAGAAAATGGCTGGTCATCGATAAACCCTCGGATTTCTACGTTGTTATCGTGTGGCATGGCTTGCTCCTCAGGGGGTGCGGCAACCCTCACCGCACAGAACAACCGGCTGCGTACCGGCAAGAGGGTTAATTTGTGCGATTATCGGAACATAGTTCGTTAATCGACAATTAAATCAAACCACCCCACGGCGAATGCTTCAATATTGTTAAAACAATAAGCGTGCGATAAACGAACATCAGAGGACGGTAAATAAAATAATTTTATTTACTATTAATGGGATGGGGTTGTTTTTTCCGTTACCACAGAATGAGGGTTTGTGATTCAATTAACATTTTAGAAACATTAACGCTGCCCTGTTTGGCGCTGACCATAGGCCTGAAGGCACAGTCGCTTTTCGAACGGCGCTCGCCCTCTAAAAAGGGAGCGAGCGCAAGAAACGCCCTTATTGACTCAGAGACGCCTGCCCGGCGGCGAGATACTTCGCCATTTCCGCCGGCGGCACCATGCCGCCACCGGTCGCCCACACCAGGTGCGTCGCCTGCGCCAGGCTCTCTGTGCTCACGCCTTGCTCGCCGAGCTGCCGCGCTTGGGCCGCAACGCGCCACGGCCCGGCCATGCCGGCCAGCGCGGATGGCTCCAGCTGGATATGCTCGTGCTTGTCCAACAGCCCGAGCAGCGCAAACATCTCTTCGTCGCTCAGGGTGTAAAACGCGCTCAGCAGGCGCTCCATCGCCCGGCCGACAAAGCCGGAGGCGCGTCCCACCGCCAGCCCGTCCGCCGCGGTGCGGTTATCGATGCCAAGATCCTGCACCGCAATGCCGTCGTGCAGCCCGCTGTAAACGCCGAGCAACATGCAGGGCGAATGAGTCGGCTCGGCGAAAACGCAGTGAACATGGTCGCCGAAGGCCAGCTTGAGGCCAAACGCCACGCCGCCCGGCCCACCGCCGACGCCGCACGGCAGATACACGAACAGCGGATGCTGTGCGTCCACCACGATGCCCTGTTGGTCAAACTGCCGTTTCAGGCGGCCGCCGGCCACCGCGTAGCCGAGAAACAGGGTTTGCGAGTTTTCATCATCGATAAAGAAACAGAGCGGATCGCTCGCCGCCTGCTTGCGCCCCTGCTCGACCGCCACGCCGTAATCTTCGGCGTACTCCATCACCGTGACGCCGTTGTCGCGCAGCTTTTGCTTCTTCCACGCCCGCGCATCCGCCGACATGTGGACGCTGACGTCAAACCCCAGTCGGGCGCTGATGATGCCGATAGAGAGCCCCAGGTTGCCGGTCGAACCGACGGCGATGCGGTACTGGCGGAAGAACTGGCGAAACTCGTCGGAAAACAGCCGGGCGTAGTCGTCGCCAATCTGCAGCAGCCCCGCCTCCAGCGCCAGCGTCTCCGCGTGCGTCAGCACCTCGTAAATGCCGCCGCGCGCCTTGATTGAGCCGGAGATCGGCAGATGGCTGTCCTTTTTCAGCAGCAGCTTCCCGCCAAGCCGCAGCCCATAGCGCAGGTCCAACGCCTGCTGCATGGCGGGGATCGCCACCAGCTCGGATTCGATGATCCCCTTTGTCGGCCGGGTTTCCGGGAAGGCCACGGCGAGATAAGGCGCAAAGCGCGCCAGGCGCTGCTCCGCGGCGGCGACGTCGGCGGCGGTCAGGCCGACATGGGGCAAGCCTGCGGCCAGCGTTGTCGCGCGCGGATTGAACCAGGTGATAGGCTCGAGGGCGACCATTCGTTGCAACAGCGGGTGCTGCGCAACCCACGGTTGAATCTGTGATTTTTGCATAAGTGTCCCTGACTGATTTGGCGTTGCCGTCACCATGCCGCGAACGCCGGCGGCTGACAAATGATAAATACTGAGCTTGAGATGCAACAGATTGATGCAAGCGCGGCGCTACCCGGCCGCGACGCCAAACCAGATCAGAATATCCGCCACGCCCGGCAAAATCGGCGCACCGCCGGTTTTCGCGGCGATGCCGCCGGGAATGCCGAGAAACCAGCGCCGATGCGTTAAGTGCTGCGCTCTCGATGCATCTTTTATCCGCTAACCCCGCGCCGCTGCTTCCAGGCCGGCGATATCGATTTTGCCCATCAGCAGCATCGCTTCCGTGACCCGCCGCACGCGCGCGGCGTCGGGATCGTTCATCAGCTCGGTCAGGCGCCGCGGCACGATCTGCCAGCACAACCCCCAGCGATCGCGCAGCCAGCCGCACTGCTCCGCCTCGCCGCCCACGCACAACGCGTCCCACAGCCGGTCGACCTCCGCCTGATCGTCGCATTCCACCATCACGGAGAAGCTGTGGTTGAACGGATCCAACGGCCCGGCTTCGATCGCCGCATAGCGCTGGTCGCCCAGGGTGAAGGAAGCCAGCTTCACGCTGCCGGCCGGGCCGCTCGGCGTATCCGCCGGCAGATCGGAAAACCAGTTCACGGACGAACCGGGGATCAGCGCGACATAGCAATTCAGCGCCGCCTCCATGTCTTTTTCAAACCACAGATGTTGCGTAATTCTGGCCATCTGCGCCTCCTTCAGGTATCGAGGATCGGCGCGAACCCGCCAAAGATCATGCGCTTGCCGTCAAACGGCATCTCGCCCAGCGCCTTCATACGCGGATCGTTCATCATTTTCTCGTTGGCGGCGTCGCGCACCGCCTTGGAGGGGTACTCTATCCAGCTGAACACCACCACTTCGCCTTCCTGCGCCTTCACCGCGCCGCGAAAGTCGGTAAGTTTGCCGTCGGGCACATCATCGCCCCAGCACTCCACGACGCGCGTGGCGCCAAACTCTTTAAACAGCGGCGCCGCTGCGGCCGCCAACCGGAGATATGCCTCCTTATTGGCGGCCGGCACCGCCACCACAAACCCGTCTACGTATTTCATTCTGATATCCTCTTGTCTGATTAAGGACAGTCGGTTCAGCGCGGGCAAAGTAGTCCGCGCCCCCTACCAGTTTAGACGGCGGGCGTGCGGCACGGATCGGAAGTTCAGCGGTCAGGATCGTTCGGCGGGCAAGATTCCGGCGTGGCGACCCGGTTACGGCCGGCGTTTTTCGCTTTGTATACCGCCAGATCCGCCAGTTTGAGCAGGTCGGCCAGGCTGTGGCCGGAACCGCCCGGGCAGGTTACCATGCCGATGCTGACGGTGATCTGCAGCGGATGGCCGGCCGGCATGGTGATCGATTCCGCCTCAATGCGTTGCCGCAGCCGTTCGGCCAGCTGCACCCCCTGCTGCGGCTGGCCGAGCGTCGAGACGATGGCGAACTCTTCCCCGCCCATGCGGCCGAACAGATCATCGACGCTCAGATCGGCGGCAATCGCACGGGTAAACGCCATCAGCGCCTGATCGCCACCGGCGTGGCCGAAACGGTCATTGATCGATTTGAAGTAATCGATGTCGAGCATCATGACGCACACCAGCTCGCCTTTCTGGTCTATCACTCGCTCGCCGCGCTGCATAAACGCATTGCGCGTCAGCACGTGGGTCAACGCATCGTGACTCGCCACGTGCTCCAGCGTGCGCAACAGCGCGTTGCGCGCATAGTTCATGCTGGCGACGGCAATCGGCCCCAGCGCCAGCAGCGCGATGCCCAAACGCATCGATACCGTGTTCTGCAGCACCTTCATGTCGAGCGTGGTGCTCAGTAACCCGAAATCGATCGCCAGATGGCACCACAGCACATAAACCAGCACCGCGATCATGGTGCTGAACAGCGAAAAGGACATCGCCAGCCACAGCAGCACCGGCATGGGAAAGATCACCGCGCCGGGGCCGCCGATCAGCACGCTGCAGACCGCCGCCAGCGCCAGCAGCGCCAACACCGCCATTTTCCGCCCCGCCTGCGGCCATTGGCTGCGCTGCGTCAACATGGCGCAGGCCACGCGCAGGCGATAGCGCCAATCAGCGGGAAACACCAGAATAAACGGCATCAGCGTGACGTAGTTGGTGAATTCGGACGAGAACCACAGCGCCAGCGAGGTTAAATAGGGCCTGCCGAACAGCCACTGCGAGACTCCCGCGCCCACTACACCGGTCGCGGCGGCGGCGGCCAGGCAAATACCGAACAGGTACATACTGGAGGCGCCGCGCTGTAGCATGCGCGCCGGCGGCGACAGCCGCATGAACAGCAGATACCCCACCACCACGCCGGTCAGATTGGCAGCGTTCAGCAGCAACGCCTTTTGCAGCGAGCTGCCGGTCAGCAGATCCGCCGCCAGATACCCCAGCACCGCCATGCCCCAGCCGGCGCGCGTAGCCCACTGCGGGCAGCGCACCAGAACCGCCAGCAGTACGGCGTTGACCGGCCAGAATACCGCCAAAAATCCGACGGGACGGCTGACGATGCCCAGCAGGCAAGCCGCGAACACCAACAAAAAGACGGTGAGTGCGGGCCAGATTTTCCGGGTATCGGACAACGAGGTGGTTTGCATCTTGGATCCAGAGACTTCTGCTGTGTAAGGTGACAATCTGTTCGTGTCACAACCGTCGACGATGAGGAGAAGATAAGCGGCCGACCCGCCTATTATTGCCAGTTTTAGCGGCCCGAGCACCTGTTTATTCATCAAGGGAAAATATATTTGTGTATCACTGTATTGACGGCAGTTGCTCGTCTGGCGCAGAAACTGCTGAAGCAGCCGCGCCCCAGACGGCCTGACACCGGCAAAAACCGCCGTCTTGTTCCTAAAAAGTAAAATAAGATTGGGCGATGTGCGGAGATTTTTTCCCCCCACGTCAAAGCGCCTTGCGGTACATCACAAAACCGGGGCGCTCCGCCATCTGGTCATACAGCCGCATGGCGGTCTGGTTGGTTTCGTGGGCATTCCAGTAAACGCGCGGCAACGATGATGGTTCGGGTGAGAAAGACTAAACTTCTGAGCCTGCTCTATATTGCCCCCATTTCAGTACTGAATTAACGCCGATGGAGAGGAACGGCTCCGGCGGGGTTTTATTCGGGCCCGGTGACGCCACAAGGAAGTCGATCAACTCATTGCGCTCACCGGCAATCATATCCGCCAGCAGTTTGCCGGTAGCCGTGCCGCGCGTGATACCCAACCCGTTGCAGCACAGCGCGCCGTACACGTTGGGTGCCAGCTGGCCGAAGAAACCCTCATGATTCTCCGACAGACAAATAGCCCCACTCCAGGAATAGGCGAAATCAACCTGGTCAAGCGTCGGAAAACGGCGCTCAAAGGATTTACGGTGGTTAGCGATAAAGTTCTTCAGATGGTGCTCGCGCGGACGACCATCTGGGTGGAAGCTGAAGCTGTTGCGTACCAGTATGCGGTTATCTACCGTCCGGCGTACGGTGCTGCCAAACGGATGCGCGGGGATAACGCCCCAGACCGGTTTGCCGCCCAGCCGGGTCTGCTCATCGGCGGTCAGCGGGCGGGTCAGGCTACCGTACAGGAAGGTCGGCAGCAGGCGTCCGCGCAGGAAGCCAAAGTGCGCCGCAAATGCGTTGTTCGCCAGAATCAACTTATCTGCCGTGATGCTGCCTTTGTCATGCACCAGCGTCACTTTGTCGCCATAATTAATAGCCGTGATCGGCGTATACTCGTAAAGTGTCACGTTCGATGGCAGATTGTTCGCCAGCCCTTTCACCAGCGCCGACGGTTGCAGCAGGATGGTGCCGGGAATATAAAGCGCCTGTTTGTAGTAACGGGTGCCGATGTGGTCAGGTAGCTCCTCGCCCGTTATCATCTGCGTTTCACGGCCAATCTTCTCTAGCCCGCGGCGGTAGGCCTCAAGAATCGCCACGCCCTGCTCGCCCACGGCAGCTTGATATTTCCCGGATTCTGACATCTGACACTCAATTCCGTGCTCCTGCACAATAGCACGCAGATAGTTCTGCCCCAGCGTATTGAGCTGCAGGATAAGCCTGGCGGTTTTGACATCGCCGATGTAGTCCTTGGCGCCGATATCGTGCGGCACATCAATGGCAAAACCCGCATTGCGCCCGGCAGGGCCATAGCCCACTTCCTGCGCTTCAATCAGTACAATTTCATCGTCAGGAAAGTGGATCGCCATCTGGCGGGCGGCTGCCAGCCCGGTTAACCCGGCCCCCACAATGGCCCAGCGAGCGTGTTTTTGCCCCACGTGAGCAGGCCGTGGGGGGCGAGATGGGCTGGTGTGATACCACCCTGGCAGGGCGTCATCAGCAGGGAGAGAAGTGATCTTTTGCACGCTGTTTACTCCGGTTCGCTGTTATTTTTCTTTTGCGCTTAGCAGGTCAGTAAGCGCGGTATGAACTCATGTTATCCATGTCGAAAAAATGAATACGTGATGAATATCTCATGTATACAACAAGTATAAAAATAGTTAAATCCAGGTTAATTTGGACGTGGAAAAGCCCCGAGCGAGTAACGCTCAGGGCGTGTTACGATTTGAAAGTAGCCCCCAAGCGAATGCCTGGGAGCACGCCATCAGGTGGGGTTATTCAGGTGACTGGATACGCTCATCGGCCTTGAGTCCCTGCGGCGCAATAAAGATCTCCATGTTTTCCCGGGAGAGTTCCCAGTGTTCGAACACCAGATCCACTACCGCCTGCTCATCGTGCGCTTCCAGTGCGACGATAAACGCATCGTGATGATCGGCAGCCAGTTGTAAACGCCGCTCCATGTCATCATTACGTGGACGGAAAAAGGTGTGACCGATACGACAATGATCGATCAGCAAGCGTCCGAGGCTCGGTTGCAAATAGGGGTTAGCCGCCATTTCCCCCATGATCTCGTGAAAGCGGTTGTTCTCCAGAGCCAACGCTTCGACATCATGGCTCTGAACCGCTTTGCGAAAGCGCTTTTGAGTTTCTTTTAGCGCCTTCAACTGCGCGGGTTTGTAGTGCTGAGCTGCAAGGCGCCCGGTGGCCGCATAGATCATCGGTGCCACCAGGAAAAAGTTGCGCAGCGTGGCATGGCTCATGGGAATCACGCGTACGCCACGCTTTTCAACGATCTCGAGATACCCTTCACCTGCCAGGCGCTGAAACACTTCGCGCACCGGTGTCCGTGACAGGCCGTACTGAGCGGTCAGACTGGCTTCATCCAGCAGCTCATCCGGGTCGAGTTCCATCGTTAAGATAAGCCGCTTGAGATCCTCGTACAGCGCTGTCTTACCCGTTCTCATTACCGCCTCCTGAAAATCGACCCGTGATGCTTAACTATGATGCTGCTTAACCTACAGATAAAGGTAAGCTACGGCAAAATTTATCCGCAACGGCGATCACGTTCTGTGCATTTTACTGGCTGTCCGGTAAATCAGCATCAGAACCGGTTCCGGGTCCCGATCGGGCGAATGACGCAGGATCTCCCCACGCAGCCAGACAATTTCACTGTCGGCGCACTGATGGAAAGATCCCATCTCCCGAGCATTCTTTAGCCATTTAATAATAAAGGAATTTTTTTGCCGGTTGGAGGTAATGCGTCCCAGCTTCTTCGACAGCCCCACCGCCACCAGAAGACAGAAATAGAAATGGATTCTGTCTTCCAGGCCGCGAAGCACGGCTTCAGGCGTCGTCTTCAGCAACATCAACCCAGATGGTCTTCAGCTCGGTGTACTGGTCAAGCGCAAACACTGATTTATCGCGACCGCCAAAACCGGACTGCCGGTAGCCGCCAAACGGCGTGGTTGCGTCCCCCTCTCCGAAGCAGTTCACGGTCACTGTTCCGGCGCGAATAGCGCGAGAAACGCGGATGGCGCGATTAAGCTTGCCGGTATAAACCGACGCCGCCAGGCCGTATGGGGTGTCGTTGGCCAGCGCGATGGCCTCGCCTTCGGTTTTAAACGTGGTGACGCACAGCACCGGGCCGAAAATCTCCTCCCGGAACAGCGCGCTTTCCGGCGTCACGCCATCGATGATGGTCGGCTGCACGTAAGCCCCCTGCTTCGTGTTACCTCCGTGCAGAATAGGTAACCCTTCCTGGCGCGCGATATCAAGATAGCGGCTCACCTTACTAAAGTGCTCAGGAGAGATCATCGCACCCAGCCGATTGCGCGGATCGAACGGGTTACCCATCGTCCAGTTACCGATTTGCTTCGCCATTTCCGCCAACAGCGCCTCCTTCACATCTTCCTGCACCAGCAGGCGCGAGGTCGCGGAGCAGTTCTCGCCCATGTTCCAGAACGCACCGTTAAGCACATGTCCGGCAACCGCAGCGATATCGTCGGCATCGTTAAACACCAGCGCCGGGTTTTTGCCGCCGCACTCCAGCACGACCTTTTTGAGATTGGATTCCGCCGCATAGTGCAGGAAGCGACGTCCGGTGGCGGTGGAGCCGGTAAAGCTCACCATATCAATATCCGGATGCAAACCAATCGGCTCGCCGACTTCTTTTCCGGTACCGGTCACAATATTCAATACCCCCGCAGGAACGCCCGCTTCAAACGCCAGTTCAGCCACGCGCAGCGACGTCAGAGACGTTTGTTCAGCCGGTTTCACCACCACCGAACACCCTGCCGCCAATGCCGGGCCAATTTTCCAGGCGAGCATCAGCAGCGGGAAATTCCACGGCAGAACGCAGCCCACCACGCCAATCGGTTCACGCACTATCAGCGCCATCGCATTATTGCCTACCGGCGCCGTGTGGTCGTAAAGCTTGTCGATGGCTTCCGCATGCCACTTCAGCACATGGATAGTCTCCGGTACGTCCACCGCCAGACACTCGCTGACCGGCTTACCGCTGTCGAGGCTTTCCAGCACAGCCAGCGATGCGAGCTGCTGTTCCATCAGCGCCGCCAGTTTTAGCAGCACCGCCTTGCGTTCGCCCGGAGCCAATTTGCTCCAGCTTCCGGCCTCAAAGGCTGTGCGAGCCGTGCTCACCGCCGCGTTAACGTCGGATTCATCGCAGGCAGCAAGATTTACGATGGCTTCACCGGTCGCCGGGTTGTACGTCGTCAAGGTTTTACCGGAACGCGCCGGGGCGAAACGGCCATTGATAAACGCCTTGTCCGGAAGCGTAAGTTCATGCGCCAAGCGCGTTACATCGTTGAGTGTCTGAAGCTGTTTCATTTCGCCCCCTTACGCCGCCGTGGCCGCAGCCACGTTGCGTTTCACCCCGGCAATCACCACTTTCAGCTGTGCTTTCTCTTCTTCGTCCAGACTTTGCAGCGGCGCACGCACCTGGCCCGAGGTCAGACCGTTCAATTCGCAGCCATAGCGGATGGACTGCACAAACTTTCCGCCGTCGAGGAAGTTCATCAGCGGCATCATGGCGGCCATAATTTTGCGGCCTTTCGCGAAGTCCTTTTCCACTACGCAAGCCTCATACAGCGCCACATGTTCACGCGGAATAAAGTTAGAACCGGCGCACACCCAGCTGCGTGCTCCCCAAGCAAAGAACTCCAGCGCCTGATCGTCCCAGCCGCAGGAGAGCGCAATGTTCGGAAATTTACAGGCCAGCAGATGCAGGTTATTGAAATCGCCCGAGCTTTCTTTAATGGCGACCACGTTGGACGAGCGGCTTACCTCGCGGAAGTAGGTTTCACCCATGGTGATCCCCATACGGCCTGGGTAGTTGTAGAGCATGATCGGCAGCTGCGCGGCTTTATCCACTGTTAGCGCGTGATGGGCATTTTCCTGCTCTGTAGGCAGCGCGTACGGCGGCGAGGTCACCAGAATAGCGTCGGCTTTAATCTCGCGGGCATGCTTCGCGTAGTCCACCGCATCTTCGGTACGGATTGCCCCGGTTCCAACAATCAGCGGCAGACGGTTGCCAATGACTTGACGCGCATGCTCGGCCAGCGCCTTACGCTCTTCGGCGCTCTGGGCATAGTATTCGCCGGTTGAACCGCCAATGATGATGCCGTGAACTCGAGCTTCAATCAGGGATTCCAGCACATCCGCAAAGCGGGCGAAATCAATACTGCCATCGGCCGCGTAAGGGGTAATTGCCGGGGTGTAGATACCTTCAAATGTCAACACGATAACCTCCAGGGGGGGATTCACGACCGCGATGGTCTGTTCAGCAGCTCGAGGCTGCGTTTGTTAAGAATTTGCACACAGATGTGAAAGGGGTCAATGAATGAATATTTTTTGTATACATTGAAAATACAACGTAAATACCAATGAGTAGTAAAATCCTACACCGATGTTATTTTTAATCATTAATAATCAATAAATTAAGAACTAAATTTTGATGTAGTAATTTTATACATGATTTCAGATAACGATCACATTCCGGAATTTTTGCCTCCAGAGACATATTTACAGCACCAATACGGAGGCATAGCTTTAAGTCTGGATTTAACCAGAATTTAACAGCAAGCCGGTTCGGTTGTGATGGAAATGTAAATAGAGGTACAGGGTATGCCCCAGAAAAAAGCGACGTTCATCGGACTGATAGCCATCCTGCTGTGGAGCGCAATCGTTGGGTTGATTAAAAGCGTGAGCGAAGGTTTTGGCCCGGTGGGCGGTGCGGCGCTGATCTATACCTGTAGCGCAGTCCTGCTGTTATTCACCGTTGGCTTCCCGAAATTGCGGCTGTTTCCACCGAGCTATCTGATCCTCGGCAGCATCCTGTTTGTCTGTTATGAACTCTGTCTGTCGCTGTCGCTGGGCTTCACCCATTCCGGCCGTCAGGCCATTGAGGTCGGGATGGTGAACTATCTCTGGCCGAGTATGACCATATTACTGTCGGTTATCGTGAACCGACAAAAGACCAGCCCGCTGATTATTCCGGGCGTCATTTTAGCCGTCGCCGGAATTTGCCGGGTATTAGGAGGCGAACAGGGTTTCTCTTTCACTGAGATGACCCATAACGTAATGGAAAATCCGCTCAGTTATGGCCTGGCATTTAGTGGTGCCATTATTTGGGCAATATATTGCGTGGTCACCAAAATCATCGCCAATGGCAATAACGGCATTACCCTGTTCTTTATTTTGACCGCACTGACGTTATGGGGGAAATACCTCACTTCCCCGCAACCAGAATTTATTCTCTCCTGGCATACATGGATAAGTTTATTGCTGGCCGCCATCGCCATGGGGTTTGGTTATGCCGCCTGGAACGTCGGCATTCTACACGGCAATGTGACAGTGCTGGCGGCCGCTTCGTACTTTATCCCGATTATCTCGGCGGTACTGGCTGCGGTTATGTTGAAGTCACACCTGAACATCGCGTTCTGGCAAGGCACTGCCATGGTGAGCCTGGGCTCGCTGCTCTGCTGGTGGTCTACCCGCCGTTCTGCGCCGAAAGCCTTACCTGTAATAAAAGAAAGTAAGTAAGGCCCTAATAATAAAAAACATCTTACCCGACCATCCTGCACCGGAGGAGTATTTATAATGAACGACCAAAATTAACAGAAAAAATATTCATTACGTTCGATTTAACAATATTACCTGACCTACATTTAAACCGCGATCGTCGGATTAGCGGCAATGGCTTCGTGTACCCGTTGCAGGCCGTTAATCCGACGACATCGGGGAAAGACAGGAGTTACCATGTCAAATACCATTTCTGTAGAAGACGTTCCCCTTAACCGCTTTCACCGGTTGCTGACCGTGCGTTCGGGAGGTGGATCCTTTGTCGATGGCTACGTGCTCAGTATTATCGGCATCGCCATGATGAAAGTCTCACCTGCACTAGGTCTGAGCGCATTCTGGGAAGGATTGATTGCCGCCTCGGCGCTGATCGGTATCTTCTTCGGTGGTTTTATCGGCGGTGCGCTGACTGACCGTCTTGGCCGCCGCGTACTCTATTTCGTTGGGCCGACGCTGTTTGTCGTCTGCTCTCTGGCGCAATACTGGGTGCAAAGCGGTGAAGTGCTGTTTGCGCTGCGCTTTATGAATGGCGTTGCCGTCGGGATTGAATACCCGGTCGCGACCGCTTTCCTGGTGGAGTTTCTGCCGAAGAAAAACCGCGGCCCCTGCCTCGCGACGCTGACCATCCTCTGGTTCGCAGGCGCAGCCGTGGCGTACCTGGCCGGCGAAGCCATTCTTAATTTTGGTGGACCTGACGCCTGGCGCCTGACGCTGGCGAGTACGGCCGTCATTGGCGCTCTGCTGTTCATCGTGCGTCTGGGCACCCCTGAATCCCCGCGCTGGCTGTTAAGTAAAGGCCGCCATGCCGAGGCAGAAGCGATCATCCGCCGCGTTTACGGCCCTGAGTTTGGTCTGGATAACTTACCGGTACAGGCTGAAAGCAAAAACCTTTCTTTTGCCAACCTGCTCCATTCCGGTTACGGCAAGCGCATGGCGTTTGTGGCGATTTTCTGGACCTGCTCCGTCATTCCGGTATTTGCCGTCTATGCCTTTGCCCCTAAGGTGCTGGATGCGCTGCACCTCAGGGGCAACTGGGCATCCTATGGATCCGTTGCCATTACCCTGCTGTTCGTGGTGGGCTGCGTCATCGCGACTCGCCTGATTAATGTCCTGGGACGCCGTAAGCTGCTGCTGCACAGTTTCCTGTGGTCAGGCCTTGCGCTGTTGCTGCTAGGCTTTCTGCGTGATGGTCCGTCTGCGGTGATCCTGCTGATGTTCGGTCTGTACGCGCTGTTCATCGGAGGGGCGCAGGTGCTGCAGTTGGTCTATCCCAATGAGATCTTCCCGACTGAAATTCGCGCCGGTGCCGTAGGCGTAGGGACGTCGCTGTCGCGCATCGGCGCGGCGGTGGGCACCTGGCTGGTGCCGCTTTCGTTGCAGAATATTGGGATTGGTCCGACGATGTATATCGCTGCAGCGATCACCTTCTTTGGTCTGATAGTGTCGTGGTTTATGGCACCGGAAACCAATGCACGCAGTCTGGAAGACGCCTCCTCATTAGAGGAGGAACCTCCGCGTAACAAGGTTTCAATGCAGGGGGTCATGCCGAAACGACACTCTCTTTGATTCACCAGGGCTGCATAACTGCAGCCCTATTTACTCCTTCACCAACTTTTCCACTTCCCTGCGTCGCTTGCGGAACGAACTCGGTGTCTCACCGTATTGCTTACGAAACCACGAAATGAGATGCGACGCGTCCGAAAATCCGGTCGCGGTGGCAATTTCGTTAATACTGTTACTTGAATCGGTCATCAGCTTCCGCGCCTGCTCCAACCGCATACTGCGCCAGTAAACGGCTGCTGAGTGGCCAGTGCATTTGGTGAATATCAGATTGAGCTGACGAAAGGTCACACCCGCAAAATCCGCCACGTCGGCGAGCGGGATCGGTGAATCAAGGTGCTGTTTCATAAATTCAATGACCTTACTGACCCGTTCGTTCTCATACACATCCGGCGCATTAAGCGGGGCTTTCTGCTTCGTCTTTCCGGCAGGTTGTGGCGCGTCCATCAGTAGATATTTCAGTACCTTCTGCGAGCGTACCAGGCCGCAATGCTGACGGATCAGATCGGCCGCCAGGTCAATTGCCATGCCGCCCGGACAGGAGATAATCCCGCCGTCTTTAATATAGGTTTTGTCGATTACCGGAATGGCTTTTGGAAAACGAAGCCGAAACTCGTCGCGGGTAGTGAAGTGGATCGCACAGTGATGATTATCCAGCAGCCCGGCGTTACCGGCAACGAACGCTCCGCTGCACAGCGTAATGATTGGAATATTGCGGGCGTGCAGATCCCGCAGCGCCTGTAACAACCATTCTGGCGGGGTGCGAGTCTCTTCGAGCAATCCGCCAGCGACCACGAAATAGTCCCAGTCTCTGGAAAAATCGAGCTTCGCAGTCGGTGATACCGGCAAACCGCAGCTGGCAGTGACCGGCCGATCGTCGCAGGTCATCCACTCCCACTGACAAAAAATCTGCCGGCTGGAGAAGGATTCATCCGCCGCAAAGCGCAGAGATTCCACCAGGCCGGCAACCGAAGCCAGCGTAAATTGCTTCATCAGCAAAAAACCCATTGTCAGGTCGGGTTTTGGCTCGATGTTTTTTTCATAGGCGTTCTTCATCAGACTCCTGCAATCCTCCAGCTTGTTCAGAAGACATTATGGATCGGCGATGTCCCGAGTATTTAGACCAACGGCGATCGGCTTTTCGGCGCTATTGCCCAACTTTTACTGGTCGCATAACGTTTTCCACCAGTATGGCGTACTACCCTGTGCGGTGCATTAATGGACAATCACGGAGCGATAGCAGAGAGACAGCCAGGAGCCGAATGTGCAGATTTACACACATATTGCTGAACGGAACAACCGTTGTATAGCAAAGTGATCCGTCTTGTGTGTGACTCCACCCGCGGACTTATGGTCTGCTGTATCGCGTAAGTCATCAGGAGATATCAGGACACTACCGATACCGCTGTATAGATCGCACCGGCGAGCGGTGCCGTTCGCTTTCCCGACATATACTTAAGGGAGGAATCGCAATGGAGGACGGTGAGATGAAGAAGATTATTCTCGTGTTTTTGATGCTGATGCTGAGCGGGTGCATCGGCGGCGGTGGCGGCCCGTCGAATGCGCCTTCGGCCTCGCCGAATGAGCCTTATACCTGCACCAAATCCAGCGCCAACAGCGACTGTTCGCAATCGGTGGAGCCGTCGATGTACTAGCCGCATTCGGCGGGCCGTCGCTTAACGGCCCGCCGCCTCAGGGCTGAACTAGGAGGAGTGTTCCTCTTCGTTGGCCTGATATCGCGTCGCCTGCTGCTTCATAAACACCACTTCCTGCGGGCTGGACAGGCTGACACGCTGCGCGCGCAGCAGCTTGAGGATGTTGAACAGCAGTTCGCTCTTGGTCGCGCCGACCATGCGCGGGCTCGGCACATAGCCGGTCACGCTCAGGATAATGCCGTCCGGCCCCAGCTGGCTGAAGCGCACGTAAGGCGCCGGCGTTTCCAGGATGTTTTCGTATTCGTGGTAAGCGTTAAGCAGAATATTGCGCACCTGCTCCGGATCAATGTCGGTCGGAAACGTCAGCGCGATGGTCACCACCCCTTGCGCGTTGCCCATGGTGGCGTTGCGCACGTTCTGCGAGATCAGCTGCGAGTTCGGTACGATCATGGTGGAGCGGTCGCTGAGCTGGATTTCAGTGGCGCGCACGTTGATGCGCCGCACGTCGCCTTCCACGCCGCCGATGCCGATCATATCCCCCACCTTCACCGGGCGCTCGGTCAGCAGGATCAGGCCGGAAATAAAGTTCTTCACGATCTCCTGCAAACCGAAACCGATGCCGACCGACAGGGCGCTGACGATCCACGCCAGGTTGCTCCACTGGATGCCCAGCGCCGCCAGGGTGATCAGTATCACCAGCACATAGCCGATATTGCTGAACAGCGTCACCAGCGAGGCGCGGATGCCGACGTCCGAGATGGTTTTCGGCAGCAGTTCAGATCCCAGCCAGCGCCGCACCGCGCGCAGAATATAGATGCCGATCGCCAGGCAGATCACGGCGTTGAGCAGGTTGCCGGGCACGATGTTGAAACGCTGCAAGCCTTCACCGGTCAGGATGGAGACGATTTTCTCCATCAGCGAGCCCGGCGTGGTGCTGCCGAACGAGCCGTTGAACAGCGAGACAATCATCAACAGCAACAGCGAACATTTGGCCAGCGCGGTGGTGATGATCGCCATCTGCTCCAAATGGCGATCCTTGAAGCTGAGCGTTTTTTTCAGCATCTTGCCGCTGACGGTCTGCGGCGAAAACAGCGCGGCGCACAAATCGGTGGCGAACAGCACCATAAAATAGAACGCCATCAGCACCAGCACCACCCAGATCAGTTGGTAGGTCAGGAAGCGGGCGAAGGCGATGTAGCCGATAAGCAGGGAAAACAGGATCACCACCGAACAGACCAGGGTGACGAGGTGCACCAGCCCGCTGACCAGCGTGCGTTTTTCCAGGTGCGCGCCCTGCTGTTCCAGCCGGCGCCGAATGCGCTGGCCGCGCAGCGGCGCCGCCAGCAGCACCATGCCGATCAGCCCCGCCACCAGGCCGTTGCCGAAGATGGTGGTGGCCAATGAGGCGCTGACGACGTTGTTGATCAGCTCCACGGTGCCGAACGCCAACGCCAGGCCGGCCAGCAGCGGCGAGAAGTAACGCAGCCCGGCGGCCACCTCGTTATCCATGGAAGCCAAGCGCCACGACGGGCGATTCAGCGACAGCGCCGCACGCCCCAGCCCGGCGATCAGCGCGCAGAAAATCCCCAGACGGTTAAAGCCTTCGGCGAAGTCCTCCAGCATCACCGGCAGCGGCTGCACGCGAACAAAGACGTAATACAGCAGGTTCAGCGCGATAGAGGTGGTGATCACCGTCACCACCACGGTGACGAGCGCCATAAAGCTGCGGCGCAGACGCCCGTCCGGCAGGAAACGGATGCTGACCCAGGCGAGGAAACGCTCGGAGAAATAGCGCCCCCAGGACCAGACAATCACCGCCAGCGCCAACAACGCCAGCGTGCCGTAACGCCACTCGTCCTGCCAACTGGCATCCCAGGCCGCTTTCATCTCGGCGTTGAACTGATCCAGCCGCTGCACGTCATTTTCGGACGGCTGCAGCACCGGCGCCCAGAATTTGATGCCCAGAATGCTGCCGGTATTCAGCGCCAGCTGGGTTTTAAACGCCACCCGGCGCAGATCGCCGATCTGTTGCCCGAGCTCGAAGGCGCTGGTCTTGATGGCCTGAGCGCGTTTTACCGCATCGTCCAGCTGTTTCTTGCTGTTGTTCAGCGCGTTGCGCTGCTGGGCCACCGCCGGGGTTTCAGGCAGCGCGCCGGCCGCCGGGGCCGGCCCCAGGACGTCCAGCTGCGCTTTCAGTTTGTCCTGCTCGGGTTGCAGATCGGTGGCGAGCTTTTCCATGCTGGCGACCAGATCGTCGGTCGCCAGCCGCAGTTTGCTGAGCTGGTTATCGGTGGTCGCTTTGGAAACCAGCTGCTTCATGCTGTCCAACTGCTTTTGCGCGGCTTTCAGCTGCGTAGCGGGATCGGGCGCGCTTTCGGCGGCGGGATCATCCTGGGCGGCGGCGACGGCGCCGAACGGCGTCAGTTGCAAACCAAACAGCAATAACAACAACAGCAGGAACGGGCGAGGCTTTAACATAAATTCAGTGCTCAGCATCATTATCTGATAGACAGACGAACAGGCGGCGGATGAACCGTCGCTTAACCATAAACGCTAATTATAATAGCTGCTTAATGTCGGCCGAAATACAGTAATTATTCCCATTGTGTGCCACGCGCGCGCGCCCTCCTTAGCCTGCTGATTATTCAGGCGCTTTTACACTGGCGATACGGCACAAGGCGCTCTATACTCCAGCCACCGATTAACCTGCAACCAATAAAAGGAGACTTACTATGCTGACGTGTGAATTGTTTTTTCACTCACACTTCTTTGGTAATCGTCGCCGCTCAAGCATTACCGGTATCGTGCTGCGATAACCCAGCTTGAGCGAAGCTTACTAAAATCCAGGATCTTCCCTCCGGCTTACCGGGTTGTCGTCAGCGATGTTTGACGATAGGCATTGTCATGCCTGTAACTCTTGAGTAAGCAATGAGCACACTACTGTCTGCACAATCTGTCGGTTACGACAACGCGTTCGGCGTCCTGCTGAGCGAGATTTCCTTCACCCTGAAAAAAGGCGATCGCATCGGTTTGATCGGCGACAACGGCTGCGGCAAAAGCACCCTGCTGCAACTGCTCAGCGGCGCCCTGCCCATCCACAGCGGAACGGTGACATTGTCACAACAATGCCTGATGGCGCGCATCGAACAACACTTGCCGCCCGAGCTGCACGCCTGCACTCTGCTGGATGCGGTGCTGGCGCGGCTTCCGGCGAGCCAACACCTCAGCGAACGCTGGCGCTGTGAAGCGCTGCTCGCCGAGCTGGGGTTTGAACCGGCGAGGTGGACGTTGACCGCCGGCACCCTCAGCGGCGGCCAGCACACCCGCCTGCTGCTGGCGCGCGCGCTGATCCGTCAGCCCGATCTGCTGCTGCTCGACGAGCCCAGCAACCACCTGGATCTGCCCACGCTGCTGTGGCTGGAGCAGTTCTTGCGCAGCTGGAACGGCAGCTTCGTGCTGGTGTCGCACGATCGCTATCTGCTCGATCAGGTGACCAACTGTACCTGGATCCTGCGCGACAAAACGCTGCAGTTTTTCCGCTTGCCCTGCTCCGCCGCGCGTCAGGCGCTGGCTGAACAGGACGCTGCGGACGAGCACCGCCGTCGGGCCGAGCAAAAAGAGATAGACCGGGTGGAAAAAAGCGCCAAACGTCTGGCGACCTGGGGCAAGGTCTATGACAACGAAGATCTGGCGCGCAAAGCCAAGCAAATGGAAAAGCGCGTCGATCGGTTGAAGGAAGAACAGACCACCCTGACCGCCGGCAGCCCGTGGCGGCTGCGACTGCAGGGAGAGGCGCTGGACGCCGATCGCCTGCTGGCGCTGCCGCAATGGGCCGTGCGCCCGGCGCCGGAGGCGCCGGTGCTGTTCAGCCTGGCACATCTGCGGGTGAAAAGCGGCGATCGCATCGCCATCGTCGGGCGCAACGGCTGCGGCAAATCGTCGCTGCTGCGCTTGCTGTGGCAGGCGTATCAGCAGCCCACGGAACGCCCGGCGATCTTCCACCCGCGCGTGCGCATCGGCTATTACGATCAGAGCCTGCAACAGCTGCGCGATGAAGACACGTTGAGCGAAGCGCTGGCGCAGTTTGCGCCGCTGACCGAGGAACAGCGGAAAATGGCGCTGATCGGCGCCGGCTTCCCTTACCTGCGCCATCATCAGCAGATCCGTTCGCTGAGCGGCGGCGAGCGTTCGCGGCTGCTGTTCGTCGGCCTGACG
Source organism: Serratia sp. CY32780 (assembly GCF_052169135.1). Taxonomy (NCBI): domain Bacteria; kingdom Pseudomonadati; phylum Pseudomonadota; class Gammaproteobacteria; order Enterobacterales; family Yersiniaceae; genus Serratia; species Serratia sp. CY32780. The sequence continues at coordinate 1,676,654 of NZ_JBJNLI010000001.1, forward strand.
CTGGCCAACCATTCGCTGCTGCTGCTGGACGAGCCCACCAACCACCTGGATATGGCGGGCAAAGAAGAGTTGGCGGAAACGCTGCGCCAGTTCGCCGGCGCCGTCATGTTGGTCACCCATGACCGGATGCTGATCGAACAAAGCTGCAACCGCTTTTGGCTGATCGACCAGCAAAAACTGGAGGAGTGGCACGATCTGGCGCCGGTGTATCAACGCCTGGCGGGCGAAGCGCCGGCGCTGCCGACGGCGGGCAAGGCCACCGCAGACGGCCCGACGCCGCACGAGCGGCTGGAAGACGAAGAAGCGCTGTTGGCCGCGCTGTTGGCCCTAGAAAGCAAACTGGAGGACGACCTGGCGCGCAAGCCCAAGCACCAGAAACCGGCGCTTCAGGCGCGCTGGCGCCGCGAGATTGCCGACATCACCGCCCGGTTGAATCTGGGCTAACCCCACAGGCCGCCGAACGGCGGCCTGTTTATTGATGTATTGATGGAAAGCCGCTTGTCGCTTTCCCTTGGTTCTCACGGCATCCCGATTGCTGGTCACTGTCGGCCAGCCAGGATAATCCGCGCGGGCGGCGATACCGGCCGTGGCTTTGCGTATGCAGCAAAGCGCCAGGATCACGTTCTCTTTCGTTATTCGGTAATGGCCGGCGGCGAATATCGCCAGGCTAAAAGAAACGCGGTGATAGCCGCTTCGGCCATCTGTTGCAACTGTTCCGGCGTCGGCCACTGGTCGGATAACAGAGCTGCCGGCAACGGATACCCCATCACCGCGCCCAGAAATGCCATAGCCTGAGGCTGCGCATCAGCAAATTGGACTCGCCCATGTTGCCGCGCCTGTTCCAACATTTTCACAAATGCCTGCAGCACCCGTCCGGCATTGCGTTCACGCAACGTGGCGTACAACTCAGGTTTCTGCAACAGCAGTTGCACCATCAGCCGCTGAAAATGCACGTTATCAACGCTGAAAAAATGCGCCTGCACCACCGAAGCGAAACGCGCCAGCACCTGCGGTAAATCCATACTCTCCTGAGCCAAAATGGCGGCGATCGGCGGCTGCATCTTCTCGATAAGATGGTTGAACGTCTCCAGCACCAGGGCGTCTTTGCTCGGGAAGTGATTATATAAGGTTTGACGGGTGGTTCCCGCCTCGTTGGCTATCTCGTCCAACGAGATATCCAAGCCCTGCTGCAAAAACAGAACGCAGGCGGTTTCCAGTATCCGTGGCCTGGCCTTCATCGGCCGTCCCGGTTGGCGGTTGATCATGCTCTCTCTCCAGCCCAGAGGCTCATTTTCGCGCCTTAAGTCGTGCCAACCCTTGTTTGGTCAAAACAAAAAACAACGGTACGAACAATAATGTCAGCAGTGTGCCAGAAATCATGCCGCCGATCACCGCAATCCCGATTTCGCGCCGGCTGGCGGCCCCGGCACCGACAGAAAGCGCCAGGGGGATCACACCCGCGACAAACGCCAATGAGGTCATCACGATGGGCCGCAGACGCATTCGCGCCCCTTCCAGGGTCGCCTGCAACAAAGCGGATCCCGCTTTGAGCCGTGTTTCAACAAACTCGACGATCAGGATAGCGTTTTTCGCCGACAGGCCAATCGTCGTCAACATTCCCACCTGGAAGTAAATATCGTTTTCATACCCCGCAAGGCGCGCGGCGACAACGGCTCCGATAATCCCGAGGGGAATGATCAACATCACGGACAATGGGATAGACCAACTCTCGTACAGCGCGGCCAGGCAGAGGAAAATGAACAACACCGAAGCCAGATACACCAGCAATGTTTGCCCGGCGGCCAATTGCTCCTGATATGAGAGCCCGCTCCACTCAAGGCGGTAGCCGTCTACACCGCCGATGATGCTCTGCATACGCGCCATCGCGGTGCCGGAGCTTTCGCCCTCGGTTGCCGTCCCCTGTAACTGCGTGGCCGACAGCCCGTTAAAGCGCTGCAGCATTTGTGGCCCTGAGAGCCAACGCGTAGTCGCGAAGCTGGCAAAGGACGCCATGCTGCCGCTTTCACCACGTACGAACCAATTATCGATATCATCCGGCGCCGATCGCCAGGCCGCGTCCCCCTGCATGTAGACCCGCTTTACGCGGCCGCGATCGATAAAATCGTTAATATAAGCGCCCCCCCAGGCGGCAGAAAGCGTGTTGGTGATGTCAGCCTGCTGCAGCCCTTGTGCGCTGGCCTTTTGCTGATCGATATCGACCTGCAATTGTGCTTTATCTTCGAGGCCATTGATGCGTACCGCCGTTAACAACGGATCTTCGGCAGCGGCGGCGATCACTTGCCTCTGCGCAGCTTGCAGCGCGTCATGCCCAACGCCGTTTTGATCCTGTAACCACAGTTCAAATCCACTGGACTGCCCCAATCCGCGCACCGCCGGCGGCGACAACACATTGATCTGCGCGTCGCGATAGCTTTTGAAATGGCGATTGGCGCGGCTAATAATCGCCAGCGCGTTATTCTCATTACCGCTGCGCAGCGACCAATGTTTAAGTTCGGCAAACGCCATGCCGACATTCTGACCACTGCCGGCGTTATTGCGCCCGACAACCATGAAGATCACATTCAGGTTGTCCCGCTCGGCGGTCATGAAATAGTCGGCGATAGCGTCAGCAGTCTGTTGCGTTCTGGCCATCGGGGCGCCTGGCGGCAGAGAAAACTGGACCATTACCGAGCCCTGATCCTCGACTGGGAGAAAACCGGTAGGCATCCGCAGATATTGCCAGATCATGAAACCGACCAGCAGCAGCGCCAACATGCAAAAACACCCTTTGCGCGCCATCACATGGTTCAATCCCAACCCATAACGCCGCTGTCCGTATTCCACCAGGCGGTTAAAGCCGCGAAAAAAGCGGCTGCGCGGCCGCTGCACCGACGGTTTTAGCAAACCGGCGCACAATGCCGGCGTCAAGGTCAACGCCACCAACACCGACAGCACCATAGCGGCAACGAGCGTGATGGAAAACTGTCGGTAGATTATGCCGGTTGAACCGCCGAAAAATGCCATCGGAACAAATACCGCCGAAAGTACCAGCGCGATGCCGATCAGCGCACCATTGATCTCCCGCATCGAATGCAACGTCGCCTCGCGCGGTGGCAATTGCGCTTCTTCCATCACGCGCTCAACGTTCTCAACCACCACTATCGCGTCATCCACCAACAGGCCGATCGCGAGCACCATGGCGAACAGTGTCAAGGTGTTTACGCTGTAACCCAACAGCGCCAAAATGCCGAAAGTGCCGAGCAGCACTACGGGTACCGTAATGGCGGGGATCAATGTGGCGCGCCAATTTTGCAAAAACAGATACATCACCACAATCACTAGCGCGATCGCTTCCAACAAGGTTTGCACGACGCCTTCAATGGACACCAGTACGAACGGCGTGCTGTCACGCGGATAAGCCACCTGCAGCCCCGGCGGAAACTGCGGCGCCATGCGTTCCACTTCAGCCCGCACCCGTTCGGCAACCTCCAGCGCATTGGCGCCGGAAGCCAGTTGAATCGATATGCCGGCCGCTGGGTACCCGTTGAGGCGCGTTTGGTTTTGATAGTTTTCCGCACCGATCTCTACGCGCGCAACATCGCGCAAATACACCGCCGAACCGTCGGTATTGGTGCGCAGAATAATATTCTCAAACTGCTCCGGCGTTTCCAGCCGCGATTGCGTGGTCATGGTCGCGTTCAGCGCCTGGCCATCCATCGTAGGCAATGCGCCGATCTCACCGCTGGTGACCTGGGCATTTTGCGCTTCTATCGCGGCTTGCACGTCAGATGGCATCAGGCCATAACCGCTCAACTTGATCGGATTGAGCCAAACGCGCATCGCATATTGAGCGCCAAATACCGTCGTCTCCCCGACGCCATCCACCCGGCTCAGCGGGTCTTGCAGCGAACTGACCAGAAAATCATTGATATCAACGCTGTCCATGCGGCCTTGCGTGTCGTACAGGGCGACTACCATTAGGCTATCGCCCTGCGATTTTGTCACCGTGATCCCTTGCTGCTGCACTTCTTGCGGCAATCGCGACGTTGCCTGATTGACCGCATTTTGCACTTGAACCTGAGCAATGTCCGGGTCGGTTTGTTGTTCGAAGCTAAGGCTGATGCGAGCCTGACCCGCAGAACTGCTGGTTGATGAGAAATACAACAGGCCATCGATCCCTTTAATTTGCTGTTCGATAATCTGAGTTACGCTGTCCTCTACCGTTTTGGCCGAAGCGCCGGGGTAATTGGCGGTCACCGTGACGCCGGGTGGGGCGATGTCGGGATATTGCTCAACCGGCAATGTCCAGAGCGCCAGTGCGCCCGCCGCCATAATGCAGATGGCCAGCACGGCCGCAAATACCGGTCGAAAGACGAAAAAATGCGCTAGCATGCCTGACTCCTCTGATTATCTCGCTTACGGATGCTTTGATGATGCATCTAATGACGCCAATTACTTTACAGTAAAGTAAATAAATTAAATCAAATCTGAAATCAAGCAGGAATCAACACCGTATTGTCATCTGACTATGGCACCCTGCACGCTAAACTTTGTTCGGAACATTGCCGCCATGACTTCACTTTCCCCACGGGACATCGAGGCGCGTTACCGCTTCGCGCGTGAGATCGCCCGCGCCGCCGCCGATCTCGCCTTCAGCTTTTATCAACGGCGGCAAACCCTGGCCATCGACTTCAAACAGGGGCTGCAGGACGTGGTCAGCGAGGCCGATCGCCGCGTCGAAGCGCTGATCCGCCGCATGATCAGCCGCCGTTTTCCCCAGGATGGGTTTCTCGGCGAGGAAAGCGGCAGCGCCGGCGAGAATGCCGCCTGCATTTGGGTCGTCGATCCGATTGACGGCACCGCCTGCTTCCTGAACGGATTGCATACCTGGTGTATCGCGATAGGCGTGGTGATCGACGGCGAGCCGACGATAGGCGTGGTCTACGATCCCAACCACCGCGAGATGTTCCGCGCCTGTCGCGGCGGCGGCGCCTTTCTCAATGGGGCGCCGATCGCTGTGCATGCCGGGCGCAGCGTCGCGGATGGCGTGATGGGCGTCGGGATTTCCCCGCGCGCCTCGGCGGCGGAATTCAGCGGTTTTCTCTGTCGCCTGCTGCAGGCGGGCGGGATGTTCGTGCGCAGCGGCTCCGGCGCGTTGATGACCGCCCAGGTGGCCGCCGGGCGGCTGCTGGGCTATTACGAACCGCATATGAACGCCTGGGACAGCCTGCCTGGGTGGGTGCTGACGCGCGAAGCCGGCGGCGTGGCGAATGACTTTATGCACAACGACGGGCTGCGGCGCGGCAACCCGCTTCTGCTGGCCAACGCGGCGCTCTACCCGCAGTTGGCCGAGCTGATTCACATGCCGGGCTTGATCGGCTCGACGTGCCCTATCGCGCGCGTGATGGCCGGATAAAGCGCGCGCAGCCGGCGCTCGACCCGATCGACCGCATCGTGCGCGGCGGCGATGGTCACCGCCGGCGACACCCGGCAGTGGAAGTTGACGATGATGCCGCCGTCGCTCTTGCGCGCGCGGACGTTGTGTACGTCCTGCACGTTCTCCCCTCGCTCCAGCGCCGACTGCAGGATCCGCCGAATATCGGCCAGCTCCGTCGCATCGACATCCTCGCTGGTCAGCCAGTGCGGCGTCTGCGGCTCCAGGTGCGTCTCTATCTCGGTGTCCTCACCGATCGCCTGGCGCAGGATCCCCTCTATCTCCGTGGCGATGTCATGCGCCTGCGCCACGCTGGCGTTGGCCGGCACCGCCAAATCCATGCCGATCGCCATGCGCGTCGGCAGCTGCTGCAAGGTCACATTCTGTACCTGCGCGCCGTGGTTGGCGGCGATCGCCCGAATGCGCGTCGCCATGTCTTCATCGCTGCGGGTCTGCGGCACCGCGATGACGGTGAATTCCGCCCTGGCGTAGTGCTCCCGCAGTCGCTCGACGATCTCTTGCTTCAGCGCGTCGATGCGCTCCAGCGGCAAGGTGCGGCACACCGCCACCGTGATCTCGACGAACAGCACCGCGCCGGCATTGCGAATGCGCACGCTGTCGCAGGCCAGCACCGCCGGAAAACGCGCCAGCGTGGCGCGGATCGCCTCAGTAGCCCCGGCGGGCGCGGCATCCATCAGTGAATCGAAGGAGCGTTTACCCAGTTTGATCGCGGCGACAAAGATAAAGCCGGCGACGATCAGCGCGGCGATGGCGTCCGCGCGGCCAAAGCCCAGCAGCACAAACACCATGCCCAGCAGCACCACGCCGGACGAAAGCATGTCGGAGAAGAAATGCAGCGCATCCGCTTCCAGCGCCGCGCTGTCGGTCGCTTTGGCGACGCGGTTGAGCGCCCGCACGCGGAAGAAATCGACGCAGATGGAAATCAACAGCACCGCGATCACCACCGGCGCGGCGACGATCTCATGCGGCTGCCCGAGCAGGCTGCTGCCTGCCTCATAGACAATCCAACCGGCGGCGCCCAGCAACAGCAGCACCTCAAACAGCGCCGCCAGGTTTTCCACCTTGCCGTGGCCGAAGTGGTGATCGTCATCGGCGGGCTTATCGCTGATGCGCACCGCCAGCCAGGTGATGCTGGTGGCGATAAAATCGGTGAAAGAGTGGATCCCTTCGGATATCAGGCCAATACTGCCGGTAAAAATGCCGGCGACAAATTTGCCCGTGGCCAGTAACCCGCTGGCGATCATCGAGTTTCTGGCCACGGCCTGTTTTTCATTCTGCATTATGCTGCTCACATTCGGACGGTGATTTATTTTTTTATTTTAGAGGATAATTGCCATACAACGGCGATCAGCAACATACTGCCAGAGAATGTCAGCATGAGGCTAGTAAGAAAATTGGATTTTCCGGTGGAATAAAAATAAATCTCATTAACGCCAACCGAGATCATTAAAATGGCGTAGAGCAATCCCAGAATAAGAATCGTCATTATTATCAACTCCCGTATCAGGCCGCGCGTTCGGCGCGCCGCTAAAAATCCTCCCCATAATAAATAACGGTTACGGGGAGGATGCATCTAGGCGGATCTTTTGCGTTCATCAATCATCCCATTTGGTGCTCATATAGGCCGCCAACAGGCCCAGTGAGCTGATCATTGCCAGGAATCCCATAAAAATAGTCATGTTTCCCATTGTTTTTTCCTCAGGTTAAATGTTATCGATAAAAGCCCCTCGCGTTAAATATCGGGGTTGGTCGGTATCCATATTTTTTAACGCCCTCCTCTTTTTTGTCACACTCCCGCCCTTTTTAGAGCGGGAACCGTTTAAATCCCCAAAACGTACTGGGCAATTTTGAAATAAATAATCAGGCCGGTGCCGTCGATAAAGGTGGCGATAAACGGCGCCGACACCACCGCCGGATCGATGCCGAGCCGTTTCAACAGCATCGGAATGATCGACGAGACAATCGCGCTCCACACGGTGATCGCCACCAGCGACAGGCTGACCACCAGCGTCACCTCCATGCCGACGCCCATGATCCAGGCGCGCACCCAGGCCGCCAGGCCAATGGTGACGGCGATCAGCAGCGAGGTCGTGACCTCTTTGCGGATCACCGCGCCAAGATTGCGCAGGCTGACCTCGCCCAGCGCCATGGCCCGCACCAGCGTCGAGGTGATCTGGGTGCCGCTGTTGCCGCCGGTGCCGATCAGCAGCGGGATAAAGAACGCCAGCGCGATCGCCGCTTCGAGTTGCTCTTCAAACGCCTTGAGCACGTTGCCGGTGTAAGCCTCGGCGACGAACAGCATCAGCAGCCACACCGAGCGTTTGCGCCACAGCGCCCACGGGCTGGTCTCCAGATAAGGCTTGTCCAGCGGCAGGCTCGCGCCCTGGCGCTGCGCGTCTTCGGTGTTTTCAGCCTCGACCAGCCGGGCGATCTCTCGCTCCCCCAGCACGCCGACCAGCGTGTTGTTCGCCACGACCGGCACCACGTCCAGGCCGCCCTTGCCGAGCAGATGCGCCACGTCGTTGCGATCGTCGTCGGGTGAAACCTGAAAATAGCTGTGATCCATCATCACGCCGACCGCTTTATCCTGCTCGTTGCACTGCAGCAGTTTTTTCACCGACAGCGTGCCGCGCAGATGATAATCGTCCGCGGTAATAAATACCCGGGTGGGAATTTCGTCCGTTTTAAGCTGTGAAAGTAAATATTCCCGGGCATGATTGACCGTCATCGTCGCGGGAACGGTAATAAAATCGGCGTTCATATAACCGGCGACCGATGTCTCGTCGAGAGTTTCAGTCGCGCTCAGCGCCGGAGAAGAATAATGTTGATGTGACTTTATCATTTTGTCAGTCCCTATTTCTGTTTTGAACTTCAACAGCGAATCGCATAGGGGCGTAACCACAGAGGGGGAGTGCAGACTGCCTATCTCCGCGTCCAGGTTTTAGCACTATACAACGTATCCGAATTGTTGCTCGGAAGTTACTTTGGGCTGAACCTTAATCCGATAAAGCCTGTCTTAACCTTGGGCATCTCTCGATGTCGTCAGATCAGTAACCTGTGTTTGTATAGGAGCCTCGCCAAACGAGATACTGCATATAAACTACCGGCGCAGTATAGGCGGTGTTTTATCCGGCGGGAAGAAAAGATTGCCCGTCGTTTATGGAGTATTTAGGATAATGTTATTAAACACGAATCTATAAAAACGGCTGATATAAATCAGCCGTTTTTTTATTTCTCAGTGCTCGAGAAGGTAGACGTTTTTATCGTACAAAGCGCCCTGGCGGGTAAAGTCGATCCCCTTCACGTAGGGTTTAATGAGCGTAGCGTTGGCCTCGTAGTACACCGGCGCCACCGGCGTATCGGCGGCCAGCACCGCCTCGGCCTGCTGGAAGTAGCGCTGCACCTGCTGCGGCGTCTGCGCCGCCGTCGCCTGGTGCAGAATGCGGTCATAGTCCGGGTTGCGGTATTTGGCGCTGTTCTCGCTGCTGTCGGAACGGAACACGTTCAGAAAAGTAGACGGATCGTTATAGTCCGCCAGCCAGCGGGTAAAGGCCACGCCGTACTGCCCGCGGTTGATATTATCCAGCGTCACTTTACGCTCCTGGCTTTGCAAGCGGGCTTCTACCCCAAGGTTCTTTTTCCACATGGCGGCGGCGGCGATGACGATCTTCTTGATGGTGGCGTCGTTGCTGTACAGCACGGTAAACCGCAGCGGATTCTCGGCGTTGAAACCGGCCTGCGCCAGCAACTGCTTCGCCTGGGCGTGCCGCTGTTCCGGCGTCCAGCCGGCCGCAGCGCCGGGCTGCAGGCTATAGCCACCCGCCCCCGTTGGGGTAAAGGTCCAGGCCGGCTGTTGGCCGTATCCCAGCACCTTGCCGGCGATGATCTCTTTGTCGAGCGCCAGATTCAGCGCCTGGCGCACCCGCAGGTCGTTAAATGGCGCCTGGCGATTGTTGAAGGCGAAGTAACTGGTGGAGAGCAGCGGATAGGTCACCAGCTGTTGCTCGCCGAGCGTTTTTTTCAGCTGCTGATACAGCTCCGGCGGCGTGGTATACCCCAACTCAACCTCACCGGCGCGAAAACGCGCCACTTCCGGGAAACCCTGTATCGGCAAGAACGTCACCTTGTTGAGCACGGTGTTGGCGTTGTCCCAATACTGCGGATTACGTTCCACCACCACCTTTTCGTTCACCACCCACTGGCTGAGGCGGAATGCGCCGTTGCCGACAAAATGCGCCGGTTGAGTCCAGTTCTTGCCGTACCGCTCCACCACCTTGCGGTTAACCGGCAAGACCGGAAAATGCACCAGTTGCTTGAGCAGGTAGGAGTTGGGCTCCGACAGCGTCACCTGCAGGGTGTGCGCGTCCAGCGCCCTGACGCCCAGCTCGCTCGGCGGCTTGCTGCCGGCGTTGATCGCCGCGGCATTCAGCACGTAGGCCGAAGCCAGATAGCTGCCGTACGGCGACGCGGTTTTCGGATCGGTGAGGCGCCGCCAGCTGTAGACAAAATCGTCGGCGGTCACCGGATCGCCGTTCGACCATTTGGCCTGCGGCCGCAGATGGAAGATCCAGACGTTGCCCTGATGCTCCCATTTCTGCGCCAGCGCCGGGACCGCTTCGCCGTCTTTACCGACGCGCAGCAGCCCTTCGAACAGATCGTTAAAGATGTAGAACTCCACATTGCTCTCGGCCAGGTTCGGATCCAGCGTCGCCGGCTCATACCCGTTGGCGCGCACCAGCTCTTGCACCTCCGCCAGTTTAGCACCCGCCGGCACCTCGGCCGCCTGAGCGTTCGCCGCGTTAAAAGCCAGGAGGATTAAACCAGCCAAAATCTTGCCATTAAATGAATATTTCACGTCGATATCCCTGATTAGTGTTTTATCGCGTTCAATATGCAATGAGGCAGTGGAATAAATTAAATCATTAATCGCTATGAGTCATAACCAAAAGCGGTGTTGAATTTCTTTCATTATCAAAGGTGTAGTGGCGACAGAACGACGAAAAACGGCAGTTCGGACACGGCGGCGCTCGGCGCCGAAGCCATGATCCTTCATCACCATCAGCCCCTGTCAGGCCGGCATTCCGCCCGGCCTTCTCAACGGCAAATTTTGTCGCGACGCGGCTTTTTCGGCGCCAGCAGATAATCCACTACGCTTTCGTCAACGCAGCTGTCGATGCCGTTCAGCGCCAGCGTATGCCCGTCGCGTTCGCGGGTGATCAGCGGGCTTTTAAAGGCGGCGGCCATCACCTGCGCGTTGCGGTACGGCGTGGTCGGATCGTAGCGCTGGGCGACGAACAGCAGCGGCGGCAGCGCGGCGGGCGCCACCGGCGTGTGCGGCCGATCTTTGCCGCGATACGGCCACAGATCGCACATCTCCAGCGGGTATTCGTGCAGCGGCAGATAGTGGGCATACAAAGCGGCGGTATTGATCTCCTGCCGCTGCCGGCGCAACTGCTGCGGATCGGCCGTCGGGTTGGCGACGTCGGCGCAGGTGATGACGTTCAGGGCGTCATCGGCATCCGGCGAATAGCTTTCGTCGATCAGATCGGAAACCTGCTGCCCGGCGATGCCGGCATCAAGCTGGCGCAGCACGGTCGCCAGCTCATGCCAACGCTCCGGCCACAGCAGCAGCGAACGCGTGACCGTCAGCACGTCGTCGGCGGAGATTTCATAACCCGCCGCGGTGACGAACGGCTGCTCATGCAGCTTGCGCAGCAAGGCGTGATAGCGCTGCAGCGCCTGATTGGCGCCGCCACCCAGCTGGCAGCTGTCGGTTTTGCCGCAGTAGGCGGCGAAGCGCAGGAAGCTTTGCTGGAAGCCCCGCTCCTGGTTCAGCCGCTGGGTGAAATCGTCCTCCGCCAGATCCACCACCCCGTCGAGCACCAGCGCGCGCGTTTTCTTCGGAAAACGCTCGGCATACAGCGCCGCCACCTTGGTGCCGTAAGAGTACGCCACCGCCGTCAGCCCCGGTTCGCCCAGCGCGTGGCGGATCGCGTTCAGATCGTTGACCGCTTCGTCGGTGCCGATATGTTGCAGCACGTCCGCGCCGGTCTGTTTGATACAGGCGGAAATCAGGGTGCGCGTCTGGCTCTCCGCACCGGCCACGTCGTTGTCGTCCGGTGACGGGGTTTCGTCGCCTTCGGCCAGCTGGCAGGAGATTTTCGGCGTCGATTGGCCGACGCCGCGCGGATCGTAACCGATGATGTCGTAGGATTTTCGCAGTCTGGCGACGTGGGCGTCGTTGCCCAAATAAGGGTTAATGCCCGGCAGACCCGGCCCGCCGCTGATCATCACCACGCTGCCCTTTTTCGGCCCGGTAGCGGGCAGCAGGGTCAGCGCCAGCCGCACGGTCTGTTCGCCCGCCCGCGCCGCATGAGCAGGAGGCGTAGCGTACGCCAGCGGCGCTTCAAGGTAACCGCAGCGCAGCCCCGGCAGCGGCGGCTCATCGAACCAGCGTTGAAAGCCGCTGTTGAGACAAGATTGCCAACGAATGCCGTTCTCGGCCGCCGCGCCGTGAGCCGCAGGCCTGGCCTGGGCGGGCAATGCGGCGGCGGTCGCGGCGAGCAGCGCCAGAATACGCAGTACTGACATGAGGAGTCCTTTCAACGCAACGAATCGGTCAAAGGTTAACGGTACTCGGTTAAACCGCTAGCCAATAGAACACAAAAAACCGCGCGGGTGAAGCCGTCACCGCGCGCCCGGCAAGACGTTTCTCTGCTCGGATTGCTCTTATAACGCACAGAATGCTGCAAAAAGTGCCGTTCACCTGCTAGGCTTAAGGTTCGTTAACCCACAAGGAACAGGAGAGCAGCATGTTTGGAAAAGCGGAAGACAAAGCCAATGAAGCCGCAGGCGCGGTAGAAGAAGCGTTCGGCAAAGCCGTCGATTCGCCGGAGCATCAGGTGCGCGGCGCGGCGCGCAAATACGCCTCCCAGGCCAGCTATGCCGCCCGAGACGCAGCGGACAGCGTAAGAACCCAGGTGGAAGCCAACCCGCTGGCCGGCGTGGCCGTTGCGGCGGCGGTCGGCATCGTTTTCGGCTTCTTGCTGGGACGCAAATAACGGCGAATTCGCCGCTCGACAACAGGCCCGTTACGGGCCTTTTTTTCGCCCTCTCCTCCACCTGCTTGCTAACTTTCATCTATCACAGCCATCGCTTAAAAAAACCAACGCCTTCAACTACGATTAGTTTGTGACCAGAGCGAGGCTCTGCGATCCGGCAGATAACCCTATGAGGATTATCACCATTATCCATGCTGTTTAAGCCGCTCTCCTTCACGCGGCTAAGAAAGGTTGATTATGGCTCGCACCACCCCTATCGAACGTTACCGCAATATCGGCATCTCCGCGCATATCGATGCCGGCAAGACCACCACCACCGAGCGGATTCTGTTTTACACCGGGGTCAGCCACAAGCTGGGTGAAGTGCATGACGGCGCGGCGACCATGGACTGGATGGCGCAGGAACAGGAACGCGGCATCACCATCACTTCGGCGGCCACCACCTGCTTCTGGAACGGCATGCAGCATAATTATCCGCAGCACCGCATCAATATCATCGACACCCCCGGCCACGTCGATTTCACCATTGAAGTGGAGCGCTCGATGCGCGTGCTGGACGGCGCCGTGATGGTCTATGACTCGGTGGGCGGCGTGCAGCCGCAGTCGGAAACCGTCTGGCGCCAGGCCAATAAATACAAGGTGCCGCGGCTGGCGTTCGTCAACAAGATGGACCGCATCGGCGCGGACTTTTTCCGCGTGCGCAAAATGATGATCGAACGCCTGAAAGCCAACCCGGTGCCGATCGTTATTCCGATCGGCGCCGAAGACCACTTCAGCGGCGTGGTGGATCTGGTGCGGATGAAAGCCATTCTGTGGGACGAGGCCTCGCAGGGCATGAACTTCAGCTTCGAAGAGATCCCGGCCGAGCTGCGCGATTCGGCGCAGGAGTGGCGCGAAAACATGATTGAGGCCGCCGCCGAAGCCTCGGAAGAGCTGATGGAAAAATACCTCAACCAGGTGCCACTGAGCGAAGAGGAAATCGTCCACGGGCTGCGGGTGCGCACCGTCGCCGGCGAAATCCAACCGATGCTGTGCGGCTCGGCGTTCCGCAACAAAGGGGTGCAGCGCATGCTGGATGCGGTGATCGAGCTGATGCCCTCGCCGCTCGACGTGCCGCCGATGGAGGGCCACGGCGAACATGATGAAATCATCACCCGCAAAGCCGACGATAATGAAAAATTCTCGGCGCTGGCGTTCAAGCTGATGACCGACCCGTTCGTCGGCCAGCTGACCTTCGTGCGCGTCTACTCCGGGGTGCTGGCCAAAGGCAGCAGCGTTTACAACCCGATCAAGGGCAAAAAGGAGCGCATCGGCCGCATCGTGCAGATGCACGCCAACGATCGTAAGGACATCGACGAGCTGCACGCCGGCGACATCGCCGCCTGCGTCGGCCTGAAGGACGTCACCACCGGCGATACGCTGTGCGACCCCGGCGCCATCATCACGCTGGAACGCATGACCTTCCCCGAGCCGGTGATCGCCCAGGCGATTGAGCCGAAGACCAAGGGAGACCAGGAGAAAATGGGCATCGCGCTGCAGCGCCTCTCTTCGGAAGATCCGTCGTTCCGCGTGCGCACCGATGAAGAATCCGGCCAGACCCTTATCTACGGCATGGGCGAGCTGCACCTGGAGATTATCGTCGATCGCATGCGCCGTGAATTCGGGGTGGAGACCACCACCGGCAAGCCGCAGGTGTCGTACCGCGAAACCATCCGCAAACGGGTGGCCAACGTGGAAGGCAAGTTTGTGCGCCAGTCCGGCGGTAAAGGGCAATACGGCCACGTGGTGCTGACCGTCGAACCGAACGAACCCGGCAAAGGCTTCGAGTTCTTCGATGAGATCAAGGGCGGCGTCATTCCGGGCGAGTTTATCCCGGCGGTGAAAAAAGGCGTGCTCGAGGCGCTGAACAACGGCGTGCTGGCCGGTTATCAGGTGGTGGACGTCAAGGTGCACCTGACCTTCGGTTCTTACCATGACGTCGACTCGTCGGAACAGGCGTTCCGCATGGCGGCGATTTTCGGCTTCAAAGACGCCTGCCGCCTGGCGGATCCGGTGATCCTTGAGCCGATCATGTCGGTGGAGGTGGAAACGCCGGAGGATTACGCCGGCAACGTGATGGGCGACCTCTCCTCACGCCGCGGTCTGGTGCAGGGCATGGAAGAGATCCCGGGCGGCGGCGGCAAGGAAATTCGCGCCAAGGTGCCGCTGTCCGAGATGTTCGGTTACTCGACCACCCTGCGTTCGATGTCGCAGGGCCGCGCCACCTACACCATGGAATTCAGCCACTACGCCGAAGCGCCGCGCAACGTGGCCGAAGAGATCATTCACCACAGCAAGCGTTAACCCTCGCGCCCGCCTTCGCGGCGGGCGTCACCCCTGCTTGTCTTCCAGCGCCACCACCACCGGCTGCGGCTTGATGCGCATGGCGTACACCACGCCGGCGATCAGGCAGACGATGCCGGCCAGCGTCAGCTGCGGCGGCCAGGCCTGGCGCAGCAGAAAGGTATAGGCCAACCCCGCCAGAATTTCGAACACGATGAGCGGCCCCACCAACACCGTCGGCAGCCGCTGGCTGGCTTCGTTCCAGCACAGCGCCCCCAGCCAGGAGCAGAACACGCCGATGACCAGCATCAGCGGGATAAACACCTCGGGGCGCGGGCCGAACGGTAAGGCGAACGCCGGTTCGCTCAGCGCCAATTGGCCGCAGACCGCCAGATAGCCCAGCAGCGCCAGCGGCAGCGTCACCAGCCCTTGCGCCGTGGCCCAGGTGGCCGGCCGCTGCGTCGGGTTCTCCCGCAGCCAGCGCGAGTTGCGCAGCGGGAACCAGGTCCAGCACGCCACCGCCAACACGGCCAGCCCCAGGCCGCTGAGATAGCGCCAGCCGTCGACCGGCAGCGCATTGCCGCGCAGCTCGGCGACGTTCACGCACGCTAACCCGCAGACGATCAGCAGCAGCGCCGGCGCCAGCTTGCCCCACGCCAGCCGCCCGTCGTGCCGGCCGTAAAACAGATTGGCGCAGAGGGCGATCACCACCGGCAAGGTGCCGATGATCATGGTCGACACCGGTGCGCCGGTACGCTGAATGGCGCTGGCCAGGCACAGGTAGTACAGCAGGTTGCCGATGGCCGTCAGCTTGAGCGCCTCCAGCCAATCCTGGCGCCGCAGCTTGCGCAGGCGGCGACGATCGAGCCAGGCCAGCGGCAAGGTGATCAGCCCGAAGGCCAGATAGCGCCCGGTGGACTGCAGCGCGGCGGGATAATCCGGCACCAGCAGCGGGCCGACGAAGATCAATCCCCACATCAGCCCGGCGGCCAGGGCAAACACAACGCCAATGAACATAACGACTCCGACAAACGGCCGGCGCGGCCAACCCGCCCGACAAGACAGCGGCAGAGTAGCGAAAACGCGGGGAGGAATTATTGTAGCAGGTTGCTGTTTTAACCCAATTTCACCTGTTTCTGGAAACGCACCGGCGTGACGCCGTAACGATTGGCGAAGGCGCGCGTCAGGTGCGCCTGATCGGTCAGCCCCGCCGCCGCCGCCACCTGTGCGGCGGGCATGCCGCGCTCCAGCATGCGTTTGGCCTGCGACAGCCGGATCGCCATCAGCATCTGCTGTGGCGAAACGTGGTATTCGGCCTTGAACTTGCGCAGAAAATGGTACGGGCTAAGCGACACCAGCTCGGCCAGTTGATTGAGGGTCACCGCCTCGGCGAAGTTATCGTGCAGGTAGCTTTTCACCACCTCGAAACGGTGCGCCGCCTCGGCTTTTTCCCGCTGCCCGGTGCGGATATGCGGGTACAGCAGCTCGACTGCCTCCAACAGCAGGCCGTCCAGCGTAAGCGGATCGTCGGTTTGCCACAGCGTGGCGAGAATGGCGGACAGGCGCTGCGCCGCCCGCGGATCGTGGCGCACCGCATCGGTGAACCACTGGCTCCGATCGCCGGACAGCTGCTCCAGCGCCTCGGGCGCCAGATAGAGCATGCGGTAACACCAGCCGCCCGGCGTTTCGGCTTCGCCGGTATGCAGCTCGTCGGGGTTCATCAGTACCAGCGCGCCCGGCGCCGCCAGATGCTGCGCGCCGCGATAGCGGAAACGCTCCGCCCCGGTGTCTACGGTGCCGATAGCGAAGGCGTCGTGGGTATGCGGCTCGAAGGCATAGCGCTCAATGTGCGCCTGATAGAGTTCGACGCCCGGCAGATGCGACAAATGGCGGAACTGCGCGCAATCCTTCTCGAACGGAAACTGTTGCGGTACCCCTTGCACTCGACCTCCTCGTCCGTGCTGACAATCTGCTCAGCATAGCCAAAACATCGCCGGTTGAGTAGCCGCCCTGGCGCTTTCGTGCCCCTCGCCTGGACGATCGCCGCCATTCGGCGTAGGGTTAAGGTCCCTGTCCCTTTCAGGCGCGCCGCATCGCGAAGCTCATCGGCCCCTGACACTCCGCAAACAAGAGGCAACAATGTATCCGGATACTCAACTGTATATCGATGGACAATGGCGCAACGCACTGGCAGAGAAAACCCTGCCGGTCACCAACCCCGCCACCGACGAGGTAATCGGTCAAGTGGCGCACGCCGCCACAGAGGATCTCGATCTGGCGCTGGCCGCCACCGAGCGCGGATTTAACGTCTGGCGCGACACCGCCGCGCACCAGCGCGCCAACCTGATGCGCAAAGCGGCGGCGCTGCTGCGCGAACGCGCCAACGCCATCGCCGCCGTCATGACGCAGGAACAGGGTAAACCGGTGGCGCAGGCCAAAGTCGAAATTCTCAACGCCGCCGACGTTATCGACTGGTTCGCCGGCGAAGCCACCCGCACCTACGGGCAGATCATTCCGTCCCGCGCCCGCGACGTGCAGCAGCAAACCCTCAAGCTGCCGGTCGGCCCGGTGGCCGCCTTCACGCCGTGGAACTTCCCGATCAACCAGATCGTGCGCAAGCTGTCCGCCGCGCTGGCCGCGGGCTGCTCCATCATCGTCAAAGGCCCGGAAGAAACGCCGGCCTCGCCGGCTGAGCTGATCAAAGCCTTCGCCGACGCCGGGATCCCGGCCGGGGTGATCGCGCTGGTGTACGGCACCCCGGCGGAAATCTCGGAATACCTGATCCCGCATCCGACCATTCGCAAGATCTCCTTCACCGGCTCCACCCGCGTGGGCAAGCATCTGGCGGCGCTGGCCGGCCAGCATATGAAAAAGGCCACCATGGAGCTGGGCGGCCATGCGCCGGTGCTGATCTTCGACGACGCCGATCTCGACGCGGCGGCCAAAGAGCTGGCGCAGTCCAAGTTCCGCAACGCCGGTCAGGTCTGTATCGCCCCAACCCGCTTTCTGATCCAGCAAGGCGTTTATGAAGCCTTCGTGGAGAAATTCACCGCCGCCGTGCGTGAACTCAAGCTCGGCAACGGGCTGGAAGACGGCGTCACCATGGGGCCGATGGTGCTGGGCCGCAGCGTCGACAATATCGAGGCGCTGGTGCAGGATGCCGTCGCCCACGGGGCAAAAGCCTGCACCGGCGGCAAGCGCGTGGCGGGCAAAGGCAACTTCTTCGAGCCGACGGTGCTGCGCGACGTGCCGCTGAGCGCCCGCGCCATGTCGGAAGAGCCGTTTGGCCCGGTCGCCCTGCTGCGCCCGTTCGCCACCTATGACGAGGCGATCGCCGAAGCCAACCGCCTGCCGTACGGCCTGGCCGCCTACGCTTACAGCCGCAACATCGCCACCGTCAATGCGCTGGGGCGCGACGTGGAGAGCGGCATGCTGAGCATCAACCACATCGGTTTCGGCCTGCCGGAAACGCCGTTTGGCGGCGTGAAGGACTCCGGTCACGGCACCGAAGGCGGCAGCGAAGCGATCGAGTCCTACCTGGAAACCCGCTTCGTCACCGTCGCCGGCCGTTAATCGCACGCCTGATGAATGGCCAAAAGCCCCGCTGTGTGGGGCTTTTTTTTACTCGCGAGCCAGTTCGAACAGCCGCCGCGCCGCCGGGGTCAGCCCCAGCATGTGAATGCAGGCATGCACCATGCCCGGCAACCGTTCGCAGCGCACCGGCACGCCCGCCTCGCGCAGCCGCTGCGCATACTGCTCGGCCTCATCGCGCAGCGGATCATATTCGCAGCTCAGAATGGTGGCCGGCGGTAACCCGCGCAGCGTGGCGGCGTGCAGCGGTTCGGCGCCGGGATCGCGCCGCTGGGCCAGATACTGCTGCCAACAAAATACCATCGCGTCGCGCGTCAGAAAGTGCCCCTCGGCAAACTCGCGATAGCTCGTCGTCGCCATCTCGCGGCTGAGCGCCGGGTACAGCAGCAGCTGGCTCTCGATGTGCGGGCCGCCGCGATCCCGCGCCAACAGCGCGACGGCCGCCGCCAAATTGCCCCCGGCGCTGTCGCCGCCCACCGCCAGGCGCTGCGCGTCGATCCCCAACTGCGGTGCCTGTTGCGCCGCCCAGCAGAGCGCCTGATAGACATCTTCCAGCGGCTGTGGAAACGGGTATTCCGGCGCCAGACGATAGTCGACCGACAGGATCACCCGGCCGGTGGCGTTGGCCAGCGCCTGACAGGGCCGATCGTACAGCGCCAGCGAACCGAGGCACCAGCCGCCGCCGTGGGCGAACAGCATTGCCGGCTGCGCGGCGGCGCGGTTTTCCCCCGCCGGGAGATAGGCGCGCAGCGCGATCCGATACCCATCGGCGGCGACCACCGTATAGTCCCTGACGCCGCCGCTCGGTTCCGCCTCGCCCTGCAGCCGGCGTAAACCGGTTTCCGTGGCCGCGCGCATTTCCGCCAGCGACGCGGGGGGCGGCGCATCGGCCGACGCTGTCAAAAAGGCGGCGATGCGTTCATCGAGCGGCATGAGGCTCTCCTGTCAGGAACGGCGTAATCAGTGCGATAAACGCCTCGTGACACTCCTCGGTAATGAAATGCCCGCAGCCGGCGACCGTTTCGCCCCGCAGATCGTGCGCATTGCCCCGTAGCGTCGTCAGCGGCGCATCACCGGTCGCGTGCTCCGCCCCCACCGTCAATACCGGCATCGTCAGGGGCGTGGCGGCGCGCAGGCGGTTCTGCCGCACGGTCTCCGGGATCGCCCGGTAATAGTCGAACCCGGCACGCAGGCCGCCCGGCGCTGAGTAAGCAGCGATATACACCTGCGCCGCCACCCGATCGCGCCGATAGGACCAGCGATTGAAGATATAGCCAAGATATTCCCGCTCACGACCCTGGGTCAGGGTCTCCGGCAAATCCGCCAGCTGGTTGAACATGAAATGCCACAGGAAGATGTTCTCCTCCGGCGCGACGAAAATCGGCGGCGGCGGCGCCAGCCCGGGGATCACCGCTTCCGTCAGCACCAGACGTTCCACCGCCTGCGGGAAATCGCTCGCCATGGCGTAACCGATCCACATGCCGATGTCGTGGCCAACCAGTTGGTAACGTTCATGGCCCAGCTGCGCCATCATCGCGTGCAACGTCGCACCAACGCTGCCGGTGTCGTAGCCGCCAGCGGGCCTGTCAGAATCGCCGATGCCCGGCGGATCGACGGCGATCGCCTGAAAACCGGCCGCCGCCAGCGCTTGCATCACATGGCGCCAGGTGTACCAGGTTTGCGGCCAGCCGGGGATCAGCAGCACCGGCCGCCCTTCACCGGCCACCACGCAGTGAAGGCGCCGGCCGTTGACCTGGAGATAGACGTGTTCCGCCGCGAGATCCGCCAACGGGACCTCGTTCTGTAGGTATTGCATGGGGTGACTCCCTGAAGGATTAGGCTCAGCGAATACCGAGCAACGCGTTGATTTGCTGTGGGTTGACCGGCGCGCCGGCGAAGTCGTCGAACACTTTATCGGTGACGCGGATAATGCGATCGCGAATGAAGGCTGCGCCTTCGCGCGCGCCGTCCTGCGGATTTTTCAGGCAACATTCCCACTCCAGCGCCGCCCAGCCCGAATAACCGTACTGCGTCAGGCGCGAAAAGATGCCGTTGAAATCGACCTGGCCGTCGCCCAACGAGCGGAAGCGGCCGGCGCGAGCGATCCAGGATTGATAGCCGCCGTAAATACCCTGGCGACCGGTCGGATTGAACTCGGCGTCCTTGACGTGGAACATGCCGATAACCTCTTTATAGATATCGATAAACTCCAGATAGTTGAGCTGCTGCAGCACCATATGGCTCGGATCGAACAGCACCCGGCAGCGCGGATGATGGCCAACGCGCTCATGAAACATTTCGAATGTCACGCCGTCGTGCAGATCCTCGCTCGGGTGAATTTCGTAACACAGGTTGATCCCCTGCTCGTCGCAGGCGTTAAGCACCGGCAGCCAGCGCCTGGCGAGCTCGTCGAACGCGGTGTCGATAAGCCCTTCCGGGCGCTGTGGGAACGGGAACAGATAGGGCCAGGCCAGCGAACCGGAAAAGGTGCCCAGCTCGCTGAGCCCGAGCCGCGCCGACGCCTTCACCGCCAGCAGCATTTGCTGCCGCGCCCACTCGCCGCGCGCCTGCGGATTGCCCTGCAGCGCCGGCGGCGCGAAGCTGTCAAACAGCGCATCGTAAGCCGGGTGTACCGCCATCAGCTGGCCGAAGATATGGCTGGTCAATTCGCTGACCACCAACCCCTGTTCCGCCAACATGCCGGTCAAATCATCGCAGTAGGTTTGGCTTTCCGCAGCGGTGGCCACGTCGAATAAACGCCGATCCCAGGCCGGGATCTGCAGCGCGCTAAAGCCGGTCTGCGCCGCCCACTCGGCAATGGCGGGCAGGCTGTTGAACGGCGCTGTCTCATCGCTGAACTGCGCGAGATGCAGGCTTGGACCTTTGAGGGTTTTCATCGTAAACTCCTATTTGTTGTCGATTGACAAACAATAGGAGCAAAGCGCGATGACCGCAAGTGAAATTTATAAAGACATTGGTATTCCCGACGATTTAAGCGATCCTATGTCGCTGAATGGCAGGTAAATTGGAGCAGCAAATGGCAGGCAGACCGCGCGAGTTCGACCGCGAACAGGCGCTTTTGAAGGCGCGAAACTTATTCTGGCGACAGGGTTACGAAGGCACTTCGATGTCGGATCTGGTGGCGGAATTGGGCATTGCTTCCGCGCGCATCTACAAGGCGTTCGGCTCCAAAGAGCAGCTGTTCCGCGAGGCGATCGCCAGTTATGAAACCGAGGAAGGTGGCTTCGCCGATCGCGCCTTCGCGCAGGAAAGCGGCATTCGCCCGGCGATCAAACGCCTGCTGGAAGACGCCGTGCGGCTCTACAGCCGGCCGGATCTGCCGCAGGGCTGCATGGTGGTCTCCTCCGCCGCCAGCGTCAGTGCGGAAAACGACGGGCTCAAAGTCTGGCTGGCTGAGCATCGGTTGCAGCGCACCCAGCAGATCGTCGAACGGCTGCGGCAGGCGGTGCAAGCCGGCGAACTGCCGGCCGGCACCGACGCCGACAGCCTGGGGGACTATTTCGCGGTCTTCCTGCACGGCCTGTCGATTCAGGCGCGTGACGGCGTCACTGAAACACGACTGTTGGCGGCGGTAAAGGTGGCGCTCAGCGCCCTGGGCAACGCTTAATCTTCCGGCAAATCGAAAATCACCAGCGTGCCTTCGCTGCCCGGCAACACGCGGTGCGCTACGCCGGCCGCGGCCTGATACAGCTGGCCGGCCTGCACCACAATCGTTTCCCCCGCCACCTGCAGCCGCAGCTGCCCGCGGATCACCAGCAGCCCTTCGCTGTAATCATGCACTTCATCCGCAATGCTGCGCTCATCCATGCGCAGCACTTTGATATTGGCCGCACCGACGCGGCCCAGCACGGTAGAAAGCCAGGCCTCAGGCAGTTCGGCCGCCTGCAGGTTTAAATCGAACAGCATCGTCATACCTTATCGCTACAGAGGAACCGGCACTTTACTGCAAAGCCGTCACGTGCTGAAAGACGCATTGGTTGCAGATTATGCCCCGGCGTTCTGAGCCGCCGCCTCACGGCGCAGCCACTGCCGCAAATTTTCGCCTTCCTGCGACAATTCGCTATCCAGGCGAACGCACAGGTAATAATCGCGGCCGTCGTCGATCGGCAGATCGAACATTTTGATTAACTCACCGCTCTCAAGGTAGTGGGCGATTAACGGCTCACGCATCAGCGCGCATCCCAATCCCGCCTGCACCGCCGCCAGCGTCAACAATCCGTCTTCGAACATCGGGCCGATACTGCGCAGCGGGCGTTTAACGCCGACCTGCTGAAACCATTGCATCCAGGTATTGCGCTCCTCGTCGTGCAGCAGCGGCAGCGTCGCCAGCTGATCCGGCGTATCGAGCAAACCGTGCAGTTTACTGAATGCCCGGCTGCACACCGGCACCATTTGGCCGGACATCAGCTTTTCGCTGCGATAACCGGTCCACTGCCCAACGCCGAAGCGGATCGACAGATCGGCGGCGTCGCTCAGGTAATTGCGGTGGTTGGCGTAAACCACATTGATGTCGATATCCGGATTTTCGCGCAGAAAGCCACGCAGCCGCGGAATGAACCATCCCATGCCGAACAGCGGGATCAGGCTGACGGTGACCTGCCGCGATGCGGACTGCTCGCGCACGTGTTCGGTCGCCTGGCGCAGCACGTTAAACGCCGAGCGGATCGAACGGTAATACTCCCGCCCCTCGCTGCGCAGCACCAAATGACGCCCCTGCCGTTCTGTCAGCGGCATCTGCAAAAACGCCTCCAGCGTTTTCAGCTGATGGCTGACCGCCGAAGGCGAAATCATCAGCTCCTTCGCCGCCGCGCTGATGCTGCCCAGGCGCGCGATGGCTTCGAACACCCGCACGGCGCGCAGCGGCGGATCGTTCGGCAGCATCGGCAACGGCTCATCATACTGTTCTGTTTTTTTCATATATCTATTGTTTTATGGAAGTCACGGAGAGAAGACTTATTTAATATACATAAAAATCAACAAATTAAAATCACTCGTTTTTTGTATAAGAAAGTGTTTTTCCGTATTTTACAATTTTTTTAAATTCTCTACTGTGAGCCTCCTGACTCATTATCTCCGGACTCTCCTTATGGATACGCTGGTACAGCAGACCGTCAACGGTTTGATGCTCGGCAGCATCTATGCGCTGATCGCGCTCGGCTACACCATGGTGTACGGCATCCTGCGCATCATCAACTTCGCGCACGGCGACGTGCTGATGGTCGGGGCGCTCAGCGCGCTGTCGGCGATCGGCGTGTTGCAGCATCATTTTCCCGCGCTATCGCCCTACGCCATGCTGCTGCTGGCGGCCCTGTTCGCCATGGCCGTCTGCGCCATCACCTCGATGGCGATCGAGCGCCTGGCCTATCGCCGGTTGCGCAATGCGCCGCGCCTGGCCCCGCTGATCAGCGGCATCGGCGTCTCGCTGCTGCTGCAAACCCTGGCGATGCTGATCTGGTCACGCAATCCCCTGATGTTTCCGCAGCTGTTGCCGATGGCGCCCATCGCCCTGACCGCAGGCAGCGCCGAACATGCGCCGGCGGTGATAACCGGCACCGCGATCGTCACGCTGGCGGTGGCCGTGGCGGTCATGGCCGGCCTCTGGCTGCTGGTCGAACACAGCCGTTTCGGCCGCGCCATGCGCGCCACGGCGGAAAACCCGCAGGTCGCCGGCCTGATGGGCATCAGTCCTGACCGCATCATCGTTCTGACCTTTGCGCTCGGCGGCGCGCTGGCGGCGGTAGCCGGCATCATGATGGCCAGCAACTACGGCAACGCCGGTTTCTCGATGGGCTTTCTGCCCGGCATCAAAGCCTTTACCGCCGCCGTGCTCGGCGGCATCGGCAACCTGCGCGGCGCGATGCTCGGCGGTTTGCTGCTGGGGCTGTTCGAATCGCTGGGCACCGGCTATCTCGGCGAGCTGACCGGCGGCGTATTCGGCAGCAACTACCAGGACGTCTTCGCGTTTCTGGTGCTGATCGCCGTACTGGTCTTCCGCCCCTCCGGGCTGTTGGGCGAACGCATCGCCACGCGTGCATAAGGACATCATGATGACCGTTTTAACTTCCACGCTTCCCCTGACCACGCCTCGGCGCGCCAGGCTGGGGCTGACGCTGTTCATTCTCGCTCTGCTGCTGGCGCCCTGGGTCGCGGGCGCCGCCGGCGGCAACTACTGGGTGCGCGTCGTCGACTTCGCGCTGCTGTACCTGATGCTGGCGCTCGGGCTGAACATCGTGGTGGGCATGACCGGCTTGCTGGACATGGGCTTTATCGCTTTTTACGCCGTTGGCGCCTATCTGGCCGCGCTGCTGTCGTCACCGCATCTGACGCAGCAGTTCCCGCTGCTGCTGCAGTGGTTCCCCGACGGGCTTCATCTGTCGATGCTGTGGCTGATCCCGCTGGCGGCGCTGCTGGCGGCCGTGTGCGGCATTCTGCTTGGCGCGCCGACGCTGCGGCTGCGCGGCGACTATCTGGCGATCGTCACGCTCGGTTTCGGCGAGATCGTACGTATTTTGATGCGCAATCTCGATCGCCCGGTCAACCTCACCAACGGCCCCAAAGGCATTTCCGGCATCGACCCGGTCAGCCTGTTCGGCCTGAAGTTTTCCGGCATGCATGAATGGTTCGGCGTGCGTTTCTCCGGCCTGTACCTCTATTACTACCTGTTCGCCGCCCTGCTGCTGGCGATCCTGTTTATCAGCCTGCGGCTGCAAAATTCGCGCATCGGCCGCGCGTGGACGGCGATCCGCGATGACGAGGACGCCGCGCGGGCGATGGGCATCAACACCCGCAACTTCAAGCTGCTGGCCTTTGCCATCGGCGCCACCTTCGGCGGCGTGGCCGGCGCGCTGTTCGCCGCGTTTCAGGGCTTCGTGTCGCCGGAATCGTTCACCCTGCAGGAATCGATCGCCGTCCTGGCGATGGTGGTGCTCGGCGGCATGGGGCACATCCCCGGGGTGATCCTGGGCGCGCTGCTGCTGGCCGCCCTGCCGGAATTGCTGCGCAGCAGCATGGGGCCACTGCAGCAGGCGCTGTTCGGCCAGGTGCTGATCGACCCGGAAATCATTCGCCAACTGTTTTACGGCCTGGCGCTGATCCTGGTGATGTTGTATCGCCCGGCGGGCCTGTGGCCGGCACGCCATATAAGGGGGAACGCCGCATGACGCCTTTGCTCGCTTTAAATCACGTCAGCAAACGCTTCGGCGGCCTGACGGCGGTGGATGACGTCAGCATGAGCATCCGCCAGGGGGAAATCTATGGCCTGATCGGGCCGAACGGCGCCGGTAAGACCACCTGCTTCAATCTGATCACCGGTCTGTATCGCGCCGACGCGGGCGAATTCCGCCTGTCGGGCCAGCGCTATAGGCCCCAGGCGATCGATAAAGTGGCGCAGGCCGGCATCGCCCGCACCTTCCAGAACCTGCGGCTGTTCAACGAAATGAGCGTGCTGGAAAACGTGATGGTCGGCTGCCACGTGCGCACCCGCAACGGCCTGTGGGCGGCGATCGCTCGCCACCGCCGCGCCAGGGAGGAGGAACAGGCGGTGCGCGATAAGTCCCATGCGCTGCTGGAGTACGTCGGCATCGGCCAATTCGCCCATTACCGCGCCGGCGATCTCGCCTATGGTCATCAGCGCCGCCTGGAGATCGCCCGCGCGCTGGCGACCGAGCCCCGGCTGCTGGCGCTGGACGAACCGGCGGCCGGCATGAACGCCGGAGAAAAAGTGGCGCTGCGCGAGCTGCTGCTGCGCATTCGCGACAGCGGCAAAACGCTGCTGTTGATCGAACACGACGTCAAGCTGGTGATGGGCCTGTGCGATCGCCTGACGGTGCTGGACTACGGCAAAGCGATCGCCGAAGGCGAACCGGCGCAGGTTCGGCGTGAACCGGCGGTCATTCAGGCCTATCTGGGAGGTGGCGCGCATGTCTGAAGCCCTGCTGAGCGTTAAACGACTCAAAGTGTCCTACGGCGGCATTCATGCGGTCAAAGGCATCGATTTTACGGTCAACGCCGGCGAACAGGTCACGCTGATCGGCGCCAACGGCGCGGGCAAGACCTCCAGCCTGCGGGCGCTGACCGGGCTGCAACCGTTCGAGGGCGACATCCTGTTCGACGGCCGTTCGATTCGCGGCATGGCGCCGCACCGCTTGCTGCAACAGGGGCTGGTGATGGTGCCGGAAGGTCGCGGCATTTTCACCCGCCTGACGGTGCGAGAAAACCTGCAGCTGGGCGCGTATGCGCGGCGTGACAAACCGGCGGTACGGCACGATTTCGAACGAGTATGCGCCACCTTCCCGCGCCTGAACGAGCGCCTGAACCAACCGGCCGGGCTGCTTTCGGGCGGCGAGCAGCAGATGGTGGCGATGGGCCGCGCGCTGCTCAGCCGCCCGCGCCTGTTGATATTGGACGAGCCGTCGATGGGGCTGGCGCCGATTGTGGTGGAAGCCATTTTTTCGGTCATCAAACAGCTGGCACGTGACGGCGTCACGCTATTGCTGGTCGAGCAAAACGCCCGCCTGGCGCTGGAATCCACCGATCGCGCCTATGTGCTGGACAGCGGCAGCCTGAGCCACACCGGCCGCTCCGCCGACATGCTGGACGATGAAAAAATCAAACAGATCTATTTGGGTGAATAACCGTTGTTACCTTTAACCGCACCAGGAGTATGACATGCAGCAGAACTTTCGCATCAAGCCGTTGGCGCTGGCCGCCATGACGATGATCCTGAGCCTCCCGGCGCTGGCGGACGACACCGTGCTGATCGGCCTGGCCGGGCCGCTGACCGGCCCTTCCGCGCGCATCGGCAAAGATCTCGAAAACGGCGCGCGGCTGGCGATCGCCGACGCCAACGCGCAAAAGCCGACGCTGAACGGCAAACCGGTCACCTTCAAATTGCTGTCCGAGGACGATCAGTCCGATCCGCGCACCGCCGTGGCCGTCGCGCAGCGTTTGGTCGACGAAGGCGTCGCCGGCGTGGTCGGCCACTGGAACACCGGCACCAGCATCCCGGCGGCGCGCATCTATCACGATGCCGGCATCGCCCAGGTGGCGCCGGTCGCCACCGGCCACGGCTACACGCAACAAGGCTTTGACACCAGCTTCCGCGTGATGGGCCATGACGACGACGGCGGCAACTATGCCGGGCAGTATGCGGTGAAAACGCTGAAAGCCCAGCGCATCGCGGTGATCGACGATCGCACCGCCTTCGGCCAGGGCCTGGCGGACGAGTTCATCAAATCGCTGCAGGCCCAAGGCGTGCAGCCGGTCACCCGCGAATACGTCGACGACAAGACCGTCGATTTCAGCGCCGTGCTGACCACCGTGCGCAGCAAAAACGCCGATCTGATCTTCTTCGGCGGCGTGGACTCCCAGGCGGCACCGCTGGCGCGCAAACTGAAACAGCTGGGCATGAACGCGCAGCTGATGGGCGCAGGCGGCTTTGTCAGCCAGACCTTCCTGACGCTGGCGCAGCGTGAAGGCGAAGGCGTCGTCGCGCTGGAGCCGGGGCTGCCGCTGGAACAGATGCCGGGCGGCAAGGCGTTTGAACAAGCCTACCGCGACCGTTACCACACCCACATCGAACTGCATGCGCCCTTCGCCTACGACGCCACCCGGGTGCTGATCGCCGCCATCGAACAGGCCGGCTCGGCCAATCCGGCCGATTACCTGCCGAAACTGCGCGCCATCCATTATCAGGGCGTGACCGGCGCCATCGCCTTCGATGCGCAGGGCAACCTGCAACAGCCGAGCTTCACCCTGTACCGGGTAGTGGACGGCAAATGGCAGCCGCAAACCGTGTTGGGCGGCGCCAAACCACAATAAATCAAGAGGAGCAAGGCGATGAGCTGTGCAAACAACGAATTGGGCATTTTGGCCCGCAGAAAGATCGAAGCGGAGATCATCAAACCGATCTACCAGATCCTGGTGCGTGAAATCGGCAAGGCGCGCGCTCAGGCGGTGATCGGCGAAGCCATCGAGAATGCCGCCATCGAGGCGGGCAAACGGTTCGCCGCACAGGAACCGAACGGCGCGGATCTGCGCAGCTTCGCCGCCTTGCAGTATCTGTGGGAAAAAGACGACGCGCTGCGCGTTGAGGTGATCAACCAGGACGAACAGCACTTCGACTATAACGTCACCCGCTGCCGCTACGCCGAGATGTACCACGAGATGGGGCTGGGGGAAATCGGCCACCTGCTCTCCTGCGCGCGCGACAGCCAGTTTATCGTCGGCTATGCGCCGGAGGTCGAGCTGCAGCGCAGCCAAACCATCATGTCCGGCGCCCCCTGCTGCGATTTCCGCTACACCGCCAAAACGCCGGGAGAAGAGCAATGACGTATCGGGTCAACGGCGAGCGCCTGTGGCAAAGCCTGCACGCGATGGCGCAGTTCGGCGCCATCGCCGACAACGGCGTCACCCGCCTGGCGCTCAGCGAAGAGGATCGCCAGGCGCGCGACCAGCTGCGCCTGTGGGCACTGGAGGCCGGTTGCAGCGTGCGCGTCGATCGAATGGGCAACATGTTCCTGCGCCGTGAAGGCGCGCGGCCCGAGCTGGCGCCGGTGGTCACCGGTTCTCACGGCGACTCGCAGCCCCGCGGTGGCCGTTTCGACGGTACCTACGGCGTGCTGGCCGGATTGGAGGTGATTCGCAGCCTTAACGATCGGCAGATCGTCACCGAACGCGCGATTGAAGTGATCAACTGGACCAACGAAGAAGGCGCTCGCTTCGCGCCGGCGATGATCGCCTCCGGGGTGTTCGCCGGGGTCTTCGAGCTGGAATACGGTCTGACGCGCCGCGACGAGCACGGCGTCAGCCTCGGCGACGCGCTGGAACGCATCGGCTACGCCGGCGAACACCCGGTGGGCGGCACGCCGATCCATGCCGCCTTCGAGCTGCACATCGAACAGGGGCCGATTCTGGAAGCGGAGCACCTCGACATCGGCGTGGTAACCGCCGCACAGGGGCAGCGCTGGTACGAACTGGAGGTCGTCGGCTTCAGCGCCCACGCCGGCACCACGCCGATGGATCGCCGCCGCGACGCCCTGCTGGGCTTCACCGAGCTGGTGACGGCGGTCAACCGCATCGGCTGGGATTTCGCGCCCGACGCGCGCGCCACGGTGGGCATGGCGCAAATTACCCCCAATTCACGCAACGTGGTGCCGGGCCGGGTCTTTTTCAGCGTCGAATTCCGCCATCCGCAGGAGTCAATTCTGGAACAGATGGAGCAGCGCCTGCTGGCGGCGGTAAACCACGTCAACGGCGGCGGCCTGACCGCTCGCGCCGAGCGCATTTTCCAGTATCCCCCGATCGCTTTTGATCGGGGCTGCATCGACAGCGTACGTCATGCCGCGCAAGCGTTGGGCTACCGCCATCGCGACATGATTTCCGGCGCCGGCCACGATGCCTGTTACCTTAACCGCGTCGCCCCAACCGCCATGATTTTCATTCCCTGCGTGGACGGCATCAGCCACAACGAGCGGGAAGACATCACCCCCGCCTGGGCAACCGCCGGCGCCGACGTGTTGCTGAACACCCTGCTGGCGCACGCCGGCGCCTGATCCCCGCCCCGGTTTTCGCCGGGGCAAAAAATATTCAACAAAACGGTTGAATATTAGCCCGCCTGTTCTATATTCAACCATATGGTTGAATTATCTTCCTCACAGCTGGACGCCATTTTTCATGCGCTGGCCGACCCGACCCGCCGCTCGATGTTGCGCGCGCTGGCCGGCGGTGAGCGCAGCATCGGCGAACTGGCCGCGCCGCTGCAGATGTCGTTCGCCGGCGCCTCCAAGCACGTGAAAGCACTGGAACATGCGGGCCTGGTGCAACGCACCGTGCAAGGAAGAAACCATATCTGCCGGCTCGAACCCGAGCCTATGGCGCAGGCCATGCACTGGCTGCAAACCTATGAACATTTCTGGACTGAACGGCTGGATGCGCTCGAACAGGCGCTGCTGCAGCCCGAACAGCTTCCTCCCAAGGAGTGAACCATGAATGATTACGGCATGATTATCGAACCCGGTACGCTGCGCATCCAGCGGCTGCTGCCCGGCCCCATCGAGCGGGTGTGGGCTTACCTGACCGAATCCGACAAGCGCGCCACCTGGCTGGCGGCCGGCGCCATGACGTTGGAGAACGGCGCGCCGCTGGAGCTGGAATTTCGCAACTCCGATCTGGCGGGCGAGCACGAACCCCCGCCGGCCAAATACAAACAGCACGGCGGCTGCGTCAGCAACCGCGGCCACATCACCTGCCTGTTCCCGCCGCGCCTGCTGAGCTTTACCTGGGCCGAACAGGATCAGGGCCGCCCTTCCGAAGTGACCTTCGAACTGACGGAACAGGGAAGCGCGGTGCTGCTGACGGTCACCCACCGGCGTTTGGCCAACCGCGACGAGATGCTCAGCGTCGCCGGCGGCTGGCACACCCATCTGGATATCCTGCAGGATCGCCTGCACGATCGGGCGCCGCAGCCGTTCTGGAGCACCCATGCCCGGCTGGAAGAAGAGTACCGCGCCCGCCTGTAATTACGACTCGTCCCTGCGCCTGAACGCCAGATAACCGGCGATCAGCGTAAAACTGCCGACCAGCAACACCAGCAGGATAAAACCGTGGTGATTGCTGGCCAGCGGGATCCCCCCCACGTTCATGCCGAAGAAACCGGCGACGATATTGATCGGCAGCGCCAGCACGGTGATTACCGTCAGCGTGTAGAGCGTGCGGTTGTTCTGCTCCATCAGCTTGGCGCCCAGCTCCTCCTGCAGCAGCCGGATGCGTTCGGTCAGGCTGGCGAGATCGTTCAACACCACGGTGAACTCTTCGGTAAACTGCCGCAGATCCTGCACCACCTCACGGCTCAGCCAGGTCGGCGGCCGGTTCAACAGGCGAAACAGCGCGGCCGGTTCGGGCGCCAACAGGCGCTGAAAGCGCAGCAGCATGCGGCGCATGCGCCCCAGCTCGGTGCGATTGCGTTTGACGCGGCGCGTCAGCAGGCGATCCTCGATGGTATCGACATACTGGTTGGCCTGCCGCACCACCTGCTCCAGCACGTCCTCCTGCTCTTCCAGCAGGTGCGCCAGCAGTTCGGTGGACGAGGCCAGCTGCAGCGCCGTCAGGCGGCCGAGCAGCCGTTCAATCAGCCGCACCGGTTTATGGCGCACGGTCACCACCAGCCCGCGGCAGCAATAGAGCCACAGCGTCGCCGTTTCCGGGTTGCTGTCCTCGGGGTGGAAGATCACATCGTTGAGCACCGCGAACAGATCGTCGCCCTGGCGCTCAATGCGCGTGGTGTGCGAACCGTGGCGAATCTCGTGGAAGAAAAAATCGGAAATGGCAAAATGATTTTTCAACCACTTCTCCGCCGCCGCGTGGTTGAGATTGAGGTGCAGCCAGATAAAACCGTCGCCGGGCGGCAACGTCTGATAGGCCTGGCAGACCTGCTGCGAGTTCAGGCGCCTCGGCGGCTCACCGGAACGAAACACATGGCCGTAGATCAGCCCGGTCACTTCATCATCAAAATCCAGCTTGTGCATCTTTTCCGCTAACCGTTGCACCATAACGCCCTATCCTGCCTGTTGCCGTTAACCCAAGACCGTCCCCGCTGTTATAACAATCTTTATTTATCGGCGTTAATGATTTTCGCCGTTCCCGATGATTAATATTTTCGTCATAAAAAAGCCACATTCATTCAGAATACTTTTCAGGCGACAGCTACCGCATCCAATCCTCTCAGGAAGGTCATTATGAGCGATAACAGCGCCGTTCAACCGGACATGCCGGCCGCCTCCAGCCTGCCCAAACTGCATCAAAAGAACAGTCGACTCACTGTTCTTTTTTTTGTGTTCTTATTAATTCTGGGGATCGCGTTCGCCGGGGTGAACTTATTTAACGACGTCAGCGACGCCGGCGCCGTCTATACCAGTTACGTTCCGTTTTTATTATTGGGGCTGGCGCTATTGATCGCGCTGGGCTTTGAATTCGTCAACGGCTTCCACGATACCGCCAATGCGGTCGCAACGGTGATTTACACTCATTCGCTCTCGCCGATGGTCGCCGTGGTGTGGTCCGGTTTCTTCAACTTTCTCGGCGTGTTGCTCTCCAGCGGCGTGGTGGCCTTCGGCATCATTTCGCTGCTGCCGGTCGAGCTGATCCTGCAGGCCGGCACCGGCAACGGTTTCGCCATGGTGTACGCCCTGCTGTTCTCCGCCATCATCTGGAACCTCGGCACCTGGTGGCTCGGGCTGCCCGCCTCGTCGTCGCATACGCTGATCGGCTCGATTATCGGCGTCGGCGTAGCCAACGCCCTGATCCACGGCCGCACCGGCACCAGCGGCGTGGACTGGGGCCAGGCGATCAAGGTGGGCTACGCGCTGCTGCTGTCGCCGGTGATCGGCTTCGTGTTCGCCGGCCTGCTGCTGCTGGCGCTAAAGCTGTTCGTCAAGAACCGCCAGCTGTACAGCGCCCCTAAGGGCAATACCCCGCCGCCGCTGTGGATCCGCGGGCTGCTGATCCTCACCTGCACCGGCGTTTCCTTCGCCCACGGCTCCAACGACGGCCAGAAAGGCATGGGCCTTATCATGCTGATCCTGGTGGGTACCATGCCGATCGCCTACGCCCTGAACCGTTCGATGCCGCCGGAGCAGATTCCCCGGGTGGCGGCGCTGGCGGAGGTGACCCAAAACCAGCTGCTGCGCCAGTTCCCGGCCGGCGGCCAAACGCCGCCGCGCGAGGTGCTGACCGGCTATGTGCGCACCAGCGAGCTGACGCCGGAGGTGGTGCCGGCGTTGGCGCAGCTGGCCGGCGCGATCGGCGATCAAATCCGTCAGTACGGCTCGGTCGACAAGATCCCGGCGCAGGCGGTGTCGAACACCCGCAACGACATGTATCTGGCGTCCGAGACCATCAAGCACCTGAAGGCAGAGCATCAGCTGCAGATCAATCCCGACGCGCAGCGCAACCTCGACGCGCTGAAGGGCGAACTCGACAACGCCACCCGCTTCATTCCCTTCTGGGTGAAGGTGGTGGTGGCGATTGCGCTGGGGCTCGGCACCATGGTCGGCTGGCGCCGCATCGTGGTGACGGTGGGCGAAAAGATCGGTAAATCGCACCTGACCTACGCCCAAGGCGCCAGCGCCGAACTGGTGGCGATGACCACCATCGGCGCGGCCGACGCCTTCGGCTTGCCGGTTTCGACCACGCACGTCCTGTCGTCCGGCATCGCCGGCACCATGGCCGCCAACCGCTCCGGGCTGCAGATGGCCACCCTGCGCAATCTGCTGATGGCCTGGGTGCTAACCCTGCCGGCCTCGGTGCTGCTGTCGGCGGTGCTGTACTGGATCTTCAACCATTTCTAACACCGGGCCGATACGGAGAAAATCTGATGACCATGCATGAAGTCAACCGCGATGACGGTTTCAACCAGCGCCTGCTGCAAGAGTTTTACGACAGCTACGACGAAGAGCTGGAAATGGAGCTGGACGACCTGCGCTTCGACGCGGCAGAAGTCGACAGCGACGCGAAGAAAGCCTGGCGCAAGCAATACTTCCGCGAGTTGCTGCGCCTGCAGGGCGAGCTGGTGAAGCTGCAGGATTGGGTGATGCGCACCGGCCACCGGCTGGTGATCATCTTCGAAGGCCGCGACGCCGCCGGCAAGGGCGGCGTGATCAAGCGCATCACCCAGCGCCTCAACCCGCGCACCTGCCGCGTGGCGGCGCTGCCGGCGCCGAACGATCGCGAACGCACCCAGTGGTATTTTCAGCGTTATATCGCGCATCTGCCGGCCGCCGGTGAAATGGTGCTGTTCGACCGCAGCTGGTATAACCGCGCCGGCGTGGAGCGCGTGATGGGCTTTTGCAACGACGAAGAGTATGAGGAGTTTTTCCGCAGCGTGCCGGAATTCGAAAAAATGCTGACGCGCAGCGGCATCCAAATCGTCAAATACTGGTTTTCAATCACCGATGAGGAGCAGGAGCTGCGTTTCCTCAGCCGCATTCACGATCCGCTCAAGCAGTGGAAGCTCAGCCCAATGGATCTGGAAAGCCGCCGCCGCTGGGAGGACTACACCGAGGCCAAAGAAATCATGTTAGCGCGCACTAACATTGCCGAAGCGCCCTGGTGGGTGGTTCAGGGCGTCGACAAGAAAAAGGCCCGTCTGAACTGCATCACCCACCTGTTGCAGCAGGTGCCTTATGAGGAAGCCGAAGGCAACGTCATCACGCTGCCGCAGCGCAAACGCAGCCCGGAATACCACCGTAGCCCGGTGCCGGACAACATGGTGGTGCCGGAAATCTACTGACCTTAGCGCAGAGAGGCGGCTACCGCTTCTCTGCGCTAATACAACGCTTTGATTTCTCTCACGCTAAGGGGCTAAACCCCATGTTAAAGTGGTTGCTTTCCATTTTGACAGGAGTCTTCCATGCGCCAGCGCATCATTGTCTGCCCGCTGATTGAAAACGATAACGCCTTCCTGCTGTGCAAAATGGCGGCGCACAAGGGCGTGTTCCCCGGCCAGTGGGCGCTGTCCGGCGGCGGCGTCGAGCCGGGTGAACAGATAGAACAGGCACTGCGGCGCGAAGTGCGCGAAGAGCTGGGCGCCGCGCTGATCCTCGACGGCATCACGCCCTGGACCTTCCGCGACGATGTGCGCATCAAAACCTATGCCGACGGCAGCCGGGAGCAAATCTATATGATTTACCTGATTTTCGACTGCCATGCCGCCAACCGCGACGTGACGATCAACGACGAGTTCGACGACTACGCCTGGGTGCCGCGCGAGCGTCTCGCGGACTACGATTTGAACGAGGCCACACGCTTCACGCTGCAACAAAAGGGATTGTTGTAACAGTTTGAGCGATTATCGCCCTATTTTCTTCACATTTGCCGGGCAGACTCTTTTGATATTTTTTAATCACTTAGGGTCACTATTGCCGCCGTTATGCTTTTATCTCACGCTTTTCTCCGTCTGCCCGCCCGGCGCTTCGGCGCCGCCCTCCTGTTCAGCCTGCTGTTCGTTTTGGCGCCCGTGCATGCCGCTGCGCCGCCGCTGGTGCTGAACGCCAAATCGGTGCTGGTCGTCAATCAACGCACCGGAAAGACGCTCTATCAGAAGCAGCCGAACCGCGTGCTGCCGATCGCCTCGCTCACCAAGCTGATGACCGCCATGGTCGCCCTGGACAGCAAACGCCCGATGGGCAGCAGGCTGAAAGTCACCGCCGCCGATCGCGATCTGCTGAAGAAAACCCACTCGCGCCTGACCATCGGCTCGGTGCTCAGCCGCCGCGACATGCTGCACATCGCCCTGATGTCTTCGGAGAACCGCGCCGCTGCGGCGCTGAGCCGCAGCTATCCCGGCGGACGCAAGGCCTTCGTGGCGAAAATGAATCAGAAAGCGCGCACCATCGGTATGAAACGCGCACGCTTCTACGATCCGACCGGGCTGACGCCGCGCAATGTGGCGACCGCCAACGATCTGCTGAAGATGGTCAATCACGCCTATCGCTATCAATCGATTCGCCGCTTCAGCACCGACAAGCAGCAGATCGTGCGTCCTGGCCGAGGCCAGTTGGTCTACCGCAGTTCCAACGGCCTGATCAACAACCCAGCCTGGAAGATCCAGCTGCAGAAAACCGGCTTTACCGACGAGGCCGGCCACTGCCTGGTGATGCGCACCACCATCAAAGGGCAGCCGGTGGTGATGATCCTGCTCGGCGCGCAGTCGCGCTACGGCCACTACCGTGACGCCATTCGTCTGAAGGCCTGGCTCGAAGGATAATATCGCGGCGCTTTACCGATCTGCGCATATCCAAATTCGTTTTGGATCAATGGAATATCCTATCGCCAATCAGTATTAAGGCGCGCGCCGCCCGCATGGTATTTGTCAGGCATATCTGATGAGGAAAGGAGCGGGAAAATGGCTTATGCCTTGAGCATATTGGAAAAGAGTCCGATCGCCGACGGGGAAAGCGCCGCCCAGGCGCTGGCGCGCACGCTGCATCTGGCGCAACAGGCGGAACGCTGGGGCTATCGGCGTTTCTGGCTGGCGGAGCACCACAACACGCCGCAGCTCGCCTGCCCGTCGCCGGAAGTGCTGATCGGCTACCTGCTCGGCCAGACGTCGCGCATCCGCATCGGCTCCGGCGGCGTGATGCTGCAACACTACAGCGCCTACAAGGTGGCCGAAAACTTTAACCTGCTGGCGGCGTTGGCGCCGGGGCGCGTCGATCTCGGGGTGGGCAAAGCGCCCGGCGGCCTGCCGCTCGCCACCCAGGCGCTGCAGGCTGCCCATGACCGGCAACACAAGCCGGCTTTCCCGCAGCAGCTGTCGCAGCTGACCGCCTATCTGAACGACGACGCCGAGCCCGGCCTGAGCGCCACGCCGCTGCCGCCGCACGGCGCTCAGCGCTTCCTGCTCGGCGCCAGCAAAGAGAGCGCGGCGCTGGCGGCCGAATCCGGCTGGGCCTTCGTGTTCGCCGCGCAACTGAACGGCAATCCGCAAGATATCAGCGCAGCGCTGGCGCACTACGCCGCACACAGCGGCGGCCGCAAGGCGCTGCTGGCGGTAGCGGCGATCGCGGCGCCAAGCGCGGAACAGGCCGCGGCGCTGGCGGCGGATATACAGCAATACCGCGTCCACGTCGCCGGTGAGCAGAGCGTGACCGTCGGCAGCCTGGCGCAGGCCGAGAGTTTCGTGCAGCAGGCCGGCGCCACCGACTACCGCATCGAGCCGCGGGAAAGCCATATCCTGCTCGGCACCGCGCCGCAGGTGCATCAACAACTGGCGCAGCTGCAGCAGCGGTACGGCGTGGACGAGTTCATCATCGACACGCCGATCGCCGAACCGAGCGCCCGGCTCACCTCACTGCAGCTGCTGGCGGAGGAGAGCCTGACGCCGGCCTAGTTGATCGCCGTACTGGCCCGCATGGCGTCGGCCAGATCCTGCGCCAGAGCCGCCAGTTGCGCCGGCGCCACGTTGGCCAGGCTGACGCGGATCGCAGGATCGCTCTTCAGACGAAAAGGCTCGCCGCCCTGCACCAGCCACCCCCGCTGCGCCATCAGCTGCGCGGCGGCGGTTTCCGACCGCACCGGCAACCACAGGTGCAGCCCTTCACCTACCGCCAGCGCCGTGTGATTCAGCGCGTTGAGCCGTTGCACCAGTTCATCCCTTCTGGCCTGATACGCCTGCTGCGCCCGCTGCAGCTGCCCTTCCTGCAAGGCCTGCCCCCACAGCCTGGCGGCGATCTGCTGCAAGATATGGCTGACCCAGCGCTCGCTGATGTACTGATCGGCGCGCATTGCCTGCAGCAACGTCGGGTTGCCGCAGGCCAGCGCGATGCGCAGATCCGGGCTGAGAAACTTGCTCAGCGACAGCACGTACAGCCCGCGATCGCCGTCGAACGGCAGATGCAGCGGCAGCTGCGACAGCGGCCCCCAGAAGTCGTCGACGATCGCCAGACACTGCGGATTTGCGCTGAGAAAACGCCGCCACTGCTGCGCGCGTTGCGCAGAGAGCGAGGCGCCGGTCGGATTGTGGGCGCGCGGCGTCAGGATCACCGCGCCCGCCGCTCCGCTTTCCGGCAACCGACACCCCTGTTCATCCATCGCCAGCGGCAGCGGCCGCAGACGCAGGTGGCGCAGCAGCGTCAATAGCGGCGGCCAGCAGGGATCTTCCACCCACACCGCCGCGCCCGGCTGCATATGGCAGCGCAGCGCCTTTTCCATCGCGTCCAGCGCGCCGGAGAACACCGCCGGTTCCCCCAGCGTGACGCCCTGGCGGCCGAGCCACTCGCGCCCCAGGCCGGTCAATACCGGCAGATCGCCGCTGATGTCATAGCCGTTTTGCTGCGGGAACGCCTCCGCCGCGCCCAGCGCCAACGCCGGCAACAATGCGGCATCGAGATTGCCGCTGGCCAGATCGCACATCCCCGCCGGCACCTGGCGCGGCGCATAGGCCGCACTCACCGCCGCCAGCGGCGGCTCCAGCACCACCGTTCCCGCCCGCCCGCGCGTCGCCACCAGACCGGCATCGCGCAATCGGGCGTATGCGCTGGCGACGGTATTCGGATTGACCTCCAGCTCCGCCGCCAGCTGGCGTACCGGCGGCAACAGCTCGCCCGGCCGCAGCGCGCCGTCTTTGATGCGTGCGGCGATCTGCTCGGCAATCTGGACAGCGCCGCCGCCTTTTGCATACAATGAAGTCATACATAAATCCTTTTGTACTAGTTCAAAATAGATTAACAGCTTCCGCGGCCAAAAGTAAGGGGTTCCATGGATAAACATTACGTGCTCGACATTCAGTATGCAGGAAAGGCCTTTGCCCGCCTGCAGATGTTCACGCCCTGGGCGGCCGATCAGCTAGAGCAGGCTTGCGCGCTGTTCCCGGCTGCGCAGGGTTATCAGGTGCAGCTCAGCCAGGTCAGCGAACGCCGCATCGTCTACCAGAGCGGCGCGCAAGGCATCGCGGTGCTGGGCGAGTCGCTGGCGCTGACGCCGTTCACCCACGCTCACGAGGTTAAACAATGAAAAAAGCCGTCGCCATTCGACACGTCAATTTTGAAAACCTGGGCATCCTCGGTTCCCTGCTCTCGCTGCGCGGCTATCAGATCGACTATTACGATGCCGGCCGCGATGATATTCGTGCTATCAATAATGAAGAGACCGATCTGTTGGTGGTGCTCGGCGGGCCGATCAGCGCCGCCCAACACTTTTCCGGCGCGCAGCGCTATGATTTTCTCGACCATGAATTGGCGCTGGTCAAACAGCGGCTGGCGCAGCGGCGGCCGACCCTTGGGGTGTGTCTCGGCGCGCAGGTGATCGCCCAGGCGTTGGGCGCCGACGTGATCTCGCTCGGCGTCAAAGAGATCGGTTTCACCCCGCTGACCACGCTCACGGCGCAAGACGACTCGGTGCTGGCACCGCTGGCCGATACGCCGGTGCTGCATTGGCACGGCGATATGTTCACGATCCCGGAGGGCGCCCGCTGCCTGGCCGGCACGGCGGTTTGCCCGCATCAGGCCTTCGACTATCAGGGGTTCGCGCTCGGGCTGCAGTTCCATCTGGAGGCGGATCATCGCGATATCGAACGCTGGCTGATTGGCCATGCCTGCGAACTGGAACTGGCCGGTATCGCGCCCCAGAGCCTGCGCGAACAGGCGGCGCGCCACGGCGCACAGCTGGAACAGCGCGCGCGGCAGGTGTTCGCCCGCTGGCTGGATAATAACGAACCAAGGATGTAACTCATGCAACAGACTTCACCCTTGCGATCACCGTCCATCGACGTGATCAGCATTCAATCTCAGGTGGTCTACGGCAGCGTCGGCAAC
Organism: Serratia sp. CY32780; assembly: GCF_052169135.1. Lineage (NCBI taxonomy): Bacteria > Pseudomonadati > Pseudomonadota > Gammaproteobacteria > Enterobacterales > Yersiniaceae > Serratia > Serratia sp. CY32780. Next base: position 1,716,412 of record NZ_JBJNLI010000001.1, read on the forward strand.
GGCATCGCCTACCGCGCCCTGCTGAAAAAAGGGCTGGAAGCGCTGCAGGTGCCCAGCGTGCTGTTCGGCTGCCCGCCCTATTACGGCAAGCCGCACGGCGGCGTCATCTCCGGCGAGTGGTTCGGCGGCTTTCTCGACGATCTGATCGCCCGCGGCGTGATGAAGCGCGCCCGGGCGGTGATCGTCGGCTATCTAGGCGACGTGATGCAGTGCCATATTCTGGCCAACTGGCTGCAGCGGGTGCGCGCCCTCAATCCGCAGATAAAGATCTATATCGATCCGGTGATGGGCGATTACGGTGAAGGGATCTACGTGGATGAGCGCATCGTCAACTGCTATCGCTCACCGTTCCTGCGGCTGGCCAACGGCCTGACGCCGAACGGTTTCGAACTGGAGCAGCTGTGCGGCCGGCAACTGAGCAGCCAAGAGCAGACGCAGCACGCCGCGCAGGCGCTATTGAACGACACCACCGAATGGGTGCTGGTCACCAGCGCGCCGGGCGTGGCGCAGCACGAAGACGAAGTGGGATTGATGCTGGTCACCCGGCAGGAAACGCAGTGCTTTACCCATCCGAAGGTCAAATCGGCGGTCAAAGGCACCGGCGATCTGTTCGCTGCACTGCTGGTGAGCCATCTGCTGCACGGCGCCGCGCTCGACGCGGCCGTGGTCGCCGCCGGCGGCGAAGTGTGCGACGTGCTGGCCGAAGCGGCGCATTTCGGTTGGGAAGAGATCGGCAGCCTGCGGGCGTTACAGCCGTAAGGCCTGTGAAGAGTCAGGGGCAGCGTGCCGCCCCTGATAAATATCAGCGTTTTTTCTTTTTGTTGAAATCCAGCTCGAAGGCGAACACCGCGCTTTGAATTTTGCGCTCCATCGCCAGCCCCAGCTTGAGGAAGCGGCACGACAAGCGCGAGAAGTGCACCACCTGATCGTTATCGTCGGTTTCCTGATCGTCGTTGACTACCACCAGCTCCATGTTGACCTTGAAGCTGCCGTAGCTGCCCAAATCCAACTCCGCTTTCTTGAACTGCAGGCCCGGCTGGAAGAAATCCGGCAGCGGGCCGTCGAAACGCAAACCGACGCCGCCGGCGGACAGATCGTGGATCCGCAGCTCATAAGGCGTGCCGTTCGGGTATTCGCCGGTACAGAAGAATTGGCGCCAGTGCGGCGTGGTGATGCGGAACTGGCGGCGGCGCTGGATGTAAACCAACTCCTGCGGCAGCCGGGTCGAGCAGGCCTGGACGCCCTGATGTTCGGTCAGTTCCGCCTGGCCGACGGAAAACTCGATTTTGGCGTCGTTGCTTTCAATCACGATGGTGCAGGCGCCGTCGATGGCGTTTTCCGCTTCCTCACCGCTAAACACGATATTGTCCGGCCCGACGCTCAATAACAGACTTTGAAACCGGTGCTGCTGATTTTCTACGCGCAGCGGCGTGCGTTGTTTGCAAATTTCACGCAGAATCGCCAGAACTTCAAAACGCTCCCGTTTGATGAACAGTCCGTTATCGCTGTGCTCCACACGTCTCTCCTGACTTTTTTTCTAATGACGTATTACGTATTCCTTACGGTTATCATCTCTGGGAATATTCCTAAAGTCAAATTTGCCAGCGCTGCCAGGCCTGCGGCAGCAGGCGTGCGAAACGTTTCGCCCACGCCTGTTGCCCACGTTCGTCGGCGATCAGATCCTGGCGGATTTCGATGCCGACATAAGGCAAACCGCGGCGTTCCGCATGGACCGGCAACGTGTAGTCGGTGGCATCGGTCATCGCATAGGGTTCGTTGATCCCCACCTGCAAATCTCCCTCTTCGCGCAGCAGCTCGGCCAGCAGATGGGCAAATTCCGGGTAACGGTTAAACAGCAGCCCCACCTGCCAGGGGCGCGATGCCCCTTTGAACACCGGCGTGAAACTGTGCATGGCGATCACCGCCGTCGGCAGTTCGCGCAGTTGGCGTTGCCCCAGATGATCGTCGATGGCGTGGTGATACGGCAAAAACACCTCGCGCTCGCGCGCCAGCGCGTGCTCGGCGTCGATACCGATATTGCCGGGGATCGGCGTCAGCTCGGACAAATGCGGGATCGAGCTGGCGATGCCGGGCGCCCGGTTGCAGTCGATCACCAGCCGTGAGTAACGCTGGTGGATCAGCGTGGCGTCCAATTGGCGGCTCAGATGGCGCGACACGCTCAGCGCGCCGATGTCCCAGCCGATGTGGCGTTCGATCTCCCCCGGCGGCAAACCGAGGTCGCCGAGGGATTGCGGGATCGCCTTGCCGGCGTGATCGCACAGCAGCAAAAAGGGCGCTTTGCCGCGCGGGATTTCAACGGCGGCGGCAGAGGGTTCGTCGGCGGACAATAACGGCGGGATAAACGAGTGAGGCATGACGGGCTCCGGCGGTGGAAAGCAAAACGTTTATCGTAGCGCTATCCCGTCGCCGGCCCCAAGGTCGTGCTTAGATCAAAAAGGCATGAGTCAGACTGTAGTCATGCCGTCTCGGCTGGCTGCGGCTGGTGCACCGCGATATAACGCTGATACCGCGACGGCTTGAGCCGCGTGGTATCCACCAGCACCAGCCCGTCGATGCAGTTGTTGAAAGCCGGATCGGTGCCGAAGTCGATAAACTGTACCCCGCCCGGCTCGCACAGTTCGGTGTACTGCTTGTACAGCGTCGGGATCGAGCAGCCGATATTGCTGAGCAGGCTCTTGAGCCGCACCAGATCTTCCTGGTAGTTATCCCCGGCAAACTGCGCCAGCACCTGCGGCAGCGACGCCGGATAAGGCCGGCGCGATTGCGCGAAGGCGTGGTCCGGCGAGAAATAGAGCCGATAGAAGGCGATCAGCAAATCGCGCGCCGCCAGCGGCATGCCGCCGGAGATCGACACCGGGCCGAACAGATAGCGATACTGCGGGTATTTCGCCAGGTAGGCGCCGATGCCCAGCCACAAATAGTCCAGCCCGCGCTTGCCCCAATAGGCCGGCTGAATGAAGCTGCGCCCCAGCTCGATCCCCTGCGCCAGGATCGGCTCCATATCACGATCGTAGTGGAACAGGCTGTTGCTGTAGATGCTTTCCAGCCCTTTGCGCGCGATTTGTTCGGCGGTGGGGATAAAACGATAGGCGCCGACGATCTCCAGCTCCTCCTCATCCCACAGCACCAGGTGATAGTAATCGTCGTCATAGCTGTCCAGATCGCGGCGGCGGCCGGAGCCTTCTCCTACCGCGCGGAAGGCGATCTCGCGCAGACGCCCCAGTTCGCGCAGGATCGGCGTGCGCGCTTCGTCGTGGCGGCGATAGAGGTAGATGGTTTTACCGTCCGGCGTTACCCCCAACCGCTCGCAGTTCGCCAGCGCCTTTTTCAGCTCCAAACGCTCTTCCGGTAGCGCGATCGGCGATTCGCTGGCGAACAGCCCCGGCTTGCCCTGCCCCAGGCGATACACGTGGCGGCGAAAACGCTCCGCCAGATCCTTGGCGCTGGTGTGGCCGTCGTGCCAGCTGGCGAACGGCACGCGGCCGCCGACGCGGATCTTGATGCGCCCGCCCCGCTGCTGGAACATTTCGCGCACCAGCAGCAGCGTCGACAGCGGCCGGTAGACCAGCGAGGTAAAGTAGAACAGGTTGCTGTTGCGCGCGCTGATGTGGATCGGCACGATCGGCGCGCGCGCCTTGGCGGCCAGGCGCAGAAAACCGGTATGCCAGTGGCCGTCGCGGATGCCTTTCGGGCTCATGCGCGACACTTCGCCGGCCGGGAACAGGATCAGTGCGCCCTGATTGTCCAGCTGCCGCTGCATGCCTTCAATCTGTTTGCGGCTGGTTTTATAAGCGACGTTATCCACCGGCACGAACAGGTTGCGCAGCGGTTCGATGTAGGTCAGCAGCTGGCTGGCCACCACTTTCACATCCGGGCGCACCGCCGCGACGGCGCGCAGCAGCACCAGGCCGTCGAGCGAGCCGATCGGGTGATTGGCCACCAGCACCACCGGCCCCTGGCTCGGGATGTTTTCCAGATCGCCGTCCACCAGCTCGCAGCTGAGGTTGAAGTAGTCCACCACCTGCTCGATCAGATCGAGCCCTTTCAGGTGGGGATAGTCGGCGGCGAACTGTTTGAATTCTTTTTCGAAGAGAAGGGTTCTTAGCAGGCTGCGCTGCCAGGCAGGGGTATTGCGGTGTGGAAATGCATCTTGCAACAGAGAATCCAGGCTGAACATCGCGTTATCTCCTGACGTAGTCGCTGCAAACTTAAGCCAGAGCCGTGACTCTGACGTGTCAGTTACATGACAATAAAATGAATCCATCGACTATCAGGTATAGCAAAGTAATGGCGATTTGGGAGCGAAAGACGCATTTTCGTCCCCACTTGCCCTCACATCGGCGCCGCTAGCGGCGTACGCGGAACAGCACGGTTACGCGCGCCGGCATAAAAAAACAGTGAAAGCCCGGCGATTGTCGAATTACCGCTGCGGCTTTCGTCATCGGCAGACTGAATAAATAGACGCCGAGAATTGTCGACTGATAAATAACGAATTTGCCGTTTTCACTTTGCGTTAACACCGCTTTCGCTTGCCGCTCAATCGAAAGCAAAAATAAATATAACCAACTGATAGATATAAGTATTTTTAAAATAACCGATTGCATTTCAGCGTTTCGTTTGCTGTAATTCGCCATAACTAACTGAAAGCGTTCCGGTCGGTATCGCCGCGGCTTATTAAGCCGTGGTCGGGCACGGCTACCGGTAAATCAGGAGTTTGCGTTAATGCCCAATACCGCAACACGCCGGGAATTAATTATCGACCCGCAGCAGTGCAGGATCGGTGCTTGCCAACAGGCGCTGCACCATTGAGGGAGCGACGTGATTATCGCCGACCGTTAACCAAGGCTTTTAAGGAGTTGTCATCATGAACGCGTATTTCTCTTACGAGGCGGATTGGCTGAAGCAGCGCAACGCCTGGCACACCGCCGCAGAGATTTGGCAGCAGCCGGATCTGTGGGCCGCGCTGCACCGGCAATTGCAGGATCAACAGGCGCAGTGGCAGCCGTTCCTGGCGCCGCTGCTGGCCAATCCGCGCCTGCAAATCGTACTGTGCGGCGCCGGCAGCTCGGCGTTCGCCGGCCGCGCCCTGGCGCCCTGGCTGCGCGAACGAACCGGCCGCAACGTGGCGGCCTACGGCACCACCGATATCGTCGCCAATCCGTTGCAGTATCTCGACCCTGAGCGGCCGACGCTGCTGGTCTCCTTCGCCCGCTCGGGCAACAGCCCGGAGAGCGTGGCGACGGTGGAGCTGGCCGACCAGCTGCTGCCGGAAAGCTATCACCTGATGCTGGTGTGCAACCCGGACAGCCGGCTGGCGCAGTATGCGCATCGGCGGGATAACGTCTGTTCGCTGGTGATGCCGCAAGGCTCCAACGATCAAAGCTTCGCCATGACCTCCAGCTTCAGCTGCATGATGCTGAGCGCCGCGCTGTTGCTCGGCCCGGCTTCGCTCGGGGCCACCCAGACGCCGCTCAACGCCATGGTGCAGCGCTGCCGTACACTGCGCGAAACGCTGCAGCCGCAGGTGAAGGCGTTGGCCGCCAGCGGTTTCCGCCGTTATATCACCCTCGGCGGCAGCTGTTTTACCGGCCTGGCGGAAGAGGCCTCGCTCAAAATGCTGGAGCTGACCGCCGGCCGTATCGTTACACGCTACGACTCGCCGCTCGGCCTGCGCCACGGCCCGAAATTCATGGTCGACGGCCAGACGTTGGTGGTGCTGATGTTCTCCCGCGACGACTACGCCCGCCAGTATGACCGCGATCTGTGGAACGAACTGCAGCGCGACGGGCTGGCGATGCAGTTGGTCGGGTTGAGCGGCGAGCGCCAACCCCTGTCCGATGCCCTGCTGCCTATGCACGACGCGGCCGACGATATCTGGCTGCTGTTCCCGTATCTGCTGTTCACCCAGATGCTGGCCTTCGAGAGTTCGCTGGCGCTGGGGCTGACCCCGGACAATCCTTGCCCGACCGGCGAGGTCAACCGGGTGGTGAAAGGCGTGACGATTTACCGTTTTCCTTCCCCGGTGCTGTAAGGAGATCCCATGTATCTGATAGCCAACCGAGAAATGCTGCTCAAGGCGCAGCGTCAGGGTTACGCCGTCCCGGCGTTTAACGTCCACAATCTGGAAACCGTGCAGGTGGTGGCGGAAACCGCCGCCGAACTGCGCTCGCCGGTGATCATGGCCGGCACGCCCGGCACCTTCAGCTATGCCGGCACCGACTACCTGATCGGCATTTGCCAATCTGCCGCGCACCGCTTCGATCTGCCGTTGGCGCTGCATCTGGATCATCACGAAGCGCTGGACGACATCGAGTACAAGGTGAAAAGCGGCATCCGCTCGGTGATGATCGACGGTTCGCATCTGCCGTTCGAGCAGAACATCGCCAAGGTGGCCGCCGCAGTGGCCCTGTGCCATCGCTACGGCGCCAGCGTGGAAGCGGAGCTGGGGCGCCTGGGCGGGCAGGAAGACGATCTGATCGTCGAGACGGCGGACAGCTTCTATACCGACCCGGCGGCGGCACGCGAGTTCGTCGCCGCCACCGGCATCGATTCGCTGGCGGTGGCGATCGGTTCCGCCCACGGCCTGTATCACGGCGAGCCGAAGCTGGACTTCGAGCGCCTGGCGCTGATCCGCGAACAGGTGGACGTGCCCCTGGTGCTGCACGGTGCCTCCGGTATTCCGGAAGCGATGGTTAAGCGCGCGATCTCGCTCGGCGTCTGCAAGGTCAACGTCGCCACCGAATTGAAAATCGCCTTTGCCGATGCGGTGAAAAGCTACTTTTCACAGCACCCGGATGCCAATGACCCGCGCAAATACATCGTCCCCGGCAAGCTGGCGATGAAAGAAGTGGTGGCGGAAAAGATCCGCATCTGCGGCAGCAGCGGTATGCTGTAACCCCCCGCTCGCCCCTGGTTCCTGCGGTTGCGGCACGGGGGCGAAAACATCCCGCCCTTTCCCGCTTTCCTGAGAGAACGATCACAGCCTTTTACCCTGCCCGCGCCGGAAACCATTAACCGGTCTTCACTATGATCCAAATCATGGTTTTACTCACCCTACCTCCTTACTATCAAATTCATTGAATGCAGGCAGTAGGATTTTTGCCCATTCGTTTTTATTTCGCCAGGCGAAATAGCTTATTTTATGAAAACAAGGGCGCTTGTTTTTAATTGGCAGTGTTTTTTACTCTGAGAGGAACAGCGTATGAACCATTACTTAGCCGTATTAAGCGCATTGGTCATTCTGCCCTTCGCTCTGCAAGCAAAACCGCTTTCCGGCAGCCAGGTCGCCTCCGGCGTCGTGCGCTTCACCGGCGCCATTACCACCCCGGCCTGCACCATCACACATCAGGATGAACAGCTTGTCTCCAACTGCTTCGGCAAAGTGACCGAATATCAGAACGGATATATTTCCTCTTCGTTAAAAGAGATGCCAAAAGAATTAGTCTCTGCCGTCAGCAGCGAAATAGTGAATAACGATCCCCATTTAAAGCGCGTGACCATCAGCTATAAGTAACGCCAACGCGTTAATGCCTGGTGAAATAATAAACAGAACACAACTTGCCTTGATTAATTATAAATTTATTTTATAAATTCATCGGGCAATGACTCCCCGTATTTCCCTGATCCGGCTATTTGGGCAACCCTGCGGTTGCCCATCAGCATGTCCGAAATCCGCCATCGCTTCCCCCGCTTTCGTGCGATAATCGCCATACCAAACCGAGGAGTGATCCAGATGCAGACTTTTTTGATTGATCGTACCGCCACGCCGGTGGGAGAACTGGTGCTGATTGCCGATGAACAGGGGCGCCTGCGGGCGATTGACTGGACCGATCACGAAGCGCGCCTGATGAAGCTGCTGAATACCCACTACCGCGCCGATCGCTTCACCCTGCGCGAGCAGCGCGATCCCAGCGGGCTGACTGACGCGATGCAACGCTATTTCGCCGGTGAGCTGAGCATTATCGATCGGCTGCCGGTGATGACCGCCGGCACCGAGTTCCAACGCACCGTATGGCAGCAGCTGCGCCAAATCCCGTGCGGCGAGATCCTGACCTACGGCCAGCTGGCGCAACGCATCGGCCGTCCGACCGCCTCGCGCGCGGTCGGCATGGCCAACGGTTCGAATCCGATCAGCATCGTGGTGCCCTGCCACCGGGTGATCGGTTCGCAGGGCGCGCTGACCGGCTATGCCGGCGGCGTACAGCGCAAGCAGTGGCTGTTGCAGCATGAAGGCTACCTGCCGAAAAGTTTGCTGTAGCCGCGGCGATGAGCTCATCCAGCGCCATTGTTTGGCGCTGCTTAATAAAGCACGTTGCTCAACGCCGCGCTCGTCCCCGCTTTGGCACTATCAATAACTTGTGTGAATAAGACGCATAAGTCACAAATAATACTCATAACTTCAGTCCCATACAGAATAATCGGCGGCATGTGTGCGCAAAATTCGCACACAATACCCCTATTCATGCTAATGCCACCCTTATCAGCTGCTGCAAAAGATGTTAAAATTGACTCATATCAATTATTGAATGAGCGTAATCTATGATCCCGGAAAAACGCGTGATTCGTCGTATCCAGTCTGGTGGTTGTGCGATCCATTGCCAGGACTGCAGCATCAGCCAGCTGTGCATTCCTTTCACCCTTAATGCCCACGAGCTGGACCAGCTCGACAACATTATCGAGAGGAAAAAGCCCATCCAGAAAGGCCAGACCCTGTTCAAGGCCGGCGACGAGTTGAAGTCGCTGTACGCGATCCGTTCCGGGACCATCAAAAGCTATACCATCACCGAGCAAGGCGACGAGCAGATCACCGGCTTCCACCTCGCGGGCGATCTGGTGGGCTTCGACGCCATCGGCGGTCTGAAGCACCCGAGTTTTGCCCAGGCGCTGGAAACCTCGATGGTGTGTGAGATCCCGTTCGAAACCCTCGACGATCTGTCCGGCAAAATGCCTAACCTGCGTCAGCAGATCATGCGGCTGATGAGCGGCGAGATCAAAGGCGACCAGGACATGATCCTGCTGCTGTCGAAGAAAAATGCCGAAGAGCGCCTGGCGGCGTTCGTTTACAACCTGTCGCGCCGCTTCGCGGAGCGCGGCTTCTCACCGCGCGAGTTCCGTTTGACCATGACCCGCGGCGACATCGGCAACTACCTCGGCCTGACGGTGGAAACCATCAGCCGCCTGCTGGGCCGCTTCCAGAAAAGCGAAATCCTCAGCGTGAAAGGCAAATACATCACCATTGAAAACGCCGACGCCCTGTCGGTGCTGGCCGGTACGCCGCGCATCAACGTGTCCGTTAACGCCTGATTCTCCTGCCGGATCAACATTTCACTGAAATTGTTGATCCGGCGCCGCTTCTGTTGTTGTTCTGTTTTTCAATGTTGGGTTACTCTGTAAATTAACAGACTGTTGATTTCAGCTGTAAGGAGGCCCTATGGCGAAGTATCAGAATCTTCTGGTGGCTATTGACCCCAATCAGGACGACCAGCCGGCATTGCGCCGCGCCGTGTACCTGGTGAAACGGAACGGCGGGCGCATCAAAGCCTTCCTGCCCATTTATGACTTCTCTTACGAAATGACGACCCTGCTCTCTCCGGACGAAAGAACGGCGATGCGGCAAGGTGTGATCAGCCAACGCGCCGCCTGGATCAACGAGCAGTGCCGCTTTTACCTCAACGACGGCGTGCCGATCGAAATCAAAGTGGTCTGGCACAACCGCCCCTTCGAAGCCATCATTCAGGAAGTGCTTTCCGGCCAACATGACCTGCTGTTGAAAATGGCGCACCAGCACGACCGGCTGGAGTCGGTGATCTTCACCCCCACCGACTGGCACCTGCTGCGAAAATGCCCTTGCCCGGTGTGGATGGTGAAAGACCAGCCCTGGCCGGAAGGCGGTAAAGCGCTGGTGGCGGTCAACCTGGCCAGCGAAGAACCCTATCACGATCCGCTCAATATCAAACTGGTGCAAGAAACCGTCGAACTGGCGCAGAACGTCAACCAGACCGAGGTTCACCTGGTCGGCGCCTATCCCGTTACTCCGATCAACATCGCCATCGAGCTGCCCGATTTCGATCCGAGCGTCTACAACGACGCCATCCGCGGCCAGCATCTGATCGCCATGAAGGCGCTGCGGCAGAAATTCTGCATTAAGGAAGAATTCACCCACGTGGAAAAAGGCCTGCCGGAAGAGGTGATCCCCGATCTGGCCGAACACCTGCAGGCCGGCGTGGTGGTTCTGGGCACGCTGGGCCGCACCGGCATTTCGGCGGCCTTTATCGGCAACACCGCGGAACATGTGATCGACCATCTGAAATGCGATCTGCTGGTGATTAAGCCGGAGAACTTCAACTGCCCGATTGAGACGGATGAAGACGATGAGCACGATGACGAAGATTAACCCTCGCGCATAAAAAACGGGCCGCTAAGCGGCCCGTTTTTTTTGGTTGCTCAATTACTTCTGCAATGCCCGCAGAATCGCTTCCACGCTGTCTTTGGCGTCGCCGAACAGCATCTGGGTGTTCTCTTTGAAGAACAGCGGGTTCTGCACGCCGGCGTAGCCGGTGTTCATCGAGCGTTTGAACGCGATCACGTTCTGCGCTTTCCACACTTCCAATACCGGCATGCCGGCGATCGGGCTGCGCGGATCCTCCAGCGCCGCCGGGTTCACCGTGTCGTTGGCGCCAATCACCAGCACGGTGTCGGTATCCGGGAAATCTTCGTTGATTTCATCCATCTCCAGCACCACGTCGTACGGCACCTTCGCCTCCGCCAGCAGCACGTTCATGTGGCCCGGCAAACGCCCCGCGACCGGGTGAATGCCGAAACGCACCTTCACGCCGCGCGCCCGCAGTTTCTCGGTGATTTCCGCCACCGGATATTGCGCCTGCGCCACCGCCATGCCGTAGCCCGGGGTGATGATCACCGAGGTGGAGTTCTTCAGCTGCTCGGCCACCTCTTCCGCCGTGGTTTCACGGTATTCGCCCATCTCTTCGGCGTCGCCGGTAGACGAACCGTCACTGCCGAAACCGCCGGCGATCACGCTGATAAACGAGCGGTTCATCGCCTTGCACATGATGTAAGACAGGATCGCACCCGAAGAGCCCACCAGCGCGCCGGTGACGATCAGCAGATCGTTGCTCAGCATGAAGCCCGCTGCGGCGGCCGCCCACCCCGAATAGGAGTTGAGCATCGACACCACCACCGGCATGTCGGCGCCGCCGATCGAGGCCACCAGATGCCAGCCGAACGCCAGCGCGATCGCCGTCATCAGCAGCAGCGTCACCACCTGCCAGCCCACGCTGTCGGTACGCACGAACGCCACCAGCAGCAGGAACGAGATCACCAGCGCCGCCAGATTCAGCTTGTGGCGGTTCGGCAGCATCAGCGGCTTGGAAGAGATGATGCCACGCAGCTTGCCGAAGGCGACGATCGAACCGGTGAAGGTGACCGCGCCGATAAAGATGCCGAGGAACACTTCGGTCAGATGGATGTTCGCCATCACCGGCTCCATCGGCGCGCCGTGATCCAGGTAGCTGTTGAAGCCGACCAGCACCGCCGCCAGGCCAACGAAGCTGTGCAGCACCGCCACCAGTTCCGGCATTTCGGTCATCTCGACCTTCCTGGCCAGATAGACGCCGATTGAGCCGCCGATGATCATGGCGATGATGATCCAGCCGACGTTGCCGGAATCCGGCCCCAGAATGGTGGCGATCAGCGCGATCGCCATGCCGGCGACGCCGAACAGGTTGCCCTGCTTCGACGTTTCATGGCGCGACAGGCCCGCCAGGCTGAAAATAAACAAAATAGCGGCAACAATGTATGCAGCTGTAACCAATCCTCCAGACATTTGCTACCCCTTAGTTCTTGCGGAACATCTTCAGCATGCGCTGAGTGACGGTGAACCCACCGAAAATATTGATGCTGGCGATCAGCACGGCGATAAAGGAGAGGAAACTCACCCAGCCGCCATGGCCGATCTGCAACAGCGCGCCGACCACGATAATCCCTGAGATCGCGTTGGTGACCGACATCAACGGGGTATGCAGCGCATGGCTGACGTTCCAGACCACGTAGTAACCGACCACGCAAGCCAGCGCGAACACGGTAAAGTGCGACAGGAACTCTTTCGGCGCCGCGTCCGCCAGCCAGCCGAACAGCAGGATTGCCAGAGCCATCAGGCCGTACTTCAGCCACGGCGAGGTCGGTTTGGCTTCGGGTTTGGCGGCCGGTGCGGCGGCGGGGGCCGCTTTCGGCTGGGCGGAGACCTGGATCGGCGGCGCCGGCCAGGTGATTTCACCGCTGCGCACCACGGTAACGCCGCGGATCACCGTATCGTCGAAATCGATGTCGATCTCGCCGTTTTTCTCTTTCGACAGCAGCTTCAGCAGGTTGACCAGGTTGGTGCCGTACAGCTGCGAAGATTGGGTCGGCAGGCGGCTCGGCAGATCGGTATAGCCGATGATTTTCACGCCGTTGTCGGTCACGGTAATGGTGTCGGCCACGGTCAGCTCGCAGTTGCCGCCGGTTTGCGCCGCCAGATCGACGATCACGCTGCCCGGTTTCATCGACGCCACCATCTCTTTGGTGATCAGTTTCGGCGCCGGTTTACCCGGGATCAGCGCGGTGGTGACGATGATATCGACCTCCGCCGCCTGCGCGGCGAACAGCGCCATCTCGGCCTTGATAAAGGCTTCGGACATTACTTTGGCGTAACCGTCGCCGCTGCCCGCTTCCTCTTCAAAATCCAGCTCGAGGAATTCCGCGCCCATGCTCTGCACCTGCTCTTTCACTTCCGGGCGGGTATCGAAGGCGCGCACGATGGCACCGAGGCTGCCCGCGGCGCCGATCGCCGCCAGGCCGGCCACGCCGGCGCCGATGATCATCACCTTGGCCGGCGGCACTTTGCCCGCGGCGGTGATCTGGCCGGTGAAGAAACGGCCGAACTCATGCGCCGCTTCGACGATCGCGCGGTAGCCGGCGATGTTGGCCATCGAGCTCAGCGCGTCCATCGACTGGGCGCGCGAGATGCGCGGCACCGAGTCCATCGCCAGCGCGGTGACATTGCGCGCCGCCAGCTTGGCCATCAATTCGGGGTTTTGCGCCGGCCAGATAAAGCTGACCAGCGTGCTGCCTTCGCGCATCAAGGCGATCTCGTCGTCTTGCGGCGCGTTGACTTTCAGAATCAGATCCGACTGCCACACTTCGCTTTCGTCGACCAGCGCCGCGCCGGCGGCTTCGTAGGCGACGTCCTCAAAACTGGCCAGTTTGCCCGCCCCGCGTTCAATCGCGACGGTAAAACCCAGCTTCAGCAGTTGTTCCACCGTTTTCGGCGTGGCTGCGACCCGGGCTTCATTGGCCAACCGCTCTCTTGGTACACCAATACGCATAATGTTCCCTTCTCACCTGTCTTGGATGATGTTTATTATTTTCCTGCCCATAGCACGGCGTCACCGGCGGGCGTGGCATTAACTTGCCCGCACTGATTTCAGACGCCAACTATAACCTACTGAAAATAAGGTCGATGATCCATAATTGCTTACGCATTCAGCTCTGTTTTTACATAAAAACGCCGCGCGTGATATGACAAATCGCAATTTACTGTGAAAAAATCCATACAGAACAGCGCATTCTGCGTGACAAGAGATTTACGCCCGGCGTAACGATTTATGGCCATGCGCGGTGTAAAAGCATAAAAGTTATCATTTTGTGAATAATTAACATTAATGACACCAAAGCCGTTATTATGGAAACTTATGGCTATGGCGCCATCCGTGCGCCCGGCGTCACCGTCGGCGATTTGTCGCACGGGATAACATAAAATGCTGAGACAGTTTTCAGAATTACATGTAATAATCGACGGCTGAATTACACTTAAACAGTTCAGTACGTTATAAACGTTAATGCGCTAGGCGAAAGGATTTTTTATGAAGCTGAAGACCACGATCATCGCGTCAGCCTTGTTATCACTCACCGCGCTGTCTGCTCATGCGGCGCAAGAGTTAACTCCTGAGAAAGCAGCGGCGCTGAAGCCGTTTGATCGCATCACGATTACCGGCCGCTTCAATGCCATCAATGAAGCCGTCGACGCCGTATCCCGCCGTGCAGACAAACTGGGTGCCGATTCCTTCTATATCCAGGACAGCAACAACAGCAACAACGGCGGCAACTGGCGCGTCACCGCAGACCTTTATCATAAAGATGCGCCAGAAGTGAGCAAAACACCAAAATACCGCGTATTTAACGGCGTGAACGAACTGCCTAAAGAGGAAGCCTATCTGCTGGAGCCTTACGATACCGTGAGCGTCAGCGGTTTCTACCGCAGCCAGCCGGACATCAACGACGCCATCTCCAAAGAAGCGAAGAAAAAAGGCGCCGCCTCGTTCTTCATCGTGCGCCAGGTTGACGCCAACTCCGGCGGCAACCAGTTCGTTACCGCCTACATATATAAGGCCGATGCGCCAAAACGCCGCGTGCAGAGCCCGGACGCCATTCCGGCCGATTCTGACGCCGGCCGCGCCGCGCTGGCCGCCGGCGGCGCCGCTGCCGCGAAAGTCGAAATTCCTGGCGTCGCGTCTTCCGGTTCGCCAAGCCGCGAAGTGGGCCGTTTCTTTGAAACCCAGTCTTCTACCGGCCAACGCTATACCGTCACGCTGCCTAACGGCACCAAGATCCAGGAAGTGAACAACGTGACCGCCGCGCAGATGGTGCCGTTCGATTCCGTCACCTTCACCGGCCACTTCAACAGCATGACCGATGTCTCCACCGAAGTGGCGAAACGCGCGGCCGAGAAAGGCGCCAAGTACTACCACGTCACCCGCCAGTGGCAGAACAAGAGCGGCGGCAACCTGACCGTCAGCGCCGATCTGTTCAAATAAAACCCGCTTTTCGGTTTACCATCGGGCAGCCCTTGAGCTGCCCGTTTTTATTGCCGCTTTTTTCATCACGCGTTGAATAGTTTTTTGTAAATTCCGCATATTCAATCATTGCATCTCTAATCATCCCTCCGTAAAATTTGCGCCAATTTTTAGGGCTATTGTCTATTCGCGCAGTGGTAGTTAATACATTGTTGCCACCAAGCAGTTCCCTTCCAGTTGTTTATTCTGCGTTCAGGATCCGTCATTGGAAAAAAAACTCGGTCTTACCGCGCTAACCGCTTTGGTGCTCAGCTCAATGCTGGGTGCCGGCGTGTTCAGTCTGCCGCAAAACATGGCGCAGGTCGCCAGCCCCGCCGCGCTGCTGCTGGGTTGGGGGATCACCGGCGTCGGCATTCTGTTTTTGGCCTTCGCCATGCTGTTGCTTACGCGTTTGCGTCCGGATCTGGACGGCGGCATTTTCACCTACGCCAAGGAAGGGTTCGGCGAGCTGGTGGGCTTCTGCTCCGCCTGGGGTTACTGGCTGTGCGCCGTGATCGCCAACGTCTCGTATCTGGTGATCGTGTTCGCGGCGCTGAGTATCTTCACCGATCGCGGCGGCAGCGTGATTCTCGGTGACGGCAATACCTGGCAGGCGCTGATCGCCGAATCCGCCCTGCTGTGGATCGTGCACGCGCTGGTGCTGCGCGGCGTGCAAACCGCCGCCAGCATCAATCTGGCGGCCACCCTCGCCAAGCTGTTGCCGCTGGGAATGTTCGCCGTTCTGGCGGCAATCGCCTTTAAAATGGACGTGTTCACGCTGGATTTCAAAGGCATCGCCCTCGGCAAGCCGGTGTGGGAACAGGTCAAGGACACCATGTTGATCACCCTGTGGGTGTTTATCGGCGTGGAAGGCGCGGTGGTGGTTTCCGCCCGCGCCCGCAATAAGAAAGACGTGGGCCGCGCCACCATGCTGGCGGTGCTGTCGGCGCTGGCGGTGTATCTGATGGTGACGCTGCTGTCGCTGGGCGTGGTGCCGCGCAGCGAACTGGCCGAAATGCGCAATCCGTCGATGGCGGTGCTGATGGTGGAACTGATTGGCCCGTGGGGAGACGTGATCATCGCCGCCGGCCTGATCATTTCCGTATGCGGCGCCTACCTGAGCTGGACCGTCATGGCGGCGGAAGTGCCGCTGCTGGCCGCGCAGCACGGCGCATTTCCACGCGTATTCGGCAAGCAGAACCGCCATCACGCCCCGTCCTCTTCGCTGTGGCTGACCAACATCGCGGTGCAGCTGGCGCTGGTGCTGATCTGGCTGACCGGCAGCAACTATAACTCGCTGCTGACCATCGCTTCGGAAATGATCCTGGTGCCTTACTTCCTGGTTGGCGCGTTTCTGTTCAAGGTGGCTTACCGCCGCCGCGACAAACGCCTGATCTTCGCCGCCACCGGTGCCTGCGTCTATGGCCTGTGGCTGCTGTACGCTTCCGGGCTGATGCACCTGCTGATGTCGGTGCTGCTGTATGCGCCTGGGCTGTTGGTGTTCATGTATGCCCGCCGCGGCCATCGGGACATCAATCTGCTCAACCGGCTGGAAAAGAGCAGCATCTTCTTGCTGCTGGCGGCCACGCTGCCTGCCGGTTGGCTTATGCTGCACTAAAATCGCCTGTCAATGCGGCTGCCCGTCAGCCGCATTTCGTTTCCCCCTTCTTTCTTCTTTCCCCGTTACCCCGCTACCCGTTGTTGATCCGTCAGTTGCTCCTCTTGCGATCTTAAATGCAATTAATTATCATTATCATCTGAGCATTAACGGCAAGACGCGAGCGCCCCCTGCCGAGAGGCGTCAGGAGGCGGGTTTAGACCGGCTGAAAATGGAAGGCATTTCATGGCTGAAAAACTGCTGCACGCATTACCCTTGTTTACCGCCTGGGAAGCGCTGATCGCCGAGGGCAACACGGCATTCAATCAGCGGCGCGATCGCCTGGCGATGGCGCACTACCAGCAGGCGCTGGAGGCCGCTCAGGCGCTCGTCGCCGAGCGGCCCTGGCAAAACGCGGAATATACCGAACGGTTTGACGCACTGCATCTTTTCGAATCCGCCCTGGCCGCGCTGATCGTCACGTTCAACAACATCACCCATCTGCGCCTGCGGCAAAAGCCGCTTCGCGGCGTAGAACCCCACGTGCATCAGGCCCGGCTCGCCATCGAGCAACTGATGGACGACACCTCGCTGTGCGAACAGATGCAGCAGATCGCCGAACGGCACCTGCTGCGGTTCCGAATTGAAACGCTGCAGGCGCTGCGCGAGCACCGGCTGCCGGAAACCAGCGTCTGCGCGCCCGCGGCGAACCATTCCGCCACCGTGCATTAACAACGCCACCACGACCTGAGGGGTAATCTGCCAATGAATGAATTGAATGATGAGATGAAAAAGATGCTGGCCAAACAGCTGCCTGTGCAGGCGACCAGCAGCCCAAGCGGCATGCCCGATATCGGCCCCAAGCGCTCTTTGCGCCTGTATGACGACCGTACGCTGATTTACAACGAAAATACCGGCGGCCAGACGCTGCAAAATATCAGGGAAGGATCGAAAATGGCCGTCGTGGTTATCGATCGCGAGGCGCTGGACGGTTACCGCTTCGTCGGCACCCCGGAACTGTTCCTGGCGGGCAAGCCGTTTGACGATGCGCTGGCGTTTGCAGAAAAAAATGGAATGAAGCCGCCGAAATACGCAGTGCTGATTCATATAGACGGCATTTATACCCTACGCTCCGGCCCCAATGCCGGGACCCGGCTTTAAAGGCAGGCCGCTACGCGGCGCGGAATATCTCGTTCATGGTTAGGCTATCGCGGCAAGTCAATTGCCTAACCATCAACGAGTGGCCGGGTTGATTCCCGGTCAGCTTTTAGGGGGAATGGTGACGGTCATGCGCTCACCCACCAGGGCGATCGCGATGCCTTCCGCGCACTCTTTCTGAATGGCCGCCAGCTGCTGCGCCTCCAGCTCATAGGGCAGCTGAATATCAAATACCGTCAGACCCTGCTGCTGCGCCAGGTCAATCAGGCGCACGATATTGGTTTCATCGCTGACCTGGGTTGACACCACCTGCAGCGCCAGCTCTTTCAACTGCTCTTTGCGCGTTTGTGACGTGGTCACGCGCGATTTCAACACCATGCCGAAGATCGGCATCACACCATAAATAGCATCAACAAAGCGCCAGTGCTTCCTGCACGATGCGGACAGAAAATCCATATAGTCGAAACAGATTTTCTCACTGCGCGCGATGGATGCAAGGTGATTGCTGTTCATCCCCTCATTCCTCTCATGGCCAGTGTTAACCCGTGGTCTTTCAAGCCGCCGCCGGGCGACAACCTGAAATGCATTGGGGATCTTACATCCAGAAATGGATAATCATGCGAAGCTTTAACGACTTTCCGCCGTATGATGGCATAATTCCCCTATTGTTTGCCAGTCTGTCCAGGAGCTTTAATCAATGGAACACCCCAACTCTGCCCCGGTGCTGATTACCGGCGGCGCGCGGCGCATCGGGCTGGCGCTCGCCAGAGCGTTTCTCCAGCGCGGCGTTCCCGTCATCATCGCCTATCGCAGCGAATATCCGGCGATGGCCGAGTTGAAAGCCTTGGGCGCCTGCTGCATTCAGGGCGACTTTTCCACGCACGAAGGCATCTACCGTTTCGCCGACCAGGTGCGGCAGGTGGCGCCCAAATTGCGCGCGGTGATCCACAACGCCAGCGCCTGGCAGGCAGAGTCGCCGCAGGTGCCGCCGGAACAGGTGATGGCGGCGATGCTGCAAATTCACGTCTATACGCCCTATTTGCTCAACCAACTGCTTGAAACCTGCCTGACCGGCCAGGGCCAGGCCGGCGCGGACATTATCCATCTCACCGACTACGTGGTGGAAAAAGGCAGCGACAAACATATCGCCTACGCCGCCAGCAAGGCCGCGCTGGACAATATGACCCGTTCGTTCGCCCGCAAGCTGGCGCCGGAGGTCAAGGTCAACGCCATTGCGCCGGCGCTGATCATCTTCAATCCTGGCGACGACGAGGCTTATCGCCAGCAGGCGCTGGCGAAATCGCTGATGAAGGTCGCGCCGGGCGAGAGCGAAGTGGTCAACCTGGTGAACTACCTGATGGAGAGCCGCTACGTCACCGGCCGCACCCACGGCGTCGACGGCGGCCGGCCGCTGCGCTGAGGCCAAGATCCGCATGGCGCATCGCCTCGGGCCGCGCTATGCTGAAATCCGCTTTTCTTATTAAAACACGGGCATATGCATAAAATTGTTTTTGTGGAAGACGATCCCGAAGTCGGCAAACTGATCGCCGCCTATCTGGGCAAACACGACATCGAGGTGTTGATCGAACCGCGCGGCGACAGCGCGCAGGCGCGCATCGCGCACGAGCAACCCGATTTGGTGCTGCTGGACATCATGCTGCCCGGCAAAGACGGCATGACGCTGTGCCGCGATCTGCGCCCCACCTTCCCCGGCCCGATCGTGCTGCTCACCTCGCTCGACAGCGACATGAACCATATCCTGTCGCTGGAGATGGGCGCCAACGACTATATCCTGAAAACCACGCCGCCGGCGGTGTTGCTGGCACGCCTGCGTTTGCACCTGCGCCAACACGGCCAACAGCCGAAAGAAGAGTCGGTTCAGCCGCTCACCCAGCACAACGCGCTGCATTTCGGGCTATTGTGCATCGATCCGGTCAACCGGCAGGTCACGCTGGGCGAAGAAACCGTCACGCTGTCCACCTCGGATTTCGATCTGCTGTGGGAGCTGGCGACCCACGCCGGGCAGATCATGGATCGCGAGGCGCTGCTGCAAAACCTGCGCGGCGTGAGCTATGACGGTATGGACCGCAGCATCGACGTGGCGATCTCCCGCCTGCGCCGCAAGCTGTACGACAATGCGCTGGAGCCGTTCCGTATCAAGACCGTGCGCAATAAAGGCTATCTGTTCGCCCCTAACGCCTGGGCATCGGTGCAACAATGAGAAAACTTTTCGTCCAGTTCTTCCTGTTGCTATTCGTCTGTTTTCTGGTGATGGCGATGCTGGTCGGCCTGGTGTACAAAGTGACCGCCGAGCGCGCCGGCCGCCAGTCGATGGACGATCTGATGAAAAGTTCGCTGTACCTGATGCGCAGCGAGCTGCGCGAAATCCCGCTGAAGGACTGGAACAAGACCATCGCCACGCTGGATCTCAACCTGTCGTTCAAGCTGCATATCGAGCCGCTTGGCAAACAGGAGCTGAGCGAGGATCTGAAAAAACGGCTGCGGCTGGGGGAAATCATCGCCCTCGACGATCAGTACACCTTTATGCAGCGCATTCCGCGCAGCCACTATGTGTTGGTGGTCGGCCCCATTCCTTATCTGTTCTACCTGCATCAGATGCGTCTGCTGGATCTGGTGTTGCTGGTGTTTATCGGCATGTCGCTGGCGCTGCCGGTGTTTCTGTGGATGCGGCCGCACTGGCAAGATCTGCTCAAGCTGGAAAACGCCGCCCAGCGGCTCGGCGCCGGGCATCTGGATGAACGCACCCACTTCGATCCCACCTCCAGCCTGAGCCGGCTCGGCGTGGCGTTCAACCAGATGGCCGACAACGTCAACACCCTAATCGCCAGCAAAAAACAGCTGATCGACGGCATCGCCCACGAGCTGCGCACGCCGCTGGTGCGGCTGCGTTACCGGCTTGAAATGAGCGATAACCTGTCCGACAGCGAGCAGCAGGCGCTGAACCGCGATATCGGCCAGTTGGAGTCGCTGATCGACGAGCTGCTGACCTATGCCCGTCTGGACCGTCCGCAGGTTGCGTTAAACATTGAACCCATCGATCTGCCAAAGTGGCTCGAGGACAAGGTCGATGATATCCGCCTGCTCCATCAGGATCGCGACATCCAGCTCGATATCCCGCACGTCGGCGACTTCGGCGGCGTCGATCTGCGCCTGATGGAGCGCGTGCTCGACAACCTGGTCAACAACGCGCTGCGCTATTCCGAACAGCGGCTGCGCGTTGGCCTGTGGTTTGACGGCGACCTCGCCTGCTTGCAGGTCGAGGATGACGGGCCGGGTATTCCGCCGGAAGAGCGCGAACGGGTGTTTGAACCTTTCGTCCGTCTCGATCCCAGCCGCGATCGCGCTACCGGCGGCTGCGGGCTGGGGCTGGCCATCGTCCATTCCATCGCCGTCGCCCACCAGGGACAGGTGTTCGTCGAAGGCAGTTCGCTCGGCGGCGCCAGCTTCCGTTTCTGCTGGCCGGTGAAGCCGACATTCAGTTTAAAAGCCGATCTGGCGTAATGCCGCCAGACCTTCTCATTGGAGCCGAAAAATAATGACATCTGCACATTCCAACACGTCTGCTTACGATCACCTGCGCGCCCTGTTCAGCCGGCTGTCGCGTTTCGGCCACCTGTCCGCCATCGCCGGTTGGGACATGCAAACCATGATGCCGCCGGGCGGCAGCAAGGCGCGCTCCGAAGCGCTGGCCGAGCTGAGCGTGCTGCAGCACCAGATTTTAACGGCACAAAGCACCGGCGCGCTGTTGGATCGCGCGCAGCAAGAGACGCTGGACGAACTCGACCGCGCCAACCTGCGCGAAATGCGCCGCCAATATGAAGACGCCGTGCTGCTGCCGGCCGCGCTGGTCGAAGCCAAATCGCTCGCCGGCGCACGCTGCGAACACGCCTGGCGCGCCCAGCGCCCGGCCAACGACTGGGACGGCTTCGCCGACAACCTGCGCGAAGTGGTAAAGCTCAGCCGGGAAGAAGCGCAGATCCGCGCGCAGGCGGCCGGCACCAGCCGTTACGACGCCCTGCTAAACCTGTATGAACCGGGCATGCGCAGCAGCGATCTCGACCGCATCTTCGGCGATTTGAAAACCTGGCTACCGGATCTGCTGCAGCGCGTGGTGGCCAAACAGGCTAACGAGCCCTGCCAGGCGCCGCAGGGTCCGTTCAATGTAGACACCCAGCGCCAGCTTAGCCTCAGCGTGATGAAGCTGCTCGGTTTCAACTTCGACAACGGCCGCGTCGACGCCAGCGCCCACCCGTTCTGCGGCGGCGTGCCGGAAGATGTGCGCATCACCACGCGTTACAACGAGAAAGAGTTTTTGACCGCGCTGCTCGGCATCGTGCACGAAACCGGCCACGCCCGCTACGAGCAGAACCTGCCGCGCGATCTGCTCGGCCAGCCGGTCGCCCTGGCTCGTTCCACCGCTATCCACGAATCGCAAAGCCTGCTGTTCGAAATGCAGCTGGCGCGCGGCAATGAATTCCTGAAGATCTTGCGTCCGTTGGTCACCGCGCAGTTTGGCGAACAGCCGGCGCTGGAAGAGGCCAACTTTATTCGCCTCAACCAGCGCGTTAAACCGGGCCTGATCCGCGTCGACGCCGACGAGGTGAGCTATCCTGCCCACGTCATCCTGCGCTACGAAATTGAAAAAGCGCTGATCGAAGGCGATATCGAGGTGGAAGACATTCCGGCGCTGTGGAATGAGAAGATGCAGGCTTATCTCGGCCTCGACACCATCGGCAACTACCGCAACGGCTGCATGCAGGATATTCACTGGACCGACGGCGCCTTCGGCTACTTCCCGACGTACACCCTCGGCGCGATGTACGCCGCGCAGCTGTTCCAGAGCGTGCGTCAGGCCCTGCCTTCGCTGAGCGAAGATATCGCCGCCGGCAACCTGCAGCCGCTGTTCCACTGGTTGCAGCACAATATTTGGCGCCACGGCAGCCGTTTCCCGACCGAAACGCTGATCGCCAACGCGACCGGCGAAGCGCTCAATCCACGCTACTTCCGTCAGCATTTGGAAACCCGCTACCTGTAATCTCTCCTGGCGCGGCCCCGGCCGCGCCCTTTTCCCGCCTGCATGACCGGATAATGTTTCATAGCGCGCATTCCTTGCCGACAACGCCTTGGCTACAGAGTGGCGGCTGGCTACTCACCATAAGTATGTTGTAACTAAAATAGCAAAAAACGCCGGGCTTTCCGGCCTCTCATCCCAGCGCATGACGGGCGATCATCGCCGCCAGCTGCGGCCTCAATGGCGCGGGCAGGTCATGCCCAATGCCCGGCATGATATGCAATTTGGCGTTGGCGACCGCACGGGCGATCGCAACCCCAGCCGCCTTGCGCACCAGCCGATCGCGATCGCCGTGAATAACCAGCGTCGGCGCGGCTATGCGCCGGCTATAACGACGCAGATCGCCGCTGCCGAGCAACGCGGAAAGTTGCCGCTGCATGCCTTCCGGATCCACGCCCCGCTTCAGCAACCGCGTCACCAGAGTATCCAGCTCCGCCTCCTCCGGCGGATAAAATCGGGTGCCGAGCGCGCGCAGGAAGGTTTTCATCCCCTCGTGGCGCTGCTGCAGCGTCAAATCGGCCGCAGGCCGGCGCACCAACAGCCATAGCAGCGAAGGGGCCGGCGGCGGTAACAGCGGTTGATTGGTGCTGGAGAACAAGATGCATAACGAGGCGACGCGCTGCGGGTATTCGGCGGCCAGCACCTGGGCGATCATCCCCCCCATCGAAGCGCCCAGTACGTGAGCCTGCGGAATGCGTAAATGATCGAGCAGATGCGCCGCGTCCGCCGCCATGTCCGCCAGGGTATAAGGCACCGGCGTTTGCCAACCGAGCTGGGCGCGCAACATCAGCAGCCACAACGGCTGCGTACGTTGTGCCTGCGTTTTGCCGGAAAGGCCGACGTCTCGGTTGTCATAGCGGATCACCCGAAATCCCTTGGCCACCAGGGCGCGGCAGAAGTCGTCAGGCCACAGCAAAAGCTGTGCGCCGATACCCATGATGAGCAGCAGCGGCGGGTGCGCCTCATCGCCCCAGTCCTCATAGGCCAGCGGCACCTCGCCCTGTTCGGTCACGCCACAACGAATTGATATCTCGTTCATGTTAAATCCTTTTTGCTGTGCCTGGCGGTCATTATAACAGCAATCCCACTCCCCACCGCCGCCCTGTACATTAGGTTACATGCCGAAACCAATCACTCACGGAAAGGCGGACGCCGTTTGCCTACTATCATTTCAACGGCCCCGCAGTGGGGTTGATACCCAAAAGCCATATTGAGGATTCTGCGATGAAAAAAGTATTAGCTCTGGTTGTTGCCGCTGCAATGGGTCTGTCTTCCGTAGCTTTCGCTGCCGAGGCTGCCACCACCGCACCTGCGGCTAGCGCAACCACCGCCACCGCTGCGCCGGCTAAAGCCCAGGTGAAACACCACGGCAAGAAAGCCCCGGTTCAGAAAGCTCAGGCGGCCAAAAAGCATCACAAAAAAGCCGGTGCGAAAGCCCCGGCCCAAAAAGCCCAGGCGGCTAAAAAACACCACAAGAAAGCCAGCCACAAAAAGGCGTAACAACGTGAGGATCCCCTCACCGTTTCAGGCTTGACGTGTACAACACCCGGTTCGCCGGGTGTTTTTTCATCGGGGGTTCGCATTGATGCTGCGCCGCTACCTGTTCGAGATCGTTCTGACCGCCCTGATCCTTTGCGGCCTGATCGCCGTCTTTTTTTACCTGTAGCCTGCCGCATCGCCGGCGGGAAATTATTGAAAAATCAATTATTGCCCATCCACACGGATGCTAAATCAGTCTATAGTTAGCATTCAGTGTGTTTATGGATGATCCGTATTTGTCAGGCAAGAGATCTATGCGCAAATCCGTTTTACTGTTGCTGTGCTCACTCCCGCTCATCGCTGCTCAGGCGGCACGTGCCGACGGCCCGTCCAAGGCCGAGCAAACGCGTCTGTTTTTCGGCAAAGATGAACGCATCAAGGTCACGGATACCACCGCCCAGCCCTGGCAGGCCATCGGCCAGGTCGAAACCGCCAGCGGCAATCTGTGTACCGCCACGCTGATCTCCCCACACCTGGCGTTGACCGCCGGCCACTGTGTGCTGGCGCCGCCGGGGCAACTGGATAAAGCCATCGCCCTGCGCTTCGTGGCGGGTGATAAATCCTGGCGGTATCAAACCGACAATATCGAAACTCTGGTCGACAGCAAGCTGGGCAAAAAGCTGAAGCCGGACGGCGATGGCTGGATCGTGCCGCCCGCCGCCGCCGCTTATGACTTTGCGCTGATCCGTCTGAAAGACAAAAAGCCGCTGCCGATCGCACCGTTGCCGCTGTGGCAAGGCGACAGCAAGGCGCTGACCCAGGCCCTGAAACAGGCCAAGCGGTTGATTACTCAGGCGGGTTACCCGGAGGATCATCTGGATGACCTCTACAGCCACCAAAACTGCAAGGTCACCGGCTGGGCCCAGCAAGGCGTACTGTCGCACCAGTGTGATACCCTGCCCGGCGACAGCGGCTCACCGCTGCTGTTGAAAACCGCCGACGGCTGGCAGTTGATCGCCATCCAAAGCTCGGCGCCGGCGGCGAAAGATCGCTACCGCGCCGATAACCGCGCCCTGGCGGTGCCCGGCATCCGCGAAGCGCTAGACGCCCTAGCGGCGGGCAAATAGCTCTCGTAACGGCGCATCAAGCGCCGTTGCTGTTTCTCTGTTCTCTGAATTTCAACTTGCGCTGCGCCGGCCGTTTGCCGGCCGGCGCGCCCGAACTTAGCCCGAAAGCTGCTCGATAGTTTGCATAATGCGCTTGTCGGAGATCGGGTACGGCGTGCCCAGCTGCTGCGCGAACAGGCTGACGCGCAGCTCTTCGATCATCCAGCGCACCGCTTTCACCTCTTCCTCCTGCTGCCGCTTTGGCGGCAGCTTGTTCAGCCACTGCTGCCACGCCTGCTGCACCTGCTCAACCCGCAGCATCTGCGCGCGATCGCGATGCGGATCGATGGCCAGTTTTTCCAATCGGCGTTCGATCGCCTGCAGGTAGCGCAGCGTGTCCGGCAGGCGTTTCCAGCCGTTGCCGGTGACGAAACCGCGGTAAACCAGGCCGCCAAGCTGGGTTTTGATGTCCGACAACGCCAGCGCCAAGGACATGTCCACCCGGCCTTTCAGCCGTTTGTTGATGTTGAAGACCGCCGTCAGGATCTGCTCAACCTGCCTGGCCACCTCGACGACCGTGTCGTTCAGCTCGGCGCGGATCTGCTCCTGCAGGCGCGCAAAGCCTTCCTCTTGCCAGACCGGGCCGCCGTGTTCGGCGATCAGCTTGTCGATACCGCACGAAATGCAATCGTCAATCAGCTCAAGCACCTTGCCGTACGGGTTGAAGTAGAGCCCCAGCTTGGCCTTGTTCGGCAGCTTTTCATGCAGGTATTTGATCGGCGAAGGAATATTCAGCAACAGCAGGCGGCGCGTGCCCTGCCACATCGCCTGTTGCTGCTCGCTTTCGCTGTCGAACAGGCGGATCGCCACGCTGTCCTTTTCATCCACCAACGCCGGGTAAGCCTTCATCGAATAGCCGCCGCGCTTCTGCTCGTAAAACGCCGGCAGTTGGCCAAAGCTCCAGACATGCAGATTGCTCTGCTCAAGCCCATCGTCGGCCACCGCCGACAGCGTCTCCTGCACCTTCTCTTTCAGCTGCAGGCGCAACGCGGCCAGGTCTTTGCCTTCGCGCAGCGTCTGATTTTTCTCGCCCACCACGCGGAAGGTCATCTTCAGGTGATCGGGTACCTGATCCCACTGCCAGTCATCACGTGACACGGTCACGCCAGTCATGCGCCGCAGCTCGCGCTCCAGCGCGTCCAGCAGCGGCAATTCCAGCGCAGTGACGCGGCCAAGGAACGCCTCGGCGTAGTTCGGCGCCGGCACGAAGTTGCGGCGCACCGGTTTCGGCAACGATTTGATCAGCGCAATCACCAGCTCGCGGCGGATGCCGGGGATCTGCCATTCGAAGCCCTGCTCCTCCACCTGGTTGAGGATCGGCAGCGGAATGTGCACCGTCACGCCGTCGGCGTCGGTGCCCGGTTCAAACTGGTAGCTCAGCCGCAGCTTGAGGTTGCCCTGATGCCAAAAGTTCGGGTAATCGAGCGCGCTGATCTTATTGGCGCCGTCCTTGATCAGCATCTCTTTTTCGAAGTTCAGCAGATCCGGCTGCTGTTTGGCCGCGCTCTTCCACCAACTGTCGAAATGACGGCCGGAAACCACGTCGTTGGGGAGACGGCGATCGTAGAAGCCGAACAGCGTTTCGTCATCCACCAGGATGTCGCGGCGGCGTGATTTATGCTCCAGCTCCTCCACTTCGGCGCGCAGCTTTTGGTTGTCGCGGAAGAAGGCGTGGCGCGTCTGCCAGTCGCCCTCCACCAGCGCATGGCGAATAAACAGCTCACGGCACAGCAGCGGATCAATGGAGCCGTAATTGACCTGGCGCGCCGCGACGATCGGCAGGCCGAACAGCGTGACCTTTTCGCTGGCCATCACCGCCCCCTGCGACTTCGACCAGTGCGGTTCGCTGTAGCTGTGTTTCACCAGGTGCTGAGCCAGCGGTTCGATCCATTCCGGTTCGATGCGCGCAGCGATACGCCCCCACAGGCGGCTGGTTTCCACCAGTTCGGCCACCATGGTCCACTTCGGCGGCTTCTTGAACAGGCCGGAGCCGGGGAAGATGGAGAAGCGGGCGTTGCGTGCGCCGGTGTATTCCTGCTTGTCCGCATCCTTCTGACCAATGTGCGACAGCAGGCCGGTCAGCAGCGCGGTGTGCACGCTGCGGTAGTCGGAAGGCGTGCTGTTGATCGGCAGCCCCAGCTCTTTCACCACCTGGCGCAGCTGGGTGTAGATATCCTGCCACTCGCGCACCCGCAGGTAGTTGAGGAAATCGTTGCGGCATAGCCGGCGGAACTGGCTGGAGGAGTTCGCTTTTTGCTGCTCCTGCAGATAATCCCACAGGTTGACGAACGCCAGGAAGTCCGAGTCCTTGTCGGCGAAGCGGCGGTGTTTTTCATCCGAGGCCTGCTGCTTGTCCATCGGGCGCTCACGCGGATCCTGAATCGACAGCGCGGCGGTGATGATCATCACCTCGCGCACGCTGCCGCTCTTCTGCGCTTCCAGCACCATGCGCGCCAGACGCGGGTCGATCGGCAACTGCGCCAGCTGGCGGCCCTGCGGCGTCAGCTGATAGTGGCCGTTGTCGGCGGTGGCGATCGCCCCCAGCTCTTCCAGCAGGCGCACGCCATCCTGAATGTTGCGCTTGTCCGGCGCCTCGACGAACGGAAACGCGGCAATGTCGCCCAGCCCCAGCGAGGTCATCTGCAGAATGACCGAAGCCAGGTTGGTGCGCAGAATTTCCGGATCGGTAAACGCCGGCCGCGACAGGAAATCCTGCTCGGAGTACAGGCGGATGCACACCCCTTCCGATACGCGGCCGCAGCGCCCTTTACGCTGGTTGGCAGAAGCCTGCGACACCGGTTCGATCGGCAGGCGCTGCACCTTGGTGCGGAAGCTGTAGCGGCTGATGCGCGCGGTGCCCGGATCGATGACGTACTTGATGCCCGGCACCGTCAGCGAGGTTTCCGCCACGTTGGTGGCCAGCACGATGCGGCGGCCGTGGTGCGACTGGAACACCCGGTTCTGCTCGCTGTTCGACAGGCGCGCATACAGCGGCAGCACCTCGGTGTGCGGCAAATTGAGGCGGTTCAGGGCGTCGGCGGTATCGCGGATCTCGCGCTCGCCGCTCATGAAGATCAGAATGTCGCCCGGCCCTTCGCGGCCAAGCTCGTCCACCGCATCGAAAATCGCCTGCAGCTGGTCGCGATCGGTATCGTCGCCGTCGTCGACCACCGGGCGGTAGCGCACCTCCACCGGGTAGGTGCGGCCGGAAACCTCGATGATTGGCGCATTGTTGAAATGGCGCGAGAAGCGCTGCGGATCGATGGTCGCCGAGGTGATGATCACCTTGAGATCCGGGCGCTTCGGCAGCAGTTCGCGCAGGTAGCCAAGAATGAAGTCGATGTTGAGGCTGCGCTCGTGCGCTTCATCGATGATCAGCGTGTCGTACTGCATCAGCAGGCGATCCTGCTGAATTTCCGCCAGCAAGATACCGTCGGTCATCAGCTTGACCAGGGTATTTTCTCCTACCTGATCGTTGAAGCGCACCTTGTAGCCGACGCTGCCGCCGAGCGGGGTTTCCAGCTCGTCGGCGATGCGGTTGGCGACGGTGCGGGCCGCCAGGCGGCGCGGCTGGGTATGGCCGATCAGCCCTTTCACCCCGCGCCCCAGTTCCAGGCAGATCTTCGGCAGCTGGGTGGTTTTCCCCGAGCCGGTCTCCCCGGCGACAATCACCACCTGGTGATCGCGGACGGCGTTTAATATGTCCTGTTTTTTTTGGCTGACCGGCA
Organism: Serratia sp. CY32780; assembly: GCF_052169135.1. NCBI lineage: Bacteria > Pseudomonadati > Pseudomonadota > Gammaproteobacteria > Enterobacterales > Yersiniaceae > Serratia > Serratia sp. CY32780. Next base: position 1,745,541 of record NZ_JBJNLI010000001.1, read on the forward strand.
GGCTTTCCGGATAGGTAATGCGCGGGCAAGACGCGGCGCGCGCCTGCACTTTTTGCCGCGCCGCCGCGATGTCGTTTTCTACTTCGGCGGCCACCGCCAGCTGGGCATCGGGATTTTTGATTTTTCGTGCGCCCTGCAGGCGACGACGCAGACGTTGTTGATCGCGGAGCATTAGCTCACCCAGTTGGGCCGGCAGTGCCTCGAGCGGAGATTTCACGTTCGGTGTTCCTTGTTTCTTCGCCGCCAAGGCCAGGCTTGGCAACGGTTTGATGTTTTTTTAGCGATTTTTTTGCTTTAGCCGCACAGCCTATCACAAACGGCTTTCTCCCCCTACTTCCGCGAGTAAAGCCTCGCCATGTCATTCAATAAAATCGAACGAAGATCTCGAAATATTGCGCTATCACTGTTGGAGGAATGTGAATAGCATGTACTCCATGCAAGGGACGCTGAGTCCTGATGTCACTGTCACAACGTAAGGAATTATCGATGAGCAACGTATTGGTTCTGAAATCAAGCATCCTGGCGACCTACTCTCAGTCTAACCAACTGGCCGATTTCTTCGTAGAGCAATGGAGCAACGCCCACAGCGGCGACACCATCACCGTGCGCGATCTGGCCGCACAGCCCATCCCGGTGCTGGACGGTGAACTGGTCGGCGCGCTGCGTCCTTCCGATGCTCCGTTGACCCCGCGTCAACAAGAAGCGCTGGCCCTGTCGGACGAGCTGATCGCCGAGCTGCAGGCCAACGACGTCATCGTGATTGCCGCGCCGATGTACAACTTCAACATCCCGACCCAGCTGAAAAACTATTTCGACCTGGTTGCCCGCGCCGGCGTGACCTTCCGTTACACCGAAAACGGTCCGGAAGGCCTGGTGAAAAACAAACGCGCGGTGATCCTGACCAGCCGCGGTGGCATTCATAAAGGCACCCCGACCGACCTGGTGGAACCTTACCTGCGTCTGTTCCTGGGCTTCATCGGCATCACCGACGTGGAGTTCGTCTTCGCGGAAGGCATCGCCTACGGCCCGGAAGTGGCGACCAAAGCACAGGAAGACGCCAAGGCGGCCCTGTCTCAGGTGGTGTCTGCCTAAGATCCAGCGCAGGGGCGCCGCGCCCCTGCCGGACAAGAAGCAAGTCCTGTCAAACCTGCACTACCCTCATAATAATCATCTATCCGTATCTCTTGGCGCGCCAGACGGCGCGCTTTTTTTTATTTCTTCAGCCACTGGCCGTTGATGCCGCGCACATACTCGCCGCTCTGCGCCCGCGTCACCAGCTTCTGCCCGGCCATGCGCGCCACTTCGTCGACGGCGATATGGTTGCCGTCCGCCACTTCCTGATACTTCTCGGCGCGGCCGGCGTTGATGCGCTTCACCAGCGCCAGCGTTTCCGCGTCCTGCTTCACCGGGGCGATATAGCCGCTCAGGGTTTCGCCCACCCGCCCTTGCTGCTTCGCCTCATCCAGCGTCAACGCCATCGCCACGCCGCTGAACAACCAGGCGGCGCCGGCCAGCCACAAATAACGTTTTTTCATGTCGGCTCCTAGAACAGACCGCTTTGGGTTTTCAGCAGGTTTTCGACGTCCTTATCCACCTTGATATGAATTTCATGCTCGATCTTGACGTTCATATTGATGGTGATCGGATCCTTCGGCGTCGCCACCTCGATGCGCGGCACGCAGCCGCTCAGCAGCGAAACGCACAGCACCGCTGCCAGCGTCGACACACTCATGATTTTCATTATTGCTCCCCAGGTTGTGAGAGGGCCTGCTCCAGCCACTCCTGTAAATTGTCGCCGAAGCGCAAACTGCGCCACAGCTGAAACACGTTTTCCTGATGCCGATAGTTCAGGATCACCTCGCGCTTGGCGTTCTTCTGCGGGTTGATGCCGTCGATACGCGCGCTCAGCGTCAGCTCGCCCAGGTTGTCGAGATCGACCCGGGCGTGCGAACGGTTGATTTCCATGTAGCGCAGCCAGTCGATCGCCGCGCCGGTCGCCAGATTGTTGCTGCCGATGGCGTCGGCCATGTCTTTGTCCAGCCGCAGCGTCAGGGTGCCGGCGTTGGCGATCCAGCCGTTTTGCACCAGCCATTTCGGGTGGTTCAGGAACAGCGGCAGCTCGCCGTCGACCCGGCCGGACATGGCGAACTGCTTCGGCTTCAGGGCGGTAAACAGCGCGCTGAGATCGACCTTGTCCAGCTTCAGCACCGCGGCGTCATGCTGCGGCAACCGCAGCGCCGACAAGCTGATATGCCCGTTGAGCATGTCCACGCCGACGTTGCTCAACGTCAGCGGCTGCCCTTCGCTATAAGGATAGGTGCCCTGCAGATCGGCGGAAATATTCTGCATCTCGAACAGGTTGCTGAAAGACTTGATGCGCAGCGACACCGGCTGTTTGGCCCCCAGCAGCCACTGATGCTGCTTGAACCGGTACGACAGGATAAAGTCCAGGCCGCTCATCTCGCCGTCTTTCAGCCACATGCCGCCGTTTTTCACCACCCAGTGGCCGCCGGCTTCGAAGCCCTGCTCGCGGGCGGCGGAAAACGCCGACTGCGCATAAAACTCGCCGTCGCGCAGCGTGAGATTGAGCTCCGGCGCGAGCAGCGGCTGGAAGACCTTCAGCGACTGTTTCGGCCACCAGGCTTCACCGCGCAGGCGTTCGCCGTCCCAACGGCCGCGCAGCGCGATCGGCCCGATCTGCTGTGCCTGCAGTTTGCCCTGCAGCTGGAAACTGTCCGGCGAAAGGCCGTTCACCTGCAGCGCCAGCACCGGCGCCGGCAGATGGCCGCCGTCGCTGAAGCTGACCTTATCCGCCGCCAGTTGCAGCTCGCCGTTGAACTGCGGGCTTTGTTCATCACGCCGCCAGCGCAGCGGCCGGTTGAGGCTCAGGCGCGGCGCGGCGACCGTCACCAAACCATACTTCAATTTATCGAAACCGGTGGAGAGCTTGTCGAGCACCAGCTCGCTATCCTGCCAGCGCCCGCTGCCGGCGACGTCCCAGGCGGCCTGCAGCGGCGGCAACCGGCCGTTGCCCCAGTAACGCCACTGCCAGTCGCCCTTGTCCGGCCAGAAATCCTGCGCCTGGCCGTCCAGGTGCAGCTTGAAGCGCCCCCAATAGCTGTCGCTGGCGTTCAGAATCGCCTGCAGGCGGCCGGTGATACCGGCGGCGGTCACCTTCACGCCCGCCAGCGGCAAACGCGCCTCTTCCAGCGTCATTTCCGGCGTCACCTTGCCCCACAGGCGCAACAGCGCCCCTGGCTGCAGCACCAGCGTCGGGTTGAGAATGCTGCCGCCGATCACGCCCGGAATCGACGCGGTGGCGGAGAAGTCGGCCAGATTGGCCTGACCGGTCAATTGGAAGCGCAGATCGCTGTCGGTCAACCCTACCTTGCCCGGCCCGAGGGTGAGCACCGCATTGCCCTTGCCGTTGTGGCCGGCGGTGATCACGTTCAGCCGCGCGCTGATCTCCGTTTCATCCCACCCTTTGCTCCAGTCGTGCAGCGCAACGCTCAGGCCGCCGTTCAACGGCTGCCCGCTGTACGGCCAACGCCACTCGCCCTGCCTGATGCTGACCCGCTGCGGCGCGACTTCCCACGGCAGCACCGCCAGCGGCCGATCGTCGCCTTTTTCGCTTACCGTCAACACGCCCTGCCGCTGTTGCCAGCGCATGTCCAGCAATACCGGTTTTTCCAGATAGGCGGTCTGCATTTCCCCCTGCAGCGCGCCCTGCGTCGGCAGGCTGGCCAGATCCAGCGGAATGGTTATCTTGCCGGCGAGACGCAGCGGTTGCGCGCTGTTGGGCGGGACGACGGTCAGGCTCTGCAACGTCAGCTGCTGTTTTTCATCCAGCTGCGCCTCGGCGCTGAGATTCGGCCCCTGATAATGCAGGCGTTGCCCGTCAGGGCCGGAGGAAAGCTGCAGCTTGCCGGCATAGCGCTGCCAGGGAACCAGCGTCAGGTCATTAATGGTGAGATCCAGCGGCGGCAGCTGTTGCTGCAGCTGATCGAGCGCCAGCGGCGCGCTGTTGGCGTCGCCGGCCGGCAGTTTTGACAAACAGGCGCTATCGACGCTGACCTTATCGCTCGACAGCTGCCAGCGGCCCTGGCGGTAAGCCAACCGCGTCGGCCCGACGTTGGCCAGCAGGCAATCTTGCGCGGTGAAACGCGCCCCCGCCAGCGCCAGGCCGCCCTGGCGCCAGTGCAATTTGCCCTGCAACTCCAGGCGGCTTCCCGCCGGCAACCAATGCGATAACACGCCCGGCAGCCAGCGCGGCAAAGTTTGCCACAACGCCAGCACCAGAATTGCGCAGCCCGCCACCGTCCCTATGAATACTTTTAATCGCCTGGTCATTAAATGATTGCTTCGTTCCTGAGTTAGGCATTGGTTAAGTCTATGCCTGAATTGACAATAATGATGGCATGAATTTGACATAGGGTGAAGCTGAGCAGGGTCGCAGCGGCGATTTGCACCTTTTTGGCGCAAACGTGTGCGGAGTTGTAGATTTTCGTTACATATGCATCACATAAACAGGACAGTTTTCAGACTTTTGTTATTGTCGTTGCCATTGATGATTAATAGTCTTGCAACCATTCTAATAAAAGTTCAGCTGCTAGCTAACTGTGTACTAGAGAAGCCATTCCCCACACCCCCGTGGGGATTTTTTTGCCTTAATGCCGAATCACGGCGTCAATAAAATCGTGCAATATGCGGCTGTCGCTCGCTTTACGCCAGATAGCATAAATATCGCTGCGCATTTCATTCCCGCATTCTATGTATGCAACCTTTCGCTGCCGCGCCAGGCTTTCGGGCACAAACGCATAGCCTAATCCCGCTGTTACGCAGGCAAATATCACGTCGTAGCATTCCACCTCCAGCAGCGCGGCGGGGATGACTTGCTGCTTCTGCAGCCAGGCGTCCACCAGATGGCGATAGTGGCATTGCCGCGAATAAACATAGAGATCGCTTTTTGCCAACAACGCCGGCCGACATGCCCCGCCAATGAAGACCAAACGCTCCTGGAAAGCACGCCGACTCTGCATCTGCGGATGTTCGATCGGCCCATCTGAAAACACCACGTCCAGCGCCCCTTTTTGCAGCTGAAACTCCAGATCCAGCGAATATCCCTGCACCACACTCAGCTGAACGCGGCGATTCTGCGCACGGTAATGGGCCAACTTTTGCGGCAAATGATGACTCAAGGCGATATCCAGCGCGCCAAGCCTCAGTTCGCCCTGCACCGGATCCTGTTCAAGCTGCGATCGCGCCCGCTCTTCGATAGCCAAAAAGCGCTTGGCCTTATGGTAAAGCGCCCGGCCTTCCGGCGTGAGCGACAGCCGATTGCGCTCACGCTCGAACAGCGTGACGCCGCACGCCATTTCCAGCTCTTTTAATTTCTTGGTCACGTTAGAGGGCACGCAAAACAGCCGCTCCGCCGCGGCCGTGAGACTCTCCGACTCCACCACCATGCAAAAGGCGGCTAACTGGGCACGTTTAAACATCTTAAGCCTTCACCAAAAGTGAACAATTCACGAACTTTATTTCACTTTTAGTCAGCCATCAAGTCCGTAAAATCCTCGCTGTCAGCACAATGCTGCCCCTGGAGATATCCAGTTTCATTACCGACCGAGGAAATCAATCATGATTACGCTCAACGTCTTTTTTCAGGTCAATCCGGCCAAGCGGCAAGCGTTTCTGAGCCTGCTCAACACCATGGTGCAGGAATCCAATAAAGAAACCGGCTGCTCTTTTTACCAGCTTTGGCAATGCCAGAGCGATGAGAACAGCTACGCGCTGATCGAAAACTGGGACGATAAGGCGGCGCTTTCAGCACACCAGAAAACGCCTCATTGGATCGCCTTTAACGATGTCGTTAACAGTTATTTGACCCATGATTACGATGAGCATCATTACACGGAAATCGCTCGTTAAAACCGCGTGAACCGGCCCAATGCGGGCCGGTTTCACTCCCCTGTCTGATAGAACAAGCCCCGCGCGGGACAAACTGCTAACCAATTGTCGAATTTACTAAAATCTGTTAAATTGATCACAAAATCACGGTGGAGAAACCACGATGAAATTGGCGATATACAGTACCAAACAGTATGACCGTAAATATCTCGAACTGGTGAATCAGCAGTTTGGCTATGAGCTGGAATTCTTCGACTTTTTACTCAGCAAAAAAACCGCCAAAACGGCCGCCGGTTGCAAGGCGGTGTGTATCTTCGTCAACGACGACGGCAGCCGTGAAGTGCTCGAAGAACTGGCGGCGCTGGGCGTCGAAATTCTCGCCCTGCGCTGCGCCGGTTTCAATAATGTCGATCTGGACGCCGCCAAAGAACTGGGCATCAAGGTAGTGCGCGTGCCGGCCTACTCACCGGAAGCCGTGGCGGAGCACGCGGTAGGCATGATGATGTGCCTGAACCGCCGTATTCACCGCGCCTATCAACGCACCCGCGACGCCAATTTCTCGCTGGAAGGGCTGATCGGCTTTAACATGCACAACCGCACCGCCGGCGTGATCGGCACCGGTAAAATCGGCGTGGCGACGATGCGCATTCTGAAAGGCTTCGGTATGAAGCTGCTGGCTTACGATCCGTTCCCGAGCGAACAGGCGCTGGAACTGGGCGCGGAGTATGTCGACCTGAAAACGCTGTACGCGCAGTCCGACGTGATCACCCTGCACTGCCCGCTGACGCCGGAAAACCACCATCTGCTGAATGCCGACGCCTTCGCGATGATGAAAAACGGCGTGATGGTGATCAACACCAGCCGCGGCGCGCTGATCGACTCCACCGCCGCCATCGACGCGCTGAAGCAGCAGAAAATCGGCGCGCTGGGAATGGACGTTTACGAGAACGAACGCGATCTGTTCTTTGAAGACAAGTCTAACGACGTGATTCAGGACGACGTGTTCCGCCGCCTCTCGGCCTGCCACAACGTGCTGTTTACCGGCCATCAGGCCTTCCTGACCGAAGAGGCGCTGACCAGCATTTCGCAAACCACGCTGCAGAACATCAGCCAGTTGGATCGCGGCGAAGCCTGCCCGAACCAGTTGAACGCCTGAGCGTCACCTCGGGGCGCCCCGGCGCCCTGTTTATTTGAGAGAACGCGATGAGAAAAACCACGGTAGCCGTCCTTGCGGCGCTGGCTTTAGCGGGGTGCAGCATGAAACCACATACGGCCGTCACGCCAGGCGATCTGCTGCATCACAACTTCGTGTTGCAGAGCGTGGATGGCGAAACGGCGAAGCCACCGGAGGGCGGCGGCCTGCTCAATCTGGAGTTCGGCGAGAACCTGCATGTCTCCGGTGCGATGTGCAACCGCTTCTTCGGCCAGGGGCAATTACGCGACGGCGTGCTGACGGTGAAACCGCTGGCCACGACGCGCAGACTGTGCCCTGATGAACAGCGCAACCGCTGGGATCAAGTGATCGGCACCGTGCTGGAAAACGGCGCCGAAGTGACGCTAAGCGCCCAGCAGCTGACGCTCAACGGCAGCGGCCACACGCTTATCTATACCCTGCGCGATTGGGTGTATTGATCCTGCACGCTGGGCCTGGCGCTGCGGGCTTACCCGGCGCAGCTGCCCAGGCCCAGCGTGCGTTCTTCGCACTGCTTGCCGTTCGGCATTTGGCACATGCGCAGCGCTTCACCGTTCAGGTTGTGCGCGATGGTGGTGACGCCGCCGACCGCCGCGCAACCGGCGCTGGTCTGCAACGTATTGATTCTGGCACTGTTGCCCTGCTGTACTGGTTCTTCGTTATTGCTGCTGCAGGCGGCTAAAAGCAGCACGGCGCTGGCAAGCAGCCATTTTGATGTCGTCATTATCCCACTCCTGAACCCGGAACTGCGCTGTGTAAAATCGCCATTGCTGATAACGCGCGTCACTTGGCGGACACGTTTCGCTATCTTTGATGCAAACTTGTTTAATCTAGCTCGATATATAAATAATGAAAATATATTCCAGCCATTATTTGTCGTTTTTTTGCGGCGGCCGGACATTTATTTTGTTTGCAGAATATTTCCGCACCGGAACGCGGTGCCAAACGTGACGGCGCCACCCGCTGCCAGGCTTCGGTCGCACGAAGAAAGTGATAACGTCACCGCTGCCGACCAGGAAGTTTTTCCGGCGATATCGCTATTCATTATCTTCGCGTGCTTTCAGTGAAACGACGCATTTTTTGCTACCGGAGAGGACGATATTTGCGTTTATGCTGGCGGCGCTAAGTAATTAGCATTCCACTATTTTCAGTGAGTGATGGCTGAATTCTTCAACCGGCGCGACTCGCTGTCGCGCCGGCCTTTTTTCACATTAAAATAACACTCAGTGCACCGTGGCTTTCGACAGTAAATTAATCACCAGCACGCCGGCAATAATTAATCCCATGCCGACGATCGCCGGCCAATCCAATTTTTGCTGATAAACAAATACCGCGGCGACCGACACCAGCACAATCCCCATGCCTGACCAAATCGCATACACGATGCCCAGCGGCATACTCTTGACCACCATCGACAGCCCCCAAAATGCCACGCCGTAGCCCAGCACCACCAGCAGCGACGGCCACAGGCGGGTAAAGCCCTCGGAGGCTTTCAACATGGTGGTGGCGATCACTTCCGCGACTATCGCCATCGTCAAATACATAAATGCGCTCATGATTTTCTTCTGTCAGTTTGCCGATGCGCAATTATGACGTGCCGGAAATAAATTGTCTTTAAACGGTGAAAACAATTTATTGCCGCCGGCCCCCAATCGACGAGGAAATAGGCCTTTGACGATTTGTCACCCGCCACACAAACACGATAAAGCCGCGTTCAAACCCTCTGTTAGACTTTTTTCCATTACTGCGAAAGTGCGCTTTCGCGGCTTTGAGAGCAATGAAAAGGTAACGCCGATGATAACTACAGATGGTAATAATGCAGTCGCTTCCGTGGCCTATCGCACCAACGAAGTGATTGCCATCTACCCTATCACGCCGAGTTCCACCATGGCGGAGCAGGCGGATGCCTGGTCCGGCGATGGCCGGCAAAACATCTGGGGCGATATCCCCCGGGTAGTGGAAATGCAGTCGGAAGGCGGCGCGATCGCCACCGTGCACGGCGCGTTGCAAACCGGCGCGCTGTCGACCTCGTTCACGTCATCGCAGGGTCTGCTGCTGATGATCCCGACGCTGTACAAACTGGCCGGCGAGCTGACGCCGTTTGTGCTGCACGTGGCCGCGCGCACCGTAGCCACGCACGCGCTGTCCATCTTCGGTGACCACTCGGACGTGATGGCGGTGCGCCAGACCGGCTGCGCCATGCTGTGCGCCGGCAGCGTGCAGGAGGCGCAGGACTTCGCGCTGATCTCGCAGACCGCCACCCTCAACGCGCGCGTGCCGTTTATCCATTTCTTCGACGGCTTCCGCACCTCGCACGAAATCAACAAGATCGTACCGCTCAGCGACGATACGCTGCGGCAAATGCTGCCGCAGGCGGCGATCGACGCTCACCGCAGCCGGGCGCTGTCGCCGGATCATCCGGTGGTGCGCGGCACTTCCGCCAACCCGGACACCTATTTCCAGTCGCGCGAAGCCACCAACCCGTGGTATGACGCCACCGGCCAGCACGTGATCGACGCCATGGCAGCCTTCGCCGCCCTCACCGGCCGCCACTATCGGCCGTTCGACTATTACGGCCACCCGCAGGCCGAACGCGTGGTGGTGGTGATGGGCTCCGCCGCCGGCACCTGCGAAGAGGTGATCGACACCCTGCTGGCCCGCGGCGAGAAAGTCGGCGTGCTGAAAGTCCGGCTGTTCCGGCCGTTCTCCGCCAAATACCTGCTCGACGCGCTGCCGGACAGCGTGCGCAGCGTCGCGGTGCTCGATCGCACCAAAGAACCGGGCGCGCTGGCCGAGCCGCTGTATCTGGACGTGATGACCGCGCTGGCGGAAGCCTACAGCCGGGGTGAGCGCGCCACGCTGCCGCGGGTGATCGGCGGCCGTTACGGCCTGTCGTCGAAAGAGTTCGGCCCCGACTGCGCGCTGGCGGTGTTCCGCGAGCTGGCCCAGCCGCAGCCGCGCCCGCGCTTTACCGTCGGCATCTTCGATGATGTCACCGGGCTTTCGCTGCCGCTGAGCGACGAAATCCTGCCGCAGCGCGCCTCGCTGGAAGCGCTGTTCTACGGTTTGGGCAGCGACGGCTCGGTCTCGGCCACCAAGAACAACATCAAGATCATCGGCAACGCCACGCCGCTGTATGCCCAGGGCTATTTCGTCTACGACTCCAAAAAGGCCGGCGGCCTGACGGTGTCGCACCTGCGCGTCAGCGAACAGCCGATCAACTCGGCCTACCTGGTCAGCCGCGCGGACTTCGTCGGCTGCCACCAGCTGCAGTTTATCGATAAGTACCAAATGGTCGAACGCCTGAAGCCCGGCGGCACCTTCCTGCTCAATACCCCTTACGGCGCCGACGAGGTCTGGTCGCGCCTGCCGCAGGAGGTTCAGGCGCTGTTGCACCAACGCCAGGCGCGTTTCTATATCATCAACGCCGCCAAGCTGGCGCGCGAATGCCGGCTCGGCGCGCGCATCAACACCGTGATGCAGATGGCGTTCTTCCACCTGACGCAGATCCTGCCGAGCGACGTGGCGCTGCAACAGCTGCAGGACGCCATCGCCCGCAGCTACAGCAGCAAGGGCCAGGAGATCGTCGAGCGCAACTGGCAGGCGCTGGGCGCCACCCGGGCCGCGCTGACCGAGATCCCGCTGCAGCCGGTCGACGTCAGCAGCCCGATGCGCCCGCCGGTGGTCTCGGACGCCGCGCCGGACTTCGTCAAAACCGTCACCGCCGCGATGCTGGCCGGGCTGGGCGATGCGCTGCCGGTTTCCGCCTTCCCACCGGACGGCACCTGGCCGGTGGGCACCACCCAATGGGAAAAGCGCAACATCGCCGAAGCGATCCCGATCTGGCAGCCCGACCTGTGTACCCAGTGCAACCACTGCGTCGCCGCCTGCCCGCACTCCGCCATTCGCGCCAAGGTGGTTCAGCCGGCGGAGATGGAGCACGCCCCCGCCTCCCTGCAGTCGCTGGATGTCAAAGCGCGCGATATGCGCGGCCAGAAATACGTGCTGCAGGTAGCGCCGGAGGATTGCACCGGCTGTAACCTGTGCGTCGAGGTCTGCCCGGCGAAAGATCGCCAGAACCCGGAGATCAAGGCCATCAACATGGCTTCGCGCCTCGATAATCTGACGGCGGAGAAAGACAACTACGACTTCTTCCTGCAGCTGCCGGAAATCGATCCGGCGCAGCTGGAGCGCATCGACATTCGCACTTCGCAGCTGATCACGCCGCTGTTCGAGTACTCCGGCGCCTGCTCCGGCTGCGGCGAAACGCCGTACATCAAGCTGTTGACCCAGCTCTATGGCGACCGCTTGCTGATCGCCAACGCCACCGGCTGCTCGTCGATCTACGGCGGCAACCTGCCGACCACGCCGTACACCACCAACGCCGAAGGGCGCGGCCCGGCGTGGGCCAACTCGCTGTTCGAAGACAACGCCGAATTCGGCCTGGGCTTCCGTTTAACGGTCGATCAACATCGCGCGCGAGTGCTGCGCCTGCTGAATGCTCTGGCGCCGCAGCTGCCGGAGCGGTTGGTCAATGCCCTGCAGATGGGCGACGTGGCGCCGGAGCCGCGCCGTAAGCAGATCGCCGAACTGCGCACGCTGTTGGCCAATCTCGAAGGCGAAGACGCGCGCCAGCTGGCGGCCGGCGCCGACTACCTGGTGGATAAATCCATCTGGCTGATCGGCGGTGACGGTTGGGCCTACGACATCGGCTTCGGCGGTTTGGATCACGTCCTCAGCCTGACGGAGAACGTCAACGTGCTGGTGCTCGACACCCAGTGCTACTCCAACACCGGCGGCCAGCAGTCGAAGGCCACGCCGCTCGGCGCGGTGACCAAGTTCGGCGAACACGGCAAGCGCAAGGCGCGCAAGGATTTGGGCGTCAGCATGATGATGTACGGCCATGTCTACGTGGCGCAGATCTCGCTGGGGGCGCAGCTCAACCAAACGGTGAAAGCAATTCAGGAGGCCGAGGCCTATCCGGGGCCGTCGCTGATCATCGCCTACAGCCCGTGCGAAGAGCACGGCTACGATCTGGCGCTCAGCCACGATCAGATGAAACAGCTGACCGCCACCTGCTTCTGGCCACTGTACCGCTTCGATCCGCGCCGCAGCGCCGAGGGCAAGGCCGCATTGGCGCTGGATTCGCGGCCGCCGAACAGCAGCCTGTCGGAAACGCTGCTGAAAGAACAGCGTTTCCGCCGCCTGAACGCGCAGCAGCCGGAAGTGGCCAGCGCGCTGTATCAGGCCGCCGAGAAAGAGCTGCAGGAGAAATACGATTTCCTCAGCCTGCTGGCCGGCAAGGCGGAAAAATCCGCCGCAGAGTAACCTCCCTCAGGGCGCGAGCGATTCGCGCCCTGTTCTTTTACCGCCGGCGTCAGCCGCAGCAAAAACCCGCTGGCATTCCTGCGCGCAATCCGTACCATACAGGCCTCGCGTCGGGCGCGTGGCAGCAGGATGATGAATAATGATCAAAAGCGGCCGGTTGAATGGTAAACTCGCGGCTACAACGCCATGCCCCTAGTGCCCCCCATTGAGAATGAGCACGATTTAAATGTCAGAAAAGCAATCCGTTAGCCAAAAAGAGCAGTACAACCTCAACAAATTGCAAAAGCGCCTGCGCCGCAACGTGGGCGAAGCGATCGCCGATTTCAATATGATTGAAGAAGGCGACCGCATCATGGTCTGTCTGTCCGGCGGTAAAGACAGCTACACCATGCTGGAGATCCTGCGCAATCTGCAGCAGAGCGCGCCGGTCAACTTCTCCCTGGTGGCGGTGAACCTCGATCAGAAGCAGCCCGGCTTCCCGGAGCATATTCTGCCCGCCTACCTGGAAAGCCTGGGGGTGGAGTACAAGATCGTCGAAGAGAACACCTACAGCATCGTTAAAGACAAGATCCCGGAAGGCAAAACCACCTGTTCACTGTGCTCGCGCCTGCGCCGCGGCATTTTGTACCGCACCGCCACCGAACTGGGTGCCACCAAGATCGCGCTGGGCCACCACCGCGACGACATTCTGCAGACGCTGTTCCTCAACATGTTCTACGGCGGCAAGATGAAAGGCATGCCGCCCAAGCTGATGAGCGACGACGGCAAGCACGTGGTGATCCGCCCGCTGGCCTACTGCCGCGAGAAAGACATCGAACGCTTCTCGATCGCCAAGGAATTCCCAATCATCCCATGCAACCTGTGCGGCTCGCAGCCTAACCTGCAGCGCCAGGTGATCGGCGATATGCTGCGCGACTGGGACAAGCGTTACCCTGGCCGGTTGGAAACCATGTTCAGCGCCATGCAAAACGTGGTGCCTTCGCACCTGAGCGACATCAATCTGTTCGATTTCAAAGGCATTCACCACGGTAGCGCCGTGGTGGACGGCGGCGATTTGGCCTTCGATCGCGAAGACATCCCGATGCAGCCCGTCGGTTGGCAGCCGGAAGATTCGGACGACGCGGTGCCTGCGCCAGAGCGTTTGAACGTGCTGGAAATCAAATAAGCCCCTCTCGCCGCTTGCCCTCTGCAAGCGGCGACATTCCCCTCTCTCGACGATCTCGATCCTGTTCACAGTTTGCGCAAAATTTACTGGGCGGTGCCGTTTTTACCCTATACTGTTTATTTATACAGTCATATGGAGATCGCGCAATGAATATCACCCCCTGCCTGTCCCACGTCTCGCTGGGCTCCAACGATTTCGAGGCCGCCGCCGCCTTTTACGATCGCACGCTGGCCGCCTTGGGTTGCCGACGCGTGCTGGAGCATCCCGGCGCCATCGGTTACGGCCGCGACTATCCGGAGTTTTGGCTGCAGGTGCCGATCGACGGCCGGCCGGCCTCGCCCGGCAACGGCACGCACGTCGGTTTTTTCGCCACCAGCAAGCAACAGGTGGATGAATTCCATCGCCAGGCGCTGCTGGCCGGCGCCGCCGATGAAGGCGCGCCCGGTTCGCGGCCGCACTACGGCGAGGCTTACTACGGCTGCTTTGTCCGTGATTTGGATGGGCACAAGATTGAAGCCAGCTTCTGGGATGAAAGCGCGGCCTGAAGAAAAGAGGAAAGCCGAATAAAAAAATGCCGGTGATTAAACCGGCATTGTACGAATCAAATGTGCTATGCAGTAATTCAAAAATAAGAAAGTAAGACAATTATGGAGCGCAACGCCCATCGCTTGACGTTGCATTCACCTGCGAGAGAGATCATGCCCCATTTCCCCCGGCTAAATGTTGATATTGCTCAATGTTAACCGGGTTTTCGTCATTTTTGCCTACAGCCAGCGGCTGCGCTTCAGCCACCAGGCGACGCCAAGCACCAACCCTCCCAGCATCAGGCAAAACGCCGCAAAACCGAGAGGATTGCCGCCGCCCGGAATGCCGCCAAGGTTGACCCCGAACAGCCCGGTCAGGAAGGTGGTAGGCAGAAATACCATCGCCAACAATGACATGGTGTAAGTGCGGCGATTCATCGCATCGGCCATCACCGTGGTGATTTCGTCGGACAAGATGGCGGTGCGCGCGATGCTGCCGTCCAGATCGTCCAATCCCCGCCCCAGGCGATCGGCGATGTCCTGCATGCGGCGGCGATCGTCGTCGCTCATCCACGGCAGACGGTCGCTGGCCAGCCGCGCGAAGACGTCGCGCTGCGGCGCCATATAGCGGCGCAGCACGATCAGCTGTTTACGGATCAGCGCCAGCTGGCCGCGCTCCGGCACCTGCTGCTCCAGCAAGGCGTCCTCCAGATCGATGATCTTGTCGTGCAGATCCTCGATAAATTCGCTGGTGTGATCGGTCAACGCATCGGAAATTTCCACCAGCCAGCTGCCGCTGTTGGTCGGCCCGGCGCCGCTTTGCAGATCGTTCACCACCTGATCGATGGAATACACCTTGCGGTGTCGGGTAGAGACAATCAGTTTATCGGTGATGTACACGCGAATGGTGACCAGCTGGTCCGGCCGGGAATTGGCGTTGAAGTTGATGCTGCGCAGGGTGATCATGGTGCCTTCGCCCTGGCGGCTGACGCGCGGCCGTGAGCTTTCGCCGGAGAGCGCTTCGCGCACCGAGTCCGGCAGCAGCGGCGTGGTGCTCAGCCATTCGGCGCTGGCCGGGTGCGCGTAATCAAGATGCAGCCAGCACGGCGCGTCGCAGGTGATCGTGTCATCCTGCTCGATCGGCGTGACGCCGCCCTTGCCGTCCAACTGGTAGGCGTAAACCGCATCGGCGATCTGCAGCTCGCTCCCCTCAATCACATCCATTCATTTATCCCCTCAGTCTTGCTTATGTTGCTGAGTCTAGCGTTAACGCCTTGGAGATCAAAGGCCAAGCTGTAACGCCAGTTTTCACGTTGTCCTATAAGCGTGGTCTATACTTCTGCCGCAAGGAACGCAAGACAGCCCGAGAGGAGACTCGCATGTTACAAATCAGCGCCGCAGATATTTTGAAAATCGTCTTACCGACCGTCATTACGCTGTTTATCGCCGTCGTCAAAACCCCTTTTCGCATTCGGCGGGAAAACCGCGATAAGCTGCTGAACCTGCTCGAATCCGTCGAGAAGCGCCAGAGCGCCCCCATACGCCTGTTGCGATTTCGCGACTATCTCGGCAACAGCAGCGCCGGCCTTACTGCGCTGCAACTGCTGCTGGCATTGCCGGACAGCGTAGCGGCGCTGGAACGTTATCGCTTCACCGGTGGCCGCCAGCAAATCTTGCGCGCCACGTCCGCGGGCTTCGTTTTGCGGCCAAGCGCCAATAACGCTTTCAAACGTTTCCTGCTTTCGTGTCGCTATTTTTTGCTGTATTTGCTGTTCGTCACGCTGCTGGTACTACTCCCCGCGTTGACTCAATGGGGACTGCAACAGTTAGGGGTATTGATTACGCCCCATTCACTCAGCTATCTGCCTAATGCGCGCATCACCGACGGCTGGCAGCTGCTGTTCCCCGGCTTATTATTTATTATCATTATGTTCAGCCTGGCATACCTGACCTTCAGACAGCTGGCACGCGCGGGTAACCTCAGCTCGGAACGCGCCTTTTATCGCTACTACCAACGAGCGCGTGAGGAACAACGATGCCGGGAAGTCCTGAGACAAATGCGCACTGCGCTGCGCCGAGCCTGACGAGAATGCGCTGCCTGCGGTGCATCGCAATGGCCGCCCTGCTGCTGTTCGGCCAATCGGTTCGTGCAGAGCCGGTGTTGGAGCGCCTCGCCACGCCCTATCGCGCGCCGACGGCGGCCGGTTCCCTGCCTTATTTTGTCGCTCACGCCCGCTCCCCCCAGCCGCGTAGCGCACTGGTGGTGATGCACGGCCATCCACGCGACGCCGCCAGGACGTTGCAAGCGGCGATCGACGCCGCGCAGGGAGCAGGAGACAGCAGCTTGCTGGTCGCCCCGCTGTTTCAGGTACCGGTAAAACTCGCCGCCCACTGCCATTCCGCCGGTCTGCCCCAGCCGCAAGACGGCGACGCCCTGTGGCGCTGCGGCTCCTGGGTCGAGGGCGGCTTGGATAATGGCGGGAAGACCGGTTCGTTCAACGCCATGGATAACCTGCTGGCCGATTTGAAACGGCGCTGGCCGTCGCTGCAGTCGATAACCGTGGCCGGTTTTTCCGCCGGCGCCCAGTTCGTGCAGCATTATGTCGGCTTTGCCCAGCCGCCACGCGGAGTGCGTCTGCGCTATGTGGTGGCCGATCCCGGCAGCTGGCTCTATTTTGATCGCCTGCGCCCTCTGCCCACCAGTTGGGGAAACTGCAGCAGTGAAGAAACCTGCCGTTTTCGCTGGCAAACGCTGGACGCCGGCCATTGTCCGCAGGCCAACCGATGGAAATACGGTCTGGAAGCGTTTCCCGCTCACCTGCAGCGCACCGCCGACGCGGCCCGCCGGCGTTACGCCGCCGCCGATATCACCTATCTGGCCGCCGCCGAGGATACCGGCGCCGCGCCGGGCGCCTACTATCGGATACTCGACAAATCCTGCGCCGCCCAGTTGCAGGGCCCCTATCGATTGCAGCGCGCCCTGGCCTACGCCGACTACGATCGGCATTACCTGGCGCCGGAGAAGCCGCATCGGTTAACGATCGTTCCCGGCTGCGGGCACAACGTCGCCTGCGTATTTTCAGCCCCGGCGGCCAGGCAGGCGCTTTTCCCCATTAATGCAGACTAATAATAACGGCAATGAAATAAACCTTTGCCGACAAATCAGGCAATATCGCTGATAAAGCGCTGGCAATGCCGTTATTATTATGACTTAACATATTGCTATCATTTTTAATTCAAAATGATAATAATAAATCAACACAAAGCTGTTTCAGCGCAAATTTTAGGGGCATATACTTTTCTCACTACGAGGAGGTAGTTATGTTACGCGACCATTTAAAAATAAACGCCAGCGATACGCTGGAAAAAATCAGCAATATCCATTTGCAAAACCAGGGCCAGGAAGAGATCAGTGAGTTTGTGGTGAAAAACGCCGCCGGCCTGCAGATTGGCAAGGTCTCCGTCCACGATCGTTTCAGCACCCGACGCTCGTACCCCACCAGTTACCGCATCACTCAAACCGACATGAACGGCCGGGTGGTGGTGGATGCCATGCGGGACTGTCTATAAGCGTAACCATTCTCTGAAATAGCGAAAATACTGTGATGATGGCAACCCTGTTTATTATTAAACGGGGTTTATCGCGTGAAATAATTAATTATCTTCTTAGTTTCATCGTCGAAAAAAAATAAAGCCCCCGCATCAAGCGAGGGCGATAATTAAAGCGACTCAGTGTTTGATGATATACATCGTCTGGCTGTAGGCCACGTCTTCCGGATTGGTGATCGGGTAGCCTTTTACCCACGGCTTAATCAGGCGGCCGTTGGTGTACTGGTAAATCGGCGCGATCGGCGCCTGATCGGCAATGATCTGCTCCATCTTGTTGTAATCGGCGGTCACCGCCGCCGGATTGGTTTCCCGCCCCGCCTGCGCCAGCAGCTTGTCATAGTCCGCGTTCTTGAACTTGGCGATGTTGCCGCTGTGGGTCGAGGTCAGCAGCGACAGGAAGGTCGACGCTTCGTTATAGTCACCTACCCAGGAGGCGCGGATCACGTCGAAATTGCCGGTGTTGCGGCTGTCGATGTAGGTTTTCCATTCCTGGTTCTGCAGCTTGACGTCAATCCCCAGCTTCTTCTTCCACATCGAGGCCACGGCGATGGCGATCTTCTGGTGGCTTTCCGAGGTGTTATACAGCAGCGTCAGCTTCAGCGGGTTGTTCGGGCCGTAACCGGCCGCCTGCAGCAACGCCTTGGCCTGCGCGTCCAACTCCGCCTGCGATTGCTGTTGCAGCAAGCTCACTTCCGGTTTAAACCCGGCTGTCACGTCCGGCGTGAAGTGATAGGCCGGTTTTTCGCCGGTGCCCAGCACTTTTTCGGCAATAATCTTGCGATCGATGGCATAGGACAAGGCCTGGCGCACCCGCACGTCGTTGGTCGGCGCGCGCTGGGTGTTGAACGCGTAGTAATAGGTGCCGAGCTGATCCGGCGTATACACCTGCCCCGGAATGTCTTTCAGCAGCTTCTGATACATGTTTTTCGGGAAGGATTCGGTGATATCGATGTCACCTGCCAGGTAACGCTTGGTAGCGTTGGATTCCTGGTTGATGGGTACGAAGGTCACTTTGGTCAGCACGGTATGCGCATGATCCCAGTAATGATCGTTAGGCGTCAGTACCAGCTTCTCGTTCACCACCCGCTCCTGCAGTTTGAACGCGCCGTTTCCCACCAGATTGCCGACCTTGGTCCAGTCGTTGCCGTATTTTTCCACCACCGCCTTATTCACCGGGAACAGGCTGAAGTTGGCCGTCAGGCTGACGAAGTACGGCACCGGCTTGTCCAGCTGCACTTTGAGCGTGTAGTCGTCCGGCGCCGACACGCCCAAGCGATCGGCCGGCAATTTGCCGCTGATGATCTGCTCGGCGTTCTGGATCCCCGCCAGCTGCGCGAACCAGGCGAACGGCGACAGGTTTTTCGGCTCGACCAGCCGCTGCCAGCTGTAGACGAAATCCTTCGCCGTGACAGGGTCACCGTTTGACCACCGCGCGTCTTTACGCAGATGGAAAATGTAAGTCTGGTTGTCGCTGGTCTGCCAGCGCGTGGCGACGCCAGGGATCACTTTCCCGTTGGCGTCCTGATTGACCAGCCCTTCGAACAGATCGCGCGCCAGCTGGGCCTCCGGCAGGCCAACCGCTTTGATCGGATCGAGCGAGGCCGGTTCGTCTTTAATGTGGCGCACGATTTCCTGTTTGGCCGCCAGCGCGGTGCCCGGGGGAACCTGCGCCGCCATGGCGCTGCTCATACAGGCGCCGATCGCCGCCGCGCAAAGCGCCAAACGAAAACCCCGTTGCATTTTTCTTCCCGTCATTATGATGTTCCCCCGTTAACCATCTGAATTTTTTATCATATAGCACAAGATCCGTCCGGCCTAGCGCTCACGGCCGAGAAGTTGCAAAAAGTGCGATTCAGGCGATAAAAAACCCGTGCGGCGCAGGGCGGCACGGGCGGTGTTTGCAGCAGCGACCGTCAGTCGTACAGGTGGATGCTGTTGATGCGGTAGCTGAACTCTTCGCCTTCTTCTTCATCGAACACGGTGAAAAAGCCTTTCTCGGCCAGCGGACGGGCCGAAATATCGGTTTTTTGCAGCTGGCGCGCGTCGGCGTCGGCGTAGCCGTAATCGAGGTAGAAGGCATCTTTCTGGTAATCGATATGCAGGGTGAACGGATAGTTCGATTCATCCCCGCGCCCGTCGTCGTTTTTCACCACGCCGAACCACTCCCCCTGGCGGATCTGGTTTTCAGCGTCCACGCCGCACAGCAGCGTGATGGTGTCATTTTCATTTTCGCTATAGCTGGCGATGATTCTGGCTACTGGCATGTTAAATCCTCTTGCGGGTGATTGGCTTAGCACTGCCGTTAGTATAACAACAGCGTCAGGCCAGGTGCGGTTTAATTGGCGTTTTCGCCGCCGCCGCGTCACAGATCGCGCAAACGCCGCACAATTGCGATGGGAAAGATGTCTCAAAGCGTAATACACTGAATAAAATGACAATGACTCTCGACCTTTAATCCAGGGACAACACCATGACCGAACATCGACCACGCAGTGAACGTGGCCAGTTGGCCATCGCAGGAGAGAACTACGGCAGCTCGCTGCTGGGTGCGCCGCTGCTCTATTTCCCGGCGGCGAGCAGCGGCCCGCAGACCGGGCTGATCATCGCCGGCACCCACGGCGATGAGAGCGCCGCCATCGTGACCCTGTCCTGCGCGCTGCGCAGCATCGCCCCCGAGCGGCTGCGGCACCACGTGGTGCTGGCGGTCAACCCCGATGGCTGCCAGTTGGGGTTGCGCGCCAATGCCAACGGCGTCGATCTGAACCGCAACTTCCCGGCCGCCAACTGGCGTTCCGGCGACACCGTCTACCGCTGGAACAGCGCGGCGCCGGTGCGCGACGTCAAGCTCTCCACCGGCGGGCGCCCCGGTTCCGAACCGGAAACCCAGGCGCTGTGTCACCTGATCCATCGCCTGAAGCCCCACTGGGTGGTGTCGTTCCATGAGCCGCTGGCCTGCATCGAAGATCCCGCCAGCTCGCGGCTCGGCGTTTGGCTGGCGCACAAGTTCGAACTGCCGCTGGTGACCAGCGTCGGTTATGAAACGCCCGGTTCGTTCGGCAGCTGGTGCGCGGATCTGTCGCTGCCGTGCATCACCGCCGAATTCCCGCCGATCTCCGCCGATGCCGCCAGCGAGCGCTACATCGACGCGATGACCGAGCTGCTGACCTACCCGAATTAATCCTTACGGGGCGATATCGACGATCGCCCCGCATTCGAACGCCAGGCCTGGCTCGACGTCACGCGCCAGCCAGGTCGGGCCGTCCAGATCGACGAAGCGCGCCGCCGGCGCCAGCGGCAAGGCGGCGGATATCGCCCGCGACGTGCACAACATGCAGCCGAGCATGATGTCGAACCCTTGTTCGCGCGCGGCCTGCGCCAGCGCCAACGCCTCGGTCAAGCCGCCGGTTTTGTCCAGTTTGATATTGATCATCTGATAGCGCTGCGCCAGCCGCGGCAGATCGGCGCGGGTGTGGCAGCTTTCATCGGCGCAGATCGGCAGCGGATGAATAAAGTGCTCCAGCGCGGCGTCGTCACCGGCCGGCAGCGGCTGTTCCAGCATCGCCACGCCGAGATCGGCCAGCAGCTGGCAGCGCGCCGCCAGCCCTTCCGCCTGCCAGGACTCATTGGCGTCGACGATCAGCGTCGCCTGCGGCACCGCAGCGCGGATCGCCACCAGTCGTTCGCTGATATAGTGATCGTCGAGTTTGATCTTCAGCAGCGTGGCACCCTGCCGCTCCAGTTCGCGCGCGGCGAAGGCCATCGCTTCCGGCGTGCCGATGCTGACGGTCTGCGCCATACGGATATGCGCCGGAGCCGCCACGCCGCTGCGCTGCCACAGGCTCTGCCCGTGCAGGCGGCACTCCAGATCCCACAGTGCCGAATCCAGCGCGTTGCGGGCGGCGCCCGCCGGCATCTGCGCCAGCAGCTGCTCGCGGGTTATGCCTTGTGCGATCGCCGGCGCCATCTCTGCCAGCTGCGCCATCACCGATTCCTCGCTCTCGCCGTAACGCGGGTACGGCGTGCATTCACCGGTGCCGCGCACGCCCTGCTGTTCGATTTCGACCACCACCACCCGGGCTTCGGTGCGGCTGCCGCGCGCAATCACGAAGGCGGTATGCAGCGGCCAGGCTTCCGGGTAAAAACGCATGTCTCTCATAACGGCTCCTGAGCGAAAACTGCGCATTCAGCCAGGCTGATGCGCCGGTGATGTTTTATAGAACAGCCTAATATATACAACTATTTAGCAAACTTTGATATCCAATCCGCCCCGGTTGTCATAAACTGGCGCCAGGGTGTGAACCTGATGTTAAATGCCGTTGCCGGTGCGCCGTTTCATCAGGTTCATACCCTTTGTATAAACACCTGTAAAAGGAATCTAGCAATGACTCAGACAGTACATTTTCAAGGCAATCCGGTCAGCGTAGCGGGCAAACTGCCACAGCAGGGCGAACAGGCCAAGGCCTTCTCACTGGTTGCCAAAGACCTGTCAGACGTAGCGCTGAGCAGCTTCGCGGGTAAACGCAAAGTCCTGAACATCTTCCCAAGCATCGATACCGGCGTCTGCGCGACGTCGGTGCGTAAATTCAACCAGCTGGCCAGCGGCCTGGATAACACCGTGGTGCTGTGCATCTCCGCCGATCTGCCGTTCGCGCAGTCTCGCTTCTGCGGCGCGGAAGGCCTGAGCAACGTGGTCACCCTGTCCACCCTGCGCGGCGCCGATTTCAAGCAGGCGTACGGCGTCGAAATCGCCGAAGGCCCGTTGGCAGGCCTGACCGCGCGTGCGGTCGTGGTGCTGGATGGCCAGGACAACGTCCTGTACAGCGAGCTGGTGAACGAAATCACCACCGAGCCGGACTACGACGCAGCGCTGGCTGCGCTGAAATAACAAAGCCGGCGAACGCCGGCTTTGGAAATCCGTTAAAGGCGCCGCAAGGCGCCTTTCTTATTCCTCGCCCTCGGCGCCGCCTTTACGGCTGCTCAGGCCATACTCGCGCAGCTTGTTGGCGATGGCGGTATGGGAAACGCCCAGGCGCTTCGCCAGCTTGCGGGTGCTGGGATAGGTGCGATACAGGCGCGTCAGCACCGAGCGCTCGAAACGCTTGCTGATGTCGTCCAGCGAGCCGTCCAGCACCTCGTCGCCCAGCGACATCTCCACCTCGAACTCCGGCAACACGATATCCTGCGGCCGCAGCTCATAGCCTTCGGTTTGCGTCAGCGCGCGGTAGATGGCGTTTTTAAGCTGGCGCACGTTGCCCGGCCAGCCGTACTTGCTGAGGAAGCCGCCCAGATCGCTCGCCAGCTTGGGCCGCGCCACACCCTGCTCATCGGCGAAGCGCGCCACGAACAGCTCAGTCAGCGGCATGATGTCCTGCGGACGCTCGCGCAGCGGCGGGATGGTGATGGTCAGCACGTTGAGGCGGTAATAGAGGTCTTCGCGGAATTCGCCGCGCTGCACCAGCTCGGTGAGGTTTTTCTGGGTGGCGCAGATCACGCGCACGTCGACGTGCACCTCATGCTCTTCGCCGACCCGGCGGAAGGTGCCGTCGTTGAGGAAACGCAGCAGTTTGGTCTGCATACGCGGCGACATTTCGCCGATCTCATCCAGCAGCACCGAGCCGCCGTTGGCCTGCTCGAAGAAGCCCTTCTTGCCTTCCAGCGCGTTGGGATAAGCGCCCGGCGCATGGCCGAACAGCTCGCTCTCCACCACGTCATCCGGCAGTGCGGCGCAGTTCAGCGCCAGGAACGGCTGTTTGCCGCGCGGGCTGCGCAAATGGCAGGCGCGGGCCAGAATATCTTTGCCGGTACCGGTATCGCCGACGATCAGCAGCGGCGCATCGAGCATCGCCAGCTTGCGCGCCTGCTCCAGCACGTGACGCATCTTGGCGCTTACCGCCACGATGTGGTCGAATTCGGTATCGTCGTTCACCGACAGATTTTGCAGCTGGCGGCCCATGCGCGCGGTGGACTTCAGCATCACCACCGCGCCGACCGCGGCCGGCTGCTGCTGTTCGTCTTCCAGATAGATGGGCGTGATGTCCATCAGGAAGTCCTGGCTGCGGATCACCACCCGCTCGGAGTGCGGCGCCGTATGCTCGCTCTCCAGCCAGCGGCTGAAGTTATAGCCGCCGATCAGCGCCCCGGCGGTCTGGTTGCGGATCTTGTCTTCGTTCAGGCTGAACAGCGCCTGCGCCGCCGGGTTGGCCAGCTCGACCTTGCCCTTCATGTCGATCGAGAACACCGGTTCCGGCATCGATTCCAGCAGCGCGCGCAGCGCGCGGTGCTCGCGTTCGGAAGGCATAAAGCTGACGGTGCGCACGTCGGTCACGCCGGCGATGCGGCGGATCTCCGCCATCAGCGCGCGGAAAGTATCGAACTCCAGCTGGGAGAAATTGAGGTAAATGCGGCCGATGGGATCGATCTCGATGCCACGTAAGTCAATGCTGCGCGATACCAAAAGATCGAGTAATTCTCGAGTGAGACCGAGGCGGTCTTCGCAAAATACTTCCAAACGCATCAGTGTTGGCCTTATCTCTGCAGGTGCGGGGATCGTTGACGATGATGATACTCCCTCGCACCGGGCGGTAGAAGCGATCTGTCAGCAAAAGTTGACAGAACTCTGATTTATTGCCGTGGTTGCTGATTTTAAACGCAAGCGAATAACAGCATCGGCGTCATTTTAGACTACAAACAGAGAGTTATCACAACCAGAATTAATTTTGCAGAGATTTATCACGCACTCGCAGGGGGATCGACTGTCGTCAAGTCTCGATTACGTCCGGCGTCGGCGCCGTTGAGAAAGCGGCGCTCCTCAGAGCGCCGTGCGGGATTATTTGGCCTTGCCGTCGCTCTTTTTCAGCGTGTCTTTCAACTGGCCGATCAGCTGGCTGCGGAAATCGCCAAGCTTTGGCTTTTCCCCTTCCAGCCACGGCAGCGGGCGGCACAGTTCCATCGCCTTGATGCCCAGCCGCGCGGTCAGCAAGCCGGCGCCGATGCCCTGCGCCGCGCGCGCCGACAGCCGCGCTGCCAGATCCTGCGACATCCAGTCCATGCCCACTTCGCGCACCAGTTCGGAAGCACCGGCGAAGGCGATGTTCAACAGCACCAGCCGGAACAGACGAATGCGGCTGAAGTAGCCCAGCTCGATGCCGTATAGCGCGGCGATACGGTTGATCAAACGGATGTTGCGCCAGGCGATAAACGCCATATCCACCAGCGCCAACGGGCTGACGGCGATCATCAGCGTCGATTCGGCGGCGGAGCGGCTGATTTCGCGCCGCGCCTGGTTGTCGAGCACCGGCTGCACCAGTTTGGCGTACAGCTCCACCACTTCACGATCGTTTTGCGTTTCATGCAGCGAGGCCTGCCAGCGCTGCAGCGCCGGATGCCCCTGATCCAGCCCGGCCTGACGCGCCAGCTTCTCGCAGAATTCGCGCCCCTGGCCCAGCCCGTGACTGTGCAACAGCTCGCGCGCCACGTCGCGCTCTTCCGCGCGCTGGCGCAGCCGATACAAACGCCGCCACTCGGTGACCACCGAACCGACGCCGGCGAACACGATCAGGCCGCCGGCCACGCCGCCGCCCATGGCGATCCAGTCCTGCTGCACCCAGGCGGTATGCACCCACTGCACGCCCTGTGCCACCACGCTGACGCCGAACAGCGCCAGGCCGGCGGTGACCATTTTGCGCCACAGGCTGCGTTTCGGTTTCAGCGCGGCGTTAATGATGCCTTCGGCGCGCCCTTCTTCCTCTTCCTGCTGCAGCTCCGGCGCAGCCGGGAAAAAGCTTTCCGCCTGTTCGGCATCGAACGCGACGCCGGCGCGCAACGCCGGCTCCTGCGGCGGCTGCAGCGGCTCGTCAAAATCGATACGCGGTTTGATCGGCTCGCTCATCGCAATTTGTCTCCCAATAAAAACTCCATCACCGCATCCAGACGGATGTGCGGCAACGGACTGTCCACGCTCATGGCGCGTGGACGAAATTCATCGAAGTGGAACCCCTGGCTCTGCCAGAACGCCGGCCCCGGCAGGCGCGCGGGCACTTCGCCGGGGAACACCGTCAGCGGCGCGCCGTCACCGAGGCGGTTGCCCTTCAGCGCTGGAATGCGTTGCCCCTGATGATCGACGATGCCGCTCTCGGTCGCCTGCACCGAGGCCAGGCCGACGCAATCCATGCTGATGCCCTCGAACGCCGCATTCTGCCACGCCTCCTGCACCAGCTGTTGCAGCAACGACACCAGATTGGCGTGCTGATCGGCGGTGATATGATCCGCCTTGGTGGCGGCAAACATCAGTTTGTCGATGGTCGGCGAGAACAAGCGGCGAAACAGCGTGCGCTTGCCGTAATGGAAGCTCTGCATCAGTTGGGTCAGCGCCAGACGCATGTCGTTGAACGCCTGCGGGCCGCTGTTGAGCGGCTGTAGACAGTCGACCAGCACGATTTGCCGATCGAAACGGACGAAATGTTCTTTGTAGAAGTTTTTGACGATCGACTGGCAATAGTAGTTGAAGCGAGCGCGCAACATGCCGATGTTGGTGTGTTTGTCGGCCTGCGCCAGCTTAGATTCGCCGATCGCGGCCACGTCGGGCCACGGGAAAAACTGCAGCGCCGGCGCGCCGGCCATGTCGCCCGGCAGCACGAAACGCCCCGGCTGAATGAAGTGCAGCCCTTCGCTTTTGCAGCGCAGCAGATAATCGGTGTAGGCCTGGGCGATCGCCGCCAGGCGGTTTTCGTCGGCCGGGGCCAGCGGATCGCAGGCTTTGCACAACTCAAGCCAGGGCTTGGCCCATTCTGCGCGTTCGCCCTGCAGCAGCCCGGCCATCTGGCGCGACCAGGCCAGGTAGTCCTGCTCGAGCATCGGCAGATCCAGCAACCATTCTCCGGGATAATCGACGATCTCCAGGTACAGCGTGGAGGTGTCTTTAAAGTGGCGCAGCAGCGAGTCGTTGGAGCGGTAGCGCAGCGCCAAACGGATTTCGCTGACGCCGCGCGTCGGCGTCGGCCAGGCCGGCGGCGTGCCGTAAAGCTGCGCCAGCCCTTCGTCATAGGTGAAACGCTGGATGCCGAGATCGCGCTGCGGGATGCGTTTGACGCCCAGCAGGCGCTCTTCGCGCGCCGGTGAAAACAGCGGCATGCGCGCGCCGCTGTGCACATGCAGCAGTTGGTTGACGAAGGCGGTGATAAAGGCGGTTTTGCCGCTGCGGCTCAGGCCGGTCACCGCCAGGCGCAGATGGCGATCCATTCCGCGGTTGACCAGCGAGGTTAACTCATTTTGCAGTCGTTTCATTGCTCTCCTTGACGTAACGCCCGAATGCCTTGTTCAGGCCTTTACGGAACAGCGGTTCCAGCACCAGCGCCAGCACGAAGCGCACCGGTTTGCGGCCGACGGTCTTCAACAGCCAGCCGGCGGCGCCCGCCGGGCCATAGTTCAATAACGCTATGATGATGACTTTAGCCAATGTCTTCAACATTGCCGCCGCTCCTCGTTTAAATCCACCCGTTCTGGCGGTGTTCGCAACATCGATTTTATTCATGACAATGCCCTCCGGCACAAGACGATTAATTTCACATTCAACGGGATAACGGCGGCGAAGATGCCCGGCCTGCGCAGGCCGGGCATCGCAAGAAGGGTTACAGCTTGCGGAAACGGCTCTGTACGCCGAAGGTATCGGACGTTACGTAGCGCTCGACCTGACGCAGCTGCTGCTCGCCGCTGCCCAACTCATATTCCAGCTGATCGAGCAGCTGGCGCGGCGTCTTCTGATGCTCGCCTTCGAAACGGCTGGCCGGCGCTTCGTCCAACACGAACACCAGCGCGATATAGGCCACCAGCGTGAAGAAAAACAGCCCGAAGAACAGCGACAGCACCACCATCACGCGGATCAGGCGCACCGGCACGTCGAAATAGTGGGCCAAACCGGCGCAGACGCCTTTCACCATGCCTTCTTCGGGAACGCGATAAAGCTTTTTACTGCCCAGCGTCATGCTCATCAGGACTGTCTCCAGTTCGGGTGTTCCGCATCAAGGATCTCTTCCAGCGCCTGAATGCGTTCACGCATGCGTTTGGCGTCTTCCGCCAGCTGCGCCAGGCGCTGCATTTCTTGCTGACTCAGCTGGATGCCGGTCTGTTGCCGATTGCTGTAATGCAGCCAAAGCCAAATCGGCGCGACAAACAGCACGAAAATTGTCAGCGGAATGGCAAGTAATAAAGCACTCATTGTTATTCCTTCTTATCGGGTCCTGGATAGGCGGCCACCTCCGACGTGTGGCCGCGGTTCGCCTTACTCTGAGCGGTTCATCTTGGCTTTCAGCGCCGCCAGTTGCTCACTGATGGCGTCGTCGGCTTTCAGCTCGGCAAACTCTTGGTCCAGCGACTTCTTTTTACCGATGCTGATGCTTTCCGCCTCGGCTTCCATGTGGTCGATGCGGCGCTCGAACTGTTCGAAACGCGCCATCGCTTCATCCAGCTTGCCGCTGTCGAGCTGGCGGCGCACGTCACGGGAGGAAGACGCGGCCTGATGACGCAGCGCCAACGCCTGCTGCCGCGCACGGGTTTCGGTCAGCTTGTTTTCCAGCTCGCCGATTTCGCTCTTCATGCGCGCCAGCGTTTCTTCTACGGTCGCCACTTCTTGCGTCAGCGTGGCGATCAGATCGGCCACCTTTTGTTTTTCGATCAGCGCCGCACGGGCCAAATCTTCTTTATCTTTGCGCAGCGCCAGTTCGGCTTTTTCCTGCCAGTCGCCTACCTGGCTTTCGCCCTGCTCGATGCGACGCAGCAGCTGCTTTTTCTCCGCCAGCGCACGCGCCGACGTAGAGCGAACTTCAACCAGCGTGTCTTCCATCTCTTGGATCATCAACCGCACCAGCTTCTGCGGATCTTCCGCCTTGTCCAGCAGGGTGTTGATGTTGGCGTTCACGATGTCGGCAAAACGAGAAAAAATACCCATAATTCACTTCCTCTTGGTTCTGATGGCGTCTGAAGCGCCGCGTTAAGTCGTACAGCTTGCCTGAAGATATAATCAAAACCCGTGCCAACTTTTATATCATTGATAAATAATGGATATTATTTTTTGACTCTC
The DNA here is from genome assembly GCF_052169135.1 of Serratia sp. CY32780. Lineage (NCBI taxonomy): Bacteria > Pseudomonadati > Pseudomonadota > Gammaproteobacteria > Enterobacterales > Yersiniaceae > Serratia > Serratia sp. CY32780. The sequence goes on from NZ_JBJNLI010000001.1 coordinate 1,774,340, forward strand.
TGCGTGCTTGCTGTAGAGTGATTATTTTCACCAAACATTGGCGAATTTCATCATGAACGAGCAGCCAGAGAATTTGTTGGGCGAGGCAAACGCCTTTGTCGACGTATTGGAGCAAGTCTCCCAGGTGGCAAAGTTGAACAAACCGGTGCTGGTGATCGGCGAGCGCGGTACCGGCAAGGAGCTGATCGCCCACCGCCTGCACTACCTTTCCAACCGCTGGCAAGGGCCGTTCATCTCGCTCAACTGCGCGGCGCTGAATGAAAACCTGCTGGATTCCGAACTGTTCGGCCACGAGGCCGGCGCCTTTACCGGCGCCCAAAAGCGCCATCTGGGGCGCTTCGAGCGCGCCGACGGCGGCACGCTGTTTCTCGATGAGCTGGCTACCGCGCCGATGCTGGTGCAGGAGAAGCTGCTGCGGGTGATCGAATACGGCCAGCTGGAGCGCGTGGGCGGCAGCCAGCCGCTGCGGGTGGATGTGCGCCTGGTGTGCGCTACCAACGACGATCTGCCGGCGCTGGCGGCGGCGGGCAAATTCCGCGCCGATCTGCTGGATCGGCTGGCGTTCGACGTGGTGCAGCTGCCGCCGCTGCGCCAACGGCGGCCCGATATCATGCTGCTGGCCGAGCATTTCGCCATTCAAATGTGCCGCGAACTGGCGCTGCCGCTGTTTCCCGGCTTTACCGAACGCGCCAGGCAAACGTTGCTCGAATATGGCTGGCCGGGCAACGTGCGTGAACTGAAAAACGTGGTCGAACGTTCGGTCTATCGTCACGGCGACAGCGACAGCCCGCTTGACGAAATCATCATCAACCCGTTTGCGCCGCGTGAGGCGGCGCCGGTCGCGCCCGCCCCTGAAGGCGCCGGCGCGTTACCGGCGCTGCCGCTGGATTTGAAAAACTGGCAGCTGGAGCAGGAGAAGGTATTGATCGAAGCGGCGCTGCAGCAGGGGCGTTTCAATCAGCGCAAGGCGGCGCAGTTGCTGGGGCTCACCTATCATCAGCTGCGCGGCATGCTGAAAAAACATGCGCTGCTGCAAAACGGCGAAGCGGACGATGAATAACAGGCAAAAAAAAAGCCAGCACCCGAGCTGGCTTAAAAAACACTGGAAGCAATGTGAGCAATGTCGTGCCTTCCACATCAGAGCCGCAAACTGTGGCCTTCCGTGAACTGCCAGGCGATGATAATAGTTATCAGTATCGTCTGTAAAGCACTTTGTTGAGAATTTTTCTCATTTCCACACGAAGATTGCGCAATTACCACTCAGGGAACGGGTCAGCCATGTCCAGCCAGTAGTCCACGCCGGCGGCCATTTCATCGTCGCTCAGCAGGCATTCGTCCAGCAAACGCACGATCGTCGCCTGCTGCAAATGCTGGCCGATAAACACCAGCTCCTGGCGCATGTCGCCGAACGGCTCCACCCATTTTTCCTGAATGTGCGCCCGCGCTTCGGGATCCTGCGGCCAGTTCTTTTGCGGGATGGCGCGCCAAAAGGTGCCCGCCAGGCCGTAGTGGGCGATGCCCCCTGCCTGGCTCCACTGCCCGGCCTGCCGCGGCCGCGTCGCCAGCCAGAAAAAGCCTTTCGAGCGCAGCAGCTTGCCGCCGCCCCAGTCGCCGTTGATCACGCGGTAAAACTTGTCAGGCGCAAACGGCCGCCGCGCCTGATAGACGAAGCTGCTGATGCCGTAGTTTTCCGTTTCCGGTACGTGTTCGCCGCGCAGCTCTTTCAGCCAGCCGGGCGCCTGCTGCGCCTTTTCAAAGCTGAAGCTGCCGGTATTCAGCACCGCCTCCAGCGGCAGCTTACCCAGCGCGATCGGCACAATGCGGGCATCGGGGTTCAGGCTGGCCAACAGCGCCATCACTTCGCCCTGCTGGGCTGGCGTCAACAGATCGGTCTTGCTGACCAGCATCACGTCGCAAAATTCAATTTGCTCAATCAACAGATCCGCCACGCTGCGCAGATCGTCCTCGCCCAGGCTTTGGCCGGCCTCCTGCAGGCTTTGCGCCCGTTGGTACTGCTGAATGAAATTCACCCCGTCGACCACCGTCACCAGAGTATCCAGCCGGGCGAACTGCGACAGGCTTTCCCCTTGTTCATCCTCGAAGGTAAAGGTTTCCGCCACCGGCAGCGGCTCGGAGATGCCGCTCGATTCGATCAACAGATAATCGAAGCGCCCGTCCTGCGCCAGCTCGCGCACCGATACCAGCAGGTCTTCGCGCAGCGTGCAGCAAATGCAGCCGTTGCTCATCTCTACCAGCTTCTCTTCCTGGCGATCGAGATGCACCGCATTTTCCACCAGCGCGGCGTCGATGTTCACTTCGCTCATGTCGTTGACGATCACCGCCACGCGCATGCCCTGCCGGTTGTTCAGGATGTGGTTCAGCACCGTAGTCTTGCCGGCGCCGAGAAAGCCGGAAAGCACGGTCACGGGAAGTTGTTTCATGGGAGCCTCATTAAAATTCATTGCGTAATGCCTGATAGCCGCGCACCAGCTCGACGTTGGTGGCGGCCACTTCTTCCGAAAACTGCAGCGCGCCGCGATCGACCTGGCGATAGCACGACAGGTCGCTGTCCGGCCCTACGCGCTCGGTCGAGGGGATATAGCGGTTTTCCGGCAGCGTCACGCCGTCCACCACCGCGTTGTAACGCACCACGCAGCCGGACTGGATGTGGCAGTTGAACAGCACGCTGTTGAAACCGATAAACACCCGATCGTCGATGCGACACGGGCCGTGGACAATGGCGCGGTGGGCGATCGAGCTGTAACGGCCAATGATGACCGCCGCCCCGCTCTTGGAGTGGATCACCACGCCGTCCTGAATATTGGAGTGCGAGCCGATGACGATCGGTTCCATGTCGCCGGCGGCGTTCAACTCGTCGGCGCGGATCACCGCATACGGGCCGACGTAGACGAAATCTTCGACGATCACCCGGCCGCAGATAATGGCGGTGGGATCGATGTAGGCCAGCGGCGAGACCTGCGGCAGGTGGCCGCTGGGATTTTTACGCAGCATGATTTTCTCCCCGCCAGCTCAGCTCCGCCACCGCATTGTGGGCATGCAGGCTCTCCTGATGCTCGACGCGCAGCGAGAAGGCGCGGTAATCGCACTGGCTGCACAGCATGCGATACAGACGGCGCGCCGCATCTTCGCAAAACATCAGGTTCTGACCGTTGGCCAGCGCGAAGGCCTGCTCGTCGCGGCGTTTCACCAGCGTTTGTACCGGCGTGCCCAGCGCGTGTTCGATGCGGTCGATCAATTTCACCGGTTCGAACGCCCGTTCATTCTCGGGCGTCACGGTGACCCAGGCCCAACTGCGCTGGCTGTGAGGGGTGGCCGGCATTCCCTGCTCCAACAGCCACTCGCTCACCTGCCGTTGGCTGATCCGCTCCGCCGCCTGTTCAAAATCAAACTGAAACTGTTGCTGCGCCAACTGACGGCTGAGCGCCGCCGAACTCGGGCAGGTCGAGGAGTAAGGCACGCCGACGGTCAGCGCCAGCGTCAACCTGTCCGTCAGGGTGGCCTCGATGCGCAGCGGGTAAGCCTTCCAGCCGCGCTGCGGCGACAGCAACGCCGGGCGCGACAGCAGCAACTCGCCGCTGAGCGTCAGGCTGGCGCGATCGCTGTGTTCCGGCTGCGAATCCAGAAAGGCCTGCAGCGTTCGGCCGAGGCGCTGCGGCGTCAGCTCGCCCTGCGTCAATTCGTCCAGCGCCAGATACAGCCGCGACATGTGAATGCCGCGTTCGCCCGCCGCTTCGGCACGCAGGTTGATGCCGGCGTCGACCTTGGCCATCAGTGGCTTGCCGGCCAGCTCCAGCGGCAGCGCGATCCCTTGCATCCCGACCCAATCGAGCCCGACATCACTCATTTCGCCGCGCCATGCCTGAGCGTCCGGCAGCGAACGGCGTGGTGGAAGTGCAACTTCGTTCATACATCCCCTTGCGTTATTGTGACTTTGCCGGGGAACGGTATCATGATTTTGTAATGTTATAACATATCAAATAAGATTTTTTTCACGATCGCGAACGACCTGATTAATCAAGTCGCAGAAAACTCAGTGATTTTGCTCAATGGATTGGGCTGCCGGTCAGAGTGCGATACACTAACGCTATTGCTGATTAACCCATGAGCCTCTATGCGTGGTTTACCCCTTTGGATAGTGTCGTTGTGCTTTACCGGCTCCGCCCTGGCCACAACAACACCGCCCGCGCCCGCCGCGGCGCCGCTGCCGGACATTCGCCAGAGCGGCTTTGTCTATTGCGTCAGCGGCATACTGAATACCTTCAACCCGCAAATGGCCAGCAGCGGCCTGACGGTGGATACCCTGGCCGCCCAGCTGTACGATCGCCTGCTGGATGTCGATCCCTACACCTACCGGCTGATCCCCGAGCTGGCGCAAAGCTGGGAAGTGCTGGACAACGGCGCCACCTACCGCTTCCATCTGCGCAAGGACGTGCCGTTCCAGACCACCGCCTGGTTCACCCCCACCCGCAAGATGAACGCCGACGACGTAGTGTTCAGCTTCGCGCGCGTATTTGACCAAAAACACCCTTATCACGACGTCAACGGCGGCGAATACCCCTATTTCGACAGCCTGCAGTTCGGCGATTCGGTGCAGAGCGTGAGAAAGCTCGACGACTACACGGTGGAGATCCGCCTGCAGTCGCCGGACGCCTCGTTCCTGTGGCACCTGGCGACCCACTACGCGCCGGTGCTGTCCGCCGAATACGCCGACACGCTGACGCGCGAAGGCCATCAGGAGCTGATCGACCGAGAGCCGGTCGGCAGCGGCCCGTTCCTGCTCAACGAATACCGCTCGGGGCAATATATTCGCCTGGCGCGCAACGCCGCCTACTGGAAAGGCCTGCCGCGCATGCCGCAGGTGGTGATCGATCTGGGCGCCGGCGGCACCGGCCGCCTCTCCAAACTGCTGACCGGCGAGTGCGACGTGCTGGCCTATCCGGCGGCGAGCCAGCTGTCTATCCTGCGCGACGATCCGCGCCTGCGCCTGACGCTGCGCCCGGGGATGAACATCGCCTATCTGGCGTTCAACACCCGCAAGCCGCCGCTCGACAACCTCAACGTGCGCCAGGCGATCTCGCTGGCGATCAACAACCAGCGGTTGATGCAATCGATCTATTACGGCACTGCGGAAACCGCCGCCTCGATCCTGCCGCGCGCCTCCTGGGCCTACGACAACGACGCGCACGTCACCGAGTACGATCCGGCCAAATCGCGCGAAATGCTGCGGCAGGCCGGCGTCGGCCAGCTGAACCTAAAGCTGTGGGTGCCGACCGCCTCGCAGTCTTACAACCCGAGCCCGCTGAAGACCGCCGAGCTGATCCAGGCCGATCTCGGCCAGGTGGGCATCAACGTCACCATTGTGCCGGTGGAAGGCCGCTTCCAGGAAGCGCGCCTGATGGAGATGAACCACGATCTGACCCTGACCGGCTGGGCCACCGACAGCAACGACCCGGACAGCTTCTTCCGGCCGTTGCTGAGCTGCGCGGCAATCCGTTCGCAAACCAACTATGCTCACTGGTGTGACCCGGGCTTCGACGAGGTGTTGCAGAACGCGCTGCTGTCGCAGCAGCTGTCTCAGCGCATCGACAACTACCGCAAGGCGCAGAAAATCCTCGAGCAGCAACTGCCGGTGCTGCCGCTGGCCTCTTCTTTGCGTCTGCAGGCCTACCGCTACGACATCAAGGGATTGGTGCTGAGCCCGTTCGGCAACGCCTCGTTCGCCGGGGTGTACCGTGAATCCGCGCCGGAGGTGAACAAGTGATTATCTTTACCCTGCGCCGCATTCTGCTGCTGCTGATCACGCTGTTCTTCCTGACGCTGGTCAGCTTCAGCCTGAGCTATTTCACGCCGCGCGCGCCGCTGAACGGCGCCGCCCTGTTGGACGCCTATCAGTTCTACTTCGTCAGCCTGCTGCACTGGGACTTCGGCGTTTCCAGCATCAACGGCCAGGCGATCAGCGAACAGCTGCGCGAAGTGTTCCCGGCTACCATGGAGCTATGCCTGTTGGCCTTCGCCCTGGCGCTGTTTATCGGCATTCCGCTGGGCATCATCGCCGGCGTGCTGCGCGGCAAGTGGCAGGACACCGCCATCAGCACCTTCGCGCTGCTGGGCTTTTCGATGCCGGTGTTCTGGCTGGCGCTGCTGCTGATGCTGTTCTTCTCGCTGCATCTGGGCTGGCTGCCGGTATCCGGCCGTTTCGACCTGCTGTATCAGGTGAAGCCGATCACCGGTTTCGCGCTGATCGACGCCTGGCTGTCGGACTCGCCGTACCGCGCCGAGATGATCGGCAGCGCCCTGCGCCACATGATCCTGCCGATCGCCGCGCTGGCGGTGGCGCCCACCACCGAAGTGGTGCGCCTGATGCGCATCAGCACCGACGACGTGCTGAGCCAAAACTACATCAAGGCCGCCGCCACCCGCGGTCTGTCGCGCTTCACCATCATTCGCCGCCACGTGTTGCACAACGCGCTGCCGCCGATCGTGCCCAAGCTGGGGCTGCAGTTCTCCACCATGCTCACGCTGGCGATGATCACCGAAGTGGTGTTCAGCTGGCCGGGCCTCGGCCGCTGGCTGATCAACGCCATTCGCCAGCAGGACTATGCGGCGATCTCCGCCGGTGTCATGGTGGTCGGCACGCTGGTGATCACCATTAACGTCCTGGCCGATATTCTGGGTGCGGCAACCAACCCGCTGAAACATAAGGAATGGTATGCCCTTCGATAACGTATACCGCGAGAAAAAAATGCCGAGCCCGCTGCGCTACACCTGGCGGATTTTCTACGGCGACGCGCTGGCGATGATCGGTTTTTACGGGGTGATCGCCCTGCTGCTGCTGTCGCTGTTCGGTAGCCTGCTGGCGCCCTACGCGCTGGATCAGCAATTCCTCGGCTATCAGCTGCTGCCGCCTTCCTGGTCGCGCTACGGCAACGTGTCGTTCTTTCTCGGCACCGACGATCTCGGGCGCGACATCCTCAGCCGCCTGTTGACCGGCACTGCCGCCACCTTCGGCTCGGCGCTGGCGGTGACGCTGGCCGCGGCGTTCTGCGGAGTGATCCTCGGCGTGTTCGCCGGCGTCACTCACGGGCTGCGCTCGGCGGTGCTCAACCACATTCTTGATACCCTGCTGTCCATTCCCTCGCTGCTGCTGGCGATCGTGGTGGTGGCGTTTATCGGCCCCAAACTTGAACACGCCATGCTGGCGGTGTGGCTCGCCTTGCTGCCGCGCATGGTGCGCACCATCTACAGCGCGGTGCACGACGAGCTGGAGAAAGAGTACGTGGTGGCGGCGCGGCTCGACGGCGCTTCCACGCTGCAGATCCTGTGGTACGCCGTCATGCCGAACATCGCCGCGGTGCTGGTGACCGAATTCACCCGCGCGCTGTCGATGGCCATTTTGGACATCGCCGCGCTCGGCTTCCTCGATCTCGGCGCGCAGCTGCCTTCGCCGGAATGGGGAGCGATGCTCGGCGATTCGCTCGAGCTGGTGTACGTCGCCCCCTGGACGGTGATGCTGCCCGGCGCGGCCATCCTCGTCAGCGTGCTGCTGGTTAACCTGTTAGGCGACGGTATGCGCCGCGCAATCAATGCCGGGGTGGAATAATGCCGTTACTCGATATCCGCAATCTGACGATTGAATTTATGACCGCCGAAGGGCCGGTCAAGGCGGTCGATCGCGTCAGCATGACGCTGACCGAGGGCGAGGTGCGCGGCCTGGTGGGTGAATCGGGCTCCGGCAAGAGCCTGATCGCCAAGGCCATCTGCGGCGTAACCAAAGACAACTGGCGCGTCACCGCCGACCGTTTCCGCTTCGACGACATCGATCTGCTGCAGCTGAGCCCGCGCGAGCGGCGCAGGCTGGTGGGCCACAACGTCTCGATGATTTTCCAGGAGCCGCAGTCCTGTCTCGATCCTTCCGAGAGCATCGGCCGCCAGCTGGCGCAGGCGATCCCGGGCTGGACTTATAAAGGCCACTGGTGGCAGCGCTTCAACTGGCGCAAACGCCGCGCCATCGAATTGCTGCACCGCGTCGGCATCAAGGATCACGACGACATCATGGGCAGCTTCCCGTACGAGCTGACCGAAGGCGAGTGTCAGAAAGTTATGATCGCCATCGCGCTGGCCAACCAGCCGCGCCTGCTGATCGCCGATGAGCCGACTAACGCCATGGAGCCGACCACCCAGGCGCAGATTTTCCGCCTGTTGGCGCGCCTCAATCAGAACAACAACACCACCATCCTGCTGATCAGCCATGATTTGCAGATGATGAGTAAATGGGCCGACCGGGTGAACGTGCTGTACTGCGGGCAAACGGTGGAAAGCGCCCAGTGCGAAGAGCTGCTGGCGGCGCCGCACCACCCTTACACCCAGGCGCTGATCCGCGCCATGCCGGACTTCGGCCGCTCGCTGCCGCACAAGAGCCGGTTGAACACGCTGCCGGGCGCCATTCCTTCGCTGGAACACCTGCCGATCGGCTGCCGTCTGGGGCCGCGCTGCCCTTACGCGCAGAAGAAGTGTATCGAAACGCCGCGCCTGCGCCCGGTCAAAAACCACTTCTTCGCCTGCCACTTCCCGCTGAACATGGAGGAGCAATAACATGGAAACGCTGTTGGAAGTGCGCAACCTGAGCAAAACCTACCGCTATCGCACCGGGCTGTTTCGCCGTCAGCACGTCGAGGCGGTGAAATCCGTCAGCTTTACCCTGCGCGAAGGCCAGACGCTGGCGGTGATCGGCGAGAACGGCTCCGGCAAATCCACGTTGGCGAAGATGCTCTCAGGCATGGTGGAACCGACCGCCGGCGAACTGCTGATCGACGATCATCCGCTGGAATTCGGCGATTATCGCTACCGTAGCCAGCGCATTCGCATGATTTTTCAGGATCCGAGCACCTCGCTCAACCCGCGCCAGCGCATCGGCCAGCTGCTGGACGCGCCGCTGCGGCTGAACACCAGTCTGGAACCCGCCGAACGCGAGCAGCGCATCAACCAGACGCTGCGCCAGGTCGGCATGCTGCCGGATCACGCCTACTACTATCCGCACATGCTGGCTTCCGGGCAGAAACAGCGCGTCGCATTGGCGCGTGCGCTGATCCTGCAGCCGAAGGTGATCGTCGCCGATGAGGCGCTGGCCTCGCTGGACATGTCGATGCGCTCGCAAATCATCAACCTGATGCTGGAACTGCAGGAAAAACACGGTATTTCCTATATCTACGTCACTCAGCACCTCGGCATGATGAAGCATATCAGCGACCAGGTGTTGGTGATGCACGAAGGAGAAATCGTCGAACGCGGCAGCACCGCCGAGGTGTTGGCGGCGCCGCTGCACGAATTGACCAAGCGCCTTATCGCCAGCCACTTCGGCGAGGCGCTGACCGCCGACGCCTGGCGGCGCGACGGCGGCCGTTTTTGAGGCCCGTCCTGGCCTGCAACAAACCCGCTGCGGCGGGTTTTTTATTGCCGCACGCGCCTGCCGCTACGCCAGAAAACGCAAATACAAATTACATTCTTGTTATATATCCTTATATTTTATTCCTTTCAGTTATTGATTAGTCCGTAACATTATTTTATCTCGCCAGGGCGATCGGTGAGGATATCCCCTACGTTGAGCCTCTCATACGACAGGATATCGCACTGATGAACAGCCTTCGCCATCGCCGTCTCACGCAGTTTCTGCTCACGCTGGCCGCCGGTTTCTCTGTTTACGGCCACGCGCTGTGCTGCGATGAGCTGCGCTAAATCTGCCTTTCGCCCCGCCTGCGGGCATGTTGACTCTTTGTCCAGCCGCCGCTGCCGCACGCACCGGTGGCTGTTGCTCATGATTAAGGATTGACCCTATGGAACGACTCCGTCGACAACATAATGCCCAGTGGTATCACGAAACCCAAAGCAGCGTGCGGGGCGATGCGCCGCTGGAGCCGCAGGCGGCTACCCTACGCGATCGTTTTCTGCTGGGGCTGGGCGCCTTCGCCGACGAAGCGCTAAATGCAGCGCTCAGCGCCCGCGCCGGGGTATTCAACGCCTCGCTGGCCGGTTACCACACGCTGTTTCCCGACCAGGTGTCGCTGTCACGATACGTGACATTGTCACCATACGATCGCCTTAGCACCGCGTTGACCGTCGCTCAGGTGACGGGCGTGCAATCGCTTTGTAGCCACTACGCCGCCCGCCTCGCCCCGCTGCACAGCCCGGACGCCTCCCGGGAAAGCAATATCCGTCTTGCTCAAATCACCCAATATGCCCGCCAGCTTGCCAGCCAGCCCACGCTGATTTGCCGCAGGGCGCTGCAACAGCTCGGCGACGTCGGGCTGAGCCCGGCGGATATCGTAACCTTCTCTCAGACGATCGGTTTTGTCAGCTATCAGGCGCGCGTAGTGGCGGGCGTCGCGGCGTTGGCCGGCCGCCCGGCGGTGGTGGTGCCCGGCTTCCCGAACGTCGAAGACGCCGATGGCGTCGATTTCAGTGCCGACGAGTTGAGCTGGACTGCTCGTCTGCCGACAATCGACACGGAAGCCGCCGCCGCCGAACAGCTTGACGTGCTGGATCAGAGCCACCCGCAGGCGCGCGCCGAATCTTATTATTTGCTGTTGGCGCACGATGCCGCCGCGCTGCGCGAGCGTAACGGCGTGTTTAACGGCATCAATGCCGAAGGATACGGGTTATCGGGCCGATTGAAAGCGCTGGCGACGCTGGCGGTCTCGCGCATCAACGGCAGCCGCTACTGCGCGGCTACGGTGGCGCATGAATTGCAGGATGACGGACTGACGCAGGCGCTGTTCGCCGGGCTGCCTCAGGGGTTGGCGCATACCGACGATACGGTCAAACGTGCAGTGATCCACACCGCCGCCGAGCTGACGCGCGCTCCGGAGAAATTCACCCCGCAGAGCGTGCAGCCGTTGTTCAACAGCGGCCTGAATCAGGCGCAGGCGCTGGAAGTGATCCTCACCGCCGCGCTCTACGCCTGGGAAAACCGCCTGCGCCAAACGCTGGGCGATGCAGAGCCGGCACAGCCGGCGCAATGACCTATCACTGAGTTGACGGCTAATTTCGCCGTTAACTCTCTTTGGTCTATTTTGGCTAAAAACTTCAGCAAAAGATGAACTGATAAAGTATAAATCCGAAAAAATAGTACTTATCAGAATTATGATTCGTTTTTTCCTGCCGTTCGCGAAAATAACGACTCGTCAAAATTATGTCTGCAAACAAAGCAATAGAAAGATTGCGCCCTCGCTCAATTATGTAACCGTTCTCATCGCAGAAGCAGTAAAACAAGGTTTTAACCCTGCTAATTAATAGAGAAACACATTAACGCCTCTAACTTTTCAGCAGTGGTGGGCTTGCTGTTTAGTTTCTATGATTAAGCCGATAGCGACGTTGTGATTTCCATTTCAAATATTCACTAAAAATAAACGCTCGCCGTCAACCCCATTATTTTTTGATTTTCCATCACAGCAAAAAAATATTGTGAGGTAACCCCATGTCTGAGCAAGAACTTAAATCCAGCAACAGTATCGTTAACGTGATTGTCGTCATCGATACCGATGCTCTGATAGAAGCATTCGAGAATAACAACCCCAGTCAGGACTCCGGCAACCCAACAGGTATCGGGCATCAATACGCTTATATGGTCGTCACCTCCGAGCAGGTGATCGGCGGTTCCGGCACGGCGGACCTGAACTTTAAAGCCAATGTCGGCGACGTCATTCGCTGGACCGGCACCTCAGAATCCGCCAATTTCGACGCCGGCGTGCTGATCTACGGGCTGCCGCAGTTCGGCAGCGGCACCCAGGTCTTTTCCAACCCGACCTTCAAAATGTACACCCGCAGCTCGATGATGCCGGCGCAAAATACCGTGTTCCCCGTCACCTTCACCAACCAAACCTATTGGTTCATCCAGGCGGACATCAGCAATACCGGCACGGAAAATTATTGCATCCAATTTGGCCTCTATTATCGGCCAAATGGCGGCGATCAGAAATTACTGGGTTATTTCTATTGGGATCCGACCATTACCATCAGCAATTAACCTTATTCCGTCGACCGTTAGGCACCACATGATTATGGCCCCTCGGGGCCATAATCGTTGCGGAAACATCGGGTAAACTTAAAGGTCTCTATTCATTTTGCCGACGCAGCCACTCGCTGGCGGCGTCGAAGAATTTTTGCGCCAACGGCGTGGCGCGCTCCGCCATATCGACCACCACCGCCGCATGACGCGGCATGGCGCCGATGGCCACCGGGCGCCGCTGCAACGCCGGCATCAGCGGCGATTGCAGTTGGCCGCGCGGGAACAGCCCGCAGCCCAGGCCGACGAAAATCCCCTCCAGCAGTTGGAAGATCGAGGCCGTCTCCAGCCGTGTGTGCAGCGTCAACCCGGCGTCGCGGAAGTGTTGATCGAGATAGCGGCGGAAATAACGCGTCGGCTCGGCCAGGCACAGCGGCAAAGCGGCCACCGCTTCCAGCGGCAACGGCGTGTCGCCCACCAGCTTCGGGAAGTGTTGCGGATGAAATACCAGCTCGACGCCGGTTTCCACCAGCGGTTGCGATTGGAAATGCAGCTCCTTTAAGGTCGACAGCTCGAAAAAGCCGATGCCGATGTCGACGGTATGCGCCGTCAGCGCCTCCAGCAGTTGATCGGCGCTCAGCACCGCCAGCCGGTAATCGAGATGCGGGTAACGCGCGCTGACCGCCTTGAGCATTTCCGATACCGAAATACTGCACTGCGGCACCACGCCAAGGCGCAGCGTGCCGTGCAAGCCGTGCTTGAGCGACTCCACCTCCAGCTTCAGCCCCTGGTAGATCGAGACGATCTCACGCGCCCACGCCAGCACCCGCTCACCTTCGGCGGTAAAACCACCGAAATGGTTGCCGCGGTTAATCAGCGAAACGCCCAGCTCTTTCTCCAGATTTTTCAAGCGCATGGACAGGGTCGGCTGGCTGACGAAGCTGGCCTCCGCCGCCCGGCCGAAGTGGCGTTCTCGTTCTAAATTACACAAATAAATCAGTTGTTTAATATCCATAGCGCGGCTCAATGATCGGCATTCACACCAGTATACCACCGGGCGCCTTCGCCCGCCCGGCGAGTCAGAGCTTCAGCTTCACGTAATCCGCCAGGCGCGAGAACACGCCGCCCTGCGGCACCGCCTGCAGCGCCACCAGCGGCAGGGTTTTCACCACCTGGCCATTGTCGCTGATGCGGATCTCGCCGACGGTCTGCCCTTTGCCTATCGGCGCTTCCAGCCGTGCGGCAGTGATTACGTACTGCGCCTTCAGCTTGCCCGCTTCGTTTTTCGGCAGGCTGAGCGACTGGTTCTGCGCGCTGCCGACCGGCAAGCGGTGATTCTTGCCGTACCAGACCGGCTCTTCCCCCAGGCTCTGGCCGGCGTTGAACAGGTGTACCGTGGTAAAATCGCGCAGCCCCCAGTTCAGCAGCTTACGCGCCTGTTCCTCGCGGCCTTTGGAACTTTTACCGCCCATCACCACGGCGATCAGGCGGCGATCCCCTTCGGTGGCGGAGGCGATGATGTTGAAGCCGGCCGAGGCGGTGTGCCCGGTTTTCAGACCGTCGACGTGCAACGTCTTATCCCACAGCAGGCCATTGCGGTTCTGCTGCGTGATGCCGTTCCAGGTCAGCGACTTCTCGCTGTACATATGGTATTCCGCCGGCTCGCTCATGATGATGGCGCGTGCAATCACCGCCAGATCGCCGGCGGTGGTGAACTGCCCCGGCGCATCCAGCCCGTGTACCGTTTCGAAATGGGTGTTCTGCAGGCCCAGTTGCGCGCTCTTCTCGTTCATCAGCTTGACGAAGTTAGCCTGGCTGCCCGCCACATAGTCCGCCATCGCCACGCAGGCGTCGTTGCCGGAATCGATGATAATACCGCGGCTGAGATCGCGCACCGTGACCCTGTCACCTGGCTTCAGGAACATCAGCGAAGACCCCTTGAACACCGGGTTGCCCTGCGCCCAGGCGTCTTTCCCCACGGTGACGACATCGTCGAGGCCAATCTTGTGCTGATCGAGCGCGTGGTCGATCACCAACCCGGTCATGAGTTTGGTCAGGCTGGCCGGGTTGCGCCGTTCGTCGGCATTGCCGGCGGCCAACACCTGGCCGGTGGCGTAATCCATCAAAACGTAAGAGGCGGCGTCTATCGCCGGCGGGGTCACGGTAGGAAAATTGGGCGTCGTTTTCGCCGCCTGCGCCGCTAAAGGCAGCAATATGCCGCCGATCACCACTGATACTGAACGCTTCACGCTGTGTTCCTCAGGCCCGCAGGCTGAATAAAATGCCAATATAATCCGCGAGATAGACTGCATGAATTCACTTTCAGACGAAACCATTACTCTTTTGCAGCGGGTGTCTTTATGCAACCATTTGTTTACGGTACCGCCCGCCGGCGATAGATGCGCTCTATGCCGCCATTGCCCCATTCGATTAGACGCCACCCGGCAGCGCCCCTAAACTTGTGACATAAATACGCAAGACGCATAAAAAAGCGTTTACTTTTTAGCTACAACCACCTGCGAAGTGTCACCATGAAATTCAAACCGTCAATCAAGCCTTATACCGGCCCAGCGGGCGGCTGGGGTTCGCTTGAAGCCACCACCCGCTTTGTCCTCGACAGTAAACAAACGCTAAAAAACATGCGCAACCTGATGCGCGTCAACAAGGCACGCGGCTTCGACTGCCCCGGTTGCGCCTGGGGCGACGACAACCACAGCACCTTCAGCTTCTGCGAAAACGGCGCCAAAGCGGTCAGTTGGGAAGCGACGCGCAGCGCCGTCGAGCCAGAGTTCTTCGCCGCCCACAGCGTCAGCACCCTGCAGCAGCAGAGCGACTATTTCCTCGAGTATCAGGGTCGCCTCACCCATCCGATGCGCTACAACGCCGAAACCGACCACTATGAGCCTATCCATTGGCCGGATGCGCTGGCGCTGATCGCCAAGCACATCAACGGCATGGACAACCCGAACCAGATCGAGCTGTATACTTCGGGCCGCGCCAGCAACGAAGCGTCGTACCTTTATCAGCTGTTCGGCCGCATGCTCGGCACCAGCAATTTCCCCGACTGTTCCAATATGTGCCACGAGGCGAGCGGCGTTGGGCTGAAGCAGAGCATCGGCGTCGGCAAAGGCACCATCCGCATCGATGACTTCGAAAAGGCCGATGCCATCTTCGTGTTCGGTCAAAACCCCGGCACCAACCACCCGCGCATGCTGCACAGCCTGAAAAACGCCGCCCGACGCGGCGCGCGCATCGTCAGCTTCAACACCCTGCGCGAACGTGGGCTGGAAAGGTTCGCCGATCCGCAGGATCCGGTACAGATGCTGACGCCAAAATCCTCGCCGATCAGCTCTTCCTATTACCAACCGAATCTGGGCGGTGATATGGCGGCGGTGCGCGGCATGGTGAAAGCCCTGCTGGAAACCCACCGCCAGCGTCTGGCCGCCGGCGAGCCCGCCCTGTTCGACCTGGCGTTTATCGAGCGGCACAGCGTTGGCGTAGAGGCTTATCTGGCGCAGGTGGACGCCACCGAGTGGCAGACCATTACCGCGCAGTCGGGCCTGAGCGAGGTGCAGCTGCGCCAGGCGGCGGCCACCTATCAGGGCGCCGAACGGGTGATCTGCACCTGGGCGATGGGCGTGACGCAGCATAAACACTCTATTGCGACGGTGCGTGAAATCACCAACCTGCAGCTGCTGTTCGGGCAACTGGGCAAACCGGGCGCCGGCCTGTGCCCGGTACGCGGCCACAGCAACGTCCAGGGTAACCGCACCATGGGGATCGACGAGAAGTCGCCCAAAGCGCTGCTCGACAGCCTGGAGCGCCACTTTAACTTTACCGCCAACCGCGCGCTGGGCCACAACACGGTGGAAGCGATCGAAGCGATGCTGCGCGGCGAAGTGAAAGTGCTGATCGCGCTGGGCGGCAACCTGGCCGCCGCGGCGCCGGACACCGAGCGCACCGCCCGCGCCCTGCGCAACTGCGATTTGACGGTGCATATCAGCACCAAGCTTAACCGCAGCCATCTGGTGACCGGCAAAGACGCGCTGATCCTGCCGACGCTCGGCCGCACCGAACTGGACATGCAGGCCAGCGGCTCGCAGTACATTACGGTCGAGGATTCGTTCAGCATGGTGCACGCCTCGGAAGGCATCGGCAAACCGCTGGCGGAGACCCAACGTTCGGAGACGGCGATCGTCTGCGGCATCGCCGACGCGGTGCTGGGCACCCAGCAGTTGGACTGGCTGGAACTGGCCGACGACTACTCGCTGATCCGCGATCATATCGCCGCCACCATTCCCGGCTTCGAGGATTTCAACCGGCGCTGCGACCAGCCCGGCGGTTTCTACCTGGGCAATGCCGCCGCCGAACTGCGCTTCGCCACGCCAAGCGGCAAGGCAGAATTCAGCGCCGCCGCGCTGCCGACCACCCTGTTCCCGCAGCTGGGTGGCGAGCAAGCGCCGTTTACCCTGCAGACGCTGCGCTCGCACGATCAGTACAACACCACCATCTATGGTCTGGATGACCGTTATCGCGGCGTTTACGGCCAACGCGAAGTGTTGTTCATCCATCCGGAGGATCTGGCGGCGCTGGGCCTGCAGGATGGCGAACGGGTAGAGATTGAAACCCTGTGGAACGATGGCGTGGTGCGTAAAGTAGACGGGTTCAAGCTGGTGAGTTACGACATTCCGCGTGGCAACCTGGCGGCCTACTACCCGGAAACCAACCCGCTGGTGCCGCTGGCCAGCTTCGGCGACGGTACCGGCACGCCGACTTCGAAGTCGATTCCGGTGGTGATCCGCCGCAGCGAACAGCAACCTTCGCTGCGCATCGCCTGAAAACGCGCGCCCGGTTCACCCCGGGCGCGCCAATATCGCCAGGATGGTCTGCAACTCGTCGGACAGCTGATGCCGTCGCCAGACGAAATACAGGTCGCTCACCCCCTCCTCACCCATTTCCACCACCTTCAGCCCCGGCGCCGGCAAGATCAGCGGCAGCAACGAACCGGGTACGCAGGCGACGCCACAACCGGCCTGCACGCAGGCCGCCATCGCGGCATAAGACTCCATTTCCAGCGTCATGCGCGGTTTCAGCCCGCGCGAGGCCAGCCAGTGATCGACCTTCAGGCGAAACGAACATTCGCGGCTGAAGGTGTAAAACTCCAGCGGCGCCAGCGTGGCGGCGTCGGGTTCCCCGGCATCGGCCGGCATCAGCAATACCAGCCGTTCGTCGAATGCCTTTTGGCTGGCCAGCAGCGGATGTTCTATCGGGCCGTCGGTGATCGCCAGATCGAGATCGCTGTCGATCAACATGCGTTCCAGCACCAGCGAGTCGCGGCTCAGCACGTTGATGTGCAGATGAGGCTGTAAACGGCGCAGCCGGGCAATGCGCGCCGGCAAATGGCTGACCAGCGAGAAATCCAGCGCCCCGAGGTTCAGCAGCCCATGTTGGTGCTCGCCGGCGAACAGCTGCTTGCTGCGCTCCGCCTGCGCCACAATGTCGCGCGCCTGCTGGTAGAACAGCCGCCCTTTGGGATTGACGTACAGCCGGTTCTTGTCGCGGAAAAACAGCTCGCCGCCCAGCGACTCCTCCAGCTCGCGCAGCCGCAGCGTGACGTTGGAAGGCACGCAGTGCAGCTCGCGCGCGGCGGCGGCGATGGTTTTATGTTCCACCACGGTGCAGAAAAACTTCAGCTGGCTCAGCTTCATCTATCATTCACTTTTAGTTAGTGTTTTAGTTAAAAACAATCACTTTAGATTAGCATCGATTTCACCTACAGTCTGCCGACACCCTGAGGAGGATCTCTGATGCCACTGAATGACCTACTGACGCTGCCCGGCGTGGCGGCCCAACCGGATGCGGTAACCGACGGTTACGTGTTCAACCACACCATGATCCGCGTGAAGGATCTGACCAAGGCGCTGGATTTCTACACCCGCGTGCTGGGCTTTACCCCGGTTTATCTGGAAACGTTCGAAGAAGCCGCCTTCACCATCTGCTACCTGACGCGCAGCCCGCGTGAACAGATCCCGCAGGACGACGACGAACGCAAGCGCTGGGCGCTGAGCCAGCCGGGAATTCTCGAGCTGACCCATAACCACGGCACCGAAAATCAGGCGGATTTCCACTATCACAACGGCAACGGCGAGCCACGCGGCTTTGGCCACCTGTGCGTCACGGTGCCGGACGTGCGCGCCGCCTGCGAGCGGTTTGAGCGCCTCGGCGTCACCTTCCAGAAACGCCTGCATGAAGGCCGCATGAACTACGTGGCGTTCATTCGCGATCCGGACGATTACTGGATTGAAATCCTGCAGCCGACGCCGCTGCAAGACTGACGGTCACCCGCCCTCCACCCCGGCCCTCGCGCCGGGGTTTTTCATCGATAGCGTTTCGATTGACCAATCTTGCGCAAAATCGCGCGGCAACGCGGGGTTCAGTGACGTTAGGCTTGCTCGCAGCGGGTGATTCGCGTAAAACTGTCAGCCGCAAATCTTGCCACTCACAACCCATTCACTGGACGATATGTTTCAAGATAACCCGCTGCTGGCGCAGCTTAAACAGCAACTTCACTCTCAAACCCCGCGCGTTGAAGGCGTCGTGAAAGGGACTGAGAAAGGCTTTGGCTTTCTTGAAGTAGACGGTCAAAAAAGTTACTTCATTCCGCCGCCGTACATGAAGAAAGTCATGCACGGGGATCGCATTATCGCCACCCTGCACACCGAGAAAGAGCGCGAAATCGCCGAGCCGGAAACCCTGGTCGAGCCGTTCCTGTCGCGCTTTGTCGGCCGCGTGCAAAAGCGCGACGACCGTCTGTCCATCGTGCCCGATCATCCGTTGCTGAAAGAGGCGATTCCGTGCCGCCCGGGGCGTGAATTGACCCACAACTTCCAGGCCGGCGACTGGGCGGTGGCGGAAATGCGCCGTCATCCGCTGAAAGGCGATCGCGGCTTCAACGCCGATCTGACCCAGTTTATCACCAACGGTGAAGACCATTTCGCCCCGTGGTGGGTGACGCTGGCGCGTCACAACCTGGAAAAAGAGGCGCCGGAGATGCTGGCTCTCAGCGAACCGGCCGCCGCGTCGGCGCGTGAAGATCTGACCGCGCTCGAATTCGTTACCATCGACAGCGTCAGCACCGAAGACATGGACGATGCGCTGTACGTGACCGACAACGGTGACGGTTCGCTGCAGTTGACCATTGCCATCGCCGATCCGACCGCCTACGTCGAACAAGGCAGCAAGCTGGACGATATCGCCCGCGTGCGCGCCTTCACCAACTACCTGCCTGGCTTCAACATCCCGATGTTGCCGCGCGATCTGTCGGACAACCTGTGCTCGCTGCGCCCTAACGAGCGCCGCCAGGTGCTGGCTTGCCGCGTGACCATCGCCGCCGACGGCGCACTGGGCGAAGATATTCAGTTCTTCGCCGCCGAGATCGAATCCAAAGCCAAACTGGTGTACGACGAAGTGTCCGACTGGCTGGAAGGCATTGCCGGCTGGCAGCCGCCGAGCGACGCCATCGCGCAACAAATCACCCTGCTGAAACGCGTTTGCGACGCGCGCAACGCCTGGCGCCACCAACATGCGCTGGTGTTTAAAGATCGCCCGGACTACCGCTTCGTGCTGGGTGAAAAAGGCGACGTGCTGGAGATCGTTACCGAACAGCGCCGCAGCGCTAACCGCATCGTTGAAGAGTGCATGATCGCCGCCAACGTCTGCGCCGCCATCGTGCTGCGCGATCGCCTGGGCTTCGGCGTGTACAACGTGCACACCGGTTTCGATCCTGCGCTGGTCGAGCAAGCGGTCACCGTATTGCAGGCCAACGGCGTGGAAGCCGAAGCCGACAAGCTGCTGACCCTCGACGGTTTCTGCGAACTGCGCCGCCACCTGGACGCGCAGCCGACCCAGTTCCTCGACAGCCGCATCCGCCGCTTCCAGACCTTCGCGGAGATCAGCACCACGCCGGGGCCACACTTCGGTCTGGGGCTGGAGGCTTACGCCACCTGGACATCACCGATCCGTAAGTACGGCGATATGGTCAACCATCGCCTGCTGAAGGCGATCATCAACCAGCAGCCGGCGGAAAAACCGCAGGATGACGTGACGGTACAGCTGGCGGAGCGCCGCCGCCTCAACCGCATGGCGGAGCGCGACGTCGGCGACTGGCTGTACGCTCGCTTCCTGCAGGACAAGGCCGGTACCGATACCCGCTTCAACGCCGAGATCATCGACGTGACCCGCGGCGGCCTGCGCGTGCGCCTGCTGGACAACGGCGCCGTTGCCTTCATCCCGGCACCGTTTATTCACGCGGTGCGCGACGAGATGCAGTGCAGCCAGGAAACCGGCACTGTACAGATCAAGGGTGAAGTGGTTTACCGCCAGAGCGACACCTTGCAGGTCACCATCGCCGAAGTGCGCATGGAAACCCGCAGCGTGATCGCCCGCCCTGCGGCCTGAACGCCAACCTGAAACGGTAGCAGCGCCAAACGCCGACGGTGAAAACCGCCGGCGTTTTTTTTCGCCTCATTCCGGCTAGCGCAGCGGCTCGCCGCCGGTTTCGCGCAGCAGCGGCAGCACCGCCAGCGAAGCCAGCGTCGCCAGCATCAAATAGACGGCGGGCGCCAGCAGCGAGCCGCTCAGCGCGATCGACTGCGAGGCGATGTACTGGGCAAAACCGCCGAAGATCGCCACCCCGAGGCTGTAGACCAACGCAAACCCCAAAGCGCGAATGCGCTGCGGGAACAGCTCCGAAATCATCAGCATGGTCGGCACCGAACCGAGCGTGGTCAACCCGACCAGCAGCGCGACTATCAGCAACAGCACCGCCGGATGCGGCACCGCGCTCAGCCACCAAAACGCCGGCAGGGCCACGATCAGAATTGCGATCCTCGACCAACGGATCAGCGGCAGGCGGCCGTAACGATCGCACCAGTGCCCGACCAGCAGGCTGCCGCCGAAGGTGACAAGCCCCGCCAGCAGCATCGCGGCATAGCCGTAGGCCTGCGCCATCCCCAAGTATTTCACCGCGTAGGTGCCGAGATAATACATCGAGATGTAAGTGGCGACGGTGGCGCCGATGGTCAGCATCACGCCGAGCACCACCGCCCGCGAGTGCTTGCGCAACTGTGCGGGTGGCTCGTGCGCCCGCGGCACCGACGGCCGATCGCTCTCCAGCCCGAGACGCAGCCAGCAACCGAGCGGCGCCAGCGCCACGCCGATAAAGAAAGGAATACGCCATCCCCACTCGGCCATGGCGTTCGGCTCGCCGGAAAGCACCGGCAAGGCCGCGCTGAGCGCCAGCGCGGTGACGCCGCCAACCACGGTGGCGATGCCCTGCGTCGCCAACGACCAGCTGGAATAGAAGCCGCGACGGTTGGGCGGCGCCGACTCCACCAGCAACGACATCGACGCCCCTACTTCGCCGCCCGCCGCCACGCCCTGGATCAGGCGCGCCGCTACCAAGGTGACGGTTCCCCAGTAGCCGGCGCTGGCGTAGGTCGGCGCAAAGCCGATCATCGCCGTGCCCAGGCTCATCAAGGAAATCGTCAGGATCATCGCCGGTTTGCGGCCGCAGCGATCGGCATAGGCGCCAATCAGAATGCCGCCCAGCGGCCGCATGAAGAAGCTGACGCCAAACGTCGCGAACGCCAACAGCAATGCCAAATGCGGATCGCTGGACGGTGGAAAGAACAATACGCTGATGTAAATAACGAAGAAGTTATAAATACCGAAGTCGAAAAACTCCAGCGCATTACCGAAAGAGGCGGCGAATATGACCTTTTTGCCGCTGGCGTTCGGAGCCGATATTATTGCCGTTTGAGTTTCAGCCGTATTTTCACTCATCATTGTCTTCCCTGTTATTATTTTTCGCGTTTATTTTAAATACGCTTCCGCCAACGCTGCCCAATAATGGCTGCCGGCCGCCAGACAGCCGTCGTTAAAGTCATATCCCGGGTTATGCACCATGCAGCTGCCTTCGCCATCGCCGTTGCCGATGATCAGGTAACAGCCCTGCGGGTGCGCATCGAGCATGAAGGCGAAATCTTCGCTGCCCATCAGCGGCCGGGCGCCATAGTGCGCGCGAGCGGCGCCGAACTGCTGCTGTGCCACGCGGTGGGCGAAACGGGTTATCCCTTCGTCGTTGACCAGCACCGGCGTGCCGTTAACGTGTTCCACCACCGCGTGAGCGCCGAAGCTTGCCGCCTGCGCCTCGATCAGCGCCGGAATGCGCGCCAGCAAGGTTGCGCGCGCCTGGCGATCCAGCGAGCGCACGCTGAGCTTCATCTCCGCGCTGTCCGGGATCACGTTGGCCGCCTCACCGGCCTTGATGCTGCCGACGGTGATCACCGCCGCTTCCAGCGGATCGATATTGCGCGAGACGATGCTCTGCAGGGAAACGGTGATATGCGAGGCCACCAGCACCGGATCGATCGTCAGCTGCGGGATGGCGCCGTGGCCGCCACGCCCCTGCACCCGCACGTTGAACTGATCCATCGAGGCCATAAACGGGCCATGCTGGAAAAAGAACTCACCGAGCGGCATGCCCGGCATGTTGTGCATGGCGAAGATGGCGTCGCAGGGGAAGCGCTCGAACAGCCCCTGTTCCACCATGCGCGCGCCGCCGTTCAGCATCTCTTCCGCCGGTTGGAAAATCAGGTGCAGCGTGCCGTTGAAGTTGCGCGTATGCGCCAGGTAACGGGCGGCGCCGAGCAGCATGGTGGTATGGCCGTCATGGCCGCAGGCGTGCATGCGGTTGGCCACGCTGCTGCTCCAGGGTTTGCCGGTGTTCTCCTCGATCGGCAAGGCATCCATATCGGCGCGCAGCCCGAGGCTTTTCACGCCGTCGCCCGCCCGCAGCGTGCCCACCACGCCGGTGCCCGCCAATCCGCGGTGCACCTCATAACCCCACGAACTCAGATAATCCGCGACCAGATCGCTGGTGCGAAACTCTTCGAAACCCAATTCGGGGTGCTGATGAATATCGTGCCGAATAGCCGTGAGCTGCGGTAAATACCCTTCGATGATTTTATTTATCATAATTACATTCCTTTCGTGATTTTATTATTTATTTGGTGAATGAATAAACCTGAGGGTGAAAATAAAGGTATAACACGGCATGAATAATTTTATTTCGGCTCGCCTCGACAGATAAAATAATAATCCGCCAGACGCCGTATCCAGATAAAAAACGACAATGATTCGCTGTACGCGCCGCGAAAATGCAGAATGAATAACTGCCCGGGATTCTGTGGGCGGCAGCCTGCGCCAACGCTGTTTCATCACTTTGTTTTTACACTAAAACCCCACCTGCTTCACATTTCTCATCCGACCTGCCGCGGTTCAGCGGCAAAACTTCTACTGTTAAAACGTCATTCCAAATAACAACGTCGATTTTTACCTCTGTACGCCAAGGAGTTGTTTCATGAAAAACATCAGGTCCGGACTTATCTGGCTGCTGGTGGCGTTGGTCGGCGCCTTCGCCTTCGCCATGCTGGCGCTCAGCCGCGGCGAACACGTCAACGCCGTCTGGCTGGTGGTCGCCGCCGTCGCCTGCTACAGCATCGCCTACCGCTTCTACAGCCGGTTCATTGCCGACAAGGTCTTTGAACTGGACGATCGCCGTCTGACCCCGGCCGAACGCCGCAACGACGGCCTGGACTATGTGCCCACCAACAAATGGGTGCTGTTCGGCCACCACTTCGCCGCCATCGCCGGCGCCGGGCCGCTGGTGGGGCCGATTCTGGCCGCACAGATGGGCTTCCTGCCGGGGACCATCTGGATCCTGGTCGGCGTCATGCTGGCCGGCGCGGTGCAGGATTTCCTGGTGCTGTTCATTTCCACGCGCCGCGACGGGCGTTCGCTGGGGGAAATGGCCAAGCAAGAGTTGGGCGCCTTCGCCGGGGTGATCACCATGCTCGGCGCGCTGGGAGTGATGATCATCATCCTGTCGGCGCTGGCGCTGGTGGTGGTAAAAGCGCTGGCCGACAGCCCGTGGGGGCTGTTCACCATCGCCGCCACCATCCCGATCGCGCTGTTCATGGGCATCTACATGCGTTTTATCCGGCCGGGCAAAATCGCTGAAATTTCGGTGATCGGCTTCGTGCTGATGCTGCTGGCGATCATTTACGGCGGCAACGTGGCGCAAGATCCCTACTGGGGGCCGTTCTTCACGCTGCACGGCACCACCCTGACCTGGGTGCTGGTGATCTACGGCTTCGTCGCTTCGGTGCTGCCGGTGTGGCTGCTGCTGGCGCCGCGCGACTACCTTTCCACCTTTATGAAAATCGGCGTCATCATCGGCCTGGCCATCGGCATCGTCTTCGCCATGCCGGAGATGAAAATGCCGGCGGTTTCGCGCTTCATCGACGGCAGCGGCCCGGTGTTCGCCGGCGCCCTGTTCCCGTTCCTGTTCATCACCATCGCCTGCGGCGCCATTTCCGGCTTCCACGCGCTGGTCTCCAGCGGCACTACGCCCAAGCTGGTGGAACGTGAAAGCCACATCCGCTTTATCGGTTACGGCGCCATGTTGATGGAGTCTTTCGTCGCCATCATGGCGCTGATCTGCGCCTCGGTGCTGGATCCGGGCGTTTACTTCGCCATGAACTCGCCGGCGGCGCTGATCGGCACCACGGTGGAAAATGCTTCGCAGGTCATCAACAGCTGGGGCTTTATCGTCACGCCGGAAACGCTGGCGCTGATCGCCAAAGAGGTGGGTGAGAACTCCATCCTGTCGCGCGCCGGCGGCGCCCCAACCTTCGCCGTGGGCATGGCGCACATCATCAGCGAGGTGTTCAACAGCCGGGCGATGATGGCCTTCTGGTACCACTTCGCCATTCTGTTCGAAGCGCTGTTCATTCTGACCGCCGTCGACGCCGGCACCCGCGCCTGCCGCTTTATGGTGCAGGATCTGGTGGGCGTGGCGGTGCCGCAGTTGGCCAATAACCGTTCGTGGTTCGGCAACCTGGCGGGCACCACGGTGGCGGTGGCCGGCTGGGGCTTCTTCGTGTATCAGGGCGTGGTCGATCCGCTCGGCGGCATCAATACCCTGTGGCCGCTGTTCGGCATCGGCAACCAGATGCTGGCGTCAATGGCGCTGATCCTCGGCACCGTGGTGCTGTTCAAGATGAAAAAACAGCGTTACGCCTGGGTCACCATTCTGCCGACCGCCTGGCTGTTCGTGACCTCCATGACCGCCGGCTGGCAGAAGATCTTCCATGAGAAACCGAGCATCGGCTTCCTGGCGCAGGCGAAGAAATTTTCCACCGGCATCGAGCAAGGCACGATCATTGCGCCGGCCAAATCGCTGAAAGACATGGAAACCATCGTATTCAGCAACCAAATCAACGCCGCGCTGTGCGGGTTCTTTATGCTGGTGGCGGTGACCATGCTGATCGCCGCTTTCTTCGCGATCCGCCGGGCGTTGCGTTCCGAACAGCCGACGACGCATGAGGTGAGCGCCGCGCTGCGGGAGGAGACCGGCCGCGGCTGAGTCTCACCGTTAGGAGAAACGGCCGGCCTCTTGAGCAGTACGCTGCTTAAGGGGTTGGGCCGTTAACGCGCCGCTGGGCAATATTGCGTTTACGGCGGCATCCGCCTCCGCCTCACCGATCAACGGACTGC
The DNA here is from genome assembly GCF_052169135.1 of Serratia sp. CY32780. NCBI lineage: Bacteria > Pseudomonadati > Pseudomonadota > Gammaproteobacteria > Enterobacterales > Yersiniaceae > Serratia > Serratia sp. CY32780. The sequence goes on from NZ_JBJNLI010000001.1 coordinate 1,799,979, forward strand.
TGCAGCTGTTTTATTTCTTGCCTGCCTAGGCTATTTCTATTTTTTGCTTTCGCTCAGTTGCGTATGGCACGACTGGCACCCGGCCATGCCGTTCGCCTGACGCTAGACCACAACGTGCAGTAAAGACACGAGATAGGAGGTAGGAGATAGGAGATAGGAGATAGGAGATAGGAGATAGGAGATTTTCAGGGACTACTCGGGAACATACATACCAGAAGCTTCGGTGCAATGGGCATTTACCGAAGTGCAAAGAAACTGAAGTATCACAAGGGTATCATTGCTGATCTTCCATTATCGTTATGTTATATTTCAGATTATTTTAAAACGTAACATAAGGAAATGATTATGAAAAAGAGACATATGGCATGCTTGCTCTATATATTGATGGGAATTGCAGAATACGCAAACGCTAACTCAACAATTCAAGCACTCGCAAACTGCGATGCATCATTTTTTAAAGAAATACAGAATGATGGGAATTTAAAGTCGCTCATCCCTTCGTTAGATATATCCATGTTAAAAACCACCGGAAAATTATCGTTCCCGACCACATTTACATCCCCGGAAGGCATTGAGGTTAATAGTTTTATTGTTACTTATACCGACTTTGATAAATACAAAGAAATTAGCACATTTGATGTGAAAGGCCAATTCTACTATTGGGGATTTGAGTCCCTTCAATCCTTTAATGAGATTGTGAAAATTCTATCCCAGAAAATCAACCTAGTTAAAATTGGAAATATTTACACCTACAACCCAATGATACGAAACACCGTTGATGGCCAATGGATGGCTAATAACTCAGCCGTTGACGGTGTAGCACCAGAAGAGAACTCAGCAGAAAAATTGTTTATAATAGAAGACAATAAAGAGAAAGGTGTTGTGAGTATCATGTGTACATTACAAGGGGAAATTACTGACAAAGACTTATATCTTACTGGGTTATTGAAAAAATGAAAAAATACAACCAATTGATCATCACACTCTTAGGTTTCGCACTCATATCAGGTTGTAGCAGCGAAAAATCAAAAGACACATCTCCACCACCAGGGTATACCAAATTATTCCAGGGAAGCGACTCGATTACCTACCTGAAGAAAATGGACTCGTGGCATTACCAGGGCAATAGCGACATTATTCAATTTGAGATGATTATTTCATTCTTTAAAGAGGATACGGTAGTTGGTAAAAAGTTTCAATCCATAAAAGAAAAAATACTTTATGATTGCAATACCGAAAATAAGTACACAAAACTCCCCATTGGCTTCTTCTCTGACAAATATGCAACGGGAAAAGCGATTGTTCCCTACCCACTCAGTTCGAGCAGGTGGCTTATCGCAGAAAATAACAGTCTTGACGCTATTGGATGGCAAAATTATTGCGTGAAATATAAGAAGGCCATCGACGCACAAAGTTGACAATCCACTTTAATAAAAGAGGCTTATTTCGAGCCTCTTTTATGACATATATCAAACACACTAATCCTTCTCCTTGTTGAATATCGGGCTGATGCTGCCGTCGTTGGCATGTTCGGTATCCCGGTTTAGCTGCGCCACATCCTGTTGCTGTTTGTCGGTGTCACGGACTATCAGCGTTCCCTCACTGACCCCGGCTTTTGTCGTACCCTCGGCGTGCCCGCTGTTGTTGGCACCCGACAAGGTGCCGCCGGCAGTTACACATAAAAGCAACTACCCCAGCCAAGGACAGGCAACTACTTACGGATGGTAAGGCTGGTAATCTTCGAATTCCCAAGCAAAAACACGAGAGAGTTTCTGAGCAATCTCCATCCAGTCATCGCCTTCACATTGATCGATGTAATCGGTGATGGTTTTGGTTATCTCATCCAAATCGTATTTACGTACCAGCAACGTGTGACGCATCAGTTCCGGCAGCCAGTGGTGCTTGCAGAGCCATTCAGGGGTGCAGATAAAAACATCAAAATGATTGATTCCCTCCTCCCCTACTGGCCCTATACATAAATGAGCTAAAAATTGAAAACAATCATTCTGCTCAGGTTGATAGCTTGATAAATCAAACCAATCACAGCCAATACTTCTTAGAGATGCCTTCATTATTTTCCACCCAAAATGTTTAAGTGACCGTTACCAATCTTATCCATTTTTCCTGTTTCAATATTCTTTGTATAACTTTCAAAGTTGGCCTGAGTTCCTGTTGGATTTAACGAACCTGGAGTATTTGGCTTTTCTTTTGGCGAACGGTAAATTCTGGTTCCATCGGCACTTACTAACCCTGTACCATCACTCGTTGGTCGTGCCCCTTCCCCAACCCAAATTTTACCCAAGCAATCGGCTTCTTCTTTGCTGCCTGAGCCAATTAGGAGGCGCTGATACCCGCCGTGTTGGTGGCGCCTTGTGCTGCACCTCTGTCTCCCGGCTGCAAGCCGGCGGCGGCGTTTTTCGCCTCAGCAGACGCGATCACTACACTCGAGTTTACCCCGGTCCTCATGACAACTGACGTTTCAGCATCACACACTCTAGATCACCACCGTCACCGATAAGACCACCTGGCGCGAACTCTGCCAGGCCAGCCAACAGCGGCAAGATTTGGGGGCCGACCAGGCGCGAGAGAACGGCGAGCAGGTTATCGCTGGCGACTGGCTAAGTCAGCCCGGGATCACCGAGGCGGAACACCTGGAGGTCTCTGCTGCGCCCGGTGTGATCCGGTTGCGGCGGCGAGAAGTGGGAGGATTTAGAGATTAGAAGCACAACCCCGGTCAAGACCGGGGTTACTGTTTTAATTCAGAAGATCCATTGAAACATTGCCTGTATCAAAGAACTCTTTAAAGATCCTGACAACAAGATCAAAGTCCTTAGTAAGCTGCCGCTTCGGCCAGTAATTACCAAGAATCATGACATTTTCCCCAGAAGAAGAAGTTTGATCCCATATAGACCTTACATCGCTCCCAGACTCATCATATTCAAGCAAAGTCACCAGATAAAAGCCATTCTCTGCCTCAACACTGAGTCTTTCAGGCCCAACTTCTGGAGCATTAATGATCCTAATATTTACACTACCACTACTATTCTTCAAAATATTTAAAAAATCGAGCACATCGGGCCATAAAGGGGACTCATTTCTGGCATATTTCTCACCAGCCAATAGACACGAAAGTTCATAATTCATCATTTTGCCGGCCCTCGGTTCTCTATTTTTTTCATCCCTTGCTGCCAAAAAAGAACGTTACCAGTTGCTTCTTCGTATATCGTCAGTGACTTTAATCCGGCCTTTTCTGCCATAGTTCTTACATCACTCAGACAGTAGTTACATACTTCCTTACCAGCTACACTCATCGCCATTTCACGCCCTTGAGTCATTCCTTTATCAAAGGCTTGCTGAATCACACCTATTTCTGCATGAGCGGTGCCCATATTTCCATTAGGGTAATTTTTATCAGGCCTCTTATCTATCTTGGCCTGTACCACATCGTTGATAAGAGTCGGTTTATTAAAATCGGCTAACTGTGAAGGTCTAATACCTTGGTTAGTATCAGTAAACTTACTACCATCTACGTTCCCTTTCGCCACGACCTTCAGATTCGCATCAACAATCTTACCAAGCTGTTTCGCTGCCGCTGAACCAAGCACAGGAGTCAATGAGGCCGCTACAATCTTCATCCCATCATAGGTTTCGATGTAAGCCTCTGCCGTAGCCTTATCTACGCCAAGCTGCACCATGGCATAGTTCACCATCGCATCTTTCACCTGTTGCTGACTCTGCGCATCAACACTGGTGATATTCAGCAGGTTCACTATCTGGCCGTAAGCATCCGCGTATTGCTGGCTCACCTTCGAGTTATACGGCCCGGTTTCATACTCACCCTTGGCCGCGATAACCTCCAGTCTCGCCGCACCACAGGCCGCACTGGCTGCCGCACCATTTCCGCAGGCCTCTATCACCTTCTTGTCGCTGGCGATATCCTTTTCACGCAGTTCATTAATCGTCTGCTGGGCCTGCTCACGCTCTGCCGGATCTTTGCTGTTCTAGAGTTTCTGCTTCGCTAACTCAAGCTTCGTCTTTTCTTCCACACTCAGATAGTTATTCTCAACTGCATTCTTACCCGCCTGCCCGCCGGTCACGGCTCCCGCAGTATCCCCCGTCGCCAGACCGCCTGCAAGCCCTGCAGCCAACTGACTCAGCGCGCTCAGCTGCTGTTTCTCGCTTTCGCTCAGCTGCTGCGCCGTTTTGCCCGGGAACAGCTGGCCGGCAATGTAGCGCGCCGCCAGTTCACCGCCGCCCGCACCCAGCCCCCCTGCTGCGGCTGACTGGTTATTCAGCTGCGCGGTCACCGCGTCCAGCACTGCATGCGCCATCGCATTGGCGGCCATGTTGTCTTCACCGACCCGCTTCTTGATTTCCGTCGCTAGGTACGGCGAGGCGCCGCTTGCCAGCGCCCCCGCCAGGTTATTGCCTGCCAGCGCCGTCAGCGCCCCCGTCACCGCCTGCGCCGCCTTCTGCAGGTCGCTGCCGGTGCCATATTGCCGCATCGCGTTGTCGTATGCCCGCTGCATCACCGCCGCATCGGTCGTCGGTTTACCGCTCTTCTCAAGCTGCTCCCTGGCCTGCGCCAGCGCCACCGGGTCTTTCTGCGCCTTCAGCCCGGCGATATCTCCCTGCGTGCGGATGACGTCCATCGCCTGGCCGCCAATCTCCCCAATCAACTGCGCCTGCTTGAGCCGGTTTTGCTCCTTCTCCTTGTTGAATATCGGGCTGATGCTGCCGTCGTTGGCATGCTCGGTATCCCGGTTCAGCTGCGCCACATCCTGCTGCTGTTTGTCTTTGTCGCGAACTATCAGCGTACCTTCGCTGACCCCGGCCTTCGTCGTGCCCTCGGCATGCCCGCTGTTGTTGGCGCCCGACAGCATGCCGCCGGCCATGTTGGTCAGCAGGTCTTTGCCCACCGGCCCGCCGGTGCTGAAGCTGCCGCCGCTGTGCGTCGCGCTGTAGTCCGCCTGGTTGTGAATGTCCTTCCAGCCCAGCGTGCCGGTATCGAAGCGGTTCTTCTCTTTGTCCGCTTGGCTTGCAATAACGGCGCCGTCGAGCTGGGTGTGTTCTTTGACCTTGACGTCATACCCGCCCTTGCCGGCAAACAGCCCGGTCTGCTCTTTCACCGAGTCGAAGTTGCTGTGCAGTTTGTCCTTACTGGCGCTAAAATTCGCCGAGCCGCTGCCGGCGCCGATCGGCACGCTGATCCCGCCGCTCATCTGGGTCTGCCTGGCGTCATAGCGGTCGCTGTCCTGCTGGCTTTCCAGCGTCAGGTCACGGCCCACGTCGACGGTAACCTTTTCTCCGCTGGCCTGCGCGCCGGTCAGCCGGGTGTCGCGGCCGCTGGTCACCTTGAGATTACTGCCGGTATCCAGGGTAGTTTCGGTATGGGTCAGGCCGTTGCCGTTCTCATGCCAGTGCAGGTCCGTTCTCCAGTATCTGCGTCGCCATCGCGTGACGGAACAAATGGCAGCTCCCTTTGTCGATGCCTGACGCTCACGGCACCACCGCATTGGGATGCCGTGAGCCCCGCTACCTTACTTCAATGTCTTTAATAACTCATCCAGTAGTTCAGAAGCATCGTGTTTATATTCTGATTCCCAACGTGTTTGCCAGTCTGCGGGACGGCCTTCACTCTCCCATTCAGACAGAGCAAGTGCATTGATAATTTCTAGTTCAAACCATATTTTCTGATAATTATCTCTATTGTGCTCATTTTCAAATAGCTCATTTAGCTGAGGCAAATCTTCTGCGTAACTGACGAACCTCGCAAAGCTAATGACATCACTTAATGAATGAAGCGCATACTCACAGATATCATTCTTCTCATTTATCGCCATATTTAACCGTGACCACTCTACCAGATTCGTTCGTAACTACGGATACTTTACTCTCAGGATCAAAGTGTACTGTTGTTCCGCCTCGGCTAGGAGTCGATTTTCCATTTTTAATGGTATTCTCAACAACAGAAGGCGTTATTCCTCGATCCTGCATTCTGTCTAAGGCGTGCCCTGAATATTCTCGATTTCTGATCGTACCCGGCTGATTCCTTACAGGTTGATAAGATGGGTTACTTGGCTGATTCATCGGATTGCGCTTACTTCCCATTGGGAGAGTGGCAGATACTTCATCACTGGCCTTGTTAATCAGCCTGGACGCTTCAGCAACATCCCCTTTCTTCAGCGCTGTCTCTGCCGCCTTGATCGCTTTGCCCGCGGCATCACCCGCACCCGGTATAATCCCTATCGCCGCTACCAAGTAATCCAGCGCACTCTGCGCTTCCGCAAAGCTCTTGATATCCCCAACCACCGGCACAAAATCTGCACCTGTCGACAGGATATCTTTCAGTTCTTCCCGGCGCTCAGTATACATCTTCACCGAGCACGCTTCCGCGCTCATTCCGGCACAGTTTTGCTGCTTATAACGTTCGTTCTCTGCGTCGACACGTTCTTCGGCTACCTGCTGAGGTGTCTTACCCTGAGATACAGCGTCAACAAGATCACTCAGCGCGTTATTCTCCACCGCATTCTTCCCAGCCTGCCCGCCGGTCACCGCTCCCGCAGTATCCCCCGTCGCCAGCCCGCCTGCAAGCCCCGCAGCCAGTTGGCTCAGCGCGCTCAGCTGCTGTTTCTCGCTTTCGCTCAGCTGCTGCGCCGTTTTGCCCGGGAACAGCTGGCCGGCAATGTAGCGCGCCGCCAGTTCACCGCCGCCCGCACCCAGCCCCCCTGCTGCGGCTGACTGGTTATTCAGCTGCGCGGTCACCGCGCCCAGCACTGCATGCGCCATCGCATTGGCGGCCATGTTGTCTTCACCGACCCGCTTCTTGATTTCCGTCGCCAGGTACGGCGAGGCGCCGCTTGCCAGCGCCCCCGCCAGGTTATTGCCTGCCAGCGCCGTCAGCGCCCCCGTCACCGCCTGCGCCGCCTTCTGCAGGTCGCTGCCGGTGCCGTATTGCCGCATCGCGTTGTCGTATGCCCGCTGCATCACCGCCGCATCGTTCGTCGGTTTGCCGCTCTTCTCAAGCTGTTCCCTGGCCTGCGCCAGCGCCGCCGGGTCTTTCTGTGCCTTCAGCCCGGCGATATCCCCCTGCGTGCGGATGACGTCCATCGCCTGGCCGCCAATCTCGCCGATAAGCTGCGCCTGTTTGAGCCGGTTTTGCTCCTTCTCCTTGTTGAATATCGGGCTGATGCTGCCGTCGTTGGCATGCTCGGTATCCCGGTTAAGCTGCGCCACATCCTGCTGCTGTTTGCCGGTGTCGCGAACTATCAGCGTACCTTCGCTAACCCCGGCCTTTGTCGTGCCCTCGGCGTGCCCGCTGTGGTTGGCGCCCGACAGCATGCCGCCGGCCGTGTTGGTCAGCAGATCCTTGCCCACCGGCCCGCCGGTGCTGAAGCTGCCGCCGCTGTGCGTTGCGCTGTAGTCCGCCTGGTTGTGGATGTCCGTCCAGCCCAGCGTGCCGGTATCGAGGCGGTTTTTCTCCTTGTCAGCTTGGCTTGCAATCACAGCGCCGTCGAGCTGGGTGTGTTCTTTGACCTTGACGTCATACCCGCCCTTGCCGGCAAACAGCCCGGTCTGCTCTTTTACCGAGTCGAAGTTGCTGTGCAGTTTGTCCTTGCTGGCGCTAAAATTCGCCGAGCCGCTGCCGGCGCCGATCGGCACGCTGATCCCGCCGCTCATCTGGGTCTGCCTGGCATCATAGCGGTCGCTGTCCTGCTGGCTTTCCAGCGTCAGGTCACGGCCCACGTCGACGGTAACCTTTTCTCCGCTGGCCTGCGCGCCGGTCAGCCGGGTGTCGCGGCCGCTGGTCACCTTGAGATTACTGCCCGCATCCAGGGTGGTTTCGGCATGCGTCAGGCCGTTGCCGTTCTCATGCCCCTTGCCGGCATTGACGCCGGCCGAGACGCTGATGCCGTACCCGCCCGAGCCTGCGCCGATGCCGACACCGACGTTGCCGCCTTTGCTGCTGTTCTTGCCGACGGTGCTTTCGCTGTTCTGCGCCGACTGCAGGGTAATGTCCCGCGCCGCATCGAGCGACAGGTCTTTGCCCGCTTTCAGTTGGCTGCCGGTGACGACGATATCGCCACTTTGCGCGTTGTGGTTCTTGCCGCTCGCCGTTATCGACAGGTTTTGCCCGGCGGTGAGCGTGCTGCCCTGCGACTGGTGGCTGTCGGTGCGGGTTTCGCTCTTCGACGACTGGCTGCCGTAGGAGGCGCTGATACCCACCGTATTGGTGGCGCCCTGCGCCGCACCTTCGTCTCCCGGCTGCAAGCCGGCAGCGGCGTTTTTCGCCTCCGCCGAGGCGGTCAGCGCATTATCCCGCTCCCAGGCCTGTGCAGCCTGCACGCCGGACAGTGCCGCCTTGGTGTTTTGCAGCGCGTTCAGGCGCCCATCGCCTTCTTTTCGCGCCTGCTGCGCCGAGCTGACGGCGGTGTTGAGCGCGCCGCCCACGGTGCCCGACAGCGCAACGCTTAGGCCGCTCTGCTTCTGCTCGTAAGTCTCTTTACGCGTGCGCGCATCAACGCCGGGATCGATAGTCACGCTGTCGCCGGTAAGAGCCAGATCTTTGCCCGCCACCAGGTCGGCGCCGCCGATGTGCAGTTGGTTGCCCGCCGTGACGTTGACGCTGCCCTGGCTGCTGCCGACGGTGCTGACGCTTTGGCTTTGGGTCCGGCCTTTCTCGTCGATTTCGTGTTTGCTCGACTGTTTACCAATGGTGAAGCCGATGCCGCCGCTGCCCAGCAGGCCGCTTTTTTTCTTCTCTTCCAGCCGGTAATGCGTGTCGCTCTCGGTGGCCGCGCCGATGTCGACGTTACGGCCTGCCTGCAGGTTCACGTCCTGGTCGGCGGCAATGGCCGAGCCGGTGACCGTCAGATCGTTGCCGGCGCTGACGCTGACGCTGTTGCCGCTGAGCAGGCTGCCTTTCTCGCGTGTGGTGGCGTCATGCGCCACGCTGTGGCTGCTGCTTTTTTTCAGGAAACCTTTTTTCTGTGACCGCTCTTCACTGAGGGCCGACTCGCGTTCAGTGGCGGTATTGAGGGTCACATCCTGCTTCGCCTGCAGGGCGATGGCGCCCTGGTCGCTGTGCAGGGTGCTGCCGGTAACCGTGACGTCGCCTTCACGCCCGATCACGGTCACACCCTCGCGCCCGCTGAAGGTGCTGCCGGTGCTGATTTCGCGCTCGGTTTGCTCTTCGCGATGGCTCTTGGTTTTGCCTTCGCGCTTGTTTTCGCTGTCCTGGTCCTGCGTGCGGGTACGCGCGTCTTTAATGCTCACGTCCCGTGCGCTGACGCCAATACGCCCCTCTTTACTGTCAATCTGCGCGCCTTCGGCCAACAGGCGGTTGCCCGCCACCAGGGTGACGCCCTGGTCTCCGCCGAGTGCGCTTACTGTCAGGCGCTCTTCCTGGCGGTCGTTGCTGACTGATGAAGTACGGCTGTTGGCGTCCAGGTGCGTGGTATTGGTGGTGCTTTCGGCCCTGATGTTGATATCGCCGCCGGCCTGCACGCGGGTGCTGCCGGCGGCGCTGGCCTGGCTGCCCGTGAACGTGACGTCTCGCCCGGCATTGAGCGAGAGGTTGCCGCCAGCGTTAAGCTGACTCCCCAGAGCCTGCTGCCATTCGCCGCTGACGTGCGCCATCCGGGAGCCTGCCGCTTCCGTGCCGCCGCGGGTGCGGTTACCCATTGAACCGGAGATAACCTCAAGATCGGCGGTATGGCTGCTTTTCGCGGCGGTGATGGTCAGATCGTTACGCGCGCTCAGGCTGAGCGTATCGGTCGCATCCAGTTTCGCTCCGGTGAGCGTGATATCGGTGCCGCGCAGGCGAATGTCGCCGGCGCTCATGGTCGCCTGGCGCAGCGCGTCCTGCAGGTTAGTGCTCATGGCCAGACTGTCTGCCTGCACGTCAATGCTGCCTGCCCTGACGTCGCCGCCCTGATGCAGGAACTGCCCGGCGTCAACCGTCAGGGCTTTTTCGGCAAACAGGTTGCCGGCATTGGTGATGCTGTTTGCCGAGAGTTGCAGGTCGCCGCCGCCAATTAGCGCGCCATCGCCGGTCAGGCGCAGCGTAGTCTGTGCCAGATACACCTTCGGCACCCACACCGTTTGCGGGCCGCCTTCCGTTTGCACCGTCTCGCTCACCAGCCAGACGATATCCTGTTGCAACGCTGCAATTTGCTCCGGCGTCAGGGCCACGCCCGGCACCAGATGGAAGTCCTGGGCGACTTTACTGCCGTTGTTCATCAGTTGCTGATACTGCTCCATCGCATCCCAGCCCTTGACGGACGGTTTGCCGGTCAGCGCCAGCACCTGCTCGCGCACCAGACGCTGCTCGTAGAAGCCGTCGCCCAGGCGCTTATGGGCCTGCGCGGGGTCATACCCTACGCGTTCTAGCATATAGTCGCTGCTGATAAAGTTGTCGCGGCGGGTAAAGCGTTCATCGGTCACCACCAGGAACGGGCTGCCGGTCGCCGTATGCTGACTAAACAAGCCGTTATTGGGGATGGCGGTGGCCACATTGCCCAGGTGCTGTAACTGCGTCAGCGCCAGCTCAGACGGCAGCAGTGGACGCCCCAGCGGCGAGGACGGCGTGTCGCCCGGTCTTGTCATTTGCTCGCCCGGCGCCAGCGTCGTATCGCCGTCAGGTCGGGCAGCGCCCTCTACCGTGAAGGCCAGCGGATTGCGCTCAAGCTCGGCGCGTTCGGCATCCACCGCCTTTAACGCCGCATCAAGTTGACTGATTTGCGCCTGATTGACCGTGGTGTTGGTGATGCGGGCTCCGTTGATGGTGACCGTGCCATTGCCGGTGATCACCCCGTCAACGGTCGCCAGCGCCGTGGTTTCGTCCCGGTTGAACGTGGGGTACCAGTGATGCGTGTCCTTGTCATAATGGTCAACGATAGCCGCCTGGCGCCGCTCATTAACCGAGTAACCGCGGTTGTCCACGCTGCCGCCGCCGTCCTGCGTCAGATTGCCGTTGGCGGTAATGACGCTGGCGTCATTGAGCAACGCTCCCGTGATGCGCAGCACCATGTTGCCGCCGGCCAGAATACGCGCGCCGATCCCCTCACTCACCAGCTTGTCGCGCGTCACCGTGCCGCTCTCGGTACGTTCGCGGAAGTTGTTGTAATCGGTGATGAACGGCGCGCTGTCGATATCGACATGCTTTTCGGGATCCCAGGTCATCACCTGCGTCCAGTCGTGCTCCCAATGGAAGCCGTTTTGATAAGGCGTCGGGATGGTCGCCAGCTGATTGCCCCCACGCGTTTCATAGAACGTCACCGCATAGCTGCCATCGGCATTCGGCTTGAGCGCCAGGTAGTTGACCCACAGGTCGGTCAATTGGCCCTTATTGTCCTTGACCCGCACCTGTGCGCGCTTGCCCGCCACATCAATGGCCAGCAGTGTGCCGTAGCGGTTGGTTTGCGCCGCCGCGTCATCCTGATAGGTCAGCTGCTGGGTGGTCGGCGCCAGGGTGCTTTTATCGGGATTGACCTTTGAACCGTAGGAGCGCCAGTAGTAGTTGTAGCGGTGCCATTTGTAGTCGCTCTTCTCGGCGTTACGCTCAATCACCAGCCCTTCGCGCAGGTTGTTCAGGCGACGCGCTTCCACGGTGGCGTCACCGTCCGCTTCGATAAAGCTGGCCCGGTTTTCAATCAGGTCATCGCTGTGCAGGTGCAGACGGTCGGCGCTGTAAATCAGCGCTCCCTCCCGGTTGGTCAGCCGCTCACCGGCCTGCACCGTCAGGCTGTGGGTCGCCGCCATCACCGCAGGCGCACCGTGGTTGTCGATAATGCGCCCGTTCACGGTGATGTCGTCGCCCATCAGCGCCGCGGCGTTGTCCAGGGTATCGACGTTCAGCGTCATGCTGTCTGCCTCAAGGCGCCCGGTGTTTTGCAAGGCTCCGGTCGTCAGCTGCAGCGTTTTGCCCACCAGCGCCGCCGGATTGGTGATGCTGGCCGCATTGAGCGCCAGCTTGCCGGGCAGCAACCAATCCGCCAGGTTGGTAAAGGCGCCGCTCAGGGAGAACGTCACCGTACCGTTACTGCTGATCGTTTCGCCGGCCTGATGGGTGTAGTCCTGCTGCGCGGACAGCGTCAGCGCCTGCAGCCCCAGCAGGGTACCGTTCTGATTATCCAAGGTACGCGCATGCAAGGTAAGTTGCCCGGCGCTCTCCACGCGCCCGCCCTGGTTGAGCAGCGCCAGCGGCGAGTCGGTCCGTGACCGGTCAGTATTGATATTGAGGTTGCCGTTGGCCAGGATCCGCCCCTGGCGGTTGTCCAGCTGCGTTACCCCCGAGAGGGTCATCTGGCCGCTACTCTGCAGGCGGCCTGCGGTATTGTCGATATCACGAGAGGTGATATCGGTGCGCGTGGTGCCCAGTATCAACCCGCCATCGCGATTGTTCAGGCGCTCGGCCTGCACATCCAGTTCCGCCTGGCTGCTGAGCGTGCCCTGACCGCTGTTATCGAGCGTCCCGGCCTTGAGCGCCAGCCCGTGGGTTGACACCAATTGCCCACCCCGGTTGTTGACCTGCGCCCCCTCAAGCGTGAGCGCGTCGCCGCTGTGCACCTTGCCATGCTGATTGTTAAGCCGGTCGAGTCGGTAGGTGCCCGCCCCCTGACTGATGAGCGTACCACCGGTATTGTCCAGTTGCTTTGATGCCACCGTGATGCCGCCGCGGCTGCTGAATACGCCGCGTGTATTATTGATACCGGCGGCCGACACCTCTTGCCCGCCATTGCTGCGCACTGCACCGCCGGTATTTTCCAGCAAACCAAGAATGCGCAGCGCCACGCGTTGCTGGCCGTCTATCGTCCCACCGGCATTATTCAGCGCCTGCGCATCAAGCGCCAGCGCATCGCCGCTCTGTATTTTCCCGCCGCGGTTGTCGAGCCCGCCGTTCAAATTGAGCCGCAGCTGCTTCTGGCTGTAGAGTTGCCCCGCCTGGACGTTATCAAGGCTGCGGGCGGCGATAGTCAGCGCCTGGCCCGCCAGCCATTCGCCGCCGGTGTTATTGATGGTGCCAGCGTGCTCGCCGTCAGCGGCCCCTTGTACGGTCAGTTGCCCCTGCGCCGAGACCTTACCGCTGTGGTTATCGATATCCTGTTTGATGCGCAGCGCCAGGTTTTGCGCCGATTGCATCACGCCCCGGGCGTTATCCAACCAGTCAGCCGTAAGCTGTGTTTCCTGCCGGCTCTGTACGCTGCCCTGCGTATTGTCAAAACCGCCGCTGATGGCCCGCCAGCTCCCCAGGCTGCCCATCCAGCCCTGCGTGTTGACGATATCCTGTGCCTGCAACACCTGAGACGATTGACTGAAAACTCGCCCCTGGCGGTTATCCAGTTTGCCGGTGAACTGCATGTCCAGGCTATCCAGCGCGTTGATGGCGCCCTGAGCATTGAGCAGACTGGCGGCGCGCACCTGCGTGCGGCCATTGCCGGTCAAGGTGCCGTTTTGGTTATCCCAGCCCCCCGCCAGATTAAGAGAAAGCGCCTGGCCGCCCAGCACCACCCCTGCGGCGCGGTTGGTCAACTGGCCTCCCTGCAGAGACAGATCGCCGCCGCTCTGCAGGGAGCCGCCGTCATTATCGAACAGGCTGGCTGCTCCGCCGTTAACGGCAAGGGCCTGCTGCGCGGTCAGTTTGCCGGAACGGTTGAGGATATTGCCTGCGGCGTCAAGCGTCAGGCCTCCGCCGGACTGCAGCCGCCCGCCGGTATTGTCGAGCGACTGCGCGTTGGCGGTGACCTGCCGGCCACCTTGTGCGGTGCCGCCCTGATTGTCCCAATCGCCATCGGTGTTGACGGCGAGTGCGCTGCCGCCTTCAAGCCAGCCGGCGGCGTTGCTCAACCCTTGCTTCGCCGTCAGGTTCGCATCCTGCCTGGCGACCACCTTGCCCTGAGCGTTATCGAGGCGCTGCGCCGTTAGCGTGAGCGACTCGCCGCTGATTTCCCCCTCGCGGTTGCCAAGCACGCCCGACGCAGTGAGAGAGAGTCTCTGCCCGCCCAGCAGCTTGCCGACCTCGTTGTGGATGTCTCGCGCTGACACCGTGGTTTGCCCATTCCCCTGCACCCTACCGTGATGATTGCTCAGCTCGCCCTCACTGCTCACCGTCAGCATCTCATCGGCGCCCAGCAGCCCCTGCGTGTTGTCCAGCCCCTGACGGGCATGCAGGTTAAGCCGTTGTCGGCCAATCACCTTGCCCTGCGTGTTGTCGAGACGGTCAGACTGCACCGTCAGCACCGTGGCACTGATTTCGCCGCCGCGGTTGGTGGCGTTGCCCGAGGTCTGCAGGGTTGATGCATGACCTGAAAGCAGCTTACCGCCGTCGTTGTTGAGATTGCTCGCCGTTGCCGTCACGGCCGTTTCGCCTTGCGCCGTGCCGCCACGGTTATCCCAGTCGCCGGCGTGCACATTCAGCGCCTTGCCGGCGCCCATCAGGCCGCGTTGGTTATCCAGGCGGCCGGCCGTCATTTCGAGATTTCCCTGGCCAATGACCTGCCCCTGCGCGTTATCCAGCCGTTGTACCGCCAGACGCACGTCATCGCCGCTCAGGGTGCCGGACTGGTTATTCAGAGCGCTACCTGCCTCAAGCGCCAGGCCGTTCCCCGCCAGCAGATTGCCCCCGGCATTATTCACCGCGCCATCAACATGGAGCGTGAGCCCCGCCTGGGTTTTTATCGTGCCGCGCTGGTTATCGAGGCGGCCGGCGTCGAGGCGAAGAGCTGCGTTGCTGCCCATCGTGCCACCGCCATTGTCGAGCAGGCCACCCACTCGCCAGTGCTGCGCCGTTTCCCCCAACGCCACCAGGCGACCGCGCTGATTGACTAACTGACCGGCCGAAAGCCGGAGGCTCTGCGTCTCGATGGTGCCGTCACTGTTATCCAGCGCGCCTGCCAGGGTGAAACGGCTCTCACCGTCACCGGTCTGAGACCAGGTAGCCTGTTGGTTGAACAGGTTGTCAGCATCGACCGCCCAGCGCCCGGCCTTGACCTTGGCCTGCTGCGCATCCACATTTCCCTTCGTGCTCACGGCCAGCTCACCGCTGTCTACGGTGGACTGGCGCAAGGCCACGCCGCCCTCGCGGGCCGCCAGCGCGGTGCGGCCGGCCGCAACCTGCGCGCCGCTGATATCCACCCGGCGCCCGGACGCGTTGACGTTCTTTTTACCGAGCAGACTGCCACTGGCGCGGATATCGCCCTGGCTATCAAGCTGCAGATTGGCATCATGGACCAGCGTGCTTTCGGCATTACTGCCCGCCAGCAGGTGGCCGCTGCTTTGGATGCCGCGCGCGGCGTTCAGGTGCACATTCCCGGCCGCCGCCAACGTACCGGATTGCGTTAACATTCCCTCGCGACTCTGCACGGCCAGTTGGCCACCGCTATACACTTTCCCGTGCGTCTCGATGTCGCCTTTTGCCGCCAGCTGAATATCGCCGCCGGCCTGCGTGGGCGCATCAGAGCGCCAACTGAGCTTGCCTTCGCTGCTCACGGTGAGCGTTTTGCCCGCCCGGACCTGCCCGCCCTGGTTACGCACGCCGACGCCGGCTTCGGTGCCGATCATGCGGATACTGCCGCTGTACATGCCACCCATCTGCCCCATGTCGATGGCAAGCGCAGGCCTGGCGCTGCCGTCGTCCGAAAGCGGCGCGGCGGTTTTGCCGTCCGCGCTCACGCGGTTACGACCGGCCACCAGCGTCACGCCTTCTTTAGCCCAGACGCCGGCGTTGACCTCCACCGCGCGCGCCAGAATGTCGACGTACTCGGTATCATGACGGGTATCGCCGTTGAGCCCACCGCCCTCGATGCGCACCACGCCGCGCTCGACCTGGTAGCCCGCCACGCTGCCATCGGCGTTCAGTTGCGGTTTGCCGGTGGTCAGCGTCATGCGCCCAGCGTTGATGGTGCCGCAGCCGTTGCAGACAATGCCGGCGGGGTTGGCCACAATCACCTGCGCCTTGCCGCCGGCCACTTCCATAAAACCGCGCAGCTGGCTGGGATTGTTGCTGTTGACTTCGTTGAGGATGACGCGAGCCGGCGCGGAATTGGGATTGAGATTAGGGTTACCCTGGATCATCCCGGCCATCTGGGTCGCGGTCATCACCGCCGAGTTGTTGAGGATGGCGCCTTTGGCGTCGACGTCGAACTGCTGATACTGATTATGTGAAACCCCAGCCTGGTTGGGGGCGGTGATGTTGACCTGCGGCAAGCCATTCTGGGTAGTGATGACCTCCGGCCGCTGGGAAGGATTGGCACCGCCGTCCGCGACAATGCCGTCTGCCATGACGGGGCCGGCGAACATCAACAGCCCAAGCAGCCACACTGACCGACGCACGGTGACCCACAGACGACTTCCACCCGTTATTCCTGAACCGATGCGCTGCCCCGGCTCGCTGCTGCAGCTGCGGGCCAGTTCGGACACCACCCGCAACTCCCCGTGGGTGCGGCTGAAGATAAGGCGATAGCAATGTTTGTTCATAGGTCACATCCGTGAGAAAAGTCAGTCCGTTCAGATCAGCGCAGCAACGCTGCCGGTATCGCGATGTTCAGATTTCCAGATTTACGCTAAAACCCGCGGTCGCGCCGGAGGTATGGAACCCCGCAGGCTTGTAGAGCGGAACGCCGGCAAACAGGTCATAGCTGAATCGCCCCCACAGCGCGCCGCGCACGCCGAGCGCGCTGCCCGCCAATTGATGGCCAACCAAGTGGCGGGTGTTTGTGCCGTCCACCCGGCCGTAGTCGGCGGCCAGATACAATTCATGCCCGCGAGAAAACACGTTCCAGGCGATTTCATTGCGCCATAGCAGGCCCTTTTCGCCGGACAGCATCTGTTCACCGTCAAAGCCACGCACCGTGTAACGCCCGGCAATGGCCATCCGCTCCTGCGGCGTCAGCGCATTCGGGCTCCACTGCCCCCTTACGCTGGTATACACCCGCCAGGGCTGATCGCCCCAGGAGAACGGCTGATTGATGCCCAGGTCGCCGAGCAAAATGCCGGTACGTGCGCTGCCTTCATGACGCGACTCTTCCGGGGCAGGCAGGGCATTGAATGCGCCGGTGCCGCGGCGCCAGTTGATATTGGCGTCCAGCGTAGTGGTACCGAAGTAGCTGCGCTGATTCAGCCCCAGCTCCCAGCCGGCGGTGCGACGTTTTTGCGACACAATATCAACGTCGTCCACGGCGTTAGTCGAGTGCTTGCGGTAGCCGCGCAGGTTGAGCGTTAACTTGTGCGACTGGTCGCGGTACAGCAACCGGGAGACGGTCAACTGAATGTTGTCGCTCTTGCCGCTGTAGCGCAGCACCTCATTGGCGTTGGGGATGTTCTGGTGATAGGTGTAGTCGTTGTAATTGGCCGAGAAAGCCCAATATCCCACCGGGAAAAAGTAGTTCAGCGTATGTGAACGGTTGCCGAACGGCCCGTGCTGAAACACATCCTTGCCGATGTTGGCGTAAAACAGGTCATTCTGCGCAAACGGCGCATCGATAGCCAGAGTGGCCGAACCGAGATAACGCCCGGTACTTTTGGAGCCGCTGTCGTCCAGCCCCAGGCTGAGCCGCACCGGGCGCCCTTCGTGCCAGTTGACCTGCAGGTCACTGGTTCCGTCCTCGGCGCCGGGTACGATTTTAATATCGGCATTGGCGCTGGGCACCCGCCTGAAGTTCTCCAGCCCCTGTTCGATATCGCGCAGGCTGAGAATATCGCCGCGTGAGGCCGGAATAGCGTTCCACAGCCGCCCACGCCAGGAGACCGGCTCCTCAAAGCGGATCTCACCGATACGCCCCGGCTGCAGCGTCAGCGCCAACACGCCCGTGGTCAAGTCCTGCTCCTGCGCCATCACGCGTGTGGTGACATAGCCCTTGGCCAGTATGGCGTTTTGTACCTTGTTGATGGCAAGCACAATGCCCTGGCTGCCCAGACAGCGGCCCCTGGCATCCGCCGCGGCGTTCAACGCCCATTGAAAGCGATCGGCAGACTCGCCGACCAACGTTAGCCGATTGATGATGAAGCAAGGGCGTTCATCGGTTGGGTAATCGGGCAGCACAACGTCGGGACGGGAAAGGCGCGCATCGGCCTGTGGGGCATTTTGCTGTTGCAGGGCGCGCTCGCGCTCCTGCTGGCGCTGCTGTTCGCGGGCATCAATGGACGCCATTCCATCGCTGGTAGACGCCGAAGCGGAAAACAGGGGTACGACGCCGATCAATAATCCCGACAGCCCGCAGCGGATAGAATAAAGTAAAGCACGAGCAGTATCTGAATCTGAGCGCATCCTTGGCTCCTCACCGTTACTTATAGTTATTTATTTGGTCAAAATCATAAGTTAAGTAAATTAATGTAAATAAACTTACTCTGGGGCGAATTATGAGCTTCGGGGGGGAAAAATCAACAGCTTTATGGCACTGCGATTCACAAAACCATAAGGGAGGCGGCGGGCATACGAAGAATGGCGAAACGGCGGGAGGATGACGCCATGATGCGCCATCCTTTAAAATTAATTGTCGATCGGGAGGAGAATCAGTAAACGAGACGGACAGCTATCAGCCCAGCAAATTGCTGCCGAACGCCCCCTGCCAATCCTGTTCGAATTTCTCGACCGCGGCCTGCACCGCCGGCGCGCTCAGGAACTGCTCAGCCACATCCACCGGCAGCGTGATGGCCTGGCAGCCCGCCAACAGGCATTCCAGCGCCTGGCGCGGCGTTTTAAAGCTGGCGGCCAGCACCTGCGCCGACGGCGCGTGCAGGCTCAGCAGCTGCTGCAGCTCGTGCACCATTTCGATGCCGTCGCCGCCCTGCGCGTCCACCCGATTGACGTAAGGCGCCACGTATTCCGCCCCGGCCAAGGCCGCCAGCAGCCCCTGCCCGGCGCCGTATACCGCCGTGCCCAGCGTCGGGATGGACATCGTTTTAAGCTTCTTGATCGCCGCCAGCCCCTCGGCGGTTGCGGGGATCTTGACCACCAGCCCCGGTACGCGCTGGCTGAGCAGCGCGGCCTCCGCCACCATGCGCTCCGCATCGGCCGCCATCACCTGCGCGAACAGCTTGCCGGTGCCGCCGAGGGCGTCGCGCAGCGCGGGCAGCACTTCCCAAATCGGCTTGCCTTCCTTCGCCACGATGCTCGGGTTAGTGGTGACGCCGTGCAGCGGCAGAATGCGCGCCAGGCGTTTTACCGCCGTCACATCGGCGGTATCGAGATAAAGCTCCATCACGGACTCCTGTGTCATGTTCTGTGGGCGGATTCAAACTCTGATCATCATAGGGCAAAAACCCCGCCAACCTTTGACCAAAATCAATCCAACTTTCATTCGAAACATCTTTAATGGCGAAAGATTCAGCAACGCCAAACGGGTGACTCATGTTCTTCAATCTGCAGCGCTACTCGACCCATGACGGCCCCGGTATCCGCAGCGTGGTCTTTTTAAAAGGGTGCCCGCTGAGCTGCCGCTGGTGCCAGAACCCCGAAAGCCGCTCGCGCCACGCGGATCTGCTGTTTGACGAGCGCCTGTGCCTGAGCGGCTGTACGCTGTGCGCCGAGCGCTGCCCGCAAGGCCTGCGGCGTGACGAGGGAGCATTGACGCTGCGGCGCGACGTCATCAGCGCAGACGACTATGCGGCGCTGGCCGCCACCTGCCCGACCGGCGCGCTCAGCCTGTGCGGCAGCGCGGTCAACCTCGACGATATCATGGCCGAGGTGATGCGGGATAAGCCTTTCTACCTGCGCAGCGGTGGTGGTGTAACGCTGTCCGGCGGCGAACCCTTTATGCAGCCGGAGGTCGCGGCGGAGCTGCTGCGGCGCGGCCGCGAAGCCGGCATCCACACCGCCGTCGAATCCTGTCTGCACGTTCCGTGGCGTTACATCGCCCCTTCGTTGCCCTGGCTGGATCTGCTGTTGGCCGATCTCAAACACACCGATGAAGCGCGTTTCAAAACCTGGACCGGCGGTTCCGCCCGTCGGGTGATGAACAATTTCCGCCGGCTGGCGGCGCACGGCGTGCCAATGACCGTGCGCGTGCCGCTGATCCCCGATTTCAATGCCGATCGCCACTCTGTCCGCGCGATTGTCGACTTCGCCGCCGACGAGATCGGCGTGTCGGAGATCCATTTTCTGCCGTATCACACGCTGGGCATCAACAAGTATCACCTGCTCGGCGAACCTTACCGCGCCGCCCGCACGCCGCTGGACGCGCCCGATCTGCTGGCCTTCGCCGAAGCGTACGCCGGCGCCAAAGGCCTGAGCGCCATTTTGCGAGGATAACGCCATGACTACGTTGGATTTGAAAACCCTCAGCGCCCGTATCCAGGCGCATAAGAACGCGCTGATTCACATCGTCAAACCGCCGGTGTGCACCGAACGCGCTCAGCACTATACCGAGGCCTATCAACAGCATCAGGATCGGCCGCTGCCGGTGCGCCGCGCGCTGGCGCTGGCCAACCATCTGGCGAAGCGCAGCATCTGGATCGCCAACGACGAGCTGATCGTCGGCAACCAGGCCAGCGAGCTGCGCGCCGCGCCGATCTTCCCCGAATACACCGTCGGCTGGATAGAAAACGAGATCGACCAGTTGGCCGACCGGCCGGGTGCCGGCTTCTCGGTCAGCGAAGAGAACAAGGCGATTTTGCACCGTCTTTGCCCCTGGTGGCGCGGCCAAACGGTGCAGGATCGCTGCTATGGCATGTTTACCGACGAACAGAAGGCGCTGCTGGCCACCGGCATCATCAAAGCCGAGGGCAACATGACCTCCGGCGACGCCCACCTGGCGGTCAACTTCCCGCTGCTGCTGGAACTAGGCCTCGACGGCCTGCGTGAAAAGGTGAACGCGCGCCGCAGCCGCCTGCGCCTGACCGAGTGGGAAGATCTGCATAAAGCGCAGTTTCTCAACGCCATCGACATCGTGCTGGCGGCGCTGAGCGAACACATCCTGCGCTTCGCTCACCTGGCGCGCGATATGGCGCAGCGCGAAACCCGCGACTGGCGGCGCACCGAGCTGCTGGCTATCGCAGACAACTGCGATCTGATCGCCCATCGCCCGCCGCACACCTTCTGGCAGGCGCTGCAGCTGTGCTATTTCATCCAGCTGACGTTGCAGATCGAATCCAACGGCCATTCGGTTTCCTTCGGCCGCCTCGACCAATATCTCTATCCCTGGTATCGGCGCGACGTCGAGCTGGAGCAGAACCTGGCGCGGGAAGACGCCATCGAGCTGCTGCACAGTTGCTGGCTGAAGCTGCTGGAGGTCAACAAGATCCGCTCCGGCTCGCACTCCAAGGCCTCAGCCGGCAGCCCGCTGTACCAGAACGTCACCATCGGCGGCCAAAAACTGCTCGACGGCCGGCCGTGCGACGCGGTCAACCCGCTGTCCTACGCCATCCTCGAATCCTGCGGCCGCCTGCGTTCCACCCAACCCAACCTCAGCGTGCGTTACCACGCAGGAATGAGCGCCGATTTCCTCGACGCCTGCGTACAGGTGATCCGCTGCGGCTTCGGCATGCCGGCGTTCAACAACGACGAAATCGTCATTCCCGAGTTCATCAAGCTGGGGGTTGAACCGCAGGACGCCTACGACTATGCCGCCATCGGCTGCATCGAGACCGCCGTCGGCGGCAAATGGGGCTATCGCTGCACCGGCATGAGCTTCATCAACTTTGCCCGCGTGCTGCTGGCGGCGCTGGAACAGGGCCGCGACGCCACCTCCGGGCAGATTTTCCTGCCGCAGGAACAGGCGCTGTCCAAAGGAAACTTCGCCGATTTCGAGCAGGTGATGGCCGCCTGGGATCGGCAAATCCGCTACTACACGCGTAAGTCAATTGAGATCGAATGCGTGGTGGACAGCGTGCTGGAGGAGAACGCCCACGATATTCTCTGCTCCGCGCTGGTGGATGACTGCATCGAACGCGGCAAAAGCATCAAGCAAGGCGGCGCCAAGTACGACTGGGTTTCCGGCCTGCAGGTCGGCATCGCCAACCTCGGCAACAGCCTGGCGGCGGTGCGCAAACTGGTGTTCGAGCAAGGGGCGATCGGCCAGCAGCGGCTGGCGGCGGCGCTGGCCGACGACTTCGCCGGGCTGGATGGCGAACAGCTGCGCCAGCGGCTGCTCAACGCCGCGCCCAAATACGGCAACGACGTGGACAAGGTCGATCGGCTGCTGGTGCGCGCCTACCAAACCTACATCGACGAACTGAAGCAGTATCGCAACACCCGCTTCGGCCGCGGGCCGATAGGCGGCGGCTACTACGCCGGCACCTCGTCTATCTCGGCCAACGTGCCCTTCGGCGCCGCCACCCTCGCCACCCCGGATGGACGCAAGGCGCACCAGCCGCTGGCGGAAGGCGCCAGCCCGGCGTCCGGCACCGACCACCTGGGGCCGACCGCGGTGTTCAATTCGCTCGCCAAGTTGCCTACCGAGGCAATCCTAGGCGGCGTGCTGCTCAACCAAAAGCTGAACCCGGCGACGCTGGACAACCCGCGCGATCGGGAAAAGCTGATGCTGATGTTGCGCACCTTCTTCGAGAGCTATCGCGGCTGGCATGTGCAGTACAACATCGTGTCGCGCGAAACGCTGCTGGCGGCGAAGCAACACCCTGACCAATATCGTGATTTAGTGGTTCGCGTAGCTGGCTATTCCGCCTTCTTTACCGCATTATCCCCTGAGGCGCAGGATGATATTATTGCGCGCACAGAACATACTCTTTAAACCTTTGACTCTTAGCGGCCGCGCCTTGGCGGCCGCATCATCAGGCCGATATGAATTTACGACAACAGACCATATTGCAGTTGGTTAACGATCGCCGGCGGATCAGCGTCAATGAGCTGGCGCGCGCCTCGGGCGTCTCGGAAGTCACCATCCGACAGGATCTCAACCTGCTGGAAAAGCGCAGCTACCTGAAGCGGGTACACGGTTCCGCCGTAGCGCTGGAGAGCGACGACGTCGACGCCCGCATGATGTCCAATTTCACCCTCAAACAACGGTTGGCGCAATATGCCGCCGCGCAGGTCAACGACGGCGAAACGATCTTCATCGAGAGCGGCAGCGCCAATGCCCTGCTGGCGCGCTACATTGCCGAACGCAAGCGCATTACGCTGATCACCGTCAGCCACTATATCGCCAACCTGCTGAAAGAAACCGACTGCGACGTGATTGTGCTGGGCGGCATGTACCAGAAGAAAAGCGAGACCGTGGTCGGCCCGCTTACGCGGCTGTGCATTCAGCAGGTACATTTCAACAAGGCGTTTATCGGCATTGACGGCTTTCAGGCCGAAACCGGCTTTACCGGCCGCGACATGATGCGCGCCGACGTGGTCAGCGCGGTGCTGGCCAAAGGCGTGGAGAATATCGTGCTAACGGACTCGAGCAAATTCGGCCAGATCCAGCCCAACCCGCTGGCGCAGCCCGGCCAGATCAGCCGGGTGATCACCGATTCGCGTTTGGCGCTGGAGTATCAGCATCAGCTGAAACGCCAGGGCGTACAGGTGGAGCTGGTCAACGAATAACGCAGGTCGCCGCCGCACCGCGCGGGCTTCACCGCGCGCCTTCCCCTTGCGCAGCGGGATTTTAAGACTATTTACCTGTTTATCCTTCCCGAGAAACCTATACTCAGTTTCGGCGCCTTTTGGGCCGTAACTTGCTAATTATTCGGCCGTTAACAAAAAATGCCATTTTTTTATATCGATACTGTACGGGAATCAACGGCAGGCCTGATTTATGGTTAACGCCTATACTTATAGGGCACTTCCATATAGCCAATGCTAAGGAGAAGTCATTATGATGATTATCAATAAACGTTTCGCCACCGCCGCGCTGGCACTGACTCTGGCGTTTTCACTCAGCGCCTGTTCCAACATGTCCAAACGCGATCGCAACACCGCTATCGGCGCCGGCGCCGGTGCAGTCGGCGGCGCAGTGCTGACAGACGGCAGCGCGTTGGGCACGTTGGGTGGGGCTGCGGTAGGGGGCATCATCGGTCACCAGGTTGGCAAATAACCTGACCGAGAGACCTCGGCCGACAGGCTGGCAAAAGCGCCTCGGCGCTTTGACGTATTAACCAGAATAACGATGATTTCAGGTCTGTTTTACTTTAAGTCTATGGTTCTTTTACCGTTAACGGGCTAACCCCCGGCAGCAACAACCTCAAGCCATGCCGCAGTATTGCACCGCGGCATGGCGATTCACCTCAACCGCCCGCCAGTTTGACCTTCATGCCTTTGGCTTCCAGCAGCTGTTTAAGCAGATCGCGTTTATCGCCCTGGATCTCGATAATCCCGTCTTTCACCGAACCGCCGCAACCGCATTTCTTTTTCAGCTCGGCCGCCAGTTTGTCGAGCGCGGCATCATCCAGATCGACGCCGGCGATCAGGCATACCCCCTTCCCCTTGCGGCCGCTGGTCTGACGCTGGATGCGCACGATGCCGTCGCCCTTGGCGCGTTGCGGTTTAACGTCTTCCTGCTTGATGCGGCCGGTGTCCGTGGAATACACCAGGCGGCTGTTATCGTCATTCATCATTGCTTCCTCAGGCCAAAGAGGCGCGGATCGCGCGCAGCGTCGCGGCCGGATCCGCAGATTGGGTGATCGGACGCCCAATCACCATGTAGTCCACGCCGGCGGCCTGGGCCTGAACAGGGGTCATGATACGGCGCTGATCGCCCGCCGCGCTGCCTTCAGGGCGGATCCCCGGCGTAACCAGTTGGAAAGCCTGCCCGCAGGCGGCCTTCAGGCGCTGCGCTTCGTGTGCCGAACAGACCACGCCGTCCAGCCCGCAGTCGCGGGCCAGGCGCGCCAGGCGCTCGGCGTGTTCCGCCGGGCTGGCCTCGATGCCAATGCCGCGCAGGTCTTCCGCTTCCATGCTGGTGAGCACCGTCACGGCGATCAGCAGCGGCGCATCCGCTCCGTAAGGCAGCAGTGCTTCTTTAGCGGCGGTCATCATGCGCGCGCCGCCGCTGGCATGGACGTTGACCATCCAAACGCCCAGCTCGGCCGCTGCCGCAACCGCATGCGCGGTGGTATTGGGAATATCGTGGAATTTCAGGTCGAGAAACACGTCGAAACCGCGCCCGTGCAAATCGCGCACCAGCTGCGGCCCAAACAGCGTGAACATTTCTTTGCCCACTTTCAGCCGGCAGTCTTGCGGATCGATACGGTCGGCGAACGCCAGCGCAGCGTTCTTATCGGCGTAATCTAACGCCACAACGATTGGAGATGATTTTAAGTCATTGTTATTAGTGTTATTTTCAGACTTCATTTCTTCTACCTTCTGTAAAATGGACATAATCAGGTACTCACCCGCGAAACTGACCGCCGCATTCTACATGCCGGGGGCCAGAAATCCCAGCCGCAGCGCGTACCGCCGCTCTGTCATGTTACCTCTCACCTTTGTCATGGCGCGTCAACGAAAGCGCGTCAGCGATAAACCACGCAGCGTAAAACGTCGTAAAGATGCGTAAATTATCAATCAAAAATTTTGAACAACTTACTCAGCATTATCAGATTTTCAAACGGAGCAGATGCTTTATTATTCACCACATCGGAAGCGAATGGCTTCCTTCCTCAATAAACAGACTGGAGTCACCTATGAAAACCATCAAATATTTTGCAGCCGCTGCCGCTATCGCACTGACCTCTTTCGCTACCTTCGCCGCTGAGCCGGTCAACAGCCAACAGGCTGACAGCCTGACCGCCACCGGCATCGTTTCCGCGGGCCATGCGACCACCCTCAGCAGCCTGGAGAAAAAACTGGCCGCTAAAGCCGATGCCCAAGGCGCCGGCAGCTACCGCATCATCTCCGCCGGCGGTAACAACATGCTGAGCGGCACCGCGATCATCTATAAATAATGTTTCCGGTACAGGGCCCGCACGCTCGGGCCCTGCCTCTGTTTCTCGCCTAAAAAACCCGCGTTTGCCTCACCCCTCTTTGTTACAGAAATATTAAATTTTCATTACACACTAGACACCCGATCGCCAGTGGCTTAGCTTGAAGGCATCTTCCTGCAGAAAGGCTTTCAAAATGAGCGAGATATCGACACTTACCATCAAAATTCCTCTGGAACTGAAGGAAAAAATCCGCGCCGCCGCCGCTGAAAACGAATTTTCGTTGAGCGTGGAAGTATGCCAGCGCCTGGAAAACAGCTTCAACGCGCCCGCCACCAAGGCAGAAAAGCCGGCCAAAAAGGCGGATGAGCTGCACCACGGCGAGATCGACAATCAAAGCACCGAAGAAGAGGTTGAACAGCCGCTGAGCCAGAAAGAACTGAAGAAACTGCGCCAGCTGTTGAAAACCGGCGCCAAAGGCGGCAAGAAAAAGTAAGCGGCAAACGAAAAAACGGGGCGATAATCGCCCCGTTTTGTTTTGCCCCGCCGCCGCGTTATTGCCCGTCCAGACCGCGGATCGGTTTGACCGATGACCAGGCTCGGCACGACGGGCAATGCCAATAGAGCGAGTGCGCAGTGAAGCCACATTTGTGGCAGCGGTAACGCGGCTTGGTACGAATTTGCTCGCCGACCATATCGCGCAACAGCAGCAGGCTCTCTTTCGCCCGGCCGTCTTCGGCGTCCGCCAGGTGATAATCCATCAGCCGGTAAAACACGCGCATGGTCGGATGGCGCTGCAGCTGGCGGTTGATATAGACCTGCACCACGTCGCGCCCTTCGTGCTGTTCGATGATCTCGGCCAGCATCAGATCGGCGGTGGCGCCGGTGTTCTCTTCCACGCAGCGTTTCAGGAATTCAACCCAGCTGTGCTGTTGTTCCGGCAGATGCGTGTAGCATTCCTGCAGCATCGGCAGCGTTTCACTGACCAACTCTTTATCCTGGCTCAGCACGCGTTGCAGCGACTCTGCCGCTTTGGCGTAGTCGTTTTGCGCCATGTAGATGCGCCCGAACATGATGGATACGCGCGCACACTGTTTATCGGCTGCGTCCGCACGTTTGAGCAGGCTCATCGCCCGATCGAGATCGTCGCTGCCCATCGCCTGCAGCGCCAGTTCGCAATAGAAGTGCGCGATCTCGACGCGCTGTTTCTCTTTACCCAGCTTGACCAGCTTTTCCGCCACGTCGATCGCTTTTTGCCAATCGCTGGTGGCCTGATGGATCACCAGCAGTTGCTGCAGCGCCGATACGCGAAAATCCGCTTCGTCAGTCAACTGGCTGAACATGTCTTCCGCGCGATCGTACAGCCCGGCCGCCATATAGTCGCGGCCCAGCTGCTGTACCGCCAGCAGGCGCTGTTCAAAGGTCAGGGAGGCGCTTTCCATCAAGGCCTGGTGGATGCGGATGGCGCGGTCGACTTCGCCGCGCGAACGGAACAGGTTACCCAGCGTCAGGTGGGCTTCAACGGTGTTGCTGTCCTCTTTCAACATGTCGAGGAACAGATCGACCGCCTTGTCCTGCTGGTTGGAAAGCAGAAAGTTCACCCCTGCCACGTATTCACGCGACAGGCGGTTGGCTTCTTGCTGTTTATCCTGCTGAGCGCTTCTGCGCCCCATGTACCAACCGTACGCGGCAGCCACGGGCAGCAACAGAAACAGCAGTTCTAACATAGAGGATTATTCCTTGCTGACAACGGGCTGAGCCGCCGGTTCAGCGGGCTGCTCAAGCTGCAGCTCCAACCTTTTGATCTTGCGCTCGGCGCGGCCCAACGCAATGCGCGTGCGCAGGTAGAACAGGCCGCAAATGATCCAGCCGAGAACAAAACCGGCGCCAAACAGCGTGGCCAACAGGGTCGATACGCGATAGTCACCCTGCGCAACCAGATAGTTGAAATTGACCACCTGATCGTTATGCGCACCCAAGGTGACGGAAATCACGAAGATCACCAGAACCAACAAAAAAATCAGCAAATATTTCACATTCTTTCCCGCGATGCCGAGTGAATCGGATGAACGATGCCAAAACGTGGCGTCCCTAACCCTTAAGTTAGCATTTCCCACTGCGGCAGGGAAACCCTGCGGCACGATAAAACCACATATCTGCTGGCATATTCGGCAGTAAACGGCCTTAGCGAACAAATTGATGAGAAAGCTTCTCAAAACGTCGAATTTATAAGGATATGGGGGCGACGGCGCGGATTGCAATGGCGGGAAAATGTAAGCGGTTAATGCGGCGCCGATCCGACGCCGCGTTTTTGTGACACAGTCACGTCATGACATGATTAACCCGCCGTCCACATTGATGGTTTGGCCGGTGATGTAGTCGGCATCGTCCGAGGCAAGAAAGGCCACGAGACCCGCCACGTCCTCGGGCTGACCGGCGCGCTTGAGCGGAATACCCGCCACCCACTCGGCCATCAACGCCCCTTTGCCGTAGGTTTTTTCCGGCCCGCTGAGAATTTCGCCCCAAACGCGGTCGTTATATTCCCACATCTCGCTTTCAATGATGCCGGGGCAGAATGCATTGACGGTAATGCCATACGGTGCCAGCTCGAGCGCTAAACTTTGCGTAATGCCGATCACGCCCATTTTGCTGGCGGCGTAATGCGGTGTGTAAATGAATCCGTTACGCCCCTGACCGGAAGAGGTGTTGATCAGCCGCCCCTGGCGCTGGCCGACCATATATTTAGCCGCTTCCCGGCAGCAGAGCCACACCGCAGTGGTATTTACCGCCAACACTTTCTCAAAATCGCTTTTGGGCATCTGGTCAAAACGATCGATAGTGATCACCCCAGCGTTTTGAATGGAAACGTCGATCGCGCCGAATTGCTCCCAAGCCTGACGATAAAAATCAACCACCTGCGCCTCATCGGTGACGTCGAGGATCACCGGCAGAATCTCCACACCATAACGCTGGCGCAGCGTTTCCGCCGTGGTCAGAATGCGTTCCGCATTCGATGCAATCACCAGATTGGCGCCCAAACGGGCGAAGCGCTCAGCGATGCCGGCCCCAATGCCGCGGCATGCGCCGGTAATCACCACGGTTTTCCCCGTGAAATCACGACTCATGGTTGTTCTCCTGTCATCAATGAGCTCGCCTGCGGCCGCCACAGGGTGCGTTGCACCGCCTGCCGCCAGGCGCTGTAGTTTTCCTGCAGCTGCCGGTGGCGCTGCATATCGGGTTTAAATTCATCATGTTGGGGCAACAATGCCGCCAGTTGCCGATCGGTAGTCCCCCACAGGCTGCGCATCGCCATCAGCGCCGCCCCCAGCGCCGAGAGTTCCGCCGTGTTGCTGCGCCACACCGGGCAACCCAGCAGATCGGCCTGAAACTGCATCAGCCAGTCATTGCGGCTGGGGCCGCCATCGGCCATTAACCCCTGCAATGCAAAACCCGGCTGTTGCCGCAATACGCCGATCACATCGGCGATTTGATAAGCCACCGACTCAAATGCGGCCCGCACCAAATGTTCCCGCCGCGTGCCGCGGCTGAGGCCGCAGATCACGCCGCGCGCCTGCTCATCCCACCAGGGTGCGCCGACCCCGGTCAGTGCCGGCACAAAATAGACGCCACCGCTGTCGGCCACGCAAACAGGCAGTTCACTTAACGGCGTCTCGCCCCCCGCCGGCATGGCGGTGATATCCAGCATCCAGGCAATGGCGTCGCCGGTGTGGGGAATATTGCCCTCCAGCGCATACTGCATACGCTCGCCATCGTGCCAGGCGACGGTCGTTGCCAGAGCGCTCGTGTCGCATTGCGCTTCGGCGATCGGCGCCATCACCGATGAACCGGTGCCATAGGTGGCCT
This sequence comes from Serratia sp. CY32780, assembly GCF_052169135.1. Classification (NCBI taxonomy): domain Bacteria; kingdom Pseudomonadati; phylum Pseudomonadota; class Gammaproteobacteria; order Enterobacterales; family Yersiniaceae; genus Serratia; species Serratia sp. CY32780. The sequence goes on from NZ_JBJNLI010000001.1 coordinate 1,829,637, forward strand.
TAACCTGCCCCGCCTGGCCGAGCGCATGGCCGTACAGCGCCGCATGCGAATCACCGACCATCGCGCCAATCGGAATGCCGTCGGCAATGCCTTCCAATCCCAACGTCGCGCCGAACACATGGCTGGAGGGAGAGATCGTCGGCAACGCCTGGCGGGGAATGTTGAACAGCGCCAGCATCCGCTCGTCCCAATCGCCGGAGGCAAGGTTCAACAGCTGGGTGCGAGCGGCATTGGAGGTATCGCAGCCGAATGCCTGTCCTCCGCTCAACTGCCACAGCAGCCAGGCATCGATGGTGCCAAGGCAAATTTCTCCGTTCTCCGCCATCCGTTGCCCCCCTTCGCAGCGATCGAGCAACCAGCGCATTTTCGCCGCCGAGAACAGCGGTGAAAGCGGCAGGCCGGTGGCGCGACGCACCACTTCGGCCTGCCGATCGTGCCGCAGCCGTTCACAGAAATCGGCGGCACGCGCGCATTGCCAGGTTAGGGCCGGACCGATCGGCTGGCCGTCGGAACGCCGCCAACCGATGGCGGTTTCACGCTGGTTGCTGATGGCGATACCGGCAATACGGGATGCGCCGGCCAACGCAATCGCTTCCCGCAGCACCGCCAGAGAGGCTGCCAGTAAGGCCTCACCCCGCTGTTCCACCCAACCGGGCTGCGGCGTCTGCAGCGTCAACGGCCTGCTGGCTCTGGCGACGATCGCCCCCTGCGCATTCACCACCACGGCCTTGGCGTTGCTGGTGCCTTCGTCCAACGCGACAATGCAATCCGCTTTAACCATGGCTCACCTCAGCCAGCGGCTGCACCGCTTTTTTCTCCTGCCGCTGCATCAAAATGACCTTGCTCTGCAAACGCTGCTGGAACTGGTCAATCACCACGGCGGTAACGATCACCAGCCCTTTAATCACCATTTGCCAGAACTCGCTGACGCCCATCATCACCAGACCGTCCGCCAGAAAAACGATCACAAAGGCGCCGATGATCGAACCGAATACCCTGCCGCGGCCACCGCTGAGCGCCGTACCGCCCAGCACCGTCGCGCCGATGGCGTCCATCTCGAACATATTGCCGGTCATCGGGTGCGCGGTTTGCAACTGAGAAGCGATGACCAGCCCCACCAGCGCCGCACACAGCCCGGAGAAGGCATAGACGAACATTTTCACTTTGACGATCGGCACCCCCGACAGCCGCGCCGCCGGCTCATTGCCGCCAATCGCATAGATATAACGGCCCAGCGGCGTTTTCTTGGTGAGATAGACCCCCAACAACACGATGGCCAACATCAGCCAAATCGGGTTGTAAATCCCGAGAAAGGTGCCGGATCCCAGGGCCGCGAAACCGGTGTTGCCCAGCGCTTCCATGCCCACCAGATTGGGATAGGTTTTGCCGTCCGCCGTCAGCAATGCCGCCCCACGCGCCACGTACATTGCGCCCAGGGTACAGATGAATGGCGCAACGCCGAGCCGCGTAATCAGCGTGCCGTTGACCAACCCCAACAATACGCCCAACAGCGCCACCGCGCCGATCACTTCGAAAACGTTGAGAAACAGCCGGTTGCCATCCCACAGCGGGATACCGACGGTCAACAGCGCACCGGCGATCATCCCGCACAGGCCCGCCACCGCGCCGACCGACAAATCGATGCCGCCGGTGAGGATCACCAGCGTCATGCCAACCGCCAGCAGCCCGGTAATCGCCACGTGCTGCGTCATGATCAGCAGATTGGAGACGGTCAGAAAATTCGGCACCATGCCGCTGAAGAACAGCACCACCAGCAACAGGGCGATGAAGGTGCGCGCCTGCAGCAAATACATATACAACCGATACTTGGTTTGCATTGCCTTATCCTTATGCGTGTGGGGTTGAGGCGCGGATCAGCGTTTCGCGATCGGCCCGTTCGCGCGGCAGATCGGCCGTCAGTTTCCCGTCCGCCATCACCATCACCCGGTCGGCCAGTGAGACCACCTCATCCAGCTCCGACGAAGAGAACATCACCGCCAGCCCCTGGCGTGCCATCGCGCCAATCAGGTGATAAACGTCCGTTTTGGCGCCGACGTCGATTCCGCGCGTCGGCTCATCGAGAAACACTACCTGCGGCCCGGTCAGCAGCGCCTTGCCCAACACCACTTTCTGCTGATTGCCGCCGCTCAGGCTGGTGATTGGCAGCTCCCGGTCACTCACCTTGATCGCCAGTTTTTCGATCATGCCGTCGACCAACGCACACTCCCCGGCCGCCGCCAACGGCCGCAGCGCGTTGCGCCCCAGGCTGGCCAGGGTCATGTTGGCCTTGATCGACATCATCTGCACCAAACCCTCCGCCTGCCTGTCTTCCGGCACCAGCGCCATGCCCAACGCCATGCGCTGACGAAACCCCAACCGCTCCACGCTTTTGCCGTTGAGCAGAATGCGGCCTGCCGTCTGGCGCATCACGCCGTTGATCACCTTGAACAGTTCGGTGCGGCCGGCGCCCAACAGGCCATAAATGCCGATCACTTCCCCTTTGCGCAGTGAAAAACTGACGTCGTTAAGGCAATAGCCGCCGTTTTCACGCGGCAGCGTCAACTGCTCAACCTTCAGCACTTCATCCCCTTGCTCTGCCGCGCAATAATCAAAGTGCTTGCTCTTTTCCCCGACCATCTTTTCGATGATCCACGGGATGCTGACGTTGCAGACCGGCTCGGCGGCAACAAAACGCCCATCGCGAAACACCGTGATGCGATCGCCAATCTCCATCAGCTCTTCCAGACGGTGAGAAATGTAGATGATGGTGACGCCGCGTTTTTTCAGATCGGCGATCACCCGAAACAGCGTGCGCACTTCAGCCTGGCTCAGCGCCGACGTCGGCTCATCCATGATCAGCACCCGGGTGTCCTTCGCCAAGGCGCGAGCAATTTCCACCAGCTGCTGATGTCCGATGCCGAGACTGCCCAACGGCGTATGCGGATCGATGTCCAACTCCAGCCGCTGCAGCAAGGATTTGGCCAGCTGATATTGATAGTCCACATTGATGCGGCCACGCTGGAAGAACTCGTTGGCCATAAAAATGTTGTCCATCACCGACAGGTTGGGGAACAGGTTCAGCTCCTGGAAAATAATGCTGATCCCGAGCCGCTCCGCCTGCTGCGTGGAAGTTAGCGTCACCGCTTTACCCTCCAGCTCGATGGTGCCGGAGGACGGGGTTTCCACCCCCGCCAGCAGCTTCATCATGGTCGACTTGCCGGCGCCGTTTTCGCCGATCAGCACGTTGACCTGATTGCGAAACACTTGATAACTCACGCTATCCAACGCGGTGACGCCAGGATAGAGACGCGAAACGTTGCGCGTTTGAATAATGACCGGATCGCTCATCACGCCCCCTTAAGGTTGAATGCGTACCGGCGTGATCAACAGCGGCTCGGCAGGCGCCTGCCAGCTGCTGAATACGCCGTACACGGTAATGTGGTCACCCACCTTGGGCGGGGATCCGGCCAGTTCGTCGATCGAAGCCTGATTAATCGCCCTGGCAAAATCGCCGAACAGCGCTTGGTCATTGAAATCGCCGTAGCTCAGCCCGCGATAGCTGTCGCGCAATGCCGTACCGCGATAAACCGGCCCGATCTGCACCTCCACGCTGCTGAGCGGTGCATCGGTCAGCTTGAGCGTTAATTTTCCGCTGCGCGAACGGGTGTTGACCGCCGCGACTTCACCGCTGACCTTAACGTTGAAATAACATGGAAACTCCGGTTGAGCGCGGTACCCCAGCAGACCGCAGGCGCTGTCAAAATCCTTGGCCTGGGCGATCCGGGCGAGCAGCTCGCCCAGCGGCTGCGCCGTTTTGACCGCTTGCGGAGCGATTTGGCCGCGGTAAATTTCCGCCGCCTGCGCCACATGCGAATTCACCGGGGAGCGAAGCTCCGCCAGCTTTTTCTCCGAAACGATACGGCAACCGCTCAACGCCAGGACGACGGTGACGGCCAGCGCAATGCGCATCGACATAACAACACCTCCGATCGCACCCCGCCGCCGGGACGGGGTGGTGAAAGACGCCGCTCAGCGCGGATTACGGTTTGAAGTTGAAGTCACTGACCCGTTGCGCATTGTCTTTGCCGATCAGGATGCCGCGGAACATCACGCGCTCCTTGCCGGTATAGCTGCCGGATTGGAAATAACCGTCGAGGATTTCAACGCCCTGCGCGGCGATCGCCTGCGCCTGCAACATCACGCTGGCGTAGAGGCTGCCGTTGAGAATGGCGTCGCGTTCATCGTTGCTGCCGTCGATGCCCACCACGGTGACATCATGCCGGCCGGCGGCCTTCAGCGCCGCCACTGCGCCCAGCGCCACCGGGCCGTTGCCGCAGATCACGCCTTTGATGTCCGGATGCGCCTGCAGAATGCTGTCCATGATGCGTTTCCCTTCCAGCAGATTGCCCTTGGCATCCTGCCGCGCCACGCTGACCATCTCAGGGTATTGGTCGATCACGTTGTGGAACGACTGCGAGCGCGTAACGCAGTTATTGTCCGCCAGGTTGCAGGTCAGCTCGGCGTATTTGCCGGTTTCCCCCATTTTTTCTACAAACTGGTTGGCGACGTCCGAGCCGGCCTGGAAGTTGTTATGGGTGATCTGCGCCAACGCCACGCCATCGACCGGGATCTCGCGGTTGATCAGTACCACCGGAATACCGGCGTTTTTCGCCTGCTGCACGGCGGCGACGCTGGCCTGGGAATCGGCGTTATCCAAAATGATGCCCTGTACTTTGCGGCCGATAACCAGGCTGATCAGCTCCCCCTGGCGCTTAACGTCTTCGCCGTGCGACAACACCAGCGTCTGGTAACCGAGCGACTTGGCCTTGCTCTCGGCCCCCTTGGCCTCTGCGGAGTAATAAGGGTTATCCAGCGAATTGACGAGAATGGCGATCGTGCCCTTTTCCGCCGCCATGGCAGAGGTGCAGGCAAAACCGGTGAGCAGGGTAAGGTAAGTGGCTATTTTTCTCATGATGGTGTTCTCTTATCGTTGTGTTGAACATCGTCTGGTGTTGGCGATCGCTGCGGTTGCCGCTTACCAAATGGTAAAACCGCCGTCGATCATCAGGTCCGCGCCGGTAATCATGTCGCTGCCGTTGCTGGCAAAAAACAGGATCGCCGCCGCAATTTCGTCGGTATAAGCAAAACGCCCCAGCGGGATCAGCTTTTTCATCGCCTCGCCCTTCTCGCCGCGCCAGGCTTTCTCTCCCATAGGCGTCAGCACCACGGTGGGCGATAACGTGTTGACCGTAATGCCGTGCGGCGCCCATTCTTTGGCCATCACCTTGGTCATGCCCAGCAGCCCTGCCTTGGCGGAGGTGTACGCGCAGTGATCGTCAATGGCGATGGAGGCCGCCTGCGACGCGATGTTGATGATTTTCCCGCCGTGGCCGGCGGCTATCGCACGGCGCGCCAGTTCTTGCGAGCACAGGAAGGGCCCGGTGAGGTTGACCGCCAAGTGGCGCTGCCACTCCTCGAGCGTCACTTCCGTCGCCGGCTGCAAATTGACATAGCCGGCGCAGTTGACCAGGATATCGAGCCGGCCAAAGCGCCGCTGAGCCGCATTGAAGGCGGCAGCCACCGAGTCGGATTCGGTCACGTCGCACACCTGGCAGAACACCTGTTCTTCCCCCAACTCCCGCAGCGCCGCCGCGGCCTTGTCCTGTTCGAAGGCCGGATACATCAATACCAGGCGCGCGCCCTTTTCCAGCAGCAGGCGATTGGCAGCCATCGCGATGCCGCCCAGACCGCCGGTGATCACCGCCACTTTCCCTGCCAGCGACATCTGGCTATCGACACCGTAGCGTAAATTAACGTCGTATTCGTTCCGCTCCATCGCATTCCCCCTATGGCGTTAACTGAGCATGCAACCCTGCGGCGTCGATGGCGTATTGCCGCCGCAGCGCCGCCCGGCTGCTGCTGTGGGTAAATTCATAAGCCGGCACGCCCAGCGCGGTAAACGGCCGCGGCAGCTGATGCCGCAGCAACAGCTCACCGATGATGGTGCCCAGGCCACCGCTGAGGGCGTGCTCCTCCATGGTCAGCACCCGGCGGTGCGAACGCATCAACGCCACTACCGCCGCCTCATTGAGTGGCCAGAGCGAAGGCAGCGAGACGATGGTCGGGTTATCGCCCAATTCCAGCACCTTCATCGCCTCGTGCGCCACCGTCCCCAGGCAAAACACCAGGCTGTCAGATCCTTGATGCAGCACCTCCGGCTCTCCGGGGCGGAAGTGATAGCTCGCGTTCAGCACCGGCAGCTTGTCGCTGTCCATACGGATATAGGCCGGGCCGGGTTGCGCGATGACATAACGGACAATCTCTGCCGCTTGTCGCGCATCCGCCGGCGCATAGACGCTGAGATTACCCAGCGTGCGGGCGATGGCGATATCGTTCATGCAATGGTGCGTCGCCCCCAGCGGCCCATAGCCGAATCCGGCATTCAGGCCGAGCATTTTCACGTTGGTTTCCGTGTAGCAAACATCGTTTTTCATCTGCTCGTTAGAACGGGCGAACAGGAAAGGCGCGGCGTTGGCGGTAAAGACCGTGCGGCCGCTGAGCGCCATGCCGGCGGCCATGCCCACCATATTTTGTTCGGCGATGCCGACGTTCACCACACGCTCCGGATAAGCCTGCTCAAAGGGCGCGATTTTCGACGTGGACGTGGAGTCCGCCACCATCACGCTCAGATCTGCCCCCGCCAGCTGCTCTTCGATCAACGCCGTCACCACGGCATCGCGTAAGTCCTGCATGTTCACCCCTCCAGTTCCGCCAGCGCCTGCGCCAGCTGTTGTTCGTCCGGTACCGCGTGATGCCAGGCGGCAACGTTAGCCATAAACGACACGCCGTGCCCCTTTTCGGTATTGGCCAAAATCACCCGCGGCTTGTCCTGGCTCGGGCGTTGGATCGCCGCCACCAGCGCCGCCGGATCGTGCCCGTCGCACTCCAGGGTTTCGAAACCGAAAGCGCGCCATTTTTCCGCCAGCGGCTCCAGCGGCATGATGGCCTCTGTCTTGCCCGCCAGCTGCAGCCGGTTGCGATCGACGATGGCAATCAGGTTATCCAGCTTGAATTTGCTGGCCGCCATCGCCGCCTCCCAGTTGGATCCCTCCGCCAGCTCGCCGTCGCCCAGCAGCACGAAAGCGCGGCGATGTGCGCGCCCGGCCAGTTTGTTGCCCAGCGCCAGCCCCACGGCGATAGGCAGGCCATGCCCCAAACCGCCGGAGTTGATCTCCACCAGCTCCGGCAGCTTCTGCCGCACCGGATGCCCGGCCAGCAAGGTGTCGTCGCCCATGAACTGATCGAGCACCGCCGGATCGAGCAGGCCCATCGCCGCGCAGCTGCAGTAAAAACCGCCGGCGCCGTGCCCTTTAGACAAAATGAACCGATCCTGATCGGGCCGGGCATTGCCGCGATCCATCACCGCCATATACAAGGTGCAGATGATGTCGATTTCCGACAGATCGGCGCCGGTATGGCCCTTGCCTGCCTTATGGTTCATGGTCACCACATATCGGCGCGCCTGGCGCGCCGTGTTTTTAATCGCCTGGAAGTCCATCGTCACCTCTGCTTGAGCACATTGATTATCGTTATCGCCTCTAAAACGATCCGCTAACCCGTCATTGATTTTCGAATGGAAATCATATGCAGCAAAAACGATAATTAATGTGGGCAAGATCAAATTTCAAGCAAAAGCACGCAGCAGGCGGAATCACAATTCACAAAAAGCAATGAATAACAATTAAATAAAAGTATTCAAACAACTTAAAATTCGTTTTACCCGGTGACTTTCGCTGACACCATAGACTTTCGAATAAAAATAAATAGGGATTGACCGGGTTTATCCATAGCTTTATCAATAATCGCGAGCTAAAATTCAGCGCATCAATAAGGAGTTGCCGTGGCAAACCGCCCGGCGGGAACTGACAGGTGCAGGAGTCTTTCGATTGAAAAGCAAAAGCGAACAGCTGGCGGAAATGCAGCAACGGCGCGAAAAGATCCTCGACATGATCCGCGAAGACGGCTCGGCGACGGTCAAAATGCTGACCGATACCTTCAAGCTGACCGAAGCGACCATTCGCACCGACCTGCGGGTCCTGCAGCAACAAGGTTATGTGCAGCGTTTCCACGGCGGCGCAACCCTGGTCGATGGCAAGCAAAACACCCATGCCATGCTGTTGGAACGCCAGGTCAACCTGACCGCCAAGGATCGCATCGGCAAGCTCGCCGCCGGTTTTATCGAACCGGGCGACACCATCATTCTTGATTCGGGCACCACCACCACGGCTATCGCCAATCACCTGAGCCACATCAAGAAACTGTCCGTTATCACCACCGGCGTTAATATCGCGCTGCAGCTGGGCGGCGAACCGGGCGTGAACATTTTGCTGACCGGCGGCTCGTTCAAATTTCCGACGCTTTCCACTTCGGGGGACAAAGCCGCCGGCTTCTTCGAGAACGTTCTGGCCCAGAAACTGTTCCTCGCAACGGCCTGCATCTCACCCCGCCACGGCCTCAGTTTCCCAAGCGAGACCGACATCAAACTGAAAACGGCGATGATCAACGCAGCCAACACGGTGTATGTGGTTGCCGACTCCAGCAAAATCGATAAGGTGTCGATGTTCGCATTGCCCTGTGACTGGCAGCATATCGACTATTTGATCACCGACGACGGTATCAGCAATACCGCCATACAGGCCTTTGAGAAGGTGGGAGTAAAGGTGTTGGTGGCAGGCGCCTGACGGGCGCCTGCGAGAAGAATGCTTATTCCGGCTTGCGCGCCGCGATTTCCTGCTGCTCTTGCGGCGGCGGCGTCAGCGGGCCAAACCAGCGCTGCGCCAGCCAGCAGGTGGCCACCACCAACAGCCAACTGATCAGCGTGGCCATCGCCAGATCGCGAGGCCAGTGCATGCCCAGCAGCAAACGGCTGCCCATCACCCCCGTTGCCCACACCATCAGCAGCGCGACGGTTTTATAATGGCGGCGCGGCCACAGCAGCCCTACGCCCAACAGCGCCCAGGTGGCGGCGAACATCGTATGCCCCGACGGGAAAGCGAAGCCGGTTTCAAACTGCCAGTGCTTGCGCAGCCAGTTCGGCACCAGGGTCTGATCCTGCAATTGCTCGCGCACCAGCGCGCTGCGCTCTTTGCGATGCAGCGAATAGAAGTATTTGCCGTCCACGCCGTGGTTTTGCTCCAGCCATACCACAAACGGCCGCGGTTCTTGCACCCGATCTTTGATCAGCGACTTGATCCCCTGCCCAATCACCAACGCGGCGGAAAGCAGGATCGCCAGACCGATGGCCGCCTTGAGCCGAAAGCGCAGACACCACAAAAACCAACCGCAAAGGATAGCGCTGGTCAAAATGCCCCACGGCGAGGTCACGGTTTCGGTCACCCAGTACAGCGCTTTCAGCAGCCGATCATTGCCGCCGGGCTGCCAGTGCCAGCCGGATACCCAGACCGCCAGCGGCATCAACAGCAGCAGCAGCGCGCCGCCCGCCGTGCGTTTTGCTATCTCATACATTCCCGTTTTCCTCTGCGTGAATCAGACTGCAGTGTAACAAGAGTGTAATCTTGATAACACGCGAAAAATTAAACAGATAGGCAACCTATCGCAATAATAGGTAGCCGGAAAACGCCATCTGCTGGTTTGCTGAGCACCGCCCGGCAAGAAGTTGTGGCAAAATAGCCGATAATTAACGAAATAGAGATCGGCGCAGCACGTTTTAGTCTTGGTCAATTTACCGAACCGGACTTAGGATGCGCGACAATGATTGAATCGTAGGTTTTTGTGGAGAGTGACATGCAGCTTAAACGGGTGGCAGAGGCTAAACTGCCGACACCTTGGGGCGATTTCCTGATGGTAGGATTCGAAGAACTGGCGACCGGGCATGACCATCTGGCGCTGGTATTCGGTGATATTTCCGGCGAAGCGCCGGTGCTCGCGCGCGTGCATTCCGAATGTCTTACCGGCGATGCCCTGTTCAGCCTGCGCTGCGACTGCGGTTTTCAGCTGGAAGCCGCGCTGGAGCAAATCGCCGAAGAAGGCCGCGGCATTCTGCTTTATCATCGCCAGGAGGGCCGCAATATCGGCCTGTTGAACAAGATCCGCGCCTATGCCCTGCAGGATAAGGGCGCAGACACCGTGGAAGCCAACCACCAGCTCGGCTTCGCCGCCGACGAGCGCGACTTCACCCTGTGCGCCGACATGTTCAAACTGCTGGGCGTCGACGCGGTGCGCTTGCTGACCAACAACCCGAAAAAGGTCGAGATCCTGACCGAAGCCGGCATCAACATCAGCGAGCGCGTGCCGCTGATCGTCGGCCGTAACCCGAAGAACGAACACTATCTGGCGACCAAGGCCGCCAAAATGGGCCATTTGCTCGACCAGAAGTGATCGCCGCCGCGGCGGAAACAATCAGGGCGCCTTGCGGCGCCCTTTTTATTGCTTAATTACAGCATTTTCCTGATCACATAATGCAGGATGCCGTCGTTTTCGTAGTAGGTCAGCTCATTGCCGGTATCGATGCGGCAACGGGTGTCGATCACTTCCTTGCGCCCGTCGGCATAGGTGATGTGCACCGGCACCGTCTGGCCCGGCTGCAGCTGCTGCAGGCCGCCGATGCTGATCTGCTCATCCCCGGTCAGCCCCAGGGTTTTGCGCGTCACCCCTTGCGGGAACTCTAGCGGCAAAATCCCCATGCCGATCAGGTTGGAGCGGTGAATGCGCTCGAAGGATTCGGCGATCACCACCCGCACGCCCAGCAGGCGCGGCCCTTTCGCCGCCCAGTCGCGGCTGGATCCGGAACCGTATTCTTTACCGGCGATCACCGCCAGCGGCACCTTTTCCTGCTGATACTGCATGGCGGCGTCGTAGATAGACAGCTGCTGCTGCGACGGGATATGGCGGGTATAGCCCCCTTCCACGCCCGGCACCATTTCGTTGCGAATGCGGATATTGGCGAAGGTGCCGCGCATCATCACTTCGTGGTTGCCGCGGCGCGAGCCGTAAGAGTTGAAATCCTGCGGCGCCACGCCGTGCTCGCTCAGGTAGCGCCCCGCCGGGCTGTCGCGCTTGATGTTGCCCGCCGGCGAGATGTGGTCGGTGGTCACCGAATCGGCCAGAATCGCCAGAATGCGCGCGTCTTTGATGTCCTGCACCGGATCCGGCGTCACCTTCATGGTGCTGAAGAACGGCGGATGGCGGATATAAGTAGAATCCTCCTGCCACTGATAGGTCGCCGAGCCGGTCACCTGGATCGCCTGCCAGTTAGCGTCGCCGTCGAACACTTCGCCATATTCCTTGTGGAACATCTCGGTGCGCACTTCTTCCACCGCCTGAGCGATGTCCTGGCTGCTCGGCCAGATGTCCTTCAAATAGACCGGTTGACCGTCGTTGCCCTCGCCCAGCGGCTCTTTGGTCAGGTCAATCTTCATGCTGCCCGCCAGCGCATAAGCCACCACCAGCGGCGGCGAGGCCAGCCAGTTGGTTTTCACCAGCGGGTGGATGCGCCCTTCGAAGTTGCGGTTGCCCGACAGCACCGCGCCCACGGTCAGATCTCCCTCTTTTATCGCCTGCTCGATCGGATCCGGCAGCGGGCCGGAGTTACCGATGCAGGTGGTACAGCCATAGCCCACCAGATTGAACCCCAGCTCTTCCAGATAGGCGGTAAGTTTGGCGCTATCGAAGTAGTCGGTCACCACTTTGGAACCCGGCGCCAGCGAGGTTTTTACCCAGGGCTTGCTGCGCAGCCCTTTCTTGACGGCATTTTTCGCCAGCAGGCCGGCCGCCATCATCACGCTCGGGTTGGAGGTGTTGGTGCAGGAGGTGATCGCCGCGATCACCACCGCGCCGTCGCGCAGTTCGTGCTGCTGCCCGTCCAGCGTAAAGGTTTTGCTGTCGGCTTTGGCCTTTTGACCGCCGATATCCAGCTCGGTGGCGGCCTTGAACGCCTGCGGCACATTTGGCAGCGCAACGCGATCCTGCGGGCGTTTCGGCCCGGCGAGGCTGGCTTCCACCGTCGACATGTCCAGCGCCAGCGAGCTGGTGAAGACCGGTTCATCACCGGGGTTGCGCCACATGCCCTGCGCCTTGGCGTAAGCTTCCACCAGCGCGATTTGTTCTGCGCTGCGGCCGCTGAGCTTCATGTAGCCGAGCGTAACGTCATCCACCGGGAAGAAGCCGCAGGTGGCGCCAAATTCCGGCGACATGTTGGCGATGGTTGCCCGGTCCGCCAGCGGCAGATCGGCCAGGCCATCGCCGTAAAACTCGACGAACTTGCCGACAACGCCGTGCTTGCGCAGCATTTGGGTGACGGTCAGCACCAGGTCAGTGGCGGTAATGCCCTCGCGGAGCTTGCCGGTCAGCTTGAAGCCGACCACGTCGGGGATCAGCATCGACACCGGCTGGCCCAGCATAGCCGCTTCCGCTTCGATGCCGCCGACGCCCCAGCCGAGGATGCCGAGGCCGTTGATCATGGTGGTGTGAGAGTCGGTGCCCACCAGCGTATCGGGATAAGCCACGCGGCGGCCGCTTTCGTCGCTGTGCCAGACCGTTTGGCCAAGGTATTCAAGGTTAACCTGGTGACAGATGCCTGTGCCCGGCGGCACCACGCGGAAGCGGTTGAAGGCTTTCTGCCCCCAGCGCAAAAAGGTGTAGCGCTCGTGGTTACGCTGCATTTCGATACGCACGTTGTCTTCAAAGGCGTTGTCATCGCCAAATTCATCGACGGTAACCGAGTGGTCAATCACCAGATCCACCGGCGACAGCGGGTTCACCTGGTCGACGTTGCCGCCCAGCCGCCGTACCGCTTCGCGCATCGCCGCCAGATCCACCACCGCCGGTACGCCGGTAAAATCCTGCATCAGCACGCGCGCCGGACGGTAGGCTATCTCACGGTCGGCATGGCCGGTTTGCAGCCAGGCAACGATGGCCTTGAGGTCGTCAACCTGCACGGTATCGCCATCCACATGGCGCAGCAGGTTCTCCAACAGCACTTTCATTGATTTCGGCAACCGGTCGATATCACCCAGCTGCTTCGCCGCCAGCGGCAGACTGTAATAGTAATATTCGCTATTCAGCGCAACCAGCTTATCCATACTTGTTTCACGAAGATCGGACGACATAGCTCCTCCATTTCTTATTGTGATAAAACAGGGTAATCACTGAGGTCTTGTTTAAAGATACCACAAAGATAAGTTAACGTTTTGATAACAACACGATTTGATCACAACGATAGGCGGGAACAATCAGCGCAAAGGAAGTCCGAACGCCGCCAAGGGGTTAGGCGGTGCGCCAACGAAAACGCTGCAACGAGGCGGCGCTTTGGCGAGGAAGACCTCGCGGCTTTAGCGGGGGTTAGCTACGCCTTAGCAGCACATCCCGAAGGATATGAAAGTCAGATACCTGATAGAGAGTGTTCCTGGAGGACGGCGACTTTTCAGGATGATCAACAAGCAAGGTGCGGATTTCCGGGCTAAAAAAACCCGGTTTGGCAGGTGCCTCTCCGGGTTTGATTTGATATCGTCAACGATTACTTAATCGGCAGCTTGATGTCCTTGAACATCGCCTCGATCTCTTCGTTGGAACGCAGCGCCACCGCGCTGTCGACCACGTCACGCGTCAGGTGCGGCGCGAAGCGCTGAATGAAGTCGTACATGTAGCTGCGCAGGAAAGTGCTGCGGCGGAAGCCGATTTTAGTGGTGCTGTAGGTGAAGATATCGCTTGCATCCACCGTCACCAGATCCGGATCCTGCACCGGATCCACCGCCATGCTGGCGATCACCCCCACCCCCAATCCCAGACGCACATAGGTTTTGATCACGTCAGCGTCGGTGGCGGTAAAGACGATGCGCGGCGTCAGGCCGGCGCGGTTGAAAGCGGTATCCAGCTCCGAACGCCCGGTAAAGCCGAAGGTGTAAGTGACGATCGGGTAAGCCGCCAGCTCTTCAATGCTGATGCTGCTTTTGCCCGCCAAAGGATGATCGGGCTTCACCACCACCGCGCGGTTCCAGTGGTAGCACGGCAGCATGATGAGATCGTCGTACAGGTGCAGCGCTTCGGTGGCGATGGCGAAATCGGCGGTGCCTTTGGAGACCGCTTCGGCGATCTGCGTCGGCGAGCCCTGGTGCATGTGCAGCGAGACGCGCGGGTAACGCTCGATAAAGCCCTTGATGACGTTGGGCAAGGCGTAGCGAGCCTGGGTATGCGTGGTGGCGACGTACAGCGAGCCTTTGTCCGGGTAAGTATGTTCACCGGCAACAGCTTTGATGGCATCCACCTTGGACAGCACTTCACGCGCGATGCGAATGATTTCCTGGCCGGCCGGGGTGACCTGGGTCAGGTGTTTGCCGCTGCGGGCGAAGATCTGGATGCCCAGCTCATCTTCGAGCATGCGCACCTGCTTACTGATGCCGGGTTGCGAGGTATAGAGCCCTTCTGCCGTCGAGGAGACATTCAGGTTGTGGTTAACCACTTCCACAATGTAACGAAGCTGCTGCAATTTCATATCTTATACCATCCTAGGTTAAACACTGCGGCTTACCCGCAGCCAGGTATATCGGTGTCGCCCCGGTATGCTGAAACTCACAAGCCATAAACACCGTGTTTTACCCTGATGGTGAAGAAAACGCCGTTGTTAATAAGCTTTAATAATAAAAAAACTTTTTATATAACCACTATACCACGTTGCAGCTTCAAGTATAGATCCGCGTCACACTATGATAACGATTATTTTGCATTGGTATCAACGTGAAACGGCGGCGATGGAGGGGTAAAAACAGCAAAGGATAGATCCGTTTCCCCCTTTTCACCAATAAAAAACCAGCCGCCAGGGCTGGTTTTTCATCTTGCGGGCGGGACATTGGCCTTACTTCTTGCCTTCGACCCACTTGCCGTCCACGTAGAACGCGGACCAACCGGTCGCCTTGCCGTCTTTTTCAGAAGAGACGTACTGCTGTTTGGTTTTACGGCTGAAACGCACCAGCGTTTTATTGCCTTCGGCGTCCGCCACCGGCGCATCGGCCAGATAGCGCAGCTTCTCCGGCAGGCGATCCTTGAAGCGAGCCAGCTCTTCCACCAGCGGCGCGCGGGTCTCGCGCGATTTAGGGAAGGTGTTGGCCGCCAGGAACACGCCGGCAGCGCCGTCACGCAGCACGAAATAGGCGTCGGACTTCTCGCACGGCAGCTCCGGCAACGGCACCGGATCTTCCTTCGGCGGCGCGACGTCGCCGTTACGCAGGATCTTGCGGGTGTTTTTGCAGTTCTCGTTGGTGCAGCCCATGTACTTGCCGAAACGCCCCATTTTCAGGTGCATTTCCGAGCCGCACTTGTCGCACTCCACCACCGGGCCGTCGTAGCCTTTCAGACGGAACTCGCCCTCTTCGATCTCGTAACCGTCGCACGCCGGGTTGTTACCGCAGACGTGCAGCTTGCGCTGGTTGTCGATCAGATAGCTGTCCATCGCCGTACCGCATTTCTTGCAGCGGCGGCGGGCGCGCAGCGCGTTGGTTTCCGCCTCATCGCCTTCGAGGATGTTGAGCACTTCCGCTTCCGGCACCAGGTTGATGGTGGTTTTGCAGCGCTCCTTCGGCGGCAGCGCGTAGCCGGAACAGCCGAGGAACACGCCGGTGCTGGCAGTACGGATGCCCATCTTGCGGCCGCAGGTCGGGCAGTCGATGCTGGTCATCACCATCTGGTTAGGCCGCATGCCGCCTTCTTCCGGATCCTTCTCCGCCGTTTCCAGCTGTTCGCTGAAGTCGACGAAGAACTCGTCCAGCACCGCTTTCCACTCGGCCTGGTTGTTGGCGACCTCATCGAGACCATCTTCCATGCGTGCGGTGAAGTCATAGTTCATCAGCTCGCGGAAGTTTTCTTCCAGGCGATCGGTGACGATCTCGCCCATTTTCTCGGCATAGAAGCGGCGGCTTTCTACCCGCACATAACCGCGATCCTGAATGGTCGAGATGATGGAGGCGTAGGTGGACGGGCGGCCGATGCCGCGTTTTTCCAGCTCTTTCACCAGCGAGGCTTCGCTGTAGCGCGCCGGCGGCTTGGTGAAGTGCTGGCTTGGGATCAGTTTCTGCAGATCCAGTTCGCTGCCGATTTCGACGTATGGCAGGGTGCGATCTTCATCGCCCTTGCGCAGCGCCGGCATCACCTTGGTCCAGCCGTCAAAGCGCAGCGTACGGCCCTTGGCGCGCAGCTGATAATCGCCGGCTTTCACCGTCAGCGTGGTGGAATCGTATTGCGCCGGCGTCATCTGGCAGGCAACGAACTGGCGCCAGATCAGCTGATACAGCTTCTGCGCGTCCGCTTCCATGTCTTTCAACTGCTCGGCGAGCACGTTCACATCCGAAGGACGGATCGCTTCGTGCGCTTCCTGCGAATTCTCTTTGCTGCTGTACTGATTCGGCGCCTTCGGCAGGTATTTGTCGCCGAAGTTGTCGCCGATGTAGCCACGCACCATGTTGAGCGCATCCTGGCTCAGGTTGGTGGAATCGGTACGCATATAGGTGATGTGGCCGGCTTCATACAGCCGTTGCGCCATCATCATGGTTTTTTTCACGCCGAAGCTCAGGCGGGTACTGGCGGCCTGCTGCAGCGTGGAGGTAATGAAAGGCGCGCCCGGTTTGCTGCTGGTCGGTTTGTCTTCGCGATCCAGCACCGTGTAGCGGGCTTTTTCTAGCAGCTTGACCGCGGCGTGAGTCTGCTCGCGGTTGACCGGTTTGAACGGCTTGTCGTGCGCGTGGGTCACTTCCATCTGCAGCGCGGTTTCACCCTTCGCCAGCAGATCGGCATGCAGCTCCCAGTACTCTTCCGGCACGAAGGCCTTGATGTCGCGCTCGCGCTCAACCACCAGGCGCACCGCCACCGACTGCACGCGGCCGGCGGACAGGCCGCGGGCAATTTTCTTCCACAGCAGCGGCGAGACCATATAGCCCACCACGCGGTCCATAAACCGGCGCGCCTGCTGCGCGTTGACGCGGTCAATGTTCAGCTCGCCCGGCTGTTTGAACGCCTGCTGGATCGCGTTTTTGGTGATTTCGTTAAACACCACGCGGCTAAAGCGTTTGTCATCCCCACCGATCACTTCCCGCAGGTGCCAGGCGATGGCTTCCCCTTCGCGGTCAAGGTCGGTTGCGAGATAAATGTGGTCGGCGTTTTCCGCCAGCGATTTTAACTCGGCGACCACTTTTTCTTTACCCGGCAGGATTTCATAATGCGCTTTCCAGCCGTGGTAAGGGTCGACGCCCATGCGATTTACCAGCGCCGCCTTCTCATCTTTTTTAACTTTTTTCTTGGCTTTGTCTTCGGTTGAGTCAGCGCTCTTTTTGCTGGCTGAGCCACTGGTCGGCAAATCACGGATAT
This sequence comes from Serratia sp. CY32780, assembly GCF_052169135.1. Classification (NCBI taxonomy): domain Bacteria; kingdom Pseudomonadati; phylum Pseudomonadota; class Gammaproteobacteria; order Enterobacterales; family Yersiniaceae; genus Serratia; species Serratia sp. CY32780. The sequence goes on from NZ_JBJNLI010000001.1 coordinate 1,847,007, forward strand.
GACCGACGCTGGACTTCACCACGTAGTCACTTCCTAAATATTTATTAATAGTTTTGGCTTTTGCCGGGGACTCAACTATTACGAGAGCTTTACCCATATTTACCTTTACCTAATTTATTTCTTCTAAAAAGAAGTCTTTTATCTCGCCGTGCCGCGGCAATTCGTGTCTCTTTTTTTATATTGCGGCAGTCTGGCAAGAGATCAACAGATTTTTTTCTTTTGGTTGCCCAACCGCTCAACCTGAACGCAAGTTGTTGATCCTGCCTGCTATTCACCCATGCCCCAGAAGTATGGCTGTGTGAGTTTTATTCATGGCGTAAACAAAACCTTCCACCCGACGCCGCAAAATCCCACACTGTACCTGATAAAAAGCGTCACGCAACCTAATTAGCACGGAAAGACCGATTTCGCCAACCGGCGGCCGCGCATGGCCATCCAGACGGCAAATAAACCTTAGTCGGTTTGCGGATAAAAGCGAACCGGCGTTAGAATATGCGCAGAGCTTTTAGTTTGGAGTCTAATAAATGCGCACAAATACTGCCCCTATCGGCCGCGAGGCCCTGCTGGCGGAAGCAAATAACATCATCCGCCAACACGAAGATTATCTGCACGGCATGATCGCCACCGACGTTGAACAAAAAAACGGCGTTTTAGTTTTCCGCGGCGAATACTTTTTGGATGCCGACGGATTGCCCACCGCCAAAACCACCGCGGTATTTAATATGTTTAAACATTTGGCCCATCTGCTTTCGGAAAAATACCACCTGGTCGATTGAGAAAAGAAAACGGGGGCGCCCGGCCCCCGCTGATTCACGCTATCGCCGCCGTTACAGCAGCGGCTTTTCCCCACGCTGCCACCAGCGCAACAGCAAGCGATCGACGCTTTCCGCCGCGCTGCCGGTAAAGCGATCCATCAGGCGTTTGCGGCGCGAATAGCGCACGGCGATCACTTCGTGGTTATCCAGCTCGGCGATCAGCAAGTCATCGCTGGTGCCGATAGCGTCAATCAGGCCCTTCTCTTTCGCCTGTGAACCGAACCAGTGCTCACCGGTGGCGACGCTGTCGATGTCGAGCGACGGGCGCTGCTCATGCACGAAGCGTTTGAACAGCTCGTGGGTTTCGTTCAGATCTTCGCGGAACTTCTCGCGCCCCTGTTCGGTGTTTTCACCGAACAGCGTCAGCGTGCGCTTGAACTGCCCGGCGGTGTGCAACTCCACGTCGATGTCGTTCTTCTTCAGCAGGCGGTGGAAGTTCGGGATCTGCGCCACCACGCCGATCGAGCCGATGATGGCGAACGGCGCCGCCACGATGCGATCCGCGACGCAGGCCATCATGTAGCCGCCGCTGGCCGCCACTTTATCCACCGCCACCGTCAGGCGAATGCCGCCTTTACGCAGGCGCTCCAGCTGCGAGGCCGCCAAGCCGTAGCCGTGCACCACTCCGCCAGGGCTTTCCAGCCGCAGCAGGACTTCATCCTGCGCCGACGCCACCGCCAACACCGCCGAGATCTCTTCGCGCAGCGAGGTCACCTCGTGCGCGTCCATGCTGCCCTTGAAATCCAGCACATACAGGCACGGCTTGGCCACCTCGACCGCGCCGGACTTGGCGCGCTGCTTTTTCAGCTTATCGTCGGCCTTGGTCTGTTTCTTGAACTGTTTCAGCCAAACCTTTTGCTCGGCGGCATCCATGCGCGCCAGGCGCATGTCACGCTGCATCTCGCGATACTGTTCACCGAGATCGGTCAGCTGCAGCTCCCCTTTCTGGCGGCTCTTGCGTTGCCCCAAACTGACAGCCAGGATGGCCAACGCGGCGATGGCGAGCACCACCGTGGCAACCTTGGCCAGAAACAGGCCATAAACAGATATAAACTCCACAGATTCCGCCTTTATTTACAGGTTGTTAGTATGATTCTTCCCATTTTAGCCAACCGCAGCGGCTGCTGTCGCGGCTAAATGAAAATTCATTGCGCACGGAGCATCACTATGGGGACGATTTGCGGCCGAACCAAGCCGTCGCCGCCGCGCTTTTGTTACAAAAGAATGCCATTTCAGCCTGCTACGCATTGAAAATGCCGGCGGATTAAGGCATATAACACCCATTATTCATCAATATGATGAGACGCATTCGCTGCGCGGCCCGCAGACGGTCGAGCCTTCGCTCCCGCCCCGGCCGCGCGTTTCACTCTTGCTCCCCGATATCTGCGGGAGAACGGCCACCCAGGCGAGGATTTATCGTGCATTACCAACCCAAACAAGATCTGCTCGAACAACGTATCATTCTGGTCACCGGCGCCGGCGACGGCATCGGCCGCGAAGCGGCGCTGACCTACGCGCGCTTCGGTGCCCGGCTGGTGCTGCTGGGGCGCACCGAGAGCAAGCTGCTGGCGGTACAACAAGAGATCGCGGCCCAGGGCGGCGCCCCGGCGTTGGTGGTGACGCTGGACTTGCTGCACGCCACGCCGGAGCAATGCCGGCAGATAGCCGACGATCTGGCGCGCCAGATCCCCCGCCTTGACGGCGTGCTGCACAACGCCGGCCTGCTCGGCGACATCGCGCCGATGGCCGACCTGTCGATGACCATGTGGCAAGAGGTGATGCAGGTTAACGTCAACGCCACCTTTATGCTGACTCAGGCGCTGCTGCCGCTGCTGCTGAAATCCCACGCGGGTTCGCTGGTGTTCACCAGTTCCAGCGTCGGGCGCACCGGCCGCGCAGACTGGGGCGCCTATGCGGTGTCGAAGTTCGCCACCGAGGGCATGATGCAGGTGTTGGCCGACGAGTATAAAAACCGCAATCTGCGGGTGAACTGCATCAATCCGGGCGGCACCCGCACCAAAATGCGCGCATCTGCCTTCCCACACGAAGACAAGAACAAGCTGAAAACCCCGGCCGATATCATGCCGCTGTATCTGTATCTGATGGGCGAAGACAGCCGCCGCAAAACCGGCATGAGCTTCGACGCCCAGCCGAACCGTAAACCCGGCGCGGCCGAATAAGGAGCGTTTTCATGGCGGAAGATCGTCATCAACAGCGCCAGCAGCGCCTGAAAGAACAGGTCGATGCGCGCATCGCGGCGGCGCAGGACACGCGCGGCCTGCTGCTGGTGTTTACCGGCAACGGCAAGGGTAAGACCACCGCCGCCTTCGGCACCGTCACCCGGGCGGTCGGCCACGGCATGCGCGCCGGGGTGATCCAGTTCATCAAGGGCGAATGGCCCAATGGCGAAAAGAATCTGCTGCAGCAACACGGCGTTGAATTTCAGGTGATGGCCACCGGCTTCACCTGGGAGACGCAGAACAAAGCCGGCGATACCGCCGCCTGCCAGGCGGTGTGGCAACACGGCAAACGCATGCTGGCCGACAGCAGCCTGGATCTGGTGCTGCTGGACGAAGTGACCTACATGCTGACCTACGGCTATCTGGAACTGGAAGAGCTGAAGGCCGCGTTGCTGGAGCGCCCTGCGCACCAAACGGTGATCCTGACCGGGCGCGGTTGCCATCGCGATCTGCTGGAACTGGCGGATACGGTCACGGAGATGCGGCCGGTGAAGCACGCGTTTGATGCGGGCGTGAAGGCGCAACAGGGGATCGATTGGTAACAAAAGTTCTGGCCCCGAACGGGGCCAGAATGAGAGATTAGCCGCGTTTGCTCGGCTTGCCCGGTTTACCCGGCTTGCTGCCTGGCGCACTGCGGCGGCCGCTGCCGGCCACCTGCGAATGGCGCTTGACCGCGCGGCGGATCTGGTTGGCCTTCACGCGGCGGCGCTCACGCTCCACCGGCATCTTGCTGACCGTTTCCGGCTTCAATTCCACCAGCTCGCGCAGGTAGTTGATCGCCGGCAGATCCAGCTCGGCCCAGCCGCCGCGCGGCAGGCCTTTCGGCAGATCGATGTCGCCATAACGCACGCGGATCAGGCGGCTCACCTGCACGCCCACCGCTTCCCACAGGCGACGCACTTCACGGTTGCGGCCTTCGGTCAGGGTCACATTGTACCACTGGTTGAGGCCTTCACCGCCCTGGAAGCTGATGGTGCGGAAGGCGGCCGGGCCGTCTTCCAACTGCACACCCTTGCTCAGCTGCTTCACTTTCGCATCGTCGACCTGGCCGAACACGCGTACCGCGTACTCGCGCTCCACTTCACGGCTCGGGTGCATCAGACGGTTGGCCAGTTCGCCATCGGTGGTGAACAGCAGCAGACCGGAGGTGTTGACGTCCAGGCGCCCTACCGCCACCCAGCGCGAACCGCGCAGCTTAGGCAGACGATCGAACACCGTCGGGCGGCCTTCAGGATCGCTGCGGGTACACAGCTCGCCTTCCGGTTTGTAGTAGGCCAGCACCCGGCAGACCACGTCTTCAGACTCTTTGATCGACAGGACATGACCGTCCAGGCGAATTTTCATCGCCGGCGTCACTTCAACGCGATCGCCCAGCTTGGCGACCTTGCCGTCGACGCTGACGCGCCCGGCTTCAATCATGGTTTCGATTTCACGACGCGAGCCATGCCCGGCGCGCGCTAAAACTTTCTGTAACTTTTCGCTCATTGAGCAACCTCTAATGTCGCCTTCACAGGCGTCGGGGGGATAACCGTCGCGGCCAACCGCCACAACGGTAACAATACATTTATCAGGATCGAACCGCGCATTATACAGGCTTTCTAAGGTGTTGAAACCCACTTTATCGGCGGCGACCTCCCTCGGGCGGCGTTTACGGCGCCAAAAAATCCTCCACCGCCCACAGCACCGCGTCGGGCCGTTCCAGAATGCCGAGGTGAGTGCGAGCCTCCCCCAAACGCACCACGGAGAAAAACGGCTGCTCGGCGGCAAATGCCTGCTGGCGCCGCAGATAGTCGTCGCGGCGATCCAGCGAGTAGATGTGGCGACACGGCGGCGGCGCGCTCATTCCCGCCAGACGTTGCAGCGGCGAGCCGAATTGCCGGTAGGCCTGTTCGATGGCCACGCCGGCGGCACGCCAGAGCCGGTAATCTTCTTGTGCCATCTCGACCTCCAGATGGCGTTTGACCCGTTCGTGGCGGATGCCGCCCTGCCAGAAGGCGAACAAGGCGTCGCGCGCCGCCAGCCACTGCTGCGGCTGCTGCATGCGGCTCACCGCCGTAAAGAACGCCGGTTCCGGCTGCGTCATGATCCAATCGAGAAACACCATGCCCCGCACCCGCTGCGGCAACGCTTCGGCCAACGCCACCGCCAGCCAGCTGGCGTGCGCCACCGACAGAGTCACCACGTTGTCCAAACGCAGCGCCGTCAGTAGCTGACGCACATCTTCCAGCAAATCGTCCGCCGCGAGCGACATCTCCGCCGTTTTTGACGACAGGCCGTGGCCGCGCCAGTCGATGCTGATCACCCGATAACGTTCTGCCGCCAGGGCGATGAAGGGATCGAACACGGTTTTCGGCTCGCACCAGCCGGGCAGCAGCACCAGCGTGAGCGGCCCTGAGCCGATATCCTGATAATCGAGAGCGATGTTGGCGCTGTGAAATGTGGTCATATAACCTCCTGCGCGTCTCTCCCCGACCCGTTCGGGGGATGCCGACGATGCTAAGGTGACAGCGCCGCGGAGATTGATCTATTGAAGTTCGTGCGGAAAGTATGAGAGCGCACCTTATGAAAAAATGCGCACTAAATGGAATGCAAATTTAATGGCGCACGCAGGGATAGGCGGCGCTTAACGCCAGCATGATCACCGAAGGCGCAGAGTAATGCAACTGCTCGGGATGCTCGTTCAAATAGCGCATCACCGCATCGGCGGCCGTGCCGATACTCATCCCGGCTTCCGGGCAAATATTGCGGTTGCCCTGCATCGAATAAGTATCGAATACGCCGGCGACGTATCCCATAAACATGCCGCCGTTAAGCGCTTCGGCAACGGTGGCCTCACCGTTTTTGTTTTTTACGTAACCGCCGGATTCCGCCAGCAAGGAACTGCCCGAATAAAAACCCGCATTTGCCATCGAGGAAAATAATAAGGCCGCTAAAAAAGAAACCCGTTTAATCATTGGTGCGCATCCTGCCCATTATCAATTCTGAAGTAGCAAGAATAGCTGCTTTCACCCGAAATAGCGTCGCTTCAGCCGATTTTCAGACAATGGGCAAGTCGGCGAGGGTTCACATCAGCGGAAAGGCGCCGCGTCGCCCGCGCCTTCACGCACCACTTCCGGCGAGGATTCGGTCAGATCGATAACCGTAGTCGGCTGTTGACCGAGGAAACCGCCGTGGATCACCAGATCGACCACCTTGCCCAGGTGATCGCTGATCTCTTCCGGATCCGATTCGGCAAAATCATTGCCCGGCAGCATCAGGGTGGTGGACATCATCGGTTCGTTCAGCGCCTCCAGCAGCGCCAGCGCGATCGGGTTCGACGGCACGCGCAGGCCGATGGTTTTACGCTTTTCATTCATCAGGCGGCGCGGCACTTCCTTGGTCGCTTTCAGAATGAAGGTGTAGTTACCCGGCGTATTGTTTTTGATCAGGCGAAACGCCGTATTATCGACGTGCGCATAGGTCGACAACTCGGACAAATCGCGGCACATCAGGGTAAAGTTGTGGTTGCCGTCCAGCTGACGGATGCGGCAAATGCGCTCCATCGCCGCCTTCTCTTCCAGCATGCAACCCAGCGCATAGCCGGAATCGGTGGGATAAACGATCACCCCGCCCTTGCGCAACACCTCGACCGCCTGGTTAATCAAACGCGGCTGCGGGTTGTCCGGGTGAATATAAAAAAGCTGACTCATGACTTGCTCCTAAAATGATGCCCGCGCGCGTTGCCACGCGCGTAAAATCAGACCGCCTCGCCAGGTTGCGGCCAATCGCGCCACACCGGCTCGACGCCACCCGGCAGCCACAGTTTGCGGCCCAGTTCGATCCACGAACAAGGCTGATGAAAATCAGAGCCTTGCGAGGCCAACAGGCGGTAGTCCTGGGCGTATTTCGCCAATTGCGAGCGCTCATGCGGCGCCTGCTGACACTGCGCCACTTCCATGGCGTCGCCGCCGTGTTCGGCGAAATGCGCCAGCAAACGTTTCAACCACTTCGCGGTCAGATCGTAACGGCCGGGATGCGCCATCACCGCCTGGCCGCCCGATTGATGAATCGCATCAATGGCTTGTTCTATTGTACACCACTGCGGCGGCACGTAGCCGGTTTTGCCCTTGGCCAGGTATTTCTTGAACACCTGCGCCATGTTGTCCGCCACGCCAATCTCCACCAGATAACGGGCGAAATGGCCGCGGGTCACCGCGCCGGCACCCGCCAGCCGCTGGGCGCCGGCATAGGCGTCGGGAATGCGCGCCTTACCCAGACGCACGCCGATCTCCTGCGCACGCCGATTGCGCCGTTCGGTTTGTTCCGCCAACAGCGCCACCAGCGCCGGGTGCGCGACGTCCATGCCCAATCCAACGATATGGATCTCATGATTTTCCCACAGCGTCGAGATTTCCACCCCGTTGACCAGCCGCAGTGGTAACGCCTGCTCCGCAATGGCGGCGGCGGCCTCGGCCAGGCCTGCGGTGGTGTCGTGATCGGTGATCGCCAGCACGCCCACGCGCATCTCGACCGCCCGCTGCACCAGCTGCGTCGGCGTCAGGTAGCCATCGGAGGCGGTTGTGTGGCTGTGGAGGTCGTACAGAGTAAAGGCGGTGGATGGGGGGTTACTGTCTGTCAAAACGGCTATCCGGCAATGGCTTGGTTTTCTATCATACCCGCGATCGACGGCCGGACGGAAATCTATTCTGCCCCGGCCGCGGACGCCAGGCGGATGATGAATAGAATTCACGCTGACCGCTAAAACATTGTGCAAAAAGAGGGTTGACTTTACCCTCTCGAACCAGTTAACTAGTACACAAGTTCACGGCAACGGCCGTGTCGGATGAGCGTTAACAGAGAGAGTCAGCAAATGAACAACTACATTTCTCTTCACGGTTGGTGGCGTACCTCCCTCTTGCGGGCGGTGTAATCGCGCATAGCTGTCATCTGACAATGCAGATTTCCTGAGCCCGCACCTGATGCGGGCTTTTTTATGGACAGAATTCACTGGAACCACCGATGATGAACACCAAACCACAACTGACATTGCTGAAGGCGCAAGCCAGCTACCGGGGCGACCCCACCACCATTTTCCACCAGCTGTGCGGCGCCCGTCCGGCCACCCTGCTGCTGGAATCGGCGGAAATCAACAGCAAACAGAATTTGCAGAGCCTGCTGGTGATCGACAGCGCGCTGCGCATTACCGCACTGGGCCACACCGTCAGCGTGCAGGCGCTGACCGCCAACGGCGCGGCGCTGCTGCCGCTGCTGGACGAAGCGCTGCCGCCCGAGGTGCGCAATCAGGCGCGCCCCAACGGCCGCGAACTGACCTTCCCGGCGATCGACGCGGTGCAAGACGAAGACGCCCGCCTGCGTTCACTGTCGGTGTTCGACGCGCTGCGCACGCTGCTGACCCTGGTGGACTCTCCGGCGGACGAGCGCGAAGCCGTGATGCTGGGCGGCCTGTTCGCCTACGATTTGGTCGCCGGTTTCGAAGACCTGCCGGGGCTGCGCCAGGATCAACGCTGCCCAGACTTCTGCTTCTATCTGGCGGAAACCCTGCTGGTGCTGGATCACCAACGCGGTACGGCCCGTCTGCAGGCCAGCGTCTTCAATGAGCAGGCGAGTGAAGCGCAGCGTTTGCAGCAACGCCTGGAACAGCTGCAGGCCGAATTGCAACAAACCCCGCAGCCGATCCCGCACCAAACGCTGGAGAACATGCAGCTGAGCTGTAACCAGAGCGACGAAGAGTACGGCGCGGTGGTCAGCGGGCTGCAGGAAGCGATCCGCCAGGGCGAGATTTTCCAGGTGGTGCCGTCGCGCCGCTTCTCCCTGCCGTGCCCGGCGCCGCTGGCAGCCTACCAGACCTTGAAAGACAACAACCCCAGCCCGTACATGTTCTTCATGCAGGATGATGACTTCACCCTGTTCGGCGCTTCGCCGGAGAGCGCGCTGAAATACGACGCGAGCAATCGGCAAATCGAAATCTACCCGATCGCTGGCACTCGCCCGCGCGGCCGGAGTAAGGACGGTTCGCTGGATCTGGATCTCGACAGCCGCATCGAGCTGGAAATGCGCACCGACCACAAAGAGCTGGCCGAGCACCTGATGCTGGTCGATCTGGCGCGCAACGATCTGGCGCGCATCTGCCAGGCCGGCAGCCGCTACGTCGCCGACCTGACCAAGGTGGACCGCTATTCGTTCGTCATGCACCTGGTTTCCCGGGTAGTGGGCACCCTGCGCGCCGATCTCGACGTGCTGCACGCCTACCAGGCCTGCATGAACATGGGCACCCTGAGCGGCGCGCCGAAGGTGCGGGCAATGCAGCTGATCGCCGCCTCCGAAGGCACGCGCCGCGGCAGCTACGGCGGCGCGGTAGGCTACTTCACCGCCACCGGCGATCTGGATACCTGCATCGTCATTCGTTCCGCCTACGTTGAAGACGGCATCGCCACCGTGCAGGCCGGCGCCGGCGTGGTGCTGGATTCCGTCCCGCAGGCGGAAGCCGACGAGACCCGCAACAAAGCCCGTGCCGTGCTGCGTGCCATCGCCACTGCGCACCATGCCAAGGAGGTGTTCTGATGGCCGATATCCTGTTGCTCGACAACGTCGATTCCTTTACCTACAACCTGGTCGATCAGCTGCGCGCCAGCGGCCACCAGGTAGTGATTTACCGTAACCAGATCGCCGCCGAGGTGATCATCGAACGCCTGGAGCACATGACCCAGCCGGTGCTGATGCTGTCGCCCGGCCCCGGCACCCCGTCCGAAGCGGGCTGCATGCCGGAACTGCTGCAGCGCCTGCGCGGCCGGCTACCGATCATCGGCATCTGCCTCGGCCACCAGGCGATCGTCGAAGCCTACGGCGGCCAGGTCGGCCAGGCGGGCGAGATCCTGCACGGCAAGGCCTCGGCGATCGTTCACGATGGCGAAGGTATGTTCGCCGGCATGGCCAACCCGCTGCCGGTAGCGCGCTACCACTCGCTGGTCGGCAGCAATATCCCGGCCGATCTCACCGTCAACGCCCGGTTCGGCGAGATGGTGATGGCGGTGCGCGACGATCATCGCCGCGTGTGCGGCTTCCAGTTCCACCCGGAATCGATTCTGACCACCCACGGCGCGCGCCTGCTTGAGCAGACCCTGGCCTGGGCGCTGGCGAAGTAATATAAGGAACACGACGATGCAACCTATTCTTGAGAAACTGTACCGCGCCGAGTCGATGAGCCAGCAGGAAAGCCAACAGCTGTTCAGCGCCATCGTGCGCGGCGAATTGGAGCCGAGCCAACTGGCGGCGGCGTTGATCAGCATGAAAGTCCGCGGCGAGCGCCCGGAAGAGATCGCCGGCGCCGCCAAAGCGCTGCTGGACGACGCTCAGCCGTTCCCGCGCCCTGACTACCCGTTCGCCGATATCGTCGGCACCGGCGGCGACGGCACCAACAGCATCAATATTTCCACCGCCAGCGCCTTCGTGGCGGCGGCGTGCGGCGCGAAGATCGCCAAACACGGCAACCGCAGCGTCTCCAGCCGCTCCGGCTCTTCGGATCTGCTGGCGGCGTTCGGCATCCGCCTGGATCTGCCGGCGGAAGAAGCGCGCAAGGCGCTGGACGATCTCGGCGTGTGTTTCCTGTTCGCGCCGCAGTATCACACCGGTTTTCGTCACGCCATGCCGGTACGCCAGCAGCTGAAAACCCGCACGCTGTTCAACGTGCTGGGCCCGCTGATCAACCCGGCGCGTCCGCCGCTGGCGCTGATCGGCGTTTACAGCCCGGAACTGGTGCTGCCGATCGCCGAAACCCTGCGCGTGCTGGGCTATCAGCGTGCGGCGGTGGTTCACGGCGGCGGCATGGACGAGGTGGCGATCCACGCCCCGACGCACGTGGCGGAATTGAACAACGGCGAAATCAGCAGCTACCAGCTCACGCCGCAGTCCTTCGGATTGGAAACCTATCCGCTGGAAGCCCTGCTGGGCGGCACGCCGGAAGAAAACCGTGACATTTTGGCGCGGCTGTTACAAGGTAAAGGCGAGCCGGCGCACGCCGCGGCGGTCGCGGCCAACGTCGCGTTGCTTCTGAAGTTATTCGGACATGAAGACCTGCGCCAAAATGCGCGGCAGGCACTGGATATGATCAACAGCGGGCAGGCCTATGAGCGTGTCATCGCACTGGCGGCAAGAGGATAAATGATGCAGGAAACCGTGCTACACAAGATTGTCCGCGACAAAGCGCAATGGATCGCGGCGCGACAACAGCAACAGCCCCTGGCCGGCTTTCAGAACGACATCGTACCGAGCGAACGCAGCTTCTATCACGCGCTGCAGGGCACCCGGACGGCTTTCATTCTCGAATGCAAGAAGGCCTCGCCTTCCAAGGGGCTGATTCGCGAGAACTTTGATCCGGTAGAGATCGCCACGGTGTATAAAGATTTCGCCTCGGCGATCTCGGTGCTGACCGACGAGAAATACTTCCAGGGCAGCTTCGATTTCCTGCCGCTGGTCAGTAAAACCGTCAGCCAGCCGGTGTTGTGCAAAGACTTTATCATCGATCCTTATCAGATTTACCTGGCGCGCTACTATCAGGCCGACGCCATCCTGCTGATGCTGTCGGTGTTGACCGACGAGCAGTACCGCCAGCTGGCGGCGGTGGCCCACAGCCTGAACATGGGCGTGCTGACCGAAGTGATCAGCGAAGAAGAGCTGCAGCGCGCGATCGCGCTGGAAGCGCGCGTGGTCGGCATCAACAACCGCGATCTGCGCGATCTGAGCATCGATCTGAACCGCACCCGTCAGCTGGCGCCGCGCGTGCCGCACGGCGTGACGGTGATCAGCGAATCGGGCATCAACAACTACGGGCAGATCCGCGAGCTGAGCCATTACGCCAACGGTTTCCTGATCGGCAGCGCGCTGATGTCGGAACCCGATCTGCGCGCCGCCGTGCGCCGCGTGATCCTGGGCGAAAACAAAGTGTGCGGCCTGACCCGTCCGCAGGACGCCGCCGCCGCCTATCAGGCCGGCGCCATCTACGGCGGGCTGATTTTCGTCGGCCGCTCGCCGCGCTATGTGGACATCACCCGCGCTCGCGAAGTGATCTCCGGCGCGCCGCTGAAGTACGTCGGCGTGTTCTGCGACGCCCAGGTCGATACCGTGGCGTTGACCGTTGAGCGCCTCGGTCTGCACGCGGTGCAATTGCACGGCGCAGAAGACCAGGCCTATATCAACGCCCTGCGCGCCCGCTTGCCGGCCGATTGCCGCATCTGGAAAGCACTGAGCGTGAAAGATCGGGTGCCGGCGCGCGATCTGCAGCATGTCGATCGCTATCTGCTCGACAACGGCGCCGGCGGCACCGGCCAACGCTTCGACTGGTCGGTGTTACAAGGCGAAGATCTGACTAACGTGATGCTGGCGGGCGGCCTGCGCGCCGACAACTGCGTCGAGGCTGCCAAGCTCGGCTGCGCCGGGCTGGACTTCAACTCCGGCGTGGAAAGCGAACCGGGCATCAAAGATCCCGCGCGCCTGGCCTCGGTCTTCCAGACCCTGCGCGCCTACTGAATACGGCTCAACATTAATAACGGATAATAACGGGAACTCTCATGACGCTGCTTAACCCCTACTTCGGCGAATTTGGTGGCCAATACGTGCCGCAAATTCTGATGCCGGCCCTGAAACAACTGGAAGAAGCCTTTGTCAGCGCCCAGCGCGATCCTGCATTCCAGGCGGAATTTATCGATCTGCTGAAGAACTACGCGGGCCGCCCGACGGCGCTGACGCTGTGTAAAAACCTCACCGCCGGCAGCAACACCAAGCTGTACCTGAAGCGTGAAGACCTGCTGCACGGCGGCGCGCACAAGACCAACCAGGTGCTGGGCCAGGCGTTGCTGGCCAAGCGCATGGGCAAAACCGAGATCATCGCGGAAACCGGCGCCGGCCAACACGGCGTCGCGTCGGCGCTGGCCTGCGCGCTGCTCGGCCTGAAATGCCGCATCTATATGGGCGCCAAAGACGTCGAGCGCCAGTCGCCTAACGTGTTCCGCATGCGGCTGATGGGCGCGGAGGTGATCCCGGTGCACAGCGGCTCCGCCACCCTGAAAGACGCCTGCAACGAAGCGCTGCGCGACTGGTCCGGCAGCTATGAAACCGCCCACTATATGCTCGGCACCGCCGCCGGCCCGCATCCGTACCCTACCATCGTGCGTGAATTCCAGCGCATGATCGGCGAAGAAACCAAAGCGCAGGTGCTGGAGCGCGAAGGCCGCCTGCCGGATGCGGTCATCGCCTGCGTCGGCGGCGGCTCCAACGCCATCGGCATGTTCGCCGATTTTATCGATGACGCCGACGTTGGGCTGATCGGCGTGGAACCTGCCGGCCTGGGCATCGAAACCGGCCAGCACGGCGCGCCGCTGAAGCACGGCCACGTCGGCATCTACTTCGGCATGAAAGCGCCGATGATGCAGACCGCCGAAGGCCAGATTGAAGAATCCTATTCGATTTCCGCCGGGCTGGACTTCCCGTCCGTCGGGCCGCAGCACGCCTACCTGAACAGCACCGGCCGCGCCGAATACGTGTCGATCACCGACGACGAAGCGCTGGAAGCGTTCAAGGCGCTGTCGCGCCATGAAGGCATCATCCCGGCGCTGGAATCCTCGCACGCCCTGGCTCACGCGCTGAAAATGATCCGTGAAACGCCGCAGAAAGAGCAGATCCTGGTGGTCAACCTGTCCGGCCGCGGCGACAAAGACATATTTACCGTTCACGACATTTTGAAAGCACGGGGAGAAATCTGATGGAACGTTATCAGCAACTGTTCACGCGTATGGAAAGCAGCAAGGAAGGCGCCTTCGTCCCGTTCGTGACGCTGGGCGATCCTAATCCGGCGCTGTCGCTGCAGATTATCGACACCCTAATCGAAGCCGGCGCGGACGCGCTGGAGCTGGGCATCCCCTTCTCCGATCCGCTGGCGGATGGCCCCACCATCCAGAGCGCGACGCTGCGCGCCTTCGCCGCCGGCGTCACGCCGACCCAGTGCTTCGAGATGCTGGCGGCCATCCGCCAGAAGCACCCGACCATTCCCATCGGCCTGCTGATGTACGCCAACCTGGTGTTCCATAAAGGCATCGATGCGTTTTATCAACGCTGCGCCGAAGTGGGCGTGGACTCGGTGCTGGTCGCCGACGTGCCGTTTGAAGAGTCTGCGCCGTTCCGCGCCGCCGCCGCGCGCCACGGCATCGCGCCGATCTTCATCTGCCCGCCGAACGCCGATGACGATCTGCTGCGGGAAATAGCGTCGCACGGCCGCGGCTACACCTATCTGCTGTCGCGTGCAGGCGTCACCGGCACCGAAAGCCGGGCGCAGCTGCCGTTGCATCACCTGGTGAACAAGCTGCGCGAGTACCACGCCGCGCCGCCGCTGCAAGGCTTCGGCATCTCCGAACCCGAGCAGGTGAAGGCCGCGCTGCAGGCCGGGGCCGCCGGCGCGATCTCCGGCTCGGCAATCGTCAAAATCATCGAACAGCACCATGCCAACCCGGCGGAGATGCTGACCAGGCTGGCGGCCTTCGTCAGCAATATGAAGCGCGCCACCCGGGCGTGATCCTCTTCAGCGAGCGCCCTGCCGGCGCTCGCTTTAACAGCTTGTTTCCCCTCAAAGTTTGTTCCATTTATTTACAGCAAAAATTTGAACAAACCCAGGTCTTGTCTCACAATGAACTTTGTTCGCTATGCATTTCTTCGTTTGATTTGGGGAATGCGCCCGCTGCGGCGAAAAACCGTAGCGAATTTCAACCATAACATTGCATGGAGAGTAATTTATGAAGCTGTTTAAAACCCTTTCGGCCTTGTGCATGGCAGCCGTTGTGGCGGTCGCGGTGAGCGCTTGCGCGCCGACGGCAAAATCAGAGGGAACGGGCGGTTATATCGATGACACGGTGGTCACCACCAAAGTGAAATCGGCACTGCTGGCGGATAAAAACATCAAGTCACGCGAAATCAGCGTGGAAACCTTTAAGGGACGCGTGCAGCTGAGCGGCTTCGTGACGTCCAGCGATGACGCCAACCGTGCGGTGCAGGTCACACGCGGCGTGGCCGGCGTGAAATCGGTTGAAAACGTAATGCAGATTAAATAATACCGACACAGGGAGGCGCAACGCCTCCCTGCTTGGAGCCTTCATCAGAAGCGGTACCCCGCCCCGAACATGAACACCCACGGATCCAAACGCGTATCGAAGCTGTGGTGCCCGCCATTCGCATCGTTGAAGCGAGTTTTGGTTTCGATATTCATCCACCACACCGACATGTTCAGCATCCAGTGCTCATCCAGGTTGTAATCCAGGCCGGCCTGCGCCGCCACACCCCAGGAGTCTTTCAGATCGAGATTGCTCAACCCGGCGCTTTTGCCGTAGTCGTTGAACTTCTCGTCGAAGAAGGTGGTGTAGTTAACGCCGACGCCCAGGTAAGGCCGCAGTTTGTCCTGCTTATCGCCGAAGTAGTATTGCGCCATCAGCGTAGGCGGCAACTGGTGAACGGTCGCCAGATCGGTGCCGCCCAGCGTCACCTTGTGGCGGAATGGCGTTGCGGCCAACAACTCAACGCCGATGTTGTCCGTCACCATGTAACCGAAGGTCAGACCGAGCTGGGTGTTGTTTTTCGCATCCAGCGAACCCAACCCCAGCACGTTGTCCGAACCCGCATTTGGACGCACCGTCGCGGTTCCCGCGCGGAACAGGAAATCACCGGCCTGATGCGCACTTGCCAACATAGGCGCCATCATCGTCGCCAATACCATCAGAGTTGTCTTTTTCATTATCCATTCCATTTGTGTGGTTAATCACTCGGGAGGGAATATACCTACTTTCGGGTATTTGTGATCCCATCGAGATCACATCTTATGTGTAAAAATTTAAAATCCTACTAAAAACAAGGTTACCTAACCGCCTAATAAATCAAGGATTGATCTGCATCAAAAAATCGATTTTGTTGCAAATTATCTACATGTTCAAATTTCGGTTGCGGAGAAAATTGCGGCTGAGGTAATTTCATTTTCCGTGTTGGTTTTGGTTGGTGCCGTGAGGAGTCGGCGGGCAATCAAGATGAGCGAAATCCTTAATCCCTGTGTCAGCTGCGGCGCATGCTGCGGTTATTTTCGAGTGTCATTCTATTGGGCCGAAGCCGAAGACGGCGGCGGCACCGTCCCTCTTTCCCTGACGGAGCCTTTGACCCCGTTCCTGCGCTGCATGCAGGGGACCAACAGCAAGTCCCCCCGCTGCAACGCGCTGGACGGCGAGATCGGCAAAGCCGTGTCCTGCTCGATCTACCTCAATCGGCCCAGCCCGTGCAGAGAGTTCGATCAGTCCGGTGAAAACGGCCTGCGCAACGAAGCCTGCGATCGCGCACGGGAACGCTACGGCCTGCCGCCCTTGCCGGTGCCCCTGCCGCTGTCGCTGCCTGAGACGACGATCGTTGAAGAAATAGGCGTAGTGCAATTCGCGGGGTGCCACAGCGGCGTGGAACAGGGTACAATCACCCACTGATTTATCTCTGTTTTCCCGACGCCAAGGAGTCTGCATGTCTATCACGGCCAACGCTTTGTACCGTGACAGTTTTAACTTTTTACGCAACCAACTGGCCAGCATCCTGATGCTGGCTTTGTTGACGGCGTTTATCTCCGTGCTGCTGAATCAGGCCTTCAGCCCCGATGCCGAACAGTTGGCGACGCTCGCTGCCACCACCAGCGATTTCGCTTCGTCTACCGGTATGGGCATTCAGGAAGTGATCCAGCAGATGACGCCGGAACAGCAGATGGTGTTGCTGAAAGTGTCGGCGGCCGCCACCTTCTCCGCGCTGGTCGGCAACGTGCTGCTGGTCGGCGGGATGTTGACGCTGATTCGTCTGGTGTCGCAAGGGCAACGCACCAGTGCCCTGCGCGCGCTCGGCGCCTCGGCGCCCGACTTGCCGCGCCTGCTGCTGCTGCTGTTTATCTGCACCCTGCTGATCCAGCTTGGCCTGACGCTGTTTGTGGTGCCGGGCGTGCTGATGGCGATCGCCTTCGCACTGGCGCCGGTGATCGCCTCGGTCGACAAGAAAGGCGTGTTCGCTTCGCTCAAGCTGAGCAGCAAACTGGCCTTCGCCAATGCGCGCGTGATCGTGCCGGCGATGATGCTGTGGCTGGCGGCCAAACTGCTGGTGCTGTTTTTGGTGAGCCATCTGTCGGTGCTGACGCCGAACGTCGCCAGCGTGGTGTTGACCGCGTTGAGCAACCTGGTGTCTGCCCTGCTTCTGATCTACCTGTTCCGCCTGTATATGCTGCTGCGCGGCTAACGCCGGCGTCAGCGAAAATCAAGGGGCACGCTTCGGCGCGCCCCTTTTTTGTTTACCCCATCACGGCGGCTTCCGCCTGCTCCTTACTCTGAATCAGCTTCAGCGCCAGATACAGATCCGGCACCAAAATCAGCTCTTTGTCGCGCCCTAAGCGGTTGATGCGGAACCAACGCGTCAGTTCGGTGCGACGCCCCGCCAGCACCAGCCTAACGTTACGCTGTAACAGATCGCGTTTCAGTTCGTCGATGGCCGCCAACACGCTGATGTCGGCATGGGTAAAACTGGCCACCGCGTCCACCACCACCCAACGCGGCTGGAACGGCGTGCCGTCGACCAAATTGAGAATGCGGCGTTTGAAGTACGCCACGTTGAAATAGGTCAGCGGCGAATTGAAACGATACATCATGACGCCGGGCACCGCCTTCACCCCATTGTTGTTGCCCATGGAATGGATCATGCCTTCGTCGTTGACGCCCAGCAGCTGTTCCGTCGGCCGGAAGACGGTGCGCAGAAACTGCATCAATCCCAGTAACACCGCCAGCCCGATGCCGCTGATCACCCCCACCAGCAGCACGCTGAGGAAGGTAAACAGCGCCAGGCGGAACGCCTGCGCGTTGCGACGGCGCAAGATCCAGATGCCGCGGATGTCCAGCAGTGACCAGGCCGCATACATCAGCACCACCCCCAATCCCGCCACCGGAATAAACTGCAGCGGCGACATCAGGAACAGCAAGACGAAGGCGATTACCGCGGCGGCGATGATCGACACCAGCTGGCTCTTGCCGCCGTTGGCGTCATTCACCGCGGTGCGCGAGTCTGCGCCGCTGATGGCGAAACCTTGCGACAGCGCAGAGACGATATTCACCAGCCCCAGCGCGCGAAACTCGGCGTCGGCGTTCACTTCATAACCGTTTTTGGCGGCAAAGCTGCGGGCGGTGAGCATCATGCTGACAAAGCTCACCACCGCCAGGTTAAGCGCCGGGATCACCATGTCGCGCAGTAAACCGGGCTGAAAATCCGGCCACTGGACGATCGGCAACACGCCGCTGAAACCGCCCACCGTCACCACGCCATGCTGTTGCAGGCCGCCCGCCCAGGTCACGAACGCCGCCAGCACGATGGCGAACAGCGGTGCCGGCCAGTTAGGCCGCCATTTTTTAAATCCGAGCAGCGTCACCAGCGTCAATAACGACACCGCCATTGTCAGCCAGTCGCTGTGCAGCAGGTTGCCGGGCAGCGCGTAGATGCGCTCGATCAGCTGCGCCGGGCGCACCGTGAACCCCAACACCTTGCCGATCTGATCGACCATAATGGTGATCGCCACCCCGTTCAGCAACCCGCTGAGGATCGGCCGCGACAGCAGATCCGCCAGCGCCCCCAGCTTGAACCGGCTGGCCAGCAGGCACCAGCCGCCCATCATGGCGGTCATCATGATGGTCAGTTGCCAATGGCGCTCCATATTGCCCGCCGCCAGCGGCGTCACCACCGCGGCGATCACCGCACAGGTGGCGGCGTCGGGCCCGACGATCAGCTGGCGTGACGATCCGAACAGCGCATAGGCCACCATCGGCAAAATACAGGAATAGAGCCCCACCACCGGGCTGACCCCGGCCAGCTCGGCATAAGCGATGGCCACCGGCAAGGCGACGGCGGCGACGGAAAGGCCGGCGCGAATATCCGGCTTGAGCCAACTGCGTTGATAGCCCAATAAATGCGTCAAACCAGGCGTCAGGGCCTGGAGAGATTTCCACTGCATGCTGTTTTCCGCGGTAAATTATCTGGTTATTATGCTACTTACTATGCGGCCTGTGGCGCGCGCTGGCAATGCGCCCGCGCTTTCTCACGTAAGTTTATGCAAATTCCTGCTTTCGCGGCAGAAATCCGCCGGCCAAACGCCGATAATCGGCAGCGCCCGGCGGTACACAGAGCTCGCCGAATCCGGTATAGTCGGCCGATGAACAGATGATGGATTGATTTATGAAGCAGTTTCTTGATTTCCTCCCGTTAATTGTCTTTTTCGCTTTTTACAAGCTGTACGATATTTACGTCGCTTCCGGCTCGTTGATCGTCGCTACCGCACTGGCGCTGGTGTTCACCTGGGTTAAATACCGCAAGGTCGAGAAGATGACGCTGATCACCTTCCTGATGGTGCTGGTGTTCGGCACCCTGACGCTGGTGTTCCACAACGATTTGTTCATCAAATGGAAGGTCACGGTGATTTACGCGCTGTTCGCGCTGGCGCTGCTGATCAGCCAATGGGTGCTCAAAAAACCGCTGGTTCAGCGCATGCTGGGCAAAGAGCTGACGCTGCCGGACAAAGTGTGGAGCAACCTCAACCTGGCCTGGGCGGTCTTCTTCCTGGCCTGCGGCCTGGCGAACATCTATGTCGCCTTCTGGCTGCCGCAAAGCGTCTGGGTCAATTTCAAAGTCTTTGGCCTGACGGTGCTGACGCTGGTCTTCACCCTCCTCAGCGGTATCTATATTTACCGGCACATGCCGGAAGAACAGAAAAAATAGTTACAAAATTGTTAATGCCTGCGGCGCTTGCCGCGGGCAGTATGATGTTATTCCCTCCCTTTAAAAGCAGACTGCTATGACACAACAACGACCTTTACCCAGCGGCGAGCTGGTGCTGCGCACGCTGGCGATGCCGGCCGATACCAATGCCAACGGTGATATCTTCGGCGGCTGGCTGATGTCGCAAATGGATATCGGCGGCGCCATCCAGGCAAAAGAGATCGCCGAAGGGCGCGTGGTGACCGTGCGCGTGGACGGCATGACCTTCCTGAAACCGGTGGCGGTAGGCGACGTGGTTTGCTGCTATGCGCACTGCATCCGTACCGGGCGCAGCTCGATCACCATCAATATCGAAGTGTGGGTCAAGAAAGTCTCCTCCGCCCCGATCGGCCAGCGCTACAGGGCGACCGAAGCGGTGTTCACCTATGTGGCGGTCGATGCGGAAGGCAACTCGCGCGCGCTGCCTGAGGGCAAAATGAATTTCCGCGTCGGCTTCGAAGAATAAACTGACGCTACACCGCAAATGCAAAAAGGGTCGCCGAGGCGACCCTTTCTTTTTGTGTTGACCGAACTCAGTTCAATTCAGTCGTGCCGTTCAGCTTGAAGCGGATAGTGACGGTGCGATCTTTCGCTTCTTTGGCTTCATAGCGCCACTTGCGCATCGCCTGCTTCACTTCACGCTCAAACATGTTGCGCGGCTCGGCCGACAAGATGCGCACGTTGCTCACGCGCCCGTCGCTGTCGATATCGAACTGTACCCGCACGTTGCCTTCGATCTGCAAAGCCTGGGCCCGCGGCGGATAGAGCGGATTGGCGCGGCTGATCGGCCTTGGCCCGACCTCGCGCGAGTTGCCCTGCACCGGCGCAGCAGGCGCCTGTTTCACCGGCGCTTTATCGATCGGCTTGGCCGGCGAATCGTTGTTGAACGGCGACGGCTCGCGCGGCTCGACTTTCTTCGGCTCCGGTTTGACCTGTTTTTCGACCTTCGGCTTCGGCTTAGGCTTCGGTTTCGGCTTGACCGGCTCCGGCTTCACGATCGCCTTCGGCGGCGGCTCCACGATAGGCTCCGGTTCTGGCTCCGGCTCAGGTTCGACCTGCGGCGGCTCCGGCTCGGCCGGCGCCGGCGGTGGCGGTTCGGCCATCGCGGCGGTGTTGACCATCATGACGCTGATCGGCGCGTCCTCTGGCTTCGGCAGCTCCACCACTTCTTTTACCGAAGCGTAAAGCAATCCCGCCACCAGGGCGCTGTGCAGGCCTACGGACAAGACGAAAGGCACGGATATACGGCGATTAAGGAACATCTTTTTTAGCGGCATAATGATTCTGTTTCCTCTGGTTCGCCAAGTTTAAATGCAAATAGCAATCATATTCAATAACGAAAGGCAAACTATCGCTTTAATCGTCAGTATGCGCGGCTAAAACCAGCAAACTCATAAGGATATTAACCTGGCCGTTGCTTTTTTATCGCCGGAACACCACGCTTCATTAACGTTTCGCCTGGCGTCAAAAAGTAAAAAACCCGCCGTAGCGGGTTGATTGCGGTGATTAAGCGTTATTCTTCATCGCCATAGTAAAGCACGCCCAGCTTGATCAACGGCCGCCCTTGCGCCTTGCGGTGCAGGTTGGTGTCGCGCAGCGAATAGACGCAGCCGCAGTATTCCTGCTGATAGAAGCGTTCACGCTTGCTGATCTCTATCATGCGCGACGAACCGCCCTTCTTGCGCCAGTTGTAATCCCAGTACACCAGGTCAGGATACTTTTCCGCCGCGCGAATGCCGCAGTCGGTGATCTGCTGCATGTTCTTCCAGCGCGAAATGCCGAGCGAGCTGGAGATGGTGTCGTAACCGTGCTCATGCGCATACAGCGCCGTGCGCTCGAAACGCATGTCGAAACACATGGTGCAGCGGATACCGCGCTCCGGCTCATTCTCCATCCCTTTGGCGCGGGCGAACCAGTTGTCGGTATCGTAATCGGCATCGATGATCGGCACCCCGTGCTGCTCGGCGAAGCGGATGTTCTCTTCCTTGCGCAGCAGATACTCTTTTTGCGGATGAATATTGGGGTTATAGAAGAAAATGGCGTACTCGATCCCGGAGGCCTGGATCGCTTCCATTACCTCGCCGGAACAGGGCGCGCAGCACGAATGCAGCAGCAGTTTGCTTTTGCCCGCCGGCAAATCGAGTTTTTCCCTTACCAGTTCCGTCATGTCCTCACCTCAATGGCATATCAGTTTAAGCGCGCCGCACTATACGAATAAAAAGTAGCGGCTTCAAGGCATAAGCGCCAATCCGCCGGGAAATTCGCCCTACGCCGTTCCCCTGCCGCGCCTTTTGCGCTACCTTGGTAGCACCGTTTTATAGCCATGATTTTAAAGGTGAAACATGCTTTATCTGATCTACGCGCAAGACGTCCCCAACTCGCTGGAAAATCGTCTGGCGGTGCGTCCGGCACACCTGGCGCGCCTGCAGGCGCTGCGCGACGCCGGTCGCCTGGTGGTCGCCGGCCCTAACCCGGCCATCGACAGCAACGATCCCGGCGCCGCCGGCTTTACCGGTTCGACGGTGATCGCCGAATTCGAGTCGCTGGCGCAAGCCCAGGCCTGGGCGCAACAGGATCCCTATATCGCCGCCGGTGTGTATGCCGACGTGACGGTGAAACCGTTCAAGCAGGTGTTCTGATCTCCAGCCCCCCAATACCGGGAACGCCCGTTCGCGCGCCGTTCCCGGATCAATGCGTGCTCTCACCCTAACCCGTCGGTAGAAAAAATGCTCTCCCTTCAGGAGGCGTCGTGTCGCCCGCCTATACTCTCCTGAACCCGCGGCATCGCCGCGAAGCCGGGAGATAGACCGATGCGACTCGACGTACACGCTCACCTGTGGAGCACAGAGTATCTGGATCTTTTGCAAGCGCATGGCGTGCACGACGTCGCCGCCTATCGGCAACTGGGCGCCGGCCGCACCGAGCGCGAACTCGACGCGCGCTTCGCCCTGCTGGACAGCGCCGGCATCGACATGCAAATCCTGTCGGCGACGCCGCTGTCGCCGCATCTGGAAGACGAACAGGCGGCCGTTGATGCCGCGCGCCGGATCAACGATGAATATGCGGAACTGGTAGCGCGTTATCCCACCCGCTTTCGGGCTATCGCTTCTTTGCCGCTGCCGCATATCGACGCGGCGTTGCTCGAGCTTGAAAGGGCCTTTACCCAGCTCAATATGCTGGGCGCCTGCATCACCACCTCGGTGCTCGGGCTGTCTATTGCCAACCCGCTGTTCGAGCCGCTCTATCAGGAACTCAATCGCCGCCACAGCGTGCTGGCCATTCATCCCGCCGGCCGCGGCGCACACTCGCCGCTGATCGCCGATTACGCTTTGACCTGGTCGATTGGCGCGCCGATCGAAGATACGGTCGCCGCCATGCACTTTATTCTCCACGGCATCCCCCAACGCTTTCCGGAGATGAAAATCATTGTGCCGCACCTGGGCGGCCTGCTGCCGATGACGCTGGAGCGTCTCGACCAAACCGTCGCATGGGAAGCGCCGCATACACCGGAACCGCCGAGCCGCGCCGCTCTGCGCATGTGGTACGACACGGTAGGCCACGATCAGGTGCCCGCATTGCAAGCGGCGGCGGCGACCTTCGGCGCAGAGCGGCTGCTGTTCGGCACCGATTTCCCGTTCCAGCCGGGCGACCTGTTTCAAACCACGGTGGACTACATCCGCCGTGCGGGATTGCCGGAGGCAGACGTGAATGCCATTTTGGATCGCAATGCGGCGGCGGTGTTTGGGCTATAGGATGTGAGGCGGCCCTCCCAGGTTGGGCCGCGCTTACTGCGCGATGCGTTCACCGGTCTGAAAATACTCGCCGATGACTTTCTCCAGCATCGTCGTCGCAGGCTCGCCGTCGGCGGCGAAAGAGCGCAGCAGCTGCACCTCATACGGCGCGACCGGTGGCAACTCTTCGAGTATCCGCATCGCGCCAGAGAGCCGCGCCCGATCGAGCAACGTGACGGCCAGCCCCGCCTCTACGCAAGAGGCCACCACGCTGGCCGAGGGACTGCTTAAAATGACCCGCCATGGCCGCCCCGCGGCCGTCAACGCCTCGAGCATCGCTTCGCGATAAGGGCAGTCGGCGGCATGCAACGCCAGCGGCAACGGCCGGTTAGCCTGCAGCGCCAGCGAACGGCCTCCGGCCCACACCGGCGCAGTCACCGCAAGCGGTGTCTGGCACTGTCTCCCCGAGGGTTGAACCACCAGCGCAAGATGCAGCCGATTACGGCCAATTTGTTCCGCCAGCGCCTGGCTGGCGGCGGTAGAGACCTCCAGCTCCACTGCGGGAAAACTGTCGGCAAACCGCGGCAAAATATGGCGTATCACATGAGAAGCGTACTCATCGGGCAATCCCAATTTGATATGGCCGCTCAGCGGCGCGCCCTGCAGCTCCCGCAGAATATCGTCATGGGCGTTCAGCAGCACGAGCGTCGAGGCCAGCAGCCTGTTTCCCAACGGCGTCAGCGCCACGGACTGATTGTCACGCTCCAGCAGGCGCCCGCCCGCCAGCTGTTCCAGGCGCTGGATATGCACGCTCACGGCGGCCGGGCTGCGATTGACAAATGCCGCCGCCGCGCGAAATTGCCCCAAACGCGCAATGGCGTGAAAAGTGCGCAAGAGATCGATATCCAATGTCGGCCGCATGATTTAACTCCATTAAACAACTAAACAAAAATTATTCGATTTATTAAATTATAGCCACTCACTACCATCGGGCGGAAAAGGAGGTGACCACCATGTCCCTGCCACAATTCCGCCCCTCTTCCCACTGCGGCAAAGCCGCCCTCTGGCTGGCTGCGGCCGAGGTTCTGCTGATCGTGGCCTGGAGCTCCGGTTTCGTCGGCATCCGCTTCGCCGCCGATTACGCGCCGGTGTTGCTGGTGGCGTTCTGGCGCTGCGTGGTGGTCGCGTTCGCGCTGCTGCCGTTTAGCCTGAGCGCCATAAGGCGCGCATCTCCGCTGACGCTAGCTGTTCACGCCGGGATCGGGTTGCTCGCCATGACCGGTTACCTGACCGGCGTCAGCAAAGGCATTGAATATGGCGTGCCGGCCGGGCTGGCCGCGCTCATCGCCGATTTGCTCCCTCTCGGCACGGCGCTGCTGAGCATGCTGGTGCAACGTCGCCTGCCCGATGGCCGCGTCTGGTTCGGGTTAACATTGGGGGTTAGCGGGGTAACGCTAGCGACCGGCAGCGCCATCTCATGGGGAAACGCCCCAATGTGGAGCTACTTGTTGCCGCTGGCGGGGATGCTGTCGCTGGCGCTGGCGACGCTGTGGCAGCAAAGGCTGCCGCAGACGCAGGCAATGAGTTTGCCGGCCGCGCTGGGGATACAAAGCGCGGTTTCAGCACTGGCTTTCGCCGCGATGGCCGGCGCTGAAGGCCCGTTGCTGCCAACCATGACGACGGGTTTTGTGATCGGCGTGCTTTGGACCGCGCTGCTGGCGACGCTGGGCGGCTACGGGCTGTACTGGTTTTGTCTAAGGCTCACCTCTGCGCTGCGCGTGACGAGCCTGCTGTTTCTCAGTCCCTTCGTCACTTTCTGCTGGGCATGGTTAAGTTCGATGAGCCCCTTGCCTGGCCGATGCTGCTGGGCGCGGCGGCCGCAGGAAGCGGTTTGTGGTTGCTAATCCGTCCCGCCGGGGGGATGAGCCGTAAACGGCGCAACGCGCTGAAAAATGACGGGTAAAGCGAACGGCGCCGCCGCTACGCGATGAGTTTTCCCCGCACCACCACCTTGCCCGGCTTGATATCGGGGTCAGCAATGCGCCGGATCGCCAGATTCAACGCTTGCCAGGCGATCTCTTGCAAATCATGCGACACGCAGGGGAAATGAAAACCGTAGATCTCAGCATGTGAAACCTCATCGATGCTGAACAGCGACACGTCCTGCATCAACGGCAGCCGGTGTTCAATGCAGGCCTTGATAATACCCAGGGAGATCTGGTTATTGCAGCCGACGAAAAAGTCCGGCGCGCGGTTATTGGCCAGCCATCGGCTCGTCTCTTGCCAGGCGACATCCATAAAGAAATCGGCATACAGCACTTCAAGCGACGCCACCTTGCCTTGTAATGCCGCTTGCAAGCCAGTGACCCTGTCACGCGCCACGTTGGAGTTTTCCGGCCCGGAGACCACCACCACCCGCTGCGCCTTCTGTTCCAGCAGCCAGCGCCCCGCCTGGAGGCCGCAGTCCAGGTTATCGATATACACCCCGCTGCAGTGGCGATTATCCAGCTCCCGGTCGATCAGCACCACCGGAATATTCAAGGTTTCCAACCGTTTTAGGTAGGAAGGCTGGTACAGATGATCGTTGGAAATGACCGAGAGAATGATCGCATCGACGTTGTAGCCAATCAGTTTGTCGATGATTCTGTCTTCGCTTTCCTGAGACTCATAGGAGTCGAACACCAGGGTGTCATACCCCATTTTTTGCGCTTCAAGCGTCATCAGCCGCGTCAGACCGCCAAAGAACGGGTTGGCCATATCAGGGTTGACGATACCGATGGTTCTGCTGCTTTTTGCCCGCAGGTTACGCGCCGCGGCATTGACCACATAGCCGAGCTCGGCAGCGGTCTCCCGAATGCGGCGCAGCGTTTCCGGATGAACCTTGTCCGGCTGTGAAAATGCCCGCGACGCGGTGATTTTACTGACGTTTGCCTGTGCGGCCACGCTAGCCAGCGTCGCTTTCCGTCCTCGACCCACTGCCAAATGCAGCTCCTTAGCTTTGAGTATCATTTTGTACCATTAACAACATCATGACAGAACTTTCATCGTGGCGCTAATGGTTTACGCCCGCCAGGCGGTTAATCCGGGGATCGGTAAAGATATCCAGCTCGTCACGGCTCTCGGAAGAGAACTCGGACACCACCGCCCCCCGCTTTCCAGCCTGAAACCAGTGCCGGGTATTGGGCGCGATGGTGTATTGCTCGCCCGGCCGCAAGAGGATATAGCGATTGCAGGTATACCAAGGCTCCGCGCCCTCTGGTACCCGGCATACCGGTTCGCCGCCGGCGTCATTAAGCGTCAGGTTTTCATCATCGACAAACAGAAACACCTCGCCCCAACGGCAGCGAAACGTCTCTTGCTTGCCCGGCGTGCCGGCGAAAGGAGGATGCAAATGTTCCGGGCAAGTCTGCTCTGGAAACAGCACCAACTCTTTCGCACAATAGCGAGGCGAGTTGACATAGGTCAGCAGTTGCAGCCCTGACACGGGATAGTCGGCCAGGCCAAATGTCGCAATTTCAATACGTTGCTGTTCTTCTTCGGTCAGAATAATGTCCGCCTTGCGCAAATATTCCAGCGTAGCGGCCATGGCGGTTTGTCGTTTGTTCATCATTTCCCCTGCAAAGTAACGGTATCGATATCAACACGCTGATATTAAAACCGTCATTGCATCGCCGATTTTGTGATCGTTATCCCCATATTGAATAACAACCCACCAGCAAAATTAACTCTCGTCGAGTAATTCCAACATCGATCACAGTTTACCCCCTCGCTTTGGCCCAATATCGCCGCATTGAAATGATACCGTTACCATAAAAATGATTCACCAGGAGGCAATATGAAAGCATTAGTGTTGGCCAAAGCGGGGGAAATCGCTATCGAGGACGTCCAGCTTGCCGAAACGCTGGGCCCCGATGATGTGCAGATAAAAATTCATTCCGTGGGCATCTGCGGCAGTGATGTGCACTATTACCAACATGGCCGCATTGGCCCGTTCGTGGTTAACGCCCCGATGGTGCTCGGCCATGAAGCCTCCGGCGTGGTGCTCGCGACAGGTAAAAACGTCACTCACCTCAGCATCGGCGATCGCGTTTGCATGGAGCCCGGCATTCCCGATCTCAACTCGGCGCAGACGCGCGCCGGCATTTACAACCTTGACCCGGCCGTTCGCTTTTGGGCGACGCCGCCGGTACACGGTTGCCTGCGCGAAACCGTCATCCACCCTGCCGCCTTCACGTTCAAATTGCCGGACAACGTCAGTTTCGCTGAAGGCGCCATGGTGGAACCCTTAGCCATCGGCATGCAAGCGGCCACCAAAGCCGGGATCAAACCCGGCGATATCGCGCTGGTGATCGGCGCCGGGCCGATCGGCGTGGTCACCGCCCTCGCGGCGCTGGCGGGCGGCTGCTCGGACGTCATTATTTGCGATCTGTTCGACGAAAAACTCGCCGTGGCGGCCAGTTACGAGGGGCTGCACGCCGTCAATATCAAAACCGGCGACCTGGCGGGGAAAGTGGCCGCGCTCACCAGCGGCAATGGCGCCGATGTCGTGTTTGAATGCAGCGGCGCAAAACCGGCTATCGCAACGCTGGCCGAACATGCGGCGCCAGGGGCGACCGCGGTGTTGGTCGGCATGCCGATCGATGCCGCGCCGCTGGATATCGTCGCCGCGCAGGCCAAGGAAATCACCTTCAAGACCATTTTCCGCTACGCCAACATGTACCCGCGCACGCTGCGGCTGTTGAGCAGCGGCAAGCTGCGCGTCCAGCCGTTGATAAGCCAAACCTACAAGTTCTCCGACAGCGTGGCGGCCTTCGAACGCGCGGCGGCGGGACATGCCTCAGACATCAAAATCATGCTGGAAATGGAGTGATCCTATGGCGCTCTATGCTGGCATAGACTGCGGTACGCAAGGCACGAAAGTCGTGATTGTCGACAGCACACAGGGCGTGATCCTCGGTGAGGGCAACGCCCCTCACCGTCTCATCAGCCAAGCCAATGGCCGGCGCGAACAGGAGGCCGACTGGTGGATTGAGGCGCTAGTCATCGCTTTTCGCCAAGCCGTGACTCACGCCGGCATTGATGCACGGGAGATTCACGCTCTGGGGGTCTCGGGCCAACAACATGGGTTTGTGCCGCTGGACGCAGACGGCAACGTGCTGCACAGCGTCAAGCTGTGGTGCGATACCGAAACCGCAGAAGAAAACGAACGGCTCCTGCAACAGCTCGGCGGAGCCAACGGCTCGCTGGAAACGCTTGGCCTGCGGATCGCCACCGGTTATACCGCGTCAAAAATCCTTTGGTTCAAGACGCACCATCCGGCGTTGTGGGCACAACTGCATACCGTGTTATTGCCCCATGACTACTTGAACTTCTGGCTGACCGGGGAGCGCGTAGCGGAATATGGCGACGCTTCCGGCACCGGGTTGTTCGATGTGCGCACCCGTCGCTGGAGCAAAACCGCCGTCGATCTCATCGACGACAGCGGCCGCCTGTGGCAAGCCCTGCCGCCGCTCAAAAGCGCGGAGTGCTGCATCGGCACAGTGCGCCCCGCCGCGGCGGAAAAACTCGGCCTCGGCCCGGCAGTGCGGGTCTCGACCGGCGGCGGCGACAACATGATGGCGGCCATCGGTTCCGGCAACATCGAGGCCGGCACCCTCACCCTGAGCCTGGGCACCTCCGGCACGCTGTTCGCCTGGTCCGGCGCCCCCGTCACGGCGGAATCGGACATGATTGCCGGCTTCTGCTCCAGCACCAACGGGTGGCTGCCATTGATTTGCACCATGAACGTCACCTCGGCCACCACCGCGGTACAAACGCTGCTGGACCAAGATCTTGCCGGCTTTAACGCTTTGCTGGCGCAGGCTTCGCCCGGCGCAGGCGGTGTCGAGATGCTGCCGTTCTTCAATGGCGAACGCGTTCCGCCATTGCCCCACGCGCGCGCCAGCCTGCATAACCTCGATAGCGACAACTTTACCCGCGCCAATCTCTGCCTGGCGGTGGTCGAAAGCGCCACGTATGGGTTGCGCTATGGCATCGAGCTATTTCGCCGTCAGGGCATCGAAGCGCGCGAAATCCGCCTCACCGGCGGCGGCGCCCGCAGCGCCGCCTGGCGACAAATCGTCGCGGACGTAATGGGATGCCCGGTGGTCTGTCTGAAAGCCAAAGAGACCGCGGCGCTGGGCGGCGCCATTCAGGCGATGTGGGCGACGATGTTGGCCGACGATCCGCGCCGGAACGCCGCCGCATTGCTGGCCGAACTGTGCCAACGCTTCGTTGCGCTGGATGAGGCCACGCGCACGCCGCCAAACGCCGGCAGGCAGGCGCAATACGAGACGCTTTATCAACGCTACCTGCAACGCTTGCAGCAGAACTACCCGGAGGTGCAACTGTGACGCGAGATCCCCATACGCCAGCGCCCGCCTACCTGCTGGAGGTCAGCGGCGTCAGGAAAGCCTTCGGCCCGGTCGTGGCGCTCAAGAATGCGGAGTTTTGCCTGCGGCGCGGATCCATCCATGCCCTGTGCGGCGGCAACGGCGCGGGTAAATCCACCTTTCTCAGCATTCTGATGGGCTTTATTCAACCCGATGGCGGCGACATTTTTATCAATGGCCAACGCTGCGAATTTCATCATCCGCGGGAAGCCCTCAATGCCGGCATCGCCATCGTGCAGCAGGAGCTGAGCGCGATCCCGGATCTGACGGTGGCCGAAAACATTTGGCTGGGCCGCGAGCCGAGACGCCTGGGGTTCGTCGATTTCGCAACGCTCAACAAGCGCACGACCAGCCTGCTCAAAGAACTCGATTTCAAGATCGACGCCCGAGAAAAAATGCGCAACCTGAGCGTCGCCGAACAGCAGCTGGTCGAGATCGCCAAGGCGCTGTCGCATGCCAATGCCGACATCATCATCATGGATGAACCCACCTCGGCGATTGGCGAAGAGGATGCGCAGAAAATCTTTCAGACGCTTCAGCAACTGGCGTCAAAAGGTAAAGGCATTATTTACGTCTCTCACCGTTTGTCAGAAATATTCCAAATCGCGGACAGCTACACCATTTTCCGCGACGGCGCCTATATCCATGAAGGCTATATCGCCGACATTACCCGTGAACAGCTGATCGAACACATTATTGGCGGCGAGTACGACAGCGAGTTCGCCAAATT
Source organism: Serratia sp. CY32780 (assembly GCF_052169135.1). Lineage (NCBI taxonomy): Bacteria > Pseudomonadati > Pseudomonadota > Gammaproteobacteria > Enterobacterales > Yersiniaceae > Serratia > Serratia sp. CY32780. The sequence continues at coordinate 1,877,793 of NZ_JBJNLI010000001.1, forward strand.
CAATCAGCCCGGCGGACAGGTCTTGCTGGCGGTCAATAACCTGTGTTGGCGCAGCAAGATAAAAGATATCAGCCTGCAGCTGAAGCACGGTGAGATCCTGGGCATCTATGGGCTGGTGGGATCGGGCCGCAGTGAATTTCTCGACCTTATCTTCGGCATTCAGCATGCCGACAGCGGCACGATTCGCCTGGGCGACAAGACGCTGAACCGCCACTCTCCGCGCGAGGCCATCGACAGCGGTATTGCCTACGTGACGGAAGATCGCAAGGAAACCGGCCTGGTGCTGTGCCGTTCCGTCAGTGAAAACATCAATATCGCCTCTTTTGCCGCCATCAGCCGGATGGGGTTTGTCAGCGAGAAACGGGAGCAGGCGCGAACCCGCGACATGATCCAGCGCTTCAACGTTAAAACCCACGACGGCGAACAGCCGGTGGGCAACCTGAGCGGCGGCAACCAGCAAAAAGTGGTGCTGGGCCGTTGGGCGCTGCTGGATCCGGAGGTTTTGCTGCTCGACGAGCCGACGCGCGGTATCGACGTCGGGGCCAAGAAAGAGATCTATCGATTTATGTCGGAGTTCGCCTTGCAAAACAAAGGGATCATTATGGTTTCCTCCGAGCTTTCGGAAATTATCGGCATGAGCGATCGCATATTGGTGTTTCGTGACGGGCAGTTGGCCGGCGAGCTTTCGGCAGCCGATGCGACCCAGGCAGCACTGATGAAACTTGCGGTTTAACAGAGAGAGAAAAAAAATGAGCAGCGCCCACTCCTTATCACCAGGAATTTCATTTTTCACCCGCAATAAGCGCCGTATGCACAAATACGGCATTATCATCGCCTTTTTCGCCCTGTGCCTGATCGTGGCGCTGATTGGCGAATATCAGGTCGCTCAGGGGGCCTGGAGCAGCAACTATTTTCTCAGCAATGAAAACACCCTGATCGTCCTGCGCCAGGTCTCGATCAACGGCATTCTGGCGATCGGCATGACCTTCGTCATTATCACGGCAGGCGTCGATCTCTCCGTGGGCTCGGTGCTGGCGTTAAGCGGGATCGTCGCCGCCCGCTTCGCCACCAACAACAGCGGATTGGCTATCGGCGACACCGCGACCGCCGTCATGGCGCCGCTGATTGTGGCACTCGGTATCGGTATCGTCTGTGGCCTGGTAAACGGCACCGTGTTAGCCCGTTATCGGCTGCAGCCGTTTATCGTCACCATGGGCATGCTCTCCGCGGCGCGCGGTTTAACCATGCTGACCACCAACGGCAATCCGGTATCGCAATTGAACAGCGATTTCCGCTGGTTAGGCAATGGCTATGTCGGCGGCGTTCCGGTGCCCGTCATCATCTTCATCGTGCTGTTCGCCCTCGCCTGGCTCGTGCTGAATAAAACCCTCTTCGGGCGTTACATCTACGCCGTCGGCGGCAACCCGAAGAGCGCGCGCACCTCGGGGATTAACGTGACCCGCATCAAAATACTGGTGTATACGCTGTGCGGCGCGCTGGCCGGCATCGCCGGCCTGATCCTCACGGCGCGCACCGGTTCGGCGCAGACCAATGCCGGCGCAGGGTATGAGTTGGACGCCATCGCGGCGGTGGTGATCGGCGGCACCAGCATGGCCGGCGGCGTCGGTACGCTGGTCGGCACCTTCTTCGGCGTGCTGATTATCGGGGTGATGAATAACGGCCTCGATCTGCTCGGCGTGCAGTCGTATTACCAACAAATTATCAAAGGCGCATTGATTGTCCTTGCCGTCTTGCTCGACCCCTCGCGTAAGCAACAGCGCGATTAATAACACCAGACCCAACTCTACCAGGAGAAAACCATGAATAAGACCAAGATAGCGTTGTTTGCCTCTGCCCTGATGCTGGGCAGCCTGTCGGCAGCCCAGGCCGCCCCGGTTAAAATAGCGGTATTGATGTACGGCAACAAAGCCGAGTTCGTGCAATTGATGGAAAGGTTCGGGAAGGAACACCCGGCGGTGAAAAGCGGCGAAGCCGTGCTGACCTTCTACGATGGGCGTTATGATGCATCGGTGCAAAACGATCAGGCCGCCACCGCTATCCAGACGCGCGCCGATGCCATTATCGTCAACCCTATGGATTTTGAGGCCAATATCGATATCGTCACCAATGCCAACGAGGCCAAAATCCCGGTGGTGGTCACCAATGCGCGCCTGAACACGGACGCGATGACGTCTGAAGTGGTGTCTAACGACGAGTTGGGGGGATATCTGGAAGCCAAAGCCGTACTGGACAAACTCGACTGCAAGAACCATAAGGTGAACGTGGTGATTATCGAAGGCCCGAAAGGCGGCAGCGGTGAGATCCAGCGCGGCAAGGGCAATGATAAAGCGATAGCCGAGTGCGGCGCCGGCCAGGTCACCGTGCTTGAACGCAAAACGGCCAACTGGTCACGCGCGGAAGCGCAGCCGCTGATGGAAAACTGGCTGCAGAAACATCGGGGCAAAATCAACGGCGTGATTGGCCAAAACGACGAGATGGCGCTGGGCGCTATCGAGGCGATTAAAGGCGCCGGCCTGAATGTGAAGGACTTCGCGATTGCCGGCGTTGACGGCGTTTCCGACGCGATTCATGCGGTGCAGGCCGGTGAAATGGTCTCTATCCTGCAAGATGCCAAAGGCCAGATGCAGGGGTCCATCGACGTCGCGCTGCGCGCCGTGAAAGGTGAAAGCTATCAGCCACAGTCGGATATCTGGAAACAGTACGCCAAGGATCTGAAATGGGAAGGCGGCACGCAGAAGCATTATTACATTCCGTGGACCGTCGTCACCGCAGAGAACGCCCAATCGCTGTTGGACGCCCGTAAATAATCCCCCCGCCCCCTGCCTCCAGGGGGCACCGCTTGGGCGCTTGCCTACAAACAAAAAAAAGCCAGCACGGAGTGGCTGGCTTAAAAGTTCTTCGAGGGAATATCTTGTTCGATAACCATACGCCCTTCACTGCGGGCTTTACTAGCTATCAGTGCGATAGGCATCCTCAGTTAAAATCAACGCCTGCATATCGGTGAACATCGTTTCCCATTCCGCCTGGTCGATATCCATCAAACCAAAATAACGCAGCATAAAGGCGCCTTCTGTGGCGAGAAACGCCAGGCGCGCGCGCTTGCCCTCTTCGGTGGTCAAATCGAGCCCGGCGATGCGGCTGCGATACCATTCGCGCGTGCTCGCCAGATGCTCCGGCGTTTGAATCAGCGTCGCCATCAGCCCGGCGGCCTTGGCGCTGGCGGTCTGATCCGAACTGTGGGTGGCCAGCATATGCGCCCGCACAGCGGTCTGCGGTGAAGGATCGTCGCCGGCGATAGCCGTGAACAGCGTTTCATAGGCACTGCCCCAGCGATCGAACATGGCATCAATCAGGGCGTCTTTGCTGCCAAAGCAATACTGCACCCCGCCCTTGGAGATCCCCATCGCTTTGGCGACGGCGTCGATGGTCAAGCCGGCGGCGCCCTGGGTGGCGACGATTTCTTCGGCGATGTCCAAAACCTTGTCGCGATCGATGCTGCGTTGACGTCCCATTAAGAAACCCTTCTTTTCAATACGAACGTATGGATATATATTATCACCAGTATACCACCCGGCATCGCCGGTGGGTTATCCGAATGGCGGCGCCTCCGCGCGGCCCACTTTAACTGGATTATGACTTATGTACGCCAAGAACCGCTGGTTGATCCTGACAATGGTCGCCAGCGCCCTGTTCCTGATCGTCATCGATATGACGGTGTTATATACCGCCCTGCCGCGCTTAACCCAGGCGCTGGACGCCAGCGCCTCGCAAAAACTCTGGATCGTCAACGCCTATCCGCTGGTGGTGGCCGGCCTGTTGCCCGGCGCCGGCATGCTGAGCGATCGCATCGGCCATAAACGGCTGTTTCTCGCCGGACTGCCGGTGTTTGCCGTCGCGTCACTGTGCGCCGCGTTCTCGCCCACCGCCGAGTGGCTGATCGCCGCCCGGGTGTTCCTCGCCGTTGGCGCGGCGATGATGATGCCCGCCACGCTGTCCATCGTGCGCCACGTCTTTACCGACGAACGCGAACGCGCGCTGGCGATCGGCATCTGGGCCTCGGTGGCCTCCGGCGGCGCGGCCATCGGCCCGGTGGTCGGCGGCCTGCTGCTGGAGTATTTCTGGTGGGGTTCGGTGTTCCTGATCAATGTGCCGGTCGTGCTGCTGGTCTGGCCGCTGGCGTGGAAACTGATCCCGCGCTGCGGTGGCGATAACCCGCGCCCTTCGGACATCGTCGGCTCGGTGCAGATCATGATTGGTCTGGTCGGCGCTATCTATGCGCTGAAGGAGCTGAGCAAGCCGACGCCTGATGTGAGTGCCTTGCTTGTGGCAGTCCTGATCGGCGTGTTGTTCCTGGCCCTGTTCGTGCGTCGTCAGCAGCGCAGCGCCCACCCGATGATCGATTTCTCTCTGTTCCGCAACCGGCTGTTCGCCGGCGGCATCGGCGTGGCGCTGTTGTCGATGGTAGCGCTGATCGGCATCGAACTGGTGCTCAGCCAACGCCTACAGCTGGTGCTCGGCCTCAGCCCGCTGCAGGCGGCGCTGTTTATTTTGCCGATCCCGCTGGCCTCGGCGCTGGCGGGGCCCGTAGCCGGCCTGCTGTTGCCGCGCTACGGCGAACGCAGCATCATCCTCGGCGGTTTTGTCCTGACCACTCTCGGCATCGCCGGTCTTGCCGCGTCATACCAGAGCGGCATGGCATTGCAATTGGTCAGCCTGGCGCTGGTGGGCTTTGGCCTCGGCGGCGTGATCACCGCCGCTTCCACCGCCATCATGCTGAACGCGCCGGAGGAAAAATCCGGCATGGCGGCGTCGATCGAGGACGTCTCCTACGAACTGGGCGGCGTGCTGGGCGTGACGCTGCTCGGCGGGTTGATGACGGCGGTTTACAGCCATAGCCTGGCGCTGCCGGCGGAGCTGCCGGTCAACCCGCTGGCATACGACAGCATCGACGAAGCCCTGCGCCTGGCGGCCGGGATGGCGGCCGATCGCGCGCAGCAGCTGACGCAGCTGGCGCGTCTGGCCTTTGATCGCGCGTTTATTACGGTACTGATCGCCGCCGCGCTGTTAATGGCGCTGGGCGCCGGGGCGGTAAAACTGGCGCTGCGCAAGTAACCGATAAAAGCGGCTTTTTTCGCCGGCGGAACCTGCGTAAACTGATTCGGCAATTTGCTCGACGGATTTGTCGTCATCGGTTTGAACGATGGCAATAATGCCTGTTATCGTGTTTAACCCTGCGATAAATCCGGTTACTGTATCCCCTATGGAAATTGATTCTGTCTACTATCGGAACAGATAATCAGGAGAAGATTATTATGGCAACGGCAAAGAAAGCAGCGAAAACCCATATCGGCCTCGACAGTAAACAATCGGCAAAACTCGCCGAAGCGCTGAACGCGCTGTTGGCGAACTATCAGGTGCTGTATATGAACGTGCGCGGCTATCATTGGAACATTACCGGCCCGCAGTTCTTTGAACTGCACGCGAAGTTCGAAGAGACATATAACGATCTGCTGACCAAGGTGGACGAGCTGGCGGAACGTATTCTGACGCTGGGCTCGCAGCCGCGTCACGCTTTCAGCGACTATCTGAAAACCGCCGACATCAAGGAACACACCAACGTGACCGATGATAAGGGCACGCTGCGCGGCCTGTTGGAAGGGTATTCAATCTTGCTGCAACAGCAGCGTGAACTGCTGACGGTGGCGGCGGACGCCGGTGACGAAGGCACCGCGTCGCTGATGAGCGATTACATCAAAGAGCAGGAAAAACAGGTCTGGATGCTCAACGCCTATCTGGGCAAATAACCCTGGCGCCATAACAAAACAGTCCCTTACGGGACTGTTTTCGTTTTACCACTCGCAGGATACCGCAAACAGCAGCGCGCGCCGATGCTGATCGTCCAGGCGGCGCCGCACCCGGATGATATGGCGATTGCTGCACGACTGGCGCTCCAGCCAGCGATGCCGGCGGCGTTGGCTCTGCCGCAACATGCGCCAGCGGCCCACTTCATTTCTACTGCGTCTCATAATTCCGTCACTCGTTCGTCTAATGCCAACCGCGGGCATTATAGCCCTTTCCGCCCGTGATCCAAGCCGCCGTTATCGGCGGCACAGCGGACGCCGCGCGGGCAAAAGCCGCCCTTTCATTTTCAGCAAGTGCCTTAACTTCATCATATTTATGTAACATAAGCGCCGATAAAAGGTTTCGCCTTGCCCGATCTGTGCGTACACTCATCATTGGTGGTTTGCGAACGGGATTTTTCGCCTTTATGACAACATTTTATACCGTAATCAGTTGGCTCATGGTGTTCGGCTACTGGCTGCTGATCGCCGGCGTGACGATGCGCATTTTAATGAAACGCCGTGCGGTTCCCTCTGCCATGGCCTGGCTGCTGGTTATCTACATTCTGCCGCTGTTCGGCATCGTGGCCTATTTATCGTTCGGCGAGCTGCATCTAGGCAAACGCCGGGCCGAGCGCGCCAAGGCCATGTGGCCGTCGACCGCCCGTTGGTTGAAGGAGCTGAAAGAGAGCCGCCGCATCTTCGCCACCGAATACAGCGAAGTCGCCGAACCGCTGTTCCAGCTGTGCAACCGCCGCCAGGGCATCGACGGCGTCAAGGGCAACCAGCTGCAGCTGCTCACCACCACCGACGACACGCTGAAAGCGCTGATCCGCGACATCGAGCTGGCGCGCCACAACATCGAAATGGTGTTCTATATCTGGCAGCCCGGCGGCCTGGTCGATCAGGTGGCCGAATCGCTGATGGCCGCCGCGCGGCGCGGCGTACACTGCCGCCTGATGCTCGACTCCGCCGGCAGCCTGCAATTTTTCCGCAGCCCCTACCCGGCGATGATGCGCAATGCCGGCATCGAAGTGGTGGAAGCGCTGAAGGTCAACCTGCTGCGCGTGTTCCTGCGCCGCATGGATCTGCGTCAGCACCGCAAAGTGGTGCTGATCGACAACTACATCGCCTATACCGGCAGCATGAACATGGTCGATCCGCGCTACTTCAAGCAGGATGCGGGCGTCGGCCAGTGGATCGACCTGATGGCGCGCATGGAAGGCCCGGTGGCCACCACCATGGGCATCGTCTATGCCTGCGACTGGGAGATTGAAACCGGCAAGCGCATTCTGCCGCCGCCGCCGGACGTCAACATCATGCCGTTCGAGCAGGAGAGCGGCCACACCATTCAGGTGATCGCCTCCGGCCCCGGCTTCCCCGAGGAGATGATCCACCAGGCGCTGCTGACCGCGGTCTATTCCGCGCGCGAGCAGCTGATCATGACCACGCCGTACTTCGTGCCGAGCGACGATCTGCTGCACGCCATCTGCACCGCCGCCCTGCGCGGCGTCGAGGTCAGCATCATCGTGCCGCGCGACAACGATTCGATGATGGTGCGCTGGGCCAGCCGCGCGTTCTTCTCCGAGCTGCTGGAGGCCGGCGTCAGGATCTATCAGTTCGAAGGCGGCCTGCTGCATACCAAGAGCGTGCTGGTGGACGGGCAACTCAGCCTGGTCGGCACCGTCAATCTGGATATGCGCAGCCTGTGGCTGAATTTCGAGATCACGCTGGTGATCGATGATGACGGCTTCGGCAGCGATTTGGCCTGCGTGCAGGAAGATTACATCGCCCGTTCCAAACTGCTGAACGCCAAAGAGTGGCTGAAGCGGCCGTTCTGGCATCGCCTGGTCGAGCGCCTGTTCTACTTTTTCAGCCCGCTGCTGTAAAAGCCGCGACGAGCGTGCTTTAATAGCGCCAAATCATTTGTTATCAGGATTTTTTTATGGATTTGAATAACCGCCTTACCGAAGACGAAACGCTGGAACAGGCCTACGACATCTTCCTCGAATTGGCCGGCGACAATCTGGATCCGGCGGATATTCTGCTGTTCAACCTGCAGTTTGAAGAGCGCGGCGGCGCCGAACTGTACGACCCCTCCGAAGACTGGAGCGAGCACGTGGATTACGATCTGAACCCGGACTTCTTCGCCGAGGTGGTGATCGGTCTGGCGGACAGCGACGGCGAGCCGATCAACGACGTGTTCGCCCGCGTGCTAATCTGCCGCGAGAAAGACCACAAGCTGTGCCACATTCTGTGGAAAGAGTGATTCGCCGATAGCATATCGGATAAAAAAAAGCCCCGCTCATTCAGCGGGGCTTTTTGTTGCCGGCTAGCGGCGCATTACAGCGGATCGACCTTCAGGCACGAAACCGCATGGCGGAAACTGCCCTCCAGCAGCGGGCGCGTCTTGGCGCACTCCGGCCCGGCGATCGGGCAGCGGGTGCGGAACACGCAGCCGGTCGGCGGGTTGATCGGCGAAGGCAGCTCCCCTTCCAGCAGTTGGATCTGCTTTTCCTTCTCCTTGTCCGGATCCGGGATCGGCACCGCCGACATCAGCGCTTTGGTGTAAGGGTGCTGCGGATTGTGGTACACCTCGTCATAAGTGCCCAGCTCCACCGCATGGCCCAGATACATCACCAGCACGCGATCGGAAATGTGCTTCACCACCGCCAAGTCGTGGGCGATAAAGATCAGTGACAGCCCCATCTCGCGCTGCAGCTGCTGCAGCAGGTTCACCACCTGTGCCTGAATCGACACGTCCAGCGCGGAGACCGGCTCGTCGCAGATCACCAGCTTCGGCTCGAGGATCAGCGCGCGCGCGATGCCGATACGCTGGCACTGGCCGCCGGAAAACTCGTGCGGGTAGCGGTTGATCAGGTTAGGCAGCAGGCCGACCTTCAGCATCATCGCCTTGACCTTGTCCTTCACTTCCTGACGCGGCATTTTCGGGTAGTAGGTGCGCAGCGGCTCGGCGATGATCTCGCCGATGGTCATGCGCGGGTTGAGCGAAGCCAGCGGATCCTGGAAGATCATCTGGATATCGCTGCGGGTTTTGCGCCAGTCGGCGTCGCTCATGCCCAGCAGATCTTTGCCCAGCCAGGCGACGCGCCCGCTGGTGGCTTTCACCAGGCCGATGATGGCGCGCGCGAAGGTGGACTTGCCGCAGCCGGACTCGCCGACCACGCCCAGGGTTTCCCCCTCGAACAGCCGCAGCGTGACGCCATCGACCGCTTTCAGGGTTTTCGGCGGCTGCCAGAACCACTGTTTGTCGTCATGAATGTCGAAGTGCACTTTCAAATCGGCCACTTCGAGCAGCACTTTCTTGTCGGTTACCGCTGTCATACCAACGCCTCCACCGGTTTAAAGCAGGCGCGCAGGCGCCCTTCCCCAAATTGCTCCAACGGCGGAGCGCTCGCGCACTGCTCCATGGCGTACGGGCAGCGCGGCTGGAACGGGCAGCCTTTCGGCAACCGCAGCAGGTTCGGCGGGTTGCCGGGAATGGTCAGCAACGCTTCGCCTTCGGCGTCGAGGCGCGGCACCGCGTTCAACAGGCCGATGGAGTACGGATGGCTCGGCTGGTAGAACACCTCGCGCGCGCTGCCGTATTCCATGGTGCGGCCGGCGTACATCACCAGCACCTTGTTGCAGATGCCGGCCACCACGCCCAGGTCGTGGGTGATCATGATGATCGCGGTGTTGAATTCGCGCTTCAGCTCGTTGAGCAGCGTCATGATCTGCGCCTGAACGGTCACGTCCAGCGCGGTGGTCGGTTCGTCGGCGATCAGCAGCTTCGGCCGGCACAGCAGCGCCATGGCGATCATCACGCGCTGGCGCATGCCGCCGGAAAACTCGTGCGGATACATGCGCATGCGCTTGCGCGCTTCCGGCATTTTCACCGCGTCGAGCATGCGTACCGACTCTTCGAAGGCTTCGCTTTTGCTCATTTTCTTATGCAGCATCAGCACTTCCATCAGCTGTTCGCCAACGCGCATATAAGGGTTGAGCGAGGTCATCGGGTCCTGGAAGATCATCGAGATCTCTTCGGCCCGCAGCTTGTTGAGCTGATTTTCCGGCAGGTTGAGAATTTCGCGGCCGTTGAATTTGGCCGAACCGCCGATGCGGCCATTGCTGGCCAGCAACCCCATCAGGGCGAACGCGGTCTGCGATTTGCCGGAACCGGATTCACCGACGATGCCCAGCGTTTCGCCGGCGCGCAGGTCGAAATTCAGATCGTTCACCGCCGTCACGTCGCCGTCCGGGGTGGAGAACGTGACGCGCAGGTCTTTCACGTCCAGCAGCGGCGACGTTTTGACCCCGGCGCCGGTTTGCAGTTGAGGATGTTCAATGGTGCTCATGATTGCACTCCTTAACGATCTTTCGGGTCGAGGGCGTCACGCAGGCCATCGCCGATAAAGTTGAAACAGAACAGAGTGACAACCAGGAAACCCGCCGGGAACAGCAGCAACCACGGTGAAACTTCCATTGAGTTGGCGCCGTCGCTGAGCAATGCGCCCCAGCTGCTGAGCGGCTCCTGCGTGCCCAGCCCCAGGAAGCTGAGGAAGGATTCGAACAGGATCATGCTCGGCACCAGCAGCGAGGCATACACCACCACCACGCCGAGCACGTTCGGCACGATATGCCGCAGCACGATATTGCGCGTGGAGACGCCGCACACCAGCGCCGCTTCGATGAACTCCTTGCGCTTCAGGCCGAGGGTTTGGCCGCGCACGATACGCGCCATATCCAGCCACGACACCATGCCGATCGCCACGAAGATAAGCAGGATGTTCTGGCCGAAAAAGGTCACCAGCAGGATCACGAAGAACATGAACGGGAAGGAGTTGAGGATCTCCAGCAGGCGCATCATCACCGAGTCGACCTTGCCGCCCAGATAGCCGGACATCGCGCCGTACAGGGTGCCGACGATCACTGCCACCAGCGCCGCCGCCACGCCGACCATCAGCGAGATGCGCCCGCCGATCGCCACGCGCACCAGCAGATCGCGCCCGGAGGAGTCGGTGCCGAAATAGTGCCCCGATTCCACGCTTGGCGCGGCGGACATCATCGCCCAATCGGTATCGTCGTAGGCAAATTGCGACAGCATCGGCGCCAGCACCACAAACAGCGTGATCAACACCAGAATGAACAGGCTGCTGACCGCCGCGCGGTTGTGCATAAAGCGCCGGCGCGCGTCTTGCCACAGGCTGCGTCCTTCCACTTCCAGCTTCTCGCTGAAGTGTTCCAGAGCTTCGCTGTTCTTTTTAGTCAACATCATTCGCGTGCTCCAGATTAATAACGGATTTTCGGATCGATGACCGCATACAGCACATCGACGATCGCGTTGAACAGAATGGTCAGTGCGCCCACCAGAATGGTCAGGCTCAATACCAGGGAGTAGTCGCGGTTCAGCGCGCCGTTAACGAACAGCTGGCCGATCCCCGGCAGACCGTAGATGGTTTCGATCACCATCGAACCGGTGATGATGCCGACGAACGCCGGCCCCATGTAGGACAGCACCGGCAGCAGCGCCGGCTTCAGCGCGTGGCGGAAAATGATGCGACGCATCGGCAAGCCTTTGGCGCGCGCGGTGCGGATGAAGTTGGAGTGCAGCACTTCAATCATCGAGCCGCGCGTGATACGGGCGATGCTGGCGATATAGGCAAGCGACAGCGCCACCATCGGCAGGATGATGAATTTAGGCGCGCCGCCGTTCCAGCCGCCGCCCGGCAGCCATTTCAGCGTGATGGCGAAGATCAGCACCAGCAGCGGCGCCACCACGAAACTGGGTATCACCACCCCGGTCATGGCGAACCCCATCACCGTGTAGTCCCATTTGGTGTTCTGATTCAGCGCGGCAATCACGCCTGCGCTCACCCCCAGCACCACCGCCAGCAGAAACGCGGCCAGGCCGAGTTTGGCGGACACCGGGAAAGAGCCGGCGACCAGATCGTTGACCGAATAGTCCTTGTATTTAAAGGACGGGCCGAAGTCTCCCTGCGCAAGCTGCGCCAGATAATGACCGTACTGTTTCCAGATCGGGTCGTTCAAATGATATTTGGCCTCGATATTCGCCATAACTTCTGGCGGCAATGCGCGCTCACCGGTAAATGGACTGCCGGGCGCCAGGCGCATCATGAAGAATGAGATGGTGATAAGGATAAATAGTGTCGGGATCGCTTCCAGCAAGCGACGAAGTATAAATTTAAGCATTGCCCTAACCCTGTGCGACAGCCTGATGACGGCTTATTATTCTCAACATGGGCCGGCGGCCTGCGCCGCCGGCTCTTACCGTATCAATGCTTGATGATGTACAGGTTTTTGTCGTACACGTTATCAAGCGGGTCTTTGCCGGTGTAGCCACCGACGTAAGGTTTCACCAAACGGGCGTTCACGTAGTAATACAGCGGAACGATGGCGGAATCCTTATCCAGCTGAACTTCCGCTTTCTGATACAGATCGGCGCGCTCGTCTTTGGTCTTCGCGGTCAGCACGTTGGCCATCAGCTTGTCGAACTCGGCGCTCTTGTAGTGCGGGGTGTTACTGCTGCTGTCGGACAACATCATGTTCAGGAACGAACTCGGTTCGTTGTAGTCGGCGCACCAGCCGGCGCGCGCCACGTCATAGGTGCCCTGATGGCGGGTATCCAGGAAGGTTTTCCACTCCTGGTTCACCAGCTTCACGTCCACGCCCAGGTTTTTCTTCCAGATGGAGGCGGCGGCGATCGCCAGCTTCTTGTGCAGGTCTGAAGTGTTGTACAGCAGGGAGAAGGTCAGCGGTTTGCCCGGGCCGTAGCCGGCTTCCGCCAGCAGTTTCTTCGCCGCTTCGTTGCGTTTTTCCTGCGTCCAGCCGAACCACTCCGGCGGGGTCAGCTTGGCGCCGTCGGTGTATGGCGGCGTAAAGCTGTAGGCCGGCAGATCGCCCTGGTTTTTCACCTTGTTGACGATGATGTCGCGATCCATGCCCAGCTTCAGCGCTTCACGTACGCGCGCATCGGTGAACGGCGCCTTCTGGTTGTTGATTTCGTAGTAATAGGTGCACAGGTAAGGATCGACATGCACCTCTTTCGGGATCTCTTTTTTCAGCTTCTGGAACAGTTCGATCGGCATGTTGTTGTAAGTCATGTCGATTTCGCCGGTGCGGTAGCGGTTAACGTCGGTCACTTCCGACGAAATAGGCAGGAACGTCACTTTATTGATGATGGTTTTGGCGTTATCCCAATATTCCGGGTTGCGTTCCAGTACGATGCGTTCGTTGACAATCCAGTCTTTCAGTTTGTAGGCGCCGTTGCTGACGTAGTTGGCCGGCAGCGTCCACTTCTCGCCAAACTTCTCCACCGCGTCTTTGTAAACCGGCTTCATGGCGTAGTGCGGGGTCATTTCAACCAGATAAGGCACCGGCTCGCTCAGGGTCACCTGGAAGGTGTGGTCGTCGATGGCCTTCACGCCCAGCGTCGACTTGTCTTTTTTACCGGCGATGATGTCATCGACGTTTTCCACGTGGGCGTATTGCAGGTAGCTGGCGTAAGGCGACGCGGTTTTCGGATCCACCACGCGCTGCCAGCTATAGACGAAATCTTGCGCCGTTACCGGCTTGCCGTTGGACCATTTGGCGTCTTTACGCAGGTGGAAGGTCCAGACTTTGAAATCCTTGTTATCCCAGCTTTCCGCGACGCCCGGCACGATGGAACCGTCCGGGCTGTTGTTCGCCAGGCCTTCCATCAGATCGCGGGTGACGTTGTTTTCCGGCACGCCCTCGATTTTGTGCGGATCCAGCGACTGCACTTCGGAACCGTTGTTTTTGACGATTTCTTGCTTGTCGGCCAGTTGCACGCCTGCAGGAACCTCGGCGGCAAAGGCGGAGGTGGTTGCTGTGATGCCCAGCGCGGCGATGACGCCGGCGGCAATGAGCGTTTTCTTCGTGATGTTGGTCATACTTATCGACTCCAGTTTTTTATTATCACAGGCTCTTCGTGGAGCCTGCGTTGCCCGTAAGCGGACTCTGTTTTCCCGCCGCCGCGGAACGAATGCGGCGGCCGGCCTTCCCTATATTCCTCCGCGAACTAGCGCCAGGAATACCCCTTTTACTGCTTGATAATGTACAGATTTTTAACGTCGGTATAGTCCAGCGGATCTTTGCCGGTGAACCCGCCCACCGTCGGCTTGATCAACCGCGCGCTGACGCGGTAATAAACCGGGACCAACGCGGAGTCTTTGTCCAGCTGCGCTTCCGCCTGCTGATAGAGCGCGGCGCGCGCGGCCTCATCCGGCGCCTTCAGCGTGGCGGCCATGATGGCGTCGAACGCCGGGCTTTTATAGAACACGGTATTGATGCTGCTGTTGGACAGCACCAGGTTCAGGAACGCGCTGGGCTCGTTGTAATCCCCGCACCAGGTGGCGCGCGCCACGTCGTATTGCCCCTGATGGCGGCTCTCCAGCGACGTTTTCCATTCCTGGTTGCGCAGCGTGACCTCGGCGCCCAGGTTCTTCTTCCACATCGACGCAGCGGCGATCGCCTGCTGTTTGTTTTGATCGGAGGTGTTGTACAGCAGCGAGAATTTCAGCGGCTTGGCGTCGCTGTAGCCCGCTTCCGCCAGCAGTTTCCTGGCTTCGGCGTTGCGCTGTTCCTGGCTCCAGCCGGCCCACGCGGGCGGCGTGAAGTTGGCGCCTTCCGTGAAGGTCGGCGTGAAGCTGTAGGCCGGGATCTGCCCCTGGCCCATAATCTTGTTGGCGATGATGTCACGATCCAGCGTCATCTTCACCGCCGTACGCACGCGCGCATCGGTGAACGGCGCCTGCTTGTTATTGAGCTCGTAATAGAAGGTGCACAGATAAGGGTTAACGTGCAGCTGTTCAGGCATTTCGCGCTTCATCTTGACGTACAGGTACGGCGGAATGGCGCTGTTGGTGATATCGATCTCGCCGCTGCGGAAGCGGTTAACGTCGCTGACTTCCGAGGTAATCGGCAGGAAGGTCGCCTGATTGATCACCGTCTGCTTGTTGTTCCAGTAGCTCGGGCTGCGCTCCAGCACGATGCGCTCGTTCACCACCCACTCTTTCAGGCGGTAAGCGCCATTACCGACGTAGTTGGCAGGCAGCGTCCATTTATCGCCGAATTTCTCTACCACCGCCCGTTTGACCGGTTTGAGCGACGTGTGGCTCAGCATGCTGATGAAATACGGCACCGGCTCGCTCAGCGTCACCTGCAGCGTCTGGTCGTCCAGCGCCTTGACGCCGAGGGTCTGCGGGCTCTTCTTACCGGTCAGGATGTCGTCGATATTCTCGACTTTGGTGTATTGCAGGTAGCTGGCGTAGGGCGAGGCGATTTTCGGATCGGCCAGACGCTGCCAGCTGTAGACGAAATCTTGCGCGGTCACCGGGCTGCCGTCGCTCCACACCGCGCCGGGACGCAGGTGGAAAGTCCATTGCTGATAATTCTGGTTTTCCCAGCTCGCCGCCGCCGCCGGCACCACATGCCCGTTGGCGTCGGTGCTCACCAGCCCTTCCAGCAGGTTAAGAATGATATTGCTTTCCGGTACGCCCTCGACCTTATGCGGATCCAATGAAGCCACTTCGCTGCCGTTGTTGATCACAATATTCTGCTGCTGCGCCAACTGAACGCCGGCCGGCACCTGCGCCGCCCAACCGCTATTTACGGCGCCGACGCTCAGCGCGCCGCTAATCAACAAGGTCAAAGAAGTACGCTTCAGGGTTTGCTGCATAATTGAGGCTCCTTTTCACCGACAAGCATCGCTTATCGAAGTTTGTGAAGTGTTTATAAGAATTCTAAATAAACGGATACCAGCAAAAATCATTCCCGTTTTTATGGCGCATTTCAGTTAATTGACCACGGGAAAGTTGCTCGGAAATTAGCAGAAGCCAAATTCCATAGCCAATAAATTTTACGAAAATGTTAAGCAATTCTCTTTTATCGCACGAAGCCCGATCCGTCCTCTGTGTTCAAGACCAAGAAAAACCAATGTTATTGATATGATTTTAAAGGTAAAAAAACCGAATTCATTTCAATTGAAACCGTCAGCACGATCTCATCGCCGCGAAAAGAAACATTCAGTTAACAATCCAATCATTCAAAGAACAAACACCTGTCTACGGGCGGTTAATCACTAATAACACCTGGATGAAAGTGAGACAAGCCCCACAGAATGATGTGATTAATTTAACAACAGCTTTACCGTTGAACGGGGGCAAAATGCGCGAAAAGGGGGGAGGAAAAGTGGTTGAAATAGCGCTCAGCGCTTTTTTTGAGCAGCAACATGAGATTTATGCAACATAAGAGTGCAACGGCATAATTTTTATTCACTCTGTGCACTATAATAATGCGAACCAATAAATAATTTAAACTTTAAAATTAATTTTAGCCACGCCGACGCGAAAGGTACGCGGCTAAACAAAGGGTATTACAACAGGCCGGGGAATATCGCCTTAATGCCGGTAACGATAAACTCGATGCCGAGCGCCATCAGCAGCAGACCCATGATACGGGTGATCACGTTGATGCCGGTCTGCCCCAGCAAACGCACCAACAGCGGCGCGGCGCGGAACAACAGCCAGCAACAAAAGGCGAACAAGGCGATCGCCACCGTAAAGCCGAGCAGGCTTTGCCAGTTGTGATAACGGGAACTCCACACGATGGTGGAACTGATCGCCCCCGGCCCCGCCATCAGCGGCAGCGCTAACGGCACCACGCCGATGCTTTCGCGGATCGCGCTCTCCGATTTCTCCTGTTTGTTTTGCTTGTCTTCCCCCAGCTTGCCGCTGATCATCGACATGGCGATGGTCACCACCAGAATACCGCCGGCGATGCGGAACGAATCGATAGAGATGCCGAACATCCGCAGGATCCCTTCGCCCAGGAAAAGCGACGTCCACAAAATGATGGCGACCGACAGGTTGGCGGTCAGGTTGGTTTTATTGCGCCCCGCTTCCGCCTGGTAGCTGGTCATGCTGATAAACACCGGCAAGATGCCCACCGGGTTGACCAGCGCAAACAGACCGACAAAGAACTTGATAAAGCCGGAAAGATCCAACAGAGATTGGCCCACAGATGCTCCGCATTAATCGCTATAAAAAAGGTGTGCTGCCTATGCGCGCTAATGTAATGGAATTGGCGCGGGTAATCCATCCGGCCCAAGCAGCATTTTTGACTGTCAGCAAGTTATGCAACGAAACAAATGCCCTTTGTTAAAGTGATGTTTGGCCTTTTGATTTTTTATGTTGAAAAAAGAGTCATCGCTCACAGTTATCAAGAATGATTCCCAACACCGGCAAGCTGAAAGGTGTCAGCTTGCACTTTTCATGATTTAGATCACAAATCGACTACCCAACAGTGGGTAAGCTCTTAGTCGTAGTCAGGGAGTAGAACAAAGTCGGCGGCAGCCCAGCCGGTTCCCTTCTCCTCACTGCCTGCCCCTCCGGTTGGCGTAGGGTGAAGCTCTTTAAGCAAATCAGCAGCATGCGAAGAAATAACGCGGGAAAGCCCCGGTATTCAAATCACCGTTTATTCCCGTTATGACTATACTAGTGGCTCGCACGGCTTATTTACTGAAAGAGTTTAACATTATCAGGAGAGCATTATGGCTGTAACGAATGTCGCTGAACTGAACGAGCTTGTCGCACGTGTCAAAAAAGCCCAGCGCGAATATGCCAACTTCACTCAAGAGCAAGTGGATAAAATTTTCCGCGCTGCCGCCCTCGCCGCTGCTGATGCCCGTATCCCGTTGGCCAAAATGGCCGTGGAAGAATCCGGAATGGGTATCGTCGAAGACAAAGTGATCAAAAACCACTTCGCTTCCGAGTACATCTACAACGCCTATAAAGATGAAAAAACCTGTGGCATCCTGTCTGAAGATGACACCTTCGGTACCATCACCATCGCCGAGCCTATCGGCCTGATTTGCGGTATCGTCCCTACCACCAACCCAACTTCTACCGCGATCTTCAAAGCGCTGATCAGCCTGAAAACCCGTAACGGCATCATCTTCTCGCCGCACCCGCGTGCGAAAAATGCCACCAACAAAGCCGCCGATATCGTGCTGCAAGCCGCTATCGCCGCCGGCGCGCCGAAAGACATCATCGGTTGGATCGACCAACCGACCGTCGAGCTGTCCAACCAGCTGATGCACCACCCGGACATCAACCTGATCCTGGCCACCGGTGGCCCGGGCATGGTGAAAGCCGCCTACAGCTCCGGCAAACCGGCCATCGGCGTCGGCGCCGGTAATACGCCGGTGGTGGTAGACGAAACCGCAGACATCAAGCGCGTGGTCGCGTCTATCCTGATGTCCAAAACCTTCGACAGCGGCGTTATCTGCGCTTCCGAACAGTCGGTCATCGTCGTCGACTCTATTTATGATGCGGTACGCGAACGCTTCGCTTCCCACGGCGGCTATCTGCTGCAGGGTAAAGAACTGAAAGCGGTGCAGGACATCATCCTGAAAAACGGCGGTCTGAACGCGGCCATCGTCGGGCAATCCGCACCGAAAATCGCCGAGATGGCAGGCATCAAAGTGCCGGCCAACACCAAAGTGCTGATCGGCGAAGTGAAGCTGGTCGACGAGTCCGAACCTTTCGCCCATGAAAAACTGTCGCCGACGCTGGCGATGTACCGGGCCAAAGACTTCGAAGACGCCGTCGCCAAAGCCGAAAAACTGGTCGCCATGGGCGGTATCGGCCACACTTCCTGCCTGTACACCGACCAGGATAACCAAACGGCTCGCATTGCCTACTTCGGCGATAAAATGAAAACGGCTCGCATCCTGATCAACACCCCGGCTTCTCAGGGCGGTATCGGCGACCTGTATAACTTCAAACTCGCGCCTTCGCTGACGCTGGGTTGCGGCTCCTGGGGTGGTAACTCCATCTCTGAAAACGTCGGACCTAAACACCTGATCAACAAGAAAACTGTAGCGAAGCGAGCAGAAAACATGTTGTGGCATAAACTTCCGAAATCGATCTACTTCCGCCGTGGCTCGCTGCCTATCGCGCTGGAAGAAGTGGCGACCGACGGGGCAAAACGCGCCTTCATCGTGACCGACCGTTTCCTGTTCAACAACGGCTATGCCGACCAGATCACCAAGGTTCTGAAGTCTCACGGCATCGAAACCGAAGTGTTCTTCGAAGTGGAAGCCGACCCGACACTGAGCATCGTGCGTAAAGGCGCCGAGCAGATGAACTCCTTCAAACCGGACGTCATCATCGCGCTGGGCGGCGGTTCGCCGATGGACGCTGCGAAAATCATGTGGGTGCTGTACGAACATCCTGAAACCCACTTCGAGGATCTGGCGCTGCGCTTCATGGACATTCGCAAGCGTATCTACAAGTTCCCGAAAATGGGCGTGAAAGCGAAGATGATCGCTATCACCACCACCTCAGGCACCGGTTCGGAAGTCACGCCATTCGCCGTCGTGACCGACGACACCACCGGGCAGAAATACCCGCTGGCCGACTATGCGCTGACCCCGGACATGGCGATTGTCGACGCCAACCTGGTGATGAACATGCCGAAATCCCTGTGTGCCTTCGGCGGTCTGGATGCGGTCACCCACGCGCTGGAAGCCTACGTCTCGGTGCTGGCGAACGAATACTCCGACGGCCAGGCGCTGCAGGCGCTGAAACTGTTGAAAGAGTATCTGCCGGCCAGCTATAAAGAAGGCGCGAAAAACCCGGTTGCTCGTGAACGCGTGCACAACGCCGCCACCATCGCCGGTATCGCTTTCGCCAACGCCTTCCTTGGGGTTTGTCACTCCATGGCGCACAAGCTGGGTTCGGAGTTCCACATTCCGCACGGCCTGGCCAACGCGATGCTGATTTCCAACGTTATTCGCTACAATGCGAACGACAACCCGACCAAGCAGACGGCCTTCAGCCAGTACGACCGCCCTCAGGCGCGCCGCCGCTACGCTGAAATCGCCGACCACCTCGGCCTGAGCGCCCCGGGCGACCGCACCGCGCAGAAGATTGAGAAACTGCTGGCCTGGCTGGACG
Organism: Serratia sp. CY32780; assembly: GCF_052169135.1. Lineage (NCBI taxonomy): Bacteria > Pseudomonadati > Pseudomonadota > Gammaproteobacteria > Enterobacterales > Yersiniaceae > Serratia > Serratia sp. CY32780. Next base: position 1,897,657 of record NZ_JBJNLI010000001.1, read on the forward strand.
AGCTGAAAACCGAGTTGGGCATCCCAACCTCCATCCGCGAAGCGGGTGTGCAGGAGGCGGACTTCCTGGCGAAAGTCGACAAGCTGTCGGAAGACGCGTTCGACGACCAATGCACCGGCGCCAACCCGCGCTATCCGCTGATTGCCGAACTGAAGCAAATCATGCTGGATACCTTCTACGGCCGCGAATTCAGCGAAGCGGTAGAAGAGGAAGCTGCCGCTCCGGCTGCCGCCAAAGCCGCGGTAAAGAAGCCCAAGAAATAACGGTTCCGTGAACCGATAAAAAAACCCGCCACACGGCGGGTTTTTTATTGCGCCCGAGGCGCTGCATTTCGACTCAGGTCACCAAAACGCTTCAGCGGGCTTTGGCGGCGTTTTCTCCCCTACTCCAGGGAGTGAATCGCTTCTTTATAATGCTTGCGGCAGACGGAGACATAGCTCTCGTTACCGCCAATCACCACCTGCTCACCGGCGTGCATCGCCTGGCCGTTTTCATCCAACCGCAACACCATATTGGCTTTGCGCCCGCAGTGGCAGATGGTTTTCAATTCCACCAGCTTATCAGCCCAGGCCAGCAAATATTGGCTGCCGATAAACAGCTCACCGAGAAAATCGGTACGCAGGCCGTAGCACAATACGGGAATGTCCAGTTGGTCCACCACATCGCACAATTGCTCAACCTGGGCCTTGGTCAGGAACTGGCTTTCATCCAGCAGCACGCAATGCACCGGCTGCTGTTGATGCTCCTGCTGAATCATGGCGTACAGCATCGAGTCGTTGTTATAGAGCTGGGCCTGCGAGGATAAACCGATGCGCGAGCTGACTTTGCCCACCCCAAAGCGGTGATCGATCTCCGCAGTGAACACCAGCGTGCGCATACCACGTTCTTGATAGTTATATGAAGACTGTAGCAGCGCGGTGGACTTGCCGGCATTCATCGCAGAGTAATAAAAATAAAGTTGAGCCATGGCCCCGCAACTCCGATGGTATAAGAAATATTCAAATGTTGATTAGGACGGTGAGTGTACCATAACCCGCCCCCCGGCTCAGCCCAAAGCGAGCGAATATTGCGTTCGCCGTAATAATGCGCTTTCAAGCGAAACATATCCTTCTGTCGGCCCGTTCTTTTTACCGCTATTTACAGGATAATGTATGCCTGTCATCACTATTAATTCTTGCTAATGGTTAAGCCGGTCATTTGCCGATTAATGCATAATCCCCCCTTTCACCTCGGCAGGCGCCGTGACCGCGGCGGAGTGCTTGCCTATTATACGTGAGGCCAATACAGGGCATTTAATCACCTTCGTTCTCCCCCGACGTTTCCTGACGCAATCTTTACCCAGATACCCCTATTGTTTACAATGTCTGCCTCGTCATGACGTGATTAAGCCCACAGAACCCATTGTAATATTGATATAAATTACAGCGATAACTTATCGATGAAAGCCTTGTGCCACGCGCATTTTAAAGCATGCCTGCTGAAATTTTGACTTAAGTGCGGTGAGGGTAATAGTTAACAGCCCTTCCTATATTAGTCGGACAGATCCGATTAACGGTTTTTTAAAAGGTAAATTTGAGTATTCAAGTCAATTTGGCTATTGCAGAAAGGAAAATAGCACTCTATTATTATCGAGACGCCCCCCACCAATATAATTTGAGACTAGGACAATGAGCGAAGCATTAAAGATTTTGAACAACATCCGCACTCTGCGCGCCCAGGCAAGAGAATGCACACTGGAAACGCTGGAAGAAATGCTCGAGAAACTGGAAGTTGTTGTGAACGAACGTCGCGAAGAAGACAGCCAGGCTCAAGCAGAAATCGAAGAACGCACTCGTAAACTGCAGCAATACCGCGAAATGCTGATTGCTGACGGTATCGATCCGAATGAACTGCTGCAAACCATGGCTGCCAACAAGGCTGCCGGCAAAGCAAAACGTGCAGCACGTCCTGCTAAATACCAATATAAAGACGAAAACGGCGAACTGAAAACCTGGACCGGCCAAGGCCGTACCCCTGCGGTGATTAAGAAAGCTATCGAAGAGCAAGGTAAATCTCTGGATGATTTCCTGCTGTAATAGCGATTCAGTCCGTATCTGAAAGGCTCCCTGCGGGGGGCCTTTTCATTTTAAAGCTTATAGCCGTGATCCCGCCTCATCCCTTTTCTTTTAGTAAATATCCTAATTCGCATTTTCCTCCTTGCACGAAATCCCAGTGAAAAAAAAGGGCCCTAAGGCCCCTTTATCGCATTTACCCTCGTTCAATTATTGAACCTGGTAGAATGCCTTATACCAATCAACAAAGCGCTTCACACCCTCTTCAACGCTGGTTTCCGGCTTAAAACCAATGTCACGATAAAGCTCTGCGGTATCCGCGCTGGTATCCATCACGTCGCCAGGTTGCATCGGCAGCATATTCTTGCGGGCCGTTACCCCCAAAGCCTGCTCCAATGCCGTGATATATTCCATCAGTTTAACGGGGGAGTTATTGCCGATATTATAAACATGATACGGCGCGGAACTGGTCGCCGGCGATCCCTGTTCAACGGTCCATGACGGATCTGCCTGCGGAATAACCGCCTGCAGCCGCACAATCGCCTCGGTGATATCATCAATGTAAGTAAAGTCACGGTGCATTTCACCGTGGTTATATACATCGATGCTCTCCCCCGCCAATATGGCCTTGGTAAACTTGAACAGCGCCATATCCGGACGCCCCCAGGGACCATATACGGTAAAGAAGCGCAGCCCCGTCGTCGGAAGACCGTATAAATGAGAGTAGCTGTGTGACATCAGCTCATTGGCTTTTTTGGTTGCCGCATACAGTGACACAGGGTGGTCGACAGAATCTTCGGTAGCAAACGGCAGCTTGCGATTGAGGCCATAAACAGAGCTGGAAGACGCGTAAAGTAAATGCTCGACCTTATTATGCCGGCAGCCTTCCAGCACGTTCAAATGGCCGATCAGGTTGGCGTCCGCATAAGCCAACGGGTTGACCAGCGAATAACGCACGCCGGCTTGCGCGCCCAAATGAATGACGCGCTGAAACTGATGCTCGGCGAACAATGCCGCCATGCCTTCGCGATCGGCCAAATCCAGCTTGATAAAGCGGAATCCCGGCTTATCCGCCAGTCTGTCCAGACGGGCCGTTTTCAGGCCCACGTCATAATAGTCATTCAGGTTATCGATGCCGACAACCTGATGCCCGGCGGTCAACAAACGCTCTGCAACGTGATAACCAATAAACCCTGCGGCGCCTGTAACCAGGAATTTCATGGTCACTCCTTAAATAACCGGTTTAATCGATGCGCCGCGGCCAATCGCATAGTAGGTAAAGCCACGATTCGCCAAACGCTCCGGATCGTACAGGTTACGTCCATCGAAGATCACCGGCTGTTTCAACGCACCCTTGATCACGTCGAAGTCCGGTGCGCGGAAATTCTGCCATTCGGTGCAAATCACCAGCGCATCGGCGCCGTGCAACGCAGCCTCTTTGGTGCCCATCAGTTTCAGATCGTCACGCTGGCCATAGATGCGCTGAACTTCGTTCATCGCTTCCGGATCGTAGGCTTGAACGGTGGCGCCGGCAGCCCACAGTTGCTCCATCAGCACGCGGCTGGAGGCTTCACGCATGTCATCGGTATTCGGCTTGAACGCCAGACCCCACAGTGCGAAGGTTTTGCCCTTCAAATCGCTGCCGAAATAGTCTTTGATAAAGCTGCTCAGCTTGTCTTTCTGTTGGTAGTTGACCTGCTCTACCGCCTGCAACAGCTTCGGTTGGTAACCGATCTGCTCCGCCGTGCGGATCAAGGCCTGCACATCTTTCGGGAAGCAAGAGCCACCGTAGCCACAGCCAGGGTAGATGAAGTGATAGCCGATGCGTGAATCGGAACCGATGCCCTGACGCACTTTCTCGATGTCCGCGCCCAGCATTTCCGCCAGGTTGGACATTTCGTTCATAAAGCTGATTTTGGTCGCCAACATGCAGTTGGCGGCGTATTTGGTCAGCTCCGCGCTGCGGATATCCATCATGATCATACGATCGTGATTGCGGTTAAACGGCTCGTACAGCTCGCGAATAGGTTCGATCACCTCTTTATTATCGGTACCGATCACGATGCGCTCAGGGCGCATGCAGTCAGCCACCGCAGCGCCTTCCTTCAGGAATTCAGGGTTGGACACCACGTCGAACGGCACGTTGCTGCCGCGCTTAGCCAGCGTTTCCGCCATCACCTGACGCACCTTGTCCGCCGTGCCGACCGGCACGGTGGATTTGTCGATCACCACTTTGCGATCGGTCATGTGCTCGGCGATGGTGCGCGCCACCGCGGTGACATATTTCAGATCGGCGGAGCCGTCCTCATCCGGCGGCGTGCCGACGGCGATAAACTGGATATTCCCGTGCGCCACGCCCGCTTTGGCATCGGTGGTGAAATGCAGGCGCCCGGCCTCATAGTTTTGCTGCACCAGCGGCGCCAGGCCCGGCTCAAAAATCGGGATATTCCCTTTTTTCAGGTTTTCGACTTTTCGCTCATCAACATCGATGCACATAACGTCATGGCCAACTTCAGCCAGCACCGCGGCCTGTACCAGCCCCACATAACCAATACCAAAAACTGTTACTTTCATGTGAAAATCCTAGTTTTTCAAATTAAGACGAAAGATAAAATCACTTCTTGTCAGCGGCAACAACCTGTTGCAGCCACTGAGAAAATTCTTTGCCCAGGCTGGCATGACGCATGCTGTACTCTACAAAAGCCTGCATGTAACCCAGTTTATTACCGCAGTCATGGCTCACGCCTTTCAGGTGATACGCTTCCACCGTTTCCTGCTGCATCAGCATTTCGATGCTGTCAGTCAGCTGAATTTCATCGCCGGCGCCTGGAGGCGTTTTCGCCAACAGCGGCCAAATATCGGCGGACAACACGTAACGCCCGACAATCGCCAGGTTGGAAGGCGCTTTATCCGGCGACGGCTTCTCGACCACGCTGACCATCGGCGCGCTTTCGCCCGGTTGCAGATCGACGCCCTTGCAGTCGGCTACGCCGTAGTTTCCGACATCCTTATGCGGCACGGGTTCAACCATGATTTGGCTGACGCCGGTGGTTTCGAAGCGCTGCAGCATTTCGTGCAGGTTGTCTTTTTTCGGATCGGCGCTGTATTCATCGAGGATCACGTCAGGAAGCACCACCGCGACCGGCTCATCGCCCACCATCGGGTAGGCACACATAATTGCGTGCCCCAGGCCTTTGGCATTGCCCTGACGAACCTGCATCACGGTAACGCCTTTCGGGCAGATCGACTGCACTTCATCCAGCAATTGGCGCTTGACGCGTTTTTCCAGCATCGCTTCGAGTTCGAAACTGGTATCAAAATGGTTTTCGATCGAGTTCTTGGAGGAGTGGGTGACCAGCACAATCTCGTTAATCCCCGCCGCAATGCACTCATTGACGACGTATTGGATCAGCGGTTTATCAACCAGAGGCAGCATTTCTTTCGGAATGGCTTTGGTGGCCGGCAACATCCGCGTACCCAAGCCTGCAACCGGGATCACGGCTTTTCTGACTTTGCGATTTACAGCAGGCATTATTTCCTCTCTTAAAGCTAAGACGCTCATTTTATGAGCTTGGCTCGATATAAAAAAACCTTCGGAGTATACCAGCTTATACGCGCCGAGCATTAGCCGGAACACAAATAGAAAACATTTAGGACTATTACCCGTTCGGATAATCGGGAGAATAAATAAACGGTTTAATTACCGATAAGTGAATAGCTTAAGATCTCGCCGATCGCTGCCTGTTATTCAGCGCTGAGCATCAGCCGCAATCGGCCACCGCTGCCCCATACCTGACACTGCCAGGCGGCACAGCGCTGACTGATCTGATTCATGTAGGTAGCTCCCAGCGTCCCCAGCGGCACGCCGTTGTTCAGCTGGATTTGATTGTCACCGGTATTGACGTTGGCATGCAGCCCGGCGGAAACCAGGATCAGGTTTTTATTTTCGGCGTGATAATATCCCAACAACAGAGGGAATTGACCGTCTAATTTCCCCTGCCGCAATAATTGATTAACCTGCTTTAACAATGCCGACATTTGCGGCAGACGATGCTGTTGATTAGCCAGATGATCTTGCAGCAGCCCATTAAATAACGCGCGCAACAGCAAAGCCGCCAATACGCCATTATCGCCGGCGCGCGTGACGTCCAGGCAATAGAATGCCAGATCCTTTTCTGACAAGGCGGCGATATCCAGCACCAGGCCGGGATTTTCGCCGGTGGTTAACTGCCGATAGTTGATCCGGCAATGCGCAATGGTCTGCTGTACCGGCGGCTGCAATTGTTTAAGCAGTTTGACGGCTTCGGAAGGATTTTTGCTCAGCGCATCCCAATCCTGAAACAGTTCAACCTCTTCAATCGCCTGGGAGGTGAACATATTGGGGTATAAGCACGCCAGCACCGCTTCACGCAGGCGGTTGAGATCGGTCAGCGGCTTGAGCAGCACATCCTGCACGCCCAACCGCAGCACCTTGGCGATGTCAGCCATCTTGTCGGTGGCCGAGATCACCAGCACCGGGATCTGTACCCCCTGCAAACGCAGGTGTTCAACGAATTCGATACCGCCCATTTCCGGCATCGCGAGATCGCACAGAATCAGATCCGGCTTGAAGTCATCGACGGCACTCAACGCCTGTAAACCGTTGGTCGCCTCGCCGGTTTCAGCGCCCAGCGAGGCCAAATAACCGACCAGCACCGAACGAAAAACCTGTTCGTCCTCAACGATCAAGATGCGCTTGTGAGTAAGTGGTAATGCCATCAGCCGAGCCTCGTCCCTTTCCATAGTGTAATAGTGGCTCAAAAAGGTCACTTATGCTCGTCTGAAACAGACTGACCGCGCAATGCCAACCGAGAACCGAGAATTATCTATTTTTTATCAACGGCAACAACCGATCCAGTTGTTTTTCCACCGCCAGCAATCCCGCTTCGATCGCTTCATTGGCGCGGTGGAAATCCAGCGTCGAGATTTGCGGGCAAAAAGGTTGAATCAGCACATCCGGCGGATCGCTCGCCATCCGGTTGCGCTTCAGGCGATTTTCCAGCATTTGAATCGAGGTGCCCATGACCTCCATCGCCGTGGGCGCCGCCGCCGGTTTGCGCTGCCGCATTCTGCCGATGCGCTCCCGCAGACGCCCGCGCCAGGTGGCCGCTGGCGCATCGTCCGGGCTTTCTTCCTCGATACGTATCGAGAACAGATCCTGCTGCATCAGGTGCGCGTCATGCTGCAGATCGACCGCGATGACGATATCGGCGCCCATGGCGCGGCAAAGCGACACCGGCACCGGATTGACCACCGCGCCATCCACCAGCCAATAGCCGTCGGCCCACACCGGTGCCAACAGGCCAGGCATGCTGCAGGAGGCGCGTATCGCCTGATGAATATCGCCTTCAGTCAGCCACAGCTCACGCCCGGTGCTGAGATTGGTCGTCACGGCGCCGAACTTCAGCGCACATTCGGCGATATCATTGATCTTCAACAACTGTCCGACGGCGTTAAACACCCGCTCGCCGCGCAACAGGCCGCCACGGTGCCAGGAAAAATCCATCAGGCGAATCACGTCCCAATAGCTGAACGATCGCACCCACTGCTCCATCGCCGGCAGACGATGGCTGGCGAACGCCGCCCCCACCAACGCGCCGACGGAGCAACCGGCCACGATATCAACCTCAATCCCCAGTTTCTTTATCGCATTAATCACGCCGATGTGCGCCCAGCCTTTGGCCGAGCCCGCCCCCAGCGCCAGTCCGATCTTGATTTGCCGCATAGCGCCATCCTCGCGGTGAAAGGTGTTCTCTGCTTTCAGGGTAGATTGTCACTGACGAATATTGTTAGGTAACATATGCGCTAAATTTGCCTCGTGTTCTCAGGAGTTATTTTGCCCGAATCATGCCCATGCGGCAGCGGACAGGCGTATAACGCGTGCTGCGCCCCTTTTATCAGCGGCAATCAGCCGGCGCCCACGCCCGGTCAGCTGATGCGTTCACGCTTCACCGCCTACGTGAGTCATAACGTCGACTATCTGATCGCCACCTGGCACCCCGACTGCGGCGCCGAAGCGTGGCGCAATGCAATCGTCGACAGCTTTAAAAATACCGAATGGTTAGGCCTGACGATCGTGGAAGAGAAAGCCGGTCATGAGCCGGAAGAAGGCTTCGTCGAATTCATCGCCCGCTTTATCGATGGCGAAAGCGGCGAACCGCAGGCGATGCATGAGCGCTCGCGCTTCCTTCGTCGCGATCAACGTTGGTATTATATCGACGGCACCAAACCCCAGCCCGGCAGAAATGCGATGTGTCCCTGTGGCTCAGGGAAAAAATACAAGAAGTGCTGCGGGCGCTAGCCGGCCGGCGCTTCACGTTTACGCCTGCGCAGACAGGCCGTTCAGTATCAGACAGGATCCTCAAACCCATGCCACACCAAAATGTACAACGGAAAGTGTTACGCACCATCTGCCCGGACGCCAAAGGGCTGATCGCCAAGATCACCAACATCTGTTACAAGCACGAACTCAATATCGTGCAGAATAATGAGTTCGTTGATCACCGCACCGGGCGTTTCTTCATGCGCACCGAGCTGGAAGGCATTTTCAACGACAACACGCTGCTGGCCGATCTGGACAGCGCGCTGCCGGAAGGTTCGCTGCGTGAGCTGCACAGCACCGGGCGCCGGCGCATCGTGGTGCTGGTCACCAAAGAGGCCCACTGCCTGGGCGATCTGTTGATGAAAAGCGCCTATGGCGGCCTCGACGTTGAAATCGCCGCCGTGATCGGCAACCACGACACGCTGCAATCGCTGGTGGAGCGTTTCGATATTCCTTTCCATCTGGTGAGCCACGAAGGCCTGACGCGTGAACAGCATGACCGCGAAATGACGGCCAAGATCGATCAATATCAGCCGGATTACGTGGTGCTGGCCAAATATATGCGCGTGCTGACCCCGGCCTTCGTGCAACATTATCCGAATCAGGTGATCAACATTCACCATTCGTTCCTGCCGGCGTTTATCGGCGCGCGCCCTTATCACCAGGCCTATGAGCGCGGGGTAAAAATCATCGGCGCCACCGCCCACTACGTTAACGACAATCTCGACGAAGGCCCAATCATCATGCAGGACGTGATCCACGTCGATCACACCTATTCCGCCGAGGATATGATGCGCGCCGGCCGCGACGTGGAGAAAAACGTGCTTAGCCGCGCGCTGTATCAGGTGCTGGCGCAGCGCGTCTTCGTCTACGGCAACCGCACCGTTATTCTCTAATCGCTCAAGAAATCGGTGCATTTCGTTCAGGGATGCACCGTCAAGAATAAAAAAACGGCAAACGATTCATTTTCTGCATTTCAATGCTTTACACATCCGCTTCATTTGATATGATGCGCCCCGCTTACCGAGACAGCGCTCTCGCAAGCAAGGCCAGTTAAATAGCCATGTATATGGTGGGGTTCCCGAGCGGCCAAAGGGAGCAGACTGTAAATCTGCCGTCACTGACTTCGAAGGTTCGAATCCTTCCCCCACCACCATCTTCTCTCCGCCAGGAGCGAGGACGCAGTAAAGAAACCGGCCAGGTTTCTTCCAGATAAAACTGGAACGACAATTTGTAAATCCATGAATACCATGGTGGGGTTCCCGAGCGGCCAAAGGGAGCAGACTGTAAATCTGCCGTCACAGACTTCGAAGGTTCGAATCCTTCCCCCACCACCATCTCTTGCAGAACATTTCCAAATCGACTCATTATCCTCGCACCAATAAAACTCAAGCTATCTTCCCTTATTCACCGCTTTCACCCTGCCGTTTTGTTTGCTCTCATCCAACCGTAACTTGAACTAAGACCGACAATTCGCTATACCACTGGCTTCTTTTGCGCAGTAAGGAACAGGTGGATGCGAAACAATATTTGCGTTTTTTGTGGCGCCAGCGAAGGCGTCAATCCCGCTTATGCCGAGCAGGCTCGTCAACTGGGGCAGCTGCTGGCCGCGCAGGGGCGCCGTTTAATCTACGGCGGCGGCAAAAAAGGATTGATGGGGATCGTGGCGGACGCGGTGTTGGCGGCGGGCGGTGAAGCTGTCGGCATTATCCCCGAGCGCCTGGTTGAAGCGGAAACCGCGCATCGCGGCCTGACTGAATTGGAAGTGGTGCCGGATATGCACACGCGCAAAGCCCGTATGGCGGCGCTGGCGGACAGTTTTATCGCCCTGCCCGGCGGCATCGGCACGCTGGAAGAGCTGTTTGAAATCTGGACCTGGGGGCAAATCGGCTATCACAACAAACCGGTCGGCCTGCTCAACGTCAACGGGTTCTACCGCCCGCTGAGCCAGTTCCTCGAGCACGTCGCCGATCAGGGCTTTATGCGCCACGACTACCTCGGCACCCTGCACATCAGTGAATCGGCGCAAACGCTGCTGCAACAGTTTGACGACTATCAACCCAAAAATTACGACCGCTGGGCGAGATAAAGCCGCTGCGCAGCCAGCGGTCCCGCCGCTGTCTGCGTTACATTTCCCGCCAAACTCTGCTACTATCACAGCACATTTTTATCGTGAAAACGGCACCGCTCATGAAGTTTGTCTCTTTTAATATCAATGGACTGCGCGCGCGTCCGCATCAGCTGGCGGCAATTATCGAACAGCACCAGCCCGACGTGATCGGCCTGCAAGAAACGAAAGTTCACGACGACATGTTCCCGCTGGAAGAAGTCAGCCAGCACGGCTATCACGTGTTCTATCACGGGCAAAAAGGCCATTACGGCGTAGCGCTGCTGACCAAAGCGGAGCCTCTGGCCGTGCGCCGCGGTTTCCCGACCGATGAAGAAGATGCGCAGCGTCGCATCATCATGGCCGATCTGGCTACGCCGCAGGGCACGCTGACGGTGATCAACGGCTACTTCCCGCAAGGTGAAAGCCGCGACCACCCGATCAAATTCCCGGCTAAAACACGCTTTTATCAGGATCTGCAAAACTACCTGGAGCAGCAACTGTCGGCTGAATCCCCAGTGTTGATTATGGGTGACATGAACATCAGCCCAAGCGATTATGACATTGGCATCGGCGAAGACAGCCGCAAACGCTGGCTGCGCACTGGCAAGTGTTCCTTCCTGCCGGAAGAGCGCGAATGGATGGAGCGCCTGCTGAACTGGGGGCTGGTGGACACCTACCGCCACGCCAACCCGGGGCGCAGCGACGAATTCTCGTGGTTCGACTACCGCTCCAAAGGGTTCGACGACAACCGCGGCCTGCGTATCGATCTGCTGCTGGCCAGCACCCCGCTGGCTTCGCGCTGCATCGCCACCGGCATCGATTACCAAACCCGTGGGATGGAGAAACCTTCCGACCATGCGCCGGTGTGGGCGGAATTTACGCTGTAAACCCATCACCCCGGCGCTCGCCGGGGTTTTACTCTGTGAAGCCAATGAAAATTATCGACGTGGTAGCCGCCATTCTGGAACAGAACGGCCGCATTTTGCTGGCCCAGCGCGGCGCAGGCAGCGATCAGGCCGGTCTGTGGGAGTTTCCCGGCGGCAAGGTTGAAGCCGGCGAAAGCCAGCCAGAGGCGCTGGCGCGCGAGCTGGATGAAGAGTTGGGGATTTGCGCCCGTATCGGCGACCATGTGGGCAGCAATCAGTGGCAGCAAGGCGAACGCCTCATCCGGCTGCATGCCTGGCGAGTCGCGGAGTTCTCCGGTGAATTGCAGCTGCATTGCCACTCGGCGCTGGTCTGGGTCACGCCGCAACAGGCGCAGGAATACGCCCTGGCGCCCGCCGACGTTCCACTGCTGGCGGACTATATCGCCGCGCAAGACGATGCGCGCTGAGCGCGGCGATAGGTTACATCGTCACTTCTTCAATCGCACCCAAATCAAGGGGTTGGTGCCGATGGTGTTAGGCTCACGCACGCACTGCAGCACTTCCCCTTCGACTTTGAGCACCGCCCCTTCGGAATAATTCTGGTTCTGGTAGACGCAACAGCGGTTGCAGGGCTGCGCCGGCGGCGGGTTGACGCCGTTTTTGGCCGTGCCCCAAATCTCCGGCGAAACCGGCAACACCACGTCCACATCGCCGCGATTGGCGGCGGCCAGGCCGGAAAACGCCAAGACAGCGGCGGCTAAAACCCCACTGAGTCCATGCTTCATTCACTCTTCTCCTGCGCCTTGCCGGCGCTTTTCCTGCGTTTTTTGCCTCCGCTGGAAGGCGGCGGTGACAACCCACGAAACGCCATGCTCGCCCGGCTCTGCTTGGCCTGATAAATCAGCTCTTGCAGCGTGCCGACCAACGGCTGCATAAAGTCCTGATAGCGGCAGGATTTCTCGCTGATTTGCGTCAGCGTGGCTTCCCAGTTGGCCGTCATATCAGGACGCGCAGCAAGATCCGGCAGCGAGTGAATCAACGCGCGCCCGGTTTCGCTGGAGTGAATATAGCGCCCCTTCTTGTACAGAAACGCCCGTTTGAACAGCAATTCGATGATCCCCGCTCGCGTCGCTTCCGTACCTAAACCATCGGTCGCCCGCAGGATTTTCTTTAACGCTTTATCTTGTACGAACCGCGCGATGCCGGTCATGGCCGACAACAGGCTGGCGTCGGTAAACGGCCGCGGCGGCTGCGTCTGGCGCTCCACCACTTCACCGCGCTCGCACAGCAGCTCATCGCCCTTGGCCACCACCGGCAGCGGCGCGCCTTCGTTTTCCTCGTCGCGCTCCTTGCTGCCCAGCAGCGTACGCCAACCGGCCTCCGCCAGGAAACGCGCCTTGGCGATGAATTTGCCGCCGGCGATATCCAGCTCGATCACGCATTTGCGGAACACCGCATCCGGACAGAATTGCATCAAGTACTGGCGCGCCACCAGCCCATACACATTCCGTTCATCCTGCGTCAGATTCACCTTGCCGGCGCGGGCGGTGGGAATAATGGCGTGGTGCGCATCGACCTTTTTATCGTCCCAGCAGCGGTTGCGGCGATCGCTGTCGATCACCGGCTGCGGATACAGCTCAGGCTGGTGCACGCTGATGGCGTTCAGCACCGCGTGGCGGCCGGCGAAATGTTCTTCCGGCAGATAGCGGCAGTCGGAACGCGGATAGGTGATCAATTTGTGGGTTTCGTACAGCCGCTGGCAAACGTCCAGCACCTGTTGCGCGCTGAGGTTATAGCGCCGGGCCGCCTCGATTTGCAGCGTAGAGAGCGAGAACGGCAGCGGCGCGGTATCTGATTCCCGTTTATCATTATAGGACGTGACCAGGGCAGGCTGCCCCTCGATGCGCTTGACCACGTGCTCCGCCAACGGCCGGTGCAGCAAACGCCCCTCTTCATCCTGATAAGGTTCGCAGGACTCGCTGGGTTGCCACAGCGCCACAAAGCGCTCTTCTTTCGGCGTGACGATGTGCGCCTTGACCTCAAAGAAGTCTTTTGGCACGAAGTTTTCGATCTCTTCATCGCGGCGCACCACCAATCCGAGCACCGGGGTCTGCACCCTGCCCACCGACAGCACGCCGTCGTAACCGGCGTTGCGGCCCAGCAGCGTATAGGCGCGGGTCATATTGATGCCGTACAGCCAGTCGGCGCGCGAACGCGCCAGCGCAGACACGCACAACGGAATGAAATCACGGTTGTCGCGCAGACGCTCGACAGCACGCTCCACCGCCTGCGGATTGAGATCGTTGATCAGACAGCGGCGCACGTTCTGGCGCTTCTCCGCCGTCAAATCCAGGTAGTCCAGCACCTCATCCACCAGCAGTTGCCCCTCGCGATCCGGGTCACCGGCGTGAACCACTTCATCGGCTTCGTGCAGCAGCTTTTTAATCGCGTTGAGCTGTTTGCTGACCGAAGGGCGTGGCTGCAAGCGCCATTTTTCGGGGATGATTGGCAGATCCGCCAACGACCAGCGCGCATAGCGGCTGTCATAGGCGTCAGGCTGGGCCTGCTCCAACAGATGGCCGACGCACCAGGTCACCACGTCGTTGTTGCCACAGGCGATATAGCCGTCGCCGCGGCGATGCGGCTTGGGCAAGACGTCGGCAATGGCGCGCGCCAAACTCGGTTTCTCGGCTATGAACAGTCGCATTAATCACCGTTTTTCTGGCTGAACGTCATCAAGAATTCTCTTACTTCTGCATAGTTCCCGCGGAAGACGATCCGCTGGGCTTTCTTTTCCAGCTGATAGCAATACATCGGATCGTAGTACTGCTGCAACAGAGGCGCCAACCACTCGCGGTGCGCGTCGCCCTCGCCGCTGAGGCGCTGCGCCCGCAGCGCCGCCTCCAGCCGCTGCGTCAACTGCTGGAAGCGCTCCAGGCCCAAACGGCGGCGAATGGCGAACAGGCCATGATGCAAATAGTCGTCGTACTGCCGCCAGCCCTCTTCCATGCCATAGGCCTGTTCGAACTGTTCGCGCATACCGTCGATATATTCGGCCTGCAGACGCGCCAGACGAATATCGAACGGATCGTCGATCACCGCCACCGGCGCCTGCTGCATGCCGTTGAACAACGGCAACGGCAGATTGTTGCTGCCGATGATCCGCCCTTCGTCTTCCAGCACCCAACGGCGGCTGCCACCATGCTGTTTTTTCAGCAATAACACAGCCAGACGATTCTCAAAATCTATCTGCGAGCTCTGCCCCGCCAGCGTTCGGCCAAAAGATGAACCGCGATGGCGCGCCGCGCCTTCCAGATCGACGCCGTCGGCCAGTTCGTTGACCAGCAGCGTCTTGCCGCTGCCGGTATTGCCGCCCACCAGGGCCATCGGCAATTGCGCGCTTTGCGTCAGTACACCGAGCAGATAATTGCGCAGCGCCTTATAACCGCCAGTGATACGCGGATAATCCACGCCGGCCTCGTGCAGCCATTGCTGCACCAGCTGCGAGCGCAGCCCGCCGCGGAAGCAGTAAATATAGCCTGCGGGCCGCGCTGCGCAGGCCGCCAGCCAGGCGGCGGTGCGCTGTTCGCGCAGTTTGCCGTTCACCAGGCTGTGGCCGAGCGCGATCGCCGCCTGCTGCCCATGCTGCTTATAGCAGGTGCCGACCGCCTGGCGTTCGCTGTCGATCATCAGCGGTAAATTCACCGCCTGTGCGAAGGCGCCCTGCTGAAATTCGATCGGTGCGCGCACGTCAATCAGCGGCACGTCCTGCAGGAAAATGCGTGGGTAATCGTCGCTGTCCGGCCTTCCTTGCATGTGGGACACTACACGACCTCGATCAGTGGCTGCCCGGTCTGTGCGGCATGCAATTCACCGATAGCGTTGAGGGTGATACCGTGCTGCCCGGCAATCGCCAGCACCTGCGCTTCCGCCTCTGGCAATACCGCCAACAGCAAGCCGCCGGAGGTTTGTGGATCGCACAGCAGCTGGCGCTGCAAATCGCTCATCTCGCCCACCAGATGGCCATAGCTGTCGAAGTTGCGCCCGGTGCCGCCCGGCACGCACCCTTCGGCGATATACGCCTCGACGTCCGGCAGCTTCGGCACCCGATCGAACCAGACCGTCGCCTGCAGACCGGAGCCCTGGCACACCTCGCTCAGGTGGCCCAGCAGGCCAAAACCGGTGATATCGGTCATCGCCGTGACGCCCGCCACCTCGGCAAAATCGGCGCCCGGCTTGTTCAGGCGGCACATCACTTCGGTCGCCAGGCCCTGATGCTCAGTGCGCAGTTTGCTTTGTTTCTCGGCGGTCGTGAGCACGCCGATGCCCAGCGGCTTGGTCAGATAGAGTTTCGCCCCGGCCTGTGCCGCGCTGTTTTTCTTCACCCGCTCGATATTGACCACGCCGGTGACCGCCAGGCCGAAAATAGGTTCCGGCGCATCGATGGAATGGCCGCCGGCCAGCGCGATCCCCGCCTGCTGGCAGGCGAAACGGCCGCCGTCGATCACCTGCTGCGCCACCTCCGGCGGCAGCTTGGCGATCGGCCAGCCGAGAATGGCGATCGCCATGATCGGTTTGCCGCCCATCGCATACACGTCGCTGATGGCGTTGGCTGCCGCAATGCGGCCGAAATCGAACGGATCGTCGACGATCGGCATGAAAAAGTCAGTGGTGCTGATGATGCCGACGCCGTTGCCGATGTCGTACACCGCCGCGTCGTCGCGGGTTTCATTGCCGACCAACAGGCGCGGATCGACAAACTTTTCTCGCTCGCTGTGCAAGATGGTTTCGAGAACTTTCGGTGAGATTTTGCAGCCGCAGCCAGCGCCATGGCTGTACTGGGTTAAACGGATCGCTGGCGATGTCATAGTCCACTCCCTTCGGTAACGGCACTCAAGATAACATAGGGTAGCGCTTGCCGAAGGGATTGATAAGAGCAGGTCGCCTATAAGCGAACGGCCTGCTCAGAAACCATGCGATTTTGCGGGGTTTGGCGCATTTTCGCCGCGCCCCGCGGGAGAAAACTCAGAAATAGCTGACGAAAGGCGTGCTGTCCGGCGGCGTCACCTTGGTGGCGGCCTTCAGCTGCGGCGTGCCCAGATAGAGGAAACCGACGATCTCGTCCTGCTCGCGGCAGCCGAAGGCTTCGCGCACCAGCGCATGCTCGGTCCAGGCGCCGGTGCGCCAGATGCCGTTAAAGCCCTGCGCCAGCGCCGCCATCTGCATCGCCTGCACCGCGCAACCGGCGGAAACCACCTGTTCCCAGCGCGGCACCTTGGTCTCTTCAGTGCAGTGCGCAATGACGGTGATGATCAGCGGCGCGCGGAACGGCGCCTTGGTGGCCTTTTCGATCGCCGCTTCGTCCAGCTGATCCTGTTTCGCCGCCGCCTGCAGCAGCTGGCTGAAGCGCTCCAGACCCTGATTTTCGATCATCACGAAACGCCACGGCTGCAGCGCGCCGTGATCGGGCGCACGCAGGCCCGCGTTGATGATATTTTGGCGCACTTCCCCCGCCGGCGCCGGTTCCGCCAGGCGCGAAGCCGAGCGGCGATTCAATAAAAGATCCAGAGCATCCATCGTAAACTCCTGATAACAATTTTCATTCCGGCCACGTTAACATAGCTAAACGACGAGTTACAGCCTCGGCGATAGCGTCTGTGTGCCACGATTTAAAGCTGACATTTCCCCGGCCGCTCATTAGGATAGCGGAACATTCTCGACTCTTGTTGGAGAGCACATGCGCACATTGTGGCAAATTATTGCCGGCATTTTCCGGTGGACATGGCGTCTGCTGAATTTTATCAGGGAACTGATCCTTAACCTGTTCCTGGTCTTGCTGATCCTGGTTGGGGTTGGCATCTATCTGTCCTTCCAAAGTTCCTCCACCACGACGGCCCCGGCGCGCGGCGCGCTGCTGGTCGATTTAAGCGGCGTGGTGGTCGATCAGCCCTCGGTAAACAACCGGGTGCGGCAATGGGGCCGCGAGCTGTTGGGCGCCTCCAGCAGCCGTCTGCAGGAAAACTCGCTGTTCGACGTGGTCGATAGCATCCGCAAGGCCAAAGACGATAAAAACATTACCGGCATGGTGTTGCAGCTGAATGACTTCGTCGGCGCCGATCAGCCGTCGCTGCGCTATATCGGCAAGGCGCTGCGCGAGTTCCGCGACAGCGGCAAACCGATCTTCGCCATCGGCGACAGCTACAACCAGACGCAATACTTCCTGGCCAGCTACGCCAACAAGGTCTATCTGTCGCCGCAGGGCGCGGTCGATCTGCACGGTTTCGCCACCAACAACCTGTATTACAAGTCGTTGCTGGACATGCTCAAGGTCACCACCAATATCTTCCGCGTCGGCACCTATAAATCGGCGGTCGAACCACTGATCCGCGACGATATGTCTCCGGCGGCGCGCGAAGCGGACAGCCGCTGGATTGGCGGCCTGTGGCAGAACTATCTGGAAACCGTCGCGGCCAACCGCCAGCTGACGCCACAGCAGCTGTTCCCGGGCGCCGCCGGCGTGCTGAGCGGCCTGCAGGCAGCCGGTGGCGACACCGCTCGCTATGCGCTGGACAATAAGCTGGTGGACGAGCTGGCCTCGCGCACCGCGATCGAAAGTCAGCTGGTCAAGACCTTCGGCTGGGATAAACAGGCGAACGATTTCAACGCCATCAGCATCTACGACTATCAGCCGAAGCCGGACGCCAATCAGGGCGGCAAGATCGCCGTGGTCTTCGCCAATGGCGCCATCATGGACGGCCCGCAGACGCCGGGTAACGTCGGGGGTGATACCACCGCCGCCGAACTGCGTCAAGCCCGTCTGGATCCGGCCATCAAGGCCGTGGTGTTCCGCGTCAACAGCCCGGGCGGCAGCGTCAGCGCATCCGAAGTGATCCGTTCCGAACTGGCCGCCGTGCGCGCCGCCGGCAAACCGGTGGTGGTTTCGATGGGCGGCATGGCCGCGTCGGGCGGCTACTGGGTTTCGACGCCGGCCGACTACATCATCGCCAGCCCGAGCACCCTGACCGGTTCCATCGGCATTTTCGGCATCATCAACACCTACGAGAAAACCCTGGATACGCTGGGCGTGCACACCGATGGCGTGGCGACCTCGCCGCTGGCCGACATTGCGGTCACCAAGGCGCTGCCGCAGGAGTTCTCGCAGATGATGCAGCTGAACATCGAAAACGGGTATAAGAACTTCCTCGATTTGGTCGCCAAATCGCGCAAGATGACCCCGCAGCAGGTTGACCAAATCGCCCAGGGCCACGTCTGGCTCGGCAGCGACGCCAAGGCCAACGGCCTGGTCGATCAATTGGGCGATTTCGACGACGCGGTGAAAAAAGCCGCCGAGTTGGCGAAGCTGCAGCAGTGGCAGCTCAACTGGTTCGTCGATACCCCAAGCCTGAGCGATATGGTGCTCAGCCAGTTCGGCGTTTCCGTTCACGCCATGCTGCCGGCGGCGATTCAGGCCATGCTGCCCGCTCCGCTGGCCTCGGTCGCCAACGCGGTGAAAGAACAGCCGGGTTTGTTCAATAACCTGAACGATCCGCAAAACCGTTATGCGATCTGTCTCACCTGCGGAGAAGTCCGCTAACAAATAATTCTGCAGCCCGGCCATCGCCGGGCTTTTTTTCTGCCGCCATGCCCCTATAATTCAGCCCATCTTATCTTTGTTAAAATCATGACCATGCAAAAGAAATCCATTTACGTCGCCTACACCGGCGGCACCATCGGCATGCAGCGTTCCGATCACGGCTATATCCCGGTTTCCGGCCACCTGCAGCGCCAGCTGGCGCTGATGCCCGAATTCCATCGCCCGGAAATGCCGGATTTCACCATTCATGAATATGCGCCATTGATTGACTCTTCGGATATGACACCGGAAGACTGGCAGCACATCGCCGACGACATCAAGCAGAACTACGATCGCTACGACGGCTTCGTGATCCTGCACGGCACCGACACCATGGCGTTCACCGCGTCGGCACTCTCCTTCATGCTGGAAAACCTGGCTAAACCGGTGATCGTCACCGGCTCGCAGATTCCGCTGGCGGAGCTGCGCTCCGATGGCCAGACCAACCTGCTCAACGCGCTGTATCTGGCGGCCAACCATCCGGTGAATGAAGTCAGCCTGTTCTTCAACAACAAGCTGTTCCGCGGCAACCGCACCACCAAAGCGCACGCCGACGGCTTCGACGCCTTCGCCTCCCCGAATCTGCCGCCGCTGCTGGAAGCCGGTATTCACATTCGCCGCCAGCAAGGCATCGACAGCCCGCCATGCAACGGCGCGCTGCGGGTGCACGACATTACGCCGCAGCCGATCGGCGTGGTCACTATCTATCCGGGCATTTCCGGCGCGGTGGTGCGCAACTTCCTGCTGCAGCCGGTCAAAGCGCTGATCCTGCGTTCCTACGGCGTCGGCAACGCGCCGCAGAAGGCCGAGCTGATCGACGAGTTGCGCGCGGCCTCAGAACGCGGCATCGTGGTGGTGAACCTAACGCAGTGCATCTCCGGGCGCGTCAATATGGAAGGCTACGCCACCGGCAACGCGCTGGCGCACGCCGGGGTGATCAGCGGTTTCGACATGACGGTGGAAGCCGCCCTGACCAAGCTGCACTACCTGCTGAGCCAGCCGCTGACGCCGGAACAAATCCGCGCCCTGATGCAGCAAGACCTGCGCGGCGAGCTGAGCATCAACGGTTAACCTACTGAACTCTGGAGCGGAGATGAAAACGGCCCTGTTGTTGATCGATCTGCAAAACGATTTCTGCCCCGGCGGCGCGCTGGCGGTCACGGCGGGCGACGCCGTCATCCCGGTGGCCAATCAGGCGATCGCCGCCTGTCTGGCGCGTGGCGAACCGGTGGTAGCCAGCCAGGACTGGCATCCCGCCAATCACCGCAGTTTTGCGGTGAACTCCCATGCGCAGGTCGGCACCCTCGGCGAGCTGGAAGGCCTGCCGCAGGTGTGGTGGCCGGTGCACTGCGTGCAAGGGAGCCACGGCGCCGATTTTCACCCCCAGTTACAGCGGCAACATATCAATGCCGTTTTTCGCAAAGGGCAGGATACGGATATCGACAGCTACAGCGCATTCTTCGATAACGGCCACCGAGCGCAGACCGAACTGCACGGCTGGCTGCAATCGCAGGGCGTCCAGCGGCTGGCAATCATGGGCCTGGCGACCGACTACTGCGTCAAGTTCAGCGTGCTGGATGCGCTGGCCGCCGGCTATCCAACGCAGGTGATCGTCGACGGCTGCCGCGGCGTGAATCTGCAGCCGGACGACAGCGAGCGGGCGCTGCAGGACATGGCGTGCGCCGGTGCGCAACTGGTTACCCTGTCACAATTCCTCGCCAACTAAATCCTCCAGGGCGCCATCAGCGCCCTCTCTGCGCGGTGGCGAAAATTTCGACGCCGCTCACCATATCGCCCTTCTTCTTCCCCAACGGCTTGTGAGCAGCAGGCGCTTTTGCTGTTATGGCTGCGACGCTTTTGGCGTCAATCGGTTATACGCATCCGAGGCCCACTGAGCCCGGCTTTATTGTGACCGCCTCTGGCGGTACGGTCGGCCTTGCCGACCCAAGGAGAAAGACATGAAAATAACCCGAAAACTGCTGCCTTTGCTGGCGGCGGTGCAGTTGGCTATGGCCGGCGCAGGCACGGCCCAGGCGGCTTATCTCTCCGTCGGCTACTTCAACGGCGGCGGCGACGTCACCGCCGGCCCCGGTGGCGACATCGACAAGCTGGACGTCACGCAAATCACCCACCTCAACTATTCGTTCGGACTGATCTACAACGGCGAGAAAGACGAAACCAATGCGGTGTTGAAAGACCCCGCTCGCCGCCACCAGATCTACCTGTCGCCGAAGGTGATGGCCGATCTGCAACGGCTACCGACGCTGCGCAAGCAGAACCCCGAGCTGAAAGTGCTGCTGTCGGTCGGCGGCTGGGGCGCACGGGGTTTCTCCGCCGCCGCGGCAACTGCGGAAAACCGGGCGATATTCATCCGTTCCGCGCTGCAGGTGATCGCCCAGTATCAGCTGGATGGTATCGATCTGGACTGGGAATATCCGGTGAACGGCGCCTGGGGGCTGGTGGAAAGCCAACCGGCGGATCGCGACAACTTCACCCTGCTGCTGAAAGAGCTTCATCAGGCGCTGGGTAAAGGCAAGCTGTTAACCATCGCCGTCGGGGCCAACGTCAAAAGCCCGCAGGAATGGGTTGATGTGAAAAGCATTTCCCCTTACCTCGACTACATCAATCTGATGACCTACGACATGGCTTACGGCACGCAGTACTTCAATGCCAACCTGTACGATTCAAAGCGTTGGCCAACCGTGGCGGCCGCCGATCGCTACAGCGCCGATTTCGTGGTCAAGAATTATCTGGCTGCCGGCCTGAAACCGGCGCAGATGAACCTGGGCATCGGTTTCTACGGCCGGGTTCCGAAACGGGCGACCGAGGCGGGTATCGACTGGGACAAGCCGGACGCCGCCAAACATCCGGTGACGCAACCTTACTTCAGCGCGCGAGAAACCGCCCTGTTCAACGCGCTGGGGCTGGATCTCAGCAAAGACACTTACTTTAAATACCACGATATCGTCAGCAAATTGCTCAACGATCCGCAGCATCGTTTTCGCGAGCACTGGGATGACGACGCCAAAGTGCCTTACCTGACACTGCAATCCGCCGAAGGCAAGCCGCTGTTCGCAATCTCCTACGAGAATCCGCGTTCGGTGGCCATCAAGGCCGAATACATCAAAAGTCAGGGATTGGGCGGTGCGATGTTCTGGGAATACGGCGCGGATGACAACAATCGGCTGGCGCAGCAGCTGGCGGAATCGCTGGGAATTAAGGGCGAAAAACGGTGAATCGACGGGGCGATGGCGACATCGCCCCGCTTTAATTAGGGAAGCCTTACTGCGGTTTGAGTTTGGCCAACGGCTCGGCAACGAACTGCTGTTTCAGCTCTTGCTTGCTCTTCATCACGATCTGCCCGTCGGTGCCGATGCTCATGTGCTGCGGATCGACGTTGTTCATCGACTGCCACAGCATCACCGCCTGCAGGCTGTTTTCTTTTTGCTCCGGCGTCAGCGCCACGCCGTCCGGCCATTTGCCCAGCTCAACCGCCTGTACCAGGCGCTGGTATATCTCGGGCGTCATCGCCGCAATCAGATCTTTCACGTCCATCAGAGCCCTTCTCGCTTACGGATGAATAATTAGCTGAATCGATTTTGTTGGTTAAATTACCACTTAACCAGCCGTTTGGTCGCCATTTTCGCCATCGGTAAAGCTCAGTGAAGCGGAATTGACGCAGTAGCGATCGCCGGTCGGCTGCGGGCCATCGGGGAAAACGTGCCCCAGGTGCGCGTCGCAATGGCCGCAGCGGATTTCAACACGATGCATATTATGTGAATTATCATCAAGATAACGGATAGCATCGGCGGAAACCGGCTCATAAAAGCTCGGCCAGCCGCAGCCGGAATCGTATTTGGTTTCGGAATAGAACAGCGGCTGGTTACAACACAGGCAATGGTACACGCCCTCGCGCTTGTTGTGCAGCAATTTGCCGCTGAACGGCGCTTCGGTGCCGCGCTGTTGCGTCACATAACGTTGGATTTCATTCAGTTCCGTGACCGGATGACCGGGGGTTGTCTCTTTAGCCATTTGTGCTTATCTCTGAATGTGGATAATGTCAACGAAAACAATGATTAATAATAACAAAAAATTAACACCGCTGCAGGGGTTTTTGGCCTAAACTGTAGCCCATAAAGGCCACGTCACGATGATATGTGATAGCGATCACACATCTTGCGTATGCTGACTTTATACTTGGCGGCTTGTCCCCATATAACGGATGAGGCCGAGCGCAAATGGACTGTGCAATAAGCGTGCAAAACCACCCTTCCGGTTTGACTTGCCGCAAGAATTGACACGATTCCGCTTGACGCTGGGTAAGGTTTTTGTAATTTTACAACCAACCTTTTATTCACTAACAAATAGCTGGTGGAATATATGACTATCAAAGTAGGTATCAACGGTTTTGGCCGTATCGGTCGCATTGTTTTCCGTGCTGCTCAAGAGCGTTCTGACATCGAGATCGTTGCAATCAACGACCTGTTGGACGCAGAGTACATGGCTTACATGCTGAAGTATGACTCTACTCACGGCCGTTTCAACGGTACGGTAGAAGTTAAAGACGGCCACCTGGTTGTTAACGGCAAAACCATCCGTGTTACCGCAGAGAAAGACCCGGCTAACCTGAAGTGGAACGAAGTGGGTGTTGACGTGGTTGCTGAAGCGACCGGTATCTTCCTGACCGACGAAACCGCACGTAAGCACATCACCGCCGGCGCCAAAAAAGTGGTTCTGACTGGCCCATCCAAAGATGCGACCCCAATGTTCGTGCGCGGCGCCAACTTTGATAAATATGCCGGCCAGGACATCGTGTCCAACGCCTCTTGCACCACCAACTGCCTGGCGCCACTGGCTAAAGTCATCAACGACAACTTCGGTATCGTTGAAGGCCTGATGACCACCGTTCACGCGACCACCGCCACTCAGAAAACCGTTGATGGCCCGTCCCACAAAGACTGGCGCGGCGGCCGCGGCGCATCCCAGAACATCATCCCTTCTTCTACCGGCGCAGCGAAAGCGGTTGGCGTTGTTCTGCCAGAGCTGAAAGGCAAACTGACCGGTATGGCGTTCCGCGTACCGACGCCAAACGTATCCGTTGTTGACCTGACCGTGCGTCTGGAAAAAGCGGCTACCTACGAAGAAATCAAGAAAGCCATCAAAGACGCCGCTGAAGGTTCTATGAAAGGCGTTCTGGGCTACGTTGAAGACGACGTGGTTTCCACCGATTTCAACGGCGAAGTGCTGACTTCCGTGTTCGATGCCAAAGCCGGTATCGCACTGAACGACAACTTCGTGAAACTGGTTTCCTGGTACGACAACGAAACCGGTTATTCCAACAAGGTTCTGGATCTGATCGCTCACATCTCCAAGTAATGGCATGATGTTAAGCTGATAATGAGGGCGACATTTTTGTCGCCCTTTTTTATTTGTCTCTCCGGCAAACAATAGGTCATGAAATGAACGAGAAAATTTTCACCCTGCCCGTTTCCGAACAGATTTCGCCTTACATCAGCCAGCGGCAACTCGATGAGCTGGGCGTGGTTGTGGTGTCGCATCCGAAAGTGCGCGCGGCCGTCGCGCTGCAAGGCGCCCATTTGCTGGCCTGGCAGCCCAGCGGTGAGCAGCCGGTGATTTGGCTCAGCAACAATACCCCCTTCGCCAAAGGCAAGGCCATCCGCGGCGGCGTGCCGATCTGCTGGCCGTGGTTCGGCCCGGTGGCGCAACCCTCCCACGGTTTTGCCCGCAACCAGCCCTGGAGCCTGACGGCGCACGATGAAGATGACAACGGCGTCATCCTGACCTTTACGCTGAAGGACAATGAGCAAACCCGCAAATTGTGGCCGCACGCTTTCACGCTGATTGCCCGCTTCAAGCTGGGTGCGGAGTGCGAAATCGAACTGGAATCGCACGGCGATTATCAGGCCACGGCGGCGCTGCACAGTTACTTCCAGGTCGGCGACATCGATCGGGTCAGCGTGGCGGGCCTGGGCGAGCCTTATATCGACAAGGTGGCGGGCGGCGCAGAGGCGCTTCAGGAAGGCGAAGTGACCTTCGTCGGCCAAACCGACCGCGTCTATACCCGCCCGGAGGCCTTCAGCCAGATCCGCGATCCGGCGCTCGCGCGCACCATAGAGGTTCACCACCATCATATGAGCGACGTCATCGCCTGGAACCCCGGCGTGGAGCTATCCTGCAGCATGGGGGATATGCCGAACGACGGTTACAAGACCATGGTCTGCATCGAGACCGGGCGCGTCAGCAAACCGCTGGTCGCCGCCGGCGAGCAACCCGCCCGTTTGGGCGTGACCTTCCGCAGCCGTAAGAAGGCCTGAGGCGCCGCGCGCGACAGCGCACTGCAGATGTGCAAAAGGGGCGCCAGCGCCCCTTTTTTGATGCACGCCATGCACGATAATCGTGCAATGCGTGATTAGAAGGTGTAGCTCACACCCGTCATCAACAAACCGGTGTAGGATTTATCCACCATCGGGCTGTCTTTCACTTCATCCGACAACTTCACATAGCGGCCGAGGAAGAAGGCGTTCCAGCTTTTATTGATCTGGTAATTGGCGCTCAGCTCAAGGTACGGCGCCCAGCTATCGCCTGGGGTATAGCTGTCCAGGCCGCTGCGGCGCGATTCATTGGCGCTGACGCCGTAGTAATATTTGTTCTGGTTTTTGCTGTTCCACATCACGCCTACGCCCGGGACCAGCGTCAGCGCGTCCAGATCAAACTTGTACAGATAAGCCACATCGCCCACCAGCCCGTTGCTGTAGTTCAACGTGTCGCCGGTGAAGGTGGTGCGGAGGGTGCCCCACTCCGCGTGGTGCGAATAAGCCAGGCCGGCCATCAGCGTGCCGCGGCGTTTGTCGAGACGCTTCATGCGATCGTCATCGCTGTCGCCAGGGCGGTAGCCCCATGGCGTGTAGTAACCCATGATGCTCAGCTGGTTTTCTTGATCTTTCCACAGGTAGTAACCGGCGGTCAGAGTACGGAAGTAGAAGTCGTCACCTTCATAGTCGATGACGGGCACCGGATATACGCGATCCTGATAACCGCGATACGCGTCCGGGCTAACCAGCGCGCCGGCGCCGAGTGACCAGGTTCCCGCCTGAGCACTTTGCGCACAAACCATTGCGGAAGCGATAATTGCTAGCGTTTTGAGTTTTGAAATCTTCACTGGTTCTTTTTCCATAAATTACAGGGTTAATAGCCGCAATAGTTTATGTGAAAATTTAGTTGCGCGCCTAATCTTTACAATAGAAAACGACCAAGATCGAATAACTTATAGCGGAATTATGAATTAATCATGGCGGAACGATGACGTTTCATCCTGCAGGCCGCGCCAGACAAGGCATTTGGCTTCCACTGTAATAACTGAGTCATTGATATGACTTAAAAAAAGCTTTTTCTGCGGCAGGAAATTTTCCGGCAAGCAAACTAAGCTTAAATCAGAAGGTGAATTTATCCTGAGCCCAGTGGCAAACAGCGCAACTCGCGATAATAAGCGCACCAAGTTGGCATACGGGTTGCTGTACTCAGGCGTATTCTCATCTTCCGGGGGCCAGAACACTATCACACGCTCTCTTTAACCTGTGCTAATAACGAAAGGACGGGCATCATGAACATATTTGACCACTATCGCCAGCGCTACGAAGCTGCCAAGGACGAAGAGTTCACACTGCAGGAATTTCTTACCATTTGCCGGCAAGATCGCAGTGCCTATGCCAACGCGGCCGAACGTCTGCTGATGGCTATCGGTGAACCTGTGATGGTCGACACTGCGCTAGAATCACGCCTGTCGCGCCTGTTCTCCAACCGCGTGATCGCACGCTATCCGGCCTTTGAAGAATTCTACGGCATGGAAGAGGCCATCGAACAGATCGTCTCTTACCTGAAACACGCCGCGCAGGGCCTGGAAGAGAAGAAACAGATCCTTTACCTGCTGGGCCCGGTGGGCGGCGGTAAATCCTCGCTGGCGGAGCGTCTTAAGGCGTTGATGCAGCGCGTGCCCATCTACACCCTCAGCGCCAACGGCGAACGCAGCCCGGTCAACGATCATCCGCTGTGCCTGTTCAACCCGCAGGAAGATGCCTCGATCCTGGAAAAAGAGTTCAACATCCCGAGTCGCTATCTCGGCACCATCATGTCGCCGTGGGCGGCGAAGCGCCTGCATGAGTTCGGCGGCGACATCACCAAGTTTAAAGTCGTGAAAGTGCGCCCTTCCATCCTGGAGCAGATCGCCATCGCCAAAACCGAACCGGGCGATGAGAACAACCAGGACATCTCGGCGCTGGTCGGTAAAGTGGACATCCGTAAGCTGGAGAACCATGCGCAGAACGATCCGGACGCCTACGGCTACTCCGGCGCCCTGTGCCGCGCCAACCAGGGGATTATGGAGTTCGTCGAGATGTTCAAAGCGCCGATCAAGGTGCTGCACCCGCTGCTGACGGCGACCCAGGAAGGCAACTACAACGGCACCGAGGGCATCTCCGCCCTGCCGTTCAACGGCATCATTCTGGCGCACTCCAACGAATCCGAGTGGGTGACCTTCCGTAACAACAAGAACAACGAAGCGTTCCTCGACCGCGTGTACATCGTCAAGGTGCCTTACTGCCTGCGCGTGTCGGAAGAGATCAAAATTTACGACAAGCTGCTGGATCACAGCGAGCTGACCCACGCGCCCTGCGCGCCGGGCACCCTGGAGACGCTGGCGCGCTTTAGCGTGCTGTCGCGGTTGAAAGAGCCGGAAAACTCGAGCATTTACTCGAAAATGCGCGTGTATGACGGCGAAAGCCTCAAGGATACCGATCCGAAAGCCAAGTCCTATCAGGAGTACCGCGACTACGCTGGGGTTGACGAAGGCATGAACGGCCTCTCCACCCGTTTCGCCTTTAAAATCCTCTCGCGGGTATTCAACTTCGATCACGCCGAGGTGGCGGCCAACCCGGTACACCTTTTCTATGTGCTGGAACAGCAGATCGAACGCGAACAGTTCCCGCAGGATTTGGCCGAGAAATACCTGGAGCATCTGAAAGGCTATCTGATCCCGAAATACGCCGAATTTATCGGCAAAGAGATCCAGACCGCCTATCTGGAATCCTACTCGGAATACGGGCAGAACATTTTTGACCGCTACGTGACCTACGCGGACTTCTGGATCCAGGATCAGGAGTATCGCGATCCCGACACCGGTCAGCTGTTCGACCGCGAGTCGTTGAACGCCGAACTGGAGAAAATCGAGAAGCCGGCCGGCATCAGCAACCCGAAAGATTTCCGTAACGAAATCGTGAACTTCGTGCTGCGCGCCCGCGCCAACAACAACGGCCGTAATCCGAACTGGACCAGCTACGAGAAGCTGCGCACCGTGATCGAGAAGAAAATGTTCTCCAATACCGAAGAGCTGTTGCCGGTCATTTCGTTTAACGCCAAAACATCGACGGACGAGCAGAAGAAACACGACGACTTCGTCGACCGCATGATGGAGAAAGGCTATACCCGCAAGCAGGTGCGCCTGCTGTGTGAATGGTATCTGCGGGTCAGAAAATCCTCATAACGCCTCAGGTAAGCGGCATTATCAGGGCCATGTCCACAGTCATGGACGTTGCAGCGCAGCCCAGGGAGGGGCTGGCATATTGCGCTGTCGCGGCCGGGACATGAAGAGTTGGCAACGTCGTTTGGGGGAAGTATGGCCTATTTCATTGACCGGCGGCTGAACGGCAAAAACAAGAGCATGGTGAACCGCCAGCGCTTCTTGCGCCGTTACAAGTCGCAAATCAAACAGTCGATTGCCGAAGCCATCAACAAGCGTTCGGTCACCGACGTAGACAGCGGGGAGTCTGTCTCCATCCCTACTGACGATATCAACGAACCGATGTTTCATCAGGGGCGCGGCGGCACTCGCCATCGCGTTCACCCGGGCAATGACCACTTCGTGCAGAACGATCGCGTTGAGCGGCCTCAGGGCGGCGCAGGCGGTGGCGGCGGCCAGGGCAACGCCAGCCAGGACGGTGAAGGCCAGGATGAATTCGTCTTCCAGATCTCCAAAGACGAGTACCTCGATCTGCTGTTCGAGGATCTCGCCCTGCCCAACCTGAAAAAGAATCAGTACAAGCAGCTGACCGAGTTCAAAACCCATCGCGCCGGCTATACCGCCAACGGCGTGCCGGCCAACATCAGCGTCGTGCGTTCGCTGCAGAACTCGTTGGCGCGACGTACCGCCATGACCGCCGGTAAAAGACGCGCGTTGCACGAGCTGGAAGACGCGCTGACCCAGCTGGAAAACACCGAACCGGTGCAATTGCTGGAAGAGGAGCGGCTGCGCAAGGAAATTGCCGAACTGCGCAAGAAAATCGAAAGCGTACCGTTTATCGATACCTTCGACCTGCGCTACAAAAACTATGAGCGCCGGCCGGAGCCTTCCAGCCAGGCGGTGATGTTCTGCCTGATGGACGTGTCCGGTTCAATGGATCAGGCGACCAAAGACATGGCCAAGCGCTTTTACATTCTGCTTTATCTGTTCCTGAGCCGAACCTACAAGAACGTCGAGGTGGTCTATATTCGCCATCACACCCAGGCGAAAGAGGTGGACGAACAGGAGTTCTTCTATTCGCAGGAAACCGGCGGCACCATCGTCTCCAGCGCGCTGAAGTTGATGAACGACGTGGTCGAAGAGCGTTATGACCCGGCGCAATGGAATATCTACGCCGCGCAAGCGTCGGACGGCGACAACTGGGCCGACGATTCACCGCTTTGCCATGAGCTGTTGGCGAAGAAGATCCTGCCGATGGTGCGTTATTACAGCTACATAGAAATCACTCGCCGCGCTCACCAAACGCTGTGGCGCGAATATGAGGATCTGCAGGCGAGATTCGATAACTTCGCCATGCAGCATATCCGCGAACCGGACGATATCTATCCGGTATTCCGCGAACTGTTTCGCAAACAGACCGTGTGAATAACGTCGCGTGAATGTCACCACAGCCGGAAAACGCCGTTTTCCGGCTGTTTCTTTTTCGCATTATATATTTACATCACCTATGTTTGATTTTTAGGCAATGGCAATATCAATAATAAGTCAGATTCCCCAGAACGGCCGTCTCTATTATTTGTTCTTCTGAGGTTATTCCTAAACATTCGCCTCTGTGCCCACACGGCTTGATAGGAATATTCCCATTCAGTTATCGTTACCCCGTCGCTTAAGTCTCTTCCTAAGCGAAATTTGCCTCATTTTATTTTTCTATGGCTTCTCAGCCCGCTGCGGCGGGCATTTACCTGTCAGCAGGTTAGACATCATGATCGATTACACCCTCTATGGCCTCAACAAGCACGATGTTGATGAATACCATAAGCAAATATGCTGCCTGCTTGGCAAAAACGTGCTGCTGGTGCTGACCGCCAACAAGCCGATAACCAAACAGAACCTGCTCGCCAGCCTTATCCAGGAGATAGAAAAACAGCCCGATGATTATTTTCAGCGGTTGCATCGTGCAGCCATAGAAATGATCGGCGTTAACGGACGCTAAGGCGATATACGTAAGGCAGGCATCTACGCCATTATTGCCGCCGCCGCGTGTCGATGATGCTGTTGATTATTAATATCGATAGCGATATCAGCGAAGGGATAGCCTGCCGCAGAATGTCATCTTTTAGTCCGAAAACCCTTTCTGCCCTTGCTGTATTTCGCGCCGGCCGCCTCATCAATCAAACCCGCCACCTCATCGGCATGGAAACCAGCGAGGTCAGCGCATTTCCACCGTATGAATCGCCGAATATCCCCCCTGCGCGACGCCGTCCCAGAATCAGCGTACCAGCACGATAATGGGTTGCGTGCTCATTGCCGACTCCTTCATCTCATAGACTGCGCCGTAGACAGATGAATGGCTCCCCTCAAGGGAGGCGCGTGGCTGCCTTCGGCGCCACGCAGTCCCCATTTTTTATAGTCAGCCTCACGGCGTTCAGCAATGGCGACGACGAGTTAGCGTTCCCGGTTTTCCGGCGTCGCCACGGCCTTATCGAAGCGGCTTACGCCGCAAGGGTGGAGAAAAAAACGATTAAAACTAGGATTTTTACCCATGTCGATCTAAAATTTCGCGCAAAAACAAAGAGAAGTAAATTTAGCCCAACGGGAAAAGGAATGAAGTTGTGAAGGAAATGATCTCCATCGTTTTTATGGCATGCCTGCTGGCGCTGCTGTTTTCGTGGCTGTTCGTCTACGGTCTTAACATTCATTAAACCCGCAACGTCCACAATTCCCCTCCCTGGCCGGCTGGCGGCGCATCGTGACAGATGCGCTAAAACCGGCACATGAAGGGTTCACGTACCGCCAAACCCACGCCACCTCACCTTAGCCGTCCGCCCGCCAATACATCATTAATTTTTATGAGTCATAACCCCCATCGCGTTCCCCCCTTCACCGGCTCTTTTACTGCTTAGGGGAGTCACCTCCAGAAAGAGGGTTTGCCAGACGCGGAATGTTACCGGTAACTATGCTGTTGATTTCTTTTGGTAATAAACGTAAGACCGTTAATAACCCTACGTTCTTTATAGAAATAAATTATGCATTCTTATGGATAAAGGTTTGAATAAACGGCCTTTAGTCATTGATTATCACCCGCCAAGCTCCTAGAATTCGCGCGTAAAAATACAACTGGGATCGGGTTTCATGTCGTCGCTGTGGGTTGCAACGCAATACTGTTATTTTATCGGCCTGTTAGTTTCTATGATTTTCACCTACCTGGTTAGCCGGGACACCGTCAAAATTCGCTGTATCAGCGCACTGACCATCGGGTTAACCTGGCCGTTAAGCCTGCCGGTGGTGTTGCTGTTTTCGCTGTTCTGACGCCCCCAATACCTCGCGTGGGTTTTTAAACAGGCATGCTAATGAAAAGAGGCCGACCACCGGCGCAGTGGATTTTTGGCGCGGAATAAAAAAACGCCAGCGCAAGGCTGGCATGAAAACTGGAAGCAATGTGAGCAATGTCGTGCCGGATCGGGGGGCACAGAAGGAGACAACCCTTTTCCCCTCACCGGCGATTCAAATGATAATACGTCTCATTATTGAATGTAAAGTCATTTCCCTGCGTAACTCTTCCCCCCTGGAAAAATATCAGCCGCGCGGCGCACGCCAGCGTTGATACAGCCGCCCTGCGCCCCACACCAGCAGCCAGAGAAAAATATTCAACCCCAACCATAACATCAGCAAGTAGAAGAACGTCTGATAACCGGGTATGCCCCGATCGGCTGAAAACGGGTTAAAGTGGAAAAATTTAACGATCGCAAACGGGTTAAGATTGAAACGGTCAAACACGGCCGCCGTCAACAACGGCGGCAACAACGTATAAAACGCCAGGCTGAACAGCAGCAGGATTTTTGTGCCCGAGGTGTTTTTATAATCTTTCATATCAATGTATTACGTCTTCCATTGTGGTGCGAACACCGCCAGGCGTTCACACGCCAATCGACCCCGCAAGCGCAAAAGAGTTCCAGGCAAACGCGGAAATAAAGCCGATCCGGCGTTTAATTGTCATTTAGCGCTCGGGTGATATATACCCTGTGGATTTTAAATTACGATGTCGCCGCGCCGCCTTCAACCGCAGCGTTCGCATGGCATCATCAGGAGGCATTAATGAAACCGGACGCACTCTCTCTGCCGCCGAACCCGAAAAAGCTCAAGGTCATCTACGGCTGGTATATTTACGTGATCTATAGCCTGCTGGTTTTCAACATTTACATGGCGGTCTACAACGTCTGCGTTCGGCATCCGATCGAGGCCCCGCTGCTGTCGCTGTTTCACAGCCTGTTCCTCGCGCTGATGCTGCAGCAGGTGCTCAAGAAGAACGTCGTTTTCGCCTGGGTCTTGCTCAGCTATTTTATTCTGATGCGCCTGTATTACGCCAATGTGCTGCATGTTGAGTTCACGCTGGTGAGCCGTGGCCTGGTGCTGCTGATTCTGACGCTGCTGCTTACCGGCGGCGTGGCCGTCGGGCAACTGGCCACGCCGCCGCAGCGGCATGACTGGCTGGCGCGGCTGGGCTGGCGGCAATGGGGAGCGCTCACGGCGCTGGCGGCCATCCTGACGCCGCTGATTACCACCGACTATCTGGGATAAACAGGGGGCTATTAGGGGATGTGCGGTTCGGAAATGTCTACGATACGGCAGATTTTAGTGTAGTTACCCGCCTTCTCACAGATCTTGTCCGTGACGAACATGCCAAGGTAGCCCAGCAGCAGCAAGTAGCCGACCATGCACAGAATAAAGATAAGCGTTCTCACCGATAGCGACCAACCTGACAAGAGTATCCCGAATATCATAACCTGAACGCGGCGCTTTAAAAGGATTTCATGCGCACACAGCCCTCATCGGCGCACGTTCTGTAGTAACATTAAGCCACCACGCAACCGCCGGATACGCCGATGCACCATCTGATGTTAGACATTGAAACCCTGGATATAAAACCCAGCGCCGTCATTCTGGTGGTGGCGGCGGTGTTTTTCGATCCCCGAACCGGGGAGCTGGGCGCCGAATTCGAAGCCGCCGTCAGCAGCCAGAAAGACCAGCCGGGCCGTACCATTAGCCTGGATACGGTCGCCTGGTGGGCGAAACAGTCCGATGAGGCCCGCAAACAGGCCTTCAGCGGCACCGAGAGCCTGAAACGCGTGCTGAGCAGCCTCAGCCGCTTTATCCATATGAACAGCACCGACACGGTGAAAGTCTGGGGCAACGGCAAAGAGTTCGACTGCGCGATCCTCGAACACGCCTTCCAGCAATTAGAAATGCCCTGCCCGTGGAAATTCTGGGATACCCAGGACGTGCGCACGGTGATCACGCTGGCGGAACTGCACGGCTTTAACCCGAAAAAAGCCCGCCCGTTCGAAGGTATGCCGCATCGCGCGCTGGATGATGCTCGCCACCAGGCCCGTTATGTGGCCGATACCGTCTCGGCGCTCTATTACCGCCAAGGGGCGCAGCGCTGACCCGCTTTGCCCCTTTTCATTTGCCGCCAGAGTCTCTACTCTAGCCCTCTTTGTCACTTGGACATGCCTTTCCTGTTATGCAAAAGTTTCTGTTTATGCTTCTCAGCCTGGTGCTGCTCGGCCCATTAGGCATCGATCTTTACCTGCCGACCATTCCCGCCATTGCCGTCGGCCTGGGCAGCAGCGAAGCGCTGATCCAATCCACCATTTCACTGTTTATTCTGGTGCTTGGCCTCGGCCAGGTCATCGCCGGGCCGCTGGTGGATAACTATGGCCGCAAGCCGGTGGCGCTGGCCGGCATTATCCTCTACATGATCGGCGCCGCGATGGCGGCGCTGGCCACCAGCCCGACGATTTTCATCGCTTCGCGTCTGCTGCAAGGGGTGGCGGTTTGCTGCACCGCCGTCGTCGCCTTCAGCGGCGTGCGCGATCGCCTGAATGGCGACGATGCCGCCCGCGCTTTCGGCTTTCTCAACGGCACGCTGAACATCATCCCTGCGCTGGCGCCGCTGCTCGGCGGCCTGCTCGCCGAAGCCTTCGGCTGGCGCGCCCCCTTCTGGTTCCTGGTCGGCTACGCGCTGCTGGTGTTGGTGCTGATCGCGCTGCGCCTGCCGGAAACTCGCCCTGCCGACACCGTGCCGGTCAAAGGGTTGCCGGTGCGCCAATACGCGCGCATCCTCAGCGATCGCCGTTTCCTCTCCTTTGCGGTGGTGAACTCCGGGGCGATGGGCATGGCGCTGACCTACGTTTCTCTGGCGCCGAACGTGCTGATGGGCACCGCCGGCCTGACCCCGCTGCAATTCTCGCTGGTGTTCGGCGCCAACGGTTTCTGGATCATGCTGGTCAGCTTCTTCGCCAACCGCATCATCCACAAGGTCGGCCGCCCGGTTTGTCTGGCGACCGGCGGCATGTTGATGGGGCTGGGCTGCCTGGGCCTGCTGCTGGGCGTCATGCTACTGCCCGCGACGGCGCAAGCGCACTGGCTGGCGTATATGTTGCCGGTCGCCAGCGCCTGCGCCGGGTTGGCATTCGTGATGGGCCCGGCCACCAGCTACGCGCTGGAGCCGTATTCCAATGAGGCCGGCGTCGCGTCCGCGCTGGTCGGTTTCGTGCAGATGGCGGGCGGTGCCGCGCTGGGTCTGGTGGCGATGGCGTTGCCGCTGCAACCGAAGCTGTCGCTGGCGCTGGTGATGCTGGCGGGCTGCCTGCTGGCGCTGCACGCGCGGCGGCTCAGCAAGCAGATTAAAGGGCAGATCAGAAAAGTCGCCTGAGCCGCGGCTCAGGCTTCAATGGCGACCGGCACCCGTGCCGCTAACGCCGACAGCAGCTCATAGCCCAACGTTCCTGCCGCCGTGGCCACCTCGTCCACCGGCAGGCGTTTCCCCCACAGCTCCACTTCGGCGCCCAGCTCGACTTGCGGACAGGGCGTCAGATCCACCGCCAGCATATCCATCGATACCGTTCCCAGGGTGCGCGTCAGCACGCCGTCAACCCATACCGGCGTGCCGGTCGGCGCATGACGCGGATAGCCGTCGGCGTAACCGCAGGCCACCACGCCAATACGCTGCGCGCCGGCGGCGCTGTAACGGCCGCCGTAACCCACGCGATCGCCAGACTTCAGCTGCTGAATGCCGATGATCTCGCTGCTCAGCGTCATCGCCGGCTGCAACCCCGTCGCCGCAACGTCATTCCAGCACCCGCTCGGCGAAGCGCCATACAGAATGATCCCAGGGCGTACCCAACTGCCGTGGGTCGAAGAATGCCACAGCGTGGCGGCCGAGTTGGCCAGGCAGCGCGGCAGCGGGATATCGGCAGCGGCAGCCTCGATGGTAGCCATCTGCTGGGTCACGCCTTCCGGGCCGTCGGCGGTGGCGAAATGGCTCATCAGCGTAAGCTCGCCGATGTTGGCAATCGCCTGCGCCCTGCGCCACACCTCGTGCAGCCGCTCGGGTGCGAACCCCAGCCGATTCATGCCGCTGTTCACTTTCAGATAGACATTGAGCGGCGCGCTCAGCGTGGCATCGGCGATCGCCGCCAGCTGCCAGTCGCTGTGCACCGCCGTCGTCAGGCGATAACGGTCGAGCAACGCCAAATCCTGCGGCTGGAAGAAACCTTCCAGCAGAAGAATCGGCCCTTGCCAACCCGACTCACGCAGCAGCACCGCTTCGGCCAGATCCAGCATGGCGAAGCCGTCGGTTTGCGCCATGCTGCGCCAAACGTGTTTGATGCCGTGGCCATAGGCGTTGGCCTTGACCACCGCCCAGACTTTGGCGCCGGGGGCGAAACGGCGCACCACCTGCAGGTTATTTTCAATTGCGCCAAGATGCATCGTGGCGGTTATCGGACGGGGCATCGCTTCTCCTTGGGGCAGCGTACAGCGGCCACGCGCGCCTGCGCGTGGCCGGGAAAGTCTATGACAGCGTCGACGATTAACGCGCGGGATGCACGTCGTTCAGCGGAACCGCGTGTTGCTGGCGAAACCCGGCGCTGTAACGCGCCACCGCCAGATCATCGGAAGGGATCGCCGGCGTAATGCCGGACATCAGATCGGACAACAACTGCCCGGAACCGCAGGCCATCGTCCAGCCCAACGTACCATGCCCGGTATTGAGATACAGGTTCTTCAGCGAAGTGCGGCCGACAATGGGCGTACCGTCCGGCGTCATCGGCCGCAGGCCGGTCCAGAACGTCGCGTCTTCCACTCTGCCGCCGTTCGGGTAGAGATCGCGCACCACCATCTCCAGCGTTTCGCGCCGTTTTTGCTCCAACTGCGTATTGAAACCGACGATCTCCGCCATGCCGCCGACGCGGATGCGCTGATCGAAACGGGTGATGGCGATTTTGTACGTCTCGTCCAACACCGTGGAGAACGGCGCCGCCGCTTCATCGGTGATAGGAATGGTCAGCGAATAGCCCTTCAGCGGATAAACCGGGATAGAAACCAGGCCGCGCAGGAGCGCCGTGGAATACGAACCGAACGCCACCACGTAGCTGTCGGCTTTAAACACGTCCTCGCCGCACTGCACGCCGGCGATCTTGTCGCCCTCCACCAGCAGGCGGTCAACGCTGCGGTTGAACAGGAAGGTTACGCCCGCCTGCTGCGCCATTTTCGCCAGCTGCTGCGTAAACAGCTGGCAATCGCCGGTTTCGTCGTTCGGCAGCTGCAGGCCGCCGGTCAGCTTGTGCGCCACCTGCGCCAGCGCTGGCTCGACGCTGCCGAGTTGGCCGGCTTCCAGCAATCTGTAAGGCACACCGGCATCTTCCAATACCGCAATGTCTTTCGCTGCGTTTTCGAACTGTTGTTGGGTGCGGAACAGCTGCAGCGTGCCGCCCTGGCGACCTTCGTACTGGATGCCGGTCTCCTGACGCAGCGCCTTGATACAGTCGCGGCTGTATTCCGCCAGGCGCACCATGCGGCCTTTGTTGGTCATGTAGTGTTCGGTGTTGCAGTTTTTCAACATCTGCCACATCCAGCTCAGCTGGAAGCTGCTGCCGTCGAGGCGGATCGCCAACGGCGCATGGCGCTGGAACATCCACTTGATGGCCTTCAGCGGCACGCCCGGTGCCGCCCAGGGTGCGGCATAACCCGGTGAAATCTGCCCGGCGTTCGCCGCGCTGGTTTCCAGTGCCGGACCTGGCTGACGATCGATCACCGTCACCTCATGCCCCGCCTTCGCCAAATACCAGGCACTGGCTACGCCCACCACTCCACTACCTAAAATTACCACTCGCATCGCTGACTCCAGCCCAAGGCCTCACAAAGCATAATCTTCTGCTCACAGGAAATTAACTCAGTGAAAAAATCCGTCCAACAACTTCGTCATCAAACGTGACAATATTCACAATTAATTTATCGTCGATGAGCCGAGCATTTGCAATAGCCGCTCGTAAATAGCGATAAGATGCGGTTTAGAAGGGATTATAGCGTCAGACCGCTGCTGAATCGATAGCAATGCTATCAATGACAGCAGTCAAAAAAGGCGTAATAAGCAACATTGATTTAACAGAATATAAAAACATCAGCCAACACATAGACAGAATAAAAAACCGATAAAATAAAAAATACCAACATAACAGACAAAATGAATCCCCTCTCCCCGCAGCAGAAAAAACGCGTAAAATTTCGGCAAAAAATTAACCTTGTTTTCACTACTGGATTAAAACAGCCGAGCCCTTAGCCCCGCCCGTTTAGGTTGAACGCGGCAGCACGATATGAACGTTGAAGCCAGAAGCAGATCCTAAAGTTCACATTGTCGCTTTTCTGGAGAACCCCTTATGTTCATCGCCATCTACCGGTTCTCAGTCAAAACCGGGCACGAACACGCCTTTCGCCTTGCCTGGCTTGAGTTGACCCAAGGGATCTATCTGCAGCGCGGCAGCCTCGGCTCGCGCCTGCATCGAGATATGAGCGGGAAGTTTATCGGCTATGCGCAATGGCCAAGCCGAGCTGCATGGGAAAACGCCGGTGATATTCAGTTGGATGAACGCTACCGGCAAGCCCGGGAGCGAATGCGGGCGACCCTGTTGGCGGATGAAACATTATTTGAAATGGCAGTGACGGACGATTACCTGCAAATCAGACCGTTTGACTGAGCACAAGCCCACATAAGCGGGCTTGTGGTGACGGGAGCGAGTGGCATCAATGATGCAGCATCTCGTCCACGACTTCTTTAGTCTGCAGTTGGAATGGGTAATAAGTCGGCCAGTTGTCCATTTCTTTCAGCAACGCTTCCTGCGACGTGTTGCCCATAAAGATATGGAAATGTGCCGATTTGCGCGGGCCGATAATATGATCGCTGAACTGCACGAATTTCGGCGCCAGGCTGCCGGCATCCTGGCATTCGAACAGATAACGCACGCCCTTCTTACCAGAGACATACGTCAGGATCTTATGCCCGGCGTACTTATACTGACAGGCGCTGGATTGGTCGCCGCGATGAAACTCCATGACGCCGTTTTCAATGCCGATGGTATCCACATCGGTAGCATACCCTTTTCGGTAATACGCTTTTACTTCCGCGAAG
The DNA here is from genome assembly GCF_052169135.1 of Serratia sp. CY32780. Taxonomy (NCBI): domain Bacteria; kingdom Pseudomonadati; phylum Pseudomonadota; class Gammaproteobacteria; order Enterobacterales; family Yersiniaceae; genus Serratia; species Serratia sp. CY32780. The sequence goes on from NZ_JBJNLI010000001.1 coordinate 1,936,678, forward strand.
GTCTTGCTCTTATCCTTTGCCGCTTTCTTCTTGAACACCGGGTCAAGATCCCCATTGAGCAGATAAGGATACACGGATTGCCAGACGCCCTCCCAATCCGCCAGATTGCGATCTTTGACGTCCTTATCGTCGAACACGCCCGCCTCCGCTTTTTTTTCCACCTCCGTCAGCGGCTTGCCATGTGAATGATGCCCGTGGGCAAACGCCTGCCCGCTGATAAACAGTGCGGCCAGCGCCACCGCCAGTTTGCCAAAATGCCTCGCCAAAATGCGCTCCTTGTCCGTTATTGAGAAAAATTAAAAGTTACAATATAACATAACATTTTTCAATCCCTGTCGCGCAGCAGGCAGTGTGTTGCGCGCCCTTGCCGCAGGGCTATACTCGGAGAGGGAGCCAGGTGCTGAGGCGCTTTCTGCCGGGACGGGCGTCAAATTGACCGCCGCTCGCTCCCTTGCGTACCGGCATTTTTATTTCACTGATTTGCAATGGTTAATTATGACTTGAACTATGCTTGATACAGGGTCTGCCGTTCGAGCAAGACCCGTGAATAATGAGGGTGCGCTGATGACTACTTCAACACATGAAAAGGTCAAGGATGACAAACGTCTGAGCGATGGACCGGACTGGACGTTCGAACTGCTGCAGGTGTATTTGGAGCAGATTGACCGCGTCGCCAAGCATTACCGGCTCGACACCTACCCCCATCAGATCGAGGTGATCACCTCCGAGCAGATGATGGACGCCTATTCGAGCGTCGGCATGCCGATCAACTATACCCATTGGTCCTTCGGCAAGAAATTCATCGAAACCGAACAGCGCTACAAACAGGGCCAGCAAGGGCTGGCGTATGAAATCGTCATCAACTCCAATCCCTGCATCGCCTACCTGATGGAGGAGAACACCATCACCATGCAGGCGCTGGTGATGGCGCACGCCTGCTATGGCCACAACTCGTTCTTCAAGAATAACTATCTGTTCCGCAGTTGGACCGACGCCAGCTCCATCGTCGATTATCTGCTGTTCGCCCGCCACTACATCAGCCAGTGCGAAGAACGCTACGGCGTCGATGAAGTGGAGCGGCTGCTGGACTCCTGCCACGCGCTGATGAACTACGGGGTCGACAGGTACAAACGCCCGCAGAAAATCTCACTGGTGGAAGAGAAAGCACGCCAGAAAAGCCGCGAAGAGTATCTGCAAAGCCAGGTGAACACGCTGTGGAAGACCCTGCCACGCGTCGAACGTGAAGAGTCGCCGGAGCAGGCGCGCCGCTATCCGAGCGAGCCGCAGGAAAACATCCTCTATTTTATCGAGAAAAATGCGCCGCTGCTGGAACCCTGGCAGCGTGAGGTGCTGCGCATCGTGCGCAAAGTCAGCCAGTATTTTTATCCGCAAAAACAGACTCAGGTGATGAACGAGGGCTGGGCCACTTTCTGGCACTACACCATCCTCAACCATTTGTACGACGAGGGCCGTGTGACCGAGCGGTTTATGCTGGAGTTTTTGCACAGCCACACCAACGTGGTGTATCAGCCGCCGTACAACAGCCCGTACTATAACGGCATCAACCCTTATGCGCTGGGCTTCGCCATGTTCCAGGACATCAAGCGAATCTGCCAGTCGCCAACCGAAGAAGACCGCTACTGGTTCCCGGACATCGCCGGCAAAGACTGGCTGGACACCTTGCACTTCGCCATGCGCGACTTCAAGGACGAGAGCTTTATCAGCCAGTTCCTGTCGCCCAAAGTGATGCGCGATTTCCGGTTGTTCACCGTGCTGGACGACGATCGCAACAACTATCTGGAAATTGCCGCGATCCACAACGAGGCCGGTTACCGGGCGATCCGCCAGGAGCTGTCGGCGCAATACAACCTGAGCAATCACGAGCCGAACATTCAGATCTGGAACGTGGATCTGCGCGGCGACCGCTCGCTGACGCTGCGCTACATCCCACAGGAACGCGCACCGCTGGATAAGAGCCGCCGCGACGTGTTGAAGCACCTGCATCGCCTGTGGGGCTTCGACGTGATCCTCGAACAGCAAAACGAAGACGGCAGCGTGGAGTTGCTCGATCGCTGCCCGCCGCGGCCGACGCCGCTGTAACCGCCACAACGACGAAGGGCGCCGCATGGCGCCCTTCGTTATTTCATCGACACGCGATTAGCGACGCGCTTCGGTCAGATCGCTCGGCATGGTGCCCTGCATGCTCTGCCAAATCGCCCCGCTGTCTTTACCGTAGTTGCGCACGGTATCCATCACCTGGTCGTACAGCTTCTCATGGCACAGCGTGGACAGCTTGCTGTAGAAGGCCAGCGCCAGCTTGCGCGCTTCCGGGTTGGAGAAGTAGTAACGGCCCACGCGGGTATACAGCCCTTTCAGGCCGTTGAAAATCAGGCCGTAGATCGGGTTGCCGGAAGCGAACGCCAAACCGCGGAAGATCTCGTAATCGAGCAGATTGAAAGCGTCCGCCTGATCTTCCACCTCGGCGGCTTTCGCCAGCACTTCCTGCGCCTGCTCAGGATGATTGCGCACCGCGGCGCGAATAAAGATCGACGCGATATTGGTGCGCACGGACAGCAGGTTATCGATCAGCTGCGGGACGCTTTTGTGATCGAGACGGGCTACGGTCTCAAGGATATTGAGGCCGGACGTTTCCCAGAAATTGTTCACTTTGGTCGGTTTGCCATGCTGAATGGTCAACCAGCCATCGCGGGCCAGACGTTGCAACACTTCACGTAACGTGGTGCGCGTGACGCCAATCAACTCCGAAAGCTCACGCTCCGCGGGCAAAATAGAGCCAGGGGGGAAGCGATTATTCCAAATACTCTCAATAATGTACTCTTCCGCGAAACCGGCAGGACTCTGCGCCTTTATGACCATGTGTTTGACGTTCCGTTGCGACGATAAAATCAGTAAAAGTAATCAGCTCATCATACCAGATCGCGCTGACATGACATAGCGTGAGCGAAAAACAATAAACGAAAGTGTGCATAACGTGGCAAAAAACGAGCAAAAACACCGGCCGGCAGAAATTTGCCGCCGTAAAACAAGCTCCGGTTGCGCCCGCCCCCGCCGCATTGTTAGGGTACGTGCTACGACTGATTTAAGGATGCATAAAGGACAATGGAAACAACCTTGCGCAGCGCCCTGCTCAAAAATTTTCTGGGGCAATCTCCCGACTGGTACAAACTGACCATTCTCATTTTTCTGGCGATCAACCCCCTGGTGTTCTTTTTCGTCAGCCCGTTTATCGCGGGCTGGCTGCTGGTGGTCGAGTTCATCTTTACCCTGGCGATGGCGCTGAAATGCTATCCGCTGCTGCCGGGCGGCCTGCTGGCGCTGGAGGCGGTGGCCATCGGCATGACCAGCCCGGCGCAGGTTTCGCAGGAAATCGAACATAACCTGGAAGTGCTGCTGCTGCTGATCTTTATGGTGGCCGGCATCTACTTTATGAAGCAGCTGCTGCTGTTCGTGTTCACCAAGCTGCTGCTCAATATCCGTTCGAAAACGCTGCTGTCGCTGGCGTTCTGCCTGGCCGCCGCCTTACTTTCCGCCTTCCTCGACGCGCTGACGGTCGTGGCGGTAGTGATCAGCGTGGCCACCGGCTTTTATTCCATCTATCACAACGTGACCTCGAATCGCCCCGATGGCGACATCGGCGATGACAGCGATTTCGCCGGTGAAGAGCGTAAACAGACGCTGGAGCAATTCCGCGCCTTTCTGCGCAGCCTGCTGATGCACGCCGGCGTCGGCACCGCGCTCGGCGGGGTCATGACCATGGTGGGCGAGCCGCAGAACCTAATCATCGCCAAAAACGCGGGCTGGGGCTTTATCGATTTCTTCCTGCGTATGGCGCCGGTCACGCTGCCGGTGTTGGTGTGCGGCCTGCTGGTTTGTTGGCTGGTAGAACGTTTTCGCCTGTTTGGCTATGGCGCGCAGTTGCCGGAGGCGGTGCGCGACGTGCTGAAAGAGTATGACCGCAAGGCCACCGCGGGCCGCAGCAAGCAAGAACGGCTCAAACTGGTGATGCAGGCGCTGATCGGCGTTTGGCTGGTGCTGGCGCTGGCCTTCCACCTGGCGGAAGTGGGGCTGATCGGCCTGTCGGTGATCGTGCTCGCCACCTCCCTGTGCGGCGTGAACGATGAGCACGCCATCGGCAAAGCGTTCCAGGAAGCGCTGCCGTTCACCGCTCTGCTGACGGTGTTTTTCACCGTGGTCGCGGTGATCATCGAACAGCACCTGTTCAGCCCGGTGATCCAGTTCGTGCTGCGCGCCGAGCCCGCCTCTCAGCTTTCGCTGTTCTATCTGTTCAACGGCCTGCTGTCGTCGGTTTCCGACAACGTGTTCGTCGGCACGGTTTACATCAACGAGGCGCGCACCGCGCTGGAAACCGGCGCTATCGGGCTGAAGCAGTTCGAGCTGCTGGCGGTCGCCATCAATACCGGCACCAACCTGCCATCGGTTGCCACCCCTAACGGGCAGGCGGCGTTTCTGTTCCTGCTGACGTCGGCATTGGCGCCGCTGGTGCGTCTGTCGTATGGCCGCATGGTGTGGATGGCCCTGCCTTATACGGTGGTGCTGACGGTGGTTGGCTTGCTGTGCGTCCAGTTCACGCTGGAACCGGCGACCGAGCTGTTGACGCAGTGGCATTGGCTGACGCTGCCGCCCATCGACGCCGTCGGCCACTGAGACGGTGCCGGCAGGGTGAACCGACTATTTTTACGCTGAATCCAGCCCAGGAGGCTGGCAGCGAGGAGGAATTGGTTTACACTGCCGGTTCAATTGCTTACTGCATGGAAGAATCTAGATATGTTGCAATTCTTTAACCGCTGTTCACAAGGACGCGGCGCCTGGCTGCTAATGGCCCTGACAGCGTTGGTGTTGGAACTGGTCGCGCTCTATTTTCAGCACGTTATGCTGCTGCAGCCGTGCGTGATGTGCATTTATGAGCGTTGTGCGCTGTTCGGCATTCTCGGTGCCTCTCTGGTGGGCGCCATCGCGCCGAAAACCCCGCTGCGCTACGCGGCGATCTTGCTGTGGATCTACAGCGCCTGGGAAGGCCTCCAGCTGGCGTGGAAGCACACCATGATCCAGTTGCACCCTTCGCCGTTCAATACCTGCGACTTCTTCGTGAGCTTCCCTTCGTGGCTGCCGCTGGACAAATGGCTGCCGGCGGTGTTCCACGCTTCCGGCGACTGCTCCGTGCGCCAATGGCAATTCCTGACGCTGGAAATGCCACAGTGGCTGGTCGGCATCTTCGGCGCCTATCTGCTGGTGGCACTGATTGTGCTGATCGCACAATTTGTTCGCCCACGTCGCCGCGATCTGTTCGGCCGCTGATCGGCTGACAAACAAAAACGGCGCCGAAAGGCGCCGTTTTTTTAGGTATTGCTGTCACATTCCGAGATAAAACCCTCTCAGGTATGTGTAAGGAAGTAAACGAGCACGATCAGCGCTCCAGCCACGGCAAACAGACGGACCATTTTCATTGTTATACTCTCGAACTTGCGGGAGAGCGGCCAAATTACCCAACTTATCGTTTGAAAAGAAGCATCCTGGCGCGGTTAAGCGCGTAATTTACATAACATTAAACTTCTGCGACGCCGGCGGGTAAAAACAGGCTGCGCCAGCGCGGCCCTCCCTACCTACAGGCATCAATAAATTACCGTTACTTATGAACGACTGCACCTTTGTCACATTCAGAGCACAATATTTTGGTGAAGTTTACCCATAAAATCCTTATAGTATCGGCAAAGTGAGTACTACCGATTTCCCTGGTGTTGTTGTGTGTCTTGCCCCTCATCTTTGCAGGGGCTTTTTTCCCCCTACCTCCTATTACGCAAGCCCCTATCATCCTTGAATCAAATGTTGAAATTTCCCTCTGTCCGGCCTCGAGCGTCAACGCCATTCGCACGCCAATGATTAAAATCGTTAGCTCAATAATTCAAGAGGGCGGCATGTCTGAACACGCCGCCCTCTTGCATGAAGCCCCATTTTGCCCTGCAGGCGCCCGCCTTTATCTGGCCCAGTCCGGCTTGTTGAGGATATGGTCCTGCCAGTCCACCACTTCGCTCTCGCGCACCGCGATATGCCGCACCGTGATGCGCTCGCCGTGCATCGCCGCCTTGGAGCCGCTCAGCAGCGGATGCCAGGGGAACAGCGGCTTGCCTTCGCCGATCAGGCGATAGGCGCAGGTCGGCGGCAACCAATCGAAGGTGGTGAGGTTCTCGCGCGTCAGTTTGATGCAGTCTTCTTCCAGCTCGAAGCGCCGCTCGTAGTTGCGGCATTGGCAGGATTTGATGTTGAGCTGGTTGCAGGCTACGTTGGTAAAATAAATCTCGTCGGTATCTTCGTCGATCAGCTTATTCAAACAGCATTGCCCGCACCCGTCGCACAGCGATTCCCACTCTTGTTCTGACATTTCCGCCAGCGTTTTCTGTTGCCAAAAAGCGAGTTGTGACATGTTAGCGTCCGGTTTCGGTAAATGGATAAGTCACCTGCGCACAGGTTCGAGGGGGGACTATATAGACATTTTAGCCACAAGATGCAAGCTTTGCCGCCGACGGCGCCGGCGGCAAGAGAGATCAGATCACGCGGGTACTGAGCGTTTTGCCGTTCAGGCTGATTTTCAGCATGTCGCCGGAGGCCATCGGGCCCACGCCCTGCGGCGTGCCGGTCAGAATGATGTCGCCAGCGCGCAGCGTGAAGAAACGGCTCATGTAACTGATAAGCGGCAGGATCGGCGTGATCATGTCACGCGTATTGCCCTGCTGGCGCAGTTGATCGTTAACGGTCAACGACAGCTCGGCGTTTTGCGGATCGCCAAATTCCGCCACCGGGATAAACCCCGACATCGGGCAGGAACCGTCGAAAGCCTTGGCCTTTTCCCACGGCTGACCGGCCTTTTTAAAACCCGCCTGCAGATCGCGCAGCGTCAGATCGAGCGCCACGCCGTAGCCGGCGATCGCCCGCGCAACGCGGTCTTCGTTGGCCTGTTTCAACGGCGTGCCGATCAATACCGCCAGCTCCACCTCATGGTGCATCGCACCGAACTCTTTGGGGATAGCCACCGGCTGACGAATATCGCACAGCGCCGTTTCCGGTTTGATGAACACCACCGGCTCGACGGAAACCGCACTGCCCATTTCCTTGATGTGATCGGCGTAGTTGCTGCCGACACAAACCACCTTGTTCACCGGAAAATCGAGCAGCGAACCCTGCCAGTCTCTATGTTGATACATACCGCTTCTCCCAAACTGTGGAGGCTTGGCGCGCCAAGCCGATTATTGGTGTGCCGGATCAATGCCCGATCGCGTCCGCCATCATACCCACGGCGATGGCGAAATAGTAAGAGCGATTCCAGTGCATGAGGGTGCGGAAATTATCATAGACCAGGAACGTCCGCCCCTGGAGATCATCCGGCGCGATGATCCAACCGCGCTGGACGGCATGCGGCAATGCACTGCCATCCGCACGACGCACCCCGCGCTGTTGCCAGGCGTTGACGCTGCGCGCCTGCGCGTCTTTCAACCCCAGCTCGGATCGCTTGAAACCGGCGGGCAGTTTAACCTCGCGCCCCCAGCCGATACCGGGCTGCCAGCCCTCTTTGGACAAATAACTGGCCGTAGACGCAAAGACGTCATCAATGTTATTCCAGATATCGATGCGCCCGTCACCGTCGCCGTCCGCCGCGTAGCGCAAGAAAGAGCTCGGCATAAACTGGCATTGCCCCATCGCGCCGGCCCAGGAGCCTTTCAGCGGCGTATCGCCGACGTGCCCCTGCTCGACTATCTGCAACGCCGCCATCAGCTCCTGGCTGAAAAAGGCCTCGCGGCGCCCTTCAAACGCCAGCGTCGCCAGCGCGGACACCACGTCTTCCCGCCCCTGAATCTTGCCGTAGGCGCTCTCCATGCCCCACAGCGCAATGATATAGCGCCCCGGCACCCGGTAGCGCTCGCTGGCGCGCGCCCATTGCGCCTGGCGCTGCCGATACAGTTCGCGCCCTTGACGCATCTTGACGGGCGACATCACCCGCCGCAGGTAGTCGTCCAGGGTAATTTTCTGCTCCGGCTGATTGCGATCGGCCTTGATCACCCGATCGACGAAATGGATTTGCGCAAAAGCGCGGTCAAGGGTGCCCTGGCTGATGCCCTGTTCCCGCGCCCGGCGCTTGAGCTGCTCGACATACGCCGGGAACTGCGCCGGATCGCGGCCGCTCGCCGCCAGCGTCGTCTCCTGAGCCGCCTGCGGCGCGCCGGGCATCAGCACACCGCCCAGCGCCAGCCAAGCGGCCAATACGGTTCTTCTCGCCGAACGTGTCATCGCGCCTCCCTTGGCCGTGGCGACTGTTTCAGGCCTTGTCGCCCGCCAGATGCTGATTGAGCAGGTTTTCAACCGGCGGCGGGAACTGCAGGTAATAGCCTTCGTCTTTCAACGCCTGCTTCACCTTTTCGATATCCGCCGAGGCCAATTTCTTGCGCTCATCGAGCGAAAGCATCATGGCGAATTGCGGCACGCCGAAACTTTTCATCAGATCCTCTGGCACACGAGAGAAATCGTCTTTTTTTTCGACATAAAGATAAGTTTGATCGCGTTTCGGGCTTCTATAGATCACACAAAGCATTTTTTTAACTCTATTTAATTGAGGGAGCGTCTTGCCTGGATATAACTCTGACTATAACATGCTTATAGTACATCGGAATATCGCACCCCGAGTGGTATTCCGGGGATTTAAAGTTGCTGAGACTGAGTCAGGATAGATGTCACAATCGCCAATTGAGCTAAAAGGCAGCAGTTTTACCCTATCGGTTGTTCATTTGCATAATTCGCAGCCCGAGGTAATACGTCAGGCGTTACAGGAAAAAGTTGAGCAAGCGCCCGCTTTTCTGAAAAACGCCCCTGTTGTTATCAACGTCGCAACGCTGGAAGGCGATGCGAACTGGAAAGAACTTCAACAGGCTGTCGCGGCAGCAGGTCTGCGCGTTGTGGGTATCAGCGGTTGCAGAGATGAGCGTCAAAAGCGCGCGATAGCCCGCGCCGGGCTGCCGCTGCTGAGCGAAGGCAAAGGCCAGAAAATGGCGGCGCCGGAGCCTGCACCTGCGCCCGTGGTGGCGGATAACGCCCCCGCCAAAACGCGCATCATCAGCACGCCTGTCCGTTCCGGCCAACAGATTTACGCCCGCAACTGCGATCTTATCGTGACCAGCAGCGTCAGCGCCGGCGCCGAACTGATTGCCGACGGCAACATTCATGTCTACGGCATGATGCGCGGTCGCGCACTGGCAGGCGCGTCAGGCGACACGCAATGTCAGATTTTTTGCACCCACCTGGCGGCTGAGCTAGTCTCTATCGCAGGGCAGTACTGGTTGAGCGACCAAATCCCGTCCGATTACGTCGGGCAGGCCGTACGACTCAGCCTGTTGGATAACGCTTTAACCATACAACCTTTAAATTAAGCCCTTTTGACAAGGAATCCATTTCATGGCACGCATTATTGTTGTTACATCGGGTAAAGGGGGCGTTGGCAAGACCACTTCGAGCGCGGCCATCGCTACCGGCCTGGCCCAGAAAGGCAAGAAAACCGTCGTGATCGATTTCGATATCGGCCTGCGTAATCTTGACCTGATCATGGGCTGCGAACGTCGGGTAGTGTATGATTTCGTGAACGTGATTCAGGGCGATGCCACGCTGAATCAGGCGTTAATCAAAGACAAACGCACTGAAAACCTCTATATCCTGCCTGCTTCGCAGACGCGCGACAAAGACGCGTTGACCCGCGAAGGCGTTGAAAAAATTCTCAACGATCTCGGCGAGATGGATTTTGACTTCGTGGTGTGCGATTCACCGGCCGGTATCGAAACCGGTGCGCTGATGGCGCTGTATTTCGCCGACGAAGCTATCATCACCACCAACCCGGAAGTATCTTCGGTACGCGACTCCGACCGTATCCTGGGCATCCTCTCCTCCAAGTCACGCCGCGCCGAGAAAGGCGAGTCACCCATCAAGGAACACCTGCTGCTGACCCGTTACAACCCGGGCCGCGTCAGCCGTGGCGACATGCTGAGCATGGAAGACGTGCTGGAAATCCTGCGCATTCCACTGGTGGGTGTAATCCCGGAAGACCAGTCCGTGCTGCGCGCTTCCAACCAGGGTGAGCCTGTCATTCTGGATGCCGAGTCAGACGCCGGTAAGGCGTACGACGATACCGTTTGCCGCTTGTTGGGGGAAGAACGCCCATTCCGCTTCATTGAAGAAGAGAAGAAGGGTTTCCTGAAACGCCTTTTTGGGGGATAAACCATGGCCTTATTAGACTTCTTTCTGTCCCGCAAAAAACAGACAGCCAATATAGCCAAGGAACGGCTGCAGATTATCGTCGCAGAGCGTCGTCGCGGGGACAGTGAGCCCCCGTATCTGCCTGATCTGAAACGCGATATTCTGGCGGTTATTTGCAAATACATTCAGATCGATCCTGAAATGCTGCACGTGCAGTTCGAGCAGAAAGGGGACGATATTTCGGTACTTGAACTTAACGTGACATTACCGGAATCGGAAGAAGCAGCTAAATGATTGCGACGCATTAATTACCCCCTGTATATTTTATGCAGGGGGTAACTGTATGTGCATCCAGTTATTAAGCTTTATCGGCAGCAAAAAAGCGATTTTTCCCTTTGGGACTATTCCCAATTAACTTTGCCGCCGCCTCGTTTAAAGTAAATTCTGGCCAGATTTACCTTCAACGCATTATTTCCTGCCTATATTCACCCGAGCAGAGTTTCCCTACCCTGCCCTAGTGATAATCAGCGATTAATAATCTTTCAGGATGTCCTGCAGCGGTGCCATTAATAGATCGCCGCGCCAGCCGCTGATTAATTCAGGGCGACTTTCGCCGTCTTTCAGTTGCCAATGCCAGTTCAGCAATTGGTTAATTTGGCGACGGGATGCCAGCAGTTCGCTGCTCAACCCGCTTTGCTCGCTGACGGTAGCGATCGCCGCCTTGATGTCTTTGAACACCTTCTTGTAGCCCGGCTGATCGATCAGGTTTGCCAACGGCGCCGGCAGCTCGGATTCGTCCAGCGCTTCGGCCTCCGCCACCAGCGCCAGCAGCGTTTTACCGTGATAACGGATCTCCGGCCCGCTCAGGCCCAGCGAATCCAGTTCTCCCAGCGAAGACGGCATATAGCGCGCCACCTGCCACAGGTTTTCCTCACGCACCACGAAGTTCACCGCCAGATCGCGCTCGCGCGCCTGGCGCAGCCGCCATTCTGCCAACTTCTGCAAACAACCGAGCTGACGCGGGCGCAGCTGCCAGGCATTGCTGATTTCGCGATAGGCCAATTCCGGCGCCAGCGCCTCGCTGCGGCGCTGGCACAGCAGCAGGCACTCGTTGTTAGCCGCCGCGGTCCAACCGGCCTCTTCGGTCTCCTGCACCAGCTGTTTGGCCATCGGCAGCAGATAGAACACGTCGGCGGCTGCGTACACGCACTGCCTTTCGGTCAACGGACGCGCCAGCCAGTCGGTGCGCGACTCGCTCTTGTCCAGCTCAACCTTCATATACTCCGCCACCAGCGTCGCGAAACCGCAGGAGAGCGGCCGGCCGGTAAACGCCGCCAGGATCTGGGTATCGACCATTGGCGTCGGCAGCGTTTTAAAGGCGTTGAGAAACACTTCAAGATCTTCACTGCCGGCATGCAGGAACTTCACCACGGCGGTATCGGCCAGCAGGTCGACAAACGGCTGCCATTGCTTGATCGGCAGAGGATCGATAAGGGAGAGTTGTTCACCGTCGTAGAGCTGGATCAGGCCCAGCTGCGGATAGTAGGTGCGCGTTCTGACAAACTCGGTGTCCAGCGCAATCTGGGCATGCTTTCTCGCCTGCTCGCAGACCTGCTGCAATCCGGCATCGGTAGTGATCAACTGATAATTCAAAACATCATTCTCTTGTAGGATTCAAACACAACAACGCCGGCATTCACCGGCGTTGTCGATAGTCAGGCGCAAGAGCGAAACCTAGGCGGCATCGGCCGGTTTCGGCGTTTTTAGCTCATCGCGCAGTTCTCGCCGCAAAATCTTGCCGACGTTCGACTTCGGCAATTCATCGCGGAACTCAACAATTTTAGGCACTTTATACCCGGTCAGGTGCCGACGGCAATGGGTCAACAGCTCTTCCTTGGTCAGCGAGGCGTCTTTCTTCACCACGCAGATCTTCACCGTCTCGCCGGAGACCTCGCTGGGTACCCCGATCGCCGCACATTCCAGCACCTTCGGATGCTGGCTGACCACGTCCTCGATCTCGTTCGGGTAAACGTTGAAACCAGAGACCAGGATCATGTCTTTCTTACGGTCGACGATGCGCACAAACCCCTGCTCGTCCACGGTCACCACATCACCGGTCGCCAACCAGCCATCTTTCAGCACTTCGTCGGTAGCTTCCGGGCGTTGCCAATAGCCTAACATAACTTGCGGGCCTTTGACCCACAGTTCGCCCGGTTCTCCCGGCGGCACATCCTGGCCATTGTCGTCCAACAGCCGAATATCCGTCGACGGCACCGGCAAACCGATGCTGCCGCTGTAGTGTTTCAGATCGTAAGGGTTGCCGGCCACCAGCGGCGCGCACTCCGTCAGGCCATAGCCTTCCAGCAGGTGTTTGCCGGTGGTTTTCTCCCACTTCTCGGCCACCGCTTTTTGCACCGACATGCCGCCGCCGACCGAGAAACGCAGCGTGGAGAAGTCGAGTTTGTGGAACTCTTCGTTGTTCAGCAACGCGTTGAACAAGGTATTCACCCCGCTCATGGCGGTGAACGGGTATTTGCCCAGCTCCTTCACCAGCCCCGGAATATCGCGCGGGTTGGTGATCAGCAAATTGCGCCCGCCCAGATCGATAAACAGCAGGCAGTTCACCGTCAGCGCGAAAATGTGGTACAGCGGCAACGCCGTCACCACCAGTTCCTGCCCTTCACGGAACAGCGGCGAGTAGGCGGCTTTGGCCTGTTCGAGGTTGGCCTGCATGTTGCGGTGCGTCAGCATCGCGCCTTTCGCTACGCCGGTGGTGCCGCCGGTGTATTGCAGGAAGGCCAAATCGGTATTAATGATGTCCGGCTTTATATATTGCAGACGGCGTCCGCGCTGCAGCGCGCTGCGGAATGAAATGGCGTCCGGCAGGTTATATTTAGGCACCAGGCGCTTGATGTACTTGACCACAAAGTTGACCAGCGTGCCTTTGGCGGCCGAAAGCTGATCGCCCATGCGCGTGAGGATCACGTGCTTGACCTGAGTGTTGAACACCACTTTTTCCAACGTATGGGCAAAGTTGGAGACGATGACGATGGCGCTGGCGCCGCTGTCGTTCAACTGGTGTTCCAGCTCGCGCGGGGTATACAGCGGGTTGACGTTAACCACCACCATACCGGCGCGCAGAATGCCGAACAGGGCGATGGGGTATTGCAACAGGTTAGGCATCATCAGCGCGACGCGGTCGCCCTTCTTCAGGCCCAGTTCATTTTGCAGGTAAGCCGCGAAAGCCCGGCTGCGCTCTTCCAGTTTGCGGAAGGTCATCACCTCGCCCATGTTGATAAAGGCGGGCTGATCGGCATAGCGCTGCACGGCATGCTCAAACATTTCGATCAACGACGAATAGCGATCGGCATCAATCTCTGCGGGCACATCTGCCGGATACCGTTTTAACCAGACCTTATCCAAGGTATTACTCCTGAAATCATTACTAATTATCATCGCAGCCTCAAACTCGCAGCCTAACCATAACAATATTTTAACTCAGCAGACCAGTGCAGGTTTTAAACATTATTCAGGTTGCGATGTACGTCACTAATTGTCGGATATTCCTTATCCCAAAAAGCAAAAGGGCGGCCTGAGCCGCCCTGTCAAATGTGTTCACATCAAGCGTATGCTACTCGGTTACGATGGTTTGCACCTGTGCCGGGCCAGGATTGTACCAACCATAGCCTGCGCCCCAACCGGGTCCCCACGGGCCACCGCGCCAGCCCCAGGGGCCCATTGGCGCAGGCGGCATCACCACCTGCTGCACCAGGTGCCAGCGTTTGAAACCGGTCACGTTCATCGTCACGAAGCGATACGGCGTCATACCGATACGCCCCTCTTTCAGGCCGGTAATGGGGCCGACGACGGTCACCAACTGGCCTTTGAAATCAACAGGTTCGAGGAAGCCGTTTACCGTGGCCAGCAAGCGGCCGCGCGACGGTTCACCCAAAATCGGCCGCGCACCGCTGTCGAGCGGCACCGCCGCGATCTCCAGCACCGTGCGCCCTTGCTCGTTGGCGACGTTTACTACGGTGCCGCCGAAGCGGGCTTCCGCGCCGGTAAACAGATTAGGTGCATTTTGTACCGAGGAAAGCTGAGTCACCGGCGAAGGGGTGGAACCTTTGATCGCATCCGGTACGGTGACGCACCCGGACAGAACCAGCGCGCCGCAGGCGACGGCCAGCAGCGACAGCTTTTTACTTGCAGTGCGGATTAACATGGTCGCAATCTCCTGAAATGGCTGTAACTTTGACCGCGTTTCATCGTTCAAGTTGCAGGCTTTCATCGCCCGGCCTCAACAACAGCACAATAGGCCGCGCTTACTCGCGGCCTGGCAGTTTTTTCCAGGTGACTTCATTGCGCAGATAGGTCGGCTCGGCGTTTTCCACCGCCACCGCCAGCCCCTGTTGCCAGGCGTGCAGCGCCAGCGGCAGCATGTCTTGCGCCTGCGGCAACAGCATCTGCCCGTCACGCACGCTCAGCGTAGACCCCTTGACCAGATCGGGATAGGTTTGCCAGCCGGTGCCGACATGGGCCCATTCGCCCTGCAGGCGCTGCGCACGCTCCAGCGCCTGCGCCGGCGACAACACCGCCTCGCCTTCGCTTTCCAACCAGCTACCGTCCGCTTGGCGTTCGAACTGCCCCCAGTAGACTTCGCCCATGCGCGCATCTATCGCCGCCAGCACCCTCTCCGCGCCGCAGACGCGCCAGGCGCCCTGCGCCATGGTTTGCAGCGTGGAAATACCGAGCATCGGCAGATCGGCGCCCAGCGCCAGGCCCTGAGCGATACCAATGCCGATGCGCACCCCGGTAAAGCTGCCGGGGCCGCGGCCAAAGGCCAGCGCATCGAGCTGGTTGAGCGCCAGGCCGGATTCCGCCAGCACCTGCTGCACCATAGGTAAAATACGTTGCGTATGCTCGCGTGGGCACAGCTCAAACAGGGCGTGGATTTCGCCTTGATTCCAGACGGCGACGGAACAGGCTTCCGTCGCGGTATCGATCGCTAAAATTCGCGTGGACATGCCAACCTCTGGCGGGAATAAAACTGGGTTTTTCATACAGGGCGCGCATTGTAGCACAGCCCCGTAAGCCCTTCATCTTTCACGTGGCCGACGTGTCGGCGGCCTGCAGGAAGGCGATCGCCTGCTTCAAATCGCGGGTGCGCGGCGTAGGCGGCAGGCTATTGAGGAACACCTCGCCGTAGGGCCGCATGACCAGACGGTTATCGCAAATCACCAGCACGCCGCGATCGTCGGTGTCGCGGATCAAACGGCCGACGCCCTGTTTCAGGGTGATGACCGCATCCGGCAGCTGCACGTCATTGAACGGATCGCCGCCGCGCAGGCGGCAATCTTCAATGCGCGCCTTCAGCAGCGGATCGTCCGGTGAAGTGAACGGCAGTTTATCGATGATGACGCAGGACAGCGCATCGCCGCGCACGTCCACCCCCTCCCAGAAGCTGCTGGTCGCCACCAGCAGCGCGTTACCGGCGGCGACGAACTGCGCCAGCAGCTGCCCTTTGCTGGTTTCCCCTTGCAACAGCACCGGCAGCGTCATCGTGGCGCGGAACTCTTCCGCCAGCTCGCGCATCATCTGGTGCGAGGTGCATAAAAAGAAGCAGCGGCCGTTGTTGGCTTCAATTAATGGCCGCAGCATGCGCGCCAGCTGGCGCGCTCCGCCGCGCTGATTCGGCGAAGGCAAAAAGCGCGGCACGCACAGCAGCGCCTGCTTGGCATAGTCGAACGGGCTCGGCAACAGCAGCGTTTTGGCCTTGGTCAGCCCCAGCCGTTCGGTGAAGTGGCCCAACCGATCGTTGACCGACAGCGTGGCCGAGGTAAAGATCCAACTGCCCGGCTTCTCGTCCAGCATTTCGCGGAACCGATCGGCTACCGTCAGCGGCGTCAGCGCCAGCACGAAATGGCGCGAGTTGCATTCATACCAATAGCTGTAGCCAGGCTCCGTCACCGCCTTCAGCCGCTTGAGGCGCGCGCGGTACAGCGTGGCGCGCTCAAAGGCGGCGTCCAGCAGCGCCGAACGCCCCAGCGACAGTTTCATCACGTCATAACACAGCTCCAACGCGTCATCGAGCAGCAACAGAGCGCGCTGCACGTTCGGTTCGCCGAGCACGTCACGCAGATTGCCGCGAAAACCCGGCTCGCCCAGATTCAGACGGAAATCTTGCGTGCTCAGGCTGAGACGGTCGGCGCTTTTTTGCAGTTGAGCGGCGTCGCGCACCTCGGTGCGGTAGGCGATGGTGATGTCCTTCGCCAGATCCAACAGTTGGCGGCTGGTGAGCTGTTGGCCGAAATACTGGCTGGCGATGTCGGGGATTTGGTGCGCTTCGTCGAAAATCATCACCTCGGCTTCCGGGATCAGCTCGGCGAAACCGCCCTCTTTCACCACCATATCCGCCAGGAACAGGTGATGGTTTACCACCACCACATCCGCATCCATCGCGCGGCGGCGTGCCTTGACCACGAAGCAATCCTGATACAGCGGGCAATCGCTGCCCAGGCAGTTGTCATTGGTGCTGGTCACCAATGGCCAGACGAAGCTGTCTTCCGCCACTTCGCTGCAGGTGCTGATGTCGCCCTCTTTGGTCTGCGACGACCACTTGCGCAGCTGCACCAGATCGATCAGCGTCTGCCCCGCCAGCTCGCCGCCAGCCATCGACTGCTGCTCCAACCGCTCGAGACACAGATAATTGGAGCGCCCCTTCAGCAGCGCCAGCTTGCCTTTGTACTTCAACGCCTTGGCGACGGTGGGCAGATCGCGCGCATACAGCTGATCCTGCAACGCTTTCGAACCGGTAGAGATGATCACTTTGCGATCGGCGCGCAGCGCCGGCGCCAGATAAGCGAAGGTTTTGCCGGTGCCGGTGCCGGCTTCCACCACCAGCTCCTGCTTGAAATTGATTGCCTCGGTGACGGCTTGCGCCATCTGCCGCTGCGGCTCACGCGGTTTGAATCCCTTGATAGCCTGCGCCAATGCGCCGTCTGTTGCAAAATCGTCTGTCACGCTGTCTCTCTGCCGGTGTCATTCAGCGGTGATTATGCCAAGCCTGCCGCCCGGCTACCACCCACTTTATCGCCGCGCTTTTTCATTACCGGCTGTGCTACCCTTAGCGGGACTATGATATGGAGATAAGCAAATGAATATCGAAAGAATTGATCCCGATCAGCGCTGGTCCGAAGCCGTGGTGCACAACGAGACCGTTTACTACACCAGCGTGCCGGAGAACCTGGACGACGACGCGACCGCGCAGACCGCCAACGCCCTCGCCGCCATCGACGTGCTGCTGGCGCGCGTAGGTTCGGACAAAAGCCGCATTCTGGACGCCACCATCTTCCTGGCCAACAGCGCCGACTTCGCCGCGATGAACGCTGCCTGGGACGCCTGGGTGGTCGCCGGCAGCGCGCCGGTGCGCTGCACCGTGCAGGCGCAGCTGATGAATCCGAAGTACAAGGTGGAAATCAAAATCATCGCCGCGCTGTAAGCCTGAGCGCAGACGAAAAAAAACCGCAGACGGCAACGCCTGCGGTTTTTTATTGCCCGTTATCAGGACAGTTTAAGGATCACCATCCCCATCAGCAGCAGCGCCAGGCCAATCCAGCCTTTGGCGTTCAACCGCTGGCCGAACATGATCCAGCCTGCGGCGATGGTGGCGGCGATACCGAAACCGCCCCACAGCGCATAAGCGATCGACAGATCGATGCCCTTCACCGCCTGCGCCAGGGCGCTGAACGCGCCGAGCACCGACAGCAGCGACAACAGCCCCAGCCAAATTTTACGGAAGCCGTCCGACATCTTCAGGAAGATGTTGGCGATGATTTCCAGCACGATCGCCAGCCCCAGGAACCCAATGTGGTACAACTCAAACTGTTGCATGGTTGTTACCTCGCGGGCTGACCTGTTTTCGCTCTTTGCGGGTACCGGATTTCACCAGCATGATGCCGGCGATCAGCGTAGCCAGGCCCAGCACCTTCAGCGCCGAGATTGGCTCGTCGAACCACAGCACGCTGAACAGGGTAATGAACAGAATACCGATGCCTTCCCACAGCGCATAGGCCACGCCCAGCGCCACGCGTTTTACCGCTACGGACAGCAACACATAAGACGCGGTGATCATCACGTACATCACGATGTGCCCGATCATGCCGCCATTGACGCTGGCGTATTTCATCGACAAGGTGCCGATGATTTCGGTCATGATGGCCAAACCTAAAAAGATCCAATAAATCATAATTTTTCTCCCAAACGGCGAATAACGCGCGCCAAGGCATATTTATCCCGATTTATCTCGTCAAACGGCGCATTGCGGCGCGCAAGACGCAGAGATCCCTGGGGATAAACTGACCCAAACGCAAAAAAGAATGTTTGCCCGGCTGAACGGTAGAGCGAAGGCGAAAGCCCGCTACCGGCACCGGTTAAGGGAGAAAGACGCTATAGCTCGCTGCACCAGTGATGCTCACTGGCAAGGATCGCAGACAGGAAAAGTTGGCACGTAGAGGTTCTGAGGGTAATTCCGTTAATAGTCATCATAATCGTTCTCTATTATCAGCCGCACACCGTGCGATTTGCCCAATATCCTCATGAAAGTAAAATTTTCGACTGAGATATTTTTACCACAGCCAAAATAAGAAAGCAAACTGCCGTTTTCATAAAAATCGAAAAAAAACGGGTTAAAAATAAGAACGTTAATCACGATAAAAATTAAAAAAGGCTCAACGGAGCGTTGAGCCTTGCGATATTCGCGGGCGCGCAAATAAGCGCCAATCCCAGGCGCGGCGCGGGTTACAACGCGGCCCCGCTGACGGCGCTGCGCGCCAGTTCAGTGATGCGCGCGTAGTCGCCGCTTTCGAGCGCGTCCGCCGGCACCAGCCAGGAACCACCGATGCAAAGTACGCTGTTCAGCGCCAGATAATCGCGGTAGTTGTTCGGCGTAATGCCGCCGGTCGGGCAAAAACGCACCTGCGGGAACGGGCCGCCGATCGCCTGCAGTGCCTTCACGCCGCCGTTGGCTTCCGCCGGGAAGAATTTGAACTCGCGCAGGCCGTGATCCATGCCCTGCATCAGCTCGGAAACGGTGCTGATGCCCGGGATGAGCGGGATTGGCCCCGCCGTCGCCGCCTGCAGCAAGGCTTCGGTCAGCCCCGGGCTGATGGCGAACTGCGCTCCCGCCTCGGTCACCTCCCGCAGCTGCTGCGGATTGATCACCGTACCGGCGCCGATGATGGCCTCCGGCACCTCTTTGGCGATAGCGCGGATCGCCTCCAGCCCGCAGGCGGTGCGCAGCGTCACCTCCAATACCCGCACGCCGCCGGCAACCAGCGCTTTCGCCAGCGGCACCGCCTGCTCCAGCTTGTTGATCACGATAACAGGCACCACCGGCCCTGCCGTCAGGATCTGCTCGGCGCTGGTTTTCCAGTTTTTCATCGTTATTTCTCCATTACTCGCGGTTAACAATGGCACGCCCCTGCCACAGGGCTCCGCGCAAATGCGCGGACGTCCGGCCGTACCGTAAGTGATGTGGCCCACGCGCAGATCGCAGGCAAAAAAAAGCCGGCAGACAGGCTGCCGGCATTGCGCATTACTCGAACTCGTTCCAGGAACGGCCGTCGCGGGTGATCATCGCCACCGAGGCCACCGGCCCCCAGGTGCCCGCCTGATAAGGCTTCGGCGCCTCGTTGTCGGCTTTCCATGCGTCCATGATGGAGTCGACCCACTTCCAGGCCTCTTCCACTTCATCGCGGCGCACAAACAGCGCCTGAATGCCGCGCATGGTCTCCAGCAGCAGGCGCTCGTAGGCGTCCGCCACGTGCTCCTGGTTGAAGGTTTCCGAGAAGCTCAGATCCAGCTTGGTGGTCTGCAGACGGTGCTTGTGATCCAGCCCCGGCACCTTGTTCAGCACCTGAATTTCGATGCCTTCGTCCGGCTGCAGGCGGATGGTCAGCTTGTTCTGCGGCAGCTGTTGGTAAGAGTCGCTGAACAGGTTAAGCGGTGGGTTTTTGAAGTACACCACCACTTCCGAGCATTTGGTCGGCAGACGTTTACCGGTACGCAGGTAGAACGGCACCCCGGCCCACTGCCAGTTGTCGATATCCACGCGGATGGAGACGAAAGTTTCGGTGCTGCTGCTCTTGTTCGCCCCTTCCTCTTCCAGATAACCCGGCACTTTCTTGCCCTGGACGAAACCGGCGGTGTACTGACCGCGCACGGTGGTTTCCCGTACATTGGTCTGATCGATACGGCGCAGCGAACGCAGTACCTTCACCTTCTCGTCGCGGATACGGTCAGTGGTCAGATCCGCCGGCGGCGACATGGCGATCATGGTCAGGATCTGCAGCAGGTGGTTCTGGATCATGTCGCGCATCTGGCCGGCCTGGTCGAAGTAACCCCAACGCCCTTCGATGCCCACCTCTTCCGCCACGGTGATCTGCACCGAATCGATGGTGCGGTTATCCCAGTTGGATGCGAACAGCGAGTTGGCGAAACGCAGCGCCAACAGGTTCAGCACCGTCTCTTTACCGAGATAGTGGTCGATACGGTAAACCTGGGATTCGTTGAAGTACTCCGCCACCTGGTCGTTGATCACGCGGGAGGACGCCAGATCGGTGCCCAGCGGCTTCTCCATCACCACGCGCGCCGGCTCATGGTTCAGTTTGGCTTCGCCCAACCCTTTGCAGATGGCGCCGAAGGTGCTTGGCGGCATGGCGAAGTAGTTGATGGTGGTGCGGTGTTTCTGATCCAGCATTTTACCCAATTTGGTAAAGTTCTTGCTGTCGTTGACGTCCAGATTGCAGAAGTCCAGGCGTGCGCTCAGCGTGGCCCAGAGTTCATCATCCAGTTTTTCCTTCATGAAGGTGCCAAGCGCTTCCTTGACCACTTCGGTATAGGCTTTTTTATCCCACTCCGCGCGGCCGACGCCGATGATCCGCGTTTCCGGGTGGATGTGTCCGGCTTTCTCTAACTGGTACAGGGAAGGCAGCAGCTTACGGCGCGCCAAATCACCTTTCGCGCCGAAAATAACCAGGTCACACGCCTGGGCTGTAGAGGTTACCGCCATGTTCATCTCCTCGTTGCAGGATATTTGTAATTTTCTTACATTACTAATGTACTCTGTTTGACTACGGCCAGCAAACCCAGCGCAGAAGCAGAAAAAAAGACCTCAATATTCCAGTGGAAAGCGCCAATGTGCGCCAGCGCCCCAGTCCCGGGCAAAACTGTAATTTTTCGTCTTTTTTGACGCTCTGTTACCATTATGAAAGTTAGACACAGGTCATATTCTGGTGAAAAAAGCCTGCATACGCCCTGTCGAGACTGCCAACGGTTACCAGCACGTAGTATATTTTCACTAAACCGGCATTGATTTCTCCTTTGTTTGAAATCGTCATACCCTATCGATTCCAGGTTACAGCCGCTCGTTTGGCGTCTGCTTGCACGGCAAACACGGGCGAGATTCGACGCTGTTGCTTGAAAGCCACAGGGATAAAACCATGAGTGACTCTCGTTATATGAATACGCTGGACAAAATCCAGAGCCATCTGGAACTCCTGAGCAAATCTGAAAGGAAAGTCGCCGAGGTGATCCTGGCCTCCCCGCAGACCGCCATTCACTCCAGCATCGCCACGCTGGCGCGCATGGCCGACGTCAGCGAACCCACCGTCAACCGTTTTTGCCGCCGCCTTGATACCAAAGGCTTTCCCGACTTCAAACTGCATCTCGCCCAAAGCCTGGCTAACGGCACGCCCTACGTAAACCGTAATGTCGAGGAAGACGACAGCGTCGATGCCTATACCAGCAAGATCTTCGAATCGGTCATGGCCAGCCTGGATACAGTAAAGGCAAATTTGGATATTGCCGCAATCAATCGTGCGGTTGACCTACTCACCCAGGCAAAAAAGATCTCTTTCTTCGGCCTGGGCGCCTCCGCGGCGGTAGCGCACGATGCGATGAACAAATTTTTCCGCTTCAACATTCCGGTGGTCTACTTCGATGACATCGTCATGCAGCGCATGAGCTGCATGAACTCCGGCGAAGGCGACGTGGTGGTGCTGATCTCACACACCGGCCGCACCAAGAATCTGGTGGAGATGGCCCACCTGGCGCGAGAAAACGACGCCACGGTATTGGCTATCACCTCGCGCGACACCCCGCTCGCCCAGGCAGCGACCCTCGCTCTGCTGCTCGACGTGCCCGAAGACACCGACGTTTACATGCCGATGGTGTCACGGATCGCGCAAT
The DNA here is from genome assembly GCF_052169135.1 of Serratia sp. CY32780. Lineage (NCBI taxonomy): Bacteria > Pseudomonadati > Pseudomonadota > Gammaproteobacteria > Enterobacterales > Yersiniaceae > Serratia > Serratia sp. CY32780. The sequence goes on from NZ_JBJNLI010000001.1 coordinate 1,959,193, forward strand.
TAACGCTCATTGACGTGCTAGCCACCGGATTTACCTTGCGCCGAGGGGCTAAATTCAGAGATAACTTGAAGCGGGTCAAAGAAGCGCTCAAAGAATCGCGCTTTGATAAAGGCGTGGTCATTCCCAACAGTTTTGATTCGTGACCCGACGAAGAAAAAATCGCCGTTCAACAGACATTTGAATGACGGCATCAGAGGCGGTACCCTGTTAACATGCTCATGCGGGTAACCCGGGTGAAATATCAGTGTTGTAAAATTACATTTCACGCCTGGTTTCGTTATCCGACGTTATCGCAACACCAATATTTGCTTCACCAGTCAACGGAGTAATACATGTCCAGACGGCTCAGAAGAACCAAAATCGTTACCACCCTGGGTCCGGCTACTGACCGCGACAATAATCTGGAAAAGATCATTGCCGCCGGCGCCAACGTAGTTCGGCTTAACTTCTCCCACGGCAGCCCGGAAGATCACCAGGCTCGCGCTGACAAAGTGCGCGAAATCGCCGCAAAACTGGGACGTCACGTCGCTATACTCGGCGATCTGCAAGGGCCGAAAATCCGCGTCTCCACCTTCAAGGAAGGCAAAATCTTCCTCAACGTGGGCGATAAATTCCTGCTGGACGCCAACCTGTCAAAAGGCGAAGGCGATAAAGAAAAAGTCGGTATCGACTATAAAGGCCTGCCTGCCGACGTGGTGCCGGGCGATGTCCTGCTGCTCGACGACGGCCGCGTTCAGTTGAAAGTGCTCGAAGTTCAGGGCATGAAAGTGTTTACCGAAGTGACGGTCGGCGGCCCGCTGTCCAACAACAAGGGCATCAATAAGCTCGGCGGTGGCCTGTCGGCCGAAGCGCTGACCGAAAAAGACAAGGCAGACATCGTGACCGCCGCCAAGATTGGCGTCGACTACCTGGCGGTCTCCTTCCCACGCACCGGTGAAGACCTGAACTATGCCCGCCGCCTGGCGCGCGACGCCGGCTGCAACGCCAAGATCGTGTCCAAGGTTGAGCGCGCCGAAGCAGTCTGCAGCGACGAAGCGATGGACGACATTATTCTGGCCTCCGACGTGGTGATGGTTGCCCGTGGCGATCTCGGCGTCGAAATCGGCGATCCGGAACTGGTCGGCATTCAGAAGAAACTGATCCGCCGCGCCCGTACCCTGAACCGCGCGGTGATCACCGCAACTCAGATGATGGAGTCGATGATCACCAACCCGATGCCGACCCGCGCCGAAGTCATGGACGTGGCCAACGCCGTGCTGGACGGCACCGACGCCGTTATGCTGTCGGCGGAAACCGCCGCCGGCCAATACCCGGCGGAAACCGTGGCGGCGATGGCGCGCGTTTGTCTGGGCGCCGAGAAGATCCCGAGCATCAATGTTTCCAAACACCGCCTGGACGTGCAGTTCGACAACATCGAAGAAGCGATTGCCATGTCTTCGATGTATGCTGCCAACCACCTGAAAGGCGTTACCGCGCTGATCGCCATGACCGAGTCCGGCCGCACCGCGCTGATGATGTCACGCATCAGCTCCGGCCTGCCGATCTTCGCCATGTCGCGTCATGAGCATACGCTGAACCTGACCGCGCTGTATCGCGGCGTGACGCCGGTGTATTTCGACAGCCACAAAGACGGCGTGATCGCCGCCAATGAAGCCGTCAATCGCCTGCGCGACAAAGGCTTCCTGGTCTCCGGCGATCTGGTGATCGTCACCCAGGGCGACGTGATGGAAACCGTCGGCACCACCAATACCAGCCGTATCCTGCGCGTCGAGTAATCCACGCCGCAGACGAAATGCCGGCTGGCTCACGTTGGCCGGCATTTTTTTTGCCCTGACACCGCCATAAAAGACGGAGAACGCCATGCTCCACCAACACACTCCCGCAGCGAGCGGTGATGAGCTCGATCTCGACGGCCACGGCCTGACGCAGCTCGACGAGTCGCCGTTAGCCGGCCACGCGCTGCGCAAGATTAGCCTGTACGACAATCAGCTGACGGCCCTCCCTGTCGCCCTCTTCCGGCACCGAAATCTGCGGGTGCTGAATATCTCCTGCAATCAGCTCGACCGCCTGCCGCCGGAGATTGGCCAGTTGCAACAGCTCGAGATGTTCGACTTTGGCCATAATCGCGCAAACGAACTCCCCGAAGAACTGGGGCAGCTGTATCGGTTGAAATACCTCTATCTGAGCGATAACGGCTTTAGCGATCTGCCGCGCTCGCTGGCGCAACTGCAGCAGTTGGTTTACCTCAACGCGACCGACAACCATTTAACCGTTTTGCCACAGGCGATACCGAGGCTGGCGGCATTGCAGGAGCTGCGTTTATACAACAACCGCATCGGCAACCTGCCCGCCGAAATCGGGCAACTGCACGCGCTGCGCGAACTGCATATCATGAAAAATGCCCTGACCTCGCTGCCGGCGGAAATGGCTCAGCTCGGTGAGCTGGAGATACTCGACGCGGCTAACAATGCCATCGCCGAGCTGCCGCAGGCCTTCTGTCGGCTGCCGCGGCTGAGCGAGCTGAACCTGCGTTTCAATCATCTGACGCGTCTGCCGGAAAATATCGGCGAGCTGACGGCGCTGAGAAGTCTGGATCTGCGCGCCAACCGCCTGAGCGACCTGCCGGAAAGCCTTGGTGAACTGAGCCGACTGCGCAAACTGGACCTGCGCTGGAATGATTTCACCCGCACGCCTAAAGTCGTCGACATCCTGCGGGCTCGCGGCTGTAGGGTGCATATATGAAGAGACGCCGGCCGGGTTGCGGCCCGGCCAGCGTTAGCGGCAGAAAGGATTAACGATACAGATCGTCGCGCGAGTAAGGTTCAATCTCCCCTTCCTTGCGCGTCTTCAGCAGTTTGAGGATCCAGGTGTACTGCTCCGGGTTCGGGCCCACCAGATTTTCCACTTCTTCATTCATGCGGCGGGCAATGTGCGGATCGTCGGCTTCGGCCAGATCGTCCATCGGCTCGCGAATATAAATATCCAGCATACTGGTTTTGCCGTCGTACACCGGGAACAAAGGCACGATCGCCGCACGACACACCTTCATCAGCCGCCCCACCGCCGGCAGCGTCGCCTTATAGGTGGCGAAGAAATCGACGAACTCGCTGTGCTCGGCGCCGTGATCCTGATCGGGCAGATAGTAACCCCAATACCCCTGCCGCACCGAACTGATAAACGGTTTGATGCCGTCGTTGCGCGCGTGCATGCGGCCGCCGAATTTACGCCGCACGGCGTTCCACAGGTAGTCGATCAGCTGATTGCGCTGGTTGTGGAACATCGCGGCCATCGGTTGGCCGCGCGCGGCCATCAGCATCGCCGGCACATCCACCGCCCAGCCGTGAGGCACCAGGAAAATCACGTTGCGCCCTTCCGCCCGGATCTTGTCCAACACCTCTTCACCGTGCCAACGCACGCGCTTGAGCACTTTCTCGGGCTTGGTGCAAGCCAGCTCAGCCATCAGCACCATCGACTGCGGCGCACAGGCGAACATCTGGTCGATAATGTGCTCGCGGTCGCTTTCCGGCAGCCCCGGCAAGCAATACAGCAGGTTGATGCGGGCACGGCGGCGCGCGCCCTTCGCCAGCTTGCCGGCCAGTTTGCCGACCGCACCCAGCACCGGATCGCGCAGGCGCGCGGGCACCAGCGAAATGCCGGCCATCAGGCCGGTTCCCAACCACACGCCCCAGTAGCGCGGATATAAAAAGGCTTTTTGAAACTGCGGGATGAACTCTACGTTCGATTTCTTCTCGTTTTGCATGCACATGCTCTTAGCTTAGCGATTCGGCTAATCATAATTGCCATCACCGATTTTGCAATTAACAACCGCGAACCGCCCAGATAAAACAGCATCGGCCCGCAATCAGGCCGATGAAATTAGCGGCGCCGAAGCGCCGGAAAAAGGGCGGGCGTTAATCCAACTGCAGTTGAGGAACCACTTCCTTCACCTGCGCCAGATAATCGCTGCGATCTTTGCCGCTCAGCCCTTCGGAACGCGGCAGCTTGGCCGTCAGCGGGTTCACCGCCTGTTGGCCGGTCCACAGTTCAAAGTGCAGGTGCGGCCCGGTGGAGCGGCCGGTGTTGCCGGAGAGCGCAATGCGATCGCCGCGTTTCACCTTCTGGCCCGGTTTCACCAGCAGCTTTTTCAGGTGCATATAACGCGTGGTGTACTGACGACCGTGGCGGATCGCCACATAGTTGCCCGCTGCGCCACTGCGTTTGGCGATCACCACTTCACCGTCGCCGACCGCCAGCACCGGCGTGCCGACCGGCATGGCAAAATCGACGCCTTTGTGCGGCGCCACGCGGCCGGTCACCGGGTTCACGCGGCGCGGGTTGAAGTTGGAGGAGATGCGGAACTGTTTCATGGTCGGGAAACGCATGAAGCCGCGCGCCAGGCCTGAGCCCTGGCGATCGTAGAATTTGCCGTCTTCGGCGCGGATCGCGTAGTAATCCTTGCCGCCGGTGCGCAGACGCACGCCCAACAGCTGGCTTTGCGATTTCTTGCCGTCGAAATGCTCGCGCGACATCAGCACGGAGAACTGGTCGCCTTTGCGTAGCTTGCGGAAATCGAGCTGCCACTGCAGCGCCTTAATCACCGAGTTGATTTCGTTACGGCTCAGCCCGGCGTCGCCGGCGCTGCTGACGAAGCTGCCGTTGACCCGGCCGCTGATCACGTTGTTGCGCCATTCGCCCTGCTGCGCCTCTTTCGACTCTTTGAAGCTGTTGCCGACGCGGTCATAGGTGCGGGTTTCGCGGCGGGAAACTTCCCAGGTCAACTGCTGCAGATCGCCCGCATCGTTCACGGTCCACGACAGCTGTTGGCCGATCTTCAGATTACGCAGATCGCGGTTTTGCGAGGCCAGCAGCGTGACATCCGACATATCGATGCCATATTGCGTCAGAATGCTGCCGAGGGTGTCGCCGGTGGAAACCACATATTCATGCACGCCATCGTCGCCGGCGTCTTTCTGATCCAGCTCATCCTGCGGGATTTCGTCATCGGGGGTGGGTTGGTCGGCATCAATCGGCTCACTGGCTTCGGGGAGCAATGACCGCATCTGGCTGGATTCTAACTCGACGCTCTTGGCAATGGGGTTGTGTTCTGGGTGGTAAACAAAAGGCCGCCAAACAGCGACGGCCAATGTGACGACTGTCAGCGACCCCAGCATGACGCGGTGGGGCCGTGGCAGGTTGTTATACGCCAGAGCGATAGTTCGGACTATCTGCTGCACTCGATATTATCCTCATAAGCTTTACTTCAGGCAGCTCACGTACTGGTTTGACAGCTGAGTCAGGAATTTCCCGTAGCTGTCCTTCCCCAGCGCGATGCCGATGCCCAGCGGGTCCAGCGTTCCGGAACGCACTTTGGTACCCTTGGCGACGGCATTGATTACGGCCGGCCTGAATTGTGGCTCAGCAAAAACGCATACCGCTTTCTGCTCAACCAACTGTGTTCGAATTTGGTGTAGGCGCTGTGCTCCAGGCTGAATTTCGGGATTGACGGTGAAATGGCCCAGCGGACTCAAACCGTAGTGTTTCTCAAAGTAGCCGTAAGCATCATGAAAAACAAAATAACCCTTACCTTGCACAGGCGTAAGCATGTTACCAACATTTTTGTCAGTTTGCGTCAGCAGATTCTCGAACTGGCGCAGGTTTGCGTCTAATTTGTCCTTATTTTGCGGCATAAGTTCCAACAATCTGTCGTGAATCGCGATCGCGGTCACTTTTGCTATCTCCGGCGACAGCCAAACGTGCATATTGTACTCGCCGTGATGATGCCCATGATCGTCATCGGCATGGTTATGCGCTTCGCCTGCATGATCATGATCGTCGTCCTCTTCGCCTTTCATCAGCAGCGGCTTCACCGCCGGCAGTTCGCTGATGGCCAGCTTTCGGGTCGCCGAGATCGGCACCAGCGCCTTGTTCAGGAACGCTTCCATGTCCGGCCCAACCCACAGCACCAGGTCCGCGGAACGCAAGCGCTGAATATCGGAAGGACGCAACGCAAAATCGTGCGGTGAAGCGCCATCCGGCAGCAACACTTCGGTCGGCGTCACGCCGTCGGCGATGGCCGAAGCGATAAAGCCCAACGGACGAATCGAGGTCACCACCGCCGCGGAAGCGCTGCTCAGCGGGCCGGCCATCAACAGTGCGCTGGCCAGCAGCGTGCGCTGCAGCCATTTATTTTTCTTTGCCATCATCAGTAATCCCATCGTTTTCATCAACAAGGCGTGATATTATAACATTCGCTTCGTTCTGCAACCTGTAATCTCGAGATGTCTACACTGATAACGCTAAAAAATATCTCCGTCGCCTTCGGCAGCCGCAAGGTGCTGTCGAACATTTCCCTCAGCCTGCAACCCGGCCGTATTCTCACGCTTCTGGGCCCGAACGGCGCAGGCAAGTCTACGTTGGTGCGCGTGGTGCTGGGATTGGTCAAACCGACCGACGGCACGCTGGAGCGTGAGCCCGATCTGCGCATCGGCTACGTGCCGCAAAAGTTGCACCTCGACGCCACCCTGCCGCTGACCGTCAGCCGCTTTATGCGCCTCAAGCCCGGCGTCAAGAAAGCCGACATTCTGCCGGCGCTCAAGCGCGTGCACGCCGCCCACCTGCTCGACCAGCCGATGCAAAAGCTCTCCGGCGGTGAAAACCAACGCGTGCTGCTGGCGCGAGCGCTGCTGAACAAACCGCAGCTGCTGGTGCTGGACGAACCCACGCAGGGAGTGGACGTCAACGGCCAGCTGGCGCTGTACGATCTGATCGATCAACTGCGTAAAGAGCTCGGCTGCGCCGTGCTGATGGTGTCGCACGATCTGCATCTGGTGATGGCGAAAACCGACGAGGTCTTGTGCCTCAATCAGCACATCTGCTGCTCAGGGGCGCCGGAAGTGGTGTCGATGCATCCCGAATTCATCGCCATGTTCGGCAACCGCGGCGCAGAGCAGCTGGCGGTATATCGCCACCATCACAATCACCGCCACGACCTGCAGGGAAGAATTGTCTTGAAGAAAACCGGGAGCCGCGAAGCATGATCGAACTGTTACTTCCCGGCTGGTTGGCCGGCGTGTTGTTGGCCGGCGCCGCCGGGCCGCTGGGCTCCTTCGTGGTCTGGCGCCGCATGTCCTACTTTGGCGATACCCTGGCGCACGCCTCGCTGCTCGGCGTCGCCTTTGGTCTGCTGCTCGACATCAATCCTTTCTATGCGGTGATCGCCATTACGCTGCTGCTGGCTCTGGCCCTGGTGTGGCTGGAACGCCGCCCGCAGCTTTCGGTGGATACCCTGCTCGGCATTCTGGCCCACAGCGCCCTGTCGCTGGGCCTGGTAGTGGTGGCGCTGATGTCCAACGTACGGGTCGATCTGATGGCCTATCTGTTCGGCGATCTGCTGTCGGTCACGCTGAGCGATATCATGATGATCGCCGGCGGCGTCGCCGTGGTGCTGTTGGTGCTGTGGTGGCAGTGGCGCGATCTGCTGTCGATGACCATCAGCCCGGAGCTGGCGCACGTCGACGGCGTCAATCTGGCGCGGGCGCGCACCGTGCTGATGCTGGTGACCGCGTTGACCATCGGCCTGGCGATGAAATTCGTCGGCGCGCTGATCATCACTTCGCTGCTGATCATTCCTGCAGCCACCGCTCGCCGCTTCGCGCGCACGCCTGAACAGATGGCGGGCGTCGCGGTACTGCTCGGCATGGTGGCCGTCACCGGCGGCCTGACTTTCTCGGCGTGTTACGATACGCCGGCCGGCCCTTCGGTAGTGCTCTGCGCCGCCGTGCTGTTCACGCTGAGCCTGTTCAAAAAACAGCAGGCTTGATTGAAGCCAGAACCAGAATATGACGAGGGCCGCAGATGCGGCCCTTTTGTATGGAGGATGGCAAACTTATGCTTCGCGTTCCAGCCCGAAATGCCGGTAGGCATGCTGGGTCGCCAAACGGCCGCGCGGCGTGCGCTGGATAAAGCCCTGCTGGATCAGGAACGGCTCGATCACGTCCTCGATGGTTTCGCGCTCTTCGCCGATCGCCGCCGCCAGGTTGTCCAGCCCGACCGGGCCGCCGGTAAACTTGTCGATAATCGCTAACAGCAGCTTGCGATCCATATAGTCGAAACCTTCGGCGTCAACGTTGAGCATATCGAGCGCCTGCGCCGCCACCGCGCCGCTGATCACGCCGTTGGCGCGCACCTCGGCAAAGTCGCGCACCCGGCGCAACAGGCGGTTGGCGATACGCGGCGTACCGCGCGCACGGCGGGCCACTTCATGGGCGCCCTCGTCGGACAGCTCCAGCCCCAGGCAGCCTGCGCTGCGCGAGACGATGTGCTGCAGATCCGCCACCTGATAAAACTCCAGCCGCTGGACAATGCCGAAGCGATCGCGCAGCGGCGAGGTCAGCGAGCCAGCGCGGGTGGTAGCGCCCACCAAGGTAAACGGCGGCAGATCGAGCTTAATCGAACGCGCCGCCGGCCCTTCGCCGATCATGATATCCAGCTGATAGTCTTCCATCGCCGGATACAGCACCTCTTCCACCACCGGAGATAAACGGTGGATTTCGTCGATGAACAACACGTCGTGCGGCTCGAGGTTGGTCAGCATCGCCGCCAAATCGCCCGCCTTCTCCAGCACCGGGCCGGACGTGGTGCGTAGATTCACGCCCATTTCGTTGGCCACGATGTTGGCCAGGGTGGTCTTCCCTAAGCCCGGCGGGCCGAAGATCAGCAGATGGTCGAGCGCGTCGCCGCGCTGCTTGGCCGCCTGGATGAAGATCTCCATCTGCTCGCGCACGTGCGGCTGGCCAACGTATTCGGTCAACAGCTTGGGACGAATGGCGCGATCGAGGACTTCTTCCTCGTTGATCGGTTCGGCGGAGATCAGGCGATCGGCTTCAATCATTATCTACCTCTTAGCGGCCTTACAAAGCCGCGCGCAGCGCGTCGCGGATCAGGGTCTCGCAGTCGGCGCCCGGTTTGGCAATTTTGCTGATCATGCGGCTGGCTTCCTGCGGCTTATAGCCCAGTGCCACCAACGCCGAGACAGCTTCGGCTTCTGCGTCCGCTTCCGGCGCGTTGGCGGCGGCGGACGGCAGGCTGATCTCGCTGCTGCTGTTGAACAGATCGCCGTTCAGCCCTTTGAAACGGTCTTTCATCTCTACCACCAGGCGCTCGGCGGTTTTCTTGCCTACGCCCGGCAGCTTGACCAGCGCGGTGATCTCTTCTCGCTCCACCGCGCTGACAAACTGCTGCGCGGACATGCCCGACAGGATCGCCAACGCCAGTTTCGGCCCGACGCCGTTGACCTTGATCAGCTCGCGGAACAGCGCGCGTTCCTGCTTGTCGTTGAAACCATACAGCAGCTGCGCGTCTTCACGCACCACGAAGTGGGTAAACACGATGGCCTCTTGCCCCAGTTCCGGCAGCTCGTAAAAGCAGGTCATCGGCATGTGTACCTCATAGCCCACGCCGTTCGCCTCCAGTAACACCAGCGGCGGCTGCTTTTCCAGAATATTTCCTCTGAGACGACCTATCATTTACCCTCCTGCAGAATGACCGGGCATGGCGCCCTGCCATGCCGTTGCTGGTAAAGCTTATAACATAAAAAAGGCTGGATGAATATCCAGCCTGAGCAATCATCGCTTTGCGTCAGCGCAAACGCCCGCGCGCCAGGTTCAACCGCCCTTCGCTCATCCGCAGTACGTTCTGGCTGAGGTGGCAGTGGGTAATGGCGATGGCCAGGGCATCGGCGGCGTCCGCCTGCGGGTTGGCCGAAAGTTTGAGCAGCGAGCGCACCATGTGCTGTACCTGCGCCTTTTCGGCCGCGCCGGTGCCGACCACGGTCTGTTTGACCTGCCGCGCCGCATACTCGAACACTTCCAGATTCTGATTCACCGCCGCGACGATCGCGACGCCGCGCGCCTGGCCGAGCTTGAGCGCCGAGTCCGGGTTCTTGGCCATAAACACCTGTTCGACGGCGAAGAAGTCGGGCTGAAACTGGGTGATGATCTCGCTGACGCCGGCGTAAATCAGCTTCAGCCGCGTCGGCATGTCGTCCACCACCGTGCGGATGCAGCCGCTGGCAATATAGCTCAACTGACGCCCCTGCTGGCGGATAAGGCCATAGCCGGTGACACGTGAGCCGGGATCGATACCGAGTATGATCGCCATATCTACATCCACCTTGCATGCACGGCGCCGCCGAACGGCGGCGCCCGTTTTACCGGATTACAGCGTCGCCGCCACTTCGTCGGAGATTTCACCGTTATGGTAAACTTCCTGCACGTCGTCGCAGTCTTCCAGCATGTCGATCAGGCGCAGCAGCTTAGGCGCGGTTTCCGCGTCCATGTCGGCCTTGGTCGATGGGATCATCGACACTTCCGCCGCTTCGGCTTCGAAGCCCGCCGCGGTCAGCGCGTCTTTCACCGCGCCCAGGCTTTCCCAGGCGGTGAACACATCGATGGCGCCGTCGTCATAGGTCACGATGTCTTCCGCACCGGCTTCCAGCGCCGCTTCCATCACGGTGTCTTCATCCAGGCCCGGTGCGTAGGTGATCACGCCCTTCTTGGTGAACAGGTAAGCCACGGAACCGTCGGTGCCGAGGTTGCCGCCGCATTTGGTGAAGGCGTGGCGCACTTCCGCCACGGTGCGGTTACGGTTGTCGCTCAGGCATTCGATCATCACGGCGGTGCCGCCAGGGCCGTAACCTTCATAGACGATGGTTTCCATATTGGTATCATCATCGCCGCCCACGCCGCGCGCGATTGCACGGTTCATGGTGTCGCGCGTCATGTTGTTCGACAGCGCCTTGTCCATCGCCGCGCGCAGACGCGGGTTGGAATCCGGATCGCCGCCGCCCAGCTTGGCGGCCGTGACCAGCTCACGAATAATCTTGGTGAAAATTTTACCGCGCTTGGCGTCCTGCGCCGCTTTACGGTGCTTTGTGTTGGCCCACTTACTATGACCTGCCATAAAAAATCTCCGAAAAAAACTACTGGACTGAATTGATCACGAACTCTTCAATCGCCTGCTGATTGCTCCACGACTTGGTCAACTTGACGGCCTCGGCCGCCTCAAGCCATTGGTAAGCGTGATGCTCGGTAATCACCGGATCGCGCTCCTCGGGCAACGCCAGGCAGAACCAGTGCTCTTTATTGCGCGTGGTTCCTGGCGCATAGCGATGCCGCAAATGGACAAAGAGTTCAAACTCCACGCAGCGCTGGCAATCGAACAACGGCAGATGCTCTGCTTCGATATCGATGCCGACCTCTTCCATGACTTCACGCCGCGCGGCATGCGGCGGCGACTCATCCTGTTCCAGGCTGCCGGTGACCGACTGCCAGAACTCGGTATCGTCGCGCCGCTGTAACATCAGCACCCGACCACTGGATTTCGCGTAAATCACTACCAGGATAGATTCAGGGCGCTTGTAACTCATCACTCGCTCTCTTGTTCCGCACCGGCTTTCTTTACCACGCTGATCGCCAGCTCCTGCAGCGCAGCCGGGTTGGCGAAGCTCGGCGCGTCGGTCATCAGACAGGCCGCCGCGGTGGTTTTCGGGAAGGCGATGACGTCGCGGATGTTGTCGGTGCCGGTCAACAGCATCACCAGACGATCCAGGCCGAAGGCCAGGCCGGCGTGCGGCGGCGTACCGTACTTCAGCGCGTCCAGCAGGAAGCCGAACTTCTCGCGCTGTTCGTGTTCGTTAATGCCCAGAATGCTGAACACCGTCTGCTGCATTTCGCTACGGTGGATACGCACCGAACCGCCGCCCACTTCGTAACCGTTGATCACCATGTCATAGGCGTTGGCGATGGCGTTGACCGGCGCTGCCGCCAGCTCTTCCGGGCTCATGTCGCGTGGCGAGGTGAACGGGTGGTGCATGGCCGCCAGGCCGCCCTCGTCGTCTTCTTCGAACATCGGGAAGTCAACCACCCACAGCGGTGCCCAGCTGTCGAGTTGGGTCAGCGCCAGATCGCGCCCCAGCTTCAGGCGCAGCGCGCCCATCGCATCGGTGACAATCTTGACGCTGTCGGCGCCGAAGAACAGGATATCGCCGGTCTGCGCATCGGTGCGCGCCAGGATGCCTTCCAGCACGTCTGCACTGAGGAATTTGGCGATCGGGCTCTGCACGCCTTCCATGCCGGCGGCGCGGTCGTTGACCTTCAGCCACGCCAGGCCTTTGGCGCCGTAGATGTTGACGAAAGCGCCGTACTCGTCGATCTGCTTGCGGGTCAGCTGCGCGCCGCCCGGTACGCGGATCGCCGCCACGCGGCCTTTGGCGTCGTTGGCCGGGCCGGAGAAAACTTTAAACTCGACGTCTTTGACCAGGTCGGCCACGTCCACCAGCTCCAGCGGGTTACGCAGGTCCGGCTTGTCGGAGCCAAAGCGACGCATCGCTTCGGCGAAGGTCATGACCGGGAAATCGCCCAGATCCACGCCCTTCACGTCCAGCCACAGTTCGCGCGCCAACTTCTCCATCACTTCACGCACCTGATCGGCGGTCATGAAAGAGGTTTCGACGTCGATCTGGGTGAATTCAGGCTGACGGTCCGCACGCAGGTCTTCGTCACGGAAGCATTTGACGATCTGGTAGTAACGATCGAAGCCGGACATCATCAGCAGCTGTTTGAACAGCTGCGGGGACTGCGGCAGCGCGTAGAATTTGCCCTTGTGTACGCGGCTCGGCACCAGGTAATCGCGGGCGCCTTCCGGCGTCGCCTTGGTCAGCATCGGCGTTTCGATATCGAGGAAGCCGTGGCTGTCCATGAAGCGGCGCACGAAGCTGGTGATTTTGGCGCGGGTCTTCAGACGCTCGGCCATTTCCGGGCGGCGCAGATCCAGGTAGCGGTATTTCAGGCGCGCTTCTTCGCTGTTGACCTGATTGGAGTCCAGCGGCAGCGGCTCGGAGCGGTTGATGATCTCCAGCGCGTGGGCGAACACTTCCACTTCGCCGGTAGCCATATCTTTATTGATCTGGCTGTCCGGACGCGCACGCACGGTGCCGACGATCTGGATGCAGAACTCATTGCGCAGGTCGTAGGCCTTGTCGAACGCCACTTTCTGGTCCGGATCGAAGAACACCTGCACGATGCCTTCGCGGTCGCGCATATCAATAAAGATCAGGCCGCCGAGATCGCGACGACGATTGACCCAACCACACAGAGTGACTTCCTGGCCCACGTGGGACAGATTCAACTGCCCGCAATATTCAGTACGCATACGCTATCCTTTTACACAGCCGATGCCGCGCCGGGCTACTGCGCCCCTGTCGCGCGGCTGTTATCTGATAAATTCTACTTGTTACCCGGTTTAAAATCCGTCGCATACCAGCCGGTGCCCTTAAGCTGGAAACCGGAGGATGAAATCAACTTGGTCAACGCGGGCTGCCCACACGCCGGGCAGTCTGCCAGTGGCGCATCGGAAAATTTTTGCAATTTCTCTAACCGATGGTTGCAAGCACCACATGCATATTCATAAATCGGCATAGGTCGTTGGATTAAAGAGTGTTGAAAAAAGGGAGTCATTATAAAGGAAATTCATCCGCCCGATAAGTGCGAACACAGCATTGTTACTGCACTAAATGGCGCGTTTTTGCTCGAATCAACACATCGGTTAACAAATTTCCCATTAACCTGCGACAGTTTTTTCACGTAGCCTGAATCTCCCCCGGTTTTGCGCCGAACGCAGCTCGCCCGGCGCACCGAACAGTTTTTATCCACTTCGCAACGAGATGAAATCCATGCTGAAACTTGACGCCCAAACCACCGCTCTGGTGCTGATCGATTTGCAAAACGGCATTCTGCCCTACGCCGGCGGCCCGCACAGCGCCGACCAGGTGGTGGCGAACGCCGCCCTGCTGGCCGCCCGTTTTCGTCTGCTGGGCGCGCCGGTGCTGCTGGTGCGCGTCGGCTGGTCAGACTCCTTCGCCGAAGCGCTGAAACAGCCGGTGGACAAACCGGCTCCCGCGCCCGCCGGCGGCTTGCCGGCCAGTTGGTGGGAATTCCCCGCGCCGCTGGCGGTCTGCGACAGCGATATTCTGGTCACCAAGCGCCAATGGGGCGCCTTCTACGGCACCGATCTGGATTTGCAGCTGCGCCGCCGCGGCATCAAATCCGTGGTATTGGGTGGCATATCCACCAATATCGGCGTGGAATCCACCGCCCGCGCCGCCTGGGAGCATGGCTATGAGCTGGTGATCGCCGAAGATGTCTGCAGCGCGCAGAACGCGGAAATGCACCGTTTCGCGTTCGAACATATCTTCCCGCGTTTGGCGCGGGTGCGCGACACCGGCGAAATTCTTGCCGCGCTCGAGCGGTAACGTTAAGTTGTAGCCTGATAAGCCAAGGACAAGTAAAGGAAGACGACGCCGTGATCTACATCGGACTGCCGCAATGGCAACATGCAGCCTGGAATCGCATCGGGCTGCGTGATTTGGCGGATTACAGCCGCTATTTCAACTGCGTGGAAGGCAATACCACCTTCTACGCGCTGCCGAAGCTGGAAATCGTGCAGCGCTGGCGCGACATGACCGGTGACGATTTTCGCTTCTGCTTCAAATTCCCGTCGGACATCAGCCACAAGGCCGCCCTGCGCAACTGCGCCGCCGAGCTGCAGGCGTTTTACCACTGCCTGAGCCCGGTGCATCAACGCATCGGCCAACTGTGGCTGCAGTTGCCCGCCGCCTTCGGCCCCGATGAGCTGCCGCGCATGTGGCAGTTCTTCGCAAGCCTGCCGAAGGAATTCACCTACGGCGTAGAAGTGCGTCATCCGGCGTTTTTCGCCAAGGGCGAGGAAGAGCGTGCGCTGAATCAGGGATTGCACCAGCGCGGCATCAATCGGGTGATCCTCGACAGCCGCCCGGTGCATCACGCCGCCCCCAACACCGCCGCCGTGCGCGATGCCCAGCAGAAAAAGCCGAAGCTGCCGGTGCACGCTCTGGTCACCGCCGACCAACCGCTGGTGCGCTTTATCGGCGGTGACCAATTGGCCGACAACCTGCGCTGGTTCGAGGCCTGGCAGCAAAAACTGCCGCTGTGGCAGCAACAGCATCAGCCCTATCTGTTTATTCATACGCCGGACAACGGCGATTCGCCCCAGCAGGCGCAAAAAATTTGGCAGCAGCTACGGCTGGCGATCCCCGATTTGCCTGCGCCGCCGGACTGGCCAGAACAAGATGCACTGTTTTGACCTATTAATCTGACCAATAACATCAAATATTTCCCCGCGACAGTGAATACAATGACGGCTATGATGCTGGCTGCCAGTTTTGGTTAGGGAACGGAGTTAAAAATGGTAAGCGCGCTTTATGTGGTGCTCGGCGCATTGTTGTTGATCAAACTCTCTTATGACGTAGTCAGATTAAGGATGCAGTACCGCGTAGCCTATGGCGACGGCGGTTTCTACGAATTGCAGACCGCCATCCGCGTGCATGGCAACGCCGTTGAATACATTCCGATTGCTGCCGTCTTGCTGGTGATTATGGAAATGAACGGCGCGGAAATCTGGATGATTCACCTTTGCGGCCTGATGCTGATGGCCGGGCGACTGGTGCATTACTACGGTTTACGCAACCGCGAGGTTCGCTGGCGCCGTTCGGGCATGGCCGCGACCTATATCTCTTTGTTGTTGATGGTTCTGGCAAATATCTTCTATCTGCCCTGGGATCTGATTTTCAGCCTGCACTGATCTCGTTTTATCATCAGGCGGCCGCGCCGCCTGCTTCCGCTCCGCTTTTTTGCGCTTTTCTGTTAGACTACGCAGCTTCGAATTCTGAACTGATTTGCCGCTATGCCAAACCGCGATACCCTTTTTTCCGCCCCCATCGCCAAACTGGGCGACTGGACCTTTGACGAACGCGTCGCCGAAGTGTTCCCCGACATGATCCAACGCTCCGTTCCCGGCTATTCCAACATCATCTCGATGATCGGCATGCTGGCCGAGCGCTTTGTGCAACCCGACAGCCGGGTGTATGACCTGGGCTGCTCGCTGGGTGCGGCGACGCTGTCGATGCGGCGGAATATCAAGGTGCCCGGCTGCAATATCGTCGCCGTCGACAATTCGCCGGCGATGGTGGAACGTTGCCGCCGCCATATCGACGCCTTCCGCGCCGACACGCCGGTCGATGTCATCGAAGCCGACATTCGCGACATCGAGATCGAGAACGCCTCGATGGTGGTACTGAACTTTACGCTGCAGTTCCTCGAACCGGCCGATCGCCTGCGTCTGCTGGAGAAAATCTATCGTGGCCTGCGCCCGGGCGGCGCACTGGTGCTGTCGGAGAAGTTCAGCTTTGAGGACGCTGAAGTCGGCGAGCTGCTGTTCAACATGCACCACGATTTCAAACGCGCCAACGGGTACAGCGAGCTGGAGATCAGCCAAAAACGCAGCATGCTGGAAAACGTGATGCTCACCGACTCGGTGGAAGCGCACAAGGCGCGCCTGCAACAGGCCGGGTTCGAGCATGCCGAAGTGTGGTTCCAATGCTTCAACTTCGGTTCGCTGATCGCCCTGAAAGCGGGGGATGCGCAATGATCGAGTTCGGTGATTTCTATCAACGCATCGCCAAAAGCCCCCTCAGCCATTGGCTGGACACGCTGCCTGCGCAGCTGAGCGCCTGGCAACGCGAATCGCTGCACGGCAAATTCAAACAGTGGTTCAACTCGGTCGAGCATTTGCCGACGCTGACCCCAACCCGCCTCGATCTGCTGCACGGCGTGCGCGCCGAGATGGAGCCGGGCCTGTCGCCGGGCCAGCTTGAAGGCATCGAGAAAATGCTGCGCACCCTGATGCCATGGCGTAAAGGGCCCTTCTCGCTGTATGGCATCGATATCGATACCGAATGGCATTCCGACTGGAAGTGGGATCGCGTGCTGCCGCACATTTCTCCGCTGGCCGGCCGCACCATTCTCGACGTCGGCTGCGGCAGCGGTTATCACCTGTGGCGCATGATTGGCGCCGGCGCACACCTCGCCGTCGGCATCGATCCGATGCAGCTGTTCCTGTGTCAGTTCGAAGCGGTGCGCAAGCTATTAGGCGGCGATCAGCGCGCCCACCTGCTGCCGCTCGGCATCGAGCAGTTGCCGGAATTGGCGGCATTCGACACCGTGTTCTCGATGGGGGTGCTGTATCACCGCCGCTCGCCGCTCGATCATCTGTATCAGCTGAAAAACCAGCTGGTGGCTGAAGGTGAACTGGTGCTGGAAACGCTGGTGGTGGAAGGCGATCGCCACCAGGTGCTGGTGCCGGGCGATCGTTATGCGCAGATGCGCAACGTGTATTTCATCCCTTCCGCCGAGGCGCTGAAATGTTGGTTGGAGAAGTGCGGCTTCGTCGACGTGAAGATCGCCGATATGTGCGTCACCAGCCTCGAAGAGCAGCGCCGCACCGGCTGGATGACCAGCGAATCACTGGCCGAATTCCTCGATCCGAGCGATCGCAGCAAAACGATCGAAGGCTATCCGGCGCCCCTGCGCGCCGTGCTGACCGCCAAAAAGCCCTAGCGCTCGCTAATCGGGCCGGCCTGGGCCGGCCCGACGTTACCCGTTGTTGACATCGACAATCCGCAGCTCATACACCATGGTCGCGTTCGGCGGGATCTGCGGCGCATAGCCCGTTTCACCGTACGCCAACGCCGGCGGCACCACCATCGTCAGCGAACCATGATTTTTCAGATGGCCGATCGCCTCGCGGAACAACGGCGGATAGGCAGAGAGCGGCTGTGACATCACCTTCCCACTGCGATCCATATCCTGAATCACGCTGCCGTCGGTTAAACTTTCCTTCACCACGATGTCCACCCGCGCGTTTTCCTTAATGGCTTCATCACCCGCATAATCGATGCGATACCAGAAACCGGAAGGCGACTTCTGCGTGCCCTTTTTCTTTTTAAACTCGGTGACGAACGCCTCGCCCTTGCTGGTTTGCACCTTCGCTGCCTGGTTCCGGGCGTCGTTCACCGCTTTTTCCGACTCCGCCAGCGCACGGGTCAACTGCGCATCGCTTAGCTGGTAATGGCCGTTGAAGGTATCGATCACGCCCGCCAGCAGCACGGTTTTATCGGGATTGATGCCCCAATTTTTACGCTCCGCCAGCATCGTTTGAATATCGCGCCCCAAAGCGACACCGGCAGCATAGCTCTGTTGCGCCGGCTTTTTCTCGAGCGCCTGTGCATCCGGCAACCATTTGGCGCGAGAGCGCAGCCCATCCAGCTCCTCACGCAATGCCTGCTGCGTTTGGTTGGCGTCCGCTAGCGCCAATGCGTTTTTTTTCGCCTGCTCCGTCGTTTTCGCCAGTTGCAGCGTTGATTTTTCGCTTTCCGCCACCGCCGTTGCCAGCCGCTGCGCCAATGCCTTCGCCTGCTCGGTTTGCGTCTTGTTTTTTTCCTGTAGCTGCGCCAGCTGTTGCTGAAGTTCGCCCGTCGCCTTGGCGGCTTCGGCCTTTTGCTGTTCCAGCGCCGTTTTCAGGCTTTTCTCTTGCCGCTCGGCCTGTTGGCGTTGTTCATCCAGCTCTTTCTGCCGCAGTGCCAGCTGCTGCTGAAGTTCTCCCGTCGCCTTGGCGGCTTCCGCCTTCTGTTGCGCCAGCTCAGCGGCGGCCGCTTGTTTGTCCTGCTCATAACGCTGGCGCGCTTTATCGTTGGCGGTCTGCGCCGCCGTCAGTTTCTCCTGCCAGGCGTTATCCGCCTGTTCAGGCAACGCCGCCAGCCGTTGTTCCAGCAAGGCGATACGCCGATCGCGCTCCTCGGTTTGTTGTTTTTCCTGCGCTAACGCTGCCTGCGCCTCGGCGATCTGCGCCTGAGCCTTGCGCTCCTGCGGCGTCAGGTTCAGCGCCCGTCGCACGCCGCTGGCGAAGTCGCTCAACGCGCTCAGATCGGGAGCAGCTGTCGGTTTATCGGCAGCCGTCAGGGACGACGCAACCCGCAACGCGGTCAGCTCCTGCTGCAGTGATTGAATAGCGGTTTGCTGTTGCTCCAATCGAGCCTCTTTCTCGCGCAGCGTCTTTTGCAACTGCGCCAGTTGCTTTCGCTGCGAGCTCGTTTCACGCGGTTGAACCGGCCGGGGCGCCGGCTTTTGGGTTTCCCGGGAGGGAGTAACCGCGGCGTCAGCTGCCGGGGCGTCCTGCAGCTGGTAGCGCTCGGCGAACTGCAGTAATGCCGGCACATCGTCATCCGCTGCGGCCATCGCTGGCGCAAACGCCAGCGGTATCATCAGGCTCAGCAACGCCTTTCTCGCACGAGGGGTCATTGGGCGCGCTCTCCGCGCTCAGCCAGGCCGGTCATCATGGCAGAACTGATGTCCGCGCACAGACGGCTGGTGCGATAACGATACAGGGCGTCGACGGTTTCCTGCGTGCCCGTGTTGACCCGCTGGCGCACCCCGGCATACTGCGCGGCGCCGCCCATCAAGGTATCGAATTCGCGTTTGAATTTTTGGTATTTTTCGTTATCCATGCCGCGCATGGCATCCAACTCGCGCTGGCACTGCTGTATACGCTCGGCTTCACGCTGCCGCTTGTCTTGTTCCGCAATGTCTTCTGCACTGGGCGGCTTACTTAATGCAGAAACAGGCCGCTTGGCGGTCTGACAGCCGCTCAGGGTCAAGGTCAGCAAAAGCGCAGCGGTCAAACAGTGTGCCGTTCGGGTCATTATCGTTATCTCCTTGTTAAGTCCGCCGCCAACGCGCTCCGCGGCTGCATCGACGGCTCTCCTCATTAATGATTAATGCTGTGATGTTCCGACCATAGGCCGGAGATGAACGGGTATGAAAATGCAGACGTGGCGATGAGCGGCAGAGCGCAAATCATTCACCACGAAAATGCATACCAAAAAATCATTTAATATTATGATATTTAAAGGATTTTAACTCACAAACTTATCAGCAGGGCATGATGAGCGCAAGAAGAGATGGGGGGCAGTGCGACAGAGAAACAGCGTGAAACGGGCACTGCGTCTTCGCAAGACATAAAAAAAGCCCCGGCAAAACGCCGGGGCCTGGTACTTGCGTGATCGCCGAGGGCTCAGTGACACGCAAAGGGGTCTTACGGCCCGGAAACCGGTTGTCAAACGCGGTTAGCTGCGTGTTTATGCGCTTTGCGCCAGGGGATCAACCAAGGCCAGCGCGTTTTTCATCGCCTCCACCATTTCGCCATCCACGCAATAATGGCTAAATTCGTCAAACTCGTTATCGGAGCACATGGTGACGCCCGCCTTGCGGTAACGCATGGTCGACGGCACCAGGTGACCGGAAGAACTGTGCAGTTCATGCAGGCCAATATCGACAAACTTGTGCAGATTGCTGAGGCGCACGCCGGCACCCGCCATGATTACCGGGCCCTGACTGGCCTGGCGCAAATCGCGCAGCAACGGCAGGCCCAGTTCGGCGCTCTGCTGCTGGCCGGAGGTCAGAATGCGCGCCACGCCCAGCTCGCTCAGTTGCTCCAACGCCACCATCGGGTTCTGGCACATATCGAACGCGCGATGGAACGTCACCGCCATGCCCTCGCACAGCCTCATCACTTCGCGCATGCGCGGCAGATCGATGTGCCCTTCTTCGTCCAGCATGCCAACCACTACGCCGGGGAACCCCATCTCGCGGATCTGGCGGAGATCCTGTTTGATCACCTCGAAATCCACCGCGCCGTAGCAGAAATCGCCACCGCGAGGGCGAACGATCGGATGCACCGGGATCGAAACCCGTTCGCGCGCCAGACGCAGCGTGCCATAGCTCGGCGTCAATCCCCCCTCGCTCTGGCTGGCGCACAACTCAATGCGATCGGCGCCCGCCCGTTCGGCCGTCAGCGCACAGTCGACGCTAAAGCAACAAACTTCCAGTTTTATCATTGTCACCCCCAGATAACGGCCAACATACGGCGGCAATTGTTCATTTCTTCATTTCTCACGTAGGCTCATGCATAGGCATAAACCGGCTCAGGGTTGTAACTATGGCATTCAATTTTGATCAATGGGTAGACCGCAGTCACAGTGACAGCGTTAAGTGGGATAAATATCGCGGCAGCGACATCATCCCGCTTTGGGTCGCCGACAGCGATTTCACCTCACCGCCGGCGGTGATCGAAGCCCTGCAGCGCCGCGTGGCGCACGGCGTATTCGGCTACACTCACCCATCCCCTGATCTTATTGAGGTTTTTACCCGCCGCATGGTAGAGCGCTACGGCTGGCACATCAAGCCCGAATGGATCATTTTCCTGCCTGGGCTGGTGTGCGGCCTGAACCTGTGCGTGCGGGCCTGCACCGAAGGACATCAGAGCACGCTGGCCCCCTCTCCCATTTATCCGCCGTTTCGCAAAGCGGCCAAATTCGCCGGGCGCGAGCACCTCGCGGTGCCGCTGAAGGCGACCGGCCAACGCTGGGTGCTGGATTTTTCCTCGCTGCATGATCGGCTGAGCGGCAACGAGAAACTCCTGTTGCTGTGCAACCCGCAGAATCCCGGTGGCACCGTTTATCGCCGGGATGAGCTGTTGCAGCACCATCAGTTCGCTCGCGAGCACGATTTAATCGTCTGTTCCGATGAAATCCACTGCGAGCTGCTGCTTGAACCCGGCGTGCGGCATACCCCTTTCGCCACCCTGAATGACGATGCGGCCCAACGCAGCGTGACGCTGATGTCGCCGTCAAAAACGTTTAATCTCGCCGGACTGGGCGCTTCACTGGCGATCGTTCCCAACGAAGCGCTGCGACAAAAGCTGAAACGCGCGCGCAGCGGTATCGTGCCGGAGGTCAATCTGTTGGCGCTGGTGGCGGCGCAGGCGGCTTATCAATACGGGCAACCCTGGCTGGATGAGCAGTTGATTTATCTGCGCGCCAATCGCGATCGGCTGATAAAGCGTATCAACGCCATGCCGGGTTTGACGTTGCTGCCTGTCGAGGCCACTTACCTGGCCTGGATAGACTGCAGCGCGTTGCCGGTGGATAACCCGCATCAGTTCTTCGAACGTGCGGGCGTTGGGCTAAGCGCCGGTTTGGACTTTGGCGATCGGCGCTTTGTGCGGCTTAACTTTGGTTGCCGATGGGCCCTGCTCGATGAAGCGCTCGATCGCATGGCGCGAGCCTGTGCGGCACTGCCTGGCTAACCTTGTTCGCTGGCGACGATGTCTCGAATGGAATAAGGATGAAACTTGATCGTGACCGTTCCGTCGGTGATGGCCAGCGTCGGGTTCGGCAGCCGTTCGCCCTCGCCTTTTGGCGAGCTTTGCTTCAGCTTGATCCCCGGCGCCAGCAACGCTTCATCGGCCAGGTGGCTCAACGCCCGGGCGTACAGCGTCTGCGGATCGCCACTGAGCACTAATTCGACGTGTTCCCAGCCTTCGTGCGGATAGCGTTTCTCCCCCGGATACGGCAGTTCGATGCAGTCTATCCGCCACGGCCCAACGGCCAGTGGCTGAGACAAATCGAACAGACAGATAGGCCGCCCGTTGATCATCGATTCGGACAGCAGTGTCCCGCACTGCATCAGCCCTTGGCGCCAGCGCTCGGCGGTAGCGTTCTGGTGACAGCGCAGTGAGATGTGATCGGCGGTAAACGCGGACAGATCAAGCCGCAATTTGGCGGCAAATTGGTGCAACGCCTGTTCGAAACGCGGCAGGTCGAGCTTCAGATCGTCAAGCTCGGCAATGGCTTGCAAGGGAGTGGTCATAGGAACCTCAAAACAACGGGGCGCAAAGTTAAACGCCGTAATTTACACGCTGGCGACAGCGCTCGCCAGCGTTGCGAGGTTTTTCGGCGGCAGTTCAGCATGATTTTTGGTTGCGGGCACGGAGAATAAAAGCCGGATTTTTATTAAGGTGACAGCTTATTAAATCAACGGAAAAATAAAAAATAAGATTTTTCGCAAGACATTATACCTTTTCTTTATGACGCTATGATTTAAGTTATTTTGCACAAAATCCTCTGCAGGCCATTGGTCAAGCCGATTGAATCGCTGGGTTTAATCAAAACGACTCACTTATCAATGTCGCACAAATCCGCAATCACAACCCATTGTAAAAAAAGAAAATAAAACGCATTAATTGATTAAAAGCTAAGGATTATCTTAATTTAACCCCAGACAATTGATTCACCAAGACAACTCGGCTACTTTGGAGGAAATTTAAATTCGAGATGATCATTATGTTATTGCTGACGATATCCTTGGTGTTGATAATTATCGCCGTATACGCCATCTACCGTCATTTCAAATCACGCAGCGTCAACACGCTGGATGCCGGTCGCCGCAATAAAAAGCGCTAGCTTCGCAACTCTCCCCTCCGTACATTCTGTTCAGCTCATTCCGCTTTTCACCTTCCGGCAATCAACGCGCCGCACCCGACAACTGTTTCATCGCAGCGGCCGCGCCAACTGCTGACGGACTCCGTCAGATCGGTTACAATTGCAGGCTGTTTTGTGGCGGTCGCCCATCGCGCCCGCCACCGTTGAATCCCACAGGGGCTGGCTTCAGCCCCTCGTTCGTCATTAAGGTAACCCGGTGAATATTCAGGTTCTTCTTTCAGATAAAGTCAGCCAGGCGCTGATCGCCGCTGGCGCGCCAGCCGATTGCGAAGCGCAGGTCCGCCCTTCCGCCAAGGCGCAGTTTGGTGATTACCAGGCCAACGGCGTGATGTCCGTCGCCAAAAAGCTGGGCATGCCGCCCCGGCAGCTGGCGGAAAAAGTGGTGCAACTGCTGGATCTCGGCGACGTCGCCGGTAAAGTGGAAATCGCCGGTCCCGGCTTTATCAACATTTTCCTGAACAGCGACTGGGTCGCCCGCCAGGCCGACCAGGTGCTGAACGCACCGAAACTGGGCATTGCGCCGGTTGAGCCGCAAACCATCGTTATCGACTACTCCGCGCCGAACGTGGCGAAAGAGATGCACGTCGGCCATCTGCGCTCCACCATCATCGGCGACGCCGCGGCGCGTACCCAAGAGTTTCTGGGCCATAAAGTGATCCGCGCCAACCACGTCGGCGACTGGGGCACCCAGTTCGGCATGCTGATTGCCTACCTGGAAAAAATGCAGAACGAAAACGCCAGCGACATGGGCCTGTCCGATTTGGAACAGTTCTATCGCGAAGCCAAGAAGCATTACGACGAAGACGCCGAGTTCGCCGAGCGCGCGCGCGCTTACGTCGTCAAGCTGCAGGGCGGCGATCAGTACTGCCTGAAAATGTGGCGCAAGCTGGTCGACATCACCATGGCGCAAAACCAGCTGACCTATAACCGCCTGAACGTCACGCTGACCGAAGACGACGTGATGGGCGAAAGCCTGTATAACGCGATGCTGCCGGGCATCGTCGCCGATCTGAAAGCCAAAGGGCTGGCGGTGGAAAGCGAAGGTGCCACCGTGGTGTTCCTCGACGAATACCAGAACAAGGACGGCGATCCGATGGGCGTCATCATCCAGAAAAAGGATGGCGGCTATCTCTACACCACCACCGATATCGCCTGCGCCAAGTACCGCTACGAAACCCTGGGCGCCAATCGCGTGCTGTATTACATCGACTCCCGTCAGCATCAGCACCTGATGCAGGCCTGGACCATCGTGCGCAAGGCCGGTTACGTGCCGGAGTCCGTCTCGCTGGAACACCACATGTTCGGCATGATGCTGGGCAAAGACGGCAAGCCGTTCAAAACCCGCTCGGGCGGTACGGTGAAGCTCTCCGATCTGCTGGATGAGGCCATCGAACGCGCCGAACAGCTGATCGCCGGCAAAAACCCGGACATGCCGCAAGACGAAATGAAGACCGTGGCTCGCGTGGTCGGCATCGGCGCGGTGAAATACGCCGATCTGTCGAAAAGCCGCACCACCGACTATGTCTTCGACTGGGATAACATGCTGGCCTTCGAAGGCAATACCGCGCCTTATATGCAATACGCCTATACCCGCGTGGCATCGGTATTCAAGCGCGCCGGGATCGACGAAAGCAGCCTGACGCTGCCGCTGACGCTGACCGAAGAGCGTGAAATTGCGCTAGCTACCCGCCTGCTGCAGTTCGAAGAGGTGCTCACCACCGTCGCGCGTGAAGGCACGCCTCACGTCATGTGCAGCTACCTGTACGATCTGGCCGGCTTGTTCTCCGGTTTCTACGAGCACTGCCAGATCCTGAACGCCGACAGCGAAGAAGCGCGTCAGAGCCGCCTGAAGCTGGCGCTGCTGACCTCGAAAACGCTGAAAACCGGTCTGGATACGCTGGGCATCGAAACCGTCGAACGCATGTAAACCGCACCGCGCGGAAAGCAAAAAGGTCGCCTGGGCGACCTTTTTTTGTTCTTGCTTTCGGCTCAGGCGGCGCGGCGCGCAAAGTCGCGCGGGCGGAAGCCCAACCCTACCAGCACGCCAAAGTAGGCCACCACACCGGCCACCACCACCGCAGCCAAACGCAGCAAACGTTCCAGCATATTGCCCTGATCCCAGGCCGGCATCAGCCACATCACGCCAATCAGCACCGCCGACATCACCAGCACGGCGATCACCAGCTTGGTGAGGAACAGCGCCCAACCCGGCTGCGGCTGGAAGATCTTCTGCTTGCGCAGCTGCCAATACAGCAGCGAGGCGTTCAGGCAGGCCGCCAAACCGATCGACAGCGCCAGGCCGGCATGCTTCAGCGGGCCAATAAACGCCAGGTTCATCACCTGCGTCATAATCAGCGTGATGATGGCGATCTTGACCGGCGTTTTAATGTCCTGCCGCGAATAGAAGCCCGGCGCCAGCACTTTAACCACGATCAGCCCCATCAGCCCAACCGAGTAAGCCACCAGCGCGCGTTGCGTCATCGCCGCGTCAAAGGCGCTGAACTTGCCGTACTGGAACAGCGAAACGGTCAATGGCTTGGCCAAAATGCCGAGCGCGATGGCGCTCGGCAACGCCAGCAGGAAGCACAGACGCAGCCCCCAATCCATCAGGCGCGAATACTCGTCGTGGTTGCCGCTCGAGAAGCTTTTGGCCAGCGACGGCAGCAGGATGGTGCCCAGCGCCACGCCCAGCACGCCGGAGGGAAACTCCATCAGGCGGTCGGCGTAGTACATCCAGGACACCGAGCCGGACACCAGGAACGAAGCGAAAATGGTGTTGATGATCAGCGAGATTTGGCTGACCGACACCCCGAGGATCGCCGGCCCCATCTGGCGCATCACTCGCCAGACCCCGGCATCGCCCAGCTTGAGGCGCGGCAGCACCAGCATGCCTATCTTGCGCAGATGCGGCAGCTGATACCCCAGCTGCAGCACGCCGCCCACCACCACCGCCCAGGCCAGCGCCAGCACCGGCGGGTTGAAATACGGAGCGGCGAACAGCGCGAAACCGATCATGCTGACGTTAAGCAGCGTTGGCGCAAAAGCCGGGATCGAGAAGCGGTTCCAGGTATTGAGGATCGCCCCCACCAGCGACGCCAGTGAGATCAACAAAATATAGGGGAAGGTGATGCGCAGCAGCGCCGACGTCAGGGCAAACTTGTCGGGCGTATCGGTAAAGCCCGGCGCAGTAATGTAAATAACCCAAGGGGCGGCCAGCATCCCCAGCACCGTCACCACCGCCAGCACCAGCGTCAGCAGCCCGGAGACATAGGCAATAAAAGTGCGCGTCGCCTCTTCACCCTGCTGGCTCTTGTATTCGGCCAGGATCGGCACGAAGGCCTGCGAAAACGCCCCTTCGGCAAAGATACGGCGTAACAGATTCGGGAGTTTGAACGCCACGAAAAAGGCGTCCGTTGCCATGCCGGCCCCGAACACGCGCGCGACGATCGCATCGCGGGCAAAGCCCAACACCCGCGAAAACATCGTCATCGAGCTGACGGCAGCCAAGGATTTGAGTAGGTTCATGTGGTTGTCTGATAGGTACCGTAAATATCAACGCCTGCAACAGCAGGCGTCAGTGAAACAATCGGCTCAGTTTACGCATCCGGAAAAGAATAGCTACCGCCATATGTTACATAGAGTTATCCCGCAGCAAACGCTCGACCACCCGCTGGGCGGCCAGCGCCTGTTCGCCGCCGGTTTCCGGCGCGCTCTGATTGGCGACGGCATCAAGGAAATGCCGCACCGCCCCGTCGAAGCCGCGTTGCACCAGCGTGCTTTGCCAGCCCGGCACCGGCTGCTCCAACTCGCCCTGCGCATCTTCACGCAGCCAGTGGCGCATATCGGTCAACTGATACAGCGCGCCGTCGGTCACCGCCTGCACGCTTTCGCGCTGGCTGCCGCCGCGGCGATGCATACTGGTCGTCACCTGCGTGTCGCCGCAGGCGAAGTGATGCTCGGCGTACAGCATTTCACCGGCGGCGTTGGCGCGCAGGCTGCCGCTCAGCAGTTGCTCCCGCCCGCCCGCCAGCCACAGCGCAGTGTCCACCACGTGCAGGTAATCATCCAACAGAGTAAAACGCAGATCGTGCGGGCCGACGCTGTCCGCCCGATGTTTATCCATGCGAATGGAGGCCGGCTGATTCATTCGCTGTTTGAGCTGCCGGTAAAGCGGCGCGAAACGGCGGTTGAACCCCACCATCAGCGTTTTGCCTCGCCGCTCGGCCTGCTCAAGCAGCTGCTCGCCCTGCTCCAGCGTCTCCGCCAGCGGTTTATCGACGTAAACGTGCACGCCGCGGTTCAGCAGCTCGCCTATCACCGAAAAATGGCTGGCGGTGCTGCTGTGAACAAAGACCGCGTCGCACTGTTCGGCCAGGCTGTCCAGACGGGAGAAACAGGCCATACGGTAGCTGTCGCACAGCGGCTGGGCTTTTTGCTGATTGGGCGAAAAACCGCCCACCAGCGTCCAATCCGCCGCCTGGCCGAGGATTGGCAGATACGCCTTCTGCGCGATACTGCCCAACCCCACCACGCCTACACGCAATTTAGTCATTCGCATCCCTCGCCAACAGCTGTTGCAACTGCCGTTTCAGCTCCGCCACTTCGCTTTCCAATGCGCTGACTCTGGCGCTCAGTTCGCCGTCGTCCTCAGCGTCGAACGCCGCCGGCGGCGCTTCATCAATTTGACCGCTGAACAGATGCATGAACCGGCTTTCGCGCTTGCCCGGCTCACGCGCCAGGCGCACCACGAACGGGCCATCTTCGCGCGTGGCCAGTTGCTGCAGCACCTGTTCGACCTCGCTGACATCGCTGAACTCGTGCATCCGATTGGTGCGGGTGCGCAACTCGCCCGGCGTTTGCGCGCCGCGCAACAGCAAGGTGGCGATCACCGCCAGTTCGGCAGGCGAGAGTTTCAGCTGGCCGAACTCGGAGTTGCAAAACCGCTGTTCGTACTTCACCACCCGATTGCCGAACCCGCTGAGGGTGCGCAGGAAATGTTTGCGCAGCAACAGATCGAGCAGTTGCTGCACTTCGCTTTCGCTCAGGTCCATCACCGGTTCGCGGTTGGTTTTTTGGTTGCATGCCAGCGTAATGGCATTCAGCGAAAGCGGGTATTGATCCGGTGTCGTGACCTGTTTTTCCAACAGGCAGCCGATAACCCGAGCCTCTCTGGCGTTCAATTCATATTTCATCGTTTGGCCTCAACGTGGGGGTAGCCACTCTTTATTGGTGTATGCCGTCAAAACGTGGTCTTGCCACTGGCCGTCGATCAGCAGGTAATCCTTGGCGTAACCTTCGCGTTCGAATCCCAGACGCGTCAGCAATGCGCCGCTGCGCTGGTTGTGTGGCATATAGTTGGCCATGATGCGGTGCATGCGCTGTTGGCGCAGCATATAGCGGATGGCGGACTGCAAGGCTTCGAACATCAGCCCTTGCCCCTGCCATTTTTCCCCCAGCGAATAGCCGAGGAAACAGGCATGAAACGAACCGCGCAGCACGTTGCTGAAGTTCGCCACGCCGCGCACTTCCTGTTCTTCTGGATCGAGCAGGATAAAATAGTAGGCGTTGCCCTGCTTTTGCATTTCGGTGATCATGCCCAGACGCGCCTGCCAGCCGGAAGGATAACAGTGGCTTTCGTCGCGCACCGGCTCCCAGGGTTTGAGAAAGGCTCGGTTCTCGGCATAATAATCCGCCAGGCGATAGGCATCCCGTTCATGCACTAAACGGACCACCATCCGGTCGGTAGTAAGACGTACTTTTGGCGATGCAGAGCGATAGCCGAACATCATTTCCCCCGCAGTCAAAACGGTTCGATAAGAAGTATTTATTAGGAAGCCGAGCGGATCATTATCCTGTGCCGATCTTTTGCCATGGTTTTATTTTGCCAATAGCACCGCAGAACTGCACTTCCCTGCATTCAATATAACCGTAGCCCGCCCCCGAGGTAAAATACCGGCCGCTCAGTAAATCGCCGAATACGCGTTTTACGGCGTTTTTCCGCCAATTTTGCTGCTCAGGTAACACCTTGACGATAAAAAAATATTATCTATGCCTCCCCTGTCGCCGTACGGGAATTGGGTAGAGAATGGAACGGCTGTCTCTCCTTCTTTCTTGATTGCTCATGGTGAAGCATGTCTCTGGTGTCGCAAGCGCGCAGCTTGGGTAAATATTTTCTGTTGCTCGATAATCTGCTGGTGGTTTTAGGCTTCTTTGTCGTTTTTCCGCTTATTTCGATCCGCTTTGTCGATCAATTAGGATGGGCGGCGCTGATCGTCGGCATCGCACTGGGTTTGCGCCAGCTGTTGCAACAAGGGCTCGGCATCTTTGGCGGCGCCATCGCCGATCGCTTCGGCGCCAAGCCGATGATCGTCACCGGCATGTTGCTGCGCGCCGCCGGTTTCGCCACCATGGCGATGGCCGATGAACCCTGGATCCTGTGGTTCTCTTGTGCCCTGTCCGCCCTCGGCGGCACGTTATTCGATCCGCCGCGCACCGCTTTGGTGATCAAACTGACCCGTCCGCACGAGCGCGGCCGTTTTTTCTCGCTGCTGATGATGCAGGATAGCGCCGGAGCGGTGGTCGGCGCGCTGATCGGCAGTTGGCTGCTGCAGTACGATTTCCACTTTGTCTGCTGGGTCGGGGCGGCGATCTTCGTGCTGGCCGCCGGCTGGAACGCCTGGCTACTGCCGGCTTACCGCATCTCTACCGTGCGTATACCGATGAAGGAAGGCATGCTGCGGGTCCTGCGCGATCGCCGTTTCCTCACCTATGTCCTTGCGCTGACCGGTTATTACATGTTAGCGGTACAGGTGATGCTGATGATGCCGATCGTGGTCAACGAAATCGCCGGTTCACCGGCGGCGGTGAAATGGATGTATGCGATTGAAGCAGCGCTGTCGCTATCGCTGCTCTATCCGCTGGCGCGTTGGGGAGAAAAACACTTCCGGCTTGAGCAGCGCCTGATGGCGGGTCTGTTGCTGATGACGCTCAGCCTGCTGCCGATCGGTCTCGCCACCAGTTTGCAGGGCGTGTTCACGCTGATCTGTTGCTTCTATCTGGGATCGATCATCGCCGAACCGGCGCGCGAAACGCTGAGCGCTTCGCTGGCCGATCCGCGTGCGCGCGGCAGCTATATGGGCTTTAGCCGCCTGGGCCTGGCGCTGGGCGGCGCGTTGGGTTATACCGGCGGCGGTTGGATGTACGATACCGGGCGGACGATGAACATGCCGGAGCTACCCTGGTTGCTGCTGGGGGCAGTGGGCTTCGCTACGCTGCTGGCGCTGTACTGGCAGTTCAGCCCGCGGCGCAGCGCGTCGATGATGCTGCACCGCGGTTGACGCCATAGAAATCCGGCCGAATCGGCAACAGCTGCTATCCTGTTAGTAAAAACACCCACAGGAGCCCGTCGGCATGAGCGAAGAAGCAAAATTACCGCAACTACTCGAACATATGATACTGAACTTGCGCATGATTTATGCGCGTTCCACCTTGGTGGAAAAGGCACTGGCCCATATCCTCGCCAGCGACGCCGGCCTGAAAAACGATATTATCAAACAGCTGCAGGTCGTCACCGCCACCAACGAACGTGACAGAATCGACCTCGAAGAAGCTCGCAATCACCTGATCGATGTGCTCAACTCAGTACCGGCCAAGAAATAACGCCTCCTAGCCCGCGCTGGCGCGCGGGCAATATCGCAATAACGCACCATCCAACACACGCACGTCAAGACAGCCTCGATAAGCTGTGGTAACTATTGCTGTTAAAACCTGACAACCCGGAGCAAGCATGAAACTGTTCATTTACGATCATTGCCCATTCTGCGTGAAAGCCCGCATGATTTTTGGCCTGAAACGTCTGCCGATTCGCTTGGTCACATTGCTCAACGACGATGAGACGACCCCGTTCAACCTGATCGGCCAAAAAATGGTGCCTATCCTGGTCAAAGACAACGGCGATGCGATGCCGGAAAGCCTGGATATCGTGCGCTATGTCGACAACCTTGACGACAAACCGGTGCTGACCGGCCGCACCAACCCGGCCATTGCCGAGTGGCTGCAGCGGGTCGGCGGTTACAGCGCAAAATTGCTGTTGCCGCGAATTGCGCATGCCGATTTCGAAGAGTTTGCCACCGACAGCGCCCGCCGTTACTTTATCGATAAAAAGCAGGCGTCTATCGGCGATTTTGCCGAGCATCTCGCCAACAGTGCCGATCTGATCGCCGAACTGGAAGCCGACCTGCAAACGCTGTCGCCGCTGATCGCCTCCGCCGACGCGGTGAACGGCGAACTGTCCGAGGACGATATCCACCTGTTCCCGCTGCTGCGCTCATTGTCGATCGTCGCCGGCGTTGCGCTGCCGGATAACGTGGAAGCCTACCGCAACCGCATGGCGCAGCGCAGCGAGGTGCCGTTGCTGCTGGATATGGAACAATAACGTTCAAGAATGACAAATAAGGATATGGCGTACTGATGTTGAAAATGGTGCTCGCCACCGCTCGCGATCGGGCGCGGCTGAAGGAAATTACCTCCGTTCTGATTCGTTATGGCCTGCAAGACGTTCTGCGTCTGCTGGGCCTGGGGGCTTTGCTGCGCGGCGCCCGCGCTGAATCCGCCCAACAGGACGCACAAACCCTGCCTGAGCGGCTGCGCGAAGCGCTCGAGGCGCTGGGCCCTACCTTCGTCAAATTCGGTCAGATCCTGGCCACGCGTTCCGACCTGCTGGATCCGGCCTGGACCGACGAACTGGATCGTCTGCACAGCCAGGCAGCGGTGTTGCCATGGGAAACGCTGGCGCCGCAGATCGTTGCCGACCTGGGCGGCGAACCCGAGCGGCTGTTCGCCGAATTCGATCGTACGCCGCTGGCGGCGGCGTCGATGGCGCAAATCTACCGCGCACGCCTGCACAGCGGCGAACAGGTCGTGGTCAAAGTGCTGCGGCCCGGCCTGGCGAAAACCATCCACGCCGATCTGCGGCTGCTGGCCTCGCTGGCGGAAACCGTGGAGCAGCAGAGCCCCGCGCTGGCGCGCTATCGGCCGCGGCAGATGGTCAGAGCGCTGGCGACGGCGCTCAATCATGAACTGGATTTGACCCACGAAGGGCATAACTGCGACCGCGTCGCCGGGATGTTTGCGCGTCAACCTGACGTCGTCGTGCCGAAAATCTATTGGCAATGGTCTTCCCCGCGCCTGTTAGTGCAGGAATACTTGCCCGGCACCGCGCCGGAAAACCCTCAGCAGCTGGCGGCAGCGGGCTTTGACGGCCCACTGCTGGCGCAACGCGGCGCCCGCGCCTTTATGAGCATGGTACTGGAGCATCGGCTGTATCACGCCGATCCCCACCCCGGCAACGTCATGGCGCTGAGCGGTGACCGCGTCGGCTTTATCGACTTCGGCATGGTGGGCCAGCTGTCCGAGCGGCGACGCAATCAGTTGCTCCTGCTGCTGCAGGCCATCGCCGATCGTCAGTCCGAAGGCATCGTCAACACGCTGATCGCCTGGTCGGACAGCGAACCGCTGGATCTGATGGATCTGGAGCTGGCGGCGCAAAACTTCCTCGACAAACAGGCCGCCGCCACCCTGACCTTGGGCAAGGCCCTGACCGATCTGCTGGTGATGGCGCGTGAACACCAGCTGGCGCTGCCGCCCGATCTGGTGCTGCTGTTCAAGGCGTTAATCACCGCCGACGGCGTGCTGCACCGATTGGATCCGGCCTTTGACATCGTGGCCACGCTCAAACCGATGCTGCAACAAACCGTGCTGCAACGCTATGCACCCGCTGCCGTGCGCCAGCGGTTGTTGGCCCTGGGCGGGGAAGCGCTCGACGCCGGAGAGGAGCTGCCGCAAACCCTGCGGCTATTGGTTCGCCGCCTAAAACGCGGGCGGCTCAATGCCGATATCAACGTCAGTAATCTTGGCCAGTTGAGCAAAGCGCTGGAACGCGCCGCCGTTACCCTGGCTATCGCCATCGTCACCGCCGCTTTTGCCCTGGGGCTGGCGCCTTATCTGATGCATTCGTCGCTGCGGCTGTGGGGCATTCCGCTGTTCCCGCTGTTGGGGGGCGCAGCCTGCCTGGCCGGCGTGGTGCTCTTGGCGCTGCGATTGCGGCGCTGACGCTTTCGGCGTTATCCGATAGGTGTCGCCCGCTTTTGCGCGCACTATCCTCTGCACATCGCCTTCTGCCGTTTTCACGCGCAGGTGGAACGTTTATAATGATTAATCAATTATCTGCAGCACTTTTCGCCAGCAGTCGCAATGAGGCATTAATGAAGAAGATCCTGATGGGCGCAGCCGCCCTGCTGTTCGCCGGCGTATTGGCCGGTTGCAATCAACTGACCCAGTACACTCTGAGCGAGCAGGAAGTGAATGATTACCTGCAAAAACACAACGACTATCAGAAGCAGATCGGCGTGCCCGGCCTGGTGGACGCCAACATCGTGCTGACGCAGCTGCAAAGCCAGATCGGCCGCAGCGAGCCGGGTAAAGTCACCCTTTCCGGCGACGCCAAGGTCAACATCACGTCGATTCTCGGCCCGCAGGCGGCGGATCTGAAACTGACGCTGAAAGCGCAGCCGGTGTACGACCGTGCACAGGGCGCCATTTATCTGAAAGACATGGAACTGACCGATTACAGCGTGCAGCCGGAAAAAATGCAGACGGTGATGAAAGCGCTGACGCCATATCTGAACCAGTCGCTGAAGTCTTATTTCGACCAAAAGCCGGCTTATGTGCTGAATCCTGACAACAGCAAAACCGAAGCGCTGGCGAAAAAACTGGCGAAGGGATTGGAAGTGAAACCGGGTGAGTTGGTGATACCGTTTAGCGACTGACCGCGTCTTGATGCATCAAGCCCGCCGCCAGGCGGGCTTTTTATTGCGGAAAACGATTACTGCGGCGCGCTGTAGGCGATCTCGCCGGTGTTGCAGTTGAGCGTCACGTTGTAGGTTTTATCCACTTTGGTGCCACGCACCGTCAGCGGCACCTGCCATACCTGCTCCTTGCCGGTGATGGCATCCGGGCTGACCCAGGCGATCGGGGTAGCGGTGCCCAGCAGTTTTTTGTCCGCCTCCCAGCGCGTAATGCGATTCTGCAAGAAATCACGCTTGACCTGGGCGGCGATATCCGCCGGCTGCAGACCGGCACACTGCCCCACCTTGGCGGTGCGTTGCTCTTGATCCTGCGCCCACACCGCAGTCGATGCTCCCATCATGGCCAACAAGGCGATAGCCAAACCCGTTTTTTTCATATGTCCTCCCGTTGTGATTAGCGCTATCCGGGCGCCCATCCCTGGCTCACAACAGGGTTTCGGCAAAGAGTTACCGTTTGACGAACTCGATGACAAACAGCGCATCCAGGCCCGGATAGATTTCCTTGATCACCTGCTTCAGTTCGCCGAGCGACATGTTCTCCTGCTGTGCGTGGCGCTCGGTCAGCGCATCCAGGCGCACCGGCGTTACCGACAGCACTTCGATAAAGCAGAAAAACACGCCGTCTTCATTGCGGCTTACGCGCAATACCTCGCCCGGTTCGAAGTGCGACTCACTGGCATCCCGAATGGTGATGGTTTTGCGCCCCGCCAGAATGTCTTGCTCAAAGCGGCTGAAGAAAGTTATTTCACGGCTCATTTTAGATCCTTTTTCATCACAACACCGCAACATAAGTCATTATGCCGCTTGCTTTTCTGACGTAGATCCCTCTTTTGAGTTAGAGACCGTTTTTTTCGCTTTCGCTTCCGTCGGTTTTTTACCGGTTTCCGCCGGCGATGCGCCGCGCAGAATCAGACCCAGCGCATCCTTATTCTCTGCCAGGAAGAAGCTCAGCCCTTCGCGCTGTTCATCGTCCAGGTTCAGCGGCGCCTGTTGCAGCCACTCTCCGAGGTTATCCGCCAAATCCAGCATTTTGTCGTAGGCGTCGGCTTCTTTCTTGCTCGCGAAAGTCATTTTTTCCTCACCGTTTCTCACCACCACATATTTAACTTCAACCGCCATGCGTGCGTCCTCAAATACTCAAATACCTGTAAATATATACAGTATAAATAGATAATGGCGGGAAGGCAAACCGCCGCCCGCCTTCGGCTTATTTCAGCAGCCGCACCTTGCAGCTCTTGCCTTTGATTTTGCCCTGCTGCAGCTGCTGCAGCGCCTTGCGCGCGCTGGCTTTACGGATCGCGACGTAGGCGTGCACCGGGAACATGTCGATCTTGCCCACTTCCGCCGCCGTCAGCCCGGCATCGCCGGTCAGCGCGCCAAGGATATCGCCGGGGCGGATCTTCGCCTTGCGGCCGCCGTCGATGCACAGCGTTACCATCTCCGCCTCCAGCGAGCCGTTGGCGGCCCCGCTCAGCTCGGACACCGGCGCCCAATCTACGGCCATCTGCAGGTAGTCTTCAATCGCATGCGCCCGCGCCATTTCCTGCGGCGTGCACAGGCTGATCGCCAGCCCGCTCATGCCGGCGCGCCCGGTACGACCGATACGGTGCACATGCACTTCGGGATCGAACGCCAGTTCGTAGTTAACCACCAGCTCCAGTTCTTTGATGTCCAGCCCGCGAGCGGCGACGTCGGTCGCCACCAACACCCGGCAACTGCGGTTGGCGAAGCGCACCAACACCTGGTCGCGATCGCGCTGCTCCAGATCGCCATGCAGCGCCAGTGCGCTGATGCCGCGGGCCTCCAGGGCCTCAAGCACCGTTTGACAATCGCGTTTGGTATTGCAGAACACCACGCAGGACGCTGGTTGATGATAACGAATGGCCGACACCAGCAGCGCCGGGCGCTGATCGCGCGTGGTTTCATAGAAGCGTTGTTCGATGGCGGTCTGCGCTTCGTCATCGCCCACTTCGACGCTCAGCGGCTGGCGCTGAACGCGTTCGCTGATGCGTTCGATACCCGCCGGATAGGTGGCGGAAAACAGCAGCGTCTGACGCTGCGGCGGCGTGTAGCTGATCACATCGTCGATATCGTCGGCGAAGCCCATGTCCAGCATGCGGTCGGCCTCATCCAGCACCAGCACCTTCAGTTCGTCCAGCAGCAGCGTTTTCTTGCGCAGATGCTCCTGAATGCGCCCCGGCGTCCCCACCACGATGTGCGGCGCGTGCACCAGCGAATCGAGCTGCGGCCCCATCGGTTGGCCACCGCACAGCGTCAGGATTTTGATGTTTTGCGTGAAACGCGCCAGGCGACGCAACTCTTTGCTCACCTGATCGGCCAATTCGCGGGTGGGGCAGAGCACCAGCGCCTGCGTGGCGACCTGAGCGACGACGATATTATTCAGCAGACCAATGCCGAACGCCGCCGTTTTGCCGCTGCCGGTTTTCGCCTTGGCGCGCACGTCCCGCCCTTGCAGAATGGCGGGCAACGCGGCGGCCTGCACCGGCGTCATTTTGGCGTACCCCAGTTCGTTGAGGTTGGCCAACTGTTCGGCTGGCAGCGGCAGGGAAGAAAAAGAAACTGTGCTCACGGCGATAACTCTTATATGACGAATGGAATGGCGGCGCGCCCGCAGGTTGGCGCCGAATCAGCGGCAAATGATAACAGAGATGGGCGGCGTTACGGGCAGCGGGCATAAAAAAACCCGCCGGCGGCGGGTTTCTTGGCGGCTCCGTCGTTAAATGGCGACGACGTTGGCTGCGGCAGGGCCACGTTGGCTGTCCTGGATGGAGAACTCAACCTGCTGGCCTTCAGCCAGGGTCTTGAAACCATCGCTAACGATAGCGGAAAAATGAACGAAAACGTCTTTAGAACCGTCGGCAGGCGTGATGAAGCCGAAACCTTTGCTTTCGTTGAACCATTTAACGTGACCAGTGATCTTGCTCATTTGTGTTTCCTTTACTTGATAAACCTGCCTTGACGGCACGAGACGCGAAAACCATGCTATATGTAGGTCTTCTTTCGTCGTCGGTTATTAACGCATAATCGCCCATGCAGGGCAAATATTTCTGCTTGTTATAAAAACAGCAAGTTAGCAACAAACTTAGCGCAGCGGCTGCGCACGCAATCGTTTTCGTATATACTGCCCGCCGATCATCAATCCGCTTACTTTCACCGATCCAGGTACGAAACTATGTTAACGATTGGAACCGCCCTGCGCCCTTCCGCCACCCGCGTTATGTTGCTCGGCTCCGGGGAGCTGGGCAAAGAAGTCGCCATTGAATGCCAGCGCCTCGGCCTGGAAGTGATCGCCGTCGATCGCTATCCCGACGCCCCCGCCATGCACGTGGCGCACCGCAGCCACGTCATCAATATGCTGGACGGTGACGCGCTGAAAGCCGTTATCGAACAAGAGCGGCCGGACTATATCGTTCCCGAAATCGAAGCGATCGCCACCGCCATGCTGGTCGAGCTTGAACGCCAGGGCCACCGCGTGGTGCCCTGCGCCGAAGCCACGCGCCTGACCATGAACCGTGAAGGCATCCGCCGCCTGGCGGCGGAAGAGCTTGGCCTGCCCACCTCCAGCTACCGCTTTGCCGACAGCGAGGCGACTTTCCGGCAGGCGGTCGAGCACATCGGCTACCCGTGCATCGTCAAACCGGTGATGAGTTCTTCCGGCAAAGGACAAAGCCTGATCCGCACGCCTGAGCAACTGCAAAGCGCCTGGGATTACGCCCAACAGGGCGGCCGCGCCGGCGGCGGCCGGGTGATCGTCGAAGGGCTGGTAAGATTTGATTTTGAAATTACCTTGTTGACCATCAGCGCCGTGGACGGCGTACATTTCTGCGCGCCGATCGGCCATCGTCAGGAGGATGGGGACTATCGCGAATCCTGGCAGCCGCAGCGCATGTCAGCCGCGGCGTTAAGCCGCGCTCAGGCTATCGCGGAGAAGGTGGTGAAGGCCCTGGGCGGTTTCGGCCTGTTCGGCGTGGAGCTGTTCGTCTGTGGTGACGACGTGATCTTCAGCGAGGTGTCTCCGCGGCCGCACGATACCGGCATGGTCACGTTGATCTCACAGGATCTGTCCGAGTTCGCCCTGCACGTTCGCGCATTTCTCGGGTTGCCGATTGGCGCCATCCGCCAGTTCGGCCCTTCCGCTTCGGCGGTGATCCTGCCCCAGCTGACCAGCAGCGATGTGCGCTTCAGCGGCCTGGAAAACGCGCTGCGCGGGCACAGCCAGCTGCGCCTGTTCGGCAAACCGGAGATCGCCGGGCAGCGTCGCCTGGGCGTGGCGCTGGCGACGGCGGACACGACGGAACAGGCGGTGGAGCAAGCGAAACAAGCCGCTGCCGCCGTGGCGGTCAACGGCTGATACTCACGGGGCCGCTTGCGCGGCCCCGATAACGTCAATAGTCTTCGTCTTCTTCAACATCGTCATTCCGCGACGCCTCCGGGGCGGCCTCATGCTGCTCGTCTTCATCATCGTCATCGAACAGTACCGCAACCTGAGCGCCCTGATGCTTCTCGCGAATTTCCTGCGCAACGCGAGCAATGGCTTCACCGCTGCTCATGCCCTGCTCCATCAGTTGATGGATGCGATCCGCCGCTTCCTGCTGCTCCGCGTGACTCAGTAATGGCATACCTGCATGCATGTGTCGTTTTCTCCGGCAAAAGGGAGAAGGAGTATACGCGCTAACGCGGCGGATCCCAACGTCTTGTGGCTCAGGCCGGTTGCGAGCAGCCGTTATCGCTGCGCCACTGCTTCAGCCGATGCAGCCACAGCATGACATGCCACCCCTGTTTCAGACCGCGCGCATTGGCGAACATCGCTCTGTCGATGCCGCGCTGATAGAACTCTTCGGTGATCTGACTCTGGGCAGCCGGATCCGGCTCACGACGAATGCTGTGGCAAATGCCCAGCGCTTCGCGGGTGATTTGCCAATGGAAAGCCGGGCGAATGGCGACAGTGCCGGCATAGCGCCGGTTGAGCCGCTCCAGCATCTCGACGATTTTCATATAGTGGCGTTGATAATCCACGTTCGCCTGACCGGTGCGACGGCGGTTGCTGATCGATTTGTCGTGCACCCGTTGACGGTACAGCGGCGTGCTTAAATATTTGACCCGTTTGGCATTAAACATGACTTCCGTTGTCCAGGGAATATCCTGGTGATGCAATCCCGGCTCGAAATAAAGGCGATGCTGGCGAATAAAGTCGAGGCGATATATTGCCAGCCATACAACGTGAATAAACTTTCGCGATTTCAACGCACGTTCAAACCACTGTACGCCGGTGATAACGTCGGTGGTGCGCAAACGCGCCTCGGGAAAAATCGGCTGCAATTCATCCTGGCTGGTGAAATAGCGTTCGCCATTGCATTGCATCACGTCTAATTGGTGTTGTTCCGCCTGTTCCAGCAGCGTGGAATACATGTCCGGCGCCAGCACATCGTCGGCATCGGGAAACGCCACATATTTGCCTCGGGCAACGGCGAGCCCGGCATTGCGCGCGTTAGAAACACCGGCATTGGCCTGATCGATCACACGAATATGCGGATGCGCCGCCGCGTAACGGTGTGCGATCTCCCCCGAACCGTCGGTGGAACCATCGTTGACGATGATCACCTCCAACCGCTGCTCACGCTGGGCCAGCAGCGAGGCCAGGAAAGGCTCCAATAATTCCCCCGCATTGTGCATCGGGACGATCACGCTCAGCATTAACGACATAGGCAGCTCTTTAATGATAATGTAACAAAATAATAATTTTACTTTTCTAAAAGACGCATAGGGTTCAGCGCACGCTGAAATAGCGTGACGCCTGCAAATTCCCGCAGCGGCTAATGGAACCGAACCTGTTTTTCTTTATTCAAACCAGCGCCAGAAAGCGCTGAGTAATTAACCCATTAATTCCAAAGGGCGGCGACGCTGGCTAAAATCAGGCAAAAACACGCCGCTCCGCATCTAATAACAAGCAGAAATAATAAATTTATGAAATTAACGAATCTTTTTTTATATTTTTCGAGCCTTGCGCCCGCGGCAAATAGGCTTCCAGTGCATTTGACGTTAAATTTTTAACATATCGAAGTATAATCAATGGCGCAAAAAATGCCTTATTTCAGGTTTATTGAACTGCCGTTTATGTGAACTGTGCTGCATGCCGCGCATGGCAAAACATGCATGACGTGACCGTCTATGGCACACTAGCCGCCAGATATCTATCGCCGTCCTCACAGCCAGGTTTATTGACGTTCATGAGCGTAACCGCCCCAAACATAAAATCGTTGCCCTACAGCCGCAGTGCCCTGATGACGCTTTTCGCCCCGCTTTCAGCACAGCCCTGGGCGATGTTGCTGCATTCGGGCTTTGCCGATCACTCGCATAACCGCTTCGATATCCTGGTCGCACAGCCGCGCGTTACGCTCACCACCCAGGGCGCCGGCACGACAATCGAAAGTGACGGCGTCACCATTGAGTCTCAGGAGGATCCGTTCTCCCTGCTGCACCAGCAGCTGGCGGCGCAAGGCTGGCAGCCGGCGTTTAACCCGGAGCTGCCGTTTCAGGGCGGCGCCCTGGGGCTGTTCGGCTACGATCTCGGGCGCCGAGTGGAAACCTTGCCGCAGTTGGCTGAAGCCGACCTCGCTCTGCCGGACATGGCGGTGGGCATTTATGACTGGGCATTGATCGCCGACCACCAATTGCAAACCCTGACGCTGCTCAGCTATGGCGATGTGGAGCAGCGCTGGCGCTGGCTTATTAGCCAAACCGCGCCGACGGAGCGCCCCTTCACGCTGCTGAGCGGCTGGCGTGCCAATATGAGCCGCCGGCAATACGGCGAGAAGTTCCAACGTATTCAACACTACCTGCGCAGCGGCGACTGTTACCAGATTAATCTGGCGCAGCGGTTCTCCGCCGACTATCAGGGGGATGAATGGCAGGCGTTTTGCCGACTGAGCGCCTGCAACCGCGCGCCGTTTTCCGCTTTCCTGCGGCTGCCGCACAACAGCGTGCTGAGCGTCTCTCCCGAGCGCTTCCTGTGGCTGGCGCAGCAGCGCATCCAAACCCGCCCGATCAAGGGTACGCTGCCGCGGCTGGCGGACGCGGAACAGGACGCCGCACAGGCGCGCCGCTTAGCCGATTCGCCCAAGGATCGCGCTGAAAATCTGATGATCGTCGATCTGCTGCGCAACGATATCGGCCGCGTCGCCCAGCCCGGCAGCGTACGGGTGCCGGAACTGTTCGTCGTGGAGCCGTTCCCCGCCGTGCACCACCTGGTGAGCACCATTACCGCCACCCTGCCGGAGCAGGCCTCGGCCACCGAGCTGCTGCGCGCCTGCTTCCCCGGCGGTTCGATCACCGGCGCGCCCAAGGTGCGCGCGATGGAAATCATCGAAGAGCTGGAGCCGCAGCGGCGCAACGCCTATTGCGGCAGCATCGGTTACCTGAGCGCCTGCGGCACCATGGACACCAACATCACCATCCGCACGCTCGTCACCGAAAACGGCCGCATCCACTGCTCCGCCGGCGGCGGCATCGTGGCGGACAGCCAGGAGCAGGCGGAATACCAGGAGACCTTCGACAAGGTTGGCCGTATTCTGCCGCAGCTTGGGGAGTATGCCCCGTCGTGATCCCATCGAACTCACCGGCCTCGCTGCACGCCTTTATCAGCCGTTTTCAACTGCAGCTGCCGCAGGCGGCGCAGATCTCGCACAATGTGCGCCCGGCGGCGGTGCTTATCCCGATCGTCTGCCGCGCCGAGCCGACGCTGCTGTTGACCCGCCGCGCTGACTCGCTGCGCAAACATGCCGGCCAGGTTGCCTTCCCCGGCGGCAAGACCGACGCCGAAGACGGATCGGCGATCGTCACGGCGCTGCGGGAAGCGCAGGAAGAAGTGGCGATACCGCCGCACGCGGTGACCGTCCTCGGCCAAATGGCGCCGCTCGACAGCAGCACCGGATTTCAGGTCACGCCTATCGTCGGCCTGATCCCGCCGGACGTGCAGTTCCGCGCCAACGAGGGCGAAGTGGCGGACGTGTTCGAGATGCCCCTGCGGGAAGCATTGACCCTGTCGCGTTACTACCCGCTGGATATTCACCGCGCCGGCCGCACGCACCGCATTTATCTCTCCTGGTATCACAGCCAGTTTATCTGGGGGCTGACCGCCGCCATCATTCGCCGCCTGGCGCAACAGGTCAGTATTTAGCCCGCATTGCGTGATCTGACTCGCAATCTGGCATGGCCGTCGGTGTCAGCTGCAGGTAAAGCGATCGAAATCACTTCATTTGATCGCTTTTTCAACTACCGTTCCGGTTGAATGGTTTTAAAAAAACTGTAAACCCTCTCTTAAACCTTACGAAATACCTGTAAAATACCACCGTCCGAGATAAACCACTGTAGAAACAGGGATTAAGCCGGCGGCGTTCAGCACGGAAGGCTGGCGCGATTACCGCTAATGGAGCTTGGGCGAAAGCGGATACCCCGCTTAAGGGTTCGCCCCGGGTAATCAGGAAAAAAAGCGACACCACGGATTATTTAATTTCATGCGAAAAAGGCAGCCGAACCCGCACGGCCCTTTTACAATATCGCTGTTCCCTGCGCGGTTTTTAACCGCCGCAGCCATAACAATACGTCTCTTTAAGGAGTTTTAGCGTGATTAGCGTTTTCGACATGTTTAAGATCGGCATCGGCCCGTCCAGCTCTCATACGGTTGGACCGATGAAAGCCGGCAAACAGTTTGTCGACGATCTGGTAAATAAAGGCCTGATGCCTTCTATCACGCGTGTTGCCGTAGACGTTTACGGCTCACTCTCATTGACCGGCAAAGGTCACCATACCGATATCGCCATCATTCTCGGCCTGGCCGGCAACATGCCGGACACCGTCGATATCGATAGCATTCCAGGTTTTATTCGCGATGTAGAACAACGTCAACGCCTGATGCTGGCCAACGGCCTGCATGAAGTCGATTTCCCGCGCGACGGCGGCATGGTCTTCCGCAGCGACAACCTGCCGCTGCATGAAAACGGCATGCAGATCCACGCCTTCGCCGGCGATAAAGAAGTGTACAGCAAGACCTATTACTCTATCGGCGGCGGTTTCATCGTCGACGAGGAGAACTTCGGTAAGGACGCCGAGCAAGAGCTGCAAATGCCCTATCCGTTCAACTCCGCGCGCGAAATGCTCGATCACTGCCGCGAGACCGGGCTGTCGCTGTCCGGCATGGTGATGCAGAACGAACT
This sequence comes from Serratia sp. CY32780, assembly GCF_052169135.1. Classification (NCBI taxonomy): domain Bacteria; kingdom Pseudomonadati; phylum Pseudomonadota; class Gammaproteobacteria; order Enterobacterales; family Yersiniaceae; genus Serratia; species Serratia sp. CY32780. The sequence continues at coordinate 2,002,560 of NZ_JBJNLI010000001.1, forward strand.
GGCGCTGCACAGCAAGCAAGAGATCGAGACCTACTTCGGCAACGTCTGGCAAACCATGCGCGCCTGTATCGATCGCGGTCTGAACACCGAAGGCGTACTGCCGGGGCCGCTGCGCGTGCCGCGCCGTGCCTCAGCGCTGCGCCGCATGCTGGTGGCGTCGGACAAACTGTCCAGCGATCCGATGAACGTGATCGACTGGGTCAACATGTTCGCGCTGGCGGTTAACGAAGAAAACGCCGCCGGCGGCCGCGTGGTTACCGCGCCGACCAACGGCGCCTGCGGCATCGTGCCTGCGGTACTGGCTTACTACGATCACTTCATCGAGTCCGTCAGCCCGGACATCTATATCCGCTACTTTATGGCGGCGGGCGCCATCGGCGCGTTGTACAAGATGAACGCCTCCATTTCCGGCGCCGAAGTCGGCTGCCAGGGTGAAGTCGGCGTAGCCTGCTCCATGGCGGCCGCCGGCCTGGCCGAACTGCTGGGCGGCAGCCCTGAACAGGTGTGCGTGGCGGCGGAGATCGGCATGGAACACAACCTGGGTCTGACCTGTGACCCGGTCGCCGGCCAGGTGCAGGTGCCGTGCATCGAGCGCAACGCCATCGCTTCGGTCAAGGCGATCAACGCCGCCCGCATGGCCCTGCGCCGCACCAGCGAGCCGCGCGTTTCGCTGGATAAGGTGATCGAGACCATGTACGAAACCGGCAAAGACATGAACGCCAAGTACCGCGAAACGTCACGCGGCGGCCTGGCAATCAAGGTGCAATGCGACTGACAGATAACCCCGCCGCCCGGCGGGTTTTCTTTATGGGTAATCAATTCATTGAACGTTTTAGTGACAATGTCACCAGAAAAAATCCTGCATTTTTCTCATCGATCCGGCGGTTAGCCTGCAAATTGGCCTTCTGTTTTACCAAACTGAAATAATTTACTGAGTTACCATCAATCTTGTATAACCTCAGGCTAGAATTAGCCGAGCGCAACTTAAGGATCAATCGCCTGACTGTGACTCGGAGCTGGATTACCGAACAAGGATTTACCGGATGTTGATGACCCACCTCGCCGCGTCCCGATATCGTTACTACCGTTGGCTGCTGGCCGGAGCGGTGGGCGCGGCTATTCTGTTGGTATCGCTGTATACCCGTTACTATCAAGAGGTCAAAAGCATCGAGTTGAGCCAACACACGTTGGCCACCCGCACCGTCGGCAAGCTCAACCAGTTGCTGACGCCGGCGCAGCTGCAGGCGGAACGCAGCATGGACATGCTGAACCAGTCCTGCGAGAACGTGTCATCTACCCTGCGCTTTCGCGCCGCGCAAAATCAGGCGCTGCGCGCCATGTTGCTGGTGAAGAACGGCATTATTTACTGCTCCAGCCTGTTTGGCGCCCGTCATTATCAGCTGGCCGCGGTGATGCCCTCCTTCGTCAACAGCGACGCCAGGCTGGCGCTGCGCCCCTCGCTGGCGGTGAGCAAAGGTCTGCCCACGCTGGTGCTGTGGACGCCATCGCCCCGCGATAAAACCAGCGGCGTGCTGCACGTATTCAATATCGAGCTGCTGTCCAACTTTTTACTCGAGCCGCAGGAGCCTTACGTTCAGCGCGTGGTGCTGAACGTGGCCGACAGCAGCCTGGAATACGGCCGCCGCGAAATCCTGAGCCGCGATACCCTGACCAACGATCTGCGCTACACCGCCGGCTCCGCGCTGTATCCGTTCTCGATTTCGCTGTTCGGCCCGCAGATCGGCATGCTGGCGCTTTCCGCCCTGCCGCGCCATATTCCGCTGGCGCTGCTGATCAGCCTGTTGGCCGCCTATGTGGTCTATCTGCTCACCGCCAACCGCATGAGCCTGTCTTATCACATCGGCCATGCCATCACCCATCGCGAGTTCCGCGTCTACTGCCAGCCGATCATCCACAGCGATACCGGGCGCTGCGCCGGCGTCGAGATGCTGCTGCGTTGGAAAAAGAAACGGCAAGGGTGGATCTCGCCCGACGTGTTTATTCCGCTGGCCGAGCAGCATGAGCTGATCATTCCGCTCACCCGCTATCTGATGAGCACCGTGACGGAAAATCTGCAGCTGTTCCCGCCCCGGCCGTCGTTCTACATCAGCATCAACGTCGCCGCCGAGCATTTTAAAACGCTCAATATCATCGACGATATCCGCCAGATCTGGCTGCCGGCGCACCCGATGCCCTCGCTGATGCTGGAGCTGACCGAACGCACCGCGCTGTCGGCAATTCAGTATGACCAGATTCGCACGCTGAAAGACATGGGGATCATGCTGGCCATCGACGATTTCGGCACCGGCCACAGCTCGCTGAGCTACCTGAAGAACCTCAGCCCGGACGTCTTGAAGATCGATCGCGGGTTTACCGCCGCCATCGGCACCGACGCGGTCAACGCCACGGTGACCGACACCATCATTACGCTGGCGCAGCGCCTGAAGCTGAAACTGGTGGCAGAGGGGGTGGAAACGGAGGAACAGGCCGACTATCTGCGCTCACGCGAGGTCAATGCCCTGCAGGGATATTATTTCGCCAAGCCGATGCCGATCCACGTTTTCCCGCTGTGGTTGCAGCAGTACGAATCGCGCGTCAGGAAAGCGGAAGAGGATCCGCCGGAGGCCTGAGCCCCCGGCGGGAGGGTTACGCGTGCGCCGTCTCGTCCAGGACGACGCGGGTAACGCGCACCAGTTCGATACGGTATTCGGACACCTCAACGATATCGAACCGCAGGTGGTTCAGCTCAATGCTATCTCCCGCCACCGGCATCTGCCCGTAGTGGGCCAACAGCAGCCCCGCCAGGGTGGCATAGTCGGCGGTGGGGCTGACCAGGTCATCGCAGGCCAGCGCCTGTTCCAGCGAGTGCAGATCGGTTCCGCCCTTCACCAGCCAGCCGTCGCCTTCCGCCACGATGTCCGGCGTTTCGTCCTCGTCCGGGAATTCACCGGCAATCGCTTCCAGCACGTCCAGCGGCGTCACCAGCCCCTGCACCACGCCGAACTCGTTGGTGACCACCACCAGCCGCCCTTTGGCGCGGCGCAGCACCGCCAGCAGCTTGATGACGTCCATGGTTTCCGGCACCACGATCGGCGGCGTGCGGGCGGCGAACTCGGCGATATCTTCCCCTTGCTCCAGCGCCACCAGCAGATCCTTGGCGCGTACCACGCCCACGATCTCATCCACCGAATCGCGGCACACCGGGAACAGGCTGTGCGGCGTATCCAGCAGCTGTGCGCGCACCTCCTCGCGGGAGCGCTCGCAGTCGACCCAGGAAATGTCGGTGCGCGGCGTCATCACGCTGCGCAATGAACGCGAGGCCAGCGTCAACACGCCGCTGATCATATAGCGCTCTTCCGCCGCAAAGGTTTCATCCCTCGGCAAGGCGACCGCATCGTCCGTCTGCTGCGCACGCTGCTGCCCCATCAGGCGCATGATCGCTTCCGCGGTGCGCTCGCGCATCGGACGGCGCGCTTGATGCTTGATAAAGTTGCGGCGCGCGATCTGGTTGAACAATTCAATCAGGATCGAGAAGCCGATAGCGGCATACAGGTAGCCTTTAGGAATGTGCAAACCGAAGCCTTCGGCGATCAGGCTCAGGCCGATCATCAACAGGAAGCTCAGGCACAGCACCACGATGGTCGGGTGCGCGTTGACGAAGTTGGTCAACGGCTTCGACGCCAACAGCATCACCGCCATCGCGATCACCACCGCCGCCATCATCACCGGCAGATCGTTCACCATGCCCACGGCGGTAATCACCGCGTCGAGCGAAAATACCGCGTCGAGGATCACGATTTGCACCACCACCGCCCAGAACTTGGCGTAACCGCGGTTAGCGCCGTCTTGATGCGTCTGCCCTTCCAGCCGTTCATGCAGCTCCATGGTGGCCTTGAACAGCAGGAACACCCCGCCGAACAGCAGGATCAAATCGCGGCCGGAGAAGCTGAAATCGCCGACGCTGAACAGCGGCGTGGTCAGGGTTACCATCCAGGAGATCACCGACAGCAGGCCCAAACGCATCAGCAATGCCAGCGACAGGCCGATAATGCGCGCCTTATCGCGCTGCTTCGGCGGCAGCTTGTCGGCCAAAATGGCGATGAACACCAGGTTGTCGATGCCCAGCACGATTTCCAGCACCACCAGCGTCAGCAACCCCGCCCAAATAGAGGGGTCCATTAAAAATTCCATATCAGACTCCAGAGAAAAGTGGGAATGAGCGCATGCCGCTCAGACGTGACGATGCCGCCGCTGCATGGGTGCAGTCGACAATAGCAAGGTGACGGGATGGGATTGCCGGGAGATGGCCGAAGGGCCGAACAGCATATGCAACGCCAGCGGGTGGCGGGTGAAACCTGGAAAAACAGTAACTTCGGTGACAGTCCATAGGGAGGGCTGAGGCCCTTCACTCCTTAGTGATGAAAGAAGGAATTACTGTATCAGGATTTTTCTGGGGGACAAAGCGGCTTTTTCAACGGCGGTTTAGGGTGACGTCCCCGCCATGTCATCTGCGACAGCTAAGATTTCTCCGAGCATTCAATAGCGGAGCAGCGTCACAAAAAATATTTTTTCACTCACTAAAATAAATGTCGCGTTCGTGAAGTATTGCGCACAGGCATTTGAAACTGCGTGAGAAATGTTAGGCGTGCGTTTCTTTTTTTCTACCATAATGTATCTGAACCGCGGAAGTGACTGCCAAGACGGCGCGGAGAAACGACACAAACCGCGCCTGGAGTTCAACGAGGAGGTAGCGAGTGGCAATAGCTATTATCATCGGCACACACGGGGCTGCAGCGGAACAACTGCTGAAAACGGCGGAGATGCTATTGGGCGAGCAGGACAACGTCGCCTTTATAGACTTCGTTCCCGGTGAGAATGCCGAGACGTTAATCGTCAAGTACAACGAAAAAATCAGTGGGTTGGATACCAGTGGCGGCGTGCTGTTCCTGGTGGATACCTGGGGCGGCAGCCCGTTCAACGCCGCCAGCCGCATTGCGGTCGACAAGGAAAACTATGAGGTCGTCACCGGGGTCAACATTCCGATGCTGGTGGAAACCTTCATGGCGCGGGACGACAACCCCGCCTTCGATGAACTGGTGGCGCTGGCGTTGGAAACCGGCCGCGAAGGCGTGAAAGCGCTGAAAAAACCGCAGGAAGAACCCGCAAAACCCGCAGCACCCGTCGCCAAAGCCGCTGCCCCTCAGGCGCCGCTGGGGCCGAATGACCACATGAAAATCGGCCTGGCGCGCATCGATGACCGCTTGATTCACGGCCAGGTCGCTACCCGCTGGACCAAAGAGACCAACGTCAGCCGCATTATCGTCGTCAGCGATGAAGTCGCCGCCGACCATGTGCGCAAAACCCTGCTGACCCAGGTCGCCCCGCCGGGCGTCACCGCCCACGTGGTGGACGTGGCGAAGGCCATCCGCGTCTGGAACAACCCGAAATACGCCAACGACCGCGTGATGCTGTTGTTTACCAACCCGACCGACGTCTTGCGTCTGGTGGAGGGCGGCGTGGATATTCAATCCGTCAATATCGGCGGCATGGCGTTCCGTCAGGGGAAAACCCAGGTGAACAACGCCGTTTCCGTCGATGAAAAAGATATCGAAGCGTTTAAGAAACTGAACGATCGCGGTATCGAGCTGGAGGTACGCAAGGTCTCGTCCGACAGCCGGCTAAAAATGATGGACCTGATTAACAAACTCAATTAGTGGCGCCAGCCGCTGATTATTTTACTCAGAGCTTTTTTGGTCATAGGAGAAGTGCAATGGAGATCACCACTCTTCAGATTGTGCTGATATTTATCGTTGCCTGTATCGCCGGGATGGGTTCCGTCCTCGACGAGTTTCAGTTCCACCGTCCGCTGGTCGCCTGTACCCTGATCGGCTTCATTCTCGGCGATATGAAAACCGGCATCATTATCGGCGGTACGCTGGAAATGATCGCCCTGGGCTGGATGAACATCGGTGCGGCAGTCGCGCCGGATGCCGCCCTGGCGTCCATCATCTCGACCATTCTGGTCATCGCCGGCGGGCAAAGCGTCGGCGCCGGTATCGCCCTGGCCATTCCGCTGGCGGCGGCCGGCCAGGTGTTGACCATCATCGTGCGCACCCTCACCGTGGCCTTCCAGCACGCGGCGGACAGCGCGGCGGAGCGCGGCAGCCTGCGGGCCATCACCTGGATCCACATCGGCGCCCTGCTGCTGCAGGCGATGCGTATCGCCATCCCGGCGGTCATCGTCGCCATCTCGGTCGGTACCGCCGGGGTACACGCCCTGCTCAACTCGATCCCGGAAGTGGTCACCAGCGGCCTGAACATCGCCGGCGGCATGATCGTGGTGGTCGGTTACGCGATGGTGATTAACATGATGCGCGCCGGCTACCTGATGCCGTTCTTCTACCTGGGTTTCGTGACCGCCGCCTTCACCAACTTCAACCTGGTGGCGCTCGGCGTCATCGGCGTGGTGATGGCCGTGCTGTATATCCAGCTCAGCCCGAAATACAACAAGTCTCAGGTTGTCCAGGCCGGCCCGGCTAATGCGAACGATCTCGATAACGAACTCGACTAGGAATAGGTGAGAGAAATGGTTGATACAACTGCTCAAAAGAAACTCACGCCGGCCGATATTCGCGGCGTATTCCTGCGCTCGAACCTGTTCCAGGGTTCGTGGAACTTCGAACGCATGCAGGCGCTGGGTTTTTGCTTCTCGATGGTACCGGTGATCCGTCGCCTGTATCCGGAAAACAATGACGATCGCAAACAGGCGATCAAGCGCCACCTCGAGTTCTTCAACACCCACCCTTACGTGGCGGCGCCGGTGCTCGGCGTAACCATGGCAATGGAAGAGCAACGCGCCAACGGCGCGCCGATCGACGACGGCGCGATCAACGGCATCAAGGTCGGCCTGATGGGGCCGTTGGCGGGCGTCGGTGACCCGATCTTCTGGGGCACCGTGCGGCCGGTGTTCGCCGCGCTCGGCGCCGGCATCGCCATGAGCGGCAGCCTGCTCGGGCCAATCCTGTTCTTCGTGCTGTTCAACCTGGTGCGCCTGCTGACCCGCTACTACGGCGTGGCCTACGGTTACCGTAAAGGGGTGGATATCGTCAACGATATGGGCGGCGGCTTCTTGCAGAAACTGACGGAAGGGGCGTCCATTCTCGGCCTGTTTGTCATGGGGGCGCTGGTCAACAAGTGGACGCACGTGAATATCCCGCTGGTGGTGTCCAAGATCACCGACCAGACCGGGCATACCAACGTGACCACGGTGCAAACCATCCTCGACCAACTGATGCCGGGCCTGGTGCCGTTGCTGCTGACCTTCGCCTGTATGTGGCTGCTGCGCAAGAAAGTCAACGCGCTATGGATCATCATCGGCTTCTTCGTCATCGGTATCTTTGGCTATTGGATTGGCCTGCTGGGCCTGTAATCGTTCGAAACGGCCGGGGGGCAACCCCCGGCTTTTTTATGTGTGGAGCAAGAGATGTCACTGACCGACGCCGTACTGATGCTGTTTATCACCCTGCTGTTGCTGTACTCGCTGTATGACGAATTCGGCATGGATCTGCTGAAAGGCAAAACGCGCCTCAAGGTGCTGCTCAAACGCCGCCACCGCCTCGACAGCCTGATTTTCGTCGGCCTGATCGCCATTCTGATTTACCGCAATGTCACCGACAATGGTGCGGTATTAACCACCTACCTGCTTATTTCCTTGGCGCTGCTCGCTATCTATGTTTCTTATATTCGCGCTCCAAAGATGGTGTTTAAAGCGCAGGGTTTTTTCTTCGCCAATGTGTTTGTTGAATATAACCGCATTAAAGCCATGAATTTATCGGAGGACGGTATTCTGGCCATCGACCTGGAACAGCGCCGGCTGTTGGTTCAGGTGACACACCTGGACGACCTGGAGAAAATTTATCAATTTTTCGTTGATAATCAATAGATAAATAAATAACCGCTTTGTTACCGCTCAAACCTTGCGCGGCCTGTGGGTAATTAATGGGCTGCGTCACTTTCACTCTGACTATTATTTCCGCAACATTGTTACCCACGTCTACATTATATTCCCACATGAAATTAGATTAATGAAAACGAGTCTCAATTAAGCGCGAACATCACGCCAGAATAAAGTTGTCGGTGGCGGAAATAATATGGTATGGTTGCGCCGTCATTGGGGAGTAGCCGGTTTCTGGAGAATAAAACGCCAGAAACGCCCGTATCAACATACTCGTTTCGCCGTATGAAACGTGGTGCGGGCAGCCAGGTAAGGTTGGCGAGACCATAGACACGTAACTCCGTCGTTTGGTTGGGGGTGGGTTACGTGTATATGGAGCCACCCGGCCGAGGCTATTTCACATGAACCTTTCAGCAACACTCATTCTCGCTTTCGGCATGTCCATGGATGCTTTCGCCGCTTCGATCGGCAAAGGTGCCAGCCTGCATCAACCCCGTTTCCGTGAAGCGATCCGCACCGGCCTGATCTTCGGCGTGGTCGAAGCGATCACCCCGCTCATCGGTTGGGCTATCGGCCTGTTCGCCAGCCAATACATCATGGAATGGGACCACTGGGTCGCCTTCTCGCTGCTGTTCATTCTCGGCATGCGTATGATTGTCGAAGGGGTGCGCAACAAGCCCGATGAAGAAGAGAAGGTCAAACGCCACGGCTTCTGGATCTTGGTGGCTACCGCTATCGCCACCAGCCTCGACGCCATGGCTATCGGCGTCGGCCTGGCCTTCCTGCAGGTCAATATCGTGCACACCGCCATGGCCATCGGTTGCGCCACCATGATCATGGCGACGCTGGGCATGATGATCGGCCGCTTTATCGGCCCGCTGCTGGGCAAACGCGCCGAGATCCTCGGCGGCGTGGTGCTGATCGGTATCGGCGTCAACATTCTGCTGGAGCATCTTGGCTACCTGGCCTGAGGCGCTCGCGCTACAAAAAAAACCTGCCGCGGCAGGTTTTTTTGTTTCTGGGCTCACTGCGCCTGTTAAGCACGGCGCCGGTACAACGCCAGCACGAAATCCGTTTCGCACTCAAACTCGCCGCCGTGCGCCAGCCGCAGCTGCACCTCCGGCGTAGCACGCCAGGCGAACGGCGTCATCTGCAGCAGGTTAGCAGCCTGTGCGCCCGGCAGGGCCATCGTATAGGCCAATGCCTCTTTACGCTCACACTCGAATCCATCGAACTGTTCGTCCTGTTCGGCATGCAGCTGCGCCTGCTGGTACACCTGCTCTTTCAGCTGGTACAGATGACGCGGGCCCGGCGAAACCGTCACCACCACGCCGCCCGGCTTCACCACTCGCGCCAGCTCCGCCGCCTTGCAGGGCGCATAGATGCGCAACACCGCATCCAGCGCCGCGTCGGCGAACGGCAGGCGATGGCTGGAGGCGACGCAGAACGAGACCGCGGGATAACGCTTGGCAGCGTAGCGGATCGCTACCTTGGCGACGTCCAGCCCATAGACCGCCATATTGCGCGCCTGCGCCAGCCGTGCGGCCACGGCGGCGGTGTAATACCCTTCCCCACAGCCTATATCCAATAACGCGCCTGCATCGGCCGCCAGCGCCAAATCCAGCCACTCTGCCACCTGCTGCTGCAGCGGCTGATAAAAACCGCCGTCGAGAAACGCGCGCCGCGCCTGCATCATTTCCGCGCTGTCTCCCGGCTGCTTCGATCGCTTGTGCTGTACCGGCAGCAGATTGACGTAGCCTTCTTTGGCTTGATCGAACTGATGATTGCCGTCGCAACGCCAGCGTTGCGATGAGAAATGCAGCGGTTGATGACACAGAGGGCATTGATAGGACATGAATGGGCTTCCAGAAAGACAGGGCGAGGCTAGTCTAAAGAAGGCGTCGGCTCGATGCAAGGCGCATCCCCGCTCGCTTTCGCCGCCAACAACACCTGGTCAAGCGGGGAAAAAGCTGGCTACACTGTGAGTCTGTTTTCTCACGCAGGTGAAAATAACTTATGAGCGATCGTTCCGCGCTGCTCGATGCGGTGCCCCACATTCAGCACGGCTTCGGCAGCAAACTCGCGCTGCTGCCGGGGCATCTGCTGCCCTACAGCGCCACGCTGCCGGAAAAGAAGCAGGTGCACGGCACCCGTATCGTCGAGGTGCTGCAACCGGCGCAGGCGTGCGGTGAAGCCGACGGCTTCTACACCCGCCAGCCCGGCATTCTGCTCGGCGTGCTGACGGCGGACTGTCTGCCGGTGCTGTTCAGCCGCCGCGACGGCGGCGCCATCGCCGCGGTTCATGCCGGCTGGCGCGGGTTGCTGGACGGCATTCTGGAACAGATGGCAGCGCGCATTCGCCAGGACGGCGACACCGCCGACTGGGTGGTCTCTATCGGCCCCGCCGCCGGCGCATGCTGCTACGAAGTCGACGAAGCGCTGGTGGAGAATTTTAAACAGCGCCTGCCGCTGCCCGCCACGCTGATCAGCCCGCATTACCGGCATCTGGATTTGGCCGCGATTGCCGAACACAAGCTGGCGGCGCTGGGCTTCGCCGCCGTTGACCGCGCCGGCAGTTGCACCATCTGCACGCCGGACGTCGACCCGCAGCGGCCGCAGCGCTTCAAGTACACCAGCTATCGCCGCAACAGCCATCGGCGCGCGCAGGATCCGACGCATCCGGGGATCAAAGGCCGCAACCAGTATGCCGGCATCATCATCGCCGCCGGATGACGGAAACGAAAAAGCCCGCGCGGAGGCGGGCTTTTTGTACAGCTGACGCTGATTAGATAGCAGTAACGTTTACTGCAGATGGGCCTTTCTGGCCATCTTGGATTTCGAACTCAACGTTCTGGCCTTCAGCCAGGGTTTTGAAGCCGTTACCCTGGATTGCAGAGAAGTGTACGAACACGTCTTTGCTGCCGTCAGCCGGGGTGATGAAACCGAAACCTTTAGATTCGTTGAACCACTTAACTTGACCTTTGATCTTTGCCATCTTGAGTATTTCCTTTGGATTGTTTAAACCGCCCGTGGGCGTTACATAGACAAACTAGAGTCGTTACTGCTTGAGGCACTAAGATAAGGATCGGCAGAGAAGCGGTATTCAACGCTAACGTCTTTACTCAGAACTTCTTTACTGAAAATGCCACACATATACAGAACTGTACCTCGTTTTACCCAGATGCGTTATCACATACTCTGTATGCGATGGCAAGCCATTTTTAATCACTGAACGACATGTCGCACATATTTGAAACGGTCGAGCGCCGCATTTGCTTAAATAGCCCAAAAGATGTTGAAGCATCGGCTATTTTCTGCTTGCCAAAATCACTGCGCCAGACCCCGCATTCTGATAGCGTTTTAACAAAACTTTCATCGTTTTGACGCCTCTCCTTCTCGGCACTTTCGCTTTTTTGCCGCTTATAGCGTTAAAAAATTTGAATCTTTATGGAATGTCATATGCAACATTTGAATATCGATGAACGGGGGCCAATTTATTCAATGCTCCTCCGACCCTTTAGCGCCGGAAAGCGCATTCATCGTCGGTCTTCAACCCTGCCGCCACAGGGTGAGAACCCCATCGCGTCGGAAAGCGCAAGTGAAGCGGGTACCACGGGCAACGGTTGCATAAGCATGCAACCTCCAGACGCCTCTCCCGCTGGCCGGTTGTTTCATCCTAAATAATCCGAAAGCCACGAGTCTGAATAACCGGAATAATCTTATGAATAGCGAAAGTGTGGAATGGAATTAAATCTTGAAGATCGGGTGGTTATTTGAATCACCACCCGTGCTTATCGATTCTACTAATTACCGCCACGCTTTCAAACCGTTGATCTTATTCTTTCCCCGGTACCGCAGGGCGAAGAGAGAACGCTTGCTGCGAGTCCTGCAACGCGATGCGCTCGCCAATCTTCAACGGGTGGAATTGATGCTGATCCAGCCCCGCCTCGCTCAGCGCCAGGTTCAACTGCTGCGGCGGCTCGTCGAGCGATTCATCCGCCAATTCGAATACCCCCCAATGGATGGGAATGGCGCGCGGCTGATTCAGCTCGCGATACAACGTCACCGACTGCTGCGGATCCATATGCTGCTCCTGCATGAACCAGCGCGGCGCATAGGCGCCAATCGGCAGCGCCGCCACGTCGAACGGCCCCAGCCGTTGACCGATCTCCGCCAGCCGTTCCGAATAGCCGCTGTCGCCGGAAAAATAAAACCGCAGCGCCGGATGGTGGATCACCCAGCCGCACCACAACGAACGATTGCGATCCCACAGCGTGCGCATGCTCCAATGCCGCGCCGGCGTGGCGTAGACCGTCAGTTCGCCCAGCGACAGGCTCTGCCACCAGTCCAGTTCATGCACCTTCAGCCGATAGCGGCGAAACCAGCGCTTCAATCCGAGCGGCACGATAAACTCGGCCTGTGGAAAGCGCCGCGCCAGCTGCCGCACCGTGCGCCTGTCGAGATGATCATAATGATTATGGGAGATCAGCACCGCATCCACCGCCGGCAGTTGCCCCACCGTCAGCGGCGTCGGCGTTCTGCGCTTCGGGCCGTAGAAGCTCAGCGGCGATGCGCGTTCAGACAACACCGGGTCGATCAGGATATAGCGCCCGCCCAGCCGCAGCAGCATTGACGCATGCCCAAGCCACCAAATGCTGTCATCGCCGCCGCTGAGATCGGCGGGTTGCCACCAACGCTCGGTAAATTGCGCGTAGCCCTGCTGCGGCGGCCTGGGCAGCCCCTGCCGCTTGCGTTCATCCTGCCAACGCTGCAGGTCGCCCTCCTGGCGCTGCGAGGGTTCCGGGTTGCGAAATCCCTCCGGCGTGTGATGCGCCTTGGCCGCGTCGTAATAACGGTTGATTCTCTTCATCCTGCCTTTTCTCCCGACCACTGCGCCCTGCACGGGCATGACTTTCAGTGTAACAAACCCGATGAAGCTCGCACTTTGTCAGCCGTGCGCTGCATCTCGGGACCTTTTGCCGTATGCTGTTGTCTCACTCCGGTGAGACAGCCAGGGCCGCCAAGAGCCCGTTAAGACTCTCTTAAGATCTTTGTGATTGACTTGTAGGGCATACAGAAAAGGAGAAGTTATGAGTCGTTCTACATCCCGCAAATCAGGCATCGGCCTGGGGCGCCGTATTCGCAGCGCGCTGCTGGCGCAGAAGCAATACTGGAAAATGTATTTCGCCATGAAGCTGCGCCGTCTGCGCGTACCTGCCCCGCTGGTGGTGCTGGGCGGTTCGCTGCTCGGATTCTTCATGCTGACCCTGCTGATGCTCAGCGTGGTCGCCATCGACGTGATCAGCACCCTGCTGCTGCTGTGTCGGAAACTGCTGGGGCGGGGGCATAGTGAGGGGCGCGCCTTTATGCCGCGCGGCTAACGAGAAAAGAAGCGGAGGCGCGCAATACGCCTCCGCAGCATACCGATTAACGCTTGGCGCCTTTACGGCGCGTCAGCATAAACCCGCACCACAGCACCGCAATCCACACCGGCATCAGCAACACCGAAATGCGGATCCCTTCGCTGAAATACATAATCACCAGAATCAGGCTGAGGAACGCCAGGCACAGGTAGTTGCCGAACGGGTACCACAGCGCCTTAAAGCTGGGAATGACGCCCTGGCGGTTCTTGGCGGCGCGGAATTTCAGGTGCGCCAGGCAGATCATCACCCAGTTGATCACCAACGTTGAAACCACCAGCGCCATCAGCAGCTCAAACGCCTTGCCGGGCATCAGGTAGTTAATCAGCACGCCGATCGAGGTAATCAACGCCGATAGCGCAATGGACAGCACAGGCACGCCGCGCTTGTTAACCCGCGTCAGCGCCTGCGGCGCATTGCCCTGGCTGGCCAGCCCGAACAACATGCGGCTGTTGGCATAAACGCCGCTGTTGTAGACCGACAGCGCGGCGGTCAGCACCACCACATTGAGCACGGTCGCCACCAGATTGCTGTTCAGCGCATGGAAAATCAGCACGAACGGGCTGCCCCCCTCCACCACTTGCCCCCACGGATAGAGCGACAGCAGCACGGTCAGCGAGCCGATATAGAAGATCAGAATGCGGTACACCACCTGATTGGTGGCTTTGGGAATGCTGCGGCGCGGATCGGCGGCTTCCGCCGCGGTGATGCCGACCATTTCCAGGCCGCCGAACGAGAACATGATCACCGCCATCGCCATCACCAGCCCAGAGAAGCCGTGCGGCATAAAGCCGCCCTGCTGCCACAGGTTGGTGATGCTGGCCTGCGGGCCGCCGTTGCCGCTGACCAACAGCCAGGCGCCGAACACGATCATGCCGACAATCGCCACCACTTTGATGATGGCGAACCAAAACTCGGTTTCGCCGTACAGGCGCACGTTCACCAGGTTAATCAGGTTGATCAGCACGAAAAACAGCGCGGCGGAGGCCCAGGTGGGGATCTCAGGCCACCAGTACTGAATGTAGATGCCGACAGCGGTCAGTTCCGCCATGCCGACCAGAATGAACATCGCCCAATAGTTCCAGCCGGAAAGAAAGCCGGCGAAGTCGCCCCAATATTTATAGGCAAAGTGGCTGAACGATCCGGCGACCGGCTCCTCCACCACCATTTCGCCCAGCTGGCGCATGATTAAAAACGCGATAAAACCACCGATGGCGTAACCCAACAGCACGGCGGGGCCGGCCATTTTAATGGTTTGCGCAATGCCGAGAAATAAACCGGTACCGATGGCGCCCCCGAGGGCAATAAGCTGTATATGTCTGTTTTTTAAGCCGCGTTTTAGCGGAGTATCCTGATGCTGACCGCCCATCTTATCCTCATATGGCGTACACCCTTGCCGCTATCGGCCAAGATTTCACCAATCAATAAATGTATCTGCGGGCGGCTTTTTAACACTTAACCCCGTGAGCATCAAGGAGAAGCGCCCCGAGACGGCAGGCCGGAGCGCGATTTTTTAACCGTGAGAAAGCATGCAACGGTGGCGTTCAGCCAGGCATACCGCACAGTTTGGTCAGGTTGCGCGCGCCGATCATCAGCGTGGCGACATAGGATTGGCGACGCGTGACCACTTCCACCGCCACGCGATCGTTTTGATATTTTATCAGGTAGGTCGAGGGCCAGCCCTGACGGCGCTGGCCGAAGCTTTCGGCATGACGATCGATCGCCGCATGGGCAATCACCAGATGAGACAAGTTTTTATCACCTTTGATAATGCGCTTCATAAACAGCCTCCGCCAACGACAGCTCTGTTATTAGAAAAAGGAGAAACTCTTACCAATCACCGGTATTGTTCGACTCAGTTAGCCTGTCGGCTCATCAGGAAGCAGATCATCGCCGCGCGCAGCGGGCTGGCGCTGTCCGCCTGCCATTCACCGCCCTGGGTGCTCATGCGCGCCTGCCATTGCGGGCTGTCGCTTTGGTTATCGGGGTTCAGACTGATTTTGTTGGCGCAAATGATCGGCCAGGCATCGGAGGGATTCTTGCAGTAATCTTTACCTTTCACACCACCGTAGGGATACCACTTGTCCGGGTTCTCTCCGGTCAGCAGCGCGATGCTGCGGTTCACTTCGGCATCGCTTTCTTCGTACCATTTAATCATCGGCTTCATCCATCTTTCGTAAGGTTCGCGCTACATTACGATGTCTGTACGACAGTTTTATGACAGCGCCGCCGGTTTTCACATTATCTCTACTAATGCTTTGCCCCCTTTATCTTTCCTGAGCGCCTGCGTACACTTTTCTCTCTGTTCTGCGCCCAGGAAACGCATGCATGTTGACCGGCCTCAACCATCTGACGCTTGCCGTCAGCGATCTCGATCGCAGCTTCGATTTTTATCGTCATCTATTGGGTTTTACCCCGCACGCCCGCTGGCAAGGCGGCGCCTATCTTTCATTGGGGTCATTGTGGCTATGCCTGTCGCTGGATGAAAGGCGCACGCAACAACACGAGCGCGATTACACCCATTACGCCTTCAGCGTAGCGCCGGAACACATTGAACAGGCCAGCCAGCAGTTGCGCCAGGCCGGCGTCGAAGAGTGGAAAAGCAATCGCAGCGAAGGCGAATCGCTCTATTTTCTCGATCCTGATGGGCATCAATTGGAGATCCATGCCGGCGATTTGGCCAGCCGCCTGGCGGCATGCCGGGAAAAACCTTATCAGGGCATGGTGTTTTACTGAGGCGCCCCGGCGGCAGCGCCAGCCGGAGCATCATGCTCAACGTTCGGGGATAAAACCTTTGAAATCCAGCGCGGGGCTGAGATCGTCGTCGTCAGCAGCAGCGCCGTCAGTGCCAGCGCGGTGCGCCATACGCTTCAACAGCGCCGTTTGCTGACGCTGTTGCTCGGCAATCTCTTGCAGCAGGCGAATCTGCTCGTTGGCGCGCACGCTGGCGCGGTTCACCAGGAACCAAACCCACAGCCCGGCCAGCAACGCCACGGCGGCGAGGGCCAGCGACAACAGGCCGTTCTGGCCAAAACCTAAATCGTACATGAAAAACCCTATCTACTGCGACATTCAGGCCGCCATCTTAACACTCGCGGCGGCCGTGCGAACATCCCTGCCGAAAATTGCTTACCAGGGCACGAAGCGGGTCACCGAACAGATGCCCAACGCAAAATTTCCACCATCGTCGCAATAGCTGTCCAGCGCCAGCAGGTAGAAAAACAGGCAGGCAGCGACGGCCGTCATTATCACGAGGATTTTTTTTCGCAACAAATTTAGCAGCCTCATTGTTATCTGGGTAATCTATCGCGCATGTTATCACAGCGAAGTTAAACGAAGTTTAACTTTTCGTTTAGATTTCTGGCTATCGCCTGGTTTTCAGACTGTTACCCTTGCCCTCGCATGCGCGCCGTGGCTAGATGCTCTCTCAGGGACAACGAGGAAATGCGATGAGTAAATTGATTAAGTGGGTACTGGTGTTGGCGGTCATTTACGGCGGCTTTTTGATCTCGGGTTACGGCGTGCTGATCGGCAGCAACAAAAACGTTGGCGGGTTGGGATTGCAGTGCAAATACCTGACGGCGCGTAACGTGGCGATCGCCCAGTACGTGAATGGCGACAACGGTTTCATCGGCGTAGCCGACTGCCCGCTGTTCAAGAAAATCGAAACGGTGGTGGATTAACCGCCACCGCCCGACGCCGTCGCTCTGCGGCGGCCCCGCCTCAGTTGCGGGTAAACTTCATCTCGATCAGCGCAATCGCCTTGTCAATCGCTCGGCGGGTCACCGGATCGGCGCCAGCAGGGTGCGTGGAGAAATCGATGCTTTTGAGCTGACCCGCCATCTTGTCGCGCACTTCGGTCGGCGCAATCACGTCGATAACGTCCAGAATCTGTTTGATGACCAGTTGGCAAGCGACCAGATCGGAAGCCAATTCCTGCTCGTTGCTCAGCATGTCAGACATAATAACTTTCCTTCTTGATTCAAACGCCGCACAGAATAGCATGGCGTCCGCGCCATTGCCCGCTCTCCCCGTCTTTTTCCCCCTTCTGCGCACCGCCGGGCAAAAGCCCGCGGCGGATTAGCCTATACTTGCAGCATGACGGTGGCAAAAACCACCCCCAAGCCACAACCAACAGGAGAAAGTTATGGCGAATCACAATGTGAAATCCTGGGCGACAGTGCGTGAAACTTCGGTGGAGATCGCCGAAGCCATTTTTGAACTGGCAGGGAACGACGAAGTGTTGGCGCAGAAAATCTGGGAAGAAGGCAGCGACGAAGCGCTGGAGAAAGCCTTTGCCAAAACCACCGCCGACCAGCTTTATTGGGGAGAGGAAACCGTCGAGCGGAAAAACGTTTGAGCGCCTGCGCAACAAAAAGCCCGGGTTTCTGACCCAGGCTTTCCCGATTGGCGTTCGCCCCGCTCAGCGGCGTGCAATATCTCTTGCTCTCACGGTTCTTCACCTCCCACACCTTCCGCGTTTTTCATGCTCATCACCGGCATCGCCATAAAAGCGCCGACGCCCACGATTACAACCAGAGTAATAATCACTGTCATTAACATGCGATCACCCCATCAACGTTGAGTTGTTACGGC
Organism: Serratia sp. CY32780; assembly: GCF_052169135.1. Taxonomy (NCBI): domain Bacteria; kingdom Pseudomonadati; phylum Pseudomonadota; class Gammaproteobacteria; order Enterobacterales; family Yersiniaceae; genus Serratia; species Serratia sp. CY32780. The sequence goes on from NZ_JBJNLI010000001.1 coordinate 2,020,530, forward strand.
TGACTCTGTTTTGGCGGTTACTTGCTGCGGCCTTCTTTGCGTCCCCCACCGAGGCGGTGACCGTCTCAGATTAGCCGTTTTTCCTTTCGGCTGACAAGCGGCGGTTACGCGGTTTTTCCGAATAATTGCCGCCCGACACCGGCGGCGTTTTTGTCCACGGCGGCAAGTTGTGTATACTTCACCGCTATGTAGGTCTCACACTGACGCACTGATGATACAAGAACACCACCTCTCATTGGTCTGCGCCCTCAGCAAATGGGTCGAAACTCACCTCGGACGAGTGATCCATCTCGAAGAGCTGGCCGAGTACTCCGGCTACTCGCTGTGGCACATGCAGAAGCTGTTCAAAGAAGCGACGGGAATTTCGCTCGGCAAATACATTCGCGAACGCCGTCTGGCCGGCGCGGTCTACCAACTGCGCAGCAGTGAAGCGTCGATCTTCGATATTGCCCTGGACTTTGGCTTCGGTTCACAGTCTCACTTCACGTACATGTTCAGAAAGCGTTTTAATATCACGCCCTATGATTTCCGCCAGGATTTGAGCGTCGATCTGCATATCGATCCGCCGCTGCACGTCATTCATCAAAAATCCGCCTGAAGCCCGCCGCAAACTGGCGGGTTAACGCGCCGCCCATGCCGCCAGTATCGCGATCGCGGCCGGCAGCGCCTGCACCCACAGAATTTTGCGGCTGGCGGTCAGCCCGCCGAACACGCCGGCCGCCAACACGCACCCGAGAAAGAACAGCTGCAGCGCCATATCCCCACGCCAGTAGCTCCATGCCAACCCCACCGCCAGAAAGCCGTTGTACAACCCCTGATTGGCGGCCAGCACCCGGGTGGCGGCGGCGAACTCCGCCGTCGTGCCGAATGCGCGCCTGCCGAGTGGCGTACGCCACAGGAACATTTCCAGCACCAGGATATAAAGATGGAGCGCTGCGATGAGCAGCAGCAAAATATCGGCAAAGAGCTTCATGGGGATCCCGGTCGTTTATTGAAGATGTCATCAATTATAAACTCCGCCTCTCATCTTCCCACCGGCGGAGATAAAAAAACCCGCCGAGGCGGGTTTATGCAGGAGTCATTTTTTGAGGTTAGTTTAATACGGCGACCAACAATGCCGCGACAGAGGCCCAAAACAGCGCCGTGGCAACCACGACATGGGACAGTCTTGCACGATAAAGTACCTGGCTCATAATGACCTCACTGACATCTGACTAACGGGAGACAACCTTACTTCCTGAGGATTATCCTAAACTTCTTCTCGTTGTCATTATATGCGCCAGATCACTTTTCCGCCGATAAACCTTATATTGTCGTAAAGCTGGAGCCGCGATCACATTAATTGCGCCTTATTAGAGCGAAATAAGTCGAATAATCGCGGCGATTATATCCTAACGCTATCAAACATCGCTCCAGGGCAGGCGTGGCGCGGTCATGCGCTCACCAGAATAACCGCTAACCGCCGGGAAGCGCGGCGCCCCTTGTTCCCAATCATGCTGAGCCCGAGTAATTTCAGCCTTGCTATGGCCAACGAAATTCCACCAGATAAGGATCTCTTCGTTTAATGGCGCCCCACCGATTAATAATCCCCGGCTGCCCTTTTGCGCATTTAACCCAATAGAGTTATTCTTCATGCCCAAATAGGCGAACTCATCAGGTGAAAAAGTTTCACCATTAAGTTCAAATGCACCAATAAGGGGCAAAAAGCCGATTTCATAATCATCGCGCAGCGGCAATTCGATCCTCGCCGCTTCCTGCCATTCCAGGTCAATGGCGATTAATGGCGAAAGCGTAAACACCGGTGAACGGTAAGCGCCAAATTCCCCCACCAGCAAACGGTGATTCACGCCGTTATTCTGCCATTGCGGCAAGTCAGGATAATGATCGAAGCGTGGCGCCATGTCGGCATGTTCGGCCGGCAGCGCGATCCATAATTGTGCGGCATGCAATCGCCGTTGCTCACCCACCGACTGTTCGGTATGCGCAATGCCGCGCCCTGCGGTCATCAGATTAACCTGGCCCGGGCGAATCACCTGCTCGCTGCCGAGGCTGTCTCGGTGCAGCACCTCCCCCTCTATCATCCAGGTGAACGTTTGCAGCCCGATGTGCGGATGCGGCCCCACATCCATGCCGGGCGAGGTGCCGTTGAATACCGTCGGCCCGGCGTGATCGAGAAAACACCAGGCGCCGACGGTGCGCCGCTCCCGGGTTGGTAACGCGCGGTTGATCGGGATGCCCCCCACTTCTGCGTTACGCACGGCAATACGTTGTATCTGGCGCACGCCGTCAACGACAGGGCATTCGCGTGCAGGTGAAGAGAGCGTAGGACGTGACTGACTCATCGCAAAGACCTCCTGAATGGCGCCGATTCGCCAAGGGTAACCGCCCAAGCTTAACACAGGACAGCTTCCCCACAGAGCGGCGACGCTCAGGCGCAGTTGCGCGGATCAGGACGCTTTGATATAGCAGCTCATGATGTCTATATCGTCCTGCGCGTGCCTGAGATCGGAGAAATAGGTCACGCCAAAGAGAATTGATACCACCAGCAGCACGGACACCAACAGGCCGATAATCGCCAGCAGTTTGGTCTCATCATGGAGATTAGGCTCCATTTTATCTCCCCTAGTTAATCGCGTCAGGTCACCCACAGCGTGACCGCCAGCGTAAAGATAATCAGTGAGCAGGACGCCACCGCCAACACGACGATCGCAAATTGCGCATCACCCAAGGTTTCTCGATAGTTTTTATCCGTTGAGGCGTTACGCTGTTGTTTCACTAAATCGGTTTCACTCGTTCAACTGCTACATTGCTGTTTGATGGGGCAAAACATCCCCTCAGAATAAGGCGCCAACGTTGCCGCCTTGGTCGTTCCGGCTCAACCGGGGGATGACGCTATCAATTTTCCCCATCAGGGTCAACACCGCGCCTGCCGGCAAGCGAGCGGGTACACAGGGGAAATGTAACCGGCATCAAGATCGCAGGGAAATAAGAGACGCCTATTGCAGAGGACAAAAAAAAGCCCGGTACGCAACCGGGCTATGGCAGACCGACGCGTTATTGCGGGATACGCAACACCTGCCCAGGATAAATCTTGTCCGGGCTCGACAACATCGGCTTGTTGGCTTCGAAAATCTTGTTGTACTGATTGGCATTGCCGTACATCTCTTTAGAGATGGCGCTCAGCGTATCGCCCTTCTTCACGGTATAGAAGCGGCTCTCGGCGTCAGGTTGCGTCACCGCCACCTTATCCTCCACGCCGCTGATGCCCGCCACGTTGCCGATAGCCACCAGGATCTTCTCTTTTAACTCCTGGCTGACGGCGTCACCGGTCACTACGGCTTTACCATCGATCACCTGCACATTGACTTTGTCGGTGTCCGGCAAGCCGCTCTTATTGAGATGCTCCTTGAGTTTGGCGCCTTGATCTTCGGCGGAGGCATTACCGGTGACTGTGTCCCACAGTTTTTCACCCGCTTCTTTGACGAAGTTAAACAAGCCCATATTCACTCCTTTTGATGGTTTCACTAATGCGTTTAAGTAAGGCTAGTTAAGCTTAGCATCGACAAAAGGATATGCCATCCGCTCACGGCGTCAGAAACGGTTAGAGTATTCCGAAAGTGTCGTCAACGGCGTTTCGGTGGCGATTAATCGCGCAATGATGCTGAAAAATCGCGCTTTTTTACCTACACTGTTGCAGACAGAGCAACTCGACGAAGGAGGCGTGCAACGATGTACGCATTGGTGATGTTTGTCTGTTATCTGGATGGTGGCTGCAGTGAAATGGTGGTCGACATATTGCGCGACGAGCCGCAATGCCTGGTCGCGATGAAGGAACAGAACTTGCGACACGCCGGCTGTTATCCCATGGAAGAGTTTATCGACGGCTTCTGGTTGCCAGCCAGCGAATATTCGGATTTTTAACGCCCTCCCCGCGCGACGCTGAGGAATTTCTGATTTCATCGGAAACTGCGTCTTCCTCCGAGGCATAAGGCCGCTGTTTTGCTAAATTGCGGCTCCCGAAGAAGAAAGAGACAGAGAAAGGTCATGCCAGCATCGGCTCACTCCAACGAGCAATATGAAACTCTGCTGCACGACGTCAGCCTGGCGTTAGGCGACGCAGTGTTGCAGTTAATCCAAAACCATAAAAAGGTCTCCGGCGGCAACATTCTTTCACAGCTGGTGAACGAAATAGAGCGTGAGCAGGATCAGCAACGTTTCGCCGCGCTGCGTTCCGCCATTGAGCTGGTCGGGCTGGCGCCCAAAGGCTGAGATCCCGATAAAACGAAGGCCGGGCTTGCGCCCCGCCTGAGGTTAATGACAAGCCTGGTGACATTGCCAGGTTTACCGAAAACAGCATTTAAAATAAGGGAAATCAATTCATTGATTTTCGGTTGCTCACCACAAAGAAGGAAAAACCACGCTTTTTCCGCCTTTGTCAACGAGCTAAGGCGGGGCTTGCGCCCCGCCTGATTACCAATCCCGACACAGGATGAAGGTAAGGGAATTGCAGATTAGAAGCGATACGTCAGGCTGACGGCAACAATATCATCGTTGGCCAGTTTCAGTTTGTTATCGTCGCTCAGCTGGTTGATTTGGTAATCAACGTAGGTGTACATATTTTTGTTGAAGTAGTAAGTCGCCCCCACTTCCACGTACTTCACCAGGTCGGCATCACCGATCCCTTCGATATCCTTGCCTTTGGACTGCACGTAAGCCACGGAAGGACGCAGACCGTTCTCGAATTGATACTGGGCCACAACTTCGAAGTTTTGCGTTTTATTGGCGAAACCGGAAGTGCCGTTGACGCTGATCGGCGTCATGTTGCGGGTTTCGGCATACATCGCAGCCAGGTAAACCTGGTTGGCATCGTATTTCACCGCAGTGGTCCATGCGGTGGCGCTGTCGCCTTTACCGTACTGCAGCGCTTTTTGAGCGCTGGTGCGGTTGGAGTCGGAGAACGCCGCCGCTACGCCGATGCCGGAACCGCCGATGTCCTGATAGTCCAGAGACAGGCCGTAACCGTCGCCGTTTTGCTTGGTCACGCTGCGGCCGTCGCCATCGTTTTTACCCTGGTACTGCACCGCCAGATTCAGGCCGTCCACCAAACCGAAGAAATCACGGTTGCGGTAGGTGGCCAAACCGTTGGAACGGGCGGTCATAAAGTTATCGGTATAGCTGTAGGAGTCGCCGCCGAACTCCGGCAGCATGTCGGTGTAAGCCTCGGCGTCATAGACCACACCATAGTTGCGGCCGTAGTCGAAAGAACCGTAGTTGCCGAATTTCAGCCCCGCGAAGCCCAGACGCGTTTTGGTGCCGGTAGTGCCCTGCGCTTCGTCATGATTGGCCTGGACGTTGTATTCCCACTGGCCGTACCCGGTCAACTGATCATTGATTTGCGTTTCGCCTTTGAAGCCCAGGCGAACATAGGTCATATCACCGTCGTTGGATTTACTGTCGCTGAAATAATGCTTGGCGTTAACACGGCCGTACAGGTCGAGTTTATTGCCATCCTTATTGTAGATTTCAGCCGCGTTGGCGAAGGAGGTGATCGCCCCGAGGGCGACAGCTAAGGCTAATACACTGCGTTTCATCATTTATTTTCCTAGATATTATAATTAGAACCCTGCCCGTCACGCCCATTTATAATTTGGGCTGTGATTTTATCTTTTGGTATTTTATGAGCACCCCTAATACGGGGGTGATGTGACATTAGCATCATGAATCAAAACTTAAAATCAAAAAGTTCATGAAACAACGAGGAGAAAGCATGTTTATTTGTAACAAAACATTACAAAGCAAGCATCACGCAACCAATTGAATATATGAATATTTTGCCACATAAGTTATAACCAAAATGGTGCAACGCACCAATATGGTGCATTTAGGTTTCGTTTTGCGTGCTTTCTGCGCGATTCAAAAGTAACAATAAAATTAGCATGGTTATTAAAAACGTTACTTATTTCACATTTTTGTCTTAACATATTCACCAGGCAATTAAGACTTTCAGCTAATCATCTGACACCGCCTTTTATTCATTCACATAAGGGAATCTCTTCAGAACGAATAAAATTCGCCTTACGGCAATTAAAATAGCGAGAAATAGCAGACTAAAATAATGAAGGGAATAACGGCGGCGCGCTGAGGGCGCCGCCGTGGATAAATCAATACAGCGTAGAACGGGAAACTTCGCTCAACAACATACCGGCACGCAGGCCCAACGCCACACCGGGGTTAGGGAACAGTATCCACGCCCCCTCCTGGCCCACGCGATACTCCTCCTGCGGCTGCTCGCACAGCAACATCCCCGGTTTCAGCTCGGTGAAGTTGGCCGTGTCATCGTCCAGATGCAGCTTGAAATCTTCGCTGTGCTTGATCAACGAGTGCATCACACGGAAAACCCGAATCTCGGCGCCCGCACGCACCGGCGGCGCCCCTTCGCTGACCGCCGCCCGCAGCGCGCGATCGATGGCGGCGAATTGCTGCAGATCGTTACTGCCGAACGGCCGCGCCTTGCCCAACTCGAGCGTACAGCTCGCCGCATTGAGATGTTCGCTGGAGTAGTGGCTAAAGGTACCGCCCGGCGCGCTGTGCACCACCAGCGCATCCAGATCGGCGGCATCCAGCAGCTGCAACATCGGCTCGCTGTACGGGCGTTTCTGGAAGGGCAGAATGCCGAAGCGCGGCAAACGCGATTCACGGATGGCGGTGTGCAAATCGTAGTGGAAACGCGCCGCCTGCTCGCCATCGAAAAAGGCGGCGAGCGCACGCTCCAACTGCTGCGCGCGCACGGTTTCGCCGCTGGCGGCGAAGTTGCGGTAGCGGCCGCCGAACATGCGGTTCATATCGCTGTGCAGATAACGCTTGCCGGCCCGCATCGCCGCCGGGTTACCCAGCACCACCAACAGCCGCACCTTCAGCGGCAACCGGCCAGCCAGCAGATCGCCGACCAGCTGATTGAGCAGTTCAATCGGCGCGGTTTCGTTGCCGTGCACGCCCGCCGACATCACCATCGCCTGGCGGTGAGGCTGCCGCGGCGTGAGCTCCAGCACCCCTTCCCCCTGCCAGCGCCAGCGCAGCTGCGGTGTTTCACCCTGCCATTCGACGGGTTCGTTCCCTTCCAGCGTCAGGGGCAGTAGATCGATCATGCCGCCTCCCTTAGCGTTGGAATGGATAGATGGAACCGAGGCCGAGGATCGACGTCAGCGCATCCAGCGCCTCGCGCCCTTCGCGCAGCAGCAGCGGATCGGCCAGGTCATCCTGCGTCAGGCGATCGCGGTAATGACGATCCACCCATTCGTTCAGCGTCGCAAACAGCCGCTCGTTCATCATCACGCGCGGATTGACCGCTCTCAACTCTTGTTCGTTGAGCGCCACCCGCAACCGCAGGCAGGCCGGGCCGCCGCCGTTGCGCATGCTTTCGCGCAGGTCGAACACGCGGATTTCATCGATCGGGCCGCCGCTGCCGATCATGTCGTTCAGATAACGCCACACGCCGGCGTGCTGACGCGACTCTTCCGGCACCACGATCATCATCCTGCCGTTCGGTTTGGTAAGAATTTGGCTATTGAACAGGTAGGTCGCCACCGCGTCCGCCACCGAAACGCGCTCGGTCGGCACCTCGATCGCCACCAGCTCGCTGTCCAGCGTCGCCATCTTGCGGCGCACTTCATCCAGCGCCTGCTGCTGGCGGTGAAACGCCTGCTGGTGGTGGAAAAGTACGTTTTGGTTGCTGACCGCAATCACGTCGTTATGGAACACGCCCTGATCGATCACCGCCGGGTTTTGCTGCACGAAGACCGTATGCTGCTCGTCCAACTGATGTAGGCGAGCGATCGCCTCACCGGCTTCGCGCGTCTGGCGCGCCGGATAACGCGCCGGCGCCGTTTCGCCGCCGAACTCCTGCCGACCGTAGACGAACACCTGCACGCTGCGCTTGGCGTAGTCGCCGCCCAAACGGTTGTGGTTGGCGGCCCCTTCGTCGCCGAACAACGCCACCTGCGGCAGCGCCTCATGGTGGGCGAAATGCCGATCGTCGCTGAACATCGCCCGCAATACGGCGGTGGTGGTTTCCGCTTCGATGGCGCGGTGGAATTTGTTGTTCAGGTTGGCGGCGGTGAAATGCACCTTGCCGTCGGCGCTGTCCGCCGAAGGCGACACCGTAGCCGCATTGGCGGTCCACATGCACGACGCCGAGCTGAGCGCCGACAGCAGGCGCGGCGACTGACGCATCGCCTGCGCCAGCACCGCCTCATCGCTGCCGCTGAACCCCAGGCGCCGCAGCATCGGCAAGTGCGGCCGCTCCTGCGGCGGCAATACCCCTTGCTGGAAACCGAGATCGGCCAGCGCCTTCATTTTCAGCAAACCTTGTTTCGCCGCCAGCTTCGGGTTAGATACGCTGTTTTGGTGCTGCGTCGAGGCCTCATTGCCGAACGACAGCCCGGCATAGTGGTGCGTCGGCCCCACCAAACCGTCGAAATTGACTTCATATCCTGACATGGCTATCCCCTGGGGATGGCCTGCGGCGGCGCCATCGCGCCGCCGCAGACGATTAACGGAACAACAAGCCCGGCGAGAGCGTCGCCGGCAGCGACAGGCTTTCGCTTTCCAGCGAAGCCATCGGCCAGGCGCAATAGTCCGCCGCATAGAAGGCGCTTGGGCGATGGTTGCCGGAGGCCCCCACGCCACCGAATGGCGCCGCGCTGGACGCCCCGGTCAGCGGCTTGTTCCAGTTGACGATGCCGGCGCGCGCTTCCAGCAGCAAGCGCTCGAACAGCGCGCGCTGCGGCGATACCAGCCCCACCGACAGGCCGTAGCGCGTCCGGTTGGCGAGCTGTAGCGCTTCGTCGAAATCGCGGTAACGCACGATGGTGGTCAAGGGGCCGAAATACTCTTCGTCCGGTACGCCGGCCACGCCGGTCAGATCGACGATGCCCGGGCTGAGCAGCGAACTGCCCGGTTCCAGCAGGCGCATGCTCAGCAGCGATTTGCCGCCCAGCGCCAGCAAGCGCTGCTGCGCGTTCAGCATGTTTTCCGCCGCGGCTGCCGACACCACCCCGCCCATGAACGGCTGCGGTTCGGCATCCCAGCGGCCGACGCGCAGTTCGCCCGCCACCTGGACCAAACGTTCGATAAAGGCGTCGCCTTCCGCCCCCTGCTTCACCAGAATACGGCGTGAACAGGTGCAGCGTTGGCCGGCGGAGATAAACGCCGATTGGATAGCCAGGTTGACCGCCGCATCGCGATCGTCAAAACCGTCGACGATCAGCGCGTTGTTGCCGCCCATCTCCAACGCCAGGATCTTCTCCGGCTGCCCCGCCAATTGGCGATGCAGGTGATAGCCGGTGCCGGCGCTGCCGGTGAACAGCAGGCCGTCGATATCCGCACTGGCCGCCAGCGCTTCGCCGGTCTCGCGGCCGCCTTGCACCAGGTTGATCACCCCGTCCGGCAGGCCGGCCTGCAGCCACAGCTTCAGGGTCTCCTCGGCGGTCAGCGGCGTCAGCTCGCTCGGTTTGAATACCACGCAGTTGCCGGCCAACAGCGCCGGCACGATATGGCCGTTCGGCAGATGGCCGGGGAAGTTATAAGGCCCGAACACCGCCAGCACGCCGTGCGGACGATGGCGCAGCACCGAAGCGCCGTCGGCCATCGCCGTCTGGCTAAAGCCGGTACGCGTCTGATAGGCCTGCAGCGAAATGCCCACCTTGCCGATCATCGCCTGAATTTCGGTCAGCGTTTCCCAGCGCGGTTTGCCGGTCTCGCGGCTGATAGTTTCCGCCAGCGACTGCTTGTGTTCTTCCAGCAAGGCGGCGAAGCGTTTTACCAGCTGTTCGCGCTGCTCGAACGGCGTACGCGCCCAGGCCGGGAACGCGGCGCGCGCGGCTTCGCAGGCGGCGGCGACGTCGTCGGTATCGGCGGCGTTGGCGCGCCACAGCGGCTGGTTGCCGACCGGATCGGCCTTGCCGAACTCGGCACCGCGGCCCTGCCGCCAGACGCCGTTAATCAACAGTGCAGGATGAGACATCATGCTTTCTCCTGTGCAATAAGGGGGAGCACCCGCACCGGGCTGCCCTGTTCGACGCCCAGCGCCGCGGCGGTGGCGGCGTTGATATGCAGGCGGTCGTCATACAGATCGGCATTGACCAACAGTGCGCGGTAGTGCTGATAGTTGTCGTTGGCCACCAGATGCACCGGCGCATCGGCGCGCATCGGCGTGTCATCCAGCACCACTTTCACCAGGCGGCTCTGCTTCACCGCGCGGATGTGGTCGATCTCGGCTTCCAGCGTCGGGCCGCCGTCGAAGATATCGACGTATCCCTGATAGCTCAGGCCTTCCGCCTCCAGCAATCGGCGCGCCGGCAGGGTTTGCGGATGCACTTCGCCGATCACTTTCTGCGCGTCTTCGGCCAGGAAATCGACATACAACGGGTGTTTCGGCATCAGTTCGGCGATAAACGCCTTTTGCCCGGTGCCGCTCAGGTAGTCCGCCTTGGCGAACTCGATGGAGAAGAAATGGCGCCCGACGCTCTCCCAGAACGGCGATCGGCCATTTTCATCGGAGAAACCGCGCATCTCGGCGATCAGGCGCCGGGAGAAACGTTCGCGGAACGCGGCAATAAACAGGAAACGCACCTTCGACAGCAGCTTGCCGTTCTCGCCGTGACGATAATCCGGATCGAGGAACAGCGTGCACAGCTCCGAATGGCCGGTATGATCGTTGCTGAGGAACAGCGTCGGCACCGATTTATAGACGTTCAGCTGTTTGGAAGCGTGCACCTGCGTGCCGACGCGGAAGCTGTACCAGGGTTCCGCCAGGCCGACGGCCACTTCGATCGCGCAGACCCCGACCACCTGACGGCGCTCGCTGTCTTCCAACACGAACAGATAACACTGGTCACTTTGCGGAAGTTCGCCTTGCCAGGTTTTTAACGCCCGCTCAATGCGTGCCGACAGGGTATCTTCATTTTGCGGCAGTGAAGTGAGACCGATGCCGGATTTACCGGCCAGCGTCAATAAATCCGCCAGATCGCGACGCTCTATAGGGCGAATAATCATCATAATGCGAACCTCTTCTGAATCAGGCTGCGCCGGTGAAGGCGCAGCCCGCTGATTAGCTGCAAATGCGCGCCACGGCGCGCGCGAATCGCGCCAGCCCCTCTTTCACATCCTGCTCAGGGATGATCAGCGACGGCGTGAAACGCACCACGTCCGGGCCGGCGATCAGCGCGATAACGCCTTCTTCGTTGGCCAGTTGGGTGATCTGCTTCGCTTTGCCGGCATAGTCTTTCGTCAATTGGCAGCCGATCAGCAAACCGCCGCCGCGAATGTCGGCGAAGATCGGGTACTGGCGGTTGATGTCGTTCAACCCGTCGATAAACCACTGGTGACGCTGTTTGACGCCCTCCAGCACTTCCGGGGTGTTGATGATGGAGAACACCGTCCCCGCCACCGCCGTCGCCAGCGGGTTGCCGCCGTAGGTGGTGCCGTGGGTACCGACGCCCAGCGTTTTCGCCAGCGCATCGGTGGTCAGCATGGCGCCGATCGGGAAGCCGCCGCCCAGCGCTTTGGCGGTGGTCAGCACGTCCGGCACCACGCCGTACTGCATGTAGGCATACAGGTGGCCGGTGCGTCCGACGCCGGTCTGCACTTCGTCGAAGATCAGCAGCGCATTATGGCGATCGCACAGCTCACGCAGCCCCTGCAGGAAACTGGCTTCCGCCGGCAGCACGCCGCCCTCGCCCTGGATCGGCTCGACGATCACCGCGCAGGTGCGATCGTTGATAAGCTCGGCCGCCGCGGCCAGATCGTTATACGGCGTATGGGTGATGCCGCCCGGCAGCGGCGCAAAGTCCTGCGAGTATTTTGGCTGGCCGCCGGCGGACACGGTAAACAGCGTGCGGCCGTGGAACGCGTTGTTGAACGCCACAATCTGATCTTTACCGGCGCCGTGCTGGTCGTGCGCATGCTTGCGCGCCAGTTTCAGCGCCGCTTCGTTGGCTTCAGCGCCCGAGTTGCAGAAGAACACCTTGTCGGCGAAGGTGGCGTCGATCAATTTTTTGGCCAGGCGCAGCACCGGTTCGTTGGTATAGCCATTGCCCAGATGCCACAGTTTGCCCGCCTGTTCCACCAGCGCCGCCTTGACCGCCGGGTGCGCATGCCCCAACGCGTTAACCGCGATGCCGCCGGCGAAGTCGATGTAAGACTTACCCTGCTGATCCCACACCTGCGAGCCTTCTCCCCGCACCAGAATAAAATCGGCAGGGGCATAAACCGGGACCATCCAGTCATCGAAAGACTGGCGGGTAACTGCGATTGGCTGTTCCATAGTGACCTCATAATCTCAGCAAAGGCTGAATTTTGACTGTAAGGGCCGCTCAGGCCCGGCTAGGCCGCCACATTGCAAAAAAACCGTTGTTCAAAACCGACTTTCACGGCGGAGAAAATGCTGCCCCTTACCGCTGATTTAGAAACAAATCTGTTACATAAAATCGGTTTTTCACTATTTATGGCGTATATCCGGTCCCTGAGCGGGGAGTAAATGTTAACGAGCAGTTAAAATACATGTCGTTTGATAAAGAGTGTAGAGCAGCTATCGTGCCAAAACGGGATTTTTACCGGATTTTGCTATTTTTGACGTTAAAACAACGGCTTATATTGCATAACTATTCATTTTCTATGCATTGGTAATGCATAAATTAAAAAATAAGGCCTAAAATCATCATTGCGCGCGAAATCCTATTCAATTGCGAAAAACTTCAGGATTTCTGATCGGGCTCGCAAAAATAATTTCGCCCGATTTGCTCGCTATCACACTTTTTGCCCCCAGCGGGTGCAGCGGCGCGCCAGAATGGTGCATCGCGGCAGCGACGCGAGACCCCACCGGCCAAAAGGGGCCACGCTGGCCGCGGCTCCTGCTTTGTGCGCCAGCGACTACACTGTGATCCTGACCGCCCCTTCTCTTCTGCGCACAAGGAGTCACCATGCCCAAGAAAACCGCCGATCTCAGCCAGCCGCACGCCCAACTCGACACCCGCGCGTTTCTCGAAGCGCTGAATGCCGGCGGCGGTAAACCTATGGAACAGATGAAGCCCAAAGAGGCGCGCAGGGTGTTGGAGGACGCGCAACGCAGCGTCGAGGTGCCGCTGCGCGAGGTCGAGATCAGCGAGAAAACCATTCACGTAGAAGGTCAGGATATTCTGCTGCAGCTGGTGCGGCCGGCCAGGGTCAAAGAGGCGCTGCCGGTATTCATGTTCTTCCACGGCGGAGGCTGGGTGCTGGGCGATTTCCCCACCCATGAACGGCTGGTGCGCGATCTGGTGCACAGCTCAGGTGCAGCGGCGGTGTTCGTCAATTATCCCCGCTCACCGGAGGTGCGCTACCCTGAGGCGATCAACCTGGCTTACGCCGCCACCGAATGGGTGGCCGAGTACGGCGAGAAGATCAACGTCGACGGCTCGCGGCTGGCGGTGGTCGGCAACAGCGCCGGCGGCAATATGGCGGCGGTGGTCAGCCTGATGGCCAAACAGAAAGGCATACCGGCGCTGCGTTGCCAGATCCTGCTGTGGCCCGTCACCCGCGCCCAGTTTGATACCGATTCCTATCATCAGTTTGCCGAAGGCCATTTCCTGACCCGCAACATGATGAAGTGGTTTTGGGACAGCTACGCGCCCGATAAGGCGCAGCGCAAAGACATCTACGCCTCGCCGCTCAACGCCACGCCGGACCAGCTGCGGGGGTTGCCGCCGGCGCTGGTGCAAACCGCCGAGCTGGACGTGCTGCGCGATGAGGGCGAAGCCTACGCGCGTCTGCTCGATGCCGCCGGCGTCGAGGTCACCTCCACCCGCTATAACGGGCTGATCCACGACTACGGCCTGTTGAATCCGCTCGCCCACGTCCCGGCGGTGCATTCGGCGATCCACCAGGCCGGGCGCGCGTTGAAGCACTATCTGTCCTGACGCCAGGTGTGCCGTTCAGCCTGCCGCCGCTAGCCCCCGGATAAGCTTGGCTAAGGTTTTGATCGCCTCTTCAAAGCGGTCGTTCCATTCAAAAGAGGCGTTGAGACGGAAGCAGTGGTTGAAATGGTCGCCGGTGGTGAACATGCGCCCCGGCGCGATGCTGATGCCCCGGGAAAGCGCGCGCCGGTAGAGCTCCATCGACGACAGCGCCGGATCCAGCTCCAGCCACAGGAAGTAGCCGCCGTCGGGCTGGCTGACCTTCACCGTCGGCGGGAAATGGTGGGCGATCGCCTGACGCATCGCGCTTTGGCGCTGGGCCAGCAGGCGCCGCAACCGCCGCAGATGGGTATCGTAGCCGCCGTGCAGCAGATAATCCGCCAGCGCCATCTGGGTCGGCACGCTGGTGGAAACGGTGCTCATCAGCTGCAAACGCTGGATCTGCTGCGCATAACGCCCCGCCGCCACCCAGCCGACGCGAAAGCCCGGCGCCAGGCATTTGGAAAACGACGAGCAGTGCAGGATCTGGCCGCCGCTGTCGAGCGCCTTGGCGGGCAGCGGCCGTTCCGCGCTGAAGTACAGTTCGCCGTAGACGTCGTCTTCAATCAGCGAGATCTGCCGTTCGCGCAGCAGCGTCACCAGCCGTTGCTTGTTGGCCTCCGGCAGGGTGGCGCCCTGCGGGTTCTGGAAATGGGTCATCAGCCAGCAGGCTTTGATCGGATACTGGTCCACCGCCTGCTGCAGCGCGTCCAGATCGATGCCGTCCTGCGGATGCGTAGCGATCGCCACCGCCTTTAACCGCAGCCGTTCCAGCGCCTGCAGCGCGCCGTAAAACGCCGGCGATTCGATCGCCACATAGTCGCCCGGTTGGGTCACCGCCTGCAGGCTGAGGCTGAGCGACTCCATCGCCCCGGCGGTGATGACGATTTCGTCCGGCGCGACCTGCATGCCGCTCAGCGCATAGCGTTGGGCGATGTGCCGCCGCAGCGCGTCGTTGCCCGGCGGCAGGTTGGCCAGCGAACTGTGCGGCGTGAACTTGCGCGCCACGCTGCTCAGCGCGCGCGCCAGCTTCGGCTGGGCGAACAGCGTGGCGTCGGGAAAGGCCGAACCGAAAGGCACGATATCCGGATCCTTGCAGGCCTGCAGCACGTCGAAAATAAAGGCGTTGATGTCCACCTGCTCGCTCAGCAACAGCTTCTCGCCGCGCGAAGGCTGGGGCAGCGGCTGCGGGCGCGCCGCCACGTAGTAGCCCGACTGCGGCCGGGCGACGATCCACCCCTGGCTCTCCAGCAGTTGGTAAGACTGCACCACCGTCATCAGGCTCAGTCCGGCGCGTTTGCCGCTCTCGCGCAGCGAAGGCAGCTTGTCGCCCGCCCGCCACACCCGGTTCTGGATCTGTTCTCTAATCTGCTGCGCAAGCTGCTCGTATCGGGTCATAACCATTAACTGTTATATGAAAAAGTAAAATAACTGTCACTATTATAGTCACTGTACTCCGTGCTTAACTTAACGCCAAGTATTTCACATAAAAATGACAGCTATACTCAAGAGGTTAATTTATGTTCAACCCTAGGAGGCGCCATGCTGGGTCTTGATGCACTGGAACTCGCCAGAATACAGTTCGCCTTCACCGTGTCTTTCCATATCATCTTCCCCGCCATCACCATCGGTTTAGCCAGCTATCTGGCGGTGCTGGAAGGATTATGGTTGAAAACGCACAATGAAGCCTACCGTGAGCTTTACCACTTCTGGTCAAAGATTTTCGCCGTCAACTTCGGCATGGGCGTGGTGTCCGGGCTGGTGATGGCCTATCAGTTCGGCACCAACTGGAGCTTCTTCTCCGAGTTCGCCGGCAGCATTACCGGGCCGCTGCTGACCTATGAAGTGCTGACCGCCTTCTTCCTCGAAGCCGGTTTCCTCGGCGTAATGCTGTTCGGCTGGAACCGCGTCGGCCCCGGCCTGCACTTCTTCGCCACCTGCATGGTGGCGCTCGGCACGCTGATCTCCACCTTCTGGATCCTGGCTTCCAACAGCTGGATGCAGACGCCACAGGGGCATGAAATCATCAACGGCCAGGTGGTGCCGGTCGACTGGCTGAAGGTGATCTTCAACCCGTCCTTCCCGTACCGCCTGCTGCACATGTCCACCGCCGCCTTCCTCTCCTCGGCGTTCTTCGTCGGCGCCTCCGCCGCCTGGCATCTGCTGCGCGGCCGCGATACCCCGGCGATGCGCAAAATGCTGTCGATGGCGATGTGGATGGCGCTGATCGTCGCGCCGGTGCAGGCGCTGATCGGCGATGCGCATGGCCTGAATACGCTGAAACACCAGCCGGCGAAGATCGCCGCCATCGAAGGCCATTGGGAAAACCCGCCGGGCGAAGCCACGCCGCTGATCCTGGTCGGCTGGCCGGACATGGAGCGCGAAGAGACCCGCTTCAAGCTGGAAGTACCGTACCTCGGCAGCCTGATCCTGACCCACAGCCTGACCGAACAGGTACCGGCGCTCAAATCCTTCCCGCCGGAAGATCGCCCCAACTCCACCGTGGTGTTCTGGTCGTTCCGCATCATGGTCGGGCTGGGCATGCTGATGATTCTGGCCGGGGTGTGGAGCCTGTGGCTGCGCTGGCGCGGCGGGCTGTATCAGTCACGCCCGTTCCTGTACTTCATCCTGTGGATGGGCCCTTCCGGGCTGCTGGCGCTGCTGGCGGGCTGGTTCACCACTGAGATCGGCCGCCAGCCGTGGGTGGTGTACGG
The DNA here is from genome assembly GCF_052169135.1 of Serratia sp. CY32780. Taxonomy (NCBI): domain Bacteria; kingdom Pseudomonadati; phylum Pseudomonadota; class Gammaproteobacteria; order Enterobacterales; family Yersiniaceae; genus Serratia; species Serratia sp. CY32780. Next base: position 2,037,232 of record NZ_JBJNLI010000001.1, read on the forward strand.
CCTGCTGCGCACCAAGGACGCGGTCTCCGCGCACGGCGATCTGCACATGAGCATCAGCCTGCTGGCGTTCATCATCGTCTACTGCTCGGTGTTCGGCGTGGGCTATTCCTACATGATGCGCCTGATCCGCAAAGGGCCGCAGCCGCATGAACACCAAGAAGACAATACCGAGGGCCGGCCGGCGCGTCCGCTGTCCGCGGTCAACGACACTCTGGACGACAGGAGCTGAACATGGGCATCGATCTTCCGCTGATTTGGTTTGTGATCATCGTGTTCAGCACCATGATGTACGTGGTGATGGACGGTTTCGACCTGGGCATCGGCATCCTGTTTCCGTGGGTGAAAGAGAGCGGCGACCGCGATCTGATGATGAACACCGTCGCCCCAGTGTGGGACGGCAATGAGACCTGGCTGGTGCTGGGCGGCGCCGCGCTGTTCGGCGCGTTCCCGCTGGCCTACTCGGTGATCCTCGACGCGCTGGCGATCCCGCTGACGCTGATGCTGATCGGGCTGATTTTCCGCGGCGTGGCCTTCGAGTTTCGCTTCAAGGCGACGCCGGAGAAACGCCATATCTGGGACAAGGCGTTCATCTGGGGCTCAATCTTCGCCACCTTCAGCCAGGGTGTGGTGGTGGGCGCCGTGATCAACGGCTTCCCGGTCGAAGGCCGCACCTACGCCGGCGGCGCACTGGACTGGCTGACGCCGTTCGCGTTGTTCTGCGGGCTGGGGCTGGTGGTGACCTACGCCCTGCTAGGCTGCACCTGGCTGGTGATGAAAACCGCCGGTGATCTGCAGGCGCGCATGTATCATCTGGCGACGCCGATGCTGGCGATCCTGTTGCTGGTGCTGGCCGCGGTCAGTATCTGGACGCCGATCGCGCATCCTGAAATCGCCGCCCGCTGGTTTACGCTGCCGAATTTGTTCTGGCTGCTGCCGGTGCCGGTGTTGGTGCTGCTCAGCGCCTGGGGAATTCAGCGCGGGGTGAAACGCGGCGCGCACTACTCGCCGTTCATGCTGACGCTGCTGCTGGTGTTCCTCGGCCTGAGCGGGCTTGGCATCAGCATCTGGCCGCACCTGATCCCACCGGCCATCAGCCTTTGGGACGCCGCCGCCCCGCCGCAGAGCCTCGGCTTTATGCTGGTGGGCGCGCTGTTCATCATCCCGATCATTCTGGTCTACACCTTCTGGAGCTACTACGTGTTCCGCGGCAAGATCAGCCATGAACACGGCTATCACTGAGAAGGGAGGACGCTATGCAAGATAAAACGGCAACCGCCGCGCCGGCGCCCTGGTGGAAACGTATCGGCTGGCTGGTGATCATCTGGAGCGCCAGCGTGCTGGGGCTGTTCGTGGTCGCCTCGCTGTTCCGCCTGCTGATGACCGCGGCGGGCATGAAGTCGCATTGACGCGGCGCCTTATCTGGCCGCGCTGGTGGGAAAGTAGAAGGAAACCACCAGCGTGACCAGCGGCAAGGCGCCGATCTTCACCAGTTCGAACACTTGTCTCAGCGCTTCGTTTTTCTCCCAATATCCTCGTCATACTTGAAGTTGCTTCTGTGTTGGCTGCAAGCGTTCACCCCGGTCACTTACCTGAGTAAGCTCCCGGGGATGAACGCTCTTGCCGTCGGGAAGCAACTCCAATTATTTAGAGGAGCGGCGTGGGCGGCGAATACGCCCACGCTGACCGCGAATATCCCGCACAGTACCTGGCGCGCCAAGCGCAGACGCTCCATTTCGTCGAAGACCAACACCTGCTCCAGATAAACCTGGCTGGCCTCATCGCGCAGATTACGGCTTTCGATGTTCATGGGAAGATCTCCACGACCCGCCCCACCGCTTCAAGCTGTTCACCCTTCTCCCGTACAATGCCAAGAGAAGTACCATCCTGTTTCATCCAGTACTTATCGGCAAGGGTAATCAGTGCAAACGCCATTTTGATTACCTCGGTTTTTTCCATCCCATGACGCCGGGCAATATCGTTCAGATCATCATCAATTTTGTTCGATAACCGAATCGGCAAGCTGCGCATAGTCCACCTCCTGTGGCCGTTGATTCACAGGAGGAAAGTCTACTGGAAGGGCAACTATCGTTCAATTAGTGAACTGCGTAACGCCTCGCACAATCCGCATGCAACGCTAATGCGGTTTGCGCCCCATCGCGCTGAGGAAGCGCTGCTGCAGGCGCAACAGCTCCTCCAACTCCAACAGGCGGTAGTCGATGCCGAAACGCGGCGCTACCTCGCCGATGATGCGGCTCAGCGCCGGGTAATGGCGGTGGCTCCAGTGCGGGAACAGATGATGCGTCAAATGCAGGTTCGCCCCGCCGAGCCAGTATCCCAGCCAACGCGGCCGGGTCAGCCAGTCGAAGGTGGTGGCGAACACATGGTGATACCAGCCGTGCGGCATCGCGCCCTGCGCCGGCGCCTGGTAAAAATTGGCCTTGGCCCAGTGGGTGCCGATGATCAACATCACGAACAGCAATGAAGAAAGCATCTGGCTCAGCAAATAGACCAGCAGAATTTGCCCGATGCCGATGGCCGGCGGCAGCAGCCAGCACGGGATCGCCAGCGCCAGCAGCAGGTGCGCCGCCTTGCCCGCCAGAAACTCGCACCAGCCGCGCACGCCCTGCTGTGCCATGCGCGCCGCCACCCGGGTGCGTCCCGCCCGATCCAGCCAGTCGAACAGCCAGATGTAGTACGGGAACGTCAGCGCCGCCACCAGCGGCCAATAGTAACGCTGGGCGCGCATAAAGGGCCGCCAGCGCTGGAACGGCGTTTGCCGCAGCACGCCATTGGCGTCGATGTCGGGGTCGTAATGTTCGATATTGTTATGGGCATGGTGGAACAGCACGTGCCGCACGCGCCAACAGTCGGGATCCAGCCCCAACGGGACGCTCACCAGGGCGTTCAGCCAGCGGTTGGCCCAGGGCCGACGGAAAAACGCGTTATGCGAGGCATCGTGCACCACGTTCACCGTCAGGAACATGCCGATAAAGATAAAACCGAAGTAGCAAGCGAAAAACGCCCAGCCGTTTTGCTGCTGCAGGCTCAGCCCGTAACACAGGCCGCACAGCGCCAGCAGCAGCGCCACCTTTGCCAGCATGCCGCCGTCGGCGAAGCGGTGATCGCCGTTGGCCGCCAGATAATGCTGGGCGGCCTGCATCAGCGCGCGATGCAGGCCGCCGTCGTCGCGCCGATAGGCTAACGGACGCAGCGCTTTCATGGCTGCCCCATAAGGCGCAAGAAGCGCTGTTGCTGCGCCAGCAGTTCGCGATAGCCGATGCAGCGATATGCCATGCCGTGCCGCTGCGCCACTTCCGCCAGCGCGGCGGCCAGCGCCGGATAGTGGCGGTGATTCCAGCCGGGAAACAGGTGGTGGGTCAGGTGATAGTTCAGCCCGCCGGTCAGGTGCTCCAGCCAGCGCGGCTCGGGCTGCCAGTCGCAGGCGGTGGCGAAATTGTGCCGGTACCAACCGTGCGGCATGCTGTCGCCCGCCGGCGCCGGGTAAAACTCGGCCTGCGCCCAGTGGGTGCCCAGCAGCAGGAACACCACCAGCAGCGAGGCAAACATCTGGCTGAGCGCGTAAGCCAACAGCACCCAGCCCCAACCGATGCCGTGCAGGTGGCACAGGATCAGCGGCACCACCAGCACCAGCGCCACATGAAGCAATTTGCACAGCACGAACAGCGTCCAACCGCCGCGCCCCGCCAGCACGCGTTTTTCCCGCAGCGGCGTTTTATCGAGCCGATCGGACCAATCGAAAATCCACGCGATGTAGGGCAGCGAGAGCGCGGCGATCAGCGGCCAGTACAGATGCTGATAGCGCATATGCGGCCGCCAGCGCTGGAACGGCGTCTGGCGGAAAAAGCCGTTCTCTTCGGTGTCCAGATCGTAGTGTTCGACGTTGGCGTAAACGTGGTGGTAATCCACGTGCCGCGTGCGCCAATAGTCCGGATCGACGCCCAGCGGCAGCGTCACCAGCCGCCCCACCAGGCGATTGGCCCAGGGCGCGCGCAAGAAGGCGTTATGCGAAGCATCGTGGTTGACGTTGACGTTGAGCAGCATGCCCATGGCCACGAACAGGAAATAGCAGAGGAAAAACGCCCAGGGCTGATGCTGCAGCAGGCTCAGGGCATAAAACCCGACGCACAGCGCCAGCAACAGTGCGGCCTTGGCCAATCGCGCGGCATCGGCATAGCGATGATCGCCCGCCAGGCAGGCGTGCGCCGCGCGCTTGAGATCGCGGTGAAACGCCTGCTCGCCATCGGCGGGAAAACGCAGCGGCGGCAATAAGTCAGCCATGCGGTTCCTCCACGGCGGCCGGCGCGGCCACTCGCCCCCAGCCCAGCGCCACGCACAGGGCATGCAGCGCCACGGCGGCCATGGCGATATGCCAATAGCGCTGCGGCCAGCCAAGATAGCCGATAAACAGCAGCGGCATACCCAGCGCGATCAGCAGCCAGACGGCGCTCGCCCACGGCCGCCCTTCCGTCATGCCACCCAGCGCCACAGAGCCCAACGCCAGCAGCACCAGCAGCGCCATTTGTGGCCAGCTGATGTCGCCGTAGCCGTAACCGTATTGGTAGACGTAACCGACCACCAACGAGAACAGCAGCATGGCGCCGCTGAAGACGCTGAGCGCCGAACGGCGGTCGCGCGGCCGGCCCGGCTCCGGGCGCCATGCCAGACGGAAATAGCGCAGAAACGGCAGATTGCTCGCCCAGAACGGGTTGGCGGACGGCCGATCGCCGCTGACGCCGTAGCTGAACGGCGTGGTCGGCAACGCCGGGCAGAACGTGCCGAACAGCTTGTCCCAGAAGATAAAGCTGCCGCCGAAGTTCTTATTGGAATACGCCATGTCCTTGACGTGGTGCACCCGGTGGTGCGCCGGCGTGACCAGGATCTTTTCCAGCACGCCCAGCTTCGGCGTCAGCGCATTGTGGTTAAACAGCTGAATGCTGTAGTGAAAAATCGACACCGTGACGAACACCGACAGCGGCACGCCCGCCAGCGCCAGCAGCAAAAAGAACGGGATCGACGTCAACGACGAATACCAGGAGTTGCGCACCCCCAGCGACAGGTTGAAGTGCTCCCCCTGGTGATGCACCACGTGTACCGCCCACAGCACGCGGAAGCGGTGGTGCAGGCGATGCAGCCAGTAGAAACCGAAGTCCCACGCCAGCAGGGCGAACAGCCACATCAGCAGCGGCGGCCAGGCGTCCAGCAGCCCCAGACTGAAATGCGCGGCCACGTAGCCGTAGCAGGTGATCTCCAGCCCGCGGAACAGCCACAGCATGATATGGCCGGAGTTCAGGTTGAACACCAGATCGTGCCAGTTGACCGGCTCACGGCGCCCCCACTGCAGCGCCACCGCCTCTGCCACCACGATGAACAGCATGAACACTATCGGCAACGCCAGATCGCTCATCCCATTTCTCCTTTAACCACCCGCCGGCGCAGGGTCTTGATGCGCAGGGCCAACCACCCGGCGCACAGCGCCAGCAGCGCGCCGCCGGCCAGATCGACAAACAAATGGCGGCGCAGCTGCAGAATGGAGAACGCGATCGCCACGCCCCACAGCATCCACAGCGCCGTTCGCACTTTGCGCTCGCCGTCGCTCAACGCCCACACCGCCAGCACCGTCAGCGCCATATGCAACGAAGGTAGGCAGTTCTGCGGCGAATCCACCTGGGTTAACGCCGCCAGCAGCTGCGCGCTGATCCCAACGCCATCGTTCCGCGGATAGGCCATGGTGGTCGGCCACAGCAGGTAAACTGCCCCGGCGCCCAGCGCCGTCAGCTGCATCGCCAGCGTCAGCCATTTGATTCGCTGCAGCGGCGCCAGCAAATAGCCCGCCGGGACGATGAGGAAGAACGACAGGTAAAGCCAAATGGCCGCCGGACTGAACGGGATCGCCCGGTCAAGCGCCGACGGCGGCAACAAAGTTCCCGTCCCCTGCAGGCGATCGGTCAGGCTATACACCACCCCGACCGTCCCCCAGCCGAGCAACATGTGCCCTAGCCTGAACAGCGTATTTTTCATGCTTCCTCCGCCTGGCGCACGATGCGCCGCCGCTTGCGATCGAACTGCGGCAGCACCGCCTGCGCCGTCAACCGCCATTCGAGCCGATCGGTGGCGATGCCCTGGCGAGCGAACAGCGCGATCAGCTGCGCCTGGCAGTGCGCCAACGCCGCCGGGCTGCAATCGGCGATCAACTCCAGCCGCTGCTCGCCGCGCTGGATCAGGCGGTAATCGCTGGTCAGCGGCAGCGCATTGGCAATCGTCCGGCTGCAGGCATCGGCGAACACCGCCTGCGGTTGCCGCTGCGCATCGGGCAGCATCAGCTGATCGTCGCGCCGCCCTTCGATACGCGCGATCGCGCGCGTCGGCTGCCCGCACGGGCAGGGTTCCTTGCGCAGCACCAGCACATCGTCCAGCCGATAACGCACGATCGGCTGCGTGCTGCGGGTGAAATCAGTGATCAGCGGCGTGAAACGCAGTTCGTCGATCCACTGCGGTTCGATATGCAAAAACTCTTCGTTCAGATGCAGGGTGCCGTGCGCGCAGGTCGCGGCCAGGAACCCCTCGGTGGCCTGATACACTTCGCCGACCGCCGGAAACACCTGCATCAGCAGGCGGCGATCCTGTTCTTCCAATACCTCGGCGACCGAAATCACTTTTTTGACCGGCAGCTTCACCTGCCCGGCCAGCACCGCCAGCGCCAGGGCGCGCAGCACCTGCGCCGGCGCCACGATGATGCTGGGCGCCTGCCGTTCCAGCGCGGGCAGATGCTCGCTGAACGGCGCCAGCAAATCATAAAACGCCAGGCTCAGCCAACGGTTGTTTACGCTGTGATAGAGATTATTGTCCGCCCGCAGAAACAGCGCGACACGCTCACCGGCCAGCAGCCCGTCCGGCAGCATCTTCGCCAGCATGCCGCCGGCCCACACCTGCTGTTCGCGCGGGCTGACGACAAACACGCCGCGCTGCCCGGAGGTGCCGGACGACAATCCGACGCTGTAGCGCCCAATCTTTGGCGTGAAATCGCGATCCGCCTCGCTGCGCTGCGCGCAGGCCAGCACCGCCTCCCGGCTCAGCCCGGCGGTATTCATCCGGTCGAACTGCGCCATCATCAGCGCCTTGTCCATCTGCGGCCATTCGGCGAACGGCCGGCGGCTGAAGCGCTGAAAATAGGGGCTCTTGCTCAGCACCCGGCGGGCAAAGCCCGCGAGCTGCCGAGCCTGATGCGCCTCCAGCGCCGCACGATCGCCAAAGCGCAGGCGCCGGGCGCGGAAGTAGTGCCACAGTGTCATGAAAGGGATCACAGGTCCCCCTCGTGGCACAGCAAAATGTTGACCTGGCCGCCCGCCCACAGTTGGTTAAGCCGTTCCAGCGTGCGGGTGTACGCCACCGCGTCGTCCATCACCAGATTGGCCAGGCGCGAAGGCCCGCGCAGCGTCTGGTAGCTCTGCGGCGACCAGGCGGCGTCGCTGGCCAACAGCGTCCAGCCGGCGTCGGTGAGGATAAAGGCGCCGATATGGCCGGCCGCATGCCCCGGCAGCGGCACCAGCACGATTTGCCCTTCACTGCCCGGCAGCGCGTAACCGCGATCGAACGGCGCCAGCAGCGCGGGCAACGCCACCGAGGGAAAAGACTCCATAAACTGCAGGCGGCTCTCGAAATCCGCCGGGATCAGGCCGGGAATAAAGGCGCGTTTCAGCGCCGCGAAACCGCGCAGCCCGCGGGTTTGCTGCCAGCCTTCGCCGCAGCAAATAAAATCGAGGTGGCTGAAATCCTGCAGCCCAGCGATGTGATCCGCGTGAAAGTGCGAGACGATCAGCGCCTGGATGTCGCCTTCGGCGTAACCGGCTTCGCGCAGCTGATGCGCCAACGACTCGGCGGGATCGAAGTAGACCGGCGTCATGCGGCGATAAAGGCTGAACAGCCCCGACTGCGTGTGCTGCTGAAAATAACGCGCGTAGCCGGTATCCCACAGCCAGCGGCGCTGCCCCACCTCCAGCAGATAGGCGCGCGCCGGGAATTTGCACACCCGGAACCCGGCGCCGCGCAGCGCCATGCAGCCGATATGCGTGCAATAGCCCACTTCAAAAACGGTAACCTTAGCCATGCTGTATGCCTCCTTGCTGCCGCAGCCACTCGCCGGTCAGGCGGATCCCCTCCTCCATCGAGTAACGCGGCCGATAGCCCAGCTCTTCGATCGCGCGGGTCTGGCTCAGGGTCATGTCGAAATGCACCGCCGCCACGCTGTAGCGCGTCAGCAGCGGTTCCTTGCCGCTCAGGCTTGCCCACAGCTCCATGCCGCCGGCCAGCGCCTGCAGCAGCGGATACGGCACGGCCTGCAGCCGGTAACGCAGCCCCAGCTCCTGGCGCAGCAGCGCATCCAGCATCTCCGCCAGCCGCTGCGGTTGGTGGTTGGTAATGTTGTACACGGCGCCGGACGGCAATCCGCGCTGCCGGCTGGCCAGTTCCATGGCGTGTACCACGTTGGGAGCAAAGGTCAGATCCAGCAGCGCCTGCCCGCCGCCGGGCAAGCGCAGCACGCCGCGATCGCGTTCGAGCTGTTGCAACAGCCGCGGCACGATCACCCGATCGTGCGGGCCAAACAGGCCGCGCGGCCGCAGCATAATATAGGTGGTTTGCGGGTAGATCTTCGCCTGCGCCAACAGCCGCTGCTCGGCAGCGTGTTTGCTGGCGGCATAGTGGTTGGCGAAGCGCCGGGCGCGATAACCCTCATCAAGATCGTAATGCGGCTGAAAATCGAAGTAGATTGCCGGCGTGGAGATATGCACGAAGCGCCGCACGCCGCAGCGCCCGGCCGCCTCCGCCAGTTTCTCCGTCGCCGCAGCGTTGATGCGGTGAAATTCCGCCTTGCTGCCCCAGGGCGAAGACTTGGCCGCACAGTGCCACACCCACTCGCAGTCGGTCACCAGCTCCCGGCACTGCTGCGGCGTGGCCTGCGCCAGATCGAGCGAGTAAAATTCGGCGCCCAGTTGACGCAACGCTTCGCCGGCCCGCTCATCGCGGCCGGTGGCGCGCACCTGATGCCCGGCCTCCAGCAACCACTGTGCCGCGTTGCGCCCCAGCCCGCTGGTCGCCCCGGTCATCAGCACCCTCATGGCAGCAACACCATGCCGGCCAGCGCCAGCCCGGCGGCGGTGCCGATCAGCATCACCGGCCGCCCGGGGTTGAAGCGCCCGCTGGTCACGGCGGCATGCAGCGCGGTCGGGATAGAGGCCGCCACCTGGTTGCCATGATGGCGGTAGATGTCCACCAGCGCCTCGCTGGAGACGTGCAGCCGTTTGCGCATATGTTCGAGCGACAAATGGCTGGCCTGGTGCGGCACCACGGTGGCGATCTGCCCCAGGGTCAGGCCGCTGGCGCTCAGCAGCCGGTCGAGGTAGCCCTCAATCAGCGCCGATGCCTGACGGAACAGCGGCTTGCCCTGCATATGAAACAGGAAGTCTTGCTCGCACATGCCGGCGCGCGGGTTGCGGCGCGTGCCGCCGGCGCGGATCTCGCACAGTTCGCTGCCGGCGGGATGGGTTTCCACCAGGCTGGCGAGGATGCCGCCGGTGCCGTCACCGCGCTCCACGATGGCGCAGGCGGCGCCGTCGCCAAAGATCAGCGACGACTCTTCGTGCTGCCAGTCGATGCCGCGCGAAGCAAGATCCGCCGAGACGATGGCGATACGCCGATACGTCCCGGCGTTCAACAGCCCCGCCGCCACCTGCAGCGCAGAGATGAAGCTGACGCAGCTGCTGTTGATATCGAAGCCCGGCGTACCCGGTGCCAGCCCGGCAACCTTGAGAATATGCGCGGCGGAGCACGGCAATGCCTGCACCGCTATCGCCGAGGCGGAGATCAAAAGGTCAATGGAGGCTGCCGGGATGGCGCTGCGGCCCAACGCGTCTTGCAGCGCGGCGGCGGCGAGCTCGGCCTGGCTGGCGTCGTCGGCGGCGTGATAGCGGTAAACGATGCCCGAGCGTTTTTCAACGTAGCCGGCCGGTTTTCCCAGGCGGGCATCGAGCGTAGAGGAGGCCACGCGGTTGGGCGGCAACGCGGCCCCGGTGGCGATGATTTTCAGAGGCAACAGCTCGGGTGAGCGACATTGTGTGGTCATTATTGTTATTGATTAACCTGACTATCCATAAAGCGATTCTCCCGCGCGGCGCGAAGGCCATGCGGATCATCCCCGGTTTTTATGTCCCAAAAGGCCTTTCATCAAGGCGCTATCTCTTGTTATCGGCTACCACGGGCCGACGTCCGTCGGCGCAAGCATAAGCGTAACATGACTGAGATAGTTAGTTTACGACAAGGCGGCGAGAATAGGCAGACGGCAGGGGAATTATCGGAATAGCGCCGCCGCTGGCGATCGGCGGCGGCGGCGGGGTCAGGCTCAGCGGCGGTTGCGCACCAGCTGGTAACGGCGGGTCAGATACTCTACCGGCGCACTCCAGATATGCACCAGGCGGCAGAACGGGAACAGCACGAACAGCGTCATGCCCAGCACCATGTGCAGCTTGAAGATAATCGCCACCCCTTCCAGGTGCGTAGAGGCACCGGCGTGGAACGTCACCACCGCCTGCGCCCAGGCCACCAGCTTCATCATTTCGCTGCCGTCCATATGCTGGGCGGAGAACGGAATGGTCAGCAGGCCGAGGCACACCTGCACCACCAGCAACGTCAGGATCATGATGTCGGCGAAGCTGCTGGTGGCGCGCACCCGCGGATTGGTCAACCGGCGCTTCAGCAGCAGCGCGCCGCCGATCAGCGTCATCAGGCCGCAGGCGCCGCCGGCGATCATCGCCAGCTTCTGCTTCACGTCGATCGGCAGGAAGGCCTCATACATCCAGTGCGGCGTCAGCATGCCGAGGAAGTGGCCTGCGAAGATGCCGATAATGCCGATGTGAAACAGGTTGGACGCCAGCCGCATGCCCTTTTTATCCAGCATCTGGCTGGAGCCGGCGCGCCAGCTGTACTGCCCGTAGTCGTAACGCAACCAGCTGCCAATCAGGAATACCGCGCCGGCCAGATAAGGGTAAATATCGAAGAAGAACTGATTCAAAAATTGCATGATTAGCGTCCTTTGGTTCCGGTTAACGCATCCGTCAGATCCAGATACTGTGGCGCCACCGCGCCGGCGAAGCGCCGCTGGTGCGCCGTCTGCTGTGCGGAGGCGCAGCCCTGTTCGCCGAGAAACTTGACCTGCTCCTCTTCCCACACCGCATCCAGCGCCTGCGGCGTATCGTCGCGCGCCTCTTGCGCCACCTGGGTTTCCAGCGTCTGGGCCTGCACCTCGCTGCCGGACAGCAATAGCAGCAGATCGAACAGCACCGCGTACGGGCTTTCTCGCTGTTGCAGGCGCGCGCCCAGCAGCGCCAGGATCGGCGCGATGTCCTGCAGCCCTTCCCGCGCCTGCGCCGCGCTGCGGCTGGCCAGATACTCCAGATACAGCGGCAGGAAATCCGGCAGCTCGCGGCTGTCGATCTCCAGCCCGGCGGCACGGTACTGCGCCATCAGATCGACCATCGCCTGGCCGCGATCGCGCGACTCGCCGTGCACGTGCTCAAACAGCAGCAGCGAGGTGGCGCGGCCGCGATCGAACAGCTCGCAATAGTCGGCCTGCGCGTCCAGCAGCGGGCGGGCGCACAGGCGGCGGATAAACAGAATCAGCTGCGCGCTGTGGTGCAGATCCAGCTCGCTGGCCGGCTCCAGCGCCTCAATCAGCGCTTGCTGATGGTCAAACAGGACCTGCTCCGGGTAATCCAGCAGGCGGGCGATCACTTTCAGGCTGATCATGAGGCGTCCTCCGGCCGCGCGGTTTTCGCGGTCACGTCGATGGCGTCGATGCGGCGGCTGTTGAACAGATTGAACTTGCCGTCGCTGCCGTGGCAGCCGTCGCCGAAGCTGAAACCGCAGCCTTTGCTTTCAGGGAAGGCTTCGCGCGCCAGCTCGCGGTGGCTCGACGGCACCACGAAGCGATCTTCATAGTTGGCGATCGCCAGGTAGCGATACATCTCCCGCGCCTGCGCTTCGCTCAACCCGACCTGCTCCAGCGCGCTGGTGTCCACCACGCCGTCGACGGTTTCCGCCCGCTTGTAGTGGCGCATCGCCAGCATGCGCTTCAGCGCCAGCAGCACCGGTTCGGTATCGCCGGCGGTCAGCAGGTTCGCCAGATACTGCACCGGAATGCGCAGGCTCTCGACGTCCGGCAGCACGCCGCTGTGCGCCAGCTCGCCGGCGTCGGCGGCGGACTGAATCGGCGACAACGGCGGCACGTACCAGACCATCGGCAGCGTGCGGTATTCCGGGTGCAGCGGCAGCGCCAGCTTCCAGTCCATCGCCATTTTGTACACCGGCGACTGCTGGGCAGCTTCAATGACCCCCTGCGGCACGCCGTCCGCCAGCGCCTGAGCAATCACCTTCGGGTCATGCGGATCGAGGAAGATGTCGAGCTGGCTCTGATACAGATCCTTGTCGTTCTCCACCGCCGCCGCCTGCTCGATGCGGTCGGCGTCGTACAGCAGCACGCCGAGGTAGCGAATGCGGCCCACGCAGGTCTCCGAACACACCGTCGGCTGCCCAGCTTCGATGCGCGGGTAGCAGAAGATGCACTTCTCGGACTTGCCGCTCTTCCAGTTGAAGTAGATTTTCTTGTACGGACAGCCGGTCAGGCACATGCGCCAGCCGCGGCACTTGTCCTGGTCGATCAGCACAATACCGTCTTCGCCGCGCTTGTAGATCGCCCCGCTCGGGCAGGTGGCGACGCAGGCCGGGTTGAGGCAGTGCTCGCACAGGCGCGGCAGGTACATCATGAAGGTGTTTTCGAACTGGCCGTACATCGCCTTCTGCAGGTTGTCGAAATTCTTGTCCTGCGAGCGTTTTTCGAACTCCCCGCCGAGGATCTCCTCCCAGTTCGGGCCGCTTTCGATCTTGTTCATGCGCTGGCCGGTGATCAGCGAGCGCGGGCGGGCCACCGGCTGGTGCTTGCCCTGTTTGGCGGTGTGCAGATGCTGGTAGTCGTAATCGAACGGCTCGTAGTAGTCGTCCAGCGCCGGCACGTCCGGGTTGGCGAAGATTTTCGCCAGCACGCCGACACGGTTGCCCATACGCGGCTCCAGCTTGCCGTTGATTTTACGTATCCAGCCGCCCTTCCATTTTTCCTGATCTTCCCAGGCGTGCGGATACCCGACGCCGGGCTTGCTTTCCACGTTATTGAACCAGGCGTATTCCATACCTTCACGGCTGGTCCAGACGTTCTTGCAGGTGACCGAACAGGTGTGGCAACCGATGCACTTGTCCAGATTCAGCACCATGCCGACTTGCGAACGAATTTTCATTTGCTGTTCTCCTGCTGACTGCCCTGCGCGTAGTCGTTGCCTTCGTCATCCAACCAATCAATGCGGTTCATCTTGCGCACCACCACGAACTCGTCGCGGTTGGAGCCGACGGTGCCGTAGTAGTTGAAGCCGTAGGCCAGCTGCGCATAGCCGCCGATCATGTGGGTCGGCTTCGGACAGGCGCGGGTCACCGAGTTGTGGATGCCGCCACGCTGGCTGGTGATCTCCGAGCCCGGCAGGTTCACGATGCGCTCCTGCGCGTGGTACATCATGGTCATGCCGGCCGGGATACGCTGGCTGACCACCGCGCGCGCCGTCAGCGCGCCGTTGGCGTTAAAGGCCTCGATCCAGTCGTTGTCCGCGATGCCCAGATCTTTGGCGTCGTCTTCGCTCAGCCAGACGATCGGGCCGCCGCGCGACAGCGTCAGCATCAACAGGTTGTCGCTGTAGGTGGAGTGAATGCCCCACTTCTGGTGCGGCGTCAGGAAGTTCAGCGCCTTCTCCTTGTTGCCGTTCGGTTTGCTGTTGAGCAGCGGCTGCGCGGCGCGGGTGTCGATCGGCGGCCGATATACCAGCAGGCTTTCACCGAAGGCGCGCATCCACTCATGGTCCTGATACAGCTGTTGACGGCCGCTGAGGGTACGCCACGGGATCAGCTCGTGCACGTTGGTGTAGCAGGCGTTGTAGGATACGTGTTCGTCCTCCAGACCTGACCAGGTCGGGCTGGAGATGATTTTGCGCGGCTGCGCCTGAATGTCGCGGAAGCGAATTTTCTCGTCTTCCTTGTTCAGCGCCAGATGGCGGTGATCGCGGCCGGTGACGTTGCTCAGAGCCTCCCAGGCTTTTACCGCCACCTGGCCGTTGGTTTCCGGCGCCAGCGACAGAATCACTTCCGCCGCGTCTATCGCGCTCTCAATCTTCGGCCGCCCCGCCGCCGGGCCGTCGGCCTTGACGTAGTTAAGCTGCTTGAGGAAGTCGACCTCGGTTTGGGTGTTCCAGCTGATGCCCTTGCCGCCGTTGCCCAGTTTGTCCAGCAGCGGCCCCAGCGAGGTGAAGCGCTCGTAGGTGGCCGGGTAATCGCGTTCCACCGCGATGATGTGCGGCGCAGTTTTGCCCGGGATCAGATCGCACTCGCCTTTCTTCCAGTCCTGCACGCCGTAAGGCTGCGCCAGTTCGGCGGCGGAGTCGTGCTGGATAGGCAGGGTCACCACGTCGGTTTCCTGGCCCAGATGGCCAACGCACACCTCGGAGAAAGCCTTGGCGATGCCCTTGTAGATCTCCCAGTCGCTCTTCGAATCCCAGGCCGGATCGACCGCCGCCGACAGCGGATGGATGAACGGGTGCATGTCGGAGGTGTTCATGTCGTCTTTTTCGTACCAGGTGGCGGTCGGCAACACCACGTCGGAGTATAGGCAGGTGCTCGACATGCGGAAATCGAGCGTCACCACCAAATCCAGCTTGCCTTCGCCGCCCTGCTCGCGCCATTCCACTTCCTGCGGCATCACGCCGCCCTGCTGGCCGAGATCTTTCCCCTGAATGCCATTTTCGGTGCCCAACAGGTATTTGAGCATGTACTCATGGCCCTTGCCGGAGGAGCCCAGCAGGTTGGAGCGCCAGACGAACAGGTTGCGCGGGAAGTTCTGCGGATTGTCCGGCTGCTCGGCGGCGAAGCCCAGCGTGCCGTTCTTCAGGCTGTCGACGGTGAACTCGACCGGCGATTGGCCCGCTGCGCGGGCCTGCTCCGCCAGGCGCAGCGGGTTGGTGCCCAACTGCGGCGCCGACGGCAGCCAGCCCATGCGCTCGGCGCGCACGTTGAAGTCGATCAGGCTGCCGCCGAAGCGCGATTTGTCCGCCAGCGGCGACAGCAGCTCGTCGGTGCCGACGGTTTCATAGCGCCATTGGCTGGAATGGTTGTAGAAGAACGAGGTGCTGTTCATGTGGCGCGGCGGGCGCTGCCAATCGAGGCCGAACGCCAGCGGCAGCCAGCCGGTTTGCGGCCGCAGTTTTTCCTGGCCGACGTAGTGCGCCCAGCCGCCGCCGCTCTGGCCGACGCAACCGCAGAAGATCAGCATATTGATCAGGCCGCGGTAGGTCATGTCCATGTGGTACCAGTGGTTGACGCCGGCGCCGACGATGATCATCGAACGGCCGTGGGTCTTCTCGGCGTTTTCCGCGAACTCGCGGGCAATGCGAATAATGTTGTGGCGCGACACGCCGGTGATCTGTTCTGCCCAGGCCGGGCTGTAGGCCTTGACCTCGTCATAGTCGGCGGCGCAGTTGGCGTCGCCCAGCCCGCGCTCGAGGCCGTAGTTGGCAAGCGTCAGGTCGTACACGCTGGTCACCAGCGCTTCGCTGCCGTCCGCCAGCTGCAGGCGCTTCACCGGCAGCTTGTGCAGCAGGATCTCGTCCAGCGCCACGCTGTTGAAATGCTCACTGTCGGCGCCGCCGAAGTACGGGAAGCCCACCTCGGCAACGTCGTCATGCATGCCCAACAGGCTGAGCTGCAGCTCGACTTCCTGTTGCGACTTGCCCTCGCGCTGTTCCAGGTTCCACTTGCCCTTCTCGCCCCAGCGGAAGCCGATGGAGCCCTGCGGCGCCACCAGATCGCCGCTGCGGCTGTCGATAGCGACGGTTTTCCACTCGGGGTTGTTTTCCTGGCCCAGTCCGTCCACCAAATCGGCGGCGCGCAGCAGGCGGCCGGCGGCGTAATGGCCGCCTTCACGCGCTTCCAGCAGCACCAGCATCGGCATGTCGGTATAGCGGCGCACGTAGTCGCGGAAGTAGCCGACTTCGCGATCGAGATGGAACTCTTTCAGCATTACGTGGCCCATCGCCAGCGCCATCGCGCTGTCGGTGCCCTGCTTCGGATTCAGCCAGTGGTCGCACAGCTTGGCGACTTCGGCATAGTCCGGCGTCACCGCCACGGTTTTGGTGCCCTTATAACGTACTTCGGTAAAGAAGTGGGCGTCCGGGGTGCGCGTCTGCGGCACGTTGGAGCCCCAGGCGATAATGTAGGAGGAGTTGTACCAGTCGGCGGATTCCGGCACGTCGGTCTGCTCGCCCCAGGTCATCGGCGAGGCCGGCGGCAGATCGCAATACCAGTCGTAGAAGCTCAGGCAGGCGCCGCCGATCAGCGACAGGTAGCGGGCGCCGGCGGCGTAGGACACCATCGACATCGCCGGGATCGGCGAGAAGCCGATGATACGGTCCGGGCCGAAGGTTTTGGCGGTATAGACGTTGGCGGCGGCGATCAGTTCATTGACCTCCTGCCAGCTGGAGCGGACGAAACCGCCGCGGCCGCGCGCCACCTTGTAGCTTTTGGCTTTTTCCGCATCGCCGACGATAGAGCCCCAGGCCGCGACCGGATCGCTGTGCTGCGCTTTCGCCTCGCGCCACAGCTTGAGCAGACGCTTGCGCATCAGCGGGTATTTCAGCCGGTTGGCGCTGTACAGGTACCAGGAGTAGCTGGCGCCGCGCGGGCAGCCGCGCGGTTCATGGTTGGGCAGATCGGGGCGGGTGCGCGGGTAGTCGGTTTGCTGGGTTTCCCAGGTCACCAGGCCATTCTTCACGTAGATCTTCCAACTGCAGGAACCGGTGCAGTTCACGCCGTGGGTGGAACGTACCACTTTGTCGTGCTGCCAACGGCTGCGGTAGCCGTCTTCCCAGTCGCGGTTGGTGTTCAAGGTCTGGCCGTGATCGCCAGAAAAAGGCTCCGCCAACTGCTTGAAATAGCGGAAACGGTCTAAAAATTTGCTCATCCGGAATGCTCCTGAAGGCTCTTGTCGTTATAAGAAGACATGCTCAATCTGCCGCCAGCCTACTGACGGCCAATCGGCGGCAAATTGATTGCGATCAAGAGAAAGCGGGAGGCGATACACGCGCCGGGTGAGAAATACCACCAAAGTATAGGTGCGACAAACGAGATTAATATGTTGAATTTAAATGAATAAATCAGGAGTGGAAGACAGAGGCTGACGGGCGAGAGGCAAGATGGGGTATTTGGGGGTAGGACGCGGGAGAAACCTCCCGCGTAACGCTAACTCGACGCTTTCAGCGTTGAAGCCACAGCGTCGCGGTGCCCACGGCGGGCAACGCCAGCTGGATCTCCGCCCCCCCTTCCTGCTGCCGCCAGCTCGCCGGAAGGCGCAATCGGGTGCTTTCCTCTCGATAGTAAGGGTTGGCTACCAGCAGCAAGGCGCGATCGCCCAGAACAAACATCCGCGCCGGCATTTGAGGGTTGCTTCCCGCCAGCGGCGTCGATTTTCCCGTCAGCAGATAAGGGGTGAAGGCGGCGATTTGCTGCGACACGGCGGCCACACCGCGCCAGGTGGCGTCAAACTCCCGTTGGTCGAAGCGGCCGGTTTTGCGCTTGTAAAACAGATCGGTATAAGAATAAAACAACAGCCCCTTGGCGCCGCCGATCAGCGCCTGCCAGGCCTGATTGCGGATTTCCGCCTCTGACGGCGGATGTGGCTTGCGGCGGGCGTCATAAGCGGCATGATCCATGATTTGCATCACCACCCAGGCCCCGCGCGCCTGGCGGGCGGCCTGCACCGTCAGTTCGGTATAACGCGTGGTGCGCGTCAGATCGCGATCGTTCCCCACCGGGTAAGGGTCGGTCGCCAAAATGTCGCTGCTGTTGAAGTGAGCGTCCAACTCCCCGGTTTTGTTCAACACCTGGAAGGTAGGATGATCGCCGTCAAGCCGCTTTATTTGCAGGTTTTTTTCCTCGATCTTATCGAGATATTCCGGCCCCAGCTCATCGTTGATGTACCAGGCGAGCAGGTTGGGCTGAGAGCGCAAGCGCTGCACGTACCAGGCCGTCAGCGCCGCATAATCGCCGCCGCGCACGGCCGGCGCGAAGCGGCTGCCGCGGTACTGATCTTTGACAGAGTAAATGACCAGCAGCCCGCGCTGGCGTGCGTTGCGGAAAAAGGCGTAAGGGTCTTTCTTCTCCCCATAATCATAATTCAGCACCGTGTTGAATCCCGCCGATGCGATGCGCGCCAAATGCTCATCGGTCGCCACGTTGGCGTAAATACCCAACGGGAAAAGCCGTTGACCGTCGCGCAGGGTAAAGCCTTCGCTGTCGATCGCCACTTTGGCCGCAGGCTGCCCGACGCGAAAAGACAGCTCGCTGTCCGGTGCCGGCCGGGATTGCTGCCCGGTGACCTGCTGACGCAGGCGGTATTCGCCCTGGGCCAGGCCGGCCGGCGGTTGGTATTCGATACGGCGCTGCCCTTCAACCTGATAACGGTCGCGGCTACGGTGAACAACCTGCCCCTCGGCATTGAGCAATTCGCTGTCGACCTGCAAACGCTGCGGCTGCGAAGTGACGACCAGCGTGTCAACCTTCCCCTGCGCCGACGCGCCGAGCTGATACAACGCCGGCGTAGGCGCTCGAGCACACGCATAGGCGTCGTCAAACCAGGCGGTACCGGTGCTCCCCTTGCGCAGATAAACGCCAAACGTGATTCGCGCCGCCTGCGGCGGCACGGTATAGCTGGCGTTCACCTGCCGCCAGCCGCTGTCGCCGGTCACCCCAGCCGGATAGCTGCCTTCCAGAAAGCGCCCCTGCGCATCAAAGCTCTGCAGATAAACCCCGGCGCCGCCGTCGCGGCTTTGCCCGCGTACGCCGCGGGTCTTGAGCCAGACGCCAAAATCGATCGTCTGTCCGGGCGCAACCTGCAGCGCCTGGTTGAAGGTGCGGTACTGCGCGGCATCTGCATTGTCATAGCGCAAACTGCCATTGCCGCTGTGCGTATCGCCGTCGGCCTGCGCGCCCTGCGCTCGCCAGCCGCCGAGACCCTGCTCAAAGCCGGGGTTGGCCAACAGATTGGGTTGGCAGCTCTGCGCCAGAGCCGAAGCGCCCCACAAGGCGCAACAGCCCAGAACCACCCTCTGATACATCCCCCTCATGGTCATTTCCTTTTCACCACGGCATTGAACAGATAGGTGGCGAACAGATAGCAGGATTTCTGATAAGACAGCCCCAAATGCTGACGGTAAATCCGCCATTGCCAGTCCGCGGCGCGGATTTTGTTGCCCGACAGCGAATGGGTAGACAATCGATAACAGGCCAGCGGTTCGGGAATGCAGTAGGCCAGGCCGTTACGCGCCTTCTGCAGCACCGCCAGCCACATCAAATAGTCCTCATGGCCCACTTTTTGCTGATACACCTTACCGATGCGCTTTTGGTTGTAGATGCCGGTGAGATTGCCGATCCAGTTGCTTTTCAACATGTCCTGATAGCCGATAAGCTCTTCCGCGCCACGGGTGTTTTTGATCAATTTCAGGTCGTCTTCGAAGGTGTAGTAATGGGAACACACCACGTCGTAGCGGCGGGTTTGCAAAATGCTCACCTGGCGCGACAGCTTGTTGGGGAGCCATACGTCATCGCTGTCGCAAAAGGCGATGTAGTCGCCGTTCGCCGCCTCAATGCCGATGTTGCGCGTTTCCGCCACGCCCTGATTATGCTCATTGCGTATATAGGTGAGGCGATCGTGGATAAACGGCCGCACCACCTCGGCAGTATCGTCGGTGGACGCATCATCGATCACATACAGGTGATAATCGGTAAATCGCTGGTTCAGCACGCCTAGAATCGACTCTTTGATAGAGTTCGCGGCATTGTAGGCCGGCATGATTACGGATATCTTTTCCATTTTGTCCTCACTCGGTGAGCTGTTGCCACTGGGGATAAATACGTTCGGGAGAAAAACGGCGAGACTTCTCTAACGCGGCGACAGAAAAGTGCGCGCGCAAACCCGGATCGAGCATCAGTTTGATCACCCCTTCGCTGAAGGCGGCGGCGTCGTCATCGGGCACCAGATAGCCGTTGACGCCGTCGTCTATCAACTCGGCCGGGCCGGTCTTGCAGTCGTAGGCCACCAGCGGCAGGCCGAAACTCATGGCTTCGATCAGCACCATCGGCAATCCCTCATAGCGAGAGGTCATCAAATACAGGCTGGCCTGGCGATAATAGTCCGCCACGTCGGCGGTGGCCGGCAGCAGACTCACCTGCCGCGCCAGCCCGGCGTCTTCAATCTGCCGCCGCAGCGCATCGCGCTCCGGGCCGTCGCCAATAATCAGCAGCCGCCAATCCGGCACCTGCGCCGCCACCCCTCGCCACAGCGCGATCAGACGATCGAAGCCCTTCTGATTGCTCAAGCGCCCCACCGCCAGCGCCACCTTTTGCTGCAGCGCCGGCGTCGGCGCCTGTGCGCGGAACGGCGAAACGTTCTCGATCACCCGACATTTCCCGGCCCCCACCCAGCGAGCGATGGCGTCGCTATCTTGCCGCGTCAGGAAAATCACGCGATCGCTCAGCCGGTAAACCAGCAACTTCAGCCACTTAAATACGCGCGGATACTGGTGAAAGCTGACGTGCTCACTCAACAGCAGCCGGCTGCGGGCACAAAACAAACGCAGGAAAGGCGTCATCACCACCGACAGTTTCCCCATGGAAACGGTAATGATCACGTCCGCGCGTTCACGCCGCAGCGCGAACGCCAGCCGCCACGGCCAGAACAGCGAATCGCCACCGCCGCAGCGCAACCGGACGTCGCTCGCCAGCGGAAAGAAGCTCCGCTCGCCAAACAGCGAAAACACCGCGACCTCGTAACCCGGCAAACGCGCCAGCGCATTGGCCAAACCGCTGGCGACCCGTTCAGTACCGCCCTTGCCCGCCATATTTTCGATAACGATGATTATCTTGCGTGGTTGCATGTCATCTCCTGAATCCCTGGCGCACGTTGCGCAGCAGCCGGCCGCCAACCGAGAACAACCCCAACCGCGCCAGACAATCGCCATACCATTTGATCATCTTGAACTTGCCGCTCAGGCTGTGCCGCACGATGCGCGACGAGTAATAATTGAACGCCTGGGCGTTTTCCGAATACAGCGAGGCCAGCAGATGCTTACAGGCGAATCCGCTGATATGGCGATCGCTGGGGCTGAGGAAGGTATTGATAAAGCGGTCGCTGGCCTCCAGATTAAGCTTCGCCGTCATGCGCCCGTAGCGCCCCACGTCGAGAAACACCCCGCCGCCGGCGTCATGCGCCACTTGCGCGCCCAAGTTGGTGGCGTTGACCAGAAAACCCCAATCCTGATGCTTGTTGAGAAACTCGGGAAATAAAAAGCGGCGATCGCTTTTTTTACGCATGCTGATGGTGGATGACCGAATATCGCCCATTTCCAGAAAAAGAAAATCTTCGCCGGAAGAACCGGATTTGTAGTGGAAGTTGAAGTCGCGTACCGAATCGCCGCTCACCTCCGCATAGTTGCCGAAGATAATGTCAATCTGGCGATCTTCATGCTTCTTCATGCGGCGAATAATATAGTTGGTCGTGAAGTAATCATCGGAGTCGAGGAAAAACACGATCTCCGATTGCGCTAACTTGGTGCCTAAGTTGCGCGATACCGCCGCATTGCTCTTCTGTTTTTTCTCATGCAGCATAACATTGCTATTTGTCGCCGCTATCTGGCGGATAGATTTGATGTCATCCTCGTCAGAGCAATCATCAACCAAAATCACCTGATAGTCGAACCCTTGGCAAGCGTTGAAAATTCGCTTCAGCGTTTTAGGCAGGTAACGCGAACTATTATAAATAGGGATCACGATAGAGAAATCCATTTCTTAACCCTCCAGCTTAGAATTTATTATTTCTTTTCCACGGCAAAGCAACAATAACGACACGTTAAATACCGGGACCAAAAAATAGGTTTCCGTCAAGGTTGTTAACAGGAAAACCACCACCACCCAGCGCATGAATCGACTCAGCCTGCGCATATTGCCCAACAAGTGAAAATAACAAAAAAGCATGACGACAGAGGCGATGCCACCGGCCGAATAAAACATGGCGATGAAGAAGAAATCGACTGGCTTATACGGCTCTATATTCATGCCGAACAGCGGATTGGGTAGCCCCACCGCCTGAAACATCTGCCAGGAGAACCAGATCCGGCCGGTCAGCGCCTGGTTCAAGAGCACGTCCAATGCCGGATTGTTCCCCCAGCGTATAACGCTGGCGAATTGAAAGCCGACAATGACCAACGTCAGCGCGATGCAGACTTTTCTGTTGGGGGCGACACGCAGCAGCGGCGCCAGCCAAAACAGCAGCAGCATCAACAACGCCAGCATAAAACAGGTGCGAGAATAGGAATACATCAGCACCGGGAGAATTAACGCCGATACCGCCAACGAAGCGATATTTTTCATTCCACGTGTTAATTTCGCATGGTCGATCAGGCACAGCAGTGTGGCGAACAAGGCAAAAGAATAATACGCCAGGGTATTCGGGTTATCGAACCCCAGCGTTAATCTGTTGCCATAACGTTCATCAAGGTAAACAAACCCATCAGTGTAAAAGGTATAGGGAATAACCACCAGCAACCCTGCCACCACAAAGGTGATGGCAAACATTTCAGCGCCACGCCCCATTTCGATACGACGAAATAAAATTATCACCGCCGTGCTGAATACCGCACCAAACAGATAATCACCATGCCCGGTGGCAATATTCATAAGAAACAGCAGAACCAAAAAACCCGCAACCGCCTTTTCCGCCAGCGTAGCGATAAAAAATGCATAACCGACATAGAGCAACATCAGGCCATTCAGCCCCAGCACGGCTTTATTAATCAGCTCGCTGTTGAACGATCCCGAGGTCAGGAAGGTTTTCACGAAAAACATCAGCAGGAAGGTCAATACGATGGATTGATTGATCAAATCCCGCGACTGATTATAACCGGCATTGGCATGCATTTGAAAATTGGAGGCGACTCTTTGCATAAGCGTTTACTCAGTAAAATAACTGCCCCATTCCTGCTCAATGTTTTTCGGCATCAGCTTGCTTAGACCCGCACCAGGCGTAAACGTCAACTCACCGAAATACACCTTCTCGCCGACCTGGTAGAAATCCACGCGCACATAAGAGAACTGCTGCGCCGTCTGGCGAGCCAAACGTATCATTTCATCCAGCCGCGTAGGGCGCGGCATCGGTTCGTCGGCATTGGGCAGGCTGATACGGATTTCGGTGCGGTTCCAGTCGACATCAAAAATATCGCGCCGATGGGTGCCGAAACGCTGATAATCCACCTGGATGAACATGCGAATTTCATGATTGTCGTTGAAACAATGAAACTTGATATCGTTCGGCACCTGTTCGCCATCCAGCAACATGCGCTCCACCATGATGCAGGGTTCAATATCCAGATAATGCTTTTCGCGACTCTGCTCATAAAAGTTGCTGCGCATCCACGCGTTGCTGAGATCGTACAACTCTGCGTAGCTAACCTGCCGCTTGTCGAACACCAACCGGTTATAACCGCTGCCGTGGTTGGCCTTCAGCACAAAGGCGTTGGGCAATTGCCTGAACATGTCGTAGCTGAGTTCAGTGCCATGCGCATACAGCTCCACCAGGTACTCCTCACCCCACAGACCGGCGATAAATTCACGTACCTTGAACTTGTCCGACAAGGTGGTGTAGATGCTGCGCGGGTAAATTTTGCGGCGCATGATCTTTTCGCTGAAGCCGGTCGGTTTTGACAGGTGCGGCAGCTTCTTGAAATAGAGCGCGTATTTAACCTGATGGTGCCAGGCATCGGGCAGGCGCTTGGAAATGTTTTTAACCAGGATGTTTAACATGCTCTCTCCTTAATTTGCTGACAAGACGCGGCAGGCAGTAAAAACAGGTCAGCTGCAGTCGGGTAATTTTTCCGCCACGGAATAAACTGTTCAGCACGAAGAACGAAATGAATTCCGCCAGCAGCGTAGACACCGCCGCGCCGATCAGGCCATAGCGCGGGATCAGCAGCATATTCATCACCACGTTCGCCACAGCCACCAACGGCATCTTGATGGCAATAAAGCGATAGCCGGCGAACAGCACGATGCTGCGGTACGAAACCGTCCCCATGACCGAAAACAGCGAGGTCAGCGTACAAATAGCCAGGATGCTGGCGGCCGGTTGGAAAGCGGCGCCGTACAGCAGCGCAATGGCCGGGTGGGCGAACCACCACAGGCCCAGCAACACCGGCAACGACAGGCCCAGGACCACCAGATAAAGCACCCGGATACGGTACTCCTGCTCCAACGGATCGCGGCAGCTGGCAATGCCCGGCATCAACGAGGTGATCAGCGCCATCGGCACGAAAACCCAGCCTTGGCTAAGGGTGGTGGCGGCGCTGAACCAGCCTACCGCCTGCTCGCCGACCAGATTGCCCAGCATGATTTGATCGATGCGGGTATAGATCACTATCGACAGGCTGGAGATGGCCAACGGCAGCCCCACCTTTAGCAAGTAACGGCCGTAGCGCCTGGCCTGGCGCGGCGTAACCCGCGGCGAGGCCGCAGCTTCCCCACGGAATAACCAGAGGCGCACCAGGTAAGGCACGGCGCTGCTGAGGATGTAGGGTACCGCGAACCACACCAGCGGCAGCGCGGCGCTCACCAGCGCCAGCCGCAGCCCGATCGACAGCAGCAGCGCCAGGTTGTTGATCAGCGTATTGCGTTTCGACTGCAGGCGGGCATCGTAATAAATCTTGTACACGTCCTGAATCGAGAAATAGGCGCTGACAAGCAGCAACAGCGTCATCAGTTGGCTGGCGGGCGTTTGGCTGAAATAGCTCCATATCAGTATCGGCAGCGCCACCACCAGGAACAGCCGGCGGCGCAGGCGTATTGACGCCAGCATCAGGCGAATACCGCTCGGCTGTCGGCGGGCGACGCGGTTGAAAATGATGCTGTCGGCGCCCAACTGCACCAGTGGCACCACGATGGCGATCGTCGCCAACAGATAGTTGAGCGCGCCAAACTGCGCGGGCCCCAGATAGCGCGCAACGTAAATGGAGACGAAGATGCCGGACAGGCTGAGCGAAACGCGTTCGAGCATCAGCCACAGGGCATTGGTGATAATGGCCTTCACCCGCTTACTCCCCTGCCTGCGGGCGTTCTTCCCGATGGCTTGGGTAGGCGAAGTTGTAATAGCTCATGTCGGTTGCCGCCTTCTTCACCATGCCGTTGAGGATCACGCCCTTGATCGTCACCCCATTCTGTTCGAAGCGGCGCATGCTGGTTTCGATCTGCTTGACGGTATTCACCTCAAAGCGCACCACCAGCAGCGAGGTGCCCGCGTGATTGCCGACGATCGCCGCGTCCGTCACCGCCAGAATCGGCGGCGTGTCGATCAGCACCAGATCGTAGTTTTGCCCGGCCCAGCGCAGAAAATCGGCGAAACGGCGGTGCATCAGCAGTTCGGACGGGTTCGGCGGCACCTGGCCGCGCGGCACGAAGTCCAGGTTGGCGATGGCGGTTTTCCGCACCGCCTGTTCCGCCGTCACGTTGCCCACCAGCATGTCGGACAGGCCCTGATGCCCATCATCCGCCAACCAGCGGTGCAGGAAGCCTTTGCGCATATCGGCGTCGATCAACAGCACCCGCTGCCCGGCCTGCGCCACCACCACCGCCAGGTTGGTGCTGGTAAAGCTCTTGCCGCTTTCCGGGCTGGCGCCGGAGACCATCAGAATGTTGTTTTTGGCCTCCATCATGGCGAAATGCAGGCTGGTGCGCAGGCTGCGGATCGCTTCCACCGACAGATCCGTCGGTTCGGCCACCGCCAGGATCGGCAAGCGCCGGCCGCCGGATTTGGGCAGCAAATGGCGCTGCTCGCGGTTGCGCTTGACCTGCCACGGCGACAGCGGCACCGTGGCGTAGACGTTGATGCCCCGCTTCTCCAGGGTATCGATATCATTGATGCCGCGATGGAAAGCCGCGCGCAGCAGCACCACCGAGGCGGCGCCTCCCGCCCCCAGCAGCAGCGCCAACAAGACGATCAGCATCTTCTGCGGCTTAATCGGCCGGATAGCGGTTTCCGCTTCGTCGATGATGCGAACGTTGCCCACCGTGCCGGCCTTGCTGATGCTCAGCTCCTGCTGCTTGTTCATCAGCTGCATGTAAACCTGCTGATCCACCTGCACGTCGCGGGTGAGGCGCAGGATCTCCTGCTGCATTTTCGGCAGCGTCTGCACCTGTTTACCCAGCCGCGCCTTTTCCGCCTCCAGCGTGGCGCGCTTTTCCAGCAGCGCCCGGTAAGCCGGGTGCGCGCGGGTATAGAGCTTGGAGATCTCCGCTTCCTTGAAGGTCAGCTCATTGAGCTGGGCTTCGAGCTGCACCTGAGTATCCAGCACCGATTTGGCTTCCAGCGACAGATCCACCGAGTCGTTTTGCTGGCGGAACTGATTGAGCTGGGTTTCGGCATTGTTCAACGAGGTTTGCGTTTGCGGCAATTGCTCTTGCAGGAACGCCAGCATGCGCTGCGCCTCTTCCGTTTTGCGGTCCACGTTCTGTTGCAGGTAGTTGTCGGTGATGTTCTTCAGCATAGCCTCGGCGCTCTGCGGATCTTCGCTCGGCAGCGTAAAGGCCATGATGCCGCTGTCCTTGCCGCTCGGTACCACGTCCAGGTATTTGCGCAGATCGTCCACCGCTTCTTGACGCGCGACTTTGACCACGGTAAAGCTGGCGCCCGGCGCCGCGTCCAGCGCCGAGACGGTCATGTTCCAACCGCCCTGCGCCACCGGCTGCCCGACCACGCCGCTGAACAGTTTGTCGCCGTCATGGCTCAATTCGTAATGCTGCCCGTCGCGCACCGTCAGCGTCAGCGCTTCGCCCTGCATGTCCGCCGGCGTCGTCAGCGTGGTGATGTTCAGCACCGGCGGCTTTTCACCGCTCAACCGGGCAAGGCCTTTGCCGAACACCGGGAAATAGTCCGGGCTGACGCGCACCGTCAGGCCGAGGGCGTCCACCGTTTTGCCGAGCACGTAGCGTGACTTGGCCAGCGTCACCTCATCCTGCGTCGCCGAGCTTTGCCCCATCGTGCTGTCCAGCGTTTCACGCAGCAGCGAATCGCCGGACAGCTGCTTCTCCACCTGCACCACCGCCGTGGCCTGATACACCGGGGTGGCCAACAGGGCGTAGGCGACGCCCAGCACGCCGGCCAAACCGGTCACGACGGCGATCCGCCAACGGTTATCCCACAGCGGCCCGATCAGCCGCTCCCACTCCAGCTTTTCATCTTGTTCGGCCACCATCACGGACAGCGCATTGTTTTTCATCTTCTGTTCCTTATTCACCCTGCGGAGTTACCAGTTGCGCACGCGCAAGGTAGCCTCGCTGAGATCGTTAAAGCTGCTGATGGTCGGCACCAGCTGGCTGATCAAACGGTTCCAGCGCGCGATCGGCGCCGCAGTGACGTACACGACGTCGTAAGGTTGCAGCTGAAATTCAGCGCCCATCGCCAGCGCGCTGGCGTCGGAGAGATCGAACTGATACAGCGTCGCCAGCCGCTGCGGCGTTTTACCGCCGTTCGGCCGGATCACGAACACCCCGGTCGCATCCGCCACCGTCTGGCTGATCCCTTCGGAAGATCCGAGGGCTTCGGTCAGGGTCATGCCGCTGCGATCCATCTTCAGCGTCGCTTGCTTGCCCACCTCGCCCATCACGAACACTTTCAATTCGTCATTGCGCGGGATGTAGAGGATGTCGCCCGGCTGCAGCAGCGCGTTCTGGCTGATGTCGCCACGCTGCATCAGCGCCTGCAGCGAAATAGCCCGCTCTTTGCCCTGATGGGTCAGCACCACGTTGCGCCAGTCGGCGTTGTCCGTCAGGCCGCCGGCGGCGTTGATCGCGTCCAGAATGGTCAACGGCACGTTGGTGATCGCCTGTTGGCCGGAGGTTTTCACTTCGCCGGTCACGTAGGCCTTCTGCGAACGAAAAGCGGCGATGCTGACGTCCACCTGCGGGCTTTCCACGTACTGCGCCAGACGGCCGGCGATCAGGCTGCGCACTTCGGTGACGGTCTTGCCCACCACCGCCACTCGCCCGATATAGGGATAAAAGATCGTGCCATCTGCATGCACCCAGTTGCCGGTATCGCTGGCGCTGCGGTACTGCCCGGCCGGCGTGGTCAACTCCGGGTGATCCCAGACGGTGACGTTCAACACGTCGCCGACGCCGATGCGGTATTGATAGTTCTGCAACCGCTGATCCAGCGCCGGATTCGGTCGGGCGACCGGTTCTACGCGCCGCATTTTCTGCAGCAGCATCGGCGACATGCGGTAAACCTGCACCTGGTCATTCAAATCGAAATCGTCGTCCTGCTGCACGACGATGGCTTTTCCGCTGGTCGGTAAATGTGAGCCGGGGACCACCGTACACCCGCTCAACAACGCGGAGGTGAAGGCCAACGGCATCAAAAGAGGCAAATGAAAATTCATGGAAGTACCGTGATAAGCGGGCTGCTGCCGCAGCCCGTGAGGGGATTAACGGCCGACGGTCGGATTATCGCTGAACACCGTCGCCTGACGCGGTTCGCGCAACATGGCGAAATAACCGCAGAAACAAAACAGAAACGCCACCAGCATCAGGCTTTCCTGCAGCTGCAGCACTTCGCTGCAAATGCCGACGCAGGCCAGCGTCACCGCCAGCATGGTGCTCATCGCCAGCGCCTGGCGCGCATTGAGCCCGCGACGCATCAGAATATGGTGCAAATGATCGCGGCCCGCTTTGAAGGGGCTTTGGCGGCGCAACAGGCGGCGCACCATCACGGTCACCATGTCCATCAGCGGAATGGCGATCAGCCACAGCGCGGTGACCGGGCGCATTACCGCCTGCGGCCCCTGAGTCGCCAGCAACACCAGCCACAGCACGCTGAAGCCGATCACCATGCTGCCGGCGTCCCCCATAAAGATCTTGTTGCGCGCGCCGAACAGGCTCAGGTTGAACAGCAGATAAGCCGCCAGCGCAGCGATCAGGCCCAGGCACCACAGCGCCAGATCTTCCCGGCCGCCCAATCCGAACACGATGGCCAATGCAACGAAGGTAACGCAGGACAAGGCGCCCAGTTGCCCGTCGATGCCATCCACCATGTTGTAGGCGTTGATCGCTCCCCATACCGCCAGCGGCGTAAGCAGCAACGCGCCATAGCCGAGCATCACTTCCTGATGCCCCCAGACATAGCCCAATGAGGAAAGCTGCATCCCTGCCGCCAGCATCATCGCCAGCGCGATCCCTCCCTGCACCATGACGCGCGGCGCCACGGGCAGATCAAAGCGGTCATCCAGCACGCCCAATACCACCAGCGCCGTAATGCACAGCAGATAGACGGTGCTGTCGGGCAGCCAGGCGGGTTGCCACAGCGTCATCAGCATCAGCGTCAGGTATACGGCGATGCCGCCGACCAGCGGAATATGTCCCAGATGTTGCTTGCGCGCATTGGGCTTATCCACCAATCCCACCGTCAAGGCGGCCCGGCGGGCAATAAGCACCCAGGCGACCGCCAGCACAAATATCACGCTCAGTTGATATAACATCGTTCCTCCAGCGAATAAGCACGCTACCGCCCTTGAGTTACAGCTCCCAATGCGCTATTAACAAAAACAAAATTGATCCGGCCAGGATATAAGTCAGCATGAGTTAATCCTGAAAAATACAGATTTATCCGCTTGTCGGCGGAAATACGTAAATAACGTCAGCGTGCGGTTAAGTTATCTATCAGAAAACTCATGTTTAATGGTTCTTTCGATTGCCGAATCAAGTTCAACCGGCGCCACGAAATTATTTTGCACATTACTTTTAAATTGCGTTCTGGCGCAGAATTTCTGCACTCTGACGCGGCTGATTGGGAATTTTTTACGACTTATTTTACTCACGACATCCAATGCGGTCGCCCCGCATATGCCCACCACATAAGGAATGCGAATCGTCTTATTTTCTCTGCCCAGCGAGGAGGAAATAACGTCGACCAATTGATTCATCGTAAAGTCCGGTTTATCGACGTAGTTGCTGACCTGATAACTTGACTGCTGGTCCAACGCATGTTCCAGCCGCGCGGCAATATTTTCAACGTAAGCCATCGACTTCATATTATTGCCGCTGCCAATCATCACGAATCGGCCGCTGGCGATCTGGCGAAACAGGTTATACACATTGCCCCGGTTGCCTTCACCGAATACCACCGTCGGGCGGATGATGGTCAATTTGTTTGCGCTATCCGCCTTGCGCCACGCTTCATAAACGTATTCCGCTTCGAGCTTGGACTTGCCGTAATGGTTGAAGGGATCGAAACGTCCCCCTTCATCGGTTTCCTGCTCGACGAACCCGTAAACGGCCACCGAGGAAGTGAAAATGATTTGGCGGATATTCAAGGCGGAGGCGGTCATGCAGACATGGCGTGCGCCTTCGACATTGACCTGATAATAGAGCGAAATAGGATCGACGTTGTCCTGATGCTCCGCCGCCAGATTAATGATGGCGTCACAGCCCGCCAGCGGTTCTTGCAGGGTCTGGGGCTGTGTCACGTCGCCATACTGATAGAGCGCCGGAAAATGCGCGCTGGGTTGCTTGTCAACGATGACCAACGTCAGATCATCGCGCGCACTGAGACGTTTTGCCAGGCGTGTTCCGATAAAACCGGAACCCCCGATAATAGCTACTTTACGCTTATCCATAATTTGTCACTCAGCAGGTTCTCATTATTCCTGTCACCTCGATGGAAACAGGACGCTAATATGCGTTAGGTAATGAGTTCCAGACTGGACAAATCGAACCTGGCTTTCAAATAACAAATAATGAAATAAAAGATTTCATCAAATGTAAAATTATCGCTAAAGATAAAACCTCATTCAGCGCTAATTTTTAACATCGTAAGCAACTTGATATTGCAAGGTTTTGTTCGGCAATATGAGATTAATCCGACCTTTACCCGGCGTAGAAGAAGTCTCATATTTTACCGGCAACTTAAGCTGCCCTTGCTTGGGGTCGACACATTCGATGGTCGCCTGCTCCATGCTCTCGCCCTGGTACAGGCAGAGCAGGGTTTGCGGGCTGTTGGTATGGGGATTATTCAGCGTCAGCGTCAACACCACGCGCGTGTTGTTCTGAATATCATTGATTACCGGTGGACGAGTTTGGTTGCCGAGCACATATGAAAAATGTGAAATAACCAGCAACGAAGCGAATACCGTCAGGTATTTCACTACGCGGCTGGCGGGCATGCTGAAAAAACGCCGCACCGTCGTCGACTTTTTTTCACGCGTGGGTTCGTGGGCTGACTCTACCGTTGCAACAGGCGCAGCCACCAGCGTCGATTTACGCGGCTTATCTATTTTTTCATCGTTTGTTTCAGACGACTCACTTTCATTTTCAGAAAGTTCCGCTTGAATATCAACGCCAATATTTTCATCGCCATTTAATATATCATCATCAGCGTAGCCCTCATCCTCGGATATAAAGTGAAAAGCCGATTGATTTTCCACCTTGTAACCCAAACGGGGAATGGTTCTGATAAGCGTATGTTCCGTGTCGCTAATTTTTTGGCGAATAGATTTAATTGTTTGATTTATCGTTGAATCTGAGCAGTAAGTTCCTTTCCAGATATTTTCTATAATTTCCGTTCGGGTAACCAGCTCTGGCGATCTGGCGACAAGCAGCGAAAGAATTTGATACTCCTTCCAACGCAGACGAAATTTCTCCCCGGCAGGAGTCAGAACATCGAGATTCCTAATCTTTATTCTTTTATCAAGATTCACTTTTAATTTCCTTAGCGTGCCTGTCCTGCACACTTTGTATAGAAATATCAAAAAATGTTCAAGAAATTAAATGTAAACTCAACAGGTTGCATTCATCGGATATTGGCCTTTATAAAAATTTTCTGATTTCATTTTTTACATTAGGCCTTATTAAGGATGTTCCGTTTACCCAAATGACTCTTTTTCCCTGCTGGCAACATGGATTTCTTTCATGGCTACCGTAAAATTCAAATGGCCACCTCATTGATTTAAAAAGGAAAAACTAGCGGTGTTGTTAGATTGTTAATCGAATAAAATTGTGAAATTTCATTCTTATCCGTGAATTCATTGTGTTTTTCCACCTAATCTGATTGTCAGATAGACTACAAAAAGCCGGAAAAAACAGAATGAGAGTTATCTGATTTAACCCCGTTACACATTCCACTCAGTGCGTGCAGCATCTATGACAAAACCCTATTACTGATTTTATAACAATCGCACTAATTATGCCTTACCGTCCCGGAAATTTCATTTAATCTGCGGAAAGATATTAACACCTTAATGTAAGAATACTCTCAATAAAACGGAAAAAACGTACAAATAATATAATCCGTTTTGGCGAAAATATTCCCACATTGAGAGATAGTGCTATAAAAAAAGAAAAAAACGGCAAGCGGAGATGAGAATTTTACCTAAAGACAGAAAATTTCACTGAGGAGGCGAGGAGAGATGACTCGGAATGAGCGAAATATCCCTCCCCTGCCGGGAGGGATTGAGAAAGACGTTTGATACTCAGGCTTTTTTCTTGCGGCCATACACCGCCCAGGTGATCACCACGCACAAGATATAGAACACCAGGAATACTTTCATAGCTCCCGCCGGCGAACCGGTCAACGCCAGCGAGGTGCCGAATGCCTGGGGAATGAAGAAGCCGCCGGCGGCGCCGATCGCCGAGATAAAGCCCAATGCGGCGGCGGAGTCCGTCACCGCTTCACGCTGCGCGCTCTCGTCGCTGCCGCCGGCCGCTTTCACGCGATCGACAGTGATTTTACGGAAAATGACGGCGATCATTTGGAAAGTCGACCCGCTGCCCAGCCCCGCAGTGAGGAACAGCACCATAAAGATGCCGTAGAAGGCGATGAACGAACCGCCCTCACCCGCCGTCGGCAAGGTCAGGAACAGCAGCGCGGCGAATACGGCCATCACCACAAAGTTGATCAGCGTCACCCGCACGCCGCCGAAACGGTCAGACAGCGCGCCGCCGACCGGCCGCGCCAGCGCACCGAGGAACGGCCCGAAGAATGCGTAATGCAGGATCACGATGTCCGGGAATTGTGTCTTCGACAGCATGGCAAAACCGGCGGAGAAACCGATGAAAGAACCGAAGGTCGCGAGATACAGCAAACTCAGCATCCACAAATGCCCACGCTTGAGCACCGGCAGTTGCTGGCGCAACGAGGCTTTGGCCGCCGCCAGATCGTTCATGCCGAACCAAGCCGCCAGGGTGGCGACCAGCAGGAAAGGCACCCAGACCCAGGCGGCGTTTTCCAGCCACAGCTGCCCCCCCTCCGCCTGATTTTGCGCCGTGCCGCCAAACAGGCCGAACAGGCTGAAAGAAATCGCCAGCGGCGCGACCAGCTGCATGACGCTGACGCCCAGATTTCCCAACCCGCCGTTGAGCCCTAACGCGCCGCCCTGGCGCGCTTTCGGGAAGAAGAAGCTGATGTTGGCCATGCTGGAGGCAAAGTTGGCGCCGGCGAAGCCGCACAGCAGGGAAATGATGACGAACACGCTGTACGGCGTGCTGCTGTCTTGCACCGCGAACCCCAGCCACAAGCACGGCACCAGCAGGAAGCAGGTGCTGATGGCGGTCCAGCGACGGCCGCCAAACAGCGGGATCACGAATGAATACGGCACGCGTAAAATAGCACCCGACACCGACGGCAGCGCCGTCAGGAGGAACAGCTGGTCGGTGGTGAAGTTGAAGCCCACCTTGTTCAGGTTGACCGCGACGGCGCTGAACAGCATCCAGACGCAGAAGGCCAGCAGCAGGCAGGGAATGGAAATCCACAGGTTGCGGGTGGCGATGCGATGGCCACGCTGCTGCCAAAAGGCGCTGTCTTCAGGACGCCAGTCCTGAATCAGCGCACCGGTTTTCTTTGATGAAGGCGTTGCAAGTTGCGACATAAAAACCTCAGACACGGGGGATCATTCTGCACACCCTAGGGGGCGGCCCCGGCGGCAAAGTTGATGTATATCAACCCGAATGCAAGTAGTTGGCGGCGCAAATAGCGCCTTCATCCCCTTAGGGGTACGCCCAAAATAAAAATCAAATCACTTTAAATCAACGCATTAGAAAACATCACGCCGCTACTCTCACCGCTGCGCCGTCCCGCCGGAAACTAATGGGTACTTCATTCGAGGTATGGGGTTATGCTCAGGGATAATCAAAAATACGGCTGAATCGTTACTTGTTTACCCCGTCGCCGCCTCTCCCCCTGAGTTTCAGCGGCGCCAAATGCCAGGAACCCGCGCTTATGAAACGCCTGTTGGCCCCGCTTTCGATCGTGAATCAGGTCGCCCTGCTGATGTTGCTGTCGGGCATTCTGGGCGTGGCCGGCATGGGGATTTCCGCCTGGATGTCGCAAAGCATTCAGGGCAATGCGCACGCCATCAACAAGGCCGGCTCACTGCGTATGCAAAGCTACCGTCTGCTGGCGCAGGTGCCGCTGGATGAACGGCATGAAGCGTTGATTCGCGAACTGGAGCGCGACGAAAACAGCCCCGATCTGCAGCGTTCGGTGGAGCAGGAAGGGTTGACGCAACCTTTCGACGCCTTGCGCGACTACTGGCAACAGACCCTGCAACCACGCCTGCGCAGCGCGCAGCGCCCGGCCGACGCCGCGCCGCAGGTGGCGCACTTCGTGCAGCTGCTGGATAAGCTGGTGTCGGATATCGACAGGCAAACCGAGCGCCGCCTGCTGATGGTGACGCTGGTGCAGGCCGGCTTCATCGCGCTGACCCTGCTGCTGCTGATCGGCACCACCTGCTACCTGCGCCGCCGGTTGCTGCATCCGTGGCGACAGCTGGTGGAAATGGCGCTGGCGGTGGGCCGCGGCGATTTTAGCCGCCGCTTCGCGCAGCGCGGCCATCAGGATGAAATGGCGTCGCTCGGCGGCGCGTTGAACACCATGTCCGACGAACTGTCGGCCACCTACAGCGGGCTGGAGCAGCGCGTGGCCGAGAAGACCGCGGACCTGCAGCAAAAGAATCAGGTGCTGAGCTTCCTTTATCGCGCCAGCCGCCTGCTGCACGCCAGCGAGCCGCTGTGCAGCCGCCTGACGCCGCTGCTCAACCAGCTGCAAACCCTGACGCCGCTGCGCGCCATTCAGGTGCGACTGTATGAAAACGACAGCCGGGAACCGCTGCTGCAGCTGAGCGGCAACCAGCCGCTGCGGCCGGAGCATTGCCATAACCCGGTGTGCAGCGCCTGCCTGAACGACAGCGACCGCCAGCATCCCGACAATCCGTCGCTGAGCTGGAGCCTGAGCGACAAGCTCGGCGACTACGGCGTGATCGTGGCACAGCATGCGCCGCAACAGCCGCTGAACGATGAGCACCGCCAGCTGATCAACACCCTGGTGGAGCAGCTGACCAGCGTGCTGGCCATCGAGCGTCAGGTCGACCATCAGCAGCAGCTGATGCTGATGGAAGAACGGGCGGCGATCGCCCGCGAGCTGCACGACTCCATCGCCCAATCGCTTTCCTGCCTGAAAATGCAAATCGCCTGCCTGCAGATGCAGGGCGAAACGCTCTCGTCGGCCAGCCAGGCGCTGGTGCAGCAGATGCGCGAAGAGCTGAACGGCGCCTATCGCCAGCTGCGCGAGCTGCTGACCACCTTCCGCCTGCAACTGACCGAACCGGGCCTGCTGGCGGCGCTGCAATCGACAGTGGCGGAGTTCAATCCCAAACTGGGTCTGACCATCAGCCTCGATTACCAACTGGGGCCACGCACGGTGCCGGCTTACCAGGCCATTCACCTGCTGCAGATCGCCCGCGAGGCGCTCAGCAACATCCTTAAGCATGCCGCCGCCAGCGAGGTAAGCATTCAGGTCATCAACAAGCGGGGCGAAGTGACCCTGAGCGTATGCGACAACGGACGCGGCCTGCCGGCCGAGACGTCTCGCCCCGACCATTACGGCTTGATCATCATGCGCGATCGCGCCAAGAGCCTGCATGGCCGCTGCAATATTTTACCGCGCAGCGGCGGCGGCACCGAGGTGCGGGTCAGCTTCACGCCGGATAACCACGCCATCGACTAACGGAGACACCATGACGACAGAAACCGCCGCCACAATCTTACTGATAGACGACCACCCGATGCTGCGCAACGGCGTAAAACAGCTGATTGGCATGGACGCCCGCCTGCAGGTCATCGCCGAAGCCAGCAACGGTGAGCAAGGCGTCACGCTGGCGGAGCAGCACGACCCGGACCTGATCCTGCTCGACCTGAACATGCCCGGCATCAACGGGCTGGAAACGCTGGATCGCCTGCGCCAGACCGACCTGTCGGGGCGCGTCGTGGTGTTCAGCGTGTCCAACCATGAAGACGACGTCGTCAGCGCGCTCAAACGCGGCGCCGACGGCTATCTGTTGAAAGACATGGAGCCGGAGGATCTGCTGAAGGCGCTGCATCAGGCGGCGGCCGGGCAGATGGTGCTGAGCGAAACGCTGACGCCGATCCTCGCCGCCAGCCTGCGGGAAAACCGCCCCAGCGCCGATCGCGATATTCAGCAATTGACGCCGCGCGAGCGGGATATCCTGAAGCTGATCGCCCAGGGGCTGCCGAACAAGCTGATCGCCCGCCGCCTGACCATCACCGAGAGCACCGTCAAGGTGCACGTCAAACACCTGCTGAAAAAGATGAAGCTAAAATCCCGCGTCGAGGCCGCGGTGTGGGTGCTGCAGGGTAAAAACGGTTAATCGCCGCCGTACAGCGGCCCGGTTTGCGCCGGGATCGGCGGCGGCGTCAGGGTTTTGATCGGCAGCAGGCTCGCATCATCACCGGCGGTCGCCGTCAGCGGCGGCGCCACTTTCAGCTCTATCCAGTTGGAGGTCACGCGCTGCTGCTTTTCGTCCTCCAGCGTGACCGACAGCCGGTAGCTGTTGGCGGCGCCCGGCGCGTCGTCCCACGGCGGCACGATCGCCGTCCAGCCCTGCGGATCGTTGGCGTTGTGCGGCGGCGTCAGGCTCAGCGCCTGCGTATCCCCCTGCCAACTGACGTGAGCGATGCCGTTCAACGCCTTGATTTCCAGCACCAGCGGCACGGTTTCCCCTGCCTGCAGGCTCCACGGCGGCGTGGCCAGGAACACCTGCAGCGTTTTGCGCTGGCGGAATTCCAGCACCGGCACGTTCTTGCGTTCGATGGGATCATAGCGGCTGCCGCGCAGCGACTTGGCCTGCACCACATACTCCGGCGAAATCTGCTTCGCCAGCGGTACCCCGAGCCGATAGCTCAGCGCCAGTTCGACCTGATCCTGGCTCTGCCCGCCCGCGCCAATCTTATGCAGCGCCTTCATCGTCACCAGCGGCACCGGCGTGTAATTGAGCCCCAGCTGCATCGCGCGCGGATCGTTTTGTTTTTTGCCGCTGCCAAACAGATCGACATTATCGCCCAGATACTGCTCATAGCTGAGCGAACCGCCGATCTGGCGATAAAACGGCAGATAGCCTTGCGTCGTGATGTCGTAACCGCGCGCCGGACGGCTGAAAAACACGCCATCGCCGGGCTGTTGCGCCAGCGCCGACAGCGGGTAGTAATAGTTGGTGGAGAAACGCAGGTAGTCTCCCCAGGCTTCCGCGCCGACGCTGCCGCGATTGCGCTGCCGGGCGAAATCGCTGTCGAGCGCCGTGTTGTAACCCAGCAGCCAGTCGCCGACGATCCAGCGCTGCCCCAGCGCAAAATTGCCGAGCGCCCCGGCGCTTTGCTGCAGCCAGCCGATCTGGCTGTAGGTCAGCAATCCGTCGACGTCGTACAGCGGGCTGAATAACTGCCCGTTGCTGCCGGTAAAGTCCCCCTCACCGGTCATCTTCAGCGATAGCCGGGCGGTGCCCAGCGGCGACAACAGCTCCTGCGCCTGTTGCTGCAGCGTGTCGGCCGCCTGGCCGAGCAGGTAATCCTCGGCGCGGCTGCGCATCTGCTGACGGGAAACGTTATTCAGATCTTTTTCGCCAAACTGCTTGGCCATCTCGGCCCACTGCTTCTCGCGCGCGGCATCGTCGGGCGCACCGCCCAGCTCCGGCAAACTCTCGGCCGGATCCGCGGCTTGCCGTTCGGAAGAAATAACGGCGTCCGGCGCCGGCGGGGATTCGGCGCACACGGGCGCCGCGCCGGCCAGCCACACCAGCGGCCCGGCCAGCCAGGCCGCCCGGCGGCGGCGCCAGAGTCGTTTTTTGATTTTGATGAGTCCTGCCTGAATTTCGTCTTTCATGACACCGTTGGCCTCCCTCCCTCCTGGAGCATGCCAACCCACTGCTTTGCTGCCGCCTTTCCCGCGGCAGATCTGAAAAACCTTACGTCCCGGCCTGTCGGGGCGCCTCTCCCTTAAAGCCTAACGGCTTGACGAGCAGAAACAATAGGATAAACCCCAATCACCTCTCAGTGACGCCGTCACTTACGCCATTGGCCGCTCCATTCCGGCCGCCAGGTGAATTCACACCCTTTTAGCACCGATTTTGCCGATAAAAAGCGCAGCAACCCACTGCTGCGCGCCACCGCGCATGGCATTGTATCACTCTGCAATACCTAAAGTGGCAATGCGCACGACTGCGCATTTCTCACAATCCACCGCATTTCACTCCGATGAAATACGCATTTTGCCGTTATTTTAAACATCTGTTTCACGACTGACGGAGCCTTGATGTTTCTTTTCTCACTGTGGCACGCGCTGTTTTTTACCGCGCTGCTGTCGGCAGGAATGGTCGCCTTCGCGCTCATCACCCGGCTGGAGCGAACGGCGGCCGTGCGCGCCAGCCCGCCGAGATTGCGCCGCCGCAGCCTGCTGCTGACGGCCTTGGGTGTGGCGTTGGCGACGCTGCCTTTCGACCCGCCGGCAGCACACCGGCTGTGGTTACCGCCGGCCGCGGCGCTGATGATCGCCCTGGCCTGGCTGGACTGGCGCCACCGCTGGCTGCCGGACCGGCTGACCCAGCCGCTGCTGTGGGGCGGGCTGCTGTGCAATCTCGACGCTCGCTGGGCGCCGCTGGACGATGCGGTTATCGGCGCCGCCGCCGGCTACGGGGCGTTGTGGCTGCTCAACGCGCTTTATCGGCAGCTGCGGCGGCGTAACGGCATCGGCCAAGGCGACTTCAAACTGCTGGCGGCGCTGGGCGCCTGGCTCGGTTGGACGATGCTGCCGCTGCTGGTCTGCCTGGCGGCAATGTTCGGATTAGGCATGGCCTTGGCGCGCGGCCTGCGCAACCGTCGCGCCTGGCGAACGCCGCAACCTTTCGGCATCGCCTTGGCGGCCGCCGGCTGGCTGTTGCTCTTGATGAACGCCGGCCAGAACGCGCCGGCGTTGTTCGGTGAGTTCTTCAGCGTCTCGATCAGCCGATTGAGCAATCCGGCCACTTCTGCCGTGCTGGCCGTTGCCGGATTGGCCAGTGGCTGGAAACCATAAAAACTGTTCCGGCGTCACAACCTCACCGGCGGCGAGCCAGGTTGCCGCGCGCTCCACTGAAGCGTTTCCGTTATTGTCCATAATATCTCCTGAGGTGATGTGTCCGCCTCATTGCGGACAACCGCGGTGAAAGACGTAAACAACGCCGCCTTTCAGCGCCAATTTATCAGCGCCATGTGAGCACGTTATGAAATTTCATTTTATTTCACCCTGACAAAACCTCTCACGATTCCAGGTTGCAGCAGCAAGCGATTTCACGCACGGGCGGCCTTTGGCGCGATAGAAAGCTCGGCCAGGCGCACGGCGTTGGCGCTACTTGCTGACCCGATCCAGATACAGCATGCTGTTGGCGATATCCAACCGGGCACCTTTGACGTTGTCGCGCAATGCCACCAGCGTTTGCCCCTGCAGCGCCACTACATAGGGCGAGCTGGCCTGCAGTTCCCGTTGCAGCGCGGCATAACGTGCGCGGCGCGCGGCGCTGTTGCCCTCTGCGGCCGCGGCACGCGTTTCCGCGCTGATGGCGGGAATGCCCCACTGGGTGCGCCAGGCCAGGGTTTTCGGCCCACCGGGCACGTTGTAGGCAAAGGCGCTGGCGTTGGTGTTCGGATCTAGGTAGTCGGCGCCCCAGTAGGTGAAGATCGCCTGAAAATCGCGGCCGCGCATCTTGCCCCACAGGTCGCTCTCCACCACCGGATGGATATCCAGCCGCAGCCCGGCCTGCGCGAAGCTGGCCTGCAGCGCCTGTGCGATGTCAGTGTACGGCGGCTGATTGATGACGATAAGATCGAGGCGCGTACCTTCGGCAATACCGGCATCGCGCAGGATCTGTTTGGCTTTGCCCACGTCGAGCGTAAACGGCCGATCGTCGAGCGCCCCATCCAATCCCTGCGGCAAGAAGGCCTGATGCACGCGATATTGCCCTTTCAGCAGTTGCTCGGCGATGCTTTGATAATCCACCAGCCAGCGCGCCGCCCGCCACAGCGCCGGATTGCCCAGCGCCGGGTTGTCTTTGCTGCCGGTGTTGAAACCGAGGTAATAGACCCGGGGCGCATCGGCCTGCTCGATGCGCACGCCAGACGCGTTGCGCAGCGAGTCGAACTGGTCGGCGCCCAGATCGTAGGCCACGTCGGCATCTCCTTTCAGCAACAGCAAACGGCGGGTGCCGGCGTCGCTGACGTTCTTGAACAACACCGTTTTCAGCCGGGCCGGCGACGGCGCATAGTCGTTGCGGCCAAACAGCAGCGCTTCGTGCGGCACATAGTTGTTCACCCGATACGGGCCGCCGCCGGCGGAATGGCCGCGCAGCCAGGCATTGCCGTAATCCCCCTGCTGCGCGTGCTCGTTCAGCAGCTTTTCATCCACGATCGAGGCCACATTCGCCGTCAGCAGCCGCAACGCCAACTCGCTGCCGATGTTGGCGGGCCAACTGAGTTGCACCTGGTTATCCCCCACCTTCTTCAGCTGCTGCTCAACGTTATCCGGCGTCCAGCCAAACTCACCGAGAATAAACGACGGCGCCTTGTTCAGCTTCACCGCGCGAACCAGCGAGAAAATCACGTCTTCGGGCCGCAGGGGATTGCCGGAAGCGAAGCGCTGCTGCGGTTTCAGGGTAAAGATCAGGCTGTGGCCATCGGCGCCCGCTTGCCAACTGGCGGCGGCGTCCGGCGCCAGCGTTTGCGGCGCACCGCGATCCGGCGCCACCAGGCGCTGATAGAGGTTGACCAGATTGGCCGAGCTGACGGTTTCAAAACTCTCCGCCGGATCGAGGCTGATAATGCCCTCCAGCGAACTGACCACCACCAAGGTGTCCTGCGGGGTGGCGGCCTGCGCACCGAACGCGGCCACCAGCGCGCCATACAATAAGGTTGGGATTAACCGTTTCATCGATACACTCTCCATTATCACGCGGTTGCGCTGTTTTTCGAGTGTAGGGGGTAAGAATTAACGGAAGAACGACGATAAATTGCTTTATTTATTACCAGGATGGATATGCCCGCCGCGTTGGCGGGCATAGGGTCAAACGATGATGCGGCCGTGCGCCATCGCCACCGAACGATCGCACATGTGGTCAATCACGTCCGCATCGTGGCTGACCAGCACCATCGTCAGATCGCCCGCCTGTTTCAGCTCGTTGAGCAGGTTGAGGATCTCCGCCTGCACCGACATGTCCAACGCCGAGGTCGGCTCATCCAGCAACAGCAGCTTCGGCCGCAGCAACAATGCGCGCACGATCGCCACACGCTGACGCTGGCCGCCCGACAGCTGATGCGGGTAGCGCTCCAGCAGGCGCGGATCCAACCCCACCTGGCGAAAGCCCGCGCTGATTTTACGTTCAATGTCGCTTTCCTGCAGCAGTTTGAGCGGCTCCGACAGCGTACGCAAAAGCCGGTGCTTGGGGTGTAGCGAAGCATAGGGATCCTGAAACACCATCTGCACCTCGCGCCGCAGCTCGCCGGTAAACGCCTGGCCCGGCTGCAGGCGCCGCCCCAGCAACTCAAAGCCGCCCTGCCAACTGCCATTCAGCCCGGCCAGCACCCACAGCAACGAGGACTTGCCGCAGCCGGAAGGCCCCACCAGCCCGAAACACTCGCCCGGCTCGATGCGCAGGTTAACCTCATGCACCACGGTGCGCAGTTCGTAGCCTTGGCGGTGACTGACGCTCAGGTTCTCCAGTGCAATCACGCTCATTTCAACGTCTCCAACAGCGCGCGATCCAGCACCGGCAGCGGTTTGCCGCGCGTCTCGCGGCTCGGCCGACACGCCCACAGCGTGCGAGTATAAGGATGCGTGGCCTGCGCCAGCTTTGCTGCCGGCAGCTGATCCAACAGCTCGCCTTTGTACATCACCAGCACCCGCTCGCAGTGGTGCGCCACCTGCTGCAA
The DNA here is from genome assembly GCF_052169135.1 of Serratia sp. CY32780. NCBI lineage: Bacteria > Pseudomonadati > Pseudomonadota > Gammaproteobacteria > Enterobacterales > Yersiniaceae > Serratia > Serratia sp. CY32780. The sequence goes on from NZ_JBJNLI010000001.1 coordinate 2,079,718, forward strand.
ATCGTGGCTGATCAGGATCAGCCCCATATTGCGTTGCGCCACCAGGTTTTCTATTAGCTGCAGCACCTGATCGCGCATCTGGTGATCCAGCGCCGAAGTCGGTTCGTCGGCAATCAACAGCTGTGGATCGTTGATCAACGCAATGGCCAGCATCACCCGCTGCCCCATGCCGCCAGAGAGCTGATGCGGATAGCGGCGGCACAGCGCAGCCGGATCGGGCAAGCCCACCGCCGCCAGCATTTCCAGCACTTTTTCACGCCGCTCGGCGCGGCTCAGCTTCGCATGCAGCACCAGCGGCTCCTCCACCTGACGGCCGATCGGCTGATTGGGATTCAGCGCATGCTTGGGATCTTGCATCACCATCGCCACCCGGTCGCCGCGCAGCCTGCTCCACTGGCGCTCGCTCAGGCGCGTCAAGTCTTCATCGCCCAGCGTCAGGCGCTGCGCCTGCAGCTGCAACGGCGGCGGCAATAGCCCCATCAGCGCACGCGCGGTCAACGATTTGCCGGAGCCGGACTCACCGACCAGCGCCAGCCGCTCCCGCCCCATGTTGAACGAAATATGCTTCACCAGCGCCACCGGCTGTGGCCCCGGCACGCCGATCGCCAACCGTTCGACGGTCAATAAGGTGTTATCAGTGTCCATGACGAGGATCCATTTTGTCGCGCAGGCCATCGCCCAGCAGGTTAAACGCCAGGCTGGCGAACAGGATCGCCCCGCCCGGCGCGGCGGCGACCCACCATTGGTCGAAAATCACTTTACTGCCTTCGGCCACCATCGAGCCCCATTCGGCGGTCGGCGGCGCGACGCCCATGCCGAGGAACCCTAGACCGGCGGCGGACAGGATGATGCCGCCCAGGCTGAGCGCTGCGCGCACCACCGCGCTCGGCAGGCATAAAGGCAAAATATGGCCGACCATCAGCCGCAGCCCGTTGATGCCCTGCATGCGCGCCGCCGCCAGGTAATCGCTGCGGCGCAGCGCCAGGGTTTCGGCCCGCGCCTGGCGGGCAAAGGCCGGCCAGCTGGTCAATGCCAGCGCCAGCGCGCCGTTCATCAGCCCCGGCCCCATGACCGCCACGAACGCCAGCGCGATCACCAAGCTCGGCAGCGACAGAAAAATGTCGGTCAGGCGCATCAAAATGCGCTCTACCCAGCCGCCGAGATAACCGGCGCCAATGCCGACCAGCAGGCCGATGGGAATGGTCAACACCAGAATCAGCGACACCAGAATCAGCGTCGGCCGCGCGCCGTAAATCACGCGGGAGAGCAAGTCGCGGCCAAAGCCGTCGGTGCCCAGCCAATGTGCGGCGGAAGGCGGCAGTAACCGCAGCTCGATATGCTGCAGATTGGGATCGAAAGGCGCCAGCCACGGGGCCAGCAGCGCGGTGACGATCAGAATCGCCACCAGCGCCGTGCCCAGCGTCAGCGTGGTCAGGCGCCGGCCACGGCGGTAACCGACGGCCGGCTCGCTTTGCGGTTCGTGTTCAGAGAGATATTGGCTCATCGGGTTCGCGGATCCACTAAATAGGTCAAGGCGTCGGCCAGCGCATTCAACAGCACGAAACAGGTGCCGATCAGCAGCGTGGCACCGAGGATCGCCGGCGTATCGGCGGCAAACAGCGCCGAGGTCAGGTAACGCCCGACGCCGGGCCAGGCGAACACCGTTTCGGTCAATACCGCCCCCTCCAGCAGGCTGGCGTAAGAGAGAGACAGTACGGTGATCAGCGTGCCCAGCACGTTGGGAAACACATGGCGCAGCAGAATGCGCAGGCGCCCGGCCCCCTTGGAACGCGCCAGCGTCACGTATTCCTTGTTGCACTCTTCCAGCATCGCCGCCCGCAGCAACCGAGTAATGCCCGCCATCGACAACAGCGCCAACGCCACTACCGGCAACCACAGGTGGCCGATGGCGTTGTAGAACATGTCGCGATCGCCGGACAGCCAGCTGTCGATCAACACGAAACCGCTGCGCGGCTCCATGCTGTACAGGTAGATGTCGTCCAGCCGCCCCGGCCCCGCCGACCAGTGCAGCGTGGCGTAGAACAGCAGCAGCCCGAGCAGGCTCAGCCAGAAAATCGGCACCGAATAACCGATCAGCGACAGCAGACGCGCCGCGTTATCCAGCCAGCTGCCCGGTTTGAGCACCGCCAGAAACGCCAGCGTAATGCCGCCGAGGGCGCCGAGGATAATGGCGCAAGTGGCCAGCTCCACCGTCGCCGGGAAGGTACGCAGCAAATCGCTCAACACCGGCTGGGCGGTTATGCGCGAAATACCCAAATCGCCGTGCGCCAGGTGCACCAGATAACGCCAAAACTGCACCGGCAACGGCTGATCCAACCCCAACTCATGCCGCACCTGTGCGTAGGTGGCTTCGCTGGCATGATCGCCCGCCACCTGCAGCGCCGGATCGATCGGCGCCAGATGCGACAGCATGAAGGTGAACAGCAGCAGGCCAAGCAACGTCAACGCCAGCGACAGCGCGCCGCCGAGCAGCCGCCCGCCCCAGCGCCAATACCGCCGGGCCGCCCCGGCGGAGGCGGACAGTTCAGCGGCCATTACTTGCTGACCTTGCTGTAGAACACCATGTCAGGGTTGATGCCCTGCACATAGCCCTTGAGGTTGTCGCGCACCGCAATCAGGCTGCGCGCCTGCAGGCCGATGACGAACGGCGAGCTTTGCTGCACCTGTTTTTGCAGTTGCTGGTAGTCGGCCACCCGTTTGGCGGTGTCGTTTTCCGCGGTGGCGGCCAGCGTCAGCTTGCTCAGCGCCGGGATCTGCCAGTTGGCGCGCCAGGCCAGCGTCTTGCTGCCGTCTTCCGGGTTGTAGGCGAAGGCTGCGGCGTTGGTGTTAGGGTCGAAATAATCCGGCCCCCAGGAAGTCAGCGTCGCATCGTAGTTAAGCGTTTTCACCTTGGTGGAGACCTGCGAGCTGATGCCCGGCACCAGTTCCACCTTCACGCCGCCCTGGGCAAAACTGGCCTGCAACGCCTGGGCGATATCCAGGTACGGCGGCTGGTTGTTGACGTCCAGACGGAAACTGACGTTGCTGAGCCCCGCTTTGGCCAGTATTTCTTTGGCTTTCTGTGGATTGAAGCTGTACGGCTGATCCTTGAGCGCACCCAGATAACCGTCCGGCAGGAATGCCTGATGGCTCTGGAACTGCCCTTTCAGCAGATCGTCGGCGATGCCTTGGTAATCGAACAGCCAGCGCGCCGCCTCCCAGAACGCCGGATTGCCGAGCGCCGGCGACGCCTTGGCGTTGAACTGCAGGAAATAAAGCGAGGCGTAAGGAATGGCCAACGGTTTGACGCCCGGCTTGCCCTTCAGGGCCGCCATCTGGTCTGCCCCCAGGTTGCGCGCGATATCGGCATCGCCCTGCTCGATCAGCAAACGGCGCGCGGCCGGATCGGGCACGTTTTTGATCAGGATGGTTTTCAGCGTCGGCGCCCCTTCCGGCGAGCCTGGGTTGGCGTCCAGCACCACCACCTCGTGTGGCACATAGGTGCGGATTTTGTAAGGGCCGCTGCCGGCGGAGTGGCTGTTCAACCATTGGTGCCCCAGATCGTCGCCCTGCTGGTGCGCCAGCGCCTCTTTGGCGTCGACGATCGACGATACCGGCGCCGACAGCAGGCTGAGCACGAAGGCTGGGCTGACGTTTTCACTCCAGCTGATTTTTACCTGGTGGTCATCCACCTTGCTCAGGTGTTGCTCCACGTTCTTCGCGTTCCAACCCAGCTGCGTCAGGATAAACGACGGCTCCAGATTGAGTTTTACCACCCGTGAAAGCGAGAAGATCACGTCTTCCGGCCGCAGCGGATTGCCGCTGGCGAACCTGGCGTCCGGGCGCAGGCTGAAAGTCAGGCTGCGATTGTCGGCGCCGGCCTGCCAGCTGCTGGCCAGGGTTGGCTTGAGATCGATAGGGTTGTGCGGATCGGACTGGATCAGACGTTGATACAGGCTGTTGAACGACTGCACCGTGGTTAACTCAAATCCCTGGGCCGGGTCAAAGCTGACCACGTCATCGATAGACTGCGCGATCACCAGCGTGTTGGCCGGCGTCGCCGCCTGCGCGTTAACGCTGGCCGCCACGGCTAAAAACAGCAAAGAAGGAACGAGCGCTTTCATCTGAAACTCTCCAAGCGGATGGAATTTATAATAATTTCGCGAGTGTATGCGAGCACGATCGGCAGCTGAAGGTACTTAAATCACTATAGATATTCTTTTTATGTATATAGATGGGATTTTGATTATTAGGGGAGCGATGCGGAATGCGCGGCAGGGGTTGCCTGCCGCTTATCGATTAAATCTGGTAGTCAATCACCGCATCCAGCTGCGACGAGAAAACCTTGTCCTTGATTTCGGTCAGCGACAGCGTCGGGTTGCACAGTTGGATAAAGCGCCAGGCATAGTTGCGCTGCAGCTGGCTGCGTTTGAGGCCCAGCCATACCGTATTGGGTTCAAACAGGTGCTCGGCGTTGAGGCTCACCAACCCGCGATCGCGCTCTTTTTCATACGACATGTCCGCCAGCACGCCCACGCCCAATCCCAGTTCGACGTAGGTTTTAATTACGTCGGAATCCTGCGCGCTGAGCGCGATGTCCGGCGTCAGGCCCGCCGCTTTGAACGCCGCATCCAGCTTCGCGCGCCCGGTAATGCCCTGGCGGTAAGTGATCAGCGGCAAGGTGCTGAGCATCTCCAGCGTCACCTGCGGCTGGCGCGTCAACTCGTGCCCTTCCGGCACCAAAATGGTGTGATGCCAGCGGTAGTACGGGAACGCCGCCAGCGACTCGTCGCTCATCAGCCGCTCGCTGGCGATGCCGATATCGGCTTCGCCGGCGGCCAGCATCGAGACGATCTCTTCGGGGCTGCCCTGATTGAGCACCACCCGCACCCGTGGATAAAGTGCGCGAAACTCTTTGATCACCCCCGGCAGGCTGTAGCGCGCCTGGGTGTGCGTCGTCGCGATATGCAGCTGCCCCGAATCGTTGCTGCTGAAGACGTCCGCCAGGCGACGGATGTTGTTGGCGTCGTTGAGAATGCGTTCCGCCACCACCAGCAGCTCTTTGCCGGGCTCGGTCATGCCCAACAGCCGTTTGCCGCGGCGAATGAATATTTCAATGCCCAGCTCTTCTTCCAGCTCGCGAATATGCCGGCTGACGCCGGACTGCGAAGTAAATAAGGTATTGGCGACCTCGGTCAGGTTGTAGTTGCAGCGCGCCGATTCGCGAATAATTTTTAATTGTTGAAAGTTCATCCCCGTCTCCCTGTTTCTTGCGGTAGCGTCTGCCATATTGATACGGAGTCCTGCGGGGCTGAACAAATAAGAAATAGCCTTTAGTTATGCAATTTAATACTAAGTGAATTATTTATCGTGACTCTCGGGGTGTGAAGACGGAGGAAAATGATGAATGGCTTTAAAAATAACGAGATAAATAACCATACAAAGAGACGGGCTTAAATAATCATGCAGAATAAAGTTATTAAATAGAGGTATTAGATATATGAAAAAGGGCTCCGCACGCTGAGCCCTTTACTGTCTGCCGCCCCGCCAACGCCTCAGGCCGTGGCCTCGGCCCCGAAAGCGCCGGGGCGGTTCTGCTGCAACCATTGCTGCACGTAACGCACCAGATCGCCGATGCAATCATCCTGCATGCCGTGGTGCTTCAGCTCGTTATCCAGCGCAAACAGGTATTGCGCGTTGGTGCCCAGCGGGCCGCTGGCGCTGGCGATCAATGGCGCGATCACCTGGTGGCTGGTGTCTGCTTCAAACAGCGGATGCTGCGGGTTCATCACGAACACCAGCGCCGTGACGGCCTCACCGCCCTCCAGCTGCAGCTCACACCAGGTCGGCACGTAGCAATCGGTGATCATCTCGCGCTTCCACAGCAGCTCCAGCTCTTCGCGCAGCTTGCCTTCCGGCAGACGAAACGCCAATCCGGTGGTCTGGCCGCCCTCTTTCAGTGCCAGCATGCGCCCCGGCTGATGAAGCGTGCCGCGCCCGGCGGTCAAACGCATGCAGAACGCCCGATGCCAGCCCTGCAGTATGGCTGGCCGCACTTCTTCCGATTCGAAAACCGGATTCCACATCAGCGAACCGTAACCGAATACCCATACCGGGCTGTGATCCGGCCGGCGCGATAATGTGCACGCCAACGAGGCTGCGCGCTGTTCAGGCGTCAGCAACAGCGACTCCTCAATAGCGCCAAAGGCGGTTTTGCAATCCGCTTTTTGCAGAAAATCTCGCGTTAACACTGTTACAACCTCCCGGGAATACGATTTCTCGTCCTCCCTCGCCACTACTGAACCTTTGCAATTTTATTTTTTAGTGCGGAATTTTATTAATTCAATAACCGCTCCGATTAATAATGACCATATTCTTTTCCCGCCGCGCAATCAAGTTGCAAAGCGGCGTTAACGTGGAAAAGTATTTGTACTGAGCAGCAATAATATTAATTGCCGAGGTCAGCATAACGTCTGCGCGATTTTTACCGGGGCATGAAAGGCGTTACTTTTTGTGCCAGCGCTCATCGTCACCCTTGCGATAGCTTTGTTTGACCGCTGCCCAGGCCACCTTGTGCGCCGTTTCTTCCCGGCCGGCGTCACCGCGTCGATCTTCAGGATCCCGATATTGTTGCCAGGCGCTGTTGAACGCTTCTTTATAAATCGCCTGCGCATGGGCCGGCAGCACATGCTTCACATTGTCCGGCAAGTCGTTCGTGTCTTGGTATGGCATCACGTCCTCCCGTGCGTATTGCGTGAGCCTTAAGCCTAGCTCACAGGCGATTGCGCCTCAATGAGCAAACAATTCTCATTATCAAACGGCATGGTATACTCACCGCCAAACGAACTATAAGGAGATCCCCGTGACTACCGAAGCCCCTCGCTCACGCGCCCCCTACCTGATCGCCGTCAGCGCCGTGCAGGACATTACGCCGCACCTGCGCCGCATCACCTTTACCGCGCCCGATCTGCGCTACTACCCGGCCAACGCCGCCGCTGCGCACATCAAAGTCTTTTTGCCGCTCGCCGACCAAACTCAGCCGGATCTGCCGACGCTGACCGAAAACGGCCCGCGCTGGGCCGCGGACGCCGTGCGCCCGATCGTGCGCACCTATTCCATTCGCGCCGTGCGCCCGGAACAGGCGGAAGTGGACATCGAATTTGCGATTCACGATCACCGAGGCCCAGCGGTCGACTTTGCGCGCCAGGCGAAAATCGGCGATAAAATCGGTATCAGCAACCCGGGCGGCCCCAAACCGATGCTGCCGGCGGCCGATTTCTACTGCCTGGCGGGCGATCCTTCCTCGCTGCCTGCGCTGGCCGCGCTGCTGGAAAACCTGCCGCCGCACAGCGCCGGGCGCGCTTTCGTCCGCGTCGACAGCACCGCTGACATGATTGACCTGAAAAAACCCGCTGATGTTGAAGTCAATTGGATCGTCGGCGGCACGGAGAAAACCGACGAACTGATCGCTCAGTTCCGCGCACAGTCCCTGCCGCAGGGCGAAGCGCACTTCTGGCTCGCCGGTGAAGATCGCCTGGTGGTGGGGTTGCGCCGCTACCTGCGCCGTGAACGCCAATGCGATCGCAATCGTCTTTATGCCGTACCTTACTGGCGTGAGGGGCTAAATGAAGAGGGTTACCACAATAAACGGCATGAAATCATGGATAATATTGATGACTGACGGTCTCATTTTCCTTGATTAACCAAGCGGTAAATGAGTAAACACGACTTTTCTCAAATCTAACGTTAAAAATTGGCGTTACTGCGTAAAAGTAAGTAAATAAAACCGCACCCCGTGCGGTTTTTTTGCTACCCTGATCACATAAAGCAAGCAATTGCTTTCTCAGATAAAAACAACATCACACCGGCGCCGCGGGTGTATCCTAATATAAAATACCTACTGGAAACGCAGAGTTGCCGTGCCACGGCGACCGGCGCCGACGGGCTACGCTGTTTGAGAAGGAGTGTCACCCTCATGAAGTCGCAACACGATCCTGGCCGATCCACCAAATCTCGCCACACCGAATACTCGCTGATCTTCCCCATCGCCGCGCTGGTGGTGTTGAACCTGTGGAGCAGCACCGCTAACTTTCCGCTGATCGTCGGCATCAATATTCTCGCGCTGGTGGGGATCCTCAGCAGCGCCTTCAGCGTGGTGCGCCACGCCGACGTGCTGGCTCACCGGTTGGGCGAACCCTACGGCTCGCTGATCCTCAGCCTGTCGGTGGTGATCCTCGAGGTCAGCCTGATCTCGGCGCTGATGGCCACCGGCGACGCCGCGCCGGCGCTGATGCGCGACACGCTGTACTCCATCATCATGATCGTTTCCGCCGGCCTGGTCGGCTTCGCGCTGCTGCTCGGCGGGCGCAAATTCGCCACCCAGTACGTCAATCTGGGCGGCATCAAACAGTACCTGATGGCGATTTTCCCGCTGGCGGTGATTGTGCTGGTATTCCCGAGCGCGCTGCCGGGCGGCAACTTCAGCACCGGGCAAGCGCTGTTGGTAGCGCTGATCTCCGCCGCCATGTATGGCGTGTTCCTGGTGATCCAGACCAAAACCCACCAGAGCCTGTTCGTGTACGAGCATGAAGACGACGACGGCGACCCGCATCACGGCAAGCCTTCTTCCCACAGCAGCGCCTGGCATGCCGCCTGGCTCATCGTGCACCTGATCGCGGTTATCGCCGTCACCAAGTTCAACGCCAATCCGCTGGAAGGTCTGTTGACCAAAATGAACGCGCCGGCGCAGTTCACCGGTTTCCTGGTGGCGCTGCTGATCCTGTCGCCTGAAGGGCTGGGCGCGCTGCGCGCCGTGTTGAACAATCAGGTGCAACGCGCCATGAACCTGTTCTTCGGCTCGGTGCTGGCGACCATCTCCCTGACCGTGCCGGCGGTCACCATCATCGCCACCCTGACCGGGCAGACGCTGATCTTCGGCCTGCAAACGCCGCATATCGTGGTGATGCTGACGGTGTTGCTGCTGTGCCAGCTGTCGTTCTCGACCGGCCGCACCAACGTGCTGAACGGCACCGCCCACCTGGCGCTGTTCGCCGCCTACATGATGACTATCTTCGCCTGATCAAAAAGGGGCGCACACCGTGCGCCCCCGCCTTCGTTTATACCGAGAAGAATATCGCCGCGGCGATCCCCCCGAACAAAATCCACTTGATGATGTAGTAACCGGTGCGATTCCAGGCCTTTAGGCGTTTCCCCACCCGGCGTATCGCATAGATGTATTTGAACATCTTGTTGACGCCGCCGGTGCGATCGCCCTCTTCATTCGGCGCGGTGGCGGCGCTCATCAGATTGCGCCCCAGCCAGTGGTTCACCGCCTGCGCCCAGCGGTAGCGCATCGGCCGTTCGATGTCGCAGAACAGGATCAGACGGTTCTGCCCGCTCTGGTTTTCCGCGTAGTGCAGATAGGTTTCATCGAACATCACGCCTTCCCCGTCGCGCCAGCTGTAGCGCTCGCCGTCCACCTCAATGAAGCAGCGGTCATCGTTGGGGGTAATCAGCCCCAGGTGATAACGCAGCGAACCGGCGTAAGGGTCGCGGTGGCGCGGCAAACGGCTGCCGTCCGGCAGTTCGGCGAACATCGCCGCCTTGACCGAAGGCAGGCTGCGCAGCAGTTCCGTGGTCTGCGGGCACAGGGTCATGGCCGAAGGATGGCTGTCTTCATACCATTTCAGATAAAAGCGCTTCCAACCGGTCTTGAAAAACGAGTTGAAACCGGCGTCGTTGAATTGATCGGACGCCTTGATCTGCTGGATCTCCATCAGCTTCTGTCCTTCGTCGCGGATGGTTTCCCAGTTATCTCTCAACACCGCCAGCTCAGGAAACTGCTCCGGCTTCAGGTACGGCGTGGTCGGCACGCGGGAAAACAGATACATGAAGACGTTCAATGGTGCGGTAAAGGTGGAATGGTCAGACAGCTGCCGCCACACGTTGTAGCGCACCCGTCCGCGGTAATGCACATAGACGACGCATAAAATAAGCAAAATCAGAACGATGTATTTCATGTTTGAATCGCATCAAGGAACCTACACGCTATGCGCCGCGCGGCGCACACCCCAGATAATGTCCTTTTGGCGGCACAGGCAAATTGCGCGCCAATCTGGCACTCACTAATCATTGACGCTAACTCAACGAAAATCTATACAAAAAACCACAATAATTTACACAAAGGTTAAACGAAATGATAAATGAGGGGCGATAAGAAAGGCCGCCGAAGCGGCCTAGCAAAGATACATTAGTCATTTGAAGTAAAAGGATTTACTTCTAAGCGTGTCCACGCATTGACCACACTTCGAAAAAAAGCCCCGGATTTCCGGGGCTTGTTCGTTCGGTTACATCAACATGCTTTGCTGACCGTAATTGTTTGGGTGCGGCAATACCGGCACCACATGGCCGGGCTTCATAATGGTGCGCTCGATGGTTTCCATGGTGACAAATGTATGACTGCAATTGATGTTCTGACACTGGTGATAACGCTCTTTGGTGTTCTCACTGAGATAACGACTTGAGCGAGCGTGTGCAGCAGTTCCGCAGATATTGCAATGAAACATAATTTATCACCTCCACCATTCAACATTGATAAAGTGATTTTAGACTTTTTATCTTTAATATCAATGAATTATTATCAATTCAGTCTTGTGAGATTTCCTCCTCGTACTCCACATCAGAAAGCTTCACCTCAAGCTCTAACGCCGTCGTGTAGCCGCTATCACTGAGTGAATGGGTCACCTTAGTGATTGTCCACGCCTGCTCATCTATGACGCGCTTAAACCCCTTCACCGCTACCGGCGTTTCCGGATATAAATCTGCACGCCCCATGGCGAGACTGATGGAAAACTCCGCCACACCACGTTGCAGCTTGTCCCACTTCGCCAGTGCGGCGCGCATCGCCTGCGCCTTGCTGGCGTAGACTGTAGTGATGGCAAACACATTATCGGCCTCGCCGGTCATGTATTCCCCTTCTCTCGCCTCTTTCGGCTTGGCCGCCGTCTTCTTGGCAGTAACCGGCTTTGCCTTTGGGTGCTGCAACGCGCGCAGGTGCTGAGGCTTCGGTTTGCGTTTGAGCTTGACCCGCTGCTTTTGCGGCTTCGGGTCTTTGGTGTGCAGCCATTTCGCCGTAACGCCGGTATATGCGGCCCGGTCAGCAATCGCAAATTGATGTCGGTCCCCGTCGCGGCGCTCGATGGTCATCTGCGGTATCGGCTTGCCGCTGGCGGTCACGCCATTCCCGGCCCGGATAAATAGCAACCTCCCGGCTTTTATCGACACCTCCGCCCCGTTGCGGCTGGCAAGGCGCGTCAAAAACTTGGCGTCGGACTCCTGCGACTGGTCGATATGCGGGACTTTAATCCCGGCCAGCTCTTTCGCAACGCGGGCGGTCAGCTTGTTCCTCTCGGCAATTTTGCCAATCACTGCACCGAGTGTCGTGTCGTGATAAGACTCTTCCCGGCGGGCATTGAGCGAACCGCGAAAATCAGCGGAGCGGGCGCGAATAGTCAGCGTGTCAGGCGTTCCCCGATGCTCTATCTCGTCGACGGTAAAATTGCCTTTGTTGAACAATGGCGCACCCTGCCACCCAAGATGAAGCGACAGCACTGCGCCCCGGCCGGGCATCATGACCTGCCCGTCGGCGTCGTCCAGCTCAATATCCAGCTGGTCAGCTTCAAATCCGCGGTTGTCCGAAAGCGTCAGGGAGAGCAGGCGGGCGCTGATATCGTGCGTGATGTCCTTGTCGCCCATTTTGAGCATAAACGCCGGGACGATGGTTGCCCCGGCATCCAGCGTCATCCCGGTAATCATTGGAGCAACCCTCCCGCCATGTTCCCCGCCTTGGCCGCCAGCTCGCTCACCTGACCGAGCATCCCCTCGGCCTGCGCCTGCAAATCGCCATACATGGCCGTAAAGGATTCATCCACGCGCGTGAGCGTGAGCGTAAACTCGATGCGGCGGGCGCTGCCGGTGGAGAAAAACTCCGTGCGGGTTTCGCTGACGCTGTTCACGACAAACATGCCGTAAATGGTGCCAGTCCCTTCCAGCAGCGGCCACGCCTTGCCCTCGGCCGCCATCGCATCGAGCAGTTGCATCGAGATTTTGCCACCGGTGATTTCGGGCAGCAGTACGCCGGAGAGCGTGATTTTTTCCTCATTCACGCCGAGAAATTGCAGCGCAGGCCGCTGGCCGACACGGCTGTTTGACGGCCAGCGATAATCTACCGAACGCGCCAGCGTTTGATACGGCACCGTCTGCAACTGGAACACAAACAGCCCAAGAATCAGCATCATCAGCATATCCCCTTAATCCATCGCCATATTTGAGCGTTGCGCCGCGCGGCGCTTGCGCTCCCGTTCTTCCACCACGTCCAGCAACATCCGCTTGGTTTCCGCCGCGCTGGCTCCGCCGGGGTGCTGACTGCCGACGTGGAAATTATTGACGCTGTTATCCACATAAGATTTCCCGCCCCCGGCCGTAACCGGTACATAGCCGCCCGTCAGCAAGCCACCCGACGGGGAATACCCGCGCCCGTTCGCCCCGCTGGCGTAGTCATTGGCCTTCTGCGCTTTCTTGTCGAGGTCGCTGGATTCAGCATTGATGACGCCAAGCTTTTCCAGCACCCAATCAATGCCCTGACGCAGCTTGTTGAATGCCCTGAGCGGCAGCATCAGCACGTCGGCCAATCCGCAGCCAAACGCCAGTCCGGCGTTTTTACAGTTGTCGAGGGTCTCCTTCGTTGATTTCACCGGCTCGATTAAATCTTTGAACCATTGCCAGACCGCCTTTAGCTTCTCGCCGAGCCAGTCAAAAACCGGCTTCAGCGGTCTGAACAACTCGCCAACCGGCGCAAATGCACTGATAAGCCCCTCAATAACGCCGCTGAAAAAGGCGCTGATAGGCTGCCAGTATTTGCGGATCAGCAGCGCACCGGCCACGATGGCCGCACCCACCGCCACAATCGGCCACGTCAGCGCGCCGAGCACCGCAATGATGGCCCCGCCCGCCACGCTAAAGGCCGTCCCCAGCGCGCCAGCAACCGCAATGATGCCGTTAATCCCCATGATGACCGGCCACGATGCCAAGCCAATCGCCCCCAGAGTGCCGACAATCGCAAGGCCACCGAGCGCGACTTTGGCCAGCGTCCCGGCAAGCTCTTTGTTGTTTTTGATCCAAAGGTCAATTTTCAGCAGGAACTTTGTCGCGCGGGTTGTCAGCTCACGGAAAGGCGTTTCCAGTTGGTCATACATGTCGATGCCAATGGCCTCATAGGCGGACTGAAGCTCTTTCAGGTCCCCGCCGAGGTTGTCCTGCATGACTTTAACCAGCTCCTCCGTCTTGCCGTCAGACTCCCGGAGCAACTTGGTCAGGCGGTCAAGCTTGCCGGAAGCCGCATCCCCCATCAGCACCGCAGCGGCCGACGACGCTTCTTCGCCGAAGATGACTTTCATGTACTCCGCGCGCTGGGCAGTACCGAGCTTATTTTTATCGAAGCTCCTTTGCATTTCCTTCAGGATGGTGAACAGCGGCCGCATATTGCCTTTGCGGTCGGCAGTTTTGACGCGCAGCTCGCCCAACGCGTCATTCGCCTTACCCATGGGAGCCTGCAACCGGGTAATCACCGCGCGGCTCCCCGTACCGGCCATAGAGCCGGTAATTTTGGCATCCGCCAGCGCCCCGGCAATAGCAGCCGTTTCCTCGACGCTGATACCGGCATTTTTCGCCACCGGCGCGGCATAGGTCAGGGTGTCGCTGAGTCCCTCGAAGTTGGCGGCGCTCTTGTTCATGGTCTGCGAAATCACATCACCAATGTGCGCGACTTGGTCGTTTGCCAGCCCAAAGGCGGATTTCACCCCCATCAGCAAGGTGGCGTTTTCCTCCATGGTTTTACGGTTAGCCAGCGCCATATTGAGCGTGACCGGCGTCGCGGCGGTAATCGCATCTTTGTCGCCGCCCGCTTTGGCAATGATGATTTGCGCCCCGGCAGCGTCATCCGCCGATGCCGCCGTGTTATCACCAAGCTGCCGCGCCTGCGTGCGAAGCGCCACCATGTCAGCCGAGTCTTTTGCCACGCCGAGCACGGCCTGTAGCTCGGAGTTTTTTTGCGCAAAATCATACCCCGGCGTCAGGAGCTTTTTGGCCGCAAAACCGCCCACGGTTGCCGCCCCGACACCCGCAGCGCCCGCGCCCGCCACACTGCCCGCCAGTTGCTTTCCGGCCTGATAGCGCTGGCTCACTGCGCTGAGTTTTGCCTGCTGCTGGCTGACGCGCGACAACGCCTCCCGCTGGCGGTTGAGCTGGGCGGTGGTCTCACTGATGGAGGATTTCAGGCGACGCTCGTCGGCGGCGAGGGTGCGGGTGTTAATCCCGACCTGCGCTAGCTCTTGGCGCTGACGCTGCACCGACTGACGCAGCCCGTTATATTTGAGCTGCAACTCGGCGGCCGAGCGTTTGGCCGCCTCCATCAGTTGCGCCTGTGCGCGGGTCGGCTTCTCGGTGTTTTTAAACTGCACCGCCAGCGCGGCGGCTTCCTGCTTGGCCTTTGCCAGCGCCTGACCGGTGACGGCAAGCTGCGCGCTCGATTTGCGGAATCCCTCGACACGCCCGGCCTGTGTGTTCAGTTCTTTGAGGTTTTGCCGGGTGTCGCGGATTTGTGCAGACAGCGATTTACTCGCTGTCTGGATGCTTTTAAACGGGCGGCTCGCTTGGTCAACGGCTTTGAGTAGCACCTGCAACCTGACGTTGTTACTCATTCGTTTGTCCGCTTCGGTGTAGCGCTTTGTCGCGCCAGTTGAGGAGTTCTTGCGGCGTCATCGGGTAAAGCTCTGACGGCGGCCAGTGAAAAATCGTCGCGATATCCGCCATCAGGTCATCAACCGACAAACCGGCAGGAAAATCTAGCGTGCCGAACTCGGTGCCAAAAAACCGATAACCTTCCCGGCCAGCGCCACAAGATCAGGCAGCTCCAGCGCTGCGACTTCACTTTCGGTCAGTGGCGGATAGGTCATGCGCGGCAGCACCTTAATCAGCGCATCGACTTCAGAGTTAGCCAGCGCGGCCAGCCCGACGCCGCGCAGGGTGCCAGCGTTGGGCTTGGTCAGCGTCACCGTATCGATAAAGGTTTCGCCGCGCTTGACGGGAGTATCCAGCTTCACGACGTTCGGGTTTTCGGTTGTGGCGATGATGTTTTCGTCTTTCATGATGTGATTCCAGTTCAGTCAGGGGAATGGCGGCCGGACCTGCCGACCGCCCGGTGATTACAGCCCGATATTGCGACGGTGCTGCGCCAGCATGTCGACGCCGTTCACGCGTTCAACCATGTTGACGGTGTCCACCTCGATGCGCTCTTTGCCGTCGACGGTCAGCTTGAAATAGGTGCATTGCGTCGAGATTTTTGTCTCGGTGTCCTCGCCCTGTTTCTGGTCGCCAAAATCAAACTCTTTGTGACGGCCACGCAGCACAATCTCAACGGCGACCACATCGCCGGTATCATCGCGTTGGTAAGAACCGCAAAAGCGCAGCGGCACCGATGCGGCACTGGCGGCGGCGTACTGCGCCCAGAGCTGGTCATCGGGGAAACCGCCGATAGTCCACTCGACGCTGAGGGCATCGTCGTCTAACCCCATATCAACCGGGGCCGCGCCGTTCATACCGCCGCCGCGATAGTTCTCCAGCTTGCGCGTCAGTTTCGGCAGGGTCACAGAGCTGACCACGCCCATATAGCTCAGGCCGTCGTTAAACAGGTTGAGGTACTTCAGTTTGCGCGGGAGTGCCATGGTTTAACGCGTCCTCTTAGCTGTTGACGCCAGCGGCCAGATTCACCAGATATTTATCGGTGATACGCTGGCGCAGGGTCAGGTCTTCCAGTGGGGGAACCGGGGTATAGTCATAATCGATATACAGTTTCCCGGCTTTCAGGGTCTCTTTATCGTTGGCCGATTCGTCGTACCAGCAATCCGCATCGATGATGTAGCCGTTGGATTTCAGCTCACGGAATTTGGCTTTGATGCCCTCGACAATGTCGCGGATAAGCGTGGCGGTGACCGGCTTATCCACCGCCCACATGTGCGCCTCGGCCATGGTGTCAGCCAATACCTGCGCGGTGCGGGTGTAGTTTTCGAACAGGAACAGCGGGTCATCAGAGCAAGAGCGGTTGCCCCAGAAGCGAAAACCGTCTTTGCGCACCAGTGTGCTGACCCCGGCCTCATTGAGCAGGTCGGCATCGGTGCCGGGTGCCTGCAAATCCCAGAACACACTGGCGGAAATGCCGGTCACGCCATTGACGCCGACGTTAGAAAGCGTCTTATGCCAGCCGGTTTCCGTGTCGATTTTGGCGCGCAGCCCCAACGCACGCGCGGTGGCATGAGCCGTGGTGCTGACGTTGCCGGTGGTATCCCACGCGAGGAAATCCGGCCAAATGAGCATCAGTTCGCGCTGACTGAAATTGTCGCGGTAGGCGATGGCCTCGGAAATGCTTTTGCAGCCGTACGCGCTGATGTAACCGAACGCGCGCAACTGCTGGCAAATCCCGGCCAGCGCCGTCGCCACTTCCAGCGAATCCAGCCCCGGCACGCCCAGAATGCGAGGTTTCACACCGGTGACGGCCTGCGCAGTGAGCAAGGCTTTCATGCCGGTATAGCGGCCGTTTTCGTCCGCGCCGCCGATGATGTTCGACGTGGTTTCCGCCGCGTCTTTGCCCTCTTCGACGCGCACAACAACCGTCACCGGTTTGCACTGGTCGCCAATGGCTGACAACGCTTTCGCCAGCGTGCCGGATTTCCCGGCCTTACCGGCGGCGGCAATCACATCGGTAATCAGTACCGGGGTGTTGAGCGGGAAAAGCTTCGGGTCGGCATCTTTGCCGGTGCAGACCATGCCGACGACAGCCGTCGATATGGTAGAGATGACGCGCGTGCCGTCATTAATTTCGACGACGCGCACACCGTGATGATAATCGCCCATTAATTTGCTCCGGGTGGTGAGTAGGTGCAGGCATGATGACCCCCGACGCACCGGACCGCACGCGGTGGACGCTGGAAGGCCGACCAGACAACAGACCGGACCGGATTGGCGAGCTTGGCGAGCTTGGCGGGAATGACGATCGTTTGCGCCGATCAATAACGCTGCATTGATCTACGCAATCAATTGGACGTCTGAGAGCCGGGCAGGGTAAGGTCTGGAGGTGTCAAGCGCGGCAACATCAGGGAAGCCGCAAACACAAAGCCCGCATCGCTGCGGGCTTTTTCATGGGGCTAACGACATCAGTTCGAAAGCGCAGCCTTTCGAATGGTACTTTTCCTAAGATTTCTCACTTCAGCATTTTTTGCTTGTTCAACCTGCCAAACTGCTTTAGTGTCGCCAATAGACGACACATGCCTCTTGTCGTCACATGCAGTAGTTCATGTAGCTATCATCACCAAATTTCGCCCCGCCGTGGGGCATTTTTTTAAATATTTGTCCTAAATTCGTTTCTTACCGTTCGTAATCACTTGCCATGATTTCAGAACATTCCTAACCTAAAAGCGTTATTCAGGGTTCGCAATCCCTTATAACAACCTTTGTAACGCTTGATACACCAGAGACAAATTTTTGCCCGCTTCGGTGGGCTCTTTCAACCAAACTAAGGATGGGAATGCCTGCTCTAAAGACGACATCTGGATTAACGGCCAAATCCGAAAAATCATTGATTGGAGGCCTTATGAGTATTCATTACCTTACCGATAGTGAAACGCAGAACTTGGAAAAGGTAGGCACGGTTCTGGGCAGATGTGTCATTGATCTTCTTGTTCGCAAAAAAATAGTCAACACCGATAATATTCTTTCTCAAATAGTCGCAGAAATGGAAAAAGCATCTGATAACGATGAATTCCAGTTATACCGCGACACATTGGAGTTTGTAGGCACGCTTTCAAAATAACCGGGGAAATGCCACTATGAAGAATGAACTCGCAACAGCAATTACCATAGGAAGCATACTACTGTTCGTCATCCTAATTGGTGCGCCGAATTTTGTAACAACTATGGTGCCATGACCATTTTCCGTTAACTTCCAAAATAAAAGCCCCGCATCGCTGCGGGCTTTTTATTAGACGCTGGGCGCAACCGGCCAATCGATATCCGGCGCATTCTGCGGATTGATGCGGCTCAGCTGCACCCGGTAAGTTTTCCAGAGCTTGAGCTGCACGATTTCCTCCTCCATCGCCATCCCTAAATCGACCGCATCCTGAAGCGGCGCAACAGCCTTACCCGCGCTCGCCAGCAATTCATTTTTTCTGGCTTCAGCCCTCTCCATCATTTCTTCAGCAGAATAGATGCGCTGGCTCACCTTCTTACCGTCAAACACCCACTCACCATTAGCCAGACAGCACTTTGGCAGTTTCGTCAGGTTCAGCTCAATAACCGATAAGCCAATCGGCCACAGCATCGACACATCGCTGTTAATCGCGCAGATAATGCCGCTTTCGTCATAAGCCAGTTTTACGGTGTCCGGCGAAAACAATTTTTGCGCGGCGTACCAGTCAATACCGTTTTCATCCTGAAGATAAATCACGTTCTCACCGAGGAATAACTCTTCCGGCGTGTATCTCTTCAAATTCTTAATGTGTTGCATTTTACACCGTTCCAATTGTTGCCCATGTGCCGTTAATCAGCACCTGAACCGCTGAATAAGCGCCCCAGATTGAGGGGTTATAGTTTGAGCCGGACATACCCGTATAAACACAGCCCGACGGTAAATCGATGCGCCCGCCGGTATCCGCGATAACCGTGCGCCCGGCCATGCGCACACCCTGAACCAAATTCTGATAGGCCCAGTTCTGCGCATTGTTCTGCGCAGCCGAGATATTTTTATTAAGCCAGTTGCTTAGGTAGCCGCCCCAGCAGCTGCCCTGAACGTTGCCGTCCGGATGCCACGTTGTCCCGCTGGATGTGGTGATCGCGGGCCAGTTACCGCCGATATGAATACCTGACTCAAAGGCGGCGGCACCGGTTCTGACATCCACAGAGAACGGACGCAGGTTGTTGAATGTGCCGTACTGGTCGTTTTCTTTTGTCAGCAGCAGGTAAAGCCGGTTGCCGTCATTGCGCCAGAAGGAACCGAACCCACCGCCGACCATGCGATAATTATCAATGTGGGTCGATTGGATCTCCGCGCTGGTCTTTAGCGTCCCGGTTAACTGCCCGCCGGTCTTCGCCAGATAGCGGCCATCTGCTTCAGTTTTATTCCATGCGTTGACGTCACCGGCCAACAAATTCACATCAGCGGACAGCGGCTTACCGTTCACCTTGATTGAACGGAGCGCGTATTTCTGGGCGGCCTGCGCGTCGGTCAGCGCGCCAACGTCAGCCGCAGTGGGTTTATAGTCCGTCGTATAAACGCGCGCCCAGCGGAGCGAAGCCGCGCTGTCTTTTCGCATCGAGCGCAAGTAAAACGCCAAGTCGCCGGAGCCTACGGCAAATTGCACATTGCGGAACTCGTTCACTTTCCCGGTAAACAACACCCCCATGCCGCCCGGCACGGGATAGCCCTTATTGGCAGTGGCAACCAGTGATTCTACGGTAAAGCCATTTTCGCGATTTAAGTCATCGTCAGCATTGGCGGTATTTTCGTTCGGGAATACGATACGCGGCAGAGTCAACGCCCCTTTCATCGTGTCGCCGGTCTGTTTTACAAAGCGCCCATCGGACTCTGTTTTACTCCATGCGCCAACGTCTGCCGCCGTCGGTTTAAACTTCGTCGTGTAAGCCTGAAACCACACCACCCCATTACTGGGGATATTCGAACGGCCAAAGAATGCGTTGCCGTTGTTTTGTACCGCCATATACGCGCCCGACGGGCCGCCGTCGCAGGGCAAACTCAGCACACCATAAACATCGCCGCCCGGCGTATTCTTTGACGAACTATTAACCCGGTAGATTTCAGCCTGATTGCAATACGCATCTTCCCGGTGACGTGAGCCGCTTCCCAATCCAAATGCGCCGACCTCCATCAGTTGCCCGCCATCCACCCCGACGTTTTTCGTCGCGGCCGTACCTAACGCCAAATTGCCGCGCGCGGCGGCCTTGTCGGTCAGGTCTGAGAGGTTCGCGGCCTTCTTCATGCTGGCATCGTTGACCGCTTTTAATGCTTTGGGCGTGCTGGCTTTCGTTTCATCGGTACTGGTTGTCGCGCTGCTCAGCTGTACCAGCCCTTTTGCCGTGGTGCTGGCGTCGGGGTGATTGCGGGTTTTCTCATGCGCGGTAATCGCGTCGGTAACATAGTCTTTTGTCGCCAGCACGGTATCACCACCGGCAATCACCTGAATCGCTTCGGTGCTGCTGACAATCAAAATCATGCGCAGCGTCTGCGTGCGGCCGCTGCCCTCTTCGAGCTTCGGCTTGTAGCTCTCCGCCATGTTGCTGACGGCAATCAGCGTCCCGGCCTCATCATAGAGCCCCATTTCACGCAGCCAGAAGCCGCCGACGTTCGCCGGAATAATCATCTCGGCGAGAATGTGATTTTTCAGCGCCTTATCGATAGTCAGCCCATTGAGCGCCGCGCGGTATTTCTCGTTGACGAGTTTTGTTTGCGCCAGATTGGGTGTCGGCAGCGTGCCGTTCCCGTCGCCGACGGCCATACGGACAATTTTCAACTGCGTTCCGCCCGCGCTGGCGGCGGCAATCTTGGCCGCCCCGGCGGTGGTAATAATCGCTTTGTATTTGCTCATGATTTTCTCTTATCCGGGGTAAACGGTAATGACATCACCATCAATGGCAGCCGCACCGGTGTAAATCCGGCCGGGGATATCCTGCAAAATGTTAAGGCCAATCAGGTGGCGGCTCAGGGGCTTGGCATCGGCGATAAGGCGCTCCATTTCCTGATACATTTCCTCGGTGATGCCGGTTTCCAGCACGCCAATATCGAGCCGGAAGGTGCCGGGCGGATCGGCGCCGTCGGTGTGAAACCATTCAATAACGTTAATCAGGTAGCCGAGCGGCTCCACCACGCGGCGCACGGCACCGATGGTGCCCTTGTGCCGGTGAATGTAAAACGCAGCGGATACCACGCCCCGCTTCACGTCTTCCGGCCACGCCTCATCCCATCTATCGACAGAGAACGCCCACGCCAGATAAGGCAGCAGATGCACCGGGCAGGTTTTCGGGTTCCACAGGTCACGCAGCGGAACCGGCACGCGCTCAAGCTCGGCGCACGCGGCGGCGGCGGCGACTTCCAGCACTGAGGAGCCAACAGGCAATAAGCGGTTAGTCATCGGCGCGCCCCGGTGTGATGTTCACGCCGGTGCAGTAGCCCGCCTGCGTTTTATCAAGCACGATGTCGGTGGCCGGCTTGGCAACTTCAACACGTTCAACGCCTTCCACGGTCAGCGCTGCGATGATGCCGGAACGCCGGATACTGCGACCTAAGCGGCGCATGGTCAGCACATAATTGTGTAAACGTTGTTTTGCCGCAGTGAGGATCGGCGCAACCTCCGGGCCGGGGTACAGGTATAAAACGGCCTCGATAACATACGGGGCAATTTTGGCCGATTGCACTATGACGCGGTCGGCCACCGGACGCACATCCTCGTCATTCAACGCAGCGCTGACAACCTGCAACAGCTCAGCGCTGGCGCTGCCGTCGCCGTCCCGTGACAACACGGTGACGGTCACGTTAGCCGGTGATGGGCTGATTGCCGTCACATCAGCCACCCGGCCATCGGCCGAGCGAGCGTGAAAACGGTAGGAACCGGCCGAACCTGCTGTGCTCATCCCTTCGAAAGCATCCTGCAGGCGCAGGCGGTAATCTTCATCCGCTTCCATAACTGCCGGTGTTGGCGGAATGGTGCTTTCATCCGCCGGGGCAATCACCAGTCGCGGCGTGTTGAAGTTCGCGCCGAGCTGGTCAAGGTCTTCGCCGGTGGCGTGCGCCAGCATCACCGCTTTGGCGGCATCGTTAACGCGCTGGCGTAGCAATACCTCCCGATACGCATTTTCCTGAAGCAGCTTGACGATAGGCTCCGATTCGAGCGCCAAAGTTCGGGCAACAGCTTCCTGCTGGTCGGCTGGGTACAGGGAAATCAGCGTCGCTTTGCGCTCGGCAAACAGGGTTTCATAGTCCAGCTGCTCAACGACGTTCGGCGCGGGCAGTTGGCTTAAATCGATAGTGGCCATGGTGTCAGCTCAGTGGGACGGTTAACGAAAATGTGCCGCCGGTGGTGCCTTGGCGCACGCCGGTAATGTCAACGAACATCTGACCGCTGAAGGTCTTCTCGAAGGTGATGGACGTCAGCCTGATGCGCGGCTCCCATTTGAGGATTGCCATGTAGCAGGCGGCCATCACCTGCCCGTTCACCGCCGGGCTTTGCGGCTGGTCAATAAGGGCAGACAACAGCGAGCCATATTCCCGCCGCATCACTCGGGAGCCGACAGGGGTAATGAGGATGTCGCGAACGCTCTGGCTGATATGCTCGCTGTCCGTCAGGGTCTGGCCGGTGTCCCGGTTCATGCCGATATATCGCACGGTCATTGGGTTCCCTCCGTCCAGTCTCCGCCGCGTTGCACACCACCGTGACCGTGTTTATCCACCTGCACGCCGTTGGATTTAAAAGTACCGCCGCCGTGCTCGATATTCCCCGACATTTTCCCGCCCTTTTTCAGCTCCAGCGTGTCGGCGGTCAGCTTGTTGGTACAGACCACCTCCGGCGTGTCAAGCGTAATTTTTTGACTGGCGATAATCGTCACCTTCGGCGCAGAAACCTCGACGGCCACTTGCGCACTGATATTGGCCGTTTTAATGCCGGTAACGCTCAGTGCGCCGGTTTTGGGCTCGTATTCGATGACCGCGCCATCGGAAAAGCGGGTGTGATAAGCCTCCGGCGACACCGACGGAGCCGGAAAATCGTCGGAGTTGATGGCAGGCAGTACAAAGGCGGTATCCAGCTCGCCCCCCAGCGCCAAAACCACCACTTGCTCACCGATGGAGGGTGCCCACCATGTGCGCGCACCTCCGGCACGGCAGGCCAGCCACTGTAACCAGTCCGTCGTATTGCCACCCAATTGAACGCGGCAGCGCGGCGGCTTGTATTGAACTTCTACGATGACGCCAATGCGGATGAGGTCGCGTACAGCACGCGTGAGTTCTGATAAGGTATCTAGTATTTGCATAAGATAATGATCTTGGATTCAATCTATCGAGTCGATAAGTTCGGCTTCGTTGAGCTTTCGTACAACTGACTGAAGACTAATAATTGTAAGTGGCCAATATCACCAAGCTGTAATAGAATCGAGAAGGGAAACTCTTCATGCCAAAGCGAGGGAAAAGTGAAAGGTAAGATAGGCGAACAATTGTTTAGTCTTTCAGCCATTGCAATAGGAGTTGGTGTCGCAGGTTTCTTATCTGCACTAGTAACAATGTTTATTAACACCTCAGAGATGATTTCAATAAAGTGGATAATCTTCCTGATATGGATTTTCTTATCAACTTCCGTAATTTTATTGAAATATATCAATGATTTATCCAAGGAAAATGAGCAAGCCTCACCAATCTATTATGCGAAGCCATTCAAAATAGAAATAGACGGAAAAATACTGCTAGTAAAAACAAATAATTTATTCATAAATCAGTCAGTTGTTGGTTGTTATCTGATTGACAATGAAATTGAATCATTAATGTACATAGCCCAAGTTTATCATATTCAAGAAAAGTTCATGCAAGTAAAAATTATCCATGATGTCAGCACGAAAGAACAGAAAAAAAGTCTATCTAGCCGTGGGCATGACAGTTTGATAATACGCCCTAATATTTCACTGGAAATATTCCTAAAATTGGGGGTCAATCCTAATGAGCAGTAATTATACCGCGAAAATTGTAAGCGTCAATGAGGATGAAAAAACCTTTGTCATTAACAAAGGTAGCGAGGATTATATAAGAAAGGATGATATTTACTTAATATTCGAATTAGGGGATGAAATAATTGATCCTGATACTGATGAAAGTCTAGGCCGGCTAGAAATCGTCAAGGGAACCGCAAGAGTGTCGCACATACAAGAAAAAATGTCGACGATAATCTCCAATGAATACATAATGACACCAGAGAGAAAGGAAATAAAACAAAATAAAAACAACAGATTAATAGACTCCTTCACTAAAACCCTATATGGATTTGGGCAGCTCGATAATGAATCGCAAACAGAAACAATAATAGCAAGCGAGAAGATAATTAAGAAAATACCTAATGTAAAAGTTGGTGACTATGTAAGAAAAATATATTCACGTTAGACTTCAGGGCGCTTCTGAGCGCCCGTAATAACAATGCATCAACTAAAGTAGCAACCATTGAGAGTTAGGAGGTCTTCATTCTCTTATTCTTATAAAAACATCTTCTATGATTTTAATTGTAGCCACATTAAATCCCAGCAGCGGCCGCGCGTCATATTGAACGTCCCGACTGTGACGATTGGGACGGTCACGCAAGCCTTCCTGATGCACACGCGCGATACGCTGCACGCGCCCGGCAAACTCGACCAGCGCCTCATCCGCGGTGCCTTTGGCTTTCATGTATCGATGAGTGCGCAGTTTGGCGAACATCTCTCGCTTAACTCGCCCTTTTTTACTACGAACCGGCTGCCGCTTACGGGCGGCATACGGTGTGCCGTCCGGTGCCTGCTGGCGCTTAATTCGCTGCTGCTGACCGGTGCGCAGCCGCTTGGCAATCTCGGCCGCCATCTCGCGACGGCGGGAAGCCGATAGCCCGGCAATCAGCCCGGCGAGTTTGTCATCAAAAGGTTTAAACTCATTCATTCCACGCGCTCACCAGCTCACCGTTAATGTAAAGCTCCATCGGACGCGCTACCGGCTCCGGCAGCGGCGGCTCCGGCACATGGGACACGTGCAGCGCCCGGTCAACTTCCTTCACCAGCGTGCGCTCGGTCAGTTGCAGGCTGATACTGATGTCATAACTGTCGTCGTTGTTGATGTCGGCGAAGTAGGTGAACCCCTTTTTCTTGCCCTCGTCCGTGGTCATGATATCGGGCTGATTCTCCCGCAACCACGCCCCAATCGGCACCAGCAGCAAATCCACATCATCCGGGTAATCTTCGACTATCACATTGAGCGTATAGCGATTCTCAAATGACAGGGAGGCGGCCAGCGTTGCCCCAATGACACCGCTGTCGATAAATATGCGCAGCATATCCGGGTTCGCCCTGAGCTTCGGCACCGCGTCATAAAGCGCTTTGCGCAGACTTTTCGGCTTTAACATCGAGTTCCTCCTGACACTTTTTCACGGTCTCAACCTGAAGCGCACAGCTTGCCAACGCGCGCTCAAGATTGAAGATATCGGCGCTTAAATCACCGTTGGTCTTCGGGTTGCTGCCGGGCAGCGGGCAACTGCTGACCTTCGGACAGCCAGCGTAAATAATCGTCGGGGGTGGCGAAGTCGGGGCGGGAATGCAGCCGGATAACGTCATCAGGCAAAGCAGACTGATACCAGCGGCGCAGCGCTTCATTTTCATTGAGCAGCCTCGTAATGGTGTGATTGCGGCGGGTGGCCAACTGGTCAGCGGCGGCGATGCGCTGACGCAACATGACCTGCTCGCGCTCATTGCGCAAAGCGCTGTCCTGTAGCACAGCGATAGCCGCGCGACTTTCGGTTAGCGCTGCTGCCACCCTGACGTTTTCCAGCTTCGCAGCATCCAGACTGTCGCCGAGCGTAATAACCTGCCATTTCAGCAAGGCAATGACCGCCAGCAACACCAGCGCCAGAAAAAGCTTATTACCGCGACTCATAATGCCCCCGTCATACACAGCACCAGCTCGCGCGCCCGGCGGTTCTCCAGCCCGGCAGACCTGACGCCGTTGACGAATACCCAGCGGGGAAGCTGATTGCACGCGGCGGGCCACTGCTTTTTATTGATGAAATGCGCCAGCGTTGACGCGCACGCAGCGCCCGTGCCGACGTTGAACGCAAAGCTGACCACGGCGTCATAGACCGGCTGCGGCATGATCACCGGCATACACTGCGCAAGGCGTTTCTCGACCTGCATGACATCGGCCACCAGATTGACCGCGGCTTCGCGCTCAGTGATAACCCCGCCGGGTTTCACCCCGGCAGTGTGGCCGATACCGCTCGTCCAGACGCCCGCGCTACACTGATAAGGGCTCAGGCGGCACCCTTCCAGATTGGCAATCAGCTCAAGGCCCGCCATTGACGTATGCAACCGGGTAAAATCCGGCAACAACACCGCCAGCGCCAGCACGACGGCGACACTGCAACGTTTAACGATTGATTTCATCGAAAACCTCCCGTCGAATGCCGACATTTTTCAGCAGCAAATAGCTTTTGCGGCGGTAGTACCAGTTGGTGACAAAAGTGCCGACGCCGACCACCGCACCGACAATCAGTGCGATGTCCTGCGCGGAATACTTTCCGACCCATGCCAGCAGCACCGCGACGGCATAAGCAATGAACGATGTGACTTTCTCCATGGTTAATCCCATAGCTGAACGGTTTCGGATGCCGGGGCGGTATCAATGACCGGCAGCGTGACCACCGTGCCATGCGGCAGGATGATACCCAGCTCAGCCAGTCCCGGATTCGCCAGCAGCACCGCCTCGACCACGCCCCCGGTGCGGCCGTAGACGCGATAGCACAGTGCGTCGAGCGTGTCTCCCTGAAGCGCGATGACGTTCATCAGATTTGCCCGACAATGCAGCGCGGCTTACCCTGCAACCGGGCGATTGACCAGCGCATATCCCGCCAGTGCTCATCAATGGACACCTCGACGCTGTCGGCCTTTTTATCCCCCTTGGCGCTGGCATCCGCACCCCGGTAGCGCTCGTACAGCGTGGCGGTTGTCATGGCGCAGACCGCACTCAGGTAGTGAAAGCACTTCTCACTTTCGCCGTCGACTTCGTCGGCCGGTACGTCGGCCAGCGTTTTGAAACCGGCGGCGAGTTGCTGCTCGCGATAGAGATACAGCTCGGCATTCGTCTCCGAGATACCGCTGCGAATGGCAAAGCGCAGACGCTCCGGCGAGACCGTGTACTCAAGACGCATCAGCTCGCGGATGCGCTTCGGGTCAACATCCGGGAAAAAGAACGTGTTTTTAATCACCGGCTCCGGTACATCCGGTTGCGGGATAATGGCCGTCGGCTCGTCCGGCGGCTTAATCGGGTTACGCATAATCACTGTCGTCATGACGACCTCAAAAATAGGGGGCGGTGGACGGCGGCCTTGATACGTCAAAAGACGCTCGCGGCCACCGTGCCGCCCGGCGCGGGGCGCGTTCTGTTAACCGGCGGTTTTTACCGCCTTGCGTGGGCGTCCGCGCTTGGCCGGCGTGGCGGCCTTACGCGGGCGCGTGGTTGTTCTTTTGGCGGCGGCCGCCGGCTTCGGCTTGAGGGCGCTTTCACATTTTTGGATCTCTTTTCTCACCCCGGCGTGACCGTCGAGCTGCATCGCGCGCGCGAGGTGCTCCAGCGCCTGCGCATAGTCACCGCAGTCGCTCAACATCAGGCCGGTCACCTTGAACAGTTTGGCCTTGACCATGTCGGGCATATCCTCGGCGGCCGTCATCTCGATGGCGGCGCGAAGGTCATCCATCTTGGCCGGGTTGCCCGCCTTGCGGCTTCGCTCCGCCGACAGCGCCACCTCTTCGGCCAGCAAGTACGCCACCGGGCGCTTGTTGTTCGGCACTTTGAGACGGTATTTCAGCGCATAAGGCGCAATTTCCAGCGCGCCGGGAATGTCATCGGCGTCGAGCATCCACTGCATGACGGTCATCAGAATGTCGTCCTGCGCCCCCCGCCCTTCGGCCAATACCCCGGCCACCCAAGGCGCGTAGAACGGCAACATGGCGCGTTTGTGCTCAGCCTTTTTCTCGACGGAATGGATCTGTTTCAGCTTGGTGCGGTCTGCGGCCAGCTTGACGAGCATTTGCTCGTAGGCGGTGGCATGGCGCAGCGGGTCATCCACCCGCTGCGCAGCCTCCACGGCCGAGACCCGCATCATGTGACGCTGTGCGGGACTCGTCATGGTTACGCTTCGCCTTCAGTTTTTGGCGTTTCCTCACCGGCTGGCGCAGGTTGCGCAGCCGCCCCTTTCACTGCCAGCACGATAGCGTCAGCCAAGGCGCTGATATCGGCCCCCGCTGGCTGCGGGTCTTCTTTGGATACCCGTACGCCCGACTTTTCTGTCGACGCAGGCAGCAGCTCGATATTTTCAATCAGGCAACCGGCGGCGTAGTCCTCGATGACGTAGTCAATTTTCATCGACTCGTAGTTTTCGACGCGGTCACGCTTGGCGTTCTCTTCGATATGGCGGCGGTGACTCTCATCCATGATGTAAATCGACAGATTCTCGAGCGTGGTGACCATAATCGCGTTGGCCGGGAAGAACGGCACGCGGACGGCGGGAAGGTTGCCGATGCGCTTCTGGCTGACAATCACGTCGGCGGCCATTGCCTCGGTGTTCGGCTGCTCTTGGTTAACCAGCGGGAAGTATTTGTCGGCCAGCAGCTTACGGCCGCAAATCACCACAAGGTCAGGGGATTCCTGATGCCATGGCGCAATCAGGTTGTTGGTCGCATCCATGACCACGGCGTCGAGGTTGGCATAATCGCCCCCCTTGCCAATGCGGATGACCGGGGAAATCACCGCACCATCCTCGCCGGTGATGTTGCTCATCACGCGCGCCGGGGCTTCGTTGCGGTATTTCTGCAACCAGCCCACCGCCACATCCTGCAACATCGGGTTTTTGGCCCGGTCAGACGTGGCGGCGCGGCTGATGCCGTTAAACCCGGCCATGATGAAATCCAGCGCCTGACGCTTGGCGATGGCGTTGCGGATGCGCAACTGGAAGTCCTGATAACGCGCCCATAAATCGAGCTGGTTATAGCGCATATGGAAATCAAAGTTCACCTGCTGGCATTCGTACTTATTGGACTCCAGCGAGGTGAAATCAGCGGTCTGACGCTCTTTGCCGCCGTCGGTGTCGGTGGTGCTGGCAATCGAGCCATTGACGCCCACGCCGACCTTCTCGCCTTTCAGCTCGGCAACCGGCGTCATGTTGATACGAGTCAGGAACTCGGAAGACTCCTGCACGACGTTCATCAACGACTGCGTCACCGACGGCTCTACGCTGAATTTTTTGCCGACGTCGCCGACGTCCGTGATGCCGTTCAGCTTGGCAACCTGTTGCAGATAGGCGTTAAATTTAAAGCGGGTCGTTTTTTTCATTACATTGTCCTGATTCGATAAATTCGGGTCGTCTCACAGCGGCGCGCCATGCGCCCCGCCCTGACTGTTCTCAGCAGTTGGTCAACAGGCTGTCTTCACCATTGCCGCCGGGCGCTTTCGGGCGGCGCTGCTGGTTCAGGTTTTCGGTGGTATCGAGCGCGGCCTGAAGCTCGGAAAGCGCGGCCTGACCGTTCGCCACCTCACCTTTCAACCCTGTGATGTCCTGCTCAAGCTGCGCAAAACGCTGCTCGACGCTGTCGCCGTTGGTTTGTACCTGCTCGGCGACGGCGGTGACTGCGTCATGCACATCGCTGAAGCGCGCGTCGTCGCAAGCCTGTTTGCGGCTGAACATGCCTTTCACGCGCTCGGTCAGATTGGTCAGCAGGCTGTCAGGCTGTTCCTCAAACTCAAGCAGCACCTCCGTCGCCACCGAGAACAGATCGCCCGGTTCGGCTTTTTTACCGGCCAGCGGGTTAGTTTTGGCGCGGGAACAGAATTCGAGGTATTCGGTGCCGAGACTGGCCGGGTCATCGGTCACCGCCAGACCGATGAGGTAGCATTTGCCGGTGTTGGCAAAGTTCGGACGGATTTCCATGGAGGTGTAAACTTTCTGGCTCGCCTTCACCATGGAGACCAGCTCGTCAGTCGGGGTCATTTTGGCGAACAGCGCCCATTTGCCGTTGAGGATGGAGTCGTCATCAATCCTCTCGGCTTTCAGCTCGACCACGTCGCCGAGACGCTTAAAATCGCCGTTGGGAAACAGTCCCTTGATGTGCTCCAGATTGATGCGGCAGCCGTAGACGCGCGGGTCGAAGATTTCCGACATCTCCTGAATGTCGTTGCCGTCAATCACGCGGCCGTCGCAGGTGTCGCCCTCGACGCCGATGCGGAACCATTTCGATACTTTCTTTGCCATGTGCCATTGTCCTGAGTGGTTAAGGTCGGGGCTAGTTTCCCGACTGACCACCCTCGCGGCCAGCGACTGCCGACGGACTATCCCCCAGACAACAGCACCTTAGCGCACGTCCGGCGTGGCTTGCGTAGCCTTGCCCTCGTCATGCAAATGAGGGCATACCATGCAAATCCAGACAGACACATCTTTACTCAGCGACCCACGCAGGCAAGCCGCCTTGCTGTACTGGCAAGGCTTCTCCGTGAAGCAAATCGCCGAAATGCTGAAGCAAAAAGCCCCCACGGTGCAGAGCTGGAAGCAGCGGGAAAAATGGGACGATATCGCGCCGATTTCCCGCGTTGAATCCAGCATTGAAGCGCGAATGGTGCAGCTCGTTCTCAAGACAAAAAAAGAGGGCAGCGACTACAAAGAAATTGACCTGCTGGGCCGCCAGATTGAGCGCCTCGCGCGCGTCAGCCGTTACATGAACTCCGGCAACGAGGCCGACCTCAATCCCAACGTCGCCAACCGCAACAAAGGCGAGCGTAAAAAGCCGACAAAGAACTATTTCAGCGAGGAAGCGATTGCGAAGCTGGAGGAGATTTTTTATGACGAGTCTTTCGAATATCAACTCGGCTGGCACAAAGCCGGGCTTGAGCACCGTATTCGCGACATCTTGAAATCGCGCCAGATTGGAGCCACGTTTTATTTCTCCCGCGAGTCACTGCTGCACGCGCTGAAAACCGGCCACAACCAGATTTTTCTTTCCGCGAGCAAAACGCAGGCGTATGTCTTCCGCGAGTACATCATTCAGTTTGCGCGGCGAGTTGACGTTGAGCTGACCGGCGACCCGATTGTGCTCGGCAACAATGGCGCGAAGCTGATTTTTCTCGGCACCAACTCCAACACCGCGCAAAGCCATAACGGCGACCTGCTGGTCGATGAGATTTTCTGGATCCCCAACTTCCAGAAACTGCGCAAAGTCGCCTCCGGCATGGCCTCGCAAAAACACCTCCGGTCGACCTACTTTTCTACCCCGTCAACGCTGGGGCATGGCGCATTTCCTTTCTGGTCCGGCGAGCTGTTTAACAAGGGCCGCAAAAACGCCAGCGAACACGTCGAGATCGACATCAGCCACAGCGCATTAGCGGCCGGGAAGCTGTGCGATGACGGCCAGTGGCGGCAAATCGTCACCATTGAGGACGCCCTGCGCGGCGGCTGTAACCTGTTTGACCTCGACGTGCTGAAACGGGAGAACAGCGCCGAGGACTTCCGCAACCTGTTCATGTGCGAATTTGTCGACGACAGCGCGTCAGTATTCCCCTTTGAGGAGTTGCAGGGCTGCATGGTCGACAGTCTGGTCGAGTGGACGGACGTTAACCCCTATGCAGGCCGACCGTTCGATGACCGGCCGGTGTGGGTCGGCTATGACCCGGCGCATTCCGGCGACAGCGCCGGTTGCGTGGTGCTGGCCCCGCCGATGGTCACCGGCGGCAAATTCCGCATACTGGAGCGCCACCAGTGGAAAGGCATGGATTTCGCCACGCAGGCCGAATCTATCCGCAGGCTGACCGAAAAATACAACGTGGAATACATCGGTATCGACGCCACCGGCATCGGGCAAGGCGTTTTCCAACTGGTGCGCGCGTTCTACCCGGCCGCCCGCGAAATCCGCTACAGCGCCGAGGTGAAGACCGCCATGGTACTGAAGGCGAAAGACACCATCGGCAGCGGCAGGCTCGAATACGACACCGCGTATACCGACATAACAAAATCGTTTATGGCCATCCGCAAAACCATGACCGCCAGCGGCAGAGGCATGACCTACGAAGCGAGCCGCAGCGAAGAAGCCAGTCACGCCGATGTCGCGTGGGCCACCATGCACGCCCTGCTGAATGAACCGCTGACCGCCGCCAACGGCCAACCGTCTAAATCCATTCTGGACTTCAACCGATGAGCAAACGCAATCGCCGCAAGGCAAAAGGAAATCTGGCCGCCACCGAGCCGGACCAGAAAATACAGGCGTTCACCTTTGGTGAGCCGTCGGCCGTATTGGATCGCCGTGACATTCTGGATTACACGGAATGCGTCGGTAACGGTAAATGGATTGAGCCGCCCGTCAGCTTTTCCGGGCTGGCAAAAAGCCTGCGCGCCGCCGTGCATCACAGCTCACCCATTTACGTGAAGCGCAATATTTTGGCGAGCACCTACATCCCGCACCCGCTGCTGTCACAGCAGGATTTCAGCCGGTTTGTGCTGGATTATCTGGTGTTCGGCAACGCCTTTTTAGAAAAACGCTTCAGTGTGACCGGCAAGCTGTTGAAGCTGGAGACCTCCCCGGCCAAATACACCCGGCGCGGCGTTGACCCGAGCGTTTACTGGTTCGTGCAATCGTTCGCTGAGCCGCACCCGTTCGCGCCCGACAGCGTTTTTCACCTGCTGGAGCCGGATATCAATCAAGAGCTGTATGGGATGCCGGAATATCTGTCGGCGCTCAACTCCGCGTGGCTGAACGAGTCCGCCACGCTGTTTCGCCGCAAGTATTATCAGAACGGCGCGCACGCGGGCTACATCATGTATGTCACCGACGCCGCGCAGAACAATACCGATGTTGAGGCGTTGCGCGAAGCGATGAGCGACTCTAAAGGCATGGGGAACTTTAAAAACCTGTTCTTCTACGCGCCGAACGGGAAGCCCGACGGTATCAAGATTGTGCCGCTCAGCGAGGTGGCGACAAAGGATGATTTTTTCAATATCAAAAAGGTCAGCGCCGCCGACCTGCTGGACGCTCACCGCATCCCCTATCAACTGATGGGCGGCAAGCCGGAGAACGTTGGGTCAGTGGGTGACGTGGAGAAGGCCGCAAAGGTGTTTGTCCGCAATGAGCTGACACCGCTCCAGCAGCGCATCAAAGAAGTGAATGACTGGGTCGGCGTCGAGGTCATCCGGTTTAAAAAGTACAGCCTCGACAACGACGACGAATGATAAACCGGCCGCCAGATTGGCGGCCTTTTTATACCTGCCACCAAGCGCCCTCTCACGCCCACCACGGTCCTCTCGCTCATACATATCCGCGAATCAAACCAGCGCAACAGAACGCCATCACGACGCGCTGACGCCGTCAATTCTGATAATTAAATACATGCCTGCGCGCAATGCTATCCCCGCCACGCCTGCCCGCTTCATGGGTCGGTTTTAATGCAGTTGCCTGATACTACTGGGGCCAGGCCAGTACTAGCTATGGATACAAAAAATAAAACATTATAATAAATGCAAATCAATGCAAATCAATGCACTCAATAGCCATCTTCTTTTTTATAAATTTTAAGATCTTTAAGCAAAGCGATTACTTTAGGTTCAAAGACTATCGCAACACTTTTTCTAGGCCGGGTTAACGCAACATAAAGCTTTGCTCTCGCAGCCTGTGCCAAGTCGAAATTACGATCTTTAAACCAATTTACCATAGGGGCAGACGGATAAATAACGACCCGGTCAAATGTGAGACCTTTGGATTTTCCAAAATTATAGACAAGATACTCCTCATTAACTTTCGTTTTAATACTATCCCTCAACTGAACCGCTTGAAATTTTTCTAAGTAATCTAGCACATCTTTAGAACTCAACGCGAACACCCCCTCATGTTCGGCACCTCCATTTACATGAGAAATTGCCGGGTGATAATCAGGAAATTTATCTTGTGGATACACTGCATTAGAAAACTCACAAATCTCCTTATGACACCTGTGATTTTCAACGAGAGTTTTATTGTCAACTTCAACCCCCATATCCTTATCTAAGAAAAAGTTTACAATGTTAGCCTTTTTATATCTTTCATTTTTCCTACCACTAGTTGTTGAGTATGTAGCCTGCCTAGGGTCGCCCACAAGAGTAATATTTGCCCCAGAAGAAAACATCTCACTCAAAATTTCTAAATCATAACAAGCCAAATCTTGAACTTCATCTACATACACATCCGTAAAGCACCTAGCCAACCGAGAAAACACCAGCCCACCAGAACTTTCATTACATCTAATTACCAACTTAGCCAATTTATCAGAGTAAACCCTATTCTCACCGTCAAAATAGTGGTTTTTAAAGTGACCCTCCTCCCCCCAATAAACTGGAATACCAGCCTTATTCTTATATCTAAGCCCTGACCGGCCATTACAAAGAATCATGCCTTTAACATCAAACTGAAATAATTTACCTTGATAAGGCCTGACGCCGTGTTGAATTAGCAACGAAAACCACGTGTAAACATGAATGTTAGCCGGGATACACTTTCGTTCAGTTATTATTTTTTTGAATATTTCATCCTTGCATGCCTCAGTAAATGTCGTAATTAAAACGATAGCTCCCTCATCGGATTTCTTGAGCGCATCACTCACAACAAAAGTAGTTTTCCCCGCACCAGCTGATGCTACAATCAATTTATTCATTTTAGAGCATCCAATATATAGTCTGGGTATTTTATTTCAACGGCATTGTCATCATAATTAAAAATCTTCAAAGCACATTCTGTTTTATTCTTTTTCATATAGACATGCAATTTATCATCCTCATCAAAATCAGTTCCTAAAACCGTATTAATGACTGCACGCCCATTGATCTTTAGAATTTTGGGTTCCAATGTATTATAATTGAATTTTTTCTCTCCTATTTTCAAGTCACCGACATCAACTTCGGGATCATATAATATTTCTATATTCTCTTTTTTATTACCACCAAGATATTCCTCATACTTCCTCTCCAGAGCACCAACATCTCCATCATTATCGGTCAATACATACGTTTGTTTACCTAAATGGCTAGCAATTTCAAGGAACCTTAGGAATGAAATTCCGACAGATATTACCTCAATCCCATCTTCGATAGGTAGTCTGCCATCATTACTAACCATGTAAGCCTTTTGAACCACCAATTCATCTGAATCACCTTCAACTAAAATCGCCTTCTTACACAGGATTAGGCGTAATGTATCGTATCCGGCTATTTTTTCGAAAAACTCCCTAGTACTTTCTTTCAAATCTGTTAGTTTTGTTGTTTTCTTATCACTCAAAAGTATTAACTCACCAAGCCCCAGTTTATTTGCAACAAAACTGCTATGAGTTGTTATTAATATTTGCTTTCCTGCACAATTGTCTTTAATGGTTTTTATTAAATTATTAAGTTTTGAATGTGACAAATGATTTTCCGGCTCTTCAATCAAGACAACACTAGCTTCCTTAGCTTTATTATGCGCCAGCGCTAGATTTGTTTTTACAATACTTTGCTCGCCCTTACCAATAAAGTGGAATGGTATTTCATCAAGACAAGTAATCAAGCTATTCTCCCAAGCATTTTGAGAGGAAAGCTCCACTGAAATCTTAACATCTTTATCTGTTATTTTGCTGGCTGTTTTTATCTTCCCATTTATTGCCTCTATTGCGGGATCCATCATAAATGACTCTTTCATTTTACGATGGGATTGCGAAACACTGATAACCTCTTCAGACGTCAATAACTCCTTTATTATCCTACTAATATACACATCAGAGCCATTGTTACTTCTCGAAGCAGTAGAGTCAATGAATGCGGATTTTATTGGGATATTCCTACTTATGATAGATGCTCTGGAGAAGCCCTTCCAAGTGACTCGATAATACTCCACAGGTAAGGTTTTCACCTCTCCCGCAGCTATCATATCCTCATAGGCAGAATTATAATCATCATCAAACTCCACTTTAATAAATATACCCGGTGAAGAAATTCCAGAACTATTCCCATCTCCAGTCAAAATAGCTGTCTCAGCCGTCTCTTTAAAATAAAGCTCAACTAACATTGTAGGAGGTGCCTTAACGTCTTCACCAGCAAAACTTTCAATATATTCTTTTACCGCTTGCTCATTAAACAAGTACTGAGACAAGTTATTTTTAATACTTCGTCCATTATACATCCCAGTCAATGCGAAATGAATAGCTTCTAGTATTGTGCTTTTCCCTGCTTCATTATCACCAACAAGTATATTAACCCCCTCATTAAGTTTAAGTGAAAACCTATTTTTAAACCCTTTGAAATTTTCAATGACAACTTGTGTAATAATCATTTAATACTACTCTCCATCAATTACATGCCTGAATCATACAAATACCCTGCTCAGGGCGTAAAGAACGAAATTTTATTTATATATCCACTATCCATACATGAACTCTTTGGTTTTAAAACACCCACACCACCTTAGTAAAACCGCGCCTATTCTGACGCGGAAAACCCTAAATATATTTAGATGCGTCATTCCTCTATGATTTTTATCACATCACCAGTTTTAATATCAACACGTGCCGTCACAGTTTGGGTAACAATACCACCATAAACATTTGTCCCTTTAAATCTGGTTTTAACCACTGCGTGCGGGTCTTTCCCAAGAACAAGATGCGACATCGTTTCAACATGCTTGTACGATGAATCATCATTCATACTTTTCTTAATCAGCTTCTCAAGCGGGCGATATGAGCCATCCCAACCGCTAAAATTCTTCTGGAACGCGTCAAGATTGGTATATTCAGCCATCGATTTAGGGTCTTTTTGATAACCGGCATCACACCATCCAAGAACTTCACCGAGCGGCAAATCCTCTGACTTAGTGATGCTGTACTGGCTCAGGCAGGCGTAGAACCCATCGCCATCACTCGCAGGTATCCCCTTAAACTGAACGTAATCGCTAACGATTTGGTGACGGTCTGCCTGCGGCTTCCGACGGTACTCAACCAGCTTTAAATCTGCCTGTTCAAATGCTGCCGGGGCTTTTGGGGCCTCGACTTTAGGCTTACTCTCAGCTACTGAGTTTTTTTTCTCAGTCGGATATAAAGCAGCCCCCAACGTTGAAGCGCAAATAAAAATGATGCCATAAATAACGCTAGAGCCAATCCTGCTTGGCATGCGTACCCATTGAGGTTTTATCAAACCAATGAAAAACGCCACCGCAGAAGCAAGGGCGACAAATACAATTAATCCTTCCAAAATAATCCCTCTAATAAATTATTTATCATGCATTTAACGTGTGTAATCGTCATGCGCATGATAGCAAAACATTCATTAGCTGATGATTATTATTGGCTGAATCCCGGCCATTCATCCCGATATGGATACGAGAACACCTGGTCACCAAATTTTATCTTTGCCCCTCTCGCCAACGCTTTCAATTCCCACCTCTCCGCGGTGATGACCTTCTTTGACAACTCTAACCGTATTTGCGGAATCCTTGCCCGCTCGGCCGGGGTTAGGCGTGCCGATGGTGCATCGTTCCAAGATTTTTTCCGATTCCGGACAATTTCTTGGCGATTAGTCTTCGGTGACTGTCCCCTTATCGCGTCTCTAAGCGTCTTGGCGACGTCCGCGTCATTCCAGCTAACATCCCCGCTCTCAATCAAATTCATCACCGCCGTGACATACTCCGGCGCTGTTACCTGCATATCTGGCTCAGGTTCTCGCTGAACCTCCCCACAGTTATTGACAGGACTCCGAGGCGCGCCAGAGGCGCTTTTTAAAGTCAAAGGATCAACATCAAGGTCAATGGCCTTGCGGACAATGCGCCATTCTGTTGTTCGGGTTTCGTGGATATGACCCGCGCCAAGGTGCGGTGCAAAGATGCCGACAACCTTTTGCACCTCTTCGTCATAAGCGTTCAGCTCATCGGCCACCTTGCGCGCAACTCGAACGGTCTGCACGTCGCGCGGGACATTTGCGCCCCCCTGTCCAGCCATATAGGCGGCAAAATTTCCAGCGCTGGCAGCCGCGCGTACAGCCTCGACACGCTCGTCAAAAGTTTCAGCAAGGCTGATGTGGCGGAGGCAGGCGGCCCGGCATTCACGATAAGCGCCCATGGTAGGGATTCCGATAGCCTTAAACTGAGGGATGCGCCATGTTGACGCCCATGAGGTCACCGCAGC
Organism: Serratia sp. CY32780; assembly: GCF_052169135.1. Classification (NCBI taxonomy): domain Bacteria; kingdom Pseudomonadati; phylum Pseudomonadota; class Gammaproteobacteria; order Enterobacterales; family Yersiniaceae; genus Serratia; species Serratia sp. CY32780. Next base: position 2,117,756 of record NZ_JBJNLI010000001.1, read on the forward strand.
AGCCATATCGCGTAACGGTTTACCGGTGTCGTGGTCAATCTGGCCGTCAAGCGCATAACCATCGATATTTTTAGCGATGTATTTAGCGATATACCCCGCCGCGCCGCCCTTATTCATGTGCTTGGCTTCAAATCGGTTCTTTGCTGCACCGCGCTCATCGCCGTCTTCTTTCAATGCATAGCGACGCATGATGTCGATGACGTCCTGACGTTGTTTACGCTCGCAGAACAGCATCATATGCCAGTGCGGCGTACCGTCATGGTGAGGTTCAACGACACGCATACCGTAAACGCTCAGGCCGTTGTCTTTAAACGCGGTGCGCATTTTGCTCCAGATGCGCACCAGATAACGTTGGCCGTCTTTCGGTGAAAAAGCCTCTGCATCCCAATTGTGGTTAAACTGGACTTTTTCAGCCCCTTCTTTGCCAACAACGCGCGTCGGGTGATATTTAGACGGGGTGGTGATAGTGATAAACATGCCGACATGCCTCTCGCTGGCAGCATACTGTTCTATCCCTGCGATGGTGCTCATCAGCTCCATGCGGCGGATTTCCGGGTTAGAAATGCTCGCCATGACCTTATCAATCAGGTCGAAACGTTCACCGGTGGCAACATTCTCCAGATCGCACCCTTTCAGATAATCCATATTGGCGAGCCGCCGGGCCTGCACATCCCTAATCGCCTGCTTGCTCGCGTATGGGTATTTCTTTAGGTTTACTTCACCGGCGGCAATCAGTAGCGCCTCACGCCAGCGTGTGCGCTGCGCTTTCAACTGACGTTCCCACCACTCCGCGTTAGCCAACCGTGACAAGCTGGCAACAGCCGAAGACGCGTCCAGCTTACCTTTGCAGTATTTTCTCCAGTGCATTGGCGTGATATTAAAGGCTCGCGCCATGCGGGCGATGCGCCCATAAAACACAGCCTGCACGCCGTTACTCAGCAGTAAAGAATTATCCCCGTCATTGGCGGCGAGAAACTCCTCACAATAGCGGTCATAATTTTGCAGCAACTGCCCAGCGATACGGTCAGCAAAACGCCGCAACTCCTTATCTTCCATGCCCGGCAGACGCGCATAATTATCCACCTCAGCCATAAAGCATGGCGAGGCGTTAAGGTTCATCGCATTTTTCTCATTAACAATTTCAATGCGCGGCCAGATGCGGCGCTCAAACTGGAGCACAAGCCACTTATTAGCAGCGTGCAGCCCCTGCTCTTTCAGCAAGAAAGAATGACGCCCAAGAAAGATACTGCTGAGAAAATGCGGTAAGGCGTGAATTTTACGCAAAACAGCTTGCCCCTGAGCGTATTGCTCACGGGTAAGCGGTCTTTCTTTCCCAATAGCGGATTTTGGTGCGTTCCATGAATGAACGCCGATGAAGGGCTCGCCGGAAGTTGCTGCAAATGGCGGTGGTGGTGAGGGGGCTATGCGCCCCCGGGCTGATACAGTCATTTATCCTCTTTGCTTATCGTGGAAAACGCCTCTTGGCACAGCTCGCCAATGCGGCCAATCTCAGCGGCCAAACCTGCGATACTGGTGACGGTTGAGTCACGGACGTAGTGATGCACCAACCCGGAAACCAACTGCGTGACCGTCGGGTAATAACCGACCGCGTCGAGCCACTCCTCGCCCGCCTTACCACCGGTTTTAACCAGCTTCTTTTTGTTCAAAATGAACTGATGGGCATCACTGGTGATAACCCAATCCTTACCGACAGGAATGCGCAGCATGATTACCCCCTGAAATGCTTGGTTTGTTGTTCGTGGATGGTCTGGCATGACACGCAACGGGTCACACCGGCAAAGGCTGCACGGCGTGCAGCGGGGATAGCTTGGTCACACTCTTCACAAATTGACGCTGACACCCCGCCCTTGATGCGCGCAGCATTAACTTGTGCGGCGAGAGTCTCCTGCTGGCGCTGCTGCACCAAGTCCATTAAATCCGGCATCGTTATTGCTCCGATTCACTGTTCAGTTGATTGAGTACCTGCTGAGCTAATTCTGCGATGCGATGCGACTCCTTCATCAGCTCGCTAATACTGGTAATGGTTTTAAGAAAAACGCCGCGCTTTACCGACAAATTAATAAGGTCAGCAACCAGCTTTAACTCATTCGAGTAAATAGCTCTGGTCGGGTAAAATTTTTCTTTTGTCTCTTTATCTATTTTTACTTCGGCTAAAATAAAATCGCCCTCATCCATTTTCACGATGGCGAATACGTTATTAATTTCCACATACTCCCGCTCAACCATGGTTCAACCCCTGCTTGTGCGCCCGGCCTTCGTGGTCAAACTTCTCCGACTCCTGACGCAACAGCTCGATGATTTCCACACATGAGAGATGATTAACCGCCGCATGAGTCGCCAAACGGTCAAGGTGGGAGGAGAAACTAACGGCTGCATCTGCCTTTGCTTCCGCACGAGCGTTGTTCAGCATGAAGTTACGCAAATCCGCATCAGCCTTATTTCGCATTTCTTGGCCAACGGTTTTATACATGTGCATAGAGAACTCCAGATAAAAGGATGCCTGACGCAATCAAGCGCCTTTAAATTTAAAGCGAGTTAATTAATGAAAATACGCTTCAGGTTTAACTGACGTTAATATGGTTGGTGCATATTCGAATAAATTAAACAGCTCACGCAGCGCCCTGAATAACTCCTCGCGCCATTTACAGGACTCATCATCAATACGCCAGTACGGCTGATTAAACTCGACCTCAGTTAGCCCGGCATGCAGGAATAAAGTGCGGCGTTGGCTTATTGTTAATCGGCCAATGAATCCAGATTTACTGATACCGTGCTTACGATAAGTAGCGAAAGCGCTCCGAAGTTCATCAATGGCGCACACAAGACGCTCGCGCTCGCTGTCATTCATTTCCTCTAATCGCATAACAGCATGCCGCTGTTTTAACTGCGCATGGAAACAGATGGTCAGGCGCTCGCGCTCCATCATCTGATTATAAAAATCGCAGGTGCTTCTCCAGCGAGGGGCGGCGAGGCGCTCCCCAACCAAAGCACGCAGCCCGGCGGGCTGGTTGCGAACAATACCGGCGGTGATAGCTGTCATTTTGAAAAACCCCGCATTGCTGATTTGATGGAGGAGATCCAGCGGTTGGCCGGGCGGGTACGGATGATGATGCCTTTCCGGCCCTTACCGTGGGTGATGGTGATATCAGTCTTGCGCACCGTCTGGTGGTTCCACAGCAGCGGAACAATGGAGATAGGTTGTTGCATGTTCTTACCCCTGTTTTACTGGAATCAAGACAATGGCTCACCGAGTCCTAACCATAGAAGCCACCCATCACGAATTTCTTTCGGACGACGCTCATAGGCTAATTTCATTCCCGCGTTCCACGCAGGAAGGTAAACCCAATGCTCTGCGCGCGCCGTTGGCGTCTCGGGATTACGCATCTCAATCGTTGGCAACTTGCCCTTATCGATCATTCCTTTTACAGCCTCCGGGGTTTTGCCGATGACTTTGGCAAATTCTTGATACGGCAATGCATCAGAAAGCCTTACTACTTGCTTTTCCATCTGGTACCCTCTCCGATTGTAGTAATCAGTTGCTTATAGGGACTTATAGTCGCCTACAGAGCCTTTATTGCTACCATAAACCATTTATTACTACGATTTGCAAATAATCACGCAAAGGGAGTCCCATGTCAATAGACATAGCAGAGAAGTTAAAGTTGATTAGAGAGTCAGAAAGGCTGAACAGGAAGGAATTCAGTGAGTTAACTGGCGTTCCATACAGTTCACTATCTAGTTATGAAACAAGGTCCAAAGGGATGGGATTAGACGCTGCGATGAAAATTTTAAGTCATCCTCGGTTCGAAAAATACACATTGTGGTTTATGAGTGATCGAATCTCCCCAGAATCCGGGCAAATAGCACCGGCACTCGCACACTTTGGGCAAGATGCAACAACCTCGCAGCACTCAGACCAAAAGATTGGTTAAGCATTCACCTAAGTTATTTATTTAACACTTTTGGGGTAAGGGCTTGCTACATACCTGAAAGTAAAATCTTCCTTGGAGGGCTTCGCGATGGCGATTAAGAAGCTCGAAGATGGTCGATATGAAGTGGACATTAGGCCGAACGGGCGCAACGGAAAGCGCATCCGTCGGAAATTTGATAGGAAACATGAAGCACAAGCTTTTGAGAAGTACATAACCGTCAGCTATCACGACAAAGAATGGCTCTCAAAACCTACGGATAAAAGGTCATTATCTGAGCTGGTTAAATTGTGGTGGAAGTACCATGGCAAGAACAATGACCACGGGCAGTCCTACCTAAGAAAACTGGAGCGCATTACGCGAATGATGGACAACCCTGCCGCATTTCAGATTGATAAATCTCGTATTACAGCTTATCGATCGGCGCGGCTAGCCGAAGGCATCAAAGCATCCAGCATTAATCGCGAAATGACCGCGATAAGCGGGATGTTTACCGACCTTGTCGACTCGGGGCTTTACTGTGGTGAGCATCCGATTCGTGGCAGCGGCAAGCTCAAAGAAGCCAATACGGAAATGACTTATCTTGACCGTGATGAGATAAGCGCATTGCTACTGGCGTTAGATGGTGATAACCGCCGGGTGGCCATTTTGTGTCTTAGTACTGGCGCACGTTGGGGTGAGGCCATGAAACTCAAAGCGGAGCATGTCATTCACAACCGCGTGACCTTTGTGCAAACGAAAAACGGTAAACGGCGCAGCGTCCCCATTTCTCAGGAGGTATCCGACGAGATCGTATCTCAAAAGTCTGGGCTATTGTTTCCTCAAGCCTCTTACAGCACTTTCAGAGATATCCTTAAGGCGACCAAGCCTAACCTACCCCATGGGCAAGCATCCCATTCGTTACGCCACACATTCGCAACTCATTTCATGATGAACGGGGGCAATATCATCACGCTCCAGCGGATACTTGGCCATGCTCGGATTGAACAGACAATGAGCTACGCTCACTTTGCACCTGATTTTCTACAGGATGCAATTTCCTATAATCCGCTAGGAGGAAAAATCCATGTTTAGCGTCCACATCGCGTCCACACATAGATAGTTTCCTGAGAGTTATAGTTGTCTGTAGTGCAACCTAACCATCTGTTTTGTATAGAGCGTGCTGATATTCAAGGCAAGAAAAAGGCCGCCGAAGCGGCCTTTCCATTAGCGGATAGGTTAACTGTAAGCGTTGAGCGTGCGCTGGCACAAAGCGGAACGCACGCAGTCCTGTTTTTCAAAGCGGATAACGCCGATCATCTCGTCCTCTTCGAAGCGCTCCAGGGCATCGCTGAGGCCGGATTTCACGCCGCGCGGCAAGTCGCACTGGGTCACGTCGCCGTTAACGATAACCGTCACGTTTTCTCCCAGGCGGGTCAGGAACATTTTCATTTGGCTGGCGGTCACGTTCTGGGCTTCATCCAGGATAACGACCGCATTTTCGAAGGTGCGCCCGCGCATATAAGCGAACGGCGCAATCTCTACCTTGCCGATTTCCGGGCGCAGGCAGTACTGCATAAAGGAAGATCCTAAACGACGTACCAGAATGTCATACACCGGGCGGAAATAAGGCGCGAACTTCTCGGAGATATCCCCCGGCAAGAAACCGAGGTCTTCATCCGCCTGCAAAACAGGACGGGTAACGATAATCCGATCCACCTCTTTATGAATCAGCGCCTCCGCCGCCTTGGCGGCGCTGATGAATGTTTTGCCACAGCCGGCTTCGCCGGTGGCGAAGATCAGCTGCTTATTCTCTATGGCTGATAAGTAATGACCCTGAGCTTCGGTTCTAGCCTCGATGGGTGAGCTATCGCGCTTGTCTCGCGCCATGCCGATAGACTCGACTCCCCCCATTTGCACCAGCGAGGTCACAGACTCTTCTTCCAGCTGGCGATGACTACGAGCGTCACGACGAATAACGCGTTTCGCTTCACGACGTGCTTTGATCACTGCTTTCTGTCTACCCATAGTGGCACCTTACAGTTTGTTTCACCTACCGCAACGGCCTGGCCGCGCGATTATGTTTCACACACGTATTAGGTTTTGGCCTCCTCCGAGCCAATAAGAGCCAAGGGACAAGGTGAATTGACGGCAACGCTTAAGCGCCGTGTCTTCACGGGACAACGCGGACTGCATCAATAAACGTGGAGTAAAAAGTGATGAGATTCGGTAGCGATAAGAGTGCAGAGTTGCCGGTAAAAGAGAGTCGGAGAGATAACCCTCGTTACAACGAGAAATCAGGGGAGATGTGTTATTTTTTCTTTCCAGCCCAACCAAGGACTTTACCATTAGCGATCCCCGCAGTGATATTTACAGCTTCAAGCTGTGCACCGTGTGAAAACTACCGCCAGATGATTACAGTATAATGACATTCAATCTCGTCGCGTTACTAAAATGTAAAAAAATTTAATATCTTTTGTTTTCAGTTAGCGCTAAAACACTATATCACGCTCTACACGTCATTCCAGAAAAATTTTTACCCCCAAAATATCAATGAATTGCAATTAAAAACCACAAATGACACTTTGGTTTCTCGATTAAATTTTGCGCAATCCAAAGCCGGTGAGCCGTGCAGATTTTTTTAATCCGCAGGCAAAGCATCGAATTGAACTTCGTCGCGCAATGTCCCGCGCAATAGGCAATACAAAGTAAAACGAGGCGGAAGATCGCGCCTCGTCATTGCGCACTCAGGCCTTGAGCAAGCCGCTGGCCAGATAGTCGCCGCCCTCTTTCACGCCCGGCAATACGAAGAAATACCCGCCGCCGATCGGCTTGATGTATTCCTCCAGCGCTTCGCCGTTGAGCCTTTTTTGCACCGTCAGGAATCCTTTTTCCAGATCGGCCTGGTAGCAGACGAACAGCAGCCCCATTTCCAGCTGCCCGGCATTCGAGACGCCAAGGGAATAGCTGTAGCCGCGCCGCAGCATCAGGTTGCTTTGGCTTTCCGGCGTGCGGGGGTTCGCCAACCGAATGTGCGCATCCATCGGTATCACCTTGCCGTCGGGATCGTTCGCGTAGTTCGGCTCGTCATGTTCATGCTTCATACCGAGCGGCGCGCCGCTGTGCTTTTCGCGGCCAAAGATGGTTTCCTGCTCCTGCAGCGGCGTGCGATCCCAAAACTCCACGCGGAAGCGAATAATGCGCGCCGCCTGGTAGCTGCCGCCCGCCGTCCACGCCGGCTCGCCGGCGCCGTCGCCAACCCACACCACCTTATCCATCAGCGGTGTGTCGTCGGTTTTCGGGTTGGCGGTGCCGTCTTTGAAGCCCAGCAGGTTAATCGGCGTTTCTTTGCCTTTGCTGCGCGCCGCATGCGCCGAGATGAACCCTTCCCGCTTCCAGCGCACGCTGAGCAGATCCGGCGAATGCTTGATGATATCGCGCAGCGCGTGGAGAGCGGTTTCATTGGTGTTGGCGCAGATCTGCAGCAGCAGGTCGCCGTGGCACAGCGCGGCGTCCAGCGCATCGTTGGGGAAGCGCGTCATCTTCTGCAACCGCAGCGGTTTTTGCGCCTGCAGGCCAAAGCGTTCGTCAAACAGCGATGCGCCGACCGAAACGGTGATGGTCAGGTTGTCCGGGTAAATCTCCGGCCCCATGATGCCCGAATCGAGCGGCGGCAGCTTGGCATCCACTTCCGGCGCCTTGCCGCCGTGGGTCAGGAACGCGATGCGATCGGTCAGCAGCCGGAACAGACGCTCCAGATCCGCTTTGCTGGTCGCCAGCACGTCGAACGCCACCAGCATCATCGCCGCCTGTTGCGGCGTCAGCACCCCAGCCTGATGGCGACCATAAAACGGCTGTTTCTGCCAACGCTCATCCTGCGGCGTCGCCAACGGCTCCGCCGCGTTGCCCGCCGCCTGCGCCAGGCGGCTGCCGCCCAGCGCCAGTGCGCCCAGCCCCAGCCCTTGCAGCAAACGGCGCCGCGAAGGCGAGGCCGCCCCCTGCGATTGCGGATGCGGCCCGTTGTTCAGGCCTGCCTTGTTGCTCATAATCCTATGCCTCAGTCCAGGCCCAACACGCCGCGCAGTTGAGAAAGGTCTTCCGCCAGCGTGGTGATCGGCCCTTTCAACGCGTTGCGATCGGCTTCGCTCAGCTTCTCGTAGGACTCATAGCCCTCTTTGGTTTTGTACTTCGCCAAAATGGTGTCCACGGTTTTGAAGTTGGCGTCAATCTTGTCCAGCAGCGGCTTGTTGGCCTTGACCAGCAGCGGACGCAGCAGGTTGACGATCTTCTGCGCGCCGTCGACGTTGGCCTGGAAATCCCACAGGTCGGTGCGGCTATAGCGGTCTTCTTCACCGCTGATCTTGCTCGCCGCCACTTCTTCGATCAGCCCGGCTGCGCCGCCCACCACCTTGCTCGGCGGGAAGGTCAGTTCACCCACGCGTTTTTGCAGCTCAACGGTGTCCTGATACAGCCGATCGGCGTATTTATCCATGTCTTTGGTCGAGTTGTCGGCAAACAGCGCCTTCTCCAGACGGTGGAAACCGGTGAAGTTAGGGTCCGCCGATTTCTTCTCGTAGTCGTCTTCACGGGCGTCGATGCTGCCGTCCAGATCGGAGAACAGCTCGGCGATCGGCTCGATGCGCTCATAGTGCTGACGGGTCGGCGCATACAGCTTGCGCGCTTGCTCCACGTTGCCGGCCTTCACCGCGTCGGTGAACAGCTTGGTCTGTTTCACCAGCCCGTCGACTTCTTTGGTGACGTAGACTTTGTATTCGGCGATCGGGCCAACCAGATCCAGCGCGCTCGGCTTGCCGTCGGTGGCGCCGTTGGCCGCCGCAGTGACGGTCAGTTTGCCTTTTGGATTGCTCAGCAGCCCGCAGGTCATGTCATATTCGCCCGCTTCCAGCGTGGCGGTCATTTTCTGGGTGAAGCCCGGCGCGATGTTCTCGCGCTCTTCCACCACCATCACCCCTTTCAGGATTTCCCATTCGACGTTTTTCTGGCTGGTGTTATGCACCACAAACTGCGTCTTGCCGGCCGGCACCGTCAGCTGCATCGGTTCGCACTGCTTGTCGTTGACCGTGACTTTGACCTGCGGCACGTCCGCCGCCAGCGCATCGATGCTCAGCGCAAACGCCGGGATAGCCAGTAATGCTGCGTGCAACGCCTTGCGGCGAAATAACGGAGTAGACATACGAGATTCCCTATTAAACATTAATGATTGATTTTACGTTGCGCCGGAGCCGCTGCCGGCTCCGCGCGCTGCGGCAGGAAAAAGAAAATCAGCGCCGGGATCAGATACAGGAAGTAGACCGCCACTTCGCTGACCGTCGGCGCTTCCTGATAACCGAGAATGCCTTCCAGCAGGGTGCCGAACAGCGAATGGGTCGACAGGGTGCTGCTGAAATCGAAGGCGATGTCCTGGAAGTGGTTCCACAGACCGGCCTCATGGAAGGCGCGGATCGCCCCCGCGGCCAGCCCGGCGGCGACGAACAGAATGAACAGGCTGGTCCATTTGAAGAATTTGGCCAGGTGCAGCTTCACCCCGCCCCAGTAAATCATCATGCCCAGCACGATGGCGGCCGCCAGGCCGAGCACCGCGCCGATCGGCGCCGCGGCGCCCACGTCTTGCTGGAAAGCCGCCAGCAGGAAGAACACCGACTCCAGCCCTTCGCGCGCCACGGCGAAGAACACCATCGCCACCAGCGCCCAACCCTGCCCTTTGCCGGCGCTGAGCGCCTGATCGATCGCCCCTTCCAGATGCACCTTGACCGACTTGGACACTTTGCGCATCCAGAACACCATATAGGTGAGGATCACCACCGCCACCACCGCGACGATGCCTTCGAACAGCTCCTGCTGCTTCTGCGGGAACTCGCCGGTGGTTTCATTGATGAAGATGCCGAGCGCCAGACACAGCGCCGCGGCGACAATCACGCCGACCCACACCGCGCCCAGCCATTGGCTGCGCTGCGTGCGTTTCAGGTAGCTGGCGATCAGGCTGACGATCAGCGCGGCCTCCAGCCCTTCACGGAACATGATAAGAAAGGGAACGAACATAAATAATCACCCCTGAAAAGACCGCGGCGGCAGAGAAAGCTGGCTCGACATGCGCTGCGCAACTCTGTAAAGAAACGTAAAATGCAACGAGAGTGATTATCATTCTGCCAAGAAGAAATACAAGAGGCGCCAGCGTGATTTTTTCTAATCAAATGTCACCAGGTGTTGGATGACGGCGATCGGCAGGCGAAAAAAAGGGCGCGTTACGCGCCCCTCGCTGACTGACATCGAACGGCGTTATACCGTTTTATACTCGGCTTCCGCCTGATCGAAACGCTCGGTCATGGTGGCGGAAGGCCGGCGGCCCATTAGGCTCACCACCACGATGGCGAGGCTGCCCAGGATGAAGCCCGGGATGATTTCATACAGGCCCAGCCATTCGTACTGTTTCCAGACGATCACCGTCACCGCGCCGACCAGCATGCCGGCCAGCGCGCCGTTGCGGGTCATGCGCGACCACAGCACCGAGATCAGCACGACCGGGCCGAAGGCGGCGCCGAAACCTGCCCAGGCGTAGCTCACCAGGCCCAGCACGCGGTTCTCCGGGTTGGCCGCCAGCGCGATGGCGATCAACGCCACCACCAGCACCATCACGCGGCCGACCCACACCAGCTCACGCTGGCTGGCGCCTTTGCGCAGGAACGCCTTATACAGGTCTTCGGTGATCGCGCTGGAGCACACCAGCAGCTGGCAGCTCAGCGTACTCATGACCGCCGCCAGGATCGCCGACAGCAGCACGCCCGCCACCCATGGGTTGAACAGCAGCATCGCCAGCTCGATGAACACGCGTTCGCCGTTCTGCGACACGTTGCCGGCTTGATCCGGGTTATTGGCGAAGTAAGCGATGCCGAAGAAACCGACGGCGATGGTGCCGGCGAGGCACAGGATCATCCAGGTCATGCTGATGCGGCGCGCGCTGCGGATGGTGCGGTGAGAATCCGCCGCCATGAAACGCGCCAGGATGTGCGGCTGGCCGAAGTAGCCCAGGCCCCAACCCAGCAGCGACAGGATGGCGACGAAGTTCAGCCCCTTCAGCATGTCGAGGTTCGCCGGGTTCTGCGCCTGGATCACCAGCATCGAGGTATCGATGCCGCCGACGGCGAAGATCACGATCACCGGCGTCAGGATCAGCGCGAAAATCATCAGGCTGGCCTGCACGGTGTCGGTCCAGCTCACCGCCAGGAAACCGCCGATAAAGGTATACAAGATGGTCGCTGCGGCGCCGGCCCACAGGGCGGTTTCGTAGCTCATGCCGAAGGTGCTTTCGAACAGGCGCGCGCCGGCCACGATGCCGGAGGCGCAGTAAATGGTGAAGAACACCAGGATGACGATGGCCGAGATCACCCGCAGCAGCTTGCTGTTGTCTTCAAAGCGGCTGGTGAAATAGTCCGGCAGCGTCAGGGCGTTGTTGTTGGCTTCGGTATGCACGCGCAGCCTTCCTGCCACCAGCTTCCAGTTCAGGTAAGCGCCGATGGTCAGGCCGATGGCGATCCAGCTTTCGGAGATGCCGGAGAGGAAGATGGCGCCCGGCAGGCCCATCAGCAGCCAGCCGCTCATGTCGGAAGCGCCGGCGGACAGCGCGGTCACCACGCTGCCCAAACTGCGGCCGCCGAGAATATAGTCATCAAAGTTGTTGGTTGCCCGGTAGGCAAGCAGGCCGATCAGCACCATCCCGAAAATGTACACCAGGAAGGTCACCAGCATAGGTGTGCTCATTGTCATTTAATTCTCCACTTTCATTATTATTCGCGTTTCGCTCCGGCCACGCCGGCGCCGGTAAACCCACGCGCAATGCATTTCACTGGCCGCCGCGCCGGAACGTGGCGCAGCCTGCGAGCGAGTGCAGGTAAAATAGTTTCTGCCCGTAATTGTTGACCGTCGGCTATCCTAGATGAGCCTTTCATCAACCAACAAGATATTTAACAACAAAGTTACACAAAGTTTACCCTGCGTCACATTTACCGGGCTCAAAGGTTGCACTCACGACAAGTAAAATGAGTTGCACCCGGTCATTACCCTTATATACCGCAAGGTAAAACGCCTGCGGCCGCATAAACCCCGCCGCGTTCGCTCAATAAGGCAACATTCATGCCAACTGCCGATGTTAAAAAATCGATGAAACTCACACTTCGTTCATCAGCCTGATTTAACAAGGTTGCACAAAGTTGCAACATGCAGGATATTGTCTGCATTCTTAACCCCACACATCTCACGAACCTATCCCAACAGGCTTTCCGGCCTGCCGTTTGTCTAGCCTGATGGGATAGGTTCTAAACACAGGAGTTGGATTGGCATGGGCACTACCACAATGGGCGTGAAACTCGACGAGGCAACACGCGACCGGATCAAGAGCGCCGCGCAGCGCATCGATCGCACGCCGCACTGGCTCATCAAGCAGGCCATCTTTAATTACCTCGAGCGTCTCGAGAGCGGTACCGATATTCCTGAAATTCCAGCGCTGGCCGCTGCGGGCCAGCCTGAAGCGGACGACATTATGCCGCAAGCGCAGGAAGAGTCACACCAGCCATTCCTCGATTTCGCCGAACAAATTCTGCCGCAGTCGGTCACCCGCGCCGCCATCACCGCCGCCTATCGTCGCCCGGAGACCGAAGCGGTGCCGATGTTGCTCGAACAGGCGCGATTACCCGCCGATCTTGCACAGGCCACTCACAAAATGGCCTATGGCATCGCCGAGAAGTTGCGTAACCAAAAAAGTGCAAACGGCCGCGCCGGCATGGTGCAAGGCCTGCTGCAAGAGTTCTCCCTCTCCTCGCAGGAAGGCGTGGCGCTGATGTGCCTGGCGGAAGCGCTGCTGCGCATTCCGGACAAACCGACCCGCGATGCCCTGATCCGCGACAAGATCAGCAACGGCAACTGGCACTCGCACCTCGGGCGCAGCCCGTCGCTGTTCGTCAACGCCGCTACCTGGGGCCTGCTGTTCACCGGCAAACTGGTGTCCACGCATAACGAAGCCAATCTGTCCCGTTCGCTGAACCGCATTATCGGCAAGAGCGGCGAACCGCTGATCCGCAAAGGCGTGGACATGGCGATGCGCCTGATGGGCGAACAGTTCGTGACCGGCGAAACCATCGCCGAAGCGCTGGCCAACGCGCGCAAGCTCGAAGATAAAGGCTTCCGCTACTCTTACGACATGCTGGGCGAAGCCGCCCTGACCGAGGCCGACGCCCAGGCTTACCTGGTTTCCTACCAGCAGGCGATCCACGCCATCGGCAAAGCCTCCAACGGCCGCGGCATCTATGAGGGCCCCGGCATCTCCATCAAGCTGTCCGCCCTGCACCCGCGCTACAGCCGCGCGCAGTACGAACGCGTCATGGAAGAGCTCTACCCGCGCCTGCTGTCGCTGACCCTGCAGGCACGCCAGTACGATATCGGCATCAACATCGACGCCGAAGAGGCCGACCGCCTGGAGATCTCGCTCGATCTGCTGGAGAAGCTGTGCTTCGAACCGCAGCTGGCCGGCTGGAACGGCATCGGCTTCGTGATTCAGGCCTACCAAAAACGCTGTCCGTTCGCCATCGATGCGGTGATCGACATGGCGCAACGCAGCCGCCGTCGCCTGATGATCCGTCTGGTGAAGGGCGCCTACTGGGACAGCGAAATCAAACGCGCCCAGATGGACGGCCTGGAAGGCTACCCGGTCTACACCCGCAAGGTCTATACCGACGTTTCCTACCTGGCCTGCGCCCGCAAGCTGCTGTCGGTGCCGAACCTGATTTATCCGCAGTTCGCCACCCACAACGCCCATACCCTGAGCGCCATCTATCACCTGGCCGGCAACAACTACTACCCTGGCCAGTATGAGTTCCAGTGCCTGCACGGCATGGGTGAACCGCTGTACGAACAGGTGGTGGGTAAAGTGGCCGACGGCAAACTGAACCGCCCTTGCCGCATCTATGCGCCGGTCGGCACCCATGAAACGCTGCTGGCTTACCTGGTGCGCCGCCTGCTGGAAAACGGCGCCAACACCTCGTTCGTCAACCGCATCGCCGACGCCACCCTGCCGCTCGACGAGCTGGTGGCCGATCCGGTCAGCGCCGTGGAAGCGCTGGCGGCCAGCGAAGGCCAGATTGGCCTGCCGCACCCGCGCATTCCGCTGCCGCGCGAGCTGTACGGCGAGAAGCGCACCAACTCCAGCGGCCTGGATCTGTCCAACGAACAGCGTCTGGCTTCGCTCTCCAGCGCCCTGCTCACCAGCGCCAGCCATCCGTGGCGCGCGGAGCCTATCATCGACGCCGAATTGGATCAGGGCGTGGAACAGCCGGTGATCAACCCGGCCGAGCCGGGCGATGTGGTCGGCTACGTGCGTGAAGCCACCGAAGGCGAAGTCAGCCGCGCGCTCGACGCCGCCGCGGCCGCCGGCCCAATCTGGTTCGCTACGCCGCCGACGGAGCGCGCCGCGATCCTCGAACGCGCCGCCGAGCTGATGGAAAGCCAGCTGCAAAGCCTGCTGGGCATTCTGGTGCGCGAAGCCGGTAAAACCTTCAACAACGCCATCGCCGAAGTGCGTGAAGCGGTCGATTTCCTGCACTACTACGCCGGCCAGGTACGCGACGATTTCGCCAACGACAGCCACCGTCCGCTGGGCCCGGTGGTCTGCATCAGCCCCTGGAACTTCCCGCTGGCGATCTTCACCGGCCAAATCGCCGCCGCGCTGGCGGCCGGCAACAGCGTGCTGGCCAAACCGGCCGAGCAAACGCCGCTGGTGGCCGCGCAGGCGGTGCGTATTCTGCTGGAAGCCGGCATTCCGCAAGGCGTGCTGCAGCTGCTGCCAGGCCAGGGTGAAACCGTCGGCTCAACGCTGGTCAACGACGCCCGCGTACGCGGCGTGATGTTTACCGGCTCCACCGACGTCGCCGGTATTCTGCAGCGCAGCATCGCCGGTCGTCTGGATCCGCAGGGCCGCCCGACGCCGCTGATCGCCGAAACCGGCGGCCTGAATGCCATGATCGTCGACTCTTCCGCCCTGACCGAGCAGGTGGTGACCGACGTGGTGGCCTCCGCCTTCGACAGCGCCGGCCAGCGCTGCTCCGCGCTGCGTATCCTGTGCATTCAGGAAGACGTGGCCGAGCACACGCTGCAAATGCTGCGCGGCGCGATGGCCGAATGCCGCATGGGCAATCCGGAGCGCCTGTCCACCGACGTGGGCCCAGTGATCGACGCCGACGCCAAAACCGGCATCGAACGCCACATTCAGGCGATGCGCGCCAAAGGCCGCAAGGTATACCAGGCCGCCAAAGGCAGCGCGCAGGATGAGAAAGAGTGGGCGCGCGGCACCTTCATCAAGCCGACGCTGATCGAACTCGACAGCTTCGACGAACTGCAAAAAGAGATCTTCGGCCCGGTGCTGCACGTGGTGCGCTTCCAGCGCAACAATCTGGACGCGCTGGTCGATCAGATCAACGCCGCCGGTTATGGCCTGACGCTGGGCATTCACACCCGTATCGATGAAACCATCGCCCGGGTGACCGAACGCGCCAAGGTCGGCAACCTGTACGTCAACCGTAACATGGTTGGCGCGGTGGTCGGGGTGCAGCCGTTCGGCGGCGAAGGTCTGTCGGGCACCGGCCCGAAAGCCGGCGGCCCGCTGTACCTGTACCGTCTGCTGGCCAACCGCCCGGACGACGCGCTGCAACGTACGCTGCACCGTCAGGACGAAGAGCGCCCGATGGAAGCCACCGCGCGGCCGCAGCTGCTGGGCGCGCTGCAATCGCTGGAGAAATGGGCGGTCACCAGCCAACAAGGCGAACTGGCGGCACTGGCGCAGCGCTATGCGGAACTGGGCCAGGGCGGCACCGTACGCCCGCTGCCGGGCCCGACCGGCGAGCGCAATACCTATGCCCTGCTGCCGCGTGAACGCGTGCTGTGCCTGGCGGATAACGAAGCCGACGCGCTGATCCAGTTGGCCGCCGTGCTGGCGGTCGGCAGCAGCGCGCTGTGGCCGGAAGCGGAACTGCAGCGCAATCTGTTCCGCCGCCTGCCGAACGATGTGCAGGCGCGCATCGCCTTCAGCAAAGACTGGCAGCAGGACAAGGTCGAGTTCGACGCCGCCATCTACCACGGCGATGCCGACCAGTTGCGCACCCTGTGCGAGCAGATCGCGCAGCGCGGCGGCGCCATCGTCTCGGTGCAAGGCTTCGCCCACGGTGAAACCAACATCCTGTTAGAGCGCCTGCTGATCGAACGTTCGTTGAGCGTCAACACCGCCGCCGCCGGCGGTAACGCCAGCCTGATGACCATCGGTTAACGCATCTCAAGGCGGCCATACATTGCCGCCTGATTGGCTCACCGCTACGCAAACCCTGCACTCGTGCAGGGTTTTTTATTGCCCGCAGCCCGGCCAGACGTTAGCGTCTTGTTATCCTTGCATGAGGATGTGTCGCCTCATGGGCGATAACAATAGGGGGAGCTTAGAACGGATTAGTTTGCTTGAAAGCCGCAGCAGACCGCTACGATTCGCATTGACTCTCTGGTTCGGCAACATCCGGGATACGGCAGCCGCAGCGCGAAACGAATTGTTGAAAGCGGAGTAAATGCGGGCGGGGGAAGCTCCCCCGCCGCCTTATTGATTCCGGAACTTGTCGAGGAATTGCTGAGTGCGCTGGTGCTGCGGGTTGGCGAACAGCGCTTTGGCCGGGCCCTGTTCGACGATGCGGCCGTGATCCATAAAGATAACCCGGTCGGCCACGTCGCGGGCGAAACTCATCTCATGGGTGACGATCACCATGGTGCGTTTCTCTTCCGCCAGTGAGCGCATGGTATTGAGCACTTCCCCTACCAGCTCGGGATCGAGCGCCGACGTCGGCTCATCGAACAAAATCACCTCCGGCTGCATCGCCAGCGCGCGCGCAATAGCCACTCGCTGCTGTTGCCCGCCGGACAGCCGCCGCGGATAAGCATGCTCCTTGCCGCTCAGCCCCACCTTGGCCAGCAACGCGCGGGCGCGCTGTTCCGCGCTGGCTTTCGCCTCGCCCTTGACGACCACCGGCCCTTCGATGATGTTTTCCAGCACCGAACGATGCGGGAACAGGTTGAAGCTCTGGAACACGAAACCGACCTGCTGACGCAGCGCGCGCACCTGATTTTTCTGTTTGCTCAACGGCTTGCTGCCGTCGATCAGGATGTCGCCGACGCGAATGGTGCCGGAATCCGGCTCCTCCAGCAGGTTGATGCAGCGCAACAAGGTGGTTTTCCCTGAGCCGCTAGGGCCGATGATCGCCACCACTTCACCGGCGTCCACCGCCAGATCGATCCCATGCAGCACCGTCTGACCCTTGAACTGCTTGGTCAATTGCTTAACTTCAATGGCACTCATGCGCTACTCCTGATCCTGGCGATTAACGTGGGCTTCCAGGCGGTTTTGCAGTGCGGAAAGCAGGGTCGCCATCACCCAGTAAATCAGCGATGCCGCCAGGTACATGGTGAACACTTCCAGCGTGCGCGAGGTGATCAGCTGCGCCTGGCGGAACAGCTCCGGCACCTGAATGGTGGCGGCCAGCGAGGTGTCTTTCACCAGGCCGATGAAGCTGTTGCCCAGCGGCGGCAAGGCGGTGCGCGCCGCCTGCGGCAGGATCACCCGGCGCAGGGTTTGCCAACGGGTCATGCCGATGCTGGCGGCGGCTTCCCACTGCCCTTTGTCGATCGACGAAATCGCCGCGCGCAGCGTTTCCGAGGTGTAGGCGGCGGTATTGAGCGACAGGCCAATCAGCGCCGCCGGGAAAGGATCGAACTCGATGCCGAACTGCGGCAGACCGTAATAGATCATAAACAGCTGGGCGATCAACGGCGTGCCGCGGAACAGCGACACGTAAATGCGCGACAGCCACGCCAGCGGCCAAAGCGGCGAAAGGCGCATCAGCGCCAGCAGAAAACCAAGCAACAGGCCGAACGCCATACCGCCCAGGCTAAGCTGAAGCGTCAGTATTGCGCCCTTTAATAAAAATGGCGCTGAATCCAGCGCCAGTTGAATACTTTCGTGCATTATTTAGTTACGTCCGCGCCAAACCATTTCTCGGAGATCTTCGCCAGCGTGCCATCTTTTTGCATCTCGGCGATCGCCTGGTCAATCGCGGCCAGCAGCTCCGGGTTGTTCTTGCGCAGCGCCACGCCGGACTCCTGGCGGGAGAACGCCGGGCCGGCTACCGCCAGCGTATCGCCGGTTTTCTTCACCAGATCCAGCGCCGCCAGGCGATCCACCAGAATGGCGTTGATGCGGCCGACGCGCAAATCCTGATACTTGGTCGGGTCGTCGTCGTAGGTACGCACGTCCACACCCTGCACGTTCGCGCGCAGCCATTGCTCATAGTTGGTACCCAGGCCAACACCGACCTTCTTGCCCTTCAGGTCTTCCGGCTTGGTGATGGTGCCTTCGTTGCCTTTTTTCACCAGCGCCTGAATACCGGAAACGGTGTAAGGGGTGGAGAAATCATATTTCTTCTTGCGCTCATCAGAGATGGTCACCTGGTTGATCACCACATCGATGCGTTTTGATTCCAGCGAAGCCAGCATGCCGTCCCACTTGGTCGGGTTCAGCTTGGCCTTCACGCCCAAATGTTCCGCCAGCGCGTTGGCGAAATCCACTTCGAAACCGGTCAATTTGCCGTCTTCACCCTGGAAGCTGAACGGCGGATAGGTGCCTTCCAGACCGACGATCAGCGTGCCGCGCTGTTTCACCTGCTGCAGCAGATTGTCGGCGGCGTAGGCTTGAGTCGCCAAACCGGCGGCCAACGCGACGCCCACCACGCCCAACAGCCATTGACGACGAACTTTCGCAAACATCATAAACACCCCTGTGTGTTATTTATCTTTTTTGATATCAGCACTTTAACAGTGCGACCGCCCGCATAAAGGAATATAACCTTATAAATATAGTTCAAAATGGAATAACAAGCGGTATTTACACCTGCGGATGGTAGGCGAACAGCGCCGGCGCACCGCCGGTGTGGACGAACAGGATAGGCCCTTCGTCGCGGAAACGCCGCTGGGCGATGCCGTCGATCAAACCGGCCATCGCTTTGCCGGTGTATACCGGATCCAGCAACACGCCTTCTTGCTGCGCCAGCAGCTGCACCGCCGCCATGCCCTCTTCGTTCGGCATGCCGTACTGCGGCGCGAAGTAATCGTCCCACAGCGCGATCGGCGCCAGTTCGTCGATATTCAGCGAACAGGCCAGGGCTTTCTGGATCTGCTCCACCTTCGGCAGCTGATCGATCACGGTGCGCGAGACCGTCACGCCGATCAACTCGGTTTCGGGCAGCAGCTGTTGCAGCCCCACCGCCAGCCCGGCATGGGTGCCGGCGCTGCCGGACGCCACCACCACCGAACTGAACGCCACGTTGCTGCGTTGGCTCTGTTCGGCGATTTCCAATGCGCACTGCACATATCCCAACGCGCCCAGGGCATTGGAGCCGCCCACCGGCACCACGTAAGGCCGGAAGCCCTGCGCCTCGAGGCGCGTCGCCAGTTCCGCCAACTGCTGCTGCGGATCGTGCAGCGCTTCGCACATCACCACCTCGACGTTGAACAGGCCGAGCAACAGGCGGTTGCCGTTGGTCAGGTAGTTTTCCGCACGGGTATCGATGGGATTTTCCAGCAGCGCGACGCAGTGCAGGCCCAGTTTCGCCGCCACCGCCGCCGTCTGGCGCACGTGGTTGGATTGAATGGCGCCGGCGGTGACCAGCGTATCAGCGCCTTGACGCAGCGCATCTGCGGCCAAAAACTCCAGCTTTCTCAGCTTGTTGCCGCCCATCGCCATAGGGGTGACATCGTCACGTTTGAGGTAAATTTCACGGCCGAGGTAATCGGAGAGACGGGACAGTTTTTCGAGCGGTGTGGCGGTGCCAACCAGATCCAGACGCGGAAATCGCGCCAGTTGTTGTTGCAGGTTCACTACTTCCCCCCAGGGAATCGAATATCGACATCTGATAACCGATAGATTTAGCAGATGTGAACTGAATAATCATCCTTTATCACGGGGGGAGCCGCAGATCCCGGCCAGCGGCCGGGGAAAGTCTCAGTAGCTGCGCTGCCAGGCGAGATACTGATCGTATTTGCGCAGCGCAATGCGGTAGTTGTTGTGCGCCGCGCTAGGCAGATCGTCAATGATGCGCTGATGGCTGGCACAGTTGGCGAATTTGTCCGCCGGGTAATTGCGCGCCACCAGCATTTCATCCAGCCGGCGCAGCCGCACCACGTACTCGCGAATGGTGCTGTGGCTCATCTCGGTCTGTTCGAACAGATATTGCTTGAACGCCATGATGTCGAAATAGCTCGGGTGGCTGTTGCAGGAAATCTCGCTGCAAAAGCGGCACAGTGCGGTCAGCTCATGCTGCACGTTTTGCCAGACCGCATCGTCGATCGGCTGATCCATGCGCGCGATGGCTTCTTTATTGATGATTTTGCCGCGAAACACCAGCGCCATGCGGTCCAACAGCTTACCGCACTGGGAGCAATGCGTCTGGCTGTGCTTGTAATCTTTCAGGTAACGGCTAAGCGGCCGTTTCTTCAACAGTATTCCTGGCATAAGGGGCAGTCCGATTGTCGCATGAGTCATCGAGTTGAGGGGCGGCGGGCCGCCGTCAGGTATCGTTCGCCAGCCGCGCGCGCAGGCGCTTGATCGCCTGACTGTGCAGTTGGCTGACGCGGGATTCCCCGACGTCCAGCACGGCGCCGATCTCCTTGAGATTCAACTCTTCTTGGTAATACAGCGTCAGCACCATTTTTTCGCGCTCCGGCAACGCCTCGATGGCGTCGATCACTCGCTGGCGCAGGCTGCCTTCCAACAGGTGATGCAGCGGGTTGGCCTCTTCATGCCCTTCCAGCATCGGTTCCGCGTTCTCGCCATGCTCCTCGCGCCATTCGTCGTAGGAGAAAAGCTGGCTGTTATTGGTGTCCAACAGAATTTGACGGTACTCATCCAGCGAGATATTCAGCGTCTGCGCCACTTCCGTCTCGCTCGCCGGGCGGCCGTAACGCTGTTCCAGCAGCCGCATCACCTGCGCGACCTCGCGCGCATGGCGCCGCACGCTGCGCGGCACCCAGTCACGGCTGCGCAGCTCGTCGAGCATCGCGCCGCGAATGCGCTGCACCGCATAGGTGGTAAAGGCGGTTCCCTGTAGGGCGTCATAACGCTCAACGGCGTTCAGTAGCCCGATTCCCCCGGCCTGCAGCAGGTCGTCAAGCTCCACGCTGGCGGGCAGCCTGACCTGCAGGCGCAACGCCTCGTGGCGCACTAACGGCACGTAGCGCAGCCAGAGAGAATTTTTGTCCATCACGCCTTCGGCGGTATACAGATCGCTCACTATGTCTTAAACC
This sequence comes from Serratia sp. CY32780, assembly GCF_052169135.1. Lineage (NCBI taxonomy): Bacteria > Pseudomonadati > Pseudomonadota > Gammaproteobacteria > Enterobacterales > Yersiniaceae > Serratia > Serratia sp. CY32780. Next base: position 2,139,076 of record NZ_JBJNLI010000001.1, read on the forward strand.
TGCGGATAAGAGAGTCAGCGCTATTATGCGTAGGGGGCGGAATGCCAATCGGCTGAACAGTCGCACAAAACGGGCTTTATTTGCGCCATGTAATAACCGTGCGGTGCGCGAGCATAAAAAAACCCCGCCGAGGCGGGGTTTCTTTGCGACAGTTAATCGGGAGAGACGATTAACGCAGCAGGGACAGAACGTTCTGAGTAGACTGGTTAGCCTGTGCCAGAACAGAGGTGCCAGCCTGTTGCAGGATGTTGGCGCGGCTCATGTTGGACACTTCGGTCGCGTAGTCGGCATCCTGAATACGGGACTGAGAAGCGGACAGGTTGTTAACGGTGCTGTTCAGGTTGTTGATAACAGAATCGAAACGGTTCTGTACCGCACCCAGGGAAGAACGCAGGGAGTCAACCTGAGACAGCGCTTTGTCCAGGGTCGCCAGCGGGTCGGCAGTTTTTGGCTCGGTGGACTGCTCAGCGCCCTTGGTCACTTTACCGGTAGCGTCTACGCTCGCCTTGAAATATTTGGCATTGGCACCGGTACCTTCCTGGATCACGTAAGATTTACCGTTGTCGTAAGAGTGCAGGTTAGCCGCATCTGGGCCGCTTGCAGCAACTTCTTCTTTCACAGTTGTTGTCGCGCTGGTATCGGTCAGACCAGTGGTTTCAGCAGCAGCAATTGCAGTGATGTCACCAGAGGTTTTGTCGATGGTTGCTTTATAGTTCTTACCATCGGTACCAACAGCATAGATATCACCGGTAGCATTGTCCTTCAGGAAGCTGGCTGGCGCAGCACCATTTGCTTGTTTGTTCGTGGTGTTGGTGATGGTGAGATCTTTGCCTGTTTGTACGTTAGTCGCTTTTGCACCAACTTTAGTCGTATCAATGCCATCAGCCACGCTGAACTTTTCCAGACCCAGCGTTTTAGCGTTGATGTCTTTCAGTTCGATATCGATGGTTTCGCCGTCGTTCGCGCCAACCTGGATGGTCAGTTTCTGATCAGAGCTCAGCACTTTCACGCCGTTGAAATCGGTCTGCTCGGAGATGCGGTTGATTTCAGACAGACGCTGAGAGATCTCGTCCTGGATGGACTGCAGGTCGCTGGCAGAGTTGGAACCGTTCTGAGACTGTACGGTCAGACGACGGATGTTCTGCAGGTTGTCGTTAACTTCGTTCAGTGCGCCTTCAGTGGTCTGCGCCAGGGAGATACCGTCGTTGGCGTTGCGAGAAGCCTGAGTCAGGCCTTTGATGTTTGCAGTGAAACGGTTGGAGATAGCCTGACCCGCAGCATCGTCTTTCGCGCTGTTGATACGCAGACCGGAAGACAGACGCTCAATCGCAGTGCCCAGAGAAGACTGAGATTTGTTCAGGTTGTTCTGCGCCATCAGCGACAGGCTGTTAGTGTTGATTACTTGTGCCATTGTTTGCTTTCCTTACGAGTCAGTTGCGTTCTTCGCAACACAGTTAAAAGGTTCGGGCTTGTTTGCCCACGGCGTCAACCACCGTCCCCTCAGGTATCGGCCCTCCCCTAACAACCTTTAGCAATTTTTTAAAATTTTTTGCGCCGCCGGCAATGGCAGAAATAACGCGGTTTTTCCCTCTTCTATTGCGCCATCGTTTTTTTGTTTTTTTCAGTAAACTTTTTCACCGCTGGGCCGATAACGCGTAAAGCGAATAAAGTCATTATCAAGGAGAAGCACGAATGGCATCGATCAGTTCATTAGGCATCGGCTCAGGACTCGACCTTAACGGTTTGCTGGACAAGCTGACCAAAGCGGAACAACAGCGTCTGACGCCGTACACCACCCAGCAGACCAGCTATAACGCCCAGTTGACCGCTTACGGTACGCTGAAAAGCTCGCTGGAGAAGTTTGACAATCTGAGCAAAGACCTGGCCAAGCCAGAGTTCTTCAACAACACTACCGCCACCAAGCACGATCAGTTTACCGTGACCACCACCGACAAATCGGTGCCGGGCAACTACTCGATCGAGGTGTTGAAGCTCGCGCAGCCGCAAACGCTGACCACTCAGACGCCGATTGCCGACCAGCAGGCCAAACTGGGCACGCCGGGCAGCAGCGATCGTTCCATCTCTATTACGGCAGGCAATCCGCCGAAAGAGACCAAGATCCCGCTCGGTGACGATCAGACCTCACTGGTCGAGATGCGCGACGCCATCAATAAATCGAAATCCGGCGTCACCGCCAGCATCATGCGCGTCGGCGACAATGACTATCAACTGGCATTAAGCTCCACCACGCCAGGCGAAAAAAACACCATTTCGGTGCAGGTCAATAACGACGACAAGCTCGGCGCCATCCTCAACTACGATCCTAAAAATCCGCCTAAAGATGGCAGCGCCGCGATGAAGCAAACCGTGCCCGGCCAGGATGCGGAAATCGTCGTCAACGGCACGAAAATCAAGCGCAGCACCAACTCGATCGCCGATGCTCTGCAGGGCGTAACGCTCGATTTGAAAACCACCACCAAGCCCGGCGAACCGCAAAACCTGGTGATCGGCATCGACAAGAGCGGCAGCGCCGACAAGATTAAAGAGTGGGTAGATAACTACAACTCGCTGCTGGACACCTTCAATTCGCTGACCAAATACACGCCGGTTAAAAGCGGTGAAGCGCAGAATGCCAAAAACGGCGCTCTGCTGGGCGACAACACCCTGCGCGGCATCCAGTCCTCGATCAAGAGCGCCCTCAGTTCGGCACAGGACAACCCGGAGTTGAAAGGCCTGGGCAACCTCGGCATCACCACCAACGTCAAAACCGGTAAGCTGGAAATCGACAGCACCAAGCTGAACAAAGCCATCGACGAAAAACCGGATCAGGTTGCCAACTTCTTCGCCGGCAACGGTAAAGACACCGGCATGGCCACCGAAATCCACAACGAGATCCAGAACTACGTCAAATCCGGCGGCATCATCGAGAACTCGACCAAGAGCATCAACACCAACCTCGATCGCCTGAACATTCAGATCACCACGGTCACGGCCAGCATTCAGAACACCATCGACCGCTATAAGCAGCAGTTCGTTCAGTTGGATACCATGATGTCCAAATTGAGCAGCACGGGTAACTATTTACAACAGCAATTCTCGACAAAGTGATCCCTTAACCAGGTAACAGGTAAAAGAAACAACATGTATAACAGAAGCGGCACTCAGGCCTATGCACAGGTCAGTCTGGAAAGCGGCGCCATGAGCGCCAGCCCGCACCAGTTAATCGTGATGTTGTTCGACGGGGCGCTCAGCGCCCTGCTTCGCGCACGCATCCTGATGAACCAGGGCGATATCGCCGGCAAAGGCATGGCGCTGTCCAAAGCCATCAACATCATCGACAACGGCCTGAAAGGCGGCCTGGACCCTCAACAGGGCGGCGAAATCGCCGAAAACCTGGCGGCGTTGTACGACTATATGAAGCGGCGCCTGATGCAGGCCAACCTGAACAACGACGAAGCGGCGATCGCCGAAGTGGTCAAACTGCTGGAAAACATCGCCGATGCCTGGCGCCAGATCGGCCCCAACTACCAACCTTCGCAGGACGCCGTGTAATGGAACGTCAACAGCAGCTGTTAGCCGCTTATCAACAAATTTACAGCCTGAGCAGCCAGATGATCGCGCTGGCGCAAACCGGGCGCTGGGAGGAGCTCGTCGAGCTCGAATTCGCTTACGTAACGGCGGTGGAAAAAACCGCCGCCTTTACCGGGCAAGCCGGCCCTTCCATGGCGTTGCAGGAGATGCTGCGCAATAAGCTGCAACAGATCCTCGACAACGAAACCGAGCTCAAACGTCTGTTACAGCAGCGCATGGATGAGCTGAAAATGCTGATCGAACAGTCCACGCGCCAGAACGTGGTCAACAATACCTACGGCCAGTTTCATGACCGTGCGCTGTTGCTGGGTGAGCCACAGGTCCGATAAGATCGACAATACTGACGAAAATGGATTAAATAGCACTATGCGCTATTACTCTCGGGTTACGTTAGGATATTAATCTATGGCATTTGAATTATTCAGTTTATGGGTAATTGGTAAAATGCGCGCTTCGAGCCTGGCTCTCACTTTAATGGATAAACATTATCCCGACACGGACGTTTTCTGTTCAGCAGGAAATTGATTTTTGATAGATAAAACACGCCGCTGTGTTTCACGGCCCATGGAAAAATGTTGCTCCAACGCGGATCAAAGCGTAAAGATATTCTCAGATAATGGCTGCGAAATGAATATCGATGGAACGTACAATTAATCTCTGTCCAGGAATTGGCGCCTCAGCGCACATCATTCAGCATACTGAATTATTATTCCCTTCAGTCTATTTTGAGCAACCACATCTGTATCTGATACAACAGGGCCATAAGCGCGTACGCTGGCAACAACGCGAGGTGGTGGCTCATGCCGGCGAGCTGTTGATAATCGACGGGGGGCAAACGGTGGATATTATTAACGGCCCATCCGAAGAAGGCGTTTTCAGTTGCCAGTTGCTGACCTGCGACCCACTGCTGCTCACCGTTCAGCCTCCGGCCGAGGACGCGCCGGCGCCGATGCCGTTTGATGCCGTCCTGGCGCTGCGCAGCCTGCCCTGCGCCCTGAAGCACAGTTTCGAGACCACCAGCCTGGCGCTGGCGCTCCGGCAGCGGTTTCCCACCATCATCGTGCGGCACAAAATGCTGGAAATTCTGCTGTGGCTGGCCCAGTTCGGCATTCGCTTCATCCACAACGAAGCCAAAGACCTCACCCAACGTGTGCGTCGCTGCCTGGCAACCGATCCGCACAGCATTTGGACGGCGGCCAAAGTGGCGGAAAGCCTGTCGATGAGTGAAGTGATGCTGCGCCGCAAACTGTCGATGGAAAATACCGCGTTGCGCAACCTGATGATCGACGTGCGCATGAGTAGCGCACTGGCCCTGCTGCAGTCGACCGACTGGCCGATTTCCGCCATCGCGCAACATGTCGGCTATGAAAGCGCGTCACGTTTCGCCGAACGTTTTCGCAAACGCTTCGGTTTCGCCCCGACCGCCATTCGCGGTCACCAAAGGATTATGGAGCCGGCCTTTGAACAGCATTACGGTTCCAGCTAATCAATGGCGGAAAACACTGCAATTTAGCTCAGATAGACGATGGCATCTCAAGGATGTGAGCGTACCGAGCAACTTATCTTGACGTATCCGCCAGCGACCGCTGGCGCCTTTTCCTGGTTGCTCTCTTCCTGCCGCTGGCTAATTATCCCGCACAACCCACTGCTCAGTTCCTCACCAAAGCATTAAGTATTTTCCTATTTTGACCGACACCTAAAACTTGCTTGCTATACTGCTTTTCTATCTGACTGTCTAAAGCGAGAACGTAAAAATGCGGCAAAGGAACAACGTTAAAGCCAAGCTTAAGCAAGCTGGTGAAAAGCTGGTGCTTGCCTGCTGTCTCTTGTTGCTGCTTTATTACGCATTGCAATGGTCGTTGCTCCTCGGTGATTTATGATTAATTTTATTTACTTATTTTATTGCTAAATTAATTGCACCGGTGGCCTGCTTCCTGCTGTTATAGCAAATCCCGAGGGCCAACCGTCACTATATCAAACGCAAAATCCGCGCGACTTAGTTAGCTCATTAATTATAAGAATGAAATATACTTGCAGCCTCATTCTATAACCCCATGAATCTACGACACTTGCAGCTAGACCGTCCCATTTTCTTATTGTATGATAGCGCGCGGAAATGCGCTGGCTTTTATAACTACTTTAATCTGAAGCCAGGCGATGCCATATAGGATAAGTAACTTAGGGAATATAATGTGAATATATTAAGTTTTGTTTGGCTAGCTCTTGCTTTCGCCACTTTTTTCCTACACCACAGAACCATTTTCGCCCTGTTGATTATCGCGTCCATCTTTCAGTCAAGCGCTATTATCAATACAGGGAGTAATAGCCTACCCATATTCTACTTTATCGAGCTAGTTTTAATAACCCGGTTTGTTTTTACTTCGAAAAACAGCACGCCTGTCTTTAACTTAAAACACCGGGTATTTCTGCAATCTCTGGTGATAATTATTCTTTTTTGGTTCTTCACCTATGCGTTTACCCATCTATTTGAAGGGATAAGAGTTTATTCACCGGCTTATAGCTTTGAAAATAACTACGCCAAAAAAGGTATCTCGCTTGTGTGGGGCAATAACAACATCAAGCAACTGATTCTAATCACGCTGAACCTGATAACGCTGTATGTCATTTACGTCAAGCGGCGTGAAATCACGCCTGAATACGCTCTGAAAACCATCATTTTTACGACGTTGGTTTTCTCCGCTTACTGTCTGATTTGGCTCCTTGCCAGGCCGCTGGCGAATGCGATTCAGATTTTGATGTATAACAGCATGCATAACGCCAATGCCATTTTTGAATCCAGACTGAGCGGTACCTTCGGTGAACCGTCATTCGCCGGTATCTTTATCGGCGCAACGATCGTGCCTCTTTTGGTTGCCAAAGGGTTGCGACTGAAGTTAGTGGCCCTATTGATGATGCTGCTCTTGGTTAAAAACGGCTCTACATCAGGCTATTTTACCCTGCTTACGTCGCTGTGCGGCACATTCATTTTCAGTCCGCGTTTTAGCCTGATACAGAAAGCTCTATTTTCTCTGTCTTTGGTCATCGCATCAAAGCTCACATTTATCTTTTTCCTAGATAAAATAACCGATTACGCGGACAAAAAAGCGCAAACGATCTCTCACCTCGTGCGTTCCGCCTCCAACTACAATGCCCTTGAAATTATGTATAATACCTTTGGCTTGGGCGTCGGTATCGGTAGCGCAAGAATATCTTCTCTGCCTCTGTCCCTACTTGCTAACTTCGGAATATTGGGGACGATACTGTTAGTCGGTTTTATCGTATCCAAGCTTATTCGTTCGCAATATAACGTCGCCGGCAGCGAAGCCAATTCCATGCTTAAATTTATGCTTTTCTCCGCATTTTTGGGCTCCTGCGCCGCCAACCCTGATTACTCTTACGGGTTCATTTGGGTTCTTATTTTCAGTTGCCTGTTGACAGGGAAAACACAACCGTCACTGCCACGATCAACGCAACAGCGCACGCTCTGACATCGGCAAGCGTCCCTTGGACCGTTGCCACCACATACACCCTCAGGCCGACGCGAGCCGCGTCAGCCTGCCCGGCAGCTCCGCCACCAGTTTGTCCACCGCCAGCCGCACTTTGAGCGGTTGGTAAGGCATATAGGGCCACACTGCATTCACCGGAAAACTGAGGCTGGACTCACCGCGCATGATCTCCACCAGCGTCCCGGCCATCAGCCGATCGCGTACCAGCCACTCCGGCAGCCAGGCAATACCGGCGCCGGCGGAAACGGCATCGACGATCCCCTGCATGTCATCCATCATCATCTTGGCCGGTGGCCTGAACGGCCGCAGCTCGCCGTTTTCACCGCGAAGCTGCCAGGGCAACACGGCGCCGGCGTGCAGATACCCCACCGCCTGATGCCGGCTTAACGCCTCCACCGAATTCGGTGCGCCGCAGCGCTGCACGTAGTCGGGCGAAGCGCACAGCAGCATGCCGTGTTCGCCCAGGCGTCGGGCAACCAGACTGCCGCTGTCCGCCAGTTCGCCGATGCGAACCGCCAGATCGAACCCCTCGTCGATCAGATCGATCCTGCGGTCGCTGAACGAAATTTCCAACGACAGTAACGGATGCTCATTCGCCAGCGCCGTCATCAAGGGCGCAATGCACAGATGGCCGAACAACACCGGCATCGAGATCCTAAGCCGGCCGCTGACCTGCATCTTGCCGCTGTCCAGCTGGTTTTCCGCCGCCTGAACGTTCGCCAACGCCTGCCGACAGTGCTCATAGTACAGCGCCCCTTCATCCGTCAGGCTCAGGCTGCGGGTGGTGCGCATAAACAACATCACGCCAAGCCGCGCCTCGAGCCGCGACACGATTTTGCTGACCGCGGAGCGTGTCAGATGCAGTTTTTCTGCGGCGGCGGCGAAGCTGCCGCCTTCCGCCACGGCGACAAAGGCCGGCAGCGCGCTGAGATCGCTTTTCATCTGAATGCTTCCAAATTGGAATCAATGAAGTGAAATCCTATCACCACTGGTGAAGATAGAGCAATGATAACCTGCAGTCATTCCGGAATGCCCGGTGAAACCGCCAATTACCGTCTGAGGACAACAGCATGAAAAAAATACTGGTGCTCAAATCCAGCATTATGGGAAACGACTCGCAGACCAGCAACCTGATTGACCGCTATCTGGCGGAGCGTCGGGCCAAAGGATATGAAGATCAGATCGTCGAACACGATCTGACGGCGTTGGATCTGCCGGTATTGGACGGCGAGCTGTTCAGTGCGCTGCGCGGCGCAGATAACATCAGCCCACGCGCCAAAGCGGCGGTGGCGCTTTCCGATCGGTTGATCGCCGAACTGAAAGGGAGCGATCTGCTGCTGATCGGCGCGCCGATGTACAACCTCAACGTCCCGACCCAGCTGAAAAACTGGTTCGATCTGGTGGCCCGCGCCCGGCTGACGTTCAACTATACCGCCGCCTACCCGGTCGGGCTGGTGGAAGGCGTCAATGCAGTGGTGTTCAGTTCACGCGGCGGCGTACACGCCGGCCAGCCGACCGACGCCGTGACGCCCTACCTGCGCTCGGTACTGGGGCTGATGGGGATCGGCGAGGTGCAGTTTATCTATGCCGAAGGGCTGGATATGAAACCGCACGGCCTCACTCAGGGGCTGGCGAATGCCCACCAGCGGATCGTGGCCTTGGTGGGCTGAAGCAAACGCACGGTAGCATTGATTTGTTATAACATAACAAATATGATGACCACGTCGACGCCACCTCGATGAGGTGTCGACGCTCCTACATCACATAAAGTTTTATCGCACTTTGAGCCAGCTATTCCGATAGCTGGTTTTTTTTTGCCTGCGATAATGAAATGCTACCGGAGCCGCGGGTTCAATCGTGGCGGGCAGCGCGTTTCATTTCTCGCTCGCCGGGCGACTGCGTTTTGACGGACAGCGGCGCAACAAACGCTTTCCATTCCTTGCCTGCTTCCTGATGAGCCGCGTTTTTATGGGCCGATGAATAGTCATCGTTTTGCCCGGCGCATCCAGACAGCGCCATGATGCCCACAGCAAGATACAGCGATTTGCACATCATCCTATCCTGATAATTAACCGTCGCTATAGGGTAACAGCGCCGGCCCCAATGTCACTGCAAAATGACCGGCACGTTCATCACACCGGCATATTCATGATGTCCTGGTAGGCCGCGACCAGCTTGTTGCGCACCTGCACGCCCAGCTGCAGCGAGACCGATGATTTCTGCAGATCGACCATCACATCATTCAGGCTGATGCCCGGCACGCCCAGTTCGAAATCCTGCGCCTGCTTGCGCGCCGTTTGCTGGGTCTCGCTGATCTTGCCGAGCGCCGCAGTCAGTTCGCTGGCGAAGCTGACGCCCTGCGGCGCCGTATTCTGCCCCATCTTGCCGGCCTGAACCGCCATGGTCTGCATCTGCTGCAGCACCCCTTCAATGCCCTGAATCGCCATCTGGTCCTCAATCATCTCGTCACGCCGGGTGACGTTTCACCCTGCACTTCTCCAATGATGCACACCCTAGCACAGCGTTTTCAGACCTAAAGCGGCTAATTAACTGCAAAAAACCCGGCTTATCGGGCAATCGGAATCGTCTGATAAGGCGAATAATGGCCTGCCCAGAAATGGGAGCGCCGCTATTTAGAAGATATGTGTATCAGGGAGTCTGTTTTGTCACACAACGCTAACCATACCGTTCATCAGCCTGGCAGGGAGCTGCTCAGCGGCCCATACGGGATCGTGAGCGCCATTGAAGGACGAGACCTAAAATGAGTGCTTCGATAACCGCCGGCGAAAGCCGCGACAACGGCCTGCAGGCCATCTGGAATCGTCTGCGCGCCAACCCGAAAATTCCGTTGCTGGTCGCCGCCTCCGCCGCGATCGCCATCGTTGTCGCGCTGCTGTTGTGGGTGAAAAGCCCTGACTACCGCGTGCTGTACAGCAATCTGAACGACCGCGACGGTGGCGCCATCGTCACCCAGCTGACGCAGATGAATATCCCTTACCGCTTCGCCGAGAATGGCGCAGCGCTGCTGATCCCGGCGGAAAAGGTGCATGAAACCCGCCTGCGCCTCGCGCAGCAAGGGCTGCCGAAGGGCGGCGCCGTCGGCTTCGAACTGCTGGATCAGGAAAAATTCGGCATCAGCCAATTCAGCGAACAGATCAACTATCAGCGCGCCCTTGAGGGCGAGCTGTCGCGCACTATCGAATCGCTGGGGCCGGTGCAAAACGCCCGCGTTCACCTAGCGCTGCCTAAACCTTCGCTGTTCGTGCGCGAACAGAAATCCCCTTCCGCGTCGGTGACGCTGACCCTGCAACCCGGCCGTGCGCTGGACGACGGCCAGATCAACGCCATCGTTTATATGGTGTCGAGCAGCGTCGCCGGCCTGCCGCCGGGCAACGTGACCGTGGTCGATCAGGCCGGGCGCCTGCTGACGCAGTCCGACGGCACCGGGCGCGATCTCAACGCCTCGCAGCTGAAATACGCCAACGAAGTGGAAAACGGCTTCCAGCGCCGCATCGAAGCGATCCTCGCCCCGGTGGTCGGCAGCGCCAACGTGCGTGCGCAGGTCACGGCACAGATCGACTTCGCCACTCGCGAACAAACCGATGAACAGTACCAGCCGAACCAGCAGCCGGACAAAGCCGCTATCCGCTCTCAGCAAACCAGCCTGAGCGAGCAGATCGGCGGGCCACAGGTGGGCGGCGTGCCGGGCGCGCTGTCCAATCAGCCGAGCGCGCCGGCCACCGCGCCGATTGAGACCGCCAAGCCGGCCACCGCAGCAGGCAACAATGCCAATGCCAACGCGACCGCGCAAAATGCCGCGACCACCCGCAGCGCGGCGGCCAACGGCGTGCCGCAAAATACCCGTCGCGACGCGACCACCAACTACGAGCTCGACCGCACCATTCGTCACACCCAGCAAAAAGCCGGCACCGTGCAGCGTCTGTCGGTCGCCGTGGTGGTCAACTATCTGGGCACCGATAAAGACGGCAAACCGCAGCCGATGAGCAAAGAGCAGCTGGCGCAGATCGAAGCGCTGGTGCGTGAAGCGATGGGCTACTCCAGCAGCCGTGGCGACACCCTGAACGTGGTCAACACGCCGTTTACCGACACTCAGGTGACCGGTGGCGAACTGCCGTTCTGGCAAAGCCAGTCGTTTATCGATCGCCTGATCGACGCGGGCCGCTATCTGCTGGTGCTGCTGGTGGCCTGGCTGCTGTGGCGCAAACTGGTGCGGCCGCAGCTGCAACAGCGCCAGGCGGCGCAACAGGCCGCCGTCGCCGCCGCCAACGCCCCTGCCGCCAAAGCGGTCGACAGCAGCAAACCGAGCAACGAGGAGCTGGCGCAGCGTCGTAAATCGCAGCAGCGCGTCAGCGCAGAAGTCCAGAGCCAGCGGATCCGCGATCTGGCTGACAAAGACCCACGCGTGGTCGCTCTGGTAATCCGCCAATGGATGAGTAACGAGATATGAGCCTGACCGGAACCGACAAAAGCGCCATCCTGCTGATGACGCTGGGTGAAGATCGCGCGGCGGAGGTGTTCAAACACCTCTCCTCGCGCGAAGTACAGCTGCTGAGCGGCACCATGGCCGGCATGAGCCAGGTTTCACACAAACAGCTCGGCGAAATACTGACCGAGTTCGAAGACGACGCCGAGCAATACGCGGCGCTGAGCGTCAACGCCAGCGACTACCTGCGTTCGGTGCTGGTCAAGGCGCTGGGCGAAGAGCGCGCCGCCAGCCTGCTGGAAGACATTCTCGAATCGCGCGAGACCACCACCGGCATGGAAACGCTCAACTTTATGGAGCCGCAGAGCGCCGCCGATCTGATCCGCGACGAACACCCGCAGATCATCGCCACTATCCTGGTGCACCTCAAACGCGGCCAGGCGGCGGATATCCTGGCCCTGTTCGACGAACGCCTGCGCAACGACGTCATGCTGCGTATCGCCACCTTCGGCGGCGTGCAGCCGGCGGCGCTGGCGGAGCTGACCGAAGTGCTGAACAACCTGCTCGACGGCCAGAACCTCAAACGCAGCAAAATGGGCGGGGTGCGCACCGCCGCCGAGATCATCAACCTGATGAAAACCCAGCAGGAAGAAGCGGTCATCGACGCGATGCGCGAATACGACGGCGAGCTGGCGCAGAAGATCATCGACGAGATGTTCCTGTTCGAAAACCTGGTGGAAGTCGACGATCGCAGTATCCAACGCCTGCTGCAGGAAGTGGAAGGCGAGTCGCTGCTGATCGCCTTGAAAGGCGCCGAGCAGCCGCTGCGCGAGAAGTTCCTCAAGAACATGTCGCAACGCGCCGCCGACATCCTGCGCGACGATCTGGCCAACCGTGGGCCGGTGCGCATGTCGCAGGTGGAGAACGAGCAGAAAGCCATCCTGCTGGTGGTGAGACGCCTGGCGGAAAGCGGCGAAATGATCATCGGCGGCGGCGAGGACACCTATGTCTGATCGCATTAACACCCTGCCCTGGCAGCCCTGGTCGCTCAACGATCTGGGCGAACAGAAACCGGCGATCGAACTGCCGCAGTTGCCGGATCTCGAACTTGACGATCCGTCACCGGACGCACAGGCCGAATTGCAGCAGCAGTTGGCGACGCTGCGCCTGCAGGCGGAGCAACAGGGCCAGCAGTTGGGCTATGCCGACGGCCAGCAAAAAGGCTATGAGGCCGGTTTTCAGTCCGGACTGGAGGAAGGCCGCCAGCAAGGGCTGCTGGAAGCGCAACAGCAGCAACAGCCGCTGACCGCCCACTGGCAGCAGCTGGTCACCGAATTCCAGCACACGCTGGACGCGCTCGACAGCGTGATCGCTTCGCGGCTGATGCAGCTGGCGCTGACCGCCGCCAAGCAGGTGCTGGGCCAGCCGCCGGTGTGCGACGGCACCGCCCTGCTGGCGCAGATCCAACAGCTGATCCAGCAGGAACCGATGTTCAACGGCAAGCCGCAGCTGCGGGTACACCCAGACGACTACTCGCGCGTCGAGCAGCAGTTGGGGGTCACCCTCAGCCTGCACGGCTGGCGCCTGCTGGCGGACGGCGAGCTGCACCCGGGCGGCTGCAAGGTCAGCGCCGAGGAAGGCGATCTCGACGCCAGCCTGGCGACGCGCTGGCATGAATTGTGCCGCCTGGCGGCACCGGGAGAAGTCTGATGACCGCGCGTCTCGGCCGCTGGCTGAGCTCTCTGGATACGCTGGAAAAACGCATCGCGCGCGCGCCGATGGTGCGCCGCTACGGTCGCCTGACCCGCGCCACCGGATTGGTGTTGGAAGCCACCGGCCTGCAGCTGCCGCTCGGCGCGACCTGCCTCATCGAACGGCACGACGCCGGTGAGGTGCAAGAAGTGGAAAGCGAAGTGGTCGGCTTCAACGGCCAGCGGCTGTTCCTGATGCCGCTGGAAGAGGTGGAAGGCATCGTGCCGGGCGCGCGGGTTTACGCCCGCATCGCGCCGGAAGGCCAAAGCGCCGGCAAACAGCTGCCGCTCGGCCCGGCCCTGTTGGGGCGGGTGCTGGACGGCAGCGCCAAACCGCTCGACGGCCTGCCTTCACCGGAAACCGGTTACCGCGCGCCGCTGATCACCGCGCCGTTCAACCCCTTGCAGCGCACGCCGATCGAGCAGGTGCTGGACGTGGGGGTGCGCACCATCAACGGCCTGCTGACCGTCGGCCGCGGCCAGCGCATGGGCCTGTTCGCCGGCTCCGGCGTCGGCAAGAGCGTGCTGCTCGGCATGATGGCCCGTTATACCCAGGCGGATGTGATCGTCGTTGGCCTGATCGGCGAACGTGGCCGCGAGGTCAAAGACTTTATCGAGAACATTCTCGGCGCCGAAGGCCGGGCGCGCTCGGTGGTGATCGCCGCGCCGGCGGACGTCTCGCCGCTGCTGCGCATGCAGGGGGCGGCCTACGCCACCCGCATCGCCGAAGATTTCCGCGATCGCGGGCAGCATGTGTTGCTGATCATGGACTCCCTCACCCGCTACGCCATGGCGCAGCGTGAGATCGCTCTGGCCATCGGCGAGCCGCCGGCGACCAAAGGCTACCCGCCTTCGGTCTTCGCCAAGCTGCCTGCGCTGGTGGAACGCGCGGGCAACGGCATCAGCGGCGGCGGTTCCATCACCGCCTTCTACACCGTGTTGACCGAAGGGGACGATCAGCAAGACCCGATCGCCGACTCGGCGCGCGCCATCCTCGATGGTCACGTGGTGCTGTCCCGGCGCCTGGCGGAAGCCGGCCACTACCCGGCGATCGACATCGAAGCGTCAATCAGCCGCGCCATGACGTCGCTGATCGACGAAGAGCATTACCGCCGGGTGCGCACCTTCAAACAGATGCTGGCCAGCTATCAGCGCAACCGCGATCTGATCAGCGTCGGCGCCTACGCGGCGGGCAGCGATCCGTTGCTGGACAAAGCGATGACGCTGTATCCGCAGATGGAAGCCTACCTGCAACAGGGCATCTTTGAACGCAGCGGCTATGATGAAGCCTGTCAACAGCTGCAGCAGTTGATTGTTTAACGTCACCAGAGGCGCACAGCGATGAAATCACAATCCCCCCTGATTACCCTGCGAGATCTGGCGCAGGATGCGGTGGAACAGGCCGCGCAACAGCTGGGCCAGGTACGGCAGGCGCAGCAGGCGGCAGAGCAGCAGCTGTCGATGCTGCTCAACTATCAGGACGAATACCGCCAGAAGCTGAATCATACGCTCTGCGACGGCATGGACAGCTCACGCTGGCAAAACTACCAGCAGTTTATCGGCACGCTGGAACAGGCCATCGACCAACACCGCCAGCAGCTGCTGCAGTGGGGGCAGAAAGTGGATCATGCGGTGAAGCAATGGCAAGACAAACAACAGCGGCTGAACGCTTTCGAGACCCTGCATACCCGCGCTCTGACGGCGGAGCAGCAGCAGGAGAACAAACGGGATCAAAAACTGATGGATGAGTTCGCTCAACGCAGTGCACAAAGGAATATCAACCCATGAATCTGAACGCCCTGCCCGGTCTGGTCTTACCCGGCGACGCCGGCGGCCTGGCCGAACTGACGTCGGCGCTGGATGAGAGCCAGCTGTCGTCCGCTTTCGCCCAGCTGCTCGGCGCCCGTTTCGCACCCGCCGCCGACGGCAAACAGCCGCCGGTCGCGCTGAGCGCGGACGAAGAACGCGCCCCGGCCCTGAGCCGCAACCAGCTCAATCAACTGCTGGCCACCTTCGGCGAGCGCGGCGGCCTGCTGCCGGGCCAGACGGCCTCAGCCGACGCGCTTTCACCTGAGGGCGCCGAGGGCGAAGCGCCCGCCGCCGGCGACAAACCGGCGCAGCCGCCTATCGCCGCCGCCAAAGAGCTGGATGCCGCAACGCTGCAGGCGCTGTACGCCATGCTGCCGGCCGCGATCGTCGCCCAGACTCAGCCAGCCGACGGCCAACGCTCGCTGCCGGTGGATAGCGCTGATGAGGCGACTGCGCTGCAGCCCGGCAATGGCCTGCTGAACATCGCAGCGGCCGGTGATAAAACCGCCGCGCGTTCATCGGCATCCCCCGCTCCGTCGCTGACGGGGGCGAAAACATCGGCTACCGACGGCGATAATGCCAAGGCGGCGCTCCCGCAACCAGCCAACGGCGAACGCGCAAGTACCGCACAGCCGCTGCCGGCGAGCGATGCACAGCAGCCGCCGACGCTCAACCACGCCGTCGCCCTGGCCGCCGCCAGCCCAACGCAAACGGCCGCTCCTGCCAGCGCACTGGTGACCGCACCGCCTGCGCCGCAGCTCAACGCGCAGCTGGGCAGCCCGGAGTGGCAGCAGGCGTTGAGCCAACAGGTGCTGATGTTCCACCGCAACGGCCAGCAGAGCGCCGAGCTGCGCCTGCACCCGCAGGAACTGGGCGCCCTGCAGATCACGCTGAAGCTGGACGATCAGCAGGCGCAACTGCATATCGCCTCCGCTCACGGCCAGGTGCGTGCGGCGGTGGAAGCGGCGATGCCGCAGCTGCGGCACGCGCTGGCGGAGAGCGGTATCAACCTGGGGCAAAGCAGCGTGGGCGGCGAGTCCACGCCGCAATGGCAGCAGCAGGCGCAACAGCAGGCTTCCAACGGCCAGGGGCGTGCCAGCTATGCGGAACATCATGGCGGTGACGCTGCGGCCGCCGAGGGCGTCAGCGCACCGGTGGCGCTGCAGCGCATGGCCAGTGCGGTCAACGGCGTCGATATTTTCGCCTGAGCCGCCGCAAACGCCCAAGCTGGCACCCATTTGCGCGTCTATTCAGGCTATTGCACACCGCAATAGACGCGATAATACCTTTACATGTCATGCGTGCGGCTTTGCCGCGCGCTATGCCCGCCGCCTCGCCGGCCGCGGGTGGAACAACAGGAATTAGATTTGGCTATGTCTCAGAACACCCTTCCCGCAGCACCGAAACGCTCCCTTCTGGTCATCCTGCTGGTGTTGATCAGCGTCGTCGCCTGTGGCGCCGCGGGCTACAGCTGGTGGCTGCTGCAACAGCATAAAAACGGCGCCGAACCGGCCGCCGCCAAACAGCAACCG
This sequence comes from Serratia sp. CY32780, assembly GCF_052169135.1. NCBI lineage: Bacteria > Pseudomonadati > Pseudomonadota > Gammaproteobacteria > Enterobacterales > Yersiniaceae > Serratia > Serratia sp. CY32780. Next base: position 2,155,709 of record NZ_JBJNLI010000001.1, read on the forward strand.
CCGGCCGCGCCGGTGTTCATGCCGCTCGACACCTTTACCGTCAACCTGGTGACGCCGGACAACAACCCGGATCGCGTGCTGTACATCGGCCTCACACTGCGTCTGCCGGACGAAAGTACCCGCCGTCAGCTGAACGATTTTCTGCCGGAAGTGCGCAGCCGTCTGCTGATGCTGCTCTCCCGCCAGGAAGCGAGCCAGCTGGCCAATGAACAAGGGAAGCAACGGTTGGTGGCGCAGATTAAGGACGTGCTCAGCCCGCCGCTGGTTAAGGGACAACCGAAGCAGGTGGTCAGCGATGTGCTGTTCACCGCCTTCATACTGCGGTAATCACTATGGGCGACAGCATTCTTTCACAGGCAGAGATCGACGCCTTGCTCAACGGCGACAGCGCGGGTGATGAACCCGAAGCGATAGTCGGCAAAGAGAGCGAGGTCAAGCCTTACGATCCGACCACCCAGCGCCGCGTGGTGCGCGAGCGTCTGCACGCGCTGGAAATCATCAACGAACGTTTTGCCCGGCAGTTCCGCATGGGGTTGTTCAACCTGCTGCGCCGCAGCCCGGACATTACCGTCGGCCCGATCAAAATCCAGCCGTATCACGAGTTCGCCCGCAACCTGCCGGTGCCGACCAACCTGAACCTGGTGCATCTGAACCCGCTGCGCGGCACCGCCCTGTTCGTGTTCGCGCCGAGCCTGGTGTTCATCGCCGTCGATAACCTGTTCGGCGGCGACGGCCGCTTCCCGACCAAGGTCGAAGGCCGCGAGTTCACCCCGACCGAACAGCGGGTGATCAAGCGCATGCTGCGCCTGGCGCTGGACGCCTACGGCGATGCCTGGAGCGCCATCTACAAGATCGACGTGGAGTACGTGCGCGCCGAAATGCAGGTGAAGTTCACCAACATCACCACTTCGCCGAACGATATCGTGGTCACCACGCCGTTCCAGGTGGAGATCGGCGCGCTGACCGGAGAGTTCAACATCTGCATTCCGTTCGCCATGATTGAGCCACTGCGCGAGCTGTTGACCAACCCGCCGCTGGAAAACTCGCGGCAGGAAGACAGCCATTGGCGCGAAACCCTGGTGAAGCAGGTGCAACACTCCGAACTGGAGCTTATCGCCAACTTCGTCGATATCCCGATGCGGCTGTCGAAAGTCCTGAAGCTGCAGCCGGGCGATGTATTACCGATAGACAAGCCGGAACGCCTGATTGCCCATGTGGACGGCGTACCGGTGCTGACCAGCCAATACGGCACGTTGAACGGGCAATATGCCCTGCGTGTTGAACATTTGATTAACCCTATTTTGAATGCTCTGAGTGAGGAACAGCCCAATGAGTGATCCTAAGCAACCGTCTGGCGAAGGAAAGGAATCCGTAGACGATCTGTGGGCTGATGCGTTTAACGAGCAGCAGTCCTCAGAGAAATCCGGCGCGAGCACCGAAGGGGTGTTCAAGTCGCTGGAAGCTCAGGATGCGCTCGGCAGCCTGCAGGATATCGACCTGATTCTGGATATTCCGGTCAAGCTGACCGTGGAACTGGGGCGCACCAAGATGACCATCAAAGAGCTGCTGCGCCTGTCGCAAGGCTCGGTGGTAGCGCTGGACGGCCTGGCCGGCGAGCCGCTGGACATCCTGATCAACGGTTACCTGATCGCACAAGGTGAAGTGGTGGTGGTGGCCGACAAGTTCGGCGTGCGCATCACCGACATCATCACCCCGTCCGAACGCATGCGTCGACTGAGCCGCTGATGACCGTCGCGGCGCCCGTTACCGTCCAAAGCAGCCAACCACCCGCCGCGCCGGCCTTGCCGGCCGGTTCGGTGTTGATGCAGGTCAGCAGCGCGCTCGGCGGCATTCTGCTGCTGATCCTGCTGGCCGGTTGGCTGTTCCGCCGGCTGGGCTTCGCCCCGCAGGCGCGCAACAACAAGCTGCTCAACCTGCGCGCCAGTTGCCAGGTCGGGCAGCGCGAGCGCGTGGTGGTGGTGGAAGTCGACGATACTTTGCTGGTATTGGGCGTCACCGCCCAGCAGATCACCCCGCTGCACACCCTGCCCGCCCCGCCGAAAGACGAAGGCGCGGCCGACGCGGCGACGCCGGCGGACTTCCGCCAACTGATGCAAAAAGTTCTGAAACGCCCGGAAAAATCGGCATGACCTCGACTCTTCATACCCTCGTCCGCCGTCCGGCGGTTTGGCTCCCTGCCGCCCTGCTGTTCATCAGCCCGGCGGCTTTGGCGCAACTGCCGGGGCTGATCAGCCAGCCGCTGGCCAACGGCGGCCAAAGCTGGTCGCTGCCGGTGCAGACGCTGGTGCTGTTGACCTCGCTGACCTTCCTGCCCGCCATGCTGCTGATGATGACCAGCTTCACCCGCATCATCATCGTGCTCGGGCTGCTGCGCAACGCGCTGGGCACCCCGTCGGCGCCGCCGAACCAGGTGATGTTGGGGCTGGCATTGTTCCTCACCTTCTTCATCATGTCGCCGGTGTTCGACAAGGTCTATCAGGATGCCTACCTGCCGTTCAGCCAGGACAAGATCGGGTTGGAGGTCGCGCTGGATAAAGGCGCGCAGCCGCTGCGCGAATTCATGCTGCGCCAAACGCGCGAAACCGATCTGGCGCTGTACGCCAAGCTGGCCAATCAGCCACCGCTGGCCGGCCCGGAGGCGGTGCCGATGCGCATCCTGCTGCCCGCCTACGTCACCAGCGAACTGAAAACCGCCTTCCAGATCGGCTTTACGGTGTTCATTCCGTTTCTGATTATCGACCTGGTGGTCGCCAGCGTGCTGATGGCGCTGGGGATGATGATGGTGCCGCCGGCCACCATCTCGCTACCGTTCAAGCTGATGCTGTTCGTGCTGGTCGATGGCTGGCAGCTGCTGCTCGGCTCGCTGGCGCAGAGTTTCTATTCGTAACCCCCGACCGGAGAACGCGAGATGACACCTGAATCGGTTATGGCGCTCGGCACCGAAGCGATGAAAGTGGCGCTGGCGCTGGCCGCCCCGCTGCTGCTGGCGGCGCTGATCAGCGGCCTGGTGGTCAGCCTGCTGCAGGCCGCCACCCAGATCAACGAAATGACGCTGTCGTTCATCCCCAAAATTCTGGCGGTGGTGGCCACCATCATCATCGCCGGCCCCTGGATGTTGAACCTGCTGCTGGACTACATGCGCACCCTGTTCAGCAACCTGCCCACCCTGATCGGCTAACCGTGCTCACCTTCGACAGCGCCCAGCTCACCGTCTGGCTCAGCCACTATTTTTGGCCGCTGCTGCGCATTCTGGCGCTGATAAGCACCGCGCCGGTATTCAGCGAAAAGCAAATCAGCAAAAAGGTCAAAATCGGCCTTGGCGGGCTGATCGTCATCCTGATCGCGCCGACGCTGCCCGCCAGCAATATCCCGATCTTCTCCGCCGCCGGCCTGTGGCTGGCGATTCAACAGATTCTGATCGGCGTGGCGCTGGGATTGACCATGCAGTTCGCCTTCGCGGCGGTGCGCCTGGCGGGCGAAGTGATCGGCATGCAGATGGGCCTGTCGTTCGCCACCTTCTTCGATCCCAGCGGCGGCCCGAACATGCCGGTGCTGGCGCGCCTGCTCAACCTGCTGGCGATGCTGCTGTTCCTCAGCTTCGACGGCCATCTGTGGCTGATTTCGCTGCTGGCGGACAGCTTCCACACCCTGCCTGTCCAAACGCAGCCGCTGAACGGCAACGGCTTCCTGGTGCTGACCCAGGTCGGCTCGCTGATCTTCATCAACGGCATGATGCTGGCGCTGCCGCTGATCTGCCTGCTGTTGACGCTCAACATGGCGCTCGGCTTGCTCAACCGCATGACGCCGCAGCTGTCGGTCTTCGTGATCGGTTTCCCGGTCACCATGACCTTCGGCATCATGACACTGGGCATGATGATGCCGATGCTGGCGCCGTTCTGCGAACATCTGTTCGGTGAAATCTTCGATCGGCTGGCGGCGGTGATCGGCGGCATGACTTTCTGAGCCCCTAAGCCGCCCCTTCTTTCCCTCCCGCTTCCCTCTGAGACAAAATGGCAATAAAAACGCTTTCCTGGAACAAAAGCCTGAGAAACGTCTTTTATCCGGATTAAGGTTCAAATGTCTCCGGCGGCTTGAATAAATAAAACCCCGGCCTAGAATAGGCCCGGCAACAAAAAAAATATCGCCTTGCATCACCTTGATTTTCCGCGGCGATAAAATACGTTTATCTCGAGTAAAAAAAATAAAAACAACCCCGTCACGCATTGTTAAATGCGCGGCAGATAACTGACACCCTGAATAAATGCGTCCGGCGCCTGTCGGCTGCAGGGCGCAGCATCGACCTTTGCTAACCACAGGAGCGAGATCATGATTAAAGCGAAAAGCAACCGCAAGGCACGCCGGTTATTCGGTTTGACCCACTGGAAAAGCAACAAGTTTAGAGTTTCTTTTACCGAGACGGCCGACGGCGGGAAATGGAAAGTGGTGAAGAAAAAGAAATAATACCGTACGGTTTTTAGCAAAACACTCCGGGTTGCGCCCGTATCCGGCCTCTGCTGCGCCATTCGACGCTGCACCGGGACGGCAACCCGGCTCCTGCCGTAACCGGCATTGATCACCCGTCGGCAAGCCATGTCGACATCCTGTGCATTTCATTGTCAGGAATGAAATAATGCAGCACGTCGCCCTCGCTGCCACGCTAAATTTAGAGATAATGCATTAATAATTTGATTTACTCACACCTCTTATTTATCCGCTGACAAGAAAAATCGATTTTGCCCCTTATTCCCCCAGCGTTATATTGAGAACGACCTTGCAGACAGCACGCTGCAAATCTCACCAAAATATAATCGGCGTAAATATGAAGATACAATTTCAGCTGAGTGATTTATTTATCTCCGGCATTGCCCTCTTGATCATGAGCACCATTTTAAACACGTTGGGCTTTTCATGGGGTTTGTTTGTTCTGCCGCCTGGCGTCGATAGGTTTGTCATCATCCTGTTTACTTTGTTCGGGTCATTAAAACTGGCCGAGTATATCTGCAAACCCATACGGTGGCTGCTCAATGCAAGCCGCAAGCCTCAAATCAAAAACAACAACCCTAAAAATAACGCGAAGTCGCGTTAACAGGAGATCGACCTATGTTGAGAGAACTGACCAGAGAAGAAATGCAACGGATGAGCGGCGCCGGCGACGGCAATAACGGCGGCGACCGAGATCGCGACTATAGCCGAAGCTCCTACGGCGCGCAGGCGAACGGCTTCCAGCCTAATTGGGCGGCGAAAGACTATGGGCTATTTCAGGATCCTTGTACCGGCGCTGTGGTTACCGGTGCCATTGCCATGGCTGGCGCACTGGCCAGCCGTAACGGCAGTGCGATTGGCACTGCGGCGGCCTCAGCCTTTGTCAACATAGGCAGTCAATGCACTAAAGGGTCCGGCAACGATCGCGGCGTGCCTTTCCGCTGACGCTTAAGGTGAATGGGAACACGCAGACAAAAAAAGGCGCGTCGCTCAGTCAGTAGTGGGAGAACAAGCGACGCGCCAAACGAGTGCGCCCGGTTTCAAGAAGCCTCCCTCCCCGCGGGGCGGAGAGGGTATTTTCTAAGCGCACTAAAGGGAAACCCGTCGCGGTCAGGCAACGGGGTATTGCTCTTAACGATTCATCTGGAACAGCGACATGCCCTGCATATCGCTGAAGGTTTTATACGACGCCTGCAGCGCCGCCTGCTGCATAAAGTAAGACGAAATAGACTCGGCCAGATCGGCATCCGTCAACGCGCTCATCTGGACCTGGTTGGTCATGTCGCGCTCTTTGCCGATGCTGTCCAGCTGATCCATCTCCTGCAGCTGGCTGCCCAGCTCGGCGCGCACGCTCAGCACGTTGTTGTAAGAGTTGTCCAGGCCGCGGTTGGCTTTCGCCAGCGCATCGTTCACCTGCTGCCTGGTGGCCTCATCGGCGCCCTGCAGCGGGGTTTTCAGCGCGTTCAGCGCGATATCAATGCTCTCGAACACGTTGCTGACCGGCGTGCTGCCGTCCGGCTCAGGCTTGGGATTGCTGGTCAACGACATGAACACCGCGTTGCCGGTATGGCCGATGGTCATGGTGCGGTTGGCGTCCACTTTCTGCTGAACCGTCTTGTCGCCGCCCTGATAGCTGACGGTGCCGCCGTTATCGACGAACGGCGCCTTGTCGTTCACGTATCCGCCGAACATATAGCGGCCGTTGCCGTCGGTGCTGTTGGCCTGGTTCAGCAGCTGATCTTTCAGCCCCTGCAGCTGGGTGGCCAGCGACTGACGGTCGTTATCGCTTTCGGTGCCGCCGGCGCTGACGATCAGCGCCTTCATGTCCGCGATGGTGGACGTTGCGCCGGCCAAGACCGTTTCTTCCATCGACACGCTTTGGCGAGCGAAAGTGCGCGCCAGCGTGTATTGGCTGTTTTCCGCCTGCGACTGCGACAACATCACCGCGCGCGACGCCGCCAGCGGATCGTCGGACGGGTTGATCACCCGCTTGCCCGAGGAAAGCTGCTCGGCGGCCTTCATGAACAGCGACTGGTTGCCCGTGATGCCGTTCATGTTCTGTTGGTACATCATGCTGGTGCTCATGCGCATGCTGTGGGTTCCTTACTCTGAGCGTCGGCGCCGTAATCGGCGCCGATTAACAATAAAATCAACGAATATTCAGCAGCGCATCGAACAGCGAGCTGGCGGTCTGGATCACCTGCGCGTTGGCCATGTAGTACTGCTGGAAACGCAGCAGCTCACCGTACTCTTCGTCGAGGTTAACGCCAGACATCGACTGCTGTTGCGCGCCCAGCTGCGTCACGATCTTGGCCTGCGACGTGGCGATGGCCTTGGCGGCAGCGGTCTGGTTGCCGACGCCGCTGACGATGCCGGCGTAAGCGCCGCTCAGGGTCGCCTTGCCGTCCACCAGGTTTTTGGTTTGCAGATCCAGCAGCTTCTTGGCGTTTTCGTTATCGCCGCGGCCGCTGTCGTCTTTACCGGCGGCGGCGATCTTGGATGAATCGGTGATGGCCACTTTCAGATTGCCCGCCACGTCGCTGACCGGCTTCACGGTGAAGCTGTCTTTGGCCTGCGCATTGCCGTCGATGCTCACTTCCAGCCCGTCGAAGTTCAGCGTCGGTTTGCCGTCGGCGCTGGTGCCCGGCGTGGCGTTGACTTTCACATTGTCCGGCAGGCGACTGACCTGCCAGTTGCTGCCGTCGAACTCGACGCGATAATCGTTGGCCTTCACCTTGCCGGTGTCGGTGTAAGCGACCGACAGCGACGCATCGCCGGTGTTGCGGGTGTTATCCACCACCCGGCCGCCGCTGAAGCTGAAGAAGTCGCCGCCTGCATCGCCGTTCAGGTCGAAACCGGCGCGATGCTGCTGGTTGAAGCTGTCCGCCATCGCCAACGCCAACTGGCCCAGCTGATTGCGCACGCCGTCCAGCGTCTCGCTGCGGAATTTCAGCACGCCGCTCAGCGTGCCGCTGGTGATCTGGCCTTCCGGCACTTCGCTGGCGCCGTTGCCGCGGTTATAACCGATGGTCAGACGGGAAGGATCGCTGCTGGAAGGCACGGCTTCCACCTGATAGGTGTTGCTGCCCTGCACCAGGGTCAAACCGTTGGCGAAGGAGACGGTATAGGCGTCGCCGTCCTGCTGCGTGACCTGTACGCCCACCAGCTGGTTCAACTCGGTAACCAGCTGATCGCGCTGATCCAGCAACGCATTCGGCTCGCCGCCGGCGCTGCCGCGCAAACGGGTGATCTCGTCGTTAAGCTTGGCAATCTGTTGGCTGTAGCTGTTGATCTGCTGCGCCGTATCGCTGATCTGCTGATTGACGCCGCTGTCCATGTCGCGCAGGAATTTGTCGGTGTTGTTGAACTGGTTCACCAGGCCGTTGGCCTTGCCCAGCACCGTCTGGCGCGCGGCGTCGTCACCGGCGTTGCTCACCAGGTTCTGCAGGTTGGTGAAGAAATCCTGCATGTTGGTCGACAGCGGGTTGGTTTTGCTCGCCAACAGGTTGTCGATCTGCGAAATCTTCTCGTAATAGGCGTTTTGCGCCCCGAACGAACTCTGTGCGCCGCGCAGCTGGTTGGTGATGAACTGGTTGTACTCGCGGTTGACGCTGGTGACGGTGACGCCGTTGCCGATAAAGCCGCTCATGGTGGCCATGCCGCCGTTCTGCGCCAGGATCGCGGTCTGGCGGTTATAGCCCGCCACGTTGTAGTTGGAGATGTTGTTGCTGACGGTACTGAGCGCCACCTGAGCCGCATTCAGCCCGCTCATCGCGGTATTGATTAAGCTATTGGACATCGGAATTCCTTATGCTGCGGCGCCGGTGGCCCACAGGGTTCAAATTGAGCTGCTGAGCCTGTTCGCTCAGCCTGTCTCGGTTATCGGCAAAAATGAGAAGAACTTGAGGAAAAAAAGCGGCAATGCGGTCAGCCTCCAGCCAGCCTTCATTACCGCCTATCCCCTCAATAATTGGCGCCGCAGCAAGGCGACAAGCATGACGGGGATTTAGAACAACTCGTTCAGATCGTGGGTATAGGCTTTGACCGCCTGTTCCCCCGCGCTCTTCATCTGCTGGATCACGCTGACCAGTTTGCTGGCGTACTGCGGATCGGTGGCGTATCCGGCGCGCTGCAACGCATGCGCCGCCTGCTCCGGGCTGCGCGCGGCGGCCACGTCGGCGTAGCGCGGGTTGTTGGTCAGCAGTTTGACGTAATCAGCGATCGCTTCGACATACGAACCGTAAACCCGAAACTTCGCCTTCACCTTCTTCGCCGCGCCCTGTTCGAACTCGGTGGTGGTGATCTCCGTCACCGGCCCGTTCCAGCTGCCGCCGGCCTTGATGCCGAACAGGTTGTAGCTCGGCGTGCCGTCTGAGGTCGGGATCTCGCGCTGCCCCCAGCCGGACTCCAGCGCCGCCTGCGCGACGATCAGCTGATGCGGAATGCCGCTCTGCTGGCTGGCCACCTTCGCTGGTATCGACAGACGAGCGACGAAGTTGCCGTTGTTGAGCGACAGCGGCGCGGCGGCCGGCGGAGCTTTCGGCATCGCGCGGCGCACCATCTGCTCCAGCGCCTGGTTCGGCAGCGTTTGCAGCACCTCGTTGTCCAACGCCATCGGCGACAGGCCCGTCGTTTCACTCGGCACCGCGTTGGCATTGCTCATCTGCTTGACCATCATGTCCGCCAGCCCCAGCCCTTTTTGCGACATCTGCTGGGCGATTTGCTGGTCGTACATCGAGGTATAGAGCCGCGTTTGATCGCTGCTCAATACCCCGTCCTGCGGCAAGGCGGAACGCATGCTTTTCAGCATCATCTGCACGAACATGCCCTCCACCTGCTGGGCCACCTGCTTGAGGTTGCCCTGCGGGTCGGCCGCCGCGTCGCGCTTGAGGCCGTTCAGCGCCTGGGCGTCATAGGCCGCGCCCGACATCGCCATCAGATCGCCGGCCATCAGATGATTTCCAGCTTGGCGCGCAGGCAGCCGGCGCTCTGCATCGCCTGCAGGATCGACATCAGGTCGATCGGCGTGGCACCCAGCGCGTTCAGCGCGCGGATCACGTTGTTCAGGTTGGCGCTGGCGTTCACCTTCTGCAGCGATCCGCCCTGTTGTTGCACCGAGATCTGGGTGTTTGGCGTCACCACCGTCTGGCCGCCGCCGAACGGCGTCGTCGGTTGGCTGACGGTGTTCTGCCGATCGACCACCACCGACAGGTTGCCCTGGGCGACGGCGCAAGAGTCGAGGATCACATCGCGGTTCATCACCACCGAACCGGTGCGCGAGTTGATGATCACTTTGGCGTCCATCGCGCCGACGTTGACGGTAATGTTTTGAATCTCCGCCAGGAAGCGCACCTGAGAGCTGTTGCCCTGCGGCACCAGCACCTGGATCGTGCGGGCGTCGAGCGGCGTCGCGGTGCCGCCGCCGCGTTGGCGGTTGATGGCGTCGCTGATCTGCTGCGCCAGCGTGAAATCTTCGTCGTTCAGCTGCAGGTTGAGAACGCCGCCGCTGCCGAAGGTGGTCGGCAGCTCACGCTCGATGGTGGCGCCGTTGCTGATGCGCCCGCCCGCCAGCTGGTTGACCTGCACGCTGCTGCCGCCGGCCGCCGCGCCCGCGCCACCGACCAGCACGTTGCCCTGCGCCAGCGCATAAACCTGGTTATCCACGCCTTTGAGCGGCGTCATCAGCAGGGTGCCGCCACGCAGGCTCTTGGCGTTGCCCATCGAAGAAACCACTACGTCGATGTTCTGCCCGGCGCGCGAGAACGGCGGCAGTTTGGCGGTCACCATCACCGCCGCCACGTTTTTCAGCTGCATGTTGGTGCCCGGCGGCACGGTGATGCCCAGCTGCGACAGCATGTTGCTCAGGCTTTGGGTGGTGAACGGCGTCTGCATGGTTTGGTCGCCGGAGCCGTCCAGCCCCACCACCAGGCCGTAGCCGATCAGGGCGTTGTCTCGCACGCCCTGCACCGTCACCAGATCGCGGATGCGCTCCGCCGCCGCCGGCAAGCACACCAGCCCGACGCACAGCGCGATAAACCATTTTTTCAGCATCAGTCAATCCTTAGAACGGTGAAACATTTAAGAAGAAGCGCTGCAGCCAGCCCATGGTCTGCGCTTCGTTGATATAGCCATTGCCGACGTATTCGATACGCGCGTCCGCCACCTGCGTCGAGGTCACCGAGTTGTTGCCGCTGATGGTGCGCGGATTGACGACGCCGGAGAAGCGGATGAATTCGGTGCCCTGGTTGATGGCGATCTGCTTTTCCCCCACCACGTGCAGGTTGCCGTTGGCCAGCACCTGGTTGACCGTCACCGTAATGGTGCCGTTGAAGGTGTTGTTGGCGTTGGCACCGCCCTTGCCGCCGAAGGTGCTGTCGCCGGAAATGTCCATATCGGCGCGCGCATTGCCCAACAGGCCGTCGAGGTAACGCGGCGAGGTGGCGACGCCGAACTTGCTGGCGCCGTTGCGGCTGGCGTTGGCGGAGGAGCTTTTGCTGGCGCTGACGTTTTCCTGCAGCACGATGGTCAGGGTATCGCCGACGTTGCGCGGACGGCGGTCTTCGAACAGCGGCTGGTAGCCGTAGTTCATCGGCTGCACCGTCTGGAAGATCGAGCCGTTCGGCATCGGCGCGCTGGCCGGCGCCGGTTGCGCCGTGGTCGCGCCGTCCACCAGCGGTTTGTGCGGGATATAGGCGCAGCCGCTCAGCGTCAGCATCACCATGCCCGCCAGCCAGCGTTGTCCCTGCCGCGGCAGGATTGCCATCGAATATGTGGTTACCACGGGTATCGCCTTTGTTTCACGAAAGAGAATGACGGGCGCGGCAAGCCGGGCCCGTCAATGACAGATTACAGTTGCGTCAGCTTTTGCAGCATCTGATCGGAGGTCGATACCGCTTTGCTGTTGATCTCGTACGCGCGCTGAGTCTGGATCATGTTGACCAGCTCTTCCGCCACGTTGACGTTGGAGGTTTCCACGTAACCCTGATACAGCAAACCGGCGCCGTTCAGCCCCGGGGTGCTCTCGTTCGGCGCACCCGAGCTTTCGGTTTCCTGGTACAGGTTCTCGCCCACGCTCTCCAGACCGCTGTCGTTGACGAACGTGGTCAGCGTCAGTTGGCCCACCTGCTGGGCGGCGGTTTGCCCCTGCTGGGTGACGCTGACGATGCCGTCGCGGCCGACGGTGATGGACAGCGCGTTAGCCGGAATGGTGATCGCCGGCTGCACCTGGAAACCGCTGGAGGTCACCAGTTGGCCGTTCTGATCGATCTGGAACGACCCGTCGCGGGTATAGGCCTGGGTGCCGTCCGGCAGCATCACCTGGAAGAAACCCTGCCCCTTGATGGCGACGTCTTTACTGTTGTTGGTCTGCGACAGGTTGCCCTGGCTGTGCAGACGCTCGGTCGCCACCGGACGCACGCCGGTGCCGATCTGCAGGCCGGAAGGCAGCGTGGTCTGCTCGGAGGACTGCGCCCCCGGCTGACGCATGGTCTGGTACAGCAGATCTTCAAATACCGCACGCTGGCGTTTGAAGCCGTTGGTGCTGACGTTCGCCAGGTTGTTGGCGATCACGTCCATGTTGGTCTGCTGCGCGTCCAGACCGGTTTTGGCAATCCATAAGGATGGAATCATCGGTTATTTCCTTGCTGCTTAACTCAATGAGAGCAGTGAGTTGGCACGCTGTTCGTTTTCATCCACGCTGTGGATGACCTTCATTTGCATTTCAAAACGGCGGGCGTTGGCGATCATGTCGACCATGGTCTCCATCGGCTTGACGTTGCTGCCCTCCAGCACGCCCGGCATCACCCGCACCTGCGGATCGTTTTGCAACTGATTGCCGCGCTGCTGTTGGGTTTCCGGCGTCAGGCGGAACAGCCCGTCGTCACCGCGCATCACTTCGCGCGCATCAGCCTTCACCAGCTTCAGGCGGCCGATCTGCGCGATGGTGTTCGGCGGATCGCCGGCGTTCAGCGCCGAAATGGTGCCGTCGGCCGCGATGGTGATCTCCGCCGACGGCGGCACCTCGATCGGGCCGCCGTCGCCCATCACCGGCAGCCCCTGCACCGTCAACTGCCCGGTGGAGGAGATCTGAATGTTGCCGTTGCGGGTATAGGCTTCACCGCCGCCCGGCAGGCTCACCGCCAGGAAACCGTCCTGCTGCAGCGCCACGTCCAGCGGGCGCGCGGTGTAGTTCAGCGCCCCCTGGCTCATGTCGGCGCCCGGCGTCGACGCGGTCACCAAGGTGCGCGTCGCCAGGCTCGGCCCGTCGACCGGCACCGCGCGCAATGCGGCGAGCTGGGCGCGAAAGCCCGGCGTCGACGCGTTGGCCAGGTTGTTGGCGGTGATGGACTGCTGCTCCAGCGTTTGGCGCGCCGCGCCCATCGCGGTATAAATCGCGTGATCCATGACTCGGCCCTATTAGCGCAGGCTAACCAGCGTCTGCAGGATGGAGTCCTGCGTCTTGATGGTCTGGGCGTTGGACTGGTAGTTACGCTGCGCGACGATCATGTTCACCAGCTCCTGGCTCAGATCGACGTTGGAAGATTCCAGCGCGCCGCTGGTCAGCTTACCGAAGCCGCCACCGCCCGACAGACCGACGCGCGGCTGACCGGACGCGCCGGTTTCCTGCCAAACGTTATCGCCCTGCGACGCCAGCCCTTCCGGGTTGGAGAAGTTGGCCATGACGATCTGGCCCAGCACCTGGGTCTGCTGGTTGGAGTAGATGCCCACGACGGTGCCGTCGTTGTTGATTTGGAAGTTGGTGTATTCACCGGCGGCATAGCCGTCTTGCGCCACTTTGCTCACCGAGTCGCTGCCCACGTTCTGCTGCATGCTGCCGGCGAAGCTCAGGGTGAAGTTTTGCGCCGGTGCGCCGTCTTTGGCAGTCATCGGGATCACCATGCTGAACTCGCCCGGCGCGCCGTTGGTGCTGGTGGTTTTCACCAGGTTGCCGCTGGTGCTGAACTCCATGGTGCCGGCGTTCACTGGCGCGGCGCTGCCATCCTGGGTATAGACCTGCCACTTGTTGTCGTCGGTCTTGACGAAGTAGGCGTTGATGTTGTGCGCGTTGCCCAGCGAGTCGTAAGCGGTGATGGTGTTGACGTAGTTGTAGCTGTCCTGTTTGGTCGGATCGAAGGTCTTGTTCTCCGGCACCTTATGGGTGGACTTCAGGTTGGTCACCATCTCGCCGGAAGTGGACGCCTTGGCGTTCATCATGCCTTCAGGAATGCTCAGCGGCACCGGGTTGGCGCCCTGCTGGATGGTCGGCGGGGAACCGGCCGCCGGATAACCGGTCAGCTGCAGGCCCTGCATGTTGGTCAGGTTACGGTTCTCGTCCAGCTTGAACTGGCCGTTGCGGGTATAGAAGATACCGCCGTCTTTATCCTGCATGCGGAAGAAGCCGTTGCCGTTGATGGCGATATCCAGCGCACGGCTGGTGCCGGTGGTGGTGCCGCCCTTGAAGTTCTGGGTGATGCCGGACACCTTGACGCCCAGCCCAACCTGCGAACCGGCGAACATGTCGGCGAAGGAGACGCTGCCGGATTTGAAGCCCGCGGTCGCGGAGTTGGCGATGTTGTTACCGATCACGTCCAGATTGGTTGCTGCCGCGTTCAAGCCGCTGACTGCCTGAGAAAAGGCCATGTTATTCTCCGAATAGTGGTCAGGCTATCGTCCGATTGAGCCTGATGCTTAGGGTTATAAGATCTGTCGCACGTCTTCCAGGGTGGCGTTGCCCGCCAGGCCGAGATCCAATTTGGCGCCGTTGCCGTCGCGGATCACGCCGTTGACCAGCCCGAAGTGCAGGCTGCGCGCCACCAGCTGCTCGCCGTTGCCTTTGGCGTTAACCGCCACTTTGTAGGCGCCGTCAGGCGCGGTGGTGCCGTCATCCAGCGAACCGTCCCAGGTGAAGGCGTGTACGCCGGCGGTCAGGCCGCCGATTTCGATGGTGCGCACCACCTGCCCGCTGGCGTTGGTGATGGTGGCGGTCACCTGATCGGCGGCGCGCTCCAGTTCCACGCCGAACGGCGTGGTGCTGACCTTGCCGTCCTTGCTGCCGACCAGAATGTTGTTGCCCGGCACCATTACGCCGTGACCGATCAGCGCAGTCGCCTGCAGCGACTGATTGCTGTTGATCTGGCCGGAGATCGACCCCAGCGTGGTGTTGAGCTTTTCGATGCCCTGAACGGTGTTGATCTGCGCCAGCTGCGAAGTCAGTTCGTTGTTCTGCATCGGATTGGTCGGATCCTGGTTTTTCAACTGCGCCACCAGCAGCGTCAGGAAGCTGTTGTGCAGATCCTGGCTGTTGGTATTTTTGCTGTTGTTACCGATGACGGTGTTGTCCAACGACTCGTTGGTGGTTGCGGCGATAGCCATGGGAACCTCCGGTTACTGACCCAGCGTCAGGGTTTTCATCATCATCGACTTGGTGGTGTTGAGCACCTCGACGTTGGCCTGGTAGCTGCGGGAAGCGGAGATGGTGTTGACCATTTCCCCCACCACGTCGACGTTCGGCATGCGCACGTAGCCCTTGGCGTCCGCCAGCGGGTTGCCCGGCTGATACACCAGACGTTCGGGCGCCGGATCGTCCACCACCTGGGCGACGCGCACGCCGCCGGTCGGCTGCCCGGGCGCCGCCGCGACCTGGAACACCACCTGCTTGGCGCGGTAAGGCTCGCCGTCCGGGCCGGTCACGCTGTCGGCGTTGGCCATGTTGCTGGCGCTGACGTTCATGCGCTGGGATTGCGCCGATAGCGCCGAGCCGGAGATATCAAAAATGTTCAGTAAAGACATGCGCCTTATCCTTGTTGCAGCACGGACATCATCCCTTTGATCTGCCCGTTGAGCAGCGTCAGGTCGGTCTGATATTTCAGGCTGTTATCGGCAAAGTTGGTGCGTTCGCGATCCATGTCCACCGTGTTGCCGTCCATCGATGGCTGGTCCGGCACCCGGTACAACAGATCGAGCTGCGGCGGCTGCAGGGTTTGCGCCGGGATGTGGCGCGCCGCCGTCAGGTTCAGCGACATGCCGTTACCGTTGACGCGCCCTTGTTCCAGCACTTTGTTCAATTGGCTGGCGAAATCGATATCCCGCGCCTGATAACCCGGCGTGTCTGCGTTGGCGATGTTGGCGGCCAGAATTTCCTGCCGCTGGGCGCGCAAGTTCAGCGCCTCTTGGCCAAAGCGCAGAGCCGCGTCCAGTTTGTCGAGCATGCTCCCTCCGCGAGGTTAGAATTTGGAGTCGACAGCATAAACGCCCGCTGCGCCACCCTATCGCGGGAATAAACGCAAAATGGGGCGCTATTTATCTGCTTAGCCTGCGCGCGCTGCGGGTACACTTACGCGTATCCCGATGAGGCTTGAGAAGATGACGATGAAAGGTAAAATGCTGCTGCTTATCGGCCTGCTGTGCAGTCTGAACGCGCGCGCCGACGATCTGGCGACGCAAATCGAAAGCTTCATCCAAGGCAAGTTCAGCGGCGAACCGGTGCAGGTGAAAGTGCGGGTGCGCACGCCGCCGGCCCAATGGCCCGCCTGCGAACTGCCGCAGCTGTCGCTGCCGCCCAACGCGCGGATCGGCGGCAACGTCAGCATTTCGGCGCGCTGTGGCCAGGAGCGGCGTTTTATCCAGACGCAGGTGCAGGTGTTCGGCCGCTATCTGGTTTCGGCGCGCGGCATCAGCGCCGGCAGCCGGTTGACCGCGGCGGATCTGACGTTGAAAGAAGGCCGGCTCGATACCCTGCCGCCGCGCGCGCTGACCGAAGCGGGCAAAGCGTTGGGCGCCGTCAGCCTGCGCAACATCAGCCCCGGCCAACCGCTGACCCTCGCCATGCTGCGCCGGGCCTGGATTATCAAGGCGGGGCAATCGGTACAGGTCAACGCGCAGGGCGAAGGATTCAACATCAGCGGTGCGGGCAAGGCGATGAACAACGCCGCCGCCGAAGACAGCGTGCGGGTGCGCATGGCGTCCGGGCAGATCGTCAGCGGCGTGGTCGGAGACGACGGCGCGATCCGCATTACGTTATAAAAAAGTAAAGGTTCCGCAAACCTTGCCGATAAGACAAATCAAGCAGCATTTTATCGGCCAGCAGGGCCGCAACACTTTCATTGCAGCGTCGTCGCCCGAGAGCGGTCACGGCGTAAACGGAGATGGACCATGAGTATCGATCGCACCCAGCGGTTACAGCCGGTTTCCACTGTGCAACCGCGTGAAACCCCGGCCGACAACCCGCTCCAACCGCGTAAGACCGCCGTGGCCGAAACGGCCGTCAGCGGCACGCAGGTCAAGCTGAGCGAGGCGCAGGCGCGCCTGATGCAGCCGGGCACCCAGGATATCGATATGGGCCGGGTCGAGGCCATCAAGCAGGCGATCCGCAGCGGCGAACTGAAGATGGACGCCGGCAAAATCGCCGACGCGCTGCTGCAAGACGCGCAGAGCGACATTCAATGGATCGCCGGGCGCGACTGACGGCGCGGCGGCGAGTAGCGGTAAAGGATAAGTCATCACTATGGAAAAACTGGCACAACTGCTGGATAAACTGTTGGAAACGCTGCAGGCGCTCAATGGCGTGCTGGAGGAAGAGCACGACTTGCTGTGTTCCGGCCAGTTGCCCGGCGTGGCGCTGCAGCGCGTAACCGATGCCAAAAGCCAGCTGCTGGCGACGGTCGCCTACCTCGAGCAACAGCGCCTGGGGCAGGAAAAAGCCTGCGGGCAACGCGCGCCCTACGCCAGCCATGCGCCCCTGGCCGATCGCTGGCAACGCGTTCAACTGCTGAGCCAAACGCTGCGCGAAAAGAATCAGCACAATGGCCTGCTGCTCAATCAGCAGATCGACCATAACGCTCAGGCGCTGGCGATCCTGAGCAAGAACAATAAATCGCTGTATGGCCCGGACGGCCAGTCGCACGCCGGCAGCCTGCTCGGCAGAAAAATCGGCGTCTGACCTGACTCATTTCGCCCGGTGAACGCACCGCCGGGCGCGGGTTTCCCCGGTTATGCGCAGCCTCTCGCAATTTCTTCTTACCGCTTTCTGAATTCCCTTAACGCTATGCGCCAGGCTGCGCAGAACGGATATTTTCCTGTTCCCCATCACTCCCTATTTCGTCATCTTAGCTCGGTCGTTAAACATCTTGATCTGTACCCATCAAGGGTATATTTTCACACGGAGAGTGAATGACCGACATTTATCTCACAAAAGCCTTCCAGACATTTGCCGGCGACGAACGCATCAGTGACGCCACGATAGTGAAAGCGGCGCGAGAGATGCAAAATCAGTTGTACGACGCCAATCTCGGTGGTTGCGTTTACAAAAAACGCATCGCCCGGATGGGGAGTGGAAAACGGCGCGGGTATCGGGTCTTAATCGCAACGGCAGATGAAGGCAGGATCTTTTTCATGTATGGCTTTGCCAAAAACGAAAGAGACAACATCAATCAGGATGAGTTAATTTCCTGGCGGCATTTGGCGGCGCTGTATCTGGATTATTCACCATTCAGACTGTATCAGCTGGTCAACTGCGGGGAATTAATAAGGTTACAACTATGAGCAAGATGCTGAAATCGATCCACCAGGAAGTTCAGGGCCTGCACCGCGCCGGTTTCGTCGACGACGTGACCATGCGCACCTTCGACATGCTGTGCCTGCGGCCGGTAAAACAGTTCGGGCCGGCCGAGATCCGCGCATTGCGCGAACGCGAAAACGTCAGTCAGCCGGTGTTTGCGCTGTATCTCAACGTCAGCAAAAAGGCGGTGCAGAAATGGGAGCGCGGCGAAGCGCAACCGAACTCCGCCGCGATGAAGCTGTTGACGCTGGTGGAACGCAACGGCCTGCAAATTCTGGCCTGATCCTACTGATAATTGACGATCACCTGATTGCCAATCACCCGCAGCGGCGGGTTCAGCCCGCCTTGCGACTGCACGTAATAGACAAAGCGCAATTCCGCATTGGCCGGTTCGCCCTGCAAACCGTTGCTGCTGCCGCTGCCGCCGCCGAGCGGAATGCAACGGTTTACCGTGCAGAGCTGGGCCTGCAGCCCGGCCGGCTCCGGCCCCAGCAAACGGTAGCGCCAGCTGACGCGGGTGATGCGCGCATTGGCGTCCGGCAGCGCGTTCGGCGGCCGCAAACCGGCGGACTCATCGCGCATGCCGCCCTGTTCCAACGTCACGCCCGCCCCTTCGGCCACCCAAGAGCCGGACACCGCGCCGGCAGTCAACGGGGCCAGCAAACACAGCACGAACAGACAGCGTTTCATCAAGCGGCTCCGATGGTCGAGGTCATGCGAATCTGGCGATCGTCGTTGATCTCGAGGTTGGACAGCACCACGAGCTGCGGCAGGCTGCGACGCAGGAAGCGCGCCAGTAAAGGCCGCAGCGCATGGTTAACCAACAGCACCGGCGGCGCGCTGAGCATCTCTTGCCGCTGCAGCGCCTGGCGCGCCTGCTCCAGCAGGCGATCGGCCAGCCCCGGCTCCAGACCGCCGCCGCCCTGCAACGCCTGCAGCAACAGACGCTCCAGTTGGGTATCCAGACCGATGACCTGAATCTCGCCGTTGCCCGGGAACCACTGCTGCGTGATCGCCCGGCCCAGCGCCACCCGCACCACGGTGGTCAGTTCATAAGGATCGCTCTGCGCCGGAGCGTGCTCCGCCAACGTTTCGACAATGGTGCGCATATCGCGGATAGAGACGCGCTCGGCCAGCAGGTTTTGCAGCACCTTGTGCAGCGTGGTCAGTGATACCACGCCCGGCACGAAGTCTTCGGTCAGCTTCGGCATCTCCTGCGACACGCGATCCAGCAACTGTTGGGTTTCCTGGCGGCCAAACAGCTCGCTGGCGAACTGGCCGATCAGGTGATTGAGGTGTGTCGCCACCACGGTGCTGGCTTCCACCACGGTAAAGCCCTGGATCTGCGCCTGCTCGCGCAAGGCACTGTCGATCCACACCGCCTCGAGCCCAAAGGCCGGATCGACGGTTTTGTCTCCCGCCAGCTCGCCCACGGCATTGCCGGGGTTGATCGCCAGCCAGCGGCCCGGCTGCGCTTCACCGCTGCCGATTTCGACGCCTTTCATCAGGATGCGGTAGCTGGCAGGCGGCAGTTCCAGGTTGTCGCGAATGTGTACCACCGGCGGCAGATAACCCATGTCCTGCGCGAATTTCTTGCGGATCCCGCGGATACGCCCCAGCAGCTCGCCGTTCTGTTGAAAATCGACCATCGGAATCAGCCGATAGCCTACTTCCATCCCCAGCGGATCTTCCAACTGCACGTCGGCCCAGCTGGCTTCGGCGGCCTGCGGGTTGTCCGGCACCACTGGCTCTTCAACCGCTCTCGGCGCCTGTTGTTCACGGCCGCGCAGCCACCAGGCCAAGCCCAGCAAAGCGGCGGTAAACAGCAGGAACACCAGGTTCGGCATGCCCGGCACCAGGCCCAACAGCCCGAGCACCCCGGCGCTCAACAGCATCACGCGCGGATTGTTGAACAGCTGGCCCACCATCTGCTCGCCGACGTCCTGATCGGTCGCGACGCGGGTGACGATAACGCCGGCGGCGGTGGAGATCACCAGCGCCGGGATCTGCGCCACCAGGCCGTCGCCGATGGTCAGCAGCGTATAGCTTTCCGCCGCCGCCCCCAGCTCCATGCCGTGTTGCACCACGCCGACCAACAGGCCGCCGACCACGTTCAGCACCATGATCATCAGGCCGGCGATGGCGTCGCCGCGCACGAATTTACTGGCGCCGTCCATCGAGCCGTAGAAATCGGCCTCCTGGGTGACTTCGGCGCGGCGTTTCTTCGCTTCGTCCTCGCCGATCAACCCGGCGTTCAGGTCTGCGTCGATCGCCATCTGCTTACCCGGCATGCCGTCCAGCACGAAGCGCGCGCCCACTTCGGCGATACGCCCCGCCCCCTTGGTGATCACCATAAAGTTGATCAACACCAGGATGATGAACACCACGATACCGATGGCGAAGTTGCCGCCCACCAGGAAGTGGCCGAAGGCCTCCACCACACGGCCGGCGGCGGCGGAACCGGTGTGCCCTTCCAGCAGGATGATGCGCGTCGACGCGACGTTGAGCGACAAACGCAGCAGCGTGGAGAACAGCAGAATGGTCGGGAAGGCGGCGAATTCGAGCGTGCGCTGGGTGAACATCGCCACCAGCAGCACCATGATCGACAGCGCGATGTTGAAGGTAAACAGCAGGTCGAGGATAAACGCCGGCAACGGCAGCACCATCATCGACAGGATCAGCAGGATCAACACCGGGCCGGCCAACACCTGCCACTGCGTATCTTTAAAATTGCCCGGCAAACGAAGCAGGGAGGCCAAATTAGCCATCAGAGTCACTCTCTTTTGCAAAATCCAGTGCTTCCGGCACCGGTAAACGTTCAGGTTTTTTCGGGATCAGGCCGCCCTCGCGCCGCCAGCGGCGCAGTTGGTACACCCAGGCCAGCACTTCGGCGACCGCGGCATACAGGGTGGCCGGAATATGTTGCCCAATCTCGCTGTGTCGATATAGCGCACGCGCCAGCGGCGGCGCTTCCAGCATCGGGATGCGGTGTTCCGCGCCGAGCTCGCGGATGCGCAAGGCGATTTCACCGGCGCCCTTGGCCAGCACTTTCGGCGCACTCATTTTTTTATCGTTGTACTGCAACGCGACGGCGTAGTGCGTCGGGTTGGTGACGATCACGTCCGCCTTGGGCACATCGGCCATCATGCGGCGCCGGGCGATCGCCCGCTGCTGCTGACGAATGCGCCCCTTGACGTGCGGATCCCCTTCCTGATCCTTGAATTCGTCGCGAATATCCTGCTTGGTCATCTTCAGCTTTTTGAAGTGGCTCCACAGCTGGTAGAACACGTCGAACGCCACCATCGGCGTCAATCCCAGCACCACCAGAAAACCGCAGAACAGAATCATCTGCAGCGCATTGCCCAGCGCGTCGAGCGGCTGCTGGGTCATCAGATGCAGCATCGCCGCCCAGTTGTGCCACAGATAAAGACCGGTCACCCAGCCGACCAGCGTCGCTTTCAGGATCCCTTTCAGCAGCTCGGCCAGCACCTGGCTGGAAAAGATGCGCTTCAACCCGGACAACGGGTTCAGCCGTTTCAAGTCGAACTTGATCGACTTGCCGCTGAACAGGATGCCCCCCAACAGCATCGGCGCGGCGAGCGCCACCAGCACCAGCCCCGCCATGATTGGCAACAGCGCCAGCACCGCCTGGCGCAGCAACATGCCCAGCTGGCGCAGCATCTGTTTATCGTTGCTGACCATGCCGTGGTCGAAGTTCAAGCCCTGCGTGAGCATCGCCGCCAGCTGTTGCGCCATGTTGCTGCCGGACATCAGGATGATCGCCAGGCCCGAGAGCAGCATCAGTACCGAGGTCAGTTCGCGGGAACGCGGGATCTGGCCGTCTTCACGCGCCTTCTCCAGCCTATGGGGCGTGGGGGCCTCGCTTTTTTCCAGATCGCTGTCTTCAGCCACGAAACGCCGTTCCTGTGTCGGGAGGGTAAAGAATGGCGGTCAGCATGCCAAAAAATTGGCGATGTCATTGACGGAACAACGGGGGAAAAGGCGGGTTATTTAGGGGATGAGACGAAAACTGCGCGGAATGTTGTCGGGGCGCGCCGCTGCGCGCCCCGATAAGCCTCAGAAACCGAGGCTGTCGAGCAGATCGTCGACCTGCGCCTGGTTGGCGATCACGCCGACGCCGTTCTGATCGAGCTGTGGGCCGTTCAGCAGGCTGTCGTTCGGCCGTTTTTCCTTCACCGGCTGCTCCGGCATGTTTTCCATCAGCACCATCAGCAGCTGCTTTTCGATCTCCTGCACCACGTCCATCATGCGCTTGATCACCTGACCGGTCAGATCCTGGAAGTCCTGCGCCATCATGATCTCCAGCAGCTGGGCGTTGGTGAAGGCCGTATGGCCCGGCACCTGATCCAGATACTGGCGCGTGTCGTTGACCAGAGAACGCGCGTCGTCCAGTTCGATAGGATTGGCGAACCACTCGTCCCAGCGCCCCTTCAACGCGTTCGCGCCGGATTCCAGCTCCGCCTGGCGCGGTTGCGCCGCCTCCACGCAGTTCAACGCCCGTTCCGCCGCCTGCGCCGTCATGGTTACGACATAGTCAAGACGGTCGCGCGCATCCGGGATCGCCTCTGCCGCCTGGGCGATCGCCTGATCGAGCCCCAGTTCGCGCATGCTGTCGCGCAGCATTCGGGTCAGTTGGCCGATGCGGGAAATGATCTCTCCCGCGGTCGCTGCATCGCTGGCAGGCATTGGAATGTCTCTCATCGCCCTCTCCTTACATGCCCAATTTTTCAAAAATCTTGTTGAGCTTTTCTTCCAGCGTCGCCGCCGTAAATGGTTTCACTACATAACCGCTGGCGCCGGCCTGCGCCGCCGCGATGATATTTTCTTTCTTGGCTTCCGCCGTCACCATCAATACCGGCATCGCGGCCAGCGCGCTATCGGCGCGGATGGTTTGCAGCAGCTCCAGCCCGTCCATGTTCGGCATGTTCCAGTCGGACACCACGAAGTCGAAACCGCCGGCGCGCAGCTTGTTCAGCGCATCCGCGCCGTCTTCAGCTTCTTCGACGTTGTTGAAGCCCAGCTCTTTGAGCAGATTTCTGACGATGCGACGCATGGTGGAAAAGTCGTCCACAACCAGAAATCTGAGGTTCTTGTCTGCCATTGTTACTCCTGAAATAGTTAACCGTTTAATGATGCAAAACCGCAGGCCGCCGCGCGGCGAACCTGGGTCATATCGCCGCCGAGTAGACCCTGCGGACTAAAATCAAATGCGCAATGCCTGGCCGCCGGCGATCTGCGCCAACATGCGCTGGCTCATCCTGTCCAGCTCGACCACTTCGCTGACGCCGCCGCCGGCGATCGCCTCGCGCGGCATGCCGAACACCACACAGCTCGCCTCGTTTTGCGCCAGGGTATAGGCCCCGGCGCGGTGCATCTCCAGCATCCCCGCCGCCCCGTCGTTGCCCATGCCGGTGAGGATCACGCCCACCGCATTGCGGCCGGCATATTGCGCCACCGAGCGGAACAGCACGTCGACCGACGGACGATGGCGGTTAACCGCCGGGCCGTCATGCAGCTTCACCTGATAGTTGGCGCCGCTGCGCGCCAGTTCCAAGTGGCGATCCCCCGGTGCGATGTAGGCATGGCCCGGCAGCACGCGCTCGCCGTCCTCCGCTTCTTTCACCGTGATCTGGCACAGCTTGTTCAGCCGCTCGGCGAACGAACGGGTGAAACCGGGCGGCATGTGCTGGGTGATCAGCAGCGCCGGACTGGTGGCAGGCAGCGGCTGCAGCACCTGGCGGATCGCTTCGGTGCCGCCGGTGGAAGCGCCGATGGCGATCAGTTTTTCACTGCTCAGCAGCGGCGCGTGGCTGAGGATCGCCGGCGCCGGGCTGTTGGAACGCTGCGGCAGGCGCGCCCTGGCGGCGGTGCGGATCTTCTCGGCAATCAGCTCGCTGTAGGCCAACATGCCTTCGCGAATGCCGAGCTGCGGTTTGGTCACGAAGTCCACCGCACCCAGCTCCAGCGCGCGCAGCGTGATTTCCGAGCCTTTGCCGGTCAGCGAAGAGACCATCACCACCGGCATCGGCCGCAGGCGCATCAGCTTCTCGAGGAAATCCAGCCCGTCCATGCGCGGCATCTCGACGTCCAGCGTCAGCACCTGGGGATTAAATTTTTTGATCAGATCGCGCGCCACCAGCGGATCCGGCGCGGTCGCCACCATCTCCATGTCGGCGTGGCCGTTCACGATTTCCGTCATCAGCTGGCGCATCAATGCCGAATCGTCTACGCATAACACTCTGATTTTACTCATTACCTCTCCTTGGTCAGCCCATACACGGTCTGCCCACGCAAGTAGAAATCCCGGCTGATCTGGCTGAAATTCTCGGAGTGGCCGGCAAACATCAGCCCCCCCGGCTTAAGCAAGGGAACGAAGCGGCGCAGGATGCGCTCCTGCGTCGCCTTATCGAAATAGATCATGACGTTGCGGCAAAAAATGGCGTCGAATTGCCCCGGCAGCGCCCACTCCGGCGCCAGCAGGTTCAGCGGCTGAAAGTTCACCCGCGCCGCCAGCTCCGGCCGCACGCGCACCAGCCCCTGATGCGGCCCGGTGCCGCGCAGAAAATAGCGCTGCATTTGGGTCGGCGTCAGGGTGCGCAGATCTTCCTGGCGGTAAACGCCCGCTTCCGCTTTTTCCAGCACCTGCGTATCGATGTCGCTGGCCCAGACCTGGCAACTGCCGGCCCGCTGGCCCAATGCATCGCTCAGCGTGATGGCGATCGAATACGGCTCTTCGCCGGTCGAGGCCGCGGTGCTCCAGACGCTGTAGCCGTTCGGCCGCGAGCGCGCGTGTTCCGCCAGGATCGGGAAGTGATGCGCCTCGCGGAAAAAGGCCGTCAGGTTGGTGGTCAGCGCGTTGATAAACGCCTGCCACTCCGCGCTGTTCGGATCGCTTTCCAGCAGCGCCAGGTAGTCGCCGAAATCGTGCAATCCCAACAGCCGCAAACGGCGCACCAAGCGGTTGTAAACCATCTCGCGCTTATGCTCCGCCAGCACGATGCCGGCGCGTTGATAAATCAACTGGCTGATACGGCGAAAATGCACGTCCGACAGCGGCAGGCGCTGCACCATTTGCGTCAACATCGACGCAGTATCCCGGTTAGAAGTTGACGGCGCCTGTTTCATGCCACCTCACCGGGGAAAAGCGTGCTGCTTATGCGGTTTAACAATCTTGGGCTTCCTTTACCACGGGTGAAACTGCGTTGCTGCTGTTACCTGGCGCGACGAAGTTATCGTCCGCCAGACGGAATACCGCGACCGCATCGGCCAGGGTAATAGCCTGCTCTTCCAGCGCGGTGGCGGCAGAAGCGGACTCTTCCACCAGCGCGGCGTTCTGCTGGGTGACCTGATCCATCTGGGTCACCGCCTGCGTCACCTGCTCGATGCCGCGGCTCTGTTCATCCGAAGCCGACGCGATCTCGCCCATGATGTCGGTCACGCGGGTCACCGAACGCACGATGTCCTGCATGGTGGCGCCGGAGTTTTCCACCAGCACCGAGCCGTGTTTAACGCGGCTGACCGATTCATCGATCAGCCCCTTGATCTCTTTCGCCGCCTGCGCGCTGCGGCTCGCCAGGTTGCGCACTTCGCCGGCGACCACGGCAAAACCGCGCCCCTGTTCACCGGCGCGCGCCGCTTCCACCGCCGCATTGAGCGCCAGAATGTTGGTCTGGAAAGCGATGCCGTCAATCACGCTGGTGATGGCGCCGATTTTCTGCGAACTGTTGGCGATATCGTGCATGGTGGTCACCACGTCGCCGGCCAGTTCGCCGCCCTTGGCCGCGGTGGCCGAGGCGTCGCGCGCCAGCTGAGAGGCCTGCCGCGCATTGTCGGCGTTCTGTTTCACCGTGGCAGTCAGCTGTTCCATGCTGGCAGCGGTCTCTTCCAGCGAAGCGGCCTGCTGCTCGGTGCGGGAAGAGAGATCGTTATTGCCTTCGGCGATCTCCTGCAGGCCGATCAGAATCGACTCCGCCCCGTCGCGCACCGCGCCGACGGTGCCGATCAGCGACTGCTGCGTGCGTTGCAGGCTGGCGAACAGCATGCTGATTTCATTGCGGCCATACACCTGAATCGGCGTCGCCAAATCGCCGGCGGCGATGCGTTCAAAGTGGCTGCGGATCTGGTTCAGCGGCTGCACCAGCATGGTACGCAACCACCACATGGCGCTGCCGGTCACCACGATCAGCATCAAGACCGCCCCCGCCAGCATCAGGCCCGCCAGCGTGAAGGAGAACTGGTTGGCGTCTCTGGCTTCGCTGATGTCGCCGTTGACCAACTGCAGGTACTGCACGAAGTCGGCTTCGAAAAGGTCCTGGGTTTTCTGCGTCGGCTGGTCCATAAACGCCTGCAGCTCCCCTTTCTCCAGGAAGCCGATCAGCTCACGCAGCGCGCCGCGCAGCCGCTCGTAGCTGGCCTTGGTGGTTGCCGTCTGCTGACTCTGTTGCTCACTGCTGCGCTCAACCGCCATGAACTGATTGAAATAGAGCTCGGCCTTCTGCAGCGAACTGCGGGCGCTGCTCATCAATTCGTTCACCTGCTCCTGCGGCAGCTTCAGCGCCGCGCGGGTGCCGGCGCGGTTCAGCGTATTGCGCGCCTGCAACAGCGACACCCAGCTCAGGCTGAGCGAATCGCGCTGCTGGCTGCCGAGGGTGATGATGTCGAGGTTGTGGTTATCGGAGCGAAACGCGGAATACGACAGGCCGCTGCTGGCCAACTGCAGAACGCAGAAGGTCATCAACAACAGGAACAAGCTGGTAGAGATACGGATTCGGTTAAACACTGTGAACCTCCTTGCAGCCGGCCGGCGACCGGCCTACGTAGGGAAAAGGGCCGCTGCGAGAGAGGCCCGATACCGGTCAGAACGTTTCCCAGTTATCCTGCAGATCGCTGGCGTTCATTTTCTTATGATTGATTACCGGTGTTACCGTCGCCTTGCTGGTGGCAGGCGCTTTAAACTCTTCCTGGCCTTCCGCCCTCAGGCGGAATACCGCCACCGATTGGGTCAGCATGCTGGCCTGTTCTTCCAGCGCCGCCGCCGCCGAGGCGGATTCTTCTACCAACGAGGCGTTCTGCTGGGTCACGCGGTCCATTTCCGCTACCGCCTGGCCAACCTGATCGATACCGCGGCTCTGCTCGTCAGAAGCCGAGGCGATTTCACCCATGATGTCGGTCACGCGGGTAACGGCATTGACGATGTCGCCCATGGTTTCGCCGGCGCTTTCCACCAGCACGGAACCCATATCGACGCGGCTGACCGAGTCTTCGATCAGGCCCTTGATCTCTTTGGCCGCCTGCGCGCTGCGCTGCGCCAGGTTGCGCACTTCACCGGCCACCACCGCGAAGCCGCGGCCCTGCTCGCCGGCGCGCGCCGCTTCCACCGCGGCGTTCAACGCCAGGATGTTGGTCTGGAAGGCGATGCCGTCGATCACGCCGGTGATATCGGCGATTTTCTGCGAGCTGCCGGCGATGTCGTGCATGGTCTGCACCACGTTGGCCACCACCTTGCCGCCTTTCTGCGCGGTTTCGGAGGCGCTCAGCGCCAGCTGTGAAGCCTGACGGGCGTTTTCGGCGTTCTGTTTCACCGTGGCGGTCAGCTGTTCCATGCTGGCGGCGGTCTCTTCCAGCGAAGCGGCCTGCTGCTCGGTGCGGGAGGAGAGATCGTTGTTGCCCGCGGCGATTTCCGACGCGCCGCTGTAGATGGCGTCCGCGCCCTGACGCACGCCGCTGACGGTTTCGATCAGTTCGCTTTGCATGTGTTTCAGGCTGGCCGCCAGCACGCCCATTTCGTTGCGGCTGGTGACCACGATCTGCTGAGTCAGGTCGCCGGCGGCGATCTGTTTGATGTGATCAATCATGCGGTTCAGCGGGCGCACCAGGATATGATGGATGCCGGTCCAAACGAGCACGATCACGGCCAACACGACCAGCAACACGATCACCAGCGTCCAAATGGCCGAGGAGAACGACTTGTTGCTGTCTTCTACCGCGCCTTGGTACAGCTTGTCGTTTTGTGCCAGGTAGGTGTTATAGATCTGCTCGAAGCCGTCCTGATAGCTTTGTGTCGGTTGATCGAAGAAGGCATTGATTTTGCCTTCGCCCAACAGCTGAATCAGTTCGGTCAAAGCACCGTGCAAGATGTCATACTGTTGCTTGAGCTTTTCCGCGGACTGCGCGTCCTGACGCGGATCGAGAGGAATTTTTTCATAGGCGGCGTAATGCTGTTCCGCAACCGTCAGCATGCTCTTCGCCGAAGTCAACAGATCGGTGACGCTGGCACCGCTGCCGATTTTGTTGGTATCCATCATGTAACGAATACCCGCTCGGTTCAGGGTATTACGAGTCTGCAGCAGGTTGACCCAGCTTTCGTTCAGTTCAGACTGCTGCTGACGAATCGTCTGCAGTACGGCAAAGTTCTCTTTATCATTCTTGAGCGAGGAGAAAAAGAGTCCGCCCGAAATCAACTGCAAGGCGCCAAACAGCACCAACACCAGCAACAGGCTGGTGACCACCTTCATACGATTTAACATGATTTCCCTTGTTGAAGCCCGCGCAGACAGGCTCTGATGACGTTGAATGAGAGAGTTATCGGCGCCGTGCGGCAAAACTTTATGCGGGAAAGTAACTATTTTTAGTGGGGGTTCCGGGCGCGGTCTGCGGCGCCGCGACAGGTCAGGAAGAGTGATGGATGAAGGGGGCAGCACCCTGCCCCCTGGCGTCATGAATCAGACGCTTTTCGCCACGCTGTCGACCAGCGACATCTCTTCGCTGCTCAACAGCTTTTCGATATCCACCAGGATCAGCATGCGCTCGCCCAGCGAACCGAGACCGGTGAGGTATTCGGTCGCCAGCGTCACCGCGAACTCCGGCGCCGGGCGGATCTGCTCGGCGGTCAGCGACAGCACGTCGGAAACGCCGTCGACCACGATGCCCACCACGCGCTGGCCAAAGTTCAGCACGATCACCACGGTGTTTTCATCGTAAGACACGCTTTGCTGCGAGAATTTCACCCGCAGATCGATGATCGGGACAATCACGCCGCGCAGGTTGGTGACACCCTTGATGAACGCCGGCGTGTTGGCGATGCGGGTCACCTGATCGTAGCCGCGAATTTCCTGCACCTTGAGGATATCGATGCCGTACTCCTCATTGCCCAGGGTGAAAATCAGAAACTCTTGCCCTACCGTTTCGCCAGCCAATTTGCTGACGGCTGCCAATCCTGCCATATCATTCACCTTTTAAATCAATAAACTCATTATTATGCGGCGGCGTCCGTCAGACGCTTTTCACGGTTCAAGGTTTGCAACGCCGAGACATCGACGATCAAGGCCACGCTGCCGTCGCCCAAAATGGTCGCGGCGGAGATGCCCGGCACTTTGCGGTAGTTGCTTTCCAGATTCTTCACCACCACCTGATGCTGGCCGATCAGTTGATCCACCAGCAACGCATAGCGGCGGCCGGCGCTTTGCAGGATAACGACGATGCCCTGCGTGGCGTCGGTTTTGGCGCCGTCCACTTCAAATACCCGATACAGTTCCACCAGCGGCAGGTATTCGCCGCGCACCTGCAGCACGCGTTCGCCCCCGGCCAGCGGGTGCAAGTCTTCCGCCTGCGGCTGCAGCGACTCCATCACCGCGTTCAGCGGCAGGATAAAGACTTCGTCGTTCACCTTGACCGACATGCCGTCGAGGATCGCCAGCGTCAGCGGCAGCAGGATGCGGATGGTGGTGCCTTTGCCGGCCTGCGAACGGATCTCGACGTGGCCGCCCATTTCCTGAATGTTCCGTTTCACCACGTCCATGCCGACACCGCGGCCGGAAACGTCGGTCACCTGCTCGGCGGTGGAGAAGCCCGGCGCGAAGATCAGCATGCCGACTTCTTCGTCGCTCATGCTGTCGCTCACCGCCAGCCCTTGCGACGCGGCCTTGGCGAGAATTTTTTCGCGGTTCAGGCCGGCGCCGTCGTCGATGACTTCAATACAGATGTTGCCGCCCTGATGTTCGGCCGACAGCACCAGATTGCCCACCGCCGATTTGCCGGCGGCGATGCGGGTGGCCGGCTCTTCGATACCGTGATCGAGGCTGTTGCGCACCAGGTGCGTCAACGGATCGATGATGCGTTCGATCAGGCTCTTGTCCAGTTCGGTCGAGCTGCCCTGCAGCGTCAGCTCCACCTGCTTGTTCAGCTTGCCGGCCAGATCGCGCACCAGGCGCGGGTAGCGGCTGAAGACGTATTCCATCGGCATCATGCGGATCGACATCACCGACTCCTGCAGATCGCGCGCGTTACGCTCCAGCTGGCTCATGCTGTTCAGCAGATCGCCGTGGTTGACCGGATCGAGCGTGCCGGAGCGCTGCGCCAGCATCGACTGGGTGATCACCAGCTCGCCCACCAGGTTGATCAGCTGATCCACCTTTTCCACCGCCACGCGAATGCTGGTGGACTCGCTCGCCTTGGCGCGCGCTTTCGGCGCTTCCGCCGCTGCGGCGGCCGGTTTGGCGGCAGGCGGCGCGGCGCTGGCGACCGGCGCAGGTTCCGGCACGGCGACCGCTGCCGGTAAGCTAGCTTCTGCGACGGCCGGTTCGCTCGGCGTCGGCGTCGAGAAGCTGATTTGTTCCGGTTCCAGCACGAAGCACAGCACGGCGCTGATGTCGTCTTCGCTGGCGGAGGTGAGCAACGTCACGTCCAGACTGTGTTCCGTCTGATGAGGGTCTTTAACCTCACCGAGGTTGCCCAGCTCTTCCAACATCAAGGGGATTTCACTGGCTTTCAGCCCGTTCAGGCTGATGCGCATGCCGCCTTCGATCGCCGCCGGCGCGGCCGTCGGCTTCACGACAGGCTGCTGAACGGCCGGTTGAGCCGCGGGCGCCGCCTGCTGCTGTTGCGCTTCCAACGCCAGCTGGCGCAGCGCCTGGCAAATGTATTCAAAGCTTTCGGCGTCAGGCTGTTGCGAGGTTTTATAGGCGTCCAGTTGCTCCTGCATAATGTCTTTGGTTTCCAGAAACAGGTTGATAATCTCGGTGCTCAGGCTCATTTCCTGGCGTCTTGCACCGTCCAGCAGGTTCTCCAGCAGGTGGGTGGTTTCCTGCAGCACCGAAAAGCCAAAGGTCGCCGCGCCGCCCTTGATCGAGTGCGCCGCGCGGAAGATGGCGTTCAACGGCTCGATATCGGGGGCCAGCGGATCCAGCTCCAGCAGATGTTGCTCCATGTCGGCCAGCAACTCGTCCGCCTCATCAAAGAAGGTCTGATAAAAATCGCTAATGTCCATGCTCACGGGGTCACCTCTGGCTGTGAGTCGCGGTTAGTCGGTGCGGGTGCGGCCGCCGGTTGTTCCGGCGCCTGATCGGCCGGGGCTATCGCCGGGGATACCTGCGCTGGGACGCTCGGCGCTGGCGTTGACGCCGCCGGCTCCGGGGCTGCCGCCGAGGGCTCCGGCGTTTGGCTGGCCGGTGCAGTCGCCGACGGCGCCAGCTGTTTCAGGCTGTCCGGCTGGGCGATATCCATCGCGTTGCTTTCGGCATTTTCATGTTCGATGCCTTCTTGCGTTTGCTTATTCAGCACCAGCACGGTGATGCGACGGTTAATCGCGTCATCGGCGCCGTGCTGTTTCAGGCTCATGGTGGCCGCCATGCCCACCACCCGCAGCACCTTGCCTTCCGCCAGGCCGCCGGCGATCAGCTCGCGCCGGGAGGCGTTGGCGCGATCGGCCGACAGTTCCCAGTTGCTGTAGCCACGCTCGCCGCTGGCGTAAGGGATATCATCGGTGTGGCCGGACAGGCTGATCTTATTCGGCAAATCGTTGAGGATCGGCGCTATCGCCCGCAGAATATCGCGCATGTAGCTCTCGACCTGCGCGCTGCCGGTTTTGAACATCGGCCGGTTTTGGCTATCGATAATCTGTATGCGCAGCCCCTCGTCCATCATGTTGATCAGCAGATGCGGGCGCAGCGCCTTCAGGCGCGGATCGGACTCAATCAACTCATCCAGCTTTTCGCGCAGCTTGTTCAGGCGCAGCTCTTCGGCGCGCTTGTCCGGCGAGTCGACCTGCTTTCTCACCAGGCCGTGCTGCTGCGTAGGATCGTCGCCGCCGCCCGGGATCGGGCTGCTTTCGGAGCTGCTCTTGTCGCCGCTGGTCAGGGCCACCTTGAGCGGCGTGCGGAAATATTCGGCGATTTGCGTCAGCTCCTGCGGGCTGGCGATCGCCAGCAGCCACATCACCAGGAAGAACGCCATCATCGCCGTCATAAAGTCGGCATAGGCGATCTTCCAGGAGCCGCCGTGATGGGCGGCATGATGTGACTTGCGCTTTCTGACCAGAACGACCGGATGATTCTGTTTCATGCTTCTTCTTCTTCCGTCGCCTGCTGCGCCGGCGCTTTCACGCGGCGCACGTGTTCTTCCAGCTCAACGAAAGAAGGACGTTCGGTGGTATACAGCGTTTTGCGGCCAAACTCGACGGCGATCTGCGGCGCGTAGCCGTTCAGGCTCGACAGCAGCGTGACCTTGATGCACTGCATCATCTTGACGTTTTCGGCGCTCTTCTGGCGCAGCAATGTGGCCAGCGGCGAGATGAAGCCGTAGGCCAGCAGAATGCCGAGGAAAGTACCGACCATGGCGTTGGCGATCAGCGCGCCCAGTTCCGCGGCCGGCCGATCGGCCGAAGCCAGGGCGTGCACCACCCCCATCACCGCCGCGACGATACCGAACGCCGGCAAGGAGTCGCCCACCATCGCCAGGCTGCCGGCGGGCACTTCGCTTTCCTGCTCGTAGGTTTCGATCTCTTCGTCCATCAGCGCTTCGATCTCGAACGCATTCATATTGCCGCTCACCATCAGCCGTAAATAGTCGGTAATGAACTCCACCAGGGTGTTATCGGCAAGGATGCGCGGATAATTAGAAAAAATTTCACTTTCTTGCGGATTATCGATATCGAACTCGAGCGACAGCATGCCCTGCTGGCGCGATTTGGCCAGCAGGCGGAACAGCAGCGCCATCAGATCCATGTACAGATCTTTGTTGTATTTGGAACGGCGCATCAGCCGCGGCAGCGCGCGCAGCGTGGCTTTGATTGCCTTGCCGTTGTTGCCGACGATGAAAGCGCCGACCCCCGCCCCGCCGATAATCAGAAATTCCGCCGGCTGATACAACGCACCGAGGTGACCGCCCACGATCAGGTAGCCGCCAAACACCGCACCCAATACCACCAGATAACCCAAAATAACTAGCACACGCATTCCTTAAATTAACAATGTGGATGGAAGGTGGGGCAAACGCGCCCTGGCGCACAGACCAGGCTGCGTGTCTGGGGGCGGCATGCCGCCCCTGCGTATCACACGTCGGTATTCATTGCCGAGAGCCGGCAATGTGGCGGCTCAAATGGCGCGTTTGACCTGCTCGTCCAGCAGTTGAGGAATAATATCGGCCAGTTGCGGCGAAAGTTTACGTCTTTTTACGGCGCGGGATGGGGGTTGGCATAAACTGCAGATGAAACCGTTCAGCGGCTGGTGCGCGTGGGTAATAAATGCGCCGCCGCAGCAGCTGCAGGCAGAGAGCTGCAGCATGCCGCTGTCGACGAAACGCACCAGCGTCCAGGCACGGGTCAGCGCCAGCAACGGCGCCTCGCCGGCCTGCTGAGGACACTGCTCCAGGTAGAGGCGATAGGCTTTGATCACCGCCTCCACTCCGCTGCACTGCCCGCTTTTCATCAGAAACAGGTAGGCGTTGTAAAACATCGACGAGTGAATATTTTGTTCCCAGGTCATAAACCAGTCGGTTGAGAACGGTAACATTCCTTTTGGCGGCGGGCTGCCGCGTAACTCCTTGTAAAGTTTAATCAAGCGCCCGCGGCTGAGCTGGGTTTCGCTCTCCAGCATCTGCAATCGGGCTCCCAGCGAAATCAGCTCCATGGCGAGCTGAATGTCCTTGGCTTCTTGAACGATACTTTTCTCAACCATCATCAGGCTCTTTTCTTCGTCGGGCTAGCGTCTTTACTCGATAGCTCTTGCAGTAAATGGCTTGATAGCAAAATGCCGGTATGGATTTGTTGCAGATCGTCGACGCGCGACTCTTTGGTCAGGCGTTCGATGGTCTGGCTTTCGTTAAAGCGGAAGTGGCAAACCAGCTGGTTGGTCTCGGCCAGTTTCACCATTTGCGGCAAAGTCAGCTGCGCCAGCGCATCGGCCATGGCTTCATCAATACCAAGACGGAACATCGCGGACGCTTTTTCATCGTTGATCAAACGCTGTGCTAAAAGTAAATATGACAGATTGATGTCATAAATATGCTTAAGTAATTCAGACGTACCCATATTCCCCATCCCGACAGACTATGTTTAAAAACATACGCTGGGTGATAAATTTTATCGCCCGTGACCTGGGTTGTTTCCCAAAGCTGGCAAATTAATCTCTCAAAAACGACTGCTATAATTTTCAACAATCGCTAAATTTGACCACTGTTCAGTATTTGCTACGAGCGTAAACCAATGTGTATGGATGTACAGCATTCTGCTTCGATAGTGTTTAGTCACCATGAAACTATTTTTACAAATTTAATAAGATTATTCCTAAAGCAGCGCAACTCTACCCCCGAACCATTAGCACACACAATGTAAGTGAGAGGCAATTTTAAATACAATGTGACATAGATCACAAAAATAAAAAATAATTAAGCCAAATACACCCAAATACGCTCACTTATTGACCGCCATTTTGTTCACAAAACAGCCACAGGTAAAAAAACGTCTTAAAAACAATGTTTATCCGCCAAAAAATTATCTTTTTTAGATCAATTCGAACAAAAGCATCACCAAACCAAAATAACAGAACAAAAATCTGTATATAGGCAACAAACTCAGTATAAATAACCATTTGAGTTACTAAAAAATATCCAAGCTGAAAAATAACACGTGTAAACTATAAGGCTATTGGCTATCGGATTTGACTTAAGCCCTCAGCCTGAAGCTGTTCTAATTTTCCACATCAGGTGATTATGGCTTATCAATGATTCGCTGGCGTAGTGAACAAGCTAACAGACGTAACGATATGTTTCCGTATTAGCGCAATGCAAGAATGCTTTTTCTACATTAGAGTTCCCCAAAACGATATATCGGCAGCAATCCATAAAACTTTAATGCCTTTATTTCTTTTTCTGTCGCCGTGATAATTCTCTCTCCCCCAGAGATTATTTACATGGCTTACGTTTTCATCACGTCATTGTCATAAAATAAAACGCAGTTTTGTTTTACTCTTCATATTTCCCCATCGAGAAAAACGGCTTTTCAGCGCAAGTGACGACGACAAACACCGCCCAATGCCGCAGCGGCACCACGGACGGTGAAAAAATCACCGCAAAAGATGGCCTGGCGCGGCGCCGCGAGCTTGTGCACGGCAAGAACGACGACGCGTCGGCCGTCAACCGCCCTGAGACTTTCCCTATTTATCCGTTTATCAGCAGGATGAGATTGCTGACGGCGCACTGGCATATTATGATTTATCAAAGCGCCGCTACGTGCGGCGTGACATCATTACCCGGTGCAATTTATCTACTTGAAATGATTTTTGTCAGGTCGTACATCGCTGCCTCGACGGCGTCGCCGTGAGCCGCCGATGTGTTATTCACCCGGCTTTAACTATTAACAGGCTATATTTTAATCATGACCGATACGCTCGAATATCTGCTGACATTCCGTAAATGCTCCTCTTTGGACAGCCTGGAGAAGGTGTACGACAAACTGAACTACTCCATTGAAAATGATAAAGAAATGAGCAACATGTACCGCGCCGCCGACCACCGTCGCGCCGAGCTGGTTGCCGGTAAATTGTTCGATCTGGGCAAGGTGCCGAAAACGCTGTGGGCGCAGGTGCTTTAATTCAGTGAAATTACGTGCGGCAACGGTTTTATCTTTTATTGCTATATAACCGGGGTAAATTCGGCTTTTATTGCCGCGCGTGATGCGAAACACATTTATTCCCCCCGCCAGGCTCTACCCTTTATCCAACGCAGTACCTCCGCCAAGGCCGCCGATGCGGCAGCCTAAAATGCGATGGATACAACAAGGAGTGGGATATGGGGTATCAAAACGTTCTGGTCACCGTCGCCGTTGCCCCTGACAGCCACCGCCTGGTGGAAAAAGCCGTCTCCATCGTCCGCCCTTACGGCGGCAGCATCACCTTGTTAAGCACCCTCGCCAACCCGGAAATGTACAATAATTTCGCCGGGCCGATGCTGGGGGATTTGCGCTCGTTGATGGAGGAGGAAACCCGGCTGTTTATGGAGGAACTGCGTCAACGCGCCGGTTACCCGATCGCCGATGCGCTGATCGTGCACGGCGAGCTGGGTGACAGCCTGGAATACGCCAGCCGCCGTCAGCCGTTCGACCTGCTGATCTGCGGCAATCATCGCGACGGCATGATGAATAAGGTCTCCTGTTCCGCCGCCCGCTTTATCAATATCAGCCATATCGACGTGCTGATCGTTCCGCTCTAAGGCTAAGCACATTCGGTAACGTTGCCTTGCCGCCCCTGGACTAGGCTTAACGCATCTTGTTTGTCGCAACGCAAAGGAGCTTTCGATGTCCCCTTCTTCTCAACAGAACCGCCGCTTCCTGCTGGCCTCGCGTCCGCACGGTGAACCGACGGCGGCCAACTTCCGTCTCGATACCGTCCCCGCACCGCAGCCCGGCGCCGGACAGCTGGTGCTGCGCACCGTTTATCTGTCGCTGGATCCTTATATGCGCGGGCGCATGAGCGATGCCCCCTCCTACGCGCCGCCGGTGGAGATCGGTCAGGTGATGGTGGGCGGCACGGTATCGCGCGTAGCGGCTTCACAGCATCCCGATTTCAACGTCGGCGATTGGGTGTTGGGTTATGACGGCTGGCAGGATTACGCCCTGTCTGACGGCAGCGGCCTGCGCAACCTCGGCCCGCACCTGCCGCAGCCTTCCCGCCTGCTGGGCGTGCTGGGCATGCCGGGATTTACCGCTTACATGGGGCTGCTCGACATCGGCCAACCGCAGGCGGGAGAAACGCTGGTGGTGGCCGCCGCCAGCGGTGCGGTCGGCTCGGTGGTCGGCCAAATCGGTAAGCTGAAAGGCTGTCGCGTCGTCGGCGTCGCCGGAGGGGCGGAAAAATGCCGCTATGTGGTGGAAGAGTTGGGTTTCGACGCCTGCATCGATCACCGCGCCCCTGACTTTGCCGAACAGCTGGCGGCCGCCTGCCCTAAAGGCATCGACATCTATTACGAAAACGTCGGCGGGGCGGTGTTCGACGCCGTACTGCCGCTGTTGAACACCAAAGCGCGCATTCCGGTGTGCGGCATCATCGCCCATTACAATGCCACCGGGTTGCCTGCGGGGCCGGACCGCTTGCCGCTGCTGGAGGGGCTGATCCTGCGCAAACGCATCCGTATGCAGGGCTTTATCATCTTCGACGACTACGGCTCACGCTTTGACGAGTTCTTGCAACAAATGAGCAGTTGGGTCGAGGAGGGGAAAATCAAGTTCCGCGAGGACATCGTCGACGGGCTGGAGCAGGCGCCGCAGGCGTTTATCGGCCTGCTGCAGGGCAAGAACTTCGGCAAGCTGGTGATCCGCGTCGCCGACGAGTAACCGGTAACAGGGCGTGGTACACCACGCCCTGCTGTTAATGTATGGCGCCGTCGCCGAATCGCACATCTTCCTCGACCGTCAGCGTCACCTGCACAATAGTGCGCACCGCTTCCACCATCGTCGCCAGCGCCATACTCGGCTTGCCCGGATGCGCCGCCGCCAGTGCATGGCTGTACGGGACATGCACGAATCCGCCCCTGCCCCTCGCGTGCTGCGTCTCGAGATAGTGCCGCAGACCGTAAAAAATATGGTTGCAGTTATAGGTACCTGCCGTATAAGAGACCGCCGCCGGGATCCCCTGTCGGCGCAGCTGCTGCACTGCGGCCTTGACCGGCAACGTGCTGAAATACCCCACCGGCCCGCCGGCCACCACCGGTATATCGACCGGCTGTTTACCGGCATTGTCGGGAATGCGGGCATCGATCAGATTGATGGCCACCCGTTCCAGCGATATCTCGGCCCGGCCGCCGGCCAGGCCCAGACAAATCACCGCCAGCGGCTGCAGCGCCTCAATCGCCGCGATCAATTGCTGATTGGCCTCGCCCAACACGCAAGGCAGCTCGAGCGCCGCGATCTCCGCGCCGGCAATATGTTCACCGGCCAACGCCTGCGCAATCTGCCAGGAAGGATTCACCGCATCGCCATCGAACGGCTCAATGCCGGTGATCAAGACTTTGTTCATCATTTCCCCTGATTGAAGGCTAAATTCGTGTACTTCCAGCCTAGAGAACGCAGTATGATTCTGGAAATGGATTATCTGTATATAGAGTATTCATAAAATGAATTTGGCCAACGTCGATCTCAACTTGCTGGTGGTGTTCGAGGCGTTATATCAGACGCGCAACGTCACCGCCGCAGGCCGGCGTCTTAACCGCGCCCAGCCCTCCGTCAGCAATGCCTTGGCACGGCTGCGCACGCTGCTGAACGATCCGCTGTTTGTTCGCAGCGGCGGCGGCATGGCGCCTACGCCACGCGCCCATCAGCTTATGCCGCAGATACAGCAGGTGCTTGAACAGATCCATCTGGCGTTGGCGCCCCCTGCCCGTTTCGATCCGGCCACCGCCGGGCAACGGCGCTTTACGCTGGCGGCCGGCGACTATGCCGATATCCTGCTGCTGCCCGCTATCATCAGTCGGTTACGTCAGACAGCACCCGGCATCGATATTCGCGTTTCGCGCCTGGATCGCCACAATATTTACCGGCAACTGGATCGCGGCGAGGTGGATATCGCGCTGGGAGGGCACCTTTCCGGAGCGGAAAGCCACTATGTGCGCACGTTGTTTGAAGAACATCTGGTGTGTATCGCCAGCCGTTCACACCCACAGTTGGCGGATGGCCGCTGGGATCTGGCACGCTACCTCAGCCTGCCGCATGGGCTGTACGCACCGGCAGACGACGGCTCTGCCAGGGGATTGGTCGACCGGCGCCTGGCGGAAATCGGCGGTCAACGGCGCGTCGCCGTAACCTTTTCACATATTGCCGCTCTGCCGGCTGTGGTCGCCGACAGCGATCTGATCGCCACCCTGGCCGCCAGCGCGGCCCGGCATTTTTCCGATCCGCAACGCGTACGCATTCTCCCGCTGCCCGACGAGTTGGCCATCGCGCCTTTCCCCATTGAGCTGATCGCCGGCAGGCTGGCGCAACGCGACCCGGCGTTAATCTGGCTCTGTGAGCTGATAGGCCAACTCTCCTTCGCCCCCTCCCTACGTTAACGACGGCATTCGCTGCATTTTCAACCGTTCGAACGCATGTTCCAGGGCTCGCCGGTGGGCCCTGAGAGGTCTGCCAAATAGGAATCATCCGAATTAACATTCGCCAAATTTATATATTTGATCATCTTTAACTGGCAAATGGTAAGGATAAAAAACAGTCAGTGACTTTTTTTACGTAAAAAAAGAGTTGTTTTATAAACACGTTGACTTAAGTGTTACAGATTTATTTTTTGGTATTACCAATTATCCAATAATTTGAGATAAAAAATGATCTGCTCGCATGTATATGTTTTAGATGATTAAAACCAAGATCGTGAGCAAGTTAACGAATTGAGCATTGATCCACAAGGCTATTTTGCAAATGCAGAGCTCTATTGTAGACTGCACAAATCGTGCCTTTGTGTAAACTTTGTTAAATCTTTCGTCAGTTCCTGTCTCCATTCGTGACAGATACGCCATCGGGATCGCGCGTCAATTCTCGTGCGGTAGCTATGCCTAAAGCGGGGAATAGTATGGATCGCCTTATCATTGCGCACACGCCTTTGCCCTCCCATCAGCTGTTGTTCAGAAGCCTTTCCGGTGAGGAAAAACTGGCCGGATTGTTCGAGTTCGACGTCGAGCTGCTCAGCCCCGACAATCGGCTCGATCTGAAAGCGCTGCTGGGACAAAAAATCACGTTGGAGCTGCGGGGCAATCCGCTGGCGCCGCGCTATCTCAACGGCAATATCACGCGCATGACTCTCTCCGGACGGGAAGCAGGCGGCAACCGTTACTATATCTACCGCGCCGTGCTGCGCCCCACGCTGTGGTATCTGACGCAAAACCGCGATTTTCGCATCTACCAGGAAAAGACCGTTCCCGACATCCTGACTCAGGTGCTGGGGCAGTATCAGGTGAAAATCGATAATCGCCTGAGTTACGACTACCGCATCTGGGGGTACTGCGTGCAGTACCAAGAGAGCGATTTCGATTTCATCAGTCGCCTGATGGAGCACGAAGGCATCTATTACTATTTCACGCACCAGCAAGACGGCCATACGCTGGTGCTGGCTGACGCGCCGTCGGCGCATCAGGAACTCGCCGGCTACGCCAGCATTCCCTATCAGCTCGCGGAAGGCGGCCTGGTGGAAAACAAAGACAGCATCAACAGCTGGAGCGTTTCGGACGCCATCACGCCCAGCCTGTATAGCCTGGATGACTACGATTTTCGCAAGCCGCGCGCGCGGTTGCTGGAGGCGCGGCAGAATCCCGCCTCGTTCGCGCAGGACAAAGCCGAGGTGTTCGACTGGCCCGGGCGTTATACCGATCACGCCCACGGCCAGTTTTACGTCAAGGTTCGCCAGCAGGAGTTCGAAGCGCAGCACGAGCAGATGAGCGGCGAAGGCAGTTCGCAGGGCATTGCGCCCGGCTACCGTTTTCAACTGATCCAGGCGCCGCGTATGGAGGACAACCGCGCCTACCTGGTGGTCAGCGCGCATTACTTCATGCAGGAAAACAGCTACGCCAGCAATGATAACGACGTCGGCGAGCAGCGTACCGAATTTCAGGTCGTTCCGGCGGACATCAATTGGCGCCCGGCGCGCATCACGCCCTGGCCGAAAACCCACGGCCCGCAAACTGCCGAAGTGGTGGGGCCGGAAGGCGAAAGCATCTGGACCGATAAATATGGCCGGGTGAAACTCAAATTCCGCTGGGATCGCCACGGCAGCGGCAATGAAACCAGTTCCTGCTGGGTGCGCGTCTCCAGCGCCTGGGCCGGCTGGAAATACGGCGGGATCCAGATCCCGCGCGTGGGCGAAGAAGTGGTGGTCGACTTTATCAACGGCGATCCGGATCGCCCTATCATCACCGGCCGCGTTTACAACGAAGACAGCATGCCGCCGTGGGATCTGCCCGGCGACGCCACCAAAATGGGCTTTATGAGCCGCAGCAAAGGCGGCGGCGCCGACAACGCCAGCTTCCTGTTCCTAGAAGACTCGCCCGGCAACGAATCTTTCGACATGCACGCCGAACGCAACATGAACATGACGGTGGAAAACGACAAGAACGTCAATATTGACGGCAGCCGCACCACCACCATCGGCCGCAAGCAGGACGACACCGTCACCGGCGACGCCACGTTCCTGTACAAAGCGAAACGCACCACCACCGTCGATGGGCTGGAAACCGCCAACCTGAACGCCCACCAGACGGTGAACATCAAAGGCGGCCGCGACCTGACGATTTTCGACGGCGGCGATAAAATCGACATCACCGGCAATCAGTCCTTCAAGCTTGACGGCGCGCAGACGCAAAACATTACGCAAACCCAACACGTCACGGTGAAGGGCAATCAGACCCTCGACATTACCGAAGGGCAACAAACCAGCACCATCAAGCAAGGGCAAACGGTCAACATCACCTCCGGCGGGCAGCACACCACCATCACCGCCGGCGGGCAGGAATTGACGGTTAAAGGCGGCGGCCAAACCGCTACCGTCACCGGGAATGTCACCGAGACCTACAAAAACGATCAGAGCACGACGATCACCGGCACGCTGACCATCAAAGCAAAAACGATCAACATCACCAGCGCAGACGGCGTGTCGGTGCAGACACCGAGCTGGAAAGATAACTGCCACGGTTGGAAATGGGTGGCGACCGGGGCCAACTTCGCCTTCTACGGCTCCAATCTTGCGTTGACAGGAGCCAGCCTGAAACACACGATGCTGGATATCTCGCACAATCCGCTGGCGATCAGCAAAACCAATTTCAAGCTCAGTAACGATCCCATGACGTTCACTCAGCTTGGCGCGCTGGTGACCAACGGCGCCTTACGGTTGAGCACCAAGGCGCTGGCGATCTTTTTATAAAGGGACTCCCATGTCGAAGGCCAAAAATGTTCTCACCGTTATCGGGTTGATTTTATTGGCTCCTATCCTCAGCCTGGTGGGTTTTTTCAAATTCATCACGGTCGATATCTGGGGTTATTTCAAACATATCGGTTCTTCCCTCAGCGTGATGGAGAACGGTATTTCCGCCTCCGGGCAAATCGTCAGCATTCGCCAGACCAACCTGTGGGACGGGAATCGGCCGGTCTGCGAAGTCGAAGTCAAATACATCGCCCAAGACGGAAAAAACCATACGGCCGTGGCGAAAGGCCCGATCAGCGTCGTGGATCTGCCGCGTTATCAGCCGGGCCATTTCACCGCGATCAAGTACGACCCGAAGAACCCCAAAAAAGCGGTGATCGAAGAGCTTTCCCGGCTTTGAGCGAAAAGGCTCCTTTCAATCACGCGATCCGATTGCAACGCTCTGCCAACGGCTTATCGTTCATCGGTTCGCTAACTCACCTTGCATAAGGAAGTGTCACGATGGGCGCGTTCATTGCCTTTTCGACGCAGGACAGCCTCTGGGGACAAATCCTGTTTACCTTCTTTGGCATCCTGGTTGGCTGCGTCTTGCTCGCCGCGATCGGCAAAACCTTTTTGTCGGCCAACCGAGCGGCCGCGTTGCCTGCGCGGTTGCTGATCTTTGTCGCGCTGATGCTGGCGCTGCTGAAATACAACCAGCAGGTGATGTCTGCGGTGAATGCCCCCGCAGAATTGATCGGGTTCCTGATTTTGCCCGGCTTTTTGATGGGTTACCTGGGTGCGGCGCCCACCGGCAGACTGGCGCTGGTGATAGAGCTGCCCTGTTTTGCGGCGCTCGCCGCGCTGCTGATTCTGGGCACCGCCGACGTCGAATTTTTTGCCCCCTATCACCTGGAGAGCGCCGGCCAATTTATCGCCAAGGCGATCGCCGCGGCATTGTCCGTCGCCGCCGTACTGTTGGCTCGCGGAATAAACGGGAAGGACGGCGCACTGTCC
Organism: Serratia sp. CY32780; assembly: GCF_052169135.1. Lineage (NCBI taxonomy): Bacteria > Pseudomonadati > Pseudomonadota > Gammaproteobacteria > Enterobacterales > Yersiniaceae > Serratia > Serratia sp. CY32780. The sequence continues at coordinate 2,198,948 of NZ_JBJNLI010000001.1, forward strand.
TCTTGATCATCCCTTTCGAAGCGGGGCCCTCCCCGCATTAACGATCGGCGCTGAACGCCGCATCGTTTTCTTCATCTGTTGTGACATAGCCTGATATCTATTAAACCGAAAAACGGATTGTTTTTGAGCAGCAGCCTGGCTGCCAGCTGATATCCACAGGAAGCTTTACACACACAATGAAAGTCGTAAAACCTCTGCGCCTCAGCGCGCTTCATCGCCCCTTCTCTTGGCAAGGGCAAAACCATCTGGGCGTTTCCGTTTTGGCCTTGGCCGATATGGGGGCTTCCCCGCGCCTGCGCCCCGAACCGGAGCTGTGGCAGTTGGCCGCCGAAGAACTCACGCTGAGCGGCGGCGTGCTCGATTTGGCTATCCCCAAAGCCTGCGCGGAGTTTCTCGCCACCGGTAACGCCTACACCCACCATCAACAAGACAAAACCGCTTGCGCCGTAAAGATCCAGCTGGATTCGCTGGAAAAAACGCTGGTGGTTTTCGGCGATCGCCATTGGATCAACGATCGTCCCTCCACTCCCCTCCCTTTTGCAGAAATGCGTCTGGACTGGCGCCGGGCTTACGGCGGCACCCAGTTCGCCGATAATCCGCACGGCATCGGCGCCACTCCAGAAACATTTCCGCAGGGCCGCATCCATCGCCTACCCAATATTGAACCGCTGCAGGGGCGCCTCGCGTCTCCTCGGCAAAGCGCGCAACCGGCAAGCTTTGACGCGTTGGATCTCACCTGGCCGCGCCGCTTCTCCCGCATCGGTAAAAACTACGACGCCGACTGGTTGAAAAACGGCTTTCCCGGCTTCGCCAACGATATCGACTGGCGCCTGTTCAACATGGCGGAAAGCGATCAGCAGTTTCCTCAACGCGACAGCTTGCCGCCCCGCGCCGCCTATCGAATTTGGAACATGCACCCTTCAGAACCGGTGCAGCAAGGTCATTTGCCGCCGTGGCGCACACGCTGTTTCATCAACCGGCTGCGCGGCGACGAAACGCATTTCGAAGAAATCGCGATGCGCCACACCACCGTCTGGTTCTTCCCGCATCTGGAACAGATGCTGCTGATTTATCAGGGCAGCACACGCATCAATGAAGACGATGCCGCCGACGTAATGCAGCTGATGCCGGCTTTGGAAATCGAAGGCGAGCCCCGCTCCACCGCGCATTATCGGCAGGTGTTGACCCAGCGGCTGGATAAGGAACGGGGGGCTCTGCACGCGTTTCGTGAGCAAGAGTTGTTGCCGGAAGCGTGCATCGGCGCCTGGCTGGATACGGAAACGCCGACGCAGCAAAGCCCGATGGCGGAAAATATCGCCGCCTACGAGCACCGGCAGCGCGAAGAGCACCGCCAGCGCCTGCTGCGTGAAGGCCAGGACATCGATGAACTGTTCCCGCTGCCGTCGCAAGACGCGCCGCCGAAGCTGGACGAGCTTGCCGAATTCGTCGAGCGTCTGGAAAGCCAGGCCGAGGCGCAGTATCAGGACATGCTCAAGCTGGCGCAAGCCGAGGGTATCGATCCGCGCAATCCCGGTGGGGATCACGTGCCGCCATCCGGTGCGGAAAGCTACCAGCAGCAGCGCGATCTGCTGTTCCAGGAGGCGCGCCGGCATCCCGATGCGTTCAGCGAAAAACAGCTGGGGGAAAGCGAGCGTGCGCTGCACCAAATGTATTTAATGTCGGCACAGGCGCAAAGCCCTGCGCTGCGTTTAAGCGGCGATCTGGCGCAAATCATTCGCCAACGCGTCACCGCCGCCATGCTGCGTGATAAGGATCTCAGCGGTCTTGATCTCACCGGCGCCGATCTGTCCGGCATGGATCTCTGCCAGGCTAACTTGCGCGGCGCTTTGCTGGAAAACGCCAATCTGCGCCAAACCCAACTGGTGGGTTGTGACCTTCGCGAGGCGATGCTGGCGCGCGCCGATCTCAGCGGTGCCGTCTTGCAGCAGGCCGATCTGAGCCACGCCTCTTTGGCCCTGGCGAAATGCGAAGCGACGGATTTCGGCGGCGCACAGCTGCACGAAACCAACATTCAGCAAACGTTGTTTCAACGCTGCGATTTCACGATGGCCTCATTACGCGATTTGCTGGGATACGAAACCTTGCTCGGGCAGTGTGATTTCAGCCGCGCCACGCTGGCCAACATTACGCTGATGGAGCTGCAACTGGAGCAGCTGACATTCAGCCACGCCCGGCTCGAAAAAGTCAGCTTCGTCAAATGCCGCTTGCAGGCGGTGAACTTCGATCGGGCGCGGCTGGAAAGCTGCGCCTGGGTTGATACCGAGACGCAAAGCCTCAGCTTCCGCGCCGCACGCCTCACGGCCTGCGCCTTCGCGGCAAAGACGCTGCTGCCGCAGGCGGATTTCAGCGACGCGACGCTAAACCAGTGCAATTTACGCCAGATGCCGTTGCAGCGGGCCAATTTCAGCCGTGCGCGTCTCAATAATTGCGACCTGTCGGAAACCCGGTTGAACGACGCCGATTTCCGTCAGGCCAACGGCAGCGGCAGCCTGTTCATTCGCAGCGATCTGTCTCGCGCCAACCTGCGCGACGCCAATTTCATTGCGGCGCTCCTGCAAAAATGCGTGCTGTCGGGCGCCGACCTGCAGGGCGCCAATCTGTTCCGGGCCGACCTGTCGCAGTCGCAAGTGGATCAGGCGACCCGGCTCGAGGGCGCCTATACCGCCAGGGTGAAAACATTGCCTCGCCACAACGGGAAGGAAGTATGATCTCAAAGCCAGAGCAAATACGCCAGCGCGTGAAACGCGGCGAGCTGATTGCCGGTGAGGATTTGCACGGCCTGTCATTCGCCGGTATGGATTTGGCCGGCGGCATGTTCAATGAACTGAACCTGAACGGCGTGAACTTCTCCGATTGCGATCTGCGCGACAGCGTCTTCAGCAATTGCCGGCTCGAACAGGCGCAATTTGCACGGGCGAACCTGAAGCAAACGGCCTTCAACCAGTGCGCCATGTCGGGCGGCCGCTTCAGCGAGAGCCATATCGAACTGACGATGTTCAACGACTGCCGGCTTGAACAGGGCGACTTCAGCCGGCTGGCGCTCAACCAAAGCCACTGGATGTCATGCCAATTGGCCGGCGCGAATTTTTCCGCCACTCAGCACGATCGCACCACCTTTTACGAAAGCCCGCTCGACGGCGCTGCGTTGAATCAGGCGCGGTTATCTCTTGTCACGTTCTTCCGATTAAACCTCCGTGACACGCGGTTTGAAGGGGCAGATTTCGACCGCGTCACGTTTTTCGAATGTGACCACCGCGGCAAAAGTTACGCCGGGCAGCGCCTGATCGCCTGCCAGTTTACCGATAACCAACTGGACGACGTCGATTTCAGCCAGGCGACGCTGCGTCAAAGCAACTTCAAGGGCGCTTCGCTGCGGCGCGCCAACCTGGCGGGCGTGCAGGCGCAGCAGTCACTGTGGCTGGAGGCCAATCTGACCCACGCGCAGTGCCGCGGCGGGCAGTTCGATCAGGCGATCTTCAGCGAAGCGACGTTGGACGCCGCCAGCTTCAACCAGGCGCGCCTGTATCAATGCGTATTCCAGCACAGCCGCGCGGCGCGCTGTGATTTCAGCGACAGCGACCTGACCTACGCCGACTTCTGTTATGCCGACATCGGCGCCGCCGATTTCCGCCGCGCGCGCTTTATGCGCACCCGCATGCACCGCGCCCATCAGCAGCAAACGCGCTGGGGCGATCGCAGCGGAATTCTCGAGCGCGACGAAGAGCTGTACGCCGCCGAAACCTGGAGCGCACAGCGCCAGAGCCGAATCTGAATGCATTGACCACTTCACGAGGGGATCACCATGAGCGTTGCCAACACAACCCGCGCCGTCAACATCGCACCGCCCCAGCAGGCCGCCGGCCAGGTCGTCAACCTGTTGCCGGACGGCAGTCTGGTGGTGGAGTGCGAAGGCCGCGGCTGGCATTGCCGCCGGGCGGCGAGCTGCCTGCTGACGCCGGCACTCGGCGATAACGTGCTGGTCGCCGGCTGCGGCCACCAGCTGTGGGCGATCGCCGTCCTTGAGCGCGCGGAACCGCAAAGCGCGGCGCGGCTGAGCGTTGCAGGCGATCTGCACATTGAAACGCCGAGCGGCTCACTGTCGCTGCACGGCGCGCAGGCGCTGAAACTGAGCGGCGACGCCATGACGCTGCAGGCCAACAGCGGCGACTGCCAGGTCGACAAGATGAAATACAGCGGCGAAGAGCTGTCGGCCTTCGTCAGCATCAGCCGCCTGGTCGGCAAACGCTGCGAGTCGCTGTGGCATTCGGTCAGCCAGATCAGCCATTCGCTGTTCCGCAAAGTGCGCCAGACCGAGCACGTGCGCGCCGGGCAGCTGGATTACCAGGCGGAAGATTACGCCCGCATTCATGCCCGCAACACGCTCATTACTTCAAAAGACATCACCAAGCTGGATTCGGAACAAATCCACGTCGGATAACCTGCGGAGGCCTTTTATGTTTGCCAACAGCCAAATGATCGGCGTGGACCTGGCGTTTCCCGACGTCTGTCTGACGCCAAGCCCGGCGCCAGTACCCGTGCCCTACCCGGATATCGCCCTGGCGCCGACCGCCATTCCGAACGCGTTCAACATTCTGTTCGTCGGCACCCCGGCGCACAACATGGCGACGGTGACGCCGCTGACCAACGGCGACAACCCCGGCGTGGCCACCGGCGTCGCCTCCGGGACAGTGATGGGGCCGTCCCGCCACCTGACCGGCGCCTTTACCGTGCTGCTCAAAGGCACCCCGGCCACCCGGCTGACCAGCCTCAGCCTGCAAAATTCCACCAACGCGCTCGGCATGCGCATCGTGCCGAGCCAATTAAAAGTGTTGCTGCTTGCGCCCTGATGACGGCGCCCTATTACACAGCCATTAAACAAGAAGAGGACATTGTGAAAACACGGATTACCCTGACGCTGCTGACCGCCCTGACGCTTGCCGGTTGTTCCACGCCGCCGCCACCGCCGCCGGCGCTCAATAACGACGCCATCGTCAGCAGTGAGGTCAACGGCGTCACGCTAAAGCACCGCGCCGCAGTGAGCGCGCCGCAACAGTTCAAGCCGATCGGTGAGGAGTACCGCAGCCTGTACGCCGCCAGCATCATGAGCAGCCCGAATTATACCGGCACCGCCGTCGGCAGCCTGGACAACGCCGCCGCGTTCTACGCGCTGGGCGAAGTGGAAAACAACTGGCTGGCGATCTCCGCCATCCGGGGCGGCGACCTGGTGGGTTACATCCAGGCCAACGCCGGCGTACCGGAAGCGCGCTACAAATCGACGCTGCGCAAAGATCTGCCGCGCCGCGCGCGCGCCGCCAAACAGGACTGCGTCAAAGTCGGCGGCGACAGCAAGGCGTGTAAAAACGCCGGCTCAGCCACCTGGATCCTCCAGTAGTCAGCACGCCTGCGGGCGACGAGATTCCCATGATGACGACCCCTATCGCTTCCCGCTGGTGCGGGATGCTTTTTCTGCTGCTGAGCGCGTTGGCGCTCGGCGGCTGCATGTCTTCCGCCAAAAGCGTGCCGTCGCGATACAGCCTGGTGTTCGATGCCGATCGCCAGGTCAACGCCGCCGCCGGCGCGCAACCGGCGCCGATAAAAATTCGCGTGCTGCTGCTGCGTTCGGATGCGGAATTCATGGATGCCGACTTCTTCAGTCTGCAAAACGACGCCAAAAGCGTGCTCGGCAACAGCCTGCTGGACAGCGATCAGTTCTTCCTGACGCCGGGCCAGACCGGCAAAAAACTCGGTGGGCAAAGCGCGTTGGATGCGCGCTACATCGGCGTGATCGCCGAATATCAAAATCTGGACGGCAAAACCTGGCGCCTTTCACTGCCGCTGCCGGAACCCACCGAAACCAATTTCTACAAGGTATGGCAATTCTCGCCGGATGAGCTGGAAGCGCATATCGTCGCGGGCGTGAGTGGCCTGCGCCCCGTAAAAAAGGTCGACTGACCTACCGCTGCGCTGAAGCGAAGTAACTATAGGTGTGATGATGAAAGATGCTCATAAGGTTGTCTGGACGGAGGGGATGTTTTTGCGCCCCCACCATTTCCAGCAGGCGGAAAACTATCTCGAAGGCTATATGCGCAACTGGGGCCAGGCCCACAGCGGCTGTTTCTGGGGTTTCCTGACCCTGGATCTGGACCAAACGCTGCTGCGCCAGGGCAAGATTGCCCTCAACGCCGCCAGCGGCATCATGCCGGACGGCACGCCGTTTCGCTTCGCCGGCGCCCAGCAGGCGCCCGCGCCGCTGACCATCGCCGAAAACAAGACCGGCGAAAACGTGGTGCTGGCCCTGCCGACCTACCGCGCGGGGCGTGAAGACGTGATCTTTCAGGAAAGCCCGGAGGCGCTGGCGCGCTATCTGGCTTACGAGAATGAAGTCGACGATCTCAACGCCGTCTCGGTGGGCAGCGCGGCGCTGCAGTTTGGCCGCCTGCGCCTGCGGCTGATGCTGGAGAGCGAGCTCAACGCCGAATGGACGGCGCTCGGCGTGACCCGCGTGCTGGAAAAACGCGGCGACAACAGCCTGCGCCTCGATACCGCGCAGATCCCGCCGATGCTGAACTGCCAGGGCAACCCGGTACTGAAAACCTTCATCAACGATCTGCAGGGCCTGCTGCAACAGCGCAGCCAGCAGATGAGCCAGCGCCTGCTGCAGCCGGGCCGCGGCGGCAGTTCCGAAATGGTCGATTTCATGCTGCTGCAGCTGATCAACCGCCACCTCGGCCAGGTGAGCCACGCCTACCACCTCGACCATCTGCACCCGGAGCGCCTGTTCGCCGATTGGCTGCAGTTCGCCACCGAGCTCGCCAGCTTCTCGGCGCAGCGTACCCCGGAAGGCCGTCTGCCGGTGTATGACCACGACAACCTGGCGCTGTGCTTCGGCAAGCTGATGCTGTTGCTGCGCCAGGGGCTGTCGGTGGTGCTGGAAGACAACGCCATTCAGCTGACGCTGGTCGAACGCTCCCACGGGCTGAACGTCGCCACCGTGCAGGACGCCAAAATGATGCGCGACTTCGGCTTCGTACTGGCGGTGCGCGCCGACGTGGCCGCCGAGGTGTTGCTGACCCATTTCCCGGCGCAGATGAAGATCGCCCCGGTCACGCGCATCCGCGATTTGGTGCAGCTGCAGCTGCCGGGCATCGGTTTGCGCACCATGCCCGCCGCGCCGCGCCAGATCCCCTATCACGCAGGCTACACCTACTTCGAGCTGGAAAAAGGCGGCGACCTGTGGAAACAGATGGAAAAATCCAGCGCCTTCGCTCTGCACCTGGCGGGCGAATTCCCGGGGCTGGACATGGAATTTTGGGCGATTCGCAGCCATACGGACCGGTAACCTATGACTCAGGAAAATAGCATGGCGCCGGCGGCCAACCCGCTGGTGGACGCCGCCAACCCGCTGCTGAACGCCATTTCGCAGATCCGCCAGTCGGCCACGCACGCCAACCCGGCGCAGCTGCGCCAACAGCTGATCGACGAAATGCGCCGCTTCGAGATCCGCGGCCAACGCGCCAACCTGCCGTACGAGGTGATCATCGGCGCGCGTTATTGCCTGTGCACCGCGCTGGATGAAGCGGCGGCGCTGACCCCGTGGGGCAGCAACAGCGTGTGGTCCGGCAGCGGGCTGCTGGTGACCTTCCATAACGAAACCTGGGGCGGCGAGAAATTCTTCCAGCTGCTGGCCAAGCTGTCGCAAAGCCCGCGCGAGCACATCAACCTGCTGGAGCTGATCAATTATTGCCTGCTGCTGGGCTTTGAAGGCCGCTACCGGGTGATGGAAAACGGCCGCTCGCAGCTGGAAACCATGAAGCAGCGCCTGCTGCAGCTGATCCGGTCGGTGCGCGGCGGCTATGCCCCGCCGCTGTCGCCCCATGCGCTGGATCTGCCGGTACAGCAGAAACTGTGGCGCCCGCTGGTGCCGCTGTGGGCCTGCGTGGCGCTGACCGGCTTCCTGGCTTCGCTGCTGTTCATCGCCCTCAACTGGCGGCTGGGCGACAACACCAGCCCGGTGCTGGCGGCGATTTACCAAACCAATCTGCCGCAGGTGGCGATCGGTAACCCGGCGCCGGCCGCACCGCCGACGCTGAGCCTGAAAAGCTTCCTGCGCAAAGAGATCGCCGAAGGGCTGGTGGTGGTGCGCGACGAAGCGCAGCAAAGCGTGGTAATCCTCAAAGGCGACGGGCTGTTCGACTCCGCCGCCACCACGGTGCGCGCCAACTATATTCCGGTTATCGACCGCATCGCCGCCGCCATGAACGGCGTCAGCGGCAAAATCCTGGTCACCGGCTACAGCGACAACGTGCCGATCCGCAGCGCCCGTTTCGCCTCCAACTGGGAGCTGTCGCTGGCGCGCGCCGAAGCGGTCAGCGCCCGGTTGCAAAAGCACCTCGCCAACCCGCAGCGTGTCAAGGCCGAGGGCCGCGGCGAGAGCAATCCCGTCGCGCCGAACGATAACAAAGTGAACCGCGCGTTGAACCGCCGGGTAGAAATTACGCTGTTGGTCGCCCCGGAAAATACCCAGGCGGAAATCAACGGCTTGCCGCAAGGAACCGGAAAGTAATGCTCAGTACGTTATTCTCCATCATCACCAGCCGCCTGCTGTGGGGCTTTGTCGGCATTACCGCGCTGGCGTTCATCATCTGGATGATCGGCCCGCTGGTGGCCATCGGCGACTATCGCCCGCTGGAGCCGGAACTCAACCGCCAGATCGCCATCGGCGTTATCTACCTGATCTGGTTCCTGTGCCGCCTGATCCCGCGCCTCTACAGCGCCTGGTTCAACAGCCGCCTGCTGAGCAACCTGCGCGCCGCCGAAGCGGTGCCGGCGGAAGACGGCAAGCCCGAGGTCAAACAAGACGATCAGTTGGCGCAGCGCTTCGACGAAGCGGCGCAGCTGCTGAAAAAGGCGCGCTTCACACCGGGCCAGGGCGACGGCAAACACCGCTGGATGACCCGCTTTAGCCGCCAGTACCTGTACCAGCTGCCGTGGTATGTGATCATCGGCGCGCCCGGCGCCGGCAAGACCACCGCGCTGGTCAACTCCGGCCTGCACTTCCCGCTGGCGGATCGCTTCGGCAAATCCGCGCTGCGCGGCGTGGGCGGCACCCGCAACTGCGACTGGTGGTTTACCAACGACGCCGTGCTGCTCGACACCGCCGGCCGCTACACCACGCAGGAAAGCCAGCGCGAAGAAGACGCCGGCGAGTGGCAAAGCTTCGTCGCGCTGCTGAAAAAATACCGCACCCGTCAGCCGATCAACGGCGTGATGGTGACCATCAGCGTCGCCGATCTGCTGAGCGACAGCGCCGAAGCGCGCGCCGCCCAGGCCAGCGCGCTGCGCAAACGCCTGATCGAACTGCACGAACAGCTGGGCATTCACTTCCCGGTCTATGTGCTGGTCACCAAAACCGACCTGCTCAACGGCTTTATGGCCTACTTCGGCAGCTTCGACAAAGCACAGCGCGACCAGATCTGGGGGTTCACCTTCCCTTACGAGCGCTCGCGGCAGCCGGACTTCAACCTGAACGCCGCTTTCGAACAGCAATACGCCCTGCTGCAACAGCGGCTGGACGCGGCGCTGCCTGATACGCTGCTGATGGAGCACGACGCGCGCCAGCGCGCCGAAAGCTACCTGTTCCCGCAGGAGTTCGCCGCGCTGCGCCCGCTGCTCGGCCAATACCTGGAGCAGGTGTTCGCCACCTCCAGTTTTGAAACCCGCTTTACCCCGCGCGGCATCTATTTCACCAGCGGCACGCAGGAAGGCCTGCCGTTCGACCGGGTGATGGGCGAGCTGAACCGCTATCTGCAGCTGCCGACGGCAAACTCAGGGGCGCAGGCCAACGCGGCCTGGGACAGCGTGGGCCAGGAAGCGCCAATCCCGGCGGCCAAGGGCCAAAGCTTCTTCCTGAAAGAGACGTTGGAATCGGTGGTCTTCCAGGAATCCGGGCTGGCGGGCAGCAACCGCTGGTGGGAATACCGCAACCGCGCCCTGCACTGGGCGGGTTACATCGCGCTGGCGGTGATCCTGGCGGTGCTGGCGATGCTCTGGTTCACCAGCTACGGCAACAACAAGGCCTATCTGGCGGAAGTGGCCGCCAAGGTGCCCGGCGTCGAGCGCCAGGGGCAAAACCTGACGCAGTTGGGCAACGGCGACATGTTCTCGCTGCTGCCGTTCCTCAACAGCCTGCTGCACCTGCCGGACAGCCAGAACTTTTCGCTGGACGATCCGCCGTTCACCTACCGCATGGGGCTGTTCCGCGGCGATCAGGTGAGCGACGCCGGCAATGCGCTGTACCAAAAAGCGCTGAAAGAGCTGCTGCTGCCGCAGGTGGCGCAACAGATCGCCACCACGCTGCGCAACGACAACCACGGCGATGCGGACTTCAGCTACGAAGCGCTGAAGGCCTACCAGATGCTGTATCTGCCGAAGCAGTACGACGGCAAATTCCTGCGCGCCTGGGTGATGCTCAACCTGCAGCGCAACCTGCCGCAGGGCAGCACCCAGAAACAGCTGCAGCAGATCGAATGGCATTTGGGCCAGCTGCTGGATGCGCAGATCCAGGCCTCGCCTTACGCCAAAGACGACCCGCTGGTGGCGCAGGCGCAGGCCGCCATCAACCGGGCGCCGCTGTCGCAGCGCGTCTACGGCCGCCTCAAGCGCCTGCTGCTGAAGCAGACCGACATCAAGCCGGTCAGCCTGGTCGATTTGGCCGGCCCGCAGACCGAGCTGGCGTTCAGCCGCAAAAGCGGCAAACCGGTGACCGACGGCGTGCCGGGCCTGTTTACCTCGCAGGGGTATTGGAAAGCGTTCAACGACAACATCGATCCGGTGACCGACACCCTGCGCAAGGAAGACGTCTGGGTGTTGAACAGCCAGACGCCGGAGCAGAAGAGCGCTGATTTGACCAAAACCATCCGCCAGCTGTACATGCAGGACTTCATCAGCGCCTGGGATGAGCTGCTGGGGGATATCCAACTGGCCAACATCGGCAACCTGACCCAGCGCATCAGCAGCGCGCGCCTGCTGTCCGGCAACCCGTCGCCGATGCGTAACCTGCTGGTCAACGTCAGCAAAAACGTCACCCTGCGCGACGAGAAAAGCGACGCCGACTCCCGCTCGCTGCTGGCCAAAACCGAAGACAGACTGAATCAAAACGCCAACCGCACGCTGGAAGCGCTGTTCACCAACCGGCCGGCCAACGCCGACGGCGACGTATCCGCCCAGCCGGAACAGCTGGTGATGGCGCACTTCGCGCCGCTGCTGGAGCTAGCGCAAAGCCAGGGCGAAGGCAATAAGGCGATCCCTTTCGACAGCGTGCTCAAGCAGGTCGATGAGCTGTACAGCTATCTGACGGCGGTTCAGGGCGCGGCCAACAGCGGCATGTCGGCGCCACCGAGCGACATCATCCCGCGTCTGCAGGCCGAATCCGGCCGCTTGCCGGTGCCGTTCAAACAGATGCTGCTGTCGCTGGCGATCGGCGCCAGCAGCGACACCCAGCGCAAAGAGATGGAGAACGTGAAAAAGCGCATCAGCTTCGAGGTCGGCAGTTTCTGCCGCCAGGCGATCGCCGGCCGTTATCCGCTGGTGGCACGGGCGCGCCAGGAAGTGACGCCGGACGATCTGGCGCGCATGTTCGCGCCGAACAGCGGGCTGATGGACAGCTTCTTCCGCGACAACCTGCAGGGCAAGGTCGACACCACCCGCGCCAACTGGCGCTTTACCCCTGGCGTGGACGGCAAGACGCTGCCCGGCGGCGAAGGCATCCTGCGTTCCTTCCAGCAGGCGCAGCGCATCCGCGACGCCTTCTTCGCCAACGGTACCGCGACGCCCTCTTACCGCGTGACCGTGCGGCCGGTGCGGATGGATAACGATATCCTCAACCTGACGCTGGATATCGACGGCCAGCTGTTCAAATACAGCCACGGCCCACAGGTGCCGCTGGTGGTCAGTTGGCCGGGCACCCGCAATACCAACCAGGTGCATTTGCAGCTGGCGCTGGCCAACGGCACCACCGCCAGCCTGGTGACCAGCGGGCCGTGGGCGCTGAACCGCCTGGTAGACATGGCGCAATCTTCGGGCACCGGCGGCCTCGGCCGCCAGGCGACCTTCAATCTCGACGGCCACCGCGTCACGCTGGAGTTCACGCCCAACAGCATTCGCAATCCGTTCCAACTGCCGGCCTTCTCGTGCCCGTAGCCCCGAAAGGACATGACCATGAGCACTGATTCAAGCGCCCCGACGAGCATCGGCTGGTACGGCAAACTCCCTTCCGCCGGCGACTTCCTGCAACGCCGCCTGCCCGATCCGGTGGTCAACAACTGGGCCCACTGGTTCCATAACGGGCTGGTGAATTTGCAGCGCGATGCGCAGGGGCCGAACGGCCACCCGTTCAGCAACGCACCGGTGTGGAACTTCGTGATCCCCGCCACGCTCGGCAGCCCGTACGTGCAGATGGGTTGCCTGTTGCCGGCGCGCGATCGCGTCGGGCGACGCTACCCGATCTGCGCGCTGCGCCTGTTCAGCCAACAGGATTGGCGGCCGCAACAGCTGAACATGGCGGCGAGCTGGTACCAACAGCTCGGTTATACCCTGCTGAACGGCGTGCGCAACGGTTTCTCCGCCGAGCAGATCGACCGCACGTTGCAGGCGATCCCGGCGCTGCCCAGCCCGCCGGCGGAAGCGGATTCCGAGATATTGTCAATTATCGGTTTCCAGCATCCGGACGTGCCGGGCCTCGGCTGGCAACAGGCCGCCGACTGTTTCGACCCGGCGCAGTACACCAGTTTCTGGTGGACCAATCAGGCCGACGGACACCCGCTCTACACCCACGTGCACAGCGGCAACCTCACCGTGCAGCTGTTTTCACTGCTGTTCGAGCCCAACGGCTGGGCGCGCCCCGGCCGCGGCGGCCAGTACCCGCAAATGTTTGATTAACATCGCTCGTTGAAGGAAATTTTATGGCTATCGACACCGATACCCTGCTGGCCCCGGTCGACGCGGACAATCCCTGCGGCGACAACCTGGAATACGACGCCGACTTTCTGGCGATGGAACAAGCCGCCACCGGCAAGGCCGAACAACAGTTCGGCAGCACCATCATCCCGGAAGAAGCGCCGGATTGGGTGCAGGTCGAACGCCTCGCGACCTCGCTGCTGGCGCGTACCAAAGACCTGCGCGTCATGCTGTATCTCACCCGCGCCTGGACCCAGCTGCGCGGGTTGCCGGGCTACGCCGACGGGCTGACGCTGATCCACCAGTCGATGGCCCGTTACTGGGACGCCCTGCAGCCGCCGCTGGAGTTCGACGGCGAGGCCGACCCACTGTTTCGTATCAACGCGCTGGCCGACCTTGGCGACAAGGCCGCGCTGGCCGCCAGCGTGCGCGCCGCGCCGCTGCTGAAAAGCGCCGCCGGTGAAATCTCGCTGCGCGATGCCGGCGCCCTGCTCGACGGCAGCAAGCAGGAGTGCCCCAACTTTCCCGGCGGCCGCGCACGGCTGCAGGATGAGCTGGCGCAGCAGGATCGCCCCGAAGGCGCCCTGGTGGCGCGCATCGCCAACACCCTGTCCGCCATACGCAGCGAAGTGACCCGCCATCTGGGGGAAAGCGCGCTGCCGGAAATGAGCGCGCTGACCAAGGTCTTTTCTCTGGTGGCGCTCGCCGGCCAGAGCGATGCCCCGGCCGCCGCCGAACCCGACGCCTTGCCGGAAGCCGCCGCCGTGCAGCCACCCGCCGCCGTGCAGAGCGCCACCGCCCCGCTCAACTGGCGCAGCGCGCAGATCCAGTCGCGCGACGACGCCCAGCTGATGCTGGACAAGGTGAAAAACTATTTTCGTCTTCATGAGCCGAGCCACCCGGCGCCGCTGATGATCGATCGGGTCCAGCGGTTGATTACGCTGGACTTTATGCAAATCGTCCGCGATTTGGCGCCCGATGGGCTTAACCAACTGGAGACCATTCTCGGTCGCCCCGACAACGAGGAGAACAGCTAGCCGCCGACCTTTGTTCTCTTGACGCATCCGATACCGTCTGCCCCTGCGCAGACCCGAATCAGAACCTGACTCTCCCAGCCGGACGAGGCGCGTTCCCAATCGCCATTAGATGGAGTAAATCATGTCAAACTCGAAATCCCGCAGCGGGCAGAAATTCATCGCCCGCAACCGCGCGCCGCGCGTACAGATTGAATACGATGTCGAAATTTATGGCGCAGAGCGCAAAATCCAGCTGCCGTTCGTGATGGGCGTGATGGCGGATCTGGTGGGGAAAGCGGTCGATCCGCAAGCCAGCGTGGAAGAGCGCAAGTTCATGGAGATCGACGTCGACAACTTCGACGAGCGCATGAAATCGCTGAAGCCGCGCGTCGCTTATCAGGTCGACAACACCCTGACCGGCGAAGGCAAGCTGAACATCGATCTGACCTTCGAAAGCATGGAAGACTTCTCCCCCGCCGCCATCGCCCGCAAGGTCGACGCGCTGGACAATCTGCTGGACGCCCGCACCCAGCTTTCCAACCTGCTGTCCTACATGGACGGCAAGAACGGCGCCGAAGAGCTGATCTCCAAGATCCTGCAAAATCCGGCGCTGCTGCAATCCCTGACCGACGCGCCGAAGCCGGCGGTTAACGACGAAAACAACGAGCGTGAGGATTAATCGATGAGCAACTCGCCTCAGCAACAAAATGCGTTGCAGACCACCGAGACTTTTTCCAGCGATGAATTCAGCGCGCTGCTGAACAAAGAGTTCCGGCCGAAGACCGATCAGGCCAAAGAAGCAGTCGAGAACGCGGTGAAAACCCTGGCGCAGCAGGCGCTGGAAAACACCGTCACCGTTTCTTCCGACGCCTACCGCACCATCCAGGCGCTGATCGCGGAAATCGACGAAAAGCTGTCGCAGCAGATCAACCAGATCATTCACCACGACGACTTCCAGAAGCTGGAAGGCGCCTGGCACGGCCTGCATTATCTGGTCAACAACTCCGAAACCGACGAGATGCTGAAGATCCGCTTCATGAGCATTTCCAAG
This sequence comes from Serratia sp. CY32780, assembly GCF_052169135.1. NCBI lineage: Bacteria > Pseudomonadati > Pseudomonadota > Gammaproteobacteria > Enterobacterales > Yersiniaceae > Serratia > Serratia sp. CY32780. The sequence goes on from NZ_JBJNLI010000001.1 coordinate 2,213,990, forward strand.
CAGGAGCTGGGCCGCACGCTGAAGCGTTATAAAGGCGTGGGCTGGGACCAGAGCCCGATCTTCAAGAAAGTCTACGAAGAAGAGTATGGCCAGTTCGGCGGCGAACCGTTCGGCTGCCTGGTGGGCGACTACTACTTCGATCACAGCCCGCAGGACGTGGAGCTGCTGGGCGAAATGGCCAAGATCGGCGCCGCCTCGCACTGCCCGTTCATCGCCGGCACCGCGCCAAGCGTGATGCAGATGGAGTCCTGGCAGGAGCTCTCCAACCCGCGCGATCTGACCAAGATTTTCCAGAACACCGAGTACGCCGCCTGGCGCAGCCTGCGCGAGTCGGAAGACGCGCGCTACCTGGGCCTGGTGATGCCGCGCTTCCTGGCGCGCCTGCCGTACGGCATCCGCACCAACCCGGTGGACGAGTTTGACTTCGAAGAAGACACCGACGGCGCGACCCACGGCAACTACACCTGGACCAACGCCGCCTACGCCATGGCCGCCAACATCAACCGTTCGTTCAAAGAGTTCGGCTGGTGCACCGCCATTCGCGGGGTGGAATCCGGCGGCGCGGTGGAAAACCTGCCGTGCCACACCTTCCCGAGCGACGACGGCGGCGTGGACATGAAGTGCCCGACTGAGATCGCCATCAGCGATCGCCGCGAAGCCGAGCTGGCCAAAAACGGCTTTATGCCGCTGGTGCACCGCAAAAACTCCGACTTCGCCGCCTTTATCGGCGCGCAGTCGCTGCAGAAGCCGGCGGAATACTACGATGCCGACGCCTCCGCCAATGCCCAGCTTTCCGCGCGCCTGCCGTACCTGTTCGCCTGCTGCCGCTTCGCGCATTACCTGAAGTGCATCGTGCGCGACAAAATTGGCTCCTTCCGCGAGCGCGACGACATGGAACGCTGGCTGAACGACTGGATCATGAACTACGTGGACGGCGATCCGGCCAACTCCTCGCAGGAAACCAAGTCGCGCAAACCGCTGGCCGCGGCGGAAGTGCAGGTGGAAGAGATCGAAGACAACCCGGGCTATTACAGCGCCAAGTTCTTCCTGCGCCCGCACTACCAGCTGGAAGGCCTGACCGTCTCCCTGCGCCTGGTGTCGAAGCTGCCTTCGCTGAAGCAAAACGACGCGTCCTGATGGGCTGAAGTCAGGCCGCGATAGTGCGGCCTGGCTGATACATCAACCTCATCACAGGGAAAGAAAGATGAAGACAAAACGGTTTTATCTGGCATCGCTGTTGGCAGTCGTCTGTTCGCTCTCCGCCGCGCCGCCAGCTTTCGCAGAGCAGACAACGAGACAGCATTTGACGTCCGATGATGTCAATCTGCCAGGCAGCGACTTTTTCCGTTTCTATCGCAGTGCAGATAAACAGGAAAAAGAGAAAGCGCGGATTTATTTGCTGGGCGTGCTGGACGCGACGGAAGGAAAAAGCTGGTGCCAATACAGCCAGCTACAAACCGTCACTCTGCAGGAGTTTGTGTTCGAATTCTTTAATAAACTTCCCGCTGCGCGCCTGCACGAAAGGGCAGCCTCCCTGATTGAAGAGGCTCTGGCGACTCGCTTCCCCTGCAAAGGAGGCAAAGCATGAAACCATTATATCGTCAGCTAAAAAGCAGCCATTACTCCTCTGATTACTCTAGCCCGGGATATTTGGCAGCAGAAGCCGTTTACGCCGAGATTGGTTATGAGCTTGATACGCTTCTAAAGCAAAACCCTGGTTATGCCAATACCTGTGCCGTCCGCATGAGCCTTGCGCTGTTGAAAGCCGGCATCAGCTTCAAAGGCCGCCTGCCAATCAAAAAAGGCGCCTATAAGGGTAAAACGATAGAACCTGGAGCCAAACTGCTGGCCGATCAGTTGCATCGCTCCAGTAGTTTTGGCAAAGCCAAAATTTTCTTTAATGCTCCAGATGCAGAGAAAGGTATTGGCAATAAAAAAGGCGTCGTGTTCTTCAATAAGATCACCAACTATGATGGCGGACACATTGATCTGATCGAACCAGAAAACTCGCTATTGACCTGCCATTCCCATTGCTATTTTAACTGCAAAGAAGTCTGGTTTTGGGAATTAAGCTAGTGTTCCATCGGCTTGTCAGTAAATGCATGAGGTTTGGTTTAACTGCATACTTGCAGATCGAAAAAAAACAGAACATACATTGAACCCAGACAACGCGAAATAATTAAGCATTGAGCCATTAGCACTTAATAGTGGCTCGGTAACCCGTACCGATAGTTTTCGGTATTTAATAAGGTGCATGGCACAAGGATATAAATTGGTAATGCATTACCACACTTGCAATTCCTGCTGCTATTACCTGAGTTTTTCAACGTAACGTTAATACTACTGTTAACCCTTAATAAAGAGTGAAGAAACTATGGCTATTGATATGTTCCTGAAAGTTGAAGGTGCCAGCGGCGAATCTAAAGATTCGAATCACAAAGGCTGGACCGACATTACTTCTTTCTCCTGGGGCGCTTCTCAACCGGGCAATATGGGCGTTGGCGGCGGCGGTGGCGCCGGTAAAGTGTGCTTCAACGATCTGCACGTTAACGCGCTGGTCGACAAGTCAACCCCGGCGCTGCTGAAGCATTGCTCCAGCGGTAAGCACCTGACCAAGGTTGAGTTGTCTGTCTGCAAGGCGGGCGGTACTCAGGTTGAGTACGTTAAAATCACCCTGGACGACGTGCTGGTCACCGCCGTGCAGTACACCGGCGCAGGCGGCGAAGACACCGTGGGCGTCACCTACTCCTTCCAGGCGGCGAAAGTGAAACAGCAATACTGGGAGCAGAGCGACAAAGGCGGCAAAGGCGCCGAAAGCAGCGCAGGTTGGAACATCAAGGAAAACCGCGAAGCTTAATTTGTATGCCCCCCGGTTACGGCCGGGGGTCTAATATAGGAAATAACAATGAATAATAACCGCCCCATTTTTTCAGCCGCATGGGCTGCAAGCACTAAAATATATAACGCGCAATATTCAGCTCAGAATGTTGCCGAGATTATCGGTGGGCGTGTAGCCATGAATATTGCGCCTAATGGAAAGTGGGAAAACACCTGCGCTGTACGCATGAGCTACATCTTGAATAAATCTGGCTTTCCCATTCCTTATGTAAAAGATCAGACCGTATCAGGTGCCGATCGTCAATGGTATTTTTTTAGAGTTAAAGATCTTATCGCTTATTTGACAAAGATCTGGGGCAAACCCGACCTTCGAGTCAAGTTCCCTCCTCCAGGTGGTGGTGAATTAGCAGGAAAGAAGGGGATCATATTGTTTGAAATTGCAGGTTGGAGCGATGCCGGAGGGCATGCTACGCTCTGGAATGGGAACGGCGATTGTTATGATCATTGTTATTTCAATGAACCAGAAGCTCGCTATACAACAAATTACGCTAACTTTTGGGTATTAAGATGAAAAAAATCCTTATCTCCTTTTTTTGTCTATATGCCACTTGTGCTATAGCACAGAAAAATCAAGAAGAACCTATTGAAAAGTGGCCACCGCAGGCAGCATACAGAAACTATTTGCAAAACTATAAAGATATCGCTCTAACCTACTGCATTTCAGTCGCTTATAAGACATCACCAGAAGCCAGCAAAGATGCAATTGCCTCATCGAATGGAATCGATGCGTGGTCATACTATGCAATTCGTGATGAAGAATCCCCTATCATTGCGCTGACAAAGCAGTACTTGCAAAAGAATTACAATGCTAAGGATGGGAAAAGCCGCTTAGACTTAATGAAGTGCATGGATATGTACCATAGTAAAGATCTTGACAAACTTGCGAAAGACTATGTACAGCGCCCTAATGATAATTGGGTGAAAGACAATCCGGATAGAATAAATGAAAATCCTCCTCGGAAATAATCAGTGAAAAGAATCTTACTGACTGTGGCCATCGCCGCAACGTTGAACGCTAATGCAGCGACAAAAATTGACTACTCCCCTGCCGAGTACCTCAAAAACTACGCGCTTAGCGTTTGTATCGCCGAGGGGTACTCAGCAAAAGAAGTCAAAAACGATGCCGCCGCCGCTGCTCGGGGTTACACGGAATTCGGCGATTATTCTCTGGAAGCGCATACCGCTGTCAGGGCGCTGGCAAAAGAATTTCTGGCAAAGCCCTATGACAGCATGTCTGGGGAGCCGATGACGATGGCAAAGTGCATCGACCTTGTACACAGCCAAGCGTTGCAAGCCATCATCAAGAAATACCAAGGGAAAGACGACAACTGATATCAGAGTTGCTCAAACGACGGCTCATATCAAAGGTTATCTCGGATGAGAAGATACACGTACTTTTTAATGTCTCTGCTGCTCGGAAGCCATGTAGTCCTTGCTGAAAACTCGCTTAATGCTTTATCGCAAGAGGCACTATATAAAAATTGGTTAACCAGCCGCTGCATTGGGAAATCCACTGACTCAGAAAGAACCAAACAAGACGCCTTCCGTTCCGCTTCCGCCTATTTAGAATTGAGTAAACTGCCGATGGATGCATTTGAACAAGGTGAAAAACTGGCTGAACAGTACGCAAATAAAAATAGCCAAGGCTCAGTTCAAGGGACTTACCATACTTTAGATTGTCTTTCACTGCAGAGCGCCAGTGAAGCTAACGTCATCTTTTCTCGCTACTCTAATCAGTAAATTAGTTATAAGAGGGTAGTTACCTTGGGATAATCAAGAAATCTAATTTCAATTCTCTAATCAACAAGCCTTCAATTAATAACAAAAGCATTTCGTAAAATTAAGACCACAACAAGCCTTAGTGAACGAGTTAAGAAACAACTTAACGGCTTGCCAAAATACCCGCCAATTTTGGCAAGCCACAGATCGAATCATTAATTATTGCACTACCTCCTAATCAGCAGGAATGCCTTATGCGATTTTCCATTGTAAAAAATAAAAGCGGCCAGGTTCCGCCGCAGAGCAGTTGCGATTTTCTGCCGCCGGGCGGCACCATCGGCCGCAGCGTGGACAACAACCTGGTGCTGCCGGACGAAGAGCGCGCCATTTCCCGTCTGCAGGCGATCGTGCATATTTCCGCTGACGGCGAATGCCGCATCACTAACCGCGGCAACGTTACCCGCGTGCTGCTGAACGACATTCCGCTGGAACGTGGCCGCCAGGTTGAACTGCAGGACGGCGACGTGCTCGGCATCGACGATTACCAGATTGAAGTCAGCGCGCTGCAACAGCACGCCGCGCCACAGGCTCAACCGGTGGCCAAGGCCGCCGCCGTTGCCGCTGTTACGGCCCCTGCAGCCGCCGCCAAAGAAAAATCCGCCGCGCCAATCCCCAACGAAATCTGGGACAGCCTGGTGGAAGAATTCACGCCGAATGCGCCGGCCGCCGCCACAGTCACACCGCCGCAGGTCGCCAATCCAGGCAGCCACCCGCTGCTGGATACCCCCGCTCGCGAGCTGAACCCAGCCGATCCGCTGGCTCAGCTGGCGGGCGATGTCGATCTGCGCCAGCTGCAGCAGCAGCAAACCGATCCGGCAGCGCTGTTCAACACCGACACCACCTTTGAGCGCGAACACATCCTGGCCGATACCACCCCCAGCGCGCTGCTGGCGGAGCAGGCTGCGCCGCCGCGCCCGGCGACTCCCACCCAAAAAACGCAGCAACCGGAGCAAGAGCTGGATCCGCTGGCGCTGTTCGGCGGTTCATCCGCGCCCGCTTCGCCAGAAGCGTTGAACAGCAACGATCCGCTGGGCCTGCTGATGGGCGGCGCCGTGCCGCTGGCCCAGCCGGAAGAACCGGTACAGCCGCCCGCGCCGCCGATCGCCGCACAACCGCAAGCGCCGCGCCCACAGCCGACGCCACCGCCCGTGCAAATCCCCGAGCCGCAGCCCCAACCCGCGCCGCAGTTCAGCCAGCAGGAACCACCCGTGCAGCCGCCGCGCCCGCGCCAGGGCAACCGCCTGGGCATCGATCCGGTCGCCTACCAGTCCGCCCAGCGGCAACATGCCGCCGCGCCGAATGGCGACACATTGGAAGGGCCGTTGCTGGCGGCGCTGTTGCAAGGCATCGGCCTCGACGATCTGCAGCCGCAGCCGCACTTCGACGAACAACAGATCCGCCAGGCCGGACGCCTGCTGAGCCTGTTCTCGCAAGGCACCGTCGCCCTGCTGTCATCCCGCTCTATCCTCAAGCGCGGCGTGAAGGCCGAAATGACCATGATCCTCGACGAGGCCAACAACCCGTTCAAGCTGCTGCCTTCGGGCAAAACGGTGCTGATGCAGATGTTCGGCAGCCAGATGCCGGGCTTTATGCCGCCGGAGCAGGCGGTGCGCGACGCGCTGATCGACCTGCAGGCGCACCAGCTGGGGATGATCGCCGGTATTCGCGCCATCATCGCCGCCATGCTGCAGTCGTTCAACCCGGAGCGTCTCGAAGAGGAAGCGCGCAAGGAAGGCGTGGCGCCGCGCCTGTCGCTGCCCGCCAACCGCAAGGCTGCGCTGTGGGACTACTTCGTGAAGAACTATCAGCAAACCTCCGGCGAGATCGAGGACGATTTCCACACCCTGTTCGGCGAAGCCTTCCTGCACGCCTATGACGTTGAAGTGAATCAATACAAAGACTCACAGACCAAACCGGACGCGTAATGAATATCACCATAGCCTCTACCTCCAACCAGGGCGGCCGCGCCTCCAACCAGGATCAGACCGGCGAGGTGCTCGGCAACCGCGCCGCCTGCTTCGTGGTGTGCGACGGCATCGCCGGCTTTCCGGGCGGCGATATCGCCGCCAAACTGGCGCGCGACACCATTTTGCAAAACTTCGACGGCGAAAAGCACCTGAACGCCCAGAGCATTCGCCAGCACATCACGCGCGCCAACGCCGCTATCCACCAGCAGCAGCGGCAGTCGGATGAATACAGCAAGATGGGCACCACGCTGGTCAGCCTGTTTATCGATCGCGATTATCAGCTGGCCTACTGGGCGCACGCTGGCGACAGCCGCCTGTATCTGTTCCGCCGCGGCTACCTGCATGCCGTCACCACCGACCACAGCCTGATCCAACAGATGCAGGACGCCGGTTATCAGACCAACGGCATCAACAGCAACCTGCTGTATTTCGCGCTGGGGCTCAATGAAGAGCGCGACGCCACCTACAGCGACGTGCTGCAGCTGGAAGACGGCGACGTTTTCCTGCTGTGCACCGACGGCTTCTGGCACAGCTTCAGCCAGGCCGAACTGGAACAGTCGCTGCACATGGTCAACTCCCCCAGCGAGTGGATCGCTCTGATGCAGCAGGCATGGAAGAAAAACAATAACAGCGATAACTACAGCGCTATCGCCGTCTGGATTGGCTCACCGCAGGAAACCACCCTGCTGCATTCGCTGGCGGATGCGGAGCGGTTTCTGAGCCGCGACTGAGCAGCGCACATTCACAGCAAGGTTCACTATGAAATATTGGATGCCGGGGCTCGTCGCCCTGATGGCGGTGCCGACCGCGCAGGCGATGAACTATCGCCTGGTTTACTCCCCCAGCCAGAAGCTGGAAGTGTTTATCGATGACGTCAAAAACAGCAATCCGGCAAGCTGGTGCGGCAAAAGCATCCCGCTGCGCATCGTCTCGGCGCAAAGCCAGGATCCGGCGGTGCTGAACGACTTCCTGCCGCGCGTCGGCAATCTGCTGGAAAAGCAGTGCCCGAAAACCGGCCACCTGCCCTAGACGCTGACCGACAAGCGCGGTGAGAAGCTGGCCAGCGGCGAGGCCGCCAAAGCGCGCGGCTGGAAACCGGTGGTCAAACAGGAGGCCGTCGAGCAGCCGCAGATCCCGCCGCAGCCGGCGATCCCTGCGGCGGTAGCCGTGACCTCTCCGCAAGCGGACACCGCGCCGGCTCAGCGTTTCAGCCTGCCGCAGGGCTGCCACTTCCGCACCTTCTGGCGTGACGAAGCCAACGGCGGCGCGCTGTTCATTCCCGCCGGCGACGCGCTGCGCTGCGGCGAGGACGGCTGGCTGCAGGGCAGCGGCGCGGTCACGCTGCAACAGGGCGGCCAAACCCTCTCGCCGACGCTGTGGTTCCTGCAAGGCTATCCGCTGGCGCAGATCAACGGCGGCGATCGCGCGCTGACCGTCGTCAGCGCCAACGCCCAGCGGCTGGTTCTGGGCGGCAACCCGCAGGCACCGGGCAGCTTCCTGCTGCTGAGCTTCGAACCGAAGCTGCACGCGTGGGCGTTCAACGGCGAAGCGATCGTTGAAATGCCGCGCGTCGACGCCGCAGACGAGAACAAGATCAAACAGCGCCTGCAGCAGGCGCAAACCGCCTGGCAACCGCTGCTGAGCGCCCCCGCTCCGCTGACCTTCAAGCTGGTGGAAAAGCTGGCCGCAGACCGGGTCGATCCCGCTAGCGGCAGCTACCTGTCGGTTAACGGCGCCACTCACTGATTATAAGGAAAGCCTGTGAAATCATTAGCAAGCATGCTGCAAGGTCAGTCGATCGGCGCGGCCATCACCGCCGTCGAAAACGATATCAAGGCGAAACCGGCGGATGCCGACCTGCGCGCCGCGCTGGTGCAACTGCTGTGCCTGAGCGGCAACTGGACGCGCGCCAACGCGCAGCTGAAATCCTGGCAGGCGTTGAAACCGATCGCTCAACCGACCACGCTGCTGCTGATGCAGTCGGTCAACGCCGAGCTGCAACGCCAGGCGGTGTTTGCCGGCACGGCCGCGCCGGCGCTGCTGCGGCAGGATCAGCCCTGGCTGAAACTGATGGTGCAGGCGCTGCATCAGGATGCGCAAGGGGCGGCCGAACAGGCCCAGGCGTTGCGCGATGAAGCGCTGGAGGCCGCCCCGGCCGGCGCCGGGCGGTTAACGCTGGCCGAAGGCGACCAAGAACGGCAACTGCGTTTCGACTGGCTGACCGACGGTGACGGCCGCCTCGGCCCGGTATGCGAGCTGGCGCTGAACGGCGTTTACTACTGGCTGCCGTTCGCCGACATCGCCGCGATCCAGTTCCAGGCGCCGCAGAGCGCCATCGATCTGGTGTGGAGCCATGCGCTGGTGCGCCTGACCGACGGCCGCGAACAGGTGTGCCAACTGCCCGCCCGCTACCCGCTGGCCGAAGACAGCGACGACGCGCTGCTGCTGGGCAAACGCACCGAATGGCAACCGCTGGGCGACGGCACCCACTATGCGGGGCTGGGCTTGAAGACCTGGCTCAGCGAAAGCGACGAATTCCCGCTGCACAGCCTGCGGCAGCTGAGCTTCGACGCGAGCGCCTGACCATGAACGACAAGCGCCCCCCCCACTACGACGGCGGCGATCTGCACCGCCAGGGCTATCGCTATCGTCAGGACAGCGAACGCCTGACGTCACGCGACAAAATGCAGCCGGTGCTGCTCGACATGCTGACCGACGACGAGCCGCAGAAAAAACAGGAGACGCAGGTGCGCAACCTGGTGTCGCACAGCGAACTGCGCCGCCGGGTGCTGCGCGATCTGCAGTGGCTGTTCAACTGCGTCAACAGCGAATCCAATCTGGATCTCGGCGATTTTCCTCAGGTGCGGCGCTCCACCCTGAATTACGGCATCGCCTCACTGGCGGGCAAGCGCATGTCGGACATCGAATGGCTCGACATTCAGCGCGCGCTGACCGAGTCCATTCTCCATTTCGAGCCGCGCATTTTGCCCGAAGGGTTGCAAGTGCGCTGCATCTCGGACACCGGCTCGCTGGAGCTGCACAACGTGTTGTCGATCGAAATCAAGGGCCGCCTGTGGTGCGTGCCCTATCCGCTGGAGTTTCTGTTCCGTACCGACGTGGATCTGGAAAACGGCCACTTCGATCTGAAAGACATAGGGTAAGGCGATGGACAGTAAACTTTTAGATTATTACAACCGCGAGCTGGCCTATCTGCGCGAGATGGGCGCCGAGTTCGCCGAACAGTACCCGAAGGTCGCGGGCCGTCTTGGCATGCGCGGCATCGACGTGGCGGATCCTTATATCGAGCGCCTGATGGAGGGCTTCGCCTTCCTCACCTCGCGCGTGCAGCTGAAAATGGACGCCGAGTTCCCGCGCTTTTCTCAGCGCTTGCTGGAGATCATCTACCCCAATTACCTGTCGCCGACGCCGTCGATGGCGATCGCCGAGCTGCAGCCGGACAGCAGCAAAGGTGACATCAGCAACGGCTTCGTGGTGCCGCGCGGCACCATGATGGACAGCCAGACGCTGAAGAAAAGCGGCATCACCTGCAGCTACGCCACCGCCCATGACGTCACGCTGCAGCCGGTGCGCATCGCCGCCGTCGAGCTGGGCGGCATTCCGGCCGATATCCCGTTGGCCTCGCTGGGGCTGCAGCACAGCGGCTGCGTCAGCGCGCTGCGCATTCGTCTCGAGTGCTACGAAAGCGTGACGCTCAACAACCTGCAACTGGATCAGCTGATGTTTTACCTGGCCGGGCCGGACATGCAGGCGCAGCAGCTGCTGGAACTGCTGATGCAACACAGCGTCGGGCTTGTCTGCCAAACGGTGGAGGCGCAGCCGCAGCGGCGGGCGCTGGCGCTGGACGGGCTGCGGCAGGAGGGCTTCGCCGCCGAACAGGCGCTGCTGCCCAACGACCTGCGCAACTTCGAAGGCTACCGGCTGCTGCAGGAGTACTTCGCCTTCCCGGCGCGCTTCCAGTTCTTCAGCGTCAACGGCCTGCGTCCGCTGCTGCAGAGCGTGCGCGAAGGGAAAAAGGCGCTGCGCCAGTTCGAGATCGTGGTGCTGCTGGATCGGCACGACGCCGCGCTGGAGCGGGTGGTCGACGCCGCCCATTTGGCGCTGCACTGCACGCCGGTGATCAACCTGTTTCCGAAGGTCGCCGAACGCATCGCGATCAACGAAAAAAACCACGAATACCATCTGGTGGTCGACAATATCCGGCCGCTGGATTACGAAGTGTTCTCGGTGCAGCGGCTCGGCGGCAGCGCCAGCGAAAAACGCTACGAGCAAGAGTTTCGGCCGTTTTACAGCACCCTGAGCGCGGACGACGGCAACTATGGCGCCTACTTCTCGCTGCGGCGCGAACAGCGCACGCTGTCGGAGCACGCCCGCCGCTACGGCACCCGCACCGGCTATGCCGGTTCGGAAGTGTTCGTGTCACTGGTGGACGAGCGGCAATCGCCGTGGCACAGCGATCTGAAATACCTCACCGCCGACGTGCTGTGCACCAGCCGCGACCTGCCGTTGATGTTGCTGCAACAGGATCAGGGCAACTTCGTGATGCCCGATTCGATCCCGATCAAGCAGGTCTCGCTGCGCAAAGGCCCCACCCCGCCGCGCCCGGCGCTGGCCGAAGGCATGATCACCTGGCGGCTGATCAGCCAGCTGCAGCTGAACTACCTCAGCATGATGGACGGCGATCCGGAACAGGGCGCCGCCAGCCTGCGCCAGCTGCTGGGGCTGTACGGCAACCTGAGCGAGCCGGCGATCGCCAAACAGATCCAGGGCGTGCGCCACTGCAACCTGCGGCCGGTCTATCGGCGAGTGCCGGAGCCGGGCCCCATCGTGTTCGCGCGCGGCATCGCCATCGATCTGACGGTCGATGAGCAGGCGTTCTCCGGCAACAGCCCTTATCTACTCGGCAGCGTGCTGGAGCGCCTGTTCTCACGCCTGGTGGCGATGAACACCTTCACCGAGATGACGCTCTCCAGCCAGCAGCGCGGCGAAATCGCCCACTGGCAGGCGCGCATGGGCAAAAGGACGCTGATATGAGCGCGGAGATGATTGCCACCGAACTGGCGCCGCCGCAGATTAACGCGCTGTATCGCCTGCCGGACGACTTCTGGCCGCGGCTGCGCAGCGCGCCTTACAAGCACGATCTGTTTCAGCTGCTGCGCCGCATCGACGCCCAGGGCGGCCAGCCTTACCTACTGGGGCGCGCGCCGCTGCCGCGCCATGAGATGCTGCGTCTGGGCCAGGAGCCGTCGCTGTCGTTCGCGCCCTCCACGCTGGCGCAGGTGGCGCCGCGCGCCAACAGCCCGCTGCACGACGTCTCGATCTTCAGCTTCGGTCTGTTCGGCCCCAACGGGCCGCTGCCGCTGCACCTGACCGAATACGTGCGCGAACGGGTGTACCACCACCAGGACACCACCCTGCTGGCGTTCACCAACCTGTTCCATCACCGGCTGACGCTGCTGTTTTACCGCGCCTGGGCCGACGCGCAGCCGACGGTGTCGCTGGATCGCCCGGACAACCGGCGCTTCGACGAATACCTGTCGAGCCTGATCGGCATCGGCCAGCCGGCGCAGCAGGAACGCGACAGCATCAACGCCCACGCCAAACATTTTATGGCCGGTCATCTGATTCGCCACAGCCGCGATCCGGAAGGCCTGAGCAAGATTTTGCAGCAGTATTTCAAGGTGCCGGTGCGCATCGTCGAAAACGTGCCGCACTGGCTGCGGGTGGAACCGCGCGAGCAAGCTCGCCTCAAGGCTGGGCGCGGCGCGCCGCGGCTCGGCGAGTCGGCCTTTCTCGGCATCGCGGTGCGCGATATTCAGCACAAATTCCGCATCGAGCTGGGGCCGATGCCGCAGCAAGACTATGACCGCTTCCTGCCCGGCGCCGACCTGTGCCGGCAGCTGCGCGACTGGGTGCGCCAATATCTGGGCATCGAGTTCGTCTGGGAAGTGCGCCTGATCCTGGCGAAGGAACAGGCGCACGGCATCCAGCTCGGCGGCGCGCAGCGACTGGGCCTGAGCAGCTGGCTGGCCGACGATCGGCGGCAACGCGATCTCGACGATCTGATCTTCAGCCCTGAACCGCTGGAAAATCCGTTCTGACCCTATTTCGGCCGGCGCCCTGCGGCGCCAGGCCACTCTGAGACCTGAGGAAAACCATGTCTGAAATCAGCCGCTCGGTATTATTTGGCAAACTGGATAGCCTGTTATTCACCTCTCTGGAAAGTGCGACGGCGTTTTGCAAGCTGCGCGGTAACCCCTACGTCGAACTGGCGCACTGGCTGCATCAGCTGATGCAATCGCCGGACGGCGATCTGCAGCAGATCGTCCGCCACTTCGCGCTGGACGAGGCGCAGCTGGCGCGCGATATCGTCGAGGCGCTCGATCGCCTGCCCCGCGGCGCCAGCGCCATTTCCGATCTGTCCGAGCACATCGACAGCGCGGTAGAACGCGCCTGGGTCTATGGCTCATTGAAATTCGGCGCGGCGCGCATCCGCGGCGGCCACCTGCTGCTCGGCATCCTGAAAACCTACAGCCTGCGCCATCTGCTGAAGGCCATTTCCCCGCAGTTCGAGCGCATCAACGCCGATCTGTTGATGGAGCAGTTCGCCGCCATCACCGCTCACTCGGCGGAAAACGCCCAGGATGCGCCGGCGGAAAGCAGCGCCGAGAACGTATCCGGCGCGGCGCGCAGCGGTGAAAGCGTGCTGGCGCAGTATGCCCAGGATCTGACCGCCAGAGCGCGCAACGGCGAGATCGACCCGGTGGCCGGCCGCGATGAGGAGATCCGGCAAATCATCGATATCCTGATGCGCCGCCGCCAGAACAACCCGCTGCTGACCGGCGAGGCCGGCGTCGGGAAAACCGCGGTGGTGGAAGGCCTGGCGCTGCGCATCGTGGCCGGCGACGTGCCGCCGCAGCTGCGCGACGTGAAACTGTGCCTGCTGGACATCGGCATGCTGCAGGCCGGCGCCGGCGTCAAAGGCGAGTTTGAAAAACGGCTGCAGGCGGTGATCGACGAAGTGCAGTCCAGCCCGACGCCGATCATCCTGTTTATCGACGAAATTCACACCCTGATCGGCGCCGGCGGCGCCCAGGGTACCGGCGACGCCGCCAACCTGCTGAAACCGGCGCTGGCGCGCGGCCAACTGCGCACCCTCGGCGCCACCACCTGGTCGGAATACAAGAAATACATCGAGAAGGATCCGGCGCTCACCCGCCGTTTCCAGGTGGTGCAGGTGCATGAACCGAGCGAAGACAAAGCGCTGCTGATGCTGCGCAGCACCGTCAGCCCGCTGGAGCAACACCACCGCGTGCTGCTGCTGGATGAAGCGGTGGACGCCGCGGTGCGGCTGTCCCATCGCTATATTCCTGCCCGCCAGTTGCCGGACAAGGCGGTGGCGCTGCTGGATACCGCCTGTGCGCGCGTGGCGGTCAGCCAACATGCCGAGCCTGCTCAGGTCGAAGACTGCCGCCACCGCATCGATGCGCTGCAGATAGAGTTGGATATCGCCCGCCGCGAGGCCAAGGTCGGCATCGGCGATCCCCTGCGCCCGCAGGAGATTGAAGCCCAGCTGACCGCGCTGCGCCAGGAATTGGAACAGCTGACCGACCGCTGGCAGCAGGAGCTGGCGCTGATCCAAGAGATCATCACACTGCGCGCACAGCTGCACCAACAGGAAGCGGAGCCTGCCGACGAAGAGACGCAGGCTGGCCCTGACGCCGACGCGCTGCGTGCCCAGTTGGGCGAACTGCAGCAGCAGTTGAGCGCGCTGCAGGGCGAAGCGCCGCTGATCTTCGCCGCCGTCGACGCCAACATCGTGGCGGCGGTAGTGGCCGACTGGACCGGCATCCCGCTGGGCCGCATGGTGAAAAACGAGATTGAGGCGGTGCTGCAACTCTCCGACACCCTGAACCAGCGCGTGATCGGCCAACGCCATGCGCTGGATCTGATCGCCCGCCGGGTGCGCACTTCGCGGGCGCGGCTGGACGATCCGAACAAGCCGGTCGGGGTGTTCCTGCTGGCCGGGCCGTCCGGCGTCGGCAAGACCGAAACCGCGCTGGCGCTGGCGGAAACCCTGTACGGCGGCGAGCAGAACGTCATCACCATCAACATGAGCGAATTCCAGGAGTCGCACACCGTTTCGACGCTGAAAGGCGCGCCCCCGGGCTATGTCGGCTACGGCGAAGGCGGCGTGCTGACCGAGGCGGTGCGCCGCCGTCCTTACAGCGTGGTGCTGCTGGACGAAATCGAGAAGGCGCACCCGGACGTGCATGAAATCTTCTTCCAGGTGTTCGACAAGGGCTGGATGGAGGACGGCGAAGGCCGCCATATCGATTTCCGCAACACCATCATCATCCTGACCTCCAACGTCGGCACCGATCTGATCGCCGGACTGTGCAGCGATCCGGAGCTGCTGCCGGAGCCGGAAGCGCTGAGCGGCGCGCTGCGCCAGCCGCTGCTGTCAGTGTTCCCGGCCGCCTTGCTCGGCCGCCTGCTGGTGGTGCCGTATTACCCGCTGACCGACGCTACGCTGGGCAACATCGTGCGCCTGCAGCTGGGCCGCATCCAGCGTCGCCTGGCGGAGAATCACGACATCGTCTGCACCTTCGACGACGCGGTCATCGAGCAGATCGTCAGCCGCTGCACCGAGGTGGAGTCCGGCGGCCGCATGGTCGACGCCATCCTGACCAACACTCTGCTGCCGCAGATCAGCCACACCCTGCTGACCGGCAGCGCCAACGACCAGCGCTATCGCCAGCTGCATATCGCGCTGCAGAACAACGAATTCATTTGTCAATTTCAGGCATAACGCCACGGCCGCCGAGGCGGCGGCCCTTTGAACACAGAGAGTCATCACTATGTCGGGAACCGGGATAACCAAACCGAATTCGAACAGCCTGCCGAGCGGCTATCGATTCAACGAATTCGAGATCCAGGAAGCGATCGGCGAAGGCGGCTTCGGTATCGTCTACCGCGCCTACGATCACCAACTGGAACGCACCATCGCCATCAAGGAGTACATGCCGACCTCGCTGGCGAAACGCAACGACGATCTCAGCATCGGGCTGCGCGGCGAGCGCTTCGGCAAAACCTTCCAGGCCGGGCTGAACAGCTTTATTCAGGAGGCGCGCCTGCTGGCCCGCTTCTCGCACCCCGGCCTGCTGCACGTACTGCGCTTCTGGGAAGAGAACGGCACCGCCTACATGGGCACCCAGTTCTACAGCGGCACCACGCTGAAGAACCTGCAGGCGCAGCAGCCGGAGAAAATCGACGAGGCGTGGATCCGGCGACTGCTGCCGCCGCTGTTCAGCGCCATCAACACCATCCATCAGGAAGGTTACCTGCACCGCGACATCTCGCTGGATAACATCCAAATCCAGGAGAGCCAGCTACCGGTGCTGCTGGACTTCGGGTCGGCGCGCAAAGAGATCGGCAACCTGTCGGACGAAACGGAGATCATGCTGAAACCGGGTTTCGCGCCGATCGAGCAGTACACCGAGAACAGCGACGGCGAACAGGGGCCCTGGACCGATATTTATGCACTGGGCGCCGTGCTGCACACGCTGATCGTCGGTTCGCCGCCGCCGGTCAGCGTGGTGCGCAGCATCGAAGACAGCTATCAGCCGCTGGCCGAGCGCCGTCCCGCCGGCTACTCGCCGGAGCTGCTGCGCACCGTCGACCGCGCGCTGGCGCTGAAACCGGAAGACCGCCCGCAGACCATCGATGAAATGGCCGAGCTGTTGCATCTGCCGATCGCCGATGAAAATGAAATCATCAGCACCCCGGCCGCCGCGCCGGAGAACCTGCTGGTGGCCGCCAACCCGGCTGCGGCCGCCGCGGCCGCCGGCGCCGTTACCGCGCGCAGCACCCAATTCTCGCGGCCGATGATGGCCGGCGCCGGCGTCGCGGCGCTGCTGGCGATCGGCGCCGTCGCCTGGCTGAGCGGCGGCGAGGATGATACCCCGGCCGTAGCGCAAAACAGCGAAGCGTCACCGGCGCAGAAAACCCTGACGGAGCAGCCGAGCGCGCCGCAAATCGCGCCATCTGCGCCGGTGGAACCGCAAAAGGCGGCGCCGCCACCGCAGCCGGTGGCACTGGTGTACTTCAAACTGCAGCCGGGCGAGCAGGTCAGCCTCGACGGCAAGCCGCAGCAGGTGACGCCGGGCGAAAACGGCTTCGCCAGCCTGAATCTGGCGCCGGGTCGTTATCAGCTGGAGATCCGCCACAACGATCGGCTCCGCCAGCAGCAACTCAGCATCGACAACGCCGGCACCTGGCTGGTCAATCCGGCCACCGCCGGTTAATCCCGTTCTGCCCCCCGCCGCCGCGGGGGTTCCCTTTTTCATGAGACTGACGCACCACTGCCCACCATCATTGGCCGCGCGGCAAGGCCGCTGCAACGTCGGGGTATGCAGGGCACGACGTCAATCACAGAGGATGTTCTCATGTTGGATCGCATTATTGCGCACACGCCGCTGGGCCAGGAGCAGCTGCTGTTCCGCTCGCTGGACGGTATCGAGGCGCTTTCCACCCCTTTCGACTTCTCTATTGAATTGCTGAGCACCGACGCGCGGCTCGATCGCAAAGCGCTGCTCGGCCAACCGCTGACGCTGGAGATCCCGACTCAGGGCTTTCTCAGCGCCCCGCGCTACCTGAATGGCAAGATCACCGCCATCGCCGTCAGCAGCGAAGAGATCGGCGGTACGCGCTACGCGGTGTATAACCTGCACGTACAGCCGGATCTGTGGCCGATGACCAAGGATCGCAACTTCCGCATCTTCCAGGAACAAACGGTGCCGCAGATCGTCAAGACTCTGCTGGCGGAGCACAACGTGCAGTTGGAAGATCAGCTGACCGGCGACTATCGCCTGTGGGGCTACTGCGTGCAGTACAACGAAAGCAGCTTCAACTTCATCAGCCGCCTGATGGAGTTGGAGGGCATCTATTACTATTTCAAACACGAGATGGGCAAACACACGCTGGTGCTCGGGGATGCGCCCCACCACCACCAGCCCTATCCCGGCTACGAGATGATCCCCTACCACCTGACGCCGTCCGGCGGCAGCACCAGCGAGGAAGGCATCAGCCAGTGGACGTTGTCCGATCGCGTCACGCCGGGCATCTACAGCCTGGACGACTACGATTTCCGCAAGCCGAACGCCTGGCTGTTCCAGGCGCGGCAAAACCCGGTCTCGCCGACGCCGGGGCAGATCGATGTCTACGACTGGCCGGGCCGCTACACCGAGCATCAGCAGGGGGAGTTCTACGCCCGCGTGCGCCAGGAGGCCTGGCAGGCCGAGCATCAGCAGATCCGGGGCACCGCCACCGCGATGGGCATCGCTCCCGGCAGCACCTTTACGCTGTATAACGCCCCGCACGCCGACGACAACCGCGAGTACCTGACGCTGCAGGCCAACTACCATCTGAAAGAGAACCGCTACGCCAGCGGCGACGATCAGAGCAGCGAACACCGTATCGACTTCACCGTGCTGCCGGCGGACGTGCCCTGGCACCCGCCGCAGCAGGCCACCTGGCCGAAAACCCACGGGCCGCAGACTGCCCGGGTGGTCGGCCCGGCCGGCGAATCAATTTGGACCGACAAATACGGCCGCATCAAGGTGAAATTCCACTGGGACCGCTTCGGGCCGAAGGACGACGGCAGCTCCTGCTGGGTGCGCGTCTCCAGCGCCTGGGCCGGCCAGGGCTACGGCGGCGTGCAGATCCCGCGCGTCAACGACGAAGTGGTGGTGGACTTTATCAACGGCGATCCGGATCGGCCGATCGTCACCGGGCGCGTTTATAACGAAGCCAGCATGCCGCCGTGGGCGCTGCCGGCCGCCGCCACCCAAATGGGCTTTATGAGCCGTTCCAAGGATGGCACCGCCGACAACGCCAACGCCCTGCGTTTCGAAGACAAGGCCGGCGCCGAACAGGTGTGGATCCAGGCAGAACGCAACATGGACACCCAGGTCAAAAACGATGAGAGCCACAGCATCGCTAACGACCACACCCACCTGGTGGGCGGCAACCAGATCAAACGGGTGGTGCTCAATCAGGCCAGCGGCGTCAAAGGCGAGGCCTCCGCACTGACCGGCAAAACGCGCAGCGACGCCGTGGTCAACGCCTTTACCCTCGGCTCCGGCGAATCGCTGCGGCTGGAGTGCGGCGAAAGCGTGATCGAGCTGCTGGCGAACGGCCAAATCAACATCACCGGCACCAGCTTCAATATCACGGTGAAAGAGGACGGGGAGATCAATACCGGCGGCCAGCTGGATCTCAACCAGCCCGGCGGCGCCGCGCGCACCGCCGCGCCGGGCGGCGGCCATCAGGCGGCGATCCAGAGCGCCGTCGATCAGCTGTTCCCTAAAGAGTAGCCAAGTGGCACGCAGGGAAAGCCGGTTAACGCCGGCTTTCGGGCGGCGGCGCCGGCAAAACCGGCTGCCGCTGTAACCCCTTTTGGCAAGGAGGTGAATGCGCTGGCGGCAAGGTCACCGACGTTTAGCCAAAACAACGGGCTGAAGCTGTCCCGTTCATCGCTTCAGCCTTCCTTATCATCAACGCCCCCTCACCACTTCTTCACCGTCTGGTAAATATCGAGGTCGAAATAGCCGTCGGCTTCGCAGTCGTTGAGATAGTGCTCATAGCTTACCCCCTCAACCGGCTGATAGCCGCTGGCCGGCAACAGCTTCTGGTAGAACTCGCCCCACACCCGCTCGAAGTCGCCATCGCTGATGCGCACGTGGTAGACCGCGTACTGCCCGGCGGGCAGCGTCTGCACGGTAACGCCCTCGCTGCCCGCCGGCAGCGCGAAATCGTCCGCCACGCTCATCACCACGTCGGCACGCAGCTTTTCCGGCGCCACTTCCGCCGGATCGTCCCAATACAGCACCAGCCATTTGCCGAACGGCACGCCGTGGCGCTGCCGCCATGCCAGCAGTTGCTGCGAGCCCTGTGGGATCGTCTGCGGATACGGCCCCACGACTCTCACCCCCACCACCTTCTCCGCCGCCTTATCGATAATCCTCACGCTCATCGCCCTTCCCCCCCCCCCCACATTGTCTCAGGCGCCGATTTCGGTGCGCACGTCCAGCAGCTCGGGGAAAAAGGTCAGATCCAACGCCTTTTTCAGGAAGCTGACGCCGCTGGAACCGCCGGTGCCCGACTTAAAGCCGATAATCCGCTCCACCGTTTTCATATGGCGGAAGCGCCACAGGTGGAAGCTCTCTTCGATATCCACCAGCTTCTCCGCCATTTCATAAGCTTCCCAGTAGGTTTGCGGGTTGTCGTAGATCACTTTGAACGCCGGCAGCAGATCCGGGTTGCGCTGGTAGGGCTGCGTCCAGTCGCGCTCGAGGCACTCCTGCGGGATCGGCAGGCCGTGGCGCGCCAGGTACAGCAAGTATTCGTCGTACAGGCTTGGCGCTTCGAGGATCGCCTTCAACGCGGCGTGTTTTTCCGCGTCGCTGCTGAACACCGCCAGCATCGCCGCATTCTTGTTGCCGAGCAGGAACTCGATCGAGCGATATTGGTGCGACTGGAAGCCCGACGAGCTGCCCAGCACGTCGCGAAACTCGACGTACTCCGACGGCGTCAGCGTTTCCAGCACCGCCCACTGTTCGAACAGCAGCCGCTGGATCTGTTTGACGCGCGCCAGGATTTTGAAGCAGTGGCTGAGTTTGTCCTGCTGCACCAGCCGCAGCGCCGCCTGCAGCTCATGCAGCATCAGCTTCATCCACAGCTCGGAGGTTTGGTGCTGTATCACGAACAGCATTTCATCATGATGCGGCGGGTTGGAGAGCGGGTGCTGGCAGTCCAGCAGTTGGTCCAGGCACAGGTAATCGCCGTAGCTCATGCGTTTGGAAAAATCGGTGACAATCGCGCTTTCTAATTCCCGTTTGTTCATCTGTGATCTCCGTTGCGCCCAGCGCCCCATCGGCCTGGAACGTGCCGCAAAGAGAAAACAATAGTACAGAACCCGCCGCCCCGAAGGGCGATAAACGAGAGGTGCTTCGCAGATCTCACTCATCTGCGCCGCCCCTCTCGCCCCGCTTTACCCTATCAGCCCAAACAGGTCGTTGAGCGACTCGCTCATGGTCGGATGGGTGAACAGCTGATCGCGCAGCCGGGTATAGGGCAGCCCGGCGTCCATCGCCGTTTTGACGATGTTGATCATCTCATGAGCATCGCGGCACAGCAGCGCCACGCCGAGGATTTGGCCGGTCTGCGCATCGACCACCGCCTTCAGCAGGCCGCGCGTGTCGCCCAGCACGCGGGCGCGCGGGATCGCCGCCGCCGGCAGAGTGGCGACCTTAATGTCGCGCCCCTGCTGCCGGGCCTGATCTTCGCTGAGGCCGATACGCGAGAAGCTGGGGGTGATGAACACCGAGTAAGGCACCGCGCCGCGATCGGCCGTGCTGCGTTTACCCGCGCCGAACAGGCTGTCGCGCACAATGCGGAAATCGTCCAGCGAGATATAGGTAAACTGCGGCCCGCCGTTGACGTCCCCCAGCGCCCAAATATGCGGCACGCTGCTGCGCAGCTGCGCGTCCACCCGCACGGCGCCGCGCTCATCCGTCTCAACGCCGGCGCGCGCCAGCTGCAAACCTGCGGTGTTCGGCGCGCGCCCGGCCGCCACCAGCAGCGCATCGAACGACTGCACGCCGCCCTGATGCACCACCTCAACGCCCCCTTCCACATCGCGCACCTGCTTCACGCCGGCGTTAAACGTGAAGCTGACCCCGGCGTCGCTCAGGATTTGCTGTATCGCCTGCGCCATATCGCGGTCTTCCCGGCCGAGCAACGCATCCGCCTCTTCGAATACCGTTACGGCGCTGCCGAACTGCGCGAACATCGAAGCGAACTCCAGCCCGATATAACCGCCGCCGATAATGCCCAACCGCGCGGGCCGCTGCGTCAACTGCAGCAGGCCGGTGCTGTCGTAACTCCGCTGCGAACGATCCAACCCGTCGATCGCCGGCCGGCGGCTGACGGCCCCGGTGTTGATGAAGATGCGCTCGCCGCTCAGCACCTGCGTTCCCGCCGTACCCTGCACGCTGATGCGGTGCGGATCGATAAACTCCGCCCGTCCGTCGATCACCGAGACCTGTTCAAGCCCCGCCAGGTTTTGGTAGTTTTTCTCCCGCAGCAGGCCGGTCACCTGCCGCTTGCGCGCCATCGCCTGGCTGAACGCCTGTTCGCCCGGCCCGTGAAGCTCGGCATCGTGCACCAGCGTTTTGGTCGGGATACAGCCGATGTTGATGCAGGTGCCGCCATACATCTGCGCCGACGCCTCCACCATCGCCACGCGCCATCCCTGCCCGGCCAGAAAGGCCGCCAGCGTTTTGCCGGCCTTGCCAAAACCGATGATAATCGCCTGATAATCGTACATTGTGTCGCCTCGTCTCATGATGTTCATCGCCGGTCAATCAGCGTATTGCGGCCTCAACTAACCGCTCCAGCGGCCTCAGCGCCTCGATCTGTCGTTCGTCGGCCCCGGCGCTCCGCTTCAGACTTTCCGCCGGGTGGTAGCTGACCTGCGTTTTGCCCCGTTCGTCTTGCGCAATCAGCACCCTGAACGGCAGATCCAGCGCCAACGCCGGCCGCGCCAGCATCAGCGGCGTGCCCGCCAGCGGGTTGCCCAGCACCAGCACCGTGGTGGGCGGCATCGCCAGATGATGCTCACGCGCCGCTTTCGCGTGATCGAACTCGGCGAACAGCGTCACGCCCTTCTGCTCGGCCGTGCTGATAATGCGCTGACGCGTTTGCTGATAAGCGTAGGCGCTCTCTACCGTTCGGGTTTCTTGCCCCATCGTCCCCTCCGCCACGGCAGAACAGGCCAGCATCATCAGGCTGCCGGCCACGGCCCGGTTCATGACGCTCATGCGACCTTCCCTCGCCACTGTTTCTCGAGCAAACTGCGCGCCGAATCCGCCATGATCATCACCGCGCCCGCCAACATCAGGGTGTCCTTCAGCACCAGGCGCCCGGCGCCGGAGAGATAAGGGAAACCGTGATGCGCATCGCCCAGCGCGGGCACCCAGGCCTCCGGGGTGGTGATCAAAAAGGTCAGCGTCACCAGCGGCGTGCAAAAGGAGAGTATGCCGCCCAATAGCCCCAGCCATTTGGAGAACGGGTTGGCCAGCACCAGCAGCGCGATCGCCACCTCCACCACGCCCAGGCCGTTGGAGAAGCCATAGGTATTGTTGGCCTGCTGCCAGGCGCGGGCGGCGAGGTTCAGTTCGCCTTCGTGCGTCAGGTGAGCCTGATAGTCCTGCGGCATGTCATAGAAAAACGACATCAGCGGGCTGTTGGCGACGAACGGCGTGATGCTGTCCGCTTCGTAAGGGATGAATTTGAGCAGGCCAATCCATAAGAAAACGATGGCGATACTGAGGCGAATCAGCGTTAATCCCAGCTTGTCGCCCTTGCTCAGAAAGAATAGTATTTTCATTACCGGCTCCATGTCATTGATAACTCATGCATCGCAGCGGCGCCCTCCGCATCGCTGCACTATCGAACCGATCTTAGTGCTTCGCATTACGCCGGCCCATTGCCGAAACAATCAGCTTCTTAGCCAGGAGTCTCAAAATGGATCCGCTCAGCCAACTGTTGATGCTTAACGACATGCGCGGTTATGTGGCGCGCGATTGCCATTTCAGCGGCGAGTGGCGCTCGCCGCATGCCGCCGGAGAGTGGAGTCAGATCCGCTGGCACATGGTGCTGGCGGGCAGCTGTCGGCTGGAGATCCCCGGCGGCCGGCCGGTACCGCTCGAGCAAGGCAGCCTGCTGTTCTTGCCGCACAACTCCGCCCACCGCCTGCTGCCGGAGAGGGCCGACAGCGCCACGCACCTGCTGTGCGGCGTGCAAATCTTGCCGCACAGCGCGTCGCCGCTGCTGGCGAGCCTGCCGGAATGTTTGCTGTTCAACAGCCGCCAACAGGGGCGGCTGGCGCTGCTGCAGGCGACCGGCCAGCTGCTGAGCGATGAGTTCAGCCAACAGAGCCAGGGGCACAACGCCATTGTCAGCCAGACCATGGCGCTGCTGTTCGCGCTGGCGATCCGCGCCTGGCTGGCCCAGCCAAATCAGAGCGGCAATCTGGTCGCCGCGTTGCTGCATCCGCAGTTGGGCAACGTGGTTGAACAGATGCTGCGCCGCCCGCAACATCCCTGGACGCTGGTTGAACTGAGCAAACAGGCCCATATGTCGCGCGCCAACTTCGCCCGCGTCTTTCGTCAGGTCACGCAGCAAACGCCGCTGCAGGCCCTTACCGCCATCCGCATGCAGCTGGCGGCCCGGCTGCTGGCGCGCCAGGCGTTGCCGCTGAGCCGTATCGCCGAACAGGCCGGCTATTCGTCGGAGGTGGCGCTGCACAAAGCCTTCACCCGCCACTTCGGCCTGACGCCGGGAAAATTCCGCCAGCAGGCCGCCGAGACACCGCCGGACGCTTGCCCGATCCCGGCGTAACCTCCCACCCCGCCTTACTGTTTAGTAAACAACTCGGCCGCCGCCTGACAACTCTCACAAATGCGCGATCCCATGCGGGTTTCGCCCCGGTTGCGGCTTGCCTGCGCCTGTCTTCCCTTATAGATTGCAGGCTAACGGCAGGCAGCAAGGTATCGGCAAATGGCAAATATTCGAGATGTCGCGCGGTTGGCCGGCGTGTCCATCAGCAGCGTGTCGAACCTGCTGAATAACCGCAGCCACCAGATGAGCGCGCAGACCCGTGAGCGCATCGAACAAGCGATGGCGACCCTGGGGTATCGGCCGGCCCGAACGGCGGCGTTACCCGCACCGCAGGCGAAGATCATCGGGCTGCTGCTGCCGTCGATCGTCAACCCGAGCTTTTCGGCGCTGGCGCATGCGGTCGACGGTGCGGCGCGGGCTCACCGTTACCGCGTCTTGCTCGGCAACGCCTACCGCCAAGAACAGGAAGAGGCCGCGTTTATCGACGATATGTTCCTGCATGGCGTGCGCGGCATCATTGTGGCGGCGAGCGACATTCGCCAGACCCATTTTGTCCGGGCCGCCGAGAGAGGCATGAAGATCGTCAGCTACGACAGCCCGTTCGCCGAGCAGATGGCCACCGATGCCCGGCTGTTCGACAGCGTATCGATGGACAATATCGCCGCCGGGCGCCTGGCCGCGCAGCACCTGCTCGAACGCGGCTGCCGACACATTGTGTTCGCCACCGAAGCGACGCTGACCGTCGGGCGCAGCCACAAGATCGACGGTTTTCTAAGTGCGCTGGGGCACAGCCTGAGCGAACGCCAACGGGTGATCGAAGGCAAAGCCAACAGCGCCTACGGCGACACGGAAATGTTCGAATTAGGGCTGACGCTGGCGCCGCGCGTGCTCGCGCTGACGCCGCGCCCGGACGGCATCGTGGCGATTAACGATGCGCTGGGCATCGGGCTGATGGTGGGGCTGCGCGCCGCCGGCGTCCAGGTGCCCGCAGACATCTCGGTGATCGGCATCGACAATATCGCGCTGGCCGGCCTGGCCGAACCGGGGCTGACGTCCGTCAGGCCGCCGCTGGCGGAGATGGCGCAGCTGATGGTCGAGCGCCTGATCGGCCGCATCAACGATGATGCGCAACCGCCCGGCGAGTTTCTCTTCCCGCCGACGGTCATCAGCCGGCGCTCGGTCAAAGCCGCCGGATAACTGAAATAACAGCGTCTTCCCCAGCCGATGCGCCGCGGCATCGTCCGGATCGGTGTCAGCCAAAAACAAAGGAAAAGGCCGTCGGGCTTAAGGGATGCCCGCGTCTCAATGAATCAGCGTCGTGCCGTTATTTAACGTTCAGCTCAGGGTAATGAGCCGGGCCTCTATTATTCCGATTAACCACATTGGAAATATCAAAATGAAAATAAGCAAGCCGCAGGATATTGAACGCAGCGCTATCAGGAAATTGACGCTGCATATTGTCCCCCTCATGATTTTATTGTATTTCCTGGCGTTTCTCGATCGCAATAACATGGCCTACGCCGCCAAAGCGCTGGAAGATAACCTGGGCCTGACCGCCTCGGCCTTCGGCTTCGCCTCCGGGATTTTCTTTATCGGCTATTTCCTGTTTGAAATACCCAGCAACGCCGGCACCATTAAATTCGGCCCGCGCATCTGGTTCGCCAGAATATTAATTTCCTGGGGCATCTTCGCGACCCTGCTCGGCTTTGTACGCACGCCGCTGGAGCTGTATATCTGCCGTTTTATGCTGGGCGTGTGCGAAGCCGGATTCTTTCCCTCGGTGGTGTATTACTTTACGGTGTTCTTCCCGGAAAAATACCGCACCAAAATTCTCGGCATGTTCATCATCGTCCAGCCGCTGTCCAACGCCGTCGGCTCGCCGATTTCCGGCTTTATTCTCAATATTCAGCATGACTGGTTCGGGTTCGCCCCCTGGCAGCTGCTGTTTATCCTCGAAGGGTTGCCGCCGATCGTCATCGGCCTGCTGATCCCGTTCCTCATCAAGAACTCGCCCAAGGACGTTGGTTATCTGAACGTGGAGGAAAAGGCCTGGCTGATGAGCAACGCCGGCCGCTCCAAATCCGGCTCTAAAATCACGCTGGGCGACTTCCTGAAAGGGATGAAGAACAAGAAATACCTGCTCTACGCACTGCTCAACTTCGGCATGGTGTGCGGCATTTACGGCTTCGGCACCTGGCTGCCGTCGATCATTACCGCCCTCTCCGGCGGCGATATCTTCCGCGTCAGCCTGCTGGCGCTCATTCCCTACGGCCTGGCCGCGCTGCTGGTGTACCCGTGGAGCCTGTGGGCCAGCAAAACCAAAAAGCTCGGCGTATTCGCCGGCCTCAGCATGGTGGTCGCTGCTATCGGCCTGATGGGGGCGGTGACGTTTTTTAAATACGATCCGCTCGTCGCGCTGTCGTTCCTGTGCATCGCCGCTATCGGCATCTACACCGCCGTACCGCCGTTTTTATCTATGCCCGCCAATATTTCCACCGGCGCGGCCGCGGCCGCCGGGCTGGCGGTGGTCAGCTGCATCGGCAATATCGGCGGCTTCGTCGCGCCTTATGCGGTGGGCGTGCTGAACGATCTGACCGGCAGCAGCGCGCCGGGGCTGTTTTTCCTGGCCTCGTGCCTGCTGGCCACCGGGTTGATCTGCATTTTCTACTGCGCGAAACAGCGTGAAGGCGTCATCAATACTTAACGAACCAATAAGGAGTCAATCATGGGCGATCTTGCGGGCAAAAAGGTGTTTATCACCGGGGCGGAACAGGGCATCGGCCGCGCCACCGCAGAGCGGCTGATCAAGGCCGGTTGCGACATCTATTTTCACTATCACAGCGACGAAAGCGGCCCCAAAGCGCTGGTGGCGCTGGCCCATTCATTGGGGCAAAAGGCCGCTTACGGCTACGCCGATCTCATCGATAGCGACGAAACGCTGCGCTGCGTCTCGGCCGGCGCCGAGTTTCTCGGCGGCATCGATATTCTGGTCAATAACGTCGGCGGCATCGTCGGGCGAAAATGGCTGGGCGAGATCGACCGCGCCTTCTGGCAAACCGTGATCGACGTGAACATGACCACCATGCTGAACGTGACACAAAGCGCGCTGCCGTTCCTTAAGGCGGCAAACGGCGCCAGCATCGTCAACCTGGCGTCGCAGGCCGGCCGCGCCGGCGGGCACTCTGGCTCGCTGGTCTATTCCGCCACCAAGGGCGCGGTGCTCACCTGGACGCGCTCGCTGGCGGCAGAGCTGGGCGAATACGGCATCCGGGTGAACGCGGTGGCGCCCGGCCTGATCCTCGGCACCCGCTTCCATAATCGCCACACCACCCAGGCATCGGCGGAGGAAACCGTTCGCGCCATCCCGCTGGGCCGTGCAGGCACGCCGGACGACGTGGCGCGCGCCATCGCCTTCCTGGCGGCAGAGTACGACGGCTTCATCTCCGGCGCCACCCTCGACATCAACGGCGGCATCTACCGCATGTAATTCAGCCGCGGGCGGCACGGCTGCCGCCCCCTATTCAGGTATCGCCTTATGATTAAATCCTCCATCACCCACCCGCCGCTGCTCGCCGCGCTGGCGCAATGCGGGCATAAAACCCAGGTACTGATCGCCGACGGCAACTACGCCTGCGTGACGCACGCGCCGAAAGACGCCACCGTGGTCTATCTGAACCTGGCGCCCGGCACGCTCGCCGCCCCGCCGATCCTGGAAAAGCTGCTGGCCTGCATCAACGTGGAAAGCGCCGCGCTGATGGCCTGCCCGCCGGACTTCACCAACACCATCGAAGCCGAATATCGGCAGCTGCTGCCGGCACAGTGCCCGGTCGAACATCTGCCGCGCGAGGCGTTTTACGCCGCGGCCAAATCGGATCGGACGCTGCTGGTGATCGCCTCCGGCGAGCAGCGCCGCTTCGCCAACCTGCTGCTGACGGTGGCGCCGGTGGTGTGAAAAATGGACATGTCGATAGGATAAAAAGAGGGGGCTCCCCCCCTCTTGCGGTTACAGATCCACAATCAGTTTTTCCAGTTCTCCTGCAAGAGCCGCATCGATATAGCTGGTAGCCCAGCCAAACAGATAAGCGAATGCAAAAATGCCCACCGTCGACGACACCAGCGTCGGCGCGAAAAACGCGGCGATAGCGGAGAGCGTGTAGCCTGCCCCGATGGACAACCCGAGCGCCTCAAGCTGATTACGGAACGCTTTCCAGCTGCCGGTAGAGAAACCCTCGATCGCGGCGTTTGTCAGGTCCGCCCCTTTAATCGCCCAATCCACGCCGGTAAACGCCTTGCCCAATACCCGCGCATTGCGGGCATACTGTTCCGCATCGATCTTTTTCAACCAGGCGACAATCGCCGCTTTATCCTGCGCCTTGAGCTTTTTGTTCAAGCCCTTCGTCAATTGCTCGTAGGTTTTTTCCGCATCCTGCACATTGCGGATATATCTGCCTTGAATTCCTGCCTCCAAATCCTTGGCGAGCTTGGCGTATTTCGCGCCGAGCTTTTCCGCAATGTCTTTATTGATGCCGGCGGCCAGGCTGACGCCATCCTTGATCGCTTTTAATTCCGCATTTTGATATTCGACGAACTCCTTAACGATATTTTTTACCGTGCCTGGAGATTTCACCGGCTTACCGTTGGCATATTTCACCTCCATGCCATTCAGGTTATCCCCTCTCACCACGGCGATAAACGCGGGCCGGTTCTTATTGGCCTTATAGTAGAGACTGTAGGTCGCCATTCCGGCTTGCTTTTCCACCTTCAAATGATGAAAGCCGAAATAACTCCCGGTCGTGCGGGTCGTCGAGAACTCACCGCTTTTGCCGTTACCATGCCAGCCGTTGACGGGCCGATCGCGGTGTGAGTCTGTCACGAAACTGCCTAACGAAGAGGCGCCGATCTGCCCGGCGTTCAGGCCATTACTACCACCTTTACCGGGGGTTGAAGTTTTGCGCGCATGGCCGGTTTCGATATCCCCGATCGCCACCATTCCGCCCTTGGCGTTGACTCCCATCACCAGTCCACCCAGGCCAATGTGCTTAGCCTGATCGGCCGTCAGACCTGTGGCAGAAAGGCTCAGCGTGCCGGACGGGCTGACGCTTTCAATACGCAATTGTGCATCCGGGTTGATTCTGCGCGCCGCCTTGATCACCGCCGCCAGCTTCATGCGCAACGCCGGATCGTTTTGGATCGCCGCTATCTGTTGCTGTTCCGGGCTGTTGCCAACACTGGCGCCGCCGCGATCGCCGGAATGGCCCTTATCACCGCCCCCAGGTTCTGGGCCCGTACCACGTTCAGAACTCCAGTTAGTTCCATCCCCTTTACCGCCATAATTAAATCCAGGCATATGCTTAATCCTTATTTCTTTATTATCAACATACCGAGAAATACGCACGACGTAATTCTCGGCAAACCAATTTTTAACTGCCCGTCCGTTATAGAAATTCACAGCAACAAGAACAATGCATGGTGGCTGTGTGGCAGATCAAACAAAGAGAAACGGCGTTAACGACAGAAATATGACGACCGAAAAACTTGATAGTCATAAATAGAAGGCGCTTACAGGAGGGGGGATATGCTACGGTTTCCGATCCCGATTCAGATAACAGCCGCACACGAATTTGGCCCAAAAATACCGAATGTGGTCACCTGCCCTACTCTTGCACGATGAGCGGATGGCAAATAATGGCTCCCGAACTTATCGTTAACAGGAGAGTACAAATGAAAGCTTTGGTTCATGCCACCTTGCTGGCCGCCATGATGGGCGCCGCTTCCTTCAATGCATTGGCTCAGGAGACCGAGAACGTGAATAGTAAAACCATCAGGGCCATGTCGGGCGCCCCCGCCACCACTAACCTGTCCGCCGCCAAAACGGCGCTGATCGTGGTGGATATCCAGAATGAATATTATGCAGGCAATAACTTCCGCGGCAAGATGGTTATCCCGGATGGCCAGAAGGTGTTGGATAACAGTAACAAGCTGGTTGAGTTCGCCCGCAAAAACGGCATGCCGGTCTATTTCGTGCGGCATCTGGGGCCGGCCAACGGCCCGCTGTTTGCCGAAGGCTCGGTCTACGCCGAATTCCATCAGGCGCTGCAACCCGCTAAAGGGGATGTAGTGATCACCAAAGCGACGCCGAGCGCGTTCGTCGGCACCGATCTGGATGCGCAACTGAAGAAGCAGGGCATCAAAACGCTGATTGTGGCCGGTTTGATGACGCACATGTGCATCTCTTCTACCGCACGCGACGCGGTGCCGCTCGGCTATGATGTGCTGATCCCGCAAGACGCGACGGCGACGCGCGATCTGGACGACGGCGCGGGCGGCGTGGTCGATCACCGCGTGTTGCAGCGGGCGGCGCTGGCCGCGGTGGCGGACGTGTTTGCGGAAATCAAAACTACCGAGGGCATCCTGGCGCTGCCGGTGACCAAATAAGGTTCAGCACGCCGCTCCCCGGCGGCGCACACTGCAAGAGGCGTTATCGCGGATGAAAATAGGCATTGTGGTTTTCGACGGCATCATTCCCTTTCACCTTTCGGTGCCCTTTGCGGTGTTTGAAAAAGTGCTGGCGCCTTCAGGCGCGCCGCTGTGCGAACTGACCCTGTGCGCCGCCGAACCTGGCGAGCTGAAAACCAATGCCGGTTTTTCCATTGTGGTCAACCTTGGACTCGGCGCGCTGAGCGGCATGGACATGGTGATCGTACCCAGTTGGGACAATCCGGCCCGCCAGCCGGAACCCGCGCTGCTGGATGCGCTGTGCCATGCCCATGCCGCCGGCGCCACCGTCGTCGGCCTTTGCATGGGCGCATTCGTGCTGGCGGCGGCGGGCCTGCTGAATCATCGCCGGGCCACTACCCACTGGCGCTGGCTGCCGGACTTTCAGCAACGTTATCCGGCGGTGCTCGTCGAAAATGACGTGCTGTATCTCGATGAAGGGGATGTCGTGACGTCGGCCGGCACCGCCGCCGGCATCGATTGCTGCCTGCACCTGGTGAGAAAACGCTGGGGCGCGGACATGGCGGCGCAGGCGGCGCGCCAGTTGGTGGTGCCCCCTCACCGGCAAGGCGGACAATCGCAGTATGTCGCGCTGCCGGTGCAAAATACCCGCCAGGGGGATAACTTTTCCTTGGCGCTGGCCTGGGCGATGGAAAACCTGCATCAGACGCTGTCGTTGGATAGTCTCGCGCAGAAAGCCTGCATGAGCCGCCGCAGCTTTACCCGCCGGTTTCAGCAAACCACCGGCACCCGCTTTTCGCTTTGGCTGCTGAATCAGCGCCTCATCGCCGCACAGCGTTTGCTGGAAAAGAGCGACTGCTCGGTGGAAACCATCGCGGAAAAGGTCGGCTTTCCCTCTACCACCTCATTGCGGCGTCACTTTCTTAAGCAACTGAACACCTCGCCCTCGCGCTACCGGCGTGAGTTTCGCGGCGACAGCCGCACCACCGGAATATCCGCCAGCCGGGTGGTGTAGGCCGGCGACAGCATTTCGCGCTTCATTTGCCACGGCTTGACGATCCCCTGCCCGGCGAACCACACGCGCCCGCGCCCCTCCTGATTCAGGCGATCGAGGGTCGCCATCAGCCGCTCGCTGTTGCGACGCGGCGGGCAGTCGTCGAACAGATCGATCTGCGCCATGGCGGCGGCGCTGAAATCCCCCAGCACCACGCCGCCCTTCAGATAACGCCGCCCTTCCTGCCAGATGCTTTCCAGCGCGCGCACCGCCATGGCGATGATGTCGCGGCTGTCGTTGCTCGGCGTTTGCAGCCGGGCGGTGCCCATATTGCTGTAATACCCCTCGCCCGCCGAATGCGGGCTGGTTTTGATAAACACCGACACGTTGCGGCAATAGCGCTTTTCCTGCCGCAGCTTTTCGGCGGCGCGTTCGGCGTAGCTGCAGATGGCCTCGCGCATGTGTGGGTAATGCGTCAGCCGCTGGCCGAACGAGCGGGAGCAGATGATCTGCTCTTTGGCGGCCGCCTCATCTTCCCACCGCAGGCACGATTCGCCGCGCAGCTCGCGTATCGTGCGCTCCAGCACCACGCTGAAGGTTTTACGCGCCAGCCGGGTATCGCAGTCCGCCAACTGCAGCGCGGTGTGAATACCCATCGCCTGCAGCTGGCGAGTCAGGCGGCGCCCCACGCCCCATACCTCTTCCACCGGGATCAGCGCCAGCAGCTTGCGCTGGCGCGCCGGATCGGATAAATCCACCACGCCGCCGGTGCCACGCCATTTCTTGGCGGCGAAGTTGGCCAGTTTGGCCAGCGTTTTGCTCGGCGCAATGCCGACCCCGACCGTTAAATGCAGCTCGCGCCGGATGCGATCGCGCACCCGCCGGCCGAACTGCTCCAGCGCTTCGCAGTGCGCCACGCCGTCCAGCCGCAGAAAGGCTTCGTCCAGCGAGTAGATCTCCACCGCCGGCGCCATCTCTTCCAGCGTATCCATCACCCGGCGGGACATATCGGCGTACAGCGCGTAGTTGGAGGAGAACACCGCGACGTTACGGCGGCGCATCTCCTCTTTAATTTTGAAATAAGGCGCGCCCATCGGCACGCCCAGCGCCTTCGCCTCGGCGCTGCGGGCGATCACGCAGCCGTCGTTGTTGGACAGCACGATCACCGGCCGCCCGCGCAGATCGGGCCGAAAGATGGTCTCGCAGGAAGCGTAGAAGCTGTTGACGTCTACCAGGGCGAACATGGTTACTGACCTTTCCTCGTCAGAAGACAGGCCGGCGTCATCGTCAGTGGGTTGTTATTCATAACGGCACCAAATTACTGTTCATGCATACAGTATTTGTATTTTTCTGGTGACGATCAAGTAGAAACCACCCCATCGCTGCTATCCGTTTGATGCGCTTTGGCTTTTAACTCAGCCTCCGTTTACCTGGAGCCGAGTTTTTCATTAACGGCGAACTTCACGCAGATCGAAACGAATCGGAATGTTCACGCTGAATTCCGCCTGCCCCGCTGCGATCTCGTTGCCGGGCGCGGGCAGTGGAGAAGCGCGCTGCGGTAACTGAAGCGCCTCCCGGTCGAGCGAAGCAACCCCACTCGATCGCAATAGCTTCACACCCAGCACGTTCCCCTGCCGATCCAACGTCACGGCAACCTGAACAATGCCCTGGCGCTGCTGGCGTACCGCCAGGGCCGGGTAGCGTTTGAAACGGCTCAAATGCGCCAACAGCAGGCCGCTCCAGACCGAGGCATCCTGGCTCGGCTGCGACGCCACGCTGGTTTGCGGCGCGGCAACACGCTTTCCATCCAGAGACGGCGGCGCGCTGGTGCTTGATGCTATTGAGCTTACAGACGCTATTTTTTCCTGTTCCTTTTGCCTTGGACGCGGCAGTTCCGTCTTCGGTCTGATGGGGTCGTTCCGTTGCCCTTTGGCCTTGCTCTGCTGCTCCGTCGCACGCGGCGCATGAATCAGCGGAGGCATCGCCGCCTCCGGTTCCCGGTTGGCCTGCCGTTGCGCCACCGCCTGCACCTGGCGCACGCCGGTTGGCATCGGCTCTGCGTTGGGGATCGATTCCGCCTGCTCGGCAACCATCATCAACACCATCGGTTGCGCCGCGGGCAGCAACGGTGGCACCAGGTGATAACCAAGGCCAAACAACAACGCACCATGCAGACCCAACGCCAACACATTGGCGGTAGCCCAGCGCAATCGCCCGCCTGTAGGCGGTAAAGATAAATCGGCAGGTAATACGTTGTGATTCAACATGGAAAACGATACTCAGGTTAAGCGTGAAACAGACCAACGTACGCAGCGGTCAACGGCGGTCGGGGTATGTCAGAAAGGTCGTTTAGGCACGCGGCACCGGGCAGGGAACGAGAAAGAACAGACTAAACGAAAAGGAAATACCCTAATGGCAGAGTAAAAAACTTTATGACACGGTAATGAAGTATTTTGACAGCATATTTACCCTAACCGGCAGCGCACCGGGCAGAGCCGCAATGACGCGCTCGGGGTCAGCCAGCGGGAACGCACCGGAGAGCCGCAGGCCGGCGACCTCCGGCCGGCAGCGAATAACGCCCTGACGATAACGCCCCAGCTCCATCAGGAAGTCGTCCAGCCGCATGTTGTCGGCCAACAGCATGCCTTGCCGCCAACCGGGCTCTTGCGTCACGCGGTACGGATCGCCAATGCCTTGCCGGCTTAATCTGCCGCCCTGACCGGCGTTGAGCACCGCGTTCCGATGCGCCGGCGAAAGGATTGTGACCCGGCCAAGATAAACGGCGATATCACTGTAGGTTTCCCACAGGCGAACGCTGAAGCGAGCAGCCTGCGCCACGATCTCGCCCTGCGGCAGCCTCACCGTCAACGCGCCGCTTTCCGGCGGCAGATTCACCATCATTTCACCTTCCAGCAATGCGGCCTGCTGAAGGCTGACGTTAACCGCCGTTTGCGTGTTCAGCATCAACTGCGCGCCATCCGCCAACGCGACGGTTTGCTGCTCCCCCACCGCCGTGCGGTAATCCGCCAGCCAGGGGCGCCATGGCAGCGCGCCAGAACCGATGCCAACCGACCCTACCACGCCGATGGCCGCCAGGCTTCTCAGCAACCGGCGGCGTTGCGGGTTTGGCAACTGCGACAGACTACGCTGCGCCGCCGCCCCGTTAAGCAGAGAAAAACGGGATGAAAACGCGGCGATATGCCGCCAGGCGCGTTCATTTTCCGGTTTCGCCTGATACCAACGCCGCCAGTTTTCCCTATCCGCGTCGCTTGCCTCTTCCGACATCAGCTGGGTTAACCAGGCGGCGGCCTCACGCGCGCTCTGCCGATCGATATCCGATTCCATCATGGGTTCCGCACCTGCCGTTACGCCGCCAATGCAAAGAAACAGTGCAAATTGGCGCGCTGCAGATATTGTTTTACCGAACTGGTCGACACCCGCAAACGTTCAGCGATGTCGCAATAACGCATGCCCTGCAGGTGCGCCAACAGGAAAGCCTCGCGAACGTGCGCCGGCAATCCGTCCAACGCCTGATCCAACTGTTCGAGCATTTCGAGGGTTTGTTGACGGACCTCCGGCGAGGGCGCCTCGATCGCCGGCAGCTCGCTCAAGGCCTGCAGATAGCTCTCTTCGATTGTTTTACGTCGGTAATAATTCGCCACCAGCCGGCGCGCCACGGTCGCCAGGAAGGGGCGTGGTTGCCGAATGGCAAGCAACTGCGGACTCAGTAAAATACTGATGAACGTATCCTGCGCCAGGTCTTCGGCGTGATGCGCGCACCCGACCTTCTGTCTCAGCCAATGGCATAGCCAACTGTGGTGCTCAAGGTAAAGCTGTTGAGCAAACCCGTTGGCTGCCGCGGCCTCTTTCCTTGCCATTCGGTGACACCAATTGATAATGAGATTGAAAATGATAATTATTATTATTTTAAAATTGTAACTTCTGTGTCAAGCGATTGCTGATGATTTATAAACGGCGAAAAAGTAGGGAAATACGGGAGAGAAAACGTGAAAAGGGGCCCAAATGGCCCCTGTTAGCAGGATATTCAGAAACGTTGGCTAACGCTAAACTTGATGTTGCGCCCTACGCCGGACACCGATTCTCCCAGGTAAGGGTAATAATCGCGGTTGAACAGGTTGTCCACCGCGACGCGAGCTTCGAAGCCCTGCAAACCGCTGGGCTGCCACGAGGCGAACAGGCCGTGCAATGCATAACCCGACGTTTTCGGCAGCGCCCAGACAACGGCCATCGGATCGCCGTCGGCCGGTGAACGATCCTGTTTACGCACAAAATCGCCGGTCCAGCCGAAGGCCATGTCCCACTGCGGTACTTTCATACCTAGCATCGCGTGTGCCGTAACGGGTGGAATTTCGGCAATCCAGGTTTCGTTGCCCCACGGATCGCGCGGTGAAGCGTCGCGTTTGCCGCGAATCGAGGAGAACGACAGGCTGCCGAACAGGCTTTCGCTGTCATAAAACGATTCGAGCTCCACGCCCTCAATGGTATAGCCCGGCAAGTTGCGATAGTTCGACAACGGTTGCCCACATTGGCCCCCATGCCGTGCGGCGTCGCACACTACGCCGCGACGATAGAAAATCTCGTCCTTGCCGCGATTGCGGAACAGCGTAGTGCGGATCTGCAGGCTGTCTCGCGCCATCAACACATCGTTGAAGTCCAGCACCGCGCCAAGGCGCACGCCCGTCATGCGTTCCACCTGCAGGCCGCGGCTGGTGCCGGGCACGCTGGAAGCGGCGTATTGCACTTCGTACTGTTCGTCGATCACCGGGGCGCGCCAGGTGCGGCTAACGTCGGCAAACAGGGACAGATTCGACGTCGCTTTCCACATCACGCCCAAATGCGGCGACCAGCCGGTATAGGTCACGCTGCTGTAATCATGGCCCACGAGCGGATCGCTGTCGTTATAGCGCGGCGCCCGGTTCGGTTGCCCGGTATTGGTCACATGATCGTAACGCACGCCCGGCGTCACGGTCAGGCTGCCGAAACTGACCGCATCCTGCAGATAAACGCTGCGGGTTTCCTGTTCGCCCGCCGGCATGTAATACGGCTGGAAATAGCCGTAGTTGTAACTGGCGTTTTTCACCTGCGAGGGGTAATACATCAGTGTATCGCGCTGATGTTTATGCCAACGCGCGCCGAGCAACAGCTTGTGCTCCAGCGGCCCGCTGGCGAAACGGCTTTCATTGCTGACGTCAAACTGCCGATCGGTATAGTTCACCCAGCTTTCATTGCCCAACGTACCGAGATAGCTGAACTTTGAAGCGGAATCCGGCCGCTTGTCATGCTGTTCTGTCTTCGAATAGGCATAAGACAGCGTCAGATTCAGCAACGGCTGCGCTTCCGGCGCCAGATTCCATTTCACCGAGTAATTGGTGTCCGTCTGGTCGCGATACACCAGAATGCGGCGCCACGCTTCTTCCCGGCCATATTTATCGATATCCGCCTGGCTGGGCGCGGCGATATCGTCCCGCTTGGCGGCAAAAGGCTGCCAGCCATCGGAATCGGAGCGCATCGCCGATAGCGTCAGCGTTTGCGCCTCGCTCAGATAAATATTGGTTTTTAACAGGTAGGAAGCCTGATCGTTGGCGGAATAGGCAAAGCGCGTGCCGTCCGGCCGCTTCAGGTTGCCGCCGTCACGCTTGCTCATGTAGATCAAACCGTCGGCGAATCCTTCCGGCGTACGGCCGTACAACGCGCCGCTGTAAATGCCCTGGCGATCGTTGGTGTGGTAGCTGTATTTCAGCAAGCCGCCAAAATCTTCGCCCGGCAGCAGCATATCCCCGGCATCTTTGGTCTCCAGCGTAATGGTTCCGCCAAAGCCGCCATTGCCGTTCAACAGATTGTGCGGCCCCTTATCGACCTCAACCTTTTTCAGCAATTCGG
Source organism: Serratia sp. CY32780 (assembly GCF_052169135.1). Classification (NCBI taxonomy): domain Bacteria; kingdom Pseudomonadati; phylum Pseudomonadota; class Gammaproteobacteria; order Enterobacterales; family Yersiniaceae; genus Serratia; species Serratia sp. CY32780. The sequence continues at coordinate 2,251,469 of NZ_JBJNLI010000001.1, forward strand.
GTTCAATAAATACCGAACCCTGCCGATATTTCTCAAATCCCTTCGGCGCCCCGTCCAGCACCACCTTCACATCTTCCATGTCGCCCATGCCCCAGATATTCAGGCTTTGGCCACCCGGGCGCGGCGATCCCGCCATCCCTACGCCGGGCAAGCGATCAAGCAAACTGGCGATGTTATCGGCCTGTACGCGTTCGATGTCTTCTTTATCCAGTACCGAACGGCCGGCGGCGACGCTGTCGGACAAACCGCCGACCACCGACAGTTCCGGTATCGTCAAAGGCTGAACCGGCCCGGCGTCGACCAACCGATATCCCTGTGCGGTTTGCTGAGCGCGCAATCCGCTGCCCGCCAACAGCGTATTGAACGCGTCGGTGAGGCGGTAATGTCCCTGCAGGCCCGCGGTGCTTTTTCCACGCGTCTGTTCGGGCGTGAAAATCACTATCACGCCGGCCTTAGCGGCCGCCGTCTGCAAGGCGGGCGCCAGATCACCGGCGGGAATGGCGAAGGAAAGGATAGCGGGCTGTTCGACCGCCGAGGGTGGTGCCGACGCATCGGGCGCCGCCATCGCGGAGGTGAGCATGCCCGATAGTGCGCATCCTATCCCGATAGCGACGCGTTTCCCGGTAATGCGTTTGGCTGATGTGAACGTACGCCCTGCGCCGTTCTTGTTTTTTATGGCCATGAAGGATTCCCCTGAGTGTATTGAACTGGAAACTCAGTAGAGAGGTCACGCCAACGAAAAGATCGGGCAGAAAAAAATGAAAAAAAGGGCCGAAGTCACCGCGCCGCGTAGACGATAAAGGTCACCACGCCGAAGATCTCCAGCTGCGCCTCATCGTCGAACACGATCGGCGCGTAGGCGGGATTCATCGGCAACAGCCGCACGTCGGGGTGGCGTTGCAGCTTTTTGACGGTGAATTCCCCGTCCACCGCGGCGATCACGATATTGCCGTGCTCCGGCGTCAGGGCGCTGTCGACGATCAGCAGATCGCCATCCTGGATATTGCCGTCGATCATCGACTCGCCGCTGGCGCGCACGAAATAGGTGGCGTTGGGGTGCCGTACCAGCAGCTTGCCGATATCCAGCCTGCTCTCGACATAGTCCTGCGCCGGGGAAGGAAAGCCGCAGGCCACGCGATCGGCAAACAGCGGTAACGTCAGGGGTTCACCTGGTGAAAAAGCATACAACCTTGAATTGCTCAGCATAATCATAACCAAACTGTATATTTATACAGTTAAGCATAAACAAAACGCGAACGCGTGCAACCCCCAATCCCCCTGCGGATCACGCTTTCCCGCGTAATATAATAATTTTCTGAGTGATTTTTCCTGCAGCTTTTGGCGTTCTTCGCGTGTGTTTACACACATGATACCCACCAAAACTGTGGATAATGCGGCACTCAGACCGTTGGCGTATCGATGGGCAGGATGAGTGAGGGATTGTCATTGCGAACGGCGCCGACGGCGGGCGATACCGGTTGCCAGACGAAATCCTCTGCCTGCAGGCTGTACACGTCAGCCTGCATTTGACCAGAGGGCGGGACTAAGCGGGTGTCGCGCGCGGCCGTCGGTCTCTGCTGCGTACAGCGCCGCAAAGAACAGCGGCAGGCCTTGCCTCACGGGAGGAACGGCGGACGGCCTTACAAAATGACGCCAATAAAATTGCGACTGGCAATGGCATCAATGGGACGGCCAGAGACGAAAGTCAGTACGTTATGCCAGGAGCTTGGGATAACCCGACAAACGCTGTACCGCCACATTTCCCCTGATGGTCCACTGCGAGCTGACGGTATAAAGCTGCTCAACCGGGGATAATTTTAGCGGACGGAAAAATCTGGGGTTCCGGCGTAGAACCCCGAATAAGGAATAATCCTTAATTCATTTCAGGATTATTAATTCCATCTAAAACCTCTCGGCAATATTCTTTTTTATAGGCTTCATCATTACTTAATGACTTAACCAAAAAATCAGCATTTTTCCAACCATTATCCCAATGCGTATCGAATCCTGACTGTTCATACTTTAATGTTCTAGTTAATGAGTCTTTTATTTGTTTTTTATATTTATCAATTTTCTCATTGGTTGCCCCACAAACATCATGTGCAACACGAGCATTTGAGCCAGAAAAACCTATTGCTGAAATTGCCATCGCTTCATTTGATTTGTCGAAATCATTCGCATATGCCACAGCATTAGATAAAGCGAATATGACAAGAGCAGGTATGGTTTTTTTGTATGAAATCATCTTTCACCTCTACTCATTGATTGTTCATGGGGTCAGTTTGGATATCGAAAATTATTGTACATTAAGGCTGCTTTTTAATCAGTCTCAACTTCTTTATAGAAGGCCTGAATGCGACAAACTTGGGAAGTACTGTAGCCTGTCGCGTCTGCTGTTTCTCGGATGCTCAGTTTCTTAATCTGTCGGTAGTGCCTGATCCATCCTGCACGCTCCATCTCGCCGCTGGCGCGCACGAAGTAAGTGGCGTTGGGGTGCCGTACCAGCAGCTTGCCGATGTCCAGCCTGCTCTCGACATAGTCCTGCGCCGGGGAAGGAAAGCCGCAGGCCACGCGATCGGCAAACAGCGGTAACGTCAGGGGTTCACCTGGTGAAAAAGCATACAACCTTGAATTGCTCAGCATAATCATAACCAAACTGTATATTTATACAGTAAAGCATAAACAAAACGCGAACGCGTGCAACCTCCAATCCCCCTGCAGATCGCGCTTTGCCGCGTAATATAATAATTTTCTGAGCGATTTTTTTTTACGCCTGCTAAGCGTTTCACCGCCCCTTGCACACACGTTATCCACTAAAACTGTGGATAACCTGCAGGGGGCGCCGGCAGACGTCATTCCCTGCGCGAGCGGGATCAGAATCCTGTATAATCCCCACACCTGCTAATAAGAATTCATCCCCGTCGGCGCCTCGTCACCGACGGTCACGAGAACGTTATGAACAAGCACCTGCTCCTCGCAGAAACCGACGATATCAAACAGGAATGCCTGTCGCGCCACGCGGTCTGGCAGCGCAACGATCTGGCCCAGGCGCAACAGGATTGGCTGGCGGAAGAAGTGCCGGTCGCCCTGGTGTACAACGGCATTTCCCACGTGGTGATGATGGCGACGCCGAAAGATCTGGCGGCCTTCGCCATCGGTTTTTCGCTGTCCGAAGGCATCATCGCCTCCCCCGACGATATCTACGACATCCGCCAACAGCCGGCCTGCAACGGCATTGAAGTGCATGTGGAACTCTCGAGCCGCCGTTTTATGCAGCTGAAAGAGAAGCGCCGCAGCCTGGCCGGCCGCACCGGCTGCGGCGTGTGCGGGGTGGAGCAACTGCAGGAGGTCGCCCAGCCCATCGCGCCGCTGCCCTTCACGCAACGCTTCGATTTGGCCCTGCTCGACCGGGCGTTGGCGCAGCTGCAGGAGGTGCAAACGGTGGGGAAACTGACCGGCTGCACCCACGCGGCGGCCTGGATCCAGCCAGATGGCGCGCTCAGCGGCGGGTGTGAAGACGTCGGCCGCCACGTGGCGCTCGACAAGCTGCTGGGCTACCGCAGCCAACAGGCGTGGCTGCAAGGGGCGGCGCTGGTGTCGAGCCGCGCCAGCTATGAAATGGTGCAAAAATCCGCCATGTGCGGCGTCGAGATCCTGTTCGCCGTTTCCGCCGCCACCCGCCTGGCGGTGGAAGTGGCCGAGCGCAGCAACCTGACGCTGGTGGGCTTCAGCAAGCCAGGGCGCGCCACCGTCTATACGCACCCGCAGCGGCTCTGGCAATCGACGACGGTGGCCTAACGCCGCCGGATAAGAATCGACTATTCTCAATAGCAGGACACCAGGAAGCACCCACGTCATGATAATTCGCCCGAACCAGAACTGGTTTTTTCGCCTGTTCGCCTGGCACGGTTCCGTGCTGTCAAAGATCACCTTTCGCCTGTCGCTGAACGTGCTGATGTCGATAGTGGCGGTGATCAGCTATCAATGGTACGAACAGCTCGGCGTGCATTTGACCATCGCGCCGTTCAGCCTGCTGGGCATCGCCATCGCCATTTTTCTCGGCTTTCGCAATAACGCCGGCTACAGCCGCTTTGTCGAAGCGCGCAACCTGTGGGGCTCGCTGCTGATTACCGAGCGATCCCTGCTGCGCCAGATAAAAAGCCTGCTGCCGGACGAACCGGCGGTGCACCAGAAGGTCGCCAAGCTGCTGATCGCCTTCAGCTGGAGCCTGAAGCATCAGCTGCGCGCCACCGATCCGACCGCCGATCTGTACCACAACCTCAGCAGCAAAGAGCTGGCGGAGGTGATCGCCAGCCCGATGCCGACCAACCGCATCCTGCTGATGCTGGGCCAGGAGATCGGCAAGCTGCGCCGACGGGGGCTGCTGAGCGACATCACCTTCGAGCTGCTCGACAACAAGCTGAGCGAGCTGTCCCACGCCCTCGGCGGCTGTGAACGGCTCGCCAGCACGCCGGTGCCGTTCGCCTATACCCTGATCCTGCAGCGCACCGTTTACCTGTTCTGCAGCCTGTTACCTTTTGCCCTGGTGACCGATCTGCATTACATGACACCGTTTGTTTCGGTGTTCATTTCCTATACCTTCTTATCCTGGGACTCACTGGCCGAAGAGCTGGAAGATCCGTTCGGCGTGTCGGCCAACCATCTGCCGTTAAACGCCATCTGCAACACCATCGAGCGCAACCTACTGGAAATGAACGACCAAAGCCCGCTGCCGCCGCCGATGAAACCCGACGAGCACTTTAATTTGATCTGATCGATTTCACCCGAACACACTGGAGCCGAATGCAATGAATGCAAATAACAATCCGCCGCAAGCCGTATTCACGCCGGTAACGCGCCATGCCATCTTCATCGTCGCCACTCTGTCGCCCGTTCCCGCCCATCTGGCGGCGGTGCGCGCCTGGTGCGGCGACATCGCCGCCGTGGTGCGTTCGGTCGGCAAACGCGCGCCGGCGGGCAACCTCACCTGCGTTTGCGGCTTCGGCTCCGAAGCCTGGGATACGCTGTTTGGCGCCCCGCGCCCTCGCCAGCTGCATCCGTTCAGCCCGATCGGCAGCGGGGAACGCGTCGCCGTCGCCACGCCCGGCGATATCCTGCTGCATATCCGCGCCGATGAAATGGATCTGTGTTTCGAACTGGCCTCGCAGCTGGTCGGCAAGCTCGGCGATGCCGTGACGGTGGTCGAAGAGGTGCACGGCTTCCGTTACTTCGATCAGCGCGCCATGATCGGCTTCGTCGACGGCACGGAGAACCCGGAGGGGCACGAAGCCTTCGACTACACGGTGATCGGCGACGAAGACGCGGCGTTCAGCGGCGGCAGCTATGTGCTGGTGCAAAAATACCTGCACGATATGCAGGGCTGGAACTCGCTCAGCGTGGAAACGCAGGAGAAGATCATCGGCCGCCATAAGCAGTCCAACATCGAACTGGATGAAGCGGTCAAACCGTCGTCATCGCACAGTTCGCTGACCACCATCACCGACGAGCAAGGCAACGAGGTGAAAATTCTGCGCGACAACATGCCGTTCGGCCGCCCCGGCCTGCGCGAATTCGGCACCTACTTTATCGGCTATGCGCGCTCCCCGCAGCCGATCGAGCAGATGCTGGAAAACATGTTTATCGGCCGCCCGGCCGGCAACTACGATCGGCTGCTCGATTTCAGCCACGCGGTGACCGGCACCCTGTTCTTCGTGCCGTCCGCCCCGCTGCTGGAAGCGCTGGCCGATCGCAGCGGCGCCGAACTGCACTGATTTTGCCTGGGCGCAGGGCCGCAGCGATCAACCTTTGGTTATCCTGCAGCCCTGCGCATCGATCACCGGCTCCCCATCCTCTTTGCTGAAAGCCCCGCGCTGCGGATCCGGCAGAATATCCAACACCGCCTCCGACGGCCGGCACAGGCGCGTGCCGAGCGGTGTCACCACAATGGGCCGATTGATCAAAATCGGCTGTTGCAGCATGAAGTCAATCAGTTGCTCATCGTTCCAGCCGGTCTCATCCAGTTTCAGCTCGGCGTAAGGCTCGACGTTTTTACGCAGCAGCGCGCGCGGCGTCATCCCCATTTCGGCCAGCAGCGCAATCAACCGTTCACGGCTGGGCGGTGTTTCCAGATACAAAATCACCTCCGGCTCAACGCCGCTGTTGCGGATCAGCGCCAACGTATTGCGCGACGTGCCGCAAGCCGGGTTGTGATAAATCTTGATACTGCTCATGACGGTTTCTCCTATCAGGATCAAACGGACAGCCGCAGCGCCAGCGCGGCCAGGGTGACGAACAGGATCGGCAGCGTCATCACCAGCCCCACGCGAAAATAATAGCCCCAGGTAATGACGATGTTCTTCCTTGCCAACACATGCAGCCACAGCAACGTGGCCAGGCTGCCGATCGGGGTGATTTTGGGGCCGAGATCGCTGCCGATGACGTTGGCGTAAATCATCGCCTGCTTGATGACGCCTTCCGCGCCGCTGCCGTCGATTGACAACGCCCCCACCAGCACCGTCGGCATATTATTCATGACGGAAGAGAGAAACGCGCTCAGGAAGCCGGTGCCGAGCGTCGCCGCCCACAGCCCCTGCCGCGCCAGCGCGTCCAACACGCCGGAAAGCAGCTCGGTCAAGCCGGCATTGCGCAGCCCGTAGACCACCAGATACATGCCCAGCGAGAAAATCACGATCTGCCAGGGTGCCCCGCGCAGCACTTTGCCGGTGTCGATCGCGCGCCCACGTTTCGCCACCGCCAGCAGAACCAGCGCGCCGCAGGCAGCGACCAAACTCACCGGCACGCCGAGCGGCTCCAGAGCGAAGAAGCCAATCAGCAACAGCGCCAATACCGCCCAGCCGGCTCGGAAAGTCGCACGATCGCGAATCGCTTCTTGGGGTATCGGTAAACGCGTCAACGCGTAGCGCCGCGGAATATCCTTGCGAAAGAACAGATGCAACATCACCAGGGTCGCCGCCACTGCGGCAAGGTTGACCGGCACCATCACCGCCGCATACTCCGTAAAGCCCAGCCGGAAGAAATCCGCCGAAACGATATTCACCAGATTGGACACCACCAGCGGCAGGCTGGCGGCATCGGCGATAAAGCCCGCCGCCATCACGAAAGCCAGTACCGCCGCAGGGCGAAAGCCGAGCGCCGACAGCATGGCGATCACGATTGGCGTAAGGATTAACGCAGCGCCGTCGTTCGCAAACAGCGCCGCCACCACGGCCCCCAGCAGCAGCATGTAGGTAAACAGCCATCGGCCTTTGCCGTTGCCCCAGCGCGCGACGTGCAGAGCAGTCCAGGCAAAGAAGCCGCTCTCATCCAGCAGCAGGCTGATGATGATGACGGCGATAAAGGTCGCGGTCGCATTCCAGACTATCTGCCACACCACGGGAATATCGCCGACGTGCACCACGCCGCTCAGTAATGCCAATCCCGCGCCGAACGCCGCGCTCCAGCCAATGCCCAGCCCTCTCGGTTGCCAGATAACCAAGGCCAACGTCAGAATAAAGATCGCTCCTGCCACTATCATCGCCGTCTCACCGCCTCTTCACATCTACATATTCGATTTTTCGTATGTGTTTGCGCAAATTTTTTACCGTTACGGGCAGCCTTTCGCTGCGCGTTGCCCCAACTCCATCATCTGTTCTGCCCGACACTGATAAGCCTGCTCAATAATCCCCGCCGCCCAAGCCGGCATATGCGGCGACAGGCGATAATATATCCACTTGCCATCGCGCCGATCGAGCAACAGCCCGCTTTCACGCAGCATCGCCAAATGCCTTGAGATTTTGGGTTGCGGCAGCGCCAATGCGCCCGACAACTCGCACACGCACAGCTCGCCGGCGTGGCGCAGCAACAGCACCAGCGTCAGACGCGTCTCGTCCGACAGGTTTTTAAACAGCTTCAGCGGCGTCAATGACGTCATGTCGCACTCCCGTTAACCTTATCGTCTCCACAAATCGCTCATGAAGATACCATTTTCATATTCGGAAAAACAAATATAAAACACAAAACGTTGTCCCCCTCGCCGAGGCATATACTTATCTTTATGCTGTTCTTGCAGGAAGGAGGCACCATGCCGCTCACATTCAAACGTTCGGAAAGGCTCTCCATCGGCACCGAAATAGAGCTGCAGCTGGTCGATGACAAGCACTACGATCTTACGGATCGGGCCGACCGGGTGGTCAGCGCGGTCGGCGACCGCCGGCGCGTCAAACATGAGCTCACCAAATCGATGGTGGAGCTGAACAGCTCGGTGCACCGCGATCTCGATGAGCTGCACGCCGAGCTGCGCGCCCTGACCCATACCGTCCGGCGCAGCGCGCAGCGCCTGGGCTGTGACGTCTGCGGCGGCGGCCGCCATCTGAGCAACGACTGGCGCAAGCAGGTCATCAGCGACAACGCGCGCTACAGGCAGCTGGCCAGCCGCTTTGGCTATCTTTCCAAGCTGGCCTGCGTGTTCGGCCAACACATCCACCTCGGCGTCAACGACGGGGACGAAGCGATGTACCTGTGCCATGCGCTGACGCCCTACTTTCCGCAGCTGATCGCGCTCAGCGCATCGTCACCGCTGTACCAGGGCGTCGATACGCGCTTTGCCAGCTCCCGTTTCAGCGCGCAGAATTCCTTCCCCAACTACGGATGCCTGGAACACATCTACAGCTGGCGCGAATTCAACGCCTACTACGAACGGCTGAACGCCGCCGGCGTGATTGAAAGCATCAAGGATATTTACTGGGATGCGCGGCCCAAACCGGAGCTGGGCACGGTGGAAATCCGCATCTGCGATACGCCGCTGCGCCTCGCGCATGCCGTGCTGCTGGTCGGTTACTGCCGTCTGCTGGCTGATTTTCTGTTGCAACACCGCACGCCGATCGCGCCGGAATACGATGCCTTCACCAATTACAATAAGATCAACGCCTATCGCAGCGGTTTCGCCGCCGAATACGTCGATCCCACGACGCTGCGTCGCAGCAGCCTGACCGCCCATATCCTGCACACTCTCGACGCGCTGAGCGGTTTCGCCGAGCGACGGGAGGATCGGGCCGTGCTACAGGCGGTCGAGCGCCATGTCCGCCAGGGCATCAGCGATTCGGAGCATATCCGCCAGATGTTGCACAACGGCCTGCCGCAGGCTCAGGTGATCAAGCGCCTGTGCGATGAGCTGTTGCAACCGGCAAGTTAAGTTTCGGCTATCGATTCCATACGCCAAAGCCGCTGTTCATTATGTGCTCTTTCGCTACAATCGTGAGCACTGACATTCACCGTATCGAGGACACCATGTACAACTTCTCCCGCTATCAGGCAAAAGAACTGGCGCTGGCTTACATGAGCGGCAAAAAACACGATCTGTCGCCGCAGGAATTTTTGCAGCAGCTGAAAAGCAGCGAGCGATCGTTTGAGCACCTGCTGAAACACGGCAGTGAAATGCCGCGTGACGTGCTGGTTAAAAGCTTCTGAACGGCCGGCTGCCGGCCACTTTCCGTCTACGCCGCCGGTGGCGAGCCTGACAAGCCCGCGCATTCCCGGCCATTCACTCCCCTCCTCACCCTGCCTCAATTCGTCCTCACAGGCGAAAATCCGATAAATTCGTATTCAAAGGCGAATTATTGACATATTCGCATCCAGGTGCGAATTTATAGTCATCCTTCTATAAACATCGGAACATGTCATGCCGACGCCAATCAGCGTAATCAGCGGCGATCTGGTCGATTCCCGCCGATCAGACACCGTCAACTACCTCAATGAGCTGCACAGCCTGCTCGATCGGCTGCGGCGCGACGGGCGGTTGCATCAGGTGGAAATCTTTCGCGGCGACGCCTTCCAGGCGCAGGCCGCCCCGGAGGACGGGCTGCTGCTGGCGGTGTATATTCGCCTCGCGCTGCGGGCAACGGGCGCCGCGCACTGGGATGCGCGCGTCGCCGTCGGGCTGGGCAGCCAACGGCCCGACGCCGCCGGCTATGGCAGCGCCTTTATCAACTCCGGCAGCGCGTTGGACGCCATGGCGAAAAATTGCCGGCTGGCTCTGAAAACCGACAACGATCGGACAAACGCCATTGTCAGCGATCTGCTGCCGATGTTAGATCATGTGATTGGCCGCCTGTCGCAGACCGAAGCGCGCATCGTCCAGGCGAGAATGTTCGCCGACAGCGGCACCGCCGTGGCGGATCAGCTGCAAAAAGCCGCCTCCACGGTCTCCGCCGCGCTGAAACGCGCGGCCTACGAGGAAATCATGCGGTTTATTCACGCCATTAACAGGATCGTCTGACTATGGATCTGACCTATGCGCCTTTGCTGGCCTGGCTGTTGCTCGTCCATCTGCTGGCGGATTTTCCGCTGCAACCGCTGAGTTGGGTGGAAGATAAAATCCAGCATCGCGCGCGTTCACGTTTTCTGGTGTTGCACGCGTTGCTGCACGGGGTGCTGGCCGCCTGGGTGGTGGCCGGTTTCGGCCTGCTGCACGGCGGGCTTTCTTCACTTCAGGTGCTGGCCAGCCTGCTGATCATCGCCGTCAGCCACTACCTGATCGATTTACTGAAGGTCACCGCGATGAACCGCCTGAGCCCGGCCCGCAGTTTCCTGCTCGATCAGGGATTGCATCTGGCGGTAATCGCCTTGCTGTGGCTGGGGCTGACGCCGAATGCCGGTGAACTGCTCGCCGCGCTGGGGCGGCAACTGGGGCGTTGGCAAACCGGCCTGGTGCTGGTGGCCTACAGCCTGATTTATCTGCCGATGAGCCTGCTGATCGGGCAACTGCTGGCGCACTGGACGCCGCAAATGCCGCCTTCGGCCAAGGCCGACAACGACTCGCTGCTGCGCGCGGGCAAACAGATTGGCTATCTGGAGAGAACGCTGATCCTGACCTTTGTGCTGCTGGGGCAAATCCCGGCGATCGGCTTTTTGCTGGCGGCTAAATCTATCTTCCGTTTCGGCGATCTGCGCCAGAGCGACGATAAGATGCGCACCGAGTATGTGCTGCTCGGCACGCTGTTTTCCTTCACGCTGACCATCATGCTCGGCCTGCTGGTCAACAAACTGCTGTAGCGGAGCGGGGGCGAAGAATTTCGCCCCCGAAGTGAGTGCCGAAGCGGCTTACAGCCACTCGCCGAAGCGGCGGATGTAGAAACGCTTCATCAACTGCGCGACCACGCAGTAGCTGACCAGCGTAGCGGCCAACCACGGGAAGTATTCCCACGGCAGCGGCTGCAGGCCAACCAGGGCGCCGAGCGGCGAGAACGGAATGTAGATCCCGAGCGCCATCACCAACCCGGTGGTCAGCAACACCGGCAGCGCCGCGGTGCTCTGAATGAACGGGATCTTCTGGGTGCGCAGCATATGCACCACCAGCGTTTGCGACAGCAGCCCCTCAATGAACCAGCCGGACTGGAACAGCGCCTGGTGTTCCACGCTGTTGGCGGCGAACACGTACCACATCAGCGCATACGTCGTGATATCGAAGATTGACGAGGTCGGCCCAATCCACAGCATAAAGCGCCCGATGTTTTTGGAGTCCCACTTGCGCGGCTTGCGCAGGAACTCTTTGTCCATCTTGTCCCACGGCAGCGACAGCTGGGAAATATCGTACATCAGGTTTTGAATCAACAGGTGGATCGCCAGCATCGGCAGGAACGGAATGAAGGCGCTGGCCACCAGCACCGAGAACACGTTGCCGAAGTTGGAGCTGGCGGTCATGTTCAGGTACTTGATGATATTGCCGAAGGTCTCGCGCCCTTTGATCACCCCCTCTTCCAGCACCATCAGGTTCTTTTCCAACAGGATGATGTCCGCCGACTCCTTGGCGATGTCGGTGCCGGTGTCGACCGAAATGCCGACGTCGGCATCGCGCAGCGCCGGCGCATCGTTGATGCCGTCGCCGAGGAAGCCGACGGTATGGCCGTTGGCCTGCAGCATTTTCAGCACCCGCGATTTTTGCAGCGGCGTCAGCTTGGTGAAGACCGTGCGCTGCTCCACTTCGCGCGCCAGCGTTTCATCATCCATCTGTTCAATCTGCAACCCGGAGAGCGGTTCACCCGGCTCCAGCCCGACGTCGCGGCAAATCTTGCAGGTGATCACCGGGTTGTCGCCGGTCAGCACCTTCACCGTCACGCCGTTTTCCTGCAGTGCGGCGATCGCCTGCTGCGCGCTCTCCTTCGGCGGATCGAGGAAGGTCAGCAACCCTTGCACCACCATGTCGCGCTCGTCGGCCACGCTCAGCGGGTCGGCCGGGCGTTGCGCATCCAGCTCGCGCGTCGCCAGCACCAGCACGCGGAAACCGTCTTCGTTATACTCGCGGGCCAGCGCCTGCAGCGCCGCACGGCGCGCGTCGTCCAGTTCCAGCGTCTTGTCGCCTTCACGCACGTGAGTGGCGATCTCCAGCATCTCCTCTACCGCGCCCTTACAGATCAGCTGCTGCTTGCCATTTTCGTCCGCCACCACGATCGACAAGCGGCGGCGCACGAAATCGAACGGCAGCTCATCCACCTTGCTGAAACGCCCCAGGGCTTCGATCCCCGGTTTGCCGCGGCCAAAGCGGATCACCGCCTGATCCATCAGGTTCTTCATGCCGCTCTGATGGAAGCTGTTCAGCCAGGCCAGGTGCAGCACCTCGTTATCCCTGGCGCCGTTGACGTCGATATGGTGCTCGAGAATGATGCGGTCCTGGGTCAGCGTGCCGGTCTTGTCGGTGCAGAGCACGTCCATGGCGCCGAAGTTCTGAATGGCGTTCAGGCGCTTCACCACCACCTTGCGGCGCGACATGGCGATCGCCCCTTTCGCCAGGTTGGAGCTGACGATCATCGGCAGCATTTCCGGCGTCAGGCCGACCGCCACCGCCAGTGCGAACAGCGCCGCCTCGCTCCAGTCGCCTTTGGTGAAACCGTTGATCAGCAACACCACCGGCACCATCACCAGCATGAAGCGAATCAGCAGCCAGCTGACGCTGTTCACCCCGCGATCGAACGCGGTTTGCGCCCGCGAACCGACGATCGACTTGGCCAACGAGCCGAAGTAGGTGCGCCCGCCGGTCGCCACCACCACCGCCGTGGCGGTGCCGCTGGCGACGTTGGTGCCCATCAGGCAGACGTTGGAGAGCTCAAGCAGCGCGTTCTCGCTGGACACTTCCCCTTCGCTCGACTTCTGCGCCACGCTGCCCATGGCATCGTATTTTTCGATAGGGATCGCTTCGCCGGTCAAAATCGCCTGGCTGATGAACAGATCGCGCGAGGCGATAAGGCGCACGTCGGCCGGCACCATGTCACCGGCGGAGAGCTGAATGATATCCCCCGGCACCAGTTCGCGGATCGGCACTTCCAGCGTCAGCGGATGCGCGCTGTAGCTGCTGCGGCGCAGCACCGTGGCGGTGGTGCGCACCATCGACTTCAGCGCTTCCGCCGCTTTGTTGGTGCGGTATTCCTGCCAGAAACGCAGCAGCCCGCTCAGCGTGACCATGATGAGAATGATAATGACGCCGGTGAGTTCAGTTTCTTCACCGCTCTGGCGCGGCAGCCAATAATCGGTAAAGAAACTGATCGCAGCCAGCACCATCAGCACGAAGATAAACGGGTTGTTGAAAGCCTTGATCAGCTGGATCAAGGCATGCGGCGCCTTGTCGTGGGCGACCTGATTGGCGCCGAACTGCTCCAGCCGCTCATCGGCGTCGTCCTGAGTCAAACCGTTGCGGTTGCACTTCAGGTTCGCCAGCGTTTGGGCGATGCTGTTGGTCGCTTCTTCCGCAATGGCGTAGGTCACCGCGTCTTTATCACGGCGACGCGTTCTTTCATTAATCTGAGTCATAACGCTATTCTCTTATTTTCGTTCTGCGCACAGGGATATCCCGCCCGATAAACAGGTGACTCTGCGCAGAGTGGAATTTTTTAATTAGCGTGACTGAATAGCGTGATTACCCTGTCAGCCACGCAAGAATCATTTCCCTTCCGGGGTCATCGTCCATAACGCCTCCTTAATGCCCGCGTTATTCAGGCCTACCTGAATAAACACGAACATATAATCAAGTTAATAAATATTTATATCATTACTCAGACCGGTAATTCAGACGCAACGCGCCAGCGAACGGCGCTCACGCTTTTTTCCAGGCTGACGCGGCAGACAATACCCTCAATTTCTTTTTGTGCGGCCGGCGTGGCGGTAATTTCCGCGCACACTTCCAATTGCCCCGGGCTGGAAATATCGGCGCTGCGCAAAGATTGCAGCCGCAAGGCGACGCCGTTCAGCGCCTGCAGAATGAGGGTACGCACCAGAATTTCATCCTGCTCGCCACAGGTCACCTGAATGCGATAGCACAGTTCCAGATCGGTCGCCTGCTGGTGCGGCTGCAGATTGATGCGCTGGGCGGCCTCGCGCAGCAGGATATTGGCGCACAGGATCACCAACGTGGCGACCACCGCATCCCAATGCTGGCCCAGGCCGCACAGGACGCCGATCCCCGCCGAACACCACAGCGTGGCGGCGGTGTTGAGGCCGCGAATGTTCAGCCCTTCACGCATGATAACCCCGGCGCCGAGGAAGCCGATACCGGATACGATCTGCGCAGCCACGCGGCCGGCGCTGGCCGGATCGGTGGACATGGAGCTGAGAATAAAGACCGCCGCGCCGGTCGCCACCAGCGCATTGGTGCGCAGGCCGGCCATGCGTTGGCGCCACTGGCGCTCGGCGCCAATTACCGCGCCCAGGCACATCGCCAGCAATAAATTTAAAACGAAAGGAGTCATAGCCATGACTGTCCCCTTAATTAACCTCAGGAGATAAAATCATGTGCTGTTTAGCACACGCAAAATCGCGCCGAAAATAAATCAGCGAATCAGCGTACTGTGCCTGGAGGGAAAAGGCTGTGGCTGCAGAATACCATAATAACGTCCAACTCAATTCACCTGAAACCATCAGGCCTCAGGAAACGCTTTATATTCGGGTATGCACAGCTCAGGAATAACTGGAGAGGGGTGCTGCCCGCCGATAACGGCAAGCAACAAATCAGAAGAGAATTGGTCAGCTTGCCTTATTTGTTTTATTACAACTACAACTGTCCAATTGGGTTTCTCCACTGAAATTTTGGCTGAGTATAGTGACGTCGGGTAATGAAGTAAAGGCTAATTTATTAAACGAAAAATAAACTGAAAATACCGCGATGATATTTCGATGTCACAAATCGGCAGCGACAACGTTGGGCGCCAGTGCGCTTATCAGTAAACTGCTCCCCTTCATCTTTCAAGGACGCCCCCGATGAAACACCGGCTTTCCCCGCTCGCGCTCGCGCTGCTCGTCAGCTTTCCCGCCGATGCCCTGCTGCTGCAGCAAGGCGACGCGCAGTTTGAACTCGATCCCGCCACGCTGCGCATTGCCGCCGGCGCTGTGCCGGTCAATCTGGCGCAGCCCGCGCAACAGGTGGAAGATCTCACCGCGTCGCCACAACGCGCCAGCTGGCGCTGGCCGCAGAGCGCGGTCAAGGTTAGCGCCCGTCTGGAAGGCGGCGATCTGCGCCTGAGCTTCAGCAGCGACCGGCCACAGCTTCTGAACTGGTATCGCCTGCCGCCACAAACAGAAACGCTGCTGTTGCCGATCGGCGAAGGCAGCCGCATTCCGCTCGACAACGCGGTCTGGCGCCATTACCTGACGGCGGAAATGACGCCGCTGGATACCAACTGGGATCTGAAGCTGCCGCTGTGGAGCCAGCAGCACCAGGGCAAGGTCTACAGCTGGCTGATGTTGACGCCGTTCAGCAACCGGGTCACCTTCGCCTCGGCGCAGGAAAAGCTGGAGATGCGCGCCGAGCATCAGTTCAACCGCTTCAATCAGCAACAGGCATTCGAGGTGCTGCTGCACGTCGGTGACACGCCGCTGTCCGGCGCCCGCCGCTATCGCGACTATTTGCAACAGAACGGCCAGTTCAGCAGCCTGCACGAGAAGATAAAGCAGGCGCCCGAAGGCGAAAAGCTGATCGGCGCCACCCATGTCTACCTGTGGGGGGACAAACTGCTGGCGGCGGAAGATGTCAAAGATTGGCCGGGGTTGCTGCACTACCTCGCCTCTCCTGCCGCCGAAGCGCTGCGGCAGAAGATGGATGCCGAGAGCAGAAAGCTCCTGCTGCAGCTGGCGGGCAAAACGCCGGAGGGCTGGCAGCAACAGCCCCTGATCGACGGCATCAACCAGGCGTTGACGGCGCAAATCCCGCTGGGCGCCACGCCGGATGACGCCGACTTTCTGCAGGCGCAGCAGCGCCAGGCCGCTGCGGTGCGGGAGCGGGCGCAGCGAGAGCTGGGGCGCTGGCTAACCCCGGCGGACCGTTGGGGGCAAGGGCTGGCCAAACCGGTGATCGATGCGCTGCGCCAGGCCGGCTTGCCGCGCCTGTGGTTAGGCACCGATAACTGGACTGCCGCCTTCCTGCACCCGCAGGCGGTAACCGCCACCAAAGCGGCCGGCTATCTGATCGCCAGCTACGACTCCTACGATACCGCCATTGCGCGCGGCGTGAACGACAGCTGGCTCACCGCGCAACTGCCGACGGCACTGCGGGAAAGTTGCGCCATCGTGCGCGCCGACGGCAGCAAGAAACCCGGCTTCGGCAAGCAGGGTTACTACCTCAACCCGGGCTGCGTCCTGCCCTATTCTCAACGGCGCATGCGCGAGCTGGTGCAACTGGCCGGGTTGAACAGCCTGTTTCTCGACGTGGACGGCACCGGCATGGTCTCCGACGACTATCAGCCCGGCCACCCGACCGGCGCGGCGCAGATGGCCGAGGCGCGCAACGCCCGGCTGGCCTGGTTCAGCGCCACCCTTAAGCTGCCGCTCGGCTCGGAGGACGGCAATGCGGTGACCGCCTGCAGCCTGATGTTCGCCCACGGCATGGAAACCTGGGGATTCGGCTGGGGCGACAAGCAGATGAATCAGGATAAATCCTCGCCCTATTATCTCGGCGCCTGGTGGCCCAACGCCCAACCGGCGTTTTTCTTCCGCCCCGCCAAGGTGAAGCAGCCCTACCGCACCGTCGAATTCGATCCGCGTTATCGCCTGCCGCTGTACCAGGCCGTTTTCCACGATGCGATCGTCAGCAGCCACCACTGGAATTACGACAATCTGAAGTTCAGCGACGTTCAGACCACCCGCAGTCTGCTCAGCCAGTTGTACAACACCGCGCCGATGTTCCATCTGAGCCGCGCCACCCTGGCGGCCCGCCTGCCGGCGATCAAACGCGCCGACGCCGCCTTCCGGCCGTTGCATCAGGCCCTCTGGGACAAAGCGCTGACCGACTTCCGCTGGCTCGATCGGGACGGCTGGGTGCAGCAGACGAGCTTCAGCGACGGGTCGACGCTGACCGCCAACTTCAGCGCGCGGCCGTTCGCCGGCGTAGCGGCCCACAGCCTGCGCGCCAAACTGGCCGACGGCCGCACGTTCGACGTTGCGCCTTAGCAAGGTCGCCGGCGATGGGCTACGCTAGGCTATATTTCCGACGACCCGCAAGGAGTGGCTGATGACGCCTCTGATCCACACTCTGCTCGACGAGATTTGGCAAAGCCTGGGGCAACGCCCCGCGCCCTGCGACCGGTTAACCATAAGCGGTACCGGCGCATTGCCTTCGGCTTTTCCCGTGACCGAATTGGCGACCGCCGCCTGGAGCGCCGCCGGTTTGGCCTGCGCCGAGTTGCTTCGCCGCGAGGCAGCCGATGCGCCGCAGGTCTGGATCGATCAACGCCTGGCCTCGCTCTGGTTCGGCTGGACGCTGCGTCCGCTGGGTTGGACGCTGCCTGCCGCCTGGGACGCCCTGGCCGGCGACTACGCGACGGCGGACGGCTGGATACGCCTGCACACCAATGCACCCCACCATCGGCGGGCGGTGGAACAGGTGCTGGGCCCGGCATCGGACAAAGGCGCGCTGGCGGAACGCGTGCTGGGCTGGAAAAAAAACGAGCTGGAGGAAGCGGTGATCGAGGCCGGCGGCTGCGCGGCCCAAATGCGCTCGGCGGCCGCGTGGCGACAACATATTCAGGGCAAGAGCGTGGCGCTCGAACCGCTGATCCACGCCTCGCTGCAGCCGGAAGCACCGCCGCCGGGCTGGACGTTGCCCGTCGCCCGGCCGCTGCACGGCGTGCGGGTGCTGGATCTGACGCGCATTCTCGCCGGGCCGATCGCCACCCGTTTTCTCGCCGGTTTGGGCGCCGACGTGCTGCGCATCGATCCCTACGGTTGGGATGAGCCCGGCGTCGAGCACGAGGTAATGCTGGGCAAACGCAGCGCGCGCCTCAACCTGACCAATGCGCACGATCGCCACACGTTTGAACATCTGCTGAGGAACGCCGACGTGATCGTGCACGGCTACCGTGCCGGTGCGCTGGAGAAGTTGGGCTATGGCGCGGAGGAAAGGCGCGCGCTGGCGCCGGGCCTGATAGACGTCTGCCTGAATGCCTACGGCTGGAGCGGACCGTGGCGCACCCGGCGCGGTTTCGACAGCCTGGTGCAGATGAGCTGCGGGCTGGCGGAGGCGGGCATGGTTTGGCGCAGCGCCAGTTTGCCGGTACCGCTGCCGGTACAGGCGCTGGACCACGCCACCGGCTATTTGATGGCGGCGGCGGTGCTGACCGGTATGGGGCAGCGCCTGAGCCGCGGCACCGGCTACCACGCGCGGCTGTCGCTGGCGCGCACGGCGCAACTGCTGCTGGCGCATCCCTGTTCGGCAGATTATCGGCCGGAGCCGCTGGCGCCGGCCGGAACCGCCGACGAGAACCCGGAAACGGAACTGACTTACTGGGGCGCCGCGCAACGCCTGCGCGCCCCGTTAAGCCTGCAGGGTACGGCGCTGCAATGGGCGTTGCCGGCGACCACGCTCGGCACCTCACAGCCGGAGTGGCTACGCCGTTAAACCGCCGCCAACTGTTGCTGCAGCCACTGCAGCAAGCGTGTGACCGCCGGCGTCAGCCCGGCGGTCTGCGGCCACACCAGATAAACGTCGTCCTCGCTCAGGCGACAGGGCGCAGCCAGCGCCACCAGCCGCCCCGCGTCGATCGCATCCTGCACCAGCAGCTTTTTCGCCAGCGCGATGCCGAACCCCTGCTCCGCGGCGCGAATCAACAACCCGGCATCGTTGAACACCGCCTGTTGCCGCCCGCACCGCGAGCGCCCTTGCGCATTGAACCAGTCGCGCCACGGGCTGACGTCGTGCTCCAGCAAGGGAACGTCGCCGCCGTTCTCGAATGCCGTTCCCCACTGACGCGCCATATCCGGCGAGGCGACCGGCAGCACGTCGCCCGACGCGATGCGCTGCGCCTTCAGCCCCGCCCACTGGCCGCTGCCAATGCGGATCGCCGCATCGAACCCGCGCTGCGACAGATCCTGCAACGCCAGCGAGGCATCGATATCCAGCGCAATATCGGCGCAGGCTGCATGAAATGCCGGCAAACGCGGCAACAGCCAGTAATGGGCAAAAGACGGCAGCACGCTGATGCGCAGCGTCTGGCTCGCCGCCGAGCGCCGGGCGCGGGCGACGCCCTGCTGCAGCGCCTGCAGCGCCGGCTCTACCGCCGCCAGCAACTCTTTCCCGGCGGCATTCAGGCGCACACCGCGCCCGCGCCGTTCAAACAGCGGGTAGCCCACCGCCTGCTCCAGCAGCTGAATTTGCTGACTGACCGCGCCATGCGTCAAATGCACCAGCTGCGCCGTGGCGCGCAAATTCTCCAACCTGGCGGCGATAGCAAAGGTCGGCAAGACATGCAGCGGGAGACGTTCATTCATCATTGGTTAACCAGACTAGCCAAAAAGGCTATTTTTCATCGATTTTGGCCCGCAGGCAAATGTTCTATGTTTACCCCATCATCCCTGACGCTTTCGGAGCCGCCATGCACCCACGTTTACAACAGGATCTTGCACAGTTTCCGCAGATCCTCGACCACACCCGCCAGTTGGCGGAAGATTTTCTGGCCGGGCTGCAGCAACGCTCAGTCTGCCCACCGCTCGCGCAACAGCAGCTGCAACCCGGTGACGATCGGCTGGCGGAAAACGGCGAAGGCGCCCTGGCGGCGCTGGATGACTTTTGGCAACGTTATCAGGCGGGCATTTCCGCCAGCGCCGGCCCGCGTTATTTTGGCTTCGTCACCGGCGGGGGCACGCCGGCGGCGGTCGCGGCAGACTGGCTGGTTAGCGTGACAGACCAAAATAGCCAACTCAGCCATGATACGATCGCCGCGGCGATCGAGCTGGCCGCGGTGACGCAGTTGAAATCCCTGCTGGGCCTGCCGGAAGCGTTCAGCGGCAGCCTGGTCAGCGGCGCCACCATGGCCAATTTCGCCGGGCTGGCCATTGGCCGGCAGTGGCTGGGGCAACAGCACGGCGTGGATATCGCCCAACAGGGCCTGGCGGCGCTCGGCCCCGTCCGGGTGCTGGCGGCCAACCCGCATTCCAGCAGCGTGAAGGCGCTCAGCATGCTCGGCATCGGCCGCGACGCGCTGACGACCGTCGCCAGCCTGCCGGACTCAGAAGCCATGGATATGGCGGCGCTGGAGCGACAGCTCGCCGCCGGCGCAGGCCGTCCCACGCTGGTGCTGGCCAGCGCCGGCACGGTCAACACCGTCGCTTTCGACGATCTGCCGCGTCTGCTGGCACTGCGGGAGCGCTACCCGTTCTGGCTGCATGTCGATGCGGCATTCGGCGGCGTGGCGGCCTGCTCGCCGCTATACGCCCCAAGGCTCGAGGGCTGGCAGCATGCCGATTCCATCACCGTCGATGCGCATAAATGGCTGAACGTGCCTTATGACAGCGCGATCCAATTTACCCGCCACCTGGATCTGCAGATGCAGGTATTTCAGAACCATTCGGCTTACCTGGAAGCGCCGACGCCGCGGCCGGACAACTATCTGCACCTGACGCCGGAAAATTCGCGCCGCTTCCGCGCCCTGCCGCTTTGGCTGACGCTGAAAGCCTATGGCCGCAGCGGCATACGGGATATCGTCGAGCGCAATGTCCGATTGGCGCAGGCGCTGGGCGCGGCGTTAGCGGCCGACGACGGCTTCCATCTGCTGGCGCCGGTGAATTTGAACGTGGTGTGTTTCGCGCTCAGTCACCCGCAGGGCGACAGCGAAGCGGCGCGCGATCGCTTTCTCGATCGCCTTAACCGGCACGGCGTGGTGCGTTGCACCCCAACGAGCTATCACCATCAGCCGGGGATCCGCGCCGCGCTGGTCAACTGGATGACAGAGGAACAGGACATCAAACTGGCGCTGGACTCGCTGCGCCATTGCCTGGCGGAAGCGGCCTAATGCACGCGGCGCATTACTCGCGTCGGAAGGCCTGCAATTGCCGTGCTTGCCGCCCGTCATCGCCGATGTTATCCGGCGATAGCCAGGCGGCAAACGCCGCGCGCCGCGCCGGCCATTCCCCGTCGACGATCGACAGCCAGTCGGTGTCTCGCGTGCGTCCTTTGACGACGACGGCCTGGCGGAACGTGCCTTCATAGCGGAACCCCAGGCGCTCGGCGGCCTGGCGTGAAGGCAGATTGAGGCTATCGCACTTCCATTCGCAACGCCGGTAACCAAGATCGTCGAACAGGTGCCGCAGCATCAGGAAGATCGCCTCGCTGCCCAGCGCACTGCGCTTCATCAGCGGCGACCAGTTGATGGTGCCCAGTTCGGCCACGCCGTTGGCGGGATCGATGCGCAAAAAAGCGCAGGTTCCTACCGCACGCCCGTTCGCCCGATCGATCACCACCATCGTGTTTCTGTCTGCGCTGGACGCCTGCGCCTGGAGATAACGCTGGAAGTCTGCGCGCGACTGCGGGCGTTCCCAAAACAGATAGGTCCAGTCGCGATCGTCCTCGGCGGTTCGATAAGCCTGATAAAGCGCATCCCCCCAGCGCTCGAGGTTAAGCGGTTCCAGGCGGCAAAACCGCCCTTGCAGTGGCGTGTGGCCGGGCATGCCTGCCGGCTGCCAATGAGGGAGGGCTTCACCTATCGGCTGCCCATACTGATTCCGTCTCACCGCGGCATCCTGTTTTTTGAAAGGTGGAGAGGCAAGTTAAAACCAACGCGGGCCAGAGACAACTCCGACCTGCCATTCCTCCCCGGGGATCGGGCAGCAGGATGATAGTTTAGAAAAATCACTCAATCACCGTTAAACATTCACGAAAACTATTTCATGTGAAATAAATATCCAGATAACTCATTGTAAAACGGTGATTTATAGCAACAATTAAGCTACACATTCCAGCCAGAATGTTAACTTCTGTTTGTTGTTATGATAAAAAAAGGCGTGCTTATCATTTGCGCGAAAAGCAAAAAATACCGCAAGGTAATGATTTTTATATGTAAAAAACCAAAGCATTCAGGGCGAGTGTTTTTTCACCGCTCAAGAAACACACTGAAAGACCTCAAAAAAACGACACATGAATTTTTTTTAAGACTTTTCCTAGCAAACTAAAATTTTGTTTCGTGACATGATGAACAGATTCACGGCAAGCAATGCAGACAGGCTCGGGCGCCAAGCGCAAATCAGGCTCAACATGCCGAAGCTGGACGAACAGCAGATCGCTCTGACTTAAGCCAAACTTATAGATTCATGCAATTAATAAGTTTAGTATGAAAATATCATTGAGTGACGTCGTGTTTATTGATAGAACACTCGCTACACTGAATTATTGCTCCATTTTGCCTTTCGGCTTTTTAGGCTTTTTCTCATATTACCGCAGTAAAACGGATTTAAGTGGGGGTGCGATATGCCAACGATCATCATGGATTCATGTAGCTATACCAGATTGGGATTAACCGACTATCTGACTTCGCATGGCGTGAAGAAACGCCATATTAATGCCATCGAGGACATTGACAGCCTGCACGAAAAATGCAGCAAGTTGAATCCCAGCCTGGTGTTTATTAACGAGGACTGCTTCATCCACGAAGCGAACGCCACCGAGCGAATAAAACGGGTGATTTCACTGCACCCGGATACGTTATTCTTCATCTTCATGGCCATTACCAACGTACATTTCGACGATTATTTATATGTTCGCAAGAACGTCATCATATCGTCAAAATCCATCAAACCAGAGACTATGAATCAGCTACTTAGTCACTATCTCGAGAGAACGTCCCTACGGGCGGAGAAATCCTCTCTGGATCAAACGCCGGTAACGCTGAGCCAGACCGAATCGAACATGTTACGCATGTGGATGTCCGGTCAAGGCACCATCCAGATATCAGACCAGATGCAAATAAAGGCCAAAACGGTCTCTTCCCACAAAGGAAACATCAAGCGGAAAATAAAGACGCACAACAAGCAGATCATTTACCACGTTGTTCGTTTGACCGATACCTTGACCAGTGGAATATTTGTCAATAGCCGTTAAACCACAGAGAACGCCCCCACTCTGTTTTGCCAGCCGTTAAATACCTGGTGATAATGTCATCTGGATATCAGATGCTGGCGCCCTTAAAAGAATACCTGCTGCGTTATCCCCCGCTAGCGCAACGGGTATTTTTTTGTCATCGATAAAAAGAATCTTACCGCTATGAAATAATCTCAAACCGGACAATTTCATTAGCAAATTAATGAGATTAGCCGACGTTACTGCCCATGCTCGCGACAGGGCTCCACAAACGTGCCGTCACGGCTGTCGATTTCATTAAAAAACCATACGCCCGCCGGGTAGTCGTCAAGAGAAACCAGATACATGGTGCCTTCGTTGAACACCTCTACGGCCAAAATGATGCCTTCACGCCGCGGGCCGCCGTCTGTTTTTACCGTCACTCGATCGTTAACCTGCATACCATTCCCCATTATTTGCGATTGCCGTCAGTGTATTACAAAACCGAGGGCGATGGACACCGCCCTAGCCCTGCCGGCCTCTGCTATCAGCGTAGCAGCCGCCTGGATTTTCACTTTCTTAACGGTTTGGCCGCAGAATCTTAAGCCGGTCTCGCGTAGCCTGTCTTCAGGCGTTTCCCCCCCAGAGAAGCGCTCGCAAATGAAGAAGTAACAAGGAACTTTTGCCCGCAGACTTGCGGGCTTTTTTTCGCACCGCCGAATTTCAGACACAAAAAAACCCGCCGCAGCGGGTTTTTTTCAATCAGCGCCAGGCGCCAATTAGATAGCGGTAACGTTAGCCGCAGATGGACCTTTCGCACCGTTCTCGATAGAGAACTGTACGTTCTGGCCTTCAGCCAGGGTCTTGAAGCCTTGATCCTGGATAGCAGAGAAGTGTACGAATACGTCTTTGCTGCCGTCTGCTGGGGTGATGAAACCAAAACCTTTAGCTTCGTTGAACCACTTCACTTGACCTTTGATCATGTTAGACATGTCTAATTCCTTCAATAATAAATGTAAGCCGCCATGGGCGAGGTAGCCGGTCATCAGTTACTTATGGAGGCACTGGAAAGGAAATTCGTCAGAGAAGGGCTATCCGGGATAACGCTTTAAATTTGAACTACTTTACTCAAAATGTCGTGCATAAATAGGTCTGTACCACAGGCCGACATCATTAACTCATGAGCGAGCGGCAATAGCAACCTTTTTCGCCGCGATGGGGCGCTAATCTCGGCTAAACGCACAGGATTTGACCCCGTCTGCCGATGGAATCGCCGCCTGGCTCGCCCGTAACGCCCAAGGCAAATGATAGTAATTCTCGTTCTGCTGTTTTATAGTTGCCTGACGAAATCATTCAGGGAGAGTCACCATGCCGAGATGGCTTACATTGCCGGCCGCCAGTGCCATTCTGCTGGCCTTTGCCGCTTGCAGCGCCCCGTTGGGCGCGCTGGAGCTGAATTATCATCCGCCTGAACCCAGCATCACCCCCGCCCCCAAAACTGCGCCGGAGCCGGGGCCGGCCCCCAAAGCGGAAAAACCGCCGATTGCCTGGGCAGAGGCGAGAGATAAAAGCGGTTTTCGCGTCGATATCGAGTGCGATCATCCAGGCTGCAGCAAACCACGCGCCAAACCTTATCCCGCGTATGAAGGCCCGGTGAAGAAAACCGATCGCCGCCGCCAGTCCGATCCTTATTCCACCAATCAGGATCCCGATTACAACATTCAGTTGGGCTATGAGTGGTAGCGGCGCTTTCGGAGTAATACCTATATCAGCCGCCTTTGCCGCTGCATAGAATAGCGTCAGTTCACCACTCCTCCTGGTGTTGAACACAACAAGCTGTGTTGCAAATCTTTATGCGCCTCCCTATAGGCGCTTTTTTTTTTGCCTCGCCCTCACAGCGTCTTCCCGATTACAGATTGCTCTCATTGCCCCGCAGAGTGATCAATGTCACAAATACGCCTCCTTGCCATTCTTATTCGGAGGTAACGTTCATGGCCACAGGATCCCTTGCCCTCCTGGCCGTCTTGGCCGGCATTGCGGGCTTCGCCCTCTATAAACATTTAAAATCTCAGAAAAAAAGCACACTCATCCGCCCGTACGATCGGTAACCGACAACGCGCTTTCACCGCGAAGGCCCGGCACAACGCACGCCGCGCCTTCGCGGGCTGTCATGCTTTCATCACAAAATTGTCACACTATGGCCATATGATTATTCGCGTTTATCCGCTCTGGCTTAACACCAAGGATTTCGCCCATGACCATAATTAAAGCTGCAAACCATCAGGAAGCAGAAAAACTCATCCGCGCCGGCACCGCCAAGAAAATCGAACTGGCCTACGATATCGGCAGCGACGACTTCTTCCAGCTTGCCAGCCTGTGGTGCGATAAAGGCGCCAAGATCTCCAAAGGAAAAGACCACTTCATCGTCTCTTTGAAAGGGTTCCGCATCCCCCCTAACGATTGATGCCCTGCCGCCCATCGCGGCGGCTTCGCCCCTTCCTCGCAAAACCGCTCTATTCGACCACGCGCGCCTCATTCGATTTCGCTAAGCTAACAGCAGACTTTATTGCGGACGTTTCGCCCGATAGCCACGTCCGCCACGATGAGGAGAGTGACCATGTCAACAAATGCAGCGCTGCCCGGCACGATGAAAGCGATTGAAATCAGCCAGCCGGGCGCCCCCGAGGTTCTGGTCGTCGCTGAACGCCCGGTGCCGGTTCCGCAAGCGGGCCAACTTCTGGTGAAAATCGCCGCCGCCGGCGTTAACCGCCCCGACGTGCTGCAGCGCCAGGGGAACTATGCGCCGCCGCCCGGCGCCTCGGATATCCCCGGCCTGGAAATTGCTGGCGAAGTGGTGGCCACCGGGGAAGGCGTGACCCGCTTCGCGCCCGGCGATCGGGTTTGCGCCCTCATCGCCGGCGGCCGAATACTGCACCGTGCATGAAAGCAATGCGCTGCCCGTTCCGGCGGGCCTGAGCCTGACCGAGGCCGCCGCGCTGCCGGAAACCTTCTTTACCGTCTGGGTCAACGTGTTCCAGCGCGGCCACCTCAAGGCCGGCGAGACCGTGTTGATCCATGGCGGCACCTCCGGCATCGGCACGGTCGCCACCATGCTGGCGAAGGCCTTCTGCGCTCAGGTGATCACCACCGTCGGCTCCGAAGAGAAACGACAGGCCAGCCTGGCGCTGGGCGCCGACGTGGCGATTAATTACCGCAGCGAAGACTTTGTCGCACGCACCAAAGACGCCACCAACGGTAAAGGCGCCGACGTTATCGTCGACCTGATCGCCGGCGATTATGTAGCCAAAAACTATCAGGCCGCGGCGATGGAAGGCCGCATCGTGCAAATCGGCACTCAAAACGGCGTGGTGAAAGAGCTCAATCTGATGCCGCTGCTGTTGAAACGCCTGACCCATACCGGTTCGACGCTGCGTTCGCGCAGCGTGGCGGACAAAGCGCAGATCGCCGCCGAGCTGCGCGAGAAGGTTTGGCCGCTGCTGGAGCGCGGCGTGCTGAAGCCGCAAATTTTTAAAACCTTCCCGCTTGAGCAGGCCGCCGCCGCGCATGCGCTGATGGAGTCCAGCGAGCACATCGGCAAGATCATGCTGACGTTCTGACCCCATTCCCCGCGGCCGGTGCTGCGGGGAAACCGATGCCACGCTCAGGGGATGATGCCGCGACGGCGGAACTCATCGAACAGCGAGAAAAACATGGCTTCGGTTTCGACAAACTGATGGAAACCGAAGCGCCGCGCCTTGCTGCCGTCCGCGAACATGTCATAGTCCCAGGAAAAGACGAAATCGGCGAAGCGCCAGCCGGCCACCGCGCGATAGTCCGGTTCGGCCAATTGGTGCCGCTGCACCAGCTCGCGCCACAGCGGCGCTTTGTCCGCCATCATGCTCTCCAGCGGCATCGGCAGCGGCGGCGCACATTCCAGCCCAAAGTAAGCGGCGATTTTCGGCCACATCTCGCTCCAGCGAAACAGATCGCCGTTGTTGATATTAAACGCCTGATTGGCCGCCGCCGGCTCGGTCGCCGCCCACAGCGTGGCGCGCGCCAACAACCCGGCATCGGTCATTTCCAGCAGGCTGTGGTAAGCGCCCGGTTTACCGGGGAAGCGCAGCGGCAACCCGAGCGCTTTGCTGATCGACGCGTAAACCGCGATGCTTAACGCCAGATTCATCGGATTGCCGAGGGAGAAGCCCCCCACCACGCTCGGGCGAATGGCGCTCCAGCGCCAGCGCTTGCCGACCTGCCGCTGCGCCAGATACTGTTGCTGCGCCACGTTAAACTCCGGCGGCATATGCCCGGCGTCGCTTTCGCGCGCCGGCGTTTTAAACGGCCCCAAATGCGCGCCATACACCTTATAGCCCTGCATCAGACTGATGTGCTCCAACGCCGGTGCGGCCGGCTCCAGCCCCTCGACAACGTGTTGCAACATCTGCAGGTTCGGCGCCACCAGCCCCGCCCAGTCCGGCGCATCCTGATAGGCGGCATAGAAAACGTGGCTAATCGCGCTCAGCGGCCGCAGCGCGTCGCGCGTCGCCGCCGCATCCAGCAGATCAACCTGCAGGTGGCGCACCCCCGGCGCCGGTAGCCCACCCCGGCGCGAGACGCCCACCACTTGCCAGCCCTGGCCGGTCAGCTCCTCAATCAATCGGCGCCCAATCACGCCATTGGCGCCGATCACCAATGCCTGTCGCTTTGCATTCATCTTGCCACTCCTCGGGTTGTTGATGCCCTGAGTGTTATTGATTAGCGATGCTTGCGGTAGCGCCGAATTAGCACTAACACTTATAAGAAAAATCTATAGGCAAGATCGACATGGATAAACTGAACGCAATGAAAACCTTTATGCGGGTGGCGGAACTGGGCAGCCTGTCGGCCGCCGCTCGCGATCTGCGTTTGACGCAGCCGGCGGTCAGTCAGCAAATCGCCGGCCTGGAGCAGCAACTGGGGGCCCAACTGCTGTTTCGCAGCACCCGGGCGGTCACCCTGACCGATGCCGGCAGCGGTTATTATCAGCGCCTCAAACCGATTCTGGCGGCGGTCGACGAAGCGGAAGAGGCGTTGCACGGCCAGCGCCACCAGTTGCAGGGCAATCTGCGCATTCACGCCCCGACCGGGTTCGGGCAATTGCACGTCACACCGCTGGCCATCGCTTTCCAGCAGCGCCATCCGGACCTCGCCATCGAGCTGCTGCTGGACGATCGCCTCGCCGACGTGATCGGCGAAGGCATCGACGTGGCGCTGCGTTTCGGTGAACTGCATGCGCCCGGCATGGTGGCGAAACGTTTGGGCGAGCTGCAACGCCTGCTGGTGGCGTCACCGGCCTATCTGGCCAGGCATGGCACGCCGCGTTTCCCGGCGGAGTTGGCGAAACATGCGCACATTCGTTACAGCGGCCTGAACGACGGCGATACGCTCACCCTGTTCGGCCCGCACGGCCCCGAGACGGTTGCTCTGCGGCCCACGTTCCGCGCCAACAATACGCTATCCCTGCTGGCCGCCATTGAGGCTGGGGCCGGCATCGGCGGCGCTCAACGGCCTTTAATCGCCGAACAGCTGGCGACGGGGGCATTGGTGCCCGTTTTGCCGGAATACCGCTACCCGCCCATGGCGCTGCACGCGGTCTATCCCGCCTTGCGTTTTATTCCGGAGAAAGTGCGCGCCTGGGTGGTGCATCTGCAGCAGGCGTTGACGACGATCGAGGGGATCAGCGGAGTGAATGCCCCCGGCCAGACACCGGGAGCCTAATCATTATTTGAACAGTTTACCGACCATGTCGCCCAGCTCGTTGCTGTCTTGCTGCACTTCACCGTTTGGCGAGGCGGCATCGGTGACCGTTGGCAAGAACTGTGCAATGGTGCTGGACGCCTGAGCCGGATCGATACCCAGCTTTTCAGCCAGTTGGTTGATGGCGTCGCTACCCAACGCCTGCTGTACGTGATCGCCGGTAATCGGCTGATTTTCGCCATTGCCGAGCCAGGAACCGACGATATCGCCGAACTGCCCCTGACGGAATTTGTCCAAAATGGCCTGCAGGCCGCCTTGTTGCTCGACCCACTGCATAATGGCGATGTAGTCGATGCCTTTGCCGTTGGCGCCGCCGCCCAGAATGTTACCCAATACGCTATCGAACAGACCCATGATATTCCCCTTTCAGCGAGTGCGGACTGCGCCGCGCCGCCGGCTTGATTTCACGAAAAAGGGCCGCCGCGGCGACCCTGTTGAGCAATGGCTGCTTAGCCTTTGATCTTCCTGTAGACAAAAAGCACCACCAGGGCGCCGATTACTGCCACCACAAAGCTGCCCAGGTTAAAACCGTCAACGCGGCCCATACCGAAGAAGGTGCTGATATAGCCGCCGACTACGGCGCCCACGACCCCCAATATAACGGTCACAATAAAGCCGCCGCCGTCTTTGCCCGGCATAATCCACTTGGCCAAGATACCGGCGATTAAACCAAAAATGATCCAGGAAATGATGCCCATCTTTACTCTCCCTATTACCTTTTGCCTAACAGAAATCCTATTACCAGGCCCACGACGGCGCCGGCGCCTATCCCCGCCCAAGGGTTATCCTTGATGCAGGCACATGATTGCTCGAGCGCTGCCTTTACGCCGCTGCGCACTTCGCAGGCGGTGGTTTTCACGTAGTCGCTCGGTTGCTCAACACCGTTTAGATCGTCATTTTCATATGACATGTCAAATCCTTACAGACCAACCCTCTGAGAATCTCGTCACATGTTTCGCGCCAGGCGCCGTCCGCTCCGCGATCTTGCTCTGGGCAACCTGCCCGCTGCCGCTCAATGCAGAGGCGTACGGCGACAAACGCATAACTTCACACTATGACTATAGTAAAAAATCAGCGGTTTACCCATTTCCGTCCGTCTGAATTTCACCGTACAAAAAACGATCTGATTTCATCCTGCTGTCATCTCGCGAGGCTAAACTTTAAACAAATCCTCCTGGAGGAAACGCCGATGTTCAATGCCCCTTTTGTCCTGATTCTCGCGCTACTGTACGCACTGGCCGCCGTTTGGGACGGTTCCGCTGCGTTATTGTTTCATTAAGGTTACATAGCAGTTGTCACTTTTGCGATGCGCTTAATTGTGTCTTTATTTTTCAATTTCGCCAGTCGTTTGAAATAGCTTAAAATATCTGCCATTCCCTCGGTAAAAATCCTATCTCCCCCCGTTTTTCGCCTGCGCTTAACTAAAGCGTAAAAAAAGCATTAATGGAAAATCCTATTTAGCTCAGAATGTTCTACCATTCGCTCTATGAAAATTTGGGTTAAGGTCCCATTGGAAAAACAAGGAATCACAGGAAAAATGCTTTCTAACCAACGCTTTGAGCGCGAATTCTTGCGCCCTCGTTATTGGTTGCTGTGGATAGGGCTGGGAATACTCTATCTCTTGGTATTACTGCCCTACCCGCTGATTTATCGACTCGGACACGGCCTTGGCAGAATAGCCATGCGCCTGATGAAACGCCGGGTAAAAATAGCGCGCCGCAATTTAGAGCTCTGCTTCCCCGCAATGCCCACCGCCGAGCGCGAGGCGCTGATCGTCAAAAATTTTGAGTCCGTCGGTATGGGCCTGTTCGAAGTCGGCATGGCCTGGTTCTGGCCCGACTGGCGCATCGCCCGCTGGTTCAAGGTGAGCGGCATGGAAAACATGCGGCTGGCGCGTCAGGGCGGCAAAGGCGTTCTGCTGATCGGTCTGCATTTTCTGACACTGGAACTGGGCGCGCGCATTTTCGGCATGCAAAACCCCGGCATCGGCGTGCATCGCCCGCACAACAACAGGCTGATGGAGTGGGTACAAACCCGCGGCCGGCTGCGCTCGAATAAATTCATGCTCGATCGTAAAGATATCAAAGGCATGATCCGCAACCTGAAACAGGGCGAAATCCTGTGGTACGCGCCGGATCACGATTATGGGCCGCAAAGCAGCGTGTTCGCGCCGCTCTTCGCCGTGGAAAATGCCGCCACGACCACCGGAACCTTTATCCTGGCGCGCATGGGGCGGCCGTCGATCGTGCCTTTCGTGCCGCGCCGCCTGCCAGATGCTCAGGGCTATGAGTTGATCGTGCAGCCGCCGTTGACGGACTTCCCGCTGGATGATGAAACGCGCGCGGCGGCCAAGATGAACCGCGTGGTGGAAGAACAGGTGCTGCTGGCCCCCGATCAGTACATGTGGCTGCACCGCCGCTTTAAAACCCGCCCAGCCGGCGAGCCGTCGCTGTATTGACCGCCCTTGCGCCTTCGCCCGTCATGCCGGCGGCGAAGGCGCACTCACCTCGCACAAGCATTCTGCGCCAGGGGAACTACACTAATAAGTCACCGACGGCAATTATTGCCGCCAGCAACCATTTCTTCCTGCCCGAGGGCCGGTAGTTGCCTGTCGAGCCACAACCGAGGTCAATGTCATGCTGGTACAACCCTATCTGTTTTTCAGCGGTAACTGTGAGCAAGCGATTAACTTCTACGAACAGCAGTTGAATGCCAAAATTGAAATGGTCATGCGCTATAAAGACATGCCCGAAGAAGCCCGGCAAGACGGGCCGCAGGACGTCAATCCGGAGGCGATCATGCATGCGCGCCTGCTGATCGGCGACGGCGTACTGATGGCCTCCGACGGCTGCCCGCAAGATGACGGCGGCGGCGCTTCTCATAAAGGCTTCTCGCTGTCGCTGAACCCCAGCGATGCGGAACAAGGACGCAAACTGTTCGACAATCTGGCGCAGGGCGGCCAGGTGACGATGCCTTACCAAGCCACCTTCTGGGCCAAAGGCTTTGGCATGCTGACCGACAAATTCGGCGTCAACTGGATGATCAACGTCGAATAACCCGTCATGGCGCCGCTAGCCATAGCGGTGCCAGTCATACGCCGCCTTGGCGAACAGCACGAACAGCAGCGCCAACAGCGCCAATCCCAACCGCCAATAGGGCGACCGGCGCCGCCGCCAGGCGAAGTACATCATCACCGCCAGCGTCCCCAGCGTAAGGGGGTAATACACCGCCAGCGTCAGTAAAGTGATAATGATGTAATCCGACATGGCTTTTTCACTCCGCTGTGTTCACCCCGCCGCTGATACGGGGTGCAAACGCCCTTTCTCGCTATCGCCACGTTAGGGGCTAGAGGTCTGGCGCATTTATGCATAAAATATAAGATTGCTCTTAACTCAAATTGAATAGTAATCAAACAACAAGGGTGACATGACTCAGCAGCAACCCATACAGGATGCCGTGCCGGCGCGCAGCGTTAAAAGCTCCCCATTATTATTTCAGGCCGGCGTGTTTGTCATCATCGTTGCCGCCACGCTGATCCTCTTTAACAGCTGGCAAATCTGGAACGCGCATCAGCGCGATCTGCGCAGCGCCGAGCATGAGTCCGCCAACCTCGCCCGCTCGCTGGCGCAGCATGCCGACGATACTTTCATGCAGGTGGACGGCAACCTGCTCGATCTGACCGAACGTCTCCAAACCGACGGGTTGGGCCCATCGCAGCTGACGCGGCTGCAGCGCGTCATGCAGACGCAGGTCGGCAACCTGCCGCAGCTGCACGGGCTGTTTCTCTACGATGCGCGCGGCCGCTGGCTGGCGACCTCCTCGGGCAAATTCATCAAGAACGCCAACAACGCCGATCGCGATTACTTCAAATACCATCAAAACCGCGACGGCGGCGGCCTGTACATCGGCAAGGTGATCCGCAGCCGCACCACCGGCGATCTGATCATTCCCGTTTCGCGGCGTTTCAACAACCCGGACGGCAGCTTTGGCGGCGTGGTGCTGGCGACGCTGTACGTCGATTATTTCCGCCAGTTTTACGACAGCTTCGCCCTCAACACTGACGCCTCACTGAACCTGCTGCTGGCGGACGGCACTATCCTTTACCGCCGCCCTTACTCGGCGGCGTCGATCGGTAAAAACATCGCCAAGGGCGTGCTGTTCAGCGAAATTTTGCCGCATTCGGAATTCGGCAACGCCACCATCACCTCGCTGTACGACAAAGTGGAGCGCATCTACGGCTATTCGCGGGTCAACCGCTTTCCGCTGGTGATCGCCGCCGGGTTGTCGAAACGCGACGCGCTGGCGGACTGGCGCACCGACGCCGGTCTGTTCGCCGCCGGTGGCCTCTCGCTGCTGATGATCCTGTTGGCGATGGGCATGGTGCTACTGCGGCAAATCAAGCACAGCATGCAAACCGAAGCCGAGCTGATGCGCACCCGCGATCAGTTGACCAGCATCAACCAGATGCTCGAAGAGCTGGCGCTGCTGGACGGCCTGACCGGGCTGGCCAACCGCCGCCAGTTTGATATCGCGCTGAAGAACGAGCTGGCGCGGGCTTCGCGCAACTACCGCAGCGTGGCGCTGCTGATGCTGGATATCGACTATTTCAAACAGTACAACGACAGCTACGGCCACGTCGCCGGCGACCAGTGCCTGCAGCAAATCGGCCAAACGCTGAAGGGGCTGGCGTGCCGCAGCAACGACGTCCTGGCGCGCTACGGCGGCGAAGAGATGGGGATTATCCTGCCGGATACCGACGTGCAGGGCGCGCTGATTTTCGCCGAACGCGTCATCCAGGCGGTGCGCGATCTGAAAATTCCGCATCAGGGCAACCCGCACGGCATCGTCACCATCAGCATCGGCATCTGCGCCAAAGTGCCGCATATGTACAACGATACGCCGATCAGCTTTATCAATGAGGCGGACAGCGCGCTGTATCAGGCCAAGAAAAAAGGCAAAAACTGCATTTACGGCGCTTAATCACTCATCGGGGCACCAAAATTTGGCGGCCCGATTTATTCACCCGGCAAAAATGAAATAGTTTCCCTCCGCAACATTATTTCACCGACTCGCCCCGCTCTCTGAATGAAATAACGTCAATAAATAAGCAGGATATTTATTTCTAATATAATTCAATAAGATAAAAAATACGCCGTTCAACAACCCATTCGTGCCATTTTTGATTATTCGTGCCTATACCTCGCCTCGTTTATACCCCGTTTACTTTTCATTGGCATTGCCGGTGATACCCTTAACAGGATTATTCTATCTATCAGGAAGCCATCGCACGCTTCGGCGCATTGCGCCCTGCTGATACAGCCATAATAGAACCTACAAATTTCACGTTGCCATTGGGCGGCCTACTGACGCCGCTCCAGCCAGCCACTGCGCAAGCCAGTGCAGCCAATCACGCGGCAACCTGAGAGGCAGGAATAAAGCGATATAGATTTGCAAGGAGATCTCATGCCTACTGGCGATATTATGCACGAACAGGCCGTCCTGACGCTGTCGTTGCGACAATGGGCGGCAGCGGAAGCATCCAGCGCGGTCAGCGAACTGGAACAGGGCAAGGTGCTGTTTCTGCCCGAACTGGCCTTCACCCTGTCTGAACAGGAAATGCCGCTGCTGGATCCGACATTGGTCGACCCGAAGCGCAAAAACATCAGCTACCAACCGCTGTCCGGCAAGCTGAGCGGCGTCGCCGTCGCGGAACGCCGGCAGCAGGTTCAGCAATTGCTGGAACGCTATTACCAATCCTGCCGCCAGTTGATCGCCGGGCTGTTGCCCGAATATCAGGAGGCGCTGCACCACCCGACCGGCAGCCTGCGTTTACATCCGGTTTCCGCCTGGCGGGCGGCCAGTTCCTGGCGCAAAGACGACAGCCGGCTGCACGTTGACGCCTTCCCGTCGCGCCCGAACTACGGCGAACGCATTCTGCGCATTTTCACCAACATCAACCCGCACGGCGAGCATCGCCAATGGCGGGTCGGCGAGCCGTTCCCTGAGCTGGCGGCACGCTTTATGCCGCGTCTCGCTCGCTACTCCGCCTTCGGCAGTTGGCTGCAGCACCAGGTGCGCATCACCAAAACCCGCCGCAGCCATTATGACCACCTGATGCTGCAGTTGCATGACGCCATGAAGGCCGACGGCGATTATCAGCAACGGGGGCCGCAGCTGGCGCTGACGTTCCCGCCGGGCAGCAGCTGGATTTGCTTCTCTGATCAAACGCCGCATGCCGCGATGGGCGGCCAGTTTATGCTGGAACAGACCTTCCTGCTGCCGGTGAATAAGATGCAGGATCCGCAGCGTTCACCGCTGAAAGTGCTTGAACAGCTGCGCGCTCAGCCGCTGATCTGAATGATTTGCCGCCGCCGGGGGCCGGCGGCGGCAAACGCGCATCACGCTTCGAAGTCCCCCTGTTGGCGCGCCACCAGCGTCAGAATGCTGTACAGCGCCACCGGCTGCTGTTGCTGATTCAATACCTGCACATCCCACACCACCACGCCGTGCGGGCGATCTTCGGCGGTTTTCTGCGGCTTGCGGATTTTCTTTTTGCAGGTCAACCGCACCTGAATGGTATCGCCGATCTTCACCGGCTCGATAAAGCGCAGATTTTCCATGCCGTAGTTGGCGATCACCGGCCCGACAGCGGCGTCAACAAACAGCCCGGCCGCGGCGGACACCACAAAGTAACCGTGCGCCACCCGCTCGCCGAACAGCGAGTCGGCGGCGCCGATCTTGTCCATGTGCGCGTAAAAATGGTCGCCGCTCAGGCAGGCGAAGTTGACGATATCCGCTTCGGTCACGGTGCGGCGCGCGGTCAACAGGCTATCGCCCAGCTGCAGCTGCTCGAAGTATTTCCGGAACGGATGCACCGGATGCTCGGCGACCGGCGCGCCGCGCACCCATTCGCCGCCGATGGCCGCCAGCATCGCCGGGCTGCCCTGGATCGCCGTGCGCTGCATATAGTGTTTCACCGCGCGCAGCCCGCCCAGCTCTTCCCCGCCGCCGGCGCGCCCCGGGCCGCCGTGCACCAGCATCGGCAGCGGCGAACCGTGGCCGGTGGACTCCGCCGCCGCCTGCTCATCCAAAATCAACATGCGGCCGTGGGCGCAGGCCGCCGCGCGAATGAAGCGCGTGGCCAATGCCGGATCGGCGGTCACCAGCGAGCCCGCCAGGCTGCCCTGCCCCAGCAACGCCAACGCGATCGCCTGTTCGGTATCCGCATACGGCATCAGCGTCGCCACCGGGCCGAAGGCCTCGGTGCCGTGCACCGCCTGATGGGTGAACGGATCGGCGCAATACAGCAGGGTCGGCGGATAAAACGCCCCGCCGCGCGCGCCGTCGCCCAGCACCTCCAGCTTATCCAGCGCCGCGCCACAGAGCGGTTCGCAGCCGTTGCGCAGCAGGAACTCCACCTTGCTTTGCACATCATCACGCTGCTCATGGCTGACCAACGCCCCCATGCGCACCTGCTCCAGCTGCGGGTCGCCCACCGTCACCCCCGCCAGGCGCTGCAGCAAGGCCTGACGCACCGCCGCCACCTGCGCCGCCGGCACGATGATGCGGCGGATCGCGGTGCATTTCTGCCCCGCCTTGGCGGTCATTTCACGGCACACTTCTTTGATGAACAGCGCAAACTCCGGCATTTCCGGCGTCACGTCTTCTGCCAGCACGCAGCAGTTGAGCGAATCCGCCTCCATGGTGAACGCGATCGATTTCTCCAGCAGGCGCGGGTGTGCCCGCAGCCGCTGCCCGGTCTGCGCCGAACCGGTGAAAGTCACCGCATCCTGGTAATCCAGGTGCGCAAACATGTCGCCGACGCCGCCGCAAACCAGCTGCAGCGCCCCTTCCGGCACCAGGCCGCTATCGACGATCAGCCTGACCATCGCCTGCGTCAGCTGCGCGGTGGCGGTTGCCGGCTTGATGATGGCCGGCATGCCCGCCAGCCAGGTCGGCGCCAGTTTCTCCAGCATGCCCCAGCACGGGAAGTTGAAGGCGTTGATGTGCAGCGCCACGCCGGGGCGTGAAGTGAGCACGTGGCGGGCGGCGAACTGCGCCTGTTTCGACAATGGGATCAGCTCGTCTTCCGGCCACAGGGTATCGTCCGGCAGATCGCGGCCGGCCATGCCGGCATAGGCGAACAGCGTGGCGATGCCGCCCTCGATATCGACCCAGCCGTCGCTGCGCGTCGCCCCGGTTTGATAGGAAATCTGATACAGCGCCTCTTTATGCGCCAGCAGGTGTTTGGCTACCGCTTTCAGCATCTGGGCGCGCTGCTGGAACGTCATGTGCGCCAGCGCCGGGCCGCCGCGGCTGCGGGCATAGTCCAGGCTCGCCGCCAACGGCAGGCCGTCGGAGCAGACCTGGTACAGCGCTTCGCCGGTCACCGCGTGGCGGATTTCGCGCGCCTCTCCCTGCCCGTACACCCAGGCGCCAGAAAGATAACTGTGTAACTGCTGCATGTGCCCTCCGAAATTCATAAATTTTCACCATACAGCTTAATTACGTATCATATAAACGCCAGTCAAGGCCAAATCAAATTTTAACAAAAAGAGAACAAAAGGCGTTTTCAGACCGCTTAACCTGCCATAAACAAGGAATTAATCACTTTATTAATCAAACAAAATCAAATAAATAACAAAACCCATTGTGAGTAACCTCGCAAAACCACATTAATTACGTTTGATCTTTTTGTTATCAGTTTGTAGCCTTATGGTTAGTTAAAGTGATTCACATTTTTATGTTTAATGTGAAAAATACGAATCACCAAGAGGCAAGCATGACAACTGACGCACAGTATCAGCAGCATTTCGACGACAAGATCGCGGCGGATATCGCCATTGAGGCCAAAGACTGGATGCCGGACGCCTACCGTCAGAACCTGATTCGGCAGATTGGCCAACACGCCCACTCCGAAGTCATCGGCATGCTGCCGGAAGCCAACTGGCTGACGCGCGCCCCCACGCTGCGCCGCAAGGCGGTGCTGCTGGCCAAAGTGCAAGATGAGGCCGGCCACGGTCTGTACCTCTACAGCGCCGCCGAAACCCTCGGCTGTTCGCGCCAGGACATCTACCAAAAGATGCTCGACGGCAAGATGAAGTACTCCTCTATCTTCAATTACCCCACGCTCAACTGGGCGGATATCGGCGTGATCGGCTGGCTGGTCGACGGCGCCGCCATCGTCAACCAGGTGGCGCTGTGCCGCGCGTCCTACGGCCCCTATGCGCGGGCGATGGTGAAAATCTGCAAAGAGGAAAGCTTCCATCAGCGCCAGGGCTACGAGGCGGTAATGGCAATGGCCAACGGCAGCGACACGCAGCGCGCCATGCTGCAGGACGCCATCGATCGCTTCTGGTGGCCGGTGCTGATGATGTTCGGCCCGAGCGACGCCGACTCCCCCCACAGCGCCCAGAGCATGGCGTGGAAAATCAAACGCCACAGCAACGATGAGCTGCGGCAGAAATTCGTCGACAACACCGTGCCGCAGCTTGAGGCGCTGGGCATGACGGCGCCGGACCCGAGCCTTACCTGGGATGAGGCCGCCGGCCACTATCGCTTCGGCGAAATCGACTGGAGCGAGCTGCATGAGGTGATCAAAGGGCGCGGCCAATGCAACCACGAACGCCTGCAGGCCAAACGCCGCGCCTGGGAAGACGGTGCCTGGGTACGCGACGGCGCCATGGCTCACGCCGCGAAAAACGCCGCCTCCGCCGCATAGCCAACATAAGGAACCGAGATCATGAGCCACGTTGAATGGCCGCTGTATGAAGTGTTTATCCGCAGCAAACAAGGGCTGGCGCATCGCCACGTCGGCAGCCTGCACGCCGCCGACGACCAAATGGCGTTGGAAAACGCCCGCGACGCCTATACGCGCCGCAACGAAGGCTGCTCGATCTGGGTGGTGCAGTCGCGCCACCTGATCGCCTCGCAGCCGGAAGATCGCGGCGCGTTCTTCGATCCGTCCGAAGACAAGATCTACCGTCATCCGACGTTTTACACCATTCCCGACGGCATCAAGAACATGTAGAGGCGACCATGACGGTTAACGATCCGCGCATCAGCTATTTGCTCCGCCAGGGCGACACGCCTCTGATCCTCGCCCAGCGCCTGTGCGCCTGGTGCGGCCACGCGCCCGAGCTGGAAATCGATCTGGCGTTGGCCAACATCGGGCTCGATCTACTCGGCCAGGCGCGCAACTTTCTGAGCTACGCCGCGGAACTGGCCGGCCCGCCCTGCAGCGAAGACAGCCTGGCCTTCGGGCGCGACGAGCGCCAGTTTCATAACCTGTTGTTGGCGGAGCAGCCGAACGGCGGTTTCAACGACACGCTGGTGCGTCAGTTCCTGCTCGATGCCTACCACGTACAGCTGCACCAGGCGCTGAGCCGCAGCCGCGATGCGCAGATCGCCGCCATCGCCGCCAAGTCGTTGAAGGAGGCCGATTATCACCTGCGCTTCAGCCACGGCTGGATGATCCGCCTGGGCGACGGCAACGACGTCAGCCACCGCAAGATCCAGCAATCGCTGGATAACCTGTGGCGCTTCACCGCCGAGCTGTTCCACGCCGACGCGCTGGAGCTGGAACTGGCGGAACAAGGCATCGCCGTCGATCCCCGCGAACTGCAGGCCCCCTGGCAGGCGCAGGTGGAAGAAACGCTGCGCCAGGCGACGCTGGCGCTGCCTGCCGAGCAGGCGTTCCGACACGGCGGCAAGCAAGGCCGGCACAGCGAACACCTCGGCCCGCTGCTGGCGGAAATGCAGTTCCTGCAGCGCGCTTACCCAAACGGGCAATGGTAGGAGGCCACGATGAACGTCACCCGTTTGCAACCCGCCGAAATCCCGCAGATTTGGCACTGCCTGCAGCAGATCAGCGATCCCGAACTGCCGGTGCTGTCGATCACCGATTTGGGCATGGTGCGCGACGTGGCGCGCGACGGCGCGGGCTGGCGCGTGACCTTCACCCCGACGTACTCCGGCTGCCCGGCCACCGAATTTCTGCTCAATGCCATCGAGCAGCAACTGGCGGCCGCCGGCTTCAGCCCGGTGCAGGTGGACATTCGCCTCAGCCCGGCCTGGACCACTGACTGGATGAACGCCGACGCCCGCGAACGGCTGCGGCAATACGGCGTAGCGCCCCCGCAGGGCCACACCTGCGATCGGCCACACGCCCACGGCCCAGTAGCCTGCCCGCGCTGCGGCAGCACCCACAGCGAGAAGATCAGCGAGTTCGGCTCCACCGCCTGTAAAGCGCTGTACCGCTGCTGCGACTGCCGGGAACCGTTCGATTATTTCAAATGCATATAGGAGCGCTGACACCATGACGGTCTTTCATCGCCTGAACGTCGCCGCCATCGAGCGCGAAACGCCGGACGCCGTAGCCATCACCCTGCGGGTGCCCGAAGAGCTGCAAAACCAATACCGCTATACCCCCGGCCAGCACCTGACGCTCAAGGCGTTGGTCAACGGCGAAGAGCTGCGGCGTTGCTACTCCATCTGCAGTTCGCCGCAGGAAGGCCTGCTGCAGATCGGCGTGAAGGCGATTGACCAGGGGCGCTTTTCCGGCTTCGTCAACCGCATGCTGAAGGTCGGCGACGCGCTGGAGGTGATGGTGCCGCAGGGGCGCTTCGGCTACCAGCCGCAGGCAGAGCGCCACGGCAACTACCTGGCGATCGCCGCCGGCTCCGGCATCACGCCGATGCTGTCGATCATCAAGGCGACGCTGCAGCTCGAACCGGGCAGCAGCTTCACCCTGATCTACGGCAACCGCAACAGCCGTTCGATGATGTTCAAAGAGGCACTGTCGGATCTGAAAAACCGCTACCCGCAGCGTTTTCAGCCGCTGTACCTGTTCAGCCAAGAAAGTCTCGACAGCCCGCTGCTCAGCGGCCGTATCGACCGCGAACGCCTCGCGGCGATCGGCGGCGCGCTGCTGGATTTCCGCGACTATGACCACGCCTTTATCTGCGGGCCGGAATCGATGATGGACGACGCGCAAACCGTGCTGGAACAGGCCGGCGTACCGGCCAATCACATCCACAGCGAGCGCTTCAACACCAGCGGCTTGGCCGCCCGCCCGCGCCACAGCGGCGATCGCAACGCCACCCGGGTGGCGATCCTGCTCGACGGCCGCCGGTTGGATATCGAGATCGGCGAACAGGACGACAGCATTCTCGA
The DNA here is from genome assembly GCF_052169135.1 of Serratia sp. CY32780. NCBI lineage: Bacteria > Pseudomonadati > Pseudomonadota > Gammaproteobacteria > Enterobacterales > Yersiniaceae > Serratia > Serratia sp. CY32780. Next base: position 2,292,738 of record NZ_JBJNLI010000001.1, read on the forward strand.
CGCCGCGCTGCGCCAGGGCGCCGACCTGCCCTACGCCTGCAAAGGCGGCGTCTGCGCCACCTGCAAATGCCGTCTGAAAGCCGGCCAGGTGGAGATGGGCGTCAACTATAGCCTGGAGCCGGATCAGCTGGCGGCAGGCTACGTATTGAGCTGCCAGTCGTGGCCGAAAGGCGACGGCGTGGTATTGGACTTCGACGTCTAGGAGCCGCGATGGACACCCCCTTTATTTTACATCAGCAGCAGCACCGCGTGGTCACGCTGACGCTGCATCGCCCGGAGGCGCGCAACGCCCTGAGCACGCCGTGCCTGGAACAGCTGGTTGCCCGCCTGGAGCAGGCCGACGCCGACAGCGGCGTGGGCGCCGTGGTGATCGCCGGTGCGGCGCGCTTCTTCGCCGCCGGCGCCGATCTGCGCGAACTGCAACAGCAGGATCTGCCGGCCGCGCTGGCGGATCGCCGTCCGCAGCTGTGGCAGCGTCTGGCGCAGTTCAGCAAGCCGCTGCTGGCGGCGGTGAACGGTTATGCCCTGGGCGCCGGCTGTGAGCTGGCGCTGGCCTGCGACATCGTCATCGGCGGCGAAAGCGCCCGCTTCGGCCTGCCGGAGATCACCCTCGGCCTGATACCGGGCGCCGGGGGCACCCAGCGCCTGATCCGCTGCGTCGGCAAGTCGCGCGCCAGCCAGATGGTGCTGGCCGGCGAGCCTATCGACGCCCGCACCGCGCTGCAGGCCGGCCTGATCGGCGAAGTGTGCGTCGATGCCCTGACGCTGGAACGCACGCAGCAGATTGCCGAACGCATCAGCCGTCAGGCGCCGCTGGCGCTGCGCGCCGCCAAACAGGCGCTGAAACAGGCCGAGGAAACCGGCCTCAGCCAGGGGCTGGCGATGGAGCGTCAGCAGTTCGTCACCCTGGCCGCCACCGACGATCGCCGCGAAGGCATCGCCGCCTTTTTCGAAAAACGTACGCCAAACTATCAGGGGCGCTGATTTATGGATAACGCATTGATTCTCAGCCATCTCGACGCCGGCGTGTTGACGCTGACCCTCAACCGGCCGGATCGGCTCAACAGCTTTAACGACGAGATGCATCGCCAGCTGAGCGAAGCGCTGACGCAAGCCGAGCGCGACGACAGCGTGCGCTGCCTGCTGATCGCCGGCGCCGGGCGCGGTTTCTGCGCCGGGCAGGATCTCAACGATCGCAACGTCAGCGCCGATCAACAGGCGCCGGATCTCGGCCTGTCGGTCGAACGTTTCTACAACCCCCTGATCCGTCGCCTGACCGCCCTGCCGAAGCCGGTGGTGTGCGCGGTCAACGGCGTGGCGGCCGGCGCCGGCGCCGCGCTGGCCCTGGCGTGCGATATCGTCATCGCCGCCGACAATGCCAGCTTCATTCAGTCGTTCTGCCGTCTGGGGCTGGTGCCTGACTCCGGCGGCAGCTGGTTCCTGCCGCGGCTGGCCGGCCACGCCCGCGCGATGGGCATGGCCATGCTGGGTGACAAAATCAGCGCCCAACAGGCGCTGGCGTGGGGCATGATCTGGCAGGTAGTGCCGGCGGATGAATTGACTGACCGCACGCAAACGCTGGCGCGCCATCTGGCTACCCAGCCGACCTACGGCCTGGGGCTGATCAAGAAAGCCCTCTACAGCTCGGCCACCAACAGCCTCGATCAGCAGCTCGATCTGGAGCGCGATCTGCAACGCCTGGGCGGCCGCAGCGACGACTATCGCGAAGGCGTCAGCGCGTTCTTTGCCAAACGCACGCCCAACTTCAGCGGGAAATAGCCATGAACGCGCCCCTTATTAACGGCCAGGTGGCGGTGATCGGCGCCGGCACCATGGGCATCGGCATCGCCCAGGTGGCCGCCGCCGCCGGCCACCCGGTGCGGCTGTTCGATATCGCGCCCGCCGCCGCCCAGCGCGCGATCGACGATCTCGCTCGCCGCCTGCGCCAGCGGGTAGACGGCGGCAAGGCCGACGCCGCGCCCACCGAAGCGCTGCTGGCGCGCCTCGAACGCGCCGACTCGCTCGAGCAGCTGGCCGACTGCACGCTGGTGATTGAAGCGGTGGCGGAAAATTTGGCGATTAAGCAGAGCCTGTTCCGCGATCTGGAGGCGATCTGCTCGCCCACGACGCTGTTCGTAAGCAATACCTCTTCGCTGTCGATCACCGCCATCGCCGGCGCACTGCAACACCCGCAGCGCATGGCCGGGCTGCACTTCTTCAACCCAGCGCCGCTGATGAAACTGGTGGAGATCGTCAGCGGTCTGGAGACCGGTACCGAGACCCTCGCCGCGCTGCAGGTCCTGGCGCAGCGCTGGGGTAAGCAAAGCGTCGTGTGCCGCTCGACGCCCGGATTTATCGTCAACCGCGTGGCGCGGCCGTTCTATGCCGAAACCCTGCGCGCGCTTGAGGAACGGGTGGCCGACGCCGCCACGCTGGACGCGGTATTGCGCGACGCCGGCGGCTTCGCCATGGGCCCGCTGCAGTTGACCGATCTGATCGGCCAGGACGTCAATTACGCCGTGACCGAATCGGTGTATCAGGCCTTCTATCAGGATCCGCGCTTCACGCCCTCACTGGTGCAGCAGGAGCTGGTGGCGGCCGGGCGCCTCGGCCGCAAGTCCGGCCGCGGTTTCTACCGCTACGACGCACCGCGATCCGCCGCCGCGATCGCCTTTGCGCCTCCGGCGCAGGCCGCATTGCCGCAACGCGTTACGCTGCACGGCGACTGGTCTTCGCTGGCCGATTTGGCGGAACTGTTGATCGAAAATGCGGGGGCGATCAAACAACCCGGCCAGACCAGCCCGCACGTCACGATCGACGACGTTACACTGATGTTAACCAATGGTAAAACCGCCAGCCAACTGGCCGACGAACGTGGAACGCCCGTGGTGCTGTTCGATCTCTGTGCCGACTATGCGCACGCTTCCGCCATCGCCATCAGCTGCGCGGCGCAAAACGATGCGCAACACAATGCCAAAGCGATTCGCCTATTGCAGTCCCTTGGCAAGCAGGTCATTCAACTGCCGGACTACCCCGGCCTGCTGACGATGCGCACCCTGGCCATGCTGGCCAACGAAGCGCTCGACGTGGTGAACAAAGGCGTCGCCAGCGCCGAAGATACCGATCTGGCGATGCTGCGCGGCGTCAACTATCCGCGCGGCCCGCTGGCCTGGGGCGCCGCGCTCGGCTGGCGCCACATTCTGGCGACGCTGGAAAACCTGCAACGCTATTACGGCGAAGCGCGCTATCGCCCAATGCCGCTGCTGCGCCGCTACGCTTCCCCCGCCTCTTTCCCAGGAGCCGAACGATGAACGCCAATACGCCGCGCACGCTGGCTCAGCGCTGCGCCGAACAGATGTTCCAGCAAGATACCTGCGCTCAGGCGATGGGAATGCACATCGACGCCGTCGACGCCGGATACGCTCAGGTCAGCATGACCGTCGGCCCGCAGATGCTCAACGGCCACCAGACCTGCCACGGCGGCCAGCTGTTCAGCCTGGCGGACACCGCCTTCGCCTACGCCTGCAACAGCCAGGGGTTGGCGGCGGTGGCCTCCGGCTGCAGCATCGACTTCGTCCGCCCGGCGCTGGCCGGCGACCGCCTCACCGCCAGCGCGGAGATGCGCCATCAGGGCAAAGCCACCGGGCTGTATGACGTCGAGATCGTTAACCAACGGGGCAAAACCGTCGCCTGGTTCCGCGGCCGCGCGCACCGCCTCGGCCACAGCATTTTAGGAGATCAGGCATGAATCAGGCATTTATCTGCGACGGCGTGCGCACCCCGATCGGCCGCTATGGCGGCGCGCTGGCCCAGGTGCGCGCCGACGACCTCGCCGCCCTGCCGCTGCGCGTGCTGTTGGAACGCCATCCGCAGGTGGATTGGGCGCAGCTGGACGACGTGATCCTCGGCTGCGCCAACCAGGCCGGGGAAGACAACCGCAACCTGGCGCGCATGGCGCTGCTGCTGGCCGGATTGCCGGTCGGCGTTTCCGGCACCACGGTAAACCGCCTGTGCGGATCGGGCCTGGATGCGCTGGCGATGGCGGCGCGCAGCATCAAGGCCGGCGACGCCGGGCTGCTGCTGGCGGGCGGCGCGGAATCGATGACCCGTGCGCCGCTGGTGATGGGCAAGGCCGACAGCGCCTTCAGCCGCCAGGCGCAGCTGTACGACACCACCCTCGGCTGGCGCTTCGTCAATCCGCGGATGCAGGCCGAGTTCGGCACCGATTCGATGCCGGAGACCGCCGAAAACGTCGCGGCGCAGTTCAACATCAGCCGTGCCGATCAGGACGCCTTTGCGCTGCGCAGCCAGCAGCGCGCCGCCCGGGCGCAGGCGCTGGGCCACCTGGCGCAGGAAATAGCCCCGGTCAGCCTCAGCGGCAAAAAAGGCGCGGTGACGCTGTTTAGCCAGGATGAACACCCGCGCCCCGACACCACCTTCGAGCAGCTGCAGGCGCTGAAAACCCCGTTCCGTCAGCCCGGCAGCGTCACCGCCGGCAACGCCTCGGGCCTGAACGACGGTGCGGCGGCGCTGATCGTCGCCTCCGAAGCGATGGCGGCGCGCCAGGGGCTGACGCCGCGCGCGCGCATCGTTGCCACCGCCACCTGCGGCGTGGAGCCGCGGCTGATGGGCATCGGCCCGCTGCCGGCCACCCGCAAGGTGCTGGAAATCGCCGGGCTGAGCCTTGCGCAGATGGACGTTATCGAACTGAACGAAGCGTTCGCCGCCCAGGCGCTGGCGGTGATGCGCCAGCTTGGCCTGCCGGACGATGCCCCGCAGGTCAACCCCAACGGCGGCGCGATCGCTCTGGGGCATCCGCTGGGGATGAGCGGCGCGCGCCTGGCGCTGGCCGCCCTGTTTGAACTGGAACGGCGAGCCGGCCGCTACGCGCTTTGCACCATGTGCATCGGCGTCGGCCAGGGCATCGCCATGATCATTGAGCGTGTCTGACCCCTGAGGCTAACCATGACAATAAATCCACAGCCCCTCGAAACGATCGAATTCGCCTCGCGCGATGAGATTGAAGCGTTGCAGTTGGCGCGTCTGAAGTGGACGCTGCACCACGCCTACGACAATGTGCCGATGTACAAGCGCAAATTCGACCAGGCCGGCGTACACCCCGACGATCTTAGGCAGCTGAGCGATCTGGCGCGCTTCCCCTACACCACCAAGCAGGATCTGCGCGACAACTACCCGTTCGACACCTTCGCGGTGCCGATGGAACAGGTGGTGCGCATCCACGCCTCCTCGGGGACCACCGGCCGCCCGACGGTAGTGGGTTATACCCAGCGCGACATCGATAACTGGGCCGATATCGTCGCCCGCTGCCTGCGCGCCGGCGGCGCCACCGCCAAAGACAAGGTGCACGTCGCCTACGGTTACGGCCTGTTCACCGGCGGCCTTGGCGCGCACTACGGCGCGGAGCGGCTCGGCGCGACGGTGATCCCGATGTCCGGCGGCCAGACGGAACGCCAGGCGCAGCTGATCCTCGATTTCAAACCCGACATCATCATGGTGACGCCGTCCTATTGCCTGACGCTGATCGACGAGCTGGAACGCAAGATGGGCGGCGACGCGCGCGGCTGCTCGCTGCGGCTCGGCGTGTTCGGCGCCGAACCCTGGACCGAAGCCCTGCGCCACGAAATCGAAACCCGCATGGGCATCAAGGCGCTGGACATTTACGGCCTGTCGGAAGTGATGGGGCCGGGCGTGGCGATGGAGTGCCTAGAAAGCGGCGGCGGCCCCACCATTTGGGAAGACCACTTCCTGCCGGAGATCATCTGCCCGGAAACCGGCGTCGCCCTGCCGGACGGCGAGCACGGCGAACTGGTGTTCACCACCCTGACCAAAGAGGCGCTGCCGGTGATCCGCTACCGCACCCGCGATCTCACCCGGCTGCTGCCGGGCGACGCACGCCAGATGCGCCGCATGGGCAAAATCACCGGCCGCTCCGACGACATGCTGATCATCCGCGGCGTCAACGTCTTCCCGTCGCAGGTGGAAGAGCAGATCATGCAGTTCGAGCAGCTGTCGCCGCACTATCAGCTGCAGGTCAGCCGCAGCGGGCACCTGGACACGCTGGCGGTGCGCGTCGAGCTGAAAGAATCGGCGCTCAGCCTCAGCCACCAGCAGCGTTGCGACATCTGCCACCAGCTGCGCCACCACATCAAATCGATCGTGGGCGTCAGCACCGACGTCAGCATCGCCAACTGCGGCGATATTCCGCGCTCGGAAGGCAAAGCGCAGCGCGTGGTCGATTTGCGGCCGCGCTGAGGCGCACGGCGTCACGGATGACGCCGCCTTAAATTAGGCGTAATGTTATGGCTCATCGAAGGCTAACCCATGGAAAAATATGGAACATAAACTGGATGAGTTCATTCGCCATGCCGTCGACGCGCAGCCGATCAGCGGCACCTCGCTGATCATTTCGCTGTACGGCGACGCGCTCAGCCACCGCGGCGGCGAAGTGTGGCTCGGCAGCCTGAGCGCGCTGCTGGAGGCCTTCGGCTTCGGCGATCGCTTCGTGCGCACCTCGGTGTTCCGCCTGCAAAAAGAAGGGTGGCTGGCGGTGGAGAAAATAGGCCGCCGCAGCTTCTACCGCGTGACCGAGCAGGGAATGCGCCAGTTTCGCCACGCCGAATCGAAAATCTATTTGCGCGAGCAGCCCGCCTGGGACGGCAAGTGGGAGCTGTTGCTGCTGGAAAGCGCCGAAAAAAACGCGCGCGCGCGGCTGAAAAAAGAGCTGGGCTGGCTCGGGTTCGGGCAAATCGCCAGCAACCTGATGGCCGCTCCTACCCATGCGCAAACCGACGTAACGGCGCTGCTCGGCGAGCTGAACGCCAGCGAGCAGGTGATTTATTTCCGCGCCGATTATCCCTACAACCGCTCCGAGCAAACCCTGCAGAAATTGGTGGCCGACTGCTGGTCGCTGAGCGAGGTGGCGGCCGGCTATCACGAGTTTATCGTCTCCTTCCGGCCGCTGATGGCGCTGCTGCGCGAAGTCGATCCGGCGGCGCTGACGCCGCTGCGCTGTTTCCAGATTAAGCTATTATTGATTCACTTCTTCCGTCGCGTGGTGTTGAAAGATCCGCTGCTGCCGGACGCGCTGCTGCCCGCGCAGTGGGAGGGCCAGATCGCCCGCAATCTGTGCATCAATCTCTATCAGCAGGTCGATCGCGCCGCGACGGAGTACGTCAGCGCGCTGGCGGAAACCACCATCGGCGCCCTGCCCGCGCCGGCCGCCGGCTACTATCGGCGCTTCGGCGGCCTGCCGCGCGACCCTACATATTAAGGAACTCACGCTATGCCTGTGTATCAAATTGACGGCCTGACGCCGGTCGTTGACCCCAGCAGTTACGTGCACCCGACGGCGGTGCTGATCGGCGACGTGATCGTCGGCAAACACGTGTACATCGGCCCGAACGCCAGCCTGCGCGGCGATTTTGGCCGCCTGGTGATCTGCGACGGCGCCAACATTCAGGACAACTGCGTGATGCACGGCTTCCCGCAGCAGGACACGGTGGTGGAAGAAGACGGCCATATCGGCCACGGCGCCATCCTGCACGGCTGTCGCATTCGCCGCAATGCGATGGTGGGCATGAATGCGGTGGTGATGGACGGCGCGGAGATCGGCGAGAACACCATCGTCGGCGCGATGGCGTTCGTCAAAGCCGCGGCGACTCTCGAAGCCAACAAGCTGGTGGTCGGCAGCCCGGCGCGCGTGTTGCGCGATCTGACCGAGCAAGAACTGGCCTGGAAGATCGCCGGCACCCGCGAATATCAGGATCTGGTTCAGCGCTGCAAATCCTCGCTGCGCGAAGTGGCGCCGCTGACCGAAATCGAACCGGGCCGCCAGCGCCTGAGCTTCGGCGACCACCTGATCCCGAAAAGCCAGCTGTAATCCCCGGGGCTGAGGCGCGCCTCAGCCCCTCTCCCGCATTACTCCACCTCCGGGCGACGGCGCCGCCGCGCGGCGGCTTTGGAAGCGGTAGGCCGCCACCAGCAGCAAGGTGAACGGAATACCGAACCACAGCGTCATGCGGAAGAATTCGGTAAACGCGGTCGAGATCATCAGCGCCGCCATCAGCCCGGTGCCCAGCAAGGTGGTATAGGGGAACCCCCACATGCGGAATTTCAGGTGGGTCTGCCGATGCTGGCGGCGGAAGAACAGATGGGTGACGAAAATCATCAGCCAGGTAAAGCAGGCGCCATACACCGAAATGGACATCATGGCGGCGAACGAGGTTTCCGGCGCCACCAGGCTCAGCACGATAGACACCACGATGCCGATGCACGACATCGCCAGCGCATTGACCGGAATGCCGCGCCGGCTGACGCGCCCCAATGCCGCCGGCGCCTGCCCGGCGCGCGACAGCGAGAACATCATGCGGGTGGTGATATACAGCTGGCTGTTCATCGCCGACAGCGCCGCCACCAGCACGATAAAGTTGAAAATACCGGCGGCGGCGGGCAGATGGATGACGTTCATCGCCATCAGGAACGGGCTTTCACCGGTGCCGGACTGGCGCCAGGGCACGATGGCCAGCATCAGGGCGATCGACAGCATGTAGAAGATGAACAGCCGCACGAGGGTGCCCTTGAACGCCGCCTTCACCGCAATCACCGGATTTTTCGCCTCGCCGGCGGCCACCGCGATCATTTCAATGCTCAGGTAGCTGAAGATGGACACGATCGTTGCGAACCACATGCCCTTGACGCCAAACGGCATGAAGCCGCCGGCGGTCAGGTTGCGCAGGCCGTAAGCCGGGTTGCCCGAGAACGCCAGCATGCCGAGACCGATCAGAATGAACGCCACGATCGCCGTCACTTTGACGGTGGACAGCGCGTATTCCACCTGGCCGAACGACTTCACGCCGATCACATTGACGACGATCACCGCCGCCGAGAACAGCAGCACCCACGGCCAGGTCGGCGTCGCCGGGAACCAGAACTGCATGTACATGCCGATGGCGGTAACTTCGGTGCCCACCGCCAGCACCACGCAAGACCAGTAGGAATAACGCACCAGAAAACCGAACAGCGGGCCGAGATAGAATTCGGCGTAGTCGCCGAACGAGCCGGGCGTCGGGTGTTCGGAGGTCATTTCCGCCAGACTGCCCATCAACAGCAGCGCAATAACGCCGCCGATCAGGTAGCTCAGCAATACCGCCGGCCCCGCCATCTGAATGGCGTAGGCGCTGCCGAGAAACAGCCCGGTGCCGATGGCGCCGCCGATCGCCAGCATCGACATCTGCCCGGCGGTAAGATGCTTGTTCAACCCGCCCTGACGGCGGGCGATATGCTCAAAATCATTCATCTGTGGCATGGCTGGGTTCCCGAGCGAAGTTAGACGGTACGGGTGACGTCGAGAATGGCGGCGGTCACGTAGTCGATATTGCCGGGGTTTAGCCCCGACAAGCACATACGGCCGGGCGAAAATCATTCCGCCGGTCGTAATAGAGGCCAATGCCTAAATTCACTTTTTGCGGATTGGGATCCTGCAAATAGACTCCCATCAGCGATGGAACAGAATCGGCCGCGGAAGCTGCAATCTGTTTAAACATGACGCATCCTTAACTCGTTATTGAATTAATATGAAGACGGACTTAATGAGAAATTAAATCAGGCGATGGCGCTGACGGTAATTTCTATTTTCATTCCCGGCACCACCAATTTTTCGACAATAACCGTGGAGCGATTGGGATAAGGATAATTAAAGTATTTCCGGTAAATATCATCGAGCAATTTAACGTCGTTGACGTCGGTAAGATAAACGATCACCTGCAGCACCTTATCGCCGTGGCTGCCCGCCGCCTTCAGCGCCTGCGCCAGGTTGTCGAAGGTTAACGCAATCTGTTGCTCCGACGCGCCGGTCTCTATGCTGCCGTCCGCCCGCACCGGGCCGTGGGCGGTAAACAGCATGCCGCCGCCCCGGGTAGCCCAGGAAAAAGGCTGGCCGATCTCCGGCAGCCCGGTCGCTACGATTTCGCGCATGTCAGTGGTTCCCGTGGTGGTCAAGTTGGCGAAGCAGCGCGCCGTCGGCGGCGAACAACGCATCCAGAATGGTGAAATGATTGGCGCCGGGCACCGCGACCAGATCGGCCGGCAGCCCGCCTTGGCGCAGCGCCGCGTGATAGTGCTGCGACTGGCCGATCAGTTCCGGCAGCTCATCAGCGCCGTAATACAACGTGAGCGGCTTACTGCGCGCCGGCAGCCGGCGCGCCGGGCTGAGCGTTTCAATCTGCCGCGCGGTCAGCTGCAGCGCCCGGTTGACATAGCTCTCTTGCAGCGGCGCCAGTTCGAACAGGCCGCTGACGGGAAAGACCGCATCCACCAACGCATGCCGCTGCCAAAACGCCGCCAGATGTCCGCCGGCGGAATGGCCGCACAGATGCACCGGATGGGCATAGTGCGGCGGCAGACGACGCTGAATGGCATCAAGCGCCGCCCCCACCTGGCGGCAAATGGCGTCAAGATTAACCGCCGGCGCCAGCGCATATTCCACCAGCACCACGTCAAAACCCAACGCCAACGGCCCGGCGGCGATAAAGGCGAAATCCGCCTTATCGCAGCATTGCCAATAGCCGCCGTGAATAAAAATTAACGTGCCCTGGTGCTGCTTTGCAGAATAAAGCCAATCAAACGTCTCGCGTTCGCTTTCGCCATACGCAATATTCTTTTCATGCTTAGCCTGATGATAAATAGCCGCGCTGCGAGTTTGAAATGAAGTCAAAATAGCGTCTTCATTATCCACCGTGGCGCCGTTGTCATAGCTCCCCGCAAGTTGTTTCATATATTAAACTTCGTTTATTATTTAAGATATGAATTAACTATTAGCACCGGCAACGTTATTGTCAAGATGGGCGCATCAGCAATGCGCGCCCGGTAAAATAAAATGAGACAGGCGGCGAAAAAGTTTAACCCATGAAACTTTTCGCGCTTATTTTCCCCGCCCGTCCGGCTGAATTTGCGGCAATGCGCTGAGCCGTTCAAACGCATAATCCCAAAAGGCGCGCACCTTCAGCGGCATGCGCTGCGCCTGCTGCGCCACCAGCTGTACCGGCATCGGCAACGGTTCATGGTCCGCCAGCAGCCGCACCAGCGTGCCAGCGGCCAGATCGTCCGCTACCTGATACGAGAGCAGCCGGGCGATGCCCTTGCCGGCGCGCACCGCCAGCAGCTGCGCCTCCACGTCGTTGAGCAACAGCCGGGGAGCCAAGCGCACGCGCTCGCCGTTTTCCTGCGGGCCGAAGCGCCATTCGCGCAGCGACGGCCGCTGGGTGCCAACGATGGTGGCGTGCTCCGCCAGTTGCGCCGGCGAGCGCGGCTCGCCGCAGCGCGCCAGGTAAGCCGGGCTGGCGACCGTCACCCGGCTGACCTGCCCCAGCCGCCGCGCCACGCGGGAAGAGTCCTGCAGATGACCGATGCGCACCGCGATATCCAATCCTTCGTCAATCAGATCGAGATTGCGATCGTTCAACACCATTTCGATCTGCATCTGTGGGTAATCATCGAGAAACGCCATCACCACCGGCGCCACGTAGCGGCGGCCGAACTGCACCGGCGAGGTGACGCGCAGCAAGCCGCTCAGCTGCGCTTCAGCGGTATCCTGCACCACCGCCTGATAATCCTGCAGCAGCTGTTGCGCGCGCTCCAGCAGGCGCACGCCCGCTTCGGTAGGCGCCAGCCGCCGGGTGGTGCGTTCCACCAGTCGGGTGCCGAACCGCTGTTCCAGCGCGGCGATCGCCCGGGTGATCGCCGGCGCCGAGCGCCGCAGTTTGCGCCCGGCCGCCGCCAGGCTGCCCTGCTGCACCACCGCCACGAAGATGGCCAACTCGTCTAATCGATCCATAGACTCTTCCGAAAAATGAAATTATCAATTTCCACATTGCCGGATTCCGTTCATTCACCGCAAGAGTATGCTGAAAAAAAACAGTGAGGAGAAACGCCATGTCCACCATCACCCTCTACGGCACCCCGCTTTCCGGCCACGTTCACCGCGTGGCGTTGCTGCTGCGCATGCTGGCGCTGCCCTATGAATGGGTAGAAGCCTCGGCGGAGGTACGCCAGAGCGCGGCCTTTCGCCGGCTCAACCCGTTCGGCCAGATCCCGGTCTTGCAGGACGGCGATCTGACGCTGGCCGACAGCAACGCCATTCTGGTCTATCTGGTGAAGCGCTATGCGCCGAACAGCCACTGGCTGCCGGAACAGCCGGCGGCGGCGGCGCGAGTGCAGGCCTGGCTTTCCAAAGCCGCCGGTGAAGTGCGCTACGGCCCGGCCTCCTGCCGGCTGATCGCCCAGTTCGCGGTGCCGGAGGATTATCAGGCGGCGCGGGCAATCAGCGATCGTTTTCTGCCGCAGATGGAGCAGCACCTGAGCGAGCGCGACTATCTGGCCGGCGAACAGGCGACCATCGCCGATTTGGCCTGCTACAGCTATGTGGCGGTCGCGGCCGAAGGCGGCATTTCGCTGGCGCCTTACCCCGCCATACGCCGCTGGGTGGCGAGCATCGCGGCGCTTCCCGGCTTCTTCGCCATGCCGGCCCTGCCGGAACCGGCGGCGAGCTGACGCCATGATCCCGCAACGGTTCCACCCCGATGAGCTGCGCGCGCAAACGCTGGCCGGTTTCGATCGCGTGGGCGGCGGCATCTACCCCGCGATGCCGGATCAGCACCGCGCGTTTTTCGCCGCGTTGCCCTACCTGTTCGTCGCCACGCTGGACGAACAGGGCTGGCCCATCGCCACCCTGTTCAGCGGCCCGTCCGGGTTTTTACGCACGCCGGACGACACGCACCTGCGCATCAGCGCGCCGCGCCGCAGCGACGATCCCGCCCAGGCGCTGTTGCTGCCCGGCAAACCGGTCGGCGCGCTCGGGCTCGACTTCAGCAACCGGCGACGCAACCGCGCCAACGGCACCGTCGGCCGCACCGACAAAAACCGGGTGGAGATCGTCGTTCACCAAAGCTTCGGCAACTGCCCGCAGTACATTCAGCGCCGCGAACTCTACCCGGTGGAGAGCCGGCCACAGCCGGTTGAGCATTTAGCTTCGCTCGATGCGGCGGCGCAGGCGCTGATCCGCACCGCGGACACCAGCTTCGTCGCCAGCGGCGCGCACCTGGAACTGGCGCAGGGCGGCGTCGATATTTCCCATCGCGGCGGGCGGCCCGGCTTTATCCATCTGGAAGGCGACACGCTGTGGATGCCGGACTTTCGCGGCAACCGCTATATGAATACGTTGGGCAACCTGCTGGCCGAACCGCGGGCGGCGCTGCTGTTCATCGATTTTGAGCGCGGCGACGTGCTGCATCTGCAGGGAAAAACGCAGATCCTCTGGCAGGCGGAAGGGCATCCCGGCGTTGAAGGGGCGGAACGCTATTGGCGGTTTGACGTTCATCGCGCCTGGCGTTTTGCGGCGGCGCTGCCGTGGCGGGGACGCGATCTGGAATATTCGCCGGCGACGCTGGCGACCGGGGTGTGGCGCCGCTGAAATGAAAAGCCCCGCTGCGGCGGGGCTGAATCGGAAGATTACAGGCTGTGTTCGGCCGCCGATGCGGCCTGATAAAGCTGACGAAAATAACGCAACCGCGCAAAGAACAGGCGGCTTTGCTGTTCCGACATATTGCCGGCCACCTGCCCGGCGTCAATCTGCCGCCCTTGCCATTCCATCAGGGCGATGCTCGACGCCAAAAAATCCATTTCGCTGCCGTAGGCCGCGAGATGTCTGTCCACTGATTTCATCATTCGCACACTCCTTTTAATCACATCGAAAAGGGTCATATGCCTGCTCTTTCAGTATCGGCCCGGCGGCGGATATTTTTTGTACAGAAGGTGCGCATAAAGAAAACGCTCATCTTGTCGTCGCGGCGGCAAACGGCGGCGGCAAAGTTTGCTAGGGTAAAGGGTAGCCGTATGGGATAGACCATTCTGTTGAACTCAGCAAAGGAAGAGAACAATGAGCACCAGCATCAGCGCTACCCTCAAGGATCCCACGCTGTTCCGCGAGGCCAATTACATCGACGGGCAATGGTTGCCGGCCCAAGCAGGCCGTTCGATCGCCATTCATAACCCCGCCAACGGCGAGCTGGTCGGCCACGTGCCGGCCTTCGGCGCCGAAGAAACCGCGCGCGCCATCGCCGCCGCCAAAAAAGCGCTGCCCGCCTGGCGTGCGCTGACCGCCAAAGAACGCGCCGGCAAGCTGCGGCGGCTGTTTGAACTGATGATGGAAAATCAGGACGATCTGGCTCGCATCATGACGGCGGAACAGGGCAAACCGCTGGCCGAAAGCCGCGGTGAGATCGCCTATGCCGCCTCCTTTATCGAATGGTTCGCCGAGGAAGGCAAGCGGGTCTACGGCGACACCATTCCGCAGCCGCAGGCCGGTCGCCGCATTATCGTGCAGAAAGAGCCGATCGGCGTGTTCGCCGCCATCACCCCGTGGAACTTCCCGGCGGCGATGATCACCCGCAAAGCCGGCCCCGGCTGGGCCGCCGGCTGTACCGGGGTGATCCGCCCCGCCAGCCAGACGCCGTTCTCGGCGCTGGCGATCGCCGTGCTGGCGGAGCGCGCCGGGCTGCCCGCCGGGGTGTGCAACGTGATCACCGGCCCCAGCAAGGGCATCGGCGGCGAACTCACCGCCAACCCGGATGTGCGTAAACTCTCCTTCACCGGCAGCACCGAAGTCGGCGCGCAGCTGCTGGCCCAGTGCGCGCCCACCATCAAGAAAACCAGCATGGAGCTGGGCGGCAACGCGCCGTTTATCGTGTTCGACGACGCCGATCTGGACGCCGCCGTGGCCGGCGCGGTCGCCTCGAAATACCGCAACGCCGGCCAGACCTGCGTCTGCACCAACCGTTTTCTGGTGCAGGACGGCGTATACGACGCCTTCGCCGCCAAACTGAAAGCCGCCGTCGCCAAGCTGAAAGTCGGCAACGGGCTGGATGAGGGCGTCACCATCGGCCCGCTGATTAACCCGGACGCAGTGGAGAAAGTGCGCGAGCATATCGCCGACGCCGTCGAACACGGCGCATCGGTGCTGCTGGGCGGCAAGCCTGACGCGCTGGGCGGCAATTTCTTCACCCCGACCATCCTGACCGACGTGCCGCGCACGGCGAAAATCTTCCGCGAGGAGACGTTCGGCCCGGTGGCGCCCCTGATCCGCTTCAGCCACGAGGCCGACGCCGTCGAACTGGCCAACGACACGCCGTTCGGCCTGGCCGCTTACTTCTACAGCCGCGACATCGGCCGAGTGATGCGCGTGGCCGAAGCGCTGGAGTACGGCATCGTCGGCATCAACGAAGGGCTGATCTCCACCGAGGTGGCGCCGTTCGGCGGCATGAAGCACTCAGGTTTGGGGCGCGAAGGCTCAAAATACGGCATCGAAGACTATCTCGAAATCAAATACCTGTGCCTTGGCGGTTTGGGCGCCTGATACGATGGGCTCCCGCGCCTGCGGGGGCTCTGTCTGGCGGTTTTGGAGAGTCTTTGCTACCTTTAGGCCTCTTTTCAGCGGTTAAAAGGCACTGCCTCCGTAACAGTGAGATCAACGATGACCACCTTCTCCCCCGCCATTCCGATCCTGCGCATTTTTGCGGTCGACAAGGCCAAAGAGTTTTATCTGGACTTTCTCGGTTTCACGCTGGCGTGGGAGCATCGTTTCAGAGAGGATCTGCCGCTGTACATGCAGGTGACCCGCGCCGGATTGACGCTGCACCTGAGCGAACACCATGGCGACAGCACGCCCGGCGCCGCCCTTTTCATCCCGGTGCACGATATCGACGCGCTGCACCGGGAGCTCACGGCCAAAAACTACCGCTATGCCCGGCCGGGAGTGGAGGTTGTCGACTGGGGCAAGGAGCTGAATCTCACCGATCCGTTCGGCAACCGCCTGCGGTTTTGCGAGCAGAGCCACGAGGCCTGAGCGGCCTTATTGGCGGTACTCCGCCTCGCTGACCGGCTCCAGCCAGGTCACCGGGCTGCCGTCCACCGCTTCGGCGATGGCGATATGGCTCATGGCGGTGTCCGGCGTCGCACCGTGCCAGTGTTTGACGCCTGCCGGGATCCAGACGATATCGCCGGGGTGCATGTCCTGCGTGGTCTCGCCCCACATTTGGATCCACCCGCGCCCCTGGGTGACGATCAGCGTCTGGCCGAGCGGATGCGTATGCCAGGCCGTGCGGGCGCCGGGTTCGAAGGTGACGGTCGCGCCGCCCACCCTGGCCGGCGCGTCACCGGCGAACGGCGCGTCAATGCGTACCTGCCCGGTAAAATAATCCGCCGAACCGCGCTGTGATGGGATCGAACCGCTGCGTTGTATTTTCATCTGTCGTGTCCTCCGCGCCGGCTCTCACCGCCGGCGCTGATCGTCATGAGTGAGTGATGCCAAGATAGCGCCATGCTTTTCCGGCGACTAGCGGGTAAAATGCGCAAGGAGCTATGAGCTAAATTCATAAATCTGCGCGACAGTGCGCTCACCTTCCTCTTCGGTGCCGATATGTTGAAAGAAAACTTTAACGATCTGATCGCTTTCCTGATGGTGGCCAGGGAGCGCAGCTTCACCAAAGCGGCGGCGCAGCTTGGGGTTTCCCAATCGGCGCTCAGCCACGCTATTCGCGGGCTGGAAGAACGCCTGGCGCTGCGCTTGCTCACCCGCACCACCCGCAGCGTCGCCCCCACCGAGGCCGGTGAACGGCTGCTCAACAGCATCGGCCCGCGCTTTGCGGAGATTGAAAGCGAGCTGAACGCGCTGGGTGAAATGCGCGATCGGCCCGCCGGCAACATCCGCATCACCGCCGGCGAACACGCGGTGGATGCGGTGCTGTGGCCGGTGTTGCGCACTTTTCTCGTCGATTACCCGGATATCAACGTGGAAATCACCGTCGACAACAGCCTGACCGACATCGTCGCCGGGCGATTCGACGCCGGCATTCGGCTGGGGGAACAGGTGGCGAAGGATATGGTGGCGGTGCGCGTCGGGCCGGACATGCGCATGGTGCCCGTCGCCTCCCCCGCCTATTTCGCCCGTTACGGCCGCCCCGCCACGCCGCAAGCGCTGCAAAACCATCGCTGCATCAACATGCGCCTGCCCACCCTCGGCGGGCTGTACGCCTGGGAATTTGCCCGCGATGGCCGGGAGATCAAAGTGCGGGTGGAGGGGCAACTGACCTTCAACAGCCTGCGCCAGCGGATCGACGCCGCGCAGCTCGGCCTCGGCATCGCCTTTGTGCCGGAAGATACCGTCGCCGAGCCGCTGGCCGACGGCCGGCTGCAGATGGCGCTGGACGACTGGTGCCCGCCGTTTCCCGGCTATTACCTCTATTATCCGAGCCGCAGGCAGCACACCACCGCCTTTGCGCTGCTGATTGAGGCGCTGCGGCGCGGGGCTTAACGCCCGACGTTTTTCTGCAGATGCGCCGGGTAGCGATCGCCGATCACGTCGATAGCGGAAAGCGCGCGCTCAATCTCGCCCAGCTCGTCCGCCGCCAACGCGACCGCCGCCGCCGCGAGGTTTTCTTGCAGACGATGGCGCTTGGTGGTTCCCGGGATCGGCACGATCCACGGCTGCTGCGCCAGCAGCCAGGCCAGAGCGATCTGCGCTGGCGTCGCGCCCTTGCGCTGCGCTATCTGCCCCAGCACATCCACCAGCGCCTGGTTGGCTCGGCGCGCCTCGGCGCTGAAACGTGGCACCTGGTTGCGAAAATCGCCGCTGTCGAAGGTGGTGTCCTCGGTGATGGCGCCGGTGAGAAAGCCCTTGCCGAGCGGGCTGAACGGCACCAGACCGATGCCCAGTTCCGCCAGCGTCGGCAAGATTTCACGCTCCGGCTCACGCCACCACAGCGAATATTCGCTTTGCAGCGCCGTGACCGGCTGCACTGCGTGGGCACGCCGAATGGTTTGCGCTCCGGCTTCCGACAGGCCGAAGTACTTCACTTTCCCTTCGCGAATCAGTTGCTGCACTGCCCCGGCCACCTCCTCGATAGGCACCTCGGGATCGACGCGATGTTGATACAGCAGATCGATGGCCTCTACCCGCAGGCGCTTCAGCGAACCGTCCACCGCCCGGCGAATATGCTCCGGACGGCTGTTCAACACCTGTTGCCCCGCCGGCTGCGACAGATCGAAACCAAACTTGGTGGCGATAACAACCCGATCGCGCACCGGCGCCAGCGCTTCGCCCAACAATTCCTCGTTCGTGAAAGGACCATAAATCTCGGCGGTATCGAAGAACGTCACGCCTTCGTCGACCGCGGCACGGATCAGCTCGATCGCCTGTCGTTTGTCGGTGGCCGGGCCATAGCCAAAACTCAGCCCCATGCAGCCCAACCCCAACGCCGAGACTTCCAGCCCTTCGCGCCCCAATTTGCGTGTTTGCATCTTCACTCTCCCGCTGATTGATACCGGCGCCGCCTGACGCGGCGCCGCTCCGGTGTGATGACTGTAAAACACGGTTGGCACCATGACTATGGGGCGAAATACGCTTGGGCTTATGAGCCAGGCTCATGAATCAAACGTCATCGTTGAGCGCTTGGCCGATCGCCTCCTCACACAGCAGGATGTTATGGTGATGACAAGCCAGCGGGATGACCCTCAGCCGCTCACAGACCGCGCCTAGCCCATTATCCGCCACCGCCAGCAGCGGCGCCGTGACCGCCTCCGGCAACTGCGGGTTCCTCTCCGTCGCCTTAAACAGCGTCACCTTGGTGGTCTGCAGCCTGCGGCTCAGACTCCCCTCAGACAGCCGCCGTTCCGCCTGCCCCGCGGCCATGGCGCGTGTAGCCGCCTCGCCCTCGATGCCCAACGCCGGCAGCAGCTGATCCAAGGGCAACTCCGCCGTAGCCTGCCGGTAGAAGCTGTCCAGCAGATACAGTTGCACGTTACGGCAGCCACGCGCCTCCAGGCGGGCGGCAATCTCCAACGCGATAATGCCCCCCAGCGACCAACCGAGAATGCGCACCGGCCCGGCGCCTTGCAGCAGACCGGCGGCGATCATCTCGTTCAGATACCGTTCGGCCAGATCGCCGAGCGAGTCGATGGCGGGTTGATGGTAAAGGTTATGGTTATCGACGCCATAGCAGTTGAATCGCCCCTGCAGCGGCTGGGCGAAAGCGTGGAATGCCTCCGCCCCTACCAGCGCCGGATGGATCATCCATACGACGGGCGCGCCCTCTGCCCAGCGGTTAAGCGGCAAGACCAGGCGGCGTTCGTTGGCGGCCAACAGGTTTTTCAGCGTGCGACTTTGCAACAGCTGCACCACCGGCACCGGCGCGGCCATCAATTCGCCCATGCCGACACACAGGGAAATGGCCTTGATCGAGGTGCCGCCCAGCAGGAAGAAATCGTCCGTCATGCCGACCTGTCCGCACTGCAGCGCCGCCTGCCACAGTGCACACAGCTGCTGTTCCAGCTCGTTCGCGGGAGCGACATAAACCTGCGGTTCGCTCGCCGCAGGCGCAGGCAACGCCTTGCGATCCAGCTTGCCGCTGGAGTTGTGCGGCAACGCTTCCAGCCGCATCAGCGCCGCAGGCAGCATGTACAACGGCAATTGCCCGCTCATAAAGGCCAACAGCGCCGATTCATCCAGCGGCGCCTCGCTGACGTAATACAGCGCCAGGCGCTGCCGATGCGCCTCCGACAGCACGACGGCGCAACAGGATTTGATCGCGCCGAACGCCAGCGCACATTGCTCGACCTCGCCCAGTTCAACGCGGTAGCCGTTGATTTTCACCTGAAAATCCATACGGCCGAGGAACTCCAGGTTGCCGTCCGGCAAATAGCGGCCGGCGTCGCCAGTGCGATAAAGCCGCTCCCCCAGCTCCGGATGGTAGATGAATTTCTCTTCGGTCAGCGACGGATTGCGGTAATAACCGCGCGCCACGCCGATCCCACCGATGTATTGCTCCCCCGGCAAGCAGGGCGGCAGCACGCGCAGATGACGATCCAGCACGTAAAAACGCTGATGGGCCATCGCCTGACCGTAAGGCACGCTGGGCGCCAGGATCGGCGTCTCCGGGATGTCGTACAGGATCGACCAAATGGAGCTCTCGGTCGCGCCCCCGGCGCTGACGACTCGGCACCCCGGCCGCCATTGACGAATGCGCGCCGGCAGTTGGCGGGAGATCACCTCGCCCACCAGCACCACGTTGCGCAGCTGCGGCCACTGCGCCTGCGACGCGGCGGATTCCAACTGCTCTACCAACAGCGTCATCACCGAAGGCGCAGAGTTCCAGAAGGTCACGCCCTGAGTCATCAACAGCCGATGCCAGGCCTCAGGCTGATAGCGTTCGGTTTCGGACGGCATCACGATAGCGCCGCCCACCGACAGCAGGCCGAAAATATCGAACACCGAAATGTCGAAACTCAGCGCGCTGAGCGCCAACCCGCGATCGTCCGCGCCGAGTTCCAGCTGGCGCAAGGTATCGATGATGCTGTTCACCGCGCCGCGATGTTCTATCGCCACCCCTTTCGGCGCGCCGGTAGAGCCGGAGGTGAAAATGACATAGGCCAGCGCGGAAGGCGCCGGCAAGACAGGCTCTCCCGGCGCCGCCGGCGGTAACGCCGTGACGGCCCCCTGCGGATCGATGGTCAACAGCCTGGCCTCGCCGCTGGTCGCCCACTCCCGGCTGCTGAGGATAATTCGGGTCTGCGACTGCGCGACGATATCCAGGCGGCGGCGTTCCGGCCAGGCGCCGTCCAGCGGCAAATAAGCCTTGCCGGCCATCAGAATCGCCAGCACCGCAATGATTTGCGCCCGCCCTTTGTCCACCATCACCGCGATGGTATCGGCGCGCATGTCCGCGTGCTGACGCAGCTGCAGCGACAGCGTCAGCGCGCGCCGATACAGCTCACCGTAGCTCAGTTCGCCCCATTCATCGACGATCGCCAGCCGTTGCGGATGGCGCTCGGTCTGACGGATGAAATCATGATGGATGGCACGCTCAAAATCGTAGGCCGACGGACAGGATTGATGGAAGGCGCGTTGCCGCGCCATTTCACTCTCCGAGACCAGCGCCAACTGGCTGACGCGCTGCTCCCCGTGATTGACGATCTGCGTGAGGATGGTCAGATAATACTCGCCCAACAGCGCCAGCGTGGCCGGTGAGAACAATGCGGTGGCATAGTTGAAGATCGCCCTGCCGCCCTGCGGCGCCGGCTGTATGCTCAGCGTCAAATCGAATTTGGCCGCCTGGTAGTGCGCCAGCAGATCCTGCGGCGCCAGCCAGGCCGGCGCATCCCCCACTTCCTCCAGCGCGAACAGCGCCTGGAACAGCGGATGGCGCGACAGATCGCGCGGCACCTGCAGCAGCTCGATCAGCTGATCCAACGGCAAATTCTGATGCCGTTGCGCCTGCAGCACGCCGTCAAAGACCCGGTTTACATAGTCGTTCAGCGACGCCGCATCGTCGATCTGCGAACGCAGCGGCAGCGTGTTGACGAAGAACCCGATCGCCGAGCGGGTCTCCGCCACCGGCCGGTTGGCGACCGGCGTGCCGACCAGAATATCTTGCTGGCCGCTGAAGTAACCGAGCAGCAGGTTAAAGGCCGCGAGATACAGCGCAAACGGCGTGACGCCTTGGCGCCGGGCGAACTGCGTCGCCTGCATCGTCAGGGCCTCCGGCAGCGCGATGACGTGGTTGGCGCCGCGATGATCGAAGCGGGCCGGCCGCACGAAATCGAGCGGCATTTCCAGCGTCTGCCATCCATCCAGCGCTTGTCGCCAATATGCCTTCGCCTCATCCGCCTGAGCGGATTCCAGCCAGCGCCGCTGCCAGACGGCATAGTCGCCATAGTGCAACGGCAACGCCGCCAGCCCGGCCTCTTGCCCTTGCCGCTGCGCCTGATACAGCACGTCCAGCTCCTGCAACAGCACCGGCTGCGACCAGCCGTCAAACGCCAGGTGATGCACCAGAATCAGGCTGTAAGTCACCCACCCGCCATCCGGCTGCGCCACCCGGTAAACGGCTGCCCGGATCGGCAATTCCGCCCCCAGCGCGAACGGCCGGTCGATATCCTGCCGCAGCCTGTCCGGCCAGTGCGCCGCCGCCAGCGTCACGCGCTCCAGCGAAAGCGTCAGTTCACAGGCGCGGGCGACGGCGCTTTGGGATGGCATCTGGACAATCAGGCTGTGCAATACCTGATGCCGGGCGACCACCGCCTGCAAACTGCGCTCGTAAGCCGCCAGGCACACCCCGTCGCCGAGACGGAACAGCATCGGCACGTGGTAGAGATTGCCGCCGCCGTTCAAATTCTCGATAAACCACAGCTGCAGCTGTGAAGAAGAGAGCGGATACTCGCGCTGCCGCAGCGGCGGGATCGACACCGGCGCGGCGCCCTGCTCCTGTTGCGGCAACGCGCGGCACAGCGAGCGGATCGTCGGGAAGCGCCCCAGCTCGCTCAGCGTGACCTCGCGCGCCAGCCGCCGGCCGATCTGATAGCAGGCCTGGATAGCCAGAAGAGAGTTGCCCCCCAGCGAGAAGAAATTGTCCTCCACGCCGATATCCTGCCGCTGCAGCAGATCGCGCCACACCGCCAGACAAGCGTTCTCCCATTCGCTCTGCGCCGCGACAAACTCACGCGCCGCCCTTTCCGGCTGCGGCAACGCCTGTCGCGCTATCTTGCCGTTTTCGGTCAGCGGCAGCTGCGCCAACTGCATCAGCGCCTGCGGCACCATGTAAGGAGGCAGTTGGCGGCTCAAATGCTGAGCTAGCGCCTGAGGGGCGATCGCCTCATCGGCAACGTAATACGCGGCCAGGCAGGGCTGCGGTTGCGTGACGAGCACGCAGCAACAGGCGGTCACGCCCGGATAGGCGAGCGCGGCATGTTCTATCTCCCCCAGTTCGATGCGATAGCCGTTCAGTTTGATCTGCTGATCTAGGCGCCCCATAAACTCCACGTTGCCATCCTCCAGCCATCGGCCCGCATCACCGGTGCGATACACCCGCTCCTGCAGCTCGTCATGCCAGAAGAAACTCTCGGCGGTGCGTTGCGGATCGCCGTAATACCCGCGCGCCAGGCCTTCCCCCGCCAGATAGATTTCGCCTCGGACACCCGGCGCGGCGGGCCGCCGCCCGGCATCCAGGATATAGCAACGCTGGTGCGGCAACGGTTTGCCGTAAGGAATGCTGACCGACCGAATTTTCTGACCGCGCGGCACTTCGTACAGCATGGTGAAGATCGCCGCCTCCGTAGCGCCGCCGGCGCTGCAAAAACGGCCGTGCGGCGCCCAGGCCAGGCAGCGTTCCGGCAGCGAGGTGGCGATCCAGTCGCCCCCCACCATCACCGCCCGCAGCGCCGGTGCCGGCCCAGCCGTCAACCCCGCCCCGTTCACATAATCCAGCAACAGCTCCATCAGCGCCGGTGCGCTCAGCCATTGCGTCACCCGATGGGTCATCATCAGCTGATACCAGGCCTGCGGATTGGTCCGATCCCGCTCGGCTGGCATCACGACCGCGCCGCCGGCGCTCAACGGGCTGAAAATGTCGAAGATCGCCAGATCGAAGCTCAACGCGCTGAGGGCCAGGCTGCGATCCCGCTCGTTGAGGCCGAAATACCGCCGCACGCCTTCCAGCATATTCACCGCGCTGCGATGTTCGATCGCCACGCCTTTCGGGGTACCGGTCGATCCCGAGGTGAAAATGATATAGGCCAGGCTGTCGGGCCCGGCATCCAGCGCCGGCAGGCGCTGTTCCGGCAGCGGCAGCTGCGCCGCCAGCCCTGCGGCATTCAGTTCGATCAGATTGATCTCGGCGCAGGCCCAGGGCGCATCGCTGAGCAGCGTATTGATGCCGGCCTGCGCCATCACGTTCAGCCGCCGCTGCGGCGGCCATGCCGCCTCCATCGGCAAAAACGCCTTGCCGCACATCAGCGCCGCCAGCAGGGCTACCGGCTGCCGGCGCCCCTTGTCGGCGATGACGGCGATGGCGTCACCGGTCATCCGCCCTTGCACGCGCAGCTGAGTGGCAAGCGTCAGCGCCGCCGCGTGCAGCTCACCGTAAGTCATTTCGCCCTGCTCGTCGACAACCGCCACGGCCTGCGGATTGCGCCGCGCATGCTGCACGAAGTCCTGTTGCAGGCTGCGTTCAAACGCATAGCCGAAGGCGGGCGACGCCGGCAGCGCCTGGCTCTGCGGTTGCAGACGGATATTTTCCAGCGGCCAGTCGTCGTGGTGCACCATCTGCTGCAACACGGCGAGATAGTAGCCGGCCAACCGATCCATCGACGCTTTGCTGAACAGCGCCGAAGCGAAGTTGAAGCGCGCGCGCATCTGCTCCCCCTGCGGCGTTAGCGTGAGCGTGAGATCAAACTTGGCGGTGCGTTCATAAGCGCTCAGGTCGACCACCGACAGCCAGTCCGGGCGCGCCAGTGCGCCTCCTTCGCTCTCCAACGCGAACATGACCTGGAACAGCGGATGGCGCGAAAAATCGCGCGGCAGCGCCAGGTCGTCCACCAGCGCTTCCAGCGACAGCGTCTGATGCTGCTGCGCCTGCAGCGTCGTGGCCGCGACCTGCCGCACAAACTCGACGACGCGATGGCGCGGGTCGATCTGCCGGCGCAAAGGCAGCGTATTGACGAAGAACCCGATCAGATTCTCCAGTTCAGGGCGGCTGCGGTTGGCCAACGGCGTGCCGACCATGACATCGTTCTGGCCGCTGTAGCGGGACAATAGCAACATGAACCCCGCCAGCATCACCGCATGCAGCGTCACCCCCTCTCTGCGCGCCAGCGCATCCAGCGCCTTCACCAGCGCCGCCGGCAACGGCACTTCGCTGTTGTCTCCGCGCTCGTCGAAGACCGCCGGCCGCAAAAAGTCCAACGGCACCGAGAGTTGCTGGCAGCCCGCCAGCGCTTGCCGCCAAAAGGCCAATTCTTCCGCCCGGCGCTGCACATTTTCCGGCGCTTGTTGCCAGCACGCATAGTCGAGGTATTGCAACGCAGGCTCTGTCGCCTCACGCCACGTTCCCCGATAGCGCGCGTCCAATTCCTGCAGCAGCACCTCAAGCGACCAGCCGTCAAAGACGATGTGATGGAACACCAACAGGCAAACGGTCGTTTCCCGCTCCGCCGCATCGCGGTAACGGTAGCGCGTGGCGCGCAGCGGCAGCTCGCTCGTCAAATCCATCGGCTGGCTGCAGGCTTGCGTCAGCGCGGCGTCAAATTCATCGGCGCTCAGCGTTAGCACAGGCACCGGCAACGCGGTGTCGCTGACCCACTGGCTGGCTTCGCCCCGATCATTCTGGCGAATTAGGCTGCGCAAGATCTGGTGGCGCTCGACGATCGCCTGCAGGCACTCCGCAAAACGTTCGTCATCGATATCCGGCGACAGCCGTAGCAGCACCGGCGACAGATAATGCGTGGCGTTCACCGACAGTTGCTGAACAAACCACAGCCGCGACTGCTGAAGCGACAGCGGCGCCTCCCGCAGCCCGCCGGAGAGGATCGGCAGCTCGTCCGGCGGCGCCTGACGCTGGGCAGCGATGTGCTCGCTCAGCGCGGCCACCGTCGGGTGCTGATTCAACGTTAGCACCGAGATCTTCGCCCCCGGCAGTTTATTCACTTCGTGGCACAGCCGGATCGCCATCATGGAGTTGCCGCCGAGGCGGAAGAAGTTGTCATCCACGCCGACATCGCCCCCCAGCAGCCGATTGAACAGTGCCGACAGGCGAATCTCCAGCGGCGAACACGGCCGGCGAAACGCCGTTTGCGGCTCGATCGGCAAAGGTTCTGGCAATGCCCGGTAATCGACCTTGCGGCTCACCGTCAGCGGCAGCGCCGCCAGCGCCCGCATCGCCGAGGGCAACATGTAGTGCGGCAGCTGCGCCGCCAGCCGTTGCAAGATGTCGCCGGCCTCCGGCTCCGCGCCAGGTTGCGGCACATACCAGGCCGCCAGCTGATCCGCCGTGCCGGGACGCAGGCTCACCACCGCCTCGGCCACCTCAGGCAGCGCGCGCAGCTGCATTTCTATCTCGCCCAATTCGATGCGATAGCCGTTGATCTTGATTTGCTGATCGTGCCGTCCGAGGTACTCCAGACTGCCGTCGGCCAAGCGCCGCACTCTGTCGCCGGTGCGGTACAGGCGCCGGTACGGCTCACGCAGTTCAAAAGGATTGGCGGTGAACGCGGCCTCCGTCAACGTCGGCAGGTTCAGGTATCCGCGCGCCAGACCGACGCCGGCCAGGCACAGCTCGCCTTCCGCCCCCAGCGGCAGCAAGTTATCGTTCTCGTCAACCACATAGCAACGCATGTTGGCGATGGCGTGGCCGATATTGCGTGCGCCGTTGCGGCGATAAATATTCAGGCTGGCGCTGACCGAAGCTTCGGTCGGGCCATACATGTTGGCGACCTGCATGCCGCGGGCCAGGTAATGGTCGAGCGCTTCCTGCGCGCTCGCCTCGCCGCCGGTCGCGAGATAGCGCACCGAAGCCGGCAATTCAGGGAAGGCGCCAAGCAGCGCCGGCGGCAGGAAGCAGGCCTCGATGCACCAGGCCGCCATCTGTTCGCACAACAACGCCGGATCTCGTCGCTGCGCTTCGCTCGCGATGAACAGCCGGTGGCCGTTGCCCAGGGCCATGAACACCTCAAAGACGTGCGCATCAAAGGCCAGCGACGCGAACTGCAGGCAGTTGAGCGCATCCGGCTCATTGCGCAACAAACGCTGCGTATGGCCAAGCACCATGTTGGCCGCACCCCGGTGTTCGCACAGCGTGCCCTTTGGCCGCCCGCTGGTGCCGGAGGTGTAAATCACGTAGGCCAACTGCCGGGCGTCCACACGCGGCAAGCTCGCGGCGTCCGCGTCGGCGAGCGGTTCATCCGCCGACAGGCAAAGATCGCCCGGCGCCAATCGCTGCGCCGCGGCCTGCAACGCGCTTTCGGTCAGGACGATCGGGCTGTTCACCTCTTGCAGGATATAATCCAGCCGCTGCGCCGGCGCGGCGGGATCCAGCGGCACATAGGCACCGCCCGCCTTCATGATGGCCAGCATCGCCACCACCGCCTCCGCGCTGCGCTGCAGATACAGCGGGATCAGCGTCTCCGGCGGCATGGCCACGCCGCGCAGCCGTTGATACTCCGCCCGCAGCCGCAGCGCCAGACGATCGCTGCGCTGCGCCAGCTGGCGGTAGCTGAGCGATCCTTTGGCGTCGGTCACGGCGATGCGTTCCGGGTGACGGCGCGCCTGGCGGGCCAGGCCGTCGAGCAGCGTCGCTTCCGCGTCGGCCGTTGCAGGCCCGCTCTCCCAGGCGTCGCGGCAGCGCAAAACCTGTTGCGCCGTCAGCTGCGGCCAAGCGGCAATCGGCGCATCCGGTTCGGTTAATGCGCGCTGCAATAGCCAGAGATACTGCTCCGCCATCTCCGCCATCTGGGTCGCGTCGAACAGATCGGGGCGGTAGCGCAGGCGAAACTCAAAGGCCTGCTCGGTGGGCTGATACTCCAGCAGCAGTTCCGAACCGGCCAGATCGACATTGAACCGGTGATTGACGCCAATGCGACACCCCTCGAGCGCCAGCGGCGCATCTTTCAGGTAAGCCTGGGTAAAGTTGACGTTCAGCTGACGCACCGGACTGAGGCTCAGCATGTCATAAACCGGTAATTGGCTGTGCCGCAGCTTGCCAGCCACCTTGAGCGCTTTGCTGTAGGCCAGCGTCGCTCGGTACAGCTGATTGAACGTGGCTCCCGGGGCGAGGGTCAAGGGAAACACCGCAGTGTTGACCTGTGCGCCGAAGAACAGCGCCTCGCCGCCCTCCGGCGCGATGGGATAACCGATATGCACCGTTTCCTGCGCAGATTGTCGGGCGATCAGCAGCGCCCACAGCGTTTTGAAGATCAGGAAAGGATTGGCATACCTGACGCCGGATTTCAGCGCTTGCCACTCAGCGAACGGCAACGCAAAGCGCACTTCGCCGGCGCCGGGCGCTTCGGCCGCTGCGCCGGGGAGATAAGGCAACGCCACGCGCGGGGCGCATTCGGCCAGCATGTCGCCCCAGAATGACGCGGAACCGAACTCGTGTTTCAACGCCGCGATATCCGCCTCATAGCGCCGGTACAATGTGCTGATGTCCGTTTCATCCGCCTGCGGCGGCGTCACCGCCGTGCCGCGATTGTAATAGGCGGAAACGGCGCTGTAGAACTCCTGTCCGGACAGGCCGTCGATCAGGATGTGATGAACGACAATGATCAGGTTATAGCGCTGCGGAGCCAGCTCAATCAGGTAGAAGCGGCACAGCGGCCCTTCCCGGAGATCGAACGGCGTGTTGATTAACTTACCGACATCGCAATCGGCATCGAGCGTTTCCAGCGCAATTTTTTTCGCCGACCTTACCCAGCGTAATTGCGAGGCGCTGTCATCCAGAACGTGGTGAAACAGAATATAGTCACGGCAAACCCCGTCGATCGCCGCGCGCAGTCGGCCGACGTCCAATTCTCCCTCAATCGTCTGATCCAGCACCAGGTTGTACTCGCAGGAGTGTGGATTGAGCATGTACTCATTCCAAAATGTGTGGGTATAGGGTGAAGCGATGAGCGCGTCCATAAATCAATTCCCTTTTAATATATTCCGTAAATATATAAATAGATATTTATGCATGACATAAATACCGTAAGCGTTATACGATTGAGCTGTTAACTGAAAACCTAAAAAACATAAGAGGGAATATTATTTTATTTTTATAAAAAATAAAGCCACAAAAATACAAATAAATAAATATGATAAAAATCAATCAGATAAAATAGATTTTTATTTTCCACTAATGAATTAACCACATTGCATTCATTAATAAAATAAATGAGATAAACAAATTAAAAAAACGAATAGGATTATGTTTAAGATAAGCCAGGGTGATTTAAAAACGCCCAGCACATCGCTATTGAATAGAGAATTTTCTTAATTGAAAACACGCCTCTTTCGGCTGCGCTATTCCAAAGCATACGATATCGGAATATCCTATACTCTTTGCAGGATGCAGTTTCCTTCCCCTTGAATGCCGGTACAGGGAGTCAAAAATGGCTATTTTCGCCCCCTTGCGGGCAACTCTTTCAGCATTATTGGCAGAATTATCTGATGAATAAAAAACGTCCCGCCTTGACCCCGGCAACCCTGTTATTGCTACAGCCGATCTATATCGGCTCGGCCCTGGCGGCGGAGCAAAAAGACAGCGACACCCTGGTGGTGATGGCGCAACCCACCGGATTGACGGAGCTGGGGTCGCCGGTCTCCGTCAGCGTGATCGACGGCGAAGACCTGCGCAACGCCGCGCCGCAGATTAACCTGTCGGAAAACCTCGGCAGCGTGCCGGGCCTGCAGATCCAAAACCGGCAAAATTATGCGCAGGATCTGCAGCTGTCGATACGCGGGTTCGGTAGCCGCTCGATGTTCGGCGTGCGCGGGGTGCGCATGTACGTCGACGGCATTCCCGCCACCATGCCCGACGGCCAAGGGCAAACCTCCAATATCGACATCAATTCCGTCGAACGCATCGAGGTGCTGCGCGGCCCCTATTCCGCGCTGTACGGCAACGCCTCGGGCGGGGTCATCAATGTTGACACCATTACCGGCACCCAGCCGCCGACGCTGGAGGCCGGCGGCTATTTCGGCAGTGACAACACCTGGCGCTACGGGGTGAAAGCGACCGGCGCCACCGGCGACGGCACCCAGGCCGGCGACGTCAACTACGCCATCTCCGGCACCCGCTTTACTACCCAGGGCTACCGCGATCACAGCGCCGCGCGGAAAAACCTCGGCAACGGCAAGCTCGGCGTGCGGCTGGACGACGTCAGCACCCTGACGCTGATGTTCAACAGCGTCTCAATCGATGCCGGCGATCCGGGCGGCCTGACCGAGGCGGAATGGAAGGAAAACCCGCGCCAGGCGCCGCGCGCGGATCAATACAACACCCGCAAATCGCTCGACCAGACCCAGGCCGGCTTGCGCTATCAGCGTCAGATGAGTGAACGCGACGAACTGACCCTGACCGCCTACCACGGCGAGCGCCACACCACGCAGTACCAATCGATCCCGATGGGGCCGCAGCTCAACCCCACCCACGCCGGCGGGGTGATCGTGCTGGAAAGAAAATATCAGGGCATTGACACTCGCTGGAAGCATGAGGATACTCTCGCATCGTTACCGGTAACACTGATCGGCGGTCTGGATTATGAAACCATGACCGAACGCCGGCAGGGGTTCGAAAACTTTATTCTGCGAGACGGCACAGTGGACTACGGCGAGAAAGGCGACCAGCGGCGCAACGAGAAGAACCGCATCTGGAACCTGGATCCTTACCTGCAAACCTCCTGGCAACTGACGCCGCACTGGACGCTGGATGCCGGCCTGCGCTACAGCACGGTCAGCTTCGACTCGACCGACTATTACATCACGCCGCGCAACGGCGACGACAGCGGCAGCAAGCGCTACCACCAGTGGCTACCGATGGGCTCGCTCAACTACAAGATCAATCCGGCGTGGAACCTTTATCTCTCCGCCGGCCGCGGCTTTGAAACCCCCACCATCAACGAGCTCTCATACCGCCCCGACGGCCAGGCGGGCCTCAACATCGGCCTGCAGCCGTCTACCAGCGACACCGTCGAGCTGGGCAGCAAGCTGCGCCTCGGCAACGGCCTGGTGAGCGCCGCCCTGTTCCAGACCGAGACCGACAACGAACTGGTGGTGGCGGAAAGCAGCGGTGGGCGCACCAGCTATGCCAACGCCGGTAAAACCCGGCGGCGCGGCCTCGAGCTGGCGCTGGATCAGGAGTTTGCGCTGGACTGGCGCCTGAATATGGCCTGGACGCTGCTGGACGCCACCTACCGCAGCGATATGTGCGGTAAATCCGGCTGTACCCCCGCCGGCAATCGCCTGCCGGGCATCGCGCGCAATATGGGCTACGCCTCGCTGGCCTGGGCGCCGCCGGAAGGCTGGCACGCCGGCGCGGAGCTGCGCTACATGAGCGACATTCAGGCTAACGACGCCAACAGCGCGCAGGCGCCCTCTTACACCGTGGCCGGCGTAAACGCCGGTTATCGCTTTACCTGGAACCGCTGGGCGCTGGACGTCTTCAGCCGGGTAGACAATGTGTTCGATCGCCGTTACGTCGGTTCGGTGATCGTCAACGAAGGCAACGGCCGCTATTTCGAGCCGGCGCCGGGTCGCAACTGGGGTGGCGGCGCCACCTTGTCTTACCGCTTTGAATAAGGCAAAGCACCTTAAGGTTAAAAAACGGGATGGGTTTTACGTCACCCTAGCGGCTTCCCGCTGAAATATTAGGGAGAAACCGCGTGTTTTTTCCGATTTGGCTTAATCTCTAAATCGGGGACTTTCATTTTTGGTAAGGGTATTGCTATGCAAAATAAAGCGTCACTATCGCCGCTTATCGTCATAACGGCGCTATTTGCCGCGCTGAGCGGGCTTTATCTGCTCGGCGGCGGCATTTGGCTGGCCAAGTTGGGCGGTTCGCTGTATTACATCATCGCCGGGCTGGTGCTGCTGGCGACCTCCTGGCTGCTGTTCCGCCGCCGCGCCACCGCGCTGCTGCTGTACGCGGTGTTCCTGCTGGGCACCACTATTTGGGCCCTGTGGGAAGTCGGCCCGGACTTCTGGGCGCTGACGCCGCGTCTGGACGTCACCTTCTTCTTCGGCCTGTGGCTGGTGCTGCCGTTTATCTATCGTAAGCTGGTCGCCAACGGCAAGTTCGCCTACGGTGCGCTGAGCGCGGCGCTGGCAATCACCGTCATCGCGCTGGCCTATGCCGTATTCAACGATCCGCAAGAGATCAACGGCACTCTCGACGCCGCGCAGGTGCAGCCGAAAGACGCCAACGGCGCCGACTGGCCGGCCTATGGCCGCACCCAGGAAGGCACCCGTTACTCGCCGCTGAGCCAGATCAACGACAAAAACGTTGGCCAGCTGCAAGAGATTTGGCGTTTCCAGACCGGCGATCTGAAGACCGCCAACGATCCGGGTGAGATCACCAACGAAGTCACGCCGATCAAGATCCGCGATACCCTTTACATGTGTACGCCGCACCAGAAGCTGTTCGCGCTGGATGCCGCCACCGGTAAAGAAAAGTGGAAATTTGATCCGCAGCTGAAGTACAACCCGACCTTCCAGCACATCACCTGCCGCGGCGTGTCTTACCACGAAACCGCTGCAGCCGCGGGCGCCGCCGGCGATGCCGCACCGGCGATGTGCGCGCGCCGCATCATTCTGCCGGTCAACGACGGCCGCCTGTTCGCGCTGGACGCCGACACCGGCAAACCGTGCCCGGACTTCGCCAACAACGGCGAGTTGAACCTGCAGAGCAACATGCCGTATGCGACGCCGGGCCACTACGAGCCGACTTCGCCGCCGGTGATCACCGATAAAGTGATCGTCATCGCCGGCGCCGTGACCGACAACTACTCCAACCGCGAGCCTTCCGGCGTCATTCGCGGCTTCGACGTCAACAGCGGCAAGCTGCTGTGGGCCTTCGATCCGGGCGCGAAAGATCCGAACGCCATCCCGGCGGACGAGCATCACTTCGTGCCGAACTCGCCGAACTCCTGGGCGCCGGCCGCCTATGACGCCAAGCTGGATATCGTCTATCTGCCGATGGGCGTTTCCACGCCGGACATCTGGGGCGGCGATCGCACCCCGGAAATGGAGCGCTACGCCAGCGGCCTGCTGGCGCTGAACGCCTCAACCGGCAAGCTGGCCTGGTTCTATCAGACGGTACACCACGACCTGTGGGATATGGACGTGCCGGCGCAGCCGACCCTGGCGGACATTACCGACAAGAGCGGTAAAAAAGTGCCGGTCATCTACGTGCCGACCAAAACCGGCAACATCTTCGTGCTGAACCGCACCAACGGCGAGTTGGTGGTGCCGGCGCCGGAGAAACCGGTACCGCAGGGCCCGGCCAAAGGCGACCGCCTGTCGCCGACCCAGCCGTTCTCCGAGCTGACCTTCCGTCCTGAGAAGAAACTGACCGGTGCGGACATGTGGGGCGCGACCATCTATGACCAGCTGGTCTGCCGCGTGATGTTCCACAGCCTGCGTTACGAAGGCACCTTCACCCCGCCGTCCGAGCAGGGCACGCTGGTGTTCCCGGGTAACCTCGGCATGTTCGAGTGGGGCGGCCTGGCCGTCGATACCGATCGCGAAATCGCCATCGCCAACCCGATCGCGCTGCCGTTCGTGTCCAAGCTGATCCCACGCGGCCCAGGCAACCCGATTGAGCCGCCGGAAGGCGACAAGGGCGGCAGCGGCACCGAGTCCGGCGTGCAGCCGCAGTATGGCGTACCGTTCGGCGTGACCCTGAACCCGTTCCTGTCACCGTTTGGTCTGCCGTGCAAACAGCCGGCCTGGGGTTACATTTCCGCCGTGGATCTGAAAACCAACGACATCGTGTGGAAAAAACGCATCGGCACCGTGCGCGACAGCTCACCGCTGCCACTGCCGTTCAAAATGGGCATGCCGATGCTGGGCGGCCCGGTGACCACCGCCGGTAACGTGTTCTTCATCGGCGCCACCGCAGACAACTACCTGCGCGCCTTCAGCGTGACCAACGGTGAAAAACTGTGGGAAGCACGCTTGCCGGCCGGCGGCCAGGCGACGCCGATGACCTATGAGGTCAACGGCAAGCAGTACGTGCTGATCTTCGCCGGCGGCCACGGTTCCTTCGGCACCAAGCTGGGTGACTATCTGGTCGCTTACGCCCTGCCCGACCAGAAGTAACCGCTGCAGTTAATACCGCGCAAAGCACGCCGCAAGGCGTGCTTTTTCTTTTCCCGCCCCGCCGACTGCCCCTCGTAATACCCTTAATTTTTTACTCTCAATATTGATAATGGTTATCATTCGCAATATTATGAGTGCGTGGCCCCGGCAGCGGCCCGAAATCCTTCTCTAGCTTAATGGGCAATACAACGATCGGCCGCCTGCGGGCGGCTTTATTCGGAGGCGCATGGTCGACCATACTCGGAAGCATCGAAAGAAAATTCTGCAAGCGGCGGTGAAGACGCGGCGCGCCGCTCTGCCGCTCGCGGCGAACTCCCCCGCCACTGCGCATTTTATTGGTTTGCCCCATCAGACGGAGGCCGTGCTGGTGCACCTGGTCGGCCATGATGACGCACAAGAGGAGCATGAATGAACCTGCAGCCCTTTACCGCCATGCTGATGTTCGCCTACGTGCTGTTGATGGTGCCGCTGCTCTACATCATCGACAGCCGGCTGAGCGCCAGCAAACTGGTGCGCAAAGCCACACAAAACGTCATCATCATCGTGTTGACGCTACTGTTCTTCAGCGCGATGACGCTGCTGTATTGACGCCGCAGCGGTTCCGGCGCCAAGCCGCGCACCTGAACCGCACCCCTCTCCTCGCGACCGCTCTACGGTTTTCAGGCCCCCTTGCCGCAGCCAGTGGTATAAATCGACGTTGCGCTTGAACCCCAGTTTTCTCATCGCTGCCTGTTTGTGGTTACTGACGGTCTTCACGCTCAACGCCAAATAACGCGCTATCGCCGTCGGCGGCATTTCCCAGGCCAGATAGCGCATCACATCCTGTTCGCGGCGGGTAATGCGCTGCCGCTCGCACCAATAACAGCGGCGCGCTTCGCTATCAGACGTCTGCAACGCCAGCGCCTGTTCCACCCGGCTCAGCACGAGGCCGATCGTATCGTTGCGAAAGATCACACCCGATTCGCTGATGCAGCGCGGCTTGTCGCGCCAACGGGTGTCATCCGGCGCACGCAGAGAAAAATTAATCTGTTTACCGCCCTCCGCGGCACGCAGGCAGAATCGCGCCTGCCAATCCCTTTCCACGGACTGGAACACCATATCCGCCTGCGCCGCCGCGGCGGGATCCAGCAATCGAACCGGAATCGCCCTGCGGGCAAAATAAGACAGCAGCACCCGCTGCAGCCCTTCAATAAAAAAGCGGTCGTTATCGATGAACGCCAGGGACAGACTATTTCCCATCGGTACCTTCTCCATGAAATCTCCCTTTTCGCACCCAGATGCACGTCATCCTTTCCGCTTATCAGCGCTAACAAGACCGATGACGGCCTTGCGGTGATACGCGGCCTTAAGCGCGACCAAGCGGCTACGGCAGCGCCAGAATGGCGACCGACTGCCCAGAGTAATCACCGGCTTTGACCGTTCCGGTCACGCCGAGCGTTGAAGTGACCGGCAACGTGATGCCGCTCGTGTCGGCAGTGAACGGATACCCCTGATTGCCCAACACGCCATTGATGCGCAGCGTGCTGTAGACGCCCGAGTTGTTGCCCAGATCCAAACGGCCGCTGCTGCCGGTGCGGATATACATGACGATATTCATCTTCTGCGAACACACCACCCGCAGACTGCCGCGCGCGGTATTACCCGCCAGTTCAGTGTCCTGCAGCACGCCATGGTTCAAATCGAGCTGCTGCTCATCAATGCCGCACACCCCGACCGGCGGCGGCGCGATGCCGCAGACGCTGCTGGGCATCAGGCGCGCATTGCTCCCCGTTACCGCGGAACCGGAGCGCGTGTTGTAAAACAACCCGACGCACTCCTGAGTGATCGACTCCCCCACGTGCGAAGTGCTCCCCTGTATCGGCAACGGATAGATGCTTTGATAAAAACGGCTGAGCTCGCCCATCGTCGCCAATTGAGTAATTTGCGGATAACGCGTCGAGCCGACAACGTAGGCAGACGGTGACACCGAAGATGTGCCCCCGGTGTTGGTGCTGGTATGCCGGTGGTTAATGCCGATGGCGCAATTTGCCTGCTGATAGCAGGGATTGGGCGACAGGTCGTCCATATCCCAGCTTTCAAGCACGAACTTATAGCTAGCGTTGGAGGGAGAGCCGGTGCTTTGGGTGACGTACGAATAGATTTGTGCCGAGCACAGCCCCGGCGCCAGGCCAAGCAGTAGAGACATCCATCTGAAGTGAGCACGCTGCATCGCGTCAGGTCCTTATTCTGTTTTGCCGAATACCGGGCCGGCTCGGCGTTTATTGATAGTCCAGGTTGAAAGTCGCAATGGCGTTGAACGCGCCGCGACCGATGGTCTTCTTCGCCAGCGCCTCCGGTTCGCCCCGCACATAAGCCTGCACGGCGATCACCGTACTGCCGTTCTGCAACGGGTATTTGCCGCCGGCGCTGTTGAGCGGCAATGGCCGCCCTTGCGCGGTTTCCATGCCGATGGCGATCCCGCTGGCCTCGCTGCTCGCCGCCAGCGCCAACAACCCCGGCAACTGCGGGTTTTCCTCGCCCTTGAAGGTGATCGACACCGTTTTTCCCAGACTCAGATCGCATTCGGACAGCCGCAGCTCGAACGGTTGGCTCAACGTGCGCTGGTTCAGGTACAGGTATTTGTCGACCACGGTGCCGAAATCCAGTTGGATATCTTCGTCGCCCGGCTGAATGACACAGGGCTCCGCCACCAGCGCGCCGTGCATATACAGATTGTCCGCCGCTCGCACCATGCCGCTCGCGCCCAGTGAAAACAGCAACAGCCCCGCCGTCGCCCAGCGGCGTCTTGGCGTCATTTTCATACGTGTTCCCTCCTTCACTGGTAGTCAGCCTGCAGGGTCGCCGTGGCGTCGAACGCCCCTTCCGTCAAGGTTTCCCCCGCCTTGCCGACCGGCACCGCTTCCAGCACCGGCGGCTTGAGCGGATCGATGGGCAGCGAACTGCCCACTTTGAATGGCGCAGCATTTTGGTAAATGCGAATGCCCAGATAACGGTGATTGGTTTGCACCGCCGCCTCATCGAAAGACGTTGCCGTGCCGTTCAGGCGCAACATCATGTCCCACTTGCCGATCCCCGGCTCGCAGGTAATGCGATAGCCGATGGTTTGCCGGTAATTCACGCCGTCGACCTTATTGATACCGACGCGATCGCCGAAATCCACATCGATCACGCCATCATCGTTGATGGTGCAGGGCGGCGGCTCGATCAGCGTACCGCGGAACTGCATATCGACCGTTTTTTCCGCCCAGGCGAAGTGGCACACCACGCCGGCGCACAGCAGCACGCTCGCCGTTAAACGCTGTTTCATGCTCTAGCTCCTGCGTTACTGATAGTCCACTTTCATCGTCGCGCCGGCGGTGAATTCACCCGCCGTCAGTTTGGCAGTGGCCGATTTCACCGGCACCGCCTCAAGCGTCGGCGTGACGGGATAGGTAAAACTCAACCACTGATTGATCGGCCAGCGGCCGCCCCCGTGAAGCAGCGCGATGCCCAGCCCGTCCTGGCTGGTGCGCAACAATTGACCGTCGAAACCGGCCGCCGCCCCCTGAACCTGCAATTTGAGAGCGTTGCTGCTCTGCCCGTTGCACGTCAGCGTATAGTTCACCGGCCGCCGATAGTTGCTGCCGTCGATCCGGGTGGTCATCACTTCATCGCCGAAATTCACCTCGATAGGCTGCCCACCGTTGATAACGCAGGGAGGGGAAAGCACGGTGACCCGCACGTTCACCAAGGTGTTCGCCTCAGCCGACAGTTGAACCAGCGCCAACAGCCCCGCC
Organism: Serratia sp. CY32780; assembly: GCF_052169135.1. Lineage (NCBI taxonomy): Bacteria > Pseudomonadati > Pseudomonadota > Gammaproteobacteria > Enterobacterales > Yersiniaceae > Serratia > Serratia sp. CY32780. The sequence goes on from NZ_JBJNLI010000001.1 coordinate 2,330,208, forward strand.
AGCCAGAGCGCCGTTCGGCTTCGTTTCATCATCTGCGCCATCTCGCCGCCTCAGTCATAACTCAGCCTAAAATCCACCGCAGCCCGATAAGCGCCGGCCATCAACGGCGCCGCGGTTCGCTCCGGCGCGACGGTGTAGCTCAAGGTATTCTGCCCCGGCGTCAGCATCAGCGGCTCACCGCGGCTGCCCAGGCGAACGTCGCGGCCGCGGCCGTCCAGCAGGCGCAGCCCCAGACCAGACACGCCCTGCGCTTTCACCAACTGTGGGTTGTCCATATCCGCCGGCGCGCCGAAGCTGACCGTCACCGCCGGTTGGTTCGGCGCCCAGGTCAGTGCGCCGGTGCGCGCATCGCGCTGGCTGGTCGAGGCGCGCAGACAATCTTGCAGACGCAGCTCGAACGCCACCGGCAGCCCGCGATCGCCGGCCTGCCGCAAGCGTGCGGTGCCGGTTTCCCCCAGCCAAATATCCTGCCGCGCGCTGGTCATCTCCAACCGACAGGCACTCTCCGTCAGCGCGCCGCGCACCTGCAACACGCCGTTGGCGCCTTCCACCTGCCAGTTGTCGGCCGCGACGGCTTTCGGCAATAGCAGCGGCAACATCAGCGCCAGGCCGCCCATCGCGGCGTAATAGCGCCATTCGCAGCGCTGCGGCAGGCTGTCCTTTTTCAGTTTTCGTTTCATCCTTTGCACCTGAGTCACTCTCCCGTCGATAACGGCCTGAACAGAGGGTTATGAAGCCGGTTTCTTTTCCGGCACCACTTTGCAACTGCCGCCGCTGCAGCTGAAACTGAGCTGCGGCCGGCCGCCGTAGTCGTTGATATAGGTCAGCACCGGGCTGCCGCCCAGGGCCGCCGCGCTCACGGTCAGCCGCGCATTGCTCTTGGGCGCGATCATGAAGGGCTCGAAACCCTGCGCGCCTTCGCCGTGCTTTTTGCTCCCGGCATCGACAATGGTGATGTAATAAGGGGTCGGGTTATTGACCTGATAGCCGTCTCCCTGCCGCGTCAGTGTCAGTTGCTCTTGCCACGGCGTCGCCATGTCGGCGCGGCTCGGCACGATCGCCGTCGGCCGGTAAAACAGCTTGATGCGCGTTTGCAGCGCGATCTGCAGCGTGTTCGGTTTGTCGCTCTTCGGCGGGATCTCGCGCAAATTGAAGTAGTACAGGCTCTCGCGATCCTGCGGCAGCTGTTTGGCCGCCGGCAGCGCCTGAATCTTTATCTGGCTCGGTTTGCCCGGCTCGATGCGCTGCACCGGCGGCAGCACCACCAGCGGGCTCTGAATCTTGTTGCCCTGCTCGTCCTCCAGCCAACCCTGCGCCAGATACGGCAGCTGTTTGTTCTGGTTGCTGAGGTTCAGGCTGACCGAGCTCTGGCCGCCGTCAAAGATCACCCGGGTGCGATCGAGCGCGATCGCCGCCGATGCCTGCTGCGACATCGCTGTGCTCAACAGGGCGATCGCCGCCGCGGTCTTCAGGGAAATGTTCTGCATGTTGTCGATTACTCCAGATTCAGAATGATGAATTTATTCAGCCGGGGCGAGCGGCCGGCAAGGCAGCAACAATGTGCGCATCAGCATGTCGGCCGGCAGCGAAGACGGCAGCTGTATTTGGCACTGTGCGGCACCATTCCAGTGGACCGTCATGGTTTCACCGGCGTTGATGCCGCTCAGGTAGACGCTGCCGCCGTCGTTGACGATGCCGGTTTCCTGTTTGCGGGCGTTCAACACCGTAGCGCCGAACGGCGGCGTACTGCCGTCCGCCAGTTTGACGATCGCCATTGCCTTCTCACCGGCGATCACATCGAACTTGCGGTAGCCAATCGCCCCTTCCGTCAGGGTGGCCTGCACCACCGATCGGGTGGCCTCGGCGTTGTCTCCCAGCTTGTTCAGATCGATGCTGGCCTTGTTGCGGTAATAGCTGTTGACGTCCGCCACCACCGCCTTGCCGAAGCGGTTGGTGCTCACGGTGCTGCCGTAGCCGCGCACCGGTACCCCGGCTACGCCGTTGGTGTCCAGCAACAGGCGCGTACCGCCCATAACGGTAGAGCGATGCAGCGCGCCGCCTTCCTGCGTGACGGTCATCCCTCCCTGCGCGGACAGGCCAACGGCGCTGTAGCGCCCGGCCTGATAGCTGGCGTTGGCGCTCAGACGCGCCACGTCGCCCTCGTGGTTGTAGTAGCCGTTCAAATTGGCGCCGCTACGCGCGCTGCCGGCGCTCACCTGATAGTTGTTGTGTTCGTCGACGCGGTTGTAGTACCCCACGCGATGAGTGTTGTCGTTGCGATTCACCGTGGTGTTGTAGCTGAGAGTGGCACCATTGCCCCACGGCATTGACAGCGACAGATACATGCCGTCGTCGTTGGTCTCGTTGTAACGGTTGCGATAAGCCGACAACGACAGGCTCAGGTTTTTGAAGTCGCCGATGTCGAAATAGCGCGACGCCGTCAGGCTGTAACGGTCATTGGCCGGGCGATCCCAATAAGTCTGATGGTTGTAGTTGAGGTAGGTGCTCAACCCCCAGTCGCGGAACTGCTTGTTAAAGGTGATGGTGTACATCTCCTTGTTGTTGCCGACCCGATTACCGTAATAACGCGCGTCGAGGTATTCGCTCATGCTCATGTAGTCTTCTTGCGAGAAACGGTAGCCGGCGAAGGTGACCTGGCTGTCCAACTCATCGAAGGTTTTCGAATAGCTCACCCGGTAAGAACCGCCGCTCAGCGTTTTTTCCTGCTGCGGCAGGCGCGCCCGCGATTGGGTGGCGTCGAACGACAGCGCGCCGAACATCATCAGATCGCGCCCCACGCCCAGCGAAAGGGCGTTATAATCGCCGCCCGCCAACGCGCCGCCATACAACGACCAGCCGTTGCTGATGCCCCATGAGAATTCGCCGGTGCCAAACAGCGGCCCGCGAGCGTGGTGTTGCCAGTCGGACGGCTTGCCCGCCGCCAGTTTGAAACGCCACGAGCCCGGGCGGGTCAGATACGGAATGCTGGCGGTGTTCATCTTGAACGCCTGTACGCTGCCGTCCTGTTCTTCCACCCGCACATCCAACTCGCCGGAGATGGCGTCATTGATGTCCTGAATACGGAACGGCCCCGCCGCCACCTGGGTTTCATAAATGACCCGCCCCTGCTGACTGATGGTCACCTTGGCGTTGGTTTTGGCCACGCCGACCACCTCTGGCGCATAGCCGCGCAGGTTGGGCGGCAGCATATTGTCGTCGGAGACCAGACTCGCGCCTGAAAAACGGAAGCTCTCGAAAATGCCCGAATCCAAATAGTCTTCACCCAGCGTCAGGCGCGAACGCAGCGCGGGGATGGCGCGGTAGGCGTAATAGCGGCTCCACTCCAACTTCTTATCGGTAGGCTGCCCGACACCGGTTTGATGGTTAAGCTGCCCCTGCCAGTCGGCGCGCAGACGCCAGGCGCCGAGGTTGGCGCCGGCGGTACCGTTGCCGCTGACGCTATACTCGCGAGTGCCCTCCTTTTGCTGATGCCGGCTTTGAGCATTGAGGTTATAGTCGAACAACAACCCCGGAATGCCCTCATCCCAGCGCGACGGCGGATCCCAGTCTTCCGAGCTGTACTCCATATAAGCTTGCGGCACGCTCAGATAGAGCGCAGCCGTCGCAAGATCGCCGCGCGACGCCATGCCCTTCAGGCTGGATTCGTCCAGACACTCACCCTGATGCCACCAGCTGAGCGATCGCATCATCTCTTGCTTCAGCCCCAATTGTTCGACCAACGCTTTGGTGATGCAGGCCCGGCTGCCGTCCGGATCGCTGTCCGGCGGATAAAACGATATTTTTTGCTCCGGCAGTTCGTTTTTATTGATATGAACCACCATGCTGTAACTCCCCGGCATAATGTAGCCGCTGCGGGAAAATTGGCTTAGGTCGATATTTTTCCGATCGTTAACATCCAGAATGTCGGCATTAAATTGAATACCGTCTTCAGCGTAAACACGCGTTGATGAACTTCCCAGTGCCAGCGTGATACATAACCCCAAAACCTGAAATCGAAATAGCTTCCCAGCAGGTGATAACATCATATCCCTAACCTTTATCGTATATTTCCGTCGTTGCGGCCCACCGTAAGCCGTAATAAAAACTTCAGTAATAATCCAGCTTGAAGCGCACCGCAGAAAAATAGCTTCCGGCATGCAGCGGTTGCTTATTGGCGACCAGCTTGATGGAATAGTTGAGCGACATGCTTCCTGGTGAAATATCACCACGCGGCAAAGGCACGCCGGGCGCTGCGATATTTCCTTGGCCATCGGATATTTGCAGCGCCACACCCTTAGCGTCTCCGCGCACGCCGAATAACTCGCCATCGGCATCGCCGTCAAAAACAACCTGAAATTGCTTCCAGTTCGGCAAATTGGGCTTTGGCCGTTCAAACGTGCAGTTGATTAATTCGATGGTGAATGGGCGCGTATTGCCCTGTCCATCGCGCGCAATATTTCCCAGCGGCAACACATCCATATCGATAGTCTGATCGCGACTGCCGGCGGCAATGGCGCAAGCGGTATCGATAATGGCTCCTTGCATATTCACTCGCCCCCATCCCTGAACCTTGGGAGCAGCCTGAGTGGCCGGAATAACTAGCATGGTCATCAATATGCAAGGAGACACTAAATGGTAAATAAACCGGTTCATTGAACACCCCTGACAAATACCCTTCATCCTGGGAAAATGCATGCGGGATATCCCGCATGCATAAAAGACGTCACGCCAATGGCGATGAGACTTATTGGTAAGCCAGTTTGAAATCGGCTACGGCGGTGAAATCACCTGGAACCACGGTGGCGGAAGCGCCGTCACCCTGCAGGTAAGCGGCGAAGCGCAGCGTGTTGTTGCCGTCGTTCAACGTCTGAGGAGCCGTTGCGGTGCCCAGTTTGATCGGATTGCTCGCCATGTCGGTAATGGCGATGCTGGCGCCGCTGGCGGTACCGATGATGCCCAGCAGATCAGGGTTCGCGGCAGAAGCCTTGCCGTCAAAAGTGGTGGTGACGGTTTTCAGCGTGGAGGTGTCGCACTGTTCCAGTTTAATATCGAACTGACGCGGCGCTGATTTGCCGCCATTTTTCAGCGCGACATTGGAAATCTGCCCCATTTCCACAGTTTGATCGACCGATTCAGGCGCAATGGAGCAAGGAGCATCAATAATAGAACCGGTAAAAGTCACTTTGCCATGACCCTGATCGGCGGCATTCGCCAGAGAAGACACGCCAAACGCCAGAACAGTTGCCAGCATGATTTTGTTCAGTTTCATAATTCACTTATTCCTTTAATATTGTGTAAAAAGCGCAGGATTGCTCCCGTGCCTTTAACAGCCATTTATACATTCCAGAATGAATAACGGTATTAGTCTTCGCCAAAAAGAAAGACGTCGCAATTGTGAAATCGCGACTGTCAATTCATTACCACCCAATTAGGGTTATAAACGAATAGCTAAACAGGCAAAAGAAAAACACGCTTAAATAAAGATCGTCTAAAGACTTACCCTTCAGAGATATTTAAAATAAGTTCCGTCTTACCCGCTCATTTTGGCCTGGTTATTCTTACAAAAACACTCACACCTTGGAAAGCCATTTTAATCAAAACCAATAAATACAAAATATAAGCCCAAAAACCACGAGACGAATATATTTTTGCGAGACAACAGATCGTAAAAGCAATAACACCAGTCAATTGTATCGAAAAACATATTTTCCACGACATTAACGATCGCCATTTTGCTATTTGCGTTATAATGCGCCGACAAAGAGAAGGAAGACTTAACGATCCGAACAGGTGAAAACCAGGCTCGGAAGTACACCATGGAGCAAAACAATGAAATACAGCCAATACACACAGCCGGCCGGGCCCCCGGCAACGGCATTCTCCATCCTGCCCCTTGCGCGCCGCCGGGTTATAGCGGCGAAAATATCAGGTTCAGACGGCCGTCCGGGAATAGCTCAGGAGCGTCTTGTCGGCAACCGGCACTATTCTCTGACCCATCTTTTACCGCTATATCAAAACTCACCTGAAGTTTAAGGGAGGCTTACATGGCAAAACGCATCTCAAAACAACAAGAATTGCAGAACCTGCAGCAACATTTACTCACGACGCTACACAACCTGTGCCCTTCAGCCATGGAAACGCCGCCGCCGCCGCCCGGCGAATGGCCCACCACACGCCAATTGGCCGAGTCCAACGACTTGACGATTTATCAGGCGCGCAATTTGCTGCTGAGCCTGGCGGGCAAGGGAAAAGTGCTGGTCACCCAAGGCCCTGTCAATAACTCACTGCGCTGGTATCCTTCGACTCACCACTCCTGACGACGCCATTTTCTTGCCGGCGGCCGTTCAATCGGCGCCGGCAGTTTCTCGATAATACACGGTCAACCTTTCCTCTCTCGCCTCATCCGCGGATATTTCCACAGCCAGCGCCCGCTGACCATGCGCCAATAGAACAAGGCGCCGCGCACCGCCCAATCAAGGAACATCCCCAACCAGACGCCCACCACGCCCATGCCCAGTTCAATGCCCAGCGCGTAGCCCGCCACCACGCGGCAACCCCACATGCCCAGCATCGTCACCCACATGGCAAAGCGGGCATCGCGCGCGCCTTTCAGCCCGGCAGGCAACACCCAGGAAGCGGCCCAGATCGGCATAAAGGCGGCGTTGAGCCAAATCAGGGTTTTCACCACCGATTTCACGTCATCCTGCGAGGTATAAAACGCGGCGAATACCCCGGCCAGCGGCGCCGTGCCCCAGGCGATGGCGGTTAGCCCAAGGGTAGACAGCCAGAAAATATGGCGCAGCTGCCGCTCCGCCTGGCCGATCTCGCCTTTGCCGAGCCGCCGGCCGACGATGATGGTCGAGGCCGATCCCAACGCGTTGCCCGGCAAGTTGATCAACGAAGCGATGGAGAAGGCGATGAAGTTACCGGCGATCACGTTGGTGCCCATGCCGGCGACGAACATCTGCGTCAACAGCTTGCCGCCGTTGAACAATACCGATTCAACGCTGGCGGGAATGCCGATCCCCAGCACTTCCCACAGGATGCTCATCTTCAGCGGCGTGAAATAGCTTTTCAGCGTGATGTGCAGCGCCGGGTTAAAACCGATCGCCAGCACATAGAGAATGGCGATGGCGCCGATATAGCGGGAAATCGTCAGCCCCAGCCCCGCGCCGACGAAGCCCAGCCCGTGCCAACCCAGCATGCCGTAAATCAGGATGCTGCTGATGATGATATTGAGGATATTCATGCCGCCATTGATCAGCAGCGGGATCTTGGTGTTGCCCGCGCCGCGCAGGGCGCCGCTGCCGATCAGCGCAATCGCCGCCGCCGGGTAGCTCCACACCGTGGTCTGCAGGTAAGAGAGCGCCAGCGCTTTCACTTCCGGCGAGGCCGCGCCGGCGATCACATCGATGATCGGTTCGCCCGCCAGATGAATGCCCGCCGCCAACAGCAGCGCCACGCCGGTCATCAAGACCAGCGACTGACGCGCCGCCGCCCGCGCGCGCCTGCGATCCCGCTTGCCGAGGCTGAAGGCCACCACCACGGTGGTGCCGAGATCCACCGCGGCAAAAAAGGCGATGATCACCATGTTGAAGCTGTCCGCCAGCCCCACCCCGGCCATCGCCTCTTTGCCGAGCCAGCTCACCAGAAAAGTGCTCAGCACCCCCATCAGCAGCACGCAGGCGTTCTCCAGGAAGATCGGCACCGCCAGCGGCGTGATCTCGCGCCAGAACAGCACGCGGTAGCTTTTCCGTTTGGCGTACCAGGGCGTATTTTCCACGCGCTGACGCAGGGCGGCATACAGGTTCAAGGTGGGCTCGGTGGATAAAAGTGAAACATCATTTCAAATGATGATCGATAAATCGTTATCCTGCAAAGAATTTTTGGGCGCCCGTGACGAGCGCCCGACAGGCTTGCCGCAACGCTACTCCATGTAGTCTTCCTGATCGGCCTGCGCCGCCGCGATAAAGCGCGCGGTGCTGCGGCTGAGCGTGGCGCATTTATCCGTCAGCAGCTGATTATCCTGTTGCAGAGCCAGATAGCGCGCCTGGGTGAGCGCCGGCAGCTGCCGATACCCTGCCGCATGCGTGTCCCAGCCGCGGTGCTGCGCCGTACGCATCGCGGTGCGCTGCAATTTCACATCGTCCGGCACTTCGCTGCGCCCGCACGCCACGCGCAGGAAATGCCCGCCGGCCAGCATCAGAGCGATGTGATCCAACTGCGCCTGCAGCGGCGGCGCCGGTTTATGCGCCGTCTGCTGACAACCCGCAAGCAGCAGCAACGCCACCGCGCCGCAAAGAGAAGTGCGAAACAGAGTAGACATGGGCGCTACCGGAAACCTGTGGGTGATGCAATGATCTTAGGTGAGCGGATGCCGGGCGGCAAGGCGGGCTACACGCTTAGCGCCGGCCGCTGCTGACCTTGGTGGCGCGGGCGGGGTTGCCGGCGACGAACTCCAGCGTGGGGGAATAGTAAAACGGCAGCCAGGCGTTATAGCCGCTCTCCCACTCCCATTTGACCGGGCAGGGCCACAGCATGTCTTCATGCAGGATGTAATAGATCCACCGCCCGGGCGGGCGGCGCGGTTTGCGCGTTTTCATAGCGGGTTCGACGGCCTGATGGAATGCGATAGGGTGAACTGCTGCATTTTACCGCGATTTGGGTCGCGGGGACAGCCTGCGTTGCCGTGCGCAATGCCCGCCGAACCTCGCCCGCTGATTCGGCGTAAAGCCCGCCGTTTTACTGATCCAGAACATCTTTCGCATTCACCTTGCTGATATATTGATTGAAAATCATTCCTATTCAGGAGGAAGGGTCATGGTTAAGTCACTGAATGCGGCATTCACGCGCCTTTTTGATCGCCCGGACGCCGGTAAGTTGGCGCTCAGACTGACCTTCGGCGGGCTGATGCTGTTTCACGGCGTGGCGAAAATTCAGCATGGCGTCGGCTGGATCGCCGATGCGTTACAACAACAGGGGCTGCCCGCCTTCATTGCCTATGGCGTGTATGTTGGGGAGATCCTGGCGCCGATACTGATCGTTTTGGGGCTGTTCACCCGCCCCGCCGCGCTGGTTTACGCCCTCACGCTGGTGGTGGCGTTTCTGATGGTGGGCACCGGCAAGGTGTTTACCGTCACCGACGTCGGCGCCTGGGGCATTGAAAACGAACTGGTGTTCTTTATGGGTGGGGTCGTCATCCTGCTGCTGGGCAGCGGGAAATACGCGATCGCGCGCAATGAAGCCTATCGGTAAGCGGCACTATAGAGGAGGTTCCTGATTCGAACCTCCTTTTTGCATGCCTAAGGTTTGGCAAGCAGCGTGTTCGCCATGAAAGACAGTAAGGCGGTCGATTGAGGGTAGGCTGCACGGTTCTCGGTGACCTCGCGATCAAACCGCCAGTTCATGATGTAAACCACAGGCGCATTGGGATATTGGTTAATAAAATCCCAATACAGTTGAATTTGCGCATGCAGTTGCTGGTCGTTCATTCCTAACGATGCCGTGGAAGGCGGTACCAACACCCACTTTTGTCCGGCTGCGCTTATCGGCGCCAGGCGGTTGTAGGTACTCCACATATCCGCCACCGACCAGTTGTAGTTATCCACCCCAACCCAATCGGGCGTGCTTTTTACGTTGGCCGGACACGCGGTCGCAGGCGCGCCCTGCTGTATTTCACGGATCCATTCGGCGTTGTTGGCATGCCGGTAGGACAAGATGGTGTAGATGGGGATCGCGACGCCATACTGCTGCATGGCCTGCCGCAGGGTGCAAACATAGCTTGAATATTGGTAAGCGTCGTATTTCCCCGCGGTCTGTAACGCGGGAACGTCGAACGGCTCATCGATAAAATAAATGGCGCCGGGCTTATGTTTGGCTTCGGCGATCTTTTTCACCGCCGTCCAAATGGCGTTCCAGGAACCCGCGGCCTGACAACTGCCGTTCGAGTCTGCGCCAGGGCAGATATCGATAAACGGCGATCCCGAGACCGCACCCGAACCAGCCTGAATGTTCACGGCGCAGGTGCCACCGGCGCAAACGGGCAGATTGAGGCTTGCCAACGTGTGCACCACGTTCAGATTGGTCATACTGAAGCCGGTGCCGGTAATCGCCTTAAGCGCCTCTGTGGCGCTGAAAGACGGCGTGGCAGTTTCATAAAAGTCCAGCCAGTCATAGCCGTAATACTTGATATTGGCGTTGGGGCCCGCCGCCAGAGCGTTGGCGCCGATCAGGCACCAGCACAGCAGTGCAAAACGTTTCAACATACTCTTCTCCTTCAAACCCTCGTCGATGTTAGCCAAAGGTGGGCGGCAAACGGCGCCGCCGACCGGAAACACCATCGTGGCACCGGCTATCGGCGGTGGCCCGTCGTTTGCGTTGTGCAGCGGCAGAACGAACACGGATCAGGTTTGAGGAATACGTCGCGTCGGTTTGCTTGCCGAGCGGCGAGGAGATGCGGGTAAAAAAGAACCTGGAAGAGCCAGGCAAAGCCCGGCGGGAATCAAGCTTTATAGTCTGAACCGCCGGCTATCGGCCATTAACTCTCGGCCTGGCGGTACACCGGGACCTTGCGCGTCGTGCCGGTCAGGGTGTCGAAGATCTCGGTTTCCGCCGTCACGATCGCCATGCCGGTTTTTCTTAGCCTGCGCACCTCGGCGGCAATGCGCTGGATGCCGAACCAGAACAATCCATCCAGCGCCGTTACCGGCAGCCCCTGCTCCAGCGCCAGCTTGAGCCGCTCACGCGGCGCTTTGAGCGCCTTGGCGATTTCCCGGTAAGGCAGCGCGTCCACGCCCGACGCCGAGGTTCGATGAATACGGGTCGACAGGCTGTACTGAAAAGCCTCCGGCACGCCGCTCAAATCGCTTTTCAGGCTGTAGACACAGCCGAAACGCTTGCCGTTGAACACCACATTTTTTTGACTGATCGACAGCTCATCGCGCAGGCCGGCGATCAACTGCGGCGCCCGCACCAGCAATAAGCGAAACGGCAATTCGAAACTGGTCACATAGTCCACGTTGAGCAACGCAATGCGCAGGCGCTCTTCCGCGCCCGCTTGCGTCTCGCGGCACTCGTTCAACACCTCGCTCCACTGGCGCGCAAGCCGCGGGGCCTCATCCAGCGGCGCGAAATGGTATTTCTCGATGTGATAGTCGATTTTCTCGTTCATGTCCGTTGGCCCCCGCGTCAGTCATCTTTGCCAACAGCAAATTACCTTACCCGCGGGCAACAGTACAACACCGCATGACTCACCTGGCGCGGTAAAAAACCGGCGTTAACTCCGGCAGGTACCCAAAGTTCAAGATTAATCGTGCAACAGCAGCGATATCTCTTCGGCGGCCGAGCGCAATAAAGGCAAGTGGTGCTGATACAAACGCTCTGCGGAAACCTGGCTGGCATGCACACCGACGTTCAACGCCGCGGCGATACGGCCGTCCGGCGTGGTGAGCGGCACCGCCAGTGAACGCAGGCCAATCTCCAGTTCCTGATCGTTGATGGCATATCCCTGCTGACGCACGCGCGCCAGCTCTTCCCGCAATGCGCTAACGCTCACCAGGGTATGGCTGGTGTAACGCAGTTGCGTCAGCCGCGCCAAATAGTCATTCAACGGCTCATTGGCGAGCCCGCTCAGCAGAACCCGCCCCATCGACGTCGTGCTGGCAGGTAAGCGACTGCCGACGTGCAAATCGATGGTCATGATCCGCGAAGTCGATGCGCGGGCGATATAAAGAATGTCATCACCGTCCAATATGGCCATGGAACAGGACTCATTGAGCGTCTGGCTGAGTTGCCTCAACACCGGTTGCGCGGCGTTGGCCAACGGCGAAGCCGCCAGCCAGTTATGGCCCAGCGACAAGACGCGCGGGCGCAGCTCATAATTCTTGCCGTCTTCCGCGTACACAAAGCCCAGCTTACTCAGGGTATAAAGGCAGCGGCGCACCGCCGCGCGCGGAATGCCGGTACGCTGGCTAATCTGCGATACCGACATCAGCCGCCGCTGCGGCGTAAAAGCCTGCAGGACTTCCAATCCTCGCGCCAAAGAGGCCATAAAGTCGGGATCCCCCTTCCAGGGATCGGTGCTGCTGCGCGTAATTTCCTGTCCTTTTTCCATTCTCGTTACCCCGCTGTCTGCCTGAAATTTCGGTGTGCCGACGATCACAGCCTGCGAACCTTTGTTAAACAATAGCCGATAATCGCACACTTTTTCGATAATCGGTATTGTTTGCCTGAAAGGGACGATCTACTTTTCCCATTGACGATAGACACTCCCCCCGGCGGGCATCGAACAAAAGGAACAACAGATGATCGATAAAAGTGTGGCCACCCTGGAAGATGCCGTGTCCATCATTCCGGACGGCGCGAGCATCATGATTGGCGGCTTTGGCCCCGCGGGACAGCCGCTGGAACTGATCGATGCGCTGATTGGACGCGGTGCCCGCGAGCTGACGGTAATCAGCAATAACGCCGGCAACGGCGACAGCGGCCTCGCGGCGCTGCTCAAGACCGGCTGTGTGCGAAAGATGATTTGCTCCTTCCCGCGCCAGGCCGATTCGTGGGTCTTTGACGATCTTTATCGCCGCGGCGCGATCGAACTGGAACTGGTGCCGCAGGGCAACCTCGCGGCCCGCATGCAGGCCGCCGGCAGCGGGTTGGGCGGCATTTTCACCCCAACCGCCTTTGGCACGCCGCTGGCGCAAGGCAAAGAAACGCGTGAAATCGACGGGCGTCATTACGTGTTTGAAACGCCCTTAAAGGCGGATTTCGCCTTGATAAAGGCCCATCGGGGTGACCGCTGGGGCAATCTGGTTTACCGCAAAGCGGCGCGTAATTTTGGCCCGGTGATGGCGATGGCCGCCGCCACGACGATAGCGCAGGTCGCTGAATTGGTGCCGTTGGGCGCACTGGATCCGGAAAACGTGATAACGCCGGGCATCTTCGTCCAGCGCCTGGTGGCGGTGGCGCGCCCCGCGACCTTTTCCCTCTCTGCCTGAGGAGTAGAACATGCAAAAATTAACCCGCGACCAATTAGCCCAACGGGTGGCGCGCGATATTCCGGAAGGCGCCTACGTCAACCTCGGAATCGGGCTGCCGACCCGCATCGCTAACTACCTGCCCGCCGACAAAGAAGTGATTCTGCACAGCGAAAACGGCCTGCTCGGCATGGGGCCGTCACCCGCGCCGGGCGAAGAAGATCCGGAACTCATCAACGCCGGCAAAGAGCTGGTGACCTTGCTGCCCGGCGGCAGTTATTTCCATCACGCCGACTCTTTTACCATGATGCGCGGCGGCCATCTCGATATCTGCGTGATGGGGGCGTATCAGGTTTCGGCTGCCGGCGATCTGGCCAACTGGAGCACCGGCGCCGAAGACGCGATCCCGGCGGTGGGCGGCGCCATGGATCTGGCCATCGGCGCGCGCAAAGTCTATGTGATGATGGACTACCTGACCAAGACCGGCGAATGCAAGCTGGTGGAACAGTGCAGCTACCCGTTGACCGGGTTGGCCTGCGTCAGCCGCATCTATTCGGATATGGCAATCATTGATATCACCCCGGACGGCCCGCAGGTGCTGGAGCTGTGTCCGGGGCTCACCTTTGACGCGCTGCAAGCGTTAACCCCGATACGTTTACTGCAATCTGACCTGATCCCCGCTTGAGGAAATCGCCATGCAACAGGCTTTAATCTGCGATGCCGTTCGTACGCCCTTTGGCCGTTACGGCGGCGCATTATCCGCGCTGCGCGCCGACGATTTGGCCGCTCTGCCCCTGAAGGCGCTGCTTGCCAGACTGCCACAGCTGGATCCCCAGGCCATTGATGACGTTATTCTGGGGTGCGCCAACCAGGCCGGTGAAGACAACCGCAACGTGGCGCGAATGGCGCTGCTGCTGGCCGGATTGCCGCACTCCGTGCCGGGCACCACCCTCAATCGCCTGTGCGGTTCGGGATTGGACGCGGTAGGGATGGCGTCGCGCGCCATTAAATGCGGCGAAGCGGAGGTCATCATCGCGGGCGGCGTGGAAAGCATGTCGCGCGCGCCCTTTGTCACCGGCAAAGCGGACAGCGCCTTCAGCCGATCGCTGAAAATGGAAGATACGACGATGGGATGGCGCTTTATCAACCCGCAAATGCGCGCTCAGTTCGGTGTCGAAACCATGCCTGAAACCGCCGAAAATGTGGCTCGCGAATTCGCCGTCAGCCGCGCCGATCAAGACGCCTTTGCATTGCGCAGCCAACAACGCACCGCCCGCGCTCAGGAGCTGGGCCTGTTTGATGAGGAACTGATCGCCGTCAGCATTCCGCAACGCAAAGGCGAACCGCTCAGCATGGTTCGCGACGAACATCCCCGCAGCACCTCTTTGGCCGCGCTGTCCGCACTGAAGGGCGTCGTACACGCCGAGGGGAGCGTCACCGCCGGCAACGCCTCGGGCATCAACGACGGGGCCAGCGCCCTGCTCATTGCCAGCGAACGCGCGGCGGTGCAGTATGGACTCGCCCCGCTGGCGCGGGTGGTCGCCATGTCCGCCTGCGGCGTAGAGCCGCGCATCATGGGTTACGGGCCGGTTCCCGCGGTCCGCAAGGTACTGGCGCAAACCGGTTTGAGCCTGGCGCAAATGGACGTCATCGAGTTGAATGAAGCCTTTGCCGCCCAGGCGCTGGCCGTGACGCGCGCCCTGGGGTTACCGGATGATGCGGAACAGGTCAACCCTAACGGCGGCGCCATCGCGCTGGGCCATCCTCTGGGCGCATCCGGCGGCAGGCTGGCCATGACCGCCGCTTATCAGCTGCGTCGCACCGGCGGGCGCTTTGCCCTGTGCACCATGTGCGTAGGTGTTGGGCAGGGCGTCGCCTTGATTCTGGAACGGATATAACCAATGTCACTCTATAGCGCAATGTTTATGACGTCGCCATTAACGCCCTGCTTCAGCGATACGGCCCTGCTACAGGGCATGCTCGATTTCGAAGCCGGCCTGGCGCAAGCCCTGGCATCTGCAGGGATTATCGATGACGAGTCGGCTCGAATCATACGCAGCCACTGCCGGGCGGAAAAACTCGACGCCGCCGCACTGGCGCAGTCCGCCGGATTGGCGGGCAACTTAGCGATTCCGCTCGTCAAACAGTTGACGGCGCTGGTGGCTCAACGCTCGCCGGATGCGGCACGTTTCGTTCACTGGGGGGCAACCAGTCAGGATGCGATTGACAGCGGGCTGGTGCTGCAACTGCGCAGCGCGCTCAGCCAAACCGACACGCTGCTCAATCAGCTGATTGCGGCGCTGACGGCGCAATGTCGGCGCCATAGCGCAACGTTAATGGTCGGCCGCACCTGGCTGCAACACGCGTTACCCACGACGCTGGGGCTGAAGTTGGCCGGCACGCTGGACGCCTTGCTGCGCTTTCGGGTTCGTCTGGCTGAAATGCGGCCACGCGTGCTGGCGCTGCAATTCGGCGGTGCCGCCGGCACGCTCGCCTCGTTCGGCGAGCAGGGAGAACGCGTCGAGCAGGCGCTGGCGGAAGCGCTGGCGCTGCCGCGCAGCGCCACGCCGTGGCATACCCAACGCGACCGGTTGCTGGAACTGGCCGGCTGGTATGCCGGACTCACGGGCACGCTCGGCAAGCTGGCGCGTGACATGTCGCTGTTGATGCAAACCGAGGTCGCTGAAATCAGCGAACCTTCAGCCCCGGGTCGCGGCGGCTCCTCCACCATGCCGCATAAGCGCAATCCGGTACTCTGCGCCGCCATCCTCAGCGCGGCTAACCGCTTGCCTGCGCTGATGGCGGGATTGTATGCCGGCCAGGTGCAAGAGCACGAACGCGCGCTGGGAGGCTGGCAGGCCGAGTGGCAAAGCCTGCCGCAGCTCCTGGTGCTGAGCGGAGCGGCAATGGCGCAAAGCCTTGACCTCGTTAACGGCCTGGAGGTGCATGAAGCGGCGATGCGGCGCAATCTGGCGCTGACGCAGGGGCAGATCATGGCTGAATCGGTTTCCCTGGCCTTAGCCCCGCTTCTCGGCAGCCAGCAGGCGCACCAGCATATCGCGCAATGTTGCCGCCAGGCTCAGGCAACGCAGCAATCCCTGTTAACCCTGCTGTGCGCCGATGCGGAAGTCTCTTCCCGACTCAGCCGGGAAGCTCTGGAGACGTTGCTCGATCCGGCCAATGCCACAGGCAGCGCACAGCGTTTCATTCAACAAGTTCTGGCATCGGCCGAAAAGGAGCAATGATGTTGAATTATGTCCTGGAAGGGCCCGAAAACGCCCCGGTCATTCTGTTCAGCAACTCGCTGGGGACGTCATTGGCAATGTGGCAACCGCAGCGCGACGCGCTCATCTCCCACTATCGCATTCTGCGCTACGACGTTGCCGGCCACGGCGCATCGCCGCCCGGTGAACAACCCGGATCGCTGGCGCTGCTGGGCAGACAGGTGCTGTCATTGCTGGACGCTCTGGCGATTGAGCGCGTCCATTTTTGCGGTATCTCCATGGGGGGGTTAACGGGATTATGGCTGGCGCGTTTTCATCCCGAGCGCTTGCTGACGTTGACCATCGCCAATAGCGCAGCAAAAATTGGAACGGCGGCGAATTGGCGACAACGCGCCGCGCAAGTGCGTCAGTCGGGGATGTCCGCCGTCAGCGATGGCGCAGCATCACGCTGGTTCACGCCGGCATTTTGCCAATCCGCCCCCGCCAGGGTGCAAGCATTATTGAATCAGCTGACGGCCTGCGATCCCAACAGCTATGCCGCTTGCTGCGAAGCATTGGCAAACGCCGATTTACGCGCCGAGCTGGAAGGGATCCTCGTGCCGACGCTGATTATCGCCGGACATGACGACGCGGTAACCACCGTCGATGATGCCAAAGCGTTAGTGGCGGGCATTCCCGGCGCTCAATGCGTCATCTTGCCCGCCTCTCACCTTTCCAGCGTCGAGGCCTGGCGGGCATTCAATCGCACTTTCCGGGCCTTTTTGGATGAACAGCTCACGCAGCGGCAACGCTATCAGCAAGGCATGACGGTGCGCAGAGCCGTATTGGGCGATGAGCATGTCGATAATACCCTCGCGGCGCTGTCGCCGTTCAACGAGGAATTTCAACATTTCATCACTCGCTACGCCTGGGGGGAAATATGGACGCGTCCGGGTCTGTCGCGCCATACCCGCAGCCTGATCACCATCGCGATGTTGATCGCCTTGAATCGCGAAGCTGAACTGAAAATGCATATACGAGCCGCCTTCAACAACGGCGTCACGCGCGAAGAGCTCAAAGAAGTCCTGATGCATGCGGCGCTTTACTGCGGCCTGCCCGCCTCGAACGCCGCCTTTCATTTGGCGCAATCCGTCTTTGCCGAACACGATGCCGGGCAGCCGCCGGCCGAATAGAACAGCCGTTTATACCGGCACATCCAGTACTCTCTGACGCAGCGCTGCGACCAGGCGCTGCTGCTCAGGGGGCGTGAACGCCTCTTGCCGGGTAATGATGCCCAACGGTTCTGCCATTCCCTGAGTAGGCAACGGCAGCGCGCGCAGGTGATTGCCGAACAGATCGTCGCGCACCGCGCCGTAAGGCACCAGCCAAACATAGCCATACTGCAACGTCAGGCAACGCGCCAGCGTGACCGACAAGGTCTCGACGCAGCCTTCCGGCACGGCCAGCCCGTGGCTGACAATGAGCGCCTCCGCATTCTGGCGCGGTACGGTCCCACGCGGTGAGAGCACCAATGGCCAACTCAGGGCCTCCGCCAGCGAGACATCCGAATGCAGCAGCGGATGATGGGGGGAAACCACCAGCCGCAGCGTTTCATGATACAGCAGCTCGAAATTGAGCCCCTCCATGCGAGAGGGGTCTGACATACGCCCTATCCCTAAGGTTAATTGCCCGGATCTCACCGCCATCATCAGCGCATCGTTGGCCAGCGTCGAAACCTGCATGCGCCAACCTGGCGATTGCTGCTGCAACCCCACCACGACCGGCGCGACCAAACTCACCAGCGTGGTGGGCAGCGCCCCGATATGCAGCGGCGCCGGCAGCGCCTCGCTGTCCGATGCGACCGTACGCCCCAACACATTCAGCGCATCCAAAACGCGCCCCGCATCCTGCAGGAAACGCGCCCCGGCGGCGGTCAGCTCTGCCCCCTGCCGGCTGCGCGAAAACAGGCGCTCGCCGGCCAGGCTTTCCAGTTCATTGAGCGTTTTGGAGAGGGCGGGCTGCGTGATGCCCAATTGCTGTGCGGCGCGCACCAGCGTCCCCTGCTGCGAGGTAGCGACAAAGGCGTGCAGATGACGCAGGCGGATGCGTTGGCTAAAGCGAGAAGTCATGTTCATGATTTATAGTATTAACTTGCCGCCGACGCGGCAAGCTCATTCACAGGGCGAACGGAGGTCAAATATCAAAAAAAACGGTCTCGTTCTCGCCCTGTAGCCAGATATCGAAATGGTATACCGTCTGATCACCGCGCTGCCGCCTTTGCGCCAATAACGTGCCGCGCCGTTTCTCCCATTCAATGAGGTTCAACACCGGATCTTCAGCGTTCGCCGCCTGCTCGTCGGCGAAGTAAAGACGCGTGTTCAACCCGATGTTGATGCCGCGGGCCACGATCCATAAATTGAGATGAGGCGCCATCAGCCGGCCGTCGCGCCCCATCACTCTGCCCGGTTTAATCGTCTCAAATTGCCACAGGCCGCTGGTGAAATCCGAACAGGTTCGCCCCCAGCCGCGAAAAGCGGGGTCGTCGGGTTTATCTCGTTGGCCGTCGGCGGGATGCTGATATCGCCCGGCGGCGTTGGCCTGCCAGACTTCAACCAGCGCGTCTCGCACCGGCGTGCCGGTACCGTCATAAACATGCCCTTCCACCACGATGCGTTCCCCGCGCGTTTCCGGTTGCGTCAACACATGGGTGAAATTACGCTCAAAAATGTCAAAACCGGCGGCATGCGGCGCCAAACCGATGTGCACATAAGGGCCGGCGGTTTGCGAGGCCGTTTCAGACAAATACTTTTTCATCACGCGGCTCCCTGTGTACGGTTCTCAAACCACGTGGCCCGATGGCCGCGCAGCACCAGATCGAAGCGGTAGGCCAGGCTGTCCAGCGGCACGGCGGCGTGCATATCCAGCTCGGCAATCAGCGTGCGCATCGCATCGTCGCTGCCTACCGACTGCAAGATGGGGCAACGAACGAGCAACGGATCGCCTTCGAAATACATCTGCGTGATCAACCGCTGCGCGAACGCCTCGCCGGAGAGCGAGAAGTGAATATGCGCCGGACGCCAGTCGCTGACCTGATTGCGCCAGGGGTACGGGCCCGGCTTGATGGTGCGAAAACAGTAATACCCGTTGTCGTCGGTCAGCATCCTGCCGCAGCCGCCAAAATTGGGATCGATAGGCGCCAGATACTGATCCTTCTTGTGACGATAGCGCCCTCCCGCATTGGCCTGCCATACCTCGACCAGGGCGTTGCGCACCGGCGCCCCGAAGGCATCGCGCACATATCCATGCACGATGATCCGCTCGCCGATCGGTAAGCCGTCTTTGGCGTAGTTCAGAATCAGATCGTGATCAATCGGGCCGATATCCGTTGGCGTGAACACGGGTGCGGTCAGTTCAGACAGCGAGTTTTGCAATGAAATTAATGCATTGCGCGGCGATCGCAGCACGCTGGTTTTATACAGCGGCGCCAGCGCAGGCGGGTGATGGCTGTAATCGCGATGCACCAGTTCTCGCGCCATCCAATCACTTTTCATCCCGGTATCCTTATTATTTGAGGGTACATGTCGACAGAGTGTAGGAAGCGCAATATGTAAAAGTAAAGTGAGAAAACCGATCGCTTTATATAACCAAAAGTCATGGAATGTTCTGAATTGACGAAACATTTCATTTGGTCCATAACAGGTTTCAATTCCCGTCGGTGGTCCGCCTCGCTACTGAATGGTCGCTTTCAGGTCATCCATGACCGCTTAACTGGAGGCAATGATGAAACGTTCTATCGCGACGGTCTCGGTATCGGGCTCGCTGCCGGAAAAACTGCGGGCTATCGCCGCCGCAGGCTTTGATGGCGTCGAAATTTTCGATAACGATCTGGTCTATTACCCCGGTTCACCGGCGCAAATCCGTGATCTGTGCGCCGAACTGGGCCTGGAAATTTTGCTGTTCCAGCCGTTTCGGGACTTCGAAGGCGGCCCGCGCGAAAGCCTGGCGCAGAACCTTTCACGCGCAGCGCGCAAGTTCGACGTCATGCAGCAATTGGGCTGCTCGCGCATGCTGCTCTGCAGTAATGTCTCGCCCGACAGCAGCGAAGACATGGCCACGCAAGTGAGCGATTTGCGCGCGTTGGCGGAGTTGGCCGCCGAGTATGATATTACTGTCGGTTATGAAGCGCTGGCATGGGGACGTCACGTGAACCTGTGGCGCGACGCCTGGGCGCGGGTTAAGGCCGTAGACCATCCGGCGCTGGGGATCATTCTCGATAGTTTTCATATCCTGTCGCGCGGCGATAATCTTGACGGCCTTGATGAAGTCCCGCCCGAAAAAATTGTGTTTGTACAACTGGCGGACGCCCCGCTGCTGAAGATGGACGTGCTCGCCTGGAGCCGCCATTTCCGCTGTTTCCCCGGCCAAGGGGAGCTGAACCTGGCTCAGTTCATGACTCAACTTTCCGCGCATGGCTATCGCGGCGCCTGGTCGCTGGAGATATTTAACGATGGTTTCCGCGCCTCGCCGGTGCTTCCCACGGCTCAGGACGGTTTCCGATCGTTGTTGTGGCTGGAGGAACAAACCTATGACTGGTTGGCCAAACAGCCTCTGCTGCCCAACGCCATGGCCTCGCTCATAGAACATTCATTATTTCATTCAGAAGCGCATCCCCCCTTGCTGGCGCTGGAGTTTATCGAATTTGCCGTCTCGCACAGCGATGGGCTGGCGATGGGCCAATGGCTGACGCAGTTGGGATTGGTTCACGCCGGCGAACACCGCTCCAAAAGCGTCGCCCTCTATCGCAACGGCAAAGTGAATGTCATTCTGAATGCTCAACCGGAAAGTCAGGCCAGCGGCTATTATCACTTGCACGGCATTTCTCTTTGCGCCGTGGCGTGGCGAGTTCGCGGCGTAGCGCGTTTACTGCAACGGGCGCAAGACTACGGTTACGCCCTCTGGCAAGGAGAAACCGGCCCCAACGAACGGCAAATTCCCGCCCTGTGCGCACCGGACGGCAGCCTGATTTATCTGGTCGAGGCGGACGAAGATCCCAAGAACGATATTTATCACACCGATTTTCATCTGACTCATCGCAGCGCGCCGCCGCCTGCACTGCAGAGCATCGATCACCTCGCGATAGCGCTGACGGACGAATCTTGCGGCAACTGGATCATGTTCCTGCGCAGCGTGCCGGGTTTTGTGCAGGACAACGAGTGGGAATTGCCCGATCCGTTGGGTTTGGTTCGCAGCCGCGTGTTGCGCAGCCCCAACGACGCCATCCGGCTGCCGCTGAATATGTCGGTGAGCCGGGAAACCCAAATCGCCCAGGCATTAACCACCTATCAGGGTGCGGGATTACAGCATGTCGCCTTTGGCTGTAATGATTTGTTCAGCGTAGTGAAAGCGGCTCAGCAGCGTGGATTAAAAACGCTGAGCATCCCCGATAACTACTATCAAGACCTCAGAGCGCGTTTCGATCTTGATCCCGTTTTCCTTTCGCAGCTGCAAGCGTTCAATGTGCTCTACGATCGAGACGAGCAAGGTGGAGAATTACTGCACGTCTATACCGTCGCCTACGAGAAAGGGCGCTTCTTCTTCGAGTTATTGGAACGTCGGGGCGGCTACCGCGGCTTCGGGGCCGCCAACGCCCCGGTTCGGCTCACCGCCATGCGTTAACCGTGCGGGCCATCAAGGCCCGCTCATTCTTTCATCTCACTGAAAAGGTTAATGATCGCGCTCACACTCTCAACCGCTTCCGGCTCAGCCATTCCCACGGCAATCCCTTTTCATAACATAAGGTTAACATTCCACCCTCACTTCCCTCTCACCTCATCGTCCGATAAACGCACATTATTTCGATAATCGACATTTATTGCCCCGCCAACGGCTGCTTATAGTGATGACACTCAACTACTGCACCGGGAGCCCCCCATGTCGGGAAACAACGCAATCAATGTTCGGGCGCTGATCGACAGCCGCCCCTTAGGGAAATGGCAAAAGATGGTCGTGCTGCTCGGCTTTTGCATCATTGCTCTGGATGGATTCGATATCGTTATCATGGGATTTATTGCGCCAGAGCTTAAGGCCGATTGGCAAATCACTAATCGCGAGCTGGGGCTGGTGATCAGCGCGGCGCTGATTGGCCTGTCGCTGGGCGCGATGCTTTCCGGGCCATTGTCAGACAGGTTCGGCCGCAAAGTGGTCATCATCAACAGCGTATTCTTTTTTGGCGTTTGGACGCTGGTGACGGCGTTTTCTCAAAATATGGAGCAGATGATGTTATTTCGCCTGCTCACCGGCTTGGGGCTGGGCGCCGCCATGCCGAATGTCGGCACCCTGGTGGCGGAATTCGCGCCTGCCCGGCGCCGCGCTTTCTTGATTACCGTGGTCTTCTGCGGCTTCACCTTTGGCGCCGCCTTGGGCGGATTCGCCGCCTCCTGGCTGATGCCACGCTTCGGCTGGCATTCCGTGCTGCTGCTCGGCGGGATCTTGCCCCTGCTGTTCGCGCCCGTGCTGATGGCGGCGTTACCCGAATCGGTGTGTTTCCTGGTGGAGAAACGGGCGAAAAACGACGGAATTCAGCGGATTTTGGCGAAACTGGTGCCCGACCTCGATCTTCGGCACAGCACCATCATATTGCCCCCGCCAAACCAGGCCTGCGCGCACCCCATCAAATTAGTGGTGAGCTCGCAGTACCGTTTCGGCAGTTTAATGCTGTGGGGATCGTATTTTTCCGCGCTGTTTCTGTTCTATACGTTGGGCAGCTGGCTGCCGTTGCTGATTAAAGACGGCGGCTTCAACGTCACGCAAGCGGCGATCATCACCGCCCTGTTTCAGGCGGGCGGCACGCTGGGCTCACTGTTTTCCGGCTGGCTGATGGACAGGTCCGAACCGCATCGCGCTTTGGCGTCCATTTATGGGATGGGAGCGCTGTTCACCCTGCTTATGGGGCCTGCGATGGGCTACCCCGTCCTGATGGGAGGCTGCGCGATGGCGATCGGATTCTGCATCGGAGGAGCCAACACCGGCATGAACGCCCTGTCGGCCAGTTTTTATCCCACCGAAGCCCGGGCTACCGGCTCCAGCTGGATGCACGGCATCGGTCGTTTGGGCGCCATATTGAGCGCGCTGGCCGGCGCTGAAATGCTGGCGCTCGGTTGGAGCTTAAGCACCATTTTCACCGTGCTGGCGCTGCCGGCGCTATTGACGGTGGCGATGATCGTCGCCAAAGGGCGCCATCAAGTTCGCCAAGCGGCAGGGCATGGGTATACGGCTTACCTTGACGCACGTTCAAATGACATGCGCTGAACGCGCGGAGTAGCCCCCGTTTGAACAGCGACGACAGGATAGCGGGAATGACATTCCCTCCCTTCCTTTCTTCGGTACAGACGCCTTCCGGCTGCAAACACGCGGCGCCTGAGCCGGAAGGCGCACCGCCACCTCATTCCCCTTTTTAACCGCCTCAGAGAAAAATCACTAAGGAGCTCATATGCAAAAAGCGCACAGGAAGCGGGACGGGAAGAAATACCTCCTGTGGTTTCTTGCCGGATTGATGTTCATTATCGGCCTGGCAATCTGCCTTCTCGGCGCCAGATTGGCCTTCGTCGGCGGAACGTTTTATTTCGTGGTGATGGGTCTGGCGATGATTATCGCCGCCGTACTGATTGCCCGGCGCCGTCGCAGCGGCATTATCCTGTACGCGATCGCCTTCGTCGCCTCCCTGTTTTGGGCCGTCGCCGATGCCGGCTGGCATTACTGGCCGCTGTTCTCGCGCCTTTTCACCCTCGGCGTTTTAGCGTTTCTTTGTGCTATCGCCTGGCCATTGATGCCCGGTCATTCGGCCAAAAAAGGCCCGGCTTTCGGCTTAGCGGCGATCCTGGCCATCGGGCTGGGGGTCAGCTTCGGGTGGATGTTCAGATCCCAACCGCTGGTCAGCGCGACGAAAACCATCCCCGTATTTCCAGTAGCCGCCGGCGAGCAACAAAAGAATTGGGAGCACTGGGGAAATACCCCGCACGGCGATCGCTTCGCCGCACTTGATCAAATAAACAAGCAGAACGTTTCCCGCTTGCAGGTGGCCTGGACTGCCCATACCGGCGATCTTCCCGTGAGCAAAGGTTCGGGCGCGGAAGATCAGAATACGCCTTTGCAGGTCGGCGACACGCTTTATGTCTGCACCCCGTACAGTAAAGTGCTGGCTTTAGATGTGGATAGCGGGAAAGAAAAATGGCGTTTCGATCCGCAGGCCGCCTCGCCGAACTGGCAGCGCTGCCGGGGCCTGGGTTACTACGAGGATCACGCCGCTCCTGCAGCAACAGGCTCGAGTCGCCCACCCGCGATCTGTTCGCGTCGTTTGTTCCTGCCCACGATTGACGCCAGACTCATCGCCCTTGATGCCGACACGGGGAAATTGTGCAACGCCTTTGGCGATCGCGGTACCGTCGATCTCGGCAGCGGCATGGGCGAAATCAAACCGGGCTATTATCAACAAACCTCCACGCCGCTGGTGGCCGGAGAAATCGTCGTCGTTGGGGGACGCGTAGCGGACAACTTTTCCACCGATGAGCCTCCCGGCGTTGTTCGAGCTTATGATGTTCACTCCGGCAACCTCGTGTGGGCCTGGGATCCGGGCAACCCTGAACTGAGCGGCCTGCCGCCGGAGGGGCAAACCTATACTCGCGGCACGCCGAATGTCTGGTCAGCCATGTCCTATGACAAGCGGTTGAACCTCATCTATTTACCCACAGGCAACGCGACGCCAGACTTTTTCGGCGGCACTCGCAGCGCGCTGGACGACAAATACAGCTCCGCCGTCGTCGCCATAGACGCCGCTACCGGCAAAGTTCGCTGGCACTATCAGACGACCCACCACGATTTGTGGGACTTCGATCTGCCCTCACAGCCACTGTTGTTCGATTTGCCCGACGGCAAAGGCGGCATTACGCCGGTTCTGGTGCAAACCAGCAAGCAAGGCATGATTTTCATGCTCAACCGCGTGACCGGCGAGCCCGTCGCGCAAGTTGAAGAACGCCCGGTGCCAACGGGAGCTATCAGGGGTGAACGCTATTCCCCCACTCAGCCGTACTCAGTGGGGATGCCGATGATTGGCAATGAACAACTGAAAGAGTCGGATATGTGGGGCGCAACGCCGATTGACCTGCTGTTATGCCGCATTCAGTTTAAAGAAATGCGCTATCAAGGCATTTTCACCCCGCCGGGTGAAGACCGCGCCCTGCAATACCCAGGCTCCCTGGGAGGAATGAACTGGGGCAGCGTCGCCGTGGATCCACACAATAACCTGATGTTCGTTAACGACATGCGTCTGGGATTGGCGCATTATCTGGTGCCGCGGGATAAGGTGCCAACCAACGCCAGCGGTATTGAAATGGGGATAGTCCCGATGGAGGGCACCCCGTTCGGGGCCCTGCGAGAACGGTTCCTCTCCCCGCTTGGGATCCCCTGCCAGAAACCGCCGTTCGGCACGATGTCCGCCGTGGACCTGACTACCGGCAAATTGGTGTGGCAGGTCCCTGTCGGGACAGTCGAGGATACCGGGCCGCTCGGCATCAGCATGCATATGCCGATCCCTATCGGCATGCCAACGCTGGGCGCGCCGCTGTCGACGCAGTCGGGTCTTCTGTTTTTCGCCGGCACGCAGGACTTCTATTTACGCGCCTTTGACACCGCCAACGGTAAAGAGATTTGGAAATCGCGCTTGCCGGTCGGGAGCCAATCCGGCCCGATGACTTACCTTTCGCCGAAAACCGGCAAACAGTACATTGTCATCAATGCGGGGGGCGCACGCCAATCACCGATGCGCGGCGACTACATTATCGCCTATGCGCTGCCGGACAAGTAATCTCGCACGAGAAATATCAAGGCGCATCGGGTTTACAGAGTGAGTCAATCCCAGCGGCAACGGGCGGCGTCAAACCCGCCCTATCGTTCACAACATGACAAACGGTAAGACGAAAAAGGGTCGGGGCAAGGAAAAGGGGCTGCAACCGGTCAGAACGGAAGTTTTACTGTGATGGGGATCGTTGAAAGATTTATTCGTAAGTGATTGAATAGTGGCGGAGAGAGGGGGATTTGAACCCCCGGTAGAGTTGCCCCTACTCCAGTTTTCGAGACTGGTCCGTTCAGCCGCTCCGGCATCTCTCCTGACAACGCTTGCTATCATGCCCGCTTTTGCGGCATTTTTACAGCATTAGCATACCGCTGAACGTTCAAGTGATGAGTTTACGAGCAACCTGATGATTAAATGGCCGTGGAAAGCGACTCAACCCTCTCAATCCCAGGCAGACATCGAGGCCCAGTGGCAGGACGCGCTGGCGATCCCGCTGCTCTCGCCGCTGAATGAGCAGGAGCGGCAGCGGCTGGTGGCCGTCGCCGGGCAGATCTTGCAGCAAAAGCGCATCGTGCCGCTGCAGGGGCTGCAGCTCACCTCGCAAATGCAGGCGCGCATCGCCCTGCTGTTCGCCCTGCCGGTGCTGGAGCTCGGCGCGGAGTGCCTCGACGGCTTCAACGAAATCCTGCTCTACCCCACCCCGTTCGTGGTGGAAGACGAATGGCAGGACGAAATCGGCCTGGTGCACTCGGGGCCGGTGGTGCAGTCCGGCCAGAGCTGGGAACAAGGGCCGATCGTGCTCAATTGGCAAGACGTGCAGGACTCTTTCGATCTCTCCGGTTTCAATCTGGTGATCCACGAAGCGGTGCACAAGCTGGATATGCGCAACGGCGGCGTCGCCACCGGCGTGCCGCCGATCCCGCTGCGCGAGGTGGCCGCCTGGGAACATGACCTGCACGCCGCAATGGAAAGCCTGCAGGACGAGATCGACATGGTCGGCGAAGAGGCCGCCAGCATGGACGCCTACGCCGCCACCGATGCGGCCGAGTGCTTCGCCGTGCTGTCGGAGTATTTTTTCAGCGCCCCCGAGCTGCTGGCAGAACGCTTTCCGGCGCTGTATCAGCACTTTTGCCGCTTCTACCGCCAGGATCCGCTGGCGCGCCTGCTGCGCGGCCAGGCGGAAAACGACGCGCAATGGGCTGACTGACGGGCATATTGCTCAGATACCGAGCAGTCGCGCCGCCTGGGGCAATTTAGCGTTGACACACCCGGGGCGGCTGGATATGATGCGCCCCGTTCACACGATTCCTCTGTAGTTCAGTCGGTAGAACGGCGGACTGTTAATCCGTATGTCACTGGTTCGAGTCCAGTCAGAGGAGCCATATTTAGAGAAGCCCGCTTAAGGAAACTTAAGCGGGCTTTTTGCTGTTGGGCGTTTACAGCCCGCGTTGTTCCATCAGCAGCGCCAGATCGACCAAGCGGTTGGAGAAGCCCCACTCGTTGTCATACCAGGCGAGCACTTTCACCAGGTTGCCGCCGATCACCAGCGTGGACAGGCCGTCGATGATCGACGAACGCGCATCGCCCCGATAGTCGCTCGACACCAGCGGTTCATCGCTGTACCCCAAAATTCCTTTCAGCGGGCCGGACGCCGCCGCCGCGCGGAAAGCGGCGTTAATCTCCTCCACCGTCGCCGGGCGTTTCAGCGTCACCGTCAGATCGACGATCGAGACAACCGGCACCGGCACCCGCAGCGAGTAACCGGTCAGGCGGCCGTCGAGATCCGGGATCACCTTGCCGAGCGCCTTGGCCGCACCGCTGGAGTAAGGCACGATCGACTCCGCCGCCGCCCGCGCGCCGCGCAGATCTTTTTCCGGCTGATCGTGCAGCGCCTGGCTGTTGGTATAGGCGTGGGTGGTGTTCATCAGCCCGTATTCGATGCCGAACGCCTGATGCAACACCTGCGCGGCGGGCGCCAGCCCGTTGGTGGTGCAGCTACCGTTGCTGACCACTTTATGCCGCGCCGGATCGTAGAGTTGGTCGTTAACCCCCATGACGATGGTGATGTCGTCGTTCTTGGCCGGCGCCGAGATAATCACCCGCTTGGCGCCGCCGTGCGTGATGTGCACTTCCGCCTTGGCTTTATCGGTAAAGAAGCCCGTCGCTTCGATCACCACGTCCACGCCCACGCTGCTCCAGGGGATCTCGGCGGGATCGCGCTGCGAAAACACCTGAATCGGCCGGCCGTCCAGCAGCAGCTGGTTGTCGCCGGCTTCCACCCTGGCCGCCAGCGTGCCGGAAAGCGTGTCGTATTTCAGCAGATGCGCCAGCGTTTTGCTGTCCGTCAGATCGTTGATCGCCACCACTTCAAAATCGCTGCGCCCCAGCGCCGCGCGCAGCACGTTGCGCCCGATCCTGCCGAAGCCGTTAATGCCAACTTTCACCATGATGCTCTCCTCGTTTTGGGCTTTGCCTCAAATCTAGCCCTGCCCCGAGGCGGCGTAAATGACGTTTACCGATCAATTTACGCCAAATTGCGCGCATGGAAGCGTTCGCGGTATTCGCTCGGGGTCAGTTGCAGTTTGCGCTCAAACACCCGCCGCAGGTTAAGGCCGTTGCCGAAGCCGGTGGCCAGCGCGATCTGTTCGATGCCCTCCGCACTCTGCTCGAGGCGCTGCCTGGCGGTATGCAACCGCCCTTCTTCGACGAATTTGGCGGGAGAAATGCCCGTCTCGCGGGTGAATACGCGGGTAAAGTTGCGCGGGCTCATCGCCACGCGGTCGGCCAACCGATCGACGCTGAGATCGTCGGCGAGGTTTTCCAGGATCCAGGACTGCAGGTCGCGGATCGGGCCCGGCGATTTGGCCTGGTTGAGCGGGTAGCGGCTGAACTGCGCCTGCCCGCCGGGGCGTCGCAGAAACATCACCAGATCCTGCGCCACTTCGCGCGCCTGCACGAAGCCGTAGTCGTCCTCCACCAGCGCCAGCGTCAGATCGAAGCCGGAGCTGACGCCGCCGGAGGTCCAGATCGGCCCGTCCTGCACGTAGATCGGGCCGTTCTCGACCTGCACCCGCGGGAAGCGCGCCTGCAGCGTTTCCGCCAGCCGCCAGTGGGTAGTCGCCCGCCGCCCGTCCAGCAACCCGGCTTCGGCCAGCAGCAGAGCCCCGCCGCAAACGGAAGCGATACGGCGCGCCTGCGGGGCCGCGCGGCGCAGCCAATCCGCCACCAGGGCGCCCTCTTCTTCGGTCGCCCCCTTGCCGGCAACAATGACGGTATCGCGCGGCAGGGCCGGATCGAGATCCGCCAGGCGGTGGTCGGCCAACAGGCTCAGCCCGGACAGGCCGTGTACCACCCGATGGGATTGCGTGGTGGCGACCGCGATCTGATACAGCGGCGCCTCGGCAGGACTCAGACGGTTAGCCTGCATCAGGATATCGGCGATGCCCGCCGCTTCGAACAGCATGCCCCCTTCAGGGACGATAATCAGGAATGTATGCATGGCGATAATAGGAAGAACAAGCAAAACAGGTCAGACAGCCACTGTAACTGTATAAGAAAAGCCTCGCCGGTTCACCCTGCGGGCATAAAAAAGCCCGTCGGCAAGCGCCGACGGGCCAACAAAGCACTGTCCTCAAGCCTGCGGCAGGCTCACCCCGCCGGCGCGCGCCAATTGCGCCAGCAGCGCCGTTTGAAACGCCTCGTCGTATACCGCCGCGTGAGGTTCGAAGCGCTGTTGATGGTGCCAATAGCCGCCGGACGCCAGAGCCTGCGGCTCATCGCTGCTCACCAGCCACGCCTGCGTCACATGCCCCAGCGCCAGATCGTCTGGCGCATCCGCGCCGCCCATTTTGGTCGGCACCCAGCCGGGATCGACCGCGCTGCTGATCACGTCAGGCCACAGGCGCGCCACGGCGGCGGCCAGCGCGGTGACGAACAGTTTGCTGTCCGAATAGGAGCCGGCTGCGCCGCCGAGCCAGTCCACGCCGCTCAGTTCCGCCACGCCGTCAAAGTGCATGCTGCTGCTCAGGTAGACGATGCGCTTGGGGCGTTCGATCAGGGCCGTCAGCAGGTAGGGCGCAACGACGTTCACCGGCATCACCTGCGGCCCGGTAAACATACCGGCGTTGTGGATCACCGCGTCCGGGCGGCCGAGGCGGTTGACCTGCTCGGCAAGCTGCCGGATCTGCTGCACATCGGACAGATCGCCGATCGTCGCCTGTGCGCCGCGATCCAGCAGATCGCGCACCGCGTCCAAACGGCCGGGCTCACGCGCATGCAGAATTACCTGATGCCCTTCGTCCAACAGCGTTTGCGCGGCGGCGCGGCCCAGCCCGTCTACCGAACCGGTAATGAAAA
This sequence comes from Serratia sp. CY32780, assembly GCF_052169135.1. Lineage (NCBI taxonomy): Bacteria > Pseudomonadati > Pseudomonadota > Gammaproteobacteria > Enterobacterales > Yersiniaceae > Serratia > Serratia sp. CY32780. The sequence continues at coordinate 2,360,585 of NZ_JBJNLI010000001.1, forward strand.
TGCGTGACATGCCACTCCTCCGTTTAGCGCCAGCCGAGCGCCGGCGCGATATGGGTTAAAATCGATTCGATGACGTGGGCGTTGTAATCCACGCCCAGCTGGTTAGGCACGGTCAGCAGCAGCGTATCCGCTTCGGCGATGGCCTCGTCCTGCGCCAGCTGCTTGATCAGCTCGTCCGGCTCGGCGGCATAGCTGCGGCCGAAGATCGCCCGGGTCTGCGCGTCGATATACCCCAGTTGATCGCCCTCCTTGCCGCCGCCGCCGAAGTAGTTGCGATCCCGCTGATCCACCAGCGCGAAGATGCTGCGGCTGACGGAAACCCGCGGCTCGCGCGCATGGCCCGCCTCTTGCCAGGCGGCGCGGTAGGCGCGGATCTGCTTGGCCTGCTGGATATGGAAGGGTTCGCCGGTTTCGTCGTTCTTGAGCGTCGAGCTTTGCAGGTTCATGCCCAGCTTCGCCGCCCAGACGGCGGTGGCGTTCGAACCGGCGCCCCACCAGATGCGGTCGCGCAGCCCGGCGGAAAACGGCTCCGGCCGCAGCAGCCCGGGCGGATTCGGGAACATCGGCTGTGGATTGGGCTCGGCGAACCCTTCGCCGCGCAGCGCTTCCAGGAACACTTCGGTATGGCGGCGAGCCATGTCCGCGTCGCTCTCGCCGTCGGCCGGGGCATAGCCGAAATAGCGCCAGCCGTCGATCACCTGCTCCGGCGAGCCGCGGCTGATGCCAAGCTGCAGCCGCCCGCCGGCGATCAGATCCGCCGCGCCGGCGTCTTCCACCATGTACAGCGGATTTTCATAACGCATGTCGATCACGCCGGTGCCGATCTCGATGCGTTGGGTTTTGGCGCCGATGGCGGCCAGCAGCGGGAACGGTGACCCCAGCTGGCGTGCGAAGTGGTGTACGCGAAAATAGGCGCCGTCCGCCCCCAGATCTTCGGCGGCGACCGCCAGATCGATGGACTGCAGCAGCGCATCCGCCGCGGAACGGGTGCCGGACTGGGCGGAAGGCGACCAGTGGCCAAACGAGAGAAAACCAATCTTTTTCATCGGGAATCGTCCTCAAAGGCAAATCATCGGCCTACAGTGACAAAAACCGCGCGCCCTGCGCCAGCAAAATCGCCCCCGATCGCACTAAACGAACCGATTGCCGCCGCGCCGCCCGGCGATTGTAATCAAAAAACAAATGTCGTATAACAAGCAGCTCCGAGGGGTGTCCTGTTACGGGCTGAGATGGCGCAAGCCGAACCCTTTGAACCTGATCTGGGTCATGCCAGCGAAGGGACGGTTAGGCAACAACGCTCTCACCCGTTGCCTGTTCATACCCCAGCGTGCCCGGATCTCCACTGACTCAAGGAGGTCCCATGTCCATCACCACCCTGTTCGAAAGCGGTCTTTACGGCCGGCTGCGCCAACATGCCGGCAGCCACTGGCAAGATTACGTCGATCACCCGTTTCTGCAGCAGCTGGCCGCCGGCACCTTGCCCGAACGCGCGTTTCGCCGCTACCTGACCCAGGACTATCTGTTCCTGCTGCACTTCGCCCGCGCCTATGCGCTGCTGGTCAGCAAGCTGCGCACCCTGCCGGAGATGCGCGCCGCCACCGCCTCGCTCAACGGTATCGTCGCCGAACTGCCGCTGCACGTGGCCTACTGCGCCGAATGGGGGCTGAGCGAAGCGCAGATCGCCGCCCAGCCGGAAGCGGCGGAAACCATGAACTACACCCGCTACGTGCTGGATATCGGCCATGCCGGCGACGCCCTCGATCTGCTGGCCGGCCTGCTGCCCTGCGTGGCCGGCTATGCCGAAATCGGCCTGCGGCTGCTGCACGATCCCGCCACCCAAATGGAGGGCAATCCTTACGCCTCCTGGATCCGCAACTACGGCGACGAGGGCTATCTGGCCGGCGTGCGCGCCGCCATCGAGCTGCTGGAAACCGTCGGCCACCAGCGCGGCGCACCAGGCCGCTTCACCGAGCTGGCGCAGATTTTCACCACCGCCACCCAGCTGGAATCGGCATTTTGGCAAATGGGGCTGAACGCCTCATGACCTCCCCGCGTCTCCCGCCCGGCATCCAGGTGCGGGATCTCAGCCTGCGTTTCGGTCAGCAAATCGTCTTCGACCGGCTGAGCTTCGACATCGCCGGCGGCAGCTTCGTCGCCCTGCTCGGCGCCAGCGGCGCCGGCAAAACCAGCCTGCTGAAGATCATCGCCGGCCTGGAACGGGCTACCTCGGGCACGGTGACCGGCAGCGACGGTTTGCCGATCGCCGGGCGCATCGCCTACATGGGGCAAAAAGACCTGCTCTACCCGTGGCTGACCGTCGAAGAAAACGTCGCCCTCGGCGCGCGGCTGCGCGGCGAAACGCCGGATCGGGCGTGGGCGGCGCACCTGCTGGAACGCGTGGGCCTGGCCGCTCATGGCCGCAGCCTGCCCGCCGCGCTGTCCGGCGGCATGCGCCAGCGCGCCGCCATCGCCCGCACGCTCTATGAACGCCAGCCGATCGTGCTGATGGATGAACCCTTTTCGGCGCTGGACGCCATCACCCGCGCCGAGATCCAAAGCCTGGCCGCCGAGCTGCTGGCGCAAAACACCGTGCTGCTGATCACCCACGACCCGATGGAAGCCTGCCGCCTGAGCCACCGGCTGCTGGTGCTGTCGCCCTGGCCGCTGGGCCTCGATGATAGCCACCGCATCAGCGGGCAACCGCCGCGCGCGCCGGATGACGCCGGCCTGCTGAAAAGCCAGGCCGAGCTGCTGCAACAGCTGGTGAGGGCCGCGCAATGAATATCGCCAAAGAGCGCGGCCTCACCCGCCTGCGGCGTGGGCTGACGGTGTTTGCCGGCCTGCTGCTGCTGTGGTGGCTGGCGGCGCAAAGCGGCATTCCGGCCTTTCTGCTGCCCACGCCGAGCGCGGTGGCGCAGGCGCTGTGGGACGGGCGCGGCTATCTCGCCTGGCACACGCTGATCACCGCTTCGGAGATCGTCAGCGGGCTGGCGCTGGGCGTGCTGCTCGGCGCGGCGCTGGCGCTGTGCATGATCTTCTCGCCGCGCCTACAGCGCTGGCTGATGCCGCTGGTGCTCACCAGCCAGGCGATACCGGTGTTCGCCCTGGCGCCGCTGCTGGTGCTGTGGTTCGGCTTCGGCATGAGCGCCAAGGTGGCGATGGCGGTGCTGGTGATTTTCTTCCCGGTGGTGTCGGCCTTTTTCGACGGGCTGCGCCGGGTCAACAACGACTATCTCGATCTGGCGCGCACGATGCGCGCTTCGCGCTGGGCGCAGCTGCGGCACGTGCGGCTGATGGCGGCGCTGCCGGCCTTCGGCTCCGGCCTGCGCATGGCCGCCGCCGTGGCGCCGATCGGTGCCATCATCGGCGAATGGGTCGGCTCGGCCGAAGGGCTGGGCTACGTGATGCTGAACGCCAACGCGCGCATGCAGACCGACGTCTGCTTCGCCGCGCTGTTTATTTTGGTGCTGATGACCGTGCTGCTGTGGGTCGCGGTGGATGCGCTGCTGCGGCGCCTGATCGCCTGGGCGCCGGAAAACGACTGATGATTGCAACCATAACCAGGGATAAAGGAACGACCATGATCAAACAAACCGTTTGCGGGCTGCTGCTCGGCGCCGCCATCACCGGCCAGGCCGGCGCGGCCGAAAAGCTGACGCTGGTGCTCGACTGGTACATCAACCCCGATCACGCGCCGATTATGGTGGCCGAGCAGATCGGCGCCTTCAAGGCCGAAGGGCTGGACGTCAAGATCGTGCCGCCGTCCGATCCGGCGCTGCCGCCGCGGCTGGTGGCCGCCAAACAGGCCGACCTCGCCATCACCTACCAACCTCAGCTGCATTTCTTCGCCGATCAGGGCCTGCCGCTGATGCGCGTCGGCACGCTGATCAACACGCCGCTGAATACGGTGATCGCGCTGGATAAAAACATCACGTCGCCAGCGGATCTCAAGGGCAAGACGGTGGGTTACTCGGTCAGCGGCATCGAACAGGCGACGCTGGCCACCATGGTCGAACACGAACACCTCAAGCCGCAGGACATCAAGCTCATCAACGTCAACTTCCAGCTGACCAGCGCCCTGCTGGCGGGCCAGGTCGATGCGGTGATCGGCGGCTACCGCAACATCGAAGCGCTGGAGCTGAAGCTGCAGGGCAAGACGCCGGTGGTGTTCAACGTCGAAGATTACGGCGTGCCGGCCTACGACGAGCTGATCATCGTCGCCCACCGTGATGCGGTGAACGAGCCGAAAATTCGCAAGTTCCTCGCCGCGCTGAAGCAAGGCAGCGACTACCTGCACGCGCACCCGCAGGACACCTGGCTGGCGTTCGCCAAGGCGCACCCGGAGCTGAATACCGAGCTGAACAAACAGGCGTGGCAAGCCAGCCTGCCGCTGTTCGCGCGCGATCCGGCCAAGCTGGATCGGGCACGCTACCAGGCTTACGAACAGTTCCTGTTCGACAACAAGCTGATCAAGAAAATCACCCCGGTGGAACAGTACGCGGTGGAGTTGAACTGATCACGCCGAGGCGGCCGGCGGCGCCACCGTCACCTCACCCTGGCCGCTGCGCTGCAAGGCCGCCTTCACCAGCCCGTTGGCCTTGCAGCGCTCGATAAAATCGTTCACGTAGGCGGCGCCCTGCGTTTTTTGCCGCGGCACCGCCATTGCCTGGCGGATAGCGGTGAAATGCCCTTCCAGCACCCGGTAGCCGGGATGGACGGCCGCAGCGGCCAGCAGCGGTTGGCGCACGCCGGCCGCCGCCTCCAGCCCCCGGTCGAAAAACAGCGCGATCGCCTCGGCAGAGGTTGCCGCCCGCACCAGTTGCGCCTGCTGCAGCGTGCGCGATAAAAACAGATCGTACGCCGCCCCCTGGCCGACCGCGATGCGCACCTCCGGCCTGTCGAGCTGCGCCACCTCAAAGTAAGGCGCGTCGTTCGCCACCAGGTAAGTCCCCTCGATGATCACGTACGGCTCGCTGAAGGCGATCTGCGCCGCGCGCACCGGCTCGATGGCCATAAACGCCAGGTTCCAGGCGCCGCTGTCCAGATCGGCGAACACCTTGCCCGCCGCATCATAGGTCACCAGCTCGAGCGCCACGCCCAGCTCCTGGGCCAGCGCGGCGGCCAGCTCCACCGAAGCGCCTTGCGGTTTGCCGCCGGCTCCGGCCTGCGCCAACACCGGATTGCCGTAGTTGATCGCCGCGCGCAACACGCCTTGCGGGGCCAGATCGTCGAGTACCGCGGCGGGAATCGTCTGCATACTTCCTCCTGAATGGCTGATGGGCGCGCCGTCGTGGCGCTCATTAAGCGTAGAGCGAAACCTCCGACCAGCAAGCTTTCGCCGCCGAAGCCACCGTCGGCGTGATTAACGTCACACTATTGTCATAAAAATGTACAATAGCCGCCGCTCGTCGGCCGTAGCGGGAGATCGCGCGTTGTTCCGCCGCCGGCAATAGGCTATATCCTTCACTTTTCGCGCCGCGGCACGCTCGGCGGCGCAGACCAGGGCAGCAACGGTTTTATTTCAATCAGACAGGGTTTGGCGGATGGTTTTAGCAGTCGTTTCGTTTGTTCTCTTTTTGGCGTCGATTTTGATTTATCGCACCCGGGCCGCCGCCAACCGCTGGTGGTTCGCCATTCTGCTGACGCTGCTCGGCAGCTATCTGGTGCTGAACGTCATCCTGATCGCCAGCAACTACTTCACCGGCGACGGCATCACCGACGCGGTGATTTACACCGTCACCAGCAGCCTCAAAGGCGCGGGCATCAGCAAATACGTGCTGCCGTTTATCGGCCTGCTGGCGGCGTTGGGGCTTATCTTCGCGGTGCTGGCTCGCAGCCTGCTGCGCCGCAAGGCCAAAGGCAGCAGCGTGGCCTACAGCATCGTCGCCGTGCTGCTGGCGCTATTTTCGGTCGGCACCACCCCGGCGTTTCAGGACATCTCGCTGCTGGTCAAGAGCCAGATCGTCGGCGATACCGCCGATTTCAGCACCTACTACAAGGCGCCGAAAAAGACCGTGCAGGGCAAGCGGCCGAACCTGGTGTACATCTATGCCGAGAGCCTGGAGCGCACCTACTTCGACGCCGAGCTGTTCCCCGGCCTGGCCGACGAGCTGAACGCCCTGCGCACGGACAGCATCGATTTCAGCAACACCCAGCAGCTGCCGGGCACCGGCTATACCATCGCCGGCATGGTCGCCTCGCAGTGCGGCATTCCGCTGTTCGCGCCCTTCGACGGCAACGCCTCCAGCGCGGTCTCCACCTTCTACCCGGAGAACGTCTGCCTGGGCGACGTGCTGAAGGCCGCCGGCTACAGCAACTATTTCTATCAGGGCGCCGAGCTGGCATTTGCCGGTAAAGACACCTTCCTGAAATCCCACGGCTTCGACCACGTTTATGGCTTCAAAGAGCTGCGCGAACAGGTCGCCGATCCGAGCTACAAAAACGACTGGGGCTGGTACGACGACAGCGTGCTGGACGTGGTGTACGGCAAATTCGTCGAGCTGTCCAAACAGCGCCAACCCTTCTCGCTATTTACCCTGACCGTCGATACCCATCACCCGGACGGCTTTATCTCCGCCGGCTGCAGCAAGAAAAGTTACGCCTGGCAGAACAAGGAAAACCGCTCGCTGAGCGCGGTGGCCTGCAGCCAGCAACACATCGCCGCGCTGATCGACAAGATCAAACGCTCGCCCTATTTCAGCAACACCGTGATCGTGGTGTCCTCCGATCATCTGGCGATGAACAACACCGCCTACGATATCCTGACCAAACAGAAGCGCCGCAACCTGTTCTTCATCATCGACGGCACCCGGCCGCTGGCGGAACAGCGCAACGAGAAGCGCAGCACGCTGGACAACGGCGCCACGGTGCTGGACGTGATGGGCGGCGACAACTACATCGGCCTCGGCCGCAGCAGCCTGTCGGCGCCGTCGCTGTCTACGGTGTTCCTGAATATCGAAGAGAAAATCAACGGCTGGAAACCGGCGGTGATCAATCAGTGGGGCCTGCCAAACCGCATCAGCGACTACAGCGTGGATACGCGCCAGCGCAGCTTCAGCTTCTCCGGCGTCACCTACAAGGTGCCGTTCATTCTGCGGGTGGGCGATAACCGCATCGAACCGATGTTCAACGTCTACCTTTCCACCCCGCTGCGCAAGCAGCTGGCCGGGCTGGGCGCGGGGGAGAAATTCGTCTGGGTCGATAAATGCTACGAGATCGGCCGGGTCTGGGCGCCGAAACTGGCGTTGAGCACCGACATCTGCGTGGCCTCCGGCACCCTGGCCTCGCCGCCGCAGATCGTGCAGGCCAGCGGCGATCGCTTCCGCGGCAAGGTGAGCTTTACCGCCCCGGCGGCGGACAGCGTCGCCGATTACCAAAACGCCGTCGCTCGCCTGCAGGTGGACGACGCGGCGATGAAGTACCAAGCGGACAGCATCGAGTTCATGCTGCCCGGCCTGCCGGAGCAGGTGAAAGCCATCACCGGCGTTTCCGGCGTCGAGGAGTGGGGCCGCTGGTCCGACGCCAACCTGGCGCCGGCGGTCGACATCGATTACGTCGATCCGCTGCCGAAGACCTTCGATCTGGTGCTGCGCGCCCGCGCCTACGGCAATAACGTCGGCGAACCGATTTCGGTGCGCGTCGGCGACGAAGAGCGTTTCGTGTCGCTCGGCGAACAGGACAGCACCGTCACCCTGCGCTTCGACAACCCGCGCGGCGCGCAGAAGATCAGCATTACCCCGCCGGCGCCGACCGAGCCGAAAGAGAGCGCCAGCGGCGGCTTCACGCCGAAAAAGCTGGGCATCGGCCTGGTGTCGCTGAAGGTCGAGGCGGCCGCCCCCTCCTCCTAATCCCCACGCCTTCACGGGCGCGGTATTTTCTTTGCCGCGCCCGTCATTTCGACCAAGCTTTTACGCCTTTCTTCGGCTAACCTGTGACGGTAAAACGCCGCAACCCCGCTACAGAGCCGGGACATCCAAGGAGAAAGTATGAGCTATGCCCCACCTCGCAGCGGCCTCAGCGCCGATCAGGCACTCGATCAACTGGAAGCCCTGTATGACGCCGCGGTAGACGCGCTGCGTCAGGCGGTCAGCGACTTTATCAGCCACGGCACGCTGCCGGATGCGCAGGCGCGCGCCGCCGGGCTGTTCGTGTATCCCGAGCTGCGCGTCAGCTGGGACGGGCAGCAATCCGGCCCGAACAAAACCCGCGCCTTCGGCCGCTTTACCCATCCCGGCAGCTACAGCACCACCGTGACCCGGCCGCAGCTGTTCCGCCACTATCTGGCCGAACAGCTGGCGATGCTGGAGCACGATTACGCCGCCCATATCGAAGTGGCGCCGTCGCAGCAGGAGATCCCGTTCCCTTACGTGATCGACGGCTCCAGCCTGGCGCTCGATCGCTCGATGAGCGCCGGCATCGCGCAGCATTTCCCCACCACCGAGCTGGCGCAGATCGGTGACGAAACCGCCGACGGCCTGTACCACACCACCGACAACCATTTCCCGCTGTCGCATTTCGATGCGCTGCGCGCGGATTTCTCGCTGGCGCGGCTGCGGCACTACACCGGCACGCCGGTGGAACACTTCCAGCCGTTCGTGCTGTTCACCAACTACACCCGCTATGTGGATGAGTTCGTGCGCTGGGCCTGCGCCCAGATCGCCGATCCGGCCAGCCCCTACATCGCCCTCTCCAGCGCCGGCGGCACCTACATCACGCCGGAAACCCGCGCCCCGGAGCAGGCAGTGTCCGATCTGGCGTGGAAAAACCACCAGATGCCGGCCTATCACCTGATCTCACGCACCGGCCAGGGCATCACGCTGATCAACATCGGCGTCGGCCCGTCCAACGCCAAAACCATCTGCGATCACCTGGCGGTGCTGCGCCCGAGCGCCTGGCTGATGATCGGCCACTGCGGCGGCCTGCGCGAAAGCCAGAAGATCGGCGATTATGTGCTGGCCCACGCCTATCTGCGCGACGATCACGTGCTAGATGCGGTGCTGCCGCCGGATATCCCGATCCCGAGCATCGCCGAGGTGCAGCGTGCCCTGTACGACGCCACCAAGATGGTCAGCGGCATGCCCGGCGAAGAGGTCAAACAGCGTTTGCGCACCGGCACCGTGGTCACCACCGACGACCGCAACTGGGAGCTGCGCTATTCCGCTTCGGCGCGGCGCTTCAACCTCAGCCGCGCGGTGGCGGTCGACATGGAGAGCGCCACCATCGCCGCTCAGGGTTACCGCTTCCGGGTGCCGTACGGCACGCTGCTGTGCGTCTCCGACAAACCGCTGCACGGCGAAATAAAACTGCCGGGCCAGGCCAACCGCTTCTATGAAGGGGCGATCTCCGAGCACCTGCAGATCGGAATCTGCGCCATCGATCTGCTGCGCGCCGAGGGCGATCGTCTGCACTCACGCAAGCTGCGCACCTTCAACGAACCGCCGTTCCGATAACGGTTCTCAGGCCCGCTGCGGCGGGCCGTTTTTTCCTCAACGCACCAGCGCCAGCGCGCGTTTCTCCTGGCTGCGGCCGCCGGCGATCGACAGCAGCAGGTCTTTCACCAGCAGCGCCGGGGCGGACAGCGCCTGTTGGCCCGACATGCACAGCGACAGCGGCACCGACATCGTCGGCGCATTGATGCGCGCCATCCAGGCCTTGGCCGGGCCGATCATCGCGCGCGCCACCGATTCCGGCAGCACGGTCGCCCCCAGCCCGCTGGCGATCGCGGCGCTCAGCGCGCCCGAGGATTCGATCTCTCCCACCACGTTGACAGCCAGCTTGCGCAGCGCCATCGCCTCTTCCAGCTGATTGCGCACCGCATCGCCCTCGCGCGGCAGGAACAGGTTTAGCCGCGCCACGTCCAGCAGCTCGACGCTGTTGCCGGGATGCGGCACCGCGCGCGTCGCCACCAGATAAAGATCTTCTCGCATCAGTGCGATGGCGTGCAGCCCGGCGGGCATTTTGGCGCCGTAGACCATCGCCATGTCCAGCGTCTGGTTAGCCACCTGCCCGGCCAGCGTCGCGCCGCCGTTTTCATGCAGGCTGAGCAGGATACCCGGCTGCTGATCGCGCAGGCTTTGCAGCAGCGGCAACGCCAGCTGCGCCGCTGTGCTGCCCGACGCCAGCCCGAGAGACACCTGGCCGCTCATCGCCTGCCCGGCGCTGTTGACCGCACTCTGCGCCTGCTCGCACTGGCGCAGAATGGTCTGCGCGTGGGCATACAGAATGTTGCCGGCCTCGGTCGGCTGCACGCCGCGCTTGGTGCGGATCAGCAGCTGTTGCTTCAGCTCCCCCTCCAGCGTCGCCAGCTGCTGGCTGAGCGCCGGCTGGGCGATGTGCAACACCTCCGCCGCCTGGGTCAGGCTGCCGATATCGACGATTTTCACGAAGTACTTCAGACGTCTGAAATTCATAGTGCCTCCAGCGAGCCGCTAAATTGAGAATGCCGAAATCCGGTCAGGCAACCACAGCAAGATCCAGGCCAGAATCGGTAAACGGCCACGGAAGCGGGATATACGGCGGCCAACAGCCGTTCGCCGGGCGGCGCACGCCACCGCGCAGGGCAGCCGTTGCACCATCGGCAGGCAAATGCGCCAAACAACGGGCAATCCGGCGGCGCTGCGCGCGGGATAAGCGACAAAAGCGAGAAAAAGCAGCAGGTTGGGCAATCTTGCAGCAAACGAGCGCATCGGGCGCTTTCACGCTTTACAAGCCGCAACCGCCCCGCTATTATTCGCCCCGTTCACACGATTCCTCTGTAGTTCAGTCGGTAGAACGGCGGACTGTTAATCCGTATGTCACTGGTTCGAGTCCAGTCAGAGGAGCCATATTTAGAGAAGCCCGCTCAGGGAAACCCGAGCGGGCTTTTTGCTTTCTGCCGCCGTCAAAAGCTGCGTTTCGCCACCAGATAGGCGCCCGCCACCAGCAGCAGGGCGCCGAACAGCGCCGGCAGATTGTCGCGCAGCGCCGCCGGGCCGGCGCGGTAGACGTCCACCAGCAGCCCCATGCACAGCTGGCTGGCGACCAGGATCGAGATGGTGGCCGCCGCGCCCAGTTTTTGGTAACCCAGGATGCCGGCGAACACGAACAGCGATCCCAACAGCCCCGGCAGCAGCATCCACCACCTGGCGGCGCCGGTCACTTCCGCCACCGCGCCGAGGCCGTTTTTGGCCAGCAACAACCCCACCAGCAGCAGCAAACCGACGCTGGAGTTGATCACCAGCGTGATAAGGATGGTCGAGACGCTTTCGGTAATGCGCACCATCAGCAGATTCTGCACCACCAGCCCCATTCCCGCCGCGATCAGCAGCAATAGCATATTCATCGCCCTGTCTCCAGGATCAGCGCGCCGGCGGCGTGGCCCGCTCGTCGAGCGTCAGCTGCAGGAAAGTCAGATCCAGCCATTGACCAAATTTGGCGCCCACCTGCTCCATGCGCCCCACCTCGCGGAACCCGAGCGCCAGGTGCAGCTTAATCGAGGCCTGATTGCCGGATTCGATACCGGCCACCATCACGTGCTTGCCGATCTCCCGCGCCCGTGCGATCAGGGCGATCAACAGCGCTTTGCCAATCCCTTCACCGCGATGCGCCTGATGGACATACACCGAGTGTTCTACGGTATGGCGATAGCCGTCCCAGGCGCGCCAGTCGCCGAACGACGCGTAGCCGATCGCCTCGTCCGCGCCGTTCACCGCCACCAGCACCGGGTAGCCCGCCGCCTGCCGTTCGCCGATCCACGCCGCGCGGTTGGCCGCATCTACGGTTTGTTCATTCCAGATGGCGGTGCTGTTCAACACCGCGTCGTTATAGATGGCGGCAATCGCCGCGCTATCGTTAAGCGTCGCATTTCGTATAATCATGGTTTACCCCGGCCAATTGTCCACTATAATACTACGATATGAATATTAAATTAGACAATCTAAATCAGCTGATCGGCGCACGCATTCGCCTTGAACGCGAGGCGCGCCACTGGTCGCTGTCCGATCTGGCCGAGCTGGCGGGCGTTTCACGGGCGATGGTTCATAAGATCGAGCGCGGCGAGAGCAGCCCGACGGCGATGCTGCTGGCCAGGCTGGCGGGGGCGTTCGGCCTCAGCATGTCCAAGCTCATCGCCCGGGCGGAAACGCAGGAAGGCCGGCTGCTGCGCCGGGAAGATCAACCGATCTGGGTCGATCCGGAGAGCGGCTATGTGCGGCGCCACGTGTCGCCGCGCACCGATCTGCCGCTCGATCTGGTGCGTATCGAACTGCCGGCCGGCGCGACAATCCCGATGCCGGCTTCGGTGTATGCCTTCAAGCGTCAGCTGATCTGGGTTTTATCCGGCGAGTTGGTCTTTGTGGAAGGTGACGCGCGCCATGACATGGCCGAGGGAGACTGCCTGGAGCTCGGCCCACCGGCGGACTGCCGCTTTGAAAACCAGAGCGATCAACCGTGCGTGTATATGGTGGCGGTGCTGAGCGCCGCCTGACGCCCCGCCCGCGCTAGCCCTGCGTCGGCCGATTATAGCCGGCGCGGAAAAACTTCTCCGCCAGCCGGCTGTCGCCGCCGGAAAAAAACTCGCTCATCGGCTCGCTGCCAAGGCCATAGGCGCGGCTCAGCTGCCCGGCTTCGAACGCCGCCCGATTCTCGTCGCCGCAGCGCTGCGCCAAATGGTGCGCATAGCCGAGCACAAAGCCGCGCTTATAGTCGGAGCAAAAGCGCGACAGCTCCGTCTCCGGCTTCAGACTCTCCGCCTTTAACCCCGCCAACAGCCCTTTGCCAAAATGGTCACCCACGGTTTCCTCCTCACTACGCCATCGCTATATAACAAAATATACAGCGAATGAGCGAGCGAGAACATACTCCCTAAGTTTTACTCGCCGCATATAAAAGGCCCGCCAAGCGGGCCTGAGGGAAAGCGGGCAATCACAGCGTGAAATTCAGCCCTTCGCTGACGGTCTTGCCCAGCGGCAGACGGCCCGACGGCGCCTCTTTTTCCTGCAGGAAATCCGGCAGGCGGGCCTTGTCGCCCGGTTTACCGATCGCCACCATGGCGTGCACCGCATAGTCGTCCGGCAGCTGCAGCGCCGCCTTAATCTTGTCGTGGTGAATGCCGCTCATGCAGTGGGTCAACCAGCCTTTCAGGTGCGCCTGATGCGCCAGGCTGGCCCAGGCGGCGCCGGTGTCGAACGCGTGGGTCGGGTTGTCCACCAGCCGCTCGCCGTTCAGGCTGGTGGTTTTGGAGACGATCACCACCAGCGCCGAAGCGTGCTGCGCCCAGCCGCGGTTGAAGTCGATCAGGAATTCCAGGTAGTTCTCCCAGCTGTCGGAACCGTGCTTGCTGTAGGCAAAGCGCCACGGCTGAATGTTGTAGGCCGATGGCGACCAGCGCGCCGCTTCAAAAAAGCTCAGCAGCGTTTGATCGTCGATGGCGTCGTTGGCCATCGCGCGCGGCGACCAGCGTTCGATAAATTGCGCATCAATCGGATAATCGGAAGTTCTTGGCTGGTTCATAGTCGGTTCTCGCAGTGAAGTAAAAACAAAAGTTCGCTGATATTCCCACAGCTTAGGGCGATAAAACTTTTATTTCGTGCCATTGCCCTGCGGCAGCTCCTGCTGCAGCCAGGCGAGAAACGCCCTGACCGGCGGATGCCGCTCGCGCCCCGGCGCGCACAGCACGCTGTACGCGGCGCCCGGTACGCGCACCTCCGGCCGGTACGCCACCAGCAGACCGTTGTCCACCATATCGGACACCATCACCGAGCTCGCGAGCACTATCCCCTGCCCGGCCACCGCCGCCTGCAGGGCGTAATGCTCCTCGTGATAGCTGCGCATCGCCGCATGGCGCTGCCACCAGTCCACGCCGGCGGCCCGGCACCAGTCGCGCCAGCCGCTGTCGTACAGCGCCGAATCCCCCCATTTGACGGTGATCAGCACCGGGTTTTCCGGTTCGGCGGCGGCCAGCCCCGGCGCCGCGTAGACGCCAAAGCTTTCCTCCAGCCGCGCCGTCTGATGCAGCGCGGGATAGTGCGCGCGGCTGTAGCGCACCGCCACGTCCACGCTGGCGTCCTGCTGCAGATCGATCACCTCGGCGCAGGCCTCCAGGCGCACCAGATAGTGCGGGTAGGCCTGGTAGAAACGCCCCAGGCGTGGCACCAGCCACAGCGCCGCGAAAGAGTGCGTGACCGAGACGCACAGCGATCCGGTACTGGGCTGCGGCCGCAGGCCTTCGAGCGTAGCGGCGACGTCCAGCAGCGCGCCGTGCACCCCGGCAAACAGCGTTTCGCCTTTCGGCGTCAGCCGCACGCCGCGCGGCACCCGCTCGAACAGCGCAAACCCCAACTGTTGCTCCAGCGCTTTGATCTGGTGCGAAATCGCCGTCGGCGTCACCGCCAGCTCGGCCGCCGCCAGCTTGAAGCTGCGCAGGCGAGCGGCAGATTCAAAGGTGCGTAATGCGTTGACGGGCAGCGTGGCGAACATGGCGAAACCTCTAGAGATGAGTTGAGCTCATCCTGGCAGAAAAGCCGTCATTTGTCGCCTGCCACTACTTGTTTCTAGAGTAGAGCTGAATTCACTTCATACCGAGGAACATGACATGAGTACAACTCATCAATCCAAACGTTTGGTGGTGCTGGTCGGCAGCCCGCGCCGCGACGGCAACAGCGCCACGCTGGCGCAGGCGATCATGGCGGGCGCCGCCGAAGCCGGCACGTCCGCCAGCCTGCATTTTCTCGATGATTACCTGAGCAGTTTTCTGAGCGATGAGCGCCATACGCCGCCGCCGGCCGATCGCTACGCCGAACTGTTTCTGGAGCACTTCCTGCCGTCCGACGGCGCGGTATTCTGCACGCCGATTTACTGGTACGGCATGTCGGCGCAAACCAAGGCCTTTTTCGATCGCTCGTTCAGCTTCTATTCCAACGCCTACCCTCAGGCGGAACAGGTGCACCAACGCATGAGCGGCAAACGCATCGGGCTGGCGGTAGCGTCGGAAGAGACCTACCCCGGCGCGGCGTTGGGCATCGTACATCAGATCCAGGAGTTCAGCCGCTACACCCATTCCGCATTCGTTGGGCTGGTGCACGGCGCCGGCAATCAGCGCGGCGAGATCGCCCGCGATCCACGCAATCCGCTGCAGGCCGCCCGCGAGCTGGGGCGCGAGTTTTTCACTCGCCCCTATTCGGATTATCAGATGGACAGCCCGCGCAGCACGCAGGTGTGGGAGGAGTAAGCGCGGCGCCCGGAGGCAATTGCAAGCATAACGTTAGCATCTGTCGCAATCTGTTGCGGGCCATTGGCCCGCCGTTGCCGCGCTTGTATGATACGACGCGGCGCCAGACGGTGGCCGCCGATCTCAAGCGGAAGCGAACTGCAATGTCTAAACAGTGGAAAATAGCGGCGGCCAACGCCTGTTTATGTCTCTATACCCGCATCGCGGGCAATTTCCGGCCCGCAGCGAGCTTCGATCCGCAGCAATCCTTTGAACGCATCGTGATTTTCTCCACCAGCGCCCTCGGCGATCTGATGTTCAATACGCCCGCCATCCGCGCACTGTGCGAACGCTATCCCGGCGCGCAAATCACGCTGGTCTCCAGCCATAAAAACCGGCAGCTGGTCGAAGGCAGCCCCTGCTTTCATGACGTGATTTACTGGGACCACAAGGCCAAAGACATGTTGGGCGTTATCCGGCGCCTGCGAAGAAACCGGCCTCAGCTGGCGGTCATCCTGCACTCGAAGGCGCCTTACGATGTGCTGGTCGCCATCGCCGCCGGTTGCCAATACCTGTTCAAAGACGTTTACGGCAACAAACCGAGCGGCATGGAGCGCTGGCTGACCGGCGTCAGCCACAGCAGCGACGGCCATTTGATTCAGCGCAAGCTGGATATGGTGGGGCAATTGGGATGCCGTACCGACAATCCTGACATGTTCATCCCGGTCGCTTTTCCCGCGCTGGCGAAACCGGCGGGCAAGATCCTGATCGGCTTTCAGATGGGCGCCTCCGAAACGCTGCGCCGCTGGCCGGTCGACCGCTTTATTGAGCTGGCGCAACGGCTGCTGGCGCACTCCCCCGACTGTCAGATCGCGTTGATTGGCAGCAAGGCGGAGCACAGCCTCGAGCGGGAGTTTATGGCGGGTTTGAGCGAGGCGCAGCAACAGCGGGTAGTAAGCCATATCGGCGCGACCACGCTACCGCAACTGCTGGCGACGATCGCCAATCTGCAGGTACTGGTGACCGGCGATACCGGCCCGCTCCACCTCGCCGTGGCGTTGAAAACCGCCACCGTCAGCCTGTTCGTCACCGCTAACCCGCGGCATACCGGCCCCTATCAGGACAGCGAACGGCATCAGGTGATGCACGTGCCGGTTGACAGCGTCGCGCTGAGTGCCGCTGAGCGACGCCAACCGCTCAGCATCATCGCGGCGGAACAGGTGCTGGAGAAGACGCTAGCGGCGCTGCCGTCCGCACAGTCCTGATCCGTTTAGGCTGCGACAGCAGCAACGCCAGCGGCAGCCAAAACAGGTACCAAAACTCCGCCGGATTGGCGATCACAAACATGCCCTGCGAACTGTAGAACACCAGCATAAACAGAAACAGGCCCGCCTCCCAGCGCCGCCCTGCGCGCCAGTGTGCGATGGCGAGCCGCGCGCCGTATCCCAGCAGCGCCAGCAGCAACAGGAAACCCACGCAGCCGCCCTTCAGCAACGCGCCGAGGTACAGACTGTGCGTGGTGTGGTTCAACTCGCCGGTGTAATTGAGAAAGTTAAGCTGCTTGTCAAAGCCGTAGCCGAAGAACGGCGCCTGTTCTATCAGCGCCAGGCTGTGGCGCCAGATGCTGATGCGAACAAAGCTCTGTTGATACAGCTCGCCAAAGCGCGTCAGCAACATTTCGCCGATCGCACTGTAAACGACGGCGAGAACCACAGCCAGCGCGCCGGGCAACAGAAACCACAGCCACCGTCCCGGCCGGTGTCGATAAGGCATCGCCACCACCACCGCGAGCGCCAGCGCGATCAGCGGGCCGCGGCTTTGCGTCAGCACCATGAATGCCAGCAGCGGCGGGATAAAGCACAGCGCCGCTTTTTGCCCGGTATCGCGGAAAATCATCAGGCTCAACAAAATGGCGATGGCGGCGTAACCGGCCAGATCGATCACGTTGCTCGGCCCCGGATTGCGGGCGGTGGTTTCCCGCAGATGATAAATCGACGGGGCGTCGACCAGCGTCAGATACAAGCACAGCGCCGTCATGCCGGCCAGCATCGCCCACTGCAGTTGATGACGCCGCTCACCGTCGAGCAGCGTCACCAGCCAGGCGAGATAGAGCAGGATATAAGCGCTGTGGGTCAGGGCCGACGGCATGTCGCCCGGCGTCTCGCCCCACAGCGCGCTGAGGGAATAATAAAGCAAAAATATCAGCGCCAGCCCGCCGCCCCTGCGCGCCTGACGATTGTCCCACAGCTGCCGCCGCAGCGGCGGCCAGGTGAACACGGCGGCCAGCCACAGCAGCGCCGCCAGATGAAACAGGTTATTGACGCGGGTCTGCCCGCAAAAGATCGCGCTGAAAAACGCGAAGGCTAAAAACAGCGCGCTACCAAAGCGATAACACCGCTCAGGCTTGCTGAAAGTAAACATTGCCGTCCACCTTCTCGAAGATATCGCTGCCGATAGCGCTGTGCAGGGAGAGGTTTTTAATCGCGATCTGCTGCTTTTTCATGATCGCGCCGGCGTGTCGAAAAGCGGGGATCACCAGCGACGCCACCTTGTCCGCCAGGAACGTCGGCAAGCGATCCTGCTCGGTTTCGTAAAAGCGCGGCTGGTGGAAGTTGTTCATGTCCAGTCCGGCGATAAACAACTGCCTGAAGCCGAGATAGGCGATGATTTGCAGCGCCCAATAGGCCACGGTGCCGGCATCGAAAATGCCACAGCGGATATCCTGGCTGAAGCCGAGCGTGCGGTTCGCGATGCAAAACTCCACCCCGTTTTCCCGGCAGTAGTGATCCCACAGCGCGCCGCTGTCGATCCGGGGGCGGTAAATCTTGCAGGCCGCGTCTTCGACAATCGCCAATCGGCAGCCGATCGCCGCCTGTCCAAAACGATCGAGAATGCGCGCCACGCCGTGCACGGTGGTGAACAGCGTCAGCGCCGGCCGTTGAATGACATCGCGCACGATCTCCGGGCGGTTATCGATAAACCCCATGTCTACGATGACGTAGAAGTGAAAATCCACCTGCCGATGCAGGCAATAGGCGCCGTTGACCCCGATCGCGGGCATGGCGGGAATATTTTCGAAGCGCAGCGCCTTCACCGACGGGCCGGTAGCCGTCAACAACGCCGGCCCCCGGCAACTGTTGCGCAGTTCGCTCAGCGGGACGATCGGCACCGGCCGGTGCTTGTACCATAAGGCGGCGATTTCACCGCCCTCGCCGCGCGCAATCTTCACGTAGGGCCAGAGGTTTTCGTTATGCCGATAAGGGCGCGCGTGGGAATAGCGGTAGATCTGCTTAAAAAAAGAGCCCATGGTGGCGATGTCCTGTCCAGAGTGCGTGACGATACCTACAGAGGCATCTTTCTGTATGCTCAGAATTTAAAAACGTGTCAGCACTGGCCAGGCCGCACAGCGAGTATCTAAATATTCGTTTAGTGAGGCAATTTTTGTAATTTGAATTATTAGTCAGCGTATCGGCAAGAAATGTGTCGAAGTGTTATTTGAATGAGGAACTGTTGCCGTGCGTAAAAATACCGTGAATGGCGGCAGCGCCGCCGCTTGGCATTGATGGGGTTTTGTTATAACGTATCACAACTTCAGCCAAAGGAAGACGACGATGAAAATTCAGCTGTCGCTGCTGTTTCTCTGCCTGCTGGCCGGCAAGGCCGCGGCGTTTCAGTCGAAAGTGCCCGAACCGCGCCCGGAACAGGCGCGCGCGGCGGAACAAAACATCGAAAATCTGTTTTACGGCTTTCACGCCATGGACGCCCAGCCGGTGAACATCGGCAGCTGCGCGGCGGTGCCGGTGGCGGGATGCCAATGCGCGTTCTGCACCCAGCTGCGGCAGGCCGGGCGCTGAAGCCCCTTATTCAACCCAGCTCATACTGCACGATCAGTTGCCCCTTCTTCATCTTTACGCCGGTGATAGCGATCGCGCCCACCTCGCCCAGCGTGGCGACATGGGTGCCGCCGCAGCCGTAAGCGGGCAGTTCGCCGAAACCGACCTGGCGCATCCCGTCCACCGCCTGTTGGCGGCGCGGCAGATCGGCGGCGATCAAGCGCGCCAGCTCCGCCTGCAAAAAGTCCGCTTCTATCGTCTGCGCATCCGGCCCTGGCGCGAACGTGATGCGCCCCTCTCCCGGCCAATGATGCGCCTTGACCGGCCGCCACCCCCGGCTTTCGCCCAGCCAGCCGATCAGATGCCCGCCGGAGTGCCAGCGGGCGTGCAGGCGGCGCTGCGCCTCATCGATTTGCAGCGTAACCGGCCCGAGCGGCAGCGGCGCGGCGGTAAAGTGCAGCACGGTATCCCCCTGCTGCTGCACCCGCAGCACGGCGACGCCGCCTAACGTCCCCACGTCGGACGGCTGGCCGCCGCCCTGTGGGTGGAACAGCGTGGCGTCCAGCTCTACGGCGTAGGCGCCCGCCTCGGCCGGCGTACAGCTCAACACCTGCGCCTGGCCCTGTACATCGTCGCTGTAGTAATAACGTCGTTCGGTCATCATTTTTCTCCTCGGTTCGAAGAGCCATTATATTCATGTCATAATCGATGGATAATCCGCCGTCATCACAATGGACCTTTGCGTCATGAGCACAAATCTTTCTTACGCGCTGTTGCCCGAAATGGCCGTTTTCGTTCAGGTGGTAGAGAGCGGCAGCTTTTCCGCCGCCGCCCGCAAGCTGGATACTTCGCCTTCCGCCGTCAGCCGCAGCGTGGCAAGGCTCGAACAGGCGCTGGCGCTGCAGCTGCTGCACCGCACCACCCGCAAACTGCGGCTGAGCGAAAGCGGCGAAGAGGCGTATGCGCACTGCCGCACCCTGTTGGCGGCCGCCGATGCGGTTATGGCGATCGGCGGGCGCGGCGCCGCGGAGCCCGAAGGATTGGTCAGCGTCAGCGTGCCCAAGGCGGTGGGGCGCTTCGTGCTGCATCCGCACATGCCGGAGTTCCTGCGCCGCTACCCGAAGGTGGACGTGCGGCTGCGGCTGGAAGATCGCTACATGGATCTGATCGACGATCGGGTCGATCTGGCGCTGCGCATTACCGATCGCCCATCGCCCGGGTTGATCGGCCGCCAGTTGATGAGAATAGACCATCTGCTGTGCGCCACGCCGCACTACCTGGCGCAGCACGGCACGCCGCAGCACCCGCACGATCTGGCGGCGCACAGCTGCATCTATCTGGGCGAAACGCCGAGCGACGCGCAATGGAAGTTCCGCCGCAGCGGCACAACGGTGACGGTCAACGTGCGCGGCCGCTACGCCGCCAACCACACCGGCGTGCGGCTGGACGCGGTGAAACAGCATATCGGCATCGGCAGCCTGCCGTATTTTACCGCCCGCCAGGCGCTCGATGACGGCGAGATCGTGCAGGTATTACCGGCGTGGGATTTCCTCAGCAGCTATCACGGCGGCCTGTGGTTGCTTTACGCGCCTAACCAGTATCTACCACCCAAACTGCGGGTGTTTATCGACTATCTCGTCGCCTGCCTGGCGCAGGAGCCGCAGCTAAAGCGCCTTGCGTAGCGTGATGTTGATGCGGTGCGGCCCCACCAGCGAGTGGTAGCCTTCCTTGACCGGCAGGATGCCGTGAAAACAGAGCCGCGATGGGCCGCCCCACACCACCACGTCACCGTGCGCCAGCGGGATGCGCCGCGCCCGGTCGCTGCGTTGCAGGCCGCCGAACTGAAATACCGCCGGCAGCCCGAGCGACACCGAAACGATGGGTGCGCCGAAGTCGTGCTCGTCTTTATCCTGATGCAGCGACAGCTTGCTGCCCGGATCGTAGCGGTTCATCAGACAGGAATCCGGCACGAAGGGGCCGAAGCCCGCCTGCTGCGCGGCTTCGTCCGCCAGCGCCATCAGGATCGGCGGAATGGCCGGCCAGCGTTTGCCGCTGCGCGCGTCGCGTTCCGAATAGCGGTAACCGCGGCTGTCGCTGGTCCAGCCGTTGCCGCACCAGCTCATCGCCACCGACATCACGTGCCCGCCGGGCGTGGTCAAATGCCGCCACGGCACCTGGGCGACGACGCCCTGCACCGCCGCCAGCAGTTCCAGCCCGTGATCGCGCACGAAGCCGTGCATCACCACCGCGCCGGGGGCGATCTCTTCGCGCCACGGCGGCGGCAGCGCGTCTTCAAAAAGATCGATTGTCATCGCCAAAGCCTGTATGAATACACAGTATTCATTGTAACCCGCCGCCGCCGATTGTCCAGCGCCCGGCAATGCCATTGTCGTTGGCGGCAAATTTCTCTACAGTAGCCGCCATAAAATCAATCACTCACCAGGAATGCGTGTGATTAAGGGCATCACTCTTTCGGTCGTCGCCTCCATCTTGTTCGGCGCGATGTATTACTTCACCTCTACCCTCACCCCGCTGAACGGCGAGCAGGTCTACGGCTGGCGCACGCTGCTGACGCTGCCGTTCCTGACGCTGTTTATGGCGCTGTCCGGCGATTGGCGCAAAGTGGGCGACACGCTGGCCTGGATCGGCCAACGGCCGCAGCGCCTGCTGGGCCTGCTGCTCACCTCGGCGCTGTTGGGGGTGCAGCTGTGGCTGTTCCTGTGGGCGCCGCTGCACGGCAAGGCCCTCGACGTGTCGCTCGGCTATTTTTTGCTGCCGCTGACCATGGTGCTGGCGGGCCGTTTGATCTACCGCGATCGGCTGTCGCTGCTGCAAAAGCTGGCGGTGGCGTGCGCCATGGTAGGGGTGGGCAATGAGCTGTATCAGGCGGGCGGCGTCTCGTGGCCGACGCTGGTGGTGGCGCTGGGCTATCCGCTCTACTTTATTTTGCGGCGGCGTTTCGGCACCGACAATCTCGGCGGGCTGTGGTGCGAGCTGGCGCTGATGCTGCCGGCGGCGGCCTGGTTCGCCTTCGGCGACGGCGGCGCAGCGGCGCTGCAGATCAATGCCGAGCTGTATTGGCGCATTCCGCTGCTCGGCGTCATCAGCGCCGTGGCGCTGGTGTGTTACATCCTCGCCAGCCGCCTGCTGCCGTTCAGCCTGTTCGGCCTGCTGAGCTATGTGGAACCGGTGCTGCTGGTGATCGTCGCGCTGCTGCTCGGCGAAAGCATCGGCCAAAGCGAATGGCCGACCTATCTGGCGATCTGGCTGGCGGTGCTGCTGCTGGCGGCGGAAGGCGCGCAGCACCTGCTGCGCCGCCAGCGGGTCTGACTCAGGCGGCCAGCGTGGCGCCGCCGTCGATCACGATGTCCTGCATGGTGATGTGGCTGGCCAAATCGGAGGCCAGGAACAACACCGCATTGGCGATTTCGTCCGGGCGGGCGATTTTGCCGAGCGGGATCCCCAGCTTGAACATCTCGGGGAAACCGGCGATGGTGCGTTGCTGCGCATCGTCGGTTTGCCACATGCCGCGCTGCATCGGCGTGTCGGTCGAGCCCGGCGACACCAGATTGCAGCGCACGCCGAACGGCGCCATCTCCAGCCCCACACAGTGATTCAGGCTGGTCAGCGCCGCCTTGGAGGCGCAGTAGGCCGCCATCTGCGTGCGCGGCACGTGCGCGGCGTTGGAGCCGATGCTGACGATCGCCCCGCTGCGCTGCGCCTTGAAGTGCGGCAGCACGGCGCGGAACAGGTAAAACGCCCCCGAGGCGTTGACGTTGATGCACTGATGCCAGTCATCCACGCTCAAATCTTCGGTATTGCCCATGCGCAGAATGCCGGCGGCGTTGACCAACACGTCCAGTTTGGGGTTCTCCTCCAGCTGTTGGCGGCACACCGCCTCCACCTGCTCCGGCCGGCTGATGTCCAGCGTCACGCAGGGGTAAGGCAGATCCGGGTTGGCGAACTCGCGGTCAAATCCCACCACCTCGGCGCCCTGCGTCAAAAAATGCCGGGCGATCTGCTCGCCGATGCCGCGCGCCGCGCCGGTCACCCACACGCGTTTGCCGGTGAAATCCATCTGAATGCTCATGCGCGCACCGCCATCCGGGCGCACAGCCGGGTCATGTTGTTGTTCATCGTTGTCTCCTGCGAAAGCGTATGGCGCGGCGCGCACTGCGCCGCAAAGAGGCCTACAGCGCGCCGCTGTTCAGGCCGAAAGCGTTGAGCATGGTGCCCAGTTTGGCGGCGGTTTCCATCCACTCGGCCTGCGGCGTCGAGGCGGCGACGATGCCCGCGCCGGCGAACAGCCGCACCCGGTTGCCGCGCAGCAGGCCGCTGCGGATGACGATCGCCCACTCGCCGTCGCCGTTGGCGTCGCACCAGCCGACAATGCCGCTGAACAGGCCGCGATCGTGCGGTTCCAGATCGGCGATCAGTTGGCGGGCGCTCTCGGTCGGGAAGCCGCACAGCGCCGGCGTCGGATGCAGCAGGCAGGCCAGCTGCATCACGTTGAGATTCGGGTTCAGCAATTCGCCGCGAATGCGGGTGGACAGGTGCCACATGGTGCCGGTGCTGAGCAGCGACGGGCCGCTGGGCACGCTCAGGCTGGCGCACAGCGGCGCCAGGTGACGGCGAATGTCGTCGATCACCAGCTTGTGTTCGTATTTGTCTTTGGTCGAGCGCATCAGGCGCTCGCTGCCGAGGCGATCCTGCTGCGGATCGTCCTGACGGCGCGCCGAGCCCGCCAGCGGATTGGTGTGGATCTCGCCGCCCTGCTTGCGGATCAGCAGCTCCGGGCTGGCGCCGATCAGCACGCCGCCATCGGCCAGCGGCAGGGAAAAGTGGTAACCGGTCGGGTTCTGCACCATCAGGTTATTGAGGATCTGGTGGCCCGCCACCGGCTGCTCCAGCTCGATGTCGAGGATGCGCGACAGCACCGCCTTGTCCAGCTTGCCTTGTTTAAAGCGGCTGACCGCTTCCGCCACCGCGTGCTTGAAGCGCGGCTCGTCCGGAATGCTGGTGCAGGCGGCCAGGCGATGCGGCTGTTGCAGCATCGGGCGCGCGGCGCGGGTAAAGCTGTCGTTGGCGACAAACTGTAAACTTTCAGGCACGTACAGGCTGGAAGGCCGGCGCGTATCGAACGGAATGGCGCCCACCACCACCGGCGTCTCCTGGCCGGCGGCTTTGGCGCGCGCCAGCGCCTGGCGGATATGCTGCGCCAGCGCGCTGCCTTCCTGCTCGCCGCCGAACGCCGGCGTCTCGATACGCTCGAACACGCCATCGGCGGAGAGGGAACGGAATTCGGACCGGTACAAAAAGGTCGATTGTTCGGCGTACACAAACCCGGGGAAGGTTTGGTTTTCTGTCGTCAGTGTCGCCACAAGACCACTCCTTTGTTGCGCCTTACCAATGATAATGTTTATGCGAATAATTATCATTAGCTGTGAAAGGAGGATAAATTACACCGGATCCCCAGCGTGGGTCAATCTCCGATGAATGAATCTTTCCGCCCGCCACGGCAAACCTGCGTTACGGCAAATAAAGAAATAACACACTGTTATTATTGGGTTTTAGCAAAAGATAAAAGTCGTGACATCGTCACCTTTACGCCAAAAACGCCCGTTAAACCGGCGGCCGGCGGGGCAATTTGGCGTCAGCGTCTTAAGCAACGTTAATACAAACGTCTGCCGCTGCATATCCACGGCGATCATGCGCGCATCGAGAAAATCGAAGTAACAGCGCACCTGCGGATAAAGCGCCTTGAACAGGCTCTCTTTGGCGGAAAACGTCAACGTCAGCAGTTCGTTGAACGGCAGCGTCTCACGCAGCAACGCCTCGCGCTCCGCCGGGGAAACGATCGCCCCCCACAGCTCCTCCGCCCGCACGGCGGAGAGCAACGTCTCCACATCCAGCCCCACGCCGCCCAGCCCGCTCTCGCGGTGCACGGCGCACAGCGCGGTATCCGAATTATGGCTCAGCGCCCCGGCAATGCCCGGCGGCCACTGCGGCGCGCGATCTTCGCCGCGCGCCAGGGTGAAGTCGGCAAAACCGAGCGGCGCCAACAGCTGCCGCGCCAGAACACGCCCGGCCAGATACTCCGCGCGGCGCTTCGGCACCGCGCGCGCCAGATGATCCGGCAGTGCAAAACCCGCCTCGGGAAAACTGTCGTCGCGATACTCCGCCAGCGTAAAATGGCAGCGCGCCACCTGGCCCGGATAGCCGTCCGGCGTGAAAAATTCGATATGGCGGATAAAAGTGGGCAACGGCGGTATCCATGATAAGCAGGCAGGCTGATGATGTTAGCCCCCGAAACGGCCTGCAACAATGACCCTGGGCAAAATAAATGGCGTTAAGACCCGCACGGGGGCGCGTTAGCCGGGATGGGGAGAGGCCTCTCCCCCGCGCTCGGGAGAGAGGCTGGGCATTACAAGATGCCTTTCATGGTCTTCTCGAAATCGCTCCAGGCGCAGAAGCCGTCTTTGTCGATCGGGCAGCCTTTCAGCGCCAGCGTCACGCGCTGCGGCGGGGTTTGCAGCGTCAGCGGCGTCGCCTTGCGCAGCTGTTCGGTGGACTGATAGACGTACTCGATCTTCAGCAATTCACGGTCGTTTTGCGCGTCGCGCCAGCGCTGGAATACCAGTTTGCCGCCGATCGGCGTTTTCTCGTATTGCTGCGGCAGCTGATACGGCTGGAACTGCATGGCCGACAGCAGCGAGGCAATATTGGAATCGTGGCCGACCAGCACCGTCAGCTTCGGCGCGTCCGGTTTGCGCTCGCCGAGCAGCGCGTTGTTGATGTAGGTCAGCAGCGGCTTGGCGACGTTCTGCGCCACCACCGGCGAGGTGAACAGCGAGTCCTGATAGCCGTCTTTCAGCTGCGCCAGCTGCTGCCACTGGTGCAGGGTGGCGATTTTGCCCCAGGCCACCTCTTTCATCGGGAAACCTTCGTAATACTGCAGCATAAAGGCGTCCACCAGCGAGTTGCCCACCCGCAGCGGGCCGGAGACGCCCGGCTCTTTGCCCGGCACCGCGCTCATCACGCTGGCTTCTTTGGTCAGGTCACAGTGTTTGTCAGTCTTGCAGGCGGCGGAATCCTTGTAGTCGATGATCTTCGCCAGCTGTTGGTAAGAAGCGTCCAGCTTCAGCGAGCCCAGCGCGGCGTTCATCGCCGCCAGCGCCTGCTGGTTGAAGGCCTCGCTGGTGTCGGTGATGATCGGGTTGAAGGTCGGATCCATCTCGCCCATCTTGTCCTGATGGTGCACGCCGACGTCGCAGCCGGGGAACGCGCCGTTGCTGAAGAACTGCGCCGTGGCGACCGTGCGCTGCAGGCTGTTGGCGTAGACGTACACGCTGCCGGCGGTCGGGCAGCCCTCTTGCGGCAACAGGCCGGTCTGCTTCAGCCAGGCGTTAAAATAGTGCCCCATATACACTTCCAGCACCCCGCCCTTGGTGGTCAGCTGGCCGCCCGGCGTTTCCCAGGCCGGCCAGGCCTTCGGCGTAGACTGCGCCAGCACGCTGCCGTTGTTGGCCAGCGGCGCGCGCAGGTTATGGCGGCTCATGACCAGCACCTGTTCCAACTGATAACCGCCGGCGTCCGCCAGCGCGCTCCCGGAGAATAACAAAGGCAGGCACAGTAATAGCGTTTTTTTTCTCATCCGCAGAGGCTCCCGGAAAATGATTATTTTTAAGGTGTTAGCGTTTGCCCGAGTATGATGGCGGGGTTAGTGTGACAAGTGTGTGACAGGGTTCACGGGAAAGGATCGTAACCGCGGCCACCGGGCGGTGGCCGCGTGGCTTCAACTCAGTACCACAGGCTCATGATCGGCCAGCCGATCAGCAGCAGCGCGGCAATGTACACCACGCCGAGAATGCCGCCCAGGCGCCAGTAGTCTTTCGATTTCACGTAGCCGCAGCCGTAGATGATCACCCCCGGCCCGGTGGCGTACGGCGTCAGCACGCCCATGATACCGATCGACAGCACCAGCAGCATCGACAGCTGCTCCATCGGCACACCCGGCAGCCCTTTACCGACCGCCAGGATCACCGGCAGCATGGTGGCGGTGTGCGCCGACAGGCTGGCGAACAGGTAGTGGGCGAAGTAGAACACCAGCACCAGCGCCACCACCGTCATGTTCGGCGAGAAGCCGTCCAGGTGGGTGCTCATGGTCTGGGCGAACCAGTCGATAAAGCCGGAGCGCGTCAGGCCGTTGGCCATCACCACCAGCGTCGCCAGGTTAACCAGCGTGTTCCAGGCGCTGGAATATTTGGTGATCTCTTTCCACGACACCACGTGCAGCGCCAGCATCAGCGACACCGCCAGCAGGCACACCGCGGTGGCGTCCAGCACTTTGCCGCCGAACACCCACAGGCACAGGCTGAGCAGCACCAGGCCGATCAGGGTGTATTCCTTGCGCGTCAGCTTGCCCATTTCCCCCAGCGCGGTATCCGCCCAGGCGGCCACTTCGCTGCTGTGGGTCACGCCCGGTTTGTACAGGTAGTAGGAAATCAGCGGCGCAACGATCAACAGCAGCAGGCCGACCGGCAGGAACGCCAGGAACCACTGCATCCAGCTGATGTGCACCCCGGCGATCTTGCCGACGAACTCGATGCCCAGCACGTTAGGCGCGGCGCCGGTGACGAACATCGAGGAGCTGATGCTGGTGCCGACCACCATCATCCACATCAGGTAACCGCCGATGCGGCGTGAAGAGGGATCGTTGGGGAAGGAGTCGAACAGCGGCGGCAGGTTTTTCACCACCGGGAATACCGTGCCGCCGGTGCGCGCGGTGTTGGACGGTGTGAACGGCGCCAGCAGGATATCGATGATCACCACCGCATAGCCCAGCGTCAGCGTGCGCTTGCCCATGAACTTCACCAGGAACAGCGCGATGCGCCGCCCCAGCCCGGTGGCCTCGTAGCCCAGCGCGAAGATAAAGGCGCCGAACACCAGCCAGACGGTGGTGCTGGAGAAGCCCGCCAGCCCCCATTTCAGCGCCTCTTTACCGGCCTTGAAGCCCGGCTCCGCCAGCTCCTGCGCGCCGAACAGCACCCAGTTGGCGCTCAGCACGCTGACGGTCACTGCGATAAAGCTGATGGCGGTGGCCGGGATCGGCTCCAGAATCATGCCGACGATCATCGCCACGAAGATGGCGAAGTAGTGCCAGGCCTGCGGCGGCATGCCGTCGGGAACCGGTATCAATAACAGGATCGCGAGCACCGCCAGCGGCGCTATCGCTTTCCAGATCTTTTCCTGGGTTTGGGACATAGGGACTCTCCTGAAGGCTTGGTTATTATTCTTGGGCACCCAGCTGCGCCAGCAGCCAGGTCACTATCAACAGGTCGGCGCTGCCGCCGGGGCTGAGGTTGCGGGCGATGCAGTCGGCATCGAAGCGCCGCAGGCGCGCCAGACCCGCCTCCCCCGCCGAGCCGCCCTGCGCCAGCAGCAATGCCGCCCGGCGCCGCAGCCAGCGCAGCCCTTGCAGGCCGCCGCGCGAGGCGACGTTGGTGTCGTCGTTGTGGGCCATCAGCCACAGCAGGCTGTCCAGCAGCGCCCGCTGTTCGTCGCCATCGGCGGCCAGCCGTTGCCGATACAGCGGCAGCGCGCCGTCAATGACCAGCCGGAAACCGGCCTCCGCCTCGCCGCGTGCGCCGCTCAACCCGTGCGCGGCGAACAGCCGCTGGCCGGCGGTCTGCCCTGCGTTGTTGCGCCGCAGCTCGCGATCCACCAGCCCCCGGCACATCGCCGCCACCTCGGCGCACAGCGCTTCGGCGCCGATGGCGCGGCCCTGCTGCTGCAGGCGGCCGAAGGCGGTGCACAGCAACCCGAGCGAGAACACGCTGCCCTTGTGGGTGTTAATGCCGCCGGTGGCGCGGAACATCTGGTTTTCGCAGGCCAGGCCGAGCGGCCGCAGCCGCGCCAGCTGCTGCTCTGCCGGCAAAGCGACGTCCTCGCGCCCGCGTTGGATAAAGCGCGGCAGCCACACGCCGATGGCGCGGGCGCTGCGATAGAAGTGCCCGAGATCCATGTCGCGGTGGGCGCCAGTGTTATGGCGATCCACCAGCCCCGGCTTGGGCGTGAGATTGACTTCCACCAGCAGCGCGCGGAAAGCGGCGCGGGCGAAATCGCAGGCCGGTTCGGCACGGTGGGCGGGCAGGTTAATCGGCAGAGATCGCATCGTTGAACATCCTTTCCATTTCATGCAGCAGCTGCTCGCTGCTGTGCCGCCGCTGGCGGGCGCAGATCTTGGCCGGTTGGCCGCACAGCAGGCAGCGCCGTTCCGGCAGGCCGATGTCGCGGCGCGACAAAATGCGCCCCTGCGTATCCAGCACGTCGATATCCCACAGCCGGCCGATCGGGCGGCTCACCTCCAGCTGCATGGCGCAGTCCTTCACCCGCTGGGCATCGGCGCGCAGCGCGACAAACCCTTCGCAGCCGGTGGAGAGCGCCAGCGCCTCGGCCTGCGGGCTGGGCCAACCCTGTTCGGCGCACAGTCGCAGCAGCGCCGCCCACCCTAGGTTGAAGATGCCGCGCGTCAGCGCGCTGTCCTTCACCGGGCCGGGCACCACCAGCGTCAGCACCAGCAGCGTGCACTCGTGCTGCGCCAGCCACGCCTGCTGGCGCGCCTGACGGCATTCGCGGCTGGTGAGCAGCTCCGGCAGGCTGACCGCGCGTTCGGCGGCCAGTTGGGGATCGACGGCGGCCATCGCTTACTCCGCCACCTGATGCACCACGTCGATCACCGAGCCGTCGCGGTAGCGCACCACCGCCACCACCTTGTCGGTAAAGGCGATCGGCTGCGGTTCGCCGGTCAGCTGCAGCGCACGGGCGCGCAGCCAGTCGATGCTCACCACCTCGAGACCGGCCTCCCGCAGGCGCTGCGCCAGCTCCGGCCGCGCCGGGTTGACGGCGATGCCGTGGTCGGTCACCAGAATGTCGATGCTGGAGCCCGGCGTGACGCAGGTAGTCACCTGCTCCACCAGCGTCGGGATACGCCCGCGCACCAACGGCGCAACGATGATCGCCAGCCGCGCGGCGGCGGCGGTGTCGCAGTGGCCACCGGACGCGCCGCGCAGCACGCCGTCGGAGCCGGTCAGCACGTTAACGTTGAAGCCGGTGTCGATTTCCAGCGCGCTCAGCACCACCACGTCGAGCCGATCAACAGAGGCGCCCTTGGAGCTGAAGTTGGCGTACTGGTTGGCGCTGATTTCGATATGGCGCGGGTTGCGCGCCAGCGAGGTCGCCGCCGCCCGATCGAAGCTCTGCACGTCCAGCAGCTTGCCGATCAGCCCTTTCTCGTGCAGATCCACCATGGTCGAGGTGATGCCGCCGAGGGCGAACGCGGCGCGAATGCCGCGGGCGCGCATCTTGTCCTCCAGGAACCGGGTCACCGCCAGCGAGGCGCCGCCGGTGCCGGTTTGCAGCGAGAAGCCTTCGGTGAAGTAGCCGGAACCGGCGATCACCTCGGCGGCGCGGCGGGCGATCAGCAGCTCGCGCGGGTTCGAGGTCATGCGCGTGGCGTCAGCGCCGATCTTGTCGGCGTCGCCCACCCGCTCCAACTGCACGATCAGATCCACCCGATCCTGCGCCAGGCTGGCGGGATGATGCGGATACGGCACCAGCTGCTCGGTCAGCAGCACCACGGTGCCCGCCGCCTCGGCGTCCACCCGCGCATAGCCGAGCGAGCCGCAGCAGGCTTCACCGCTGTAGCCGTTGGCGTTGCCGAACTCATCGCAGGCCGGCACGCCGAGGAAGGCCACGTCTATCTTCAGCTCGCCGGATTCGATCAGGTTGACCCGGCCGCCGTGCGAGTGAATTTGCACCGGCTCCGCCAGCAGGCCGCGCGAAACCGCGTCCGCCAGCGGGCCGCGCAGCCCGGAGGTGTAAATGCGGCTCACCACACCGTGGCGGATATGCTCAACCAGCGGCGCATGGCAGTCGGTCAGCGAGCTGGACGCCAGCGTCAGGTTGCGGAACCCCATCGCTGCCAGCGTCTCCATCACCTGATTGAGGGTCAAATCGCCGCCGCGAAACGCATGGTGGAAGGAGATGGTCATGCCGTCCTGCAGCCCGCTGCGGCGCACCGCTTCCTGCAAGGAGTCGCACAGCTTGAGATCGCGCGGTTTGCGCGCCTGCAGATTGGCTTTGGACACGTCCTGATAGCCCGGCAGATCCGTCGGGTTGGCGAAGGTCATCAATCGTTGTTGGCGGTTCATCATGCTTCCTCCCCGTGCTGCGCCGGTTCTTCCCGTAAGCCGGACAGCGCGGCGCGCTCCAGCACCAGCCGGGCGCGTTCAATCACCGGGCTATCGACCATTTTTCCGTTGAGCGACACCACGCCGCGCCCTTCCCGCTCCGCCGCTTCGGCGGCGTCCACCACCCGCTGCGCGTGCGCCACCTCTTTGGCGGTCGGCGCGTACAGGTTGTGCAGCAGCTCAATCTGGCGCGGGTTGATCAGCGATTTGCCGTCGAAGCCGAGCTGTTTGATCAGCGCCGCTTCCTGCAGGAAGCCGGCTTCGTTATTGGCGTCGGAATAGACGGTGTCGAACGCCTGAATGCCGGCGGCGCGCGCCGCCTGCAGCAGCGAACAACGAGCGAACAGCAGCTCGATGCCCTCCGGCGAGCGTTCGGTGCGCAGGTTGCGCACGTAGTCTTCCGCCCCCAGCGCGATGCCGATAAGCCGCGGCGAAGCATGCGCGATCGCCACCGCATTGGTGATGCCCTGCGCCGATTCGATCGCCGCCAACAGCCCGGTGCTGCCGACCGGCCGGCCGCAGGCCGCTTCGATGGCGGCAATCTCGCGTTCCATGTCGACAACGTCCTGCGCGCTGTCGGTCTTCGGCAGGCGCACGATGTCCGCGCCGCCGCGCACCACCGCCTGCAGGTCCGCCAGGCCGTAGGCGGAGTCGAGCGCATTGACGCGCACGATGGTTTCCACCTCCTGGTACAGCGGGTGCTGCAGCGCGTGGTACACCAGCCGGCGCGCCGCGTCTTTTTCACGCAGGATCACCGAGTCTTCCAGATCGAACATCAGCGCATCGGCCTGGTAGATAAAGGCGTTGCTGACCATCGCCGCGTTGGCGCCGGGGACGAACAACATGCTGCGGCGCAGCCGGGTTTTATTCAGCGTTTTCATCTTTCGCCTCCCACGGCAGTTGGCCGCCCTCGCAGGCCCGCATCAGCGCGGTTTCCAACCGGGCGCGCAGCACGCAGTCCAGCGCCCCCTTGTCGTCGACGATCACCTGCACCGGCTCCACCTCATAGCGCTGCAGCACCTCCAGCAGGGTGTGGCGGATCGCCGCGCCGAACTGTTTTTCCACGCTGCTGGCGATCAACAGATCGTGCTGCGGCCCCTCGGCGGGCGCGATGCGCACCATGACATCGCTGGATTCCAGCGTGCCGGCCATTGCTTCTCGGATAATTTTCATCATTCACCTGATTGTGCGGACTCAAAAGGATGCGGGGCCGCCTTGGCCCGGCGCTGCGTTTGCAGATCCTGCAGGTAGTACAGGGTGTCCGGCGGCACCAGCGGCGCGGCGGCGTGGAAGTCCCCCGCCGCCAGCAGCTTGCGCACCCAGGAGGCGGAGATCGCCGTGCCCTGATATTGCAAACGCTCGATTTCCACCAGCGCGATCGGCGGGCTGGGCAGCGCCGGCGTTTCCAGCCAGTAGCGCATGTCGCGGTTGTATTTCGCGGTCACCGCGCAGAACGGCTCGTTGCCGACGAAGCGGTGGGTAATGCCCAGCGCGGGCGCCAGATACTGGCGGAAGATCTTCAGATCGATTTCGGTGTAACAGTCATCGGCCACGCCCTGATCCTTGATGAAGTAACAGGGGAAGGTGGCGCGCGAGATCACGTACTGCGAGCCTTCGTGTACCGTGAGGTTGGGGATATCGGCGGTGCCGGCCAGCACCAGCCGGCGGCGGTCTTCATAGCTGAAGCGCGAGGTGTTTTCCTTCACCAGAAACAGGTGCAGCCAGTCGCAGCGTTTGGCAGCCTGACGCACCAGATACTGATGCCCGCGGGTGAAGGGATTGGCGTTCATCACGATGCTGCCGATGGTGTCGCCCGGCCGGCGCTGGCTCGCCAGCTGGGCGGCGTAGCGCTTCAGGCGGCACGGGCTGTTTTCCATCAGCACCACGATGCCCGGCACGGTGGCGATCGGGTAGAAACCGCACTGGCGGAACAGCGGCTCGTTCTGCACCTTGGTGTAGATAAACAGCTGAGTGTGGTGGCGCTCGTAGGCCAGGTTCACCAGCTCGGTCGCCAGCGCCAGCGCCAACCCTTCACCGCGCATCAGCGGGCTGATGGCGACGCATTTGATAATATTGTCGGCGATGCCGCCGCAGGCGACCAATTTGTCGTGCTGGGTAACGGTAATAAATATTTCAACCGTGGTGTCGATATTCAGATCGTTACTGCGCAAGAAGGCGCTTATTTCCGAAATCGCTTTATGATCCGATCGCTTTACCCGATTAAATACGGCATCGCCTAACATAACACGCTCTCTGGGTTAACTGGCAAACAACAAATTAAATACAAAAAGGCATTTTAATTAACATCAACAAGGATAATTAAAACCTTAAAAACCATGGAGATAAACGCCGTCTCGCGTTCGATAAATCAATGGTAAACAGAAAAAAAACGCCGATTATTGACCTATTTCACAAACCGATTCCGGTTAATAAGTTATTTAATGTTCTTTATTTGCTTAATTAATCTTATGGTGTTTATTATTGAGATAATCTTTATTTAGCGCCGCAATTTACTTACATTCATTTAGCATCTTGATTGCAATAGTAGGTTTCATTATGGAATGGCTGAACATCCTGATCGTTGAAGACGAAACGCCGCTGGCGGAAATGCACGCGGAGTTTATCCGCCAGAACGGCGGCTGCCGCCAGATTTGGCTGGCCGGCACCCTGGCGCAGGCGCGCGCCATGACCGAGCGCTTCAAGCCGGACCTGATCCTGCTGGACAACTTTCTGCCCGACGGCCAGGGCATCACCCTGCTGCGCGAACTGACGCTGAGCGGGTATCGCGGCGGCATCGTGTTCATCACCGCCGCCAGCGACATGGCCACCGTGGCCGAGGCGTTGCGCTACGGCGTGTTCGACTACCTGATCAAACCGCTGGCCTATGACCGGCTGAGCCAGACCCTGCAGCGCTTCAGCCAGCGCCGCGAAGCGCTGAAGGACAAAGCGCGCCTCAACCAGCGCCGCATCGACGAGATGTTCAACACCTACGCCCGCGGCGAACAGCAGGCGGCGCTGCCCGCCGGCATCGACGAGCTGACGCTGGGCAAGGTCCGCGCGCTGTTTGCCGAACCCGCCGCGCGCCACACCGCTGAAAGCGTTGCGCAAAAAATGGGGCTCAGCCGCACCACCGCGCGCCGTTATCTGGAGTTTTGCACCGCCGCGCAGCAGCTGCGCGCCGAGATCATTTACGGCAAGGTCGGCCGCCCGCAGCGGATCTACCGCGCCGGCGAACCGCATTAACGGTTATTTGATCGCCCTTGCAAGGTTGCGTGTAACCGCTTTACTTTTTATGCGCCGGTCAGCATCTTGGTGAACATCACCTAGCCGACTGGACGATCGCCGATGCCCGCTGCGCCCCTTGTTTCCCTGACCGAGATCCTCGCCCGCCGTGACTGGCAAAACCCGGCCTGCACCCACTCCCGCCGGCTGGACGCCCACCCGCCGTTCGCCAGCTGGCGCACGGTGGAAGACGCGCGCGACGATGCCCCCAGCGCCAGCCGCAGGTCGCTGAACGGCGAGTGGCGCTTCAGCTATTTCCCGCGCCCAGAGGCGGCGCCGGAAGGCTGGCTGCAGCAGGACCTGCCGGACGCCGCCCCGCTGGCGGTGCCGGGCAACTGGCAGCTCGCCGGCTACGATGCGCCGATCTATACCAACGTGCGCTACCCGTTCCCGGTCGATCCGCCGCGCGTGCCGGAAGACAACCCAACCGGCTGCTACTCGCGCACCTTCAGCGTCGATCCGGCCTGGCTGGCCGCCGGCCAGACGCGCGTCATCTTCGACGGCGTCAACTCGGCGTTCTATTTGTGGTGCAACGGCCACTGGGTCGGCTATTCGCAGGACAGCCGCCTGCCGGCGGAGTTCGATCTCAGCCCGTGGCTACAGGCGGGAGAAAACCGGCTGGCGGTGATGGTGCTGCGCTGGTGCGACGGCAGCTATCTCGAAGATCAGGACATGTGGCGCATGAGCGGCATCTTCCGCGACGTCAGCCTGCTGCACAAACCCGCCGCGCACCTGAGCGATGTGCGCATCACCACGCCGCTGCATGACCGCTTTACCCGCGGCGAACTGGTGGTGACGGCGCGCGCCAACCGGCCCGGCCCGCTGCAGGTGCAGGTTCAGGTTCAGCTGTGGCGCGATGGTGCGCAGGTGGCCGAACGCACCCAGCCGCTCGGCAGCGAGATCGTGGACGAGCGCGGCGCCTATGACGATCGGGTCACGCTGCGCCTGCCGGTGGAACGCCCGGCGCTGTGGAGCGCCGAAACGCCCACGCTGTATCGCGCCACCGTCGCCCTGCTCTCGCCCGAGGGGGAGATTATCGAGGTGGAGGCCTATGACGTCGGCTTCCGCCAGGTAGAAATCAGCGGTGGGTTGCTGAAGCTCAACGGGCAGTCGCTGCTGATCCGCGGCGTTAACCGCCACGAGCATCACCCGCGCCACGGCCAGGTGATGGACGAGGCGACGATGCGCCACGACATCCTGTTGATGAAACAGCACAACTTCAACGCGGTGCGCTGCTCGCATTACCCCAATCACCCGCTGTGGTACCGGCTGTGCGACCGTTACGGGCTGTACGTGGTGGACGAAGCCAATATCGAGACCCACGGCATGCAGCCGATGAACCGCCTGGCTGACGATCCGCTGTGGCTGCCGGCGATGAGCGAGCGCGTTACCCGCATGGTGCAGCGCGATCGCAACCACCCTTGCATCATTATCTGGTCGCTGGGCAACGAGTCCGGCCACGGCGTGAACCACGATGCGCTGTACCGCTGGGTGAAAAGCCAGGATCCGACCCGCCCGGTGCAATATGAAGGCGGCGGCGCCGACACCGCCGCTACCGACATCATCTGCCCGATGTATGCGCGGGTGGATCAGGATCAGCCGTTCCCGGCGGTGCCCAAATGGGCGCTCGGCAAGTGGATCGGCCTGCCGGAGGAACAGCGGCCGCTGATCCTGTGCGAATACGCCCATGCGATGGGCAACAGCTTCGGCGGCTTTGAGCGTTACTGGCGCGCGTTCCACCACTATCCGCGCCTGCAGGGCGGCTTTGTCTGGGACTGGGTCGATCAGGCGCTGATCAAACGCGACGAGCGCGGCCAAGAGTTCTGGGCCTACGGCGGCGACTTCGGCGACACCCCCAACGATCGCCAGTTCTGCCTGAACGGGCTGGTGTTCGCGGATCGCACCCCTCACCCGGCGCTGTTCGAAGCGCAGCGGGCGCAGCAGCTGTTCCGCTTCGCCTTCGACGCCGCCTCGCTGACGCTGACCGTCACCAGCGATTACCTGTTCCGCCACACCGACAACGAGCAGCTCAACTGGCGGCTGGAGCTGGACGGCGTGGAGCGCGCCAGCGGCAGCTTCGATCTGGCGCTGCCGCCGCAGGGCAGCGCTAGCTTCCCCCTGCTCGATCGCCTGCCGATGCTGCATCAGCCCGGCGAGCTGTGGCTGAACGTGGAGGTGGTGCAGCCACAGGCCACCGACTGGTCCGAAGCGCACCACCGCTGCGCCTGGGATCAGTGGCGGGTGCCGCGCGCGCTGCATCCCGCGCCGCCGCCGCCGCAGGGCGTGCCGCCCACGCTGATTGAAGACGATCAGGGGCTGACCCTCACCCACGGCGACCAGCGCTGGCGCTTCGAGCGCAGCAGCGGCCATCTGACGCAGTGGTGGCAGAATGAGCAGCCGCAGCTGCTGACGCCGCTGCGCGACGGCTTTGCGCGCGCGCCGATCGATAACGACATCGGCGTCAGCGAGGCGGACCATATCGATCCCAACGCCTGGGTCGAACGCTGGAAGCTGGCGGGCCTGTACCGGCTGGAGGAACGCTGCACGCGGCTGCAGGCCGATGCGCTGCAAAACGGCGTGCAGGTGGTGAGCGAACACCAGTTCGGCGTGGACGGGCAAATTTTGCTGCTTAGCCGCAAACAGTGGCTGTTCGATGCGCTGGGCGCGGTGAACGTGAGCGTGGAGGTCGAGGTGGCCGATACTCTGCCGCCGCCGGCGCGCATCGGCCTGCACTGCCAACTGGCGACGGTGCAACCGCAGGCGGAATGGCTGGGCCTGGGCCCGCACGAGAACTACCCGGATCGCCGCCTGGCCGCGCAGCACGGGCGCTGGCGCCTGCCACTGGAGGATCTGCACACGCCGTATATTTTCCCCGGCGAGAACGGCCTGCGCTGCGACACCCGCAGCCTGCGCTACGGCGGCTGGCGCATCGACGGCCGCTTCCACTTCTCGCTCAGCCGCTACGGCCTGCAACAGCTGATGGCCTGCAGCCACCAGCATCTGCTGCAGCCGGAAGCAGGCACCTGGCTGCATCTGGACGGCTTCCACATGGGGGTGGGCGGCGACGATTCCTGGAGCCCGAGCGTGCACCGGGATTACCTGCTCACCGCCGGCGTTTACCGCTATCAGCTGCGCCTGCAGCGGGCGCCCGAGAGCTAAATCTGCCAAAAAACTCAACGGGTTGCGCATTCTGTAAGCAAACAGTCACAGAATGTGTAATCCGCCTTTGACATGCCGACGGCGCCTCGCTATTATTCGCCCCGTTCAAACGATTCCTCTGTAGTTCAGTCGGTAGAACGGCGGACTGTTAATCCGTATGTCACTGGTTCGAGTCCAGTCAGAGGAGCCATATTTAGAGAAGCCCGCTCAGGGAAACCTGAGCGGGCTTTTTGCTGT
Organism: Serratia sp. CY32780; assembly: GCF_052169135.1. Taxonomy (NCBI): domain Bacteria; kingdom Pseudomonadati; phylum Pseudomonadota; class Gammaproteobacteria; order Enterobacterales; family Yersiniaceae; genus Serratia; species Serratia sp. CY32780. Next base: position 2,398,531 of record NZ_JBJNLI010000001.1, read on the forward strand.
TGGGCGGATCATAATCGGCGATCCCCTACGCTCTCGCTACCCGACACCGTTCAGCCATCCGTTGAACGGGTGAGTTTCTCCCATTGTTCAATTTCCTGACCTAACGCCTCGAGCTTTTGCCGCACCAAACTTAATGCGTCACTGCCTAACAACAGATGCGTGGGCGGGTTCCCGCTCTCGATCAATGCCAGCATGGCGTGAGCCGCCTTAACCGGATCGCCGAGTTGCTTGCCGCTTTTTTCCTGTCGCGCCTGACGAACAGGTTCAAATAACGCGTCATAGTCCGGAAGACGACGAGGGCTGCGCACCATTGAACGCCCGGCCCAGTCCGTTCGAAACGAGCCGGGCGCCACGGCGGTCACGTATAGGTTGAACGGGGCAAGCTCTTTACTTAACGTTTCTGATATCCCTTCCAGTGCAAATTTGCTGCCGCAGTAATAGCTGATACCGGGCAAGGTAATGAAACTGCCCATTGAGGTGATATTGATAATGTGGCCCCGACGGCGCTGGCGCATGCCCGGTAGCACGGCTTTGATCATCGCCACCGCGCCAAACACATTGACGTCAAACTGGCGGCGCAGCTCTGCAAGCGGGGATTCTTCCAGAATGCCTTCATGGCCGTAACCGGCATTGTTCACCAGCACATCTATCGGGCCGACGGCGGACTCTATCTCTCCAACCACCTCATCAATACGTTCATCGTCCGTGACATCAAGCAGATAGCCAAAAGCCCGCTGCGTATCGAGCGCGGCGAAAGCCTGCAGTGCTTCGCTGTTGCGCACCGTCCCTACAACCCGATGCCCTACGGCGAGGGCTTCCCGCGCCAGCGCCTGGCCAAAGCCACTGCTGACGCCGGTAATTAAAATCGTTTTTGCAGATGCCATAAAAAGAACTCCCATGAACCATGAAGGTTGCATGGTATTCTCTTCCCTGCCGTATTTTTAGGCCGTATTTTCTCTTTTTCTTGCCTGATTTTATGAGGTGGTGGGATGTCCGACATGATTGCCCTGATGAATAGACTTGCGGTGCAAGAGGGATACAACCTCACAGCCCTACCTGATGTGCGAATTTTGCGTTCCGATCGCCCGCTTGCCAGAACGCCGGTGCTTTACGATCCGGGGATCGTGATCGTCTGCCAGGGCAGCAAACGCGGCTATTTCGGTCAACAGACCTATTTATATGATGAGCAGCACTACCTGGCGGTTTCGGTGCCGGTGCCGTTTGTGATGGAAACCGACGCGTCGGCAGCACATCCGCTGCTGGCGATTTACATGCATCTGGATTTTCAGCTTGCCGCTGAACTGATGTTGCAGATTGAACAGCATGGCGCCCCGCATCCTCCCGTCGCGCCGCAAAGCATGATGTCGAGCCCCATGGACGGCGCGGTAAAAATGGCCGTACTTCGCTTACTTGACGTCCTGGCTAACCCGCTTGAGGCGGCAATCCTCGGCCCGGCGCGGGTGCGTGAGCTTTATTTTCGCGTGCTGACAGGCGCACAGGGCAACGCAATGCGTGCCGCGCTGGCCTTGCAGGGCCAGTTTGGCAAAATCGGTAAAGCGTTGCAGCACATCCATGCCGCTTACGCGGAGCCGTTAACGCTGACGCAGCTGGCGATGAGGGCCGGCATGAGCGTGCCGACCTTTCATAGCCATTTCAAGGCGATAACGCAGATGCCGCCGATGCAGTATGTGAAATCGGTACGCCTGCACCAGGCACGGATGCTGATGGTGCGCCAACAAATCACCGCCGCCGCCGCGAGTTACGCCGTTGGCTATGAAAGCCCATCGCAATTTAACCGCGAATTCAAGCGTCTATTTGGCCTGCCACCGGCAGAGGAGATAAAGCGTATGCAGCATCACTTCGCCATTCCGCCCGCGCAGCCTGCCTCGGTATTTGTTTCATCGCACTGAGGCTTATTTAGTCAGGCGAACGATAGTCCGCTATGAGCGAAATGCAGACTTCGGCGTCAGCAAAATTACGTTCCGTGGACAAAGCTATATGATATAATTTTATCATGCTGAATCGGCGGATAATTCGGTAGAGTAGTACTAAGTATGCGTTACGTTGCTATTAAGAATGAGACAGTAAATTGAAAACAAAACAGTCAAAAATCCCCAAATCAATTTATAGGCCCATGCATGACGACGAGTTTCACTTCTGGGGAGGCCTCTCTTTAAATGACTATGTTGAAGACATGATGGCAAATCATCGGTACAGTCGTAAAAAAGCCCAGATAGAGGCGTCGAAATCATTTAAAGCAGCCTTGCCAGCGGGTATCAATACTCAAAATAACCATTTTAGAACTTATGAACATGACAGTCAGGCTGCGGGATATCTGTGGTTCAGCCTGGAAGATAACTCAGCCTTTTTGTTAGATATAATGCTTCTCCCAGAATTTCAGGGTAAGGGAATGGGTCGGGATTTTATCCGTGCATTCCTGAATGAGCTGACTCAACAGGGCGCATATGAGGTGGAACTCAGAGTGTCACCGGACAATCAAAGGGCTTTGAAATTATATAAAGAGTTTGGTTTTCGGATAACTGGTTTTGATATGAGTCTTTTGCTAGGATCCGACTGATCAGCAATCCGTTAATCATAATTTTCGGAGACAATCTCGGATAATATCAACTATCGATAGGCAATCTACCACTATATATCTTCACATCATCAATGTCCGCTCCTGGCACAAAACCGACCGCCAGAGTCCCCACTCCAGCATTTCCCCACCCCATTCCACGCCCCAGCAGCGTTGGAGCGAAACCGCCCCCCTGCGTTGCCGTCGGTGTAAATCCGCAAAGCGGCAACAACAATCACCGCCATAACGCCAACGCTTGGCCCCCCCACCAGCGAAACCCACTCTTTTATCTAAGAAGATTCCTAACCCAGCTGACGGAAATCCCTCCCTGGCGCCAATACGCGGGTTAACCCGCCGATTTACAGCAATAATCCTGTAAAAACAATCGATAAGCGAATTGTTCGCACTCGGCAAGTAGCGTCTATCCTTTCGCTATGGGCACCTGCCGCCCATCGTTCGCTGCGGCTTGCGGCATGCGCGTTTCTGGCTGTACGGGTTTCGGTTTATTCCATCGCGCGCTTCCATTCATCATGTTGAATTTCACAGCAATCTCTCAGCAACAAGGAGTGTTTATATGGCTTACGTCATTACCGACCGAGAAAAACTGCAAGCGATTTGGGAGGCCGCCAAAGCCGGCGACTGGCCGGCCGTGTATGCCGCCTCCGTCGATGCGCTCACCGATCCCAACCATGCCAACCAACCTATTCAGGGCGTGGATATCGCGGTGTATACCTGGATCAAAGGCGCCTATGGCGTGAACTCGAATCAGGGGGCGTTTGCCCATTACATTCGCGACCAAACCAAGCTGCAGTATGAGCTGCGCACCGGGCATGTTCCCGATGACTGGGAAACGCGCATCCAGAATGCCTCCGACAACATCGCCAAAAACTTCGCCAAAACGCTGTTTGGCGTCGATCTGAGCAGCGATCCCAACGCGCCGCTGCCGGATACTCCGCCCACCAGCGCCAAAGTGCCGGACATTCACGAGGTCGGCCTGATCGACGCCGGCGCAGCGGCATCCGAGGTGTTCACCGATGCCTCCTCGACCGGCGCCCCCAACTATTCGCCCTGGGCCGGCACCACGCTGTTCTCCTATTTAGGCGACACCTCGTTCTTTACCGAATGGGTGGCCACCAACGATACCTCGCCTTTTAAGGTCGAAAGCGGCACCTACGATTTGATTGCGGCGGCGCAGGTCTCCATGCAGATGAAAAACCTCAGCTACGTGGTTGAAACACTGCTGGCGGGCGAAGTGCCCACCTATTTGACCACCCTCGGTATTGGCCACGAGACCATCCGCCTCGCCGCCGAAGCGGCGCGTGATTTCTACACCGAATCCTACGGCAGCAGCGTGACCGGCGGCGGCAGTATCATTCCCGGCAAGCTGGATATCGGCTCGGCGATTTTCAACGACATTGCCGACGTGCTGTCCACGCCGAATCTGTACCGCGTCGGTACGCTGTATGACGACGATTTCACGCTGGCGTTCGGCAATATCGCCGTTAACACCGGCAGCGGCGACGACACCATCAGCGTGCCGCGCGGCTGGCAAAACAACGCCGGCAACTACGGCTGGACGGTCATCGACGGCGGCAGCGGCCATGATACGGTCGATTATTCCAGCCTGTCGCACGGGGTAAACCTGAAGTTTGACGCCCAGGGCAGCTATGGCGGGCGCGGGGTGGTCGAGAAAAACGGCATCGGGCTGTATGGCTTTAAGGACGGGCTGTACAACATCGAGGCGGTGAAGCTGACGGACTTTAAGGATAACGTCACCTTTAACGATCGGGTGCTGACGCCGGCCAACGGTCTGGAGGTCAACCTGGGCAAAGGCTCCAGCGAGATTCGCTTCGAGCACGGCTATACCACTGCGCCGGGTGGGAGCGCGCCGCAGGATTATCTCGGCGTGAACCTGAGCATGTTGTCCAACGATGTGCCCTTCCCCAACAGCCTGCTGAATATTCCCGTGAAGCAGACCCACAATATCTACATCGACGATAGCTTCGAGCTGGGCTTTTTACAGGCCTCTTCCCTGTCTATCGATAACCACCTGCTGGCTTTCGGCACAGAAGGCTCAAACAGCAGCTTCTCGCTGAACTATAACGCGCAAACCCATACGCAGGATCTGTCGATATTCATGCAGGGCGAAAGCGCGCTCAATCAGCACGTCGTCAATATCTACAATTGGGATCAAGGCGACTTCGGCATCACGTTGGAGCAGCCGGCCATTCAGCTCGTCGGCTTGCAAACCGTTACGCCGCAAGAGCTCGCGGCCGCCTAAGCGAAGCCCGCCGGGTTTACCTGGCGGGCTGTTTCCCTTCAGCTCGACGGCTCAGGCCCCATCCCGCTCCGCAACCCGCGCCATCAACGCCCCCAGCAGCGCCAGATCGACCAGCAACGCCAGCGCGAAACAGCTTCCTCTCGCGCCCGGCGCGGCGTAGGTTTGAATCAGCAACGCGGCAACCACCACGGCCACGATGCTCACCACCGTCGCCAGCCTGCACGCCACGGCGAACGCCGCTCTCTCCCCCACCGCCGTGCGGTAGGCTACGCCCTGCCCCAGGCCGCCGAGGGCGATACCCGCCAGCAGGGCCGGCCAATCATGCCCGCCGAACAGCATCAGCAGCGTCAATAGCCACCCCGCCGCCGCCAGCAAAAAACCGTAGCGGAGCATAGCCAGCGCAGGCCGCTTCCGCAGCGGCTGCCAGCGGGCCAGCGCGGCGCCGCCGAGAAACGCCAGCGCCAATGCCGTTAGCAGCATCAGCGTTGCGCCGATGCCCAGCAGGCTCTCCGCCTCCAACAGCAAAGCGCCCGCCGCCACCGGCACGCTGAGCGCCAGACCGCTCGCCGCCGTTCCCGTGTGTTCCATGGCGCCCAGGGCGCCGTTGTTGATATAGAGGCTCATCGTTAACTCCCGACATGTGGAAATGATGAAATTAATTCATTCCCCTGTTCACATGTCAGTAGCCTATCTCTTGTATAATCGGTCAGACAAACTCATAGTTTTCAGCCTTAGATGAGAATAACTCAGCCATGAGAAAACCCCGTTTGCCGCCGCTGGGCGCGCTGCGTGCCTTCCACGCCGTGGCCGGCTGCCGCAGCTTCAAGCTGGCCGCCGAGGAGCTGGGCGTCAGCGCGACGGCGGTCAGCCACCAGATCAAGCTGCTGGAGTCGGTGCTGGCATGCCGGGTGTGCGAGCGCAGCGCGCAGGGCGTCAGCCTGACCGAGACCGGCGAGATCCTGTATGCCGGCACCCAGCGCGCCTTTGCCGCGCTGGAGCAGTCCGTCGCCCAAATCACCCGCGCCCAACAGCCGCCGGCGCTGACCGTCACCACCACCTCCAATTTTCTCACCCACTGGCTGGTGCCGCGCCTGGCGGATTTCAAGGCGGAGTTTCCCGCCATCGATCTGCGCCTGCACACCAGCGTCGAGCGCGTCGATCTCAACCAGCGCACCGTAGACGTCGCCATCCGCTACCGCGAAACGCCGGAAACCGATCTGCACTGCACCCTGCTGCATGAGGATCGCTTTATCGTGGTGGCCAGCCCGGCGCTGGCGCTGAAGCGCAGCGAGGATTTGCGGCGGGTAACGCTGTTTCACGTGGAACATCGGCAGGTGCCTGCCGACGCGCCGACCTGGGAAAACTGGCGGCGGCGCTACGGGCCGGAAGGGTTGAACGTGGAAGCCGGGCTGACCTTCAGCGACGAGACGCATGCGCTGCAGGCGGCGGTGGCGGGCCAGGGGGTGGTGATCGCCAGCCGGCTGCTGGCGCGCGATTTGTTGCAGCGCGGCGTGCTGGCCGCGCCGTTCGAGATGTCGTTACCCGGCGCCAACTATTACCTGGTGGCCACCGAAGAAACCGCGCAGCGCCCCGATATCATTGCGCTGCGCGAGTGGCTGCTGCGGCAAATGGCGGCGGGCTAACGGCTCTCGGGGGCGATTTCCCCCAGGCGGATCGCCACGCTGATCGCCTGCGCGGTGGTGGCGGCGCCAAGGCGCTGGCGAATGCGCCGCAGGTGGTTTTCCACCGTGCGTTCAGACAGGCCGAGCATCGCGGCGATATCCGCCTGCCGCCGGCCGATGGCGGTCCAGCTCAGCACCTCGCGCTCGCGCGCCGACAACCGCCCCTCTCCCTCGCCGGCCGCCGGTGCGAACAGCCGCCGCGCCGCCTGAAAGGCCGCCGAGCCTACGAGCGACAGCGCCAGCCGCACCGGCGGCGAGGCATCGATGCGCTCGCCCCCCAGGCTGACGGCGCCCTCCAAACCGGCCGGGCCGAACACCGGGATCTGCACGCCGTGCAGGCCCGCGCCGCGCGGCGTGCGCACAATCCGGTAGCGCTCGCCCTGCTCCGCCCAGGTTTTGGTCCAGAAAAACGGCTCGCTGACCCGCAGCATGTGCCGGGTCACCGGGCAGTGCCGCACGTAGGTCAACGCATCGACGGCCTCGCCGTCGCCGAACCAGTCGCCCTCGACCCAATAGATATGCTCGATCCCCGCCTCCGCCGCGGCGGAAGCGGAAAACAGCACAAAGCGATCGAAGCCGAACGGCGCGGCGAAGGCGCGAACCCGCCCCTGAATGGCGGACAGGGTTCGCTCGTGGTCCATCGCCAGCGCCGCCTGGAAAGCGCGCTGCGCGATCTCGTCGCTCATCGCGCGGCGACGTCGGCCAACAGCGTCTCCGCCGCCAGCTTGCCGAGGTTGTTGGAGGCCAGCGGGCTGTCGCCGGTCAGCAGGCGCCGATCTTTATGCACCTTGCCGGTGATGTCGGCGTTGACGATCTTCACGCCCCGCTCGCGCAGGCGTTCGCCCACCAGCCAGGGCATCGGGCCGGGGATGTAGCCGATGTCGATGTTGGCGCCGGTATCGAGCGAGTCCGGGAACACGCACATTTCATAACCACGATAGAGGAAATCCTCTTTGCTCTCGCCGATACCCGCCGCCAGCAGGCCCGCCGGCCCGTGGCACAGCGAAATCACGTAGCGATCGTTGTCGTGCGCCCAGTGCAGGGTCTTTTTCACCTCTTCGCTGAACGGAATATCATTCAGCACGCCGTGGCCGCCGGGGATGAAAACGCCGAGGTAGTTGCCGCCATCCAGATCCTTCACCACCTCCGTCAGCTTTTTCGGCTGCTTGAGTTGGCTGCGGTACTTCTCATAGGTGGCCTTGACCGCTTCGTCTTCCTGCGGGAACGCCCACATTTCCAGCTTCACCGGATCGCCGGACGGCGTGGCGATGTCGATCTCGAAACCGGCCAGATCCAGGTGATACATCGGCAACAGCATCTCGACCGGGTGGTTGCCGGTGGAGAAGAATTTGCCGTTTTGCATCAGCAGGTAGCGCTCCTGCGAGGCGATCATCAGCACCTTCCACTTGCCGCCGCGATAGGCGTTCGGGTAGCTGGCGCCCGCAAAGTCGGTTTTGGACGAGGTGTACTGGCTGAGGGAGTAAGGCGATGGGAAGAACGCGTTGTCTTCCGCCACATCCGGGGTGGGATTACGATCGTTGGACACTGAATCAGTCATGATTATCTCCATATTCACCGTTACGTTGCCCTTTCAGCTTAAATAACCGCCGGCGGGGCCGCAATGAGGGATATCCCTCAAGCAATCTTTGCAGCCGAAACTCAGGCGAGATTGCGCAGAGCGATAATAAAGGTTTCTTCGCCGGCGCCCTGGTATTCATAGCGGCACTTTCTTACCGGCACCCGAAAATAGCGCTCCAGGATATCTTCCCGCAGCACAGCGCTTTTAACGCCAAACAACGACTGCCGTTTTGTCATCAGTAAACACTTGTCGGAGATGCGTTCGGCGTAATTGAGGAAATGCGTATTCAGCACGATCGTCATCTGCCGCTCTTTGGCGAGGCGCCAGAGCATCTCGATCATTTTTGCCTGATTGTAAAAATCCAGGTTCGACTCCGGCTCATCAAGGATCATGACGTCAGGATCTGCCATCAGCGCCTTGGCGAAATAACACATCTGCAGTTCACCGCCGCTGATCTGATCGATGCTTTTCTGCGCCAACGGGCCGATTTCCAGAGATTGCAGCACCGCCTGCGCCCTGGCGAAATCGTGCTTTCCCGGCCGGGCAAACAGTCCGGCCTGACGAACGCAGCCGAAAGTGACAAAATCGAGTACGCCATAGGAAAAATGTGGCGCCTTCGCCTGCGGCACATAGGCCAGGCGCGCCTCTCGATTATCGACACGGCCGATCTCGCACCAGCCGGCGCTGGGCCGACACAGGCCCGCAATATTTCTCAGCAGCGTGGTTTTGCCGGCGCCGTTCGGGCCCAGCACGCTGAGGATCTCGCCGCGCTTAAGCTCGAAGCTGACGTTGTCGAAAATGGGCTCCCGCCCTTTGAAACCAAAGGATAGTCGGCTAGCGGTGATCATATCGATTGCCCATAATAAAAAGCGTGGCGAAAAGCGGCGCACCGATCAGCGCGGTCAGGATGCCGATCGGGATTTCTGCGTAGGTGGCGCCTCTGGCGATATTGTCTATCACCAGCAAAAACAACGCCCCGCTCAGCGCCGAGACCGGGATCAGGCGGCCGTGGTTATACCCCAGCACGCTTCTCACCAGATGCGGGATCACCAAGCCGACCCATCCCACCACGCCGGCCAAACTCACCGAGGCGGAAACCAGCAGGGAGGCGGCGATCAGCAGCAGGATCTTCAACCGGGGCGGATTTAGGCCGGCAATGCGCGCCTCGTCGTCCCCCAGCGAGAGAATGTTCATTTTCCACCTGAGCCGATAGATTGTCAGGTAACACGCCGCAAACAGCGGGATTAGCCAATAGACCTGCGCTTTCGCCACCGAAGCGAAGCTGCCCATCAGCCAGAAGACGATCGCCGGCAAGGTATCCTGCGGATCGGCGACATATTTTATGACCGAGACAAACGCGATAAACAACGACGCGATAATCATGCCGGACAGGATCGTCGTCAGTGCATCCTGCCGACGTTTCAGGCGGCAGATGCCGAACACCAGCAGCAGGCTCACCACGCCGAAAAGAAACGACAGCATGGCACTCAGGGCAAAAGGCAGACTCAATAAAATGCCCAGCGCAGCGCCAAAGGCGGAGGCGGAAGAGGTGCCCAGCACGTCCGGGCTGGCTAACGCGTTTTTCAGCACCGCCTGAAAGGTCGCGCCGGCGACCGCCAACCCGCCTCCCACCAGCATCACCGCCACCACCCGCGGCGCGCGCAGGTTAAAAATCACCGAATAGCGGGTCGGGTTTTCCCCCGGCATGTTCCCCTGCCATAAAATCTGCATCACATCGTGGGCCGACAAGGCGTAGCGGCCGGCAAACAGTGATGCGACGGCGGCCACACACAAGGCCAAAAACAGCCCCGCCAGGATCGCCACATATTTTCCTCTGCCCGGCATCCCCAAGCTCCCCCCATTAATGAATGCTATTCAACCGTGGCACTAGCGCTGTGCCAGCACCTCATCCAGCAACCGGTCCGGGATCGCATAGGAGAACATCGTCTGATAATAGCGGCGCGTCACCTCCCGCAGCGTCTTGTCGCTAATGTCTTCAGGGGCATAGCGGTTGATCATAAACAGCGGCAGCAGCGATGTTTCCGCCGACAGGCCCCCCCAGTTATGAATGCCCACCGGCGTCGAGAAAACCTTGCCGTTTTTTACCGCCCTGAGCGTTTCCCAGGCCTGGCCGGGGATCCCCCCGTGCAGCAGCGCTTTGGCGCTGCCGAACACCACGAAAATCACATCCGGGTCCCAGGCCATGATCTGCTCCATCGAAACGTTGATGTACCTGCCGGCATCCCCTTTCACCGGCAAATCCCCGGCGACGTTGTCCATGCCGGCCATTTTCAGGTAGGTGTCGCCGTAGGTATGCGGGCCACTCACCTTCAGCTGCCTGCCGTCACTTTCTTCGAGATACAACGCCCTGACGTGCTGCGCATGGATGGCTGCGGCATAGGGGCGGATCTGCTTCAGGGTCGTTTCCCAGGCGTCTTTGAATTTGTGCGTGCGCGGCAGGCCGAGCGTGTCGGCGAAAGTGTTCTCCCAATACACCTGGGTAGCCATCGGCTGGTATTTTGTCTGCCCGCCGGCATCCAGATCGACGGTCATCACGCCCGCCCTTTCCAGCCGATCGTCCTGGCTTTTGCCGTAGTAATAAATAATGTCGGGCCGTAGATTCATTAACGATTCCATGTTGACCCGGTAGTCCTTATTGATGAAGGCGGAGGTGATCCTGCCGATGTCAGGCTTCATGTCCTCCAATACATGCCTATCGGCATGCATGAACGCCCAGGGCCCCACGCCGACGACGTGCCGGTAGGCCGCCTCGTTCGCCAGGATCACGCCGAAGGGGCAGTTGCCGGTGATGACGATCCGCGGATAGCTGCCGGGCAGCGTTTGCGCCGCCACGCTTTGTGGCGGTTCGGCCGCCGCCGGCTGGCCGGCGGTGGCGTAAGGCGCCGTCGGCAAGGCGAATATTGCCAGCAGAGCGGTGGCGATAAATTTCACTGTGACGCACATGGTGCCTCCTGTGCGCACGCTCGACGGCGTGCGTCGATGGGCTGCTTTAGGCCGACGCGGCGATGCCGGCGGCCATGATGGTGATCCCGGCCACAAACACGATTGCCGTGGTGGCGACCGCGCCGCCGCCGACCAACGCGGCGGTTTTTCCTGTGGAAAGGTCTTTTCGTTGCAGGAAAGAGAGCTGCGACAGGGGAATGATTTTTCCGCTGTCGGCAACCAAGTCTTTCGGTTCAACCTTCGCCACCGTCAGCTCGCCGCCGCTGCCGTCCTTCAGACCATATTTCAACTGGTCGCCGACATAGACCGGCGGCTGTAGCAGGTAATATTGGCTATTGAGCCCCGTCTCTTTTTGTTGCAACGCCACGTCGTGGTAGGTCGTGCAGCCGGCAAGGGAAAACGCCGCCATGCCGATAACCAACGGCACTAATGGGATAAATCGCATGGGAAACCTCGTGCTTCTATTTACTGGTTTTTAACGTAACGGCGGACTTGAAGCGCATATAGCTCACGACCAGAGAAAGGAACGAGAATGCCGCCCCCGCCATTAAACTGATGTTCGTCGCTTGCGCACCCCGCATGTTGAAGAAAATCGCCACTAACGCCGAACCGACGATTTGCCCAATCAGCCGGGAACTGCCCAACAGGCCGCTGGCGATGCTGCTGTTTTCATGGGAGACCGACGTCATGATCAGCAGGTTGTTCGGTGATTGAAACAGGCCAAAACCGATGCCGCACAGCGCCACGCGCCATACGATCGCCCCATTCGACGGATCGCTGGGCAGATTGGCCATCAGCAGCATGCCTGCCAGCAGACAGGCGAGGCCCGAGAGGGCAACAAGATTGGGATCGTACTTCTTGGCCAAATCGCCGGAAATTAGCGAAGATGCCATGGTGGCCAGCGGCCAGGCGGTCAGCAACAGACCGATATCCACCACGTTTCTTTGCAGAACGTTGTGAAAATAAAAAGGCAGCGATACAAAAGCCAAAAGCTGGGTGCTGTAGGACAGCATCGACATCAGCAAAGACAATGACAGCGTCGGGTTATGCAGCATCGCGATCGGGATCAGCGCGGCGTTGGCCTTTCTTTTCTGATTGATATACAGCAACCCGGCCAGCCCGGCGAATACCGCAAAGCTCAGCGCCGCCGCCGGCAGATGGTGGGTGGTCATGCTCATGGTACTGAGCGAGAAAGCGATGAACAGCACAAACACCAACAGGGCCCCCCCGCTGTCGAATCCAACGCTGCGCCGCTCGCGGGGGGCCAGGAAGATCAGGCTCAACAACAGCGACAGGCAGGCGATGGGAACATTGATGGTAAACAGCCAGTTCCAGCTCGTTTGAGAAAGTATCGCCGAGGCGATGGAGGGCCCGGCGGCGGCGGAAACCGACACCACCATTACGTTTATGCCCAGGCCGCGCCCCAGCAGCCTTTCCGGGTATATCTCCTTGATCAGCGCCGCATTGACGCTGAGCACCGCCGCCGCACCGAAGCCCTGTATCACCCGGAATGCCGTCAGCATCGACAGCGTCGCGGAAAGCGCGCAGCCCAAGGATGAAAAAGCGAACAGCACCACCCCGGCTATAAAGATCTTTTTATTGCCCACCGCGCGGCCCAGCGCCGCGAAGGGCATCAAAGAGGCGACGACGGCAAACTGGTAGGCATTAATAATCATGATGGAGGCCGATTCGGAAACGCCGAAATCTTTGGCGATCACCGGCAGTGCCACATTGGCGATGGTACTGTCGAGCATGGCGATAACCGTGCTTAACGAGACCGCGAGAACGGCGAATATATTTAATGTCTCTTTTTCCTGGTGTTTAAAAGTCATGTTAACGCTCCAAAAACGTGAGTGGCTTCATGCCGGCGGCAAAGACCCCGTTTTTTATCCGTTTTAGTAATTACGTTATAACATATCAATTAAAGAGGAGAATAAATCTCATTTGAAATATTAGATTAAATAGTGTGTCAAAATAAGAATTAACAAATACAAAACAAATGAATAGCAATACGAACATTCAATAAACAAAATAAATGCAGTATAAAAAGCCAGTGAATTTAAGGAATGACATTAAAAGTAACAGCCGCTAACAGACAACCCCGCCGACGCACGGAATTGTTATGTTATAACAAAAACACCCTTTCCTTTTATGCTGGTTACCCTTATGGCTAAGACGGACCTTTTGAACACCCGGTTATCTCGCCGCAGAATGATGTTGGCAGGGTTGGCGGCCCTGGCGCTGAACGGCGCCGTTTCCCCGCTGGCTCACGCCCACGGCCTGCCACGCCCCAAAAAGCAGAACGGCCCTCACGGGGCGCGAAAAAGATTCCTGGTCATGTTGGATCCCGGTCATGGCGGCATCGACTCCGGAGCCATTGGCCACACCGGTTCGCTGGAAAAACATGTCGTTCTGGAGATCGCCAGAAATGTGCGTGCACAGCTCGATCGACACGGCATCGATGCCCGCCTGACGCGCGACAGCGACGTTTTTATTCCGCTTTACGATCGGGTGGAGATCGCGCACCGGCATGGCGCGGATCTTTTCATGTCCATCCACGCCGACGGTTTTACCTGCCCCAGCGCCTGCGGCGCGTCGGTCTTTGCGCTTTCCAATAAAGGCGCCAGCAGCGCGATGGCGAAATACTTATCGAACAGTGAAAACGCGGCGGACGATCTCGCCGGCCCTAACGTCATCAAGAAAGACCGCTATTTGCAGAAGATACTGTTTGACTTGGAGCAGACGGAAACGATCAAAGAAAGCCTGGCGCTGGGCTCGCACCTGATTCAACATATTGCGCCCATCCATCATCTGCATGCCAAAAATACCGAACAGGCGGCCTTCGTGGTCTTAAAGTCCCCGTATATTCCTTCCGTCTTGGTGGAAACCTCTTTCATCACCAACCCTGAGGAAGAAAGGCTGCTCGGCACCCCCGCCTTCAGAAATAAAATTGCCACGGCGATCGCTCAGGGGATCGTCAGCTACTTTAAACGCGAAACGCACGCTTAAGCTTCGCCGGGGCGGCAAGCTCTTGGGCTTGCCGCGCACAGGGACGGTGCCATCATGATAAAACGCAATCCTCGTAATTTTTCGGCGGGCATGCTTTTCCCCCTGCTGGCCTTGTTGCCGTGCGGCGCCTCCGCCGTGTCGTTGACGGGATCGCAGCAAAACAGCCTGAATTTCTACGGCACGATTATCGCCAGACGCTACAGCGGCCAAAACGAACGCGACGACGGCGACCGCAGCTACCTCTATTTCGGCCTGATAGGCAAAAAAAAGATCGCGCCGCGCTGGCAGGCCTACGCCCACTGGGAATATACCGTCAGCTTCGCCGACGCGACGCGCAACAGCACCCGGCTCGCCTATATCGGCGTGCAAAACGCCGCCCTGGGCAGCCTCGATATCGGCCGCAACTGGGGCGTGCTTTATGATGTGACCGCCCTGACCGATCGCTCTCCGCTGTTTAGAGAGATGGCCTACAACTATATCGACAACTTTATGCGCGGCCGGGCGCATAACCTGCTCACCTACCGCCAAACTTTCAGCCTGTTTCAGCGGCGCGCCGCCCTCGCGCTGCAATACCAGTTCAAAGACGGCGACGACCGGCAAACGCCGGGCAAACAAAACGGCAACGGATTCGGTGCCTCGTTCCGTTATGCGCTGACGCCGACGCTCAGCCTCATCGCCGCCGCCTCGGCGTCTCAAACCACGCAGCGGCAGCAACACGCCGCCGGTTATCGCCGGCGCATCGACACGCTGGCCGAAGGGGTTCTCTATGCGTCGAAAAAAATCTATCTTGCGGCCGTGTTCACCCAAAGCGACAACGCCATCAGCCCGCAACAAACCGCTAACCGCGGCTCGGCGTCAAGTTATGAAGCGCTCGCCAAATATCGGCTGACGGACCATATTCAACCCAACATCGGCTATACCCGCTTGATACAGGCCCGGGCAGGCCGGAACACGGACTTATTGAACTATGAGGAGTTGGGGGTCACCTGGTTGCTCAACGGCAATATGCAGGTGTTCATTAACTATGAATTCAATAACCTTTCGCAGCACACGCCCGGCGTCGATGCGTCGGACAAGCTCGATATGGGCATCAGCTATCATTGGTGATCCGCTCTCCCGCAGCCAATAAAAAGCCCCGCCCGGTAAGGGGCGAGGCTCGCGACGCGTTGAGTCTTTAGCTGTTCACGAACGCCAGCAGATCGGCGTTGACCTGATCGGCATGGGTGGTCGGGATGCCGTGCGGCGCGCCCTTATAGGTATGGAGCGTGCCGTTTTGCACCAGCTTGGCCGACAGCACGCCGGAGTCCTGATAAGGCACCACCTGATCGTCGTCGCCGTGGATCACCAGCACCGGAATGGCAATCTTCTTGAGATCCTCGGTGAAATCGGTCTGCGAGAAGGCGACAATGCCGTCGTAGTGCGCCTTGGCGCCGCCCATCATGCCCTGGCGCCACCAGTTCCAGATAATCGCCTCAGAGGGTTTGGCGCCTGGGCGGTTATAGCCGTAGAACGGGCCGGCGGGAACGTCGTAATAGAACTGTGCCCGGTTGGCGGCCAGCTGCGCCTGGAAATCATCGAACACCGCTTTGGGGGTGCCCTGCGGATTGGCGTCGGTTTTTACCATCAGCGGCGGCACCGCGCTGATCAGCACCGCTTTGGACACCTTGTCCTCGGCGTGGCGCACGATATAGCGCACCACTTCGCCGCCGCCCGTCGAGTGGCCCACGTGCATCGCGCCCTGCACGCCGAGGTGTTTTACCACCGCGGCGACGTCATCGGCGTAGTGGTCCATGTCGTGCCCTTCCGACACCTGGCTGGAGCGGCCGTGGCCGCGGCGATCGTGCGCCACCACGCGGAACCCTTTGTTCACGAAGAACAGCATCTGGGCATCCCAGTCGTCGCTGGACAGCGGCCAGCCGTGGTGGAAGTAGATAACCTTGCCGTTTTTGGGGCCCCAATCCTTGTAGAAAATCTCGACGCCATCGCTGGTTGTTACGTAACCCATGTCGTTTCTCCCATTTACACTATGGTTAAAAAAGAAGGTTTATACTGCGCGCGGCGCCGGGATCTCTGGCTCCCTCATCCCGGTTGGCCGACGATCTTGCGTTGATCGTTTAACGAGTATAGGTTTAAAGCTCACTTTAAGGTCAAACAGGATTCGGCAAACCGCATTCCCGCTTTCACTCGGCATCAGGAGAATTCAAGTGCAGGGAGATGACATCCTCATGACGATGGAGCAACGGCTTGCCGCCCAGCGCCATGCCTTCCTGCGCGACGGCGCACCGACGATCGCTCAGCGCAAAACCGCCCTGCGCCGCCTGCGGAGCGCCATTTTGGCCCAGCGCGGTGCGCTGACGGCGGCCGTCAGCGCGGACTTCGGCCACCGCTCGCCTTACGAAACCGAAATTCTGGAGATCCTGGTCACCGTGCAGTCGATCGATTATCTGCTGCGCCACCTGAAGCGCTTTATGCAGCCGGAACGCCGCCACGTCGCCCTGCCGTACCAGGCCGGGCGCGCCTACGTGCAATACCAACCTAAAGGCGTGATTGGCGTCATGGCGCCGTGGAACTATCCCTTCTCGTTGACCTTCATCCCGCTGGCCACCGCCCTGGCCGCCGGCAACCGCGTGATGCTGAAACCTTCGGAGCTCACGCCGCGCACCAGCCAGCTTATCGAAACGATGCTGGCAGCGCTGTTTCCCGCCGATGAGGTCGCCGTGGTGACCGGCGGGCCGGACGTCGGGGCCGGGTTCAGTGAGCTGGCGTTCGATCACCTGGTGTTCACCGGCAGCACGGCGATCGGCCGTCAGGTCATGCAGGCGGCCGGTAAAAATCTGGTGCCCTTGACGCTCGAGCTGGGCGGCAAAAGCCCCGCCGTGGTGGCGCCCGGCGCGGTTAACGCCAGAACCGTTAACAGCCTGGCGTTCGGCAAGCTGTCGAACGCGGGCCAAACCTGCATCGCGCCCGACTTCCTGCTGATCCATCAGGACGATGTGGAAAACTTCATTGCGCTCTACGACGCGGCGGTCAAAGCGTTTTACCCCGACGGGCCGACGAGCCATGACTACGGCGCCATCATCAACGACAGGCACTACCACCGTTTGCAGGATCTGCTCACCGACGCCCAGGCGCGGGGCGCACGGATCGTTCCGGTGGGCCACCGCCCGGACTCGGCGGCGAAACGGCCGAAAACCCTCGCCCCCACGCTGATCGTCGGCGCCCCCGACGACAGCCGGATCATGCAAGAGGAGATCTTCGGGCCGCTGCTGCCGGTGCGCACCTACGCCGCCTTTGATGAAACGATCGACGTTATCAACGCCGGGCCGCGCCCACTGGCGCTGTACTACTTTGGCCCAGGCGGCACGCTGCAGGACAGGCTGCTGGCACGCACCACCTCCGGCAACGTCAGCGTCAACGCCACCCTGCTGCACTTTGCCCAGGACGATCTGCCGTTCGGCGGCATCGGCCCCAGCGGCATGGGGGCCTGTCACGGCATCGAAGGATTCCGGGCGCTGAGCCATGCCAAGGGCGTCTTTATCCAAAGCCGCTGGCGCTTCACCGATCTGCTGCGCGCGCCGTTCGGCAGGCTGGCAGACGCGGTACTCAAGGTGATGCTGCGGCGCCGATAGAGCGCCGCGCTGACTATCAATAACACAGCCATGAATCGCCGCAAGCTATCACAGTATTCAATCATTCCTATTTTATCTCTCCGCCGCCGCTGACTAAGCTTAGCCATGAGTCGCCCTTTGCCCGTTAGCGGCCGGGGCGATGTGATTCCATTGAGTTCAGTTATTTAGCGCAACACCCGACGCAAGCCTTACCCGCATGCCTTGTTAACCGCTCCACGCCCGGCGGCTGGAGCACCCTTACGGAAGCAGAGAGCGCATTATGACAACTGAAAGCAAATGCCCGTTTTCGGGCGGCAAGCAGCCCGCACCGCAGAACGGCCCCACCAATCAGGATTGGTGGCCCAATCAGCTCAGCCTGAAACCGCTGCATCAGCACTCCCCCCTGTCCGATCCGATGGATAAAGACTTCAACTACGCCGACGCCTTCAACAGTCTCGATCTGGCGGCGGTCAAACAGGATCTTCACGCCCTGATGACCGACTCGCAGGAATGGTGGCCGGCGGACTTCGGCCACTACGGCGGCCTGTTCATCCGTATGGCCTGGCACAGCGCCGGCACCTACCGCATCGGCGACGGCCGCGGCGGCGCGGGCGAAGGCCAGCAGCGCTTCGCCCCGCTCAACAGTTGGCCGGACAACGTCAGCCTCGACAAGGCGCGCCGCCTGCTGTGGCCGATCAAACAGAAATACGGCCGCAACATCTCCTGGGCCGACCTGATTATCCTGACCGGCAACGTGGCGCTGGAATCGATGGGCTTCAAAACCTTCGGCTACGCCGGCGGCCGTGCCGACACCTGGGAGCCGGACGACGTCTACTGGGGCTCGGAGAAGATCTGGCTGGAGCTGAGCGGCGGGCCAAACAGCCGCTACTCGGGCGACCGCGACCTGGAGAACCCGCTGGCGGCGGTGCAGATGGGCCTGATCTACGTCAACCCGGAAGGCCCGGACGGCAATCCCGATCCGGTGGCCGCCGCGCGCGACATCCGTGAAACCTTCGCCCGCATGGCGATGAACGACGAAGAAACCGTGGCGCTGATCGCCGGCGGCCACACCTTCGGCAAGACCCACGGCGCCGGTCCGGCGTCTAACGTCGGCGCCGATCCGGAAGCGGCCGGGCTGGAGTCGCAGGGCCTCGGCTGGCACAGCACCTTCGGCACCGGCGTCGGCAAAGACGCAATCACCAGCGGCCTGGAAGTCACCTGGACCACCACCCCAACCCAGTGGAACCACGATTTCTTCCGCCACCTGTTCGAATACGAATGGGAACTGAGCCAAAGCCCGGCCGGCGCGCACCAGTGGGTGGCGAAAGACATCGGTGAAACCATTCCCGACGCCTTCGATCCGAACAAGAAACGCCGCCCGACCATGCTGACCACCGACCTTTCGCTGCGCTTCGATCCGGCCTACGAGAAGATTTCGCGCCGCTTCTATGAGCATCCGGAAGAGTTGGCCGACGCCTTCGCCCGCGCCTGGTTCAAGCTGACCCACCGCGATATGGGGCCGCGCCCTCGCTACCTCGGCCCGGAAGTGCCGCAGGAAGAGCTGATTTGGCAGGATCCGATCCCGGCGGTCGATCATCCGCTGATCGACGAGCAGGACATCGCCGCGCTGAAAAACGCCGTGCTGGCTTCCGGCCTGCCGGTATCGGCACTGGTCTCCACCGCCTGGGCTTCCGCTTCGAGCTTCCGCGGTTCCGACAAACGCGGCGGCGCCAACGGTGCGCGCATTCGCCTGGCGCCGCAAAAAGACTGGGCGGTCAACCAACCTGCGCAGCTCGCCGCAACGCTGGCCAAGCTGGAGAGCATCCAACGCGCCTTCAATGATGCGCAGGCCGGCGGCAAGCGCGTCTCGCTGGCGGATCTGATCGTACTGGCCGGCGCCGCAGGCGTGGAACAGGCGGCGAAGAATGCCGGTTTGGCCCTGACGCTGCCGTTCGCGCCGGGCCGCATGGACGCTTCGCAGGAGCAGACCGACGTGGACTCCTTCGAGGCGATGGAGCCGCTCGCCGACGGTTTCCGCAACTTCCTGAAGGGCAAATACCGCGTGCCGGCCGAGACGCTGCTGGTCGACAAGGCGCAGCTGCTGACCCTGACCGCGCCAGAAATGACGGTGCTGGTCGGCGGGCTGCGGGTACTCGGTGCCAACGTCGGCGGCACGCCGCACGGCGTATTCACCCAGCGGCCGCAGGCGCTGACCAACGACTTCTTCGTCAACCTGCTCGACATGGGCACCACCTGGCACCCGGTGAGTGAGGACGGCCTGTTCGAAGGGCGCGATCGCCGCAGCGGCGCGGTCAAATGGACCGGCACCCGCGTCGATCTGGTGTTCGGTTCACACGCGCAACTGCGCGCGCTGGCCGAAGTCTACGGCAGCGCCGACGCGCAGGAGAAGTTCGCCCACGACTTCGTCGCCGCCTGGAACAAAGTGATGAACCTCGATCGTTTCGATCTGGCGTAAACTCCCCGCAACGGCCTGCTTCGGCAGGCCGTTTTTTCTCCCGAGATCAACACCGCCTCCGCTCAACGCCGGCCACAGTGCCCGTCGTTATATTTTATTTTCCGCTTATTCGTATTTACTCAACAAGTCATATAAAAATTTGATGGGCGGCAATTCTTTTAATGCTGTATTTATATTTAGACGGCAATGAAGACCGTAAACTCAGCTGGCTAATGCGATATATCCCATCCAGGAGAACACCGTTATGGATTATCCTCGATTCGCCTCAGCGCGCGGCGAGGCGGGCCTTATGACCCTCGCCGTTCCTTAGCGACAGCGGGCTTAGCCGGCAAAGGCACCCCACCGTTTTTATGCCAATAAAAAGAGAGGTTCGCACCTGCGCGATATTCGCTTAGGCGCCAAAATTTCGCCCTTATTTAATGTTTCACGACGCGCATTGCGTTTTTAGTTTTTATTTTTCAGCCGACGGGAAAGCTCATAGGAAATCACGCTTCACTCAGGAAAATAACCGCTACCTGGAGGTCATCATGCAACATATTATCGGTATTTCTTCTCGTCGGCTGAGGATATCAGCCCTTGCGCTGCTGCTCCCTGCCGTATCATGGGCGGCCGATACGGCGTCTCTCGCCGTGGGGCCGCAATATGACACCACCCATGTCTACGTCGAACGCGGCAAAATGGATGCCTTTGTCGACAGCATCCTGAAAACCTTCGGCGGCACCAGCACCGAACGCGTGCTGGTCAACGTCACGCCCACGCCGAGCGAAACCTACTCCCAGCTGATACTGACGCCGGCCGGCAGCTTCTCGGTGTTCGATTTCAAAACGCCGATCCCACACCCGTTCGGCGCCGAGCGCAACGGTTTTCTGGTCAGGGATATGGACGCCGCCATCCGCCAGGCCAGGGCCGCCGGTGCCGATGTGCAGGTTGCGCCTTTCGACGATCCGATTGGCCGCGACGCGGTGATCCAGTGGCCCGGCGGCGTCAACATGCAGCTCTATTGGCACACCAAGGCGCCCAACTACAAGCCGCTGCTGAGCGTGCCGGAAAACCGCCTGTATCTCTCCGCCTACCGCGTCGACGATTTCCTGAAAAGCTACCAGGCGTTCTCGCACGCCACGGTGGTGAGCGACGAACAGGTCAGCGATACGGCGATCGGCCGCAGCGACAGCGGCAAGATCCGCCAGATCGAACTGGACTCGCGCTTCGGCAAAACGCGCATTTTCGTCACCGACGGGCATCTGCCTTATCCGTTCGGCCATGAGCGCACCGGCTATGGCGTCGACGATCTGCCGGCCACGCTGGCCAAAGCGACGGCCAGCGGCGCGCAGGTGCTGTGGCGCTCGACGGCAGCGGAGCGCCGCACCTCGGCGCTGGTGCGTTTCCCCGGCGGCTACATCGCCGAAATCCACCAGACGGCTAAATAAACCCAAGGCGCGCTGCGGCGCGCTTTTTTCTTCGGATACCCATGATGAAACGCACGCTTCCCGCACTGTTGCTGTTCTCCTCGCTCCCCGCCCTGGCGGCGGAACCCGCCGCTTCCCCCTGGAAAAACATCCCGTTGGGCGATGCGGCCACCCTGTCTTTCGACGGTTCACTGCGCGAGCGCTATGAATGGACGGATCAACGCGATCTGAGCGGCGGACGCGACGACACCTTCATGCAGCGCCTGCTGATTGGCGCGCGCCTCGACTACGGCGACGACTTTGGCGCCTATCTCCAGTTGGGATCGTCACTGGCCACGCCGCGCGATCGCGGGCGCAAGCCGACCGACGAAGATCATGCCTATCTCGGCCAGGGCTATGTGGACTTAAAACTGCCCACCGCCTATGGCCTCGGCACCCTGCGGGCCGGCCGCCAGGAGATTGCGCTGGGTTCGCTGCACCTGATGGGCACCCGCGACGGCCCCAACGTGCGTCGTTCTTTCGACGCCATCCGCGCCAGCTGGGCCAAGGATAAAAACCGCCTCGACGCCTTTATCGGCCACCCCGTCACCCTCAAAACCGGCAGTTTCGACGACGATACCGACAACAGCCAAAAGGTGTGGGGGCTGTACGGCACCACGCCGCTGGCAGCGCTGGCATCCTCGCTCGATCTTTACACCTTTGGCTTTGAGGATAACGACGCCCACTACGCGCAGCTCAGCGGGCAAGAACGGCGCTATACCGTCGGCGCGCGCATTTTCGGCGCGGCGCAGGGGTTCGACTGGGATAATGAAGCCGCCTGGCAGTTCGGCAGCGCAGAACAGCGCGACATCCGCGCCTGGTCGGCGTCGGCGCACGCCGGGTATACGGTGAGCGACTGGCGCTGGCAGCCGCGCTTTGGCGGCAAGATTGGCATCGCCAGCGGCGATAAAAACGGTCACGATGGGCAGCTCAATACCTTTAACGCCATGTACCCCAAGCTGCCCTACCTGACCGAAAACGGGCTGGTGGCGCCGGCTAACCTGATCGCCATTCATCCTTCGGTCACGACTACGCCGTGGCAAACCCTGTCCATCGATTTCAGCTGGGACGCGTTGTGGCGGCAACGCCGCGAGGATGCCTTCTACCTCGGGCCGATGCGCCCGGTGAAGGGCAGCGCGCAAGGATCGCGCTTTATCGGCAATCAGTATCAGGTCGAAACCATCTGGACGCCGCGCAGCGATCTTCAGTTCAAGGTGGCCTATGTCTACTTCGACCTCGGCCACAGCCTGCAGCAGCATGCCGGGCTGAAAAACATGAACTTCATCCTGGCGCAGGGCACCTACAGCTTTTAATTATCAAGCAAGTTAATCGGTGTACGCGAGCGCCCTTAATAATCCCTTACTCAATTAATGACGTTCGCCGGCGTGTAGCCGCCTATATGCATTGCGGCAATGGTGGCTACTCGTCGCCATTTACAGATGAAAATTAATGAAAAGCAAAAAGATAAATCAGTTAGGTAAACTCCACGAGCCAATTACAGAGTAATATTAAATAAAGATTTAATTCCACCTGGTTATTTAAGTACGCCTTTTACACATATCTTATGTAAAAGATTCATATAAGAATAACTCATTAATAAAATAATTATGCCTATACTGCTTTCAGCCAACCATTGCGCGCCATTAATTCCTCACCGTGATTAATGATAAGGACATATCCCGCTTGAGTGCGATATTCAAGACAAACAAGGAGGCAAGCCAATGATAACCCAATACCCCCCCCTATTTTCAAACCTGTGTACGAGCATATAGAGCGTTAAGTGCAATATTGTCAACGTCCAAAGGAGTTTGATATGTCATTAGCTACCGATAAAATCTCAGATTATTTAACCGATTATGAAAGAGGCGATCGCGAGGGAAGCAGCAAGCCTTCATACGCCACGGAAGACGTTTCAGATCTGTTGCTGAGGAGCCATTATTCCGCCAATGGCAAAGGCGTGACTGACCATGCGGCAACAATAACCTACTCTTTCCCCGTATATACCGACAGCGATAAGCCAGGATCCGCACAGCTTACCGCCGCCCAACAGGCCCAAACCAAGCTTTCATTGCAGTCCTGGTCAGACGTGGCCAATATCGCCTTCACCGAGGTCAAAGGCACCGATGCCAAAAGCGCTGATATAAAGTTTGGTTTTTATAAGGCGGCCAGCGGAGGCAATTACACCTCCTATGAAAGTACGCAAAACGACCTGAAAAGCACCATCTGGATCAGCGGCAACAAAGGCTACGACGCTTCGAATCCGCAGACCAATAACTATGCCAGGGATACGCTGACCCACGAAATAGGGCATGCGCTCGGGCTCTCCCACCCCGGAAATTATGATGCCTCCAACGCGACTTACCCCACCTACACCAACTCGGCGAAATATTATGAGGACGACCATCAATATTCTTTGATGAGCTATTTTAGTGAACAAAACACCGGCGCCGACTATAAAGGCGTATGGCCCTCGGGGCCGCAGCTGGATGATATTACCGCCATTCAGAAGCTGTACGGCGCGAACACCACCACGCGCACCGGTGATACCACCTATGGTTTCAACTCGAATACGGATCGAGACTTTTTGAGCGTTAAGGCGTCCACGGACAAAATCGTGGCGGCTATCTGGGATGCCGGCGGCAACGACACGCTGGATTTTTCAGGCTACAGCCAAGATCAGCGCATCAACATTAACGAAGGCTCATTCTCAGATGTGGGCGGATTGAAGGCGAATATCGCCATCGCCTATGGCGCGCAGATTGAAAATATCATCGGCGGCAGCGGTGCCGATATCTTAGTGGGCAACGCACTGAACAATACGCTCAAAGGCGGCGCAGGCAACGATATCATTTACGGTGCCGACGGCGCCGATCAGCTCTGGGGCAATGCAGGCGCCGACACCTTCGTCTTCAGCGCAGCCGACGACAGCCAGGCCGCCGCGCCGGACTGGATCCGTGATTTCCAAACGGCGGTGGATAAAATCGATCTGTCGTGGCTCAACCAGACGGTTAAGGCCGAGGGGGGCGAGTTGCACTTCGTCGATAATTTAAGCGGCTCGCTGTATGAAGCGGCGCTGAATTATGACTCGCAGCAGAATGTCACCGATCTGGCGATCAATCTCTCCGGCCATAACCAGCCTGATTTCCTGGTTAAAATCGTTGGGCAGGTCGACGCTTCCGCCGATATTCTCGTCTAGCCAAGAAATCCGCAGTCCGGCGCGAACGCCGGACTGTTTATCTCTTTTCAGGCCTGCCGATGGCGTTTTTTGCGCGGTTCCCACATCACCAAAGCAGTAAATGGGTGTGAGGAGCAACGGAACAATAAACGCACTTAAGCAGTCAATTTAAATGATTATTACTCTATAAATCAATAAGTTATTACGTCATCACCAGAAATCATCCGTTCTTCTTTCTTGTCTCATCCATCACACAGCAAATGATAGTCATTATCATTTGATATCTATTCCTGATGCCCATAACCTACTGTTCATGCATACAGTTTTCGTAATTTTTAACCATCTTCGTCTTAAATGCGCAGCGTCGTTAACTGTCTGTAAAGCGTTACCATGTGCCATTTCCATGGCAGGAACTTATTAATAAACTGAGGAATTATCATGGCTGAACAAAAGAAAAATGCCCAGGTACAGAGTGGCGTCAACGACGACATCACCGAACTAAAGTCGCTGACTACACTGCGCAAACGGGTCGTCAGCGACGGTGAAATCGTCTCCAAATCTGCCAACGGCTTTCGACTGGCCAACGGCAACACCGGCGTAATGTTGCGTAACGACGGCAAGGATTTTTATGCCCTGACCACACCAACCGGACAGGCACAGGACGGGCAGTGGAACACGCTGCGCCCCTTTTCGTTCAATCTGGCTTCCGGTCGGGTGGCACTGCGCAACGGCGTAGATATCTCCGGCGGGGCGATGGTTTCGCATAATGCCGACATCTCCACCGCGACCACCGGCCCGGCTCCGCTTATCAACGGGCAGGTCTATAATGCGGCAACTATACATACCAAATTTACCAGCGGTAATATCACCACGACCATGCTGATGGGGTCACGCGTGGTCGCCGGCAAAGAGGATTATGGCCTGCTCTCTTACCGCGACTGGCAGGGAAACTGGAATGAACTCCGGGTCAAACCCAATGCCGAGCTGTCTGTTGGACAACTGACCAAGCGCAACGCTCACGGCTGGTTCACTGCAAGCCCGCCTGAGAATGTCGATAAATCGCAGGAATCCCTTACCAACGGGCTTTATTTACCTAATCCAGGTAATAAACACGTAAAAATTTATCACCACGACCATGTGAAGTACAACGAGCTGGTCATTAACGTGAGTGACGGCAATAAAAATAGCTGGTTCGTTTTCAAAGAAGACGGCTATGCCGTCACCGGCGGCGGGTGGAACATCAGCTCTGACGTCCGTATGAAAACGGAAATAACCCCAATCGACGGCGCCCTGGACAAGCTGGCCAACATCGGCGGCTACACCTACCTCAAACAGGGCGTGCCGGAAGCCGGCGTGATTGCACAAGAAGTGGAAGAAATTCTCCCCCAATCCGTGACCCAGACCGAGCTGAAACTCAATGACGGCAGCGTGCTGAAAGACGCCCGCAGCATCAATATCAACGGCGTAGTCGCGTTGCTGGTTGAAGCGCTTAAGGAAGAACGCTCACTGCGCGAAGCAGAGCGAGAGGCTTTTGAAAGACGACTGGTTGCCTTGGAAAAAGGCATTGAGCGCGCCTGATTAACAATATTGGGGGGTTAGCACTGAATACCTCTCAGCGCCTTTACAGGCGAGTACCACGCTTACAACACGATGACGGAAAGGAACTCAATTATGAATGGATTTAATTACGGTGATGGTAAAGGGAGGGAGCGTCAAGGCGGTGTAAATGCAGAAGCTGCTTCCCGGTTCAATAATGTCTGCGTTATTCGCAGCTCGGCAGCGCGTCGATTACATCGTTCTATTTGAAGAGGGATCGGATTATGACACGATATGAAGATACAACGCAGTATGAACGCGATGTAATGACTTCAATGGGATACAAGTGGAATGGACATGGGTGGCAACGAGGGTTTGACTTATCAGATAGCAATATGGTTGTAGAAGCATGGGTTGGCGAGGGTTTACCTGATAGACAGAAGGAATTGAGTAATATTACCCATATCTGGGATCAAAAAATTTCCGATATTAATAAACCGATAAGTGCTTTTGCTCCTGAAGATGATGATATCACGCCATTCAGTAATGAAGCAAAAGAGAGTTACCGTGAGGATTCAGATACAGCCATTCAGTTTGCAGCTAATAAAGCAAATGAAATTGACAACCAAATTAAAGAAATTCAAAAGGATATTGACGCATTAAGCAAGAAAGCTGAAAGTAGTCAACTGACTGAGTTCGAGAAAGCAAACCTAAAAGTAATTATTAGCAAGTTAAAGGTAAGTAAAGAACGCCTTACCATTCTTCGAAATGAAGCTAATAAACGAAAAGTACATCAGGAATATTTAAAGCTGAATAATGAAGACTGGTTCTTCTCTAGAGAAAAGCCCACCTCCTGGGTTAGGGAGCAGCAATCATTAAACAGAAAGGAAATGGGTAAAAAACTGGAAGAAGAGAAGAGAATACAGTCAGAAATTGACACAGCCAAACAAAATATTGAACATTTAGAAAATGAACAGCGTGAGAAGGAAGAGGAAGTCCGCAAAGCTGAGGAAGCTCGCAAGGCAGAGGAAGCCCGTCGAGCTGAAGAAGCCCGCAAAGCCGAAGAGGCCCGTAAGGCAGAGGAAGTCCGTCGAGCTGAAGAAGCCCGCAAGGCTGAAGCAGCTCGGAAAGCGCTGTTCGCCAAAGCCGGCGTACTGGACGCCCCGGTCTATACACCCGGCATGATAAAAGCGGCCAATGCCGCGATGGCCACGGCCGGGGTCATGGTGCTCAACCGCGCGGGCGGTATGGTACAATTATCAACATGGATCAACAGCGTGATGACCAGCGCCAGTGAGCTGGCCGGCTGGGTATCCGGTGGAGTGTGGCGCGGCGCCGTCGAAGTTTCCCGGGTTACCACGCTCACTGCGGTAGCTCCGGCAGTCGGCGCCTTCGTTGTCGGATTCTGGCCGGGGAAAGCCGGTGAAAGTCAGAGCGATATTGATAAATTGCTGGGTCGTGATTTAACACAGATGTTTACCGTTCCGGCCAGCCTGGTTGCCGCAGGGAAAACACCGATTCAGCCGGAAATGACCACGGTCGATTTACCGGTGCGCGGGTTTATTCGCAGAGGGAATAGCGGTCAGCAAGAGGTAATACTGGTCAAAACAGGAACGGGCGGCGTCTCTGCTACCGTGCCGGTGTATCGGCCGGTTCGCGATGAAAAAACCGGCCTGGACCGGATAACCTTGCCGGCGGTTGCCGGTGCGCCGGGGCGAACCATTTTGATAAACCCGGGCACCGCCCCGTCGGGTCCGTGGCATACCGGCAATCCTGCGTCTGCAGCGCCGGTAACGCCGGTGCATACCGGTACGGAGATAAAGCAGGCCGACAGTATCGTCACGACGACGTTCCCTGCAGATGACATGCCACTGCAGGATTTTATCTACTGGCAGCCTGATGCAACGGGAACCGGTGTTGAGCCTGTCTATGTCATGCTCAGTGGTATCTATGGTGAAACTAACGCTAAAGGGCAATACAGTGGTCGCGACTACAACACGGACAAGGCCGGTGGCCCAATTCAGAATCTGGACTGGAAAACCGCCACCATTGACCGCGTCGGCGTGGACAAAGTGAAGCTGCATACCGGGCGGTTTGGCGAATCTCCCGATAACAAGGTGATGATTGACCGCCTGGAAAATATCCTGAAGGGAGAAATACAGCCCACCGATACCGACAAGCGTTTTTACACCCACGAAATCAGGGAATTGGAGCGTTATAGAGCAGTTGGTGTTCCTGATGGAATATCACCTGATGACGATGGTGCTACATGGAATAACACTCATACGGCGACGTTGGAAGATTACAAATTAAGTAGCGATCGCTCTCTGTTATATACACCAGAAGCATTAAAAGCTGGTGATGAATAAATCTGGAGGTTATATATGATTGATTTTAAACCTATGTTTGAAAATGAACAAATCCGAGACATAGTTTTATTCTTGTCGGGACGAAAAGAAAACGGGATATCTCATCCTCAATTAGATGGGTATTGCACTATGTATGGTAATAAACGTATATCAAACATTGAACTGATTTCATTAGTGAAAAGCATGCGAGAAAAAGGGGATGTATCATCTAATGGAAAAGGTGGCTATAAAAGAGGTCCAAACTGGAAAGAACCCGCATTCGTAACCGAGAAAAAATACGGTATTGAGTAATTACCAGTGCCTTCCATAAGTGCGTTTTAAGCAGCGTCCAACAAACGAGAGTTTGTTGGACGTTTTCGTTGATGGCTAATTCCACGCCAGATTGGTTTTCAGTCCAGCCCTGGGGCAGAAAACAACGGTTTTGGCTCCGTTGCTCCCCCCAAATCGCGCAGACGAGCTCACACCGCCTCCAGCTCCGCCGCCAGGGTGGCGACCAGCTCCGCCGCCGGCATCGGCCGCGCCAGGCCCACGCCCTGCCCGGCCCACAGCGACATAAACTCTCCGCGCCCGGCCTTGGCCGCCGCCTGGCGGATATCGCCGGTGAGCGCGTTCTGCACCGGATAAGGCAGGATCTGCGCCTCTTCCGCGCGCATCTGGCGCATGAAATCATTGACGATGCCGCGCGCCGGGCGGCCGCTGAAGGCGCGCGTCAGGCGCGTGCTGTCATCACCGGCGTTGCTCAGCGCCGCCCGCCAGGCTTCGGCGATGCCCGACTCCGGGCTGCACAGGAACGCGGTGCCCAGCTGCGCCGCCTGCGCGCCCAGCAAGCGCGCCGCCGCGATGCCGCGCCCGTTCATGATGCCGCCCGCGGCGATCACCGGGATCTTCACCGCCGCCACTACCTGCGGCAGCAGGGCCATCAGGCCGACGCAGGATTGTTCGATGTCGCCGAGGAAGGTCGGGCGGTGGCCGCCCGCCTCCGAGCCCGAGACGCAAACGAAGTCGGCGCCCGCCTCTTCCCAGGCGCGGGCTTCCGCCACCGTGGTGGCGGTGCCGATCACCCGCGAGCCGGCCTTCTTGAACTGCGTGACCGTGGCGCGCGGCAGCACGCCGAAGGTGAAGCTGGCCACCGGCGGCGCCGCCTCCAGCAAGGCCGCAATCTGGTCACGGTTGTTTTCGGCGAATTGAGTGGGGATCGGCGGCTCGCTCAGCCCCAGCGCTTCGCGGAACGGCCGCAACAGGTGCTGGGCGCGCTTCAGCTCGGCGAGATCCGGGTGCTGCTCATCGAGCAGAAACAGGTTGATGTTGAACGGCGCGGCGGTCTGCGCGCGGATCTGCTGCACCCGTTCGAGGATCACCGCCGGTGAAAACAGCGCCGCCGCGCACGAGCCCAGCCCTCCGGCGTTACTCACCGCCACCGCCAACGCCGGCGGCGACGCGCCGTTCATCGGCCCCTGAACGATCGGATAGCGCAGCCCAAGCTCGCGGGCAAAAGCAGAAGGTGCCGTCATCAATGTGTCTCCCTGTGCTGACTACATTCGTCTTACGGCGGCCGCGCCGCCGAACCGACCAAAAGCATAGCACCTTCTCACCGCCTGGCCGTGCAGTTAATGCTTCACCTGCCGCCGGTCAAGCGACAGGAAGTGATGCACCACCGGTTTCTCCGGCCCGATATGGAAGCGCAGCGCCTCCTGCTGCAGATCGGCGTCGGCGTGCGACACCCGCTGGTGCTGGCGCAGGTGCTCCGCCCAGGACTCCACCAGGAACCACTCCATAATGCATTCCGGATCGCCGGTGTGCTCGGTGATGCCCCAGGCGTAAGCGCCATCGCGGCGACGCGCGTGCTCCAGCATCAGCAGCGTGCGCAAGAACTGTGGCCGATCCTGCTCACGGATGCGGTACTCCACCTGAATCATTACCGGGCCGCGATCGTTCTCGACCGGCGTGTTGACCAACGGCTCCGGCCAATGGTTCGACGGCTGCAGATCGGCTTCGCCGGTCGGCAAGCGCAGGCGGTGGAACAGCAGCCCCGCCGCCAGCAGGCCGACGCCGCCGACCAGCAGCGTGGCGGCCACGCCCAGCTCCTGCGCCACCAGCCCCCACAGCAGGCTGCCCGCCGCCATCGCGCCGTTGAACACCATCAGGTAGATGGCCAGGCCGCGGCCGCGCACCCAGTTGGGCAGCACGCCCTGCGCTGCGCCGTTGAGCGTGGTCAGCGCGATAATCCAGCCGGCGCCCAGCACCAACAGCAGCACCACCGCCAGCCACTGCGGCGGCGCCAGCGACAGAGCCGCCATCACCACGGCGGTCAGCACCGCCGCCAGCAACACCAGCCCGTCGGCATTCAGCCGCTGGCGCAGGCGCGGCAGCGCGATCGCCCCGAGGATCGCCCCGGCGCCCACCGCCCCCAGCAGCACGCCGTAAAAACCGGCGCTGCCGCCCAGCATGCGGCGCGCCACCAGCGGCAGCAGCGCCCAAACCGAGCTGGAGAAAGCGAAGAACACCGCCGCCCGCAGCAGTACCACGTGCAGTTCGCGGCTGGAACGGGCATAGCGCAGCCCGGCGCGGAAGGCGCCGAAGAAGTGTTCCGACAGGCCGCTGTCCTCGGCCTTCGGCCGCTTCCACCACAGCAACGCCGCGATCACCAGCACATAGCTCATCACGTCCGCGCCGTAGGCCGCGCCGGCGCCGAAGCTGGCCAGCAGCAGCCCGCCGGCCGCCGGGCCGATGGAGCGGGCGATGTTGATGCCGAGCGAGTTCAGCGCCACGGCGTTTTTCAGCTCGGTGCGCGGCACCAGCTCCGGCACGATCGCCTGCCAGGTCGGCCCCATCAGCGCCGCACCGATGCCGCCGACGAAGGTCAGCGCCAGCAGGTATTCCACCGTCAACGCACCGGTCTGCGACAGCACCAGCAGGCTGCCGCTGACGCAGGCCAGCAAAATTTGCACGAAGATCAGAAAGCGCCGCCGATCGAGGATGTCCGACAGTACCCCGGCCGGGATCGCCAGCAGGAACACCGGCAGCGTGGCGGCGGTCTGCATCAGCGCCACCGCCGAAGGGTTACTCGACAGATCGGTAATCAGCCACGAGCTGGCGACGTCGCGCATAAAGCTGCCGACGTTGCCGAGCACCGTGGCGCCCCACAGCACCGCAAATAAGGGGATTTTCAGCGGCGCGAAGCCGCCCGCCGCCGCCTTGTTGTCCGTCTGTTCAGCCATCCGTTCGCTCCTTCAAATCGTTAAATGCCACCAGCAACAGCGCGCCGGCCAGCCCAAGGTGTTCAAAAAATCCGTTCATCATCTGGCCGCGTTCCGCCCCGTCGAACTGCCAGAACGGATTGGCCATCAGCGTCGCCATCAGGGTAAAACCGGCCAGCGCCAACGCGCCGAGCCAGCGATAAAAGCCGCTTAGGATCAGCGCCGACGCCGCCAGTTCCAGCAGCGTCACCAGCACGGCGAACAGCGCCGCCGGCTGCAGACCGAAATGGGTCATCTCGGCGATGGCGCCTTCGACGTTCAGCGCCTTGACCAATCCGCCCTGAATGTAGGCGGCGCAAATGGCGAGCAGCAGCAGCCAGCGCACCGCGGGCGCATGCAGCCGCTGCGCGCAGCGGGCGGCGATAGCAGTCAGGTTCATCGCGCCCCCTTAGAACGGCGAATTCTGGATAAAGGCCAGCAGATCGGCGTTGAAGCGATCGGGATCGACCTGCGCCAAGCCGTGAGCGCCGCCGGCGTAAACGTTCAGCTCCGCCTGTTGCATAAGCTTAGCGGCTTTCAGCGCCGAGGCGCCGATCGGCACGATCCGATCGGCGTCGCCATGCACCAGCAGCGTCGGCCTGTCGATCGCCAGCAGATCGGCGGTGAAGTCCACTTCGGAGAACGCGCTCACGCCGTCGTACTGCCCTTTCATGCCGCCCTGCATGCCCATCAGCCAGAAGTGGTCGATCAGCCCCGCATTGCTCTCCACCTCGTCGCAGGGGAGACCGTAGAACGGCACCGCCAGATCTTTGAAGAACTGCGAGCGGTTGCCCGCCACGCCGCTGCGAATGCCGTCGAAGGCCGCCATCGGTGCGCCTTCCGGGTTGGCCGGCGTTTGCAGCATCAGCGGCGGCACGGCGCCCACCAGCACCACCTTCGCCACTCGATCGCTGCCGTGGCGGCCGATGTAGCGCGCCACTTCGCCGCCGCCGATGGCGTGGCCGACCAGGATCAGATCGCGCAGATCCAGCGTTTCGATCAGCAGGGCCAGATCGTCGGCGTATTGGTTGATGTCGTTGCCGTGCCAGGTCTGATCCGAACGGCCGTGGCCGCGGCGATCGTGGGCGATCACGCGGAATCCGCTCTGGCCGAAAAACAGCAGCTGGTTGTCCCAGGCATCGGCGGACAGCGGCCAACCGTGGGAGAACAGGATCGGCTGGCCGCGGCC
This sequence comes from Serratia sp. CY32780, assembly GCF_052169135.1. Lineage (NCBI taxonomy): Bacteria > Pseudomonadati > Pseudomonadota > Gammaproteobacteria > Enterobacterales > Yersiniaceae > Serratia > Serratia sp. CY32780. The sequence continues at coordinate 2,431,655 of NZ_JBJNLI010000001.1, forward strand.
CCAATCCTTATAGAAAATGCGCGCGCCATCGGGCGCGGTGAGGATGCTCATGACGTGTTCCCCGCTCGGTATTGAATTGGATTTTGTACCGGGTAACAGTACGGCAGGCGCAAAGGCAGTGATAACGGAATAATTTTCGCATGATCGCGAGTTTTTTTGCTGAAGAGGCCGGCGTCGCCGCCGGCGCAAAACGTCAGATGTTTTCCAGATCGATACCGCGCGTTTTCGGGCCGAACAGCCCGATCACCAGCATCACGATCAGCATGCTGGCGACGATAAACGCGATCACCCCCAGCGAGCCGCCGTACTGCAGGATAATGCCGATGATGATGCTGCTGAACACCGTCGACAGCCGGCTGAAGGAGTAGCAGAAACCGACGGCGCGGGCGCGAATATGGGTCGGGAAGATCTCGGATTGATACGAGTGGTAGCTGTAGGTCAGCCAGGCGTTGGACCAGGTGATGAAGAAGCCGCACAGGATCAGCCACAGCGGGTTGTTCTGCAGCGCGAACAGCGAGCCGAAGACCACCGTCACCAGGCAAGACAACACGATCTGCCACTTATTCTCCATCTTGTCGGCGTAGAAGCTGCACAGCAGCGAGCCCAGCGGGTAGGCCAGCGTGATGAAGAAAGCGTACAGCAGGCTGTGGGTGACCGATGCGCCCTTGCCCGACAGCAGCGCCGGCAACCAGTTGCCGAAGCCGAAGAAGCCGATGGCCTGAAAGAAATTCATCACCACCAGCATCAGCGTGCGATCGCGATACTGCGGCGCCCAGATGTCGCGAAAGCGGCCGCGCAGCGGCGCCCCCTCAGCATCGTCCACCGGGCGCGACGGGAAGTCCGTAGCCGTCACGCCGCAGCGCCGTTCCATATCCCGCATCACCTGCCGGGCCTGCGCATAGCGCCGCTGCTGCACCAGCCAGCGCGGCGACTCCGGCAGCCCCTTGCGCACCAGCCAGATCACCAGCGAGGCCAGCGCGCCGGCGATCACCACGTAGCGCCAGCCGCTCAGGCCCCAAATCGTCTGCGGCACCAGCCACCAGGACATCAACGCCACCGCCGGCACCGACAGGAACTGCACGAAGAACGCGAAGGCGAAAGCCCGGGTGCGCAGATGCGCAGGCACCCACTCCGTCAGATAAGTGTCGATGGTCACCAGCTCAATGCCGAGCCCGACGCCCACCAGAAAGCGCAGAAAGATCACCCACTCCGCCTGCTGTTGAAACGCCAGCAGCAGCGAGAAGGCGCCATACCAGATCAGGGCGAACATAAAGGTGGCGCGGCGGCCGAAGCGATCGGCGTACGGGCTCAGCAGGCTGGCGCCGACGAACAGGCCAAGAAAGGTGGCGGAGGCGAAGGCCGCCTGGTCCGATACGCCGAAGACGCCCTGCGCGCCGGTGTGGAAAATGCCGTCGGCGATAAGGCCGGTGCTGATATAGCCGGTCTGGAACAGATCGTAGAGTTCGAAAAAGCCGCCCAGCGACAGCAGAATGATAAAGCGCCACAGGCCGGCCGACGCGGGCAAGGCGTCGATTCTGGCCGCCAGATCCCGCGCATGGATCGGCGACGCCGCTACAGAGTCACTCACCGTTAACCTCGCATTAACATTTTTGATGACTTTCTATGCTAGCGAAGCGGCGTCGGAGTTAAATTTTTAATTAGCAGACTATGAAAAAAAGTTAAGCATAAAACGCTGCAGCAGCCTGTTTTATAGCAGGAAAATGCAACGCGGGATGCCGTAGCGGCATCCCGAATCGGTGGCTTAACGGCTGGGGTGCTGCTGCAGCCGTTCGCTGCGGTAGAAGCTCAGCAGGCACCAGCCGAGGGCGATCAGCGCCAGCGGCGCGGCGACGAAGCCGATGTTGCCCATGCCCAGATGCAGGCTTACCTGGTTGCCCAGCAGCGCGCCGCTGCCGATGCCGAAGTTGTACAGGCCGGAGAAGATCGCCATCGCCACGTCGGTGGCGTCCGGCGCCAGGCTCAGCACTTTGGCCTGCATCGACAGGCCGATGGCCATGATCGCCATGCCCCAGAAGATGCACAGCACCGTCAGGTGGCTTTCGCTGCCGGCGGCCGGCAACAACAGCAGCAGGCTCAAGGCCAGCAGCGCGATGGCGCCGATAAAGAAGCCGGAAGGAAAACGCTCGCTGTAGCGGCTGAACAGCAGGCTGCCGACGATGCCGGCGGCGCCGAACAGCAGCAGCATCAGCGTGGTGAAGTTCTCCGACAGCCCGGCCACGGTCTGGATAAACGGCTCGATGTAGCTGTAGGCGGTGAAATGCGCCGTCACCACGATGACGGTCAGCATGTACAGAGCCAGCAGCGCCGGGCGTTTGAACAGCAGCGGCACGCTGGCCAGCGAACCGGAGTGCTCGCTTTTCAGCACCGGCAGCAGGCGCCACAGCAGCACCAGCGCCAGGGTGGCGCACACCGCGATGCCGATAAAGGTCATGCGCCAGCCGAGCAGTTGCCCCACCACCCGCCCGAGCGGCAGCCCGAGCACCATCGCCAGCGCGGTACCGCCCGCCAGCAGGCTCAGCGCCTGGGCTTTCTTGCCCGGCGGCGCCACGCGGATCGCCAGCGAAGCGGTGATCGACCAGAACACCGAGTGCGCCAGCGCCACGCCGGCGCGCGAGATGACCAGCGTGGTGAAGTTCCAGGCCACGGCGGTCAGCACGTGGCTGGCGATAAACAGCATGAACACGCCGATCAGCAGCTTGCGGCGCTCGATTTTGCTGGTCAGCAGCATGCACGCCAATGAGGCGGCGGCGACGATCCAGGCGTAGATGGTGATGATCAGGCCGACCTGTTCGGTTTGCATCGAGAAGCTGGCGGCGATGTCGCTCAACAGACCGACCGGAATAAATTCGGTGGTGTTGAAGATAAAGGCCGAGACGGCGAGGATAACCACGCGCAACCAGGCGGTTGAGCGCGAAACGGGAGCATGTTCCATGGTAAACAAAATCCGGACAGGTGCGGGCAAGTAGCGATATTTTAACCAACCGGCCCGCTAAATGCGATACGCGTCACACTTTAATTGTGTGGTTTTTTTCGCCGCATTTCGACACATTCGCAGACACACGGTTGCACAAATGCTGTGCTAATCTATTGAAGCGTACCAATTTTTCCTGCCGCTCTTCCCCCCGGCCGCCGCAGACGACGCGCCGCGCCGAAGAACTGCGCGCAGTGTCCATTTGGCGTTTTCTGAGGCGAGGTCATTATGTCCGCGATTTATGATTGGTCCGTGCTCGCATTGCGCAATGTTTACGATCGCCGCATTCAGGGCAAGCCGGTGCTCGACAGCGCCGCGCTGTTCCCCGACGCCGAACGTTTCACCGCCCAGTGGCGGCAGATCCGCGAAGAGGCGCTGACCGTCGCCCACGATCTGCACAATATTCCCCGCTTTCACGAGATCATGATCCAGCAGGCGTCGATTTCCGCCAACGACGCGCGCGACTGGCGCATGTTCATCATGAAGGCCTACGGCCAGCCGATCGCCCGCAACCTGGCGCGCTGCCCGACGCTGGCGGCGTTAATCGCTTCGTCCCCGGACGTGCTGTCCGCCTCGCTCTCCTTCCTGGCGCCCGGCAAGCAGGTGCCGCCCCACCGCGGGCCGTTTCGCGGCATTCTGCGCGGCTATCTGGTGCTGGACATGCCCAAACGCGCCGACGGCGCGCCGGCGGCGGTGCTGAAAGTGGACGGCCGCGAATACCGGCTGCACGAGGGGGAGTTCATGCTGTGGGACGACACCTTCGAACACGAAGTGTGGAACGACAGCCCGCAGGTGCGCACCGTGCTGCTGCTGGACATCCGCCGCCGCGACATGCCCGGCGGGCTGCGGCTGCTCTCCAGCGCCATCATCGCCCTGGTGCGGCTGAACGTGCGCTGGATGCAGAAACAGTTCTGACTGCGGCGCTCAGGCGCTTAACCGTCCTGAGAGGTCGGGCATTGCTGCGCCAGCCACTGCTCGGTGGTGGTGGTGGCTATGCCCTGGCGCGCATTGAAGGTTTTCGCCTTATCCCAGGCCACGCCGTCGGGCCGGGCGAAAGCCAGCCGGTATTTGGCGCCGACGTCACGCGGATGGTTACGCACCTCCTCCTGCAGCCGCTCTTTGTCCAACAGGACTCTGTTGACCTCTACGCCCCAGTGCGCCTGCATGACATCGGCAAGCTCGCGGTAGGTCAGCGTGTCCCCGGCGATATAGACCACCTGGTTGCGAAACGCGGGCCGATGGAAAAAAATCGCGGCCGTCAGCCGGCCAATGTCCTCGGGGGTGGTCAGCGTCACCGCGTAGCCCCAGTCGCCCAGCGCGCGCACCGTTTTGGTTGCCGCATCCACCACGCCAAAACCCGAGTCAAACAGGTAGCTGGTGAAAATACCCGTGGAAACAATCACCCACTCCGTCGCCTTCTGCGCACGCAGCAGATGGCGCACTTCGAGCTGTTCATCCCACACCTGTTGCCCGCTGCCTGTGCCGACAACATCGTAGTCCACGCCGAACTGCCACGGGAAGTAACGCGCCACGCCCGCCTGCAAAACGGCCCAGGTGATCTTTATCTGCGTGCCCGCCCCGCCGACAAAGCCGCTGCAGTTGATCACCGCGTCAAAGCAACGCAGCAGCGCGCTCAGCTCATCCACGCTGTTTTGCTGCAGATCGCCTTCCACTACAGCGATACCGAGCCGCGCCAGCGCATCCCGCCGCGCCCGATGCGGGCCGGTGACGGCGCGAGCGGCCTCCGGCCGGAGGAGCACGCTGATTTTTAAAGCGTGGTGTAACCGGGCCTGCCGGCTCATCGCGCGCAATACCGGCAGCCCCAGTTCACCGGCGCCGAGTATGAGCACGGTATTGATGGATGGATTTGTGGATTTCATTCTTGCCTCCTGTCTTGACACTGCGCCATCCTGACAGCTGACAAAAACGGGTTCAATTAGGTACACGCGTGATACTGGAGATGAATATGACGAGCGTTCGGGAAGCGCTGTTGCAATTTTCGCAGGCGTTCTGTGAAGAATTGAGCGACGACGATGAAGGGTTGAAGCGTGAGGTCCTCGCGCATGCGGGCAACCGTTGGTCGCTGGGGGTATTGCATATCCTGGGCACCCACGGGCCGCTGCGCCACGGCGAAATAGGCCGCCAATTAGCGGGCGTGACGCAGAGAATGCTGACGCGGACGCTGCGCCATCTCGAGCGGGACGGGTTGATATCGCGCTGCGATTATCAGGAAAAGCTGCCCCGCGTGGTTTACACCATCACCGACGCGGGGGAAGAGATGCTGCTCAACATGCTGCCGCTCTGGTCGTGGATTATCGCCTCCGCCGATGCCTTCAGGGCGGCCCGCTCGCACTACGATGATCAAGAACGTCACGCCACCGAGAGATGACTGCGGTCCTCCCTGCCCAAAGGGCGGCGTTCAGCCGCCACCCAGATAGGCCTTTCTCACCTCCGGATCGTTCAACAGCTCCTGGCCGCTGCCGGTGAGGCGGATCTGGCCGTTGACCATCACATAACCGCGATCGGACAGCTTCAGCGCGTGGTTGGCGTTCTGCTCCACCAGAAACAGCGTCATGCCGCTGCGGGTCAGCTCGCGCAGCACGCCGAAGATCTGCCGCACCACGATCGGCGCCAGCCCCAGACTCGGCTCGTCCAACAGCAGCAGCTTCGGCCGGCTCATCAGCGCGCGGGCAATCGCCAACATCTGCTGCTCGCCGCCGGACAGGGTCATCGCTCGCTGGTTGCGCCGTTCCTTGAGGCGCGGAAACAGCTCGAACATGCGCTGCAGATCCTCCGCCAGATAGCGGTTGCCGACGGTGATGGTGCCCATCAGCAGGTTCTCCTCCACGCTCATGTCCGGAAAGATGCGCCGCCCTTCCGGCGCTTGCGCGATTCCGCCGGCCGCCACGTAGTGCGTGGAGCGGCGGCTGATGTCCTCGCCGCCAAACAGGATCTGCCCGCCGGCGATGCGCGGCTGGCCGAAGATCGACATCAACAGCGTGGACTTGCCCGCGCCGTTGGCGCCGATCAGCGCCACCGTCTCCCCGGCGTTGACCTGCAGCGACACCTTGCGCAGCGCCTGGATCGGCCCGTAAAACACGTCCACTTCGCGAAATTCCAGCATCGCTTCGCTCATCCCGCCAGCTCCTCTTCGTCCGCGCCCAGGTAGGCGGCGATCACCGCCTCGTTGTGCTGGATCTCCTGCGGCGTGCCGCGGGCGATCACGTCGCCGTGATCGAGCACGATCACCCGATCGGAGATCTCCATCACCATGCCCATGTCATGCTCGATCAGCAGCACCGTGATGCCGTGATGCTGGCGCAGGAAACGGATGATGCGGCTCAGCGTGGCCGTTTCCACCGGGTTCAGCCCGGCGGCCGGTTCGTCGAGGCAGATCATCTCCGGCGCGGTGCACATGGCACGCGCGATCTCCAGCCGCCGCTGCTGGCCGTAGGACATCTCCCCCGCCAGCCGGTTGGCGCAGTCCACCAGATCCACCACCTCCAGCCAGTAGAAGGCGTGATCCAGCGCGGCGCTCTCCGCCCGGCGGTAGCCCGGCGTATTCAGTACCCCGGCGATCAGGTTGCGGTTGCTCTGCATGTGCTGCGCCACCAGCAGGTTCTCCACCACCGACATTTCGCGGAACAGACGGATATTCTGGAAGGTGCGCGCCAGCCCGGCGCGGTTGACCAAATGAGTGCCGCCGAACATCTTGTAATAGAGACGCGAGCCAAGCCGCTTCGGGCGTATCCAGTCGCCGGCGCGGAACTTCTGCCCCAGCACCCGGATCACGTCGGTCGGCCGCTTGTGGGTATTGAGCAGGATCGCGCCGCCGCTGGCGCGGTAAAAGCCGGTCAGGCAGTTGAATACCGTGGTCTTGCCGGCGCCGTTGGGGCCAATCAGGGCGGTGATGGAGCCGCGCTCCACCTCCAGATTGACGTCGTTCAGCGCCTTGATGCCGCCAAAGCGCATCATCAGGTGCTCCACCCGCAAAATGGCGTCGCTCATGGCGCCACCCCCTTGCGTTCGGCGAAGCTGGCGCGGCTGATGCGCACCAGCCCGCGCGGCCGCCAGATCATCATCGCCACCATCAGCACGCCGAACAGCAGCACCCGGTATTCGGCGAAGCTGCGCAGCAGCTCCGGCGCCACCGTCAGCACGAAGGCCGCCAGCACCACGCCGAGGGTGGAGCCCATGCCGCCCAGCACCACGATCGCCAGGATCAGCGCCGACTCGAAGAAGGTGAACGAGGTCGGGTTGACGAAGCCCTGATAGGTGGCGAAAAACACCCCCGCCAGCCCGGCGGTGGAGGCGCCCAGCATAAAGGCCGACAGCTTTACCAGCACGTGATTGAGCCCGAGAGAGCGGCAGGCGATCTCATCCTCGCGCAGCGCCTCCCAGGCGCGGCCGATCGGCATGCGCGTCAGCCGGTGCTTGATGTACAGCACCAGCAGCACCACCAAAAACAGCACCGCGTAGATGAAGATGAACTTGAGGTTGGGGTTGTAATCGATGCCGAGAAACTCGTGGATCGGCACCCCGCCGTCTTTGGCGCGGCGGCCGAACTCCAGGCCGAACACCGTCGGCGCCGGCACCGAGACGCCGTTCGGCCCGCCGGTGAGCGACATCCAGTTGTTCAGCACCAGCCGGATGATCTCCCCAAACCCCAGCGTGACGATCGCCAGGTAGTCGCCGTGCATGCGCAGCACCGGAAAGCCCAGCAGCGCACCGGCCAGCGCCGCCATCAGCGCCCCCAGCGGCAGCATCGCCCAAAATCCCAGCCCGAGGTACTGATAGCCCAGCGCCAGCCCGTAGGCGCCGATGGCGTAAAACGCCACGTACCCCAGATCGAGCAGCCCCGCCAGGCCGACCACGATATTCAGCCCCAGGCCGAGCAGCACGTAGATCAGGCCGAGGATCGCCACCGTCAGCAGGTATTTGGTGGCGACGAACGGGAACAGCAGCGCGATCGCCGCCATCAGCGGCAGGAGCCAGCGCAGGTTGGATTTATAGCCCAGCGGCCGCACGTAAACGCCGTCGTTGCCGCCGTCGAAGCGCGCCAGCACCCTGCGCCCCGGCGCGGTTTGCAGGAACAGGCTCAGCAGCAGCCGCCCGGCCATCACCGCGACGATAATCCACACCAGCCGGTGCGGCTCGAAGTTGAAGCTGTAGCCGTTCAGCACGATGCCGACGATCGGCCCGAACACGATCAGGGCGATCAGCCCGGCCAAGACGGCGTCCAGCAGGCTGCGTTTAACGTCCAGCCCGCCGTTGATCACGGATTGCGACATGGCGTTCTCCTTAAACCTTGGCGATCAGCGGCCGGCCAAGCAGGCCCTGCGGACGGAAGATCAAGATCGCCACCAGCAACCCGAAGGAGAACACGTCCTTGTAATCCGAGTTCACCATGCCGGCGAACTGCGCCTCCGCCACCCCGAGCAGCAGCCCGCCCAGCATGGCCCCCGGCAGCGAGCCGATGCCGCCCAGCACCGCGGCGGTGAAGGCCTTGATGCCGATGATAAAGCCGACGTAAAAATCGAAGGTGCCGTAGTTCATGGTGATCAGCACCCCGGCCAGCCCGGCCATGGCGGCGCCGATCACGAACACCAGCGAGATCACCCGATCGGTATTGATGCCGAGAATCGAAGCCATTTTGCGATCCTGCTGGGTGGCGCGGCAGATGCGCCCCAGCCGGGTGCGCTGAATGATGTAGGTGAGGATCGCCATGCCGAGCAGCGACGCCACCAGAATAAACACCTTGGTGTAAGTGATCTGCACCACGCCGCCGTCGAACTCCAGGCGGAACACGCCGCTCAGCAGCGTCGGGATGCCCTGCTGGCGCGGCCCCTGGCTTATCTGCGCGTAGTTTTGCAGGATTAACGACATGCCGATGGCGGAGATCAAGGGCGCCAGGCGGGTGGAGTTGCGCAGCGGCTTGTAGGCGATGCGCTCGATCACCCAGCCGTACACCCCGGTGATGACGATGGTGAACACCAGCGTGCCGAGGATCAGCAGCGGGAACGAGTGCAGCCCGAAGAACGACAGCAGCGCCAAACCGATGGCGCACAGGTAGGCGGAGATCATGTACACCTCGCCGTGGGCGAAGTTGATCATGCCGATGATGCCGTAAACCATGGTGTAGCCGATGGCGATCAGGCCATACACCGCACCGAGGGTCAGGCCGTTGATCAGCTGTTGCAGAAAGAATACATCCATAATGAGCAGTCTCGCCTGGTAAGGCCGCCAACGCAGTCCGACGCGGCCCAAAGGTCATCGCGGAACGGGCTCGCCAGAGCGGCGAGCCCGTCGGTCATAGGGTTACAACTTCAAGGTTCGGCCGTTTACAGCTGGTGATATTTGCCCTTGTCATCCCATTGGTAGACCACGTAGTCCGAGACCTTCAGGTCGCCCTTCTGGTCCCAGGCTTTTTTGCCCATCACGGTGTCAACGTCGTGCGACTTCAGCCATTCGGCGGCCTTGGCGCTGTCTTTGCCGCCGGTGGCGTTGAAGGCGGCGGCGATCGCCTGGATCGAGGCGTAGGAGTAGAGGGTGTACCCTTCCGGCTCAAAGCCGCTGGCGCGGAACTTGGCGATCACCGCCTTGCCTTCCGGGATCTGACGCGGATCGTTGCCGAAGGTCATCAGCACGCCGTTGGTGTACTGCGGCCCGCCGGCGGCGGTCACCAGTTCTTCGGTCACCACGCAGTCGCCGGAGAAGAACTTGGCGGTCACGCCCTGCTCGCGCATCTGGCGCACCAGCGGCCCGGCTTCCGGATGGCAGCCGCCGAAGTAGACCACGTCCGGCTTGACCGAGGCGATCTTGGTCACCAGCGCGTTGAAGTCTTTCTCGCCGCGCGACAGCCCCTCATACAGCACTTCCTTGACCCCGCGCTTGTTCATCGCCGCCTTCGCCGCGTCCGCCAGCCCCTGGCCATAGGTGTCTTTATCGTGGATCACCGCGATGCGCTTGGCCTTCAGGGTGTCCAGCATGTAGTTGGTGGCGATCACGCCCTGCTGATCGTCGCGCCCACACATGCGGAACATGGTCTTCATGCCGCGCTCGGTGATCTGCGGGTTGGTGGAGCCGGGGGTGATGGCGATGATGCCGGCCTCGTCATACACCTCGGAGGCGGGCATGGTGGAAGAGGAGCAGAAGTGGCCGACCACCGCCGAGACCTTTTCCTGATCCACCAGCCGGTTGGCGACCGCGACCGCCTGTTTCGGTTCGCAGGCGTCATCCCCCTGCACCAGCTTGATTTTTTCCCCTTTGATGCCGCCGGCGGCGTTGATGTCCGCCGCCGCCTGAGAAGCGCCGCGCCAATACTGATCGCCGTAGGTGGCGTTAGGCCCGGAGAACGGCCCGGCGACGCCGATGACGATATCGGCCTGCGCGGAAAACGCCGTACCTAAACAACCGATGAGCAAAGCAGCGAGCGGACTTTTTATCAATTTCGATGACATTGTTATCTTCCTCAGCACTGGTGTAGCGGAACGCCCTGGGGCGCGGAACTTTCACTTTATGTGTAGACGGGGAAAATAATTTTCTTGAGAGCGCAGTCGCATTCCCCAAAAATGGGTAAGCAAAAATCCAGCCATTGTGACGACGAATACATATTATTTGCTTATTCATCCTACATATCAGTTGCGGCGCGGCGTTTGACGGGGTTAACGGGGGATAAGCCGTACGGCTAAGAGGGAAGGTGCAGGATAGCGAGAGTGACCCTGCACCATCGCCGTGCAACGGCTTGTGCAAACGACGTCAAAACGATTTGGGATACAAAAATCAGCGCATAGCGATGAAAAATGCCGAAAAACAGCGCAAGGTGCTCATTCCCTCAGCAAACGCGCTTTTTTTGCAGTTTAGCGCTTTGACAAACCCCAGGCGCCCCGCTATTATTCGCCCCGTTCACACGATTCCTCTGTAGTTCAGTCGGTAGAACGGCGGACTGTTAATCCGTATGTCACTGGTTCGAGTCCAGTCAGAGGAGCCATATTTAGAAAAGCCCGCTCAGGGAAACCCGAGCGGGCTTTTTGCTTTCACGCTAAATGCGTCGACAGGCAACGTTACTCTTTGGCTATCGGCGCGGCATTTTCATCAATTTTTACCTTACCCTGAATATCAGCAATCTTCTTCTCCAGATCCGCCACCTGCGCTTTGCTGTGCAGCAAGGTATAGGTCAGATCAAACTGCGCACTGGCGCCAGGCTGCAATTGCTTAACGCGTTTTTGTTCGCGCTCGATGGTGACCGGGTAGGCATAGCTGGTGCCCGGCTCAATCCCCGTCACATATCCCTGTTTTAACGTATCGGTATTCTTCCACAGCGTCAGGACGGGCAATTGGCGGGTATCGAACTGAATCGCCACCCCTTTGTCGCCCGCGTGATTGACCAGCGCCGCCAGTGTCTGATGATTCGGATCCGATAATGGCTTAATGTTAAAGACCATTTCATCGAACCCTTTGGTGGGGCCGGCATAGGTTCCCCAGGTCTTCAACCCGGCTTTGGCATAGTCGTTAAACGGGCTGATGCTGGCCATCGGCGCCAGGAAGCGGGCGCCATTTTCCAGAATCGGCGCGCCGAAATTGCTGTGGTAGATAATCTGGTAGTCGTGGGGATAATCCGCCCGGTTGGTTAACACATCATGCAGGCTGAAACTGTTGCTGCCGGGTACGTAGCGCAGTTCGGTCAGGGTTTGCAGATCGGCTTTTTTGAATGTGCTCTCTTTGATCAGGCCGCGAATACGAATTTCATACGGCGCCGTATCCGCTACCTCAACCTCAACCAGTGAGGCCGGCGTATTGCCCGCTTTACCGTGCAAGGTGTAAATTTGCCCTCCTTCGGTCACCGGATGACCGGTCCACTCATAGCCGCAGCGCACCATCATCTCATTGAAACCTTCCAGCCAGCCGAGCCCATTGCGGCTTTCCAGGTTGATAAAGGCGGGGTTGACCACCTCTTTGACCGGAGAATCCCACCCCATTTTCGCGCCAAATCCTTCCGCCCGCAGGAGGTTCATGCCGCGCGTGGGACTCAGCGTGATGGTCAGGCCATCCTCGCTGCGGATAATCACGACTTTGCTGCCTTCTTGCTTGCCGCCGTGCAACACTTTCTGCTCAATGCTGAACGTTTTATCCTTAACCTTCAGCGCCTCACTCGAAATCTTCCAGTTTCCTTTCTCCACGCCATCTTCAGCGCTGGTCAGCACCCAACTCTGCGCCGCCACCTGCCCTGAAATCAGGGCCGAAAACACCGCCATAACCCACGTTTTCTTCATTTCCCTTCCCCTTTAGCTGAATCGATTTTTTTACTCACGAGAGAAATCTACTGTTAAGCAGGTTAAAGAAATGTGATGAACTTCACCGGGAGAATATTTGAATAAATAGTGCGATAAAAATACGAATTTGTTCGCAGTTTTAATGAAACACGTTGAGTTATTGCACGTTAAATGAGCGATTAATCAACATAAGTCGTATCGTTTCAGCTTTGAGCAGGGGATGGTTTATCGCGAAGATACGGCGGGTGGCTTGTTAACGCTATCTGGCTCAAACGGCAGCGCCCATACAGCCAGCACGCCTTGAGCCTCTTTGCTTTCACGGCTGCCTCCTGATATCGGGGGCGCCATATTGCGAACAGCCCGCTCAGGGAAACCCGAGCGGGATTTTTGCTTTTTTGCCGTTAGCGCTTACAGCACAAATTCGTAGTGAGAGCCGTCCGGCAGTTCAACATCCAGGCGCAGCTTGCCGCCGGCCGCCTCAACATAGCGTTTGAGCGAAGACAGTTTCAGATCGCGGCCCGGTTTTTCCATCACTGCAACGGTCGGTTGCCGGATACCCAGCGCCTGCGCCATTTCAACCTGCGTTTTCTGCACCTTCTCGCGCAGCTCGGCAAGGTGGATGTTCAGCATGATGTCAGCCGCCAGCGCTTGCGCTTTGGCCACGACCTCGGGCTTTTCATCCGCAATAAGCTGTTCCAGCGTTCTGCCCATCGCGTCACTCCTTCTCGTTTAATGTGTTCAGCCAGTTCGTGAATTCCCGATCGGCAATCTGAAGCATTCGATCGTAAAAACGCTTTTCATTGCCGGCTTTATTGCCCGCGCAAAGTACAATGCCGATACGGTACGGATCGAAGGCGAAGAATGCCCGCAACGGTTCGCCATGGCTCTGAATGCGCAGCTCTTTCATATTGCTGTAACGCGAACCTTTAACCGTATCGGCATAGGGTCTGGGCAGCCCCGGCCCCTTTTCCCGCAGGATCATCAATGTGGCAAGCACGCCAGCCCGATCTGCATCGTGGAGTGAGCTAAACCAGTTATCAAACGCATCCGTTGTTTTAATTTCCCACACGGGACCTCCTTGCAAATATAGATCAACAACTATATAGATGTAAAGCTATAGCAGAGAGGCGTCAGAATGGCATGCAAAAGCATTCGTGGTTACTGCAAGGCTGAACTTACATCCGGACATTTTGCAAACGCAGTGCGAGACATTCACCTTTTTACGAGCGGTAACGGACAATCGGTCAGAGGCACCGGGCGTTTCCCCGCCGCCCCTTTATGAACCCTGTCACAAAATGCGCATAACGTTTTCGGCGCTCTGCGCAGCGGGCGGTGAGCGATAAGTTTGTTAACGCCACGTTACATCGGGTTAGGCAACATTGTTAACGGCGATTGATGCGCCAAACGCATCGCGCCATGCGTTTATTGCGCTTATTTAGTTTATTTTCCTGAGCGAGTCTTCAGCAACAGGCGCGGCGTCAGGCGCCCATAACAAACTGGAGATAAAGATGCATTCCTCTACCTCACCCATGACCACCCGGGCCAAAGCCGGCGCGATCCTGCGCGTCACCTCCGGCAACTTTCTGGAACAGTTCGACTTCTTTCTGTTCGGCTTTTACGCTACCTACATCGCACACACCTTTTTCCCGGCCAGCAGCGAATTTGCCTCGCTGATGATGACCTTCGCGGTATTCGGCGCCGGTTTTCTGATGCGCCCCATTGGCGCCATCGTGCTTGGCGCCTACATCGATAAAGTCGGTCGCCGCAAAGGACTGATCGTCACCCTGTCGATCATGGCCGCGGGCACCTTCCTGATCGTATTGATCCCCTCTTACCAGAGCATCGGGCTTTGGGCGCCGCTGCTGGTGCTGTGCGGGCGCCTGCTGCAAGGCTTCTCGGCGGGTGCGGAGCTGGGCGGCGTGTCCGTCTATCTGGCCGAAATCGCCACGCCGGGCCGTAAGGGCTTCTACACCAGCTGGCAGTCCGGCAGCCAGCAGGTGGCGATCATGGTGGCGGCGGCAATGGGCTTCGCGCTCAATGCGGCGCTGGAAGAAAGCGCCATTCGCGAATGGGGCTGGCGCCTGCCTTTCCTGTTCGGCTGCCTGATTGTTCCCTTCATCTTCTTGCTGCGCCGCAAGCTGGAAGAGACGCAGGAATTTACCGCCCGCCGTCACCACCTGGCGATGCGCGACGTGTTTAAAACCCTGCTGAAAAACTGGCCGGTGGTGATGGCCGGCATGCTGATGGTCGCCATGACCACCACCGCGTTTTACCTGATCACCGTGTATGCGCCGACCTTCGGCAAAAAGGTGCTGTTGCTCAGCGCCTCTGACAGCTTGCTGGTCACTTTACTGGTCGCGATTTCCAACTTCATCTGGCTGCCCATCGGCGGTGCGCTGTCGGATCGCTTCGGCCGCAAACCGGTGCTGGTCGCCATGACGCTGCTGACGCTGGCCACCGCCTACCCGGCGCTGAGCCTGCTCGCCGCCGCCCCCAGCTTCAGCATGATGCTGGCCGTGCTGCTGTGGCTGTCCTTCATTTACGGCCTCTACAACGGCGCCATGATCCCGGCCTTAACCGAGATCATGCCAACGGAAGTGCGGGTGGCCGGGTTCTCGCTGGCCTACAGCCTGGCGACGGCGGTGTTCGGCGGCTTTACGCCGGTGATCTCCACCGCGTTGATCGAATACACCGGCGATAAGGCTTCACCGGGCTACTGGATGAGCTTCGCCGCGCTGTGCGCCTTGCTGGCGACGCTGTATCTGTATCGCCGCATCGCCATGCCGCTGCAAACCGCACGCTAACGCGCCATCGCCATAAGGAATCATGCCATGCAAAAACTCACTCGTTCGATCCTCGCCGCGCTGGTGTGCGCCTCCTTCAGCACCGCGGCGCTGGCCAAAGACGTGACCGTGATGATCTCCGGCGGCTTCAAGGCCGCGCTGGAGAAACTGGCCCCGGAATATGAAGCCCAAAGCGGCGACAAAATCATTCTGGTGTCCGGCCCTTCCATGGGGAAAACGCCGCAGGCGATCCCCGCGCGGCTGGCGCGCGGAGAGCAAGCCGATGTGGTGATCATGGTGGGCGACGCGCTGACCCAACTGGACAAAGGCGGCTGGATCCAGCCGGGTTCGCGCGTGGAGCTGGCCGATTCGCCGATCGGCATGGTGGTGAAACAGGGCGCGCCCAAGCCGGCGATAAAAACGGATGCCGAGCTGCGTAATGCCTTGCTGCAAGCCGACTCTTTCGTCTATTCCGACAGCGCCAGCGGCCGCTACATCAGCGGCCAACTGTTCAAAAAGCTGGGCATCGAGGAACAGGTGAAAGGAAAAGCGCACATGGTTGAGCGCATTCCGGTGGCCTCTGAAGTGGCGCAGGGGAAATACGCGTTGGGCTTCCAGCAGGTCAGCGAATTGCTGCCCGTGGCGGGCGTCACCTTTATCGGCGAACTGCCGGAAAACGTGCAGTACATCACCCGCTTCGCCGGCGCGGTAACGGCCAAGGCGGAACATCGCCGCGAAGGCAAAGCGCTGCTGGAGTTCCTCGCCTCCTCTCAGGCACAGCCGACCATTCGCGCGACCGGCATGCGAAGCGTGCCGGCGCAGCAGCCGGTCAGGCAGAGTGATACCGTTCAGTAATCAGCTTTTCCAGCTCGGCGGCGACGAAAGACTGCATGCGGCCGCCGCGCCGGATCAGGCCCACGGTGCGTTTCACCACCGGCTCGACCAGCGGCACCGACGTCAACACCGAATGCTCTGAAGCGGGCATCGACATGGCGGGCACGGCGGCAATGCCGATGCCCGCCTCAACCATGCCCAGCATGGTCGTCACATGGCGAGTTTCGCACACGCTGGGGCGCTCCGGCACGAGGTGTTCCAGGCGCTGATCGAGCAGATTGCGATTGCCGGAGGTTTTATCCAGCGACACGTAATCCTGCTGATAAAATTCCCGCCAGGTGAGGCTCTTTTTAGCGGCGAGCGGATGGTCGCGCCGGCAAGCGGCCACGTAAACGTCCCCCACCAACGGCACAAATTCAAGGTTAGGCTGCAGCCGCCCGGCAAAGCAGATGCCGAAGTCAGCCTGGCCGCCGGTGACCGCCTCAATCACATTGCCCGCGCTGCCGTCGATCAGCTTAACGCGCACGCGCGGATAGCGAAGCCGGAAACGGCGTATCACGTCGGGCATGAAATAGTAGGCCGCCGACGGCACCGTGGCGACGGTGACCAGCCCGGTACGCTCCTGGCTGACCTTATCGATATCGGCCAACACCGCTTCGACATTCATCAGCAGCTGATCCGAACGCTCGGCAAACGCCTGCCCGTACAGCGTCAGCGTCACGCGCCGGGTGGTGCGATCGAACAGTTTGCTGCCCAGCGCGTTTTCCAGCTTCTCAATCCTGCGGCTCAGGGCCGACTGCGACAGGCAGATGGACTCCGCGGCCAGCCGAAAATTGCCGTACTCCACCAGCGCGCGGAAGGCATAAAGATCGTTGAGATCAAAATTCACGGGCATAGCGGCCGACTCTCCTTGCTGAACGCAAAACATCGATGATAACCGCTTATAGCACCATGGCAACCGGCCTGGCAATTGAGCCACCCAAGCCCTTATCGCCCCAGCAGCACCATTCCCCAAATAATGATAGTCATCACCACCGCCACCAGCTGCGCAGCGCCGCCCAGATCTTTAGCGCGTTTGGATAACGGATGTAATTCCAGCGAAATGCGATCGACCACGGTTTCAATCGCCGTATTAAGCAGCTCAACCACCAATAGCAGAAAACTGCAGGCGATTAATAACAGCCGTTCTATATTTGTAATATCTAAACCAAATGTAACAACCAGTAAAATGGCGTTAATAACCAATAATTGGCGAAACGCATCTTCGGTAAGCACGGCGTCAATAAATCCGGCCCAGGAATTCCTTATGCTGTAGGTTAATCGGCTTATTCCTTTTTTCTTTTCCACAGGCATGCAATCAGCTCTCGTCAATACTGCCACAATCACTCGCGAATAAATCACGCGGCGTGAATTTATCTCGAGTTTATTAATTAAAGGCCTTAACCGTTCTCTTCCCGGAGGCGCTGCATTCACTCACGCGCCGTCACCCTGCCCCTGAAACGGCACCGCCCGAAAATGCCCCGGCGCGGTTATTATTCTGAGAACGTGAAAAGGCGATGCGTTATCAGCCGGTTAAAGCGTTTTCTCGTATAAGCGGTAGCGCTTATAGGGAACCGCGCCGATGCGTTCTAAAATCGTCCGCATGCCGGTATTGGTTTCCAGGATCCACGACATTTCCAGCGCGTCGATATTGCGCTTGGCGAAAGGCTCGCGCAGCGCCTCAATCAGCAGCAGCGCAATAATCGGCCCGATGCGGCTGAATTGATATTCCTGGCGCACGCCCATCAACGGCACGCGCGCGGTGCGCACGCCGCTGACTTTCAGCCGCCACAAGAGCTTCGCCCAACCAAGCGGCAATAACCGGCCCTGCAGATCGGCAATCGCTTCGTTGATGTTCGGCAGACCGACGATAAAGGCGCAGGGGGCGCCATCCACCTCGGCGATATGGATCATATCGTCGGGCACCAGAAACTTCAGCTGATCCCCCATGGTGGCGAACTCGTGCTCGGTGAACGGGACAAACCCCCAGTTATGCTGCCATCCGGAGTTGAACACCTCGCGCAGCACCTGCATCTCCTCGCGAAAGCGCTTGCGGTTGAGGCGGCGAACGGTCACCTTTTTGCGCACCTGATCCATCATCCGGGTTAACGACGGCGAAAAATGCAGGTCGGTTCTTTTCATCCAATAGGCAAGCAAATCAATCCCTTCGCTGTAGCCCTGCTGCGCTATTTGCGCCGCATAGTAGGGCTTCGCGTGCGTCATCAGGGCGGAAGGCGGCGTATCGAACCCTTCGACCAACAGGCCGCTTTCCTGATTGATATTGAGGCTGAACGGCCCGGTGATTTTGCGCGCGCCTTTCGACCTCAGCCACTCCTCCGCCACCGTGAATAAGGTGCTGAAAACGGCGGGATCGTCAACGGCGTCAATCATGCCGAAGTGGCCGGTATCCTCGCCATGCAACTCCCGGTGCAGAGCATCGATTTGCGCCGTGATGCGCCCAACGACTTTGCCCTGTTTTTTGGCCACCCATGCCTGCCATTCAATATGGTCGGTGCCGGGATTCTTCTTTGACAGGTGCTCTTCGCGCTCTACATGCAGCGGCTCAATCCAGTTCGGATCATCGCGAAACAGTTGCGAGGGGAAAGCAATAAATTCTTTAAGTTCGCGTTTACTCAGAACTTTCTCAACACGGATCATAAATAGCCTTACGTTTTAATAAAATAATTAAATAAGCGCGCGACAACGCCTTTAGCATTTTTTATGCTGTTCTCATTTATTGGATTGTGTATTGCCTCCGGTTCAATGATAAGAAAAACCGAATATTACCCCCTGTGAATCAGCGCATTATTGCACCCGACATTCACCCTGTGATGTCCGTAATTGATAAAAAAGGAAACAGAAAGCGGCGCAGCCAGGCTACGCTAATGGTGCTCTTTTATTATTTCGTGCTGTTACGGCAAAAGAAACTCGCCGCTTTTAGTGTACCGACTTTAATCAGGAGGTGTGCCGCCATCTTTACCACTTAATGCTCTTTTTAAGATTAGCCTTAAATGAATCGTTCACTTTTGGATTTCTTGCGGCATACTGTTTAGGAAGTGTTTAAGTTCCAAGATAGCCATGCATGAGGTCATAACCTATGAGCCGACAGTTATTTCCTGCCCGAAAGAGACAGGCTAAAGAACGGCGCTGCCCGGATATTACAATAGCCTTTCGTATATCGCCAGGGTGCCGCTCAAGGCTGATAACACGGGCTACTCACGCTCTGCCCGGTTAATAACCGGCGTGCCCTCAAGCACGGCAATATACGCTGTTCGCGGAATGAAGATGGTTGAATAACAAACTTATTCAAAACCTATTCATAGTAAAACATCAATTACCTCGCCAAGAGCGATTTCTCTCTTTTGGTGATTTTTAATCTATGGCTAAGTTTGTCTATGTCTGAAACAAGTTCCGTTCATTCTCTTCCCATGCGCTATGCGGACTTCCCCACCTTAGTGGACGCGTTGGATTACGCGGCGCTGGGCAATACGGGAATGAATTTTTACGACCGTCGCAATCAACTCGTGACCGTTCTCGAATATCGCACGCTACAGCAAAAAGCGATCTCGGGCGCGCGGCGTTTATTGTCCCTGAAACTCAAGAAAGGCGATCGCGTGGCGCTTATCGCCGAAACCAGCGCGGGATTCGTCGAAGCCTTTTTCGCTTGCCAATACGCCGGCCTGGTGGCGGTGCCGTTGGCGATCCCGATGGGCGTGGGCCAGCGCGACTCCTACACCGCCAAGCTGAAAGGGCTGATCGCCAGCTGCAACCCCGCGGCGATCGTCAGCAGCGAAGAGTGGACGCCGCTGATCGCGTCGGCCACGGAAAACACCTCGGCGCTGCACATCCTCAGCGACGCGGACTTTAACGCCTTGCCGGAGCCGGAGATCGCCTTGCCGGCGCCTTCGCCCGACGATATCGCCTATCTCCAATACACCTCGGGCAGCACCCGCTTTCCACGCGGCGTGATCATTACCCAGCGGGCGGCGATGGCGAACCTGAACGCGATCAGTCGCGACGGGATCAAGCTGCGCGCGGGCGACCGCTGCGTTTCGTGGCTGCCCTTCTATCACGATATGGGCCTGGTCGGTTTCCTGCTGACGCCGGTGGCGACCCAGCTGTCCGTCGATTATCTGCGCACGCAAGATTTCGCCATGCGCCCGATGCAGTGGCTGAAACTGATTGCCAAGAATCGCGGTACGGTGTCCGTCGCCCCGCCGTTCGGCTACGATCTGTGCCTGCGTCGCAGCAACGCCAAAGAGCTGGCCGATCTGGATCTTTCCAGCTGGCGGGTCGCGGGCGTGGGCGCCGAGCCGATCCCGGCCGAGCTGCTCGGCCAGTTCGGCGAACACTTCAGCAGCATCAACTTCGACAGCAAAGCCTTCATGCCGTGCTACGGCCTGGCCGAGAACACCCTGGCGGTGAGTTTTTCCGATCCCTGCTCCGGCCCGCAAACCAACGCGGTCGACCGCGATATTTTGGAGTACGAGGGTAAAGCGGTCGCGCCCGGCAAGAAAACCCGCGCCGTCTCGACCTTCGTCAACTGCGGCCGAGCGCTGCCCGGCCACCGCATCGAGATCCGCAGCGAAACCGGGCAACCGCTGCCGGAACGCCAGGTCGGCCATATCACGATCTCCGGCCCCAGCCTGATGAACGGCTATTTCTGCGACGACGAGTCCCAACAGCAAATTCAGGTGACCGGCTGGATGGATACCGGCGATCTGGGCTACCTGCTGGACGGCTATCTGTACGTCACCGGCCGCAAGAAGGATTTGATCATCATTCGCGGCCGCAATATCTGGCCGCAGGATATCGAGTACGTCGCGGAATCCGAACCGGAAATCCGTTCCGGCGATGCGATCGCCTTCGTAACCGAAGAGCACGACGAAGCGGCCAGGATCATTTTGCAAATCCAGTGCCGAGTCAGCTCGGAAGAACGCCGGGAACAAATCGTGCGTTCGCTGAGCGCGCGCATTCAAAGCGAGTTCGGCATCGCGGTGGACATCGAGCTGCTGCCGCCGCACAGCATTCCCCGCACGTCGTCGGGCAAACCCGCGCGCGCGGAGGCCAAAAAACGCTGGCTGAGCGCCTCGCTCTACCCGCACATGCCGCAGCTGGCCGGTTTCGCGCAATGAGCGGCACGGTGGCAGTGACGGGCGCGACCGGTTTTATCGGCCGGCACATCGTCCAGGAACTGCTGGCGCAAGGGTTTAACGTGCGCGCCCTGACGCGGCGCGCGGGAAAAGCCGCCGCCGACAACCTGCAGTGGATCCCCGGCGCGCTGGAGGATCGGCCCTCGCTCACCGAGCTGGTGCGCGGCGCGGAGTGCGTCGTGCACTGTGCGGGCCAGGTGCGCGGGCATGCGGAAGCGGTGTTCACCCGCTGCAACGTGACCGGCAGCCTGAACCTGATGCAGGCGGCCAAACAGAACGGCCGCTGCCGTCGCTTCCTGTTCATGTCGTCGCTGGCGGCCCGCCATCCGGCGCTGTCGTGGTACGCCCATTCAAAGCAGGCCGCCGAGCAGCAACTCATTGCCGCCAGCGGCGATATCGCGCTGGGGATTTTCCGCCCAACGGCGGTTTACGGGCCCGGCGATAAAGAGCTGAAACCGCTGTTCAACGGCCTGCTGCGCGGCGTGCTGCCCCGGCTGGGCGCGCCTGACGCCAGGCTCTCTTTTCTGCACGTGAGCGATTTGGCCAAGGCGGTCAGCCAATGGGTACAGGCCGAACCCGCGCAGCCGAATATTTACGAACTGTGTGACGGTGTGGTCGAAGGCTATAACTGGCTGCGCCTGCGGGACATCGGCGCCGCCGTGCGTCACGGGCCGGTGCGCCTGGTGGGCATTCCGCTGCCGCTGCTGAAAGCCCTGGCGGATATCAGCGTGGTGTGGAACCGCCTGGTCAAACAGGAGCCGATGCTGACGCGCAGCAAAATACGCGAATTAACCCATCACGACTGGTCCGCCAGTAATCACGCGCTGTCGCAACAGATTAATTGGTTTCCACAGGTAAGTTTGGAGCGCGCACTGCGCGAAGGGCTGTTTTAATTATTCCAAATAGAGGTGTGTCAACGTTCTTATGCTAAATCGCGATGCTGTAATGGATTATATCCTGACGTGTTTGCAAGGTATCGTCGAAGGCGGAGTGGAAATAAAACCTGATAGCGATCTCGTCAATGATCTTGGCCTGGAATCCATCAGAGTCCTGGATCTGCTGATGATGCTGGAAGATGAATTAGATATCTCCATTCCTATCAATATATTGCTTGATGTCAGAACGCCTGAGCAACTGCTTGACGCGCTGCGCCCTTATCTGGAGAAAAACCATGGGACTGTATGATAAGTTTGCGCGCCTCGCCAATGACCGCGAACAATTTCAAACGTCCGGTCTGAATCCGTTCGGCACCTGTATCGACGAAGTCTATTCCGCCACCCAGGGCCGCATCGGCGATCAAAAGATTGTCCTCGCCGGCACCAATAATTACCTTGGCCTGACGTTCGATGCGCAGGCGATCGCCGCCGGCCAGGCGGCCCTGGCCGCGCTCGGCACCGGCACCACCGGCTCGCGCATGGCGAACGGCAGCTACGGATCGCACCTGACGCTGGAACGGGAGCTGGCGGAATTCTTCGATCGCCCGAGCGCCATCGTATTCTCCACCGGCTACACCGCCAACCTGGGCGTCATCAGCACGCTGGCGGGGCCGGGCGCCGTGGTATTGATCGACGCGGACAGCCACGCAAGCATTTACGACGCCTGCGCCCTCGGCGGCGCGGAGATTATTCGCTTCCGCCACAATGACGCCGCCGATCTGGAGCGCCGCATGGTGCGCCTGGGCGAGCGTGCGCGCGAGGCGATCATTATCGTGGAAGGCATCTACAGCATGCTGGGCGACGTCGCCCCGCTGGTGGAAATCGTCGACATCAAGCGGCGGCTCGGCGGGTATCTGCTGGTCGACGAAGCGCACTCCTTCGGCGTGATGGGCGAGCACGGCCGCGGCCTGGCCGAAGCGCTGGGCGTCGAGCAAGACGTGGATATCATCCTGGGCACCTTCAGCAAAAGCCTGGCTTCGATCGGCGGTTTCGCCGTCGGCGGCAAGGGGATGGACGTGCTGCGCTACAGCAGCCGGCCGTATATCTTTACCGCGTCGCCGTCGCCGTCGAGCATCGCGTCGGTGCGCACGGCGCTGCAAAAAATCGCGCGCCATCCCGAACTGCGGGAAAAGCTGTGGAGCAACGCGCACCGCCTGTACCACGGCCTCGCCGAGCTGGGGTATACCCTGGGGCCGCGCATCAGCCCGGTGGTGCCGGTGATGATCGGTTCGAAGGAAGAAGGGCTGCGTTTCTGGCGCGAGCTGATCGCCCACGGCGTGTATGTAAACCTGGTGCTGCCACCGGCCGCGCCGGCGGGCGTTACCCTGCTGCGCTGCAGCGTCAATGCCGCGCACAGCGATGAAGAAATAGACACCATCGTGCGCGCCTTTGCGGCGCTGAAAAAATAAGGCCTTTCCCTCTCGGCCGCGGCGGCGGTGCCGAAAATGGCATCGCCGCCCTGCCGAACCGATGCGCGCCTCAGTGCGCAGCCGTTGATACTTCCTCAGCGGAATAGCGATAACCCTGCGCCGCCATAAATTCCGCGATGGCTTTTTCCGCCGCCGAAAGCACCTCCTCGATCGGCCGATCGGCATCGAGATCCACGATGTCGGCGCCTTCGAACGTCAATAACGGCGTGACGGCGATCTTCTTCTCCAGCGCCGCTTTGCGGTGATCGGGTTTGCGCGCGCAGGCCACCGCCAGACTGACATTCAGCTTGAGCACCAGATCCGGTTTTTGCCCCGCCATCCATTGGAACGCCGCCCGCTCGCGCGCCGCCAGCCAACGGACAAACCGGCTCCCTTCAACGTCGACGGGAAAAACCGTGCCGTCGTAAGCGCCGGGGATCTGCGCCTGCGGAAAACGGTCGGTCAACACGATGAACCCTTGCCGCCGATACGCCAGCATGCGGCGAAACCGCAGCAAGCGCCGCCCCACGAAAGCGATGATCACCGCCGACGGCAGCAGGCCAATGCGGGATTTTTTCGTTTTGACTTTTTTGGTATTGCTCTCGATAGCCTTGCCCACCGAGCGCCCGAGCAGCGGCAACTTCGCCGCCGCGCGGCCGACGTTGCCCGCCTGTTTGCCCAGATGCACCTGCACCGCCGGGCCATAATGTTTCATATACGCGATCAGATGTTCACAAACGGTGGACTTACCCGATCCGTCGCTGCCGATAACCGCAATCAGCGGCGGAAATTTTGCACTCATAATAAGACTCTCTTTCAATACACCAGAAACGGCGTGCCATATTTGAAGCGAACTACCGCTTATCATTGCCGTGGCGGCCGCGTGGAAAAAATTTTCCGTAACGCGACGCCAAAAAAGCACAAAAAATTAAGCGAAAATTGAAAAGCCCTGCTCTTTTTTCGCCGTGAGCCCGGCCGGAAATTAACATAAAAAGCGAAACCGGCGCACGCACCAACAATTAGCACAAAATAACAAGAACGAACGCCATAAATATCAATTCAAATAACGAACAGGAATTCCCATCTCATTATTTTATCGCAGCAAAGCACAATAAATATCTTGAACCCAAGGCGTATTGGAATACAATAGTTTTTTTCGCATTGGATCAATTATTGTGAGTCAGCAGATAAGACCTTCATCTGATCGCTCGCCCGTGCGCGTAATAGCGATAACCGGCTGTGACGGCTCGGGAAAATCCACGTTAGCCGCCCGCCTGGTCAACGCCTTATCGCCGCAAGAACCTGCCGAACTGCTTTATCTCGGCCAGTCTTCCGGGCGCATTGGCGAATGGATCAGTTCGCTGCCGATTATTGGCGCCCCTTTCGGGCGTTATTTATTGAAGAAGTCGCAGCGCGTGCATGAGCGCCCTTCCACGCCGCCGGATAATGCCACGGCGCTGGTGATTTTTTTACTCTCCTATTGGCGCGTTTATAAATTCCGTCGCATGCTGAAGAAAAGCCGCAGCGGCGCATTGCTGATCACCGATCGTTATCCGCAGGCCGAAGTGGCGGGGTTTCGTTTCGATGGCCCGCAGCTGGCGAAAACCGCCGGCGGCAATCGCTGGATCCGCTGGCTGAGAAAGCGCGAACAAAACCTCTACCAATGGATGGCGTCTTATCAGCCCTTATTATTAATTCGGCTGGATATTGACGAACAAACGGCCTATTCACGCAAACCCGATCACTCATTGGCGGCGTTGCGTGAAAAGATCGCCGTCATCCCGCACCTGACGTTTAACGGCGCTAACATATTGGATTTAGACGGCCGCGAGCCAGCCAATCGTATTTTCGACGAGTCTCTGCGCGCCGTTAAAATATCGCTGAGGGCCGCCAATGCCTAGCCGCCAAATAACCTTTTCGTACCGAAACAGATGAAAAAAAATAAACTCACCGCCGAACAGAATACCTCTTCCGCCTGCATCACCGGGCTGATTGCCGTGGTGGGCAGCGACGGCACCGGCAAGTCCACGCTGACCGCCGATCTGGTCAAGAACCTGCAGCAACATCGCCCCACGGAGCGGCGCTATTTGGGGCTGATCTCCGGCGAAGACGGCGACAAAATCAAGAAATTGCCGTTCATCGGCGTGTGGCTGGAACGGCGCCTGGCGGCCAAATCCGATAAAACCCAGCGCATGAGCAACAGGCCGCCGGCGCTGTGGGCGGCGCTGATCATGTACGGCTTTTCGCTGTGGCGCGCCTCCAACCTGCGCAAGGTGCGGCGGCTGGCGCAGAGCGGCGTGCTGGTGATCAGCGATCGCTACCCGCAGGCGGAAATTTCAGGTTTTTACTACGACGGGCCCGGCATCGGCGTGGAACGCGCAAAA
Organism: Serratia sp. CY32780; assembly: GCF_052169135.1. Classification (NCBI taxonomy): domain Bacteria; kingdom Pseudomonadati; phylum Pseudomonadota; class Gammaproteobacteria; order Enterobacterales; family Yersiniaceae; genus Serratia; species Serratia sp. CY32780. The sequence continues at coordinate 2,457,456 of NZ_JBJNLI010000001.1, forward strand.
GGCTGGCTATTGAGCCGCCTGGCGGCGCGCGAACGCCGTTTATATCAACGCATGGCCGTCTATCGGCCGGCGCTGATCATTCGCCTCGATATCGACGTCGATACGGCGTTTTCTCGCAAGCCCGATCACAGCTATGAAGAGCTGAAAGACAAGATTTCCGCCATGGTGCGCCTGCAGTACAACGGCGCGCGCATCATCGAGCTGGACGCCAGAGCCCCTTACGACGAGGTGCTGAGCAACGCGCTCAACGCCATTTCCGCCGTGGTGAACCCCGCGAAGTGCCCACAGAGCGACATCGGGCAACCCGGCGAAAACGCCGGCGAAGAAACTCAGGTTTATTAAACGCATACAGGGCAAGCGCATGACAGCGGAACACAAGATGCAGCAAAACAACGATAACGGCTGGTTTGGGTTATGAAACGGTGGTTTTCCGATGGCGCATTTCGCTCCATTTTACGTAATGCCGCCTACTTAGGCTCCGGCAGCGTGGCCAGCGCGCTGCTCGGCCTGCTGGCGCTCTCCTGCGCCGGTAAAGGCATGTCGCCTGAAATGTTCGGCGTGCTGGTGGTGATCCAGGCCTATACCAAAGCGGTCAGCGATTTCATCAAATTCCAGACCTGGCAGTTTGTGGTGCAATTCGGCACCCCGGCGCTGGAGCATCAAAACACCGGGCGCTTCCGCGACGTCGTCGCCTTCTCCTTCGGGCTGGATATCGCCAGCGGCGTCATCGCCGTGCTGGGCGGCATGATCATGCTGCCTTTCTTGTCTCACGCCCTGGGGCTGGACAGCGAAAGCTTCTGGCTCGCCATGCTGTACTGCACCCTGATCCCGTCGATGACCTCGTCCACGCCGACCGGCGTGCTGCGCGCCTTCAACCGCTTCGATCTCATCGCCATCCAGCAGGCCATCAAGCCGTTCCTGCAGGCGGTGGGCAGCGTCATCTCCTATTATTTCGATCTGGGATTCCCCGGCTTTATCGTCACCTGGTATGCCTCTAACCTGATCGGCGGCACGCTGTTTTGGTGGTTCACCGCGCGCGAGCTGCGCCGCCGCGATATCCACGGCGCGCTGAGGCCACGGCTGTTCAACGTCGCGCGCCGCATCGAGGGCGCCTGGAACTTCGTCTGGACCACCAACATCGCCCATACCATCTGGGCCGCGCGCAACTCCTGCACCACCGTGCTGGTGGGCGTGGTACTCGGGCCGGCCGCCGCCGGGCTGTTCAAGATCGCCATGACCTTCTTCGATGCGACGGGCACCCCGGCCAAGCTGCTGGAGAAAAGCTTCTATCCCGAGATCATGCGCCTGGATCCGCGCACCAAGACCCCGTGGCTGCTGGGCCTGCGCTCCTCGCTGCTGGCCGGCGGCATCGGCCTGGCCGTCGCGGTGTTGATGCTGCTGGTGGGCAAGCCGCTCATTTCCGCCGTCTTCGGGCAGCAATACCTGGAAGCCTATGACCTGATTCAAATCATGCTGGGCGCGATCATCGTTTCCATGATGGGCTTCCCGCAGGAATCCTTACTGTTTATGGCAGGCAAGCAGCGCGCCTTCCTGATCGCGCAGGCGACGGCCTCGGCGGCCTACATTGCGCTGCTGGTTTCGATGGCATATGCCTTCGGCGTGCAGGGCGCCGCCTTCGCTTATCTACTGGGGCAATGTTTAGACGTTCTGTTATCCCTGATACCGACGATCGGCGCCTACCGCAATCGCTTTATGTTGGGGCTGAATGTGCCCAAAGAGAGTAATTAATGACCGCTAACGATAATTGGAAGAAGTTCTCCGCCGAAACCACCCAGGCGCTGTTTGTCGCGGTGGAAGAGGATGACCTGGTTGAGGCGAATATCAGCCTGCCGCAGCAGATTGATTTGCAGTGTTCCCCCGAGAGCATTCGGGACAACTACGCGCTGTGCCTGCAGTTTTGGGAAGACGGCTTTTCCCGCCGCGAGCTGCTGCAACTGGTGAACGGTTTCCTGCAAGATCCGCAGTTGGCGGCGCCCACCCGCATGCGCTACAAATATATCCGCGCCCGCTACAAGCACCTGCGCTTCGCCCAGCAGCTGTACGGCGCGCCCCACCGCGCCAACCGCCTGTTCCACACCACCACCGTGGTGCTCGGCCATTTTCAGGACGCGTTTCGCAACGGCAACCAGAAAAACCTGACGCTGTACGGCAACCTGCTGCGGCTGCTGCTCAGCAAGCCGGTGTGGTCATATGTGCGCTATGCGCTGCGCCACACCCGGCTGGAAAGCGCACAGGGCTTTATCGCCTACCGCCAGGAGCAAATGCGCCAGCTGCAGACGCTGATCGCCAGCCCGGCGCTGACCGGGCACCAGTTCCACAACGTGCGCAAAATCGTCAGCCGCCAGGTGTCGTTTTACGACACGCTGAGATCGATCGACCCCGACAATCGCGAAGCCCGGCAGATCTCGCGCTTCCTGGCGGCGATTAACGGCCTGATGGGCGACCGGCACGACGTGATGGTGGCGGACAAACTGGCCGGCGGCGATATCTACGATCGGCCGGCGATCCTGGATATCGACATTCGCCAGCGCCTTGAGCTGCTGCTGGCGAGCTTTCCGCTGTCGTTTTCCCCGCCGGCCGTCGCTGCGGGCAGATAAGCGCGTTGCAAGGAGCCATGATGACGTTGCTTCGCTTGTTGATCTTCACGCTGCTGCTGTCGCCGCTGGCGGCATCCGCGCATAACTTCGTGCAGGGCCGGCCGGTGGCGCCAATCGCCATCGCCGATCGCGGCGAACTGCTTCTGCGCAACGGCGATTTCAGCTACCGGCCGTGGAACAGCGCAAAACTGGTGGGCAAAGTGCGGGTGATCCAATACATCGCCGGGCGCACCTCCGCCAAGAAGAAGAACTCGCTGCTGATCAACGCCGTCAAGGACGCGAACCTGCCGGGCGATCGCTTCCAGCCCACCACCATCGTCAACACCGACGATGCGATACCAGGCTCCGGCTTCTTCGTGCGCGGCAAGATCGAGAAAAACAAGCGGAATTACCCCTGGGCGCAGTTCATCGTCGACAGCGACGGGCTGGGGCGCATGGCCTGGCGGCTGCCGGAGGAGAGCTCCACCATCGTGGTGCTGGACCAGGCCGGGCGCGTGCAGTGGGCGAAGGACGGCGCACTCACCCCGCAGGAAGTTGATCAGGTGATTGCCCTGCTGCGCACCCTGATCGACCGGGAGACGCCATGAAGCGCACACCGCCGGGAGCCGATGACGCATGTCTTTAATTGAACGCTATATCACGGTTGAGATCCGCCGCCTGGTGATGATGATCGCCGGGTTTCTGATCTTTATGTTCGCCAGCTACTCCGCCCAGCGCTACCTGACCGACGCCGCCAACGGCACGCTGGCGCTGCGGGTGGTGGCCGACGTGGTGTTCTATAAGTCGCTGATCGCGCTGGAGATGATATTGCCCGTCGCGCTGTATGTCTCGGTGGCGGTGGCGCTGAGCCAGCTGTACAGCGATGCGGAAATCACCGCCATGCTGGCCGCCGGCGCCAGCCCGCTGCGGCTGTACAAGGCGGTGCTGATACTGGCCGTGCCGCTGGCGATAGCGGTCACGCTGCTGTCGCTGTATGGCAGGCCCTGGGCGTACGCCAATATTTATCAGCTGCAGCAAGAGTCGCAGTCGGTGCTGGACGTGAGCCACCTGCAGGCCGACAAATTCAACGTTAGCGGCAACGGCCGCATGATCCTCGCCAATCACGTCGACAAAACGGCCAACCACCTGACGGATGCCCTGATTTATGTGCGCGGCGGCCATCACACCAACCTGTACCGCGCGCAGTCGGTGGAGGTGCTCGACGCCTCCCCCGCCAGCCCCGCCGTGCGGCTGAAAACCGGCACCGCCTATGTGCTGGATCGCCAGGGCACCGACGACAACGGGCAGAACTACGACAACTTCGACATCGCGCTCAAACCGTTCGTACCCAGCGCCGAGAGCCGGCACAAATCGGCCTCGCCGGCGGAGCTGGCGCGCTCCGCCGATCCGGGTGACGCCGCCGAACTACAATGGCGCGAAAGCCGCGGGCTGACCACCGTGCTGATGGTGCTGTTGGCGATCCCCTTTAGCCGCATCAAGCCGCGACAAGGGCGCTACGCCGCGCTGCTGCCCCTGACGGTGCTGTTTACCGCGATTTTCTATGGCGGCAACATTTGCCGCACGCTGGTGGCCAACGGCTCTCTGCCGACGATCCCCGGCGTTTGGCTGGTGCCGCTGGCGATGGCTGCCGGCATCGCCCTGCTGCTGGCGCGCGACTTATCCCTGCTGCGGAAACCCTCCCGATGACTATTTTTAGCCGTTACCTGATCCGCAACGTGTTCATCGGCTTCGCCGCCGCGGCCGGGCTGCTCATCCCGCTGTTCACCACCTTTACGCTGATCAACGAGCTGGAGGACGTGACCCCGGGCGGCTACCGCTGGCAGCAGGCGCTGCTGGTGACCGTGCTGACCCTGCCGCGCAGCCTGGTCGATCTGGGGCCGTTTATCGCGCTGCTCGGCGGCATCGTCGGGCTGGGGCAGCTATCTAAAACCCTGGAGCTGACCGCGATCCGCGCCGCCGGGATGTCGATATTCCGCATCGCGCTGGTGATGCTCGCCGCCGGGCTGCTGATGAACCTGTCGCTCGGCGCCCTCGATGAATGGGCGGCCTCGCCGCTGCAGCAACGCGCGCTGCAGATGAAGAACAACGCCCTGGCGCAGTCGAACGCTAACGACGTCACCGTGAACCCGCTGTGGGCGCGGCGCGGCAATGAGTTTGTGACGGTCAAAACCGTCGATGAGAACGACCAGCCCCACGGCATTGAGATCTTCCGTTATCAGGCCAACCGCGCGCTGGAATCTTACATTTACGCCGACAGCGCCAGCACCGCCGCCGACGGCAGCTGGCTGCTGCACAACGTGATGCAGAAAAGCTGGCAAGGCAGAAAAGAGACGATTGAGCGGCATAGCAGCCTGCCGTGGCGCTCGCTGTTCGCCGTGCCGAGCCTGAAAGAGCTGACCCTGCCGGCCGGCAGCTTCTCGCTCCAACAGCTGGAGCGCTATATCGATTACCTGCAGGGCTCGGGGCAGCCCAGCACCGAATACCGCCTGGCGCTGTGGAAAAAACTCGGCCAGCCCCTGCTGGTGCTGGCGATGATTTTGCTGGCCATCCCGTTTACCTTCACCGCCCCGCGCGCCCCCGGCATGGGCAACCGGTTAGCGCTTGGCGTCATCATCGGGCTGCTGACCTACATCGCTTACCAGATCGTTCTCAACCTGGGGTTGCTGTTCGCCCTCAACGCGCCCTTCACCGCCCTCGTCCCGCCGCTGCTGATTTTGGCGCTGGCGTTGGTGCTGGTTTATCGGTTTGATCGGCGGGGTTAAAAACCCGCAGCAGCCTTTGGAAAACAAGAACTTTCCGGTTAACCTTTGGCCGGCTTTACAAATTGGCCTGAGCCGTTATCATCCCTTATCTGGTGTCCTATGCGCCGTTAGCTACTGCTGACTGCCGTTCGATAACATGCCCCTCAGGGCGCCATCGAGTGCAAGGAGTGCGAGCGCCCGCCTGAACAGGCCAAGACGCAGCAAGCAAAGGAAGAGACACGCTATGTTTTCCCGTTTGAAACTGCTGTATATCGCCGATGATATTATTTCACCTGATGAATTCCCCCGTATAGTCAGCCCTTCCAGCGCCTGTCACAGCCTTTCATACATGCCGGACAATGACATTCTGTCGCTTTTTTCTGGTTTTCGCGGTGGCGAACGGATCCGCCGTGAAGTCGGCGTTACGCAAAACGGAATAAGCTCTAACCTGCGCGCAAGAGTGCAGAGCGACCTGATGAGCGGCGTTGTCGTAGCGGTCGAAACCCGGCCCGGCGTGTTGGCGACGATGGGGCCATTTTACGCCGACATCGACGGCTACCTGATACCGCAGGGAAGACAAGAGCCCAACTACCCGGTGGACAAGATAGTGAAGCGGTACGAAGAGGCCGTGAAGTCTTATGGCGGCCGCCGGGCGCGCCCGTCCGTCTTCCCCGCACAAGTCACGCGGGCCAAACCGGCCCTTGGCCCGGATATCCCGGCGCAAGGTGGAAGAGCCTCACAGTCGGTCGTGTCTGGCCCGTTGACCAAAGCGCAACGCTGGCAGGAGCGAAAATACCTCATTGGCCGCGGGCAACGGAGTATCTACCCGGATGCCCGAATCGCCTCGGAACGCCTGGCGGCAAACAATGTCGCCGTCGAGAAGGCAAAGCTGGCGGAGAATATCTACAAGACCACGAATCCGCTAAAGGATACACCCGACGTTCCCGAGGGCTGGAAAGATATCAGTAACGATAATGCGGCCCTGAGTAAAATTGGGCTAAACAGAAATATGCTCTTCGACAGAGATGAATCGCCGGATTTTTTGGCAAGGGTATATCAACCTGACAACAGTATTTTTGGTAAAGAGATGAATCCGACAGTCGTGTTCAGAGGATCAAGAGCGCCAGAGTTCCCGGAGGGAATCGGCAGCGCCGCCAAAAAGGCCCTTAGGGGCGATTTGTCAGGAATTAAAAATGTGAATGACTGGATAAATAATGGTGCTCAGGGGATGGGGACGAGCTCAGACTATTATAAACAGGCGGTTAAAATAGGATTACAAGTAAAGAACTCCTCCGGTGTCGATATTTCTGGTCATTCATTGGGCGGGGGAATGGCCTCCGCCGCATCAATGACCAGTGGAAAACCCGCCTGGACGTTTAATGCAGCCGGGCTCCATCATGGAACTGTAGGGAAATACGGAGCTGAAATGATTGGTTCAGCCAAGAACATACAGGCCTATCGAGTTGAGGGAGAACTATTAACTACGTTACAGGAGGTTAATAACGAAAGTGACTATGAGCTTATAAAAAATGCCCTGCCCGATGCTTTGCAAAAACCCTGGGGCACAGCATTGCCTTTCACCTTGAAAGAGTGGTCATCACTGGCGCTGCCTGATGCCGCCGGCATACCACACACTCTTGCCGGTGGGACAGGAACCTTGCTCGATAAACACGGTATAGACCAGACAATAAAGTTGATTGAAGATCAGAAAGACGAGGATGTCGCCACCATCAGGGGGAGAATATGAGCAAGTGGATAATGGCAATGGCGTTACTGTTTACTGTTCTCATGATGCAAGGATGCAAAAAAAACATGGAATATGAACCACAGGATTTTTTTGAAGGCCGTCAATTGGAAGTCGCACAGCTGATTTATGATGGCGATGAAGTGAAACTGAATGAGAAGCTTCCTTCAATAAGCAAGGAAGAACTGAATCGACCAGTGAAAGCAGACATGACCCTGCTGTTTTGGTCGGTGTTGAACTCAATCTATGATAAAAACACGCCGGAAAGGCTGAAAATAATAACCGACCTGGTTAAAGCTGGCGCAGACCCGTTGCAGCCCAGACCAGAGGGAGGAAGCAGCCCGGCGGAATTCGTCATGAAAGCCGACAAGGGGATTTGGGTCAAAGCCATGCTCGACGGCGGTTTACCGCCAAACGCAAAAGATAAGGTATTCAATGAGCCCATTGTATTCCAAACAATCAAAGCCAAGAACACTGAAACGTTAAAGGTGATGCTGGATTATGGCGCGGATATAAATATCAGAGACTCCTTGCAACAAACCTTATTAATGGATGCTTTTTTTAGCTCAGCCTTTGAGCACATGACCCTACTGCTCAATCGAGGGGCAAATCCTAACCCGGTAAATATAAACAATCTTTCGCTGTTAACAGCAGTGAATCGGCAAATAAAAGACAGCCAAGATGGCTCAGAATACAATGTACAGTGTAAGAAAATACTCGAGCTCATGTTTTTGAAAGGAGCAAAGGAAACACAGTAATTTCATCAACGCAGATCTGACAGCTGCCGATTTTTTATACCTGGGCTGTCAGATTGCATCTGGTTTTCGATAAACACGCTATAGACCACACAATAAAACTGATTGAAGAGACGAGGATGTCACCATTCTCAGGGGAAAACATGAGCAAATCGATAATGACAATAGCGCTGCTGTTTACTGTCCTCATGGTGCAAGGATGCAACAAAAGCATGGAATATGAACCACAGGATTTTTTTGAAGGCCGGCAGCTGGACATCGCACAGCTGATTTATGATGGCGATGAAGTGAAACTGAAAGAGAAGCTTCCTTCAATAAGCAAGGAAGAACTGAATCGACCAGTGAAAGCAGACATGACCCTGCTGTTTTGGTCGGTGCTAAACGCAATCTATGATAAAAATACGCCGGAAAGGCTGAAAATAATAACCAACCTGGTTAAAGCTGGCGCAGACCCGTTGCAGCCCAGACCGGAAGGGGGAAGCAGCCCGGCGGAATTTGTCATGAAAGCCGACAAGGGAATTTGGATCAAGGCCATGCTCGACGGAGGTTTACCGCCAAACGCAAAAGACAAGGTATTCAATCAACCCATTATATTCGAAGCTTTAGAAACGAAAAACCCTGAAACGTTAAAGGTGATGCTGGATTATGGTGCGGATATAAATACAATGGATTCATTGGGGAATACCATATTAATAAGCTCTCTGGATTCTCGTTCGTTTGATCATACTATACTTCTGTTGGAGAGAGGTGCAGATAATAAAATCAAGGGTAAGTTTGGTTGGACTATGGGCAATCAGCTCCAACGCTTTATAGATAGAGGGGTAGGCGATGCCGAGGATAAAGAGAAAATTAACAAGATAAAAGAGTTATTAATTAAAAACGGTGGAGACTGGCCTCCTCTACCTGTAGAGAATTGAGACTCCCTTAAGGTCAGCGTCGAAGACATGGAATATGCCGCTCAGAGGCAGAATGGCAACCGCCATCCAGCCCCTGCTTGCCCAGCCGACGTTAACGCAATTCCTTCGCTATGGCACTAAACATCAGCGATGCCTCCAGCGGTTGCGCGCTGAAGGACGGCTCCGCCTGCGGCCAGGTAGACCACTGGACGATCACCAGATTCTCCGCCTGATTGACCATAATCATCTGGCCGAAGATCCCCAGCGCCCACAGAGAATGCTTGAGGGAAGCCTGCGGGGCTGGTTCCACGTTGGCCGCATTCACCGGCACTTCGTTGTTCCACCACTGGTAGCCGTAGATGCCGTCAGGATGCGCCGCCGACACCGAGCCTGCCGCCCGCGTCCAGTTGGACGACTGGGCTACCCAATCTTCCGGCAAGATCTGTTTGCCGTCCGGCAACCTCCCGTTATGCAGGATGAACTCGCCGAAGCGCCCCCAGTCTTCCAGCGTGGCGTTGAACCCGTGCGCACCCACGTCATGCTGGCCTTTGGCGTAGGCATGCCACACGCCGTCGCTCGCCATGCCGTAGGGCTGCCAGATGCTTTGCTGCAGATAGGCCGCCAGCGGCATGCCGGTGGCGCGCTCCAGCACGTCGCCCAGCAGCCACGCGCCGCCGGAGGAGTAAGACCAGTTCTGCCCGGCCGGATGCGCACGCTGCAAACCGGCCACCAGCTTGCGCACGCAGGCGTAGGTACCGGGCCTGGCTTCACACTCGGTCAGCTGCGCGAAGTCCGATTTCGGGTTGGTGTAATCCTCATTCCACGCCACGCCGGAGGTGTGGGTGATCAGCTGCCTGAGGGTCACGCCGTCCCACGCGGTGCCTTTCAGATCGGGTTCGTATTGCGTGATGAGATCGTCGAGCGAGTGGATCTTGCCCTGTTTAATCGCCACGCCCACCAGCGTGGCGACCACCGATTTGCCTACCGAGCGCGACGTCCACAGGGTGGCGTCGGTATTGCCCTGCCCCAGGTATTTCCAGGCGATTTTGCCGTCCTTCAATACCAGCATGCCGCTGACGTTCTGGCGCTGCAGGTAATCCTGCAGGCTGTAGGTTTTGCCATTCACCCGATAGCTGGCGTCCGTTAGCGGTTTAGCGGCAGCCGGCAGCGGGGCGGCATTGCCGTGATGGAACACATCCCCCGCATAGTTGCGGTAGTCGTTACGAAAACCGATCACCCGGTCGCTCTGGCTCCAGGTGAGCATCTTGTGCGTGTCCGGCAATTGCGTATCGAAAGGCGCGGGACAGGCGCTGAGTTCGGTGCCCGCACAGGCGGCCAGCGCGGCGGGCGCTAGCAGGCCGCTGCAGAGACTAATGACAACGCCCGCCAGCAGGCTGCGGTTAAACACTTTGTTTTTCATATTTTTTCTCGCTTAGCTCAGGAAGGCGTTCAGCTTAAAAAAACGCGGCCTATAATAAAAAACGCCTGATGGGGGAAAATCCCCCGCAAAATCGACGGGAGAACCGCGTGCCGAGCCTGATTTATTCCTTTGCCCAACTGGAAGCCTTCACCGCCGTGGCCGAGCACGGCAGCCTGGCGAAAGCCGCGCTCAAGCTGGGCAAAGACCGCACGACGCTGCGCGATTTGATTGATTTTCTCGAGGATGGTTTGGGCTATGCGCTGTTCTTGCGCGAGGGGCGCAGCCTGCACCTGACGCCGGAGGGCGAACAGCTGCAGCGCCAGGCGCACCTGCTGATGCGCCAGGTGAAGGCGTTCGAGGCATTTGCCAAAGACGTGCCCAAGAGCGCGGCGCAGGAAATATCGCTGGTTTACGATCCCTTTACGCCCCGCGCGCTGCTGCAGGCGCTGATTGCCGCTATGGCCCAACGCAACACGCGGCTGAGCCTGATTAACGCCTCACGCGACGAAGCGGAAAGGCTGCTGGCAAACGGCCAGGCCGATCTGGGGATCTGTCAGGCGCGCCACCGCAGCGTGGGCGACACCATGGAGTGGCGCGCCTTAGGGGCGATAGAGATGGATTTCTACGCCGCCGAAACGCTTTTCCCCGGCGCGGAACAGCCGCTTTCGCTGCTGGAGCTCTCGCTCACGCCGCAGGTGATCATGCACCCGGATTCTGACGAGCCCGTGGCGCGACGCCTGCAAATTTCAGGGCACACAATCTTCACTAACGAACTGGAAATGCTGCGCGCCCTGCTCGAACAGGGCTGCGGCTGGGGATTCCTGCCGACGCATATGCATGCGGAACAGTGGAAAAACGTCAGCACGCTGCGCACCGAAGTGGGCAGCCAGGGGATCAGCCAAACCATGGTGACCATCTGGAAGCCGGGCAATGACCGGCGGGCGCTGATTGATGAGACGTTGGGGTTGTTGCCGGGGTTGTGGAGAGGGGTTGGGGGTGAAAAGTTGCTGTAGATTAGCGGTGTTGTTACCGGTAGTCGATCGTAGAACTCATGGTCCGCGTTCCTTTTTCGATCGTTCTTAAGCAGGGATAGCAATTTTCTGCCTATGAGCCCCTCGCGTCTTCACTCCACCGCTGCGCTGGTTTATTGCTTTGAGGGGCGGCTTTGAGCGAAGAGCGGACGTTTGCGTAGCGCTCTGTACAAAAAAATGAATATGCTAACTTAAAATGGGAATTTATTGCTCATAGGAAAGCAGCTTTAGAAATCATTCAGTGTGATTTTCATCTTTTGATTTTTCAATAAAGTTTTTTACCTGCCTTACTTTCTCTCTTAACACCTTGTTTTGGCTATAACTTTCGAGCTGATTAAATTTGTAGAAACTATATTTTCTCAATTCTGATTCAGCACACATTTTCATCAATATTAAGGCATCAGGGTAATCTACAAGTTTTTCGTTTTCGATGTAGTAACGTCGGTAGCTTAATATATCGAAAATTTCAACCTCATCCTCATCATTGACTACAACCCTACTGAATAGCGAAAAATTCCTCTTAAAATTCATCATAAATTCAAAATCAAGGTCATTATTTAAAAATATTTTTTGCGCACAATAATTGACAAAATTATTGATGTCACGTTCGAAATCCACCTTATTTTTCTGCTTATCAGTCTCTTCCCTGATTATATCTATTTCGATTTGTTCTAATGATTTTTGATTTTTATTATCTTTCTGTTTTTCATATGCTGATTGGATGCGTTCATCCGTAATCCCCAACCCTCCTAGAATTAAATTACGCTCTTTATAATGTCTTCTGTCTGGAGTAAAAACATACTCATCTGCTTTTTCGATTCGTTGATAATGGTACTCATAAACAGGCTTGCCATCATAACTATCACTTAATAATATATAATACTGAAAGGTTGAAAACAACTCAATATAACACCATAATAAAGAAGGATCTTTTTTCGAAGTAAATAGAATTAAATTATGTGAAGGATAATTAGCCAAACTTGCTTTATCATTTTCAATGAATCCATCAATTATACTCAAAGGAGCATATTGAACTAAAGTTATTCTTTCATCAATATATCCGTGATTGTCTTCTGAGATTTTTAACGCTAAATTTAAAGTCTCTCTCGAAATTCCGTGTGTGCAGGCAAAACCAATGGCAATTTTCGCAACCCCCCTTTTAAAAGCAATATTCTCCATAGGAAACTGATATTGCACATTGCAATCAATGTCGTCGCACATAATTATTTCAGGAGGGGTATCCAATTCCATGCTCTGGATTTCTTTTTGAACTATTGATTTATGGTTCTCAAAATTTTTCTTTTGGGAGTAGATAATAACTTTTTTATAATCCTCAGTAAACCTATGAAAGGGTTTGATGGGAGAGACTTTAAAATTTTTCCAAAAAACTTTAGTATCTTTAAGGTTCATGCCATAAGCATCTTTTTCGCTTATTATCGTACCGGGTATGGACGGACTTTTGTTTGCCTTCCTGTCTGTTTTTATATCAAGCCGTGTTGCTATTCCTTCAAATATAGCATTAAAAGGATTATCTATTTTTCGGCTGAGATCGCCACCACATTTTTTGCAAAGGATGCCCTTGCTGACTAAATTTCCACCTATGGCCTGTTGTATAACATGCTCTCCATGGTCTACTGTAGAATTTTCATTAAAATCATTTCCGCAAAGATAACATACGTCCATAACTTATCCTTAAGGTAAAAAAATTTTTAGCATTAGTGATTATATGTTATTAGGGAATTTTTTAGAAATGTAATTTTTAACAGTTTTCTGGTGATTTAATGATAAACCGCACCCGCTTATTTATGCGTTAATCAAATGACATGACTCAACGGTAACTTGCATAACAAGCTCTTTGAGAGTAATGCGCAAACGACTACCTATGCTTGATTTTTTTCCATCGGTTAACAGTAAATCATTTTAATGAATTCCGCTTCTGGCAGGAAACCGCCGGTCTGGAGGCTGGCATACCCGTTAAGAGGGAGCGAACATTAATGGTTAAGTTAACGGACGTCTAAAAGCACAGCTTTTAGACGTCAAGCGAACGGCAAAAGCAACAGTTGATCACATTTTAGAGTGATCTTGCTGCACGCCCCGGGGTCATGAACTCTTGGCCAGTAATTTCAGAGGATATTTCATCAATAAATTGAGTTGGGGCTATCTGGATGAATTCACTTAAAAGCCAGTTATGCTGGCTAACGAAATGCTTGACTAAATAATCTGGGTTATATCTTGCCAACTCGCTTAGGCGATGCATTGCTCCAAACATTAGTGGGACTATATGTCGTTCTATAAATTATGGCAGGTTGCGTTTGTCTCGTTTTAAATGCCAAAGACGCATAGGTCCGTGGATATAGAATACATATTTTCTAGTGTCTTGGTGGTATTTTGTTAGTTGCTGTAGATTTGTTGTTTGGTTTCCATTTCCTCTCTGCCACTTAAATCATTTCTTTCTTCTTACTCGATAGCAAGTATTGTCACCGACATCCTTTTCAAAAGTGGGTGGCAGAGTTCTTAAAGTCTGCCCGTGAACATAGTGAGGATCGAGAATTGCAGTAAACCACGAATTTACGGATGCTGGCGCATGTACGTACTCAGATTCTTTTATCGGCAAGAATAGTCACATATTGTTCATGTCAACTCCTAGTAATTCAGTCAATCTTGAAATGAGTCGTTGCTTTCTCTCACTCGGAGTTAGTTCATTATTGTTCATTATTGCTTTATAATTTATATAGATTTCTCTAAACTCTGTATCTGAAAAGCCTATAGTGATATTTTCACCTTCAACAACCTCTGATGTTTTTGCTATTACCTCTGTGAATCTTGATAGATTGCACATCCTAAATGTCTCAGTTCCTTTTTTTGTTTTTGGAATGTGGTAAACCTGTTTATTAAAGTTATAATCCACAGCCATATGAACACTGTAGTCATCAAAATGAGGATTTATTATTATATAATCATTGCTATTTTTAGGATATTTTACAGCAGCTATAACACTAGGTTCTAAAACATTAAACTCACCTTTCTTAGTATTGCAATCCTTGCATGTCAGTGCATAATTATGCGGCTCGTAGGTGAATTGAGGGTGTGTGTCTTTGGGGATAATATGATCTATATCCCAGCAATACCCATGGAAGTCTTGCCTGAATCTATTGCAATAAGCACAATGATAATCTTGCTGCGCAAGATAATGCTTTCTTATCGCTCCCCTCAGCTTAACTCTAATTTTGTCAGTTCCATCCCAGTGGCCTGAATCACCATCAAAAGTCTCCACATGTCTGAGTAAGTCACCTTTGAACTCGATTGCTTGCAATATCATTAAAATCCCCTTAAATTAGCAATAGCTTTAATTTGTTTGTACATTACCAATACAGGATCGCAGTCATCTATTTTTTCATTTCTAATTAAATTTTGAACACCATCAATAAAATTTTCATCTTCATAATTTATCTCAATTTTTTTTGTCTGTTTAGTGAGAATTAATAATAACTTATTTATTATTGCCTCATTATCAAAACCAGGGCTTTTAAAAATATCCACTAGTTGATGAGCAGCGGATTTTCTTCTATACGATGATGCTGAATGTAACTCTTGCCAATTTGTTGAAATTATTTCCCCAGTTGTTGAAATATGATTTCTGTTATTTTTATGCATAGGATTTAAATTTAACAAAGACACTATGCAACCATTATTGCTCTGTAGTCCTGAAATTATTTGTGGCGAGTGTGTCGCAATAAAAATATGACTTTGCAGATTTGATGGACATAAGCAGTCTAGAAACTTCATATAGTTTATTTGCCACTCAGGGTGAAGACTATTTTCTGGTTCATCAATGCAAATCAAAGAATTTTTTTTCGCGAAAATAGATATGAGTATTGCATTTAAAAGTAAAGATTGTTGTCCAGAACTAAGGTCATGATGGCTTACCCATTTCAAAGAGTTGTCACGCTGAACTTTTATTTTTGCAGGGGCAATAAAACCCACTGCTATTCCGATTCTTAATAAGTCAGTATTAGTCTGTTCTGATAGAATCTGATATCTAGGGGAATCAAAGTGTAAAACACCCTCTCCTAAGCTAATTGTTTTATTGTCAATAAAATCATAAAAATTGAAAAATTCTTCAATATCACTTGAACTAATGTGATTCATCCTGGCGAGATAAAGGAACTCCCTAGAGAGGGAATGAACAACTGAGACATGACTAGGTTCATTTAATTCCTGACGCTCGTACGCATCCTTTATTTTACAAACTCTATCAACATTTAATTCCAAATTAAATCTAATCTCAGGGTGTATTCCGATCATGGAAAAAGCTTTAAAGCATCTTTCTTTATCCTGTATGGTTCTCACCGTTTTGTTATTGATTTCATTTTGTGTATTAGTTATTTCCCTTAATGATAATTGGATTACTTCATTTAAGGCCCTCCCTACTTCCAAGGTAGGATCTGCTTGGATATAATAATCAGGATTATAGATTTTATTTTTTTCCAAGAAGGTTTTTTTTAGCGCAAACTTATTATATCGAGCATTGCATATGGCAATTATTCTCGATGGTTGCGATTTTGACGAAGAAGAAACTTGACACTCTTTACTTTTCTTAGGGTTGATAAATAGAAAGCTATTAATAGCTTTGCTTAGTAAAGTAGACTTACCACACCCATTCTCACCTGTAATTAATGTGTAAAAGCTCTCATTATTCAATTTATTGTCAATGCTAACTATAACGTCATCTTTTCTGTGATTTTTTATTGTATCAAGCTTAAACATTATGATCTCCCTATATTAAGTTAGAATCGTATTCGTAGGCTTACGATTTAACCTTCTATCTTCTATTATATTTTTTAATTTATAACTTGTGAATATAATTTTTCACCCTACGTGAATTATAAAAAAAGTACGCGCGTATCGTCCACTAAAACAATGCGTACTTTTCAACGTCCGCTCCTGGCACAGGGCTGCTGTTGCAGCCCTGATAACCTTAGACTTCAATCGATTCAGAAATCTCTAACGCATCATCGACTTCAATGCCCAGATAACGGACCGTGCTTTCCAGTTTCTTATGACCTAACAGGAGTTGAATCACACGAAGATTCTTAGTTTTCTTGTAGATCAGGTAAGGTTTTGTTCTTCTCATGGAATGTGTACTGTAAAGCGAATCTTCGAGACCAATTTTTGCTACCCACCCATGAAAAATTCGGTTGTATTGCCGGGGTGATATGTGTTGGTTAGTACCGACCCGAGATCGGAACAGGTAGTCTTTACTGCGTAAATTGCCAAGCTTTATCAATGCAGAAACAGCCTCTCTTGTCCCTTTGGTTATCTCAAATTGGACAGGGCTGCCGGTTTTCTGTTGTAGCACCGTAGCTCTGCTTGAAACAGAGCTACCATATGCAACATCAGATACTTTGAGTTTTACCAGATCACAGCCTCGAAGCTTACTATCAAGGGCCATATTGAACAGAGCCAAATCGCGCGTTTTACCTTCCAGCTCAAGCCTGATTCGGATCCCCCAGATATGAGATATCTGAAGTGGTCTTTTTTGGCCGATGATACGGTCTTTGTTCCACGGTGATGTGTTCATACTCAAATCTCCTGAAATGTGGGTGATCTGAGTATGGCTGTCCCTCATGAGTGAGAAGCGGACATCTTTTCCTATAACGGGCTGCACGCCTTAATAACCATTGGTCATCCACAATATTTTAGCTACATCATCTAACCCGTCTGGAAGATGTTCCCTATACTAGTTGAGATATGAAGGAAATGCTGCTTTTTGCAAATCATCAAGTATCGCAATAACTTCAGTGCCTAACCCACATGCCAGAGGCCCTCTAAAGGAGAATGGTATGATCATGCAGGATACTTACATTCCCATCGATAATTAAATTATCCCTCAGGCTGTACACCAAGATGAGTACGGTTCATCTCAATAAAAACTATGTTTTACAGTATGTTGTGGATCATTAATGTCACCATCAACCCGACAACGGCTGATATTTTTGAATAAAGCTCCTAAAGAGTGATATATATATGCCGATAACTAAGTAAATATAACGTCTATTGCCTGAGATTGGATATATACCTCATGAATGAGAAAAGTATTGTCGGAACAACCGCTGGTATAATTGGCAGCTCTGAAAATTACGCAGACAATGTAGTCTTGGGGGCAACCAGAGGTCATGGATTTGCTGCTGAAAAAGCGAATCACCTTAAGGATGTGATGTCAGGGAAAAATGCAAAGATTGTTGGCGGTGACAATGTCAAAAATGGCGCTGACAGACTGGTGGATGGCATTCACATACAAACAAAATATTGTAATTCAGGCTCAAAATGTATCAGTGAATGTTTTGAAAATGGAACTTTCCGCTACTTAAACACTGATGGTACTCCTATGCAAATAGAAGTACCGTCAGATAAATATGATGATGCGGTGAAGGCAATGGAGAATAGAATAAAAAATAATCAGGTGCCAGGTATAAAAGATCCAGAATTAGCGAAAGATATTGTCAGAAAAGGTTCATTCACATATGAACAAGTAAGGAATATTGCTAAATTTGGTACTATTGAAAGCTTAACTTATGATGCAATAAACGGCATTAAGTTGGCTGGTACTGCAATGGGAATCTCTGCGGCTGTTTCATTCGCTGTCGCTCTATGGAATGGCGAAGACTGGGATAAAGCTCTTGAATCATCTTGCTATGCTGGATTAAAAGTGGGGGGTGTAGCCTGGGTTAGTAGCATCATTACTGCTCAACTTGGCAGAACAGGTATAGAACAAAGTTTGCGTGGCGCTACAGATTGGATCGTTCAGCAAATGGGGCCTAAAGCTGCCGCATGGATTGCAAATGGTTTACGATCAGGTAATGCGATTTATGGTGCCGCTGCGATGAACCACGTTAGCAAACTTTTGCGCGGGAATATCGTCACAGGTGTTGTCACTACTCTGGTTATATCTTCGGTAGATTTTGTTCGAATGTTTCAGGGCCGATGCTCAGGCGCTCAATTATTCAAGAATGTTACAGCTACTGCATCTGGAGTTGCTGGCGGAACAGGTGGCTGGATGGCAGGCGCTGCTGGAGGAGCCGCATTGGGTTCACTTATTCCTTTCGTTGGCACGGCTGCAGGCGGAATCATCGGGGGGTTACTAGGTGCGTTTGCCGGTGGTACGGCTGCAAATGCTGCAGTTTCAGCTATTCTCGATGAGTTTATTGAGGACGATGCTAAAGAAATGCTTAAAATAGTTGAAGAAGCATTTGGTGAACTTGCTTTTAATTATCTGTTAAGTGAGCAAGAGGCAAAGTCAGTTATTGATGGTTTTAAAGAGAAGGACGTACCAGATTTTTTGCGAGATATGTATGCATCTTCTGACCGCCCGTTGTTTGCAAAAAATGAATTTGAACCAATGATTATAAATATTGCTAAGAATAGGAATGTTATTTCTCTACCTACTGATGCTCAACTATTACAAAAAACCGCAAAAATCATAGATACCCTTGTAGCAGCTTAATTATTCAGTGTGTATTAGCTCAGGTATGAGCTAATACATCACATTACGTCCATATCATTCCCAAATAGAATATTAATTCGTTTAATAGTAATTAAATTTTTATGCCTCATTAGGTTTGGGAATCGGAACATGAACCAACTGAAAGCAACCTTTGGTGACAGAGCCCATCTGATCTGCCCCCTGTTGATTAACATGGGCTGGCACTAGCAACGTCCGCTTCTGGCAAAACGGACTTCCATGCTCGACTTCTCCCGTAGAAAACTCCTTACCCACTCCCCCCTAGCACCGCCCCCGCCCTTTCCCTACAATAAGGGATCTGTTGAGGCATAACGCAAGGAAAGACGGTGTCGAAAGCCAATCCCAATGCCACTATCGTGGATATCGCCCGCCGCGCCAGGGTGACCAATATCACCGTTTCCCGCGCCTTCAATAAGCCCGAGCTGGTCAAGCCGGAAACCCGCGAGCGCATTCATGCCATCGCCAAAGAGCTGAACTATGTGCCCAACGCCTTCGCGCAGGGGCTGAAAAGCAGCAGCAGCCAGATTATCGGCATCGTCACCAGCAGCATGTACAACCCGTTCTATTCCGGCCTGATCAAGACCGTGTCGCGCATTGCGCGTCAGCAGGGTTACCAGATCATGCTGTTCGACACCGACGGCAGCGAGGAGGCGGAAATGCGCGCCATTCAGGCGCTGTTCGGCTATAAGGCGCGGGGCATCCTGCTGTCGGCGGTGCGCGACGACAAGCGCTACCGCCCCGCCTATCTCGAGCTGGCCGTGGTGTACGGCGTGCCGCTGATCCTGATCGACCGCGATCTTTACGATCAGCAGCTGAGCGGCGTGTTCCTCGATAACCGCGAGATCGGCGTGCTGGCCGGGCGCTATCTGGCGGAGCAGCCGGAGAAGAAGCTTTTGATTATCGGCGGCCCGGCGGATTCGGAGATTACGCTAACGCGCACCGCCGGCATCGTCGCGGCGCTACAGGGCAGCGGGCGTGAGATTCATATCATCAACGGCGACTACGATTTCACCTCGCAGGAAAGCGAGGTGCGCGCCTATCTGGCGCAGCCGGAAAACCGCCCGGATTACATCATCGGCCTGAACGGCATCATCACGCTGGGTGCCATCGCCATCTGCCACGAGATGGGTCTCTATCAGCAGGTGAAGTTCTTCTCGATAGACGAGCCGCCGCGCGCCGGCGCTTACGGCCTGCACATTCCGGGGGTGTATCACGATACGCAAAAGCTGGGGGAGATCGCCGCGGAGCTGCTGTTCAGCGCCATTAATAGCCCGCGCGGCGAGTTGCCGGTGCGCAGAGAGTTCTTCACCGGCTCGCTGTTGAATCGCTGACGGGCGCTATTGCCCGTAGTAGGCGTGTTTGCCGTGCTTGCGCAGGAAATGTTTGTCCAATAGCTCCGGCTGCATCGGGGCGATGGCCGGCGCCAGCTGGCGCGTCGCCATCGCCATGATCGCCACCTCCTCCAGCACCACCGCGTTGTGCACCGCATCCGCCGCGTCCTTGCCCCAGGCGAACGGGCCGTGGGAGTAAACCAACACTCCCGGCACCTGCTGCGGATCGCGCCCCGCCTGACTGAAGGTCTCAATAATCACCTTGCCGGTTTCCCCCTCGTAATCCCCGGCGATCTCCGCCTCGCTCATCGGCCGGGTGCAGGGAATGTCACCGTAAAAGTAGTCGGCGTGGGTGGTGCCCAGCGCCGGGATCGGCTGCCCGGCCTGCGCCCAGATGGTGGCGTTGCGGCTGTGGGTGTGCACCACGCCGCCGATATCGGCGAAGGCGCGGTACAGCGCCAGGTGGGTGGCGGTGTCGGATGAGGGCTTGCGGTGCCCTTCGCGCACCTTGCCCTCCAGATCCACCACCACCAGATCCGCCAGCGTCATCGCCTCGTAGGCGATGCCCGAAGGCTTGATCACCACCAGCCCGCTCTGGCGATCGATCGCCGAGACGTTGCCCCAGGTAAAGGTCACCAGCCCGTATGCCGGCAGGCTGAGGTTGGCGGCCAGCACCTGCCGCTTGAGTTCGTTCAGCATGCGATGCCTCCCTCATTCATCTGTTGTTCGATCCAGGCCTTGGCCTGGGCGATGCGTTGCTTGTCCTGCCCGTCTTCGCGCGCCCACATCTCCAGCAGGTAGGGGCCGCGATAGCCGAGCGCATTGAGCACGGAAAAGGCGTGGGCGAAATCCACGCAGCCCTCGCCGAACGGCACGTCGCGGAACTGCCCGGCGCTGCCCTGCCCCACCGCGACGGTGTCTTTGAGGTGCATGGCGGTGATGCTGCCGATGCCCAGCGCCAGCTCGGCGGCGACGTCGTTGCCCCAGGCGCTGAGGTTGCCGAGATCGGGATACACCGTGAACCACGGGCTGTTGACGTGGCGGGCGATGTCGCGCCATTTACTGATGCTATTGATGAACGGCGTGTCCATCACCTCCACCGACAGCATCACCTGCGCCCTGGCGGCCTGCGCCGCCGCCCACTGCATGCCCTCGATAAAGCGCTCGCGGCTGTGGCGATCGGCGGGTTCGTAATAGACGTCGTAACCCGCCAGCTGGATGTTGCGGATGCCGAGATCCGTCGCCAATTCCAGCGCCTTGCTCATCAGCCCCCGCGCCCGCTCGCGGGTGGCGGCGTCATGGCTGCCGAACGGATCGCGCCGGTGCGCCGACAGGCACAGGCTCGGCACCGTCACCCCGCTGTCGAGCCGCGCCTGGATAAACGCCAGCCGCTGGCGGCGATCCCAGTCCAGCCGCTGCTGGCGCGCCGGCTGTTCGTCGATCGACATCTCCACGAACTCAAAGCCCAGCTCGGCGGCGGTGGCCAGCCGCTGCGGCCAGCTCAGTTCAGCGGGCAGCGCCTTTTCATACAGCCCCAGACAGGCGGCGTTAGTCGTTTGCATCAGTCACCTCACTCAAAGCCTGAGCGACCGCCAGATAGCGCGCCTGCTGGGCGCGCAGGCGCCGATGGGCGGCGGTCGCGGGATAATAACAGCGCAGTTTGGGCGGCGCGGCGGCGATCGCTTCGGCGAACCCGGCGTACTCCCCGGCGCCGACGGCGGCGCACAGGGCAGCGGCGCGGCAGCCGCTCTGGCGCGTTTCCACCACCTCAAGCGGCAGGTTGCCGGCGTCGGCGTACATCTGCATCCAGACCTCGGACTGCGTCGGCCCGCCGGTCATGCGTACCCGCTCGATGCGCGGGTTCAGCTGCACCATGCGCTCCTGATGGATCAGGTGCGAGAACACGATGCCCTGGTAGATCGCCTGCACTACGTCCGCCATCTCGTGGTGGGCGCTCAGGCCAATCAGCCCGCCCGGCGTGTTGCCGCCGAGGTTGGAGCCGTACAGATAAGGCAGGAACAGCAGCCCGCTGGGCTGCTCGCGGCGCTCGGCCACCCAAGCGTTGAACTGGGCGTAGCGCTGCCGGTCGTCGGCGCAAAACTGGCGCAGGAACCAGGCCAGGTTGCCGGCCGAGGTCGGGCTGCCTTCGTGCACGAAATAGCGGCCGTCGATGCAGTAGCGCCCCCAGGCGTAGGGATAATCGGCGGGAATGATGCGCTCGGTCACGCAGGTGGCGATCGACCAGGTGCCCGCCACCGCGCTGAGCGTGCGGTCGTCCGCCACGCCGGAGCTGAGCGCCGCGCCCACCACGTCGAATAGGCCGCCGTACACCGCGGTGCCCGTTCGCAGGCCGCACTGCGCCGCCGCCGCGGCCGTCACCCGCCCGGCCAGCTGCGCCGAGCCGATCACCGGCGCGGTCTTCTCCTGCGCCTCTTCGATGCCGAAGGCCGCCATCAGCATCGGATCGTAAGCGCCGCTGCGCTGGTTAAACAGATTGCTGCCGGAGATGTTGGTCACCTCGGCCGCCGCCTCGCCGGTGAGGCGAAAGCGCAGGTAGTCGTGTGCCATCAGGATGCGATCGACGGCGGCGTACTGCGCCGGTTGCCGCTGCTTCAGCCAGCGCAGCAGCAGCGCCGGGTGGCTGGGCCACAGCGGCTGCAGGCTGCGCGGGTAGGTCTGCGGGCCCACGCCGGTGCGGCGCAGCTCAGCCGCCGTGGCCGCCGCGCGGTTGTCCGAAGAGAGAATGCCGTTGCCGACCGGCTTGCCGTGGCGGTCGATGGCGTACAGCCCTTTGCCGTGCGCCGAGAAGCTGACGCCGCGCACCTGCCCGGCCTCCAGCCCCGCCGCGTGCAGCGTCTGGCGGATCGCCGCGCAAACGTCATCCCACAGCGCGTCCATATTGCGTTCGCTGAAGCCCGGCTGGGCGGCGATCGCCGCGCCGTCGCGCTCGGCGATCGCCAGCTCTTCGCCGCTTGCCCGGTACAGCCCGGCCTTGATCACCGTGCCGCCGACGTCTATGCCAAGAAAGACTGCCATCGCGCCTCCTATTTGCGCCGCACGGAGCTGAGGTAGATGGCGGCCAGGATGATGCCGCCCTTCACCACGTTCTGGATATACGGCGACACGTTCATCAGATTGAGGCCGTTGTTGAGCACCCCGAGCATCATCGCCCCCACCAGCGTGCCGACGATGGCGCCGCGCCCGCCGGAGATCGCCGCCCCGCCCAGCACCACCGCGGCGATGGCGTCCAGCTCGAAGCCTTCGCCGGCGTTGGGCTGCCCGCTCATCAGGCGCGAGATCAGCACCAGCCCGGCCAGCGCGGCGGTCAGGCCGCTGATCACGTACACCAGCATCTTGTAGCGCGGCACGCGGATGCCGCTCAGCCGCGCCGCCTCTTCGTTGCCGCCCATCGCATAGACGTAGCGGCCGAACGGCAGTTGGTTGAGCATCAGCCAGGCCAGCACGTACACGCCGAGCATGATCAGGATCGGCACCTGGATGCCCAGCACCGTACCGCGGCCGAAGAAGGAGAAGACGTCGGGCAGGCCGGAGATCGGGTAGCCGCCGGTATAGAGCAGCGCCAGGCCGCGGGCGATGCCCATCGACGCCAGGGTGACGATGATCGGCGGCATGCGCAGATAGGCGATGCAGGCGCCGTTGGCCAGGCCGAACAGCGCGCCGACCGCCAGCGCCGCCACCATCGCCAGCGGGATCGGCACCGCCGCCAGCATCAGCCCGGCGGCGACCGAACCGGCCAGCGCCATCACCGGCCCCACCGAGAGATCGATGCCGCCGGTCAGGATGGCGCAGGTCATGCCCACCGCGATGATGGCATTGATAGACACCTGGCGCGCCACGTTGGTCAGGTTGTTGACGCTGAGGAAGCTGTCGTTCAGCAGGCTCATTAATACGAACAAGATCACGAAGCCGATAAACGGCAAGACCGCCGGGTGATGCAGCAGTTTTTCCCAGCGCTTGCCGAGGCTGGGGCCGGCGGCGCGGCGCGCCACGGCGGGTTGTTCAATTCCGATCATAAGGCACTCCCGGTCGCGTGAAGCATGATGTGGTTGGATTCGATGTCGTCGCCGGTCAGCTCGGCGACGATGTGGCCGCCGCGAAACACCAGCACGCGGTCGCACACGCCGATGATCTCCGGCAGTTCGGAGGAAATCATGATGATGGAGATGCCCTGCTGGGTCAGTTGCTGCATCAGCTGGTAGATCTCGGCCTTGGCGCCCACGTCGATGCCGCGCGTCGGCTCGTCGAAGATCAGGATGTTGCAGTCGTTGTTGAGCCAGCGGGCGATCACCACCTTCTGCTGGTTGCCGCCGCTCAGGGTGCTGACGGCGGTCTCGGCGTCCGGGGTTTTCACCCCCACGGCGCGGATCAGCCGCTGCACCACGTCGCGATCCTTGCGGGCGCTGACGAAGATCTTGCCGCGCCGGTGGTGCCGGTTGAGGGTGATGTTCTGCGCCACCGAGAACGGCAGCACCAGGCCCTCAGTTTTGCGGCTCTCCGGCAGCAGGCCGATGCCCTGCGCCAGCGCCTGCGCCGGGGAGCGCAGCGCCGCCGGTTGGCCGCCGAGGCTGACGCGTTTGCGGTGGCAGCGGCTGGCGCCGATCAGCGCCGAGACGGTCTCGGTGCGCCCGGATCCCACCAGCCCGGCGAAGCCGAGGATCTCGCCCTTGTGCAGGTGGAAGCGGTCGGTCGCGCCGTGCTTCTCGCGCTGGATCTCCGCCTCCAGCAGCACCGTCGCGGTATCGACCGGGTGCTGTTTCACCGGGAAGGCGTTCTCGATTTTGCGCCCGACCATCAGCCGCACCAGCTCTTCCACGTTGGTGTCGCCGGTAGCCAGCGTTTCGATGTAAGCACCGTCGCGCAGCACGGTGATGCGATCGCAGATGGTGAAGATCTCGTCCAGGTGGTGCGAGATAAACACCATGCCGACGCCCAGCAGCCGCAGATCGTTCATCACGCTGAACAGGTGCTCGGCCTCGCCCGGCGTCAACGTGGCGGTCGGTTCGTCCAGCACCAGCACCCGTGCCTCCAGCGACAGCGCCTTGGCGATCTCAACGAACTGCTGCTGCGCCACGCTCAGCTGCTCCACCGGGCAATCGAGATCGATAGCCACCGTCAGCCGCTTGAAGATCGCCTCGGCCTTGCGCCGCATCGCCCACCGATCCAGCAGGCCCCAGCGGTTCCTGATCTCCCGGTTGAGGAAGATGTTGTCGATGGCGCTCATGTAGGGAATCAACGAGAATTCCTGAAAAATAATGCCGACGCCGGCCTCGATCGCCTGGCGATAGTTGTTAAAGCGGCGCTGCTCGCCGTCGATAAAAATATCGCCCTCGTCCGGCTGATAGATGCCGCACATGATTTTCACCAGCGTCGATTTGCCGGCGCCGTTTTCGCCCAGCAGGGCGTGCACTTCGCCGCGTTGAATGGCCAGATCGATGCCGTCCAGCGCCTTCACGCCGGGAAAGCTCTTCTTTATTCGCTTCAGTTCCAGTAAAGGTGTCACCGCATTGCCCTCCGCGCCGAACGCCCCGCCGCAGCGGGGCGAACCTGGCCGCTGTTACCAGCTAAAGCCGGCCGCATTGCTGCGGTCGATCAGCTTCACTTTCACCGGCACGGTTTTCGGCACCGTGGCGCCCCAGTAGCGGGCCAGCGCAATGCCGAGCGCGATGCGCAGCTGGTCGCGCGGGAACTGCGCCGAGGTGGCGATAAACGGCGAGTTCGGCTTGAGGATCTCTTTGATGGCTTCCGGCTGGCCGTCTACGCTCACCAGCTTGACCTTGGCGCCGTTGCTTTCGATCGCCGCCAGGGCGCCGAGCGCGCCGACGTCGTTGACGCTGAAGATGCCCGCCAGATCCGGCGCCGACTGCAGCATGTTTTCGGTCACGGTCAGCGCGGTGTCGCGCTCCTGCTTGCCGTTTTGCTTGGTGACGATCTTGATGTCGGGGTATTTCTTCATCGCCGCTTCAAAGCCGCGCACGCGCTCCAGGATCGGCACCACCGGGATGCCGTCGAGGATCGCCACCTTGCCTTTGCCGCCCAGCGCTTTCGCCAGGTACTCGCCCGCCTGGAAGCCGGCGTCGTAGTTTTCCGAGCCGACGAACGAATCCAGCGGCCCTTCCGCCTGGGCGTCGATCGCCACCACCACCGCGCCGGCCTTATGAGCGGAGATCACCGCCGACTGCACCCCCACCGAATCGGTCGGGTTGATCAGCAGGATGTCCACCTTCTTCTGCAGCATGTCTTCCACGTCGCCGATCTGTTTGGCGACGTCATGGCGCGCATCGGCCACGTACACCTTGGCGCCGATATCCGCCGCCGCCTGATCCAGCGCCTGCTTCATGGTGACAAAGTAGTCGTTGTTCATTTCCTGGAACGACATACCGATAGTGATTTGCTTGGCCAGCGCCCCATGGCTGGCCGCCAACATTCCACCGGCGACGATAAAAGGCAGGGTCTTTTTGAATAATGAAAACATAGCCAATTCTCCTGTAGGGAAGCTTCTTGTTGTGGTTATCAGAGCAACAGCATGTCTTTACGTTTGGCCGACCGGCCGGCCCCCCATTGCGAGCGGGCCGGCGATCGTGACTGCAACAACGGTACAGCGGGAGGGTCAGGGAACCAGGATCACCTTGATGGAGTCGGTCGAGTCCGCCAGGGCGAAGGCTTCGTCCCAGTCGTTCAATGAATAGCTGTGGGTAACCACGCCATTGGAGGTCACCAGCCCGCGCTCGAACAGATCGATGGCGATTTCGTAGCTGTAGGGCGCCAGGTGCGCGCCGCGAATGTCCAGCTCTTTGCGATCGCCGATGATCGACCAATCGACGGTGGTTTCCTTGCCGAACACGCTGAACTCCACGAAGCGGCCCAGCTTGCGGATCATCTGCAGCCCCTGGGTGACGCCGATCGGCGCGCCGGTGGCCTCGATATACACGTCGCAGCCGTAGCCGCCGGTCAGCGATTTGACGATCTGGTCGGCGTCTTCCTTCAGCGGGTTGATCACCACGTCGGCGCCAAATTCTTTCGCCAGCGCCAGCCGCTCGTCGATGGCGTCGATCACGATCAGTTTCTTCGGAGTCTTCAGGCGCGCCACCTGCACCATGCACAGCCCGAGCGGCCCGGCGCCGGCCAGCACCACCACGTCGTCCAGCTGGATGTCGCCGCGCGCCACGGTGTGAATGGCGCAGGCCATCGGCTCAATCAATACCGCGTCTTCATGGCTCAGGCTTTCCGGGATCTTGTGCACGATGGCGTTCTCGGAAAAGCGCATGTACTCGGCCATGCCGCCCTCCGCCACGTCTTTTTGGAAACCGTAAATGTTATGCGTCTCACACATCCAGTAACTGCCGGATTTGCAGTAGCGGCACTCCCAGCACGGCACGATCTGCTCGGCGATCACCCGCTCGCCGAGCTGGTATTTGCCTTCCGCGCCCTCGCCCAGCGCGGCGATGCGGCCGTAGAACTCGTGCCCCGGCACCACCGGCGGTTTGACCCACGGGTTTTCCCCCCAAAACATCTGCGCGCCGTTCTTGCACTTGCAGTCGCCGGCGCAGATGCCGCAGCCTTCCACCTTGATCACCAGCTCGCGCGCCTTCGGCAGCGGGGTGGGCACCTGTTCGAAACGATAGTCCTGCGGGCCGTGGCAAACGACCGCGCGCATTTTTTCCGGCAACTGGCTCATCTCTTCCTCCAATACACTCATTAAACGCTTGAATTTTATTAATGTTGACGTTGTCATTTTTATCCAACAAAAAACAACAAACGTTATAAAGTGATAAATTTCAATTGATTAATCATCAAACACCC
Source organism: Serratia sp. CY32780 (assembly GCF_052169135.1). Taxonomy (NCBI): domain Bacteria; kingdom Pseudomonadati; phylum Pseudomonadota; class Gammaproteobacteria; order Enterobacterales; family Yersiniaceae; genus Serratia; species Serratia sp. CY32780. The sequence goes on from NZ_JBJNLI010000001.1 coordinate 2,485,335, forward strand.
AGGAAAACCAAAAATGACAACGTGAACATAGAGAAAAATATAACCAAAGCTGCAAAAATAATTATTTGAGCGAAATCACATATCGTTAACATTGCGGCTAAAAATGCTACAAATGCGGATCGCGATCCCATTTACGGGATCGGCGATCCGGGGAGATCCGCTAAATCAGCAGGCGCACGCGATCGTAGATCTGGCGATCTTCCGGCCGCGACGATCGCGCCTGCTGGCGCAGGGTGCGCACCAGCGTGTCGATAAACGCATGGGCGGCGGCGCTCAGAATGCTGTTGCGCCGGGTGACGATATTCAGCTGCACCGGCCGGCAGCTCTCCCGCAGCGCCAGCGGTTGCAGGCGAGAGGCGAACTGCGGCAGCGCGACAATCGGCTGCGGACAGCAGGTACACATTTCGGCGAACTCCACCAGAGCCTGCAGCATGCCGAACGAATGCGCCTGGATAATGCGCTGGCGCGGCAGGCGCACGCCGTGGCGGAGAAACACCTCGTCGAACAGCGCATCGAAACTTTCCGGGGTATAGCTCATCACCCAATCCTGCTCCAGCAGCTGATGCAGCGAGGTACTGTGCGCCAGCGGGTGGCCGCGCCGCACCATGTACGCCGTTTCATACTCCAGCAGCGGCTCGCAGTGGAACTCCTGCGGCGCCGACGACGCCGGCAGCGGCGTGATGGCAAAGTCCATCGTGCCCTCGCGCAGCTGCGACTGGGCATTGGCCATCAGGCTTTCCGACAGTTCCAGCCGCACCGCCGGCACCTTGCTGCGAAACGCCATCACCGCCGGCGGCAGCACCGTCAGTATCAGCCAGGGGGTGATCGCCGCCTTGACCAGATCCGCCGTTCGCCCGCGCAGCGCCGCCATTTCCCCTTGCGCTTGCTCCAGCTGGTTCAGCACCAGCCGGGCGTGCGCCAGCAGGGTTTTGCCGTAGGGGGTAAAGCCCAGCCCGGTTGGGGTGCGGATCAGCAGCGGCAGCGCCTGTTCCTGCTCCAGTTCGCGCAGCGCGCGGGTCACCGCCGCCTGCGACAGCCCCAGATGCCGCGCCGCCGCGCGAATGCTGCCGCTGTCGGCGCTGGCCACCAGCGCCTGCAGTTGGTGTAGTTTCACGTTCACCTCCTGACAATCATCGGTTGTCAGCATAACCGAACGGCGGCTACCCGGCAAAAACGGAGTTTGCTAGTCTCGATGCCTACCCCTCTGCCCCATTCCCCGCCCGTTGGCCGGGACCCTTTGCCGGAGACCGTGATGAGCCCTTCACTCGTACTGCCTGAGATCGCCGCCGTTCATGATGAGATGGTCGCGCTTCGCCGCCACATACACGCCCACCCGGAGCTGGGATTTAAGGAGTTCGCGACGTCAGAGCTGGTGGCGCAGCGTCTGGAGGAGTGGGGTTACCGCGTCACGCGCGGCGTAGGACAAACCGGCGTTGTCGCCACATTGCAGCGCGGGCCGGGAAAATCACTCGGCATCCGCGCCGACATGGACGCCCTGCCGATCGCCGAAACCACCGGCTTGCCGCATGCCAGCACCCATGCCGGGGTGATGCACGCCTGCGGCCACGACGGGCACACCGCCATGCTGCTGGCGGCGGCGCGCTGTCTGGCGCGGCAGCCCAACTTCAGCGGCACGCTGCACCTGATCTTTCAGCCAGCGGAAGAAGGCGGCGGCGGCGCCAGAGTGATGATTGAAGACGGCCTGTTTGAACGCTTCCCCTGCGACGCGGTGTTCGCCATGCACAACGTGCCCGGCTTCCCCACCGGCCACCTGGGCTTCGCCAGCGGCCCCTTGATGTGCTCGGCCGATACGGTGCACATCACCCTGCACGGCCACGGCGGCCACGGCGCGGTGCCGCAAAGCACCGTCGATCCGGTGGTGGCCTGCGCGGCCATCGTCATGAGCCTGCAAACCATCGTGGCGCGCAATATCGATCCGCAGGAAACGGCGATCGTCACCGTGGGAGCGATGCAGGCCGGCCAGGCCGCCAACGTAATCCCGGCGACCGCCACCCTGACGCTCAGCGTGCGCGCGCTGACGGCGGTGGTGCGCGCGCGGCTGGAACAGCGCATCACCGAGCTGGTCACGGCGCAGGCCGCCAGCTTCGGCGCCCGCGCGGAGATCGACTACCGGCACGGCTATCCGGTGCTGGTGAACCACCCGGCAGAAACCGAACTGGCGCGCGCGGTGGCGCTGGACTGGGCCGGAGAGAGCCAGGTTATCCCCACGCTGCGGCCGTTTACCGCCAGCGAAGATTTCGCCTTTATGCTGGAGAAGTGCCCAGGCAGCTACATCTCGATCGGCAACGGCCCCGCCACGCCGGGCAATTCCCTGCACAACCCCGGCTATGACTTCAATGACGACAACCTGTCGGTAGGCGCCACCTACTGGGTCAAATTGGTCGAGCGCTTTTTGGCTCGCCCCACTGTTTAATCGCCAACGCTGAGGAAATGACATGAAAACCATCAAAGGGCTGTTGTTGCTGCTGCCGCTGGCCGCGAGCTTTCCCGCGCTGAGCGGCGAATTCAGCGGCAAGGTGATCAAGCTGGGCATCGATCCCACCTTTCCGCCGCTGGAATATAAAAACCCGCAGGGCAAGCTGACCGGCTTCGGCGTCGATATCGCCCAGGCGCTGTGCGACCAGATGCAGGCCAAATGCGTGTGGGTGGAAAGCAGCTGGGACGGCATGATCCCCGGCCTGCAGGCGAAGAAATTTGATGCCATCGCCTCGTCGATGACCATCACACCGCAGCGCCAGCAGCAGATCGCCTTCTCCAGCAAAGTCTCCAACGCCCCGGCGCGGCTGGTGGCGCATAAGGGCAGCAACCTGCAGCCTACCGCCGCCTCGCTGAAGGGCAAATCGGTCGGCGTGCAGCAAGGCTCCAGCCAGGAGGCCTATGCCAACGCGCTGTGGCGCCCGGCCGGCGTTAACGTGGTCGCCTACCAAAGCCAGCAGGAGGTGAACGAAGATCTGGCCAACGGTCGTCTGGATGCGTCGCTGCTGGCCAGCGTCAGCGCCAGCGAGTTCTTCAAAACGCCCGGCGGCAAAGATTTCGCCTTTATCGGCGCCGAACTGAACGACAGCAAATACTTCGGCGTCGGCGACGGCATCGGAGTGCGCAAAGAGGATACCGCGCTGCTGAACGCCTTCAACACCGCGCTGCAGGCGATCCGCGCCAACGGCACTTACAAGAAAATCAACGACAAGTATTTCGACTTCGACATGTACGGTGCGGAGCAGTAACCAGCGTTCCCCGGCGGTCACCTGCAGATCCTGCAGGATGGGGAGGCGCCTTCGGCCGCCGGGGAACGCCCCAACGGAAACGGCAGTGTCGGCAAGAACGGAAAATCAGGCGGGATAAGGATGCGGGCCAGGCAGGACGCCCGGCCCGCTAAAGCGGGTTACTTCACTTCGCCCATCGCTTTCAGCTTTTTGGACAGCTCGCGGCGCTCTTTGGACAGATCGGCATTTTTGATGATGTAGTCATCAACGCGATCTTCGTAGTCGCTGCGCATGTTGGCGATGATGCCCTGAATGTCTTCGATGCTCATGCCGGGCTTGATGTACTCACTCAGGTTGTCGAGCAGCAGCACGCGCTTCTGGTTATCACGAATTTTCTTTTCGTTGTCGACGATCTCGCGTTGCAGTTTGTTTTTGCGGCGGAACATACGCACAAACTCCAGCACGTCCTGGAAACTCGGCTTATTTGCATTATCCATCTTTATACCCTTGCTTTAGTAATACACAGATTCATTTGCTTACGGCCACATGGCACCAAGATACAGGTTTGTGGCGGTCCGGCACAACAGTGATTGCCTTATCTTACCCACTTTGCCCCGGCGGCCAAAACCCAAAGCGCCGCCTTCATGATCTGACCCCTTATTCGCGCCCGGCGGCGGTGCAGACCAGGAGCAGATCCCCCAGCTCTTCCAGTTGCTGCGCCAGCTCCATGCTGAGCCAGACATAGCCGTAAATCGGCGCTTCGCCGTGCTGGCCGAGGCTGACCTCCTGCATCAACGTTTTCAGCTCGCCGGCGATCTCCGCCAACTGCCCCGCCGCCGCCTGCCGCTGTTCCTGCGGCCCTTCGCGCATCAGCACCGCCAGCGATTCCAGCGAGCTCAGCGTCAGCAGCTGGGTGCTGCGCAGCGTGCGGGCGTTCAACATGATGAAGTGCGTTTCACGCGAGGCCCAGTAGGCGTCGGCCATCAGCTCCAGCGTGCATACCAGATTGCGGCTGAGGGTTTGCACCGCCTCGAACACCGCTTTGGGGATGCGGGTTTCCTTACTGGCGGGCACGATCAGGCTGCGCAGCTTCACCACCTGATTCAACAGATCCTTGAGCTGCGGCTCCAGCCGCGGCCGCTCGATAACGTTCGGCGAAAAATAGGCGCCATAGAGGCGGGCAGCGGTTTGCAGGCAGTCCGCCATTTGCATGCGCCACAGAATATAGGCGCGCTGTGGGTAGATGCTGGTGAACAGCAGCGCCAGCAGCGAGCCGAAGATAACGTCGCCGCTGCGCCACAGCGCGGTGTGCATGTCGCCGGCGCCCGCGCCGCACACCACCGCCAGCGTGATCCCCACCAGCAGCGCCATATACGGCCGCTTGCCGAGCGTCAGGTAACCGCAGACGAACATCACCACGCCGCACCAGGCCAGCATCAGCGGCAGCGAATAGAGTTCCAGATACAGGGCGATCAGGCCGGAAGCGGCGCCGAACACCGTGCCGGCAATGCGTTGCAGCGCCCGCTGCAGCACGTTACCCCAAAATGAGATCGGCCCCATCACCACCACCAGGGTGATCAGCGGCCAGGTGCCTTCGGGCACCGCCAGCAAGCGGATCAGCAGAAAGGTCAGGATAAACGCCAGCCCGATGCGCACGCCGTGAACGATGCGATAGTGCCGATAGGTCAGCAATTCAAGGGAAGAGATTTTTCGATCGAGGCGCACGATGCCTCCGATAAAGACCAGCCAGGCCGCTATTTTAGCGGAGGAAACCCGGCAAGGAAAAGGCGAATGAGGCGTCCCCCATTCGCGGTCAGGCTCAGGCGGCGTACTTGTCGACCAACGCGCGCAGAGCGGCGGCGGTTTCGACATCCATCACGCCGTCATACTTCTGCTGGCGGAAGTGCAGCTGGAACGCGCGCACCAGCTGGCGATAGCCTTCTGCGGTATTGGCCGCCGAGGTATCGTAGCCGTATTGGGCGAACAGTTTCAGCAGCTCGGCCTGCGCCGGCAGGCCCTGGCGGCAGTATTCCTGCTGGCGCTGCTGCTTGGTCGCCTCGTCATACCAGGCGCCGACGCCGGCCTGATACAGCTGCTGCCACGGGAACTGCGGGCCCGGATCGCTCTTGCGGCCCGGCGCAATGTCGGAGTGCGCCACCACGTTCACCGGCGAGATGTCCGGATAACGCTGCAGGATGTTCTGCGCCAGCTGGGTAACCGCCTCGATCTGCTGCGGGTTGAACGGCGGGAAGGTGATGTTTCCACCGTCGCCGCTCGCCAGGTTGACGATCTCGATGCCGATCGAGGTGTCGTTGATATTGCTGCGGGTGCCCCAATGGCTGGCGCCGGCATGCCAGGCGCGCTCGTTCTCATCCACCAGATTGAAAATGCGCACGCCGCTGAAGCCAGCGGCCTGATAGGTGGCTTCGGTCGGATCCGGCACCAGATAGTGTGCGCTGACCGATTTTCCGGTCAACGACTTCACCGAGTCGGCGAAGTTTTGCGCCGTGTAGTGCAGCACCAGAAAACGCACGCGGTGGCCGAAGCTGGCGACCGATCGGTAGCTATTGTAATCAATCTTGTACATCGTAAAGTCCCTCTCTCGCTTGATTTCACTGAGCGGCCCCTCATCATGACAGGCCACCCCGCACAGGTGAACCTTTGGCTCACCCTTTTTGTTTTAGCTAATTGCTAAATTATGCGCAAGCGTTTTTTAGCAAAACCGTTATTTACCTTTTTGCTAAAGAGTGCGATCATGGCACGATGGAAACTAAAGAAATCAGGCGCAACAATCTGCGCGAATTGATGGCCCGCTACGCCCGGCAAGGCGTCAACCAGAATGAATTCGCCACGCTGGTTGAGTCTTCCGCGCCGACGCTGAGCCAAATCATCGGGGAAAAATCCTCCCGCAATCTTGGCGACAATCTGGCCAGGCGGATCGAGGCCAGGCTGAATTTGCCCAAGGGCTGGTTCGACGTGTTTCATGAAAAGCAGCTGGTGCGCCCGTTTGACAACGTGGCGGCGGAGTCGGACTTCCAGCCCGCCCGTTTGAAACCGGTGGTATGGGAAGATACCGAACAAGACAAGGAAGAGTTTGTGGAGATCCCGCTGCTGGATATCGATTTTTCCGCCGGCGACGGCTGCTACGAAATCGTCGATCGCGAGGAGTTTTCGCTGATCTTCCGCCGTTACTATCTGCACAAGATGGGGGTGGCGGTCAACGCCGCGCGCATTATCCGCATCTCCGGCTCCAGCATGGAGCCGCGTCTGCAGGACGGCGACGTGGTCGGCATCAACACCGACGATACGCGCATCCGCGAAGGCAAGACCTACGCCATCCGCCACGGCAATTTGCTGCGGGTGAAGGTGCTGATCGAGCAGCCGGACGGCGGCGTCGTCATCCGCTCCCTCAACCGGGAAGAGTACCAGGACGAGCATCTCAGCTATCAGCAGCGCAAGGAGCAACTGGTGGTGCTCGGCCGCGTCTTCTGGTCCTCTTCGTCCTGGTAGCGGAGCAACCTCGGGCGCCCAGTGCGCCCGGTGGTTATTTGAAGTCCACCACCATCTGCTGCTGGATAGACAGCCCGCGGGTCGACTGCACGCAGCCGGCGATATAGTCGGTAAAGCGCGGCGGCTTCGGCATGCCCAGCTTGAGGATCTTTTCGTTGCTGAAACGCACGTTGAGCATGGCGAACGATCCGTACAGGCGCATCGCCTTGAGCATCAGCCGCTCGTTGCACGGGCCGAAAATGTCTTTCAGCTGGCGGCGCATTTTCACCAGCGCGTCATACGTCACCTGCGCATACTCATCGCCCACCGGCGCCTTTTCCAGCGCCGCCGCCATGGCGCGGTCGATTTCGGCAAAGCTGACGCTGCTCTCCTCACCGGCGGAGATGTGATAAACGTCGTTCTCCAGCGTTTCGCTGTTCATCAGCATCACCAGCGCATCCGCGCAGTAGTCCGCCGGGATCACATCGATATTGTCCTGCAGCGAGCACATGAATTTGCGCAGCATCAGCGCCATGCCGAACACCCAGAAAATGCTGCTGGAAGGTTGGCAGCCCAGGCGGGTGTGGCCCACCACGATCGACGGACGAGCGATGGTCAGCGGCAGTTGTGGGCAGCGCTGGCGCATCAGCTGTTCGATGGTGGATTTGGAACGGGTGTATTCCACCAGATGCTCGGCGTCTTCCTCAAACTCGCCGCTCTCCGCCACCAGCGAACCCGGCTCCGGCGAACAGGACATGGCGGTACCAACGTGCAGGAAACGTTTTAATCCCGGCACCTGCGCCATTCTTTCGGCAAAGGCCAGAGTGCCTTCTACGTTTACCTTCCAAATGAGCGGGTTATTACCAAATGAAGCAACGGCCGCGCAGTTAATAACGTGCGTGACTTTGTTAATACGTGCGTCAGTTAAAAAGTCGGCTGGCTCGGAAAGGTCGCCCAACAATATATTTTCTATCGTAATTTTAGACAGCAGGTTCGCGTCGATATTAAACTTTTCCATATTCGCGCGAATACGGGCCAGCCCTTGTTGTGCATCGTCGGCGCGCACCAGAAAAAGATAATTAACAGACTGATTTTCAATCAATAATTTCTCGAGAACCGCACCACCCAAAAAGCCGGTAGCGCCGGTCAACAGTAGCGTTTTCATAATTGTCATCCACATTGGTATTGAATGTGGGAGATTGTATCTGCGGGTATTTAAACAAATATTAAATAGAATTACGGCGCCAGAAATCACTTCTCTTAATATTATCTTAAGGAATCTTTTGATACATCCAACGTGGATTTAGTAACAAAAGAATCTCATCTATTTTATGATTAATCTCTGCCGTTTAAATACCATTGATGTAGCACCTGATTTAATTTAGCGGTCAATGTTATTTCTCTTATCGTCCGTGGAGGACTTATGACCTATAACCAAAAAATCTGGTTGGGGGTTTTGCTGCTGTGCGCCCTGTTTTGGGGGGCGGTGATAAGCGGCGCCTGTTCGCTGTATAACCGGGCGGATCGCTTCCAGGCTCACCACCCGGAGAGCGAGCTCGCCGCTCGCCACAGCCAGCCCCCTTGCACGCAACCCAGCTCACAGGCATCAAACGCCCCCCGGAATGGGTAGGGACAAGACCCGCTAACGATCCTATTATGCCCTAAGGTTAACAGGGAGATAACGATGGCTCGAAAGCTGGATAGCTTACCGCAGGCACAACGCGAAAAAATAGAAACCGATTTGCTGGCCATCAGCGTGATCTACAATGAGCGCTACGGCATCGCCTCGACCCAGGCGGAAACGGAACGACAGATCCCCGACCACCTGCTCCCCTACTTTCATCAACGGCTGGATTACTATCGCCGTGCGTAATTGCGCGCATTTCGCTAACCGTCGCTTGGCATCGCTCCCTACACCGTTACAATAGGAACATATTGTATCCGCCACTGAAGAGACGCGATTTTGAGCAGCAAGGCAACGGCCACATTTTATATTCACGATTACGAAACCTTCGGCAAAAGCCCGTCGCTGGACCGCCCGGCGCAGTTTGCCGGCGTGCGCACCGATATGGATTTCAACATTATCGAAGAGCCGCTGGTCATCTACTGCGCCCCGGCCGACGACTACCTGCCGGAACCCGAGGCGGTGATGATCACCGGCATCACGCCGCAGGTGGCGCGCGCCAAAGGCGTTAACGAAGCCGAATTCACCCGCCAAATCCACCAGGCTTTCAGCGTGGCCGGCACCTGCATTCTCGGTTACAACAACATCCGTTTCGATGACGAAGTGAGCCGCAATATCTTCTATCGCAACTTCTACGATCCCTATGCCTACAGCTGGCAAAACGGCAACTCGCGCTGGGATCTGCTGGATGTGATGCGCGCCTGCTACGCCCTGCGCCCGGACGGCATCGTCTGGCCGGAAAACGAAGACGGCTTCCCCAGCTTCCGCCTGGAGCATCTCACGCGCGCCAACGGCGTCGAGCACACGCAGGCTCACGACGCAATGTCGGACGTTTACGCCACCATCGCCATGGCCAAGCTGGTCAAACAGGCGCAGCCGCGGCTGTTCGATTTCCTGTTGCAGCACCGCAACAAGCACAAGCTGAACGCCCTGATCGACGTCGCCGAAATGACGCCGCTGGTGCACGTCTCCGGCATGTTTGGCGCGGCGCGCGGCAACACCAGCTGGGTGTCGCCGTTGGCCTGGCACCCGGACAACAAAAACGCGGTGATCATGTGCGATCTCGCCGGCGATATGACGCCGCTGCTGACGCTGAGCGCCGAGCAGCTGCGTGAACGGCTGTACACCCGCCGCGACGATCTGGCGCCGGATCAGGCGCCGGTGCCGATCAAGCTGGTGCACATCAACAAATGCCCGGTGCTGGCGCCGGCCAAAACCCTGCTGCCGGAGAACGCCGAGCGGCTGGGCATCGATCGCCAGGCCTGCCTGCAAAACCTGCAGCTGCTGAAACAGCACCCGGAAGTGCGTGAGAAAGTGGTGGCGCTGTTCGCCGAAGCCGAGCCGTTCAAAGGCTCCGACGACGTCGACGCCCGGCTGTATGACGGCTTCTTCAGCGACGCCGACAAGGCGGCGATGAGGATTATCCAGCAGACCAAGCCGCAGAACCTGCCGGCGCTGGATCTGGCCTTCAGCGACGGCCGCATGAAAGAGCTGCTGTTCCGCTTCCGCGCGCGCAACTACCCGAATACGCTGGACGATGCCGAACAGCGCCGCTGGCTGCAGCACCGCCAAGAAGCGCTGAGCGCGGAGCGCGTGCAGAGTTACCTGCTGCAGCTCGAATCGCTGTATAACCTGCACGAAGGCGACAAAGAGAAAACCGCCCTGCTGAAAGCGCTGTTCGATTACGGCAAAGAGTTGGTGGGGTAAACCCGCAGCAAGCAGAAAAGGAAAAGGCCGCAAATGCGGCCTTTTTTGTGGCTGAGGAGACGGCTCGCGCTTAGGCGGCGTCTTCGCTCGCTTGCGGCACCGGCAGACGGAAGCTGCGGGTGACGAAGGCCAGGTAGATCAGACCGATGGCCGCCCAGACCAGGCCCAGCGTCATCGAGCTGGCTTCCAGGTTGATCCACAGCGCGCCGACGGTCAATGCGCCCAGCACCGGCAGGATCAGGTAGTTGAACGTGTCTTTCACGGTGCGGTTCATCTTGTCGCGAATATAGAACTGCGAGATCACCGACAGGTTGACGAAGGTGAAGGCCACCAGCGCACCGAAGTTGATCAGCGCGGTCGCGGTCACCAGGTCAAACGACACGGCGGACAGCGCGATGGCGCCAACCAGCAGCACGTTCAGCGCCGGTGTACGCCACTTCGGATGTACATAGCCGAAGAAACGAGTCGGGAACACGCCGTCGCGGCCCATCACGTACATCAGACGCGAAACGCCCGCGTGCGCCGCCATGCCTGACGCCAATACCGTCACGCAGGAGAACACCAGGATCACCGACTGGAAGAATTTGCCCGCCACGTACAGCATGATTTCAGGCTGCGACGCGTCAGGATCCTTGAAGCGCGAGATGTCCGGGAAGTACAGCTGCACAAAGTAAGACACCACGATAAAGATGATGCCGCCGATCAGCGCCGTCAGGAAGATGGCTTTCGGGATCACTTTTTCCGCGTCTTTGGTCTCTTCAGACAGCGAGCTGATGCCGTCGAAGCCCAGGAACGAGAAGCACAGGATGGTCGCGCCGGTAATCATCGGCACCACGTGCGCGTTATCGGACCAGAATGGGCGACTGCTGACCAGCGTACCGGCGCCTTCGCCGTGGTAAACGCCGTTGATCACCAGGCCGAGGAACACGATCATGATCGCCACCTGCACCACCACGATGATGGAGTTCAGGTTAGCCACCAGCTTGATGCCGCGCAGGTTGAAAATCGTCATCAAGCCGACCAGCACCGCCACGAAAATCCAGGACGGAACGCCCGGGAAGATCGCTTCCAGGTAAATCTTGGCCAGCAAAATGTTGATCATCGGCATGAACAGGTAGTCCAGCAGCGATGACCAGCCCACCATAAAGCCGACGTGTGGGCTGATGGCTTTCTGGGCGTAAGTGTAGGCGGAACCGGCGGAAGGGAACTTCTTCACCAGCTTGCCGTAGCTCAGGGCGGTAAACAGGATCGCCAGCAGAGCGAAGGCGTACGCGGTCGCGACGTGACCATCGGTCAGGCCGGATACGATGCCGAAGGTATCGAAGATGGTCATTGGCTGCAGATAAGCCAGGCCCATCATCACTACCGGAACCAAAGTCAGGGTTTTACGCAGCTGAGTGCGCTGAGCCGGAGCGGCGTTGAGGGTGTTATCGGACATTGTTCAGCCCCCCCTTACCTTGAGCCTTGCGGATGGCGGACACGCCAAGACTTAAGGTTGCGGGGAAACTTCGCAACGAGCGACTTAATTCTAAAAGAAGGGGATTGTAAGCTGGATAACGGGTCGAGGTAACCTCGGCTGCTCCATAGTCGCTGCGGCCACAGCGGAAACCGGCGGGCACCGGTGCTAAAGTGAAAAATTGCCCCATCTTTCTAATCCTCATGAGTCACGACCATAAAGTTTTGTTTGATCGTGCACGAAACTATTTATCTATCCGGATCGGTGTCCGGCCTCGCTTGGTGTATGAAACGCTACGTTGGTAAAACTTAATGCAAAAAAAATAACCGACGCGTTAAAACGTCGGCTATCTGCATTTGAGATATTTTGCACCAGAATGCCTCCGGATGACAAGATCCGGAAGCCCTCAAATACAAATTCTTTTTGTCGATCGAACGGAAAACCGGCCCGGCAGGCGAATTAATCCACTACCGGCAGGCCGGTCGGCCGCACATACCTCTTACTTTATACGCCCATTCAGGCATTTTTCAACATCCAGTCAATCTCGGTTTCCGTCACTCGCCGCTCGAACTGCAGCAGTTCGTCGGTCTTGCAGGCGTGATAAACCTGGGTGAAACGCTCGCCCAGATAGTGGGTCAGCGCGTGCTGATGCTCAAACTCGTACAGCGCGTCGCTCTGGCGGATCGGCAGCGGCAGCCCCTCCTGCTCCAGCCCGTTGCCGGTCACCGGCTCAGGCAGCGGCAGCGCGTTGTCCAGCCCGTACAGCATGCCGGCCAGGATCGCCGCCATCACCAGATATGGATTGGCGTCGGCGCCGGCCACGCGATACTCCACCCGATGGTTCTCCGGTTCGCCGCAGGGAATGCGCAGCGCCACGGTGCGGTTGTTGTGGCCCCAGGCGGCCTGGATCGGCACATACATCCCAGGCTGGAAACGCCGGTAGGCGTTGACGTTCGGCGCCAGCAGCGCCATCGACGCCGGCATCAGGGTGATCATCCCGGCCAGCGCCTGTTTCAGCAGTGGCGAATCCTCGCCTTCGTCGTCGGCGAACAGGTTGTTGCCCGCGCCGTCCTGCATGCTGACATGCACGTGCATGCCGCTGCCGGCATGATCCTCGTAGGGCTTGGCCATAAAGGTGGCGTGCATGTCGTGGTTCTCGGCCACCAGCCGCACCAGCCGTTTCAGCGCCAGCGCGTGGTCGCAGGCCAGCAAAATATCGTCGGTATGACGCAGGTTGACCTCGAACTGCCCCGGCGACGCCTCCGCCACCGCGCCGTCCGCCGGCAGCCCCTGCAGCTTCGCCAGCGCGTCAATGTCGTTCAGCACCTCGGCGAAATGGTTCAGGTTATCGACGGAGTACACCTGGCTTTGGGTGTTGCGCTCCTGGGTGCCGGGCGCGCACGGCGGCTGCAGATCGCCCTCCGCGTCGCGCTGCCGATCGATGAGATAAAACTCCAGCTCTACCGCTGCCACCGGGAACAAGCCGCGCTGTCGCAGCGCCTGCCACACGCGGTTCAACACATTGCGGGGTTCAACGTCAAAGGGAGTGCCATCTTCATCCAGCATGGTCAGCAGCACCTGGCCGATATGCTGCGGATCGGCGGCCGACGGCGTCAGCGAGCCGGGTACCGGCAGGCAAATGCGGTCCGGCTCGCCGAGGTCTTGCCCAAGGCCGGTCTCCTCCACCACGTTGCCGAGGATGTCCATGGCGAACACCGACGCGGGGAAGTAGCTGCCTTTTTCCAGTTTTTTCAACCCTGAGACGGGTATGCGTTTGCCGCGGAAGGAACCATTGAGATCGGTGAGAAGGATATCGACATACTGCGTGGCGGGATGGCGTTCCAAATAATGAGCAACCTCATTTTGGAACGCGCTACTTCGCCTCTCTTCATGATGCTGTGCAAAATGTTCAACTGCTGCGCTATTGGTTTGCATATGTCACCCGCCATTATGCTCTTAAGGCGCGTTGGCGCCCGTCCGCCGTTCGATTCAACACATGATTGGATTTCTCGCCAGGCTGCGCCGCTGCCGGGCGCTCAAAATAACATCCACACCATGAAACATAGTCTTAACAGAATAGGTTTGCAAATGTTACAATCCTGTTTGATTATTCGCCGCCGGCTGCTAAATTGATAAAATATTGACCGAAAAGGCCTTGCCGCCATTTTTACGTCAACTATTTCGTCCAACGCACCGAGAGTGAACATGGGCAATATATTTTCCAAACCTGCCCTAACTACCGATATCATGCAGCATCGTTATCGCCCAGACAGGCGCCCGATAGCGATATTCATGTCTGCCTGTCGCCCCTACCAGAAGGAAGTACCGCTATGAGCGAAGCCAGCTTGGCACCGGGCAAACGCCTGTCGCAGATCCGTCAGCAATTGGGTTTGTCGCAGCGCCGGGTCGCCGAACTGTCCGGGTTAACCCACAGTGCGATCAGCACCATCGAACAGGACAAGGTCAGCCCGGCCATCAGCACGCTGCAAAAGCTGCTGAAGGTGTATGGCCTGTCGCTGTCTGAATTCTTTGCCGAACCGGAAGCCGTCGACGAGCCGCGCGTGGTGATCGACGCCGAGGATCTGATTGAGATCGGCAGCCAGGGGGTGTCGATGAAGCTGGTGCACAACGGCAGCCCGACGCGTAACCTGGCGATGATGCTGGAAACCTACCAGCCCGGCACCACCACCGGTGAAAAGATCAAGCACCAGGGCGAAGAGATCGGCACCCTGCTGGAGGGCGAGATCGTGCTGACCATCAACGGCCAGAGCTACTGCCTGACCGCCGGCCAGAGTTACGCCATCAACACCGGCATTCCGCACAGCTTCAGCAATACCTCGGCGCGCATCTGCCGCATCGTCAGCGCACACACCCCCACCACCTTCTGAGCGCTTCTCGCACCGGCGCAGCCTGACGCGGGTTGCGCCCCTACCCGCCAACGCGTTTTCCACCGCCGTTATGCCATTTTGTTGGTTGCCAACGGCGTAATCTGTGTTACAACAGAGCATAACAGCCATCTAAACATCTAAACGGCCTTAATACCCTATGTCAACCGCAACGCCTTCACGCCTCGAGATGCGCAATATCTCGATCGCCTTCGCCGGCTTCAATGCGCTGCAGGACGTGGACTTCACGCTGCAGGGCGGTTCAATCCATGCGCTGGTCGGCGCCAACGGCGCGGGCAAGTCGACGCTGATGGCGATCCTCTCCGGCGCCCACGATCATTATCGCGGCGAGATCCTGATCGACGGCCAGGCGGTGGCGATCCACTCCCCGCTGCAGGCGCGCCGCCACGGCATTCACGTGGTGCAGCAAGAGGTCGACGTCGCGCTGATCCCCACGCTGTCGGTGGCGGAAAACATCATGCTGGACTGGCTGAACGAACCGGGCCATTGGCTGAACTGGGCGGAACTGCACCGCCGCGCCGCGCAGCTGCTGCAGCAATGGGCGCTGCCGCTCAACCCGCGCAGGCGGCTGGCGGACTGCACGCTGGCGGAAAAACAGCAGGTGCTGCTGGCGCGCGCGCTGTCGCACCGCTGCCGTTTTCTGGTGCTCGACGAACCGACCGCCCCGCTCGATCGCGCCGAGAGCGAGCGCCTGTTTAACGTGGTTCGCCGCCTGCAATCCGAAGGCATCGGCATCGTATTTATTTCCCACCGCATCCACGAACTGAGCGACATTTGCGATCGGCTGACGGTGCTGCGCGACGGCCGTCGCGTCAGCGAAGACGCCATGCGCGGGCTGAGCGGCGAACAGATCGTCGAGAAGATGCTCGGCCATCGGCTGGACGATATTTTCCCGCCGCCGCGCCCGCCGCACGCCGAGCGAACGCTGCTGCAGGTGCAAGGCTTGCGCGATCGCCACAAGCTGCGCGACGTTTCGCTGCGGCTGCATGAGGGCGAAATTCTCGGCATCGCCGGGCTGGCGGGAGCCGGCAAAACCGAGCTGTGCAAAGCGCTGTTCGGCGCCAGCGCCGTGCAGCTTGAGCGCGGCGAACTGCGCGGGCAGCCCTGGGCGCCGCGTGCGCCGCATCTCTCGGTCGAACAGGGGCTGGCGCTGGTGCCGGAGGAACGCCGCAAAGAAGGCATTTTCATCGATGAGGCGATCCCGATGAACCTGAGCGTCAGCGCCGACGACAGCTTCTCGCGCTGGAGCCTGTTCAGCCGGCGACAAGAGCTGCGCTGGGCGCGCGAGATCATGCAGCGCCTGAACATTCGCGCCTCGGGCCCGCAACAGCGGCTGGCGCGCCTGTCCGGCGGCAATCAACAAAAAGTGGCGATCGGCAAATGGCTGCGCGGCGACGCCGAGGTGCTGATCTTCGATGAACCGACCAAGGGCGTGGACATCAAGGCCAAGCAGGAGCTGTTCAGCCTGATCGACGGCCTGGCGCGCGCCGGCAAGGGCGTGATTTACGCCTCCGGCGAGTTCGCCGAGCTGGTTGGCCTGTGCGATCGCATCTGCGTGCTGTGGGACGGCCGCATCGTGGCGGAGTTGAACGCCGCCGACATCGACGAAGAAACCTTATTGCTCTATTCCACCGGAGGAACCCCTGCGTGAGTAAAGAATTAGCCCTGCGGCCTGCGCTGCCCTGGCGCCAACAGCTGTTCGATTTCCTCTACAAATGGGGCATGCTGCTGACCGTGGCGGCGCTGATCGCCCTGTTCGGCCTGGCGTCGGACAACTTCCTCGATGCCAACAACATCATCAATATCCTGCGTTCGATCGCCATCGTGACGGTGATCGCCATCGGCGTCTCTATCTCGCTGTCGGTCGGCGGTTTCGATCTGTCGGTCGGCTCGACCGCCTCGCTGGCCAACGCGCTGGTAATTTCGCTGTTCGTCTGGCACGGGTTCGGCACCACCGGCGCCATCGTGGTAACGCTGCTGCTGTGCACGCTGGTCGGCCTGTTCAACGCCCTACTGATCGTGGTGTTTAGAATTCCCGATATGCTGGCGACGCTGGCCAGCCTGTTCGTGATCCAGGGCGTGGCGATGACCTACAGCTACGGCGGATCCATCACCCAAAACATGGTGCTGCCGAATGGCGACATGGCGGAAGGCCTGATCCCGGAGGTGTTTTCCGCCCTCGGCCAGGTGCCGGTGATCGTGCTGATCATGCTGGCGGTCACCGTGGCGGTGCAGCTGTTCCTGTCGTTGACCAAGCATGGCCGCCGCATGTATGCCATCGGCGGCAACCCCGAGGCGGCGCGCCTTTCGGGCATCCGCACCGTGCGTTACAGGGTTGCCGCTTATGTCATTTCCTCTTGGCTGGCGGCGCTTGGCGGCATCTTGCTGGCGTCACGTATCGGCTCTTCGCAGGTCAACGCCGGCGGCGGCTATCTGATGGACGCGGTGGCGGCGGCCTATATCGGCTTCTCGCTGGCCGGGGCCGGCAAACCTAATGCGCTCGGCACTCTGATCGGCGCGGTGATCCTCGGCGTGCTGCAAAACGGGCTGGTGATGCTGTCGGTGCCCTACTACGCCATGGACATTATCAAAGGCCTGGTGCTGGCGCTGGCGCTGGCCATCACCTACATCCAAAAACGCTGATCCTCCCCGGCGCACGCCCGCTGCGCCGCTTTTCCCTTTAATTCATCCGGTTAACCTTTCCCGCCAGCAAAACCAGCATACAAATGATATGGATTATCATTAGCGTTTACATTCAGAAAAAAATCCTTACAATAGCCTCACGCAACGTTGACGAAGCTAAGCATTTCTCAGCGAAAGACGAACAATTTCATTAGAAATTCAATTGGTTAATTACTTTCACTTCAATCCAGGAAAGGTTTACCTCATGGAAACGCCACGTTACAGCAAGCTCGCCGCTCTGGTGATCGCCTCACTCAGCGCCACCGCCGCGCTGGCCGCGCCGCAGGACGACACCCAGGACACCATGGTCGTCACCGCCTCCGGCTTCCAGCAAAAAATTCAGGACTCCGCCGCTTCCATCTCGGTGATCCCGCGCCAGCAGATCGAAGACAAGGCCTATCGCGACGTGACCGACGCGCTGAAAGACGTGCCGGGCGTGGTGATCACCGGCGGCGCCAGCAGCAGTGACATCAGCATCCGCGGCATGTCCTCCAAGTACACCCTGATCCTGGTGGACGGCAAACGCGTCGACACCCGCGGCACCCGTCCGAACAGCGACAACGCCGGCATCGAACAGGGCTGGCTGCCGCCGATGGAAGCCATCGAGCGCATCGAAGTGGTGCGCGGGCCGATGTCTTCGCTGTACGGTTCTGACGCCATGGGCGGCGTGATCAACGTCATCACTCGCAAGACCTCCCGCACCGAGTGGAAAGGCTCGCTGCACGGCGACGCCACCATTCAGGAAAACCGCGATTCCGGCGATCTGTTCCAGACCAACGCCTACGCCTCCGGCCCGCTGGTTGAAGGGCTGCTCGGCCTGCGGGTCAACGGCCTGCTGTCGCGCCGCGCGGAAGATAAAATCGTCAACGGTTACAACGAACAGCGCATGCGCAGCGGCACCGCGGTGTTCACCCTGACGCCGGACGAGAAAAACGAATTCGACTTCGAAATCGGCCGTTCGCTGCAGGATCGCAACAGCACGCCGGGCAAATCGGTGGTGGCGGAGCGCTGCAGCAAAGGCAAATGCTCGCCGACGTCCCGCAGCGAAAGCCTGTATACGCGCACCAACTACTCGCTGACCCACAACGGCTATTATGACTTCGGCAACTCCACCAGCTACGTGCAGCGCGAAGAAACCGGTAACCCGGGCCGTAACATGAAGGCCTACAACACCATCTTCAACACCCAGAACCAGTTCGAGCTGGGTTCCCATATGCTGAACCTCGGCGGCCAATACCGCTATGAAAAACTGGGCGACGGCGGCAACCAGCTTGAATCGGCTCAAGGTCTCAGCAAGCTGACGCGCTGGAGCTGGGCATTGTTCGCTGAAGACGAATGGGCGCTGACCAACGACTTCAGCCTGACCAGCGGCATCCGCATGGATCAGGATGAAAACTTCGGCAGCCACTGGACCCCGCGCATGTACGGCGTCTGGCACCTGACCGAACAGTGGACGCTGAAAGGCGGCGTCTCCGCCGGTTACAAATCGCCGGATCTGCGCCAATCCTCCCCTAACTGGGGGCAGGTCACCGGCGGCGGCGTGCGTAAAGGCATCATCGTCGGTAACCCGGATTTGCAGCCAGAGAAGAGCCTGAGCGAAGAAATCGGCCTGATGTGGGATAGTCTGAAAGGCATTAACGCCGGCGTGACGGTCTTCAACACCGACTTTAAAGACAAAATCACCGAAGTGCGCCGCTGCGAAGACACGCCGGATTGCACCATCGGCGGCACGTCCTACGACTTTATCAGCGATCGCGTCAACGTCGACAAAGCCAATATGCGCGGCGTAGAAGCCACCTTCGGCTGGCAGATCAACAAAGACTGGAAGTGGAACACCAACTACACCTACACCGCTTCCGAACAGAAGAGCGGCGAGTTCCAGGGCAAGGCGCTCAACCAGATGCCGAAGCACATGCTGAACACCGTGCTGGACTGGCGCGCCACGCAGGACCTCAGCCTGTGGTCGCGCGTCAACTTCCGCAGCCGCACCTCTGACTACCTGAGCCGCACCTCGATGGCCAAGAGCACGCCGTCCTACACCTTCGTCGATGCGGGCCTGAGCTACCAGGCGGCGAAAAACCTGCAGCTGACCGGCGGGGTCTACAACATCCTCGACAAGACCGTGGATTACGACCACTACAACACCACGCTGGACGGCCGCCGTTACACCGTCGGCATGACCTATAACTTCTGATGCCCCCGGGCGCGCGCTGCGCGCCCTTTTCATTCCATCACCGTGAGGAAGCCCCATGAGATTACGCCGCTCCCCCCTGATGATCGCCCTGCTGGCAGCGATGGCGCTGGCGGGTTGCCACAGTAAAACCGCTACGCCGGTAGCCGCAACCCCGGCCACCGTCAACGTCCAGCACCTGAACGGCAGCACCGAGGTGAAAAAGCACCCGCAGCGCATCGTGGTGCTGGATTACGCCTCGCTGGAAACGCTGCAGCTGCTGGGCGTCGAGCCGCTGGCGCTGCCCGGCAACCGCAAGAACTTGCCGGATAGCCTGAAGCGCTATCAGGACGACAAATACCTCAATGCCGGCACCCTGTTCAAGCCGGATATGGCCGTGCTGCGCGCCGCCAAGCCGGATCTGATCCTGATCGCTGGCCGGGCGTCCAAAGCCTATGATGAGCTGAACGCGCTGGCGCCGACGCTGAACATGTCCGTCGATCCGCAGGATCAGCTGGGCAGCCTGAAACAGCGCACGCTGCAGCTGGGCGAGCTGTTCGATAAGCAGCAACAGGCACAGGCGGCGGTCGATAAGCTGGATGCGCAGATCGCGGCGGTCAAACCGCAGGCCGCTCAGGCCGGGCGCGGGCTGGTGGTGCTGTTCTCCGGCGGCAAGATCAGCGCCTACGCCCCCAAGAGTCGTTTCAGCTTCGTCTATGACGCCCTCGGCTTCTCGTCTGCGCTGCAGTCCGACGAAAAAGACGTACGCGGCAACAAGCTGACGCCTGAGCAGGTGGCCAAACTGAATCCGGACTGGCTGTTCGTCATCGACAGAGACGCCGCGACCGGGCGGCCGAACGCGGTGGCGCCGCAGAAGATCCTCACCGGCACCGCGCTGAAGAAAACCACGGCGGTGAAAAAAGGCCAGGTGGTTTACCTGCCGGCGGCCGAGGTGTATCTGTCCGGCGGCATCGTCACCGCCCAGCACGTCGTCGAACGCGTGAGCGAGGCGCTGAACCACGCAGCACGATAAAGAAAGCCCGGCGATGCCGGGCTTTTTCTTGGATTAAATCGTCGGCTGGTTCACCAGACCGTCTATCAGCACCTGCGGCGTGCCCTGCGAACAGCGCTCGATACGCCCGCGCACGCCGTAGACCCGCGCCAGGCTCTGCGGCGTAATCACCTGATCCGGCGCGCCGTCGGCGATCAGTTCGCCATCCTGCAGCATCAGCACGTGGTCGCCGTGGCGCAGCGCGATGTTGATGTCGTGCACCACCACCACCGTCACGATGTTGCGCTTGCGGGTTTCGCGGCGCACCAAATCCATCACGTGGAATTGATAGTTGAGATCGAGCGCGCTCAGCGGCTCATCCAGCAGCAGCAGCGAGGGCTGACGGATCAGCGACTGCGCCAACCCCACCAGCTGTTTCTGGCCGCCGGACAGCTGATCGAGATAGCTCAGCGCCAGGTGGGCGATGCCCAATTGCTCCAGCAAAGCCATCACCTCCGCTTCGCTGCCGGCGTTGCTGCGGCCGCCCGAGGCGCGCTGCGCCACGATGATCGACTCCAGCACGTGCAGATGCACCCCGGCGGGCAGCGACTGCGGCAAATACACCACTTTCTCCGCCCGACGGGCGAACGGCATCTGCATCAGATCGCCGTCGTCCAGCCACAGCTTGCCCTGCGCCGGGTTCAGCCCGGCCAGCGAGCGCAGCAGCGTCGATTTGCCGCTGCCGTTCGGCCCCAGCAGCACGGTGATTTGCCCGCGCGGCAGCATCGGCACCGAGAGATCGTCGATCACCTGGCGCTTCGGGTAGCCCGCCGAGAAGTGTTCTATTCGCAGGCCCTGGCTCATACGTTCCCCCGGTGGCGCAGAATAATGCTCAGGAAGAACGGCACCCCGACCAGCGACGTGACGATGCCCACCGGAATGATCACCCCGGGCACCAGATTTTTCGACGCCACCGAGGCCATCGACAGCACCAGCGCGCCAATCAGCGCGCTGGCCGGCAGATAGAAACGGTGATCTTCGCCGAAGATCATGCGGGCGATGTGCGGCGCCACCAGGCCGATAAAGCCGATCGGCCCGACGAACGCCACCGCCAGCGCCGAAAGGATGCTGATGCGCAGCAGCGTGGTCAGCCGCAGACGGCGCACGTCGATGCCGAAGCTCACCGCCCGGTCTTCACCCAGGCGCAGCGCGGTCAGTTTCCACGAGCTCATCATCGACAGCGGCAGCAGCACGGCGAACACGCCGAACAGAATGCCCAGCTTGTCCCACGAGGCGCGCGCCAGGCTGCCCATGGTCCAGAACACCAGCCCCTGCAGCGTGTCCTCGCTGGCGATGAACTGCATCATCGACACCAGCGCGTTGAAGGTAAACACCAGCGCGATGCCGAACAGCACCACGCCGGAGGTGGCGACCCGCGTCCAGCGCGTGATGCCGTCGAGCATCAGCGCGGCGAACAGCGCAAAGATAAAGGCGTTGGCGGAGATGAACCACTGATCGGGAATGCCCGGAATGCCGATGCCGAGCACGATCGCCAGCGCGGCGCCAAAGGCCGCGGCGGAAGACACGCCGAGGGTAAAGGGGCTGGCCAGCGGGTTATTCAGGATGGTCTGCATTTCCGCCCCGGCCAGGCCGAGCGCAAACCCCACCACCACCGCCATCAGCGCGTAAGGCAGGCGGATGTCCCAGACGATCACCCGCGTGCCGGCATCGGCCGCCGCGGGGTCAAGCAGCGTTTGCCATAAGGACGACAGCGACAGCCCGGACGGCCCCATGGTGAAATCCAGCAGCAGCGACCCCAGGATCGCCAGTGCCAACACGCCCATCATCAACAGGCGATGGCGAAGAATATGCTGATAACGCCCCATCACGCCGGCGTTGGGTTGCCCCTTGGCGTCAGTCATGGGATCGGTGGATACGCTCATTCGTTAAGATACCTGTTACAACCATCATGACAGCGGCGCGAAAGCGTCCGCCGTAAACCGGAAAGCGCGCGGCGACAGCCTGCGCGCAGCCGTCAACAATAAAGCAAACGATAATACTTATCAATCATATCAATAGGTGAAAACGGCGTTATCGAAATGTAATAAATTGTTTTTCCACGCCATTCTTCAATCCATCGCGTTTACCCCCGCTGCCGCCAGCAGGTTCATTATTCTGAAAGTTATTCCTGATCCGACCAGACTCTGACAAATAACGAAAAAACCACATAGAATCCAAAATCACAGCACCGAGCGTGCAAAAAACTTCAGGCCGCCGCAAGAGCGGCCTTATTGACGAGGCTGTAATGAGAAGTCCATCTCCGGCGGTAACGCCCAAACGCCCGGCGCTGCTGAACTGGCTGTTGCACAGCCCGCTGCACGCCGATGACGAGCCGTTTAAACGCCAGCTGCGGCTCACGCTGACGCCCTCTCCCCTCACTCCCTGGCTGAATGCCGTGGGGCCGGCGGCGCTGTTGGTGGGGTACGCCTGGCTGAACCAGCGGCTGGTCGGTATCGTTCTGCTGCTGCTGTTGCTGCTGCTGACCGCCGGGCGCGCCTGGCTGGCGCAGAGGCGCCAACCCGCCTGGCCGGACGCCATGCTGGTGACGGTGTTGCTGTGGATGCTGCTGGTCGGCGCCAGCGCCGCGCTGGCGATGCTGTCGGGCCGCTTTGTGCTGATCCTGTTCGCCGGTCTGACGATCACCGCTCTGGCCTGCTGGCTGATGCAGCGCCATGCCGCCGCGCCGCGTTTCGCGCTGCTTGAGGTGATCGCGCTGACGCTGCCCTACCTGCTGGCGGCGCCGCTGTCGCGCGTGCAAAACCTGTTCGTCCTGGCGGATCTCACGCCGCTGTGGCTGGTGCTGGCCCATGGCATGATCGCGCGCTACCACCGCCAGCGGGTACAGCACGTCACGCTGGCGTGGGAGAAGCAGCAGGCGTCCCACCGCGATCGCCTGACCGGCTTCCTCAACCGCGCGGGCGGCGAGGCGGTGATGCGCAACATCTGCCGCCCTGGTACGACACAGCCAATCTCCCACCTGTTCATTCTTGAATTCGGCCCGCTGGCGGCGCTTTACCAAAGCCACGGCGTGCAGATCGGCGACGACGTGCTGCGCACCGTCGGCGAGCGCCTCAAGACGCTGATCCGCCCCAGCGACTACGTCTGCCGCTACACCGGCGGCCTGTTTTTGATACTGGTGCACGATCTGCCCTACGGCGCAGAAAGCGAGTTCCTGGCGCGCATTGTGCCGCCGCTGGAAGCGCCCTACGATTTTGGCGCGTTCGGCGAGGTGAACATGCAACTCAACGCCGGCATTTTGGCGCTGACGCAGGATTATGCGACGGTGGAAGATTTGATGATTTCGGCGCAGCAGGCGCTGGCGGAAGCCAAAGGCGGGAAAAAGTAAAACCACACGCGGCGGGAGCTCCCGCCGCGTGTCACTCACCGAAGATTACTTCACGTCCATCTTCGGGAATTCCATTTCGCTGTACTTCACGACGCGGGTGCCGCGCGACAGCTTGTAACCGAACCAAATCAGCAGGAACAGCGGAATGCCGATGTAGGTGGCGGTCACGCCGTACCAGTCAATCTTGTCTTGCAGGAAGGCCTGGTAGTTCTGGCCCAGGGTAATGATCAGGCACAGCACGAAGGCGAAGATCGGCCCCAGCGGGAAGAACCCGGAACGGTATGGCAAGTCGTTCAGATCGCGCCCCTGCAGCATGTAACCGCGACGGAAACGGTAGTGGCTGATGGCGATGCCCAACCAGGCGATGAAACCGGTCATGCCCGAGGTATTCAGCAGCCACAGGTAAACCGACTGGTTGCCGAACATCGAGGTCAGGAAGCACAGCCCGGCCACCACGCAGGTCGCATACAGCGCGTTGCGCGGCACGCCGCCTTTCGACAGCTTGGCGAAGATGCGCGGCGCCTTGCCTTCCGACGCCAGGGTGTACAGCATGCGGGTAGAGGCGTACATGCCCGAGTTACCGGCGGACAGCACCGCCGTCAGGATCACCGCGTTCATCACCGCCGCCGCCGACAGCAGGCCGGCATGCTGGAACACCAGGGTGAACGGGCTGACGCTGATGTCTTTCACGTCATTGCGCAGCAGGCTCGGATCGGTGTACGGAATGATCAGGCTGATGATCAGAATGGCGAAGATATAGAACAGCAGAATACGCCAGAACACCTGACGCACCGCGCGCGGGATGTTTTTACCCGGGTTCTCCGATTCGCCGGCCGCGATGCCGATGAGCTCGGTGCCCTGGAACGAGAAGCCGACGATCATCGCCACGCCAATCATCGCCGAGAAGCCGCCGGCGAACGGCGCGTCCCCTATCGTCCAGTTCTGCCAGCCGGCGTGCTCGCCGCCTTTCAGAATGCCGACGATCATCAGCACGCCGACGGCGATGAAGATAATCACGGTGCTGACCTTGATCAGCGCGAACCAGTATTCCGCCTCGCCGAACCCTTTCACCGAAATGTAGTTCAGCAGGAACATCAGGCCGAGGAACAGCGCGCTCCAGATCCAGCCGGGGGTGTCCGGGAACCAGTAGCTCATCACCAATTGCGAAGCCACCAGGTCAACGGCGATGGTCACCGCCCAGTTGTACCAGTAGTTCCAGCCCAGCGCGAAGCCGAAGCCTTCTTCCACGTATTTGGCGCCGTAGGTGGAGAATGAACCGGAAACCGGCATAAAGGCCGCCAGTTCGCCCAGGCTGGTCATCAGGAAGTACACCATCAAACCGATCAGAGCGTAAGACAACAGCGCCCCGCCGGGGCCTGCCTGAGAAACCGTGGCGCCCGAGGCGACAAACAGGCCGGTGCCGATGGAGCCGCCAATGGCGATCATGGTCAAATGCCGGGCTTTCAGCTCGCGGCGCAATCCGGGTGCTTGCTGCCCCGATGTTTTTATATCCTGCTGAGCCATTCGTACCCTATCTGCTCTTTGAAAAAATGAGGGCGGATTGTAACAAATACCCGCCGGTGAACTAGCAACATTGCACTGATATAAGATAGCTTCATAATTCAGAGGCAATTATTAGCCGCGGCCCTTATGGCCTTACTTACTCTCATTAATGTGAGCGCGCGCAGGTTTTTATGCTTTCTTCGGCCTGCGCGGCAGCAGAGGGCGTGACGCGCTGTCGATTACAGCGCGCAATAGCTGAGAAAACGCTGCAAGGCGTTGGAAATGTGCTTTTGCCGATGGCGGATCAGATACAGGGTGCGCCGCAGCGGCGGCAGCGGCACCGGCAGTTCCACCAGCGCGCCGCTGGCCAGCTGTTCCGCCACCACCCGCCGCGACAGGCAACTGATGCCGATGCCGTGCCGCACCGCGTGCTTGATCGCCTCCGAGTTGCCGAGCTCCATCACCAGCTGGAAATGCGGCAGGTGCGCCAACAGCAGATGATCCAGCACCTCACGGGTGCCCGAACCGCGCTCGCGCAGGATCCAAGGGGCATTGGCCAGCGCCTCCAGCGTTGGCGGCTGACGGGTCAGCGGGTTGTCCGGCGCGGCGAACACCACCAGCTCGTCCTCCAGCCACGGCTGCGTCACCAGCTCCGGCATATGGCAAGGCCCTTCGATCAGCCCCAGATCGACGCGGAAATCCGCCACCGCCACGATCACGTCCTGGCTGTTGCCGACGTTCAGCTCCAGCGGCGTGGCCGGAAAGTCCCGGCGGTAACGGGCGATCATCTCCGGCAGCATGTAGTTGCCGATGGTGCTGCTGGCGGCGATGCGCAGCGCCCCGCCGTCATGGCGAAACAGCTGCTCGATCTCCCCCGCCTGCTCCAGCAGCGCCAGCGCCTTGGGATACAGCAACCGGCCGTGCTCGTTGATCACCAGCCGTTTGCCGACGCGATCGAACAGCTGCACGCCCAGCTGCCCCTCCAGATCCGCCAGCGCCGCGCTGACCGCCGACTGCGACAGCGCCAGCACCACCGAGGCCTGAGTGGTCGAACCGCTTTTCAGCACTTCGGTGAAGACTTCCAGTTGACGCAACGTGATATGCATAGCCGTCCCGGTAATGAAAAAGGGTTCTGCCAGAGAACCGCAAAATGATGTCAACATGCTGTGGGGAGCCCGGCGAGGCCACCCCGTTTACGGCCAATTCGGCGCGCTACTTACCCAAGGCGACCAGCTGCGCCGCCGCAGCCAGCGCCGCCTCGCGCGGCGTGCCGGCTTCGTCCCGCTGTATCAATTGCAGCATCGCCACGAGATGGTCGCGGTCGATCGCCTTGTTTTCTTCAATCAACCGCCGCACCGCGCGGCCCACTTCCCGGTCTATCTGCTCTCTGCGTTGATCGTCGGTATCCATCGCCTGCTCCTGTTCAGTTGGAAAGTTGACGGCGGTTCGCCGCTCCTCCTCACCCTAGCCGCAATGCGGCTGTATGCCAATGCCTGACGCCATACCACTTATTCAGATAGGTTATAAATATATAATCAATTTCTCTTTTATTCAGCCCAAACGTACTCTTGGCAGCAAGAAACAGACTGAAGGACTGACTTTTATGGCGACTGATACCACTCATACTTACCCCGAGCGACGCTTTCCGCTGTTCGGCCTGCCGCGGCTGGTGCCGGGGCTGGCGCTGACCGGTGCGCTCACCGCGCTGGCCGTCTGGGCCGGCGACATTCCCTGGGTGGCAGAGCTGGGCCTGGGGGCGCTGACGCTGGCGATCCTGTTCGGCATTCTGGTGGGCAACACGCTGTATCCCCGCTGGCAAACCGTTTGTCACGGCGGCGTACAGCTGGCCAAGCAGCGCCTGCTGCGTCTGGGCATTATCCTGTACGGCTTCCGCCTGACCTTTCAGCAGATCGCCGACGTGGGCGCCAGCGGCATCATCATCGATGCGCTGACCCTGACCACCACCTTCTTGCTGGCCTGCTGGCTCGGCAAGAAAGTGTTCGGCATCGACAGCCAGACCGCGATGCTGATCGGCGCCGGCAGCAGCATTTGCGGCGCGGCGGCGGTGATGGCCACCGAGCCGGTGCTGAAGGCCGACTCCAGCAAAGTGGCGGTGGCGGTCTCGACCGTGGTGGTGTTCGGCACCCTGGCGATCTTCGCCTACCCGTGGCTGTATCAATTGAACGAGCACTTCCAGTGGCTGCCGTTCAGCCAGGAAACCTTCGGCATCTACGCCGGCTCCACCATCCACGAAGTGGCTCAGGTGGTCGCCGCCGGGCACGCCATCGGGCCTGACGCCGAAAATGCGGCGGTGATCGCCAAGATGATCCGCGTGATGATGCTGGCGCCGTTCCTGCTGCTGCTGTCGGGCTACATCAGCCGCGGCGGCGCAGGCAAGGCGGAAAAATCCGCGATTACCATTCCGTGGTTTGCCGTGCTGTTTATCGCCGTCGCCGGGCTGAACTCCTTCAACCTGCTGCCGGCCACGCTGGTGCAGCACCTGATCACCGCCGACACCTGGATGCTGGCGATGGCGATGGCGGCGCTGGGATTGACCACCCACATCAGCGCCGTGCGCCAGGCCGGGATGAAACCGATTCTGTTGGCCACGCTGCTGTTCGTCTGGCTGCTGGTCGGCGGCGGCGCGATAAACCAGCTGGTGCAACACTGGCTCTAATCACTCCCTTCTGCCCCTTCTGCGGCTCGCTTCGGCGGGCCGCATTTATTCCGCCCGCCATCAATGCCATAATGTCACCGATAACACAGGAGAATGAAGATGAAGTTTGTCGGTGCACATGTCAGCGCGTCAGGCGGCGTGGATCAGGCGGTTATCCGCGCGCACGAATTGGAGGCGACCGCGTTCGCCCTGTTCACCAAAAATCAGCGTCAATGGAAGGCCGCGCCGCTGGCCGCCGACGTGATCGATAAGTTCAAGAGCGCCTGCGCCCAGTACGGCTTCGGGCCGGGGCAGATCCTGCCGCACGACAGCTACCTGATCAACCTGGGCCACCCGGTGGCCGAAGCGTTGGAAAAATCGCGCGAGGCGTTCATCGACGAGCTGCAGCGCTGCGAACAGCTGGGGCTGACGCTGCTGAACTTCCACCCCGGCAGCCACCTGCTGCAAATCGATGAAGACAAGTGCCTGGCGCGCATCGCCGAATCGATCAACATCGCGCTGGATAAAACCGCCGGCGTGACGGCCGTGATCGAAAACACCGCCGGCCAGGGCAGCAACCTGGGCTTCAAATTCGAGCACCTAGCGGCGATCATCGACGGCGTGGAAGACAAAAGCCGCGTCGGCGTTTGCATCGACACCTGCCACGCCTTCGCCGCCGGGTACGATCTGCGTACCGAAGAAGACTGCGAACACACCTTCAAACAGCTCGGCGACATCGTCGGCTTCAACTACCTGCGCGGCATGCACCTGAACGACGCCAAGAGCGAGTTCAACAGCCGCGTCGACCGCCACCACAGCCTGGGGGAAGGCAACATCGGCAAAACGGTGTTCAGCTACATCATGCGCGATCCGCGCTTCGACAATATCCCGCTGATTCTGGAAACGGTAAACCCGGATATCTGGGCGGAAGAGATCGCCTGGCTGAAAGCGCAGCAGTAACGCGGCGCCAAAACGAAAAAACCGGAGCCTGGGCTCCGGTTTTTTTATGGCTGGACGCCGTTATGCCACGCTGGCCGCCGGCACTTCAGCACGTTTCAGCAGGGCGTAAGCCACGCCCGCCAGCAGCGTACCGGCGGCGATCGCCACCAGGTACAGCAACACCGGCGAAATTGCGCCCGGGATCAGCAGCACGAACAGCCCGCCGTGCGGTGCCATCAACTTGGCGCCGAACGCCATCGACAGCGCGCCGGTCAGCGCCCCGCCGGCAATGCAGCACGGCAGCACGCGCATCGGGTCGCGGGCGGCGAATGGAATCGCCCCTTCGGTGATGAAGCACAGCCCCAGCACCAGCGCCGCCTTGCCGCCTTCCTGCTCGGATTTCGGGAACTTGCGGCGCGCCAGCAGCGTCGCCAGCCCCATCGCCAACGGGGGCACCATACCCGCCGCCATGATCGCCGCCATCGGCGCATACACCGAGGAGCTGAGCAGCGCCACGCCGAAGGCGTAGGCCGCTTTGTTCACCGGGCCGCCCATGTCGGTACACATCATGCCGCCGAGGATCGCCCCAAGCAGCACGGCGTTGGCGGTGCCCAACGATTGCAGCCAATGGGTCAGGCCTTCCATGATTTTCGCGACCGGCGTGCCGACCACGTAAATCATGATAAGACCGGTGATCAGGCTGGCCACCAGCGGAATGATCAAGATGGGCTTCAGCGCTTCCATGCTCTGCGGCAGGCGCAGCTTGCTGCTGATCGCCTTGGCGACGTAACCCGCCAGGAAACCGGCGATGATGCCGCCGAGGAACCCGGCGCCGGTGCTCACGGCCAGCATGCCGCCGATCAGGCCCGGCGTCAGGCCCGGGCGATCCGCGATGGAGAAGGCGATGAAACCGGCCAATACCGGCACCATCAGCGCAAAGGCGGAGCCGCCGCCGATCTGCATCAGCGCCGCCGCCAACGTGCCTTTGACTTCAAACGCCTTGATGCCGAACACGAACGACAGCGCGATACACAGACCGCCGGCTACCACCATCGGCAGCATGTAGGACACGCCGGTCAGCAGGTGGCGATACGGGCCGTTGCCCTCTTTCTTTTTACCCGCCGGCGCCGCGCTACCGCGCTGCTGCGGCTGGAACACCTCGGCCTCGGCCAGCGCCTTGTCCAGCTCCTGGGCGGTTTTCTTCAGCGCCAGGCCGGTGGAGGTGCGGTACATCGGCTTACCGGCGAATTTATCCAGGTCCACCTCGATATCCGCCGCGACGATCACCAGATCCGCCGCCGCCACCTCTTCCGGGGTGATGGCGTTGCCGGCGCCGACGGAGCCGCGCGTTTCCACCTTCACCCACCAACCGCGTTTCTTCGCTTCGCTTTCAATGGCTTCGGCCGCCATAAAGGTATGCGCCACGCCGGTTGGGCAGGCGGTGATCGCCACGATGCGTTTTTGCCCACCGGCTTTCACCGGCGCCGCAGCCTGCGGCGCCTGATAGGTTTCAGCTTCGGCCTTGGCGCGCGCCAGAAAAGCGTCCGGTTCACGCACCGCCTGTTCTACATCGCCCACATACACCAATTTGCCGTTCAGCCCGGCGTCAGCCGGGGCCGACTGCCCCGCCACCGCCACCAGTTCGGCGTCCTGCAGCGACTCGACCAGCGTCAGGCCGGTTTTGGCCGCGGCGGCCTCCAGCATGCGTTTCGCCAGGTGGCCACGGGCCTGCCCCAGCGAACTGTCTACCATCAGCAGCGTTTTCATTCTGCCTCCTGCTATTGATTGAAAGGTTTCAGATCGACGCGCGCCATCATCGCGGCCAACTGGGGACGATCGGTCACGCCGACGTTGCTCTGGCTGACCGCCAGCGCCGCTACCGCCGTGGCCAGACGCAAGGTGTGTTCGCTGGATTCGCGCATCAGCAGGCCGTAAATCAGGCCGCCGACCATCGAATCACCGGCGCCCACGGTGCTGACCACCTCACAGGACGGCGGTTTGGCGATCCAGGCGCCAGAGGCGTTAACCCACAGCGCGCCTTCCGCGCCGAGGGAGATCACCACGTGGGCGATGCCCTGCTCGCGCAGCGCATGTGCGGCCTCGACCACGTCCGCCAGCGCCGGCAGCGGGCGGCCGGCCCAGATCTCCAGCTCGCGGCGGTTCGGTTTCACCAGCCACGGCGAGGCCTTCAGCCCGGCGACCAGCGCTTCGCGGCTGCTGTCGAAAATGATGCACGGGCATTTGGCGCGCAGCTGGGTCATCCAGTCGGTAAAGGCATCGGGATCGACGCCGGCCGGCAGGCTGCCGCTCACCGCCACCATGTCAAACTGGCCCAGCCAGCTCAGCGAGTCGCTGACGAAGCGATCCCAGTCCTGCGGCGTCACTTCAAAACCGGAGAAATTGAAATCAGTGACTTCGCCGTCTTTTTCCGTCAGCTTGACGTTGATGCGGGTGCGGCCCGGCACCACCTGGAAGCGGTTGGCGATCCCCAGATCGCTGAACAGCAGTTGGAAACCGTCCTGATTGTCTTTGCCCAGGAAGCCGCCGACGGTGACGTCGATGCCCAAATCCTTCAACACCTTGGCGACGTTGATGCCCTTACCGGCGGCGTGCAGGCCGGCGGTTTTTACCCGGTTGACTTCCCCGCGTTCGATCTGCGGGCAAAACCCCACCAGATCGTACGCAGGGTTCAGGGTGATCGTTGCTACTCTTCTGCTCATGCTGCGCCCTCGCCCAGTCCTTCATTAATCGCTTCGCCGATCGCCTTCAGCGCGGCTTCAGCATCTTCTCCATTGGCGGTAAAGCGCAGGTGATGCCCTTTTTTCACGCCCAGCGCCACCACCTTCATCAGGCTGCGCCCGTTGGCCGGCTTGCCGCTGCCGTCCAGGTTGGTGACGGTGATGTCACTGTTGAAACTTTTGATCACGTTGACCAGCGCCGTGCCCGGCCGTGCGTGCAGCCCGTGCTCGTTGCGGATCACGAACTCGGCGCTCAGCACGCTGCTCTCCTCGGCCACTTCGCTGGTCAGCAGCGCCAGCACCCCGGCGGCATCCGCCTTCAGCAGGCGTTCAGCTTTGTTGGCCAGCAGCAGATCGCTGAGGTAGTTGAGCACCGCCAGCGGCTGCGCGTCGGCGACCGACACCGTCAGCAGCAGCGCCACCGGCTCGCCGTCTTCCACGAAAGCCTGCACCGGGCGGCTGACGGTGGCCGCGCTGGCCAGGTTACCTTCGACGCTGTCGCTCAGCCAGATGCCCTGCCCCAGGTTCAGCGGCTTGCGGGTAATGGCATCGCTGACGAACTGCGCGTTGACCGCGCCGGCCTTTTGCAGCCGGCCGGCGTTCAGCGCCTGCAGCGTCATCAGGCTGTCGGCCGCGACGTCGAGCGCAATCAGCGAAACGTCGAACTGGAATTCGGCGCTCTGCTGCTCGCCCATCAGCAGGCTGCGCAGCTCTTCCGTGGAGGTGGTTTTCGCCAGCCGCTCCGCCACGCCGTCATCGCTCAGCACGTGAGTAAGCTGGCGCAGCAGCGCCAAATGCTCGTCGGAACGGGCGGCGATGCCGATCGCCACATGGGCGGTCTGGCCTTCGCCCCAGGCGATGCCCTGCGGGAACTGGAACACCTGCACGCCGGTTTTCAGCACCAGATCGCGGGTATCGGTGGTGCCGTGCGGAATGGCGATGCCGTTGCCCAGATAGGTGGACGTCTGCAGTTCGCGCTGCAGCATGCCGTCCACGTAACCGGCGCTGACGCAGCCGGCTTCGGTCAGGGCGGCGGCCACCTGGCGGATGGCCTCCTGCTTATCGGCGGCAACGGCGCCCAGATGAATGTCTTGCGGTGACAACTGGAACATGATTCTCCTCTCCTGCTGAATTGAATCGTTTCAGCTTTATTGAGAAAAAGGAGCGTTACCCGCTCGCCACAAGCGGCCGGATAACGCTGAAACGTTTCAAGGAGTGTGTGAGCAGCGCAAGGCGAAAGCAAGCTTTCTCCCTTTTGCCATTGCAGATTTTTGAGCTTACGCACACTTTCGCCGGCGCATTGGTCAGCGCCGGGGCAAAATGACATACTGTGCTGAAACTTTGCTGACGGAGAAAAGCATGAACGTAGTGACCGGCGTCGGGGTGATCATCGTCAACCCGCAGGGCGAGATTTTGTTGGGCAAGCGCTGCGGTTCCCACGCGCCCTTTTGGTCGATCCCCGGTGGGCATCTGGAGGCCGGTGAAACCTTCGAGCAGTGCGCCCGGCGCGAAATCGCCGAAGAGACCGGGCTGCTCATCGATCCGCCGCGCTTCGTGGGCGTCAGCAACAATCTGCAAACCTGGCGCGCCGAAGGCAAACACACGGTGTCTGTCTGCCTGCAGGTGGATCACCCCGGCGGCAGCGCCGAGTTGAAAGAACCCGAAAAGTGCGCCGAGTGGCGCTGGTGCGCGCCCGACGCCCTGCCGGAACCGCATTTCGAAGCCAGCCGCACCGCCATCCGGCTATGGCTGAGCGGCCAGCCCTATTTGCCCACGGCCTGAGCCATAGCGAACGCGTCCTGCGTTCGCTTCCCCTGCCGCTCGATCCCATCGCTATATACACCAGAATATAACGCTATTTTTTGCGATATATGCCCTTTTTTTGACTACGGATAACCCTATGGGGTTAACCCTCTTCTATATTACCCCTGCAATCGACGTGGCATTCTGACCTCCGGTCGGCGGCCTTTTGGCAAGATTTTATTTTAAATTCATAATTATAAGCGGGTTTACCATGAGCAAAAAACTGACTGGCTTTGAAAAAAAGCGCCGGTGGGGATGGCTATGGCTTTTGCTGCTGGGGATTATCCTCGGCGCGGCGCTGTTGGCCGGGACCGCCACCGTATTCCATAAAACCAGCGATACCGCCTTCTGCGTTTCCTGCCACACCATGCAACAGCCGCTGGCCGAATATCAGGGCAGCGTTCACTTCCAAAACACCAAGGGCATCCGCGCCGAGTGCGCCGACTGCCACGTGCCGCACCAGCCGATCGATTACCTGTGGACCAAAATCCGCGCGGTGAAAGACATTTACGGCGAAATGGTCGGCACCATCGATACGCCGGAAAAATACGAAGCGCACAAGCTGGCGATGGCGCAGTCGGTCTGGAAGACGCTGAAAGAGAACGACTCAGCCACCTGCCGTTCCTGCCACAGCTACGACGCCATGGACATCACCGCCCAGCGCCCTGAGGCGCGCCTGCAGCACCCGGTGGCGATCAAACAGGGCGAGACCTGCATCGATTGCCATAAGGGCGTGGCCCACATCTTGCCGGACATGAGCGGCGAAACCCAGGCCGGCGCCGCCGAGCTGGCGAAGGCCGCGGCGTTGACCGCTCCGGACGCCACCACCCTCTACACCATCGCCACCGAACCGTTCTTCCTCAGCGCGGACGACAGCCATAACGCCGGCAACCTGATGCCTTCCACCGAAGTGCAGGTGGTGAAGCAGGATGGCGACAAGGTGCTGGCCACCGTGAGCGGCTGGCAGCAGGACGGCGTCAGCGAAGTGTTCTACGCTGCGCAGGGCAAACGCATCCTCAGCGTGCTGCTGGGTGAAGACGCGCGCCAACAGCTGAAGACCGCCTCCACCCAGACCGATGCGGAAACCGGCCTGGTCTGGCATCAGGTTTCTCTGCAGGTGTGGCTGCCGCGTAAACAGTTGATTGACGATCAGCAAAAAATCTGGCGCTACGCCGCGGACATGATGTCGGCCAACTGCACCGGCTGCCACGGGCTGACCGCGCTCGATCGCTTCAACGCCAACCAATGGATTGGCGTCATCAAAGGCATGGCGCCGCGCACCTCGCTGACGCAGGAACAGCTGCGCGTGCTGACGCAATACGTACAAAAACACGCCAGCGACATGCCACCTGCCGCACCGGCCAAGCTTTAAGGGAGAAGCGCAATGAGCAACCAACAACCGTTAACCATGAGCCGCCGCCGCTTCCTGACCGGGGCCGCCGCGCTGGCCGCCGCCCCGCTGCTGGCGGGCTTATGGCCCAAAGCGGCGCTGGCGCAGGCCATCAGCGAAGCGCTGCCGCAGTTCATCGCCTTGCGTCAGGCGCAAAAAGGCATTCTGACCGGCGCCCACTGGGGCGCGTTCGAGGCCATCGTGCAGGACGGCAAGATGGTCGGCGTGCAGCCGGTGCAGGACGATCCGTATCCGAATGAGCTGATCGCCATGGCGCCTTATCAGGTGCACGCCGAGAACCGCATCAAATACCCGATGGTGCGTAAAAGCTGGCTGGAGGGCGGCCCCGGCAGCCGCACCGAGCTGCGCGGCCGCGACGAGTGGGTGCGCGTCAGCTGGGACAAAGCGACCGAGCTGGTGTGCAATGAGATCACTCGCCTGCAAAAAGATCACGGGCCGCAGTCGATCTACGCCGGTTCCTACGGCTGGAAAAGCGTCGGCATGCTGCACAACAGCCGCACGCTGCTGCAACGCTTGATGAACCTGACCGGCGGTTTCCTCGGCTACGCCGGCGACTACTCCACCGGCGCGGCGCAGGTGATCATGTCGCACGTGGTCGGTTCGATGGAGGTCTACGAACAGCAGACCGCCTGGCCGAACGTGATCGAGAACAGCGAGCTGGTGATCCTGTGGGGCTGCAACCCGATGGTCACACTGAAAAACAGCTGGAACGTGCCGGATCACGTCGGCCAGACCGGCTTCGAGGCGCTGAAGAAGAAAGGCACCCGGGTGATCAGCATCGATCCGGTGCACAGCGACAGCGCCAAGTTCGTCAATGCGCAGTGGATCGCCCCGCGCCCTTATACCGACGGCGCCATGCTGATCGGCATCGCCCACACGCTGCTGACCGAGAAGCTGCATAACCCGGACTTCCTGAAAACCTACACCGTCGGCTTCGACAAGTTCCAGGCCTACCTGCTGGGCGAGAGCGACGGCGTAGCGAAAACCGCCGAATGGGCGGCCGACATCAGCGGCGTCGATGCCGACACGCTGCGCCAACTGGCGCGCGAGATGGCGAAACACCGCACCATGATCATGGGCGGCTGGGGCATTCAGCGCCAGCACCACGGCGAACAGCAGCACTGGCTGCTGGTGACGGTGGCGGCGATGCTCGGCCAGATCGGCCTGCCGGGCGGCGGCTTCGGCTTCAGCTACCACTATTCCTCCGGCGGCAGCCCGACCGCCAAGGGCGGCATCATCGCCGGCATCTCCGCCGGCAACGCGCCGAAGAGCTCGCCGGCGCCGATCCCGGTGGCGCGCATCGCCGAATGCCTGAGCAACCCGGGCAAAACCATCGACTTCAACGGCGCCAAGGTCACCTACCCCGAGGTGAAAATGGTATATGTGGCGGGCGGCAACACCTTCCACCAGCATCAGGACACCAATAACCTGGTCAAAGCCTGGCAGCGGCCAGACACCATCGTGGTCAACGAGCCTTACTGGACCGCCACCGCCAAGCATGCCGACATCGTGCTGCCGGCCACCACCAGCTACGAGCGCAACGATCTGGAAATGGGCGGCGACTATTCGCAGCTCTACGTGTTCCCGATGCACCAATGCGTGCCGCCGCAGCACGAGTCGCGCAGCGACTTCGACATTTTCTCGGCGATGGCGGCCAGGCTGGGCGTGCAGGAAGCCTTTACCGAGGGCAAGGATGAAACCCAGTGGCTGAAAGGCATGTACGACGACATGAAGAACCAGGCGCGCGCCGCCCGGGTGGCGCTGCCGCCGTTCGACATGTTCTGGCAATCCAACAACTACGTGCGCTTCCCGGTGCCGGAGGCCAACAAGCAGTGGGTGCGCTTTGCCGATTATCGCGACAACCCGCTGCTGAACCCGCTGGGCACGCCGTCGGGCAAGATCGAGATCTACTCCGACGCCATCGCCAAAATGCATTACGAGGATTGCCCCGGCATCCCGACCTGGATGCCGCCGCACGAGTGGTATCGCGGGCCGGAAGCGGCCAAGTATCCGCTGTCGCTCAATACCGCGCACCCGACCAACCGGCTGCACTCTCAGCTCGACAACACGCCGCTGCGCGAGAAATACGCGGTAGCGGATCGTGAAGCTATCCTGATCCACCCGCAGGACGCGCAGCCGCGCGGCATCAGCGGCGGCGATCTGGTGCGGGCGTTCAACGATCGCGGCCAGATCCTGGTGGGGGCGGTGGTCAGCGAAGACGTGCGACCGGGCGTGGTGCGCATCAGCGAAGGCGCCTGGTTCGATCCGGCCGATCCGGCGCAGCCCGGCTCGCTGTGCAAGAACGGCAACGTCAACTGCCTGACCTTCGACATCGGCTCTTCCAGCCTGGCGCAGGGCAACTGCGGGCAGATGGCGCAGCTGCAGATCGAGAAGTATCGGGGGCCGGTATTGAAAAATACCGCGCACGCGGTGCCGCAAGGCGCCTGATCCCGCGATAACGGGGGCGTGTAACGCGCCCCTATTTTCCTCGTCGCCGCGCGACATATCCGCTTACCCTTCGTCGCAAGGGAGCGGTTTGCGTTTCATTTCAACGGGCGTATGATGCGCGCGACCTCCCTTTTTCGACGAATTATCAACCGCCATGCCGACTTCATCCGCAGTAACGCGACGCGCGCCCGATCTCACTTCGCTGGCCTTTTTGGCGGTGGCGTTTCTGACCGGCATCGCCGGCGCGTTGCAAACCCCGACGCTGAGCCTGTTTCTGGAAACCGAGGTCAAGGTACGGCCGGCGCTGGTCGGGCTGTTCTTTACCGGCAGCGCGGTGATCGGCATTCTGGTCAGCCAGTTTCTCGCCGGCCGTTCGGATAAACAAGGCGACCGCAAATCACTGATCTTCCTCTGCTGCATGCTGGGTGCGCTGGGGTTCACGCTGTTCGCCTGGAGCCGCAACTATTACCTGCTGCTGCTCGTCGGCGTGCTGCTCACCAGCTTCGGCTCCACCGCCAATCCGCAGATGTTTGCGCTGGCGCGCGAGCATGCCGATCGCACCGGGCGCGAGGCGGTGATGTTCACCTCCATCATGCGCGCCCAGGTTTCCCTTGCCTGGGTTATTGGCCCGCCGATCGCCTTCGCGCTGGCGCTGGGCTTCGGCTTTAAGGTCATGTATCTGGCGGGCGCGGCGGCCTTTGTGCTGTGCGGCCTGCTGGTGTGGAAGCGGCTGCCTTCGATGCCGAAAACCGCGGCGACGAACGCGCCCCTGGCCGCACCGCGGCAGCATCGCCGCGATTCGCTGCTGCTGTTCGTCGCCTGCACCCTGATGTGGACCGCCAACAGCATGTACCTGATCAACATGCCGCTGTATGTGGTGCACGAGCTGCGGCTGCCGGAGCGGCTGGCCGGGATATTGATGGGCGCCGCCGCCGGGCTGGAGATCCCAATCATGCTGATCGCCGGCATGGTGGCGAAACGCTGCGGCAAGCGTTGTTTGATGCGCGGGGCGGTGGTCGCCGGCGTGCTGTTCTATTGCGGCCTGCTGTTTATCACCGGCAGTTGGCCGCTGATTGCCCTGCAGCTGCTGAATGCGGCGTTTATCGGCGTGCTGGCTGGCATCGGCATGCTCTACTTTCAGGATTTGATGCCCGGTCAGGCCGGCACGGCCACCACGCTGTTCACCAACACCATTCGGGTAGGCTGGGTCATCGCCGGCGCCATCGCCGGTGCGGTGGCGGAAATCTGGAATTACCATGCGGTGTTTTACGCCGCGCTGGCGATGGCGGCAGGCGCGACGCTGTGTCTGTGGACGTTGAGGGAAGCTTAAGGCGCAGTGTCCGCTTCCAGCCTGGCGAGATAAATCAGCGCCTGATCGCGGTGATCGTGGCACATGTCGCGGCTCGGCTGCAGGCTGCCGCACACCTTCGGCCGCAGCGGCGAATGAAACAGGCCACAGCGCAGCCGTTCATCCAGATGAATGCAGCGGGTATTGGCGGGCTTGCCGTTCGGCATGCCGGGGATCGGGCTGGATATTGACGGCGCGATACAGCAGGCGCCGCAGTCGCTGCGACAGTCCATCAGCGCTACTCCTGGTGGGCTGGGGAAAAGAAGCGCGACAATAGCAGCCGCGCGCGGCGGCCGCCAGCAGAATCCCTGCGTCCCGGCGATCTTTACACTCATCGCCCTGCGCCGGCCGGCTGCATCCTATGGCGAAAAAACGCCCAACAAACCTTGATTTAAAGACAAAAACGCGTGAAACGTGCAATTACCACGCTTTACATGCGCCATGCGCCCATGTACCATTGAGCTAGTACAAAAGAACCCGTCCCTCAGGAGCACGCATGTCTACGGACACCATCCAGAAGCTGGCCCGCCCTTCCGTCCTCGGCGGCGCGATGATCATTGCCGGAACCGCCGTTGGCGCCGGCATGTTTTCCATTCCGATCGTCACTTCCGGTGTCTGGTTCAGCGGCTCCGTCGCGCTGCTGGTGTATACCTGGGCCTGCATGTTGCTTTCCGGCCTGATGATCCTCGAAGCCACGCTGCACTACCCGAGCGGCGCCAGCTTCAACACCATGGTCAAGGATCTGCTGGGCAAAGGCTGGAACGCCGTGAACGGCCTGTCGGTGGCATTCGTGCTGTATATCCTGACCTACGCCTATATCTCCGCTGGCGGCTCGATCATCGCCCACACGCTGGAGGGCATCGTCGGCGTCGGCCAGACCACCGCCGGCCTGGTGTTCGCGCTGGTCGTGGCGTTTATCGTCTGGCTCTCCACCCGCGCGGTCGACCGCCTGAGCACCATTTTGATCGGCGGTATGGTGATCACCTTCGTGATGTCGGTGGGCGACATGTTCACCCACGTGCAGCCCGCGGTGCTGTTCAACACCGGCGATGACCAGGCCAGCTATCTGCCTTACGCCCTGGCGGCGCTGCCTTACCTGCTGACCTCGTTCGGCTACCACGGCAACATTCCCGGGCTGGTGAAGTATTACCATAAGGACAGCGGCTCCGTGGTGCGCAGCCTGGTGTACGGCACCCTGCTGGCATTGGCTATCTACATCCTGTGGCAGTACGTGATCCAGGGCAATATCGCGCGCGACGCCTTTAAGCAAGTGATCGCCGAGGGCGGCAACATCGGCAGCCTGCTCAAGCAAATGGGCAACGTCTCCAGCAGCCAGACCGTCAGCCAACTGCTGAACGCCTTCTCCTATATGGCGCTGGCCAGCTCGTTCCTCGGCGTGTCGCTGGGCCTGTTCGACTACCTGGCAGACTTCTGCAAGTTCAAGGACGACGCCGTCGGACGCAGCAAGACCGCGCTGGTGACCTTTGTGCCGCCGACCCTGGCCGCGCTGCTGTTCCCGAACGGTTTCCTGTACGCCATCGGTTTCGCCGGGCTGGCGGCCACCGTCTGGGCGGTGATCGTGCCGGCGCTGATGGCGCGCGCCAGCCGCCGCCGCCACCCGCAGGCCGGTTACCGCGCACCGGGCGGCAACGGCGTGATCCTGTTCGTCATCCTGTTCGGCCTGATCAACGCCGCCGCGCATATTCTTTCGCTGTTCGGCCTGCTGCCGGTCTTCCGCTAATCCCCGACGGGAGGGCGATCGCCCTCCCTTTCCCGCACTGTTTTTACGCCGGGCTATTGCCTGAAATCGGCGGCGCGAGTACCTTGTCGCAACTTCTCTAATACTCTTCATTGCGGATGAATTGAAATGGCAAGAGCTAACGAAATTAAGCGCGGCATGGCGATCAGCTACAACGGCAAGCTGCTGCTGGTAAAAGATATCGACGTGCAGAGCCCAAGCGCCCGCGGCGCCAGCACCCTGTACAAAATGCGCTTCTCCGACGTGCGCACCGGCTTGAAAGTGGAAGAACGCTTCAAGGGCGACGATATCCTGGACACCATTTCCCTGTCGCGCCGCAAGGTGAACTTCTCGTATATCGACGGCGAAGAATACGTGTTCATGGATGACGAAGACTACACCCCGTACATCTTCAAGAAAGACCAGATCGAAGACGAACTGCTGTTCATTCCGGAAGGCGGCCTGCCGGGCATGCAGGTGCTGACGCTGGAAGGCCAGGTGCTGGCACTGGAGCTGCCGCAGACCGTGGATATGGAAATCGTCGAGACCGCGCCGGGCATCAAAGGCGCTTCCGCCAGCGCCCGCAACAAACCGGCCACCATGGCGACCGGCCTGGTGATCCACGTGCCGGAATACCTCAGCGCCGGCGACAAAATTCGCATTCATATCGCCGAACGCCGCTACATGAGCCGCGCCGACTAGTCGCGCCAGCGGGGCCGGAACGCGGCCCCGTTTCATTTTCCGCTACGGCAACTCCGGGAAAAAACGCCGCTTGAGCGCCAGCTCGACGCCGCGCAGCTCCGCCAGCCCTTTCAACCGCCCGATGGCCGAATAGCCCGGATTGGTTTTCTTTTTCAAGTCGTCCAGCATCTGATGCCCATGATCGGGGCGCATCGGGATCGGCCGCCGATCGCCCGCCCGCTGCCGACGCAACTCTTCGGTCAGGATCGCTTCGATCACCGCCACCATGTCCACATCGCCCTGCAGGTGCGCCCCTTCGTGGAAGCTTTTCGGGTTCTCCTCGCGGCAGGTGGCGCGCAGGTGGGTAAAGTGAATGCGATCGCCAAAGGTTTCAATCATCCGCACCAGATCGTTGTCGGCGCGCACGCCGTAGGAACCGGTGCATAGGGTGAAGCCGTTATAGATGCTGTCGACGGTCTGCTTCAGCCATTGCATGTCTTCAATCGTGGAGACGATGCGCGGCAGGCCGAGGATCGGCCGCGGCGGATCGTCGGGGTGCACCGCCAGCCGGATGCCGACCTCTTCCGCCACCGGCACGATGGCGCGCAGAAAGACCGCCATGTTCTCGCGCAGCCGCGCCTTGTCGATGCCGTCGTACTCCGCCAACCGGCGGCGGAACTGTTCCAGCGTGTAGCCCTCTTCTGCCCCCGGCAGCCCGGCAATGATGTTGCCGGTCAGCCGGTTTTTTTCCTCCTCGCTCATGGCGGCGAAATAGGCCGCCGCCTGACTGCGCTCTTGCGGCGTATAGTCGGCCTCGGCGCCGGCGCGCTGCAGGATATGCAGCTCGAACGCGGCGAAGGCGATCTGATCGAAGCGCAGCGCTTTGGAACCGTCCGGCAGCGGATAGGCCAGATCGGTGCGCGTCCAGTCGAGGATCGGCATGAAGTTGTAGCAGACGGTGTCGATGCCGCAGGCCGCCAGGTTGCGCAGCGACTGTTGATAATTAGCGATGTACCGCCGCCAGTCGCCGCTGTGGGTTTTGATCTCCTCATGCACCGGCACGCTCTCCACCACCGACCACACCAGCCCCTTTTCCGCCAACAGCGCATGTCGCGCGCGGATCTCATCGATCGGCCAGACGTCGCCGTTCGCGATATGATGCAGCGCCGTCACCACCCCGGTCGCCCCGGCCTGACGCACGTCATCCAAAGAGACCGGATCGTTCGGGCCATACCAACGCCATGTTTGTTCCATGTTTTGTCCTTATGCCTGTCTCGCACCGCGATGCTGTTATACCAGTTTAATTTAGATGTCAGTTACCTTTAACTTACTCTTTCGCCCTGCACTGTCAAAACCGAACCCGTCATTGGTTGATCCACTTCACGATTCTGGCTTATTTTGGACTGACCAATTCCTTTCGCTGGCCGACATCCTTACACTGGTCGCAGTTTTTTATCGCCGGCGCCACCCTGCCGATGTGGCAGAAAACTGGTCTGCTAACTTGGCGCAACTGGCCCGCCAGCTGTCTTACATGCTTTGGAGATGAGATGAAAACGATCGCCAACACCCCATTGCCGGGCGCCGTCCGGCAGCCGGGCTATGACCGCCGGGCTCTGCGCAGCCGCATCGTGCACCTTGGCTTCGGCGCGTTCCACCGCGCGCATCAGGCGCTGCTGACCGATCGGGTGCTGAACGCCCACGGCGGCGACTGGGGCATCTGCGAGATCAGCCTGTCCGGCGGCGTGCCGCTGTTTGAGGCGCTGCGGCAACAGGATCATCTGTACAGCGTGCTGGAGAAAGGCGCGGACGGCCATCAGGCCATCGTGGTCGGCGCGGTGCATGAGAGCCTGCACCGCAAGCTGGAAGGCATCGCCGCAGTGCTGGAGAAACTGGCCGAGCCGCAGGTGGCGATCGTCTCGATGACCATCACCGAAAAAGGCTACTGCATCGAGCCCGGCAGCGGGCGATTGGATCGGCAGCATCCGGGGATCGTCGCCGATCTGGCGACGCCGCATCAGCCGCAGACCGTGCCCGGCATTTTGGTGGAGGCGCTGCGGCTGCGGCGCGAACGCGGCCTGCCCGCCTTCTCCCTGCTCTCCTGCGACAATATTCCGCAGAACGGCCACGTGCTGCGCCGGGCGGTGCTCGATCTGGCGCAGGCGCGGGATCCGTCGCTCGCCGATTGGATCGCCACCGCCGCCACCTTCCCCTGCACCATGGTGGATCGCATCGTGCCGGCCGCCACGCCGGCCACGCTGGATGAGATTGCCGCCGCGCTGGGCGGCGTGCGCGACGACTGCGCCATCGC
This sequence comes from Serratia sp. CY32780, assembly GCF_052169135.1. Lineage (NCBI taxonomy): Bacteria > Pseudomonadati > Pseudomonadota > Gammaproteobacteria > Enterobacterales > Yersiniaceae > Serratia > Serratia sp. CY32780. The sequence goes on from NZ_JBJNLI010000001.1 coordinate 2,528,623, forward strand.
CTGCGAGCCCTTTATTCAATGGGTGGTGGAAGACAACTTCGCCGCCGGACGCCCGGCGTGGGAGCTGGCCGGCGCCCAGCTGGTCAGCGATGTGCTGCCGTTTGAGCACATGAAACTGCGCATGCTGAACGGCAGCCACTCGTTCCTGGCTTACCTCGGCTACCTGGGTGGCTACCGCTATATCAACGAGTGCATGGCGGATGAACACTACCGTCGCGCCGCCCTGCGGTTGATGCTGGACGAACAGGCGCCCACCCTGAGCGTTACCGGCATCAGTCTGACCGACTACGCCGCACAGCTTATCGCGCGCTTCAGCAACCCGGCGCTGCAACACCTCACCTGGCAGATCGCCATGGACGGTTCGCAGAAGCTGCCTCAGCGCCTGCTGGACGCGGTGCGCTGGCATCTGCGGCACGGCGGCGACTATAGCGGGCTGGCGCTGGGCGTGGCGGGCTGGATGCGTTACGTCGGCGGCGTCGATGACGCCGGTCAGCCGATCGACATTCGCGATCCGCTGGCAGACGTGCTGCAACAGACTATTGCCGCTACGCCGGACGATCGGCGGCGCGTAACGGCGCTGCTGGCGCTGAAATCGGTGTTCGGCGAATCGCTGGCAACGCATGCGGCGTTTGCCGACGCGGTGACGCAAGCCTATTTGTCGCTGCGCGATCGCGGTGCGCGTGAAACGGTGAAGGAGTGGGTGCTGCGGTGAGGTGCCTGCAGGGCCGAGAATAACCATGCCGGCGTAACGTTACGCCGGCATGGCGGAACGACTTAACGATAAACGACCGTCATAACAGCGAGTTTCTTCTGTTGGTCTACCCACTTCATTTCGGTTGTGCCTAGATTTAGCGGAAGTTCTTTGCGTGTAGTATCAAAACCTGACAACGCTTGCTGGGCCTGATAACGCTGGCCGTTGCGGTAACATTGCGTATTCGCCTTAGAATCTGCAATATTGACCGTGCAAGGACTTTCAACGATAGAACCGACGAAGCGAATTACCCCGCCGGCCACTCCTGCATGACTCACTGCCGTCCATGAAAACAACATTCCTACGATCAAAAATAACCGAAAGGTATTCATGGCAACCTCATTTTTAGTTAAGCCAATTTAACCATAGAGGATCTTGTTAGGAATAATCGCAAGGAAAGGGACGAGATTTGATCGTTAATCGCGTCATTAACAATGTAAAAACAAGCTACTAACAAAAGTTAACCGCATCTAATACAGGGTTTTATCTAAGAATTTTCTTGTTATGAACGGTGGATTTTGTCGGTTGAAAAGCGCATGGTGACGTGCAAAATTTGCGAGATAGAGCACAAATTAAATCGCGGCGGTTTCACCGATAAGGCTGCGTAACTCATTTATTAAGCAGGTTAATTTTTGCTCCAGGAATTATTAATGACCAAAACCAATTTGATTACCGGTTTCCTCGGCAGCGGTAAAACCACCACTATCCGCCATTTGCTGGCTCATAAGCCCGAACATGAGCGCTGGGCGGTATTGGTCAATGAATTCGGCGAGATCGGCATCGACGGCGCGCTGCTGGCAGACAGCGGCGCGGTGCTCAAAGAGATCCCCGGTGGCTGCATGTGCTGCGTCAACGGCCTGCCGATGCAGGTGGGCTTGAATATGCTGTTACAGCAGGCCAAACCGGATCGGCTGCTGATCGAGCCGACCGGGCTCGGACATCCGAAACAAATTCTGTCGCTGCTGACCCAGGAGAGCTATGCCGGCTGGATTGATCTGCAGGCCACCCTGTGCCTGCTGGATGCCCGCCAGCTCAGCCAGCCCCGCTACCGCGACAACGAAAACTTCCGCGATCAGCTGGCCGCGGCCGACGTTATTTTGGCCAGCAAAAGCGATACCTATCAGCCGGAAGACAGGGGGGCGCTGGAGGCCTGGAGGGCGCAAGATCCGCTGCGGCGGCCCTGTTATGCCATCGCTCAAGGCGAAGCGGATGTCGCGCTGTTGTCACTTCCGCGCACGAATCGTACAGAATTGCCGGACGCGCAGCATCATCATGGTCAGGCGAAAACGCAGGGGCTGGCGGCGCTGCGGCTGCCGGAGCACGCCCGCTGGCGGCGAGCGTTGAACGAGGGGCAAGGCTTCACCAGCTGCGGCTGGATTTTTGACGGCGACACCCAATTCGACACCGTCGGCTTTATGGAATGGGTGCGACTCGCGCCGGTAGAACGCGCCAAAGGCGCGGTGCGCATCCCCGAAGGCACATTGCTGATCAATCGTCAGGGACAGGATCTCAACATCGAAACCCGCCCGGTCGCGCCGCTCGACAGCCGAATTGAGCTTATCCACAGCGAAAATGCCGATTGGAACGCCCTGCAATCCGCCTTGTTTAAGATTCGTTTAAGTTAGACCCCGTACCGTTGCCCCCCGGTTGCCGCAGGGCGGCCGGGTTTTATTTCGTTTTCATTTTGCCAACAGGTTATGTCATGACACGCCGCAATTTACCCCTCATTATCCTCTTCAACTTACTGGGCGTTGCGCTGTTCCTGTCCTGGTTCCTGCCGGCCAATCACGGCGGCTGGTTTACCCTGGACTCGGCGATCTTTTTCTTCTTTAACCGCCATCTGGCCACCGACCCGGCGTTTTTGCACCTGGTCGCCATCACCAACAACCGCGCGTTTGACGTGATTTCGCTGCTCGCCATGGGCCTGCTGTATTTGTACTTCTACCTGAAGCAGGACGCCGCCGGCCGCCGCCGCCTGGTGATCACCGGCGTGGTGATGCTGCTGACCGCCGTGGTGCTGAACCAGCTTGGCCACCTGCTGCCGGTGAAGCATCCGAGCCCCACCCTGACCTTCGACAATATCTATCGCGTCAGCGAGCTGACCGGCATCCCCACCAAGGACGCTTCCAGCGACAGCTTCCCCGGCGACCACGGCATGATGCTGATTATTTTTTCCTGCTTTATGCTGCGCTATTTCGGCCGCCGCGCCTTCGCCGTCGCCCTGCTGATTACGCTGCTCTTCTCATTGCCACGCGTGATGATTGGCGCCCACTGGTTTACCGATATCGCCGTCGGCTCGCTGTCAGTGGTGCTGGTTGGCGCCAGCTGGGTGCTGATGACGCCTTGCAGCGACTGGATCGTCGATCGGTTGAATCGCCTGTTGCCCGGCAAGCATCGCCCCGGCCAACCATAACTTGCGTCTATGACTCATGCCGGGAGGCGCTCGCCTTCCGGCCTTAATCCCTTCGCTGAGCGCAAAATATCGTCACCGCCCGTTAACGCTTTTGCAACCTGATTTCACGCCAGATTCATACATCGGACAATTGGCGTTTTTTATATGAAGATTTACATTATGTTACATCACAAATTCATATAAAAAAGACGGGAAAAAGGCTCGCAATCCCCTATTTGTTCCGGTAATCTCAGATGCGTTTGTGCCTGGTTTAAGTCGAATCAGTATGGAATCCGATAAAAATGTGCGTTCTCGCACGTTTTCAACGGTAACTGGTTGTCGATGCAACAGGTGCGGACTAGGCTCGTTTCGTTTGGCATTTTTCAGGTAGCGACTTTCGTCGTTAAGGACTTCAAGGGAAAACAACAACAATGGTCAAATCTCAACCGTTTCTGAGATATTTTTTGCGGGTAGTCCCTGCAATTGCCGCTGCGGTTATGCTCTCCGCATGCAGCTCGACTCACACTTCGAACTTGAATAACGCACAAACTGAGATGCGTGCAGTTAATGACAAAGACGGTCTTTTACTGCAAGCCTCTCAGGATGAATTCGAAGCGATGGTCCGCAACGTTGACGTCAAGTCAAAGATTATGGATCAGTACGCGGACTGGAAAGGCGTTCGCTACCGTTTAGGCGGTGACAGCAAGCGCGGCATCGATTGCTCGGCGTTTGTTCAACGCACCTTCCGCGAACAGTTCGGCATGGATTTACCGCGTTCTACCTATGAACAGGAAGATCTCGGCAAGAAAATCCAGCGCACCAAGCTGCGCGTCGGCGATTTGGTGCTGTTCCGCGCAGGTTCCACCGGGCGCCATGTCGGCATCTATTTAGGCAACGATCAGTTCGTTCACGCCTCCACCAGCAGTGGGGTCATGATTTCCAAGCTGACCGATAACTATTGGAATAAACGTTATCGAGAAGCGCGCCGGGTGTTGACCAACGGTTAACGGCGCAATGCCTTGAAGATCCTGAATACCAAACGAGCGATAAGCGCCGCCTACGGGCGGCGTTTTTTTTGGTTGTCTAACAGATATCATCAAGATTGCTCCCTGCCTTATCGCCATCTTTCTCCGCTTAACGCTGCCGCACGCCATTATTTTGATAAACTGTTGGCAGGAAATCGCGCCATCGAGGAAAAACTCGCCTATTATCGTCAGATGGCGGCAACGGCGCCCCGGCGTTATTTAAAACGTTTCCGCTTAAAATAGGCGCATTATATTTCTGTCGGCGACGCCGCATATTTAAACAACGCCGCCGGTTGGTACGGGATAAAAAGGCAAAAATGAAAAAAAAGCCGTTGGCACAATCCATTAAATGGCTGCGCGACACCCCTGACGCCCTGTTGCAGAGGACTCGGTTATGGGCTTGAAAAGAGCTTTTGCCCGCAGCGTGTCTCACCGACAGCGCAGCCTGGCTAAAAGCGGCGTCGCCGCCCTGGTATTTTTTACGCTCTTCACCGCGGTCACGCTTTCTTTGATTAACCACCAGCGCACGCAATATCAACATAAGGTCGAAGCGCGCACGCAAAAGTTCACGCTGGGTTATATCTCGCACCTGAAGACGGTGATGCAGCAAATGATGCCGCTGCTGGCCAAGCCTTGCCTCTCAAGCCAGTCGGACATTACCTACCAGGCGGCCTTTACCAGCGGCGTGCGCACCTTCCTGTTGGTGAAAGACGGCTACGCCTATTGCTCTTCCGCCACCGGCGACATGATGTTGCCGATGAAAAATCTCTACCAGGATATCGACTGGAATCTGCCCCTGGATCTCAAGCTGCAGCAGGGCACGCCGATCGTGCCGAACAAACCGGCGGTTGCAGTTTGGCTGCGGCATCCCGACGAAAAGGCCACCGGCATCCTCGCTACGCTGGACATCGATCTGATGCCCTATCTGCTGTTCACCTCGCACGACGAACAGGCGCCGGGCATCGCCATCGTGATGGGCAACCGCGCGCTGACCACCTTCAGCCCGAACCTGATGCCGGTCGATCAGTTGCCGAAGGGCAAGGCGGATAAACTGACGCTGCCCAATCTGCCGCTGACCATCCTGTTCTACAACGAGAAACTGACCCCCAACGACATTCGCCTGACGCTGCTGGGCAGCCTGGTGCTGTCATTGATGATCGGCGTACTCTGCTATTACATGCTGCTGCTGCGGCAAAGCCCGGAACGCGCACTGCTGCGCGGCATCAAGCGCAACGAGTTCTTTATCGAATACCAGCCGGTGTTCCATACCGACAGCAACAGCATCGGCGGGCTGGAAGCGCTGATCCGCTGGCAGCATCCGATCGAAGGCCGCATCCCGCCCGACGTCTTTATCCCCTACGCCGAAAGCAACGGGCTGATCGTGCCGCTCACCCGCCACCTGTTCAGGCTGATCGCCGAAGATGCGCCGCAGCTCGCCAAAGCGCTGCCGCGGGGAGGCAAGGTCGGGCTCAACATCTCCCCCGCCCACCTGAGCGCGCCGTCGTTCCACCAGGACGTGTATGAACTGTTGACGCAGCTGCCGGGCGATTACTTTACGCTGGTGTTTGAAATCACCGAGCGCGGCATGGTGGAAGAAGAGAGTGCGCTGGCGGAGTTTGACTGGCTGCACAAACAGGGCATCGAGATCGCGGTGGACGATTTTGGCACCGGGCACAGCGCGTTGATCTATCTTGAGCGCTTCACCATGGATTACCTGAAGATCGATCGTGGCTTCGTCAACACCATCGGCCAGGACACGGTCACCGCGCCGGTGCTGGATGCGGTGATCTCGTTGGCGAAAAAGCTGAAAATGCTGACGGTGGCCGAGGGCGTGGAAACCGCCGAGCAGATGCAGTTCCTGCAAGAACACGGCGTCAACTTCATGCAGGGCTACTACTTCAGCAAGCCGCTGAGCATCGACAATTTCGTCGCTTACTGCAATGCTCATCAGGTCTTTGATTATCAGGCAAATAAATAGTTAGTCTTTAAGCATCTTTACCCTGCGCCCGCCCGAAGAATGTTATGCTGGGCGCAGGTTGTACTTTATTCCACAGCAGGAGCTTACCGTCTGATGTCCGTGCGCATTTTCGCTGCTCTGGTGCTCTCGGCACTGAGTTTCGGTCTGCGGGCCGAAGCCCTCAACGAAAGCTACGCTTTCGCCCTTCTCGGTGAACCGAAATACGCCACCGACTTCAGCCATTTCGACTACGTCAACCCGGCGGCACCCAAAGGCGGCGACGTGCGGCTGGCGGCCATCGGCACCTACGACAACTTCAACCGCTTCGCTACCCGCGGCGTGCCCGGCGAACGTACGATGGAGCTGTACGATACGCTGTTCACCAACTCCGACGACGAACCCGGCAGCTATTATCCGCTGATTGCCGAATCGGCCCGTTTCCCGGCCGACATGCGCTGGATGGAGTTGGATATCAACGCCCGCGCCCGCTTCCAGGACGGCAGCCCGATCACCGCCGCCGATGTGGCCTTCACCTTCAATAAATTCATGACCGAAGGCGTACCGCAGTTTCGCTCCTATTACAAAGGCGTCACGGTCAAGGCCATTTCCCGGCTGACGGTGCGCATCGAGCTACCTAAAGCCAACCGTGAGCAAATCCTCAGCCTGCTCAGCCTGCGCGTATTGCCGGAAAGTTTCTGGAAAAACCATAAGCTCAACGAACCGCTCAGCACCCCGCCGCTCGCCAGCGGCCCGTATAAAATCGCCGATTACCGCCTCGGCCAGTACATCACCTACCAGCGAGTGCGCGACTACTGGGCCGCCAACCTGCCGGTGAACCGCGGCCGCTACAACTTCGACAGCATTCGCTACGATTATTACCTGGACGATAAAGTATCGCTGGAAGCCTTCAAGGCCGGCGCTTACGATTTCCGCATCGAGCCGTCACCCAAAAGCTGGGCCACCCAGTATCAGGGCGGCAACTTCGCGCGCAACTACATCATCAAGCAGGACGAGACCAACCAGGCGGCGCAGAATACCCGCTGGCTGGCGTTCAACCTGCAAAAACCGCTGTTCGCCGATCGTCGGGTACGGGAAGCGATCGGCCTGGCTTTCGACTTCAACTGGATGAACAAGGCGCTGTATTACAACGCCTATCAGCGCGCCGACAGCTATTTCCAAAACACCGCCTACGCCGCCCGCGGCTACCCGGACGCCGCCGAACTGGCCTTGCTGGCGCCGCTCAAAGGCCAGATACCGCCGGAGGTGTTTACCAGCATCTACCAGCCGCCCTCCTCCGACGGCAGCGGCAACGATCGGCAAAACCTGCTGAAGGCGACCCAATTGCTGAAAGAAGCCGGTTGGGTGGTCAAAAATCAAAAGCTGGTCAACGCCAAAACCGGCCAGCCGTTCACCTTCGAACTGATGCTGCTGAGCGGCAGCAACTTCCAGTACGTATTACCCTTCCGCCACAACCTGCAGCGGCTGGGCATCGAGATGCAAATTCGCGAAATTGACGCCTCGCAGTACACCCGTCGCATGCGTGAACGCGATTTCGACATGATGTCGACCGTATATATGGCGATGCCGTTCCCCAGCGCCGATCTGCAAATCCTGTGGGATTCGCAGTACATCGATTCCAGCTACAACACGGCCGGCGTTAAAGATCCGGCGGTCGACAGCCTGGTGAGGCAAATCGCCGCCCATCAGGGCGACGAAAAGGCCCTGTTGCCGCTCGGCCGCGCGCTGGATCGGGTGCTGACCTGGAACAACTACATGCTGCCGATGTGGTACTCCAACCACGATCGCTACGCCTATTGGGACAAGTTCTCCACGCCGTCGATCCGCCCGGCCTATGCGATCGGCTTCGATAACTGGTGGTACGACGTCAACAAGGCGGCGCGTTTACCGGCTCAACGGCAATAAGGAGTCGGAATGGTGGCCTATCTGATACGCAGACTGTTACTGGTGATCCCCACGCTGTGGGCGATCATCACCATCAACTTTTTTATCGTGCAAATTGCCCCCGGCGGCCCGGTCGATCAGGCCATCGCCGCCATTGAGCTGGGGCATGGCAGCGGTTTTGGCAGCGGCGGCGTCAGCGAAGGCCTGGGCCATGCCCGGGCAGGCATCGCGGCTGGCGACAGCCAATACCGCGGTTCGCGCGGTCTGGATCCGGAGGTGATCGCCGAGATCACCCAACGTTACGGCTTCGATAAACCGCTGCACGAGCGCTACTTCACCATGCTGTGGAACTATATGCGCTTCGACTTCGGCAACAGCCTGTTTCGCGGCGCTTCGGTGATGCAGCTGATCGGCCAGAGCCTGCCGGTCTCCATCACGCTGGGCCTTTGGAGCACGCTGATCATCTACCTGGTGTCGATCCCGCTCGGCATCCGCAAGGCCGTCCACAACGGCAGCGCGTTCGATACCTGGAGCAGCACGCTGATCATCATCGGCTACGCCATTCCGGCTTTCCTGTTCGCCATCCTGATGATTGTGCTGTTCGCCGGCGGCAGCTACCTGGACTGGTTCCCGCTGCGCGGCCTGGTCTCCAGCAACTTCGACACCCTCTCGTGGCCAGCGAAGATCGCCGACTACCTGTGGCACATCACGTTGCCGGTGTTGGCGACGGTGATCGGCGGCTTCGCCACCCTGACCATGCTGACCAAAAACTCGTTCCTCGACGAGATCCGCAAGCAGTACGTCACCACCGCCCGCGCCAAGGGGCTGGATGAGAAAAAGATCCTGTACCGCCACGTATTCCGCAACGCCATGCTGCTGGTGATCGCCGGTTTTCCGGCCACCTTTATCAGCATGTTCTTCACCGGCTCGCTGCTGATTGAGGTGATGTTCTCGCTCAACGGCCTGGGGCTGCTGGGCTACGACGCCACGCTGCAGCGCGACTACCCGGTGATGTTCGGCACGCTGTATATCTTCACCCTGATCGGCCTGCTGTTGAATATCCTCAGCGATATCACCTACACCCTGGTCGATCCGCGCATTGACTTCGAGGCCCGCCAATGAGCCGCCTTAGCCCGATCAACCAGGCGCGCTGGGCGCGCTTTCGCCGCAACCGCCGCGGCTACTGGTCGCTGTGGATCTTTTTGGTGCTGTTCACCCTGAGCCTGGCCGCCGATCTGATCGCCAATGACAAACCGCTGTTGGTGCGTTATGAAGGCCGGCTGTACCTGCCGTTTATGATTAGCTACAGCGAAACCGCCTTCGGCGGCGAACTGAATACCGAAGCCGACTATCAGGATCCGTTCGTGCAGCGGCAGATCGAACGGCACGGCTGGGCGGTATGGGCGCCGATCCGCTTCAGTTACGACACCATCAACTTCGCCACCGAAGTGCCCTTCCCCTCGCCGCCTTCGCGTCACAACCTGCTGGGCACCGACAGCAACGGCGGCGACGTGCTGGCCCGGGTGCTGTACGGTTTTCGCATCTCGATGCTGTTCGGCCTGGCGCTGACGCTGTTTTCCAGCCTGATCGGCGTGTGCGTCGGCGCGACGCAAGGGTATTACGGCGGGCGTTTCGATCTGTGGGGGCAACGCTTTATCGAAGTGTGGTCGGGCATGCCGACGCTGTTTCTGATCATTCTGCTGTCGAGCATCGTCCAGCCCAATTTCTGGTGGCTGCTCGGCATCACCATCCTGTTCGGCTGGATGAGCCTGGTGGGTGTGGTGCGCGCCGAATTCCTGCGCACCCGCAATTTTGACTACATCCGCGCCGCGCGCGCCATGGGCGTGCCGGATCGCGTTATCATGTCCCGCCATATGCTGCCCAACGCCATGGTGGCGACGCTGACCTTCCTGCCGTTTATCCTGTGCGGCTCGATCACCACCCTGACGTCGCTCGATTTCCTCGGTTTCGGTCTGCCGATCGGTTCGCCGTCGCTCGGTGAGTTGCTGCTGCAAGGCAAAAACAATCTGCAGGCGCCGTGGCTCGGCATCACCGCCTTCCTGGTCTTGGCGGTGCTGCTTTCGTTATTAATCTTTATCGGCGAAGCGGTGCGCGACGCCTTTGACCCCAGCAAGGCGCATTGATATGGCCACTCCTTTGCTCGCTATTCAGGATCTCAGCATCGCCTTCCGCCAGGGCGACACCGTCACGCCGGTGGTCAACGAACTCTCGCTGCAAATCGCGCCGGCGGAAACGCTGGCGCTGGTAGGGGAATCCGGCTCCGGCAAAAGCGTCACCGCCCTGTCGATACTGCGCCTGCTGCCCGCGCCGCCGGTGGTTTACCCTGCCGGCGACATTCTGTTCAACGGCGACTCGTTGCTGCATGCGCCGGAAACGGCGCTGCGCAAGGTGCGCGGCAATCAGATCGCGATGATCTTTCAGGAACCGATGGTGTCGCTTAACCCGCTGCACACCATCGAGAAACAGCTGGCGGAAGTGTTGATGCTGCACCGCGGCCTGCGGCGCGATGCCGCGCGCGCGGAGATCGTCGAGTGCCTGGAGCGCGTCGGCATCCGCCAGGCCAAAAACCGGCTGCAGGACTATCCGCATCAGCTGTCCGGCGGCGAACGCCAGCGGGTGATGATCGCCATGGCGGTGTTGACCCGCCCGAAACTGCTGATCGCCGACGAACCCACCACCGCGCTCGACGTCACTATCCAGGCGCAGATCCTGACGCTGCTGCAAGAATTGAAACGAGAGATGGACATGGGGCTGCTGTTCATCACCCATAACCTGAATATCGTGCGCCGCCTGGCGGACAACGTGGCGGTGATGCGCCAGGGGCGCTGCGTGGAGCAAAACGCCCGCGCGCGGCTGTTCAGCCGGCCGCAGCATCCTTACACGCAGCAGCTGCTGGCCGCCGAAGACGTCGGTGAACCGCTGCCGTTGCCTGCCGCGCCCAACGGGCGCCCCGGCGACGAGCGGCCGCTGCTCAAGGTGGAGAACCTGCAGGTGCGCTTCCCCATTCGCCGCGGCCTGCTGCGCCGCACGGTGGATTATCACTATGCATTGAAATCATTGAGTTTCGAGCTGCGGGCCGGGGAAAGCGTGGGGCTGGTGGGAGAATCCGGCTCGGGCAAAAGCACCACCGGGCTGGCGCTGCTGCGCCTGTTGGCCTCGCAGGGCGCCATCTGGTTCGACGGCGAACCGCTGCACCCGCTCACGATGAAGCAGATGCTGCCCTACCGCAGCCGGATGCAAATCGTCTTCCAGGATCCCTATTCCGCCCTGAACCCGCGCCTGAACGTGCAGCAGATCATCGCCGAGGGGCTGGAAGTGCACCAGCAGCTTAGCGCAGAGCAGCGGGAACAGCGCGTGATCGAGGTGTTGCAGGAGGTCGGCCTGGATCCGCAGCTGCGCCACCGCTATCCCACCGAGTTTTCCGGCGGCCAGCGCCAGCGTATCGCCATCGCGCGCGCGCTGATCCTGCAGCCGCAGCTGCTGATCCTCGACGAGCCGACCTCTTCGCTGGATAAATCGGTGCAGGCGCAGATCCTGACGCTGCTGAAATCGCTGCAGCAACGTCACCGGCTGGCTTATCTGTTCATCAGCCATGACCTGCAGGTGGTGCGTTCGCTATGCCACCAGGTCATCGTGCTGCGACAGGGAGAAGTGGTTGAACAGGGAGACTGCCGGGCGATTTTCGCGGCGCCCGCCGCCGACTATACCCGTCAACTGCTGCAGTTGGCGGATTAGCGGATTAGCGGCGAATTCAGAAGGGGTATTGCGCGCTGAGCGGTTCGGCGATCGCGGCGCCGACGTTTTTCAGGCGGCACATGGTGGCGCTCTCGTCGCTGCGCTGCACGAACAGGCAAGGCTCTCCTTCCCATTCGACAATCGCGCAGTCGACCTGAATCTCCTGCAGCGACAGATTGAGCTGTTGCATTACCTGCCAGGCCTCGGCCCCTTCATGGCTGAGCAACTTCAGCCCAATCAGGTTGTTATCTTCGTCTATTCCGTTAAACGGAATCGGTTCGACCTTCACGCCGGTGAAACCGGATAGCCAACGATAACTTTGCGGCAAGCGATGCACTACCGAAAGTTGGATACTCTCCACATGAAATCCCTAGTTTGAAAAGGTGAAACACTTTTACCTGACAGGGTTACTAAGTTATAGCCGTTGACTCCCGACTCTGCCGCGCACAAATGTTATTTAAATGTAAATTTTGCCGCAAACCATTAACCTGACCCCGTGCTTGCCGATGCCGCGCCATTTTTTGGCGCGCCGTGCGGTGTTATTTCACGGCATTTTGCGACTCAGCTCGCATTTTTGCGTTATATGTAACCCTTTCCCGCAGCGATCTCAACTCTTTTTTCTTGCAATGCGACTACTTTTCCGTCGCCATATTTTTACATTGAAGAAACATTTCACCCGCCACGTTAGCGCAGCCTCTCCTGCTAATGCCTTGATTTACACCAATCCTAATACAAACCACTCGCGCGGCGCAGCCGACAGAACGCCGCGCCTCCCGGGGAATATCGGGCGGCACGATGGCGGAGTTTTTTAACAAAAAGCACACAGATGGGAAAATGACCGATTAATTAGCAGGCATATATTTAGCAACAAATTATTCATTGCCGGTTGCACCCTGAAATGGCAGGGCGCAACCCCATGACGCTGCGGGGCGAAACGCCCCGAGTCGGGAGAACGTCAGGCTGCGCGATCGCGCGGCCGGCTGGCGTAAACGTAGAACAGCACCGCCACGATGCTGCACAGCGCCATCGAGGTGACCATTGGCCAGGCGCTTTTGCCCGGCGCCATCGACAGCACCGCCCCCACCAGCGCGCCGATGCTGAAGCGCAACGTGCCGGCCAGGGAAGACGCGGTGCCCGCCATATGCGGAAAATCATCCAGGATCACCGCCATGGCGTTGGAGGAAATCATCGCGATACACCCCAGGTAGACCGCTACGCCGATCACCAGCGCCCAGAAGCCCAGGCCGACGGCGCTTACCGCCAGCAGCCACAGCCCCATCGCCAGCTGCACCAGCAGCCCCAGCTTGAACATCTTGACCGCGCCGAACCGCCGCACGTTGCGGCTGTTGATCAGCGTCGTCAGGAACAGGAAGACGATGTTCAGCGCAAAATAGTAGCCAAAGTGCTGCGGCGAAACGTGGTTCAGTTCGATGTAGACGAACGGCCCGGCGCTGAGGAACGAGAACATGCCCGCAAACGAGAAGGCGCTGGCCAACATGTAGCTCAGCACCCGCTTGTGGCGGAACAGCGAACCGAAGTTGCCCAGCGTGGTGCGCAGGTGGAACCGCTGACGCCGCTCTTTCGGCAGCGTCTCCTTGATGAACAAGGCCACCAGCAGTGAACCGATCAGCGCCGCGGCGCCCATGGTCCAGAAGATGGCGTGCCAGCTGAACCACAGCAGCAGCGCACCGCCGATCATCGGCGCCAGCAGCGGCGCGATGGTCATCACCAGAATGACGAACGACATCATGCGCGAGAACTCATCCTTGGTGAACATGTCGCGCATCAGGGCGTTAATCACCACGCTGGCGGCGGCGGCGGCCAGACCGTGCAGGAAACGCAGCCCGATCAGCTGATCGATAGACTGCGCCATGGCGCAGGCGCAGCCGGCGATGGCAAAGATCAGCGTTCCCCACAGGATCACCGGCTTGCGGCCGATGCTGTCCGACATCGGCCCATAGAACAGCTGCCCGAAGGCAAAGCCGAGCATATAGGCGCTGAGCGTCATCTGCACGCTGCCGGACTCGACGCCAAACTGGGCGGCGATCACCGGCATACTGGGCAGGTACATGTCGATGGCCAACGGCATCAACATGGACAACAGGCCCAGAATGAAAATCAAACCGAGATGAGAGGTTCGGTTCTGTTGCACGTTCCACGACTCCTTAATCGGCCGCAATCAATGATCGGTTATCAGTCCTGCAGGTGCGGCGCGCCCACGCTGGCGATCTCTTCTTCGGTCAGTGGGCGGTATTCGCCCGGCGCCAGATCGTCATCCAGCACGATGGCGCCGATGCGCTCACGGTGCAACTCGATCACCCGGTTGCCGACGGCGGCGAACATCCGCTTCACCTGGTGGTAGCGCCCTTCGCTGATGGTCAGGCGCACCACGCGCTCGTCGACCTGCTCCAACGTCGCCGGCCGCGTCAGATCTTTCTCGTTGTGCAGTTGCACCCCTTCGGCGAAACGCTGCGCGGTGTCTTCCGCCAACGGGTGCTCCAGCGTGACCAAATAGGTTTTCTCGCAGTGGTGGCGCGGCGACGTGACGCGGTGCGACCACTGGCCGTCGTCGGTCATCAGCACCAGCCCGGTGGTGTCGATATCCAACCGCCCGGCGGCGTGCAGCTTGTACGCGACCGGCTCATCGAGGAAATACAGCACCGTCGGATGATCGGGATCGTCGGTGGAGCAGACGTAGCCCTGCGGTTTGTTGAGCATGAAATAGCGCGGGCCGTTCTGCTGCTGCAGCGGATTGCCGTCGAACGCCACTTCTTGCTCCGGGGTCAGTTTGATCGCCCCGCTCTTCACCACCTCACCGTCAACGGTGACGCGTTTAGCCCGAAGTTCGCGCGCGACCAGCGCACGGCTGATGCCTAACTGCTGAGATAAAAACTTGTCCAATCGCATGGGATCTGCTTTGCCTGTCGTTGTTATGATCGCATTGATCGTATTGCCAAAATATGACGCCCGCCGTTGCACCGGGTGCAAATGGCAGGTTCAGGGGGGAAATCGCGTGGGGGAACAGCGATTGCTGTCACACGAGTATAGCGGCACAACGCGTTGCCCGACAGGGGTAATTTTCACGCTTCTCGCACCGCGCGCGCGCAGAAGGCATAATAATGGAAATTTTTCGGCCGCCCGGGCGTAAAATGTCACGCTTTCTGTGGGAACAGAGGTGACAAAACCGCTTCCCGGCGGCCCATTCCAACCTACGGCGTTCATTATGGCCTTTACCCTACGCCCCTACCAACTGGAAGCGGTCGAAGCCACCATCAATCATTTCCGGCGGCACCCCGAACCGGCGCTGATCGTGCTGCCGACCGGCGCCGGCAAAAGCCTGGTGATCGCCGAACTGGCGAAGCGCGCCCGCGGGCGGGTGCTGGTGCTGGCGCACGTCAAGGAACTGGTGGCGCAAAACCACGCCAAATACTGCGCCTACGGCCTGGAAGCGGACATCTTCGCCGCCGGCCTGCAACAAAAAGAGAGCGCCGGCAAGGTGGTGTTCGGCAGCGTGCAGTCGGTGGCGCGCAACCTGCCTCTGTTCGACGGCGCCTTCTCGCTGCTGATCGTCGATGAATGCCACCGCATCAGCGACGACGACGACAGCCAGTACCAGCAAATCATCCAGCATTTGCAGAAAACCAACCCGCAGCTGCGGCTGCTGGGGCTGACCGCCACGCCCTATCGCCTGGGCAAGGGCTGGATTTACCAGTATCACTACCACGGCTTCACCCGCGGCGACGGCGCCAGCCTGTTTCGCGACTGCATCTACGAGCTGCCGCTGCGCTACATGATTAAGAACGGCTTCCTGGTGCCGCCTGAGCGGCTGGACATGCCGATCGTGCAGTACGATTTCAGCCGGCTGGAGGCCAGAAGCAACGGCCTGTTCAGCGAAGCGGATCTGAACCGTGAGCTGAAGCGGCAAAACCGCGTCACGCCGCATATCATCAGCCAGATTGTAGAGTACGCCCAAGATCGTAAAGGGGTGATGATCTTCGCCGCCACCGTCGAGCACGCCCGCGAGATCCACGGCCTGCTGCCGAACGGCGAGGCCGCGCTGGTCAACGCCGAAACGCCGCCCGCCGAGCGCGATGCGCTGATCGAGGCGTTCAAACAGCAGCAGCTGCGCTATCTGGTCAACGTAGCGGTATTGACCACCGGCTTCGACGCGCCGCACGTCGATCTGATCGCTATTCTGCGCCCGACCGAGTCCGTCAGCCTGTATCAGCAGATCGTCGGCCGCGGGCTGCGGCTGGCGCCCGGCAAGGAGGATTGCCTGATCCTCGACTACGCCGGCAACCCGCACGATCTGTTCACGCCGGAGGTCGGCGTCAGCAAGCCGCACGGCGACAGCCAGCCGGTGCAGGTGTTCTGCCCGGCCTGCGGCTTCGCCAACCTGTTCTGGGGCAAGTGCACCGAGAATGGCGACATCATCGAGCACTACGGCCGCCGCTGTCAGGGCTGGCTGGAAGACGACGACGGCCACCGCGAACAGTGCGATTACCGCTTCCGGTTCAAGAGCTGCCCGCACTGCGGCGCGGAGAACGACATCGCCGCGCGCCGCTGCCATCAGTGCCAGGAGGTGCTGGTCGATCCCGATGACATGCTGAAGGCGGCGCTGAAGCTGAAAGACGCGCTGGTGCTGCGCTGCGGCGGCATGGAATTGCAAAGCGGCCGCGACGACAAGGGCGAATGGCTGAAGGCCACCTATTACGACGAGGACGGCACCAGCACCAGCGAGCGTTTCCGCCTGCAGACGCCGGCGCAGCGCAAAGCGTTCGAAATGCTGTTCCTGCGCCCGCACCAGCGCGCGCCGGGCGTGCCGTTCGCCTGGCACACCGCCGCCGACGTGCTGGCGCAACAGCAGGCGCTGCGCCATCCGGATTTCGTGGTGGCGCGCAAACGCGGGCAGTTTTGGCAGGTGCGCGAGAAAGTGTTCGATTATCAAGGCCGTTTCCGCCGCGCCAATCAGTTGGCCTGAGCGAACGGCCCTCAATCTGGGCAGGTTTTCGTTGCCCTGCAGGCGGCTTTCCGTTAAAATGCCGCGCGCTTTACCTGGGCCTGCCCAGCGTTAAAGCGGAATTCCGAACTTGCTACTTGGGTCGCCTGTAGCAGGGTAAATTTTCTTTTAAGAGAAAAAACAATGTTCACTATCAATGCAGAAGTACGTAAAGACCAGGGTAAAGGTGCGAGCCGCCGCCTGCGTGCAGCAAACAAATTCCCAGCTATCGTTTACGGTGGCAAAGAAGCTGCAGTTTCCATCGAATTGGACCATGATTCTGTCAAGAACATGGAAGCTAAACCAGAATTCTACAGCGAAGCAGTAACTCTGGTTATCGACGGTAAAGAAACCAAAGTTAAGGTTCAGGCTGTACAGCGTCACCCGTTCAAGCCAAAACTGGCTCACATCGACTTCGTTCGCGTTTAATCGCTACGTTTTCGAACCTTTCGGGACGCCGAAATAAAGAACGCCGCAATTGCGGCGTTTTTTATTGTCTGCGATTCGGCGCGCTTACTTGCCGCTGCCGGTCCGGCGCTGCAGCTGATCGCGCAGATTCGGCGGCGTGCCTCTGATGGTCAGGGTGTCGGTGGCCGCATCCCAGAAAATGCGCTCGCCCAGCAGCATGGCGTCGAAGTTCAGGCTGATGCCGCCGCCGCTGCCGGCGAATTTGGTTAGTTGGCGCAGCGTGCCGCGATCCGCCGGGAAGCTTTCTTCCAGCTCATACCCTTGCTCGCTTGAGAACTGCATGAAGTCTTTCTCGCCGACCGGCGACAGCTCCTGCGACAGCGCCTGCAGCTCAATCTCTTCGCCCGCCTGCAGCTGTTCGTTGCAGTAGCTGTACACCTGCTGGCGCACTGACTGGCGCTCGTTCTTGTCCAGCTGCGCATCGGCGCAGTAGTCGTCCACCGCCTGCAGCAGCCCACGATTTTGCGCCTTGGCGTCCAACCCTTCGGATGCCGCCAGGAAATCCATGAAGAAGTCGGCGACCTTGCGGCCCACGCGCCCACGCAGGAAGGTCAGGTAGCGGGTCGATTCCGGGTTGGTTTCCCATTCGGTCAGATCGATGCGCGCGACGATATCGGCGTTGTTGATGTCCAGATAGTGCGTGGTGTTGATATCCAGCTCTTCGTTAACGCGCATGCTGTTACGGCTGTTCAGCACCGCGATCAGCAGATACTCCACCGCCAGATAACGGTATTGGCCAAACAGCACCACGCCGCCTTCGGCGAACGGATACTTCGCCAGTTCGTCGCGCAGGCGGCCAGTCGCCGCGCGGCTGAAGGCCAGAAAGTCCTTATCGTCCTTGCGGCAGGTGCGCAGCGCTTCCGCCAGCTCGCTGCCTTCGTTGAACAGGCCCAAGGCCTTGCTCTTGGCGCTATAGACGCGATGCAGTTCCGTCATCATTTCTTCCACCGCCGCGTTGGTGGGAAGCAAGGAATCGCGCAGCACCACGTCCAGCGTTTGCTCGTCGCGTTTCACCAACTGGTGCAGAGCGATCTGGTCGATATCCAGACTCATGGTAAATCCTCCTGTTCTTTAGGCGCGTATTCAAACACTGAAGGCCCCGCCCTGCAATACTAAAAACCGCGGCAAACCGGAAAGGCGCTGCAAGGGGCAGCCCCGGCGCGGGCGAACAATTTCCCGAATGACAGGAAGTGATAAAAGAGCGGAAAATCACTGCCCTATACGGTAAGATAGGGCACTTTGCAGATTACTAAGCGCAATTTTATGCCACAATCATCCCGTTACAGTGACGAACACGTTGAACAACTGCTCTCAGAGCTGGTCAATGTTCTGGAAAAACACCATACCCCCACCGATCTTTCCCTGATGGTGCTGGGCAATATGGTCACTAATTTGATCAACACCAGCGTTGCCCCCGCGCAGCGGAAAACCCTGGCGAGATCGTTCGCGGAAGCCCTGCAGGCTTCTGTCCGTGAAGATAAAGCACATTAATATTGACTTATGGTGACAAACCGTCAGCGTTATCGTGAAAAAGTCTCCCAGATGATCAGCTGGGGGCACTGGTTCGCCTTATTCAACATTTTGCTCGCCCTTGGGCTGGGCAGCCGTTACCTGTTTGTCACCGACTGGCCCGCATCCCTGCTGGGCCGGGTTTATGCCTTTGTCAGCCTGCTGGGGCATTTCAGCTTTATCGTGTTCGCCGGCTATTTGCTGGTGATCTTCCCGCTCACCTTCGTGGTGATGTCGCAGCGGCTGCTGCGATTTATTTCCGCCGCGCTGGCCACCATCGGGCTCACGCTGTTGCTGGTCGACAGCGAAGTGTTCTCCCATTTCCACCTGCACCTCAATCCGGTGGTGTGGGATCTGGTGGTCAACCCGGACCAAAGCGAGCTTTCGCGCGACTGGCAACTGATGTTCATCTGCGTGCCGGCGATCTTCCTGGTGGAGATGCTGTTCGCCACCTGGAGCTGGCAGAAGCTGCGCAGCCTGAACCGCCGCCGCTTCGGCAAACCGCTGGCGGCGCTGTTTATCAGCGCCTTTTTCGCGTCGCACCTGATTTACATCTGGGCCGACGCCAACTTCTATCGCCCGATCACCATGCAGCGAGCCAACCTGCCGCTCTCGTACCCGATGACCGCGCGCAAGTTCCTCGAAAAACACGGCCTGCTCGACCAGCAAGAGTATGAGCGCCGCCTGATGCAACAGGGCAACCCGGAAGCGGTGGCGGTAGAGTATCCGCTCAGCGATCTCAGCTACGGCGATAAAGGCAGCGGCTATAACCTGCTGATGATCGTGGTGGACGGCATTCGCGCCAAAGACGTGGCGCAGGATATGCCGGCGCTGACGCGCTTCGCCCAGGAAAACGTGCGTTTCAGCGATCATTACAGTTCGGGCAACCATGCCGATACCGGGCTGTTCGGCCTGTTCTACGGCATTTCCCCGACCTATCTGGACAGCGTGCTCGCCGGCCGCAAGCCGTCGGCGCTGATCGCTGCGCTCGGCGATCGGGGCTACCAGCTGGGGCTGTTCTCCTCCGATGGCTTCAACGCCAGCCTGTACCGTCAGGCGCTGTTGACCGACTTCTCGCTGCCGACGCCGGCGCCGCAAAGCGACGCGCAAACCACGCAGCAATGGCAGCGTTGGCTGGCGGATCAGGGTAGCAAAGAGCCGTGGTTCTCCTATATCAGCTTCAGCGGCGCCGAGGCTGTCGAAGGCGACAAAACCCCGGCGCCGGCCGACTTTATTCGGCGCTATCGCACCGGCGCGCAAGACGTGGACGCCCAGATAGCCCAGGTGCTGGACACCCTGAAACAGCGTGGCCTGCTGGATAAAACCGTGGTGGTGATCACCGCCGAGCACGGCGTCGAGTTCAACGACAGCGGCAAAGGCCAATGGGGCGCCGGCACCGGCTTCAACCAGGCGCAGCTGCAGGTGCCGTTGGTGATCCACTGGCCGGGCACCCCGGCGCAGACCATCAGCAAGCTGACCGGCCATAACGACGTGATGCGCACCCTGATGCAACGATTGCTGCACGTGAAGACCGCGCCGAAAGACTATTCGCAGGGCGAAGATCTGTTCACCGCCCAGCGCCGCAACGACTGGATCGCTACCGGCGATGGCAATCAGCTGGTGATCATCACGCCGACGCAGACGCTGATGCTGGACAACAGCGGCAACTATCGCGTCTACGATCAGAACGGCGATGAAATAAAAGACGAGAAACCGCAGCTTGCTCTGCTGTTGCAGGTGCTGACCGATGTAAAACGCTTTATCGCCAACTAACTGCTTAAAACTAAAGCAATCAAGTGGCGAGGCGCTTGCATTAACATCGGGAATCGGTAGTATGATTTTTCATAGCGTCGGCATGTAGCGCAGCCTGGTAGCGCACCGTCATGGGGTGTCGGGGGTCGGAGGTTCGAATCCTCTCATGCCGACCAAATTTAAGAAAACCTGCTGTTACAGCAGGTTTTTTTTCGTCTGCCGTTTACGCGGAAAGTTTGACGATCGCCGCTGGAATCCCCTGTCGCACCGCCGCACCGGTCACCCAGTCCAGCCAGGTGTTCGGCACTTCGCGCGTCGGATCGGCAAACCCCAGATCGTTGAGATTGATGCCGGCGGCAATGCGCTTATCCATCGCCAGCGGCTCGCCGTCCAGGTAGTGCTGGCTGGCGCCCATCTCCCGGTGGCCGTAGCCGTGTTCCACCGCGATCACGCCGGGCATCACCCCCGCCAGCAGACTGATCTGCGCCTCACGGCTGCCGCCCGGGGTGCTGATGCTCACCCAATCACCGTGTTGAATGCCGAAACGCGCCCCGTCCGCCGGGTTCAGCGCCACCAGGTTCACCGGCTTCACGTCATGCAGGCGCCGGATCACCGCGGTGGAGCTGCTCATCACATTGGATTTGAAGGACATCAGCCGCAGCGGCCACTGCCGCTCAGGGTAGAGTTCTTCCACCGCGCGGCCGTCCGACAAACGCGCCGGGTAGCAGGTTGGGCAGCCGCTGAAACGCTCGCCGGTAATCGCATGCCGGTGCTTCGCCACTTCCGCATTCCAGATCTGCAGCGGCTTCTCCCAGCGGTTGCCCACGCTGCCGTCGCGGCGGCCGCTGTCATGACCGGCGAAGCGGCCGCCGCGGCTGTAGATAAACGCCACGCGGCCGATCTCATCGGCGCGCAGCGTCTGCGCAAGCTGCGGCAACAAGCGATCGACGCCGCTCAGCGCCAGCTCTTCCTCCCTCACGGCCGGCACCGGCGCCTTGCCGGCAAACGCCACGTTGGCGGCGGCGCGCAGATAATAATCCTCGGCGCGGTTGAGCGGCAGCAGCCCGCCCCGGCCGTCGCCGATAGCGCGATCGCCGACCCCCGGCAGCGCCAGGCGTTTGGCGACGGCGATGCAAAACGCCTCCATGGAGATCGGCTGCCCTTGCGCCGTTTTCGCGGTCGCCGGCGTCACTATCGGCCAGCGCGCAGTGGTGGCCTTGCTGGCGACGCCGCCCCAGGGGGCGCTGAATCCCCAGCTCTCAAAGTTATGGGTGTCCGGGACGATATAGTCGGCCAATGCCGTCGTTTCGTTGATAAACGCATCGATGGCGATAAACAGCGGCAAACGCGCCGGATCTTTCAGCCGCTCTTCCGCCACGCCGCGCAACCCGGCGATACCGTACAGGGGGTTGGTCATGTTCGAGATCCAGGCTTTCAGCCCGTACGGATATCCCGCCAGCGCCGACGTCAGCAGCTCGGTCAACTGCCCGGCGACGAACGGATACCAGGGCGCCCTGGCCGGCCAGGGCGAAACGCCCGCCGCCACTTTTTCGCGGTATTCGTCGGAGGTTTCATAGGCGGCCTTGCTGCGCGCGATATTCAACCCCTTCGGTTTTACCAG
The DNA here is from genome assembly GCF_052169135.1 of Serratia sp. CY32780. Lineage (NCBI taxonomy): Bacteria > Pseudomonadati > Pseudomonadota > Gammaproteobacteria > Enterobacterales > Yersiniaceae > Serratia > Serratia sp. CY32780. The sequence continues at coordinate 2,550,755 of NZ_JBJNLI010000001.1, forward strand.
GCCGGGAAACTCGACCAGGTTATAGCGCGGCCCCTCGGCGAAACCGTTGAATTTGCCGCCGCCGACGAACACCCCGCCCGTCAGGCTCAGGTTACCGATCAACACGTTGAGCATCATCACCGACCAGGTATTGTAAAACCCGTTCGCCGCCATCATCCCGCCATGGGCGATCACCGCCGCCTTGCGCCCGTGGGCGGTAAAAGCCTCGGCCAGCGCCGCGATGCGCGCCACCGGTACGCCACATTCCCGGCTGTAGGCTTCCGGCGACAGCTTGTCGGCCGCCTCTTTCAGACACTGAAAGCTGCTCTTCACCGCCACCTGCGCGCCGTCGTGCAGCGTCACCGTGCGGGTTACCCACAGCTCAGCGCTGTCGCACGTCTCGGCCGCCACCAGTTCCCCCGCGCCGTTAACCACCAGCGGCGACGTCGACTCGGCGCCGTTCAGATGGGCCAGCGTCAGATGCTGCCCCGCCAACGGATGCTCGCTCTCGGCGATCACCAGATGCGTGGCGTTGGTCCAGCTCTTCTCGCCGGCGCGTTGCATGGCGGCCTCCGACGGGATGGCGAGATAACCGGCCTGATAACGCCGATTGTCGAGGATCCAACGGATCATCGCCATCGCCAGCGCCGAGTCGGTGCCCGGCAGTATCGGGATCCAATGGCCATGATCGTCCGCCAGCGTGGTGGTCAACGGCAGCGCCGGCGCCACTACCGCGTAGCGGAATTCGCTGCGCAATCTGGCGCTGGCCAACTGCCGGGCCTGCCGCTTGAACGGGTTGCCGGACTGCGCCGGCGAGGTGCCCATAAACAGCGCGAATTCGACCTGTTCCCAGTCCGGTTTCACGTGCGGATTCTTGTCCAGATCGTTCATCAACGCGCCGGAACCGGCGCGGTAGGCCAGCCCGCAGTAAGCGCCGTGTGCGCCGAAATTTTTGCTGCCGAAGCTGTTCTGGGCGAAGCGCCGCAGGAAGCTGTCGCGCCCGTCATCACCGGCGTTGGTCACCAGCAGCTGGTTGGCTTTCGGCCCCAGCCCCGGCTGTCGGGCATCGATCGGCGTTTCCAGATCGCGGATCGCCCGCAGGCCGTCCACATGCCCCTCGCCGAACAGATCGCCGCCCTCCACCACTTCGGCGATCAACTGCTCGAAGCTGATGCGCTGCCACTTGCCCTCGCCGCGTTTGCCGACGCGTTTCATCGGCTCCAGCACGCGCAGCGGGCTGTAAAGCCCCTCCAGCAGCGTGGCGCCCCGCGCGCAGGCGGTGGAACGGGCGTCGAGGCCGCTCTCCCCGCCCAACTGCGCCAACGCGTCCTGCAGCGGCAACGCAGAATCGAGGTGCCGCTCCTGAGACAGCGGATGATACGGGTTACCGGCGATACGCAATACCCGATCGGTCTGCCTGTCCACCCGCACCCGCACGCCGCATTGCGTCCAGCAACCGAAGCACTGGGTCATCGAGATGGCCTGCTGCGGATTGCCTTGCCATTCCGGCACTGCCCGCCCTTCGGGCTGCAGAGAGTTGCCGTTGATGCGATCCAGAGTCACGCGCCCTGAGGTGCCGTGAATCAAGCCGTCGATCGCCCGTTTGGCGACCTCGCGATAGCTCAGGCCGAAAGCGGACAGCCCGCCGAAGGCCAGGCCCACTTTCAACCACTGACGCCGGGTGAGTTTAGCCATGTTGTTTTCTCCGCAGTAAAAACGCCTGTGCTTCACGCACCATGATCATTAACGCCAGCCACAGCCCGAAGGTGCCGACGATCGCCAGCAAGCCATCGGTACCAAGCGGCAGGCTATAGGGGGAATAAGACGCGTTGTATTTCGGGATGGTCTGCACCTCAATCAACAGCGTCCAGCGCATCAGCCAGCTCAGCCCCAGCGCGCAGGCCACCAGCAGCGGCGCGCCGCCGCGCGGCAAACGTCGATAGGCCGCCCAGGCGGCCCACGCCAGCGCCAGCCCCCACAGCGCGATCCAGCCGGCAGCATACTGGCGCGCCGTCGCCTGCGTCTGCAGCCAGTGGCGTACCGCCGCGCCGGATAGCGTATCGCCGCACACCCACAGCAGGATCGCCCCGCCGAGCGGCAGCAGCGTCAGCAGCATCCCGCGCGCCAGCGGCGCCTGCAGGCCGGGCCGTTTGCGCATCGCCAACAGCAACAGAGCCAAGAGCGCCTGCAGCGCGCTGAGGAACATCACGATCGGAAATGCGTAGCTGAACCAGATTGGGCGGGCGCGCACGACGGAAACCTCGCGCCCGGTGTACAACAGCAGGCCGATAGCCACCAGCGCGCAGGCGGGCGCGATCCCACGCAACAGCGCAACCGGTCTGCCCGTCAGCCGTGTAAATTCAATCGCGATAAACCACAGGCCGATCAGCAAGGTAAACAACGGCAAGAACAGCGCGCCCCACGGCATCCACGACCAGGGCGTCGGGTAGGCGTAAAAATGCCAGAAACGGGCGGTTTGATGCAGATCGGCGGTCAACGCCAGCGGCGCGGTGATGGCGCACGTCAGCCCGATAAACAGCGCCGCGCGCTCCAAATGTGCGGTGTTGTCTCCACCGCGCCAGCGCCACACGCAGGCCAGCAGCGCGGCGCAGGCGGCAATGCCGATAAAGAAGAAATATTGCACGGCCCACGGCAGCCAGCTCACCGCCTGCGGCTGGCTCAAAACCTCTGCGATCATCAGTTGGCGGCTCATCGTCCCTCTCCCCATAAGGCGACCTGCGCCCGCCCCGGCAGCGGCGTGACGAAGGCATCATCCAGCCCCAGATAAAACACGTGGGGCGCGGTTTGGTTCTCCGGCTTGAGGACTTTGATCTCGGCCTCGTGACGCCGCAGCAGCTTGCTCAGCGTGCTGTGCGGATCGCGCATATCGCCGATGATCCGCGCCCCGCCCACGCACGACTCCACGCATGCCGGCAGCAATCCCGCCTCCAGCCGGTGTACGCAGAAGGTGCATTTGTCCGCCGTTTGGGTGGCGTGATTGATAAAACGGGCATCGTACGGGCAGGCCTGCACGCAATAGGCGCAACCCACGCAGCGTTTGTTGTCGACCACCACGATCCCGTCCTCGCGCTGGAAGGTGGCCTGCACCGGGCACACCGGCACGCAGGGCGGGTTGTCGCAGTGGTTGCACAGCCTGGGCAGCAGCACGTTGGTCGCCACCGCTTCGCCTTCGAGACTGACCTGGTACTGGTTTACCGTAGTGCGAAACTCCCCGTGCGGGGTCTGGTTTTCAATGGCGCAACTGACGGTACAGGCCTGGCACCCGACGCAGCGCCGCAGATCGATCAGCATCGCGTAGCGGCGGCTGGCATCCCCCTCGCGCCGCGTCGGCGCTAACGTCAGCCCGGCCTCCGCCACGGGGATCAGCGAAGCCCCCGCCGTCAACACGCCCAGCCGCTGCAAAAACTGCCGTTTACCGAAATCCATGCGCCTCTCCCACGCCCTGGGCATCATCCCGATCACGCTATTGATGCCCGTTAGATGAATAAACAATGTCGATGATTTACAGTGTAAAAATGACATTGGGCTCAGCTCTATTGTGGTTAACCACATACCGAACCCAACGTTGATCTAAAACAAGTGGCGGCAGGCAAATTGCCCATCAGGAGGGGCCGTGAGGGTCGTGTTATTACTGCTGTTCAGTCTCGGCTGGGGGATGGCGGCACAGGCGGGCGAGTGGTCGGTCGGCGTGCTGGCGATGCGCGGCGATGCGGCGACCGCGCGTGACTGGCAGCCGCTGATCGACAGGCTCAACGGCAGCGTCGGCGGAGAACGCTTCCGCCTGCGGCCGCTCGATCTGGCGCAGATGCGCGAAGCGGTCAATCGGGGCAGCGTGCAGTTCGTGGTCACTAATCCGGCGCAGTTTGTGCAGCTGAACAGCCACTATCATCTGCGCTGGCTGGCGTCGTTGCGCGCCGCCAACGGCGATCGGGCAACGGGCAACATCATCGGCAGCGTGATTCTGGTGCGGCGCGACAGCGGCATTACGACGCCGCAGGCACTGATGGGCAAAACGGTGGGCGCCATCGATCCGCAGGCCTTCGGCGGCTATCTGACCGGCTATAAGGCGCTCAGCGACGCCGGCATACGGCCCGAGCGCGATTTTCACCTGCGCTTTACCGGTTTCCCTGCCGACGCCCTGCTCTATCTTTTGCGCGAGCGCGCCATTCAGGCCGCCATCGTCCCGGTCTGCCTGCTGGAGAAAATGGGCAAGGAAGGCCTGATCAACCCGGCGGATTTTCGCCCGCTGCTGCAACAGGCCACGTCGGCTCCCTGCGTCACCAGCACGCCGCTTTATCCCAACTGGTCGTTCGCCGCCCTGCCCGGCCTGGATAACTCACTGGTGGATGCGGTGGCGAGAGCCTTGCTGACCGCACCGCCCCAGTCTCCCTTCCTGTGGGGTGCACCAGCCTCGACCAGCGAGGTGGAAACGCTGCTGCGCGCCGTCAATCAGCACCCGGAACAGCGGCGGCTATGGCTGGATATCAAGAGCTGGCTGATCCAGCATCAGACGGCCGTCGGCCTGTCGCTGGCGCTGCTGGCGCTGTTGATCGTCAACCATATCTGGATCGCGCTGCTGGTGCGCCGACGCGGGCGACAGCTGCTCCGCGCCGACGAGCAACTGCGGCGGCAGGAACGGGCGCTGGAAAACGCCAGGCAGCTGAACGTGCTGGGGGAGATGGCCTCCGGCTTCGCGCACGAGCTCAACCAGCCGCTGGCGGCCATTCGCCACTATGCGCAGGGGTGCCTGATCCAACTGCGCAACACGGACGCCGGGCATCCGCTGCTGGGGCCGCTGGAAAATATCGACCGGCAGGCGCAGCGCGGCGGCGAGACGATTCATAACCTGCGCCAGTGGGTGCAGCCCACCGCGGAGGCGATAGACCAAACGCGCTGGCGCCCCACCGCGGTAAGCGAAACCGCCGAGCGGGTGTGGACGCTGCTGCGCCTGACGCAGCGCTATCCCGACCTGACGTTGTTCAATAACGTGGCGCCTTCGCTGACGCTAACCCTGCCGCCGGCGCTGCTGGAACAGTTGCTGGCGAACCTGCTGCTGAATGCGGCGCAGGCCGGGGCCAATGCCGTCTGGCTTTCCGCCGCCAAGAGCGAACGGGCGATGGAGTTGCATCTGCAGGACAACGCGGGCGGCATGACAACGGCCGGGCTGGAACAGGCTTTTCGCCCCTTCAACACCACCAAGGCCGGCGGCATGGGGCTGGGGTTAGCCATTTGCCGGCGCCTTGCCCGCTATGGCGGCGGCGAAATCCGCCTGGCTAACCGCCCGGCTCCCGACCGCCGCAACGGGCTGTGCGTAACGCTGCATTTCATATTGGATAACGAGGAAAACCATGTCGCTAATTTATCTGGTGGATGATGACGTCGCCGTCACCGACGCCTGCCATTTTTTGCTGACCAGCCTCGGCCACGGCGTGCAATGCTGGAATGACAGCGCCGATTTTCTGGCGCAGGCGGACCTGTTTCAGACCGGGATCGTCTTGCTGGACATGCGGATGCCGAAGCTCGATGGTCACCAGGTTTACGGGGAGCTGCGCCGCCGCGGCAGCACGCTGGCGGTGGTGTTCCTGTCCGGCCATGGCGACGTGCCGATGGCGGTGGAGCAGATGAAGTACGGCGCGGTGGACTTCCTGCAAAAACCGATCGCCGCTGAACCGCTGATCGCCGCCCTCGAACGGGCGCAGCAGGTCTCCGCCGAGGCCTGGCAACGCCATGAAACTTGCGGCCGCTACCGCACGCTCACGCCGAAAGAACGCGACATTGCGCAGCTGGTGGTGCGGGGCATGATGAACAGGGAAATGGCTGAGCGGTTGAATATCGCCCTGCGCACCGTGGAGGTTCACCGGGCAAAAGTGATGGAGAAAATGCAGGCCACCAGCCTGGCGGAATTGGTGATTCAGCTGCAGGATTTACCGCACGCCGCGCAAGAATGAACGCATCATGCAAAATTCCGCGCCCCCTCTTGCCAACCGGCCTTCCTCAGGCCAGAATACTGTACATTAAATCAGTACTTACAGGTGAGTCATGTTTGTAGAATTGGTGTACGACAAACGCAACGTCGCTGGGTTACCCAACGCCGCCGAGATTATTCGCAACGAGCTGGAAAAACGCGTGCATGCACTGTTCCCGGAAGCTGACGTGCGCGTGAAGCCGATGCAGGCCAACGGCCTGAACTCCGACGCCAGCAAAAGCGATCGTGAGAAGCTGAACCGAATGTTGGAAGAGATGTTCGAAGAAGCGGATCAGTGGCTGGTCACGGATATTTGAACCCTATCTGATAGCCGGCTCGTCCACCGGCTATATTTCTGCCAGAATAAGCCACATCCCCCCAATCCCTCAGTGATAAATGCCCTAGGTTCCAAGCTCCGTGCGGCTGATAAAACCCCGGCTATAGGTTAATACCTATACTGTTTGTTCCTGCGGAAGTGTAAAGCTCATAACAAAAAGCCCCAGCATCGCTGCTGGGGCCTCTGTCATGGTGCCGGCTACCGGAATCGAACTGGTGACCTACTGATTACAAGTCAGTTGCTCTACCTACTGAGCTAAGCCGGCTGAATTTGGCGGAAGGACAGAGATTCGAACTCTGGGAGCTGTTACACTCGACGGTTTTCAAGACCGTTGCCTTAAACCACTCGGCCATCCTTCCAATGGGCGCTGATATTAGCGATACCGTTATGAAATGTCTATCGTTTTGATGCAAAAAAATGGCATGGGCGGCGCAGTTGCCTAAACTTCAGGCCTTAAACGCCTAAAAAATGAAAAGCCCCGCGCAAGCGAGGCTTTTTTGGTCGGCCGAAACGCGATTATTTCGGCTGCGAATCGTAGTCTGAACAGGTTTGATAGCCCTTGTTCATGACATGGCCCGTGTCGTTGTAGCTGACAAAGTACGTCTGCACCTTGCCGTCGCGCGGCGCCACCGCATAGGTGTCGCAGGTGCCCTGCGCATGGATCAGCGTGGCGGACGTCGACGGCGGACCGGCGATAGCCCGCACCTGCTGCTTGGTCATCCCTACTTTGACATCGCTGACCACCGGCTCATTGACATAACTGGCTGCGCGATCATAGGTGGTGCAACCGGCAAGAATGGAAAATACCGCCGCGGTGCCGACGGCCAAAACCAACTTCTTCGTCATAGCTTGTCCTCTTGGAGTGCATTTGTTGTTCCCTAAGTCTAGAAGCGGGAAGGCTTTTCTACAAATTCCCCTTTGTCGATCGGTGCGCTTTTGCACTCAAGAGGCCATCGCCGGCGTGCCAGCAGATTCAAAAACCGAAATCGCTCAGCGCTGGAACATCGTCCGGGCGCCGGCCGAGCGGCCAATGAAAACGCCGATCCTGTTCGCGAATCGGCATGTCGTTGATGCAGGCATGGCGATTGATCATCAGCCCCTCCTGATTGAACTCCCAGTTTTCATTGCCGAAGCTGCGATACCAGTTGCCGGAATCGTCGCGCCATTCATAGGCGAAACGCACCGCGATGCGCGCGCCGTCAAACGCCCACAGCTCCTTAATCAGCCGATACTCCAGTTCTTTCGCCCATTTGCGTTGCAAAAAGCCGACCACCGCCGCGCGCCCGTCGACAAACTCCGCGCGGTTACGCCAGTGGGTATCGAGGGAATACACCTGCGATACGCGTTCGGGATCGCGACTGTTCCAGGCATCCTCCGCCAGCCGCACCTTCTCGATGGCAGATTCGCGGGTAAAAGGCGGCAATGGGGGTTTAATGCTCATGTTCATCTCCTGAGTGAAGGCATGTAGACAACTCTGTCTACATCTTTACGCTAGCGCAAGTAGACAGAGTTGTCTACAATCACTCGAAAATAGCCCCGGAGAAAATGATGACCGCCGATCTCAACGCCTTGCCCGCCCGCCAGCGCATCCTGCTGACGGCGCACGATCTGTTTTATCAAGAAGGGATCCGCGCCACCGGTATCGATCGCATCATCAAGGAATCGGGCGTGACCAAAGTGACCTTCTACCGCCACTTTCCCAGCAAGAACGATTTGATTACGGCGTTTTTGACCTATCGCCATCAGCAGTGGCTCAGCTGGTTCAGCACATCACTGGCCCGCCATGTGGCGCAGACCGGCGGGTTGCTGCCGGCGCTGGTACCCTGCCTGGCGGAATGGTTCGACGATCCGCGCTTTCGCGGCTGCGCGTTTATCAATACTGCGGTGGAGATAGCCGATCTGCTGCCGGAAAGCCTGCACATCGCCGGCCGGCATAAGCGGCAGATGGCGGATGAACTGGCGCGCCACCTGCCCGCCGGGCCGCAGCAGGAACAGCGGGCGGCAATGCTGGCGATGCTGATCGACGGCGCCATCGTCAGAGTGCAGATAGAGCAGCAACCGCAGGCCGCGCTGCAGGTGCTGAATGCCGCGTTGGACATGTTGGCGCAAGGCGGGTTCGATCAGTAATTGGCCCAGATGCCCGGCGTCACCAGCTCCAGCAGGTGGGCGTCGGGATCGCGAAAATAAATGCTCTCCCCGCCGTGTTCCCAACGCATTCGCCCCTCAATCTCCACGCCGTTGGCCACCAGATGCCGTTCCCAGTGCGGCAGTTGCTCTTTCGCCACCGCCAGCCCGATATGCGCCGGCCCCACGCCATCGTGCGCGGGAATAAACCCGGTCGGATACTGCGCCCCGCGCAGCGAATCGCCCTCGATAAACAGCAACAGTACGCTCCGATCGCCGACGTTATAGGCGCGAAACCGTTCATTGGCGACCATTGCCGGCAGCTTCAGCACCTGCCGGTAAAAAGCGTCCGCGCGTTCAATGTCGCTGACGTACAGCACCGTTTCGATCACCTTATCGATCTTGAGTTCCATATCACCTCCGTTCTGTTTGCTGTACTGACAGCGTAGGCCGAGCGGAGGCGATCCGAAGCGCTTCCCATGCCGACAACGGATCAATCCGTGCTTTTTACCGGCAAAAAAAACGCGGCCCGAAGGCCGCGCTGTGTCATTCACACGCTGGTGCTTAGAACTGGTAAACCAGGCCCACGGCAACCACGTTGTCGGTGTTGATGCCAGCAGCGTCGGTGAAATCGTTGTTGTCCACCAGGTTGATTTTGTAATCAACATAGGTAGACATGTTTTTGTTGAAGAAGTAGGTCGCACCCAGGTCGACGAATTTGACCAGATCTTGATCGCCGTAGTCCTTGCCGTTGCCGGCGCGGCCCAGGTCTTTACCTTTGGTCTGGTTATAGCCCACGAACGGACGCAGACCGAAGTCGAACTGGTAGTGCGCGTAGGCTTCGAAGCTCTGCGCCTTGTTGGCGTAGCCATAAACGCTGCTGTCGGAACTGCCGAAACGCGCCGCGTTGTAGGACTGGGTGAACATCACCGCCAGGTAGACGTCGTTGGCGTCATATTTCAGACCGCCGGAGTAACCTTCCGCCTTGTCGCCGCGGCCCATAATATTGCGGTACGCGCCGGCGCCGTTCTGCTCGCTGGTGCGGCGAGAGTTGAAGAAGGCGCCCGCGGCGCTGATGCCGTAGCCCATGTCATAGCTCATGGACATACCGTAGCCTTCGCCGTTTTGGCCCAGGACGTCACGACCGTTGTTGGTCTCTTCGCCGTTGCCGTTTTTACCCTGGTACTGCAGGGCGAAGTTCAGGCCGTCAACCAGACCGAAGAAGTCGTTGTTACGGTAGGTCGCCAGGCCGCTGGAACGCTGGAACATGAACTGGTCGGCGCCGTAGGTCATACCGTCGAACTCAGGCTGCAAGTCGGTATACGCCGCGACGTCATACAGCACGCCGGTGTTACGGCCGTAGTCGAAGGAACCATAGTCGCCGAATTTCAGACCGGCGAAGCCGTAACGGGTGAAGTTCTTGTTGTCCTGGTTTTCAGCGTGGTTCAGGTTCGCCTGATATTCCCACTGGCCGTACCCGGTCAGCTGATCGCTGATTTGCGTTTCGCCGCGCAGGCCAAAACGCATATAAGACTGATCGCCGTCCACGCCGTTGTTGCTGGAGAAATAGTGAAGACCGTCGACTTTACCGTACAAATCCAGTTTATTACCGTCTTTGTTGTAGATTTCCGCCGCGCCTGCTGTGCCTGCAACCAGCAGTGCGGGTACCATCAGAGAGAGTACTCGAAGTTTCATCGTTATTATCCTCGTTAATTATGTCGAGCTACGGCCACTGCCCTTTTCGAGCATTATTAGCACGACTGTGCATTACCATTCTGGTAACAAGGGTTATATTAATCCAGAAAGAAAATGATACCAAGTATCCGATAGTGTTTCAGTGTAATTAATAAAGGTTTCAAAATGTAAATACGCGCGAACTTTCACAAAACCTTACAGACAAACAAAATAAAGCACTTAAAGACAAAGAATAGATTAATTGATAAAAAATCATGTAGTTATACATATCTTTAAGAAAAAAAAGCCAACCATACAATTGAGACGGGCAATAAGCACATTGTGCCAAAACGCTCCCCACACGCAGCCGCTATAATCACTTCGCTATCATCATTATTTTCATTATTACCTTCATTATCGGAAGATAATTTCTGCATTCCTTTTAACCGGCTTCTGGCCGGTTTTTTATTTCCCTCCATACTCCCCTCACAATTTCGACTCGCACAAATAGCAAGCAAATAAATAACCCAATGATATAGTTTCATTAATTTACTGCCGCACTAATTGCTAATCTTTTTCCTTATTTTAGCCTACAAATTGAGCTTGCTTTTCATTTCGTGCTTTATCTTGCCGATTATTTCCCGCCGCAGGCACAATTAGCCGCAGAGTTTCAGTTCTGGTAATCTGAAAAAAGCGCACCTTCAGCGAGTAAAATTCATGATGCCCTTTCAACCCGACGTGCTGTGGCGGCGGCTGCAAAGTTCCCCCTTCCGCGCTCGCTTTCGTTTAAATGCCAAAGACCAGGCTTATCTGGAGGGCAAAGGATTGCCCCTTATCCTCAGCCATGCCCGCGATTTTATCGATCGCCGCCTGGCCGCCGCCTACCCTAAAAACGACGGCAAGCAAACGCCGATGCGTGGCCACCCGGTATTCGTCGCCCAACACGCCACCGCCACCTGCTGCCGCGGCTGCCTGGAAAAGTGGCACGGCATACCGCAGGGCGTCGCACTGGACGAGCGGCAAAAGGACTATATTGTCCAGGCTATCGCGCTGTGGCTGGTGCGCAGGGGCGGCGCCAGGGATGTGTCAGGCACGAATATTTTCGACCCGGATCGCGGATTGTGATAAAAACTGTCAGTAACTTTCACCATTCTTTTGACCCAAGATCCTGACGCTTACATGACAGCCACCTTGTGCAATGAACAGCAAACGCCCGGCGTTCCTCAACAGATCGCCACCCGTCTGGCCTTTTTCGTCGCCGGTCTCGGCATGGCCGCCTGGGCGCCGCTGGTCCCCTTCGCCAAAGCGCGCATCGGCATCGACGACGGCTCGCTCGGCCTGTTGCTGCTCTGTATCGGCGCCGGCTCCATGCTGGCGATGCCGCTGACCGGTTTCCTGACCGGCAAATTGGGCTGCCGCTCGGTGATCTTGATGGCGGGGCTGGGATTGTGCATCGATCTGCCGCTGCTGGCGCTGATGGACTCTCTCGGCGGCATGGCCGTGGCGCTGCTGCTGTTCGGTGCGGCGATCGGCATGATCGACGTAGCGATGAACGTTCAGGCGGTGATCGTCGAACGCGCCAGCGGCAAGGCGATGATGTCCGGCTTTCACGGTTTCTTCAGCATCGGCGGCATTGCCGGTGCCGGCGGCGTCAGCGCGCTGCTGTGGCTGGGGCTGACGCCGCTGCAATCCACCCTGCTTACCGTACTGGCGGTGATAGTGCTGCTGGCGCTCGCCAGCCGCCATCTGCTGCGTGAGAGCGGCGCCGACGACGGCGGGCCAATGTTCGTCTTGCCGCGCGGCTGGGTGATGTTCATCGGCATTCTTTGCTTCATCATGTTCCTGGCGGAAGGATCGATGCTCGACTGGAGCGCGCTGTTCCTCACCACATTGCGCGGCGTCGAACACAGCCAGGCCGGTCTGGGCTATGCGCTGTTTTCCATCACCATGACGCTCGGTCGCCTCAATGGCGATCGGGTAGTGAACTCACTGGGCCGCTACCGGGTGTTGCTGCTGGGCAGCCTGTGCGCCGCTCTCGGCCTGAGTCTGGCCATCGCCTTCAATCACGCCACCGTGTCGCTGGTCGGTTTCATGCTGGTCGGCCTGGGCGCCTCGAACGTGGTGCCGATCCTGTTCAGCGCTGCAGGCAACCAGCGTGACATGCCGGCCAATTTGGCGATCGCCTCCGTCACCACCGTCGGCTATGCCGGTATTCTGGCCGGCCCGGCGCTGATCGGCTTCATCGCTCAGTTTTCCAGCCTGACGGTGGCCTTCGCCTGCGTAGCCGCTCTGCTGTTGGCGGTGACCGCCAGCGCCAGGGCCGTCACTCGCTGATTCAGGAATGCGCAGCCACTATGCAAAATAAACAATTGACCATCAGCTCCAGCAACATTACCCGCTGCTTCCTGCTGTTTATCGTGCTGCTAACGATCGGCATCGGCCTGTATGGCTACAACTACACCAATGCCTGGCTGGCGGAAAAGAAGTACGCGCTGAACAGCATTGCCGGTTCGCTGCAAAAGCGCATCGATACCTACCGCTATATGACCTATCAGGTCTATGACAAATTCGGCAATGCCCCGGCGCAGAATGTCGATCCCGGTTTGCAGGAAACCCGCCTGCGGCCCGACGTCTATTATATCGAGAAACCGCACAAGAAAACCGACGCGGTGATCTTCGGCAGCCATGACGAGAGCACGCTGGCGATGATCGCCAACATCTCGGATTACCTGGACACCCGCTGGGGCGCCAAGACCGAAAACTACGCCATGTATTACCTCAATGGTCAGGACAACAGCCTCAGCCTGATCACCACCCAGCCGCTCAAAGAGCTGGCTTCGCGCTTTCGGGAAAGCTACCTGACCACCTCGGCGGACGAACGCCGCGCCGAGATGCTGCAGCAGGCCAATATGCTCGACGAGCGCGAGAGCTTTTCCGATCTGCGCAAGCAGCGCTTCCAGAACGCCTATTCGTTCTCGATTCGCACCACTTTCAATCAGCCAGGGCATCTGGCGACGGTGATCGCCTTCGACTTGCCGATCAACGACATCATTCCGGCCAATCTGGCCCGCGCCAATTTCCTGCTGCAGCCGGACGATGTCGATCTCGACGACAGCACCATCCCGGCGGAAACCGTCCTCGGCACCCATGCGACGATGAGCGGCGGCTGGGTGGAGTTCAGCGCCGCCCTGCCCAATGCGCCGCTGAAGGTGGTGTATCGCGTTTCGGCCATCAATCTGGCCATCGACCTGCTGCGCAACAACATCTGGCTGATCGCGGTCAACTTGCTGCTGCTGGCGCTGTCGATGCTGAGCATCTACTTTATCCGCCGCCAGTACATTCGCCCGAGCGAAAACATGGCGGTGGAACTGGAGGCCGAGCGCGCGCTGAATCAGGAAATCGTCTCCAGCCTGCCTTCCGGCCTGCTGGTCTACAGCTTCGCCAACAATGCGGTGATCGCCAGCAATAAAATCGCCGAGCACCTGTTGCCGCACCTCAGTCTGCAAAAGATCGCCCATATGGCCGAACAGCATCACGGGGTGATCCAGGCGACGGTCAACAACGAGGTGTATGAAATCCGCATCTTCCGCAGCCAGCTGTCGCCGGACACCTACTTGTTCCTGATGCACGATCAGGATAAAGAGGTGATGGTGAACAAGCGGCTGCAGCAGGCACGGCGCGAATACGACAAAAACGTTCAGGCGCGCAAGCTGATGCTGCACAACCTGGGCATTGAGCTGAATCAGCCGGTACGCCAGATGCACGATCTGGTCGATCGTCTGCACGGCCGGCCGGATGGGGAACAGCAGCAGGCGCTGCTGGGCCAGCTGACGGCGGCGTCGGCTTCGGTGCTGGAATTGATCGATAACATCACCCTGCTGACCCGGCTGGAAACCCAGGACTGGCAACCCTCGCGCGAGCCGTTTAGCCCGACGGCGATGATCGACGAGTTGCTGTTGGAGGCCCTGCCCGCCCTTAATCAGAAGGGGCTGGCGCTGTTCAAGCATTTCCAGCTGGACGTCGAGCAGAACTATATCGGCGACGCCAACGCGCTGCGCAAGGTGATCTCGCTGCTGGTGCATTACGCCATTATCACCACCGCCTGCGGCAAGATTTCCCTGGTTGTCGACCATGAGCCAGAGCACCCGGATCGCCTGATTTTCCAAATCAACGACACCGGCTCCGGCATCTCCAACGAAGAGATCAGCAACCTCAACTATCCGTTCCTCAGCCAGACGCTGGTGGATCGCTTCAACCACGGTTCCGGCCTCACCTTCTTCCTGTGCAATCAGCTGTGCAAGAAGCTTAACGGCCAGTTGGACATTCGCAGCAAGGTGGATATCGGCACTCGCTACACCATTCGCGTCGCCATGGAGATGGAGAAAAAAGAGCCGCAGGAGCAGGAAAAACTGCTCGACGGCGTCACCGCCCTGCTGGACGTCACGTCGGATGAAGTGCGCGGCATCGTGACCCGTCTGCTGCAGGCCTACGGCGCCGACTGCCTCGTCGCCGACGATCGCGCGGTCAATCGCGATTATGACGTGCTGCTGACCGATAACCCGCAGCGAGCCGATGATTACACCCTGCTGCTGGCGACCGATGAGCCGGGTTGGCAAGCGCTGGATAAACGCTACATTCGGGTGAACTACAACCTGAACGGCGCATTAATCGACGCCGTGCTGATACTGATCGAACAGCAAATGGCCGCGCTGGAACAGGAAGAAAGCCCGCTTTCATTGAGTTCAGAAGATATCCAACTCTATGAAAAACAATTGAAATCAAGTGATTACTATGGGCTGTTTGTCGATACAGTACCCGACGATGTCAAAAAACTGTATACTGAGGCGGGCAGCAGTGATTTCAATGCGCTGTCACAAACCGCACATCGCCTGAAAGGCGTGTTTGCCATGTTAAATCTGCTTCCCGGCAAGCAGCTGTGCGAATCGTTAGAACAGCGCATCGCAGAAGGTGATGCGCCCGAGATCGAGAATAACATCAGTCAGATTGATTTTTTCGTCAGCAGACTGCTGAAGCAAGGTAGCCAACAACATGAATAACCTGAACGTAATTATTGCTGATGACCATCCTATCGTACTGTTTGGCATCCGGAAGTCACTTGAGCAAATTGAATGGGTGAATGTCGTTGGGGAGTTCGAAGACTCAACCGCACTGATCAACAATCTGTCCAAGCTGGACGCCAACGTGCTGATCACCGATCTGTCGATGCCGGGTGACAAGTATGGCGACGGCATCACGCTGATTAAGTACATCAAGCGTCACTATCCGCAGTTGTCGATCATCGTGCTGACCATGAACAACAACCCGGCGATCCTGAGCGCGGTATTGGATCTGGATATCGAAGGCATCGTGCTGAAACAAGGCGCGCCTACCGATCTGCCGAAGGCGCTGGCCGCCCTGCAGAAAGGCAAGAAGTTCACGCCGGAAAGCGTCTCTAAACTGCTGGAGAAGATCAGCGCCAGCGGCTATGGCGACAAACGCCTGTCGCCGAAAGAGAGCGAAGTGCTGCGCCTGTTCGCCGAAGGTTTCCTGGTGACCGAGATCGCCAAGAAGCTCAACCGCAGCATCAAAACCATCAGCAGCCAGAAGAAATCGGCGATGATGAAGCTGGGCGTCGAGAACGACATCGCCCTGCTCAACTACCTCTCCTCCGTCAGCATGACGCCGTTGGACAAAGATTAACGCCTGACTCACGGCAGGTTAACGCCAAACAGGCACGGCATTCGCCGTGCCTGTTTGCTTTTCAAGCCTCGCTGCGGCTGTAGCGCACCTGCTGGCTGTAGTAAGCCAACGTCTGTTCCAGCGTCTCCAGCGTGACCGGTTTCGACAGGCAATTATCCATACCCGCCTCGAGGCAACGCTGCCTCTCTTCCGCCAGCGCGTTCGCCGTCACGCCGATCACCGGCGCGCTGAACTGCATCTGCCGCAGCGCCTGCGTCAGACGATAACCGTCCATATTCGGCATATTGACGTCGGTCAGCACAATATCGACGCGATGCTGTTTCAGCACGCCGAGCGCGTCGACGCCGTCGTTGGCGGTCACCACCTGATATCCCAGCGATCCCAGCTGATCGGACAACAGGCGACGGTTGATCGGATGATCGTCGACCACCAGCAGATGAATATCGCCGTTGTCCGCCGCGCTGGCCTTGGCGGGCACCGGCAGCTGCACCAGCGCCTCTGCCGCGCCGCTGCCGACGCCGAACAACCGGTTGAGCAAGGTCAGCGTTTCACGCGGCGTGGAGGTGCTGTGCATCCAATAGCCCGGCCGGGTTTCCTGTGATGGGCCAATATGCTCGGTGGAGAATTGGATCTGAGCCAGCAGCGGCGCATCCAGCATCAGCGGATGATCGCTGAGCAGCACCTCTCCCGCGGCGGTCTCCTGCCCGTCATAGCGCTGGATATCGGCGCCGTAGCCGCCCAGGATCGCCATCAGGTAGCTTTCCAGCCGCTGATTGCGGATATCCAGCCACAGCCGACGCCCCTGCCAGGTATCGCTGGCCTGCGGGATCGGGAACTGGGCGTTAAACAATGGAATGCGAATGCTGAACAAGCTGCCCAGGCCCGGCTCGGACTCGACGGAGACGTCGCCGTCCATCAGGTTGACCAATTTCTCGCAGATCGCCAATCCCAGGCCGGTGCCCTGGAAATGACGCTGCACGCCGGTCCCCACCTGGAAGAACGGATCGAACAGGCGCGAAATCTCCTTCTCCGGGATGCCGACGCCGGTATCGCGCACGCTGAACTCCAGGTAGCTGCCGCGGGTGCAGACCTGCAGCACGATACAGCCGGTATCGGTGAACTTGATGGCGTTGTTCACCAGGTTGGAGAGCACCTGCTGCAACCGCACCGGATCGCCGAAGATGCGCTCCGGCACGTTCTGTTCGATAAAGCAGTACAGCCCCAGACGTTTCTTGACCACCAGCGGCAAATAGTTGCCGGCGATATGGGTGATCACCTCCAGACAGGAGAACTCGCGCGGTTCAATCTTCAACTGCTCGGACTCGATTTTGGAGAAATCGAGGATGTCGCTGATGATTTTCAGCAGCAGGCCGGAAGAGTTGTTCATCGCATTGACCAGCCGATCGACCCCTTGCGGCAACGCCTTGGTTTGCAGCAGATCAAGGTTGCCGATAATGCCGTACAGCGGCGTGCGCAGCTCATGGCTGACGGTGGCCAGGAACATCGATTTCGACTGGCTGGCCTGCTCCGCCGCCGCCGCCATCTCCTGCAGCGACTCTTCCATCTTCACGCGCGCGCTGACGTCCACCAACACGCAAATCGCCACCTCTTCGTTACGGTAGCGCGAATGGACAAAGCTGATCTGCAGGTTGTTGTTGTTGCTGGTCATCACATCGACGAAATTCGCCTGCTGTTCGCAAATGATGCGCGTTATGCGATCGCGATCTTCGTGGGTCAACAGGTTGATGTAGTTGTGCGCCAGTTCGTTACTCAGGATATTGGTGCCGTCGCTGATGCGCAGGATACAGATGCCCACCGGCGCCGAAGCGACGATCTTGCGGTTGAACTGCTCGTGCTCTTCCAGGCGGAAGGCGTTGTCCTCCGCCGGCAGGAACATCTTGCGCTCAAACAGCCACGCCAGCGTGAACAGCACGATGGCCGACAACAGGTTCAGCAACAGCGCGTTGAGGATCAGCATTTTGAAGCGTTCCACCACGCTTTTCACCGGCAGCGCATAGACGATGCTCAGCGAAGAAGGCGGCAGCGCTTTCTTCAGGATCAGGTCGCGGTAATTGTCGACATAACCGAAGTAGGCATGCTCTTCGGGGTAGCTGTTGAGCGCAGCGGCATAGCGTTCGCCATCCGCCAGGCGCAGCACCGGCTCGTTGTTCTCATCCAGCAGCGTGACGCCGATCGGCAGGTTGCCGGCGGTAACGAAATCTTCCAGCCGAACGGTTTGCTCGATGCCCAGCAACGCCTCCAGCTTGTTGCCGATATAGAGAGGCGTCAGCACGTACAGATAACCGACGTCCGGCCGCTGCGCGCTGGGGCTGATCCAATACAGGTTGTTGTCTTTGTCGAGATTCTTGGCGTTGCGGTATTTCAGAATGCGCTCGTGCAGCAACTTCAGCATGTTTTCCCGATTGGCGCTCGCGTTGCCGCCGCCGAATTCCGCCATACACAGGCTGTCGCCGCCAATGAAGAACACCCGGTTGAGATCGTAGGCCGCCACGAAGTTCTCTTTCCAATACTGGATCAGGCCGCTCAGCGAATCGAGCGAACTGCGATAGGTGGTGCTCAGCGCGCAGTTGGACTCGGGGTACAGCGGAAAGAATTGCGGCGGGCTGCCCTTGCCGGGGATCACGCCGCTGAACATGTCCAGGCCGCTGACCGAACCGTTGAGGCGGTTTTCCGCCATATACTTGATGTCGCGAATGATGTCAGCGGAGTGACGGATGTAGCCCTGCGCCTGGTCGAAGTTGAGGTTGTACTCCTGCCGGATGTCCGATTCTTTCTGATGCAGGATATTCAGAATATAAAAGGTGGTGAGCAGCGCTCCCAACGACCACAGCAAAATCGCCAGTACCCGGAACAGATAGCGGGATATCTTCAGCGTAGTTCGAAAAGAGGCTAAGTATTTCAATCGGATACCATACGAAAGTCAGTGGCGGCGCACGCTGTCGCCGGCGCGGCGGCCGGCGGCTCGGTGCGCCAATTAAACCATATAACTGAAAAAGGGCCTAGCATCGCTGCCAGACCCTTTTGTCTCAGTGCATCATGGTGCCGGCATGCCGACGCCCTTTGCTTTAAACGTTGTCGTCATCCATCGGCTCAGCCGCGTCGTCGCCATCGTCCAGCGGCGTGGTGTCTTCTTCCACCGCTTCCGCGCCCGGCTCCAGGCTGTCCAGCTCTTCGTCTTCCACCGGCTCGGCCACGCGCTGCAGACCGACGACGTTTTCGTCTTCCGCCGTACGGATCAGCGTCACGCCCTGGGTGTTACGGCCCACCACGCTGACTTCCGAAACGCGGGTACGCACCAGCGTGCCAGCATCGGTGATCATCATGATCTGGTCGCTGGTTTCCACCTGCACGGCGCCGACCACCTGCCCGTTACGCTCGCTCACCTTGATGGAGATAACCCCCTGGGTGGCGCGTGACTTGGTCGGATATTCGGTCACGGCGGTACGTTTACCGAAGCCGTTTTGCGTGACGGTCAGGATGTCGCCTTCGCCGCGCGGCACGATCAGGGAGATCACACTGTCGCCTTCGCCAAGGTTGATGCCGCGCACGCCGGTTGCGGTACGGCCCATCGAACGCACCTGCGTTTCCGGGAAGCGCACCACTTTACCGTTGGCGGAGAACAGCATCACTTCGTTGCTGCCGTCGGTCAGATCGACACCGATCAGCTCGTCACCCTCGTTGAGGTTGACGGCGATGATGCCGGCGCTGCGTGGGCGGCTGAACTCGGTCAGCGCGGTTTTCTTCACGGTACCGCTGGCGGTGGCCATGAACACGTGGCGCCCTTCTTCATACTCGCGCACCGGCAGAATGGCGGTGATACGCTCATCGGCTTCCAGCGGCAGCAGGTTGACGATTGGGCGACCGCGCGCGCCGCGGCTGGCTTCAGGCAGTTGGTACACCTTCATCCAGTACAGGCGGCCACGGCTGGAGAAGCACAGGATCGTATCGTGGGTGTTGGCCACCAGCAGACGATCGATAAAGTCTTCTTCTTTAATACGCGCCGCAGATTTGCCTTTGCCGCCGCGGCGCTGCGCTTCATAGTCGGACAGCGGCTGATACTTCACGTAGCCCTGATGAGACAGGGTCACCACCACGTCTTCCTGGTTGATCAGGTCTTCGATGTTGATGTCGGAAGTATTGGCGGTGATCTCGGTGCGGCGGCCGTCGTTGTACAGCTCTTTGACTGCCACCAGCTCTTCGCGGATCACTTCCATCAGGCGCTCTGGGCTTTCCAGGATAAAGATCAGCTCGGCGATAAAGTTGAGCAGCTCTTTATATTCGTCCAGCAGCTTCTCGTGCTCCAGGCCGGTCAGTTTCTGCAGGCGCAGATCCAGAATCGCCTGAGCCTGCTGCTCGGTCAGGTAGTACTTGCCGTCGCGGATGCCGAACTCCGGCTCCAGCCACTCAGGGCGGGCGGCGTCGTCACCGGCGCGCTCCAGCATGGCGCTGACGTTGCCCAGATCCCACGGCTGCGCCACCAACGCGACTTTCGCTTCGGCCGGGGTCGGCGCACGGCGAATCAGCTCGATGATCGGATCGATGTTGGCCAGCGCGATAGCCAGCGCTTCCAGGATATGGGCGCGGTCGCGAGCCTTGCGCAGTTCGAAGATGGTGCGGCGGGTAACCACTTCGCGGCGGTGACGCACGAAGGCTTCGAGGATGTCTTTCAGGTTCAGCAGCTTAGGCTGGCCCTGATGCAGCGCGACCATGTTGATGCCGAAGGTGACCTGCAGTTGCGTCAGCGCATACAGGTTGTTCAGCACCACTTCGCCGACCGCGTCGCGTTTGACTTCGATCACGATGCGCATGCCGTCTTTATCGGACTCGTCGCGCAGCGCGCTGATGCCTTCCACACGCTTTTCTTTCACCAGCTCGGCGATCTTCTCGATCAGACGCGCCTTGTTCACCTGATACGGGATCTCGTGAACGATGATGGTTTCGCGCCCGGTCTTGGCGTCGGCCTCCACTTCCGCGCGCGCGCGCAGGTAGACTTTGCCACGCCCGGTGCGGTAGGCCTCTTCAATGCCGCGGCGGCCATTGATGATCGCTGCCGTCGGGAAGTCCGGCCCCGGGATGTGTTCCATCAGCCCTTCGATGCTGATGTTTTCATCGTCGATATAGGCCAGGCAGCCGTTGACGACTTCCGCCAGGTTATGCGGCGGGATATTGGTGGCCATGCCCACGGCGATGCCCGACGAGCCGTTGACCAGCAGGTTCGGGATCTTGGTCGGCATGACGGCCGGGATCTGCTCGGTGCCATCATAGTTAGGCACGAAGTCGACGGTTTCTTTTTCCAGATCCGCCAACAGTTCGTGAGCAATCTTGGACATGCGCACTTCGGTATAACGCATCGCCGCGGCGGAGTCGCCGTCGACGGAGCCGAAGTTACCCTGACCGTCCACCAGCATGTAGCGCAGTGAAAACGGCTGAGCCATACGCACGATAGTGTCGTAAACCGCGCTGTCACCGTGCGGGTGATATTTACCGATCACGTCCCCGACGACACGGGCCGATTTCTTGTATGGTTTATTCCAGTCGTTACCCAATACGCTCATCGCGTACAGAACGCGGCGGTGAACCGGCTTCAGTCCATCACGAACATCTGGCAGCGCACGTCCGACAATAACGGACATCGCATAGTCCAGATACGAGTTTTTCAACTCGTCTTCGATGTTTACCGGTGTGATTTCTCTGGCAAGGTCGCTCATGGAGCTGCTATCCCTCTACTAATGATTCATCTGCCCGCTGCCATAGTGGCAAAGGTGTAAAACTATATCACAAAGCACGCTTTACGGGAAAATAACCGCCGCTGTTTCACGGAAATTGTGCAGATAAGTGCGCTAAAAACGCATCGGCGCAGACGATGCCGCGCCGGAACATGTATAATCCGCGCAACGAGAACAAGGAGCCAGACAAGCCCATGAACGCAGAATCATCCAGCCGAGTGCAAAACGTTGACCACCAGGAAATCGCCAAGTTCGAGGCCGTCGCCTCCCGCTGGTGGGATCTGGAAGGCGAGTTCAAACCGCTGCACCGCATCAACCCGCTGCGCCTGAACTACATCATGCAGCGCGCCGGCGGCATTTTTGACAAGCAGGTGCTCGACGTGGGCTGCGGCGGCGGCATTCTGGCGGAAAGCATGGCGCGCGAAGGCGCCAAGGTCACCGGCTTGGACATGGGCGCGGAGCCGCTGCAGGTCGCCCGTCTGCACGCGCTGGAAAGCGGCATGGACGTCACCTATGTGCAGGAGACGGTGGAAAGCCACGCTCAGGCCAACCCGCAACGCTACGACGTGGTCACCTGCATGGAGATGCTGGAGCACGTGCCGGATCCGGCCTCGGTGGTGCGCGCCTGCGCCCAGCTGGTGAAACCGGGCGGCCACGTGTTCTTCTCCACCATCAACCGCAACACTAAAGCCTGGCTGATGGCGGTGATCGGCGCGGAGTACGTACTGAAGATGGTGCCGCAGGGCACCCACGATCATAAGAAGTTCATTCGCCCTTCCGAACTGATCGGCTGGGTCGACGGCACGCCGCTGCGCGAAAAGCACATGATCGGCCTGCATTACAACCCGATCACCGATCATTTCAAGCTTGGACGCAACGTTGACGTGAACTACATGGTGCACACCCAGCACGAAGGCTAAGCGCTGTAAACCGCGCCGGCCCTGCATTACCGGTGGGCGGCGCCGTTGGCGTATTCGGAAAAATACCTAATTTCCGCGATTTCGCTCAAAATACCCGTTGTAAACAGTTTTTTAGAATATTAAATCAGATCAATATGCCGTTTTTTTCTAACGTTTAATAAAGCGCCAAACGATCGATTTTTTCAGTTTTTCAGTAAAATCTGATCGCGCTTATTGACAAGCTTGTCGCGCCAGTCACGGCGCGCACTGCGAACGGCAAGTTACATTTCACCCCCAAGTTATCCACAAATTAGGCCGGTTTTGTTCACTTGCAAACGCCGTTTTTTCTCACTATCTTGTTACCTCACCGACATACAACCCCTATATATAGTGTTTACATACTGAGCAGAGCGACTACACTTCTGCTTAGGGGCACCATACGGACAGGTAAAACACCACATGAACCAAAGTCTGCTTGTAACTAAACGCGATGGCCGTAAAGAGCGCATCAATCTCGACAAAATCCACCGGGTCATCGATTGGGCCGCAGAGGGATTACACAACGTCTCGGTTTCTCAAGTAGAGTTGCGTTCACACATTCAGTTTTATGACGGCATCAAAACCGCCGACATTCACGAAACCATCATCAAAGCCGCAGCCGATCTGATCTCCCGCGATGCGCCGGACTATCAGTACCTGGCCGCTCGCCTGGCGATCTTCCACCTGCGTAAAAAGGCTTATGGCCAGTTCGAGCCGCCGAAGCTGCACGCTCACGTGACGCGCATGGTCGAGATGGGCAAATACGATAAGCATCTGCTGGAAGACTACAGCGCTGAAGAGTTCGAGCAGATGGATTCCTTTATCGATCACTGGCGCGACATGAACTTCTCTTATGCCGCCGTCAAGCAGCTGGAAGGCAAGTATCTGGTGCAGAACCGCGTCAGCGGCGAGATCTACGAAAGCGCCCAGTTCCTGTACATGCTGGTGTCCGCGTGCCTGTTCTCCAACTACCCGCGTGAAACCCGTCTGGACTACGTCAAACGTTTCTACGACGCGATTTCCACCTTCAAGATTTCGCTGCCTACGCCGATCATGTCCGGCGTGCGCACCCCAACCCGCCAGTTCAGCTCCTGCGTGCTGATCGAGTGCGGCGACAGCCTGGATTCCATCAACGCCACCTCCAGCGCCATTGTGAAATACGTTTCGCAGCGCGCCGGCATCGGCATCAACGCCGGCCGCATCCGCGCGCTGGGCAGCCCGATCCGCGGCGGTGAAGCCTTCCATACCGGCTGTATTCCGTTCTACAAACACTTCCAGACCGCCGTCAAATCCTGCTCGCAGGGCGGCGTGCGCGGTGGCGCGGCAACGCTGTTCTACCCGATGTGGCACCTGGAAGTGGAAAGCCTGCTGGTGTTGAAAAACAACCGTGGCGTTGAAGGCAACCGCGTGCGTCACATGGACTACGGCGTGCAGCTGAACCGCCTGATGTACCAGCGTCTGATCAAGGGCGAAGACATCACCCTGTTCAGCCCGTCCGACGTGCCGGGGCTGTATGACGCGTTCTTCGCCGATCAGGACGAATTCGAACGCCTGTATACCCAGTACGAGAAAGACGACAGCATTCGCCAGAAGCGCGTGAAAGCGGTTGAGCTGTTCTCGCTGATGATGCAAGAGCGCGCCTCTACCGGCCGCATCTACATCCAGAACGTCGACCATTGCAACACCCACAGCCCGTTCGATCCGCAGATCGCGCCGGTGCGTCAGTCCAACCTGTGCCTGGAAATCGCCCTGCCGACCAAGCCGCTGGAAGACGTCAACGACGAAAACGGCGAGATCGCGCTGTGCACCCTGTCCGCCTTCAACCTGGGCGCGATCGACAGCCTGGACGATCTGGAAGAGCTGGCGACCCTGGCGGTGCGCTCGCTCGACGCCCTGCTGGATTACCAGGATTATCCGATCAAGGCCGCGCACCGTGGCGCGATGGGCCGCCGCACCCTGGGCATCGGCGTTATCAACTTCGCCTATTACCTGGCGAAGAACGGCGTGCGCTACTCCGACGGCAGCGCCAACAACCTGACGCACAAAACGTTCGAAGCCATTCAGTACTACCTGCTGAAAGCCTCCAACCGCCTGGCTCAGGAACAAGGCGCTTGCCCGTGGTTCAAAGAGACCACTTATTCACAGGGTATCCTGCCGATCGACACCTACAAGAAAGACCTGGATGCGGTCTGCAGCGAGCCGCTGCACTACGACTGGGAAACCCTGCGTAAAGAGATCCAGGAAACCGGCCTGCGCAACTCGACCCTGTCTGCGCTGATGCCGTCGGAAACCTCTTCGCAGATTTCCAACGCCACCAACGGCATCGAGCCGCCGCGCGGCCACATCAGCATCAAGGCGTCGAAAGACGGCATCCTGCGCCAGGTGGTGCCGGAGTATGAGCGTCTGAAAGACAACTACGAGCTGCTGTGGGAAATGCCAAGCAACGACGGCTATCTGCAGTTGGTGGGGCTGATGCAGAAATTCATCGACCAGTCGATTTCGGCCAACACCAATTACGATCCGACCCGCTTCCCGGGCGGCAAGGTGCCGATGAAGCAGCTGTTGAAAGACCTGCTCACCACCTACAAGTTCGGCGTGAAAACGCTGTACTACCAAAACACCCGCGACGGTGCGGAAGACGCCCAGGAAGATTTGCAGCCTGCCAAGGCCGGCGATGACGACTGCGAAAGCGGCGCCTGCAAGATCTAAAGTTTGACCTAGCGGGCCGGAATTTTCCGGCCCCTTCATTTAGCCACGTTACGATGGATTCAGGCTTATGGCTTACACCACTTTTTCTCAGACCAAAAACGACCAGCTGCAAGAGCCGATGTTCTTCGGCCAGTCGGTAAACGTTGCGCGTTTCGACCAGCAAAAGCATGAAATCTTCGAAAAGCTGATCGAAAAACAGCTCTCCTTCTTCTGGCGCCCGGAAGAAGTTGACGTCTCCCGCGATCGCATCGATTACCAGGCGCTGCCGGAGCACGAGAAGCATATCTTCATCAGCAACCTGAAGTATCAGACGCTGCTGGATTCCATCCAGGGCCGCAGCCCGAACGTCGCTCTGCTGCCGCTGATCTCGATCCCTGAGCTGGAAACCTGGGTGGAAACCTGGTCGTTCTCCGAGACCATCCACTCCCGTTCCTACACTCACATTATCCGCAACATCGTCAACGATCCGGCGCTGGTGTTCGACGACATCGTCACCAACGAAGAGATCAAGAAGCGCGCGAAAGACATCTCCGGCTACTACGACGATCTGATCGAGATGACCAGCTACTATCACCTGCTGGGTGAAGGCACCCACCAGGTGAACGGTAAAACCGTCACCGTCAATCTGCGCGCGCTGAAGAAACAGCTGTACCTGTGCCTGATGAGCGTGAACGCGCTGGAAGCGATCCGCTTCTACGTCAGCTTCGCCTGCTCCTTCGCGTTCGCCGAGCGCGAACTGATGGAAGGCAACGCCAAAATCATCAAGCTGATCGCCCGCGACGAAGCGCTGCACCTGACCGGCACCCAGCACATGCTGAACCTGATGCGTTCCGGCGCCGACGATCCGGAAATGGCGGAGATCGCCGAGGAATGCCAACAGCAGTGCTACGATCTGTTCGTGCTGGCTGCCCAGCAGGAAAAAGAGTGGGCGGAATACCTGTTCCGCGACGGCTCGATGATCGGCCTGAACAAAGACATCCTGTGCCAGTATGTGGAGTACATCACCAATATCCGCATGCAGGCGGTCGGCCTCGGTCTGCCGTTCGAAACCCGCTCCAACCCGATCCCGTGGATCAACGCCTGGCTGGTGTCCGACAACGTGCAGGTGGCGCCGCAGGAAGTGGAAGTGAGCTCCTACCTGGTTGGCCAGATCGACTCGGAGATCAACGCCGACGACCTGAGCGACTTCGAACTGTAAGCGATGGCGACGCCAATCGTAACGCTGCGCGCCGCTGGCACACAGCTCTCCTGCCCCAACAGTGAAAGCTGCCTGCTCGACGTGCTGGAACTGCACGACGTGCAGGTGGAGTACCAATGCCGCTCCGGCTATTGCGGCGCCTGCCGCCTGAAGCTGGTGAAAGGCGAAGTGGCCTACCGCCAACAGCCGCTGGCGTTTATCAACGCCGGCGAGATCCTGCCCTGCTGCTGTATGCCGCTGACGGATATCGAGCTGGAAATGTAAAGTCGGGTGCCGGAAACCGCACCTGGAGACCAGAAGGCGGGGTTGCCCCCGCCCTATGATTACCGCTTCACCTCACACGCCAACCTGATCAGGATAGTGATATTTTCCTGGTAGATTTTCAGCTCGCACAGCGAGTCTCTTATCATCCAGATAAATAAAAAAACCGTAATACATACAACGGTTAGCGAGTGAAACACATGCCTTAAGCGCATGCTTGCCTCCTTGCTGTGAAGGGGCTACCATACCGGTGTCTAGGCGGTATGTGCAGCCCCATTCTGATTGAGAGTCAGTCTGGGGCTTTCATCTATCCGCCTTGTCACACAATGCCCAAGACGAACAGTCTCAAGCACCCGCCAAAAGAGTAACAGCATTCCCTCGCCGCGAATATCCCCTATAACATTATGATTAATCAGGGATATATAACTATCCTCAAAGTATTCCGCTTAGCGCCCCTTTCCTGCCGATGCGGAAAAATAACGCGCCGGAGAATCGCCAAAGGCTTTGCGAAACATGGCGATAAAATTACTCGGCGAGGCATATCCCAGCGTTTCCGCGATCTGCAGCACGGTTTCGCCGCGCAGGCACTCAGGAACTACGGTACAGAACTGCAAACGCGGGGCGCGGCGGCGATACGCCTTTCACGCCTGGCGTCCGAACGGCTGCAGCAAAACCGTGACGCCGGCAACTCGGCGCCATGACCGTCACTCGATAATTTCCACCACCTCCAGCCAGGCGTTTTTACCGCACGCCTGGCCCCCATTCAGCCAGCGGCGCAGCATATCCAGCGCCAGCATCGCCACCGACTCCTGACGCAGCCGCAGGCCGTGGCGCGACGCACGATAACGCACGGTCTGGCCAATGCCGCCGCGCGGTGTGTGCAGCGCAATGCTCACCTGCTCGTCGCACATGGCGCTGACCGCCAACGCCAACGGCGCGCCGGTCAATTCCGCCAGCGAGCGGGCGCGCGCCAGCGTCGTTTCCAGCGTTTCGATACAGTGCGCCGGCAGCAGCTCTCCCCCTGCCAGCGGCGCCCCTTCGCTCTGCAGCTGCAGATTGATCAACCCGCCGCTGAACTGTTCGCTCAACGCCAGCTTCAGCCCTTGCTGATTCAGACGCTGCGTCAGCGTCGCCGGCAACCCGATAGTGCCTTCAAAAATGCAGTTGTCCCCCGCCACCTCACGCACACGCCGCCAGGCCAGTTCCATTTCCGCACGCCGGCTTTCCGGCCCGGTCAGCTTCAGCTCGATGATCGGGCTGGAGGAACGGTAACCCAGCACCACA
Source organism: Serratia sp. CY32780 (assembly GCF_052169135.1). NCBI lineage: Bacteria > Pseudomonadati > Pseudomonadota > Gammaproteobacteria > Enterobacterales > Yersiniaceae > Serratia > Serratia sp. CY32780. The sequence continues at coordinate 2,578,692 of NZ_JBJNLI010000001.1, forward strand.
TCCGGCGGCAGCGGCATACCGTCCAGCTCGGCGGCCAGATCGCTCTCGGAGGTGCCGAAGGTGGTCAGGCGCAGGCAGAGCGGCGGCGTCGGCAAGGTGAAGCGCTGGCGCAGACGCGGCACGATCTGCTGTTCGACCATGACTTTGAATTCCGACGGCACGCCGGGGGTGAAGAACATCTGACATCGGTTCAGCTGCAGCGCGAACCCGCAGGCGGTGCCCACCGGGTTATCCAGCATTTCCGCGTTGGCCGGGATCTGCGCCTGCTTGCGGTTGGAAGGGGCCATCGGCCGCCCGCGCTCGGCGAAATAAGCTTCCATGCGCGCCAGCCAGTCGGCCCGTTCAACCAGCTCTACGCCGCAGGCTTTGGCGGCGGCCAGCGCGCTGAGATCGTCGCTGGTCGGCCCCAGGCCGCCGTTGACGATCAGCACATCGGCGATATGGCTTCGTTCCTGCAGGATCTCGATCAACGCAGAGAGGCTGTCCCCGACCGTTTCCCGCCCGCTCATCGGCACTCCCTGCCGGAACAGGTAGTCCGCCAGCCAGGCGGCGTTGGTATCAATAATTTGCCCGTGCAGCACCTCATCGCCGGTGCTGAGCATCTCCACCCTTAACATTGATCTCTCCCACATTTTTTGGTCATTCCACTATAGAAGCCCGTAAATAACTTTTCACTAGCCGCCTGCGGATAATTTCAGCCATGGGCCCGTTCCTCATGTGGCATGCAGCTCGCCGCAATGTAAACATTACTGTACATCATGCGTAACGTCGGTTTGACACAAATTAGGGCTTCCACTATCCTGCCATCCTCATAAATCGTTACCTATAATTTTCAAAATCTTTCGGCTGGTAGAGAAAAAACGTGAAGAATCGCACTCTTGGCAGTGTTTTTATCGTGGCGGGCACCACCATTGGCGCCGGGATGCTGGCGATGCCGCTGGCGGCGGCCGGCGTCGGCTTCGGCGTCACGCTGGCCTTACTGGTCGGGCTGTGGCTGTTGATGTGTTACACCGCGCTGCTGCTGGTAGAGGTTTACCAGCATGAGCAGGCGGATACCGGTCTGGGCACCCTCGCCAAACGTTATCTCGGCGGCGGCGGCCAGTGGCTGACCAGCTTTAGCATGATGTTCCTGATGTACGCCCTCACCGCCGCCTACATCAGCGGCGCCGGCGAACTGCTCGCCACCAGCATCAGCCAGTGGACGTCGCAGGACTTCCCGGTGTCGCTCGGCGTTCTGCTGTTCACCCTGGTGGCCGGCGGCGTGGTATGCATCGGCACCCACTCGGTCGATTTGTTCAACCGCATCCTGTTCAGCGCCAAAGTGGTATTTCTGGTGGTGATGCTCGGCCTGATGTTGCCGAATATCCATCAAACCAACCTGATGACGCTGCCGCTGGAGCAAGGCCTGGCGCTGTCGGCTATTCCGGTGATCTTCACCTCATTTGGCTTCCACGGCAGCGTGCCGAGCATCGTCAACTATATGGGCGGCAACATTCGCAAACTGCGCTGGGTGTTTATCATCGGCAGCGCTATCCCGCTGATGGCCTACATCTTCTGGCAGCTGGCAACGCTGGGCAGCATCAGCTCCGACACCTTCGTCGGCATTCTGGCGCAGCAGGCCGGGCTGAACGGTTTGTTGCAGGCGGTGCGCGACGCGGTGGCTTCGCCGCACGTTGAACTGGCGGTGCACCTGTTCGCCGATCTGGCGCTGGCGACCTCGTTCCTCGGCGTCGCGCTCGGGCTGTTCGATTTCCTTGCCGACCTGTTCAAGCGGCAAGACAACGTGCGTGGCCGCCTGCAAACCGGTGCCATCACCTTCCTGCCGCCGCTGGCCTTTGCACTGTTTTATCCTCGCGGCTTCGTGCTGGCGTTGGGATTCGCCGCCATCGCTCTGTCGGTGCTGGCCCTGCTGTTGCCTTCACTGCTGGTGTGGAAAACGCGCCAAAAACATCAGGCACAGTATCGCGTCTGGGGCGGTACGCCGGCGCTGGCGTTGGTGTTTGTCTGCGGGGTGACGGTGATCGCCATTCAACTGGGCATCGCCAGCGGCATGCTGCCGGCGGTGGGGTAAACCAGGCAGAAAAGATAAAGGGGCCTGAAGGCCCCTTTTTCACAGCGTCAGAAGCTCAGACCCACGCCGACGTAAGGGCCATCGGCCAGCGTGTTGTCGCGACGCCCGTCTTTGCCTTCCATTTGCATGTAACGGTAGCCCACGTCCACGCTCAGCGGACGGAACTTCCAGCGCAGGCCGCCGCTGGCTTCGTTATAGGCTTTCACGCCGCTGGTGAAGGATTCAGGGGCAAAGTACCCTTCGCCGTGCAGGCTGAAGTAACGGTTGATCTCCCACTCCAGGCCGCCGCCCAGCGCCACCGCCCCGCCGCTCTTCCCATCTTTCGGGCTGAGGTACAGCGCTTTGGCACCCACGGTCGCCGTCAACGGCCCCAGCGGCACGCCGAAGTTCAGCCCCAGGCTGCCGACGTTACCGTCGTGGTCGCTGCGCGCCCAGTTGCCGGTCAGGCCCAGACCAGAAGAGCCGGTGCTCATGCCAACGCCCAGGTTGGTGTAGTGCTGCCCGGCTTCGCCCGACACGCTGATGGCGTTCGCCGCGCCGGTCACCAACAGCAATCCTGCCGCGCACGCGACCCAAGTCTTTTTCATCATCTTTCCCTCTGGTTTGTCATCCGTACCGAATGATCGAATCAACGCATAATAATAACGTCACGAGTCTATACCAAAGCGCAATGAGTATTTAAGGGATAAAAGCGAAAAAATTCTTCAATAATCAAATAAATGTAAATATTTGCAAACAAGATTCTATATTCGTCAAGGCAATGCCAACGATAACCGAGACCTATTTGCCGCCGCTCGGCAATAGAGCTACAACTAGTAGTGGCTTTGACCAAGGTCAGGGGAAGAAGCCCCGCCAAAGGACTATGCTGATGAACGCTTAAACCGCCCGAGTCTTTACTTAACTGCACTACGATAAGGAGCAAGTGATGAGCAAGAAAGGACTGACCACCGCAGCCGGCGCCCCGGTTGTCGATAACAATAACGTGATCACCGCAGGCAAACGCGGCCCGATGCTGTTGCAGGACGTGTGGTTCCTGGAAAAATTGGCCCACTTCGACCGTGAAGTCATTCCCGAGCGCCGCATGCACGCCAAGGGATCCGGCGCTTACGGCACCTTTACCGTCACCCACGACATCACCCGCTACACCCGCGCCAAGATCTTCTCCGAGGTCGGCAAACAGACCGACATGTTCATCCGCTTCTCCACCGTCGCCGGTGAACGCGGCGCCGCCGACGCCGAACGCGACATTCGCGGCTTCGCCATGAAGTTCTATACCGAAGAAGGCAACTGGGATTTGGTGGGTAACGATACGCCGGTGTTCTACCTGCGCGATCCGCTGAAATTCCCCGATCTCAACCACGTGGTGAAACGCGATCCGCATACCAACCTGCGCAACCCGGTCTACAAATGGGACTTTTTCTCCCACCTGCCGGAATCGCTGCACCAGCTGACCATCGACTTCAGCGATCGCGGCATTCCGAAGTCCTATCGCCACATGCACGGCTTCGGCAGCCACACCTTCAGCTTTATCAATGCCGCCAACGAGCGTTTCTGGGTGAAATTCCACTTCCGCTGCCAGCAAGGCATTGAAAACCTGATGGATGAAGAAGCGGAAGCGATCATCGCCAAGGATCGCGAAAGCTCACAGCGCGATCTGTTCGACGCGATCAAACGCGGCGACTTCCCGCGCTGGAAGCTGCAAATTCAGATCATGCCGGAACACGAAGCCTCGCAGACGCCATACAACCCGTTCGATCTGACCAAGGTGTGGCCGCACGGCGACTATCCGCTGATCGACGTCGGCTATTTCGAGCTGAACCGCAACCCCGACAACTACTTCTCCGAGGTTGAGCAGGTGGCGATGAACCCCGCCAACGTGGTGCCGGGCATCAGTTTCTCGCCGGATAAAATGCTGCAGGGCCGTCTGTTCTCCTATGGCGATGCGCACCGCTATCGCCTGGGCGTCAACCACCACCAGATCCCGGTGAACGGCGCCAAATGCCCGTTCCACAACTACCATCGCGACGGCGCGATGCGCGTGGACGGCAACAGCGGCAACGGCGCCACCTACGAACCAAACAGCTTCGGCCTGTTCCAGGAGCAGCCGGACTTCAGCGAGCCGCCGCTGAGCATTGAGGGCGCGGCCGACCACTGGAATCATCGTGAAGACGACGATTACTACAGCCAGCCGCGCGCGCTGTTCAACCTGCTGAGCGCCGAAGAGCACCAGCGCATGTTCACCCGCATCGCCGGCGAACTATCGCAGGTGCCGGAGCAAATCCAGCGCCGTCAGATCGAGCTGTTCACCAAGGTGCACCCGGACTACGGCGCCGGCGTCGCCAAGGCGCTGGGGCTGAAATAACCCCCTGCCGTCATCCACTCAGCCGCCCTTTCGGGCGGCTTTTTTATGCCTGAGAGAGGCGCTGCGCCACCCATTGCTGCAACTGGCGGCGCGAAATCTTGATGCCGCCGTTTTTCAGCTCGTCAGGCAGCGGGAGCAGCGCCGCCGGGCGTTGGAAATTGGCCAGCTTGTCCTGCGACCAGGCGAGCAACGCCGCCAGCGACAGCGACGGATCGCCGTCGATTACCGCCACCGGCCGCTGGCCGAACTCGACGTCCGCCGCCGGCACCACAAACGCCTGCGAGATCTGCGGGTGCGCCGCCAACACGCGTTCGATATCCTCCGGCTGCACCCCTTCGCCGCCGCTGAAAAACAGGTTGTCCAGCCGGCCCAAAATGCGCAGTTCCCCCTCGGCCATCGCGCCGCGATCGCGGGTCGCGAACCAGCCCTGTGCATCCGCCAGCGGCTGCAGCTGGCCATGACACCAGTAGCCGAGCGCCAGGCTGTCGGCGCGGATCCAGACCTCTTCGTCCACCAGTTTTACCTCGCGGCCGCTGAGCGGCAGGCCGACGCCCGGCCGCGCATCGGCGCGCTTGGCGCACACCGTGGAAGCCAGTTCGGTCAGCCCATAGCCGCACCAGCAGTGGATCCCCGCCGCTTCCGCCCGTTCGGTCAGCTCCACCGGGATCATCGCACCGCCGAGCAGCACCTCTTTCAGCGTCATGCCCGTCAGCGGTTGCGCCAGCAGCCGCCAGAGCTGTGTCGGCACCAGCGAGGCGTGCGTGCAGCCTGCCAATGCCTCGGCCAGCGGATGCATCTCGCGCACCGCCAGCCGCGCACCCGCCGCCAGCCAGCGCCAGACGATACCCTGGCCGGAGACGTGAAACAGCGGCAGTGACAGCAGCCAGCAATCCTCGCGCTGAAAATCCATCAGCCGCAACACCCCGGCGGCGCTGGCCAGATGGTTGGCGTAGCTGTGCGCCGCCGCCTTCGGCAGGCCGCTGGAGCCCGAGGTCAGCGTCAGCGTCGCCAGACGTTGCGCATCCCACATCGGCAAGTTCGGCCAGCGCGGCTCGGTCGAGGGCGGCGTCAATCGAATCACCTCTTCCGGCAGCGCCGGCAACGGATCCGGGCCGAAGGCAAAGGTGATGTCCAATTCGGGTAGCAGCTGTGCCAGCAGCGGCGTCGGCAAGGCAGGATTGAGCGGCAACAGGCGCGCGCCGCATTGCAGCAGCGCCAGATAGGCCAACAGCAGCGGGTAGCTGTTTTTACCGCACAGCGCCACGCCGCAGCCCGGCTCCACGCCCTGGTGCTGAAAATCCGCCGCCAGCTCATCCACCTGGCCTTGCAACGCCAGCCAGCTCAGCGGCTGTTCGCCGAGCAGCAACGCCGTCGCCTGCGGCTGAAGGCGCGCCCAGTGTCGCCACGGCCAATCGCTTAACGGCGCCATAGGCACTCCAGCGCCGAAATATCCAGCAGCGGCAATGCGCTGCCCGGCCAAGGCCGCAGCACCTGCGCCTGCATCAGCCCCAGCGTATCCAGCCCCGGCACGGTGTCCGGCGTCAGCCAGCGGGCGATGCGCGCCAGTTGGGTTAATCCCAGGCTGGACTCGATGCTGGAGCTGATCACCGCCGTCAGCCCCGCCGCGTGTGCCTGCGCCACCAGCGCCTGGCAGCGCGCCAGGCTGCCGACCAGCGTCGGCTTGACCACGATGGCCGCCACGCCCGGCTCGGCCTGCACCACAAAGTCCGCCTCGCGCACGCTCTCATCCCAGGCGATGGCGATGCCGGTTGCCCGGGCGAAATCGCGCGATTCATCACGGGTCTTGCAGGGCTCTTCCAAAAAGGCGATGCGATCGCGCCACGCCGGATTGACGTATTTGGCGAAGCCGTCGGCTTTGGCGCGGGTCCAGCTGCGGTTGGCGTCCAGCCGCAGCCGCAGATCCGGCAGCGCCTCCAGCAGCACGTTGACGATCATGCCGTCGCGCACCGCCTCATACAGCCCCACCTTCACCTTGGCGACTTTCTCGCCCGGCAAGGCGTTCAATGTCTCGAACAGCTCATCCGGATCGCCGGTACACAGCGGCGCCTTGCGAAAATCCGCCTGCGTCGGCAAGCGCTGCTCCAGCTCGGCCTGCGCGCAGCTAATCCCAAAAGCCACCGAGGGCAGCGCGCTGTCATCCGGTTCGTTGCCCGCCAACCAGGCCTGCAGCCAGTCCAACGCGGCCTGTTCGGCCTGCGCCAGCGTTTCCCTGCTGAATTCCGGCAGCGGCGCGATCTCGCCCCAGCCTTCACGCTCGCCCTGACGCAGCTGCACCACCCATCCGTCACGCGTTTTCAACCGCTGATTGCGCAGCACCACGCCCGCCTCCATCGGCAGGCTGTAACGGTAAAGCGCCGCGCTGCGGTTTACCCCGTTCATTACGGGTTACGCTTGAATTTGCTGAAGTCCGGCTGACGCTTCTCGTTGAACGCGTTGCGCCCTTCCTGCCCTTCGTCGGTCATGTAGAACAGCATGGTGGCGTTGCCCGCCAGCTCCTGCAAACCGGCCTGGCCGTCGCAGTCAGCGTTCAGCGCCGCCTTCAGGCAGCGCAGCGCCATCGGGCTGTTCTGCAGCATTTCGCGGCACCAGCGCACCGTCTCTTTTTCCAGATCGGCCAGCGGCACCACGGTATTGACCAGCCCCATGTCCAACGCGGCAGCGGCATCGTACTGGCGGCACAGGAACCAGATTTCGCGCGCCTTCTTCTGGCCGACGATGCGTGCCATGTAAGACGCGCCCCAACCGCCGTCGAACGAGCCCACTTTCGGGCCGGTCTGGCCGAAGATGGCGTTATCCGCCGCGATGGTCAGATCGCACATCATGTGCAGCACGTGGCCGCCGCCGATCGAATAACCGGCCACCATCGCCACCACCGGTTTCGGGCAGGTGCGGATCTGGCGCTGGAAGTCCAGCACGTTGAGGTGATGCACGCCGCTGTCGTCGCGATAGCCGCCGTAATCGCCGCGCACTTTCTGATCGCCGCCGGAGCAGAAGGCCTTATCGCCGGCGCCGGTCAGAATAATGACGCCGATGCCGTCGTCGTAACGGGCGTTGGCCAGCGCGTCGATCATCTCTTTAACCGTTTGCGGGCGAAACGCGTTGCGCACCTGCGGCCGGTTAATGGTGATTTTGGCGATGCCGTCGGCGGACTTGTGATACAGAATGTCTTCGAAATCGCCGGTGCAATCCTGCCAGGCGATAGCGGCATACAGCTGTTCTTCATTCGGATAAAGCATGTTCGGTTCCTTTAACCAGGGTTAACGAGAAAGGTCTGCAGCTCGGCGACGAAATCCTGCGGATTGGCCAGGTGCGCGTTGTGGCCGGCCTGCGGCACGATGCGCAACGGCAACCCGGCGTCGCGCGCCAGCCGTTGAAATTTGGGGTCGTTCTCACCGCACAGCACCCGCAGCGGCACGGTCAGTTGACGTAGCTGCGGCGCCAGATAGGGCTGCCGCCCGAGCGACGTGGCTTCGAGCATGTCGGCGATCGCCGGGCCGCTGTTGACCGAGCGCGCGGCGATCAGCGCCTGGCGGTGCACGTGGCTGAGCTCTTTGAACACCGGCTGCTGATACCAGTCCGCCAGGACCTCGGCGATCGGCTCACTGCGAAAACGCGCCGCCCACAGCGCATCCTGTTCGCAGCGCCGGCGGCGCTGTTCTTCGTCCTCCAGCCCCGGATTACCGCCCTCGACGATCACCCCCTGCAGGCCGGCATGGTGGCCGTGGCAGGCGTGATACATGGCGATGCGCCCGCCGAGCGAGTAGCCCACCAGCCAATAGCGTTCGATATTGCGCAGCTGCAGCGCGGCGGCGATCTGCGCGCTGATGTCGTCGAAGCCGCGGCAGCTCACCGCCACGGAATCGCCGTGGCCGGGCAGATCGATGGCCAGCGACGGCCATTCCGGGCTGCGCGCGGCGATCACCCGCCATTCATTGTTGTTGCCAAGCAGGCCATGCAGCCACACCAGCCACGGGCGGCCCGCCTCGCCCTGTTGCAAAATTCGCGTCGCCAGCATCATTGCACCGCCATCTGTTGCACCAGGTATTGCAGGCTTTCGGCCCCCGCGCTCGGCGGCACCTGCAGTTCGACAAGCGTGGCGCCGCCGCGCCGCCAGCCTTGCTCAACCGCCTGTTGCAGCTGGCCCCAGTTCGCCGGCCGCGCGTAACCCAGCTGGAACATCGCCGCCGCGTGGCTGAACTCGACGTTCTGCGGCATGCAGTAAAAGCGCTGACGATCCTCTTCCGGCGTCGGCAGCAGCGAGAAAATTTGGCCGCCGTTGTTGTTGACGACGATCAGCACCGTCGGCGCCGAGCTCTGGCGCAGCAGCGCCAGCGCATTGAGGTCATACAGTGCGGAAAGGTCGCCCACCACCGCCAACGTCGGTCTGGCGGTGGCGCGCTGCACGCCGGCTGCGGTGGAGATCAGGCCGTCGATGCCGCTGGCACCGCGGTTGCTGAATACCGGGTAGGCGACGGGCAATGGCGTTAACGCGTCGATCAGTCGCACCACCAGGCTGTTGCCGAGAAACAGCTGGCCGTTCTCCGGCAGCAGCTCCGGCAGGCGGTGCGCCAGTTGAGCTTCGCCAAAGTTATCGTGCAGATGCGTGGATGCCGCCGTCAGCGCTTTATCCGCCAGCACGGCCAGCCCGGCGGCCCAAGGCTGGCGCGGCTGCGCCGGGTGCTGTGCCAACCACTGCGCCACGCCGGCGCGCAGGCGCCGCCCCCGGTGCTGAGCCGGATCGAGCCGCCCCGGCAGCTCGTCGATGACCCAATACTCTTCCGGCCGACACTGCGCCTGCCACTGCAGCAGGCGTTTGCCGGTCAGGCTGCCGCCGAACTGCACCACCAGCTGCGCATCTTGCAGTACGCGCTGCGCCTGCGGGTGAGCGAGCCACAAATCGGCGCAGGGCAGCGGTTGCCCGGTCTGCGACAGCACGTCGCCGATCAGCGGCCAGCCCAGCGTTGCGGCCCATTCGGCCACCTGCGCGCCCTCTTGCGCGCTCATGCGCCCGGCCAACACCACGCCGCGCTTTTGCCGCCAGAAGAACCAGTCCGGCTGCGGCAATGGCGCCGCATGCGTCTCGCTTTCCTGCAGCCACGGGCGATCGCTCTGCCACCAGTCGCCCAGCGCGGCGGACCAGTCGGCAAAGTGACGTTCGTCGCCGCCGTACAGCGGCTCGGCGAACGGGCAGTTGATGTGCAAAGCGCCGTGCTGCAGGCGCGCCATCGCGCTGTCGACGCTGGAGGCCAGCCACGCGGCCGGAATATCCGGCGTAGGACGCGGCAGATCGATCGCCAGCGTCGGGTGGCTGCTGTAGAGGCCGTTTTGACGGATAGCTTGATTGGCGCCGCAGTCGATCAACTCCGGCGGCCGATCGGCGGTGAGAAACACCAGCCGCTCACCGGTCAGGCCGGCTTCAATCAACGCGGGATAAAGGTTGGCCGCCGCGGTGCCGGACGTGACGATCACCGCCACCGGCTCACGCGCCGCCTTCGCCAGCCCAAGCGCCAGATGGCCGAGCCCGCGCTCGTCAAAATGGGTATGACAGATAAACGATCGGTTAGCCGCGGCGGCCAGCGTCAGCGGCGTGGAGCGCGATCCCGGAGCGATACAAACATGCCGCACCCCATGGCGGGCCAGCGCCTCGAGCAGCACAGCCGCCCACCGGCGATTAAAAACACTTGTCGACATAGTTCGCTCACAAGTCAGTTAGCAGAGATCGTCTCCGGCGCAGCCGACGGACGCCGCGCCTGTAGTTACGCTCTGTATTATATGAGGTGTTATTTTCACGGCTTTTGCGCCAGCGCAAGAACGCCGTATATCCCTGGGCGTTTACACCAGATAATTATTTGATTTAGAACAAAAAATAAACAATAAAAACACAGATACTTTACACTTGCGGCGGCGCCGGCTCAATCCGTCCATACAAAAATAAGGGGAATAGAGGCACTCCGACGGCGGCTAGCGGGAAGTATAGGCGGGATAAGGGAAAGCCAGCGGGGAAACGGCGGGATGAACGTACCGCCGCGGAAAACATGGGGTGGCCTGCGCCGCCCCGATGGGTGATTTATTTGCGGGCCAGCAGCAGCCCCAGCACCAGCCCTACGGTGGCGCCGATGCCTACGCTGTGCCAGGGTTTATCCCGCACGTAGTCGTCGGTGCGGTGTACCGCTTCTTTGGCGCGCGCATAGTAGGATTCGCCGGTGTTCGCCCAGCGCGCCTTAACCTCACTCAGCGCCTGCTCGGCGTGCGACTTGATGTCGATGTAGGCCTGATCCGCGCGATCGCCGGTGTATTGCAGCACTTCTTCCAGCGTCTCGGTCAGCATTCTCAGATCGTCATCCAGCGTAGTTTGCTCAGCATCCGTATGTCTTGCCATAGTGAGATCTCCGTGGTTGAAAAATTAAGCGTTCCTACACTATAGACAAGGATCGCCGCCTGCGGCCATCGGACTTTTACCCTAAAACACCAATTGCACCTTGGCGGCCTGGCGCTTATCGCCGGCAAACTCCAGCGCCTGTGCCAGTTGCCCGCTGGCGAACTCCGCCGACAGCAACGGCAGCGGATCGACCACGTCGTCGGCCAGCCACGCCACCGCCAGCGCAAACTCCGCCACGAAGCGGAAGGATCCGAGCAGGTTCAACTCCTTGGCGATCAACAACATCAGCGGAAAATCGGGGAAGCTGGCGCCCATCCCCACCTGCACCACGGTGCCTTTGGCGCGGGTGATCTCCAGGCAGCGCTGCAGCGACTGCGGATGCCCCGCCACTTCGAAGGCGACGTCGAAATATCCTTTGTCCTGCTGATAACCGCTAACATCGTCTTCCGCGGCATGCAGGCACCGATCGGCCCCCATTTGCCTGGCGATCGCCAGGCAGCGCGGGCTGAGATCGGCACAGACAATCTCGGCGGCGCCCAGCGCTTTCAGCGCCGCCACCAGCAGGCAGCCGATCGGGCCGACGCCGGACACGAAGATCTTTTTCCCCGTCACGTCGCCGGGCTGCTTCGCCGCGTGGATCGCCACCGCCAGCGGTTCAGCGAACACCATCACCCTGTCGTCGCGATCGGCGCCGTAAGGAATGCACTGCGCGCTATCCACCACTTTGTATTGGGTAAAGGCCCCGTCGACGTGCGGAAAATACATCGCGCTGCCGAAAAAACGCATCTCGACGCATTGATTGCTTTGCTGCGCCAGACAGTATTTGCACTGCCCGCAGGGTTTGCTGGGATTGAGCGCCACCTTCTGCCCGACCGGCAGCTGCGGCGAATCGCTGGCGACCACCTCGCCGATCACCTCATGGCCCAGCACCATCGGCTGGCGCACCTGAAAATTGCCGACCCTGCCTTCCTGAAAGTAATGCAGATCCGAGCCGCAGATGCCGCCACGGCTGATTTTCACCAGCGTTCCCTGCCCCCGGTAATCCACTTCTTGCGCAATCACCGCCACGTCGCGTTTGCCATTGACCACGCAGGACTGGGTTTGAATTTTCATCTCAACACTCCACGAAAAAAGGTTACACCGCCGCCGACATGCCGCCATCGACAAACAGCAGTTGCCCGTTGACGAAGGCGGAGGCGTCGGCGGCCAGGAACACCGCCGCGCCGATCAACTCCTGCGGATCGCCCCAGCGTGCGGCGGGCGTGCGTTGGGTCAGCCAGGCGGTGAAGGCCGGATCGTCGGCCAGCGCCTGCGTCATCTCGGTTTTGAAGTAGCCGGGGGCGATGCCGTTGACCTGAATGTTGTAGCGCGCCAGCTCCACGCACATGCCGCGCGTCAGCATTTTCACCGCGCCCTTGGAGGCCGCATAAGGGGTGATGGTGTCCCGCCCCAGCTCGCTTTGCATCGAGCCGATGTTGACTATCTTGCCGCGCCGGCGCGGCACCATATAACGCGCCACGGTTTGCGACACGATGAAAACCGCCTTCTGGTTGACGGCGATGATGTCGTCCCAGTCTTGCTCCGGAAACTCGGTGAACGGGTGGCGGCGCTGGATGCCGGCGTTGTTGATCAAGACGTCTATCGCGCCGATATCCGCTTCGATACGATCGATGGCAGCATGCACCGCATGGGAATCGGTGACGTCGAACGCCGCCGCATCGGCGCGCAAGCCCTCTTCGCGCAGGCGATCGGCGGCGTGTCGGGCATGTTCGTCGGTGGTGGCGTTGACCAGAATATGCGCGCCTTGCTGCGCCAGGCCGCGCGCCAGCAGAAAACCGATGCCGCGCGAGGCGCCGGTGATCAAGACAATTTTGTTATCCAGTGAAAACAGGTTGTTCATGGTGATTCCCGGCCATCAGGCCTCCAATCGGACAGGCCTCTATCTCAGCCGATTGTTACCGGTAAAAACGTGATGGAAATCACTGAACATCATGTTACGAAACCCTGTTACCCTTAACGTGATCTCACGCAGGCAGCAAGCGGGAAAAAAGCAGTTATCCAATTGAAAAATAGCTATTTTTAATAGGATCGCATTCATTGTTATCGCCAAATCGATTTGTTAACATACCGCTATCTGCCCTTGCCGCGCCGCCCGTGAAGGCCACCGAATGAAACACCCTCGCGTTACGCTACAGGACATCGCGCAATTGGCCGGCGTGACCAAAATGACCGTCAGCCGCTTCCTGCGCACGCCGGAAAAAGTGGCGGCCGACACCGCCGAACGCATTGCGCAGGTCATGCGGGAGCTGAACGTCACAGATGCCGATACCGCACAGGCCGGCAGAAGACCGCGCATCGGCGTACTGATCCCCTCCTTCAACAACCAGATCTTCGCCGACCTGCTGGCCGGCATCGAATCCGTTACCCAAGCGCGGGGTTACCAAACGCTGGTGGTGAACTACGATTACAGCCCGCAGCGGGAAGAAGAGCAGATCGCACAGCTGTTGAGCTACCCGATCGCCGGGCTGATCCTCACCGACTCTGCGCATACCTTGCGCGCAGAGACCTACCTCGGCGCCGCCAAAATCCCCCTCGCGCAGGTGATGGATCTCGACGCGCCGCCGGGGCGGATTGCGGTGGGGTTTGATAATGAACAGGCGGGGTATGACATGACCGAAGCACTGCTCGCCAGCGGCAAACGGCATATCGTTTACTTTGGCGCCATGTCGGACGCCCGCGACAATAAACGCTATCGGGGGTACTGCCGCGCCATGGCGGCTCAGGGGCAAACGCCGCGCCAGATCACGCCGCATCGGGTCTCTTCGGTTTCGATCGGCGCCCACATGCTGGCGATGGCGCGCGAACGCTACCCGCAGTTGGACGGTATCCTGTGCACCAACGACGATCTGGCGGTGGGCGTGTTGCAGGCCTGCCTGCGTCTCGGCGTGCGCGTGCCGCAGGAGATTGCGCTATCGGGTTTTCACGGCCTGGATATTGGCCAGGCGACCACGCCGGGCATCGCCAGCGTGATCACGCCGCGCTTTGACATGGGGAAAACCGCCGCTGAAATGCTGCTGCTGCGGATCGCGGGCGAACCCTGCGCCGAGCGCCACGATCTGCACTACCGCCTCTCACTCGGCGGCACCGTTTGAGCCGGCATTCGGGCTGACCGGCTGTGCGGCACGGGCTTTTTCGCTGCGCGCCGCCCACCACAGACCGCTGTTTTTCATCGCATAGCCAAACAGCAAGCCCACCAACAGAGAAAGCGTCACCAGCGGCCAATCTCCGCCGCCGGCGAAGGTCGCACAGGCGCCGATAAAGGTGCCGGGCACAAACCCCAGCCACTGCTGTTTGGCCTGAATGCACATCAGGAACGCAACGACGCCGGTCAGCAGATACCCCAGCAGCTCCCACTGCGGCGCCAGTTCGCTGCCGTGGATGATCGCCATTGCCCAGAAGACGCCGCTGCAGCAGGTCAACGCGCCGATCAACAGCCCTTTCAGCCCGCCCTGCGGGCAGGCGAAATACGCCGTGCAGCCGAGAAAACCGGCCCAACCGATCAGCCCCAGGCTGACGGCAACCCAGCCCCACACGCTGGAGAGGATCCCGGTAGTAACGGCAATGGCGAAAAGAACGTTCATAAAGTGACCCGCGGCAAAAAGAAAGCGCGCAGTTTACCCGAAAGCCGGTTATTTCATGTGATTAAAATCACAATATAAATGCAATTAAAGAATGATTAATTAAATAAAAGAGACATACATCACAAAATTATTAACGTGGGAACCCTACACGTACCGTCATCCATGCCAACAACAGGCATACCGTGGTGCTGCTCAGGAATAGCAGATGGGTTGCCTGCTGCAGATCGACACGGTCGACCACGATCCCCAGCAAGATCGGCACCCAGTTGGCGATATAAGCGATAACGTAAAACAGTGAAAGCAAACGCGCATGGCTGGCCGGCGGCGAAATCAGGTTTACCAGGGTCGCGCTGCCGACGAAAATGGCGCCGTAAGCATAGCCGGCCACCACCAGGCCCGCAGCCGCCAGCCACAGTGAATGCCATTGGATCGCCGCAGCGAATACCACCGCCGCCAGCACCTGCGCCAGGCAACCGAACAACAGCGAATGACGGGCGTTAAGGCGGCGGCTCAGGATCTGGCTAATACCGGCGATCAACAGATACACCGCAATCGCATAGCCAAAGACGCCCCGCTGGTGCATGCCTAACAGCGTTTCCGCCACGCTGGGGCCAATAGCCAAAATGCTGGCGGCCAGGGCCCAACAGATAAACAGCGCCCCGGCACACACAAAGAATTTACCGCCGGTGGCGCGCAGGCCATCGAGCAGCGTGCTTTTTTCTGTCGCCGTCGGCGCAGCGCGGGTCGGCGCCGCGACCACGCCACGCGGCCACGAGAACATCACGCCCAACGCCGCCACGGCGGCAATGATCATGATGAAAACGAACGGCAGCGTCGTGGGATGAAAACCGGTCTGCAAAGCGATGCCGCTGAAGATCGGGCCCAGCGCCAACCCTGTGGTAAAGTACAACGTGGCGATCAGCGCGGCGTTTTTACCGCCGTCCTGTGGCCCAAAACGCACCAGGGCGATGTTTGCCGCCCCGGTCAATGCCCCGGTGCCCACCCCGGCCAGCAGTCGCGCCATGAGCATCATGACAAAGGTATCCGCCAGCGCAAACAGCAGCGCACCGCTCAACACCACCAGCAATGCCGGCACGATCACGCTGCGCAAATCCTTCACTTTGCCGGCCAGATTGCCGACGCCGAACAAAGAGATCAGTACGCCGGCGGCGTAGGCACCGTAAACGACGGTCAGGCTGACGGAACTCAGCGCAAACTGCTGCTGATACAGCGGATAAAGCGGTGTCGGCGCACTGCTGTTCAGCAATGCCGACATCAAAGCCAGCGCCAGGAACAATAAAATGGTCCTGCGCGACGCCTGAGCATTTTGCGGCGCCGCGATCTGGCTGGCGGTATTTTCTGACATGTTTAAACTCCCAAAGTCGGCAGACGGCGGCCTGCCATCGACATCTTTCTCACCCGGCGGGCCGGGAACGGCGCTTATCATAGCGTTACGGCGACGGGCGAAGTATCGTCAAGAATGAATCACCCTGATGCATTCTTGCATCACCGGAGAAATAACCGCCGATGTGCAGGCCGCTAGCCGTCTTTCTCTCCCCCAGGGCAGAGCAACGCTTTATGATATAACCCGTTATCATTCGTCCGGCCCGGCCTGTTTCCTACGGCGCCGACAAATCTGCAGAGAGGAAATGGCATGATAAATTGGGACGACGCGCGCTTCTTTTTGGCCGTCGCGCGCTGCGGCACGCTACGCAAAGCCGCCAGCCAGCTGCATGTCGATCAGGCGACCGTCGGTCGACGGCTGTCCGCTTTCGAGGATGCGCTCGGCTCCAAGCTGTTTATCCGCACGCCGAAATCCTTCGCCCTCAGCCCGCTGGGGGAGCAAATGCTGGCGGACGTGATGAAGATGGAAAATGCGGTGCAGGCGATCAACCGCAAAGCCGCCAGCGGTGACGAAAGCCTGAGCGGCAACGTGCGCATCGCCACCACCGATACCCTGGCCGAAGCCTTCGTGATGCCGGCGCTGCAAGATCTGCGGGAACGCTACCCCGCCATCACCGTCACGCTGTTGACGGCGGTCAACATCGCCGATATTTCTTACCACGGCGCGGATCTGGCGATCCGTGGCGCCCGCCCCGATGACGATGAGCTGATCATCAAACGCTTAGCCACCATCGAAATGGGTCTGTACGCCAGCCCACACTATCTGGCACGGCGCGGCATGCCGCTCAGGGGCGAGCAGCTGCGCGGCCACGATCTGCTGATGTTCCCGCGCGATCTGGTGCCGCGCCACTGGAACAATTTCTGCGGCGAGGCCCTGCACGAGCCCAACGTGGTGCTGCAATGCAATTCGCAGCTACTGCTGCGTTCCGCCACCCGCAGCGGGCTGGGCATCGGCCTGCTCTCCGCGTTTTTGGCGGACAAAGACCCGGAGCTGGTGCGCCTGTTGCCGGAGAACAAAGACTGGGTGGATATCTGGCTGGTGCTGCATCCCGATTTGCAACGCGCCGCCCGCGTGCGCGCGGTAGTGCAGGCGCTGGAAACCTCGTTTAACGCCCATTACGGCTGAGTGCCGTTTCCCCATAAAAAAAGGCCGCCGAAGCGACCTTTTTATCGTTTGAAGGGTTATCAGAACGTCGGCTGCGCCATCTGCACCAGCGAAATCAGCGGCTGCGGATAGACGCCCAGCAGCAGCACCAGCGCGGCGGAGATCAGCACCACGACGCCACCGGCGGTCAACGCCCAGTTGTTCGGGGTATCGCGCTGCAGCGATTCCGGCGCGCTGAGGAACAGGCTGACGGTCACGCGCAGGTAGTAGTACAGGCCGATGGCGCTGCCTACCACGACTGCGCCGGTCAGCCACCACAGGTGTGCGCTGACACCCATCGCGATCACGAAGAACTTACCGATAAAGCCCAGCGTCATCGGGATACCGGCCAGCGACAGCATCATCACCGTCATCACCGCGGACAAGATTGGCTTATGCCAGAACAGACCACGGTAAGAGAACAGCGAATCCGCATCCGGGCCGCGGTACGGGCTGGACATCAGGCTGACCACGCCGAAGGCGCCCAGGCTGCTGAACAGGTAACCGGCCAGGTAAACGCCGGCGGTTTCCAGCGACAGCTGATGGGTTTGCACCGCAATCAGCGCCACCAGCAGGTAGCCCAGGTGAGCGATCGACGAGTAGCCCAGCAGACGCTTGATGTTGGTCTGGCTGATGGCCATCAGGTTACCGAACAAGATGGAGCAGAACGCGATGATCGACAGCACCATGCGCAGCGCTTCGTTGTCGGCGGCCGGGGCATACAGGAACAGACGCATCACGACCGCGAAGATCGCGATCTTGCTGGCGGTCGCCAGGAAGGTCGAGACCGGCGCAGGCGCGCCCTGATACACGTCCGGCGTCCACAGTTGGAACGGCACCAGCGACAGCTTGAAGCCCAGACCGACGATCATCATGCCCATACCGGCCAGGATCAGCGGTTGGTGCATCATGTTTTCCTGCAGGCTCTTGCCGAGGCCGGCCAGCGACAGATCGCCGGATTCGGCATACAGCAGCGCCATGCCGAACAGCAGGAACGACGACGCGGCGGCGGACAGCAGCATGTACTTGATGGCGGCTTCCAGCGGGCGCTTCTGGCGGTAGGCGTAGCCCACCAGGCCGAACAGCGGCAGCGAGATCAGCTCGATACCGATGAACAGCGAAGCCAGATGGTTGGCGCTCGCCAGCAGGATGCCGCCCATGGCGGCGATCAGCACCAGCAGGTAGAACTCTTCGCGGTTATCCGGATAGCCGACCAGCCACGGATAGGCGAAGGTGCAGGTCGCCAGGCTCGCCAGCAGCACCAGCCCGGTGTAGAACATCGAGTAACCGTCAACCCGCAGCAGCGGGGTGACGTCCATTGGGCCTGCCTGGCCGACAAAGTACAGCGAAAGCAGCGCCAGGTTGAGACCGATCACGGTCAGGGTGGCGTTGATAAAGTGGTCGCGTCGCCACGCAATGCCTAGCATCACAACCACCACCGTCAATCCGACGATCAACAGCGGCAGCAGTGCGATCAGTTGTTGAGGAGTTATTGTCATGGCGAATTACGGCCTTGTTGTTGAAATTGCTGAAACTGACGAACCAAACCAGTGTTGCACGTTGCTCATCGCCGCGTTGGAAGTATCCAGAATCGGCTGCGGGTAAACCCCCAGCAGAACCAGCAACACCACCAGCAGCAGAATGATGAACAGTTCGCGCGCGGTCATGCCCTGCAGCGGCTGGTCGGATTTAGGCGCACCGTAGTAAGCGCGCTGCATCATGATCAGCGAGTAAACCGAAGCGAACACCAGACCGAAGGTAGAAATCACGGTGATCACCGGCACCACCTGGTAGCTGCCGAACAGAATCATGAATTCGCCGACGAAGTTACCGGTACCCGGCATCCCCAGCGTAGCCACAGCGAAGAACAGCGACAGCGCAGGGATGAACTTGATACGCCCCCACAGGCCGCCCATCTGACGCATGTCGCGGGTATGCAGGCGCTCATACAGCTGGCCGCAGATGATAAACATACCGGCGGCGGACAGGCCGTGCGCGATCATCTGGATCACCGCGCCCTGATAAGCCAACTGGCTGCCGGTGTAGATGGCGATCAGCACGAAGCCCATGTGCGAGACCGAGGTGTAGGCGATCAGACGCTTGATGTCGGTCTGCGCGAACGCCATCCAGGCGCCGTAGAAGATGCCGATCACGCCCAGCCACATGGCGATTGGCGCAAACTCGTGCGAAGCCTCAGGGAACAGCGGCAGGCTGAAACGCAGCAGGCCGTAGGCCGCGGTTTTCAGCAAGATGCCCGCCAGGTCGACGGAACCTGCGGTCGGCGCCTGGCTGTGCGCGTCCGGCAACCAGCCGTGCAGCGGCACCACCGGCATTTTCACCGCGAAAGCGATGAAGAAGCCTAGCATCAACAGATATTGCACGTTGTGGGACATCGGCGTTTGCAGCAGGTCTTCGTAATCGAAGGTCCACACGCCGGTGGCGTTGTAGTGCACGAACACCAGGCCCAGGATCGCAATCAGCATCACCAGACCGCTGGCCTGGGTGTAGATGAAGAACTTGGTCGCCGCGGTGATGCGGGTTTTACCGTCCGACGCCTTGTGGCCCCACAGCGCGATCAGGAAGTACATCGGCACCAACATCATTTCCCAGAAGAAGAAGAACAGGAACATGTCGATGGCGAGGAACACGCCGATAACGCCGCCCAGGATCCACAGCAGGTTGAGGTGGAAGAAGCCCTGATACTTCTGGATTTCACGCCAGGAACAGAGGATCGCCAGCACGCCCAGCAGACCGGTCAACACCACCATCAGCAGCGACAGGCCGTCCAGCGCCAGGTGGATGGAGATGCCGAAGCGCGGGATCCACGGCAGCAGGAATTCGCTCTGCCACTGCGGAATGCCTTTCGGCGTGGTCAAGGTATAGCCGCCCTGCAGCCACAGCTGCAGAGAGAGCGCCAACGTCAGCCCCATTGCGATCAGCGCTATCCAGCGCGGCACCTTAGTACCGAAGCGCTCAAGCTGCCAGCACAGCAGACCGCCGATAAAGGGGATAAGAATTAGCCAAGGTAATAGCATGGCGTTTTGTGTCCCTTATACGAATAATTTCAAACTTTGTACGTAGCGCCTGCCCGGCGCTACGCCCGAAAAATGCGTCTGTTTAAATTATTCAATTAAACCAAAATCAACAGAGCCAATACGACCACTGCACCCACACCCATAGACGCTATATACCAACGCACCTGACCGTTCTCGCTCACCGTCAGACCGCGGTTCCCCCAGCGGGAGAAGACGGCCGGCAGGTTCATCAGCGAGTTCAGCGGATCGCGCTGCAGCAGCTTCGCAATGCCCAGGTACGGCTTGACGAACACTTTGTCATACAGCCAGTCGAAGCCCCAGGCATGGAACCACCAGGTCGAGAAGAAACGCCCCGGCGCGCTGTTGGCGATGCTGTTGACCAGGCTGCGTTTGCCCAGCCACAGCGCGGCCGCCAGCAGAATGCCGACGATAGCCACCACGCCGGAGGTGATTTCCAGCGTCAGCACGCTGCCGTGCGCCAGCTCGGTCGTCTCCGGCAGCACGCCCTGCAACGGCGGCACGATCATCGCGCCGACGAAGGTGGACAGCACCAGCAGAACCAGCAGCGGCAGGTGGTGAGTGATGCCTTTACCGGCATGCGCTTTGATTTTCTCTTCGCCGTGGAACACGATGAAAATCATACGGAAGGTGTACAGCGAGGTCATGAATGCGCCGACCAGGCCGGCCACCATCAGGTTGATGTGGCCGTTGGCCATCGCGCCCGCCAGGATCTCGTCCTTACTGAAGAAGCCGGCCGTGACCAGCGGCAACGCAGACAGCGCCGCGCCACCCACCAGGAAGCAGACGTACACCAGCGGGATGCTCTTGCGCAGGCCGCCCATCTTGAAGATGTTTTGCTCGTGGTGGCAAGCCAGGATCACCGAACCGGACGACAGGAACAGCAGCGCCTTGAAGAACGCGTGGGTCATCAGGTGGAAGATCGCCGCGTCCCATGCCTGCACGCCCAGCGCCAGGAACATGTAACCGATCTGGCTCATGGTGGAGTAAGCGAGCACGCGCTTGATGTCGGTCTGCACCAGCGCGGCGAAGCCGGCCAGCAGCAGGGTGACCGCACCGACGATGCCCACCAGGTGCAGCACTTCCGGCGCCATCAGGAACAGGCCGTGCGTACGGGCGATCAGATAGACGCCCGCGGTCACCATGGTCGCCGCGTGGATCAGTGCGGAAACCGGGGTTGGGCCCGCCATCGCGTCCGCCAACCAGGTTTGCAACGGCAGCTGCGCCGATTTACCGACCGCGCCGCCCAGCAGCATCAGGGTCGCCCAGGTGATGGCCGTATCGCCCACCGCCAGTTTCTGCGGTGCCAGGATCATCAGCTCGCGGATGTTCAGCGTGCCCAGCTCGTTGTAGAGGATGAACAGCGCGAACGCCAGGAACACGTCGCCCACGCGGGTCACGATGAAGGCTTTCATCGCCGCCGCGCCGTTGGCCGGATCTTTGTAGTAGAAGCCGATCAACAGGTAGCTGCACAGGCCCACGCCTTCCCAACCCAGATACATCAGCAGCAGGTTGTCCGCCAGCACCAAGACCACCATGCTGGCGATAAACAGGTTGGTGTAAGCGAAGAAGCGCGAATAGCCCTCTTCACCGCGCATGTACCAGGAGGCGAACATGTGGATGAAGAAGCCGACGCCGGTGACCACCGACAGCATGGTCAGCGACAGGCCGTCCAGCACCAGGGTCACACCGATATTGAAGTTGCCGACGGCCATCCAGGTCCACAGGCTTTGCTCGAACAGCTGCACGCCGGCGGCTTTCTGGGCGAAGAAATCCATCGCCACATACACCGTGACCAGCGCAGCCAGGCCGATAGAGCCCACGCCGACGGTGGCCGCCGTGTTCTCAGACCAACGACCGCGGGAAAATGCCAACAGCAGGAACCCGATCAGCGGTAGCAGAATTGTTAAATATAATAGGTTCATCCGCGCATCTCACTGACAGTATCAATATTCAGGGTATGACGACGACGGTAGAGCTGCAGCAGCAGCGCCAGGCCGATACTGGCCTCGGCTGCCGCCAGGCTGATCGCCAGGATGTACATCACCTGCCCGTCCGCCTGGCCCCAGTAGCTTCCCGCCACGATAAACGCCAACGCCGCGGCGTTGATCATCACTTCCAGGCTGATCAGCATAAACAGCAGGTTGCGGCGCACCAGCAGCCCGGTCAGCCCGAGCACAAACAGGATAGCCGCCAGGATCAGGCCGTGTTGAAGAGGGATCATGCTTGCTCCTCCGATTTTCTTCTCGCCATTTCGCCACTCGCCGGCGCGTTGCTCAGCACCTCGCCAGGCTTGTGCTCGCGGCCGATATGGAAGGCGACAACCAGACCCGCCAACAGCAGCATTGAAGCCAGCTCAACCGCCAATACGTAAGGCCCGAACAGGCTGATGCCCACCGCCTTCGCGTCGACCATCTCGCCGCTGATACCCTGGTCGGATACGCTGCGGATCGCGACGATCAATACCACCAGCAGCGCCAGCGACAACAGGCCAGGCCCGATCCACACCGTCGGCTTCATCCAGTCGCGCTCTTGCTGCTGCACGTTGCCGAGGTTCAGCATCATCACCACGAACACGAACAGCACCATGATGGCGCCCGCATAGACGATGATTTCCAACGCGGCGGCAAAGTAGGCGCCGAGCGAGAAGAAGACTGCCGAGATCGCCAATAACGAGACGATCAGATACAGCAGCGCATGCACAGGGTTGGTATGGGTGATCACGCGAATCGTCGCGGCCACCGCAATCAAACCTGCCAGGTAAAATGCAATTTCCATGCTTGCTGGCTCCTTAGGGCAACAGACCTTTGACGTCGATCGGTTTGGCTTCGTTTTCGGCTTCGCCTTTGGCTTTGCCGTCAATCGCCATACCGGCCATCCGGTAGAAGTTATATTCCGGATATTTACCCGGCCCCGAGATCAACAGATCTTCTTTTTCGTACACCAGATCCTGACGCTTGTACTCACCCAGTTCGAAATCCGGCGTCAGCTGGATAGCGGTAGTCGGGCAAGCCTCTTCGCACAGGCCACAGAAAATGCAGCGCGAGAAGTTGATGCGGAAGAACTCCGGATACCAACGGCCGTCTTTCTGCTCCGCTTTTTGCAGCGAGATACAGCCGACCGGGCAGGCAACCGCACACAGGTTACAGGCGACGCAGCGCTCTTCGCCGTCCGGATCGCGCGTCAGCACGATGCGGCCGCGGTAGCGCGGCGGCAGGTAAACCGGTTCTTCCGGATACATCTGGGTTTCGCGCTTGGCGAAGGCATGCATGCCAATCATCCAAATGCTGCGCACCTGGGTGCCGAAACCAACCACTAACTCTTTCAATGTCATGGTTTATTCACCCCTTATTGAGCGTTGTACAAAATGACCGCGGCGGTTGCCAGCAGGTTCAGCAGCGTCAGCGGCAGGCACACTTTCCAGCCGAAGGACATCACCTGGTCATAACGCGGACGCGGCAGCGCGGCACGGATCAGGATGAACATCATCATGAAGAAGGCCGTTTTCAACGCGAACCAGATGAATGGCGGCAGGAACGGACCCTGCCAGCCGCCGAAGAACAACGTCACAATCAGGGCGGACACGGTGACGATACCGATGTATTCCCCCACGAAGAACAGACCGAACTTCATGCCGGAATATTCGATGTGGTAACCGTCGGCCAGTTCCTGCTCGGCTTCCGGCTGGTCAAACGGGTGACGGTGACACACCGCCACGCCGGCGATCGCGAAGGTCACGAAGCCGAAGAACTGCGGAATGACGTTCCAGACGTGCGCCTGGGATTCAACGATGGCCTGCATGTTGAACGAATCCGCCTGCATCACCACGCCCATCAGCGACAGACCGATGAACACTTCGTAGCTCAGAGTTTGCGCGGAGGCGCGCATCGCGCCCAACAGCGAGTATTTGTTGTTGCTCGACCATCCGGCGAACAGCACGGCGTACACCGCCAGGCCGGCCATCATCAGGAAGAACAGAATACCGATGTTGAGATCGGACACCGCCCAGGTCGGGCTGACCGGCACGATGGCAAATGCCAGCAACAGGGAAGTAAAGGCGATCATCGGCGCCAGGGTGAAGATCACCCGGTCGGAGAATCTCGGCACCCAGTCTTCCTTGAAGAACATTTTGATCATGTCGGCGACCAGCTGCAGCGAGCCGCCCCAGCCTACGCGGTTCGGTCCGTAGCGGTTCTGGAACAGGCCGAGCAGGCGGCGTTCGCCAAAGCTCATGAATGCCCCGCACGCCACGACCACCAACAGGATCACGACCGCTTTAAGAATGGCGATCAGAATGTCGATCACCTCAGGGGTAAACCAGCTCATCGTGCCGCCTCCCGCAGATTGTCTACCTTAGCACCCACCAAGATCGGCGGGATCCCTGGCAAGCCGAGCGGCAAACCAACCTGGCCCTGGGTCAGGGTTTCACTCAGACGCACCGGCAGACGCAGGGTCTGGCCCGCACAGCTGAACTCCACCAGGCTGCCCGCGTTGACGCCAAGCGTCGCCGCGTCGGCCGGGTTGACCATCACGTAGGCTTCCGGCATGCGCTGCTGGATCACGTGAGAGCGCTGCGACATTTCGTCACTGCCGAACAGGTGGTAGTACGGCGCGACACGCCAGCCGTCGTTCGGATTGAACGCGGCAGGCACGCGGTGGAAGTAACCGAGGCTGCCCTCCCCCGCTTCGATCAGGCGCACGCCCGGATCGCCGTGGCGCAGTTTGCCGCCCACTTCGGCCTGGAACTTGTTCCATGCCTGCGGTGAGTTCCAGCCTGGCGCCCAGGCGAACGGGATCTGCTGACGATCAGCCAGCGGGCTGTTGTTCCCTTCCATCGAGAAGGCGAACATGGTGTCTTTATCCTGCGGCTGACGCGGCTCGTGCACGCTGATGTTGGCGCGCATGGCGGTACGGCCGCTGGAGCGGTGCGGCGAACGCGCCAGCTTCTGACCGCGAATGCGGAAAGTCGCGTCCGGCGCGGCGTCGACGATGCCCTGCAGCTGCGGCAACGCGGCGACGCAAGCGGCGATCACGTCATCGAGCTGGGTCCAGTCCACGTGGCGGCTGGTGTAGGTGGAGTGCAGCGAGTGCATCCAGCGCCAGCTTTCCAGCATCACGGTGAACTGATTCTTCTTGGCGTCGTCGTAGTAGGCCGGATCGTATACCTGGAAGAAGCGCTGCGCGCGGCCTTCCTGGTTGATCAGCGTACCGTCGCTCTCGGCGAAGCTGGCCGAGGAGAGGATCAGGTTGGCTTTGTCCATGATCGCGGTGCGCTGGTGGTCGGCGACGATCAGGTTATTAACCTTGGCCAGCGCCGCGTCCACCTGCGCCGCCGGCGCATGACGATAGAGATCGTTTTCCATCACGATGGCGGTATCGGCTGCGCCGCTCGCCAGCTGTTCCAGCGCCTGATCGAGCGAACCGCCGCCGATCATCGCCAGGCCCATGCTGTTGGCTGCGCCCGCCACGAAGGTGATGCCGACGTCGGAACCGCGGCCCTTCAACGCTTTGGCAATGTTGGCCGCCGCTTCGATGATGGCTTCGCTGCCGGCGTTGCTGCCGGTAATAATCAGCGGTTTGCGTGCGCCGGTCAGCGCCTGCACGATGATATCGACTTTCTTGTTCAGGCCTTCAGCCAGATCGTTCACCGCCGGCGCCGCGCTGTCCAGCGCGTGAGCGATGGCGAAACCGAAGCGCGCCTGCTCGTCTACCGGCGCGCGGTAGTTCCAGGCGGCGATGTCGTCCAGGCGGGTGTTGTCGACGTTGGTGGTGAACAGCGGGTACTTGGCGTGCTGGCCGATGTTCTGCACCGCCGCGATCTGCCAGTCGGCCACGCGTTGCGCCGCCGCCATCGCGCGGGCTTTGCCCTTGACGGCCTGGCGCACGGACAGCGCGATGCGCGCGCCGGTTTGCGTCAGGTCTTCGCCCAGCACCAGCACCGCGTCGTAATCTTCGATCTCACGCAGCGCCGGCGTATGGACACCGCCGTTTTTCAGCACGTTCAGCATCAGCGCCAGGCGTGATTGCTCCGCCTGAGCGATACCGGTGTAGTAGTTCTCGGCGCCGACCAGCTCGCGCAGTGCGAAGTTGCTTTCCAGGCTGGCGCGCGGGGAGCCGATGCCGATGGTTTTCTTCGCCTGACGCAGGATGTCCGCCGCGCCCTGCATCGCCTGCTCGGCGTTCAGGGTGATCCAGTCATCGCCGCGCAGCTGCTGCGGTTGACGCGGACGATCTTTCTGGTTGACGTAGCCGTAACCGAAGCGGCCGCGGTCGCACAGGAAGTAGTGGTTCACGCTGCCGTTGTAACGGTTTTCGATACGGCGCAGCTCGCCATAGCGCTCGCCCGGGCTGGTGTTACAGCCGATGCTGCACTGCTGGCAAATGCTCGGCGCGAACTGCATGTCCCATTTACGGTTGTAGCGCTCGGAGTGCGTTTTGTCGGTGAATACGCCGGTCGGGCACACTTCCACCAGGTTGCCGGAGAACTCGCTTTCCAGCGTGCCGCTTTCCGGGCGACCGAAGTAGACGTTGTCGTGCGCGCCGTACACGCCGAAGTCGGTGCCGTCCGCATAGTCTTTGTAGTAACGCACGCAGCGGTAGCAGGCGATGCAGCGGTTCATCTCGTGCGAGATAAACGGCCCCAGCTCCTGGTTGTTGTGGGTGCGCTTGGTGAAGCGGTAGCGGCGGAAGCTGTGGCCGGTCATTACCGTCATATCCTGCAGGTGACAGTTACCGCCTTCTTCACAGACCGGGCAATCGTGCGGGTGGTTGGTCATCAACCACTCGACCACGCTTTCACGGAACTGCTTCGCTTCGCCGTCATCGATGGAGATGAAGGTGCCATCGGATGCCGGGGTCATACAGGACATCACCAAACGGCCGCGCGTATCTTCCGCGTTTTGGTATTGCTTTACCGCACATTGGCGGCAAGCGCCGACGCTTCCCAGCGCCGGATGCCAGCAAAAGTAAGGAATATCAAGGCCGAGGGAGAGACAAGCCTGCAGCAGGTTGTCCGCTCCGTCTACCTCATACTCTTTGCCGTCTACATGAATCGTAGCCATAGTCAGCATGCTTCCAAGTGGCCTGCCTTGCGGCAGGCGTTAATCAAAAATTCTGGCCGTGTTCGGGCGAGTCGGCTTACCAGCGCTGCTTCAGCAGATTGTTCGGCTGAATGCCGCCAATC
The DNA here is from genome assembly GCF_052169135.1 of Serratia sp. CY32780. NCBI lineage: Bacteria > Pseudomonadati > Pseudomonadota > Gammaproteobacteria > Enterobacterales > Yersiniaceae > Serratia > Serratia sp. CY32780. The sequence goes on from NZ_JBJNLI010000001.1 coordinate 2,605,950, forward strand.
GCATGGGCGTTGCTGAAGTGCTGCACGGCGATGCCCGCCTCGAACTCTTCACGGAAATATTTAATCGCGCTTTGCAGTGGCTCTACGGCACCTGGCGCGTGGGCGCAGAAGGTTTTGCCCGGGCCGAGGGAACGGCACAGCTGTTCGAGGGTTTCGATATCCCCCGGCTGCCCTTCGCCGTTTTCCAACGCACGCAGGATCTTCACGCTCCACGGCAGGCCGTCGCGGCATGGCGTACACCAGCCGCAGGACTCGCGGGCGAAGAACTCTTCCAGGTTACGCACCAGCGGCACCATGCCGATCTCGTGGTCTACCGCCATCGCCAGCGCGGTGCCGAGGCGGCTGCCGGCTTTGCCGATTGCGCCGTATTCCATCGGCAGATCGAGATGATCGGCGGTCAGGAAGTCGGTCCCCGCGCCGCCTGGCTGCCAGGCTTTGAAGCGCAGACCGTCGCGCATGCCGCCGGCGTAGTCTTCCAGGATCTCGCGCGCGGTGGTGCCGAACGGCAGCTCCCAAACGCCCGGATTTTTCACCCGGCCGGAGAAGCCCATCAGCTTGGTGCCTTTGTCCTCACTGCCGGAGATGCCGGTGTACCACTCCACGCCGTTCGCCAAAATGGCCGGTACGTTGCACAGCGTTTCGACGTTGTTGACGCAGGTCGGCTTGCCCCACACGCCGGCGCTGGCCGGGAATGGCGGCTTGGAGCGCGGGTTGGCGCGGCGGCCTTCCAGCGAGTTGATCAGCGCGGTTTCTTCGCCGCAGATGTAACGGCCGGCGCCGGTGTGCACGATCAGCTCGAAATCAAATCCGGTGCCGAGAATGTTCTTGCCCAGATAGCCGGCTTCGGTGGCTTCCGCGATGGCGCGACGCAGATGCGCCGCCGCTTCGATGTACTCACCGCGCAGGAAGATGTACCCACGGTAGGCTTTCAGCGCGAACGCGGAGATCAGCATGCCTTCCACCAGCAGGTGCGGCAGCTGCTCCATCAGCAGGCGGTCTTTATAGGTGCCCGGCTCCATTTCATCGGCGTTACACAGCAGGTAACGGATGTTCATGGATTCGTCCTTCGGCATCAGGCTCCACTTCAAACCGGTGGAGAAGCCCGCGCCGCCGCGGCCCTTCAGCCCGGAGTCTTTCACCAGGCCGACGATCTCGTCCGGGGCCAGGCCTTTGAGGGCCTTTTCCGCGCCGGCATAGCCGTTTTTGCTGCGGTATTCGTCCAGCCACAGCGGCTGCTTGTCATCACGCAGCCGCCAGGTCAGCGGATGCGTTTCGGGAGTGCGTACAATGTGCTTGGTCATTGATACTGCTCCAGTAGCGTCTCGATATCTTCAGGCTTCAGCTGACTGTGAGTGTCGTCATCAATCATCATGGTCGGCCCTTTATCGCAGTTGCCCAGACAGCAGGTCGGCAGCAGCGTGAAGCGGCCATCAAAGGTGGTTTGACCCGGCTTGATGTTCAGCTTCTTCTCGATAGCGGCCTGAATGCCCTGGTAACCGGTGATGTGACAAACAACGCTGTCACAATAACGGATCACGTGACGTCCTACCGGCTGACGGAAAATCTGGCTGTAGAACGTGGCCACGCCTTCTACGTCGCTGGCGGGGATGCCCAGCACTTGCGCGATGGCGTAAATCGCACCGTCCGGAACCCAGCCGCGCTGCTTCTGCACAATTTTCAGTGCTTCGATGGAAGCGGCGCGCGGATCCTCGTAATGATGCTTTTCGTGCTCGATCGCATCACGTTCTTCCGCACTCAGTACAAATGCATCAACGCCGCTCTGAGGAGCGGCTGCGTTGATGGGCTCGAGCGCATCATTGACTGCGTGATTGTCTTTTTGAGAGTGCATAATTAGCGGTCCACATCTGACATAACAAAATCGATACTACCCAGATAGACGATCAGGTCGGAAACCAGGCTGCCACGGATGACCGATGGGATCTGCTGCAGGTGCGCAAAGCTCGGCGTACGTACCCGGGTGCGGTAGCTCATGGTGCTGCCGTCGCTGGTCAGGTAGTAGCTGTTGATCCCTTTGGTGGCTTCAATCATCTGGAATGATTCGTTGGCTGGCATCACCGGGCCCCAGGAAACCTGCAGGAAGTGGGTGATCAGCGTTTCAATGTGCTGCAGCGTGCGCTCTTTCGGCGGCGGCGTGGTCAGCGGGTGATCGGCCTTGAACGGGCCTTCCGGCATGTTGTTCAGGCACTGTTCGAGGATGCGCAGGCTCTGGCGCAGCTCTTCCACCTTCAGCATCACGCGGGTGTAGCAGTCGCTGGTGCCGTCGCCGACCGGCACTTCGAAGTCGAAGTTCTCGTAGCCGGAGTACGGACGCCATTTACGCACGTCGAACTCGACGCCAGTGGCGCGCAGGCCGGCGCCGGTCACGCCCCACTCCAGCGCTTCTTTGGCGTTGTAAGACGCTACGCCGATGGAACGGCCTTTCAGGATGCTGTTCTTCAGCGCCGCTTTCACGTAGGAGTCCAGACGCTTCGGCATCCAGTCGAGGAATTCACGCAGCAGGCGATCCCAGCCGCGCGGCAGATCGTGCGCGACGCCGCCGATGCGGAACCAGGCCGGGTGCATACGGAAACCGGTGATCGCTTCCACCAGATCGTAGATTTTCTGGCGGTCGGTAAAGGCGAAGAACACCGGGGTCATCGCGCCGACGTCCTGAATGAAGGTGGAGATGTACAGCAGGTGGCTGTTGATGCGGAACAGCTCGGACAGCATCACGCGGATGGTGTCGACGCGCTCCGGCACCTTGATGCCGGCCAGCTTCTCGACCGCCAGCACGTAAGGCATTTCGTTCACGCAGCCGCCGAGGTACTCGATACGGTCGGTGTACGGAATGTAGCTGTGCCAGGATTGGCGCTCGCCCATCTTCTCGGCGCCGCGGTGGTGATAGCCGATATCCGGCACGCAGTCGACGATCTCTTCGCCGTCCAGCTGCAGAATGATGCGGAACGCACCGTGCGCGGACGGGTGGTTCGGGCCGAGGTTGAGGAACATGAAATCTTCGTTCTCGGTGCCGCGCTTCATGCCCCAGTCTTCCGGCTTGAAGGTCAGCGCTTCCATCTCCAGATCTTCTTTCTGCTTGGTCAGCACGAAAGGATCGAATTCGGTGGCGCGCGCCGGGTAGTCCTTGCGCAGCGGGTGCCCTTCCCAGGTCTGCGGCATCATGATGCGCGACAGGTGCGGGTGGCCGTCAAAGGTGATGCCGAACATTTCCCAGGTTTCGCGCTCGTACCAGTTGGCGTTCGGGAACACCTTGGTCGCCGTCGGCACGTGCAGGTCTTTTTCAGACAGCGCCACCTTCAGCATGATGTCGCGGTTGCGTTCGATGGAAATCAGATGGTAGAAAACGGAGAAATCCGCAGCGGGCAGGCCGTCGCGGTGGGTGCGAAGACGTTCGTCCACGCCATGCAGATCGAACAGCATGACATACGGCTTCGGCTGTTTTCTCAGGAACGTCATTACTTCCAGCAACTGGTCAGGTTTAACCCATACCACGGGCATGCCGGTGCGGGTGGCCTGAACAGTAAAGGCTTCCGGCCCAAAACGGTTGCGCAGTTCGCCGATCACCGGGTCGTCAAGGTGATCTCGGGTCTGCCAGGCAGGCAAGGCGTCGTGCGTCGTCAAATCTGTCATAATTTTTTTTCACCACACTAAAGGGTTATTCGCCGCAAGTTTCACTTTTCGCTGTGTTAACCAATAGCGCACTAAGATGGACGTTAAATGAACGTCTTAAATCTCGTCAGGCGTCCGGAGGTTGGTCACCGCGATGCGTTCGCCGTGTTTACGCTCTCTTTCAGACTGCATATTGGCGCGGTAAACGCCCTGATCGCCGACAACCCACGACAGCGGGCGACGTTCTTTGCCGATGGATTCCTGCAGCAGCATCAGCGCTTGCATGTAGGCTTCCGGACGCGGCGGGCAGCCGGGAATGTACACGTCGACCGGCAGGAACTTGTCCACGCCCTGCACCACGGAATAGATGTCGTACATGCCGCCGGAGTTGGCGCAGGCGCCCATCGAGATCACCCACTTAGGCTCCAGCATCTGCTCGTACAGGCGTTGGATGACCGGGGCCATCTTGGTGAAACAGGTACCGGCCACCACCATCAGGTCAGCCTGACGCGGGGAGGCGCGCAGTACTTCCGCACCGAAACGCGCCACGTCGTGAACGGCGGTAAACGACGTCACCATCTCCACGTAACAGCACGAAAGGCCGAAGTTATACGGCCAAATAGAGTTTTTACGCCCCCAGTTCACCATGTCATGCAGCGCATGTTCGAGTTTACCCATGTAAACCGTGCGGTGGACCTGTTGTTCCAGGGGATCGGCGACGATCTCCTGTTTTTGCAGGGGATAACGGTCGTTCTCACCGTTCGGGTCTATGCGGGTGAGCGTATAGTCCATCTTAATGCCTCGCTGTTACTGCGGATGACTGTTGGTGTTAGTGATCGTGCTCGGTTTGCTGCGGCGTTGGGAACGCGCCGGAGTCCAATCCAACGCGCCGATGCGCACCAGATAAACCAGACCGGCCAATAGCACCAAAATGAAAATGGCGGCTTCGATAAAGCCTACCCAACCGCTCTCGCGAACCGAGACCGACCAGGCATACAGGTATAAGGCTTCAACGTCGAAAATAACGAAGAACATGGCCACCAGGTAGAACTTGGCGGACAAGCGCATGCGCGCCGTACCGACCGAGTCGATGCCTGATTCAAACGGGGTGTGTTTGGCGCGCGCCCGGGCTCTCCCGCCCAAGAAGAACGCACCCAGCAGCATTAAGCCGCAAAGCCCGATAGCCACGACGAGAAATACGGCGAGCGCCCAGTGATGAGCGATAACTTCAGTGGTTGTTGACATACTCTATGCTTACTCATCAAAAGTGGCGTCGATCGCGCTGCTCTTGTCACCGGCAGTTAGTGCGCCACATCGATTTAAGGGAAGGATAAATAACCACACAAACAAACTGCTTTTACAGCGAGTTAGGCAGCGTTTTTCTGTGGGCTTTTTACTCCTTTCTATAACCTTTTGTCAACTTTGACAAAAGTATCTACACACTAGTTTACATACGTATCATTTGATTAACATTTGATGCGCCAGGGGCTGGCTAAATCGTGTCAGTTAATTTTTGTGTAGAAACAGATAGATATAAACCAACGTGCACATTTCAGTTTTACTATACCATTGTCTCAGGAATTCCCTGTTCTTCCACTCACTACCTAGGGGTATTTTTTTGATCCAGGACACGTTTTCAGCATAAATCCTCAAAAAAAGTGTGGCCCTTTAACAATTTTCCTCAAATTAAGCCGCAAAAACGGCCGCTATAAGCTAACAAAATAACCCTGCTATTACCATGCCTTTAACCCATTCAATCTTATTGCTCAAAAAACAAACTCAGCGTCTTAAACCCGGCCAAACTCTCTTTTCAGTAACGCTTAAAAGTTAATAAAACAGCCAACTCATAACAAAATCGTCATTAAATCCCTATAACAGTAAAAATCGCCAAAAAAAGGGCAAAAAAAACCTCCGCCGAAGCAGAGGTTTTCATCAGATCTAACGCCGCGGCGTTATTCTTCTTCGTCCACCAGGCTGGCGTCATCCTGATCGCCCTGGAGACCGGCTTCCGCGCCGTTGAAGCCATAACCGTCATTGCCGCCCTGCATTGCGCTGAAGATGGCCATCGCCAGCTCATTGCTGCACTGCGCGTTTTTGCACAGCGCATACTGGGTATCCGGCAGCGGCGGCAAACCTTCCACCGCCCCCAGCACCCGCAGATCGGGGCTCATCATCTCGATCGGCCGCGCGGTCACGCCCAGGCCGGCCTTACAGGCCGCCCGCACTGCGGACAGCGTGGAAGCGACGTAGGCGATTCGCCAAGGGATACCGGCTTCGTCCAGCTGCTTGATCGCCAGCGCGCGGAACGGGCTTGGCTCATCCATCACCACCAACGGGATCGGTTCGCCCGCCTGATAGTGGTAATCGGCGGCGCAGTACCACAGCGTCGGCGATGTGCGCAGCACGATATGCGGATGTCCGGCCGGATCGGCCGTGGTCACCGCCAGATCGATCTCGCCCTCTTCCAGCAGATCGACCATCGTCGTGCTGCGCTTTACGCGCACGTCAATGGCCAGCTTCGGATAGATGGCGGTCACGCGGTTCAACAGGAAAGGCAGAATGGTATCGGCGGTGTCGTCGGAAGCGCCGATGGTCAGAACACCTTTAATATTGTTGTACATCAGCGAGGTACAGGCTTCGTCGTTAAAGCGCAGGATCTTCCTGGCATAACCGAGAAGCTGAATACCATGCTCAGTCAGGAGTTTGTTACGCCCATGGCGGGCAAACAGTTCTTTGCCGACCAGTTGCTCTAATCGCTGCATTTGTTGACTGACGGCTGATTGAGTACGGCATACGGCAACCGCCGCCGCCGCAAAGGTATTCAAATCAGCAACCGCAACAAAGGTTCTTAGCAGATCGAGGTCGAGATTAAGTATCGGACGATTTGCAGTTGTCATAGTGTATTCTTCACTTTTTTAAATTCTAATTTACGAACTACTACCCTGGTGTGTTTCTCAGACGCCGTTGAAAAGGACGGAGCCTGTTATGACAGTACCCCACTCATAAGTGGAGGGCAAAAAAATTACTTATGATTCGTTACCTCTATCGCTTTTTAAAATGCGATCTATCGATGGTGCTTATAGAACGCGGGGGACTGAATACCGGTGAAAAGGGAAAACCCCCACCGAACCTGAGATTTTACTCATTCATACTGCCTAATTTCCACTCCATTCGTGCTACTGAGAACCCTTATCAACCGGCGTTCAGACTGCATTACAGAGCAAAAAAGATAAATAATTAACGGTACCGACTTCGTGTTACCACTCAATGAATTTAATAAATTCAATCAGTAAGATTTTTGCTTTAAATAATAATCCTATAACCACATAAACAATGCTTAAGGTAAAATATAAAGTAAAGCTAATGTAAATATGTCATTTTTCTTAGTGTGGTGCGCTAACTGACACCCCGCTATCAGACAACTCCGGTATTATCGTTCCTTTACAGTTTATTGAAGCCTATTCTCCCTTTCGGCTTATCAGTTCACTGCTTCCAGCCACGATCGCCGGCACGTCGCGTTTATCGAGGCGGGATTTTACAGAACAAAACCCTAGTAAAATTATAGTTCATGAAATTATGAACCACAAAATAACTTTACCTTTGCTTATCATAACTAAAATCCCCCGTTACGACATGCATTTGCACCAAAGGCGTGCAAAACCCTTCAAAAGCAACTACGCCAGGAGTACATTGGGCGGGTTGCGGCGTCCCACGGTAGGAGCGCCCCTATCCCAGCAAAAGGCTCAACTTTTTATGTCCCCCATTGAGAAATCCAGCAAACTGGACAACGTCTGCTATGACATTCGCGGCCCGGTGCTTAAAGAAGCTAAACGTCTTGAAGAAGAAGGCAACAAAGTCCTGAAACTGAACATCGGCAACCCTGCCCCGTTCGGTTTCGACGCCCCGGACGAAATCCTGGTCGACGTGATCCGCAATCTGCCCACGGCGCAAGGCTACTCCGATTCCAAAGGCCTCTTCTCGGCGCGTAAAGCGATCATGCAGCACTACCAGGCGCGCAACATGCGTGACGTGACCGTTGAGGATATCTACATTGGCAACGGCGTCTCGGAGCTGATCGTCCAATCCATGCAGGCGCTGCTCAACAGCGGCGACGAAATGCTGGTGCCGGCGCCGGACTACCCGCTGTGGACCGCTGCGGTATCGCTTTCCGGCGGTAAGGCCGTGCACTACCTGTGCGATGAGCAGGCCGGCTGGTTCCCGGATCTGGACGACATCATCAGCAAGATCACCCCGCGCACCCGCGGCATCGTGATCATCAACCCGAACAACCCGACCGGCGCGGTTTACAGCAAAGCGCTGCTGGAACAGATCGTCGAGATCGCCCGTCAACACAACCTGATCATCTTCGCCGACGAGATCTACGACAAGATCCTGTATGACGAAGCCGAGCACCATTCGATCGCCGCGCTGGCGCCGGATCTGCTGACCGTGACCTTCAACGGCCTGTCGAAAACCTACCGCGTGGCGGGCTTCCGCCAGGGCTGGATGGTGCTGAACGGGCCGAAGAAACACGCCAAAGGCTATATCGAAGGGCTGGAGATGCTGGCTTCGATGCGCCTGTGCGCCAACGTGCCGATGCAACACGCCATTCAAACCGCGCTGGGCGGTTATCAGAGCATCAGCGAATTCATTCAGCCCGGCGGCCGCCTGTACGAACAGCGCAACCGCACCTGGGAACTGCTCAACGACATTCCGGGCGTCTCTTGCGTGAAGCCACAGGGCGCGCTGTATATGTTCCCGCGCATCGACGCCAAGCGCTTCAACATTCACGACGACCAGAAACTGGTGCTGGACCTGCTGCTGCAGGAAAAAGTGCTGCTGGTGCAGGGCACCGCGTTCAACTGGCCTTACCCGGATCACGTGCGCATCGTCACCCTGCCGCGCGTAGACGAACTGGAAATGGCGGTCGGCAAGCTGGGCCGCTTCCTGGAAGGTTACCACCAGTAATCGCCCGGGGCGCAGCGCCTTGCTGCGCCCTTCTCTCATTGCCCGGTTGCAAAATTCGCCGTCACTGCTTCACAATGGGGCCCTCACTTGCCGTTAAAGAGAGCACCATGAGCCAGAGCCATTTCTTCGCCCATCTGTCCCGCCTGAAACTGATCAACCGCTGGCCGCTGATGCGCAACGTGCGTACCGAGAACGTCTCCGAACACAGTCTGCAGGTGGCCTTTGTCGCCCACGCGTTGGCGGTGATCAAGAACCGCAAATTCAACGGCAACCTCAACGCCGACCGCGTTGCGCTGCTGGCGATGTACCACGACGCCAGCGAAGTGATCACCGGCGACATGCCGACGCCGATCAAGTACTACAATCCGCAGATCGCCCATGAATACAAGAAGATCGAAAAGATCGCCCAGCAAAAGCTGCTGGACATGATCCCCGCGGAGCTGCGCAACGATTTCCGCACCATTCTCGATGAGCACTACTACAGCGAAGATGAAAAGCAGGTAGTGAAGCAGGCAGACGCGCTGTGCGCCTACCTGAAATGCCTGGAGGAACTCTCTGCCGGCAACAACGAATTCACCCTGGCCAAGGCGCGGCTGGATAAAACCCTGGAACAGCGCCGCAGCCCGGAAATGGACTACTTCATGGACGTGTTCATTCCCAGCTTCAGCCTGTCATTGGACGAAATCAGCCTCGACAGTTCGCTGTAACCCCGCCGGCGCAGCCTCGCTGCGCCGTTAAAAGCCGTAGAGCCACGGCACCACAATCACGCTGACCGCCATCACCAGCAGAGTGAACGGCACGCCGAGACGCACGAAATCGCCGAACTTGTAATTGCCCGGCCCCAGCACCAACGTGTTGACCGGTGAAGAGACCGGCGTCATAAAGGCGGCGGACGCGGCGATGGCGATAATCATCGCAAATGGGTATGGCGAGACGCCCATTTCGCGCGCGGCGGCGATGGCGATCGGCGCCATCAGCACCGCCGTCGCGGTGTTGGAAATAAACAGGCCGATGGTGGCGCACAAGACGAACAGGCACAGCAGCATCACGCGCGGCCCCGCGCCGCCTGCGACGTCCATCAGCCCGCTGACGATCAGATCCACCCCGCCGGTCTTTTGCAGCGCCTGCGCAAACGGCATCATCCCGACGATCAAAATAATGCTCGGCCAATGGATCGATTTATAGGCGCTTTCCATATCGATACAGCGGAACTTACCCATCAGCAGGCAAGCGATCAGCGCCGCGATCGGATTGGGGATTTCGTCGGTCAACATCATTGCCACCATCAACGCCAGGCAAAACAGCGCGTGCGGCGCCTGCGTGATCGCCGGCGCCACTTCGTCCACCTCAGCCGGCAGGTTGAGCACGATAAAGTCGTGGGTTTTGGCCTGCAGCTGACGGATCGCCTTCCAGTCACCGATCACCAGCAAAATGTCGCCCAGCTCCAGCGGCTCGTCCACCAGCTTGCCGCCCAGCGTCTCGCCGTGGCGGCGGATGCCCACCACGTTGAGATCGTAGCGGCTGCGGAACGCCGCTTCGCGCAGGCTTTTGCCCAGCAGCGCCGAGTCCGGGATCAGCGACACTTCCGCCATGCCGACGTTGCGCGACTGTTCAGAGAAGTAATCGCCGCGCAGCACCATCGGCTCCAGCCGCTGCTCGCCGCAGAATTCGCGCAGATCGACCTGGCTGTCCGACATGTCGATCAAAAGAACGTCGCCCTCGCGCAGCTCGGTGCTGCCAGAGGCGCTGACCATCACCCGCCGGAAGCGTTTCCAGCGCTCGATACCCACCACGTTGGCGCCATAACGCGCACGCAGGTGCAGTTCATCCAGCGAACGCCCGATCAGCGGCGAAGCGCTGCGGACAGCCAGCCGCCGCGCGCGACCGGTCAGCTTGTAGTCGCGGATCAAATCGCGGAAGGTACGGCGCTGCCAGTCATCGCCGGCTTTGCCCGTTTCACCGCTGCCCAGCCAACGCCGGGCGATCAGCATGTAACCGACGCCCAGCGCCAGCACCACCAGGCCAATGGGCGTTACGCTGAAGAAACCGAAACCATGGATGCCTTCTCGCACCAGTTCGCTGTTGACCACCATGTTGGGCGGCGTGGCCACCAGCGTCATCATGCCGCTGATAAGCCCAGCGAAGCTGAGCGGCATCATCAGCCGCCCCGGCGCGATCTTCATTCTGGCCGTCACGCTGAGCACTACCGGGATAAAGATCGCCACCACGCCGGTCGAGCTCATGAACGCGCCCAGCCCGGCGACCGTCACCATCAGCAGCATCAACATTTTGGTTTCGCTGCTGCCGGCCACTTTCACCAGCCAGTCCCCCACCTGATAGGCCACGCCGGTGCGCACCAGCCCTTCGCCGATCACGAACAGCGCCGCGATCAAAATCACGTTGGGATCGCTGAAACCGACCGTCGCCTCCTGCAGGCTGAGCGTGCCGCTCAGCACGAAGGCGATGATCACCAACAGGGCCACCACGTCCATGCGCAGCTTGTTGGTGGTAAACAGCACGATGGCAATCAGCAGTAAACTCAGCACCCACAGTAATTCGCTGTTCAAAACGGCCTCATCCGGCAAATGTCCAAGGGTCTAAAAAATAGCATAAAAAAACCCCGCCGAAGCGGGGTCTAATCAATTAGGGTGAAGATAATGCCGCTCAGGCCAGCCGGCGAACGATCGCGCCCTGCGCCGTTTTATCGACGGCGATCTGCGCCAGCGAATCCAGCCGCAGGTCGACCTGCTCCAGCTTCGGCGCATCCGCCGGCGCGTTGACCGCAATCACCTGACAGCCCGCCGCCAGGCCGGAGAGAATGCCGGCCGGCGCGTCTTCAACCACCACGCACTCGTGCGGCGCAAGCCCCAGGCGCTCGGCGCCCAGAAGATAGGCGTCGGGCTGTGGCTTACCGTGTTTAACCTGCTCGGCGGTGATGAACACCTCCGGCTGCGGCAAACCGCCGGCCTGGCGGCGAGCGCCGGCCACCGGCACCGAACCGGAGGTGACGATCGCCCAAGGGATACCGAGCGCGTTCAGGCGCTCCAGCAGCGCAATCGCGCCCGGCAGCGCGCGAACGCCGTCGGTATCCTGCGCTTCGGCCTGCTCCAGCAATTCGAACTCGCGCTGAATTTCCGCTTCGCTTTCGCCCGGCATAAAGTGGCGCAGAGAAGTAATGGCCTGTTTACCGTGAATGAAATCCAGCACCGCTTGCGGGTTGACACCGCGGCGCTCGGCCCAGTGCGTCCAGGCGCGCTCTACCGCCGGCAATGAATCCACCAGGGTGCCATCAAGATCGAACAGAAAACCCTTACACTCCACAGAAAACCTCTTCTTAATCAAGCATTGATGATTTGCGCTATCTCAACGGCGCTCAGGTGATACTGGCGCGGACAGGCCAGCCAGATCGCCAGCATACGCTGGTATTTTTCCCACATTTTGGTCTGGGCGTTGAAACCGTGGCTGCCGGAATCGAAGTGAGTATAACGCCCCTCGGTGCTGACCAGGAAACGCACGTAGCTCAGGTAGCGCGCTTCGGTGGCGGCGTCGAAGCCGAGAAACGCCAGGCGGCGCTCGTCCAGATCCTGCTTCTCTTTCAGGTTGCCCCAGGAAACCTGCAGCGCATGGTGCATCTCCATCACGTTGATGATGGTGCGGCACACCTCTTCGCTCAGTTCGCCGAAGTCGCGATCCAGTTCGCGCATTTGCAACCCGAAGCCGCGTTCGACGATGGTTTGCAACCGGCGATAACGGTCGCCGTTGTCCGGGTCGAGCAGGGTCATCATCTTGTACTGGTTCGACAGGATCAGCCGCTGGGCGTTGGTCATTTCCATCAGGATTTCCTCATTTCTGTGTGATGGCGGGAGCATCGCACAGCGCAAGAACGCAGGAAATCACAACTCGACCGTTCTTTGATTTAAACCGGGGTTATTGGCGCTTTGACGAAAAAGGCCGCATCAACGCGGCCTTTTCTCAGTTACAGATCGTCGAGGAAGGTTTTGTCCAGCTGCTTAAAAGCACGTTTGAGCAGATCGGCCAACGTCTGATAGGTCGGCGTGCCTTCGAGCGGCGCGACCGCCTGCCCGGCTTCCGTCAGCTTGTTGCGCACCTCATGGAACCATTGCAGCAGCGTCGGCGGCAGCGGCGTGACCGAACGGCGCCCCAGCCACCACAGTCCCTGCATCGGCAGGCTGCAGGCGAACAGCGCGGTAGCGATCGCCGGGCCGAGCTGACCGCCAAGCGCGATCTGCCAGGTCAGCGTGAAAATCGCCAACGGCGGCATGAAACGGATAGCGAAACGGGTGGCACGCGCAACGCGGTTCTCCGGAAAGACCGGTGCCAGACGTTTGTCCGACGGCCAGGTTTTCATATAATGCTGCCCGCGCTGGAAGACCTGAAACCAGCTTACGGAACCGGACGGTTTGCTCGTCATTGCGTACCTCAACGTCACGTAAAGAAACTAAAAGCGTGCTGCCAGAGACCATACTAAAAAATTTGAAGCTTTAAATTTATTTTGTGTTTGCACCGGGCTATCGGTATCCTAAGCCGGCCTTGTGGCCGGTAGAAGATGACGCAAATTTTGTCAACTTTTAGCCCTATAAAAATCAAGATTATTTAAACCGCAGAGAAATCATCGGTTTTTCCATCATCCTGTGATTTGTGCACTTCACATGATGTTAATCATAAATGTCATCGGCACTATGCGCTACGCTTGTTGTCTGATTGACGATTAATTCACCACGTGTTTTCGATTTTCTTTTAACAACACGACTATTTAAGTAGGTACTTCCATGTCGAGTAAGCTAGTACTGGTTCTTAACTGCGGCAGTTCTTCTCTGAAATTCGCCATCATCGATGCCGTTAACGGCGACGAATTCCTCTCCGGTTTGGCCGAGTGTTTCCACCTGCCTGAAGCTCGCATCAAGTGGAAAATGGACGGCGCCAAACACGAAGCTGCCCTGGGGGCCGGCGCTGCACACAGCGAAGCGCTGAACTTCATTGTTAATACTATTCTGGCACAAAAACCAGAGCTTTCTGCGCAGCTGACCGCTATCGGCCACCGCATCGTGCACGGCGGCGAGAAGTTTACCGCTTCCGCCGTGATCAACGACGAAGTTCTGCAGGGTATCAAAGATTCCGTGCCGTTTGCACCACTGCACAACCCGGCTCACCTGATCGGCATCGCGGAAGCGCTGAAATCCTTCCCTAACCTGGCCGACAAGAACGTTGCCGTGTTCGACACCGCGTTCCACCAGACCATGCCGGAAGAATCTTACCTGTACGCCCTGCCGTACAGCCTGTACCGCGACCACGGCGTTCGCCGCTACGGCGCACACGGCACCAGCCACTTCTACGTGACTCAGGAAGCCGCGAAGATGCTGAACAAGCCGGTAGAAGAAGTGAACGTGATCACTTGCCACCTGGGCAACGGCGGTTCCGTTACCGCAGTGCGCAACGGCCAGTGCGTTGACACCTCCATGGGTCTGACCCCGCTGGAAGGCCTGGTGATGGGCACCCGCAGCGGTGACATCGATCCGGCTATCATCTTCCACCTGCACGATTCTCTGGGCATGAGCGTTGACCAGATCAACAAGATGCTGACCAAAGAATCCGGCCTGCTGGGCCTGACCGAAGTCACCAGCGACTGCCGTTACGTTGAAGACAACTACGACAGCAAAGCCGACGCCAAACGCGCCATGGACGTGTTCTGCCACCGTCTGGCCAAATACATCGGCGCATACAGCGCCCTGATGGAAGGCCGTCTGGACGCGGTGATCTTCACCGGCGGCATCGGCGAGAACGCCGGCATGGTGCGTGAGCTGACCCTGAACAAACTGGGCCTGCTGGGCTTCGAAATCGACCACGACCGCAACATGGCCGCTCGCTTCGGCAAATCCGGCGCCATCACCAAAGACGGCAGCCGCCTGGCGCTGGTGATCCCGACCAACGAAGAGTTGGTCATCGCGCAGGACGCATCCCGCCTGACCGCGTAATGCTCTCAAAACACCGTCAGCCCAGGCTGACGGTGTTGTTTTAGCCTCATGTTAATCGTGAAGAGGACTATTCTGTGTCACGTACTATTATGTTGATCCCCACCGGCACCAGCGTCGGCCTGACCAGCGTCAGCCTGGGTGTCATCCGCTCCATGGAGCAAAAAGGCGTTCGTCTGAGCGTGTTCAAGCCTATCGCTCAACCGCGCACCGGCGACAACGCGCTCGACCAGACCACCACCATCATCCGCAGCAGCAACTCCACCATTACGGCGGCCGAACCGCTGCGCATGGACTACGTTGAGGGCCTGCTGAGCTCCAACCAGCAAGACGTGCTGATGGAAGAGATCGTGGCGCGCTACCACGAGAACACCAAAGACGCGGAAGTGGTGCTGATCGAAGGCCTGGTGCCGACCCGCAAGCATCAGTTCGCCAACGCGCTGAACTACGAGATCGCCAAAACCCTGAACGCCGAGATCGTCTTCGTGCTGGCGCTGGGCAACGACTCGCCGGCGCAGCTGAAAGAGCGCATCGAACTGGCGCGCACCAGCTTCGGCGGCAGCAAGAACAAAAACATCACCGGCGTAATCATCAACAAGCTGAACGCACCGGTCGACGATCAGGGCCGCACCCGTCCTGACCTGTCCGAAATCTTCGACGACTCCACCAAAGCCAGCATCGCCCACGTCGATCCTGCGCAGCTGTTCGCCAACAGCCCGCTGCCGGTTCTGGGCTGCGTGCCGTGGAGCTTCGATCTGATCGCCACCCGTGCCATCGACATGGCTCGCCACCTGAAGGCCCGCGTGGTCAACGAAGGCGACATCATGACTCGCCGCGTGAAGTCCGTGACCTTCTGTGCGCGCAGCATCCCGCACATGCTGGAACACTTCCGCCCGGGCTCTCTGCTGGTGACCTCCGCAGACCGTCCTGACGTGCTGGTCTCCGCCTGCCTGGCGGCGATGAACGGCGTGGAAATCGGCGCCATCCTGCTGACCGGCGGCTACGCCATCGACGAGCCGATCAAGAAGCTGTGCGAACGCGCCTTCCAGACCGGCCTGCCGGTGTTCATGGTCGACACCAACACCTGGCAGACCTCGCTGAGCCTGCAGAGCTTCAACCTCGAAGTGCCGGCGGACGACCACCAGCGCATCGAGAAAGTGCAGAACTACGTGGCCAGCCACATCAACACCGAGTGGATCGACTCGCTGACCGCCACCTCCGAACGTTCACGCCGTCTGTCTCCACCGGCGTTCCGTTACGAGCTGACCGAGCTGGCGCGTAAAGCCGGCAAACGCATCGTGCTGCCGGAAGGCGACGAGCCGCGCACCGTGAAAGCGGCAGCCATCTGCGCCGAACGCGGCATCGCGGAATGCGTGTTGCTCGGCAACCCGGACGAGATCCAGCGCGTCGCGGCAGCGCAAGGCGTTGAGCTGGGCAAAGGCATCGAAATCGTCGATCCGGTCGCCGTACGTGAAAACTACGTGCCGCGTCTGGTTGAGCTGCGCAAGAGCAAAGGCATGACCGAAGTGGTCGCGCGCGAGCAGCTGGAAGACAACGTGGTGCTCGGCACCCTGATGCTGGAACAAGGCGAAGTCGACGGTCTGGTCTCCGGCGCGGTTCACACCACCGCCAACACCATCCGTCCGCCGTTGCAGCTGATCAAAACCGCGCCGGGCAGCTCGCTGGTGTCCTCCGTGTTCTTCATGCTGCTGCCTGACCAGGTACTGGTCTACGGCGACTGCGCGATCAACCCGGATCCGACCGCCGAGCAGCTGTCTGAGATCGCCATCCAGTCTGCGGATTCCGCCGCGGCCTTCGGCATCGAGCCTCGCGTAGCGATGATCTCCTACTCCACCGGCAACTCCGGTGCGGGCAGCGACGTCGAGAAAGTGCGCGAAGCGACCCGTCTGGCGCAGGAAAAACGCCCGGACCTGATCATCGACGGCCCGCTGCAGTACGACGCCGCCATCATGGCCGACGTTGCCAAGTCCAAGGCGCCGAACTCACCGGTAGCCGGCCAGGCGACCGTGTTCATCTTCCCGGATCTGAACACCGGCAACACCACCTACAAAGCGGTACAGCGTTCCGCTGACCTGGTCTCCATCGGGCCGATGCTGCAAGGCATGCGCAAGCCGGTGAACGACCTGTCGCGCGGCGCACTGGTTGACGATATCGTCTACACCGTTGCGCTGACGGCGATCCAGTCTTCCCAGGCTGATGCTGCCGCCAAGGCCTGATACCCTTCGGGGTAGGTGATAAAAAAAACGCCGGTCATTGACCGGCGTTTTTCTTTTTACCCTCTCTAACGCGCCAGCAATTGCCCGGCAGCCTCCAGAATATGCTCGGCGGTCAGACCGTACTCCTGCTGTAGAAATGCCTGGGTGCCCACCTGGCCGTAACGCTCCTTCACCCCCACGCGCCGCATTGGCGTCGGGCACTCTTCCGCCAGCACCTCCGCCACCGCCGATCCCAGCCCATTATGAATGCTGTGATTTTCACAGGTGACGATGCGCCCGGTTTTGGCCGCATAGGTTTTGATCAGTTCACGGTCGATAGGCTTGAGGGTGAACATATCGATCACCGCCGCGCTGACGCCCTGCTGCGCCAGCATCTGCGCCGCCTTCAGCGCCTCCGCCACCATGATGCCATTGGCAATCAGCGTAATGTCGTCTCCGTCGCGCAGCAGGTTGCCCTTGCCGATGGTAAAGCGCGAGCCCTCCTGGTAGATGCGCGTCGCCTGCTTGCGAATGGTGCGCACCCAGTAGAAGCCGCGCAGATCCATCAGCTGGCGCAGAATATCGGCGAACATGGTGGCGTCGGTTACC
This sequence comes from Serratia sp. CY32780, assembly GCF_052169135.1. Taxonomy (NCBI): domain Bacteria; kingdom Pseudomonadati; phylum Pseudomonadota; class Gammaproteobacteria; order Enterobacterales; family Yersiniaceae; genus Serratia; species Serratia sp. CY32780. The sequence goes on from NZ_JBJNLI010000001.1 coordinate 2,623,360, forward strand.
TCCAGCACCACCGAATGCGCCAGCCCGCGCACGATGCCCATATCCTCGAACGACATGTGGGTGCCGCCGTTGTGGCAGGCGCTCACCCCGGCGTCGGAGGCGATTACCTTGACGTTGTTGCGCTGATAATCCAGCGACATGAACAGCTGATCGAAACAGCGGCGGCTGGCGAAGGCGGTAAAGGTATGCACGAACGGCACCCGGCCGGTGAGCGACAGCCCGGCGGCGACGCCGATCACGTTGGCCTCCATGATGCCGCAGTTGATCACGTGCTGCGGGTGATCCTTGTGCACGCCATCCATCGCCATCGAGCTCATCAGATCCGCCTCCAGCGCGATGATCGGCGCGCTCGCCTCAATCTGCCGACGCACCGCGCCGGCGTAGACTTTGCGCATTTCGACGGCGTCGTTTTCCAACTGCGTCACTACGTTAAACATGGGCGGCCTCCAGTTCGGCGATGGCTTTTTCGATTTCCTGCTGCACGTCCGGCGTCAGGCGCAGGTGGTGAGAGTTCGACAGGTTTTCCAGATAGGCCACGCCCTGCCCTTTGATGCTGTCGAGCACGATCGCCAGCGGCCGCTGTTCGCCGCCGCGCGCCGGCGCCACCGCCGCCAGCAGCGCCGCGATGTCATCGCCCTTGATGGTCTGCACCTCAAAACCGAAGGCGCGGAACTTGGCGGCCAGATCGAACGGTTGGATCACCTCGTCCAGCGCGCCGTCCAGCTGTTGCTTGTTGTAATCGATGAACAGCGTCAGGTTGTTCAGATTGTGGTGGGCGATAAACTGGAACGCCTCCCAGCACTGCCCTTCGTTCAGTTCCCCGTCACCGAGGATGCTGAACACCCGATTGCGGCGCCCCGCCAGCCGATGGGACAACGCCATGCCGGCGGCGATCGATACGCCCTGCCCCAGCGAGCCGGTGGTGGCGTCCACGCCGCGCGTGCGCAGCCGGTCCGGGTGGCTCGGCAGACGCGTGCCGTTCTGGTTGAGGGTCTTCAGCTCCGCCAGCGGGAAGTAGCCCTTGATCGCCAGCGTGCTGTACAGCGCCGGGCCGGCGTGCCCTTTCGACAGCACGAAGTCATCGCGCTCCGGCCAGTCCGGATCCGCCGGATCGATGCGCATCACGCTGCCATACAGCACCGCCAGCGTCTCCACCACCGACATGCAGCCGCCGTAGTGGCCGAAGCCCAGCCCGGTCAGCGCTTTCAGCGTTTCCAGGCGGATCGCCCGCGCCAGGGTATACAGCTCTTCAATTTCCGTTTCGCTCGTTGTGTAGTTCATCAGTCTGCCCTCGTTATTTCTCGACGCGGTCAGCGGCCGGCGCGCCTTTGCGTTTTCCCAGGAAGTTATGCGCCACCAGCAGCGCGAACACGGCGACGATCGCCAGCATGATCATCTCCTTCGACATAAAGCGCGCCATATTGCCCAGCAGGATGCCGATCGCGCCGAAGTCGGCGTCGGAGAAGGTGGTGTTGGCAAAGCCCAGCGCCCCCAGCACCGGCAGCAGCAATACCGGCAGGAAGGTGATCAGCAGCCCGTTGGCGAAGGCGCCCAGCATCGCGCCACGCCGCCCGCCGGTGGCGTTGCCGAACACCCCGGCAGTAGCGCCAGTGAAGAAGTGCGGCACCACGCCGGGCAGGATCAATACCATCTTCAGCTGCCCCAGCAGGAACAGCCCGGCCAATCCGCCAAGGAAGCTGAACAGGAAGCCGATCAGCACCGCGTTGGGGGCATAGGGATAGACCACCGGGCAATCCAGCGCCGGCCGCGCATTCGGCACCAGCTTTTCCGAGAAGCCGGTGAACGCCGGCACGATTTCCGCCAGAATCAAACGCACGCCCTGCAGGATGATGAACACCCCGGCGGCGAAGGTGATGGCCTGAATGATCGAATACACCAGGTAGTTCTGGCCGCCGCTGAGCTCGCTTTCCACATAGGCCCGCCCGGCGCAGATCGCCAGGATCAGGTAGATGACGATCATGGTCATCGAGATCGAAATGGAGCTGTCGCGCAGGAAGCTGAGGTTTTTCGGCAGGTTCATCTCCTCGGTCGAGCGCGAGTTTTTACCCACCTTCGAGCCGATCCAGCCGGACAGCACGTAGCCCAGGGTGCCGAAGTGGCCGAAGGCGATATCGTCATTGCCGGTGATGCGGCGCATATAGCGCTGGGCGATCGCCGGGAAGAACGCCATCACCAGCCCCAGGGTCAGCGCGCCGGTAAACACCAGCTGCACGCCCTCGAAGCCCGCCACCGTTAGGATGATGCCGATCATGCAGGCCATGTAGAAGGTGTGGTGGCCGGTCAGGAAGATGTATTTCAGCCGGGTGAAGCGCGCCACCACGATATTCGCCACCATGCCGAACGCCATGATCAGCGCGGTGGAGGCGCCGTATTTCTCCAGCGCGATGGAGACAATGGCTTCGTTATTCGGAATGATGCCCTGAATATTGAACGCGTGTTCGAACATGCCGCCCAGCGGATTGAGCGATCCGACCAATACCGTGGCGCCGCCGCCCAAAACGATAAAGCCGAGAATGGTTTTTACCGTGCCTTTTACCACGTCGGAAAACGATTTCTTTTGCGCCAGCAAACCGATCAGCGCAATAAGCCCGACCAATACCGAAGGCACCTTTAATATATCCACCACAAACTTAAGCGTTTCCTGGATAAACATATCCACCTCGCCAATCGTTTTATTCAGATGATTGAGTGGGCTTCGAAGTAAGCGCGCAGCTTGGCTTCCAGCTCATTAATGTCGATGATGTTGCTGATCACCACCAGCTGCTCGGCCGGTACGCTGGCGCTGTCGGCGATGTCTTTCGCCATCACGAACACGTCGGCGGCGCCGGGGGTGGCGGACGACAGATCGGAGTGTTCGACCTCGGCCTCCACGCCCATCTTTTTCAGCACCTTTTTAATGTTCATTTCCACCATAAAACTGCTGCCGAGACCGGAACCGCAAATCGCCATGATTTTCATAATATCCACCTGTTGAATTTAGCGTGTAGGGTAGCGCCGCCGGTCATATTCCCGGCGTTGTTAGCATTAATAGTGTTCCTGGTGATTAAGCGTTAATAGCGGGCGATAATATCCTCGATTTGCCGTTTATCTTTGGCGTGAAATAACGCCTCCATGGCCTGATTGTCTGAAAATAATTCCGCCAGTTGCGAAATCAATTCGATGTGGCTGTCGCCGTCGGGCGCCGAAAGCATCACCACCACCTGAACCGGATCGTTATCCGCGGAATGAAAGTTCACCCCCTGATGGATCTTCAACAGCGATAATCCCAACGCGTTGGCGCCCTCTTCGGGCCGGGCGTGCGGCATGGCGATGCCCGGCGCCAGGACAAAGTAAGGCCCGAGCTTCTCCTGCTGATGAAAGATGGCCGTCAGGTAATTCGGCGTGATCACGCCGTCTTGCAGCAGCGGCTGCGCACTCAGCGTTACCGCCTGGCGCCAGTCCTCCACCCGTTCGCACAGCTGTATATGATCGGCGGTCAGCCACTCTTTCAGCACGTTACCCTCCTAAAGGTTGATGGTTTCGGCCGGTGATTAATTCACCGACGACGGTAAAACTTTAATCAACCCCACCCGGCCACACAGTGATGGATATCACAAAGATAGCGCTACCAAAGCGCTATCATGCAGATCTGTGATAGCGCTATCAAAACGCCGCGCCGCGGCATGGCGTTAACCACAATTTTTTCTCGCTATTTCGGGTAACGGGGTAGAATGTGCCGCATACGGGGATTGTCGAAGCCGCGCCGTCGGCTTCCCGCCCTCACCATTTTTATGCGCCGCGCGCGCATTTCAGTCGGGATTAGGCATGTCGATCGGTAAAAAACGACGCAGCACGGGCAGGGTGACGTTGGCTGACGTAGCGCAGCTGGCGGGCGTCGGCACCATGACGGTGTCGCGCGCGCTGCGCACGCCGGAGCAGGTTTCAGACAAACTGCGCGAGAAGATTGAAGCCGCGGTGAGCGAACTGGGGTATCTGCCCAACCTGGCCGCCAGTTCGCTGGCGTCGGCCTCGTCCTACACCATCGCCATGGTGGTGCCCAGCCTGTCCGAATCCGGCTGCGCCGAGATGTTCGCCGGCCTGCAGAAAGTGCTGCAGCCGGCCGGTTATCACATCATGCTGGCGGAGTCGCAGCACCATCTGGAGCGCGAAGAGAAATTGCTGGAGACCCTGCTCTCTTACAACCTGGCGGCGGCGGTGCTGCTCAGCGTCGAGCATTCGCAAAACGCCCGCAACGCGCTGATCGCCGCCAACATTCCGGTGGTGGAGATCGGCGCCGTGCGCGCCGATCCGATCGACATGAGCATCGGCATCGACTACGTGGCGGCCATGTATCAGCTGACGCAAACGGTGATCGCCAGCGGCTATCAGAACATCGGGCTGCTGTGCGCCAATCAGGAACAGTGGATCTTCCAGCAGCACCTGCAGGGCTGGCACAAGGCGCTGCTGCGCAACCATATGTCGCCGCATCGGGTGATCAACGCCGCACAGCCCGCCAGCTTCAGCACCGGCGCGCAGCAGCTGCCGGAATTCCTGCTGGCCTGGCCGGAGCTGGACGCGCTGGTGTGCGCCTCGGACGAACTGGCCGGCGGCGCGCTGTATGAATGCCAACGGCGGCGCATCAAGGTGCCGGACAATCTGGCGGTGGTGGGGTTCGGCAACAGCGAGTTCAGCCGGGTCTGCCAACCGCCGCTGACCACCATGACCATTCCGCATCGCGACATCGGCATCCAGGCCGGCCAGGCGCTGCTGGCGCGCCTGAACGAGCAACCCTGGCTGCCGGCAGGCTCCCTGCCCGCCACGCTGTGCCGCCGCGACAGCTGCTGAATCCGCGCCATAAAAAAAGCCGGTCGATGACCGGCTTTCTCACGCGTTGGCGTCTCAGTGGTTGTCGAGCGGCTTACCGTAATCCTGTTCGTTGTTGCGCGTCAGCCACAGCGACAGCGCCTTCAGCGAATCCGGGGTAAACTCGTCGCAGCGCGCGGTGATCTCTTCCGGCGTCAGCCAGCACACCTCGGCCACTTCTTCTTCCTGCAGCGCGAACGGGCCGTGCGATACGCAGCTGAACAGCGCGCCCCACACCCGGCACTGCTCTTCTTCGAAGTAGAACAGACCGTGTTCGGCGAAAGGCACACCGGCGATGCCCAGCTCTTCTTCCGCCTCGCGGCGCGCCGAATCCAGCACGTTTTCACCGCTTTGCACTACGCCACCCGCCGTTGCGTCCAACCAGCCCGGGTAGAAGTCCTTGATCTCGGTGCGACGCTGCACCAGAATTTTTCCCATCCCATCATGCACCACAATATAGGTAGCACGATGGCGCAGCCGCTCCGCCCGCATCTGTTGACGACTGGATTGAGCGATCACCTCGTTTTGCTCGTCGACGATATCAACCCATTCGGTATCTGCAGCCTGACCCTGTTCCGCCATCCTCTAAAACCTTCTATTTTGGCGCGATGCATCCCGCGCGCTGGTTAATCAATGAGTGTTTTTCAAAGATTTTTATTGTGTGTGTATAAATTAGTGCGTTTAGCGTGTTAACGCCACTTCCGCGACGACCTTGCCGTCGTCGAGCGTCAGCACGCGCAAAGTGCCCCGATCCAACATGCCGTAGCTGGCCGGAAAGCCCCCTTTGGGAATGCTGACCGAGCCCGGATTGAAGCAATAGATCTCACCCTGCCGCTCCGCCTGCGGCAGATGCGTATGGCCGTAGGCCAGGACGTCACCGCGGGATAACGGCGGCAGTGCCGAGGGATGATAAAGGTGACCGTGGGTCAAAAACAATCGTCTTTTTTGCAGTAAAACCTGTTGCCAGGGCGCCTCGATGGGAAACGTCAGCAGCATCTGATCGACCTCGCTGTCGCAATTGCCGCGAACGGCGATGATCTTGTCGCTATAGCGATTCAATCGTTCGGCAACCTGAGCAGGCTGATACCCGGCCGGCAGCGCGTTGCGCGGGCCGTGATTCAGCAAATCACCCAGAAGAATCAACCAGTCGGCGCCGTTTTGTGCGAACAATTCCAGCACGCGTTCGGTGGCCGGCAACGATCCGTGAATATCCGAGGCGAACATCAGCTTCATAACCTTGTCCTATAGAGGGAAATAAGCGCCATTTTACCGCGCCGGCGCCGTGCGGCAAACCGCCGTCCGCCCCGGTGGAGAATTGTGATCCAACCGCGCAGATAGCATCGGACGAATCCCACATAGCCTGCTATCCTTAGCTGCTATTGTTGGATCTCTGATATACCTTTGTGCGCGGCGAAGACCGCAGCAACGTGTAATGAATTACAGATCACCTTACCGCAGGAGGCAACATGATTGACCTGTATTACGCGCCTACTCCCAATGGTCACAAGATCACCTTGTTTTTGGAAGAGGTCGGCTTACCCTACCGTATCCATCGCGTAAACATCAGCGCCGGCGAGCAGTTCAAACCGGACTTTCTGAGCATTTCTCCCAACAACAAAATCCCGGCGATCGTCGATCAGCAACCGGTGGACGGCGGCGAGCCGATCAGCCTGTTCGAATCCGGTGAAATCCTGCTGTATCTGGCGGAGAAGACCGGCAAACTGCTGAGCAAGGGCCTGCGCGAACGTGCCGCCACCCTGCAGTGGCTGTTCTGGCAGGTGGCCGGGTTCGGGCCGATGCTCGGGCAGAATCACCACTTCAACCACTACGCGCCGCAGCCGGTGCCCTACGCCATCGAGCGTTATCATCTGGAGACCAAGCGGCTGTATGGCGTGCTGGAAGCCGAACTGCAAAAGCACCCGTACCTGGGCGGCGACAACTACAGCATCGCCGATATCGCCACCTACCCGTGGGTGGTGTCGCATCCGCGCCAGCGCATCGATCTGGCGGATTACCCGGCGGTGCGCAACTGGTTCGAACGCATCAGCAACCGCCCGGCGACCGAGCGCGCCTACAAACTGGCCGAACAAAGCTAAGTGCCTCCCCGACTCCCCTTTGACCGGGGAGTCACATCGTCGCTGCGTTATCATTTCCCTACTTTCCGTGTATTCTGAACGCCAATAATCAGACCTATGGAGAATCTCTGATGTCTTTCAGTCAACCCGACGCCGTTATCCGCATTAAAAATCTGCGGCTGCGCACGTTCATCGGTATCAAGGAAGAGGAAATCAACAACCGACAGGACATCCTGATCAACGTGGTGATCCACTACCCGGCGGACAAGGCGCGCAACAGCGAAGACATCGCCGATGCGCTCAACTACCGCACCATCACCAAAGCGATCATCCGCCATGTGGAAGATAACCGTTTCGCGTTGCTGGAAAAATTAACGCAGGATGTGCTCGATATCGTAAAAGAACACGCCTGGGTGACCTATGCTGAAGTGGAGATAGATAAACTTCTGGCTCTGCGCTACGCCGATTCTGTCTCCATGACCATGAGCTATCGCAGGGACTAACTCAGGGAGGTCGACCATGCGGATCCTGATCACCGGCGCAACGGGATTGATAGGCAGCAGCCTGACGGCCAGGCTGCTGGCGCTTTCTCACCATATTACGGTACTGACGCGAGACGAACGGCGGGCCCGGGCCCGGCTCGGCGACCAGCCGAGCTATTGGCGCACGCTGGACGACCGGCAGTCGCTGGATGACTTCGATGCGGTGATCAATCTGGCGGGCGAACCTATCGCCGACAAGCGCTGGAGCGCACAGCAGAAGCAGCGGCTGTGTCATAGCCGCTGGGATCTGACCGAACGCTTGGCGCAGCTGATCAAGGCCGGCAGCACGCCGCCCGGCGTGCTGATTTCCGGTTCCGCCGTTGGCTACTACGGCGATCAGGGGCAGGCGGTGGTCACCGAAGAGGAGCCGCCGCACGACGAATTCACCCACCAGCTGTGCCAACGCTGGGAAGCGCTGGCGCTGCAGGCGCAGAGCGACGCCACCCGCGTCTGCCTGCTGCGCACCGGCGTGGTGCTGGCGCCGCAGGGCGGCGCGCTGGCCAAAATGCTGCCGCCGTTCCGCTTCGGGCTGGGCGGCCCGATCGGCGACGGCCGCCAATACCTGCCGTGGATCCATCTCGACGATATGGTCAACGGCATTATTTATCTGCTGGATCACGCCACGCTCACCGGCCCGTTCAACATGGTCGCCCCCTACCCGGTGCATAACGAGCAGTTCGCCGCCCAATTGGCCAACGTGCTCGATCGCCCGGCGTTTCTGCGGGTGCCGGCGTTCGTCATGCGTTTGTTGATGGGGGAAGCGGCGGTGCTGGTGCTCGGCGGCCAGCGGGCGGTGCCGAAGCGGCTGGAGGAGGCCGGCTTCCACTTCCGCTATCTGGAGCTGGAGCAGGCGCTGGATGACGTGATTAATCAGCGGGCCGAAGCCCACTGATCTGAAGTTACTTCAACGCGCCGGACAGGAACTGCTGCAGGCGCGGGCTTTTGGGGTTGCCGAACAGCTCGGCCGGCGGCCCCTGTTCTTCAATCAACCCTTTGTGCAGGAAGATCACGTGGTTGGAAACGTGGCGCGCAAACTCCATTTCGTGCGTCACCACCACCATGGTTTTCCCCTCCTCCGCCAGCTTCTGCATGATGCGCAGCACCTCGCCCACCAGCTCGGGATCCAACGCTGACGTCGGTTCGTCAAACAGCAGCACTTCCGGCTCCATCGCCAACGCGCGGGCGATAGAAACGCGCTGCTGCTGGCCGCCCGACAGGTGCACCGGGTATTTGCCGCGCGCCCGCTCATCGATGCCCACCTTATCCAGATAACGCACCGCGCGCTCGTGCGCGTCGGCCTTGCTCAGCCCCAGCACCTGCACCGGCGCCTCCATCACGTTCTCCAACACCGTCATGTGGCTCCACAGGTTGAAATGCTGGAACACCATGGTCAGGCGAGTGCGCAGCAGCTGCAGCTGCTTCTTGTCGAACACCTTCAGCTGGCCGTCTTTGTCGCGCACCATGCGGATGTCTTCGTTGTTCAGGCTGATCGAGCCCTCGCTCGGCTTCTCGAGGAAGTTGATACAGCGCAGAAAGGTGCTTTTGCCGGAGCCGGAGGAGCCGATGATGCTGATCACATCCCCGGCGTTGGCCGCCAGCGAGACGCCCTTCAGCACTTCGTGGTCGCCATAGCGTTTGTGCAGTTCCGTGACGGCTAATTTATTCTCAGACATGGTTTTTCTTCCCGTCATTTATCAGTGACTAACGTGTGCCATCCAGCGTTTTTCAGCCTTGCGGAACAGGCTGATTAACACGTAGGAGATGATCAGGTACAGCACCGCCGCGATGCCGAAAGCGTAAAACGGCTGATAGGTCGCGGCGTTGATGTCGCGCGCAATCTTCAGCAGATCCGGCACGGTGGCGGTAAACGCCAGCGCGGTGGAGTGCAGCATCAGGATCACTTCGTTGCTGTAGGCCGGCAGCGCGGTGCGCAGCGCCGAAGGCAAAATGATGCAGCGATACATCTTGAAGCGCGAGAAACCGTAGGCGTTGGCGGCCTCGATTTCACCGTGCGGCACCGAGCGGATCGCCCCGGCGAAGATCTCGGTGGTATAGGCGCAGGTGTTGAGCGTCAGCGCCAGGATGGTGCAGTTGAGCCCGCTGCGGAAAAACGCATTGAGAAACTCGCTGCCGCGCACGATCTCGAGGCTGTACATGCCGGAGTAGAATACCAACAGCTGCACGTACAGCGGCGTGCCGCGAAACACGTAGGTATAGAGCCACACCGGGAAACGCACCCAGCGGATGGAAGAGACGCGCGCCACCGCCATCGGGATCGCCAGCAGCCCGCCCATCACCACCGAAGCGATCAGCAGCCACAGCGTTACCGCCACGCCGGTGAAGCGGTAGCCGTCGCTCCACAGCAGCGACTGCCAATACTGTTGCAAAATCTCGATCATAGCTCGGCCCTCTTGACGCCCAGTGAGTAACGCCGTTCAAGCCACAGCAGCACGCCGTTGGAAACGGTCGTGAAGATCAGGTACACCACGCCGGCCACGATGGCGAAGAAGAACGGCTGATAGGTGCCTTTCCCCGCCAGCTGAGTGGCTTTCACCACGTCGTTCAGGCCGAGGATCGACACCAGCGCCGTCGCCTTCAGGATCACCTGCCAGTTATTGCCGATGCCCGGCAAGGCGAAACGCATCATCGCCGGGAACAGAATGCGCCGGAAGATCTGCGCACCGCTGAAGCCGTAGGCCGTCGCCGCTTCGATCTGCCCTTTCGGCACCGCCAGATAGGCGCCGCGGAAGGTCTCGGTAAAATAAGCGCCGTAGATAAAGCCGAGGGTAATGATGCCGGCGCCGAGCGGATCGATATCGATCTGCGAGAAGCCCAGCAGCGTAGTGATATTGTTCAGCGCGATTTGCAGACCGTAAAAGATCAGCAGCATCAGCACCAGATCGGGCACGCCGCGGATCAGCGTGGTGTAAGCGCCGAACAGGCCGGAAATAAGGGGGTTGTGGGAGAGTTTGCCGCCGGCGCCGATCAACCCGATCACCACCGCCAACAATACGGAACTGAGGGCCAACTCCAGCGTCACCAGAGCCCCCTCGAAAATCAGTTGGGAATAGCCTTGCAGCATCTACTTCACCCTGTGGTCTAGGATCCGAACCATCGGGGCCGGCACACCGGCCCCGCAGTCACAGCATGGAACGGTTAGCGGATTACCCGCCGTAGACGTCAAAGTCGAAGTACTTTTTCGCGTATTTATCGTAGGTGCCGTCTTTGCGCATTTCGGCGAAGGCTTTATCCAGCGCGGCTTTCAGCTCGGTATCGGCTTTGCGCAGCCCCATGCCGGTGCCGACGCCGAAGAATTTGTCATCCTTCACCGATTCGCCGGCGAACGCGTAGTCTTTGCCCGGCGGCTGTTTCAGGAAGCCATCGCTGCCCGCAACTTCATCCTGGAAGGCGGCGTCGATGCGCCCGGACGCCAGATCGGCGTAGACCAGATCCTGGTTCTGGTAAGGCACCACCGTGACGCCCTTCGGCTGCCACATAGCGTTGGCGTAGGCTTCCTGGGTAGTGCCCTGCAGCACGCCCACGCTCTTGCCTTTCAGGGCGTCCACGGTAGGTAACAGCTTGGAGCCCTTCGGCGCGATCAGACGCGCGTTGGCGGCATACAGCTTGTCGGTAAAGGCGATTTCCTGCTGGCGTTTTTCAGTGATGGACAGCGAAGAGATGATGGCGTCGATTTTCTTCGCCTTGAGGGATGGGATCAGCGCGTCAAAGTCGCTCTCCACGAAGGTGCATTGGGTATTTATGCGTTTGCACAGCTCTTTGGCCAAATCGATATCGAAGCCGACCAGCTCGCCTTTGGCGTTTTTGGATTCAAACGGCGCATAAGTCGGATCGGTGCCGATCTTCAATGTCGATGGGATAGCGGCGAATGCGCTGTTTGCGGCCGCCAAAGCCAAGACTAAAGGAAGAACCTTAACCAGCTTTTTCATAAATTACCCTCAAATTGATTTTTTTGATGCCACTACGGGCATTACTTTTCCCCACCAAATCAATTTGCAGTAATCGTGCCACATTAGGTGCTACGGGCGGAGGGAACGGCTCCGGCCTTCACAATACTGTTTCCTGGGACGATAACCGCAAAATTAAATCGGCCGCTCGGGGCCGCGCCACTGGCAGCCGCGACAAGGCAGCGCCATGAAACAGTGAACGTGATGAAGTAGGATCATTATGGTGCATGCGCCGCCCTAATTCAGTGCGGTGTTGCACAAATGTGCCAATTTGGGGATGAAAATGTTAACTAACGCCCTGCCAACGGGTGAACAGATCGGCCGGCAGTTCGATATCAAACTGATCGATCACCCGATTGACGGTCTGATCGATGATGTCTTCCACGCTTTTCGGCTGGTGATAAAACGCCGGCACCGGCGGCATGATCACCGCCCCCATCTCCGCCGCCTGGGTCATCAACCGCAGGTGACCCAAATGCAGCGGCGTTTCCCGCACGCACAGCACCAAACGGCGGCGCTCTTTGAGCACCACGTCGGCGGCGCGAGTCAGCAGCCCGTCGCTGTAACTGTTGACGATGCCGGACAGCGTTTTGACTGAGCATGGCAGGATCGCCATGCCCAGGGTTTTGAAGGAGCCGGAGGAGATGCCGGCGGCGATGTCGCGCGCATCGTGCACCACGTCGGCCAGCGCCTGCACTTCCCGCAGGCTGTACGGCGTTTCCAGCGCCAGCGTCTGTCTGGCCGCGTTGCTCATCACCAGATGGGTTTCCACCTCTGCGACGTCGCGCAAAACCTGTAACAGGCGCACGCCGTAGATGGCGCCGCTGGCGCCGGAAATGCCGATGATGAGTCGTTTCATGGAAAATGGCCTCTGCCGTAAAAAGTAAGATCAGGCAGACTTTGCCGCAATGGCGAGGGATAAGCAAGCTCACAGGAGCAAGGCGCACCGCCGCAGACGCGGCGATGCACCCTGATGGATCAACGCAGGCGGTTAGCCTTCGTTATGCAGTTCCAGATTTTCCGCTTCGGTTTGCACCCGCAGCGCCTTGGCGTCGTCGTTGCGCAGCGACTCCAGGTATTCCAGATAGCTTTGATCGACGTCTTTGGTCACGTAGATGCCGTTGAACACCGAGCATTCGAACTGGGTGATGTCCGGGTTCTCTTCGCGCACCGCTTCGATCAGATCGTCGAGGTCCTGGAAAATCAGCCCATCGGCGCCGATAATCTGGCGGATTTCATCCACTTCGCGCCCGTGGGCGATCAGTTCGTTGGCGCTCGGCATGTCGATGCCGTAAACGTTCGGGAAACGCACTTCCGGCGCGGCGGAAGCCAGGTACACCCGCTTGGCGCCCGCTTCGCGCGCCATCTCGACGATCTGTTCCGACGTGGTGCCGCGCACGATGGAGTCATCCACCAGCAGCACGTTCTTGTCGCGGAACTCGGCGCGGTTGGCGTTCAGCTTGCGGCGCACCGACTGGCGACGCGCCTGCTGGCCCGGCATGATGAAGGTGCGGCCGACGTAGCGGTTCTTCACAAAGCCCTGGCGGTAGGGCTTCTCGAGAATGCGCGCGATCTCCAGCGCGATGTCGCAGGAGGTTTCCGGAATCGGGATCACCACGTCGATATCCAGATCTTCCCACTCGCGGGCAATCTTCTCGCCCAGCTTCTGGCCCATGCGCACGCGGGCGCTGTAGACCGAGATCTTGTCCATAAAGGAGTCCGGGCGCGCGAAATAAACGTATTCGAACAGGCACGGGTTGGTTTTCGGGTTCTCTGCGCACTGGCGGGTGAACAGCTGGCCCTTGGTGGTGATATACACCGCTTCGCCCGGCGCCACGTCGCGCAGGAACTCAAAGCCCAGGGTATCCAGCGCCACGCTTTCGGAAGCCACCATGTACTCGCTGCGGCCATCCTCCAGCGTGCGCTTGCCGATCACCAACGGGCGAATGCCGTTCGGATCGCGGAACGCCAGCAGACCGTGGCCGATGATCATCGCCACGCAGGCGTAAGCGCCGCGCAGTTGCTGATGCATGGCGGCGACCGCGGTAAAGATGTTGTCGGCCTCCAGCGGGTAGTGCGGGAAACGGTCCAGCTCGCTGGCCAGCACGTTCAGCAGGATTTCCGAGTCGGAGGTGGTGTTGACATGGCGGCGGCCGCTTTCGAACAGCTTTTGGCGCAGCTCATGGGCGTTGGTCAGGTTGCCATTGTGGGCCAGCGTAATGCCGAACGGCGAGTTGACGTAGAAAGGCTGGGCCTCAGAGGCGCTCGAGCTGCCGGCCGTCGGGTAACGCACATGGCCAATGCCCATGTTGCCCTGCAAGCGTTGCATATGGCGCGCCTCAAACACATCCTTCACCAGGCCGTTGGCTTTACGCAAACGGAACCCGTTGTGGGCGTCAATGGTGACGATGCCTGCGGCATCCTGGCCACGGTGCTGAAGCACCGTCAGCGCATCATAAATCGACTGGTTTACCGGCATGAAACCGGCGATACCGACAATACCGCACATGTTGTCTTTTCCTCATCAGCGCTACCGCCCCGGCAATTGGGTCGGCAAGAAACTCGACGTGCTCTGCAGGTAGTCAAAGAACCACCTGATGACGTAACTGAACTGGGGAATGAGCTGCGACTGTTTCCAGTCGGCACTCTGTGAAAAGCCAGTAAAGGTATCCAGGAAGAACAGGATCGCCGCGACGATCAATACTCCGCGCAGCGCGCCGAAGCAGATGCCCAGCACCCGGTCGGTGCCCGACAACCCGGTTTTCTCTACCAGTGAGCTAATCACATAGTTAACAATAGCCCCTACGATCAAGGTCGCGATGAACAAAATCGCGATCGCGATGCCGTTTCGCACCAGTTCATCTTCAAAACGAGTGAAATAGACCGCAAGGTAAGAGTAGAAATGGCTGGCAACAAAAAACGCACATCCCCATGTCACAAGTGACAATGCTTCGCGAACAAACCCTCGGATCAGGCTCACCAGAGCCGAAAATCCAATTACCGCTATAATGACGTAATCAATCCAGACCATGAACTATTCCAATGATGAATCGCCCCTGCATCCAATTCGCGGCGAATTCTAACAGAAAAAGAAAACGTTTGCGTAGGGGATTTCCTACCACGTTACAAATAAAAAGCGGCGATCAAAAAATTCTCAATCGCCGCGCCTACATAGGTGATTTCGCCTGTAAAAGGCGCGGTTTTTCTCGCTTTCTCTCCACCACTCCTTAATTCAGGGGCGCATCGTGCTGCGCCCCTGCGGGGTTTAACGGCCGTACGGCTTCACCTGCCCGCTCAGCCCGCTGATCGAGTTCAGCGACGGCAGCGCCGCCTGCAGCTTCTGCCTGGAGGCGTCTGGGCCGACGTAGATGCGGGTGATCTGCCCCTGCACCGGCGTTGACGGCACGGTAAAGGCGCGATAGCCCGAGAGGCGCAGCGAGGCGACAATCTCGTTCGCCTTGGCGGCGTTCTTCAGCGCCCCGAGCTGCACGACATAGGCTTGCCCTGCCGGCGCTTTTTCTTCCGCCGGTTTCGGCTGCGGCGCCGGCTCAGGTTTCGGCGTCGGCTCCGGCTTCGGCACCGGCTTCACTTCCACCGGCTTCGGTTGCGGTGCCGGTTTCGGTTTCACTTCCACCGGTTTGGTTTCCACCGGTTTCGGCTTGGGCTGCGGCACCGGCTGAGGACGCGTCTCGACCGGCGGCGGCGCCACCTGCGTCGGCTGCTGAGCGCTCTGCCGTACCGCCTGTTGCGCCGCCGCTTCATTGGCCGCCTGCTGCTCGACCAGCGCGCCCGCCCCTTCCGGCGGCTGCGCCGGCAGCGGTTGCGTCACTGGCGGCAGCACGTCGTTCTCTTCGACATCGCCCGGTTTCGGCACCAACGGAATGGCCGCAAATTCATCCTCGTAATGCTTCTTTTTGCCGTCCAGCAGCCCTGGCAGGATGATCACCCCCAGCGCCACCAGAATCACGGTTCCGACCAGTCGGTTCTGAAATTTACTCGCCACTCACACTCCCCGCATCTCGTCTAACGCCGCCATCACCTGCGCCACGGTGTGGAACGATCCACAGACGATCACAATATCCTGTTTATCAGCATCCTGCATAGCCTGCCGCCAGGCAGTTTCGACATCATTAAAGCGGCGCGGTTCCTTCAGATGTTGCGCCAGCTGTTCGACGCTGGCGCCGCGCGGCCCGTCCAGCGGCGCGCAGTACCATTCATCCACCTGCTCGCTCAGGCAGGCCAGCGTGCCGGCGATATCCTTGTCCGACAGCATGCCCACCACCGCGCGCACCTTGCCGCCTTCGCGCGGCAGTTTGGCCAGACGCCCGGCCAGATAGCCGGCGGCGTGCGGGTTGTGCGCCACGTCGAGGATCAGCGTCGGCTCCCGCCGCACGATCTGGAAACGCCCCGGCAGCGTCGCCAGCTGCAGCCCGGTGAAGATCGCGCGTTCGTCGATTTCCAGCGGGGAGCAGTTCAGCGCCGCCAGCGCGGTAGCGGCGTTGGCCAGCGGCACGTTCGGCGTCGGCAGATCGGTCAGCAGCGTGTCGCCGCCCTGCCACTGCCAGCGATCGCCCTGCTCGCTGAAGCTCCAGGCTTCGCCGCGGCGATACAGCGGCGCGCCCAGCGTTTCGGCAACCTGACGAATGCTGTCCGGCATGTCGGGTTCGCCCACCACCGCCGGCTTGCCGCTGCGGAAAATGCCGGCCTTCTCGCGGCCGATGCTTTCGCGATCGTTGCCCAGCCAGTCGGTGTGATCGAGCGCGATGCTGGTAATCACCGCCACGCTCGGATCGACGATATTGGTGGCGTCGAGACGCCCGCCCAGGCCCACTTCCAGGATCACCACGTCGAGCCGCGCCTGTTTGAACAGCTGCAGCGCCGACAGGGTGCCGAATTCGAAATAGGTCAGCGACGTTTCGCCGCGGCCGGCCTCAATGGCGGCGAACGAGCGGCTGTGCTCCGCTTCGCTCAGCTCTTCCCCTTGAATGCGCACGCGTTCGGTATAGCGCACCAGATGCGGCGAACTGTAGACGCCGACGCGCAGGCCGGCGGCCAGCAGAATGGCTTCGAGGGTGCGACAGGTGGTGCCTTTGCCGTTGGTGCCGGCAACGGTGAACACCGTGGGGGCGGGGGTCAGTAAATCCAGATGCGCCGCGACGCGCTGTACGCGCTCAAGGCCGAGTTCGATCGCCTGGCTGTGCAGACGTTCCAGATAATAAAGCCACGAGCTCAATGGCGACGTGGCTTGGGGAATTTGGTGGTTTTGCATGAGTCCCATCACTGAACTTGGGTTCATTAATCCATCAGGGCACCACCCTCACCGCGGTAAAGGCGATGCGCTTCGTGACTGCCGCCAGCCTGCAAACCGCAGCGAGATAGGCCACGGCCGGCAGGGAACGGGCATCAGCCGTCACTTAGCCACAAAGTGGCGGCTGAACCCGGGCGGGATCTGTCTTTGCCTCAGGCGTCGGCCTGCGGCTCCGGCTCAATGACCGGCGCGGCCTCATCGAAATGCGGCTGCGGCTGGTTGGTCAGCTTGGACAGAATGCTCGCCAACGTTTGGCGCATTTCCGGACGGCGAACGATCATGTCGATCGCGCCTTTTTCGATCAGGAACTCGCTGCGCTGGAAGCCCGGTGGCAGTTTCTCGCGCACGGTCTGCTCGATGACGCGCGGGCCGGCAAAGCCGATCAGCGCTTTCGGCTCGGCGATGTTGATGTCGCCCAGCATCGCCAGGCTGGCGGAAACGCCGCCCATGGTCGGGTCGGTCAGCACGGAGATGTACGGCAAGCCGCGCTCCTGCATCTTGGCCAACGCCGCGCTGGTTTTCGCCATCTGCATCAGCGACATCAGCGCTTCCTGCATGCGCGCGCCGCCGCTGGCGGAGAAGCACACCAGCGGACAGTTGTCCTCCAGCGCCTGCTCAACCGCACGCACGAAACGCGCGCCGACCACGGAAGACATCGAGCCGCCGATGAAGGCGAACTCGAAGGACGCAGCGACGATCGGCATGCCGTACAGCGTGCCCTTCATCACCACCAGCGCGTCTTTCTCGCCGGTCGCTTTCTGTGCGGCAACCAGACGATCTTTATAGCGCTTGGAATCCTTGAATTTCAGAACGTCCTTCGGCTCCAGATCGCTGCCCAGCTCCACTTCGCTGCCTTCGTCCAGCAGGGTATGCAGACGCGCGCGCGCGCCCATACGCATGTGGTGGTCGCACTTCGGACACACTTCCAGATTACGCTCCAGCTCGGCGCGGTAGAGGACCTGGCCGCAGCTGTCGCATTTGGTCCAGACCCCTTCAGGAATGCTCGCCTTACGGGTTTGTGTGATATTGCTCTTGTTAAGAATTCGTTCAATCCAGCTCATCGATGACCTTTCTGTTTGAACCTGGCACACGCCAGTCCGCTGTTCATGCTTTAACAATCCCCCTGAAAACACCCCAATGAAAAAATGCCCGTTCGCGGCGCGGCAAGCGCGGCGACTGAGGCATCGGCTTCAGGGTTGTTCGCAGGAACAGACCATAATGTCGCTCATTAAACCATATCGGCCCGACGCTGTGGACAAAAAACTGGTCGAACCGACAGGTTAAGCGATGTTTTTACTGTTTTTGCTGGCGGGCGGCCGCGCGCTTGTGGCGCCAAATTTCAATCACGCCCGGCAGAATCGAAACAATGATGATCCCGACGATCAACAGTTTCAGGTTCTCCTGCACCACCGGCAGATCGCCGAACAGGTAGCCAGCATAAGTGAAGAGCAGCACCCAAACCAGTGCGCCAATCACGTTGTAGGCGGCGAAGTGGCGATAGGACATATGCCCCATACCGGCGACGAACGGCGCAAAAGTACGCACGATCGGCACAAATCGCGCCAGAATAATCGTTTTTCCACCGTGCTTCTCATAAAACTGGTGCGTCTTGTCCAGGTAGCTGCGGCGGAAAATTTTCGAATTCGGGTTGCTGAACAGCTTCTCGCCGAACAACCGCCCGATAGTGTAGTTCACCGCATCGCCGAGGATCGCCGCCACCACCATCAACGCCACCATGGTGTGCACGTTCAGATCGTTGGTCGGCAACGCCGCCAGCGCGCCGGCGACAAACAGCAAAGAATCCCCCGGCAGGAACGGCGTCACCACCAGACCGGTTTCGCAAAACAGGATCAGGAACAGAATAGCGTAGACCCACATGCCGTATTGTGCGACCAGTTCGGCCAGGTGCACATCAATATGCAGAATGAAATCAATAATAAACTTGATGATGTCCATAAATTCTCTCATTGATACCGGGTGTTTCAATCACCCGGCAGAAGCACAAGGGAGCGACGCGTTCAGGCGTGCCGGCGTTTAATCGTCGGGCAAAAACAACGGCCCCATCGGCGGCCGCGGTAGACCAAAGTGGTCGGGATAATCCACGGCAACCAGATACAGCCCCTCGGCTCGCGCCGTCGCCGCCGCCAGATTGCGATCCTTCAGCGCCAGCAGCTCGGCCATCCAGTTCTCATCCTGATTGCCGCAGCCGATCTCCATCAGGCTGCCGACGATGTTGCGAACCATGTGATGCACAAAGGCATTCGCCTTGATATCTACCACAATATATTCGCCGTAGCGCGTAACCTTAACGTGTTTTACGCAGCGCCACGGGGTGCGCGACTGGCACTGCACCGCGCGAAACGAAGTGAAGTCGTTTTCGCCCAGCAGCGCCTGCGCCGCCCGATGCATGCGATCGGCGTCCAGCGGGTGATAAAAATGCGTCACTCCCTGTTGCAGCACCGCCGGCCGGTAGCGATGGTTGAAAATAATATAGCGGTAGCGGCGCGCGGTGGCGCTGAAGCGCGCGTGAAAATCGTCGGCG
The DNA here is from genome assembly GCF_052169135.1 of Serratia sp. CY32780. Classification (NCBI taxonomy): domain Bacteria; kingdom Pseudomonadati; phylum Pseudomonadota; class Gammaproteobacteria; order Enterobacterales; family Yersiniaceae; genus Serratia; species Serratia sp. CY32780. Next base: position 2,642,655 of record NZ_JBJNLI010000001.1, read on the forward strand.
ACGGGGCTCACCCAGCGCACCGCGATGTCCGGCGGCAGATGGGTGTTCACCCCCATCGTCCAGGCGGCGTCCTTGCGGCGCGCGGTGGTTTCGAAATGCACCACCTGCCCGGTGGCGTGCACTCCGGCGTCGGTGCGCCCGGCGCACAGCACGCTAATCGGCGCATCCGCCACCTTGCTCAACGCCTGCTCCAGGCGTTGCTGCACGCTGGCCACTTCTTGCTGCCGCTGCCAGCCGTAGTACCGGCTGCCGTCATATTCGATGCCCAGCGCAATTTTCAGCGTCGGCTGAGCGGGCGAGACCACCTCAGACATCAGTACATCTGCTCCTGCACCAGACGCTCGGCGGTTTCGACAGCCATCAACGCGCCGCCGAAGCGCACGTTGTCCGCCACCGTCCAGAACTGCAGCAGCTCGGGGATGCCGTAATCGTTACGCAGACAACCGATGCTGAGCGCATCGCTGCCGGAGGCGTCGGTGACCTGAGTCGGGTAATCGTCCTCTTCGCTCAGCTGAATGTCCTCGACCTCTTCCAGCTCGCTGCGCGCCTCTTCGGCGGACAGCGGGCGCAGCGCTTCCAGGTGCACCACCTGCGCGTGGCCGTAAAACACCGGCGACTGAACGCAGCTCACCGAAATCGGCAGCCCTTCATCCTGCAGCACCTTGCGCACCTGATCGACGATCAGGCGTTCTTCGCGCACGCTGCCCTGTTCGTCGGCAATCAGCGGCAACAGGTTGAACGCCAGCTGCTTGCCGAAAACGCCTTCCTCCGCCGGGATGCCGTTCAGCAGGCGTGCGCTCTGGCCGGCCAAGTCGTCCACCGCCGCCTTGCCGCGCGACGATACCGACATCAGCGTGGTGACGTGCAGACGCGACAGCCCCGCCTGTTCGGTCAGCGGCTTGATCGCCGTCAGCAGCTGGCTGACCATGCTATCGGCCACCGCTACGATATTGCGGTTGCGGTAATCCGCCAGCACCTGCGGGTTAACGCCCGGCACCACCAGCGGCACATCCGGCTCCATGGCGAACAGGCCGCTGGTGTCGATCACCAGGCAGCCCATGTTGCCGGCTTCTTCGGCATAGCGCGCGGAAGCGTCGCTGCCGGCGACGAAGAAGGCCAGCTGCGCCTGCGACCAGTCGAACTCTTCGGCGTTTTGCACCAAAAGAGACTTGCCGTTGAAGCGCACATTGGCGCCCGCGCTGCGTTCGCTTGCCAGAGGATAGAGCTCACCCACCGGGAACTGGCGATCCTGCAACAATTCCAGCAACGCTTCACCTACCGCGCCAGTGGCGCCGAGCAGCGCGATATTCCAGCCGTCAGACATCGGGTTTTCTCCAGAGTATTTCATTCATAAAAGCAGACGGGCAGTGCAGCCACCGCCCGATAATCTTTGCCGCTCACTGTAGCGGCGTTGGCTTAAGACAACCTTACGCGCTATGCCACGCTGAAGCCCAGCTTGCCGAGCAGCTCGGCGCTGGCGCTGTCATCGCATTGCACGGCCAGCGAAGACCACTCGCGGCGCTCCTGGTAGTGCTTGCGCAGGCGATCGAATTCGCCCGGTTGCCCGGCGACTTTGCGCAGCGGCGCATCATCGCGGCGCACATCATACACCAAGTGCATCAATCGTTTTAACCGCGCTTCATCCAGCGGCCCGTTGAGTCGGATCTGGCTGAACTCCGGCACCGGCAGCAGCGAGGCCAACGCCACCTGCTGCGGCTGCCCCAAATGGCGGCTGAACGCCTCGAACACCTGGGTGGTGCCGCGCGCCTTGCCTTCCAGCGTATACCCGGCGATGTGCGCAGTGCCGATATCCACCCGCGCCAGCAGCGGCAAGGAGAGATCCGGCTCCGGTTCCCACACGTCCAGCACCGTGCTCAGCTTTTTGCCTTTTTCCAGCGCCTGCAGCAGCGCGGCGTTATCCACCACCGGCCCGCGGCAGGCGTTGATCAGAATGCGGTTGTCCGGCAGCGCCGCCAACAGATCGGCGTCCGCCAGATGCAGCGAATGGTATCGGCCGGATTTATTCAGCGGCGTATGGAAGGTCAGCACGTCGGCCTCGGCCACCAGCTTCTCCAGCGGCCAGAATTCCCCGGCGTCGCCGCGATCGGCGCGCGGCGGATCGCACAGCAGCGTGCGCACGCCCAGCGCTTTGAGACGCGCGTCCAGGCGGGAACCGACGTTGCCCACGCCGACGATGCCGACGGTTTTATCCCGCAGGTGGAAGCCATCGCGTTCGGCCAGCAGCATCAAGGCAGAGAACACATACTCGACCACCGCAATGGCGTTGCAGCCCGGCGCGGCGGAAAAACCGATGCCCTGCCGTTGCAGCCAGGCGTCATCGACGTGATCGGTGCCGGCGGTGGCGGTGCCGACAAAGCCGATGCGGCTGCCGGCCAGCAAGGCTTCATTGACCTTGGTGACCGAACGCACCATCAGCGCATCGGCATCCGCCAGCGCCTCGCGCGGGATCGGGCGGCCCGGCACCGCCTGCACGTCGCCCAGGCGGCTGAACAGCTCGGCCGCGTACGGCATATTTTCATCAACCAGAATTTTCACTGCGTTCTCCGACGGTTTACGGCTATTTGTCTGCGAAATAGTGTGCCACTGAATCATGCACGGCGAAAGCGCTCAGGGGTGGTGCCGGCGATCTGCTGGAACATGACGATAAAGGCCGACGCGGAGCTGTAGCCGACGTCCAGCGCCACGTCCTGCACCGTCTTGCCCTGCTCGAGCAGCGACACGGCGTGCAAGAAACGCAGACGCTGGCGCCATTCGCTGAACGACATGCCCAGATCCTGCTGGCAGCGGCGCGACAGCGTACGCTCGGTGGTGTAGACCCGAGCCGCCCACGCCGCCAGCGAGGTGTTGTCCGCCGGGCAATGTTCCAACGCTTCCAGCACCGGCGCCAAAAACTTGTCGTCCGACGACGGCAGATAGGTTTGCTGGCGCGGCGACAGACGCAGCTGGTCGATCAGCACCTGGCACAGGCGCAAATCCTCCTCCGCCTGCGGAATGTACTGTTTGCGCGCATAGAAATCCTCGGCGATGGCGCGGAAGATTGGCGTCACGCTCACCAGGCAGGGATCGGCGGGCATGCCGGCGCACAGTGCCGGCGTGATGTCCACCATGCGGCACTGCGCCAGCCGTTGGTTGTAACAGGAGTGTTCGATGCCCGCCGGCGCCCACAGCACGAACTCCGGCGGCGCCAGAAAGCGCTGCCCGCCGATGCGCAGCACCATCACCCCGGCTTTAACCCACATCAACTGGCCCCAGGTGTGGCTGTGCGGCTGGAATTCGGTGCGCGCATTGAACTCCTCGCAGCGGAACTGCACCGGGTTGGGTGCCGGGATCAGCGACTCGGGGAAATGGCGGATTTCTGGCATGGTTTCGTCCCGTGATTTGTCTTGTTTACGCCAATTTTTGTCTGGATATCGCTATATATGATAAACCGGACACGCGTAGACTAGCCAGCATGTTGGACGTTATTGAGAATAATTATCATGAATATGCTCTTCCCGCTGTTGGCCGTGCTGATTTGGTCGATTAACGCCGTCGTCAGCAAACTCTCCGCCACCGCCATCGATCCGGCGGCCATTTCGCTCTACCGTTGGCTGCTGGCGCTGATTGCCCTGACGCCGTTCGTGCTGCCGGGCGTGCTGCGCAACTGGGCGCAGGTGCGCGCCAACTGGTGGAAGCTGATGATCCTCGGCCTGCTGGGCATGGTGCTGTATCAAAGCCTGGCCTATTACGCGGCGCACAGCGTCAGCGCGCTGTTTATGGGCATCATCGTGTCGCTGATCCCGCTGCTGACCATCCTGATCAGCATCGTGCTGCTGCGCATTGCACCGACCGTCGGCGTACTGCTCGGCAGCATACTCTCCTTCGGCGGTTTGATCTGGCTGGTCAGCGGCGGCCAGCCCGGCGTGCTGCTGCAGCACGGTATCGGCAAGGGGGAATTGATGATGCTGCTCGCCACCGCCTCTTACGCGCTGTATGGCGTGTTGACCAAACGCTGGGCCATCGCGCTGCCGAACTGGCAATCGCTGTACGTGCAGATCCTGTTCGGCGTGCTGCTGCTGCTGCCTAATTTCCTGATGGCGCAGGATGTCGGCTTGAACGGCCATAACCTGCCGCTGGTGCTGTTCGCCGGCATTCCGGCTTCGATCATCGCCCCGTTCCTGTGGATCCAGGGCGTGATGCGCCTGGGCGCCAACACCGCCTCGATCTTCATGAACCTGGCGCCGGTGTTTACCGCCGCTATCGCCGTGCTGTTCCTGCATGAGCAGCTGCACGGTTACCACCTGATCGGCGGCGGCATCACCCTGCTGGGCGTTATCCTGTCGCAGCGGCTGCGCACGCCGCTGACGCGTAAAGCCAAAGCCCCGGCGGCCAACGTCGAGTCCTGCAAAGAACAGGCTTAAGGCAGCAGCCTGAAGCGCACCCGCACCAACAGGCCGCCCAGCGCGGCGGAGCTCAGCAACTCCGGGCGGGTGCCGTGATAGGCGGTGATGTCCTTCACCAGCGCCAGCCCCAGGCCGGCGCCCGGCTGATCGCCCACGTTGTCCAGCCGGTGAAACGGCTGCAGCGCCAGCGCCTTATCCTGCAAGGCGATGCCGGGGCCGCTGTCTTCAATCTCCAGCACGCCTTCCCCCGCCGCCTTATCCTGAGTGAGGCGGGCGGTCACTATCCCCTGACGCGGCGTGTATTTCAGCGCATTGTCCAGCAGATTGGCGCACAGTTCGGCCAACAGCAGCGGCTCCCCCGCCACCTGACACGCCGCCTCGCCTTCGAAACCCAGATCGATCTGTTTGCTGCGCGCCTGCGGCAAGCGGGAAAAGCAGGCGTCGCGCAGCACCTGCGCCAGATTGACCGGCTGCAGCTGGCGCTCGGCCTGGTGCTCGCTGGCCTTCAGGCGTGAGAGGTGCAGCAGGCGATCGGTCAGCGCCACGGTATTATCCAGCGTCGCGCTCATCGCCTGCAGGCTTTCACGCCACTGCTGCGGCCGATCGCTGGCCAGCGCCACCCCGACCTGAGTCTTCAACACCGCCAGCGGCGTGCGCAGCTGGTGGGAGGCGTCGGCGCTGAAACGTTCCTGACGCGCCACCATCAGCCGCAGCCGTTCGATGTAACGATTGAACGCCACCAGCAGCGGCTGCATCTCCGACCACGGCAACACCCGCGGCAAGGGCGTCAGCTCGCCCGGATCGCGCCGCAGCATGATGCCGGAGAGTTTACGCATCGGTTTCAACACCCGCTTGAGCAGCGCGAACGCCAGGATCAGGGTCAACACCACCACCGTGCCCTGGCTCAACAGCGCCGCGATCATCATCTGCCGCGCCAGGTAACGGCGCGACTCCAGGGTTTCCGCCACCAAAATGGTCGCCATGCCGCTCACCCCCGACTCGTTGACCGGTTGAAACAGCGCCGCCACGCGGATCGGCCGGCCGAGGTATTCCGCATCGTAAAAATGCACCAGCGCCGGGTAGAGCGTGGAACGCGGGATATGGGGCGGCAGCGACGGCAAATCGTCATAGCCCGAAATGCTTTTCCCCTGCGGCGAAATCACCTCGTAATACAGCTGATCGTTCATGTTGCGCTCGAAGCTGTCGAGCACCACATAGGGCACATCGACCGCCAGCTTGCCTTCGCGCACCACCAGTCGCTCCGCCACGGTGCGCGCCGACGCCAGCAGCGTGCGATCGTAAGCCAGGGTGGCGGCGCTCATGGCGCTGAAATAGTGGGTGTAGATAGAGATGCCGCCCAACGCCAGCAACGGCAGGCCAAAAAACAGCAGCAGTTGATAGAACAGCGAACGCGGCGCGTTAAACCACCGCATTGCACAGCTCCAGGCTGTAGCCCAGGCCGCGCAGCGTGACGATCGCCACGTCGCTGCCCTGCAGCTTTTTCCGCAGGCGGTGTACGTAAAGCTCGATGCTCTCCGGGTTGGCTTCGTCGGACAGCGTGAACACCTGTTCGAACAGCTGTTGCTTGGCCACCGGACGGCCGCGCCGGTGCATCAGCGCGGTCAGCACCGCCAGTTCGCGCGGCGTCAGCGCCAGCGGCTTGCCCTCCAGCAGAAAATAGCCTTCGTCGTGATAGGTCAACGCGCCGTACTGCAACGCCGGCTGCGGGGCGCCGACGCTGCGGCGCAGCAGCGCCCGGATGCGCGCTTCCAGCTCGTCCAGTTCGAACGGCTTGGTGAGGTAATCGTCCGCCCCCAGATTCAGGCCTTTCACCCGGTCGGCCACGTCGGTGCGTGCCGTCAGCAGCAGCACCGGCAGATCCTGCCCGCGCTTGCGCAGGCGCGCCAACAAATCCAGGCCGTTCATACGCGGCAGCGCCACATCCAGCACCGCGAGCGCATAGCGTTCGTTGAGCAGCAGGTGATCCGCCGCCACGCCGTCCGGGGCGACGTCAACGGCAAAGCCGGCGCCGGTCAGCGCCTTTTGCAACCAGTGAGACAGCTCGGGGTGATCTTCAACCAATAACAGTCGCATGTTCCCATTCCATTGATTTACCTGAACAACCTGGCGCCGACACGGCGCCTGTTAACAGGCCGATAACAGAGAATGGCATGGAAAATAAGGGGATAAAAGAGCGCCGCGCCGCCAGTTTTGGGAGCTGGCACACAATTATGCGTATGGGGCGCGATCGCAGGGCGGTGTCAGATCAGCGGAATGGGGCTATCGGCAACGGCAATGTCCAGCACCGGGCGCAGTTTGTCGGCGGTAAACGGTGAAGAAACCAGCACGGAGCGGTTGTTGACGGCAAACACCAGATCGATGCCGGTCACGCAGGCGGTCATCTGGCAAGCATATTTTTCACCGTCGGCGTTGACGAAATGCAGCTCAAAAACGCCAACGTCGGCACGCAGTCGCTTTAAACGGCACTGCCCGGCTTTTCCCGTCATTTCAGCGTAAACCTCAGGCAACCGTTTAATCGCACCTACTTTGGCGCTGTCCCTGCCACCAAACAATTTCCCTAACGAAAACATATCACTGCGTCTCTATTCATTTCACCGATCGTGATTTTATCGCGAAAGCAGAACGGCAAACCTGATATTACGCAGGATTTTGCCCGGTTTTGCGCCCTGTTCTTGCCTGCTTTTCTATGGTAGCGCATCCGTTATTCGCCGGCGACAAGAGACCCTAATCACAGACTGGAAACTTTTCCGGCCACTGAAAGGTAAATGAAAGGTTGTTGTTTTAACAATCCTGCAACCGCACCCGGCGGGATTTCACAATCAGAACAATACCGAGGGCAAGTCACAATGAAAAAAATAATGACCCGTACCTTTACCGCCGCCGCCCTGCTGCTGGCAGCCAATCAGGCCTTTGCCGTGGAAGCGCCCAAACGCACCGAATGCATCGCGCCGGCCAAGCCCGGCGGCGGCTTCGATCTGACCTGCAAGCTGATTCAGGTGTCGCTGCAGGACACCAAGGCCATCGATAAACCGATGCGCGTCACCTATATGCCCGGCGGCGTCGGCGCGGTGGCCTACAACGCCATCGTCGCGCAGCGCCCGGCGGAGTTCGGCACCGTGGTGGCCTTCTCCGGCGGTTCGCTGCTCAATCTGGCCCAGGGCAAGTTCGGCCGCTACAACGTGGACGACGTGAAATGGCTGGCGGCGGTCGGTACCGACTACGGCATGATCGCGGTGCGCGCCGACTCGCCTTACAAAACCCTGAAAGACCTGATGGATGCCTTCCAAAAAGATCCCAACAGCGTGGTATTCGGCGCCGGCGCCTCCATCGGCAGCCAGGACTGGATGAAAACCGCGCTGCTGGCGCGCGAAGTCGGCGTGGATCCGCGCAAGATGCGCTACGTGGCGTTCGAAGGCGGCGGCGAGCCGGTCACCGCGCTGCTCGGCAACCATATCCAGGCGGTCTCCGGTGACCTGAGCGAGATGGTGCCTTACCTGCAGGGCGACAAGATCCGCGTCCTAGCGGTGTATGCCGAGCAACGTTTGCCGGGCCAACTGGCCGACATTCCGACCGCCAAAGAACAGGGATACAGCCTGGTGTGGCCGATTATTCGCGGCTTCTACGTCGGGCCGAAAGTCAGCGATGAAGAGTATCAGTGGTGGATCGACACCTTCCAGAAAATGATGGCGACCGACGAATTCAAGCAGCAGCGCGATCTGCGCGGCCTGTTCGAATTCAACATGACCGGCAAAGAGCTGGACGCCTACGTGAAGAATCAGGTTGCCCAATACCGTGAGCAGGCGAAAGTGTTCGGCCTGGCCAAATAACCGCAGGGGAAAACCATGAGCGATCGTATTTTTGCCGGCTTTTGGCTGCTGCTGTGTATCGGCGGGCTGTTCATCGGCTGGGGCATCCAAAGCGAATACAGCTATGAACCGCTGGGGCCGCGCCCGTTCCCGCTGGCGATCCTCAGCCTGATGGCGCTGTGCTCGGCCCTGCTGTTGCTGCGCCGCCCGCAGGCGGTGGAGTGGCCGCACAACAAGGTGCTGCAGCGGCTGCTGGTGCTGGTGATCACCCTGGTGCTGTATGCCTGGGGCTTTGAATGGCTGGGCTTCCCGCTGGCGACCGCGCTGCTGACGTTCAGCATCGGCCTGCTGTTTCAGGCCAGCCTGCCGGCGGCGGCGATCTCCGGCGTCATCATGGGCGCAGTGCTGTATTACGCCTTTGACCGCCTTCTTGATGTCACACTGCCGCTCGGCGCCTGGCTGAGCTAACGGGAGCGATGATGGATACCTGGATGTATTTGACCCAAGGGTTCGAAGTGGCGCTGGTGCCGCAGAACCTGATTATCGCCCTGATCGGCTGCTTCGTCGGCACCATCGTCGGCCTGCTGCCGGGCCTCGGGCCGATCAACGGCGTGGCGATCCTGCTGCCGCTGGCGTTTGCCCTCAAGCTGCCGGCCGAATCGGCGCTGATCCTGCTGGCGACGGTGTATATCGGCTGCGAATACGGCGGGCGCATCTCGTCGATTCTGCTCAACGTGCCGGGCGACGCGGCGGCGATCATGACCGCGCTGGACGGCTACCCGATGGCGCAGCAGGGGCGCGCCGGCGTGGCGCTGTCCATCTCGGCGGTCAGCTCGTTCGTTGGCTCGATGATCGCCATCGGCGGCATCATCCTGTTCGCGCCGCTGCTGGCCCGCTGGTCGCTGGCCTTCGGCCCTGCGGAGTATTTCGCCCTGATGGTGTTCGCCATCGCCTGCCTCGGCAGCATGATGAGCCAGAACCCGCTGAAATCGCTGCTGGCGGCGCTGATCGGCCTGGGGCTGGCGACGGTGGGCGTCGACGCCAATACCGGCGTTTACCGCTTTACCTTCGACAGCGTGCACCTCTCTGACGGCGTGCAGTTTATCGTGGTGGTGATCGGCCTGTTCTCGGTCAGCGAAATCCTGCTGATGCTGGAAAGCACCAGCGCCGGACAAAAGCTGGTGCGTAAAACCGGCCGGTTGCTGTTCAACCGCAAAGAGGCGGCGCAGTGCGCAGGCCCTACCCTGCGCTCGTCGGTGATCGGCTTCTTCGTCGGCATTCTGCCGGGCGCCGGCGCCACTATCGCCAGCGCGCTGACCTACATGACCGAGAAGAAAATCAGCGGCAACAGCGACACCTTCGGCAAGGGCGACATCCGCGGCGTAGCGGCGCCGGAAGCGGCCAACAACGCCTCTGCCTGCGGTTCGTTCATTCCGATGCTGACGCTGGGGGTGCCGGGTTCCGGCACCACGGCGGTGATGATGGGCGCGCTGACGCTGTACAACATCACCCCCGGCCCGGCGATGTTCACCGAACAGCCGGATATCGTCTGGGGGCTGATCGCGGCGCTGCTGATCGCCAACGTCATCCTGCTGATCATGAACCTGCCGCTGGTCGGCCTGTTCACCCGCATGCTGACCATCCCGCTGTGGTTCCTGGTGCCGGCGATCGCCGCGGTTTCGGCGGTGGGGGTTTATGCGGTGCACAGCACCACCTTCGACCTGCTGCTGATGGTCGGGTTGGGCGTGTTCGGCTACATCCTGCGGAAAATGCACTTCCCGATGTCGCCGCTGATTCTGGGCTTCGTGCTGGGTGAGATGCTGGAGCAGAATCTGCGTCGCGCGCTGTCGATCAGCAACGGCGAGTTCGGCATCCTGTGGAGCAGCAGCATCGCGCAAACGCTGCTGGTGCTGGCGGTCGCGGTACTGGCGCTGCCGCCGCTGCTGCGCCTGATGCGCAAACGCCGCCAATCGGCGATCGAGGCCAAGGCCGAGTAACGCGAAACGGGCGGGGAATCCCCGCCCGTTGCGTTTAACGGCGCAAGGCCGCAATTCCCCTTTCCAACGCATCGATATCGCCATCGGCGAGCAGGGGCTGAATCACCGTAAAGTCCGCCTCGGACAAATCATAGAGGCGCAAGGCAAGCAACCGCGCGATGACTTCCGGCGCGAACCGCCAACGGATAAACCTCGCCGGATTACCGCCGACGATGGCATAAGGCTCAACATCGCCGGCCACCACGCTGCCTGCGGCGACGATCGCCCCCTCACCTATCGAGATTCCCGGCATCAGCATCGCCCGCATGCCGATCCAGCAACCGTCGCCCAGCCGGGTATCGCCTTTGGGGCGGTACGCCTGCTTGATGGTTGCCATAAACGGATACAGGCTCAGCCAGTCGATGCGATGGGTATGGTTGCCGCCCATCAGGATCACCGCTTCGGCCGCGATGCACACGTAATCGCCGATCAGCAGGCGGTCTATGTCGCCCAGCGGCTGCCATTGCCGGCTGACCGCGTCGCCGTGCAGATAGCGCACTACCGAGCGTTCGAAGCCGTTATCCCAACAGTCGCTGTAGTAGCTGTGGGTGCCTTTGACGATAATGTTCGGGTTGGTCACCGTCTGATGCAGCAGCTCGGTGTTGGACCAGTGTTTTTCGGACATGGCGTATTCTCTGGTTACGGGAATAAAAGCCACGGAACGGAATGTCTGTGGCCGTGTTGTCGTTCACTCAACACGGCCATTCAAGCGATAAGCGCTCGTTTCAATCTCGGGTTATTCATCATTACGGCCTCTCTTGCGAGGCGTAATGGTAGCCGATCACGCCTCGGCGGTCTTGCTTTTCAACAGCAGCACCCCGCCCATCACCAGCGCGCTGCCCAGCAGCTGCAGCTGATTCATGCTCTCCCCCAGCAGGAAATAGGCGATCACCGCGGTGAACACCAGCTCCAGCGACAGGATCAGGTTGGCCACCGCCAGCGGCAGCGTTTTCAGGCTGATATTGTACAGCCCGAAGCCCAGCAGCGTCGGCCCGGCGGCCAACGCCAGCAGCAACAGCCAGCCGCTCCATTGAATGCCCTGCGCACCGTGCGACAGGAACCACAGAGAGCCGGCCATGCCGTGGAACGCCGCCAGCGGGAACGCCGTCAGCGCCGCGTTGAACACCAGCTGGTACAGCGCCGAAAAACCGAACACGTACAGGATGGTGTTCCACACCGGATAGCCGCGTTCGCTGGCCACCCGCCCGCCGAGGGTATACAGGGTATAGCCGATGCCCGACAACATCCCCACCAGCAGCCCCAGCAGATCGAAGTGGCTGTCCCCCATACTGTCGCCGTTGCTGACCAGGAAGCAGCCGCCCAGGCTGATGGCGATCACCAGCAATTGGCGCAGCGTCAGGCGTTCGCTGTACATCACCCAGCCGAGGAACACGGTAAAACCCACCGAACAGTAGGTCAGAATGGTCGCCACCGATGCGCCGTTCAGCGCCACCGACAGCGTCCACAGGCTGTTGAACAGCGCCAGCAACAGCCCGTAAAGCGCGTAGAAAGCCACCTGTTTACGGCGTAGGCGCGCCCACTGCGGTTTCACCAGCAACAGCAGCGGCAACAGCACCAGCGCCACCAGCGCCGCGCGCCAGAACGCCAGCACGAAGGTCGGCAGGTGATAGTACTCGGTCAGCGCGCGGATGATGATGGCGGTAAAGGCCAGCAGCATCGCGCTGATAATGGCGATGGCGTAACCCTGGCTGCTGCCCTGAAAAAGACGCGCGCCGGGCAGCGCCGGCCGGGCGGAAACGCCTGACGGTAATGACATGAGATCCTCGGAAAAATGGCGACATAAATGCTCAGGCGCACAGTGTAACGCGGCCATTTTTTCTCACTATAGCCACTTTGCGGCGTTGTCATGCAGGCCACTTTTCTGCGCTTGAAGCCCTGTTGACATGGGGTATAGTAAAAATCTCTCTCCATAACCGGGCCAATTTCCCATGCATATCCCGTTGGATCGCGAGCAGGACGTTCCGCTCTATTTACAGATCGAAGAAGCGCTGCGGCGCGCCATCCTCACCGGCGTGTTTGTCGATGGCGACAAACTGCCCTCGACGCGCACGCTGGCGGCCGAACTGGCGGTCAGCCGTTTAACGGTGGATAACGCCTACGCCGAACTGACGGCCAAGGGCTTTTTGCATCAGCGGCGCGGCAGCGGCGCCTATGTCGCGCATCCGCAGATGCAGGCACGCCCGGCCCGGCCGAGCAGCGATGCCCCTTTCCCGCTGGAAAGCTTCACCACCCTCACCTCGCGGCTGGACGGCTACGCCGACGCCCCGCTGCCGGAGGGGCTGATCAACTTCGCCGCCGGCGTCGGCAGCCCTAAGGTGTTTCCGCTGGAGGCGTTTCGCAAAGTGCTGCTGTCGGTGCTCAGCCGCCACGCGGAAGAGGCCTTCAGCTACGGCGAATACTGCGGCTACTACCCGCTGCGCGATACGCTGAGCCGCATTCTCAGCGCGCAGGGCATCCCCACGCAGGCGGAACAGGTGCTGATCACCAACGGCTCGCAGCACGCCATCAGCCTGGTGGTGCAAAGCCTGCTGGCGCCGGGCGATACGGCGATCGTCGAAGAGCCGACCTACGCCGAAGCGCTGGGCCTGCTGCGCCAGCACCGCGTCAATATCGTCACCGTACCGGGCGACCGACACGGCATGCGGGTGGATTTGCTGCCGGAATTGTTAGAACGCCACCGTCCCAAACTGATCTACACCATCCCCAACTTCCACAACCCGACCGGCCGCTGCCTGAGCGAGGCGCGTCGGCGACGCCTGCTGGCGATCGCTCAACAGGCCGGCGTGGTGATCCTGGAAGACGACTTCGTCGGCGATCTGCGTTATCAGGGCAAACAGCTGCCGTCGCTGCGCGCGCTGGCGCAGCCGGGCGCGGTGATCTACGTCAGCACCTTCTCCAAAATGCTGCTGCCCAGCATGCGCATCGGCTATCTGGTGGCGGACAGCGAACACTATCAGCGCTTCGCAAGGCTGAAGCACGTCGACAGCTTCACCAGTTCCAGCCTGATCCAGCGGGCGCTGGACGCTTTCGTCACCGTCGGCCGTTACGACAAGCAGCTGCGGCGCGCCGGGCGCGTCTACCGCCGCCATCTGGAGGTGATGATTGACGCCTTGCAACGGCGGCTGCCGTCGGGATGCCGCTTTGAAACGCCGCAGGGAGGCTTGTTTATCTGGCTGACGCTGCCGGCATCGGTGACCACCGCCGAGCTGATGCCGGTCGCCTGGCGATACGGCGTGACCTTCGCGCGCGGCGAATGCTTTTATGCGCAGGAACATTTGGGCGCGCACGGCCTGCGGCTGAATTTCGCCGCCAACTCGCCGCCGCAGATTGAAGAAGGTATCGCCCGGCTATGCCGGGCGATTGAGGAGGTGATAACGGAGAAAAACGCCGGTTAGACGGCGACCCACCACAGCCGCAGCTTCATCCCCCAGTAGCTGGTCCAGCCGGTGGTGGTCTGCACCACCTTGCCCTGCGAGACCACCACGAAGGTCGGCGTCACGCCAATCTGCCACTGCGCCGAGAGCGTACCGGCCGGATCGTTGACCACCGGCAGCGCCAGCCGTTTGCGCGCCAGCCATTGTTTCACCTGGGCATCGTCGCCCGAGCGCAGCGCGACGGTCAGCACGTTGCCGCCCGCCGCCTGCAAACGGGCGACGTCCGGCGTGGTGAAACGGCAGACGCCGCACCAGCTGGCCCAGAAGTAAACCAGCAGCGGCCGCTCATGGCTGAGCTGCGCCAACGACACACTCTCGCCATCCAGCGTGGTCAGGGTCTGGGCATCGAAGGCCGGCGGCGCCTGCGGCGCGTTCAGCCAATCCATCACCGTCACCACCGCCAGCGCGATCAGCGCCAACAGCAGCAACTCGCGCCCCCAGCGCTTGAGCTTAGCCATTGTTGGCCTTCGCCAGTTGCTGTTTCACCATCGCTTCCAGCTCTTCATAGGATACTGCCCCCGGCAGCATCCGATCGCCGATCAGCGTCGCCGGCGTCCCCTGCACGCCCAGTTGCTCCGCCAGTTCCATGTTGGTGCGCAGCGTGGTCATGCTCTGCTCGCTGGGCGCCACCGCCTTGACGCCGGTTTTCTCTTGCGCGGCGGCGATGCTGGCGTTGTCGTGGAAGCCCTTTTTCGCCATCAGCCGCTGGTGCAGAGCCCAGAATTGATCCGGATGTTGCTGCCAGGTGGTGAGCGCCACGCGCGCCGAACTGACCGAGCTTTCGCCCTTGAACGGCAACAGTTTCACCACCAGCGCCACGTCCGGGTATTGCTTGACGATCTTCTCCAGCATCGGATCGAAACGCTTGCAGTACGGGTAGTTATAGTCGGTAAAGGTCACCAGCGTCAGTTTGGGGTTGGCGGCGCCGAGGCGCGGGCTGGCCGGATCCTGATACAGCGTTTTGGCGTTCTGCTTGATAGCCTGGCTGATTTGCTGGCCGGCGGTTTGCTGCTGCCAGGCGTCCACCGCCTGCGCCAGAATGTCCGGGTTAGACACCAACGTTTCGCGGATCATCTCTTTGATACGCGCCTCTTGTGCCGGAGTGAAAGGCTCGGCGGCCCACACCGGGGCGGCGATGATCATCAGTAAAATCAGTAGCTTTTTCATTGTTCGGTTCCTTTGGCATGGGAAAGGGATTGCAGCACGGCGTCACGGGTCAACAGCGGGGATAACACCTCGCCCTCCGGGCTGCCGGGGCCATAGATTTGGTTGAAAGGCACGGCGACGCTGCCGCGCTTTTGCAGGAAGGCGCTGATGTCGGCCGACGGGCGGCTCCAGTCGCCGCGCAGCGCGACCACGTCGTCGGCGCTCAGCGCGCGCTGCACGTCATCGCGCAACAGCACATTGAATTTGTTGGCTTTACAGGTCACACACCAGTCGGCGGTCACGTCGACGAACACCCGCTTATGCTGGGCCAGCGCTTCGGTAATCGCCTGTTCGCTCAGCGGTTGCCACTGCACCCGATCCTGCAACGGCTGGCGCCACAGGCCGGCGGTCAGCGATCCGGCCAGCAAGGCCACGCCCGCCAGCACCAACGTGCCCGCCGCCAGCTTGGCCGCCAACCGTGCGCCCTGTTGACGCCACACCGCCAGCAGCAACGCCAGCAGCGCCAACGCACCCAGCCACAGCGTGGCCTGCACGCCGATATGGTTGCTCAACAGGCTCAGCAGCCACAGCGACGACGCCAGCATCAACAGCCCCATCGCCAGCTTGACGGTATTCATCCAGCGGCCGGGGCGCGGCAAGCGCAGCGCCAGCGACGGCCAGGCGGCGATCAGCAGCCACGGCAGGCTCATGCCGATGCCGAGCGCGATGAACATGCCCCACAACACCGGCAGCGACGCCGCCAGCGCGAAGGCCACCGCCGTGCCGAGAAACGGCGCCGAGCACGGCGTCGCCAACAGCGTGGCGAACGCGCCCTGCCAGAAATGGCCGCTCAGCCCCTGCCCGTTATGGGTGGCCAGCGACGTGTTTAGATCGGACGAGAGGCGCAGGTGGAACAGGCCAAACAGGTTGGCGCTGAACAGCAGCGTCACCAGCACCATAAAACCGATAAACCACGGATTCTGGAACTGAATGCCCCAGCCGAGCGCATGGTTGCCGAGCCGCAGCAGCGTCATCAACAGGGCCAGCGCCATAAACGAGGCGACGATACCCAGCGACGACGCCAGGAACTGCAAACGCACGCTGCGCCGATCGCGATGCTCCACCTGCAGGATGGAGCCGAGCTTGATGCCCAGCACCGGCAGCACGCACGGCATCAGGTTGAGGATTAACCCGCCCGCCAGCGCCATCAATACCGCCTGCCACAGCGGGAACGCCGCACCGACGGGCGCGGCCAACGGATCGCCAATCGGCAGCGTAATCTGCTGCGCCATGCCGCCGTCGTCGATCACCAGCGTCAGCGTTTTGCCGCGCAGATCCGGCGCCGCATCGCCCCAACCGTCGCTGACCGGCACCCGCGCCAACAGTTGAGCGCCGTCAGTCTCGACTTGAGGTTTACCGAGATCGGCATCCGCCAGCGTATCGAAGAACAGCGCGGGCTGCTGCCAGCCGGCGGCGCGTTCGGCGGCAATCTGCAGCTCGCCGTTGCGGTAACCGGCCTTGACGCTCTCCGCCACCCCGGCGGCGATCGGCACCTGCCCCATCGCCTGCGCGAAGTCGTGGTTAAACTGCGGATCGTTCGGCGTCGTCAGATCCAGACTGAACGGGTAGTCGGTCAGAATGCAGACGTTGCTGCAGGTGGACAGCGTCAGGGTGCCCGCCAGCGGGCCGGATACCGGGCCTGACATCACGATCGGCAGCGTGACCCGATCGTGATAGCCCTGGGTGGAAATGCCGGCCACTTCGAAACGCTGCGGCGTCGGCCAGTGCCAGGTCGCCGGCGGCGGGTTGCCCTGCCAGACGATAGCCGGCGCGATGCCGCCTTCGCCAGGGGAACGCCAGTAGGTTTTCCAGCCCTTTTGCAACTCGACCGACAGCAGCAGGCGGGTTTCCCCCGGCTGTGACGTGTCGGCGCGCAGCCGCACCTTGGCATGGTCGTTGGCCGGATTTTGCAGCCAGCCGCTGTCCGCCGCCTGCAAGGCAGGTAGCCACAGCATAAACAGGCAAGCACAGGCCAGCCTGATAATTTTCAACATGTTAATTCTCCATAAATGATTAAATCACCGCGAAAAACGGGCGATTAACTCATTCACGGAAGACGCATAATCGAAGGTGCACCCTGAGGGTGGGGGGTGAAATGGCGCGGGGAGGAGGAATGCGCAGGCGCGCGGCGATGGTCGGCGCCAACAGCGCCAGCAGCAGACCCAGCCCGAACAGCACGGTTTCGAACATCACCGGCGGCGCGGCCAGCAATGACTTGGCGCTCAGCTCACAGGGCGTCGGCTGCGCTTCGGCGGCGGTATCACCGGACTGAACGGCAGTGGCCGCCGGGATCCCCAGCGTTTGCTGCAGCGCATGCAGGCCCGCCATGCGCTGGGTCATGCACGTCAGCACCACCAAGCAAGCCAGGCATAAAAACCATTTTGCAATCCGCTGCCGTTTAACCATGCCATCCTCACGTTCGGGTCTGGGGCTATCTTAGCGGCGCGGGCGCGATTAGCAACGTTTTGTCGGTAAAGAAATGTCTGAGCGGCGGTATTGATGGCGGCGATTTACAGGTATCATAGTGGGTAAGCCTGCGCTTTTCGCCGGGTACGATGATGATTCTCTCCTCCAGGCATTCTGCGGGGATACACAGCGAAGGACTGGTGATATGCAACCTTTGAGTGGGCCGGGCACCCCAATCGCCGGCGAACGCCCTCCCTCCCCGGGCAAAACGGCGGCCACTGACGATCAACCCCTCTCTCCGGCGCAGCGCACGACGCTGGAAAAGCTGATCGTGAAAATCATGACGCTCAGCCCGGCAAAGTCGGCGGAGATCTGGGCAACTCTGCGCCACGATCTCGGCGCCGATAACGGCGGTGAACTGCTGGCGCGTCATTTTCAACCGGCGGAACAGCTGCTGCAAACGCGCCTGACGCAGGCGCAGCAAAACCATGCCGGGCGCCAGCTGTTGCAACAGCTGGCCGAATTGCTGCCGCAGGGCAACAATCGCCAGGCGGTCAGCGACTTTATTCGCCAGCAGTTCGGCCACACGGTACTGAGCCAGCTGAGCCCACCACAGCTGCAGCAGGTGCTGAATCTGTTGCAAACCGGCGGCCTGGCCATTCCCCAGCCGCAGCAAACCGCCACCAGCGATCGCCCGCTGCTGCCCGCAGAGCATCAAAGCCTGCTGCAGCAGGTCACCAAACTCAGCGCCGCCACCGGCGAAGCGCCGGCTAAAATCTGGCAAACGCTGTTTGATCTGGCGGGCGTGAAAACCAACGATCCGCTGCCGGCGCGCCACTTCCAACTGCTGAACCAGTTTTTGCAGGTGAAGGTGGCCCTCAGCCCGCAGAGCGCGCCGACGCTGAACAATCTGCTGGCGGCGCTCAAGCAGCCGGCGGACGAGCAAGAGCTGCAGCAGATGAACGACTATTGCCAGACGCGCTTCAACTGCGGCGCCAATGCGCCTCTGACGCATCCGCAAATGAGCGACGCCATTCATCAGCTGTTTGCCCGCCGCCTGGAGAAGGCCGGCCAGGCGCAGCCGATCGTCAGCCAGCCCGTCGAGCCGCAGCCGCTGCTCAACCCGCTGATCGCCGCCCTGCCGCTGCCGCTGCAAAAAGCGCTCAGCAAGCCTGCCGCGGCGCTGATCCTGCTGCTGGTGGCGCTGGCGATCGTACTGGCGCTGGTGTTTTAACACCTCAGGCGCAGCCGCAGTCCTCAGCCGCCGCCCGATCGCGCAGCGATCCCGGCTGTTCGCCGATGGCCAACGGATGGCCGTCGCGCAGCCAGAAATCCAGCCCGCCGATCAGCTCCTTCACCCTGAATCCCAGCTTCGCCAGCTTATAGGCGCCTTTGGTGGAACCGTTGCAGCCGATGCCGTCGCAGTAGGTCACATACACCTTTTGGCGATCCAGCTGCGCCGTGCCGGCTTCATCCATCAGGCGATGCGGCAAGCTGATCGCCCCGGGGATATGCCCGGCGGCGTACAGCGCCTCTGCGCGGGTGTCGATCACCACTA
Source organism: Serratia sp. CY32780 (assembly GCF_052169135.1). Classification (NCBI taxonomy): domain Bacteria; kingdom Pseudomonadati; phylum Pseudomonadota; class Gammaproteobacteria; order Enterobacterales; family Yersiniaceae; genus Serratia; species Serratia sp. CY32780. The sequence goes on from NZ_JBJNLI010000001.1 coordinate 2,661,546, forward strand.
TCCCGTCCACGCCGTTGCGCAGATCTTCCGCCACGTCCCAGGCATCCGCATAACGGCTCAGCTTGGCCGCCAGGTAAGCCAGGCTCTCTTCCGGCGCCGCCGGTGGAAAAGCCAGCACCAATGATTCTTTCGACATACCACTCACTCCCGTGCATCAAGACAGATGACAATAGTGCCTCATTTTGGTCTTATGATTGATACCAATTTCCCATAAACCATAAGGCCAATTATGCGACACTCGCTGGTCACGCTGTTTCAGCAATCGCCCCACACCGCCGGCACGCTGCGCGATCGCCTGTGCGGCGCACTGCGGCAGGCCATCCATCAAGGGGCATTGAACGTTGGGCAACGCCTGCCTTCCAGCCGGGTGCTGGCCAGCGATCTGGGCCTCTCGCGAGTGACCGTCGAAGCGGCCTACGGTCAGTTGGAGGCGGAGGGATATCTGCAGCGCCGCGTCGGCCAGGGCACCTTTGTGGCGATTACCATCGCCAAATCACCGCCGCCGGCAGCCGGCTCCGGCATGCCGCGCCTTTCGCAGCGCGGCCAACAGATCGTGCAAACCGGCGGCTGCCGCGATCCGCAGCAGCCACAGGCGTTCGCCGCCGGTTCACCGGACCTGCGCGCGTTTCCGCTGGCCTTGTGGAAGCAGCTGACCGCACAGCGCCTGCGGCTACAGGGAGAAAGCCTGCTGCGCTACGGCGACCCGCAGGGCTATTTACCGCTGCGTGAGGCGATTGCCGCCCACGTCAACCAAACGCGCGGCGTGGTCTGCGATGCACGGCAGGTTATCGTGCTGACCAGTTCGCAGCAGGCGCTGCAGCTGATCGCCACGTTGCTGCTGGACAGCGGCGACAGCGTCTGGATGGAAGAGCCGGGTTACACCGGGGCAAGAAACGCCTTTATCAGCGCCGGCGCCGCCCTGACGCCGGTCGCGGTGGACGGCGACGGCCTGCGTGCTGAACCCTCCTTGCCCGACCCTCGTTTGATTTATCTGACCCCCTCACACCAATACCCGACCGGCGCCGCGCTCAGCCTGGCGCGCCGATTGGCGTTGCTGGCGCTGGCAGAGCGGCAACAGGCCTGGATCATCGAGGACGATTACGACAGCGAGTTTCATTACGACGGCCTGCCGATACCGGCGATGCAGGGCCTGGATCGCCGTGGCCGAGTGCTGTACCTCGGCACCTTCTCCAAGTCGCTGTTCCCTTCACTGCGGTTGGCGTATCTGATCGCCCCGCCCGCGCTGGTTGAAGCGTTCGTCACCGCGCGTACGGTGTATGACGGCCACAGCGCGCAGCTGATGCAGGCGGTCACCGCCGAATTCATCCACCAGGGGCACTTCGCCGCGCATATCCGCTACATGCGCCAGCTCTACCGCAGCCGGCGCGATGTGTTGCTGGCGGAAGTACGCGAAAAACTCGGCCACTTCGCCACGCCCGCTCCCGCCACCGGCGGCCTGCAGCTCAGCGTCTGGCTGCCGCCCGGCCAGGAGGCGGCGCTCAGCCGACAGGCGCGGCGGCTCGGCATCCTCACGCCCGGGCTGAAGGCGCAATACCAGACGGCGCAGGCGCAGCGCGACGGCTGGCTGCTGGGCTTTTCGGCCCTGACGCCGGGCGAGATCCGCAGCGCCGTCGAGCGGCTGGCACGGATCGCCGTGGCTTAGCGCGGCCCCAATGGAATGCCCCCCCGTTTATTGCTCGGTCAGGCGCATCTCCGCCACCAGCGGCAGGTGGTCGCTCACCGCCGGCCAATGCACGCCGTTCCAGTCGCCGCTGGCGTTCGGCACCGTCAGGCTGTCCAGATGCCAGCGCTGCGCGTTACCGGTGAAGATGTAATCCACCTTGATCTCGGCGTTTTCCGCCGGCCAACTGCGGCCATCCTGGCCGTTAGGCATGATGTCGTTCCAATAGCGGCTCAGCTCCAGCCAGGTCACGCTGCCCGGCACATCGTTCATATCGCCGAACAGCAGCTTGATGCCGCGCACTTCGATGGCGCGATCGTTCAGCTCCCGCACCTGATCCAGGCGCATCGTCGGATCTTCCTTGGTATCGAGGTGGGCGTTGAACAGCGTGATCGGCGCCGGGAACTCCGGCACGTCGACCTTGGCGCTGAAGGCGATGCGCTGTTCGCGCTGGCCGGACGGCAGCGGATAGATCACGGCATCGTGCAGCGGATACTTCGAGAGAAACGCCAGGCCATATTCGCCGCCGTCATGATCGATCGCCCGGCCGAACACCGCCTGCATGCCGGTCAGCTTCGCCAGCTCCGCCGCCTGATCGACCCGGCCGCTGCGGGCGGTGAGTTTATCCACCTCTTGCAGCGCCACCACGTCGACGTTCATCGCGCGAATTGCCTTGGCGATGGCGGTCATGTCGCTGACCTTGCCGGCGGCGATATTGAAGCTGGCGACGCGGATCTTCGGCGCCTGCTCCAGTTCATAGGTTTTATTTTTCAGGCCACCCAACGCGCTGGCCACTTCGCGGCTGTTGGCGTTGCTGTTGGCATGGCCGGCATCGGCAGAGGCCCAGGCGCTGTGAGAGATGCCCAGGGACAGTAAGGTGATAAGCAGAGCGTGACCGGTGTGCATGAATTCTCCTTGAGGGACAGATAAGTGTTATGTAGGCGCTTCCCGGCCCACAGCTAACACCGATTTTGCCGCAGAAACCTGCGACTATTTCCTAGTTGCACCGCTATTTTTCGTTTCTGCGCGATGCTTCGCATTCTAGCGGTTTACGCATTGCACCGTTGGACAAACGGCTGATTTCGTTTTAAAACCGGTAGATTGCCAACCGCGAGGAGTTCCGATGACCAGCCCGATTGCCGAACAGCTTACCGAACGTTTCTTCCGCTACCTGGCGGTCACCAGCCAGAGCAATGCCGCCGCAACCGCCCTGCCCAGCACGCCGGGGCAGCATGAAATGGCGCAGCTGCTGGCGGAAGAGCTGCGCCGGCTAGGCCTGGCCGACGTGCAGATAGACGACCACGCCACCGTCACCGCCCGCAAGCCCGGCACCCAGCCCGGCGCGCCGCGCATCGGCTTCATCACCCATATCGACACCGTGGACGTCGGCCTGTCGCCCGAGATTCGCCCGCAGCGCCTGCGCTTCACCGGCGAAGATGTATGCCTGAACGCCGAGCAAGACATCTGGCTGCGGGTCGCCGAACACCCGGAGATCCTGCCCTACCGCAACGAAGAGATCCTGTTCAGCGACGGCACCAGCGTGCTGGGTGCCGACAACAAGGCGGCGGTCACCGTGGTGATGACGCTGCTGGCCAACCTGGCCGCCGCCGATCGCCACGGCGATATCGTGGTGGCGTTCGTGCCGGATGAAGAGATCGGCCTGCGCGGCGCCAAGGCGCTGGATCTGCAGCGTTTCCCCGTCGATTTCGCCTACACCATCGACTGCTGCGAACTGGGTGAAGTGGTTTACGAGAATTTCAACGCGGCGGCGGCGGAAATCCGCATCGAGGGGGTGACCGCGCACCCGATGTCGGCGAAAAACGTGTTAATCAACCCGATACGTATCGCCAACGACATCATCAACCGCTTCGACGTGCAGGATACCCCGGAACACACCGACGGGCGCGAGGGCTATTTCTGGTTCACCGATCTGGCCGCCAATGCCAATCAGGCGACGCTGAAGGTGTCGATTCGCGACTTCGATAGCGCGGCGTTCGAGGCGCGCAAAGCCCGCCTTGAGGAGACGGTTCGTCAGGTGGCGGCCGGCTATCCGCGCGCCAACGTCAGCTGCAGCATCAGCGACATCTACAGCAACATCAGCAACGCCATCGTCGAAGATCGGCGCGCCATCGATCTGATCTTCGGCGCCCTTGCCGCCCACGGCATCCCGCCGAAGGTGATCCCGATGCGCGGCGGCACCGACGGCGCGGCGCTCTCGAGCCGCGGCATCCTGACGCCCAATTACTTCACCGGCGCGCATAACTTCCACTCGCGCTTCGAGTTTTTACCCGTCAGCGCCTTCGTGAAATCCTACCAGGTGACCCGCAGCATTTGCCTGCTGGCCGCCCGGCAGAGCGGTAATCAGAGTTAGCTCAATAGCCAGCCGACCAGCGCGGCCCACGCCAGCAGCGGCAGCGAGTAATAGTGGAAGCGCAACCAGATCTTGCGCTCCCCCGCCATGCGCAGCGCAATCAGGTTGGCGAGCGATCCGATCGCCAACCCGAAGCCGCCGGCATTGACCGCATAGGCCAGTTGCGTGCTGGAGGGCGCATAGTTGAGCAGCAAAATGGTGGCCGGCACGTTGCTGACGATCTGCGACAGCCCAACGCCCAACGCATACACCCCACCGTCGCTCAGCCCGGCGATGGCGGCAAACGCCGGCTGAAGCGGCGGCAGGCGGGTAAACAGGCCAACATCGATAAACATGGCGGCGAACACAAAAATCAGACTCCAGTCGATCTGCAACAGCACCCGGCGCGCCAGCAACAAAAAGCCGGCGAACACCGCCAGCAGCCCATACAGCGGCAGGCCGATATCCAGGCACAGCAGGAAGATCGCATACAGCCCCACGCAGCTCAGCAACAGCGGCCGTTGATAGGGGTAGCCCTCGGTATTCGGCGTTTTCACGATGTCGCGCGCCGGGAAGCTGAACCAGGTCAACGCCAGCAGGCTCAGCATCATCGCGGCGCCAAACGGCGCCATCTGGCCGATGAAGCCGAGGAAAGAAAGGCCGGAGCGGCTCCACAGCAGGATATTTTGCGGGTTGCCGATCGGCGTCAGCAGCGAACCGGCGTTCACCGCCAGCGCCTGAAAGATGATCAAACGGCCAACCGGCAGCGCCGACAGCTTTTTCAGCGTGATGGTGAGCGGAATGACGATAAACAGCGCCACGTCGTTGGTCAGAAACGACGACAGCAGCGCGGCGGAAAACACCAGGAACAGCGCCAGCCGCCGTTCGCTGTGCAACCGGTTGATAATCTTGCGGCCAACGAAGTCGAAGTAGCCGCTGACCTCGACGCCTTTGGTCAGCAGCATCAGCCCCAGCAGAGTAATGAGGGTGCGGACGTCGATGAAACCGCCCAGCGCCGCCAGCGGCTGCGGATCAAAGGCGAACATCGCTGCGCCGGCCAGCAACAGCACGTGCAGGAAACGGTCTTTGACAAAGGGGTGGATAAGCCGGGAAATGGCGGTTGAACTCATGGTGGCAGCTTGAAACCTCAGCGAAAAGCATGAGCGAGACGTTAGCTCAGGCGCGGCATCTACGCCAGCAAAATGCTATTTTACCTTTATCCGCTTTCCATTTGCCGCGCTTTACTTTATTTGTAGCGGCTTTCTCGTTTTCAAAGGACATGTTATGGCTTCCCTGTTCGCCAAAGGGGCGTTGCTCAGCGCCTTATGCGCCCTGCTCGCCGCCTGCGACGATGCCGCCTCCCGCCCGCAAATCGATATCGACGGCAAGACCATGGGCACCTTCTACAGCGTTAAAGTCAGCGGTGACGTCGCGATCGGCAAGCAAGAACTGCAGCGGCAGATCGACGCGGTGCTCGAACGGGCCAACGACGATATCTCCACCTACCGCGCCGACTCGGTGCTGTCGCAATTTAACCGCAGCGCCGGCCTCGAACCGCAGCCGATCCCGCGTGGCATGGCAGACATCGTGCTGATGGCCCAGCGCATCGGCCGCGATACCGGCGGCGCCATGGACATCACCGTCGGCCCACTGGTGAACCTGTGGGGGTTCGGCCCCGACAAGCACCCGGTCAAAGTGCCGGAACAGGCGCAGATCGACGCGGCGAAGCAGCGCACCGGCCTGCAGCACCTGAAGCTGATCAGCAACAATCGCGGGGAGTGGCTGCAAAAAGATCTGCCGGACATGTATGTCGATCTCTCGACGCTGGGCGAAGGCTACGGCGCCGATGAACTGGTGCGCCTGATGAACCGCAACGGCATTACCAACTACCTGGTGTCGGTCGGCGGCGCGGTCTCTTCACGCGGCGTCAACGGCCAGGGCAAACCCTGGCGGGTGGCGATCCAAAAGCCGACCGACCGTGAAAATGCGGTGCAGGCGCTGGTGGATCTGCACGGTTACGGCATCAGCACCGCCGGCAGCTACCGCAACTACTTCGAACAAAACGGCCAGCGCTACTCCCATGTCATCGATCCGACCACCGGCAGGCCGATCAACCACCGCCTGGTTTCCGCCACGGTGATCGCCCCCAGCGCGCTCGAGGCCGACGGCTGGGATACCGGCCTGATGGTGCTGGGCACGGAGAAGGCGTTGAAACTTGCCGAAGAGAAAGGGCTGGCGGTCTACCTGATCAGCAAAACCGACGACGGTTTCAGCGCCGTGATGACGCCGCAGTTCAAGGCGTTTTTGGTGCAGTGAAATAAAAAAGCCCGGCGCGCGATGGCCGGGCTGGTTGCATGCGCCCGCAGGCGCTGCGCCGATCACTTGGTCAGCGCGATGATGCCGAGAGTCAGGCCGGCAACCGCCGCCGCGCCGCCGGCGATCGCACCCGCGGTTTCCCAGTTATCCTGAGTGGTGCCCTTCATGCAGGTGTTGGTGTGCACCAGGCGCCCCTGGTCATCGTAGACCGGCACGCAGGGAGAATCGGTGGCGCATCCGGCCAACACGGCCGACAGTAACCCAACCGCAATTAACTTTTTCATACTTCGTGCCTCAATGTTCGATCACTTTGGAAAACTACGCCGAGCGATAATCACGCTACCCGGCTATTGTATGCCCAACGCGTGTAATGGCGAGGTAATGATGTGTCAGGGGATGTGATTTGGGAAAACTCCGAGCGCCCGGCCGGCGGGCTTCGGCCAGTAAAAAGCCCGCGAAAACGCGGGCTTGATAGCGAGGTGAGACTCAGGCGGGATTATTTCACCAGTTTGCGCATTACCAGGGTGGCGTTGGTGCCGCCGAAGCCGAAGCTGTTGGACATCACGGTGGTCAGCTCGCGCTGAGTCGGCTGAGTCACGATGTTCATGCCAGCCGCCTGCTCATCCAGGGTTTCGATGTTGATGCTCGGCGCGATAAAGCCGTGCTCCAGCATCAGCAGGCTGTAGATCGCTTCCTGCACGCCTGCGGCGCCCAGCGAGTGACCGGTCATCGCCTTGGTGGAGGAGATAGCCGGGGTATTGTCGCCGAACACTTCGCGAATCGCGCCCAGCTCTTTCACGTCGCCCACCGGCGTGGAGGTGCCGTGCACGTTGATGTAGTCGATCGGCGCATCCAGATCCTGCATCGCCATCTTCATGCAGCGCACCGCGCCTTCGCCCGATGGCGCTACCATGTCGGCGCCGTCAGACGTTGCGCCGTAGCCAACGATTTCCGCGTAGATGTGCGCACCGCGTGCCAGCGCGTGTTCCAGTTCTTCAACCACCACCATACCGCCGCCGCCGGCGATGACGAAACCGTCACGATCGGCGTCGTAAGTACGGGAGGCTTTTTCCGGCGTGTCGTTGTACTTGGTGGACAGCGCGCCCATCGCGTCGAACTCGCAGGCCATTTCCCAGCACAGCTCTTCGCCGCCGCCGGCGAACACGATGTCCTGTTTGCCCAGCTGGATTTGCTCAACCGCGTTACCGATGCAGTGTGCGGAGGTCGCGCAAGCGGAGCTGATGGAGTAGTTCACGCCGTGGATTTTGAACGGCGTCGCCAGGCAGGCGGAAACGCCGGAAGCCATAGCTTTGGTGACCACGTATGGGCCAACCGCTTTCAGGCCGCGCGGGCTGCGCATCGCATCGGCGCCGAACACCTGGAAGCGCGGAGAACCACCGCCGGAACCTGCGATCAGGCCCACGCGCGGGTTGTTTTGATACTCTTCTTCCTTCAGGCCGGAAGAAGCGATCGCTTCTTGCATCGCCAGGAAGGCATAGATGGAAGCATCGCTCATGAAACGCACCGCCTTGCGGTCGATCAGGCCGGTTGTGTCGAGCTTAACTTGCCCCCATACGTGACTACGCATGCCGGAATCTTTCAGCTCCTGGGAGAAAGTGATCCCAGAACGTCCTTCCTGCAGGCTCGCCAGGACCTCCTGCTGGTTATTACCAATGCTGGAGACAACTCCCAGGCCAGTAATCACTGCACGTTTCATTCAATACCTCTTCCACTATTTACCTACGGGATTTTGCATCGCACTTTAGCGTACAGATGTAAGCCGAACAAGTCCGATCAGCGTTTTTCAGCTTTATTGTTGTCCAGTTTGCGCCAGGGCGCCAGCGCCGTTAGAATTCGCGGCATCCCTTGAATTTCGAGCTATTGACCGTGAACCACGCCCCCATCCAAACCGCAACGCTAACCTGGAACGAACAGGGTACACCTGTTTCGAAACAGTTTGATGACGTCTATTTTTCCAATCAGGATGGGCTGGAAGAAACCCGCTATGTCTTTCTGCACGGCAACCGGCTGCCGCAGCGTTTCGCCACTCACCCGCGCCCGCTGCTGGTGGTGGCGGAAACCGGCTTCGGCACCGGGCTCAATTTCCTTACGCTGTGGCAGGCCTTCGCGGGCTTCCGCCAGGCAGAGCCGGACGCCGCGCTGCAACGCCTGCACTTTATCAGCTTCGAGAAATTCCCCCTGCAGCAGGCCGATCTGGCGGCGGCGCATGCGCGCTGGCCGGAGCTGGCTCCCTATGCCGATGAGCTGCGCGCCCAATGGCCGCTGCCGCTGCCGGGCTGCCATCGCCTGCTGTTGGCCGAAGGCCGCATTACGCTCGATCTGTGGTTCGGCGACGTCAACGAACTGCTGCCGCAGTTCGACGCCAGCATGAATAACCAGGTCGACGCCTGGTTCCTCGACGGCTTCGCACCGGCCAAAAATCCCGACATGTGGACCGAGCAACTGTTCGCCGCCATGGCACGTTTCGCCCGGCCGGAAGGCAGCTTCGCCACCTTTACCGCCGCCGGCTTCGTGCGCCGCGGCTTGCAGCAGGCCGGTTTTCAGGTCAACCGTTGCAAAGGCTTCGGCCAAAAGCGTGAGATGCTCGCCGGCTGTCTGCCGGCCGATGCGCAGCCCACGCCCCACCCGGCGCCCTGGTATCGGCGTCCGGCGGCGGACAACACCGCCGACATCGCTCTGATCGGCGGCGGCGTCGCCAGCGCGCTCACCGCGTTGGCCCTATTGCGGCGCGGCGCCACCGTCACGCTGTACTGCGCCGACGAGCAGCCGGCCGAGGGCGCATCCGGCAATCGTCAGGGGGCGATTTACCCCCTGCTGAACGGCAGCGGCGACGCGCTGGAGAGTTTCTTCAGCGCCGCGTTTCCTTTCGCCCGCCGCCAATACGATGCCCTGTTGCAACAAGGCGTCGCCTTTGATCACCAGTGGTGCGGCGTCAGCCAGCTGGCCTACGACGAAAAGAGCGGCGCCAAGATCGCCAATATGCTGAAAACCGACTGGCCGCAGGCCTTGGCGGCGGCAGCCGACCGCGAAACGCTCAGCGAACTGTGCGGCGTCGATACCGGCTTTGGCGGCATCACCTACCCGCTAGGCGGCTGGCTCTGCCCGGCCGAACTGACGCGCGGCGCTATCGCGCTGGCGCAGCGTCAGGGCTTGGTCTGCCAATACCGGCACGATGCACAGAGGCTGACGCAGGAAGAAAACGGCTGGCGCATCGATTTCGCCCACGGCGAAAGCCGCCGCCATGCGACGGTGATCCTGGCCAACGGCCACCGGTTGGCCGAGCTGGCGCCGACGCAAGCCCTGCCGCTGTATGCGGTGCGCGGGCAGGTGTCGCACATCCCAACCTCGCCGTCCCTCGGTCAACTGAAACAGGTGTTGTGCTACGACGGCTACCTGACGCCGGTCAACGCCAACAACGGCCAACACTGCATCGGCGCCAGCTACCAGCGCGGCGACACCGCCACCGACTACCGCGAGCAGGAGCAACAGGAAAACCGCGAGCGCCTGCTGCGCTGCCTGCCGGAGCAGGCCTGGCCGCAGCAGGTGGACGTCAGCGCTCATCAGGCGCGCTGCGGCGTGCGCAGCGCCACCCGCGATCATCTGCCGATGGTCGGCGCACTGCCGGACTATCAGGCCACGGTGACGCAGTATCAGGATTTGCAGCGGCGAAACCAGCGCGGCGAAACCGTCGCCGATGCGCCGGTCTATCCCGGCCTGTTCGCTATCGGCGGGTTGGGATCGCGCGGGCTGTGCTCGGCGCCGCTGGCAGCGGAAATTCTGGCGGCGCAGCTGTTCGGCGAACCGTTGCCGGGCGATACGCGCCTGCTGGCGGCGCTGAATCCAAATCGGATGTGGGTGCGGAAATTGCTGAAAGGGCGTGCGGTTTAATTCATGAATGAGGGGCGCGGCGGCGCGCCCCGGCATGGCGGTCAGGCGGCAGGGGTAGCGGCCTGATAAAGGTTTTCCCACATGCCGCGCACCAGGATCTGATCCGGCGGCGAGAGTTCCCCGGCGGCGATCGCTTTGTGCAGGCTCTCTTCCACCCGCGCTTTCAGCGCTTCGGCAGTGTGCTCGCCCTGCTCTTCCGCTTCGGCCACCGCCAGCGTCAAATGACCGCGCAGGTAGCCACCGGCAAACAGTTCATCATCGCTGGCGTGCTCTACCATGTCATCAATCAGCGCCAAAATGCGCGCTTCGAATTCTGCGATCATCAAATTTCCTCATTAAATAACGGGCTGTGGCGTCAGTTGAGATCTTCCGGATACGGAAAATGCTCGGCCGCCAACGGTGGCGTATTGTAGAACGATTGCAACGCCTGAATAAAGCGCGCAGGCCGTGTGGGTATTCCCTGCTCCAGCAGCGCCAATACCCGGTCGCGCACCTTGCGCTGGAACGCGATGCGATCCGGCTCGCAGTCGCCGTTCAGGTTGTCGCAGCTGACGTTAAACGGGAAACCGGCCGCCACGCAGAACATCCACTCCAGCGCCTGCGGTTTGATCTCCACCGCTTCGAATTCACTCTGGGTTTGCGCGTCGCGCCCGTCCGGGCAATACCAGTAACCGAAGTCCACCCGTTGGCGGCGCGCTTCGCCGGCGATGCACCAGTGCGAGATTTCGTGCAGGCCGCTGGCGTAGAAGCCGTGGGCGAATACGATGCGGTGATACGGCAATTCGTCGTCGGCCGGCAGGTAGATCGGCTCGTCGTCGCCCTTCACCAGGCGGGTGTTGTAGTCATCGCTGAAGCATTGATTGAAGATCTCGATCAGTTGCTCATAGTGATGACGGGTCTGTGTGTCTGACATAAAAACTCTATAACCACAAAAATAAAGAGGCCATTATACCCGATAAGACAGGGCGCGTAAGCAACGCCCTCTCTTCATCTTTAACCGTGCACCAGGGCGCTCAACCACTGCTGAATTTCCGCGCCGTGATTGTCGTACAGCAGCTTGAGGCTCATCACCAGCGAGACGATCACGATCATCGGCCGAATCAGCTTCTGCCCGCGGGTCAGCACCATGTGGGCGCCCAAACGCGCCCCCAGCACCTGCCCCACCAACATCACCAGACCGATGCTCCACACCACCTTGCCGCCGATGATGAACAGCGCCAACCCGCCGACGTTGGAGGTGAAGTTAAGCACCTTGGCGTGCGCCGTGGACTTGGCAAGGTTGAAGCCGCACAGCGTCACATAGGCCAGCGCGTAAAACGATCCGGCTCCGGGGCCGAAGAAGCCGTCGTAAAACCCGACGCAGCCGCCGGCCACCAGCCCGAACGGCAAGGCGCCGAGACGGCGTTGACGATCTTCCTCACCCAGCCGCGGCATCAGCAGGAAGTAGAGGCCGATGCCGATCACCAGCAGCGGCAACATCTGCCGCAGCAAATCGGCGCGCATATGCTGCACCAGAATGGCGCCGGCGATCGAACCGATCAGCGTCAGAAAGATCGTCAGCTTCTGGTCGTTGAGGTTCACCGCCCGCCGACGAATAAAGTACAGGCTGGCGGAGAAGGAACCGCCGACCGACTGCAGTTTGTTGGTCGCCAGCGCCTGCGCCGGGGGAACCCCCACCGCCAGCAGGGCCGGCACCGTCAGCAGCCCACCGCCGCCGGCGATGGAGTCGATAAACCCCGCCAGCAGCGCTACCGCAAACAACACCCCGAGCATCTCGGGGCCGATGACAAACCAGTCCATGTGTTATTCCGCTGCGAAGTGATTATCCAGCAATGCCTGACAGGTCGGCGGTAACGGCGGCGGCACCGGTTTACCCGGTTTGGCGTTCGGTTGATGCGGCACGAACCAGCTCGCCAGTTCGGCGCCGCAGCCGTCGCCCGGCGGCGGCGTATCCTGCTCTTTACATTCAAGGCTGCCCGCCGGGCAACGCAGGCGCACGTGCATGTGCGCGCGGTGACCGAACCACGGCCGCACCTTGTGCAACCAGGCGCGATCGGCGCCGGCATCCAGACACAGACGCTGTTTGATGGCCGGATTGACGAAGATGCGCGTCACGTCCGCATCCTGCGCCGCCAGCTTGATCAGCGACTCAATCTGCGGCTGCCATTGGCGCGCCACTACCTGCTTGCCGTCCCCTGACACCAGATCGATAGGCTGCGGCTTCAGCAATTGCTGCGCGCTCCAGCGTTGGCGCGGCAGCTGCAGCCAGATGTCGACGTCGAGCCCCGACTGGTGGCTGGCGTGGCCGCTGCTGAAGCGCCCGCCGGCCGGCATCGCCATATCGCCGATCAGCACCGTGCCCAGCGCTTTCTGATTCGCCTGGCTGCTGAGGCGCTGAATGAACGCCAACAGATCCGGGTGGCCGAAATAACGGCGCTGGTCGGTACGCATCACCTGGTAGTTCGGTGAGTTCAGCGGCAACGGCTGGGCGCCGATGACGCAGCCGTTGGCGAAACCGCCCACCGCCTGCGGCGCGCCGGCCACCGGACGATCGATTTTCTGCCACGGCGTCAGCGCCATGGCGGAGGCGGAGGCCGTCAGGGCCACCAGGCCCAACATCCAGTTTTTCATGGCGATTACCAGCGAGGCACGTCGGAAACCACATCACCGTTTTGCGCACGCTGGCGCAGCAGGTGATCCATCAGCACGATCGCCATCATCGCTTCGGCGATCGGCACGGCGCGGATACCCACGCACGGATCGTGGCGGCCGCGGGTGACCATTTCCACCGCTTCGCCCTGGCGATTGATGGTGCGGCCCGGCACCATGATGCTGGAGGTCGGCTTCAGCGCCAGATGCGCGATCACCGGTTGGCCGCTGCTGATGCCGCCGAGAATGCCGCCGGCATGGTTGCTCTGAAAACCTTCCGGGGTGATTTCATCGCGGTTTTCGCTGCCGCGCTTGGTCACCACGGCAAATCCGTCGCCGATCTCCACGCCTTTCACCGCGTTGATGCTCATCAGCGCGTGCGCCAGATCGGCGTCGAGGCGATCAAACACCGGCTCGCCCAGGCCAACCGGCACGTTTTCAGCAATCACGCTGACCTTGGCGCCGATGGAGTCGCCCTCTTTTTTCAGCGCGCGCATCAGTTCGTCCAGCGCTTCCAGCTTGTCCGGATCCGGGCAGAAGAACGGATTCTGCTCAACCTGATCCCAATCTTTCAGCTCGCAGGTCACGTCGCCGATCTGCGCCAGATAGCCGCGCACCTGCACGCCGAACTTCTGCTGCAGGTATTTCTTGGCGATAGCGCCCGCCGCAACGCGCATGGCGGTTTCACGCGCCGAAGAGCGGCCGCCGCCGCGGTAGTCGCGCAGGCCGTATTTCTGTTCGTAGGTGTAGTCGGCATGCCCCGGACGGAACACGTCTTTGATGGCGCTGTAGTCTTGCGAGCGCTGATCGGTGTTCTCAATGATCAAACCGATGCTGGTGCCGGTAGTCACGCCTTCGAATACGCCGGAGAGAATGCGCACCTGATCCGGTTCGCGACGCTGGGTGGTGTAACGCGAGGTGCCCGGACGACGGCGGTCCAGATCGTGTTGCAAATCGGCTTCGGTGAGCGGGATGCCGGGCGGCACGCCGTCGACGATACAACCCAGCGCCACCCCGTGAGATTCACCGAAGGTGGTGACGCGGAAAATCTGCCCAATACTGTTTCCTGCCATCACGGCTCCTTACCGTTAGTCTTTTATCGTTATGAGGCCCGCCGTGCGGGCCTTGAAAATGCGGCTTAGCTGCGATAGAGGCTGAAGTGTTCCTTGCAATCCACCAGCTGCTGCTTGGTCAGCATGAACACGCCGTCACCGCCGTTTTCGAACTCCAGCCAGGTGAACGGAATATCCGGATATTGTTCCATCAGGTGTACCATGCTGTTGCCCACTTCACAAATCAGCACGCCGTCGTCGGTCAGGTAGTCCGGCGCGCAGGCCAGGATGCGGCGCACCAGCTTCAGGCCGTCGCTGCCCGCCGCCAGGCCCAGCTCCGGCTCAAAGCGGAACTCCTGCGGCAGATCGGACATGTCTTCCGCATCGACGTACGGCGGGTTGGTGACGATCAGATCGTACTGGATCGCGGGAACGTCGCGGAACAGATCGGAACGGATCGGGATCACCTGGTGTTCGACGCCGTGCGCCTGAATGTTGCGCTCGGTCACCGCCAGCACCTCGCTGGAGATGTCCACCGCGTCCACTTCCGCTTCCGGGAAAGCGTAGCCGCAGGCGATGGCGATACAGCCGCTGCCGGTGCACATGTCGAGGATATGGCGTGGCGGGTGTGGGATCAGCGCGCTGAAGCGATCGTTGATCAGCTCGCCGATCGGCGAACGCGGCACCAGCACGCGCTCGTCAACGTAGAATTCCATGCCGCAGAACCAGGCCTTGTTGGTCAGGTAGGCGACCGGGATGCGCTCGTTGACGCGGCGGATCACGCGCTCAACGATGCGATGGCGCTCGCTGGAGGTCAGACGGGCGGTGTGCATGTCCTCCGGAATGTCCAACGGCAGGAACAGGCTTGGCAGCACCAATTGCACCGCTTCGTCCCACGGATTATCGGTTCCGTGACCATAATAGATATTGGCGGCGTTGAAGCGGCTTACCGTCCAGCGCAGCATATCTTGAATGGTGTGCAGTTCGTTCACTGCTTCGTCGACGAAAATTTTGTCCAATTTGCCCTCCGGCAGGCGCTGTGTTTCATGATTTAGCCGCATAGTTTGCCATGAAGCCCGCGACAAATCACGCTTGCCCCTCGCGCTTTTCACTCTGGCCCGAGTTTTGCGTCGACAGCGCTCATTCACAAGGTAAACTAGCGAAATAAACGATTTCCGGTGAATGAAGCATGAAGAACAAGCCCCCTCTGAGCCAAGACGAACAACAGCTCTTCAGAGAGTCGGTGGCGGGCGCGAAAAAGCTGCGCCAGGACACCATCGTCCACCGCCCGCCGAAGCCCAAGGTCAAACAGATTGCCCCGCAGCGGCTGCTGCAGGAGCAGGTCGATGCCAGCTATTATTTTTCAGATGAATACCAGCCGCAGTTGGAAGAAGAAGGCCCGACGCGCTACGTGCGCCCCGGCAGCAGCCCGTATGAGCTGAAGAAGCTGCGACGCGGCGATTACTCGCCGGAGCTGTTTCTCGATTTGCACGGCCTGACCCAGCTGCAGGCCAAGCAGGAACTGGGGGCGCTGATCGCCGCCTGCAAACGCGAACACGTGCACTGCGCCTGCGTGATGCACGGGCACGGCAAGCACATTCTCAAACAGCAAACGCCGCTGTGGCTGGCGCAGCATCCCGACGTGCTGGCGTTTCATCAGGCGCCGAAGGAATGGGGCGGCAACGCCGCCATCCTGCTGTTGGTGGAGCTGGCCGAGTAGCCCCCGCCGCAGAAACGACTCAGGGCGATGTCAGACATCGCCCTGAGTTTATTCCGCACCGCATCCGCGGTTCACACTTTGGCCATCACCTGCGACGGGCTGACCTGCCATTCAAACTTGCCGTAGCTGCCGTCCGCCGGCAGATCGACGTTGGCAATCGCCGAGGTCGCGAACATCGGCGGGCACTCGCCCGGGCACAGTTCGGCCACCAGATAGCCCACCAGCGGCAGGTGCGACACGATCAGCACCGAACTCACCCCTTGCATCGCCAGCGCCTGCAGATAGCTGCCGACTTGTTCGGCGTTGCCGCCCGGCGTCAGCTCGGGCAACACTTCTTCGCCCTCCGGTAGCGTCAAGGCTTCACGCACCGTCGCCAGCGTCTGTTCGGCCCGCAGATAGGGGCTGACCAGCACGCGTTCAATATCCACAGACTTGGTGTTCAACCAGGCCGCCATCTGACGGGACTCGTCGCGGCCGCACAGGGTAAGGGGCCTTACCGCATCGCTGGCTGCCTCGAGCGCCGCCTCTCCGTGACGCATAATCAAAACTTGCATATTGCACCGCTGTTGTTGACAAAGTAACGCTATACAGAAACGCCGTGCGTGCTGTACCGCCGAGTTTTACAACCCAAAGCCAAAGCTTTAAAACGATAACGCGCCGTCTCTTTATGGCGGCCGGGCATTTTGCCTGAAAGTTTGCCTAAAGAAAACGCTGTTTTTTACAGCAATCCTCCCCGGGCAAACCTCGATTGCTCACAGAACAATCAATTCAACGGGTTAAATTTTAACCTTTCCGCCATGAAATTTATTGATGGCGGTCAAGCTAACTTACCGCTGCCGCAGCCTCGCTGTACAGCCTCACCGGCTGACGCTGTTGCAAGGAGTGATGGCGATCACAACGCGGCCCTGTTGCAACTATAGTGCAAATCGGGCCGCCCTGCGTTCAGCTCCCCAGCGGGTAAAAGCGCTCGCCCTGCTGCGCCATGCGCTGCAGGCGTTCGCACGGGGCGAAATGCTCGCCGTGCTGCTGACGCAGGTAGTCCAGCGTCTTCACCACTTTCTCGGCGCCAAGCTCGTCCATATAGCGGAACGGGCCGCCGAGGAACGGCGGGAAGCCGATGCCGAACACCGCGCCGATGTCGCCATCGCGCGCGCTGCGGATCACGCCTTCGTCCAGGCAGCGTGCCGCTTCGTTCAGCATCATCATCACGCAGCGCTGAGCGACGCTCGCCGGCAGCATGTGCGCCTTCGGCGTGACGCCGAGCAGCGTATACAATGAGGTATCCGCACGTTTGCGCCGCTGCCGCTGCTGCCCTTCGCTCGGGTAGAGATAGAAGCCGCGGCCGTTCTTGCGCCCTTTGCGCCCGTCTTTCAGCACCGCATCGAACGCGGCAGGCGCGGCGAAGCGCGGCCCCAGCGCCTCGACCAGCACGGGAATGATCTTGGTGCCGACGTCGATGCCCACTTCATCCAGCAGGGTGATCGGGCCGACCGGGAAACCGAAGTCCACCAGCGCCTTGTCCAGCGACTCAATCGGCTCGCCTTCCAGCAGGCAGCGCGCCGCTTCGTTGATGTACGGTGCCAGGATGCGGTTGACATAAAAACCGGCGCTGTCGCCCACCACGATGGCGGTTTTGCCCTGCTTGTGCGCCAGCGCCACGGTGGTGGCGATGGTCTCTTCGCTGGTGCCGGCGTGCGGGATCACTTCCACCAGCGGCATCTTGTCCACCGGGCTGAAGTAGTGCAGGCCGATCACCTGCTGCGGCCGCTGGGCCTTTTCGGCGATGCGGCCGATAGGCAGCGAAGAAGTATTGGAGGCGAACACGGTATGCGGCGCGCAGTTGGCTTCTACCTCGGCCACCATCTGCTGCTTCAGCGCCAGATCTTCGAACACCGCCTCGACCACGATATCCACCTGTTCAAAGCCGGTGTAATCGGTAGAGCCGGAGATCAGCATCATCTGCTTTTGCCGTTCCGCCGGGCGCATGCGCTTGCGGCGCACCCGCTTGCCGAGCACGTCCCAGCTGTATTTCAGTGCATGGTTGATACCGGTTTCATTGATGTCTTTGATGCGAACCGGCAATCCGCCGCGGGTGGCGGTGACGCAGGCGATGCCGCCGCCCATCAGGCCGCCGCCGAGAATGCCGACGCGATGCAGGGCGTGCGGCTGGGCATTGCCGCCCCGCTCCTTTTTCAGCGCGGTGGAAGCGAAGAACAGGCTGCGCAGCGCCGCCGACTGCGGCGTCATCGCCAGCTCGCCAAAGGCGCGCGCTTCAGCCTCATAGCCGCTGGCGCTGCCGTGATCCAGCCCGGTACGCACCACCTGAATGATGCGCTCCGCCGCCGGGTAGTTGCCGTGGGTTTTCGCCAACGTTTTCTTGCGCACGATGCTGAACAGCAGACTTCTGCCCAGCGGGCCGTTGAGCAGGCGATCCTGCCACGGCAGCTCGCGCTGATGCTTCCAGCCCTGCTTCACCCGCTCGATGGCGGTCTGCAACAGAATCGACTGCGGCACGGCGTCGTCCACCAACCCCATGCGCAGCGCCTGGCGGGCGCGAATGTGCTTGCCGGTCAGGATCATGTCCAGCGCCTTGGCGGCGCCGACCAGGCGCGGCAGGCGCTGCGTGCCGCCGGAGCCCGGCAGCAGACCCAGCTGCACTTCCGGCAGCCCGAGCGCGGTTTTGTCATCCAGCGAACAGACGCGGCCATGGCAGGCCAGCGCCAGCTCCAGGCCGCCGCCCAGGCAGGCGCCGTGAATGGCCGCCACTACCGGCACCGGGAACGCGGCGATCTGCGCCAGCGTGCTCTGCCCTTTCCTGGCCAGCGTTTCCGCCTCTTTGGCGCTGGTGCAAGCGGCAATCATAGTGATGTCGGCGCCGGCGATAAACGAGTCCGGCTTGCCGGAAACGATCACCAGCCCTTCCAGCGCGCTATGCTGCTGCGCCCGGATCAGCACGTCGTTGACCTGTTCGACGAACTCGGCCTTGAGCGTGTTCACCTTGTCGCCCGGCACGTCGATGGTGATCACGCCGATGTTGTCGGGGCGAATCGTCAGCTGAAAGGCCGACGGTTTGGCGCGCTGTTCATGCAATGCGTTTTCGAAGCTCATCATTCCACCTCCACGATCATCGCGGCCCCTAACCCGCCGGCGGCGCAGGCGGTGGTCAGGCCCAGCCCGCCGCCGCGGCGTTTCAGCTCATGCAGCGTCTGGGTGATCATGCGCGCGCCGGTGGCGGCGAACGGGTGGCCATAGGCGATGGAACCGCCCAAGACGTTGAATTTGTCCATGTCCACTTCGCCGATCGCCTGGCTGCGGCCAAGCTTCTCGCGGGCGAACTCTTCGCTGGCGAACATCTTCAGGTTGGCCAGCGTTTGCGCAGCGAAGGCTTCATGCATGTCGATGAGCGTCAGATCGGCCAGACCGATGCCGGCGCGATCCAGCGCCAGCGGCGTAGCGTAGGAAGGCCCCAGCAGCATGTCTTCCCACACGTCGATGGCGGCGAAGGCGAAGCTGCGCAAATAGCCCAGCGGCTGCAGCCCCAGCTCTTTGGCGCGCGATTCGCTCATCATCAGCACCGCCGCCGCGCCGTCGGTCAGCGGCGTGCTGTTGGCCGCGGTGACGCTGCCATGCTTGCGATCGAACGCCGGCTTCAGCTTGGCGTAGGAAGCCAGGCTGGAATCTTTACGGATGTTGTTGTCTTCAGAAAGCTGCGCGCGGTAAGGCGGCACATAGGCGGTCATCACCTCGTCGCGCAGCCACCCTTCCCGCCAGGCCTTGGCCGCCAGCTCGTGGGAACGGTGCGCCAGCGCATCCTGCGCCTCGCGGGTGATGCCGTGGCTCTTCGCCATCTGCTCGGCGGTATCGCCCATGCGCAGGCCGGTGGAATACTCCGCCACCGCCGGCGGCACCGGCATCAGATCGCGGAATTTCAGCCGGCTGAACAGTTTGAGGCGCTGCGACAGCGTGCGCGCCTTGTTGACGTCCACCAGCGTGCGCGCCAGCGCCTTGCTGACGCCGATCGGCAAGACGGAAGAAGAATCCGCCCCGCCGGCGATGCCAACGCTGATGCTGCCGGCCATGATGCTCTCCGCCACGTTGGCGATCGCCTGGAAGCTGGTGGCGCAGGCGCGCGACACGCTGTAGGCGTCGGTATGGACGCTCATGCCGGTGCCGAGCACGATTTCACGCGCGATGTTCGGCGCCTCGGGCATTTGCACCACCTGGCCGAACACCAGTTGTTCGATAAGCTGCGGATCGATGCCGCTGCGCGCCAACAGCTCGCTCACCGCCGTTTTCCCTAAATCCACCGCCGGAATGCCGTGATAGGCAGTCGCCTGTTTGGCAAAGGGGGTACGCAGTCCATTCACAATCGCAATGCGGTCACCATGACGGGTCACCAACGGCAGTGCCTTACTCATAAATGCTCCTGAAGAAAATAACGTCAGCGCAATGGGCAGAAAGAGGTCTGACCTGATGAGGTCATTGTTAACCAAACGGTTACATTTGGCAAACCGGCAGAGATCAAAACTGCGAGCAGGCGCACTTTCTATCGGGGGCGATGTGGGGAGAGCAATCCCCGGCGCGCGGCAGGCGGCTCCGGGGGTAAAGCGGGGATTAACGCAGGCCGAGCTGGAAGATCAGGGTTTCCGCCTGGCAGGCGAAGGTGAAATCGGCCTCCAACTGTACGCCGCCGTCAACCGGTTTAATGCTACTGCTGATGTCACAAGGGTCGGATTCTACCGCGCGCGCCTTTTCGCTCAGGGCGGCCAGCATCGCCTCCGCATCTTGTTGATTGCTGAACACCTGGCTGTAGGACGCGGTGCAATCGGTGTTATCCATCACGGTGCCGACATCCACACAGCAACACGCGGCGGTTTCCTGGGCGCTGCATTTATTAATTGCATCTGACATGATTGGTTCTCCTCAAAGGCCTCGGTTATCAGCCCAAATTGCCGTTTTACTCACCGGCACAAAGCCACAAAATTCTGCAGGTATTTTACGCTTCCACGCAGGCAATCACTAGCACTTACTTTTAATGGGTGTTTTAAGTGATGGAAATCACAAATAAAAATGAGCGCCTGCTAAGAAATGGTAAGAATTTTGTTATTTACCGCTGACGTTTTGTTAAGCAGATCTCTTTTTTGATATCAGGTTGGAAATATTTCAAAAACAAACTTGCAACATTTTCACAGGTCAGACCTATACTTCAGCCACTGGTCTGATTTGTCTGAACGATAACGGACCCTACAATCCCGCGCTCCTTGTTACCTCGTGTAACAATAGTTTAAATAATAAACACATAATGAGGTTTTGGTCATGAGCCAGAAAAACCTATTGACTAAATCAGCTCTCGCAGCTGCAGTGGCAATTATCTCTTCAAACGTGTCTGCCGCAGGATTCCAGCTGAATGAGTTCTCATCAGCTGGTTTAGGACGTTCGTATTCTGGCGAAGGCGCCATGGCGGATACGGCGGCCTCCGCAAGCCGCAACCCGGCGTTGCTGATGATGTATACCCGCCCGGAACTTTCTTTCGGCGCGGTCTTCATCGACCCGGACGTTGACATTACCGGTCAATCCCCTTCCGGCGCCAGTTTGGATTCGAAAAACATCGCGCCGACCGCCTGGGTGCCGAACCTGCATTATGTTCACCCGATTAACGATCAGTTCGCCGTAGGCGGCTCGGTCACCAGCAACTACGGTCTGGCGACAGAATTCAACGACGGCTATACCGCCGGCGCTTACGGCGGCAAGACCGATCTGACCACCCTCAACCTGAACCTCAGCGGCGCATATCGTCTGAATCAACACTTCAGCTTCGGTCTGGGCTTCGATGCGGTGTACGCCAAAGCCAAACTGGAACGTTACGCCGGTGAACTGCCGAAGCTCATCGCCGGTTCAGGCCAATTACCGCCGCAGCTAGCCGGCCCTGTTTCGCAGATCCCGGCAGATACCCAGATTTCGCACCTGAAAGGCGACGAATGGGGCTTCGGTTGGAACGCCGGTATTCTGTACGAAGTGGATGAAAACAACCGTTACGGCCTCACCTACCGCTCTGAAGTGAAAATCGACTTCGACGGCGACTACAAGAGCAGCCTGCCTTCAGCCTTCAACCCGCTGCTGGCCTCTCAAGGTCTTCCGTGGGGCACCAACGGCAACACCATTCCGGGTTCTCTGAGCCTGCACCTGCCGGAAATGTGGGAGCTGTCCGGTTACAACAAAGTGGCGCCGCAGTGGGCCATCCACTACAGCCTGGCCTACACCAGTTGGAGCCAGTTCCAGGAGCTGAGAGCCACCGGCAACAACGGCCAAACGCTGTTCGAGAAGCATGAAGGCTTCAAAGACGCTTACCGCATCGCGCTGGGTACCACCTACTTCTACGACGACAACTGGACCTTCCGTACCGGTATCGCCTTCGATGACAGCCCAGTGCCGGCACAGAACCGTTCGATTTCCATTCCGGATCAGGACCGTTTCTGGCTGAGTGCCGGTACTACCTATGCGTTCAACAAAGACGCGTCGGTCGACGTCGGCGTTTCCTACATGCACGGCCAGAAAGTCACCATCAAAGAAGGCCCTTACACCTTCAACTCTGAAGGTAAAGCCTGGCTGTACGGCGCCAACTTCAACTACCGCTTCTAATCTCGCCTGAGATGGATGCCAAAGCGCCCCGCGGGGCGCTTTTTCTTTGCCTGCCGCGTGCTGCCGGCATAAAAAACCCGCCTGCCGGCGGGTTTTTCATTGGCGTGACGCCCGTGATTACTGCGAGTCGATCTCGTCCAGTTCGCCCTGAATCGCCTTGGCGTTCGGGTTCTCTTCCGGCTTGAGCGAGCCGCCGTTGGCGATGAAATCGTGGCGCTGGAAGTAAGCTTCGCGCACCATGATGTAAGGATCGGAGGAGTTGCGCAGCAGGCCGTCGGAATCCAGCAGCTGGGCGCGGGTTTCGATCCCCTCGACCACCCATTTGCCCGCCGACATCCAGAAGGTGAGGTAGCTCAGCATCGGATACAGCGTATCCGCAAAGTCGCCGCCGTCTTCACGCAGGGTGAAGCTGCCGTAGCCCGGCAGCATCACGTACGGGCCATAACCTACATCGTAATGCCCCAACGTGCTGCCGAAGCGGTTCGGCTCTTCGCGCGCCAGTTTCGGGTTGGCCATGCCGGCCACGTCGATCAGGCCGCCCATCCCGAGCAGGGTGTTCAGGAAGAAGCGGTTGAAGTGAATCATCCCGCGGTAAGGGTCGCCCTTGAGGAAGGCGTTGACCATGCTGGCCGGCTCTTCCAGGTTGGAGGTGAAGTTGCTGATGCCGTTACGCGCCGGCATCGGCACGTAGTCACGCCAGGCCACCGCGACCGGACGCAGGATATAGGGATCCAGGACGTTGTAGTTGAAGTCGAACATCGTCCGGTTGAATCCTTCCAGAGGATCGGAACGCCCTTGCGGATCGTTGTCTGGCGCGCTGGCACAGCCCACCAGTAATACCGTTGCGAATGCCACCCCAGTCAGGCGAAAGTTCATATTTTTCTCCATAAAAACACGTTCGGTCTTATTTTTCAGTGACCTGCTTGTTTATCTGAACGCTAACCTGCTCTTTACCGCTGAATGTCTGCAGCGAGCTTTCGCCGAACCAATCCCCCGGCTGCGGCGTGGCCAATCCGTCCTGTGAGAGGCGCACACGCACCTGCACCTGATGCTGCGCCGAGAGCAGACGCTCGGGCATCATGGCGTTGCCGTCATCCAGTGAGAAAGACAGCGGAAAACGGCTCAGCGGCAATTGTTTTACCGCCACCGGCACCGGGCTAACGCCGTCAGTGACCGAAATGACCAGCGTCCCCTGCGCCGGCAAGGCTTTCGCCGCCTGCGGTGACAGCGAAACGGTCACATTCAGTTTAACATTTTCTCCGCCTGCCTGGGCTTTTGCTTGTGCAATGCTGCGCTTTATCACTTCCGCGCGCGGATCGTTGGCCGGCAGCAGTTGCAGCATCACCTGCCAGGCACCGATCGCCTGCTTGAAATCGCCCTGTTCGAAGGCATTGAACGCCAACAGGCTCAGCACCCGCGGATCGCCGTGGTTTTCCGCGATCATGCGCCGCAGCAGCTGCGTCGCCTGCTTGTTATCCTCCGGATCGTTGGAGCGCGTCAAGACCTCGGCATAGCCGAGCCGCACTTCCAGACTATTCGGATCCAATTGATAAGCATGGGCAAACGCCTGCGTGGCGGTGGTGGCGTTGTTCAACGCCATGCCGACGCGCCCCAGCATCATCCAGTCGTTGATGTTGCGATCGTCCTGCTGCAGCGCGGTGCGCAGCCCCAGCCCGAGGCGGGCGATCTCTTCCATGCTCAGCGGTTTGGCGCGCTCATTGGCGACGCGCTCGCGCAATTCCGGCATTTGCGCCTGCACCAGACGCCAGTCCAGCACCTGCGCCAATCCGCCGGTTTTCAGATAAAAGCCAACGGTCACCGCCAGCAATAACAGCACGCCCGGCACCAGCGCCCAACGATTGATCGGTTTCGCCTGCGCCGCTTGCTCGGCCGGGATGTCGTTCAACAGGTTCTGTTGCAGCTCTTTCACCAGCTCCGGGCGCTCGGCCACCACGCCCTGCTGCTCGTCCTGCTCCAGCTCGCTGAGACGATCCTGATAAAAAGCCTTGTTCAACGCATCGCGCGTGGCGGCGCTCTGCTTGCCGTAGCGCATTGCCGGCACCACCAGCAACGCGGCGGCGCCGGCCAGCAACACGCAAATAATCAGCCAAAAAGCCATTAGGGTTTCTTCCTGTCAGTCTCTTGCAACAGCGCCGCCAGGCGCTGCCGTTCCCGTTCGGAGAATGCATCGTCCACCGCCGCGCCAGGCCGGCGCCGGGCGCGCAGGATCACCACCGCCCCGCCGATCAGCACGAACAGCAGCGGGCCGATCCACAAGATCAGCGTCGCCGGCGTTACCGGCGGCTCGTAGGTGACGAAATTGCCGTAGCGCGCCACCATGTAATCAATGATCTGCTGCTTGCTTTGCCCCTGCATCATCAGCTCGTACACCTTGGTGCGCATGTCGGCGGCGATGATGGCGTTGGAATCGGCAATGCTGTTGTTTTGGCATTTCGGGCAGCGCAGTTGTTCGGTCAACTCGCGATACTGCTGCTCCTGCTCGACGGAGTTGAAGCGATAGGTATCGATCGCCGCGGCGGCGCTCCAGCTCAGCAGCGCGGCGCACAGCAGGACAATCAGCCTCATGCCTCACCTCCGTACTTTTTATACAGCGGCAGCACTTCCTGCTGCCAGACGCGCTCATTCATGTCACCGGCGTGGCGATAGCGAATAATCCCCTGGCCGTCGATGAGAAAGGTCTCCGGCGCGCCGTAGACCCCGAGATCCAACCCCAGCATGCCGTCGCCGTCGTACAGGCTGAGGGCATAGGGATTGCCGAGGGAATTCAGCCAGGTCACCGCCTTGGCGCGATCGTCTTTGTAGTTCAGGCCAACCACCCGCACGCCGCGCGCCGCCAGCGTGTTGAGATACTGGTGTTCCGCGCGGCAGGTCGGGCACCAGGTGGCCCAGACGTTGAGCAATATCGGCTTGCCGTCGCGCAGCACCGCCTGATCGTAGGTTTTGCCGGGCTGATCCAGCGATTCCAGCCTGAAGGTCGGCACCGGTTTGCCGATCAGCGCCGATTCCAGCATGGTCGGATCTTCGCCGCCGGCGTTGCGCGTCAGCTGCACCATCAGCGCCGCCACCAGCAGCAGGAAGAGTACCAACGGGATAAACAGCAGCTTGCGCTTCATGGTTGCGTCTCCAGCTTGCCTTCGCGCTTGAGTTTTTTGCTCATGCGGTAACGCGGGTCAAGGATGCACAGCAGGCCGCCGATCGCCATAAAGACGCCGCCGAACCAGATCCAGCGCACAAAGGGTTTGTAATACAGGCGCACCGCCCAGGAACCGTCCTCCAGCTCTTCGCCCAGCGCCGCATACAGATCGCGGCTGAAACCGCCGTCGATCGCCGCCTCGGTCATCATGCTGCGCGCCACGCTGTAGTAGCGTTTCTCCGCGCGCAGCGTCGCCTCCGGCTTGCCGTTGCGCGTGACGTCGATGATGCCGACGCCGCCGCTGTAGTTCGGGCCGCGAATGTCGTGCACGTCGCGGAACACGAAGTGATAGTTGTGGATATCCACGCTGTCGCCGGCCTTCATCCGCACGTCGCGCTCCACGCTGTAGTTCTGGCTGAAGGCGATGCCGATCACCGTCACCGCCACGCCGAGGTGGCCGAGCACCATGCCCCAGTGGCTGCGGGACAGCTGCCGCAGGCCGCGCCAGAAACCGTGACGGTGGGTGGCACGCTCATGCAGTTCCATCAGCGTCAGGATGATCACCCACAGCGCCATGATCAGGCCCACCACCGTCATGCCGGCGATGCTGTCCTGCAGCAGCCACGGCAGCAGAATCGACAGCGCCAGCGTCGCCAACAGCGCCACGCCGAGGCGGCGCCACAGCTTGCTCGGCTCATCGCGGCGCCAGCGCACCAGCGGGCCGATGCCCAACAGCAGCGCCAACGGCGCCATCAGCCAGGTGAACATGGTGTTGAAGAACGGCTCACCGATCGAGATGCTGCCCAGCCCCAGCTGTTTGTGCACCAGCGGCAGCAGCGTGCCCAACAGCACCACCAGCATGGCGGCGATCAGCAGCACGTTGTTGCCCAGCAGGAAGGTCTCGCGCGAGAAGGTCTCGTGCTGCACCCGGCTGCGCACCTGGCCGCCCTTGACGGCGTACAGCAGCAGCGAACCGCCGATCACGATCACCAGATAGGCGAGGATAAACATGCCGCGCGCCGGATCGGAGGCGAAGGAGTGCACCGAGACCAGCACGCCGGAACGCACCAGGAAGGTGCCCAGCAGGCACAGCGAAAAGGCGGTGATCGCCAGCAGTACCGTCCAGGCTTTGAACGTGCCGCGTTTTTCGGTCACCGCCAGCGAATGCATCAGCGCAGTGCCGGCCAACCACGGCATAAAGGAGGCGTTTTCCACCGGATCCCAGAACCACCAGCCGCCCCAGCCCAGCTCATAGTAGGCCCAGGCCGATCCGAGCACGATGCCCAGCGTGAGGAACACCCAGGCGGCGGTGGTCCACGGGCGCGACCAGCGCGCCCAGGCGGTGTCGAGCCGGCCAGCCATCAGCGAGGCGATGGCGAAGGCGAAGGCGACCGAGAAGCCAACATAGCCCATATACAGCAGCGGCGGGTGGAAGATCAGGCCGATATCCTGCAGCAGCGGGTTGAGATCGCTGCCGTCGATCGGGAAGTTCGGCAGCGTGCGGGTGAACGGATTGGAGGTCATGATGATGAACAGCAGGAAACCGGCGGTGATCATCCCCATCACCGACAGCACCCGCGCCACCGCATCCTGCGGCATCGCCCGGCTGCACAACGCCACCGCCAGCGACCAACAGCTCAGCAGCAGCACCCACAGCAGCAGCGACCCCTCATGCGCCCCCCAGGTGGCGGCGATGCGGTAATACACCGGTAGTTGGGTATTGGAGTTGGTGGCCACGTAGGCGACGGTAAAATCATTGACCACGAAGGCGTGCACCAGGCACAGGAACGCCAGCGCAATCGCGGCGAACATGCCGTAGGTCAGCGGGCGGGCGACCGCCATCATGCGGCTGTCTTGCCGCGCCGCGCCCCACTGCGGGTAAATGCTCAGCAGCAGCGCAATCGCCAGCGCCAGGCACAGCAGAAAACTGCCCAGTTCCGGCATCATGACTTGGCGCCCTCCGCCTGCGGCGCGTTATACGCTTCCGCCGGGCCTTTGTGGTTCTCTTTCATCGCGTCGGCCACTTCCGGCGGCGTGTATTTTTCATCGTGTTTGGCCAGCACTTCGCGCGCATTGACCACGTTGCCCTCACCCAGCACGCCCTGCGCCACCACGCCCTGCCCTTCGCGGAACAGGTCCGGCAGAATGCCGGTGTAGGTCACGCCGATCGCGCCGCGCGCGTCGTAAATCTTGAAGCTGACCTGCAGCGTATTGGGATCGCGTTTCACCGAGCCCGGCATCACCATGCCGCCGATGCGCAGCCGCTGGCCGACCTCGGGCTTCTCATGATTTTCACCCTTGCCCTGCAGGATTTCACCCGGGGTATAGAACAGATCGATGTTGGAGCGCAGCGCGTACAGCATCAGGGTCGCGGTCAGCGCGATGCCGATCAGCACAACGATCGCCAGATAAAGGCGGCTTTTACGACGTGGATTCACAATGATTTCTCCCGCGGTGCGGCGGATTTTTGTTTTGATTGTTGCGCATGGCGAATGCGCCGCTCGCGCGCCTGACGGCGGCCGATCTCGGCGAGCAACTGCCGCCGTTGCCAGACGGTGTGCGCCACCAGCCCCAACAGCGAAATCAGCGTGGCGGCGACCGCCAGCCAAACATAGAAGGCGTAACCGCCCATGGCGAAAAACGCCGACCAGGAATCGAACGCGGCATTCATGACTGACGCTCCTTATTCACCAGCCCGGCGACCCACGGGCGCTGGCGCTCCTGGAACAAGATCAGATTGCGCAGGCGCATCAGCGTCAGCGTGACGAACAGCAGCAGGTAACCGAGGATCGCCCAGCGCAGCGGGGTGCGCATGCTTGGCGCGATAGACTGCTGCATATTGGTCGAGCCCTGATGCAGCGTATTCCACCATTCGACCGAAAAATGGATGATAGGGATATTCACCACGCCCACCAGCACCAGAATCCCGGCGGCGCGGCCCGCCAGGCGGCGGTCTTCGAAAGCGTTATACAGCGCGATGACGCCCATATAGAGGAACAGCAGCACCAGCTCGGAGGTCAGACGCGCATCCCACACCCACCAGGTGCCCCACATCGGCTTGCCCCAGGCGGAGCCGGTCACCAGCGCGATAAAGGTGAACACCGCGCCGATCGGCGCCATCGCCGCCACCACGGTATCGGACATTTTCATCTGCCACACCAGGCCGATAAACGCCGCCACCGCCATCGAGGCGTAGATGCCCATCGACCACATGGCCGCCGGCACGTGAATATAAATGATGCGGAAGCTGTCGCCCTGCTGATAATCCTTCGGCGCGAAACCAAAGCCCCATGCCCAGCCAAGCAGCAGGCAGGCCGCCGCCGCCAGCCCCAGCCAGGGGATAAAGCGGCCGCAGACG
Source organism: Serratia sp. CY32780 (assembly GCF_052169135.1). Lineage (NCBI taxonomy): Bacteria > Pseudomonadati > Pseudomonadota > Gammaproteobacteria > Enterobacterales > Yersiniaceae > Serratia > Serratia sp. CY32780. Next base: position 2,690,374 of record NZ_JBJNLI010000001.1, read on the forward strand.
TGATACAGCCGTTCAGGCCGCGCCAGTTGATGTAACCATTTCCACATTGTCGTCAGTGCTCACGGTAATTTTTATGCGTCGGCCGCCCCGAGGGTTCGAAACGGCGAAAATCTTCTGCGGGGTACGCTCTTCTCGGCCTTGCCCGTCTGTTCATTCAATACGTTAGCTAGTGTACGCTCACTCGCAGCGCCGCCGCGGTGGCAAACGGCGCCAAAGTCACGCTGCCCGCCAGCATCGCGCCGAGTATCGCCAGGTAACCGTCGATCGGCATGCCCATCGAAGCGGCGTCGATCGCCCCGGTGGCGAAGATCAGCACAGGAATATACAGCGGCAGCACCAGCAGGCTGAGCAGCACGCCCCCTTTGCGCAGGCCGACGGTCAACCCCACGCCGATAGCGCCGATCAGGCTCAGCGTCGGCGTGCCGAGCAGCAGCGTCCCCGCCACCGCCAGCCAGGTCTGCATATCGAGCGACAGCAGCAGCGCCACCAGCGGCGACAGGATCAGCAGCGGCAGACCCGTCACGACCCAGTGAGCACACACTTTGCCCAGCACCGTCATCGGCAGCGGCGTCGGCAGCAGCAACAGCTGCTCCAGCGAGCCATCGAGGAAATCATCGCGAAACAGCCGCTCCAGCGACAGCAGCGAGGCCAGCAGCGCCGCCACCCACACGATGCCCGGCGCAATGCGCGCCAGCAGCTGCGGCTCCGGGCCAATCCCCAACGGGAATAGCGTGATCACTATCAGGAAAAACCACAGCGGGTTGACGATCTCCGAGCCTTTACGGCAGGCGATCTTCAGTTCGCGGCGCACCAGAGTCAAAAACATCACAAACTCCCCGCGTCGTGTTCCGCCAAACGAACTTTGCCCACCGTTTGGCCGACGCCGGCCAAATCCTGATGGGTGGTCAACAATACCATGCCGCCCCGCTGCGCATGTTGTTCAAAAAGGCTAATCAACTCGGCCACGCCCTGTTTGTCGATCGCCGTCAGCGGTTCATCGAGGATCCACAGCGACGCCGCGCTGAGCCACAGCCGCGCCAGCGCCACGCGCCGCTGCTGCCCGGCGGAAAGCTGCGCCACCGGCAGATCTTCGTAACCCACCAGCCCCACCTGCTCCAGCGCGCGCCAGATGTCCTGATGCTCGGCCGCGCCGCGCACCGCTTGATAAAACTGCAGATTTTCGAAGGGCGTCAATACGGCTTTGATGCCGGGCTGATGGCCGATAAACAGCAAATCTTGCTGGTAATTCGCGCGATCGCGCAGCGTGTTGCGCCCGCGCCAGCACACCTCGCCGCCGTCCGGCCGCGCCAGGCCGGCGAGAATGCGCAGTAAACTGGTCTTGCCCGCGCCGTTCGGCCCTTCTACCTGAATGATATCGCCCGGCTGAACTGAAAAGCTTAGCTCGCTAAACAGGATGCGCTCATCGCGCACGCAACTCAGACTTTTGGCTTCCAGCATCGGGGAACTCATATTTTTCTTTGGGATAGCGAATCATAGCATAAGCCTTTCCCCGCACGCAGCCCGCGGCGGGCGCGCCGACGGGCCAATATGGCGAGCAGGATCAAGAATGCGTGGAAAAAATCGGCGGATTTTAACTCTTGTTACCTTTTTCTGTATTTCGCCGCATTTAACTACGCTTAATGACGTGAACTCACCCTTATGAAGCAGGAGCGACAGCATGAACGAACAGCGACGCCAGGAGCACGAGCCGGATGAGACGATGCAGGTAGAGAGCGAAGAACAGGAACAGGGCAAGCGCGAAATCGAAGTCAGGGAAGAAAATCTGCCGTCGCGCGCGGCGGCGGTGCATGAACAGATCCGGATGGAAGGCGAAAAAGAGCTGGAGCGCGACTGGCTGGCATTGCTGTGGTCGGCGATCGCCGCCGGGCTGTCGATGGGCGCCTCGCTGGCGGCAAAGGGCATTTTCCACGCCCGCCTGCCGGACGATCCCAGCCGCTTTTTCATCGAGAACCTCGGCTACACCTTCGGTTTCATCATTGTCATCATGGCGCGCCAGCAGCTGTTTACCGAAAATACCGTCACGGCGGTATTGCCAATCATGCATAAACCCACGCCGCGCAACCTGCTGATCCTGCTGCGCCTGTGGGGCGTGGTGCTGCTCGGCAACCTGATCGGCACCGGGCTGGCGGCGTTGGCGTTTACCCATATGCCGCTGTTCGACGCCGAGACGCGCGGCGCCTTCATCAGCCTGGGCGAAGAGGTGATGCGCCATACGCCGGGAGAAATGTTCGCCAACGGCATCCTGGCCGGCTGGATCATCGCCACCATGGTGTGGATGTTCCCGGCCGCCGGCGCGGCGAAAATCTGGGTGATCGTACTGATGACCTACCTGGTGGCGATTTGCGATCTGACCCATATCGTGGTCGGCTCTGTCGAGATCCTCTATCTGGTGTTCAACGGCGCGATTGAATGGCAAGAATTCATTTACCCGTTCGCCCTGCCGACGCTGGCGGGCAACATCATCGGCGGCACCTTTATCTTTGCGCTGATAAGCCACGCGCAGATCCGCAACGATTTGAGCGCCAAAAACCGGGCGGCGCGCCTGCAAGAGGAAAAACGGTGCCACGGCGGGGAAAAACCGTGATCGCCGTCGGTTAGCCGAGGAAATTTCGGCATGAACTGGCGAGGTATTGAGCAAACGCGCCGCTAAGCGCTTATTCTGCGGGTAAAAAAAGGTATAATGCCCCGGCAGCTTCGGTTGCCGGCCCGCAGCGTCCCCGTAGTTAAACGGATATAACAAGCCCCTCCTAAGGGCTAGTTACTGGTTCGATTCCAGTCGGGGACGCCATTCTTTCTTATCCAGCCATTCCCCATCATCTGCACCCGCAATTCCCCTTTTCCCCTGTTCAGAGCCGGTTTCCCCCGAGCGTTATGATTGGCATTAATTAAAAAACTTAATATCCGTCGGAGTAGAAACCGTCGTCGCCTTACCTCTGGCCTGCAATTCGCCCTTCTCATCATCGAAATCGAACAACATAACGGTATTGGTAAACACATTCGTCACATAGAGATGGTTGCCGCCGGCATCGAAAGCGAGCGCACGCGGTTCAATACCGCCGGCCTCATAGCGCGTCGGTGCGCCCGGCAGCCCATCCTCGCCAATTTTTAATACCAGCAGGTGGTTATCGGCACCGCGATTGGTGGCAATAAGATATCTGCCGCTCGGGCTGAGGATTATTGCCCCACCGCTTTTCGCCTCCGCTGAATCCTGCCCGCCGTTCAGTTTCACCTTCCCTTGCCGCGTCAATCGATGGTCGCTGACGGCAAACACCTCGATTTCACTCGCCATTTCAGTGATGACGTAGGCGTATTCCCCTTCTGGCGAGAACGCCATGTGCCGTGGGCCGGCGCCGGGTGCGAAGGCGACATCGCGCGAAGCATCCGCTTGCAACGGCTGCGCGTTGCCCGAGCGATAGCGGTAGGCGCGCAGCTTGTCCCCGCCGAGATCCGCCGCGTACAGGTATTGGCCATCGAGGCTGAAGGTGGTGGAGTGCGCATGGCCCCCTTCCTGGCGCCCCTGCACGGCGCCGGAGCCGGGCGTGAACGGAAAATGCTGCACCCGTTCCCCCAGTTTGCCGTCGCCGCCAATCGGTAATACCGTCACCCCCGCGCCGCCTTTGGCGACGGAGTAGTTGGCGACAAATAGAAACTTGCCATCCGGGCTGAGGGTGGCATGCGTCGGCTGCCGGCCCGCGCTGCTCACCGTATTCAGCACCCGCACGGCGCCGTCTTTGTCTATCGCCAAGGCAGTGACCGTTCCCGCGTTCTCCTCATTGGTGACATAGGCGAAACGGCCATCGCGAGATTTTACGATCCATGACGGGCTTTTCATTTTAATCACGTCGAGCAGCGTTAATGTGCCGTCGCCATTAACCGCCAGACGATAGAGGCCTTCACTGGGGTGCGCCGGTTTCTGCACCGCAGGCGCATCCGGAATATGGGTCCAGGTGCCGACTAACGCTATTTGCTGATGCTCCCGATTATTTGCCATCGCATTTCCTGAAAACATGAAAAGAGTTAATGCCAACGCGAATTGAATGGCCTGTCTGGCTAAACCGGCCACGCTCGCTCCGCCAGACACAGACAATGTCAAAGGTAGCATACGGCGCGCATAATGACGCTTATTCATCGAATCGGTGGATTTCTCTATACTCATGATGTTTCCTTTTCTCAACGCTACGCCACAGGAATAAGTATATCGACATTGACGACGCGACTGTGTAAATGCTCATGTCTATATAGTTCGATAAAAAAACTTTCTCTCACCTTGACATTGATAGCCGGCAGATAGGCGTCATAGATATCTGCAAAAAAATCAATGTACTCAGACAACTCACCCATAAAGGGGATGACAATATATTTCCCTCTGGGTATGTAGAAATTGAAGATAGAATGAAAAACCTCTTGCTCCTTACCGTTTGAATGCCATTTTCCCGCTCTGTTGTTTTCCGCACGATAAGCCTTCCCATGCTTGCTTAACCATTTCTCATTAGTCTGCGTAATGTCACCGGCATCTCTGTATTTCCTTATGGAATGGAAGATCAATGCCTTGTACTGCTTTAACAGCTCGATATCATCCGGCATGACCGTGTGATAAAAATAGGGTTTCTTGTCAGTGCCATACGGTGGGATCTGGGTGGAAAAATCCCATCCCTGGCTGTTCCTAAAGCTGTTGGGCGTTTCGCCAAAGAAACGTTTAAACGCCCGCGTGTAACATTGCTGAGAGGCAAAGCCCGATGCCAAGGCGACATCCAATATGTTCCCTTGATGTTGTTTAAGCAAGATTGCGGATCGGCTCAGCTTTCTGTTTCTGATATAAGTCCCTAACGTAATGCCAAAATAATGTTTAAACAGCCGCTGTAAATGCCATTTAGAGTAACCCGAGATAATAGACACTTTCTCAACAGAAAGTCCCTCTATAATATTCTTCTCCATATACTCTAACACCTGTAAAAGAATATCTTTTCGATAGTCCATACGCGCTCCTTGCTTTTATAAAAATTGTGTCCTTTTCATTAAAATCGTTAACCAACCAAATCAAGTCATTAAGATTAATCCTAAAAAAATCACCCTGACAACGCCATTTTTACGGCATGGGAAAAGTCATCATATAAATAACTGAAAATGATCATGTTATATAAATACGCTTGCGAAAAACACGTGAATAAAAAATGCGCCACGCAAAGTGCATCCATTAAAGATGCATTTGCCACACCAGGGCAAATCACACTTTATGTTAATTGTTTTATCTTAAAGTGTTTTTTTGCATCCCAATTGCATGACCAAATAGGAATTTCATCATTGCAAATTAAAATGCATTTTATAATCAGGCTGACTGATAAAACTTATTGAGGCTAATAAATAAAAGCATGAGCAGCGTTTGAAAAGAAGATAGGGACAGGCTCATTTTCTGAACATCGGGCCAGAAAATCACAGATCGTAATAGGGAGCTTCTTTTATCTTTTTTCCTGCGCTGAGAAGAACCGATGTTTTAACACATCTTGCTCGATGCCCTATTTTACCCTCCACGCCAATTGGGGCGCTACTTTGCCCACCGTGAACCGCCGGCCCTCCAACGTAAAAGCCTCGTGCCGACTCGCACCGTGCGTTGTTGCCAGAATAGCCTGATTGCCCAGTAAAAAGCCCAGCCTATAAGGCCGGGCCTTTCATTAACGGCCTGATTAATCAGCCAGGTTGTCGATCTCTGCGGATCTGTGCTTGCGCAACAGATACAGCAGCAAAGATACCCGCCGCTCGGTGCGTTCCGGGGTATCCGGCGGCAGGTTGTAGCGCAGGGTGTAGCGCTCGTTATTCTCGTTGCAAAAGTCGATGACGAGCACGGGAGCAGAGGCCCCCGCTACTTTTCGATAATTCAGCGAGATGCACGACAGGTTTTTTTTCATCTCAACTTACCGCGACAGTGCGGCGGGTTGATTCGGCAATCCGCCCCACACCGGCGCTCAGCGCGGCGCCCAACAGCAGCATCAACAGCGAACCCCACGCGGCGCGCGACAGCTGTTTGGCCGCTTCGTCGGCCGCTTCACGCGCTTTCTGCTCTGCCTCGGCCTTGAGTTTTTCCACTTTCTGCACCGCCTGCTGGTAAGCCTGAGCATAGTTATCGACGATTTGGCTCGCTTCATCGCGGCTTTTGCCGGTGCGCGCCGCAACGATATTCACCAGCGCATCCTTGTCGGCGGCGCTCAACGTCGGCTCACCGGACTGCTTGACGCGGTCGAACCACTGCTTGAGCTCGGAGGCGGCCTGCGCCGGATCGGCAGCCGCGTCCATGGCCGATTGCTTGCCGTCGGCGGTCGCCCTATCGGCCTTCTGTTCCAACCGAGCCGGATCCAGTTCCGGCTTGCCGGTCTGCTTGAGCGTGGCGTTCAACTGGTTTTCCAGGCTTCCCCAGTCAAGGCTGATGCCCTTTTTATCCAGCTGTTGCTTGAGGCCTTCGCCCACGTTTGGCGCCGCCGCCGCCAGGCCGCTGCCCGCCAGCGAAAGCCCTTTGCCCACCGCGCTGCCCGCCAGCCCCACCACGCCACTCGCCAATGAAACCACCAGCCAGGTGGTCAGCAAGGTGGTGATCGCCCAGCTCAGCAGGCCATGCAAGCCGCCGCGGTTCGGTGCGGTGCGGCCGGCGACAAACGCGCCTGCGGCCAGCGACGCCAGCGTTGAAACCAGCAGCCAGATCCCGGTGCCGGTGCCAAAGCCGCTCAGCGGGTTACCCTTTTGCATCATATCCACGGCCTGGGCGCCGATAGCCGTGCCCAGCACGCTGAAGATCAGATAAGTCACCAGCGCCACGGCACTCCCGGCCAATATCGAGCCCCATGACACCTGAAACGCAAAGCGATTTGATTCATAGACAGTGGTCATCGTTGTTCCTTATATTTTCTGGACAAGTGATTGCACGCACGGCGGATAACCGCGCAGACAGATGCAGTCTGCCGCGCGGCGTCGTCGGCCGTCCCGGTTCATTTGCGCCAGAATGACTAGTGCATTCACACCCTGCGAATACGCACGTTATGCACTAAGCTGCTCAGCGAGTAGCGTAACCCGCGGCCCCGGTCAGAGGCCGCTCCCTTCTGTCTAGCGGAGAACACATGAGCCAATCCGTCCTGGCCAGCGAAACCCACCGCGGCCACCTGCAGCAAATCATCTCCGGCTTGTCCGACGGCGTGATCCTGACGGATACCTATCGAACGCTGCTCTGGGCCAACGAGGCCGCGTTGGCCATGCATGGCGTGAGTCATCAGAAAGCTCTGGGGGCCAATGCCGGCGAGTACGCGGCGCGTTTTGCCCTGCGCTATCGCAACAATCATCCGCTGGCTTTGGAACAGTATCCGCTGAACCGGGTTGCCGATGGCGAGACCTTCACCGATGTGGTGGTGGAGGTTCGGCAGGCCGACGATCCGGACAGCTTCTGGGTGCACCGCCTACGGAGCCTGATTATCACCGATGCGCAGGGGCAACCGGAGCTGCTGGCGCTGATCCTGAGCGACGCGACGGAGTGGGCCAGCGCCGAACAGCGCTTTGAAAAAACCTTCAACGCCAATCCGGCGCCGGCAGTCATTTGTCGGCTAAGCGACCTGCGCTACGTCAAGGTCAACCAGGGGTTCCTCGATATGACCGGTTACCAACGTGAACAGGTCATGGGCCGTTCGGTTTATGAACTCGACGTTTTGGAACAGGCGGAGCACAAAGATCTGGCGATACAGCGCCTGGGGGAAGGCGCCACCATTCCGCAAATGGAGGCCGAGCTGAAACTGCCCGGTGGCGGAAGCAAGCTGGTGGTGGTTGCCGGCCAACCGCTGGACATCAATGAAGACGACTGCATGCTGTTCACTTTTACCGATCTCGAACCCCGGCGCCAGGCGGAATCGGCGCTGCGGGAAAGTGAAGAGCGGTTCGCCAAGGCATTTCGCCTGAGCCCGGTGCCGACGTTGCTGTGTACCGCGCACGAGCGGCGCGTGCTGGACGTCAACGAAGCCTTTACCCGCACCACCGAGTACGACGCCGAAGCCTTGATCGGCAAGACGATCGATGAGATCCCGTTTATTGACGATCCCGAGGCGAACCGCCGTTTGTTTGCCGCGCTGGAAAAAAGCGGCAACGTCGAAGGGCTGGACATCCGGGTACGCAAGAAAGGGAGTGAGTCGATCGACTGCGTGGCCTCGGCGGATGCCGTCAGCATCCACAATGCGCCCTGCTACCTGCTGGTGCTCATGGACATTACCGAACGCAAACGCTCGGAGCTGGAGCTGGTCAGCGCCATCGAAGAAGTGATGCAGGACGCCTCCTGGTTCAGCCAAACCCTGATTGAAAAACTGGCCAACGTGAAAAGCATCAACCGGCCCGACCAGGCCGGATTGACCGCCAGCGATCTCACGCCGCGCGAGCGCGATGTGCTGGAGTTGATTTGCGAGGGGCTGCCGGACAAGAAAATCGCGGCGCGTCTCAATCTGGCGCTCAACACCATTCGCAACCATGTCGCGACGGTCTATTCCAAGCTTGGCGTGCACAGCCGCAGCGAAGCCATCGTCTGGGCCAGAGAACGCGGGCTGTTTACCGGCGGGCTGGCCGCCAGGAACGGAAAGTAGCCTGCAAATGCACTATCCGCACCGATGCAAACGCCCCTTATAGGCTCAAAGTGAAGTGCATAACATGGAGGTGCAAATGCAGGCTTTCGCCCTGTGCGGAAGCCAAACGGATCGAACCTTAGGAGCGCATCACAATGAACAGCGAAAAAGCCAATGGCATGATGGAAAAAGTGGCGGGCAAGGCGCAGGAAATGGCGGGCGACGTCACCGGAAACCCACGTTTGCAGGCCGAAGGCGCCACGCGCTATGCAGCGGGCGCGCTGCAAGAAAAATACGGCGACGCCCTGAGCTGCGCCGGCAGCATGATGAAGAAAAACCCCCTCGCCGCATTAGCCCTCATTGCCGGCGCTGGCCTGTTGACCGGCCTGCTGCTGCGCCGCCGTTGATACACGCCGGCGAGCAAACCGCTTTTCCCTGAACGCCGCGCCCGGTTAACGACAACCGGGCGCGGTGCTATCGGCCAACGGGCAATGCCGTGCGAGCATATGGCCTTTTCGATTTATTCATCCGTTACGCCGACAATGATGATTAACGGCTATTCAGCGGCATCGGGTTATTATGGCGAAACGGCGATATCCCTCATGGAATAGGCGGCATTCTTTTTCATACCGTCGCACGCCGCCTTTACTCACTGCTTAACGACAGCCATTTTATTTTCCTCGCGTATTCCTGATTTTTATCGTCTTCTCAACCCAAACCCCTCGGCGGTTATTTACGGCCTTGGTGCAATAAATCGGCTTACCCTCAACATCATTAAAACCATCAGGTTAAAATTCGACTCCATTCGTCAACCTGGGTTTATCCTCCTCTCCATTAAATGTTAAGATCGCTGTATTGCGCGCACGGAGAAATAGCATGTTCCCCACTAAAAAACATTCACAGCGGGCCACCCCGCTGACCAGCTATCAATTTTCCCGGCTGCATACTTTCGAATGCGTCGCCCGTCATTTATCTTTTGCGCTGGCGGCGCAAGAATTGTCGATCACCCCCAGCGCCGTAAGCCACCGCATTAATTTGCTCGAAAAGGAGTTGGGTTTTCTGCTATTCCAGCGCTTTCATCGCAGAATTACCCTGACGCCGGAGGGCGAGCGCATGCAATGGGCGCTGGACAGCTCCTTCAACACGCTGAATCAGGAAATTCTGGACATCAAGAATCGCGAGCTGACGGGCACCCTGACCCTCTACTCGCACCCGTCTCTGGTGCAATGCCTGCTGCTGCCGCGCATCGGCGACTTTATCGCCCAGCACCCCACCATTCACCTCAACATTCTGACCGGGCAAGAGATCATCAACCTGGCCAACCGCGGCGTGGACTTGGCGATGTACTTCGGCAAACTGCCCTCGGGGCGGCATCTGGACGAGGCCTTTATGCAAGAATCGATGGTGCCGATCTGTACGCCGCAGTACGCCGCCGCACATAGCCTGTACGATGCGCCGGAAAACCTGGCCCACTGCACGCTGCTGCATGATCGCTACAACTCCGGCGAAGACGAGTGGCAAACCTGGTCGCAACACTTTGCGCTGGGGCTGGATACCGACAGCAAAAGCATGGAGTTCGACCGTTCCGATCTCGCGGTGCTGGCCGCCACGCGGCACCTTGGCGTCGCCATGGGGCGGCTCAATCTGGTGCAGGACTGGATCAAAAGCGGCGAGCTGATCATTCCGTTCACCGACATGACCGTGCCCTGCGAGCACTGCTATTTTACCTCGACCATCTCCGAGCGGCAGTGGCCGAAAATCCTCGCGTTTAAACAGTGGATCATGAAAATCGCCCCTCTGGTCTGATGGCCAGAGGGTTAGCGCTCTATTTTGGGGGAATAAGAAAAATTCAGCGCGCAGGCGTAGAGCCGGCCGGCCTTTGAATAAGAGATATATTTGCGGTTTTTATCCCAGGCCAACAGGGCATTATTGGCAAAATAATAAACCTCCAATTGCATCCCATTAGCCAACCTCGACCAGCCTCGGCTTCTTATCACGGTAAAATCACCGTTGTCACTGAGCGTAATCAGCGGCACGCCCCAGGCATAGCGGGATATTTGCAGCTGAATAATGAATTGGCTTTCGCAGCTTATTTGGTAGTTTTGTACATCAACATCCATAATTTATATTTTGGGTGCCACCCTTCTGTCAAAATAAATAAGATAAGAACAACTCACCACGATTAATCCCAGCACGATCAGCACGGCACCCAATACAAACTCAATTTGCAACGGCTCGCCGAGAATGACGCCCCCCGCCAGGATGCCGAATACCGGCGTCATAAAGGTGAGAATGCCCAGCGAGGAAGCCTGATAACGGCGCAGCAGCGAAAACCAGATCAGGTAGCTGAAAAATGACACCACCACGGTCTGGAACAGCAGGCTGTACCAGGCCACCGGGCTCAGGGTGAAATGCAGGTTTCCCGTCGCCAGCGCCGGCAACAACAACAGCACACAGGCGCCCGTCAACTGAAACAACAGCGTCTGTTTGGCCGGGCACTCCGCCAGGCGCGTGGTGCGGATCACCAGGGTAGAAGCTCCCCAGGCGATCCCCGCCAGCAGGCCGTAGAGATCGCCTTTCAGCCGTTCGGCTCCGCCGCTTCCCTCAGCCATGCCCGATATGGCCAGCACCACGCCGCCAAAGGCGATGAGCATGCCCAGCCACTGCACCGGCGACAGGCGCTCCTGAGGAAGGAGAAAATGCAGGCCAAGGGCGGAAAACAGCGGCGCGGTGTACAAAAACACCGCCATATGCGAGGCGCTGGTGTAACGCAGCCCTGCGGAGACAAAAAAGAACTCCAGCGCGAACAATGCCCCCACGCTCAAACCGGCGCACAGCGTGGCGCGATCCCAGGTGAAGCGCTCGCCGCAGCCGCGCGCCAGCAGGTAAACCGCCAGCGCGGCAAGACCCGAGCGAATGGCGATTTGCAGCACCGCTGACACATCCGGCTCGGCGGCCTTGATTGCCACCTGTTGCATTCCCCAGATGGCGCATAGCATCACCATCGTGGCGGCAGCCCTGCCGTCGATTCCGATTCTCGCATTCATAATAGAGTTCTCGCCGCCGTTGAAATAATAACGGGCTACCGTCGCGTTATTCTTTATACACCACGATTTCCTGGTAAAGCTTAATAACTTCACCGTCGCTGTCGACGGAGTCGGTATATTCGGTTTGCTGCGCCAAATGAATCACCTTCCATCCTTTTCGCGCTAATTCAGGGATCGTCAGGCGCCCCACGTCGCGGCAGGTGAACAGGGTATCATCCGACAACCTAAGCTTGCTAACCTCTGCATAATCATAGGCTTGAGAATGACAAACGTGCGACTCCGCCGCCATCGCCGGCAGTGAAAACAGCCCCACTAATAACATTAACAGGTTTCTCATGGCGACCTCCCAATCGCTTATTCATGCCGGCCGATTACGCAGACAAAGGCTGACGTTAATACGCCGGCGAAAGACTCAAATTTATTATCTCTTGCACGGATGAAATTACAGGCTGGCGCCGGTGACTGACAAATGAAAAATATAAACCTTGGCGTTAGATGAATTCATCCGAATCGAGAAACATGAACAGCGGCCCTTTGCACCGCACGGAATGGTCAAAAACCGGCCAATAATTAGCAAGAAAAGTAATTCTTTATGTCACTGTTTATGTTAAAAATGCCGCCCGCCGCTAAAACACCAAAAAAACCGTCAAAATGCGTGAAAACGCAGCGTTCTGCGCAAAACATCGGCTTGGCGGCGCTGATGGGGCGGTCATACATAAAACAGGGATAACACATGGCAATCAAATTGCGCGTATTGACTCAAGCGGTGGCGCTGGGTCTGGCGATCGGCAGCGCGTCGTTCGCCGCTCAGGCGGAAATCACCCTGCTGAAGCAGGATCCGCAGGCCGGCGATCCGCTCAGCCGCCTGAACTTCACCGTTGGCGGCAGCATCCGTCCACAGTTCAACAACATGACGGGCGACGGCGACAAGGGTTCCTACAAGCGTAACGGCTTCGACGGCGGCACCCGCTTCCGTTTCGCGGCGGACTACTACCTGTTCGACGATATCAGCTGGATCAGCTACTACGAGCTGGGCGTGAACATTCCGGCGCTGTTCGACTGGGATCACCACTATGCCGACGGCGCGAGAAACACCAGCCGCCGCATGCTGTACACCGGCCTGAAAAGCAACACCTGGGGCCAGATGACCTTCGGCCAGCAGAACAGCGTTTACTATGACGTGGTGGGCGCCAAGACCGATATCTGGGACTACGACATGTTGGCCCAGGCGCCGGGCAACGGCATCAACGGCGACTACGACGGCTCTTACCGTTCACGCAAGATGCTGAAGTACAAGAACCGCTTCGGCGATGCGGACGTTTATGCCTCGTACCTGTTCAGCGACAGCGACTACCTGCCGGGCAACGGCCTGCGCTATAAGCGCAAAGGCGGCGGCTCACTGGGCGTGGACTACCACATCACGCAGGATCTGACCTGGGGCACCGCCTGGAACTACACCCGCGCCGAAATGCGCAATCCGTCCACCAGCGGCAGCAAGAGCTACGATCAGCACATCGTCGGCACCGCCCTCAGCTGGAAACCGGACAACTGGACGCTGACTTTCGGCGGCGGTTACTACCACGACTTCCTGACCACCAAGAAAACCGACATCAACAATTACTTCGCCGGCGATGCCTGGGGTATCGAATACCTGGCCGGTTATACCGTGCCGGTGGGCCAGTACGCGGTGAAATCGGTAATGCCGTACTTTATGGGCGATCGCCTGGAATACGTCACCGGCCGCAACTACCAGCGCATCGACAACGGCCTCGGGGTGACCGTACAGTTTGACTACGGCTTCCGCGTTGACGTAGAGCACGTGCTGACATCGAGCACCGACAACCTCGGCGATATGACCGTGGTGCGTCTGCGCTACGATTTCTGATTGTTCCGCACGTAAAAAAGGCCGCGCAAGCGGCCTTTTTCGTTATTGAAGCAGCGTCAGAAGCCGCCGCGCGCCGAGCGCCCTACCGCTTCGCCCAGCTGCCATACCGCCATGGCGTAGTGGGTGCTGTGGTTATAGCGGGTGATGACGTAGAAGTTCGGCAGGCCGTACCAATACTGGTAGCCGGTGCCGACGTCCAGCCGCAGCAGGCTGGCTTCCTGATTGTCGCCGAGCGAACCCTGCGGGCTTAGGCCGGCTTCCGCCAGCGCAGCGACCGAGTAGCGGGTCTTGAAGCCGTTTTCCAATCCCGGCGCCTGGCCGTTGGCCTGAATCGCGACCGGCTCGCCTTTGGACCAGCCGTGCGCCTTGAAGTAATTGGCCACGCTGCCGATGGCATCGACCGGATCCCACAGGTTGATATGACCATCGCCGTTGAAGTCGACCGCATAGCTCTTGAAGGAAGACGGCATGAACTGCCCATAGCCCATCGCGCCGGCGAAGGAGCCGCGCAGTTCGAGCGGATCGTCGCCCTCGGTACGCGACATCAGCAGGAAGGTTTCCAGCTCGCCGGCGAAGTAATCGGCGCGGCGCGGGTAGTTGAAGGCCAGCGTCGCCAGCGCATCGATAATGCGGGTTTTACCCATTACGCGGCCCCAGCGGGTCTCCACGCCGATAATCCCTACGATGATCTCCGGCGGCACGCCGTACACCTGCCAGGCCCGCTGCAGCGCATCCTGATATTGATTCCAGAACACCACGCCGTTTTGCACGTTATCCGGCGTGATGAACTTGTTGCGGTAGCGCAGCCAGGAACCGTTCGGGCCGGTAGGCCCCTGGGTAGACGGTTTCGGCGCCTGCCTGTCCATCAGCCGCAGCACCGAATCCAGGCGCCGAGCCTGCGCCAGCACGTCGTGCAGCTGCTGTCGATCAAAGCCGTGTTCCCGCACCATCTTATCGATAAAGCGTGCGGTATTCGGGTTATTGGCGAAATCTCCACCCAGCGGCGCGCCGCTGTGCGCCGGGCTCAGCAAAAAGCCGCCCTTTACCGGGGTGCCCTGCGGCGTAGCGGTGGTACTGGGTTTCGGCGTGCTGCTACAGGCAGCAAGCAAGGTAATCAGCGGTAAAAGCGCAACCAGGTGACGCATCGGATATCCATATAGCCATGCAAGAGATAAGTGGGAGTTATGTTAATGCATTGTTCAACGCGAACAAACAGGATTATGCCGCCAATTACCACGCCAGGTAGCCAAACGTGCCAAATTGTGACGTTTTGCACGGTGAGAGAACGCCCGGCGCGGCCGCGCGGAATCTCAACCGCGACTAAATGAGAAAAATTATCACCTTGACGCCCCCTTTTACCCCGATAAAATGCCCGGCTGCTTGCCACCCGGCTATCGCCGCAATGATCACGACAATGGACTGTGATGGAATCTCTCGGACAACTCGCCAAAGACCTATACCGTGGGCGCATCTCGCGCAAACCCTTTATTTTCTCGCTGGCGATCTTCGCCGTTGGCATCGTGCTGCTGTCGTTTCTGTCGACCTATCTGGACAAAAACCATTTTCGCGCCCATGCGCACAGCGATACCGAGGAATTCGTCTCGGTGCTGCTGTATCTGCTGTGCATTATGGTCTGGGCGCTGTTCTGTTTCGGCCTGGTGGCGTGGTTCATGGCCAAAACCGCGTTCCGGCTCAACGATATCGGCCTGCCCGGCTGGGCGCTGGCCGCAGCGTGCTATGTTTGCTCGGTGCTCAACAACTACTCCCCCGGCCCGGTGGCGCGCTGGCTGCCGCTTTTCAGCCTGGCCGTCATGATCTGCGCTCTGCTGTTGCCGCCGGGCGGGCTGCGGCGCAGGCCGGGCGGCGACGCTGACGACTAACGCAGCTGCACCACCTTGTTCGCGGCCGGTTCGGCCGCCGTCAGCCTGCCGCTGACCTGGCTGATGCCGCCGCCGCTGTTATGGGACACCACGGCGATCGGCAAACGCCGCAGCTGCCGGGTCAGCTCGGGCGTGATATAGCCGATGTGGGTGTTCTGTTGCTGTTTCCGCCAGCGGTCGGCCGCCCTGCGACGGGAGAAATACTGGTTGTATTTGGCCCAGGCGATCAGCGTGACGGCATTGAACAACGCCACAATGATGTACAGCGAGATCACTTCCAGCAGCGACAGGGCGGAGCCCACCCCGTGCTGATCCATCACCGACATCAGGCCGCGGCTGAACAGATAAAGGAAGCCGCACCAGGCGAAAAGCGTCAGCAGGCTGTCTACCACGCGCGGCAACAGGCCGCGTTCGGAATAAATCAGGACGTCCGTCATTCTTTGATCCTCCCAATGCCCCGGTCGGGGCTGATCCAGCGCGCACGCCCGCGCCGAGCTTTCAACATCACTTTGGAAAACGCCACCAGCGTGGTCAGCAGGCTGAGCAGCCAATACACCAGCGGATACCAGATGATCCAGAACAGCGAGCGGCCGAAGCCCTTCTCATAACGCTTCTCCAGCAGCAGGCTGACGGTGAACTGCAGCAGGCACACCACGCCCAGCACCAGGCCGGTAAACGCCGGCGTCAGCAACGAGTGAATGCGGATGCCCTCCGGCAGCGGCACCGCCAGCCCGACCAGGAAAATCAGCACGCTGACCAGGTAAGTGAACGCCCACAACGTGGAGAGGCAATACTCGGCGAACAGCAGCCACATATGCCGGTGCTCCCAGGCCCACAGGTTGCGCAGATTCTTTAAAAACACCTCGGCGCCGCCCTGCGCCCAGCGCAGGCGCTGCTTCCACAGCCCGCGCAGGGTCTCCGGCATCAGGATCCAGCACAGCGCCCGCGGTTCGAAGAAGATAGCCCAGTGCTTGAGCTGCAGTTTCCAGCTGATGTCGATGTCTTCGGTGATCATGTCCTGGCTCCAGTAACCGACATCGGTAAGCGCTTGCTTACGAAACGCGGCCACCACGCCGGAGATGGTGAACAGGCGGCCATAAACGCGCTGCGTGCGCTTGATAAGGCCGATGATCGACGAAAACTCACCGACCTGGATGCGGCCGATCAGGGTGGAGCGCGTGCGGATGCGCGGGTTGCCGGTCACCGCGCCGACGTGCGGATTGGCCAACAGCGGCGCCACCAAATAGGCCGCCGCATCACGATCCAGCAGCGCATCACCGTCGATGCACACCAGATACTCGCTGCGCGCCGCCGCCGCGCCCGCCTGCAGCGCGATCGCTTTGCCCTGATTTTGCGCCAGATGGATCACCCGCAGCCGGGGGAACTCCAGCGTCAACTGATCCAGCACCTCGGCGGTGTCATCGCTGGAGCCGTCGTTGATGGCGATCACTTCGATATTTTCATAGCGCTGCGCCATCGCTGCCGAAATGGTTTCACGCGCGTTCAACCCTTCGTTGAAACAGGGGATCAGCACGCTGATCGACGGGTTGCCCGGCAGCACCGGCGCGGGCATGTCCGGGCTCCAGCGCCAGTGGCGCTCGCGGTGCAGCCAGAAATAGATGCCGCCGGCGATCCAGATACCGGACATGAACAGCGGCCAGAAAAACACGAAGTTGAGCAGCACTTCGCCGGTAAACAGCAGGACGATGCCGAAAGGCACGCTCAACACCAGACACAGGATGAATAAGGCAATTAAACGATCGGTCATGGCAGTGGGAACCAGGCTGAGGACAACACCGGGCGAACGGCATCCAGCTTAGGCCGATCGTCGAGGAAGTTGTCGGGGTAATAACCAAAGCTCTGAGCGCCATTGCGCTGCAGGCGACGCATCCATTCGGCCAGCAGTTGACCGTCATCCAGGCTTATCCGGCGCTCCTTGCGCCAGTCGACGGCCTGCAACTCAAACACCGTTTTATCGAGCGCGCCGGGGTAAGCGGCCACTTTGCCCACCAGTTGATCCAGCCAGCGGCCGCTGTCGGCGCGCGGCACGTTTTCCATCAGCGGCATCGCCATCGGCGCCACCCAGTCGTAGGCCTGCAGGAAATCCGCCAGATTCTGGCCAAACCAGGCCTCGCTGGCGGGATCGAGCACCGGCATCGCATAGATATTGCGCGCGGTTTGCACCTGCGGGCCGCGGATCGCCCGCACCCGCTCGGTCAGCGACTGGGTAAATTCGATCAGCGCCCGGCTCTTGAAGCGCGTCCAGCGCGCCATCGCCTGCGGATCCTGGCGTATCGCCGCCACCGAATCGGCGAAGCCGGCCTGGCGGTAGGCCGCAGCGGCGTCGGGGCCGGCGTCCTCGAAGTCCGACAGCAGGGCATCGTCGTGGAACAGGATCCCTTTGAAGGTGGCGTGAGCCGCCAGATCCTCGTAGATCTCACCGATGCGCTGGCGCGCCACCGGGCTGAACGGCGACAGGCGGCGGTACTGCTTGTCGTCTACCGACAGCTGCCCGTTTTGCGGATCGAGGCGCTGTACGCGCGGCACGTCAGATCCCAGCTCGAACGCCAACACCGGCATCCAGGCATACACGGCCACGCCGGTGCGCGAAGAGAGCTGCCAGGAGACCCGGTTGAACAGGTCTGCCTTCATCGGCAGCCAGCGGTTGGGGAAATAGAGCTCGCGCACGTTGCCGTCGCCTTTTGGATCGGCGAACGCCTGCAGGAAAACGGTATTGATGCGCAGGTCGTAGATGCGCTGGATCAGCTTGTCGAGGTTTTTGGCCTGCTGCTGCGGATCGGGATCGTAAAGGTAGTCGAGATCGACGTGCGCCACCCGCATGATCTGCCGGTTCTGTATCTGCGTCAGCTGCTGGGCGAAGCTCGTCAGCGACGGGTTGCCGGCCACCAGCATGCGCGGCACGTTCTCAGGCGCGTTGACGTCTGCCAGCCCGTTCTCCAGCGTCAGCGCCATGCGGTAACCGTGCTTGCGCGCGATGTCCAGCGCCACGCCGCCGGCCGCGCCGTACGGCCAGACCCAGACGCGCGGCGCCTTGCCGGTGGCTGCGGTGATGCGCTGGGTGATCAACGCCACGTCT
Organism: Serratia sp. CY32780; assembly: GCF_052169135.1. Classification (NCBI taxonomy): domain Bacteria; kingdom Pseudomonadati; phylum Pseudomonadota; class Gammaproteobacteria; order Enterobacterales; family Yersiniaceae; genus Serratia; species Serratia sp. CY32780. Next base: position 2,708,883 of record NZ_JBJNLI010000001.1, read on the forward strand.
TTCTCGATGCGTTGGCGATATTCCGCCTCGCTTTCGTAGCGGCCCTGTTTGGCGTCGTACAACCGATTGGCGACCGCCGGTTCGGTATTGCCCTGCGGGTTGGCGATGCCGCCGTAATGCGAAGCGTAGGTGTGCGCGCCGATCTCCACCAAGCCGGAGTCCGACACTTCCCGCACCTGCTGCCAGGTGAGGAAGCGATCGCGCGGCGTCATCAGGCCGCCGAAATCGACCGGCTTGTCGGCCGGCGCATCCAGCCAGACGCCGACCGGCGCCAACACCGCCGGCCAGTTGTAGGCCTTCAGCAGCGGAAAAACCCGGCTGTAGAAGCTGCGGTAGCCGTCGTCGAAGGTCAGCAGCACCGCCTTGTTCGGCAACGCCGGGCCGCCGTTTTGCGCCTGCAGGATCTGCTCGACCGACACCGGCTGGTAGCCGTTTTGCTTCAGCCAGGCGAACTGTTCATTGAGCGCGCTGGTGCGCACCGACATGTAGCGCTGGTCCGCCGCGCCGTCTTCCACGTCGTGATACGCCAGCACCGCGTAACGGTTGGCCGGCCACGGGCGTTCCATCGGCCCCACGGGCCGCTCCGCCGGCGGCGTGAAGCGCGGCACGTCCGCCTGGCTGCAGGTGGTGGTCAGCAACGCGGCCAACACGAAAAGCGAGGATCGAATAAGCATGATTATTCCTTTAAAAACGATAATTCAGATCAAACGTCACGCCGATGTTCCGCTCGCGCTTGCCGTCGTAAGGATGCTTCTCAAACTGCAGCATCGCGCCGGCGTCCAACACCCCGTTCCAGCTGATGCGCTGGCCGTAACCCAGCTGGGTGATCGGCTTGCGCGCATAGTCCCGCTGCCAATAGCTGCCGGCACCGGCCTGAAACTGCTGGCTCCACTCGGTCTGATAATGGCGATACAGGGTGTGATCGAGCGTTAACGACGGCAGCAGCGTGAAGTCGCGCTTCGGGTTGTAATACGGCACGTTCTCCTGGCTGTTGCGGCTGCCGGACAGCGTCAGGTTCATGTCCAGCCGATAACGGGCGCCGGCGAGCAGCCGTTGCCGCCCTTCCAGGCCGTATTCCAGCCGGTTGTTGCCGTCCGAGAAGTGCGAAGGCGCCACGCTGGCGCGCAGCTCGCGGCTTTCGTTCTGCTGCCAACGCAGCCACAGGTTGCCGCCGTTGGCGCTGATGCCGTTGGTCAACGCGCGCAGCGGCGTCTCGGCCGACAGGCGCGCCACCGAACCGCCGAGGCGCCATTGATCATTCAGGTCATACCAGGATGAAAGGCGCAGGCCGAGCTCATTGCCGTGGCCGTAGTTGCGGTTGGCCACCTCGGCTTCCAGCCACAGATCGCGCGAGCGCCACTCGGCGCCGGCGCTGAGATCGCGGTTGATGCCCTTGCCCTCGTCGAACTGGCCGGTGTTGAATCCCCAGCCGGTGAACAGCCGCCAGTTGTCGTCGATCGGCGGTGAATAGAGCGCGGCGTGAATGCCGAAATCGTGGCTGCCGCTGACCGGCCCGTCGGAATCGATGCCCTGATTGCCGCTGATGCGCAGTTCAGACATGTGGTGAATGCGACGCGAACGCTCGAGCTGCTGAGCGGCGACGCTTTCCGGCGCGCGCTGGATGACGTCGTCGGCCAGCAAATCCAGCTGCCGCCACTCCTGCAATTCCTGCGCGACATAGCCCTGCTGGATCTCCAACGGCAGGCTGCGCGGCTCCAGCCCTTCCACCTGCTTCAACTCGTCCTCGGCGCGGCGCGGCCAGCCGCGCGCCAAATAAACGCTGGCCAATGAGATGCGCAGCCCCTGATTGCCCGGCGCCGTGCGCGCCAGATGGGTCAACTGCCGTTCGGCCTCGGCCAGATCGCGTTGATAAACCCGTGACTGCGCCAGCAGCGATTGGCCGACCAGCCAGTCATCGTTGTAGGCCAGCGTCGGCAGCTGGTACAGGTGGGTCGCGTAGGGATAGCGCTGGCTGACGCGCTGCGCCAGCAACGCCGCCCGATCGATGCGTTCGTCCTCCGCCTGCGCGTAAAACAGATCGGTTTCGTCTTCGGCGGTCACCGCCTGCGGCGCGGCGGCGTTCAAGCGGCTGAAAATGGCCTGCGCCTTGTCCGGCTGCTGCAGGTAGAGGTAGGCGGACGCCGCCCAGCGCTGGGCATAATCCGGCACCGTGCGCCTTTCCGCCTGCAAGGTTTGATACTCGCTCACCACGTCGGCCATGCGATAACGCGCCAGCAGCGCGCCCAGGCGATCGATACGCGCCTGTTGGTAGCTGTCCTGCGCCTCCGGCAGCGGCCGCCACTGCGTCAGCAGTTGGTCATAGCGCGCCAGCGCACGGTCGGCGATGACGAAGCGTTCCTGTTCGCCACGAGCATCGATAAACGACAGCCGCACCAGTTCGGCGGCTTCATCCGCCTGCAGGCGCCGCTGCTGCGCGGGCGGCAATGCCAGCCCCTGGCTTGCACGCAGCGCCGGATCCGCGACCCGGTTCGCCGCCAGCAGCGTCACGTAATAAGCCTGAATGCCGGCGTCGGACGGCGCCAGCGCACGGGCGCGGGTCACGTTTTCCAACGCCGCCCAGCTGCGGCCGGCGGCCTGATCCACATAGGCGCGCGTCAGATACCACGTCGCCGGTTCCAGTAACTTCTCCGCTTTGGCCGCTTCCGTTTGCGCCTGCGCATCCCGCCCGGCATCCGCCAGCGTCATCACGTAGCCACGCTGCAGGCCGCCGTCGGCGGGAGCGAGCTGCAACGCCGCCCGCCACAGGCGCAGCGATGGTTGCCACTGCTTAAGATTGCGGTAGGCGCGGGCCGCCGTTGCCAGGCTGGCGCTATCCCGCTGCAGCGCGGCGCCGTCGGCACGCCAGAGTGCGACCACCTCTTCGTCATGGCCGGCCCAACCGGCCACCTGGATATAATCGGCTCGCTGCTGCAGGCTCAACCCCTCCCGAGCGCGCCGCTGCGATAAATACGCCAACACCGGCGCGGTATCGCCCGATCTGGCCTGACGGATCAGCGCGTCATAGCGCTCATCCGCCAGCGCGGCGGCCGGCAGGGATAAACCGATAAACAGCAATGACGCCGCATATTTGGTGACGTGGCGTTCGGTAAAGCGTAATGAACGCGAGTTAACTTTAGGCACGAGGTATTCCTTTAATCCGTGAGCTGCTGTCCTGGCAGAGTGCAAATGCGAGCAGGCACCCGAAAAGTCGGCTAGAGCCGTCGGGTAATAAGCATGGAGTAATGAATATTTCTGTCTGGCGCAGACATAAAGAGAATCGAATGCGCCTTTGCCTAAAAAGAGTATTTTATAAAGCTGCCGGTGAATACCGCAGCCAGGTGATATCTGCCTGAAACTGGAATTTCACAATTGTTAATAAGTGAAATAATAAAAATTAAACCACCACAAATCAAACACATGAACTTTTATCATGATCAATATTCTTATTTTCACCCTTCCGTGTGAAATTGTATAAAAACCGGCGTGATATTTGATTTTAATTCTCATTATCACCCATCAACAGGGATATTAATCCAAACACCTAATTAAATAATCTTTCTTCCCGGAAAAAATAATAAGAATATTGCTCACCAGGAAATTAAATTTGCCTGATAATAATTATTATTTCAATTTAAATTCCCCCACGGCTGCGTTCATGCTGGCTATCTCCCGGGCATGCCGTCACAATAGCGCCTCATTCAGGCCTCAATCAAGGATTGCCATGTACAGCCACTACCCCGCTCATTACACCTTCGATCGCGATAGCGACGCCTGGCAGATCGGTTTTCACGACTTCCCCGAGTGGCAATCTGCCTGCTATAAACGCGAAGACATCGAGCTGGAAGCGCAGGAAAGCCTGCTGGCCGCCATCGCCGCCGCGATGGACGAAGGGCTGCCCCTGCCCGCCCCTTCCCCTGTGCAAACCGATGATCTGAGAGTACATCTGCCGGCGCTGGTGGCGCTGAAGATCGAGCTGCACAACGCCATGCTGCGCAAAAACACCGGCAAAGCGGCGCTGGCACGCAAGCTAGGGTTCAACGGCGGGCAAATGGAGCGGTTGCTGGATATCGGCTACGCCTCGAAGGTTGAGGCGTTGGAGCAGGCGCTGTATCTGCTGGGCTACGAAGTGCGCGTGACAATAAGCGAAGTTTGCCAATAGGTTAGCGGCAGGTAAGCGAAATATTATCCAACGGGGCTAAATTTTCCCCGTTTTGCGCCGATATGATCGCTACCTAATCACTTGTCGCAACAACGAAGGCTAAAAATGGAGTGGAGTCGCCGTCATATTTGGGCCGTTATTCTGCTGTCTTGTCTCGTTTTTTGGGTCATTTTGGCGACCGGCATCAACGCCGTCGCCTGAGCGCCTGCCGCCGCATTGCAATACCTCGATTTTATAGCCCGCTGCGGCGGGCTACTTCCCGGCGCTTGCCCATAAAAAGCGTTATAAAACAGCCCTCACTGTGCAAAAAACAGCCAAAAATTGTGATCAAAAACACAGTATTGAAATCAGACCAGTATTGAGAGTACATTAGCGCCGATCCTGTCGCGGTTCGGATTTTACCTCACGGAGCATGAGGCGCGACAACCGGACAACCCGCGCTCGAGGACGTTGTTCTTTCGCTTGGAAGAATCCGCCCGACAAGCAGGTTGCCCATAAAATACTCAGCACAACAATCGGGATCATTGCTGGCGAGGACTCCAGACAGGAGTTGTTCAGTGAAATATTTTTTGATGGGCGTGTCATTCATGCTGGTTGCCTGGGTTGGCACCTTCATGTTGATGGTTGCCTGACCGGGAACACAGCCAAAGGGACGCGCAAGCGTCCCTTTGTCGTTTCGGCTAGCGATCATTTGCCCGACATCATGCGGCGCAGGGTGTCGTCCTTGCGCAGATAGTGATGATACAGCGCCGCCAGCGCATGCGCGCCAATGATAAAGTAGCCAACGTTTGCCAGCGTCTCATGCACCGTTTTGACCAGCCGGCGCATCACCGGATCCGGCGTCATCCACTGCGGCACCGGCCAGCCCAGCAAAGACCACGATTTTCCGCCGTAGGCCAGGGTTAACATGCCCAGCAGCGGCAACATCAGGAAGACCACGTACAGCAGCCAATGGAAGATCTTGGCGCCCACTTCCTGCCATTCCTCCAGCGGCGGCGTGGTCGGCGGCGCAGCGCGGAAAGCGCGCACCGCCAACCGAATCAGCATCAGGGCAAAGACCGATACCCCGAAATTAAAGTGCAGATTTTTGACCACCGGCCCCCACGCCTCCGGCATCGAATCCTTCAGCAACATCGCCGAATAGGTGAGGATCACCAGCAGCAGCGTCAGCCAATGTAAAACGATTTGCGATCGCGCGTAGCGGTTGCTCATACACTCAGTCCAAAAAATAAAACTCAGCGTAGTCGAGCATAATGGGGAAATGATGAAGAAAACCTTGGGACGGAAAAAAATCAGGCCGGGCGAACGCCCGGCCTGACAGGATTATTTGGCGCTGCCGCCTTTCCCCGGCTTCAGCAGCCCGTCCGCGCGGAACATCGCCTTGATGCCGCGCACCGCCTGGCGGATACGGTCCTGGTTCTCGATCAGCGCGAAGCGCACGTGGGTATCGCCGTAGTCGCCGAAACCGATGCCTGGCGAGACGCAGACCTTGGCTTCCGCCAGCAGGCGCTTGGCGAACTCCAGCGAACCGAGGTGGGCATAAGGCTCGGGAATTTTCGCCCACACGTACATCGACGCCTTCGGATTTTCCACCATCCAGCCGGCCTCATGCAGCCCCTTCACCAGCACGTTGCGGCGCTGCCGATACTGCTCGGCGATATCGCGCACGCACTGCTGATCGCCTTCCAGCGCGGCGATGGCCGCCACCTGCAGCGGCGTAAAGGTGCCGTAGTCGTGATAGCTCTTGATGCGCGCCAGCGCGCTGACCAGCTCGGGGTTGCCGACCATGAACCCGATGCGCCAGCCGGCCATGTTGTAGCTTTTCGACAGGGTGAAGAACTCCACCGCAATGTCTTTCGCTCCCGGCACCTGCATGATCGACGGCGCTTGCCAGCCGTCATAGACGATATCGGCATAGGCCAGATCGTGGATCACCAGCACGTTGTACTGCTTGGCCAGCGCCACCACCCGCTCGAAGAAATCCAGCTCCACGCACTGCGCGGTCGGGTTGGACGGGAAGCCGAGTATCATCATTTTCGGGCGCGGAATGGTTTCCCGAATGGCGCGCTCCAGCTCACCGAAGAAATCCACGCCGTCCACCAGCGGCACCGAACGCACCTGGGCGCCGGCGATCACCGCGCCGTAAATGTGGATCGGGTAGCTGGGGTTCGGCACCAGCACGGTATCGCCGTGATCGAGGGTCGCCAGCATCAGGTGCGCCAGCCCCTCTTTCGAACCGATGGTGACGATGGCTTCGCTTTCCGGATCGATATCCACCTGATAACGGTCGGCATACCAGCGCGAAATGGCGCGACGCAGGCGCGGAATGCCGCGCGAGGTGGAATAACCGTGGGTGTCGTCGCGCTGGGCGACGGCGCACAGTTTTTCCACGATGTGCGGCGGCGTCGGGCCGTCGGGGTTACCCATGCTGAAGTCGATAATATCCTCGCCGCGACGGCGCGCGGCCATCTTCAGTTCGGCGGTGATGTTGAATACGTAAGGGGGAAGACGTTCAATGCGCGTAAAACGGCGCTGTGGACTGTTATCAGCCATAGGGGATTCCTCGATAGACGTTAGCGCCCGGACCGTCCGAGCGACGCTGGCCAGCGAACTGACCGAATATCGAACATAGCGCAGCGCCGACGAGCTTGTCGATACCCGGCGCGATATTTTTATTTGCCGCCCTGAAACTCCGCCGCCAGCAGCCCAAACAGCCAGTCGTCGCACCACTGCCCCGCCAGACGGTAGTTGTCGCGCAGCGTGCCTTCAAGCTGAAAACCGCACGACTCCAGCAGGCCGCGCGAAGCGAGGTTGCCCGCGGTTACGGTGGCGGTCAGCTTGTGAAAACCGCAGGCGTTCACCGCAAAATCCAGCACCGCCCGCAGCGACTCCTTGCCATAGCCCTTGCCCTGGCCGGCAGGCAAACTCCCGTATCCCACTTCCGCCTGCCGATACGGCACCCACTGCGGGCGAAAGCCGGTAACGCCCACCGCCTCCCCGCTGTGCTTCTCACGCATCACCAGGCACAGCCACTGCTCACCGTGTTTGTCCCAGGCCGGCAACCGCTCCTCGAACCGGGCGCGGATCTCCGCTTCGCTGCGCGGATCGGAGATGTAACGGATCACCTCGGGATCTTGGTACAGGCGCAAAAACAGCGGCCAATCCTCGGCGGTTATCGACTGTAAGTGCAGACGTTCAGTGACCAGCTTCATAAAATCTCCGAAAAACGAAAAGAGGAACTTACGAATGAAAGATATCTCTTTATTTTCCCCGATTGGTTGCCGATAATCATTCACGTTAAAACCACAAAACCATAACGTCTTGCCCGATTCCCTACAACCGCTCGCCGCAGTCACGCACGCGGCACGAGGAGAACACCATGGCCTCTTTAGTCATCGACGATATTCCGCAGACGATCGTTAACGTCAAGCGCCAGCTGCGCCAGGCATTGCCGAACTACCGCGACGTATTTCTGGCGCTGGAAGAGAACATCCGCGGCCAGGTCGAACAGATCCGGCGCGAGCTGGCCGCCGGCCACAATCCGGTGCCGCAGATCGACGCGGAAGATATCCTGCAGCAGCGCGTCAGCGAGCAGCAGATAGCGCTGATCAAACAGCGCGGCGCCTGCGCCATTCGCGGCGTATTTCCCCGCGCCAAGGCCGAGGGCTGGAACCGGGAAATCGGCGACTACCTCGAGCGCAACAACTTCGTCGAGCGGTTGAAAAACGCCGCTGAAGACAACTATTTCGGCAAGCTGGCCGCCAGCAAACCGCAGATTTACGGCATCTATTGGTCGAAACCGCAGGTCGAGGCGCGGCAGGATGCGCGCATGCATGCGGTGCAGGTGTTCCTCAACAGCCTATGGGCCACCGAGAGCAACGGCAAACAGCATTTCGATCCGACCCGCGTCACCACCTATGCCGATCGTACCCGCCGCCGCCCGCCGAACTCCTCGTCGCTGGGTCTGTCGCCGCACGTCGACAGCGGCACCATCGAGCGCTGGCTGGACGAAAACTTCCGCTATGTGTATCGCCACGTTTTCTCCGGCGACTGGCAGCAGTACGATCCCTTCGCCGCCGACGGCCGCACCGAGGTGCGCGAGATAGCCTCGCCGGCGGTCTGTTCGATGTTCCGCACCTTCCAGGGTTGGACGGCGCTGACGCCGCAGCGCACCAATGCCGGCACGCTGAACCTGGTGCCGATCGCCAATGCCATGGCCTATGTGCTGCTGCGCGCGCTGCGGGACGACGTCGCAGACGACGATCTGTGCGATGCGGCGCCGGGCCGCGCGCTGTCGATCTCGGAAAAATGGCATCCCCTTTTATTAAGTGGGATTTCCCCTATTCCCGATCTGGAGCCGGGCGACACGGTATTTTGGCACTGCGACGTGATCCACGCGGTGGAGAACGAGCATAACGGCGAGTTCGACAGCAACGTGATGTACATCGCCGCCGCGCCGGGCTGCGAGAAAAACGACGCCTATCTGCAGCGCCAGCTGCCGAGCTTTATCGACGGCAGAACGCCGCCGGACTTCGCCCCCGACGACTTCGAGGTGGATTTCGACGGCCGCGCCACCGCCGACCTGCTGACGCCGCTGGGTAAAGCGCAGCTCGGCATGGGCTGATCCCCCGCCCGTGGCGCGCGCCACGGGCCCCTTTCGCTGTGGTATACTGCCGCCATCCGTAGGCCGCAGCGAGAACCCGTCGTGCACCCTTTTTTTGAAATGCTGTTGGCGGTGTTTGATCGCGCCGCGCTGATGTTGATCTGTCTGTTTTTCCTGACCCGCACCCGGCTGTTCCGCCAACTGCTGCAAAAAGAAGACCATACGCCGCTCGAGCTCGGCATCGTCACGGCGATCTTCTCGCTGTTCGCGCTGTTCAGCACCTACTCCGGCATCAACGTCGAAGGATCGCTGGTCAACGTGCGCGTCATCGCCATCATGGCCGGCGGCATCCTGTTCGGCCCCTGGGTGGGGATCGTCACCGGCATCGTCGCCGGGGTGCACCGCTATCTGATCGACATCGGCGGCATCACCTCGGTGCCTTGCCTTATCACCAGCATCATCGCCGGCATCAGCGCCGGCTACATCAACCTCAAGGTGAAAAAAGAGCAGCGCTGGCGCGCCGGCATCGTCGGCGGCATGCTGTGCGAATCCCTCACCATGCTGCTGATCGTGCTGTGGGCCAAGCCGATCGAGCTTGGGTTGGACATCGTGTCGCAGATTGCCCTGCCGATGATCCTCGGCACGGTGTGCATCGGCCTGATCGTGCTGCTGGTGCAGAGCGTCGAAGATGAAAAAGAGGTGATCGCCGCGCGCCAGGCCAAGCTGGCGCTGGATATCGCCCACAAGACGCTGCCCTATTTCCGCAACATCAACAGCGAATCGCTGGCCACCATCTGCGATATCATCCGCGAGGACATCCGCGCCGACGCGGTGGCGATCACCGATACCCATCAGGTGCTGGCCTACGTCGGCGTAGGGCGCGAAGCCTACCCGATCGGCCGCGAAGGGCTGAGCCGCGTCACCCGCGAAAGCATTCGCCACGGCAAAATCATCATCAAGAACAACCTGGAAAACCCGGCCGCGCCGCAGATCCATTCGCAGCTGGTGGTGCCGCTGTGGGAAAAAGGCGAAGTGACCGGCGCGCTGAAAATTTACTACTGCCACGCCCACCAGATCACCAACACGCTGAAGGTAATGGCGGTCGGGCTGTCGCAGATCATCTCCACGCAGATCGAGGTTTCCCGCATCGAGCATCTGCGCCAGATGGCGGACAAAGCCGAAATGCGCGCGCTGCAGAGCAAGATCAACCCGCACTTCCTGTTCAACGCGCTGAACGCCATCTCTTCCTCTATTCGCCTGAATCCGGACACCGCGCGCCAGCTGATCATCAATCTGTCGCGCTACCTGCGCTACAACCTGGAGCTGAACGACGAACTGATCGATATCCGCAAGGAGCTGCATCAGATTCAGGACTATATCGCCATCGAACAGGCGCGCTTCGGCGCCAAGCTGACGGTGATTTACGACATCGACGACGACGTCTCGGTGCGCATTCCGAGCCTGCTAATCCAGCCGCTGGTGGAAAACGCCATCGTGCACGGCATCCAGCCCTGCAAGGGTAAAGGGGTGGTGGTGATCGCGGTGAAAGATCAGGGCGATCGGGTGAAGATTTCGGTGAAGGATACCGGCCACGGCATCAATCAGGAAACCATCGACCGGGTGGCGCGCAACGAGATGCCGGGCCACAATATCGGCCTGCTCAACGTGCACCACCGCGTGTCGCTGCTGTATGGTGAAGGGCTGCATATCCGCCGCCTGGAGCCGGGCACCGAAATCGCGTTCTACATCAGCAAAAACGGCGGCAAGCTGCATCAGGAACCGAGCGCGCCGCCGGTCGGGGAGGCCTCATGAAAGCCATCATCGTGGAAGACGAATTCCTCGCGCAGGAAGAACTCAGCTACCTGATCAAGAAACACAGCAATATCGATATCGTCGCCAGCTTCGAGGACGGCCTCGACGTCCTGAAATACCTGCAAACCCACCAGGTCGACGCCATTTTCCTCGACATCAATATCCCGTCGCTGGACGGCGTGCTGCTGGCGCAAAACATCAGCAAGTTCGCGCATCGCCCGTCGATCGTGTTCATCACCGCCTATAAAGAGCACGCGGTGGAAGCGTTCGAGATCGAGGCGTTCGACTATATCCTCAAGCCCTATCACGAGGCGCGCATCGTCACCATGCTGCAAAAGCTGGAGGCGCTGCATCAGCGCCCCGCCGGCGCGGCGGAACCGGCCAGCGCGCCGAGCCGCGGCAGCCACAGCATCAACCTGATCAAAGACGAGCGGATCATCGTTACCGACATCAACGACATCTACTACGCCGCCGCCGATGAAAAGGTGACGCGGGTCTATACCCGCCGGGAAGAGTTCGTGATGCCGATGAACATCACCGAGTTTTACGGCCGGCTGCCGGAAGCGCATTTCTTCCGCTGCCATCGCTCTTACTGCGTTAACCTGGCGAAGATCCGCGAGATCGTGCCCTGGTTCAACAATACCTACATTCTGCGGCTGAGCGATCTTGAGTTTGAAGTGCCGGTCAGCCGCAGCAAGGTGAAAGAGTTTCGCCAGCTGATGCGCCTGTAAGCGCTTACCAGCGCGGGCCCGGACGGTAGTAATAGCCGGGCGGCGGCGGTGGCGGCATGCGGTAATGCGGCCGGTCTCGCCAGTCGCGCCGCGGCGGCCCGTAGTAAATCACCCGTGGCGGCGGGCCATAATAGTACCCGCGCGGGCGTTCATACCGGTGGTGATCGGCCCACCAGCGCGGGTCGCGCCAGCGATAGCCGTCCCAGTAGTGGCCGCGATTATCGCGATCGCCGATATGCAACGACAGGCCCGGCACGTTCACGCCGATGGACACGTCGGCCTGGCTCGCCATCGGCAGCGCCAACAGCGCGGCCAGTAACAACAGCGTTTTTTTCATTTCATGGACTCCTGCAGAGCGGACCTCGTCCGATCGCAGATAACATAGTCCCGCGCTTGCCGCCGCTCTATAGGCGCAATGCCGATTTACGCCTTTCAGACGCATCCTTCACAATCTCACCACAATCGTTCACCGGCAGTTAACAATAAATCGTTGATATCTTTGATGTAGATCACGTGCCACCCACGGCATTTCACGCGCTTTTCGGCGCTAAAACGGCAACTCACGCCGCATAACATGCATTTCATTCCTTCCGCCGTGCAACTCATTCCCGATCCGCCGCCCGCCGGGGGGGCCGGCCATATAATAAGCCCATACCGCGGGAACGCTGATTCACCCCGCAAATTTCAGCCAGCGGCTCACGCCCGGCAACGCACACACAGGAAGGAGACCGGCCATGAACACCAAACCGGCAAATCGCAGCTTAATCGTTCTCGGCACCATCATCTGTCAGATGGGCCTGGGCACCATCTACACCTGGAGCCTGTTCAACCAGCCGCTGGTCGACAAGTTCCACTGGGGGCTGGCGGATGTCGCCACCACCTTCTCCATCACCAGCTTCTTCCTGGCCTTCGCCACGCTGTTCGCCGGCAAGCTGCAAGAGCGCTTCGGCATCCGCAACCTGACGCTGTGTTCCGGCATTCTGGTCGGCCTGGGCCTGATCGCCAGCGCCCACGTCAGCTCGCTCGACATGATCTACCTGCTGGCCGGCGTGGTGGTGGGCTTTGCGGTCGGTATCGCCTACATCTCCACCCTGTCCAACCTGATTAAATGGTTCCCGGCCAACAAAGGCCTGATTTCCGGCATCTCCGTCGGCGCCTTCGGCAGCGGCAGCCTGCTGTTCAAATACGTCAACGCCGCCCTGATCGCCGACGTCGGCGTTTCCGGCGCCTTCTTCTACTGGGGCGCCATCGTGATGGGCCTGATCGTCGTCGGTTCCCTGCTGCTGAAAGAGCCGGTGCTGGCGACCAACGCCGCGCAGCAAGGCGCCAACGGTCTGGGCAACGACTTCAGCGTGCGCCAGATGCTGGCCACCAAAGAAGCCTATCTGCTGTTCACCATCTTCTTCGCGGCCTGCATGAGCGGTCTGTACCTCATCGGCATCGTGAAAGACATGGGCGTTCAACTGGCCGGGATGGATTTGGCCACCGCCGCCAACACCGTGTCCGCCGTCGCCATCTTCAACACCGCCGGCCGCATCATCCTGGGTACGCTGTCCGATAAAGTGGGCCGCATGCGCGTCATCAGCTTCACCATGTTGGTTACCGTGCTGGCGATTGTCGCGCTGAGCTTCATGACCCTGAACCACACGCTGTTCTTTATCTGCGTCGGCGCGGTGGCCTTCTGCTTCGGCGGCAACATCACCGTGTTCCCGGCGATTGTCGGCGACTTCTTCGGCCTGAAAAACCACAGCAAAAACTACGGCATCATCTACCAGGGCTTCGGCCTGGGCGCGCTGGCCGGTTCGTTCGTCGCCAAATACTTCGGCGGCTTCCACGCCACCTTCATGGTGATTGGCGTCCTGTCCGCCGCCTCCCTGCTGATTACGCTGTTCATCAAAGCGCCGAAAGCGGTGGAAGCGGAAACGGCAGAAACCGCCCAGACGGCGGAATTGGCCAAAGCCTGATCCCCCGCGAAAACGACAAGGGGCGCAACCTGCGGGTTGCGCCCCCTTTTTTTATTACTTCATCTCTGGGCTTACAGCTGCATGCCCAGCGTCTGGCGCAGATGCGCGCCGGCACCCAGCAGGCCCGGCTGGCCGTGCGTTATCATGAACACCGGAATGTCGCGCACATAGTCGCGGAAGCGCCCTTTGTCTTCGAAGGCGGCGCGGAAGCCCGAGGCCTTGAAGAATTCCATAAAGCGCGGCACGATGCCGCCGGCGATGTACACGCCGCCAAAGGTGCCCAGATTCAGCGCCAGGTTGCCGCCGAAGCGCCCCATGATCACGCAAAACAGCGACAGCGCGCGGCGGCAATCGATGCAGCTGTCGGCCAGCGCCCGCTCGGTGATGTCCTTCGGCTCCCATTTTTCCGGCAGGCGGTTGTCCGCCTTGACGATGGCGCGATACAGATTGACCAGACCCGGCCCGGACAGCACGCGCTCGGCGGAAACGTGCCCCACTTCACCGCGCAGCACCTCCAGAATGATGTCCTCTTCTTCGCTGTTCGGCGCGAAATCGACATGGCCGCCCTCGCCCGGCAGGCTGACCCAGCGGCGATCGATGTGCACCAGATGGGCGACGCCCAGCCCGGTGCCGGCGCCGTACACCGCGATCGGTTTGCCCGGCTGCGCATCGCCGCCGCCAAACTGCAGCACGTCGTCCGGCGAAAGCATCGGGATCGCCATCGAGACGGCGGTGAAATCGTTGATCACTTCCAGGTGGCTCAGCCCCAGGCTGGCCCTCATTTCTTTGATCGAGAACGCCCAGCTGTGGTTGGTCATCGCCACCCAGTCTTCGGTCACCGGGCAGGCGATCGCGATACAGGCGTCCTGCACCTCGATATCGCACACTTTCAGGTATTGGCGGATCACCGCCTCCAGGCTGTCGAACTCCAGGCCGGAATAGGTTTTCGCCTGGGTAATTTCACCCGTCGCAACAGTGCACAACGCCAGGCGGGCATTGGTGCCGCCAACATCACCCACGAGGGCATAGGTCATTGATTTCGTCTCCACAAAATGAAAAATAAAAAGCTGCCCACACTGTAAAATCCTGCTGCGAAAACAACAATCACCCGCCCCGGATCTGCACCCCAATAGCGATCCGGATCACAAAAAACGTTTCAGCTTGCCCGCGACGCCGCGCCTTGAAACAAATTGCGGCAAAAAACGCCCCCCGGCGACTGTTAACCGTCATCGCCGCCGGGCAATATCAATGCGTGCCTGCGCGCCGATAGTCTGGCAAGCTGTGACCACAGCCCAACCACCCGCTCTCCCTGCCCTGTAGGGAGGCATCGACAAGGGATTACCCATGCTGCATCCGCGCGCCAATGCCATGTTGGCCTTTGCTTTGCCTGCGCTGATTATCGGTTCCGCTTCCAGTCTGGTGCTGCTGCTGGTGATGAAAATCGCCGCCGCGCTGCAGCAATTACTGTGGGTGACGCTGCCCGATGCGCTGAGCCTGGATGCCCAGTCGCCCTGGTGGCCGGTCGCGATGCTGACGCTGACCGGCGTGGCGGTGGGCCTTATCGTGCGCTATATGCCGGGCCACGCAGGGCCGGATCCGGCGACGGAATCGCTGATCGGCATGCCGCTGCCGCTCTCCGCCCTGCCGGGGCTGGGGTTGGCGCTGATCGTCGGCCTGGCCGGCGGCGTCAGCCTGGGGCCGGAGAACCCGATCACCGCCATCAATATCGCGCTGGTAGCGGCCGCCGGTGCACGCCTGCTGCCGAAGGTGCCGCGCATGGACTGGATCATCCTGGCGGCCGCAGGCACCATCGGCGCGATGTTCGGCACGCCGGTCGCCGCCGCGCTGATCTTCTCGCAAACCCTGGCGGGCAATAACGAAACGCCGCTGTGGGATCGCCTGTTCGCCCCGCTGGTGGCCGCCGCCGCCGGCGCGGTCACCACCCAGATGTTCTTCGTGCCCAATTTCGCCCTGCAGCTCGACGCCTACGACGTGACGCGGCTGCCGGACATCTTCAGCGGCGCCATCGTGGCGCTGATCGCCATCGCGCTCGGCATGGTGGCGCTGTGGTGCTTCCCGCACGTTCACCGCCTGTTCCATTCGATGAAGAATCCGGTGTTGATGTTAGGGCTGGGGGGTTTTGTGCTGGGCCTGCTGGCGCTGGTGGGCGGAGAGATTACCCTGTTCAAAGGGCTGGATGAAATGAAGCGCCTCGCGCAAGACGACGGCTATTCGGTGCCGGCGCTGTTGGCCATTACCCTGACCAAGCTGGCGGCGCTGGTGATCGCCGCCGCCAGCGGCTTTCGCGGCGGGCGCATCTTCCCGGCGGTGTTCGTCGGCGTGGCGCTGGGACTGATGCTGCACCAGCACGTTCCCGCAGTGCCGGCGGCGATCACCGTCTCCTGCGCCATCATGGGGCTGGTGCTGGTGGTGACGCGCGACGGCTGGCTCAGCCTGTTCATGGCGGTGGCGGTGGTGCCGGATCTGCACCTGCTGCCGGTCTTGTGCATCGTGATGCTGCCCGCCTGGCTGGCGCTGGCGGGCAAACCGCTGATGCTGGTGAACCGCCGGCAACCGCCGCACGACGATTAGGCCAGCGCGAACGCCGCGGCAGCGCGGGCGTGGATCGCGGTGGTGTCGAACACCGGCACCGAGGCATCCTGCTCGCTCACCAACAACCCTATCTCGGTGCAGCCGAAAATAATCCCCTGCGCGCCCTGCTGCTCCAGATCGCTGATGATCCGGCGATACTCGTCGCGCGAGGCGTCGCGAATTTTACCGAGGCACAGTTCGTCATAGATGATGCGGTGTACGATGTCGCGATCGGCGCTGACCGGCGTCACCACCTCAATGCCGTGCAATTCCTGCAGGCGGCCACGGTAGAAGGTCTGCTCCATGGTAAAGCGCGTGCCCAGCAGCCCGACGCGGCGAATGTTTTTTTCCCGCACCTGCAGCGCCGTGGCGTCGGCGATGTGGATCAGCGGCAGGCCGCTGGCCTGCTCGACCGCCTCCGCCACCTTGTGCATGGTGTTGGTGCAGATCACGATGGCTTCGGCGCCGGCGGCGCGCAACGCCACCGCGGCGGCGGCCAGCAATCGGCCGGCGCCGTCCCAATCGCCCTGATGCTGCAATCGCTCGATCTCCTGAAAATCGACGCTGTAGAGCACGATTTTGGCCGAATGCAGCCCGCCGAGGCGCGCCTTTACCTGCTCGTTGATGGTGCGGTAATACGGAATGGTGGATTCCCAGCTCATGCCACCCAGCAAGCCCAACACTTTCATTTTTCTTTCCTCAGCCTGTTGCGACAATCCTCTGACCTTACCTGAGAATCGCCGGGCTGACGACGCCTTATTCAGCGCCGGAATTGATCGGCTGGCGCGCTTCGAACCAGCGCTGGCGCAGCGTGTCGTACAGCCAGTTATAGGCCATGGTGTACGGCAGGAAGAACAGGAAGAAACCGATCTCCAGCATAAAGGCCTGCAATACGGAAATATTCAGCAGCCAGGCGGCGATCGGCACGCCGATCAGGATAAAACCGGCTTCAAAGCCGACGGCGTGCAGCACACGCACCTTCAGGTTGCGGACGACCCGGCTGACCGGCCACAGACGGTCGAACACCGTGTTGTAAACCATATTCCAGACCATGGCGATGGTCGCCAAGGCCACCGCCAATGCGCCGATTTGCACCATCGAACGATTAAGCAGCCATGCCCCCAGCGGAGAAACGATCATCACGGCAATCACCTCGAAACCGACGGCGTGGACGATACGTTCAATGAGAGACTTGTTTTGCAGTTGCATACATCACCTTTTTTCCGACAGTTGTTGCGAAAGCCAGGTGATTATCATCGCTTTTTTGGGTAGATTAAAAATAGGTTCCATCGATAAAGTAGATAGTTTATGCACTATTCCCCGGAAGCGCTGCACGCGTTTGTCGAAGCCGCCGCCCTCGGCTCGTTTTCCGCCGCCGCGCGCAAGCTGCGCAAAAGCCAATCCACCATCAGCACCGCCATCGCCAATCTGGAGGCCGACCTGGCATTGACGCTGTTCGATCGCAGCGCGCGCCAGCCGGTGCTCACCGCCGCCGGCCGCAAAGTGCTGGGGCATGTGCAGGCGATCCTCGCCGCCAGCGAGCGGCTCGACGCCCTGAGCATTCAACTGGCGGGCGAGGTCGAACCGCGCCTGAGCATGGTGTTCTCCGATACCTATCAACCCAAGCATCACGATCAATTGATGCAACAATTCGAACTGCGTTACCCGGAGATTGAGCTGGAGTGGATGATCGCCGAAGATGGCGACGTTATCGATCTGCTGCAAAGCGGCCGCGCGCATTTGGGCATGGTGGAAGTGCAAAAAAGCTACCCGCCGGATATCGCCTTCTCTCGTTTGCCGGAACAAACCGACATGGGGCTGTTCGTCGCCCACCAGCATCCGCTGGCGCAGGCCGCCGCGCCGACGTCGGAGCAGTTGTCCAGCACCCGACAGCTGATCCTGAACACCTACACCGGCGCCGAAGCGGCCAGACAAGGCGGCCTGGTTTGGTCGGCGCCCAGCTATCTGCTGCTGCTGGAGATGGCGGAGCAGGGGTTCGGCTGGGCGGTATTGCCGCACTGGCTGGTGCAACAATACGGCCACAATATGCTGACCGAGCTGCGGCCGCGCGGCTGGCCGAAAATGATCTCGGTGGATGCGGTATGGTCAAAACTGACCCCGCCGGGCCCGGCGGGGTTCTGGGTGCTGAAGCGCCTGCTGGGCGATTCCCTGCCTTAAGCGGCGGCGTTGCGCGCCTGGATGGCGCGCGAAACGGTGTCGAGTAGCTCGGGAATGTCCATCTTCGGCAGCATCACTTCAATGAAGGCCAGCCGATCGCCGTCGGCTACCTCGCGCAGCGCCTGGCGCAAGCCGTCCGAATCGCTGACCCGCAGCGCCTTCACCGGCCGCTCGCCGGCCAGCGCAGGCGGCAACTGCGTCCAGTTCCAGCACGCGATGTCGTTATAACGTTGCTCCGGCCCGTGGATGGCGCGCTCGACGGTATATCCCTGATTATTCAGCACGAAGATCACCGGTTTAAGTCCGTCGCGCAACATCGAACCCAGCTCCTGCACGGTCAGCTGCGCGGCGCCGTCGCCAATCAGCAGCACTGCCCGGCGCTGCGGTTCGGCGGTCTGCACGCCAAACGTCGCCGGCAGGGTATAGCCGATCGATCCCCAGAGCGACTGCACGATCAACCGGCAGCCGCGCGGCAACGTCAGCGCCGCCGCACCAAAACAGGCGGTGCCCTGATCGGCCAGCACGATATCCCCGGGCCGCAGGAAATCCTGCATCTGCCGCCAGAAGGCGTGCTGATCCAGCCCTTCTCCATCGCCTTCCGGCAGCGCCGGGCGGACGATCGGCGGCAACGGCCAACGCGACGCCAGCGACAGGCTCAGGCGATGCAGCGCCCGCACCGCGTCGCGCATCGGAATGCGGCTAAAGCGCTGCCGCCCGACCCAGGCTTCGAACGGCTGAATGTCGATGCATTTTTCCACCGGCAGATGATGCGTGAAACCGGCGGTAATGGTGTCGGTCAAACGCACGCCGACGTTGATCACCACATCGGCGTTTTCGATAAGCTGTTTCACCGCCGGATCGCTGGCACCGCCGCAGTAGGTACCGACAAAACCGGCGCGGTTCTCATCCAGCACGCCTTTGCCGAGCAGCAGCGTAGCGTGCGGAATGTCGACCTCCTGCAGCCACTCGTCCAGCGCCGCTTCGGCACCGAAGCGATCGGCCAGGAAGTCCGCCAGCAGCGATACCCGCCGCGCCGACAGCAGCTTTTCGCGCGCCGCGGCGATAAACGCCTGCAATGCGCTGCTCGACAGTTTGGCCTGGCGCAGCATCAGCGGCGCCGGTTTACTCGGCAGCGGCGCCTGTGCGACGTCGCTGGGCAACATCAGGTAAACAGGGCGATGTTCCAGCAAGGCGACGCCGATCAGGCGGTCGATCTCCTCTGCTGCGTTGTCGGCGGTCAGGTCGGCCTGCGCGACGGTCACCTCTTTGGCTATGCGGGCGAAGTGGGTGAAGTCGCCATCCCCCAGCGAATGGTGCAGCAAATCACCGGCGCGCTGAGCGCGCTGCGCCGGCGTGCCGACCACGTGGATCACCGGCAGGTATTCGGCGTAGCTGCCGGCCACCCCGTTCAACGCGCTCAGCTCGCCGACGCCAAAGGTGGTGAGCAGCGCGGCCGCCGGTTTGCAGCGCGCATAGCCGTCGGCGGCGTAGGCGGCGTTCAGTTCGTTGGCGCAGCCTACCCAGGTGATTTGCGGATGGGCGAGGACGTGATCGAGGAATTGCAGGTTGTAATCCCCCGGCACGCCGAAGAAATGACGGATGCCGATTTGGGCCAGACGATCGAGCAGATAATCGGCCACCGTATAGGTCTGAGTCATGATCATCACCTGTCTGCAGCTGGAGCGATTACCTTTAAGTATCGAAGATGCTGTTCAAATTTCGAACAAGGATTCCTGCATCGATCGGCAACCTGGCGTTACATGCCGGCGCTGTGATCGCTCCCCCGGCAGCGCGGTGTGAAAGCGTATACACTCAAAGCACTTCACCTCTCGCCGACAAGGATAACTATGTCCTACCCCGCCTCCCCCTCACGTTATCAAGACATGGAATACCGGCGCTGCGGCCGCAGCGGGCTGAAGCTGCCCGCCGTCTCGCTCGGACTGTGGCACAATTTCGGCGACACCACGCTGTACGACAACGCCCGCGGCCTGATCCGCTGCGCCTTCGATCGCGGCATTACTCATTTCGATCTGGCCAATAACTACGGCCCGCCGCCCGGCGCCGCCGAGGAGAACTTTGGCCGCATACTCAACGCCGATCTGCGGGCCTGGCGCGATGAGCTGATCGTCTCATCCAAAGCCGGTTACACCATGTGGCCCGGCCCCTACGGTGATTGGGGCTCGAAAAAGTACCTGGTCGCCAGCCTCGATCAGAGCCTGAAGCGCATGGGGCTGGAGTATGTGGATATCTTTTATCATCATCGGCCGGATCCGGAGACGCCGCTGGAAGAAACCATGGCGGCGCTGGATTTGTTGGTGCGCCAGGGCAAAGCGCTGTATGTCGGCCTGTCCAACTACCCGGCCGAGCGCGCGCGGCAGGCATTCGACATTCTGCAAGGGCTCGGCACGCCGTGCGTGATCCACCAACCGAAGTATTCGATGTTGGAACGCGGGCCGGAGACGGCGCTGCTGGATACGCTGGCGGAGCATGGCGTCGGCTCGATCGCCTTCTCGCCGCTGGCGGGCGGCCTGCTGACCGACCGCTACCTGCACGGCGTTCCGCAAGATTCCCGCGCCGCCAGCGGCAGCCGCTTCCTGCAGCCGGAGCAGTTGACCGCCGAGCGGCTGGACAAGGTGCGCCGCCTCGATGCGCTGGCGCGGCAACGCGGGCAGAAGCTGTCGCAAATGGCGCTGGCCTGGGTGCTGCGCGGCGATCGCGTTACCTCGGTGCTGATCGGCGCCAGCAAGAATGCGCAGATAGAAGACGCGGTGGGCATGCTGGCCAATCGCCACTTCAGTGAAGAAGAACTCGCGCAGATCGAGAAAATCTTATTGTAATCGCTTACAAATTCCGCCGCTCAATCGAGCGGCGATACCCCAGAAAAATCTCAAATCTTGGCCTTCGTCGCCGTTTTCAGAGTGGCTCTCAGATTCAACCCCATGCGCCGGCGCTATGATGCCGATATTGCAGCAAAAATAACGATAAGGCCGCTTTTTTAAACTGATGAACGCGCTTCATAAAGTGACAAACGGCCAGGCCGCGCAAGCGGAAAGGAGAAGTCATGTTTAAACCTCTGCTCTTGGCCGCCATCTTGGCGGCGACGGTACTGCCCGCCGCACAGCAGGCGCACGCCGAAGGGATCAGCATCGATCTGATGCCGGGCGTTTCACTGCGCATCGGCGATCGGGACAATCGCGGCCGTTACTGGGACGGTTACGACTGGCGCGATCGCGACTGGTGGCAAGGCCATCAGGGGCGCTATCTCGGCGACCGCAGCCGCCGCGGTTACTACTGGGACGGCTATCGCTGGCGCGACCGCGACTACTGGCGCAAACACTATTACTATCATGAAGGACGCTATCGTAAATACGACAGGCATTACGATAAGCACCACTGGAAGAAAGAGAAAAAGCACCACCACGATCATGACCGCGATCGCTGGCGCCGCCACGGCGATGACGACCGCGATTAACGACGACGGGCCGGCGCAATGCCGGCCCACGCTATTTTCGCCTACAGTACGCTGCCGATCAGCAGGTAGCCGTTCAATCCCACCACCACCAGCACGATCAGCTTGCCCAGGTTTTGCACCACAGGGCCGTTGACCATCTCCCCCATCAGCGCCCGATTGCCGGTGAAAGCCAGCAGCGGCACCAGCGCCAGCGCAATGCCGAAGCTGAGCAGCACCTGGCTCAGCACCAGAATGCGCGTGGCGTCCATCCCCAGCATGATGACGATAAACGACGGCAGCATGGTCACCGCACGCCGCAGCCACAGCGGAATATGAAAATGCACAAACCCCTGCATCACCACCTGCCCCGCCAGCGTGCCCACCACGGTAGAGGAGAGGCCGGCGGCCACCAGGCTCAGGCCAAACACGGTGGCGGCGGCTTGCCCGAGCAGCGGTTGCAGCGTCAGGTAGGCCACGTCGAGATCGGCGATGCCGCTGTGGCCGCTGAAATGAAACGCGGCGGCGGCGGTGGCCATCATCGCCAGGTTGACAAAACCGGCAATGGTCATGGCCACGGCGACGTCGACTTTGGTGGCGGCATAGCGCTCCGCCTTGTCGTGCTCGCCGCCGATTTGGGTGAGCGACGAATGCAGGTAGATTACGTGCGGCATGATGGTGGCACCCAATACCCCGGCGGCCAGAAATACCGCATCGCCGTTGGGCAGATCGGGCAGCGCCATGCCCTTCAGCAGTGGCGCAAGCTGCGGCTGGGAGAACGCCAGCTCGACGATGTAAGCGGCGGCGACGAACAGCAGCAGGCCGCCAATCACCCGTTCCAGCGGCTTTTGCCCGCGCTTTTGCAGCATCAGAATTAAAAAGGTGGCGATGCCGGTCAGCACCGCGCCCTGCAGCAGGGAAACGCCGAGCAGCAGCTTGAAGCCGATCGCCGCGCCGATAAACTCGGCCAGATCGGTCGCCATGGCGATGATCTCCGCCTGCACCCAATAGGCCCACACCGCCGGCCGCGGAAAGCGATCGCGAATGTGCTCGGCCAGATTTTTCCCGGTGGCGATGCCCAGCTTGGCGGACAACAGCTGGATCAGCATCGCCATCACGTTGGCCCAAACCACCACCCACAGCAGGCTGTAGCCGAACGAGGCGCCGGCCTGGATGTTGGTGGCGAAGTTACCGGGATCGATATAGCCGATAGCGGCGATGAAGGCAGGCCCCATCAGCGAGAGTTTGATTTTTCTGGCGGAGCGACCGGAGGTGGTTTCAACCACGCGACTGTTCAGCATATGTTGAACCCTTACTGAAATTACGTTTATCTCCACTCTATATAAATGATAATAATTATCAAGCGCATTTAGAGCGGTAAAACTTATCTCTGTAATAGCCAACATTAACGGTTTTATCGAAGGGTTCAGCGCGGAGCTTGCCGATTTCCGTGCTTTTCTGATGGGATTTTGGCTGCAATACCCCTGAAAGACAGGTTAGCACAAGAATACGAATTTCCTATTGCCGATTTAACGTCTTGATTTTTTATGCTTTTGCGCAACACTTTAGGAGAACTCCCGCTATGATTTTCCATATTTGCAATAGAAGTCTCGTTTTTAAACGTAGCGTTACATAAAATGACAGCCGAAATTCAGCCTGCCTCAAATTTGGAGCAAACATGTCCCATATTGCGCACTTTGCGTTGGCGATAGTGGTGGTGGCGATCCTGGCCCTGTTGGTGTGCCGCGATCGCAAAAGCATCCGCATTCGCTATGTTATTCAATTACTGGTTATCGAAGTACTGCTGGCCTACTTTTTCCTGCATTCGGAAGCGGGTTTGGGCTTCGTAAAAGGATTCGCCGCGCTGTTTGACAAACTGCTCGGGTTTGCGGGACAAGGGACTGATTTCGTATTCGGCGGCATGGGCGACAAAGGCCTGGCATTCTTCTTCCTGAAGGTGCTGTGCCCGATCGTCTTCATTTCGGCGCTGATCGGTATTCTGCAGTACATCAAGGTGCTGCCGTTCATCATCCGCATTATCGGTACCGTGCTGTCGAAAGTGAACGGCATGGGCAAGCTGGAGTCATTCAACGCCGTCAGTTCGCTGATCCTCGGCCAATCCGAAAACTTCATCGCCTACAAGGATATCCTGGGCAAGATGTCGGAAAAGCGCATGTACACCATGGCGGCGACCGCGATGTCTACGGTGTCCATGTCCATCGTCGGCGCCTACATGACCATGCTGGACGCCAAGTTCGTGGTGGCGGCGCTGGTATTGAACATGTTCAGCACCTTTATCGTGCTGTCGCTGGTCAACCCGTACGACACCAATAAAGAAGAAGAGCTGCACCTCGGCAACCTGCACGAAGGCCAGAGCTTCTTCGAAATGCTGGGTGAATATATCCTGGCCGGCTTCAAAGTAGCGATTATCGTTGCCGCGATGCTGATCGGCTTCATCGCCCTGATCGCCGCGCTCAACGGTGTGTTCAGCGCCATCTTCGGCCTGAGCTTCCAGGAAATCCTCGGCTACTTCTTCTATCCGTTCGCCTGGATCATGGGCATTCCTAAGCACGAAGCCCTGCAGGTTGGCAGCATCATGGCCACCAAGCTGGTTTCCAACGAGTTCGTGGCAATGATGGAGCTGCAGAAAGTGTCTGCCGAACTGTCGCCACGCAGCCTGGGGATCCTGTCGGTGTTCCTGGTGTCCTTCGCCAACTTCTCTTCCATCGGTATCGTGGCCGGTGCGATCAAGGGCCTGAACGAACATCAGGGCAACGTGGTGTCGCGCTTTGGCCTGAAGCTGGTGTACGGCTCTACGCTGGTCAGCATCCTGTCCGCTTCGATCGCAGGCCTGGTGCTGGGCTAAGCCTCGAACTCACTGCGATAACAAGGCGCCTGCGGGCGCCTTTTTTGTTATTTGCCGCGCCTCTCACCTGTGCGCTGGGAAGAAATAAATCTCAGCGCCTGTTGGCATGGCAAGTCATAAAGTCTTACTTGCAGTTTGTATAAAAAGAAAACACGCTAAAAACGAATACCTTAGTTTTTAGGGCGTACTTTCCACTATATCGGTAACATTGAACGCACGTTATTGTGATGGAGAATGTTCACTAGCGGCTAATGATAAGATGCATCCTTACTCTGAACCGACTTTAAAAAAAAGTTAGCTGCTCGAATCCGTTAAAAACGCTGTGATTTCCTCAGAAATAATTGGCGACGCATTATAGTAAGAATCAACACTTTCCACGACCACGATCTTCTTGTTATCTTCACTTGCAGTCCAACATGGAACCACCGCCAAAGTCCCTTCCACATAGGAAAAGGAAGAGATAATGGTAAACAACGAATCCGAAATGATATCTAACTTTCGGCGATCGATGTAGGCACCGATATCCAAGCTTCGCGTCAAAAACTCCGCAGACTGAGGGACATGAATATCTCCTCCTACTCTGACGATCTTGCCATCAACAGAAGGGACAATCCACAGATTGAACTCCCTTTCTGTAATCATCATAGGCGAAAGCAGATTTCCCACAGAGTGGGAAAGATAATAATCTCTAAATACCCGGTTAACGGCAGGACACACCTCGGAAGGTGAATCTATCTCATTGATATTATAGCCATTTGCAAACTTTATTACCGTGTCGTACATGCGTTTATTTTCATCAAAAAAAATCACGCCACTCTCGATACTGTTTAAGTCCCCAATATTTTTGTTTCTAAAGACATTGACACAGGTAAAGAAAGCCAGCTCATCCTGAAAGTAGGAAAAAATTTCTGCCGTATTTAGCAAAATGGAATCATAACTCACAAAAACAGATTTGTTTTTACAGTTAAGGAAAGAGGGAAAATTGATGGATTCATCATCTCCGCCGTTTTTCACTTCATAGGGTAGATCATGCTGTTCATAGAGTCTCGCGAGGTGAGGTATTTCAGATCTTTCGACGATGCGAACCATCTTTTCTTTTCTGCCGAACTCACCGCTGGAGGAAAGAATGAACTTTTCCCACATCCATTGCGACTGAGTACATAAACGGCTGAGGCGTTGGTTATTTTCATGAATGCGTCGCCACAGACAATGATTTCCAAATGAAGTTTTGAAGTCGTCATAATCTCTGTCATCAAGGAAGAAATCGACGGAAATTCCTTTTCTGGCGCAAGCCAGTGCTGTCATCGCCGCAGTTACCCCACCGCCACCCACAATTGCGATATTTTTATTTTTTTTCATGGATAACCTCATCCAGCCGTAATGAAATAATGACAATAGTTTCTTCAAGAAAACAGCACCAATGTCAATAGATACCAACAACCAACATTAATTAGCACATTAACTATTTCGCGATTAATCAGAGGATAAAACTATTAACATCGCTAAAATTTGATATAAATTCACACCACTACAGCATAAAAAACTATTTATATAGAATTATATACCAAAAACACAGACATAGCCGCACTTAACGACTGACAATTTTTTTTTCATGTAGACTGAATTTCATTAACAAACAGCACACGAAATGCGCGGCACAGCCAGCACAAAACACCATTTAAAAAACTAAAATCAGTTTTTTAAAGAAATCTAACATGGAAATAATGGTATCAATCACCAGAAAAGGGGGGTATTTAACATCTATTTACACATGATGACGCAAGAATAGAAAACGTATAATTTACATACAGTTATAACACAAGGATATTTATATGAATAAGTACATGCTGAACTCATTGCTGCTTGTCGGTGTTCCTTTGGCGATGACCACCATTACCAAGGCTGCCGCGGCGGACGGCACCATTAATTTCACCGGCAATGTCACCGATCAAACCTGCACCGTAGTCGCCGGTAGCGCCAACCAAACCATTCCGATGGGCAACATCAGCGCCAAAGCATTTAAAAGTGCTGGCGATACCGCCCTGCCGACAAAGTTCAGTATTGCTTTAACCAGCTGCCCTGAAACGGTGACAAAAGCGTCGGTAAAATTCGACGGGACATATGCACAAGGCAACTCGACATTGTTGTCACTCAATTCAGAAAGCGGTGTGGCAACGGGTCTTGGCGTAGCCCTCTATGAGGCTGATGGCACCACGCAAATTCCTATGGCTTCGTTTTCTAATGCGCAGAGCGTGCAGAAAGACATCAACAACGTCTTTACCTATGTCGCCAAATATATGGCGACATCGGATAAGGTCACAGTCGGGCCGGCTAATGCCACGACACAATTTAGCATTTCATATAACTGATAAAAATAGCCTGTCAGGTCAGCAAATATAGCTGGCCTGACGACAAAAAACATCAAGGACGCCATAATAATGAAGCTAAGTAAATATTCTTTGCTGGCAATACTCTTTTTTTCATGCGGCGCATCGGCAAGCGTGACGCTAGCCGGTACACGTATCGTTTATGAAGAAGATAAAAAAGAGGCAAACATTTCCGTCACCAACCAGGATCACAATAGCCCGGTGCTTATTCAAACTTGGGTAGAAAGTTTCTCGCCTGAAGATAAAAAAGAGGCTCCATTTGTTGTCACTCCGCCATTATTTAGACTGGAACCAGAACAGGATAATATTATCAGAGTCATTTATTCTGGAGGAAATCTGCCACAACATAAGGAATCGATATATTGGCTGAGCGTAAGATCAATACCCTCAACCAAGAAATCAAAAGAAAACAAGTTGCTCATTACCGTACAAAATAAAATAAAGCTATTTTATCGCCCTAAAACCCTATCAAGAGATGAAGCCATAGATGCCTACAAAAAAATTCATTTCTCATTGAAAGGAAAGACCTTAGAGGCAAAAAATCCGTCACCGTTTTACGTCTCCTTTTACTCAGTAAGCATTGATGGAAAAGAGGTAAAGGAGGTCGATATGATCGCGCCACAAAGCACGAAAAAATGGCTATTGCCACAGGAAACTCATGGTAAAGAAATAAAATGGCAAGCCATCAATGACTATGGGGGAGTGACCCGTGCGATAAGCGCACCATTATAGTATTTGCCAGGGGATGCGAAAATGACGATGAATAACAAGGCCACCAATAAAACATCGGTGCTGTTTTTTTGTGTTCTATCTTCACCTGCGGTTTTAGCTGAAGACTACTTTGAACCCTCAGCACTGAACAGAGATTACCAGACCATAACTGACTTATCCCACTTTAATAATTCGCGCAGTCAATTGCCTGGTGAGTATTGGGTTGATATCTATTTGAACAATGTGTTTTTCGCTAATAAAAAAGTGTCTTTCTATTATGTGGATGGTACTTTGCAGCCCCGAATCTATCGCAGCGCTCTGGTTAACCTCGGTGTTCGCATGGACAAACTGGAAATAAACAATGACACCGACCTTGCCTCAACGCCTATCAGCAAGATTATTCCCGGCAGTCAGGCCAAGTTTGATTTTAATCGACAACGATTGGATTTAAATATCCCGCAGGCTTATATCGAAAATCTTCCTAGAGACTGGGTTAACCCCGCACTTTGGGATGATGGCATTCGCGCATTTTTAATGGATTACAATTTTAGTGGTACCGAGTCATGGAAAACGAAAAATAAAAAAGATAATGGAAATCAATATTTAAACTTGCACAGTGGTTTTAACTATGATGCCTGGCGCTTCAGAAACTACTCTACCTATTCAAACCAAAGCAGTACTAAATGGAAAGGTATCAACACCTATGCCGAGCGCAGCTTTCGGGACAGCAAAAACACGCTGACCATTGGCGATAGTTCAACATCGGGCGACGTTTTTGACAGTTTTCAATTTCGCGGTCTGAAATTAGCAAGCGATCCCAGCATGTGGCCCGACAGCCAGAGAGGGTTTGCCCCAACGGTTAGAGGTATAGCGCAAAGCAATGCTGAGGTCACTATAAAACAAAATGGCTATATCATTTATCAAACACATGTACCAGCGGGGAATTTTGAAATAACGGATATCTACCCCACCACCTCCAGCGGTGGGCTGCATGTGATCATCAAAGAAACCGATGGCTCAGAAAGGAGTTTCTTCCAGCCTTTTTCCTCTGTCCCCATCATGCTCAGGGAGAACATGAAAAGAAATGAATTCACAATGGGGGAATATCGCTCTGCGCGAAGCGCTAACCAAAAGTATAAGTTTCTACAGGCATCGACGATTTATGGCATTAAAGATGATAAAACACTCTATGGTGGCGCCATTATTTCTGAAAAGCACCAGGGAATTTCTGCCGGCATTGGCAGCAGCCTGGGACATTTCGGCTCCGTCTCTGCCGATGTCACTCACACCAAAAGCCGATTAGCCACAGGGCAGGATCGTAAAGGACAACAATACCGTATCCAGTACGCAAAAAATATTGAAAAAACGGGTACCAACTTTACGCTGGCCGGCTATCAATACTCGACGTCCGGCTACTTAAGTTTCTCGCAGCTCAGTGATATTAATGCCAACATTGAAAGAAACTGGCTGGCGCGCGGCGTGAAAAGAAGCCGGCTGGTTCTCAATATTAATCAGCCTATCCGGGATTTCGGCAGTCTATACATCAATGGTTACCAAGAAAACTATTGGCACAACGGTGCCGTTGAACGAAATTTTCTCATGGGATTTTCCACGAACCAATCTGGAGTGAGTTACAATATTGGATTGGGCTACAACAGCGGCCGCTATACGGACAAACCCGACAAGATCGCCACGCTTAACGTTCAGATTCCGCTAAGCAAAGGGCAATCAAACAACTGGATGAACTATACCTCGAGCAAGAGCAGCAAAGGCAAACTCAATCAGCAATTAGGACTAAGCGGCACCGCACTGGAAAATAACCAGCTCAGTTATAACGTCTCTGCAGCTCAAAGCGGTACCCGTGACGGCTATTCTGGCAACAGTTCGGCTTATTATCGCAGTAGATATGGTGAAATAGGCGCCGGATACAGCTTTGATAAAGATGTGCAGCGAATAAACTACAGTTTGCGAGGCGGCGCCGTGGTTCATCGCAACGGCATTACATTATCCCAATCGCTGGGTGACACAATCGCTTTAGTCGAGGTGCCAAATGCAGGCAACGTTGAAATCATCAACAGTACCGGTGTCACCACAGATTGGCGAGGCTATGCCGTGGTGCCTTATATCAACAGTTATCATAAGAATAGAATTAACTTAAATCCGCAGTCCTTTGATGATTCAGTAGAAATAGAGAACAACAGCCAAACCGTTATCCCGACGAAAGGCGCCATTGTTGTCGCCAACTTTGCATCTCACATAGGAAACCGAATTATTTTCAAAGTACATCATCGTGGGACGGAGATTCCTTTCGGCGCAGTTGCCACATTGCGCAGCGACCCAGGGAAATCAGGTATCGTCGGCAACAATAACGCTGTCTATATGAGCGGCATGCCAGACGCTGGAACAATAACATTGCGTTGGGGAGCGGGAGGAAGCTGCCAAGGAAATTACAGCATAGAGCCTAACGATTCTGCCTCAAGAGTTAAGCAGATTAGCTTGCAATGTGAATAAATAAACAGGCCATATCACCATCAATGGTCATATTAAATTTTAAAACATGATTATCAGTAATAAGCAGATGGGTAAATCATGTGCAAGAGAAAAACCGCCAAAGGACATCAGCATGACTATATCAAGGCTATTAACAGCCACACATATCGCCAAAGCGGTCAGCATTCTGGCGCTATTATTTTCCTTTTCAGCCAAGGCAGACGGTGATTGCCGCGCAATATGGCACCACCCGCTACGGATCGTACAATCCAGCATTACCGTCCCGGCCAGCGCCAAAATAGGCGATCTTATCGGCCAGGGAGAATCTAACTTCTCAGTAAAACTGTTGGAAAATAACACAGGATTCTCCTTGGGTGAACGAGGCGATTTAGTGATGCAACCCTTTACCGAGATGAGTGCGACAAACTTCTGGTACAATGGGATCAAAGTTTATCAAACCAGTTGGCCGGGCGTTGGCATGGCCATGTCGCTCAATAACAAACCGGGCCTTATCGAGTTTTATGGTCCCCGCGAGACGCCTATCGGTTACATTCTAAACGCTAACTTTAAATATTATCTGATAAAGATCGGTGATATACAGCCAGGCACCATACCCTCGTTCGCGCCTTTCTTTTTCAACTATGCCTGTTTAAGAGCCTCAAATGCCAGGAGATTGGGCCACATTTATTATCCTACCGTCAATATTGCCGTAGAGGGCTGCCGTCTGAACACGCCGTCTAAACAGGTTTTTTTAGATAAAATTAATCGCCGAGCATTTTCCGGGCCAGGCAGCGTAGCGGGAAAAACGCCCTTCAGCATCGCTCTGGAGTGCAATGCCAACACAAAAATTGATTTGGAAATACGCGGGGAAATGGCTAATGGCCATCGACAGGTCTTAGCGATTACGCCATCGAAAGAGGCTGCCACCGGCGTCGGCCTACAGATTCTGAGCAACGGCGTTCCCTTTGAACTGGGTTCCGCAGCCAACGTATTAAGCGAGACATTGGTAGGGATAAATGAAATCCCACTCAGCGTACAATATTACCAAACGGAAGAAAAAATCAGGCCGGGCGAAGTCAATGCAGTGGCTCAATTCACCGTGTCATATCGCTAGTTTTATTCTTGTTCTAACACGCCGGCGCAAGACCCGGCTGGAATACTGGCATTCCCTCTCGATGAGATCGGGAGGCCTATTTCCGCACAAAAGCAAGAGGCCTATGGTCATAGAGATGGTTAAAAGCAAAAAGCCGACCCTGAGGTCGGCTTTTTAAATGGTGGTGGAGCTAGACGGGATCGAACCGTCGACCTCTTGCATGCCATGCAAGCGCTCTCCCAGCTGAGCTATAGCCCCACAAAAGTGGTACGCTTTGACCGGCGTTACGGTATTCCCCAACCTCTCTGAGAAGAAGGTTGGTGGAGCTAGACGGGATCGAACCGTCGACCTCTTGCATGCCATGCAAGCGCTCTCCCAGCTGAGCTATAGCCCCGTTCCACAATCACTTTGTGCTGTGAACGGGGCGCATAATATGAAACCCGCTCTAAGCTGTCAACGGCTAAATTGAATTACTGAATCAAGCGTTGAAAAAGCCGCCAAATCAGCGCGTTTGCTACGAAATATTGCTCGTTTCGGGCAAAAATGCAGCGCCTGCGCCAACTCTACTTAACCAGGTACATGCCTTCGCTGGCCGGGCGGCTGAGCTTGAAGCCAAACTTTTCATACAGCGACGGCACGTCGGCCATCAGGGTGATATAAGCACCCTGCGGTGCGGCCCGTTCCAGATAGCCCATAATATGGCTCATGATCTGGCGCCCCAATCCTTTCCCCTGGTGTTCGGGATCGACCGCCACATCAACAATCTCGAAATTCAGCCCGCCATCCCCCACCACACGCCCCATGCCGACCACCAGCCCCGACAACGTGATTTGCACGCCGTACAGGCTGTTGGGCAACGCACGTTCGGCGCCCGCACGCGGCCGCGCCGACAGGCCGGCAACCTGCCGCAGCCGCATAAAATCGTCCACCGGCGCCACTTGCTGTTTCACGCTATACAAGATGCCTCCTTAATATTTATCACCGTTTGCTTTCGCCCATTGAGTGTAGGCGGAAAAAAAGCCCCGGGATCGCTCCACGGGGCTTTTCTTTAAGGCGTATCAGCGAATCAAGCTTGCGCTTCGCGCTCGGCGATGTAAGCCAGCGCCATGTCGATGCGCTGCAGCGAACGCTTCTGGCCGATAGCATGCACGGTCACGTCCATGCCCGGCGACTGACCGGCGCCGGTCACCGCAACGCGCAGCGGCATGCCGACTTTACCCATGCCGACACCCAGCTCATCCGCAGTGCCCTGAATGGCGTCGTGCACGTTTTCCGGCGTCCAGACGGTGATGGCGGCCAGCTTGGCGCGCACCGCCTCCAGCGGCTGACGCGCCACCGGGCGCAGGTGCTTCTTGGCCGCGTCTGCATCGAACTCGCTGAAGTCTTCATAGAAGTAGCGGCAGGACTCCGCCATTTCTTTCAGCGTTTTGCAACGCTCGCCCAGCAGCTTGACGATGTCTTTCAGTTCCGGGCCGTTGCGGGTTTCAAGGCCCAGTTGCTCAACGTGCCACGCCAGATGCACCGCCACTTCTTCCGCCGGCATATGGTTGATGTAGTGGTGGTTCAGCCACTGCAGCTTCTCGGTGTTGAACGCGCTGGCGGATTTGTTGATCGCTTCCAGCGTGAAGAACTCTTTCATCTCATCGATGGAGAAGATCTCCTGATCGCCATGGGACCAGCCCAGACGCACCAGGTAGTTCAGCAGCGCCTGGGGCAGATAGCCGTCGTCGCGGTACTGCATAACGCCCACGGCGCCGTGACGCTTGGACAGCTTTTTACCGTCGTCGCCGAGGATCATCGACACGTGTGCGTATTCCGGCACCGGCGCGCCCAGCGCTTTGAGAATGTTGATCTGGCGCGGGGTGTTGTTGATATGGTCTTCGCCGCGGATCACGTGGGTGATCTCCATGTCCCAGTCATCGACGACGACGCAGAAGTTATAGGTTGGCGAACCATCGGTACGGCGGATGATCAGATCGTCCAGCTCCTGGTTGCTGAATTCGATCGGGCCGCGAATTTTGTCGTCGAAGATCACCGAGCCTTCCTGCGGGTTGCGGAAGCGCACCACGTGCGGCTCGTCGTCGGTGTGGCTGCACTGGCTGTCGCGGCAGTGGCCGTCGTAGCGCGGCTTCTCGCCGTTTTCCATCTGCTTCTCGCGCAGCGCTTCCAGACGTTCCTTGGAGCAATAGCATTTATAGGCAGTGCCCTGCTCCAGCATCTCGTCGATGACCGCGTTGTAACGATCGAAACGCTTGGTCTGGAAATACGGGCCTTCATCCCAATCTAGGTTCAACCAGTTCATGCCATCCATAATTGCGTCGATCGCGTCCTGGGTGGAGCGTTCCAGATCGGTATCTTCGATACGCAGAACGAACTCACCGCCCGCATGGCGGCTGAACAACCAGGAATAAAGTGCGGTACGCGCGCCGCCGACGTGAAGATAGCCGGTCGGGCTCGGTGCAAAACGGGTTTTGATTTTCATTGGGTTCACTGCCTTATTACGCAACGCGTGTCGGCGGTTGCCGACGATTGCTCGGAATTGAAAAAAGAGTGGACGACATTGTATCACCACGCGCTAATTCCTCAACGCCGACACGATATTGCGCCGGTCGATTTCGCGCGTTTTGCGGTGAGTTTCGCATAGCGTTGCGCAAAGAATCGGCGCCGTTGGCGATAATTATCGCGCCCTGCCTAAATTTGCGGCGAACGATTGAAATCATTTTAAAAACCGTTGACTCACTTTGAACTATCCCTATAATGCGACTCCAACAAGACGGGGCGATTAGCTCAGTTGGTAGAGCATCTCCTTTACACGGAGGGGGTCGGCGGTTCGAGCCCGTCATCGCCCACCATCTTGTTGAGAAAAATGAGAACGAATGAGGGTGATTAGCTCAGTTGGTAGAGCATCTCCTTTACACGGAGGGGGTCGGCGGTTCGAGCCCGTCATCACCCACCATCATTCTCTCGTTTAGCAGTACCTGGAAGTCCTGAAGTGGGTGATTAGCTCAGTTGGTAGAGCATCTCCTTTACACGGAGGGGGTCGGCGGTTCGAGCCCGTCATCACCCACCACTTCTGCGGGTCGTTAGCTCAGTTGGTAGAGCAGTTGACTTTTAATCAATTGGTCGCAGGTTCGAATCCTGCACGACCCACCAATTCAGAAAAAAGCGCCTTTGGGCGCTTTTTTCGTTTCTGCGCCCCCCCAACTCTGACTTTATCTTCTTGCAGGCATAGTTTACCGAGTCGTGAAGGATGAAGAACCGTAGAGGTTCGAGCATCGCGCAGCGATACGACAACGCGCAGCGTTGCCCGCAGGGTGAGGCCAAAGGCCGAATCAATCCTGCACGACCCACCAATTCAGAGAAAAGC
The DNA here is from genome assembly GCF_052169135.1 of Serratia sp. CY32780. Classification (NCBI taxonomy): domain Bacteria; kingdom Pseudomonadati; phylum Pseudomonadota; class Gammaproteobacteria; order Enterobacterales; family Yersiniaceae; genus Serratia; species Serratia sp. CY32780. The sequence continues at coordinate 2,743,284 of NZ_JBJNLI010000001.1, forward strand.
GCCTTTTGGCGCTTTTTTCGTTTCTGCCGCACTCACCTCCACTTTCTCCTTATTCTCACTATTCACCACGCGCTGAGATACGAATGGTTATCATTTTGCCGGCTTGGATGGTAAATTAGCGGGCATCCACCACGCAGCCAATCCGCCGCCGGATTGATAAGCCTTAGTTCAAGGAAAGAAAGAGCCCGCTCATGACCCTATCCTTACGCCAGCTGTTCATTGCATTTATCGCCACTTCCAGCCTGCTGCTCAGCGGCTGCGGCCCGGACGACCAGAGCGACGGGCAGAAACCGTCCGCCCCCGCTGCCGACAGCAGTTGGCCGCGCACCATCGACAGCGCCAAAGGGAAATTCACGCTGGAAAAACCGCCGCAGCGCATCGTGTCCACCAGCGTCACCATCACCGGCACGCTGCTGGCTATTGACGCCCCGGTGGTCGCCAGCGCCGCCACCAGCCCAAATCCCCTGGTGGCCGATAAGCAAGGCTTCTTTACCCAGTGGAGCGAAGTGGCCAAACAGCGCCACGTCGAACGGCTGTATCAGGTGGAGCCCAATGCCGAAGCCGTCGCCGCCGCCGCACCGGATTTGATCGTCGTCGCCGCCACCGGCGGTGATTCGGCGTTGAAGCTGTATGACCAGCTGTCCGCCATTGCGCCGACGCTGGTGCTCGACTATGGCGACAAAAGCTGGCAGCAGCTGGCCAGCGAGCTCGGCGAGATCACCGGCCATGAAGCCGGCGCCAAACAGGCGGAGGATCGTTTCGAACAGCGCGTGGAGCAAGTGAAGCAGGCGATCGCGCTGCCGCCGCAGCCGACCACTCCGCTGGTGTATGCCGACAACGGCCGCGAGGCCATGCTGTGGACGCCGGGTTCCGCCCAGGGCAAGCTGCTGACCCAGCTCGGCTTCCAGCTGGCCACCCCGCCGGAAAGCGCCAAAGGCAACACCAGCATGGGTAAACGCCATGACATCATCCAGATCTCCGGCGAAAAAATGGCCGAAGGCCTGAACGGCAAAACGCTGATCCTGTTCGCCACCAACGAGCGCAAAGTGCAAGAGGTGCTGGCCAACCCATTCCTCAAACATCTGGAGCCGGTGGAACAGCGGCACGTCTACGCCGTCGGCAACGACACTTTCCGTCTCGATTACTACAGCGCCACCAACATGCTGAACCAAATCGAACGGCTGTTCAAAAAGCCCTGAACCACGCCGTCGGCAGGCCAGCCTCCTGCCGACGTTTGCCATAAACAGGGCAACCGTTCACATTCAATCAATTGAAATATCAATAGTTATTAACATCGTCACCGCACCTGCGCCACCAACCGGCGGGTGCATGCGGGCGTAAACTCGTGCTACTATTAGCGCCCGCATGAACGCAAATAACAATGAGAATAAAAATCATACAGGAGTTACCGGTGTGAACGTACCCACTCCGACTGAGCGGACGCTTTCGTCCGCACCGCACGCAGCTTACGCCAGTGGCTTCAAACGCATCGCCGGGTTCGGTATCGGCTTGGCGCTGTTGCTGCTGTGCATCATTGCCAGCCTGATGCTGGGTTCCAAAGCCATCCCCTTCCATACCGTCTGGCTCAGCCTGCAAGGCGCCGCGAGCGGTTCCGACAGCACCATCATTCTCAACGCCCGGGTGCCCCGTACGTTGGCGGGCATCTTGGCCGGCATGGCGCTCGGCGCCGCCGGCGCGCTGATTCAGGCCTTGACGCGCAATCCGTTGGCCGATCCCGGCGTGCTCGGCATCAACGCCGGCGCCAGCTTCGCCGTGGTCATCGGCATCATGTTTTTCGGCGCCGCCACCACCGAAAGCTATATGGCCTACGCCTTTGTCGGCGCCGCCCTCACCACCCTGCTGGTCTACCTGATCGGCACGCTGGCGGGCGGGCGCATCAACCCGGTGCGGCTGACGCTGGCCGGTGTGGCGATCGGCGCGGTGCTGCTCGGCATCACCACCGGGCTGTCGCTGATCGATCCGCAAACCTTCGACCAACTGCGCTTCTGGCAGGCCGGCACGCTGGATATCCGCACGCTATCCACGCTGCCGGTCACCGCCCCCGCCATTTTGCTCGGCTGCCTGCTGACGCTGCTCATCGCCCGGCCGCTGAATACCATCGGCATGGGGGAAGATCTGGCTATCGCGCTCGGCGCGCGCGTGGTGCTGACTCAGGTCATCGCGGTGATCGCCATCACGCTGCTGTGCGGCGCGGCAACCGCCACCGTCGGCCCAATCAGCTTTATCGGCCTGATGGTGCCGCACATCGCCCGCTGGTGGGTCGGCCCCGACCAGCGCTGGATCCTGCCCTACTCCATGCTGCTGGCGCCGATTTTACTGCTGTGCGCCGACGTGGTCGGCCGTCTGCTGGCGGCCGGTGAGCTGCGGGTTTCCATCGTGGCGGCCTTCATCGGCGCGCCGGTGCTGATCTGGCTGGTGCGCCGCAAGAAAACGCTGGGGGGGCTGTGATGAGTCTGCCCCACACGTTGCATATCGGCCGCCCGGACGGCGTCATCAACTGGCGCATGCCGCTGCGCCTGCTGCTGGTCAACCTTTCGCTGCTGGCGTTGTGCCTGGCGATGGCCGTTGCCGCGCTGTGCTACGGCACGCTGCAGCTCTCGCTGGAGCAGGTCTTTGCCGCGCTCAGCGGCGAGGCGCCGAAAAATCTGGTCACCGTGGTCACCCAATGGCGCTTGCCACGTATCGCCATGGCGCTGCTGTTAGGCGCCGCGCTCGGCATGAGCGGCGCCATCTTCCAGTCGATTATCCGCAACCCGCTCGGCAGCCCGGACGTGATTGGCTTTAACATGGGGGCTTACACCGGCGCGCTGATCGCCATCACCCTGTTCAACGGCGGCTATTACTACATCGCCGGCGGCGCGCTGGCCGGCGGCATTCTCGCCGCGCTGGCCATCTACCTGCTGGCCTGGCGGCAAGGCATCGCCGGCTTCCGGCTGATCATCGTCGGCATCGCCATCAGCGCGGTATTGGTCTCCACCAATACCTGGCTGATCATCACCGCCTCGCTGGAGCGCGCCATGGACGCCGCCATGTGGCAGGCCGGTTCGCTCAACGGCATGACCTGGCAGAAAGCCCAACCCGCCACGGCGTTCATCGTGCTGGCGGCCGCGGCCGCGCTGCTGATGGGCAAACGGCTGCAGCTGCTGGAAATGGGCGACGACACGGCGCGCGCGCTGGGCGTGAACGCCGAAGGCAGCCGGCTGTGGCTGATGCTGTTCGGCGTCACCCTCACCGCCGCCGTCACCGCCACCGCCGGGCCGATTTCCTTTATCGCGCTGGCGGCGCCGCAGATCGCCCGCCGCCTGGCCGGCCAATCCTCGGTCACCCTGACGTCCTCGGCGCTGATGGGCGCGGCGCTGCTGCTCGGCGCCGACGTAGTGTCCCAACATCTTTTCGCACCGATCCAACTGCCGGTCGGGGTCGTGACCGTCTGTATCGGCGGCCTGTACCTGATTTGGCTGCTCATCCGTGAGGCCCGCAGATAATGAAGAATGACAATGCCATGAGCCACCGCCTGCACGCCTCGCATCTGAAGCTGGGCTACGACAATAAAATCATCGCTGACGATCTGAGCGTGGCGATCCCTGACGGCGCCTTCACGGTGATCGTCGGGCCGAACGCCTGCGGCAAATCGACGCTGCTGCGCGCCCTGTGCCGCCTGCTGAAACCCAGCGCCGGCGAGGTGATGCTGGACGGCAAAAACATCAGCAACTTCGCCACCAAGGCGCTGGCGCGCGAGCTTGGGCTGCTGCCGCAAACCTCGATCGCACCGGACAGCATTACCGTGGCGGATCTGGTGTCGCGCGGCCGCTACCCGCACCAGAGCCTGCTGAAACAGTGGACGCAGGCCGACAAACAGGCGGTGGAAGCCGCCATGGCGGCCACCAACGTCAGCCAGCTGGCGGACCGCAGCGTCGACGAGCTGTCCGGCGGGCAGCGCCAGCGCGTCTGGGTGGCGATGGCGTTGGCGCAGCAAACGCCGCTGCTGCTGCTGGATGAACCGACCACCTATCTGGACATCGCGCATCAGATCGAGCTGCTGGATCTGTTCCGCCAGCTCAACCGCGAGCACGGCCAAACCCTCATCGCGGTGCTGCACGATCTCAACCACGCCTGCCGCTATGCCGATCACATCATCGCTATGCGCGACGGCAAGATCGTGGCGGAGGGGAAACCGGCGGAGATCATCACCGCCGAGCTGGTGGAACGGGTATTCGGCATGCCGTGCATGATCATCGACGATCCGCTGTCCCACACGCCGCTGGTGATCCCGCGCGGCCGCTACCACTGCGACACGCCACAGGCATGAAAAAGGCCGGGTTAACCCGGCCTTCGTTTATCCATGACTAGGGAGCCAACAGCGCCCGCAATCCGTCGAGCAAACCGCCGCGCCAGCAGACGGCATCATGCCCGCCGGCGAACACGCGATAATCGACCCGATGCCCCGCCTCCACCAGCGCCCGATGCATTTGGCGATTGACCTGATGAATATCCCTCTCCCCTTCACCGGCTTCCTGAAAGACGCGCAGCGGCGTCGCGGCGCACAAGCCCCGCCGCACCTGTTCAGTCAACCAGCCGACGTCGGCGTCATACTCCTCAGCCGGGTTAATCATCGCTTCAATGTGCGGCCACCAGAAAGAACCCGACTGGGTCAATACGCAGCCGAAACGCTGCGGCCAATGCAACCCGGCATACAACGCCGCCAACCCGCCGTAACTCTGCCCCGCCACCACCGTGCGCTGCGGATCGTCGCTGTAAGGCGCACGCGCCGCCACCTGCGGCAGCAGCTCCTCTTGCACCGCCCGCCAGAAAGCCGCATTGCAGGCCAATTCTTCCGCACGCCGCGCCATGTCTATCACGTCGATAAACAGATAAAGCGCCGACGGCAGCCTTCCGTTAAGCGTCTCGGCGTCCAGTGCGGAAAAAATCGGTATGCCATGCAGCCAAAATTGCCCGTCCAGCAGTACGACTAACGGGCGGTCTTCCCCTGCGCCGGTGGCGTACAGCCAGATGTTGCGTCGGTTAGCCAATCGTTCGCTGTGCCAAAAGAAGTGCTGCAAACGCCCAGACGCGGCGGGCAATGCTTGCCCGGCGTCCAACGCCCGCCACGCTGATTGATCCGGTGCCGCCGGCAAATGTATCGCAGACAACGGGAAGCCGCGGCTGCTGCAGTGTGGCGCCACCGGATTGAGCGGATCATGGCGCATCAACGGAAACAACGAACACCACCACTGACGCTGCTGCTGCCGACGCTGAGCCGCATCGCCGGTAAAAGCGGGCGGCAGTTGCGCCGTCTCAATGGGTATAAAACTGTAACTGCCTCGCCAATCTTCGCGAACAGTGAACTGCCACCACCAAATATCGCTACCCGGCCGGCGTTCCAGACTCTGTGGCGAAGGGCTGTGATGGTCGGTCACGCAGTTGATATCGACATACACCTTTTTAATCGGCGAGCGCCGTTCATCACCCCACGGGTCGCGCCAAAAAAAGGTAACGCGCACCTGCGCTGCGGGCAGCGATTCGACGAGCGGCGTTCCCAACTCCGCGAGCTGACGCCACCAATCTTCTCCGCCGAGATCGGGCCTTTGCAGCAGGTTGAGCACCAGGCCATCGGCATGAAGCGAATGCATTTTTCCTTTTTCCCCTGTTCACCGCACCCGGCGTTTTTTGTTTTCTTGAATAATGCAAATGGTATTGAGAATCATTTGTATTTTCAATAAAATGTAACCAATTATAAATCAACACGCCTGGGGTCAACAAGGCCACTTCGAAGCGTGGCTCTGCAAAACGGTAAGCGATTCGTCCACCGTTCATTTATGGCAAGGAACTGCGCAGCCCTTCTCGGCGGCGCCAAATGAAAAAAGACAGCAATAGCTTGATATAAAATTGTTTTTTAAGGGATGAAAAATGTCAGAACACCCCCAAAATACCGCCAATCAACCTCTGCGTCACCCAGCCGCCAAGCTCTTGCTGACCTCAGCCATGCTGCTGGCGCCGGGCGTACAGGCCGGAACCGACAACGTTGAGCGTGATATCACCGTCGTCGCCGGCGCACAGGAAAACGTCACCGCGCCGCTGCAGGGCATCGTCGCCAAAGAAAGCGCGGCGGGAACCAAAAGCGCCGCGCCGTTGGTAAAAACGCCGCAGGCCATCACCGTCGTCACGCGCGATCAAATGGATCAGCAGGATGCGGCTTCCGTCGCTCAGGCGCTGCGATACTCCAGCGGCGTCGTGGCGGAATACCGCGGCACCTCTAACCGCAGCGACGAAGTGATCGTACGCGGCTTTCGTTACGCCCCAAAATATCTGGACGGCCTGAGCTATCAAAGCGGCCAGATCGACCCCTGGCTGCTTGAACGCGTTGAGGTGGTGCGCGGCCCGGCTTCTGTGCTGTACGGCCAGGCCAACCCGGGTGGGCTGGTGGCGATGACCAGCAAGCGGCCCGTCGCCCAGGCTATTCGCAAACTGCAATTGAGCGCGGGCAACCTGCATCAAGGAGAGGCCGCTTTCGACTTCGGCGGCGCATTGGACGAAGATGCCAAACTGCTGTATCGCCTTAACGGCATCGCCGGCACCAAAGAGACCGGTATCAAAGATCACAAGGAAAAACGCTTCGCCATCGCACCGGCGCTGACCTATATCGCCAATGAAGACACGACGTTCACCCTGTTGACCAGCTATCAAAAGGAACCGGAGAACGGCTACCGCAACTTCCTGCCGACCTCCGGCGTGGCGATCAAAAGCAGCGCCGGCTATCTGCCGTATGATTTCAACGTCAGCGATCCCGGTTTCAATCAGGCTCGCCGCGAACAAACCTCGTTCGGCTATATCTTCGAGCACTATATTAACGACGTTTTCTCTTTCCAGCAGAACATGCGTTACACCACGGTGGATGAACGTTACAAATATCTGGTGTTCATGTCGCAAGCCAAAAACAGCACGCTGCTGCAGCGCCGTCCGCAAAAAGATATCGTCAAATCCCATGAGCTGGGGTTGGATAACCAACTGAAAGCGCAATTCAGCACCGGCGACGTCGAGCACAGCGTGTTGACCGGCCTTGACTACAAGTGGAGCAAGGTCAATACCCAAAACTGGCGCGGCGACAGCGCGGGCTATTTCCTCGACTGGACTCGGCCGGTTTACGGCATGCCGGTCAACGAAAGCGCATTGCCGAAGGTCACCGATAACCGCAAGGTGCTGGACCAACTCGGCGTTTATCTGCAGGATCAGATGAGCTACGGCGGTTGGAATTTGTTGTTGTCGCTGCGCAACGACTGGACCGAGCTGCGCACTCAGGACATGTTGAGATCCAGCGACAGTCAGCAAAACGACACCAAGCTGACTGGCCGCAGCGGCCTGCTGTACGCCTTTGACAACGGCATTGCCCCGTACATCAGCTACAGCACATCGTTTGAACCCAACCTCGATACCGGCGCGCCGGGCACCGATCCGTTCAAGCCCACCACCGGTGAACAAACCGAAATCGGCGTGAAATTCCAGCCGAAGAACAGCAACACGCTGCTGACGCTGGCGTTGTTCGATCTGACGCAGAAAAACGTCAGCTCCACCAACCCGGTAACCAAATACAAGGAGCAGATCGGCAAAGTGCGCTCCAAGGGGCTGGAAGCCGAAGTGCATTCACAGCTCACCCCGGCCATCGCGCTCATGGCGGCCTACACCTATACCGACATCGTTACCAAAGAAACCTATGTCGACGATCAGCGCGGCAAGACGCTGGTGATGGTGCCGACGCACGCCGCCTCCGCCTGGGGAACCTACAGCTTCCTGCAAGGGCCGCTGAAAGGCTTCTCCACAGGCGCTGGGGTACGCTACAACGGCGCCAGCCAAGGCAATGCGACCAACACCTACAAAGTGCCGGCCTTTACGCTGTATGACTGGATGGCGCGCTACGAATTGGCAGAAGTGGCTCCGAGCCTGGCAGGCGCCGCGCTGCAGGTTAACGTCAACAACCTGACCGACAAGCATTACGTTTCGTCCTGCGGCGGCGTGGACGCCTGTTTCTACGGCAGCGGCCGCACCGTCACCGCCACGGTCAGCTACAGCTGGTAAAACCTTTGGGCGCCGCATTGCCGCGGCGCCCTGCTTTATTTCTCCAGCGACACCTGCTTGAAGATGTGTTTGCCGAACGGGTCAATCTCGTAGCCTTTCACTTCCTTGCGCACCGGTTCGAAGATGGTCGAGTGCGCGATCATCAGCGCCGGCATCTGATCGTGCATCATCACCTGCGCCTGCTGGTACATCGCCACCCGCTTGGCGTGATCGTTCTCTTCGCGCGCCTGCAGGATCAGCTGGTCGAACGGTTTATAGCACCATTTCGCCGAGTTCGAACCGCCGAGCGAAGCGCAGGTGAACAGCGGCCCGAAGAAGTTGTCCGGATCGCCGTTGGCGGTGGTCCAGCCCATCAGCGCGGTCTGATGCTCGCCGTTTTTAATCCGCTGCAAATATTCGCCCCACTCGAAGGTGACGATTTTGGCGCGTACGCCGATCTTGGCCCAGTCGGCCTGGATCATCTCCGCCATACGCTTGGCGTTGGGATTGTAGGGCCGCTGCACCGGCATCGCCCACAGATCGATGTCGAACCCCTGCCCCAGCCCGGCCTCCTGCAACAGCTGCTTCGCCCGCTCCGGCGAATACGGGTAATCTTCAAGCTGCGCGTTGCTGCCCCACTGGGTCGGCGGCAGCAGATTCTTGGCCGGCTGGCCGGCGCCGTGGAACACCGCCTCGATGATCGCCGGCTTGTTGACCGCCAGCGCCAACGCCTGGCGCACCTTGACGTTATCCAACGGTTTCTTCTGGGTGTTGAACGCCAGGAAGCCGATATTCAAGCCGGATTTTTCCATCACCTGAAGGTTGCCGTCCTGCCGCATGCGCGCCAGATCCGCCGGATTGGGGAACGGCATCACCTGACACTCGTTCTTTTGCAGCTTGGCGTAACGCACCGTCGCATCCGGCGTGATCGAAAACACCAGCCGGTCGATCTTCGGTTTGCCTTCCCAGTAACGATCGAACGCCTTGTAGAGGATTTTCGCGTCTTTCTGATACTGCACCAGTTGGAACGGCCCGGTGCCGATCGGATCGTTGTCCACCCACTGCGGCGTACCGGCCTTCAGCATCGCGTCGGCATATTCCGCCGAAAAAATGGTGGCGAAGTACATGCCCAGATCGGCGACGAACGGCGCCTCGGCGCGGGAGAGCTCAAAGCGCACGGTGTTGTCGTCCACCTTGACGATCCGGTCGATCAGCGTGCCGAACTCCATCGACTCGAAGTTGGTGTAGGCGCCGTTGGAGACCTTGTGATACGGGTTGTTGGCGTCCTTTTGCCGCATAAACGAGAAGATGACGTCATCGGCGTTGAAATCGCGGGTGGGCGTGAAATATTTATTGCTCTGGAATGCCACGCCCTTGCGCAGGTGGAAGGTATAGCGCTTGCCGTCCTCGCTCACCTCCCAGCTTTCCGCCAGGCTGGGTTGCAGCTCGACGGTGCCGGGTTTGAAGTCCACCAGCCGGTTGTAGATCGCCGCCGAACTGGCGTCCACCGTGGTGCCGGAGGTGAACAGCTGCGGGTTGAAGCCTTCCGGCGAGCCTTCGGAACAGTAGACCAGTGTATTGGCCCGCGCGCCGCCGGCAATCGCCAACGCCAGCAGCCCGATCGTTATTGCTTTTCTTTTCATTGCGCTATCCCCAGTGGTGAAAAAACAGCCCAACGGTTAGCAATAAATCATGCGGTTAGCGATGTAAAGGACAAATTCCGCGCATAAAAACGGGCAGGCGCGCATGCGGCCTGCCCGGTGAAACGGCGCGAGGATGATGAAATTAAATCATCTGGCTGAAGTTCATCTGCGCCATCAGCTTATAGTTGTCGGCGTAGTCGACCGGAATGGCCACCACCACCGGCCCCTGGATCGCCATCGCCTTGCGCAGCATCGGCCGCAGATCGTCCACCGACTGCACGGCGAAACCGACCGCGCCGCAGGATTCCGCGTAGGCTTTGAAGTCGATCGGCCCAAACTCCACGCCGGATTTGCGCTGGTATTTGTTCACTTCCTGCATCTCCACCATGTTGTAGGCGTTATCGACCCAGATGACGTGCACGATGTTGTTTTTCAGCCGCACCGCGGTCTCCAGCTCCATGCTCGACTGCATGAACCCGCCGTCGCCGGAGATCGACACCACTTTATCGCCAGGGCGCACCAGCGCCGCGCCGATGGCCCACGGCAACGCCACCCCCATGGTTTGCTGGCCGTTGGAGATCAACAGCTGACGGGCGCGGAAGCTGTACAGGTAGCGGGCGATCCAGATATGGAAACTGCCCATGTCCACGCACAGGGTTACGTCGTCGCTGACGATGTCCTGCAGTTCCTTGACGATGCGCAGCGGATGGATCGGCATGCCGCCGCGGCGGGCGGCGCGCTCCGCCAGTTCCGTGCGCTGGCGGCCGAGATCGGTGAGGATCAGCTCCACCTCCGGCGGCACGCAGACCGCCTCAGTGAACGTTTCGGTCATCATGTTCAGCGTGGCGCTGATGTTGCCCACCAGCTCGACGTCCGGCCGATAGCAGGTGTCGATATCCGCCGGCAGCACGTCGATGTGCACCAGTTTCAGCCGCCCGTGGCTGTTCCACATGCAGGGATCGTATTCGATCGGATCATAGCCGACGCTGACCACCAGATCGGCCTTCTGCAACAGCTGATCGGCCGGCTGGTTGTTGAACAGGCCGACGCGGCCGGCGAAACGGGCGAAGTGGTTGACGTCGATCACCCCCGCCGCCTGATAGGTGCCGACCACCGGCATATGGGTGCGGTACAGCAGATGGCGCACCGCTTCGCTGTTCTCCGGCCGGCTGGCCTGCAGGCCGAGCAGCAATACCGGGCATTTGGCCTGGCGGATCAGTTTCACCGCCGCCTGAATGTCGTCCGCCGCGGCGGCCCCCATGCGCGGCAAGCGGCAGCCGGCCAGCACCGGCGCGCTGACCGGTTCATTGACGATATCCATCGGCAGGCTGACGAACGATGCCCCCGGCCGGCCGAACTCGGCGCGGCGAAAGGCGTTGGCGATCACCTCGGAAATTGCCGAACCGGCATGCACTTCGGCGCAATACTTGGTCACCGGCCGGAACATGCTGACGGTATCCATGCTCTGGTGCGTCTGTTTCAGGCTGTCGGCGCGCTTCACCGCCCCGCCGAAGGCCACCACCGCGTCCCCTTCCGAAGTGGCGGTGGCCAGCCCGGTGATCAGGTTGGAGCTGCCCGGCCCGGAGGTGACCAGCGCCACCCCGGCCTTGCCGGTCAAGCGGCCGACCGCCGCCGCCATAAAGGCCGCGTTGGCCTCATGCCGCACCACCACCGTTTCAATCGATGGCGCGTCCTCCAGCGAGTCGAACACCCGGTCGATCTTGGCGCCCGGAATGCCGAAAACGTGTTTGACGCCCTGCGCTTCCAGGTTTTTCACCACCAAATCGGCGCCGCATTGCCAGTCATTGCCTGTTTTTTCCTGTGCCATGGTTCCACCTCCTAAGAAAACGATCGCCGGGGTTAGCCCTCGGCGGAACGAATCGCGCGATCCAAATCCTCTGGGCAGAGGTTGGCGCGCAAGAAATCCGCATCATGCGGCAACTGAAGATTGAGACGCGTGATGACGCCGAACTGCAGACGACCATGATCGAGCTGGTAGTCCAGCACGTGGCCGCCGCCGCTGCGGTCGTCGGTAACGAAGTGTTCGTGATAGCCGGCCACGCCGATGCCCTGCATGTAATCCGGCGAGCGGAAACCAACCAGCGTGCCGCGCCGCTGATGGAACGAGAAGGTCGGCTGCTCTTCTATCGCCTCCAGCATCGGGCGGTAGGGCCGCTCCTGGCGCGGCACGGTGCGGGTTTCCACGTGGCTGAACTCGCCGTCGACCCGCACCGCGCAAAACAGGTTCGGCGAGGCGACCTGCTCGTCGATGCACTGGTGCAGCTGCGCCTTGGTGATCGGCCGGTCGAACTGCTGGCTGACGCTGGGCTGGAAAAAGGTGACGACGGCGAAGGGGGTTTGCTGTTGCAGGCCGGCCGGCCGGGCGCTGCCGTCGGCGCGCAGCTGGTGTATTTCCTGGTCGAAAGCGATCAGTTCGCCGTCCAGGTGATTGAAGGTGCCGAGGCCGAAATCGCCGTGCTTGAGCAGCTCGGCAATGGTGGTTTCACCCTCGTAGACCCCGTCGATGAGCGCGCTCATCAGCGAGATTTGATAGATTTCGCCCTCCCCGGCGTTGATCGACTGCCTGGCAAAACCCTGCGCCAAATGGCGCGCACAGGCACACCCGTGTTTTTCGTTCATGACTGACTCCTCCACCAGCGCGAAACCGCGGTTCCGCGCGTTCAAAAGACCCACCGACGGTGAGCCAAGATGCCCCCCAAGGCGCGTTCATCAGTTGGAACGATTCAGCCTGAGGCGACAAAAAAACCGGCACGGCTGGCCGGCCGATAACCAGGCATCAAATCAGAATGAGATAAAGTAAAGGCTTACTAATCATTAAGACTGAACCGGTTATCAAATTGAACGGTTAATCTGGTGTTGGAGCGACAATCAACTCCGCAGGCGGCTCACGCGGCCTGGGAAAAACATCTGCTATTTGGTGCTAAGCGCCGCGAGGTTTATGCGTTTTCTCTCTATGCGGCCGGGATGGGACGGCGCCGAAGCCCGTCGTCAACCCGCAGCCAGAGTAGCCGCCGCGCCGCCGGCAGAGAAGCGGGTATTCATAAGAAACGCTTTTGCATATAATGCAAAAATGAATGACGCCCGCTATGTAGAACATCTGCCAATTTTTCTCGACGTCGCCCGCCTGGGCAGCTTTTCCGCTGCTGCGCGCCGGCTGGGCATGGTGCCCTCCTCGCTGGTGCGCCACATCGATGCCCTGGAAAGCGCGCTCGGCGCCGCGCTGTTCGTGCGCTCCACCCGTGGCCTGCTGCTGACCGACGCCGGCGAGCTGCTGCTGACGCGCGCCGCCGCGCTGATGACGGACATCACCGGCCTTCGCGCCGAGCTGAGCGCGCTGAACGAAACGCCGCAGGGCACGCTGCGCATCAGCTGCCTGCCAACCTTCGGCAAAACCTATGTGCTGCCGCTGCTGCCGACGCTGGCGGAACGCTACCCGCAGCTGTCGGTCGACCTCGATCTGACCGAACGCCAGACCGATCCGACGCAGGAGCGGCTCGACGCCGCCCTCCGCATCGGCGAACAGAAGGACAGCGCGCTGTATGCCAGCCGCATCGCCACCCAACGCTGGGTGATGTGCGCCAGCCCCGCCTACGTCGCCCGCTATGGCCTGCCGGCCGATCTGGAAGCGCTGCCGCAGCATCGGCTGATCGCCCGCTACCACAAGCAGCAGCCGGCCTGCTGGGCGCAGATCCTCGACGCGGCGCTGATGAACCGCTGCACCATGGCGCTGCGCTGCGACGACTTCACCGCGCAGCGCCAGGCCGCGCTGCTCGGGCTCGGCATCGCCTTTCTGCCCAACTGGGTGGTGGGGCCTGACGTGCAGCACGGGCAACTGGTGCAGATGCTCGAAGATCCGCGCCATGAGCAGCAAGGCATCTATCTGCTGCGCCCGATGGCGAAGGTGTCCGCCCGGCTGGCGGCCTTCACCGCCCTGCTGCAGCAAACCCTCGGTCAGCCGCCCAACTGGGGGTAAAGCGGCGTTACCCGGCCGCGCAGCGCCGGGTTGTCACTCTCGTCTTTCAGTTCGACGCCGGTCAGCCGGCGCTGGAACGCCTGCTCCAGCAGCCAGGCCAATTTGAACGCCGCCTGCGGGTAATCCAGCCCCTCGGGGCGCACGTTGGAGATGCAATTGCGCTCGGCGTCCGTTCTGTGCGCGTTCGGCCCCCAGGTCATATAGACACCCAGGCTGTCCGGCGACGACAGCCCCGGCCGTTCGCCGATCAGCACCGCCACCGCCCGGGCCTGCAGGCATTCGCCGATCTCATCCCCCAGCGCCACCCGCGCCTGATGCGCCAGCACCACCGGCGCAACGGTCAGCCCCAGCGTATCGAGATAGGGCCGCAGCGCCTGCAGCAGCGGCAGCGCCTGGCGGTGCACCGCCTTGGAGGAGAGGCCGTCCGCCACTATCAGCAGCAGATCGACGCGGCGCGATGGCGAACCGAGCAGCAGGCTGCGGCTATCCGACGCCAACCGCCGCCCCAGATCCGGCCGGCGCAGATAGGCGGCGCGGTCGGCGGCCTGGCTGTGCACCGCCAGCGTGGGCCAACCGGCATCGTGCAGATCCGCCGCCAGCCGCTCGCTGTCGAAAGGCTGATGCACCGCGTCGCGCGCCTGGGCATGAGCCAGGCCGAAGCGCAGCAGTTCGTCAGTCGGCAGGCTGGCGCCGGTGCGCCCCAGCGCGATGCGCGCATCGGTAAAGGCGCGCAGCGCGTCCCAGCTGTTGGCGTGAACCGGTTTGCTCATGTGCGTTCTCCCTGCAGCGCCAGCAACAGCGGATGATTGGCGGCAGCATCGCGCAGCCGCCCGCGTTCGTCGGTGATGTTCATCGCCGCCAACCAGGCGGCGAACTCTGGCGCGTGCTTCAGTTCCAGCAGCTCGCGGATATAGAGCGCGTCATGGAACGACGTGCTTTGGTAGTTGAGCATGATGTCGTCCGCGCCCGGCACGCCGATCAGGAACGTCAACCCGGCGGCGGCCAACAGCGTCAGCAGCGTGTCCATGTCGTCCTGATCGGCTTCGGCATGGTTGGTGTAGCAGACGTCGCAGCCCAGCGGCAGCCCGAGCAGCTTGCCGCAGAAGTGGTCCTCCAGCCCGGCGCGGATAATTTGCTTGCCGTCATACAGGTATTCGGGGCCGATAAACCCTACCACGGTGTTGATCAGCAGCGGCGAGAAATGGCGCGCCACCGCATAGGCGCGCGCCTCGCAGGTTTGCTGATCGACGCCGTGATGGGCGTTGGCCGACAGGCAGCTGCCCTGCCCGGTTTCGAAATACATCACGTTGTCGCCCAGCGTGCCGCGCCTGAGGCTCAGCGCCGCCTGCTGCGTTTCCTCCAGCAGCGCCAGATTAATGCCGAAGCCGCGATTGGCCGCTTCGGTACCGGCGATCGACTGAAACACCAGATCCACCGGCGCGCCGCGCTCTATCAGCCGCAGCGTGTTGGTCACGTGGGTCAGCACGCAGGATTGGGTGGGAATGGCAAAGCGCTGGATCACGTCGTCCAGCATGTAGTTGAGCTTTTCCAGCAGCGGCAGGCTGTCGCTGGCCGGATTGATGCCGACCACCGCGTCGCCGCTGCCGTACAACAGGCCGTCCAGCATGCTGGCGGCGATGCCCTGCAGGCTGTCGGTCGGGTGATTGGGCTGCAGCCGCACGCTGAGGTGGCCCGGCAGGCCAATCGTATTGCGAAAGCGCGTCACCACCCGGCACTTCTTGGCCACCAAAATCAGATCCTGATTGCGCATGATCTTGCTCACCGCCGCCGCCATCTCCGGCGTGATGCCGGCCGCCACCTGCGCCAGCATGGCGCTGTCCGCTTGCTCGCTCAACAGCCAGTCGCGAAAATCGCCGACCGTGAGGTGCGAGATGGGCTCGAAGGCGGCGGCATCGTGGCCGTCGATAATCAGGCGCGTCACCTCGTCCTGTTCGTACGGCACCAGCGCCTGCTGCAGGAACGTCTTGAGCGGCAAGTCCGCCAGCGCGATGCGCGCCGCCATGCGCTCTTCGGCGCTGTGCGCCGCCACCTCCGCCAGATAATCGCCGGAACGCGCCGGCGAAGCCTTCGCCATCAGCTGACGCAGATCGCCGAAGCGATAGCCGCGTTGGCCCACCGTTGCCTGATACATAGCCCCCTCCCTTGCCCCGAGTGACGAGATAAAAGCCCTGCACCAAGTGTAGTCAGTGAGAGAAGAAAATTAATTTGCCTGCGATCGCCGTCATCGCGCTTCCCGCCATTTCACCCGCCGCCGCTTCGGGTTACAGTAGCCGCGAAAACAGGAGGGGTGATGGATCCGCAACGGCAAATTATCGACTGGCTGCAACAAGATGACGCGCGCATGGCCGCCCTGCGCACCGTGCGCCGGCTCGGCCTGAATGACTGGTGCCTCGGCGCCGGCTTCGTACGCAATCTGGTGTGGGATCGGCGCCACGGCTATGTGGAGCCCACGCCGCTCAACGATATCGACGTGATCCACTTCGATGCGGAGCGTGCGGACGCCGAGCGCGATCGCATGCTGGAGGCGCGGCTGCAGCAATGGCTGCCGCAGCCGTGGTCGGTCAAGAATCAGGCGCGCATGCATCTGCGCGGCGGCCGGGCGCCTTACCGCAACAGCGAAGAGGCCATCAGCTTCTGGACCGAAGTGGAAACGGCGATCGGCGCGCGCCTGAACGCCGACGACAGCCTCACGCTGGTGGCTCCCTTCGGGCTCGCGGCGCTGTTCGGCGACACCATCACCTTCAACGTGAAAAACGGCGATCGCGCTGCCTATGCCCAGCGGGTGCTCGACAAAGGCTGGCTGCAGCGCTGGCCGCACCTGCGGCAGGTAAAGATTTAGCCGCCGCTGCCGATACCCTGAACAGCGATATACCGACTCAGGGAGAGCATCCATGTCGACCAGCATCACCATGATCGTACCGATCAAAAATACCGTTCCCGGCGTCAGCAACGTCTTCAGCGCGCCGGGCCATCAGGGCGAATTGCTGATGGCCAAACCGGTCAACAACCAGCCGGAAGGCGGCAAGGCGAAGAAAAGCGAAGGCGCCAACGGCAATGACGAACCGGCAAATCTCAACGAAAGCCGCGCCTCGGCACGCATCAAGGCGCTGAACCGGCAGATTCAGGCTCTGCAGCAAAAGCTGGTGGAGCTGAAGGACTCCAGCGCCGATCCCAAAGAGATCGAGAAGCAGAAACAGCTGATCGAAGCGCAGATCAAGATGCTGCAGGCCGAGATCGCGCGCATCCAGAAAGAAGAAATGGAAAAGCAGCAGCAGGAGCAAATGGAAAAAGCCGCGGCGCAAGCCGGCGACGGCGTAAACCGCCCGACGCCGCTCAACGCGGTGGACGTCTATATCTGAGTCAATATTCCGCGTTTTCCTGCCGGCGCTGGTGCAGCAGCGCCGCCTGCTGACGCGCGACCTGCCAGATGGCCTCCGCCGCCGGCGTCAGCGAGCGATTTTTACGCCGCACCAGCATCAGCGCGCGATTGATCTCCGGCACCAGCCGCCGCACCCGGAGCCGCCCCCCTTCCGGCAGCGGCAGCGCCAACGCCGGGAAGATGCTGATGCCAATCCCTTCCGCCGCCATCGGGAACAGCGTGGCCGGATGGCCGATTTCCTGCACCACCTGCGCCTCGACGCCCTGCTGCCTCAGCGCGCTGTCGATCAACGGCCGGCTGCCCGACGCGTAATCCTGCAACACCAGGCGGCAGCCGTTTAACGCCGACCAACGCACCTCTTGCTGCGCAGCAAACGGGTGGTCGTCGCGGCACAGCAGCAGGAACGGTTCATGCAGCACCGCTTCGCACTCCAGATCCACCGCCTGCACCGGATCGACCACGATGCCGAAATCCACCTCGGCGTTGCGCACGCTGTGCAGTACCTGCTGCTGCGCCTGATCGCGCAGCATGATGCGGATCTCCGGGTATTCGCGTTCGCCGGCGGCGATGCACTGCGGCATCAGATGGGCGGAAATGGTCTGGCTGGTCGCCACCCGCACCGTGCCGCTGCGCTGTACGCCAAAGCTGCGCGCATCCAGCAACGCGGCCTGCAGTTCGTCCAGCAGCCTTTCGACCCGGTTGGCCAGCCGCAGGCCGGCGTCGGTCAACACCACTTCACGCGTAGTGCGATCCAGCAGGCGCACGCCGACCTCCGCCTCCAGCTCTTTCACGCTGTGGCTGACCGCCGATTGCGTCAGGCCGATCGCCTCGCCGGCGCGGCTGAAGCTGCCGTGGCGGGTGACAGCGACGAACACCCGCAGCTGTTTGAGTGAGTAATTCATGTGTTATATTCATAGATGAATTAAATAAATCAATTTAATTATTATATGCCCACGCGGGAGAATAGCCCCATCGATTTTCTACCCGAGCGCATCGCCATGAGATTCCTGCCCGATCGTTTTACCCTGACGCTGATCGCCACCGTGCTACTGGCGTCGTTCCTGCCGGCACGCGGCGAGTTCGTCGGCTGGCTCAACGCCCTGACCATCGCCGCTATCGCCCTGCTGTTCTTCATGCACGGCGCCAAGCTGTCGCGCGAGGCCATCCTGGCCGGCAGCAATAACTGGCGGCTGCATCTGTGGGTGATGTTCAGCACCTTCATCATTTTTCCGGCGCTGGGGATGCTGTTCGCCTGGTGGGCGCCGATCGACGTCAGCCCCGAGCTGTACGCCGGTTTCATCTACCTGTGCATTCTGCCCGCCACCGTGCAGTCGGCCATCGCCTTCACCTCGCTGGCGGGCGGCAACGTGGCGGCGGCGGTGTGCAGCGCCTCCGCCTCCAGCCTGCTGGGGATCTTCGTGTCGCCGCTGCTGGTCGGCCTGCTGATGAACGTGCACGGCGATACCGGCAGCCTGCGGCAGGTGGGCTCGATCGTGCTGCAGCTGCTAGTGCCGTTCGTCGCCGGCCACCTGCTGCGGCCGCTGATCGGCGGCTGGATCGAGCGTCATCGCCCGCTGATCGGCAAAACCGACCAGACCTCGATTCTGCTGGTGGTGTACGCCGCCTTCAGCGAGGCGGTCACACACGGCATCTGGCATCAGGTGGGGATCGGTTCGCTGGCGTTTATCGTCGGCGGCAGCATCGTGCTGCTGACGATCGTGCTGGTGGTGAACACCTATATGGCGCGCTGGCTGGGATTCAGCAAGGCGGACGAGATCACCATCGTGTTCTGCGGTTCGAAGAAAAGCCTGGCAAACGGCATTCCGATGGCCAATATCCTGTTCCCGGCGGCGACGGTGGGGATCATGGTGCTGCCGCTGATGGTGTTCCATCAGGTGCAGCTGATGACCTGTGCGGTGCTGGCGAAAAGGTATCAGCGCAAGCAGCGGGCGCAACAGGCGGTACCCAACGCCAACGCGCAGGCGTCGCGCGGGTAAAAAAAGACGGGCCGGGGCCCGTCAGTTCAACTTTTCTTCAGCGGCTTGACCAGGTGGTCAAGCCCTTCGATTTTAATCGCCAGCGTCATCTCCATCAGCATGCCGAGCTTGCCTTTGGGGAATTCGCCCTTGCGGGCGAACCACAGCAGGTACTCTTCGGGCAGATCGATCAGCACCCGCCCCTGGTACTTGCCGAACGGCATCACGGTATTGGCGATCTCCAGCAGGTTTTCCTTTTCCATCAGTCACCCAGCAGGCGGATCATCTCCGCTTCGTCGATCACGGCGATACCCAGCTCCTGCGCCTTCGCCAGCTTGGAACCGGCCGCTTCGCCGGCGATCACCAAATCGGTTTTCTTCGACACGCTGCCGCTGACCTTGGCGCCCAGCGCCGTCAGGCGATCTTTGGCCTCGTCGCGCGACAGCTGGCTCAGCGAGCCGGTCAGCACCACGGTTTTGCCGGCGAACGGGCTGTCTATCTCTTCGGCGACCACCACCACCGGTGCCGGCCAGTGAATGCCGATCTCGGCGCCCACCAGCTCGTTGATCACCTGCTGATTGAGCGCTTCATCAAGGAAATTGCGGGTGTGTTTGGCCACCACTTCGCCGACGTCCGGCACCTCTTTCAGCGCCTCGATATCGGCGGCGAACAGCTTCTCGAGCGATCCGAAATGCGCCGCCAGATTGGCGGCGGTCGCTTCGCCGACCTCGCGAATGCCCAGCGCATACAGGAAACGGGCGAAGGTGGTCTGCTTGGATTTCTCCAGCGCATTGACCAGATTCTGCGCCGATTTCGGCCCCATGCGATCCAGGCCGGTCAGAATGCCGGCGGACAAGCGGAACAGATCGGCCGGATTCTTCACGTACTCTTTGTCCACCAGCTGCTCGATGATCTTGTCGCCCATGCCTTCAACGTCCAGCGCGCGGCGGGAAACGAAGTGCTTCAACGCCTCTTTGCGCTGCGCGCCGCAGATAAGACCACCGGTGCAGCGCGCTACCGCCTCGCCTTCCACGCGCTCAACGTCGGAGCCGCACACCGGGCAGTGCAGCGGGAACACCACTTCGCGCGCATCCTGTGGCCGGCGGTCTTCCAGCACCCCCACCACCTGCGGGATCACGTCGCCGGCGCGGCGCACGATCACCGTATCGCCGATGCGCAGCCCCAAACGCTCAATTTCATCGGCGTTGTGCAAGGTGGCGTTGCTGACGGTCACCCCGGCCACCAGCACCGGCTCAAGGCGCGCCACCGGCGTAATCGCGCCGGTGCGGCCAACCTGAAACTCCACTTCGCGCACTACGGTGATCTGCTCCTGCGCCGGGAATTTGAACGCCGTCGCCCAGCGCGGCGCACGCGCCACGAAGCCCAGCGTTTCCTGCAGATCGATGTCGTCAATCTTGATCACCACGCCGTCGATGTCGAAACCGAGCTGCGCGCGGTCCTGCTCGACCTGGCGATAAAACGCCAGCACTTCCTCGCTGCCGGTGCGGCGCTGGGCGCGATCGCTGACTGGCAGGCCCCAGGCCTTGAACTGCATCAGGCGCTCAAAGTGGCTGCGCGGCAGTTCGCCGCCTTCCAGCAGGCCGACGCCGTAGCAGAAGAAGGTCAGCGGGCGTTTGGCGGTAATGCGCGGATCGAGTTGGCGCAGCGAGCCGGCGGCGGCGTTGCGCGGGTTGGCGAACACCTTGCCGTCTTTGCGCCGGGCTTCTTCGTTCATCTGTTCAAAACCGGCCTGCGGCATGAACACTTCCCCGCGCACTTCCAGCCGGCGCGGGATGTTGTCGCCGGTCAGGCGCAGCGGAATGGCGCGAATGGTGCGCACGTTGGAGGTGATGTTTTCGCCGGTGGTGCCGTCGCCGCGCGTCGCCGCGCGCACCAGCTCACCGTCTTCGTACAGCAGGCTGACCGCCAGGCCGTCCAGCTTCAGCTCGCAGCAGAAGGTCAGCGGATCGCTGCTTTTGAGCCTGTCCTGCACGCGCTTGTAAAACGCCAGGAAGCTTTCTTCGTCGAACACGTTGTCCAGCGACAGCATCGGCACTTCGTGGCGCACCTGGTCAAACGCCGCCAGCGGTGCGGCACCCACGCGCTGGGTCGGCGAATCGGCGGTGATCAACGCCGGATGCGCGCTCTCCAGCTCGCGCAGTTCGCGCATCAGGCGGTCATATTCCGCATCCGGCACTTCCGGCGCATCCAGCACATGATACTGGTATTCATGATGGCGCAATGTGGCTCGTAGTTGATTGATTTGTTGGATTATCGATTCCATGGCTCACCATCAAAGATAAAAAACCCCCGGCTAGCGGGGGCTTTGTTGTTACGGATGTTCTGTGCGCGCGGCAACCCGGTCAGGCGTTGTTTTCCAACACTTCACGGATGCGCGCTTTGTAGGTTTCCAGCTTCTGCGGCGTCATCATGCGGCGCTCGTCGTCCAGTACCACGCCGCCCACGTCGTCGGCGATGCGCTGTGCCGACTGCAGCATCAGCTTGAAGTTCTGATTGGCGTCGCCGTAAGACGGCACCATCATGAACATCGACACGCCCGGCGTGGAGAAGTCGGACATCATGTCAGGATCGAACGATCCCGGCTTGACCATGTTCGCCAGGCTGAACAGCACCGGGCCGCTGCCGGCCGGGCTGATATGACGGTGGAAGATGCCCATTTCGCCAAACTGGAAACCGGCCTGCAACACGCTCTGCAGCAGCACTTCGCCGCCGATCACGCCGCCCTGGTGGGCCGCGACGTGCAGCACCAGCACGGTCTCTTTCAGTTTAGCCTGAATTGGCGCAGCCGCCGGCTGCGGTGCAGGTTCCGGCGCAGGCTTCACTTCCGGCGCTGGCTGCACAGGAGCCGGCTCGGCGTGGAATGCCGGTTCCGCCCCCTGCGGCGCCTCATGTTCATGCGGCAGATCGTCGACGCGCGGCTCACGGCGCGCGGCCGGTTGCGGTTGCTGCGGTTCGGCCGGTTCTTCGTCCGGCGCGTAGTTGTTCAGCAGGATGTCATCATACTCCGGCCGCTGAGACAGCGGAGGCGGCGTCTGATGGGCAGCCGGCTGAACGGCGCGGGGCGCCGGCGCAGCCGCCGGAGCGGGCTTCGGCGCGGCCACGGGTTCTTCGCGTGCGGCATCGAAATGGCCGAATGACGGCTCGTCTTGCGGGTGAGCGGCGCGTACGCGCACCTCACCGACGCCTTCTTCAAGATCGTCGATCGGAGTTTGTTCACGTTCCTTTTGGGAACGTTTGGCTGGGCGATCGCGGAAGAGCGCTGACCGTTCTTTGCGACTGGTCCACAGACCGTGCAATAACAGCGCTATTATGGCGATCGCGCCAACAACGATTAATATCAGACGCAAATCCTGCATCATTGCTATCTCTGTTGTTCCAATACATTGCCACCGCGGCAAACATTCACTCTTTAACTCTATTTGCCCGCGCACACAAGTGCAAGTCCGTGCTGAACTTTATGCCAATAAAGATGATTATACTGCCTTTTTCTGCTGGTTTTTCAGCCAACCCTACCCTAGCCAGTGGAAAATCATCCCTATATGATAATGATGCCTGTTCAGACAACGAGATAACTTAAGATATGTCCTATACGCAGCCCCCTTCCCGTTCGACCAGCGGCATTCACTATTTCGCCGAGGGTTGGCGCCTGATTTCGCGCCCGGGGATTAAACGCTATGTGGTCCTGCCGTTGCTGGTCAACGTGCTGCTGATGGGTTCCGCTTTCTGGTGGCTGTTCAGCCAACTCGGCGACTGGATCCCGGCGATGATGAGCCACGTTCCCGACTGGCTGCAATGGTTGAGCTACCTGCTGTGGCCGCTGGCGGTCATTTCGGTGCTGTTGGTGTTCAGCTATCTGTTCAGCACCATCACCAACCTGATCGCCGCGCCGTTCTGCGGCCTGCTGGCCGAGCAGCTCGAAGGCAGCCTGACCGGCAAACCGCTGCCGGACACCGGCCTGCTCGGCATCGCCAAAGATTTGCCGCGCATCATGGCGCGCGAATGGCGCAAGTTGATGTATTACCTGCCACGCGCGCTGCTGCTGCTGGCGCTGTACTTCGTGCCCGGCATCGGCCAGACGGTGGCGCCGGTGCTGTGGTTCCTGTTCAGCGCCTGGATGCTGGCGATCCAGTATTGTGACTATCCGTTCGACAACCACAAGGTGAGCTTTGCCGACATGCGCCGCGCCTTGCGCCAGCACAAACCCGCTAACCTGCAGTTCGGCGCGCTGGTCAGCCTGTTCACCATGATCCCGATCCTCAACCTGGTGATCCTGCCGGTCGCCGTCTGCGGCGCCACCGCCATGTGGGTCGATCGCTACCGCTCACAGTTCGTCCGATAACCGCCGCTTTTTACCGCCGATAGCGCGGGAATTTTCGACAGGGCGCGCATTTCGCGCCCTTATCATTGTGCTTAAAACTTATTTCCTAATAACATATAGATATACCAATTCTTTACTTCCCTGCCGGTACTGTTAGCGTATGCTTTCGATGTTCCCCACATTTTCATAGAGTTAAAGGACGGGCTATGAGCAAGATATATGAAGACAACTCATTAACAATCGGCCATACGCCGCTGGTTCGTCTGAACCGTATCGGCAACGGACGCATTCTGGCCAAGGTTGAATCACGCAACCCGAGCTTCAGCGTCAAATGCCGCATCGGTGCCAATATGATTTGGGATGCGGAACAACGCGGCGTGTTGACCGCCGGCAAAGAGCTGGTGGAGCCGACCAGCGGCAACACCGGCATCGCGCTGGCCTTCGTTGCCGCCGCACGCGGTTACAAGCTGACGCTGACCATGCCGGAAACCATGAGCATCGAGCGCCGCAAGCTGCTCAAGGCGCTGGGTGCCAATCTGGTACTGACCGAAGGGGCGAAAGGCATGAAAGGCGCCATCGCCAAAGCGGAAGAGATCGTCGCCACCGACCCGAATCGTTACCTGATCCTGCAACAGTTCAGCAACCCGGCCAACCCGGCGATCCATGAAAAAACCACCGGCCCGGAAATCTGGGAAGACACCGACGGCGACGTCGACGTATTCATCTCCGGCGTCGGCACCGGCGGCACGCTGACCGGCGTCAGCCGCTACATCAAGAACACCAAAGGCAAGGCCATCACCACCGTGGCGGTCGAGCCGACCGACTCGCCGGTCATCAGCCAGGCGCTGGCCGGTGAAGAGCTGAAACCGGGCCCGCACAAGATCCAGGGCATCGGCGCCGGCTTCATTCCGGGCAACCTCGATCTGGATCTGGTGGATCGCGTCGAGAAAGTCTCCAACGATGAGGCCATCAGCATGGCGCGCCGCCTGATGGACGAAGAAGGCATCCTGGCGGGCATTTCCTCAGGCGCAGCGGTCGCGGCGGCGGTGAAACTGGCCGAAGAACCGGCGTTCGCCGACAAGACCATCGTGGTGATCCTGCCCTCTTCCGGCGAACGTTACCTGAGCACCGCGCTGTTCGCCGATCTGTTCACCGAGCAGGAATTGCAGCAGTAATTCCGCCACTGCACAAATCGCTAAAAAAGCACCCTGCGGGGTGCTTTTTTGTGGACTGGATCAAACTTTATAGCAGTCCAAGATTGCTTTTGCCCGCCGGCTTTAGTATTTAACGGTGCATTATTTCGATGCGCAAAATTAATCCCCCCTGAGCCCGGTCAAGGCTGAATCGATTTACTCATCTGTCGCCGACGCGGCGAATCGGGCATAATGGGGAGCGGATTGGAACGACGTCTAAAGCCGAGTTTTTTGATCTGAAGTGCCTAACGCGTCGTTTTCTGTTGCATCAACGTTCGCCCCTGTCCATAGTCAGGCGCTATAACCAGACAAGCTAAAGTCAGGCCCCTGGGCTAAACTTTAGCTCCACAACATTAATCCAATAAGTTGGGGAAACATCAATGTTCCAGCAAGAAGTTACTATTACCGCTCCGAATGGTCTGCATACTCGCCCTGCCGCTCAGTTCGTTAAAGAAGCCAAAGGCTTCGCGTCTGACATCACCGTGACCTCCAACGGCAAAAGCGCCAGCGCTAAAAGCCTGTTCAAACTGCAAACTCTGGGGCTGACTCAAGGGACCGTAGTGACAATCTCCGCTGAAGGTGAAGACGAGCAGAAAGCCGTTGAGCACTTGGTAAAACTGATGGCAGAGCTTGAGTAATCGGCCCGTCTTTTTAGTTAACACCAGTCAAGAGTAAGGTAGGGTTATGATTTCAGGCATTTTAGTATCACCGGGCATCGCTTTTGGTAAGGCTCTCTTGCTGAAAGAAGACGACATCGTCATCAACCGGAAGAAAATCTCTGCTGATCAAGTAGAGCAGGAAGTCTCGCGTTTTCTGGCCGGCCGCGCGAAAGCGTCCGAACAGCTGGAAGCGATCAAGACCAAAGCTGGCGAAACCTTCGGCGAAGAGAAGGAAGCTATCTTCGAAGGCCACATCATGTTGCTGGAAGACGAAGAGCTTGAGCAGGAAATCATAGCCCTAATCAAAGACGATCTGGCCTCCGCAGACGCCGCCGCCTACACCGTGATCGAAGGTCAGGCGAAAGCGCTGGAAGAGCTGGACGACGAGTACCTGAAAGAACGCGCCGCCGACGTGCGCGACATCGGTAAGCGCCTGCTGCAGAATATTCTGGGCATGCCGATCGTCGATCTGGGCTCCATTCAGGACGAAGTGATCCTGGTGGCCACCGATCTGACCCCGTCCGAGACCGCGCAGCTGAACCTGGACAAAGTACTGGGCTTCATTACCGATCTCGGCGGCCGGACTTCCCACACCTCTATCATGGCGCGCTCCCTGGAGCTGCCGGCGATCGTCGGTACCAGCGACGTGACCAAGCAGGTGAAAAACGACGACTACCTGATTCTGGATGCGGTTAACAACAAAATTTACGTTAACCCGACCGCTGACGTTATCGATCAGCTGAAAGCCGCCCAGAACCAATACATCACCGAGAAAAACGATCTGGCCAAGCTGAAGGACCTGCCGGCGATTACGCTGGACGGCCATCAGGTTGAAGTCTGCGCCAACATCGGCACCGTGCGCGACGTCGCGGGTGCAGAGCGCAACGGCGCGGAAGGCGTCGGCCTGTATCGTACCGAGTTCCTGTTCATGGACCGCGACTCGCTGCCGACCGAAGACGAGCAGTTCCAGGCTTATAAAGCCGTGGCGGAAGCCATGGGCTCGCAGGCCGTGATCGTCCGTACCATGGACATCGGCGGCGACAAAGACCTGCCGTACATGAACCTGCCGAAGGAAGAGAACCCGTTCCTCGGCTGGCGCGCCATCCGCATCGCGATGGACCGCCGTGAAATCCTGCACGCCCAGCTGCGCGCCATCCTGCGCGCCTCGGCGTTCGGCAAACTGCGCATCATGTTCCCGATGATCATCTCCGTGGAAGAAGTGCGCGATCTGAAAGGCGAAATCGAGACGCTGAAAGCGCAGCTGCGCGAAGAAGGCAAGGCGTTTGACGAGAGCATCGAAGTGGGCGTGATGGTGGAAACACCGGCTGCGGCGGTCATCGCTCACCACCTGGCGAAAGAAGTCGACTTCTTTAGTATTGGGACAAACGATCTAACCCAGTATACTCTGGCGGTAGATCGCGGCAACGAGCTGATTTCTCATCTCTATAACCCGATGTCCCCATCAGTGCTAGGCCTGATCAAACAGGTTATTGATGCATCTCACGCGGAAGGCAAGTGGACCGGCATGTGCGGCGAACTGGCTGGCGATGAGCGTGCTACACTGTTGTTATTGGGCATGGGGCTGGATGAGTTCAGCATGAGTGCGATTTCAATCCCGCGCATCAAGAAAATTATTCGTAACACGAATTTCGAAGATGTGAAGGCGTTGGCAGCGCAGGCCTTGGCACAGCCAACGGCACAAGACCTGATGAATTGCGTCAATAAATTCATCGAAGAAAAAACGCTCTGCTAAACTTCCACGACACTGGAACGCCGCCCAATTTAATGCTTAGGAGAAGATCATGGGTTTGTTCGATAAACTGAAATCTCTGGTTTCTGATGACAAGAAAGACACGGGCACTATCGAGATCGTCGCTCCCCTTTCTGGCGAAATCGTCAATATCGAAGATGTGCCGGACGTAGTGTTCGCTGAAAAAATCGTTGGCGACGGTATCGCCATCAAACCGGCCGGCAACAAAATGGTTGCTCCGGTTGACGGCACCATCGGCAAGATTTTCGAAACCAACCATGCATTCTCTATCGAATCCGACAGCGGCATTGAGCTGTTCGTCCACTTCGGCATCGATACCGTAGAACTGAAAGGCGAAGGCTTCAAACGCATCGCCGAAGAAGGCCAGCGCGTCAAGAAAGGTGACGTGGTTATCGAGTTCAACCTGCCACTGCTGGAAGAGAAAGCCAAGTCTACCCTGACGCCGGTCGTTATCTCCAACATGGACGAGATCAAAGAGCTGATCAAACTGTCCGGCAGCGTGACCGTTGGCGAAACCCCGATTATCCGCATCAAGAAGTAAGCGCGGATGAGCAAGAAAAACGGCGCCCTCGGCGCCGTTTTTTTATCCCCTTCGTCGTATCCCGATTTCGCTACGTTATGACGGCCAGCGCGGGATGCGCAGGGTAATGACAAGCCCCTCTTTATCGCCGTTGCGCGCCTCAACCTGGCCGCCGTGCGCCAGCACCACTTTGCGGGTAATCGCCAGCCCCAGGCCGTAGCCCTTGCCCGACAGCGCCGACTTCACGCGCACGAACGGATCGAAGATGCTCGACAGCTTCGCCTCCTCGACCCCCGGCCCCTGATCGCTGACCGCGATCTGAAACTGGTTATCGACGCGCGTGAGCGCCACCGTCACCCGCTGGCCGTGGCTGGAAAAGCGCAGCGCATTACGCACGATGTTGTCCACCGCTCGCCGCATCAGCTCCGCATTGCCCTTGACGGTGTACTCCACGTCCGACTCGGCCTGCAGCACGATATCCACGCCGGGCACCTGCGCCTCGTAGCGCGCATCGCTCACCACCGCATCCACCAGGCCGTACAGATCGAAATACTCCTCGTCCGGCAGGCTGCTGTGTTCGGTACGCGACAGCGCCAGCAGCTCGCCGATCATTTTGTCCAGCCGCCCCGATTCGTGTTCGATGCGCTTGAGCGAGGTTTCAACGTTGCCGGCATTCTGCCGCGCCAGGCCGATCGCCAGCTGCAGGCGCGCCAGCGGCGAACGCAGCTCGTGCGAAACGTCGTGCAACAGCTGCTCGCGGGCGCTGACCAGCAGTTCCAGCCGCTCGGCCATGGTGTCGAAATCGCGCGCCACGTCGGACAGCTCGTCATGGCGGCGCCGCATCTTCGGGAACAGCCGCACCGACAGATCGCCCTGCGCCACCCGATCCAGACCGCCGCGCAGCTGACGCATCGGCCGGGTCAGGTTCCAGGCCAGCACGGCGCTGAACAGCAAACCGCCCAGCCCGCCGACCCACAGCATCGGCGCAGGAATGTTGAAGAAGTGGGAACGCCGCTCCGGCCGATACTCTTCCCGCAACGCGCGCACGTTATAACTCAGCCAGTATCCCTGCCCTTCCCCGGTCTGCACCCAGGCAGAGATCTCTTTCGGCATCCGCCGCCCTTCAAACGCCGGCTCTTCCGGCGCGGGCGGCGGCGGTTGGGTCATCGGCGTCACGGACAGCAAACGCCTGTCGTCCTCGGGCCAGTCGCGCATCAGGGCTTCCAGCGCCGGCATGCCACCGCTGCGCAACTGGGTGGCGGCCGAGGCCAGCTGCAGGCCGATCACCCGCCGCGCCATAGCGTTCTCCGGCGGCACATAGCGATCGCCATAGAGAGAAAACGCCACCCACAGCGCCTGTGTCATGATGATGAAGGTCAGCCAAAAGCCGAGTAAAATTTTCCAGAACAGTCTTCCGCGCATGTCAGATTACCGAATGCGATAGCCGATGCTGCGCACCGTCTCGATAATGAGCTTACTGCCGGCCAACGCGCTCAGCTTCTGGCGGATATTGCTGATGTGCACGTCCACGCTGCGGTCATAGGCCTCGCGCGGGCGCCCCAGCCCCTTCTCGGACAGTTCGTCCTTCGACACCACGCGATCCGGCGCGCGCAGCAACAGCTCCAGCAGATTGAATTCCGAAGCGGTCAAATCAAACGCCTTGCCGCGCCATTCGCTGCTGCGGGTTGAAGGGTTCAGCGTCAGCTCGCCGAAGCTGATGGCGGCCTCGTCGTCCGCCTCTTGCGGCCGCTCTTCGAACCGGCGCAGCACCGCGCGCAGACGCGCCACCAGTTCGCGCGGGTAGCACGGCTTGGGCATGTAATCGTCGGCGCCCATCTCCAGGCCAATCACCCGATCGATGTTGTCGCCTTTGGCGGTCAGCATGATGATCGGCAGCCGGCTCTTTTTACGCACGTCGCGCAGCACGTCGATGCCGCTCATGTCCGGCAGCATGATATCGAGGATCATCGCGGTATAGTCGCCCGACAGCGCGCCCTCTACTCCCGCCTTGCCGGTCAGCACCAGCGTGGCGTCGAAGCCTTCGCCCGTCAGGTATTCGCTCAGCATGGTGCCAAGCTCCAGGTCATCGTCGACCAGTAAAATTTTCATGCCTTGCTCCTTCACCGATTTTCGTTATTTTCCCGCCAATTCCGCCGGCCCGCAGCCGGTTTTACTCAATCCTTACACATCGCCGTTCGCGTCTCGCCACCGTTAGTGTGGCTGCTGTCGCACGATTTCTCTACTTCTGTCAGGGCATTGGCATGCAGGCAGGCGCCAGCCGCCATGCTGGCGGGGCGGATATGCCGTCGGTCAAAAGGGAAGTGAGAGGGGGTTTCCCGGCGGAACGCGCCGCCGGGACGGAGCGCTCAGTCGAACACGCCGGTGGAGAGGTAACGGTCACCGCGATCGCAGACGATCGCCACCACGACGCTGCCGGGATGGGCCCCCGCGACGCGCAGGGCACCGGCCACCGCGCCGCCGGAGCTGACGCCGCAGAAGATGCCTTCACGCTGCGCCAGCTGGCGCATGGTCTGCTCGGCATCGCGCTGCTCGATATCCAGCACCTGATCCACCAGCTCCGGGCGGAAAATGCCCGGCAGGTAAGCGGGCGCCCAACGGCGAATGCCGGGGATGCTGCTGCCTTCAGCCGGCTGCAGGCCGATGATCTGCACCTGCGGATTCTGGCTCTTCAGGTAACCGCCTACGCCGGTAATGGTGCCGGTGGTGCCCATGCTGGAAACAAAGTGGGTGATGCGCCCTTCGGTCTGGCGCCAGATCTCCGGGCCGGTGGTGGTGAAGTGGGCGTAGGGGTTGTCGAGGTTGTTGAACTGGTCCAGCACCTTGCCCTGCCCCTGACGCTGCATCTCCAGCGCCAGATCGCGCGCCCCTTCCATTCCCTGCTCACGGCTGACCAGGATCAGCTCGGCGCCGTAGGCGCGCATCGCCGCCTGCCGCTCCAGGCTCATGTTCTCCGGCATCAGCAGCTTCAGCGTATAGCCTTTGAGCGCGGCGATCATCGCCAGCGCAATGCCGGTGTTGCCGCTGGTGGCCTCGATCAGCACGTCGCCGGGCTTGATCTCGCCGCGCAGCTCCGCCTGCTGGATCATCGCCAACGCAGCTCGATCCTTCACCGAGCCCGCCGGGTTATTGCCTTCCAGTTTGACCCATACCTCGCTGCCCGCCTGGGCGGCCAGCCGTTGCAGTTGTACCAGCGGGGTATTCCCGATGCATTGTTCGAGCGTTGTCACGATCTTTGCCTGTGTGTTGGTGTGCGTAAAGTAAAAAGGCAACCCGGGGGTTGCCTTGAATAAAAGGGCAGCTAAAACCTATCAGGCGCTTTTGGCTAACGCAACAGGTTGCAGCAGTTGATCGCCGGCATACAGCCGCGCATTGAGGCTGCCGACGTAATAACGGCCGCCGCGCACCGGGGTTGGGTTGCCTTCCGGCAACACCACGCCGATCGGCTCCTGATGCCAGCCGATTGGCTGCACCGTCAACTGCCAGAAGTGGCCACGCGGGCTGACTTCCAGCACCTGCACCGGCAGCGGGCAGCGCTCGCTGCTTTCGGTCGCCACTTCCATTTCCCACGGGCGCAGGAACAGATCGACGCTGCCCTGGTGCATCGGCTGGAACGACAGCGGCCACTGGTGCGCGCCGACGAACAGCTGGGAGCCGCGGATCTCGCCGTTCAGGCGGTTCACTTCCCCCATGAACTCCAGCACGAAGCGGCTGGCCGGTTCGCGCATGATCTCTTCCGGCGAGCCTACCTGTTCGATATTGCCCTGGCTCATCACCACGATGCGGTCGGCCACTTCCATCGCCTCTTCCTGATCGTGGGTGACGAACACGCTGGTGAACTTCAGCTCTTCGTGCAGCTGACGCAGCCAGCGGCGCAGCTCTTTGCGCACCTGCGCATCCAGCGCGCCGAACGGTTCGTCCAGCAGCAGAATTTGCGGTTCCACCGCCAGGGCGCGCGCCAACGCCACGCGCTGTTTCTGGCCGCCGGACAGCTGCGACGGATAGCGGTTGGCCAGGTGGGCCAGCTGCACCATTTCCAGCAGCTGGGTGACTTTCTGTTTGATCGCCGCGGCGTTCGGCCGCTCGCGACGCGGCAGCACGGTCAGGCCGAAGGCGATGTTGTCGAACACCGTCATATGGCGGAACAGCGCATAGTGCTGAAATACGAAGCCCACGCGCCTGTCGCGCGCGTGCATGTGGCTGACGTCGGTGCCGTGGAAGCCCAGCTTGCCGCCGCTCTGGCTTTCCAGCCCGGCGATAATGCGCAGCAGCGTGGTCTTGCCGGAACCGGACGGCCCG
The DNA here is from genome assembly GCF_052169135.1 of Serratia sp. CY32780. Classification (NCBI taxonomy): domain Bacteria; kingdom Pseudomonadati; phylum Pseudomonadota; class Gammaproteobacteria; order Enterobacterales; family Yersiniaceae; genus Serratia; species Serratia sp. CY32780. Next base: position 2,775,166 of record NZ_JBJNLI010000001.1, read on the forward strand.
AGCAGCGCCACCATCTCGCCGGAAGCAATATCGAGCGAGATATCGTTCAATACCTTGGTGCGACCGAAGTACTTGTTGATGCCGTTAATCTCAATGCTCATGATTTTCCTCCCGCTCGAGACGCGCGTTTTGACGTTCCAGACGCCACTGCAGCGCGCTCTTCAAAAATAGGGTAACGATCGCCATCAGGGTCAACAGCGCGGCGGCGGTAAAGGAGCCGACGGTGTTGTAATCCTGCTGCAACAGCTCGACCTGCAGCGGCAGGCTGTAGGTTTCGCCGCGAATCGAACCGGACACCACCGACACCGCGCCGAACTCGCCGATGGCGCGCGCGTTGGTCAGCACCACGCCATACAGCAGCGCCCAGCGAATGTTGGGCAGCGTCACGCGGCGGAACATTTGCCAGCCGGACGCCCCCAGCAGAATGGCGGCCTCGTCTTCCTGGCTGCCCTGGCTGAGCATCATCGGCACCAGCTCGCGCACCACGAAGGGGCAGGTGACGAAAATGGTCACCAGCACCATGCCCGGCCAGGAGAACATGATCTGGATGTTATGCGCATCCAGCCAGCCGCCCAGCAGGCCGTTGCTGCCGTAAAACAGCAGGTAAATCAGCCCCGCCACCACCGGTGAAACGGCGAACGGGATATCGATCAGCGTCAGCAGCAGCTGGCGGCCGGGGAAAGTGAAGCGCGTCACCAGCCACGCCAGCAACGTGCCGAACACCAGGTTGAACGGCACGGTGATCAGCGCGATCAACACCGTCAGCCAAATGGCGTGCAGCATGTCCGGATCGAGCAAGTTGCTCCACATCGCTCCGAATCCTTTGGAAAAGGCCTCGGCGAAAATCGATATCATCGGCACCACCAGCAGCAGCACCGAGAACAGCGCGCCGATGGCGATCAGCGTCCACTTGCCCCAGTTGACGCGCGGGCGCTCGGCGCCGTTGAAGGCGGAGACATCAGCCATCAGTGCCCTCCTCCCAAACGTCTGCCGAAGCGGCTTTGCAAGACGTTAATGCTGAACAGCAGCAGCAGCGACGCCGCCAGGATCACCGAGGCGATGGCGCTGGCCGCCGGATAATCGAACTCCTGTAAACGCACAAAAATCATCAGCGAGGTCACTTCCGTCTTCCAGGCGATGTTGCCGGCGATGAAAATCACCGCGCCGAACTCGCCCAGGCTGCGGGTAAAGGAGATGGCGGTGCCGGCCAACAATGCCGGCGCCACCTCAGGCAATACCACGCGGCGGAAGCTCTGCCAGCGCGTGGCGCCCAGCGTCTCGGCCGCCTCTTCGTATTCCGGCCCCAGCTCTTCCAGAACCGGCTGCACGGTGCGCACCACAAACGGCAGGCTGGTGAACGCCATCGCTACCGCGATCCCAAGCCAGGTAAAGGTGACCTTGATGTCGAAGTGCGCCAGCCACTGACCGTACCAGCCGGTGGTGGAAAACAGCCCCGCCAGCGTCAGGCCGGCCACCGCGGTCGGCAGCGCGAACGGCAGATCGATCAGGCCGTCCAGCAGCGAGCGGCCGGGAAAACGGTAGCGCGTCAGGATCCAGGCCATCAGCATGCCGAACACCGCGTTGAACAGGCTGGCGACGCCGGCCGCCAGCAGCGTCACTTTATACGCCGCCACCACCTGCGGGTTGGAAATCACTTCCCAGTATTGCGCCAGGCTCATCTGCGCCAGCTGCATCACCAGCGCGGTGAGCGGCAGCAGCAGGATCAAACAGGTATAAAACAGGCTGCTGCCGAGGCTGAGGCCAAATCCGGGCAGCACCCGCTTACTGGACGACAACGCCAACATTTACTTGCGCCCTGCCGCTAACAGCTGATCCAGCTCGCCGCCGGTGGCGAAGTGGGTTTTCATCACCTGCGGCCAGCCGCCGAATTGATCTTCCACGCGGAACAGTTGGGTGTCCGGGAATTGCCCCTTCGCCGCCGCCATCGCTTTCTGGTCATACACGCGATAGTAGAAACTGGTGATCACCTGCTGCGCCGCCGGGCTGTAGAGATAGTTCAGATAGGCTTTGGCCGCCTGTTCGGTGCCGTTGCGCTCGACGTTTTTGTCGATCCAGGCCACCGGGAACTCCGCCAGAATATCGACCGGCGGCACGATCACTTCGTACTTGTCTTCACCGTATTGCTTGCGGATGTTGTTCACTTCGGACTCGAAGCTGATCAGCACGTCGCCCAAGCCGCGCTCGACGAAGGTGGTGGTCGCGCCGCGACCGCCGGTATCGAACACCAGCACGTTTTTCAGGAAGCGGGTCATGAAGGCGCGGGTCTTGGCCGCGTCGTTGCCGTCGGCCTGGCTGGCGGCGCCCCAGGCGGCCAGATAGGTGTAACGGCCGTTGCCGGAGGTTTTCGGGTTCGGGAACACCAGCTTCACGTCGTCGCGCACCAGATCGTTCCAGGTATGGATGCCCTTCGGGTTGTCCTTGCGCACCAGAAACGCCATGGTGGAATAGAACGGCGAACTGTTGTTCGGCAGACGCGCCTGCCAGTCCGCCGGGATCAGCTGCCCGCGATCGTGCAGGATTTGCACGTCGGTGACCTGGTTGTACGTCACCACGTCGGCGCGCAAACCCTGCAGGATCGCCAGCGCCTGCTTCGACGAGCCGGCATGCGATTGTTTGATGGTCAGCTTATCGTTCGGATGCTGTTGATTCCACTGCTGTTCAAAGCCGGGATTCAGCGCGACGAACAATTCACGGGAAACGTCATAAGAGCTGTTCAGCAATTCCGCCGCCGACGCGGCGCCGCTCGCCAACAGCGCAGCCGCCAGCCAACCTTTCAGCACGAGATTTTTAACCCGGTTTTGTTTCATTCTGCACCTTATCACTGAGTCATTCCTTCAGGCTTTCGCCTTATTGACGACCAGTGTATTTATAACTCGGTGCGGAGCTGTAACGCTTTTATATACCGTTTAGTGATTTACAAGCATCAAACGCTATAAGGCAGGGAATGCGAGGCGTTTTGGGGCGGGGAAACGGACCGAAGCCGGGCGAGCCGGCTTCAGCAACGGCGTCAAAGTGACAGCAGGCGCGTCAGCGATGGCGCGAAGTAGTAGCTGCCGGTCACCGCACGGCTGAAACGCAGCATCGCGTCGCGTTTGCCGTCCAGATCGCCGAACATGCTCAGCAGCTGCTGCTCAATATTGTGCAGGCGTGCGCAATAGGCGATGAAGAACAGGCCATGCTTGCCGCTGGCGGTGCCGTAAGGCAGGCTCTGGCGCAGAATTTTCAGGCCTTTGCCGTTCTCTTTCAGATCGACGCGGCTGACGTGCGAGGTATCCGGGCGCTGATCGGCCGGCAGCTCTTCGCTGTCGTGCTTGGTGCGGCCGATGATCTGCTCCTGCTGTTCGGTGGTAAAGCGCTGCCACTGGCGCAGGTTGTGCTCGTAGCGCTGCACCAGCACGTAGCTGCCGCCTGCGTCCTCTTCGCCTTCGGCGATCGTCGCCACTGCCGGGCGCTGCTCGCCCTGTGGATTTTCGGTGCCGTCGATGAAGCCGCTCAAATCGCGCTCTTCCACCCAGCGGAAACCGTGGGTTTCTTCTTCAATCTTGATGGCGTTGCCAAACGCCGCCAGCGCGGCCTGCGCCAGCGTGAAGTTGACGTCATGACGCAGCGACTGGATGTGGATCAGCATATCGCGCTGGGTGGCCGGCGCCAGCCCTTTGCCGAGCGGCGTGAACGGCTTCAGCTCTTGCGCGCCCTGGCCGCTGGAGAGATCGTGCCAAACGTCGTAGCCGAAAGCGATCACCGCGCCGAGGCGCGCATCGGGGAACTGCTGCTGCAGCTCGCTCAGCGTCTGACAAAACTGCTTGCAGCCCTGGCGCAAGTCGGCGAATTCGCCCTGTACGCTGGCTTCCATAAAAATGGCGAAACGGCAGTGCTCCAGCAGAATGCCGCTCTGAACCTGTGTCATGTTGTTATCCTCAATACCAGAATCCGGCAACAGGTAAGGTATGGCGGTTGACGCGCGGGTTCCCTGTTACAAACGCGCGCTATCATACCGCAAGCACGGGCGATTGCCTTGCAGCAGCGCAAAGAAAATAGGGGTAATGGCTTGAAAAGACAGGCGCCGCGAACCGACGCCCGTTGAACGCGTTACTGCTGCGGCTTGGCGTGCCAGATGATTTTGCTGACCGTCCAGCTTTTCAGGGTGTCGTCCGGCGGGATGATATCCTGCGCCCCGGCCCACTTGCCGCTGAAGATGTAGGTGACGTACTTGCTCTGCTCCGCCACGCACTCCACTTTACCGGCGTCTTCGCCGCTGCCCGGTTTACAGGAACCGAACGCCTTGCTGTACATGTCGCCGAACGGCGTGCCGAGCTTGTTGCCCCACTCCGTCGCCACTTGCGGATCCAGCACGTCTACCCGCTGCAGGTGCCCTTTCGGTTCGCCGGTGATCACCAGCTTCACCTCGTCGCCGGACAGCGCCTGGTAATAAGAGACGATCTGGCCGTTGCTGGTCGCCATGCCGCCGCGCAGGCGGTAGTTGCCGTCCAGCCCGTCGTTGATGGCGCTTTCCGACATCGGCGTGCCGGCGTTGAGCTTGCCGACGCCCTTGGCGCCGACCTCCAGGTTGCTGCCGAACCAGTTGAACGGCGACAGGCTGGACCAGGAAAAATTGGACATGCTCGAACAGCCGGTCAGTAACAGCGGAAGCCCTAACAGCAGGGGGCGAATATTCATCTCTAGCTCCTTAAACATCAATGGCACGGGGCGGTAACCCGCCCCCGCCGCACTCGGCATTTTGCTGCGTGCCAGCCTCTCACAACGGCCCGCACTACGCCAACGGTTGCCAGCTTGGAGTGCGGAAAATGCGAAAAGTGCCGCACTTCTCGGCAATTAGTCGGCGTGCTCCGCCGGCGCAAAGCAGGCTTTCAGGCGCGCATTCAGCAACAGATAGCTTAGCGCCAGCGCATCGAGCAGCGCCAACGCCAGCTCCAGCCCCGGCGCATCGCCGTCCTGGTGCCACAGGCTGAACAGCGAGCCGCCGAGCGACGCCAGCAGGGAGACAGCCAGCCCCCAGCGCCAGCCGCGCCACAGCCGCGGCCATTGGTGGCGGCGGCCGCTCAGCAAAAACGCCAGCGCCGCCGGCAGGCCGAGCAGCATGCCGTACCAAAAACGTTGGGTATCCGGATAAAATAGCGCCAGCAAACTTTCGCCCTGCTCGCGCGAAGCGCCGGCCATCACGAACAGCAGCCAGGTGCGCGCCTGCAAAATCAACACGGCCCAAAATCCCAGCGGCAACCGCAGCGCGCCGTGCTGGTCGTAATCGTCCGGGGAAAACCGGGGTGAGAATGGCTTCAACGATCGTTCCTTGCCAACAGAATAAAGACTATGGCTACAGATGGGCGCCGGCGGCGGGAATTTCAATGCGTCGGCTTAAGAAGCTCTTAAGATCGGTGTGTTTTAATCGTTAGCACTTAACAAGCAGCCCGATATCAGCGGGATGTGATTTTCGATAACGATGATAAGGAAGCGCAACATGAAAAAACTGACTCTGGCCGCTCTGATCGCGCTGTGCAGCGCACCGGTACTGGCGCAACAAGGCGGGTTCCTCGATCCGGCCGCGCCGCAGGCCCAAACGCAACCCGCTCCTCAGGGCGGTTTCTCCGGCCCCAGCGCGGCGCTGACCACCGTGGACAAGGTGAAATCGCTGAGCGATGACACCTGGGTGATGCTGCAGGGCAATATCGAGCAGCGCATCGGCGACGACACCTATACCTTCCGCGATGCCACCGGCACGCTGACGGTCGAAATCGATCGCAAGCGCTGGAACGGCCAAACCGTTACGCCGAAAGACAAGGTGCAGTTGGAAGGCAAAGTGGATAAAGACTGGAGCAGCGTCGAAGTGGACGTGAAAACCGTCAAAAAGCTGCCGTAATGCACTGCGGCGGGCGGTGCAACGCCGCCGCCCGCCGCCCGCTCAATATTCCTGATCTTCGATCAACCGCTTGCCCAGGCTGGTGATGCCCTGGATCTCGTAGCCGAGCTTCTCGTACATCTCGACCACCGTGTCGTTGTCTTCGCGCACCATAATCTGGATTTTCGGGCAGCCACGGGCGATCAACTTCTTCTCCAGACGGTTGATCAACGCATTGGCGATGCCGCGCCCGCGATAGTCGGGATGCACCCCGAGGTAATATGCCGAGCCGCGGTGGCCGTCATAGCCGCCCATCACCGAACCGACCACTTCGCCGCCGACTTCCGCCACCAGGAACAGCTCCGGATCGTGGTTCAGCTTGCGCTCGATGTCCATTTCCGGATCGTTCCAGGGCCGCAGCAGATCGCAGCGCTCCCACAGGGTAATGACTTCTTCAAAGTCGTCTTGTCGAAATACGCGAATTTCCATCGATGTTGGCCGCTGTTAATTAAGGTGTTTATCTGATTATCGCGTGATTATTCACTTACGCAATATCAAACTGCGATTTACCGCGCTATTTGCCCAGAAATCGCCGGTAACAGGCGTAATAAATGGAAATAGTTATCGGGTCGATTAATGATTATCAATACGATATAACGTCGCAAAATAGAAACGTCGACGGAGCGTTGCGTAATGAAAAAGCAGGGTAAACCCTTCCTCAATTTTAAACCGCTTGCCGTTTCCCCGACGCGACGCCAACTTTTGCTTTCCGGCCTGGCGGTGGCGCTGCTCGGCGTGAAAAGCCAACGCGCCAGGGCGGAAGGCCTGCTGCGCAATCAGCACAGCAAGCCGGCGGCGAAACCGGCCGGTGCCAAGAAGCTGGTGATGATCGATCCCGGCCACGGCGGCATCGACTCCGGCGCGGTCGGCCACGAAGGCTCGCAGGAAAAACACATCGTGCTGGAAATCGCCAACCACGTGCGCCGTTTCCTGCATGAGCGCGATCACGTCGAGGCGCGCCTGACGCGTGAAGAAGACGAGTTCATTCCGCTGTTCCAGCGGGTGGAGATCGCCCACCAGCACCAGGCCGACCTGTTCATTTCGATTCACGCCGACGGCTTTACCAGCCCGTCGGCCTCCGGCGCTTCGGTGTTCGCCCTGTCCAACCGCGGCGCCAGCAGCGCCATGGCGCGCTACCTGTCCAACCGTGAAAACGCCGCCGACGACGTGGCGGGCGGCAAATACAAGGATCAGGACAACTACCTGCAGCAGGTGCTGTTCGATCTGGTGCAAACCGACACCATCAACAACAGCCTGACGCTCGGCCGCCACGTGCTCGGCCAAATTCGCCCAGTACACCACCTGCACAGCGACAGCACCGAACAGGCGGCGTTTGCGGTGTTGAAATCGCCGTCCATTCCCTCGGTGCTGGTGGAAACCTCGTTCATCACCAACCCGAACGAAGAGCGGCTGCTGGGCACCACCGCGTTTCGCGAGAAGATTGCCCGCGCCATCGCGGACGGCATCGTTAACTTCTTCGACTACTTCGACGCCCACCAACGCAAACCCCGCTGATGCCGCGGGCGGCGAATAAGAGTATACTCAGCGCCTTGTTCAGCCAGACGCTATAAAGACCCCGCATGAGTTTACCTAACATCGCTGAAGTAAAATCCTTCCTGCTGGCGCTGCAGGATCACATCTGCGCGCAGCTCGCCCAGGCCGACGGCGGCGCCGCGTTCACCGAAGACCAATGGACGCGTGAAGAAGGCGGCGGTGGCCGCAGCCGCGTGCTGACCAACGGCGCGGTGTTCGAACAGGCGGGGGTCAACTTCTCGCACGTCTCCGGCGCCACCCTGCCGGCCTCGGCCACCGCGCACCGTCCGGAACTGGCCGGGCGCAGCTTCCAGGCGATGGGCGTCTCATTGGTTATCCACCCGCTCAGCCCCTACGTGCCCACCAGCCACGCCAACGTGCGCTTTTTCATCGCCGAAAAGCCGGGCGAGGCGCCGGTGTGGTGGTTCGGCGGCGGCTTTGATCTGACGCCGTTCTACGGTTTCGCAGAGGATGCCGTGCATTGGCACCGCACCGCGGCCGAGCTGTGCGCGCCGTTCGGCGACGAGGTCTACCCCAAATACAAACAGTGGTGCGACGATTACTTCTTCATCAAGCACCGCAACGAAGCGCGCGGCATCGGCGGCCTGTTCTATGACGATCTGAACACCCCGGACTTCGACCACTGTTTCGCCTTCACCCGCGCGGTGGGCCAGGGCTTCCTCGACGCCTATCTGCCGATCGTGGAAAAACGTAAGGCCTTGACCTGGGGCGAGCGCGAGCGTCAGTTCCAGCTGTATCGCCGCGGCCGCTATGTGGAGTTCAACCTGGTGTGGGATCGCGGCACGCTGTTCGGGCTGCAAACCGGCGGGCGCACCGAGTCCATTCTGATGTCGATGCCGCCGTTGGTGCGTTGGGAATATAACTACCAGCCGGACGCCGATAGCCCGGAAGCGGCGCTGGCGCGCGATTTTCTGCCGGTGCGCGACTGGCTGCAGGAGCCGAAATGATGCAGATTTGGGTCGATGCAGACGCCTGTCCGAACGTGATCAAAGAGGTGCTGTTCCGCGCCGCCGATCGTACCGCCATCACAGTGACGCTGGTGGCGAACCAGCCGCTGCGCACGCCGCCGTCGAAGTACATCCGTTCGCTGCAGGTGGCGGCCGGCTTCGACGTGGCCGACAACGAGATCGTGCGCCGCTGCGCAGCGGGCGATCTGGTGATCACCGCCGACATTCCGCTGGCGGCGGAGGTGATAGAGAAAGGCGCGGTAGCGCTGAACCCGCGCGGCGAACGCTATACGCCGGACACCATCCGCGAGCGCCTCAACATGCGCGATTTTATGGATACCCTGCGCGCCAGCGGCATCCAGACCGGCGGCCCGAACGCCCTGAACCAGCGCGACCGCCAGCAGTTCGCCAACGAGCTGGACAAATGGCTGCTGCAGGCAAAACGGGCGCAGTGACTGCACCCTGCTCTGCTGCGGTTTAGAAGCGCACCTCCCCGCCGAAGATATAGGTGCGCCCACGGGCGGTGTTGGCGGCCGTCGCGTCATCCCCCTTGATCGGCAACATATTCAGTTTGTTCAACGCCTCGGAATAGCTCTTGTTCATCACGTTTTGCACGCTGAATTTCAGCATGACGTTGCGGTTGATCTGATAAGTGCTGTACAGGTCGATAACGGTAGGAATATTCGGCATTTCCTGCTTGAGGACTTCACCGGTCGATTCACTCTGCTCGTAATCCGGCGACAGGCGACGCGTCTTGCCCGTATATTTCACGATGCTGCCGACGGTTAGCGATTCATCAAGAAAACGCACCCCGGTATCCAACGTAAAGTACATGTCCGGCAGTTCATTGATATCCCCGGCGCCGAAATAAGTGCTGGCGATGGAGGTCGGCTGCTCGGTGTGCTGCTTGCTGAAAGAGACGCGCGCGAAGGCTCGTCCGGCATCATAGTTGGCTTCAACCTCAACACCATGCATACGCACCGGCGTCAGAGAGTTGACGTAGATATACATATTGTCCGAGTAATCTTCGCTCGCATCGGCCCAATCGTTTTCCAGATTTTCGCGATAGCTGCATTTCCGTCCATTGCGGCACACCATGTAAGATTCACTGAAGATGTAATTGCGCACTTTACTGGTATAGCCCACGACCTTGAGGCGTAAAGAGTCTTCCTTCACCAGCAAATCGTGCCCGTTGGCGTTGAAGCCGGCCTGCCAGGTTTCCGCTCGTTCACCTTTGAGGAACGGGTTCATCGATGCGCCACCCGAGTTGGAATAGAACACTTCTTGAATGTTCGGCGCACGCATCGACTTGCTGTAGCTGACGAATGGCTGCAACCACGGCGTCACCTGTGCCGATAGCATTACCGAAGGATTGAACCCTTGCTCTTTCAAATTGATGCTAGCGGCCCCTTGCGGGAAGCACTCCACGCGATAATCGCATTCAGGCTTGTAACCGGTCAGCTTGTTGCTGGTGTAGTTCAGGTTGAGATCGAGCTGATAGATATCCCGGTTAAGCTGCAGGCCGGTATATAAACTGCCGATTCGCTGCTCGCCGGATGGCGCGAAGGTATTATTTTCTATTGCTTCCTGCGCCGTCTGCGAATTCTCTATAGCCGATTCTACATGCTTACGGTATTGGTTGCGCATCAGTTTGCCGCCATAGCTGAAGGCTACATCGGTATCCAGCAGGCTGAATCGGCTGGTGTTATTGATATCCAGCGCATCGGAGCGGTTTTCCGCGTTGGTGTTAAAGAAGGTGAACAGCGAACCGCCGTCGTATTTCTGATTGCCTTTACTGGTGCTGACGGTGAGGTTTAAATCCACCAACTCCGAAAACGGCGCATAGTGATATTTGAGGTAGAGGTCATGGCTATCGATATCGCGCCGAGAAAAGCGGTTTTGGTAGTTCCTGGCGGAAAACTCAATGCTATTGAACTCGTTCGGTTTGATATCCAGTTTGAACAGCTGTGACTTGGGATTTTGCTTCATAAATTCATCGTACCCAAAATCTTCGCTGCTGATACCGTCGCCATTGTTGAAGTTCGAGTAAATGGAGCTCCCACTGATCGCGGCCATCGCGCCAATGCTGCCGGTATCGGTAAACGCCTGCCCCTTACCGGCGACGGCGATCATGCCACTGCGGCCAATGCCGTTGCTGCCGACAGAGAATTTGGTTCTCACCCCGAAAGGATTGCCAGAAAAGATCACATCATCGACACCGATTGTGCGGAAGTTAGCACTGCCTGCCAACGCATTTACGCCGCTGCCGCCACTGTTCTCACCGCGCGCCACGTCCACTCCGACGATAAAATTGGGATCTATCAAGACCCCCGCCTGGTTATTGGTCGAACCGTGTGACATCACACCAGACGTGGAAGTACCGTAATAGTTCTGGGTAATGCCATCGACCATGGTATTGACCCGGCCAAAACCGCTCAGACCGCGGATATTGACGCTGACGGCCCCCTGACTGGGATCGATCTGGGTATAGGTGCCCGGCATGCTGCGCAGAATGCTGTCCACCGACTCCAGATTTTTGTTTTCATCGCGCGAGCTGAATGCACCCGGCCGGGCCAACGCGTCTTTTTCGCTGCTCTTGCCGCTGTCGGCGGCCGAGACGTTGAGCGGGCTGAACGCCACGTTGCCTTTATTATTTTCCGCCTGTTCCTGCGCGGCCGCAGCCGACCCGTACAGCGCCAGTCCCGCGCCGATCAGGCTCGCTATCATTTTGATTTTCATATATCCCCAGAAATAGCCAATAAGATTTGATGGCCGACAATGCCCAGCAAAAAGCCCGCCGAAACGCGCGGTAAAAGATTGTTATTGTTTTATTGCGCCGCAGCGTGCTGCGGCGCTAAAGGTTATTTCTGCGCCTGCCGGTCCGCCGCCAAAATAAAGGCGTACTCCAGCGCGCCGTTTTCCAGCCGCGCCAGGCGGCCCGATTTGCCGCCGTGGCCGGCGGTCATGTCGGTGGAGAGCAGCAGCAGCGAATCGCCCTGCTTGAAGCGCCGCAGCTTCGCCACCCATTTGGCCGGCTCCCAATACTGCACCTGCGAGTCGTACAAACCGCTGGTGACCAGCAGGTTCGGGTAACGCTGCTTGCGCACGTTGTCGTACGGGCTGTAGGACTTCATCAGCGCATAGGCGGCCGGCTGGTGCGGGTTGCCCCACTCCTCGTATTCCCCGGTGGTGAGCGGAATGCTGTCGTCCAGCATGGTGGTCACCACGTCGACGAACGGCACCTGCGCCACCACCGCGTTGTACAGCTGCGGCGCCTGATTGATCACCGCCCCCATCAGCAAGCCGCCGGCGCTGCCGCCCATGGCATAGATGCGCCCCGGTTGGCCGTAGCCGTCTTTGATCAGCGCCTGGGTAGCGTCGATGAAGTCGTTGAAGCTGTTCGGTTTGTGCGTCAGCTTGCCCTGCTTGTACCAGCTCTGCCCCAGCTCGCCGCCGCCGCGCACGTGGATCAACGCATAGACGAAGCCGCGATCCAGCAGGCTGATGCGGTTGGCGCTGAACGCCGGATCCATGCTCATGCCGTAAGCGCCGTAGCCGTACACCAGCAGCGGGTTATGCCCGTTTTTGAACAGCGATGTGCGGTACACCAGCGAGACAGGCACCTTCACGCCGTCACGCGCCGTTACCCAGATGCGCTCGCTGTGATACAGGCTCGGATCGACGCCTTTCACCTCCTGCTGCTTCAACAGGGTGCGCTCGCCCTTGTTCAGATCCCACTCATAGGTGCGGGTCGGCGTGGTCATCGCCGAATAGCCGTAGCGCAACCGATCGCTGTCCGGCTCCGGGTTATAGCCCAGCCAGGCCATGTAGCTGGCGTCATCGAACGGGATGGCGCGCTCGGTTTTGCCGTCCCAGCTGATTTGCCGCAGCTGCACCAGCCCGTTGGCGCGCTCCTGCACCACCAGCCAGTCGCGGAACAGGCTGAAGTTCTCCACCTCGTGCTGCGCCTGCGGCGCGATCAGCGTCTGCCAGGGATTGCCCGCCGCCGCCGTGCGGTACAGGCCAAAGTTCGGATCCTGATGGTTGGAACGCAGATAGAACTCGCCGCGGTAGTGATCGAGATAATACTCGCGGCCGTTCTGCCGGGCGGCGAACAGCTGCGGCTCGCGCTGCGGCTGGTTGGCGTCGATCAGGCGCACTTCGGAGGTGGTGTTGCCGCTGATGGTCAGAATCAGGTAATCACGCGAGGACGAGCGGCCGAGGCTGAGGTAGAACGCCGGATCGTTTTCCTGGTACACCAGCTTATCTTCCGCCGTCGGCGTACCGTACTGATGGCGATAAACCTGGTATGGCAACAGCGTTTGCGGGTGGTTGCGCACGTAGAACAGGGTTTGGTTGTCGTTGGCCCACACCATGTTGCCGGAGGTGTTTTCCAGCGTTTCCGGCGACCAGCGTTCGCTGCCTATCTCGCGCAGGGAAATGCGGTATTGGCGGCGGCCCTGCAGATCTTCGGCCACCGCCAGGCGGCGGTTGTCCTGGCTGACGTCCATCGCCCCCAGGCGATAGTAGGCGTGGCCGGCCGCGCGCTGATTGGCGTCCAGCAAGGTTTGCCACGGCGCGTCGGCGGTCAGCGCCTGGCGCTGATACCGCGCGAAATCTTTACCGGCGGCGTAGCTTTCCTGATAGCGATAGCCGTTGAGCTGATACGGCACCGAACGATCGTCAGGGTTCATGCGGCCCAGCATCTCCTGATACAGCGTGGCGCGCAGCTTCTGGTACGGCGCCATCATCTGCTCGGTGTAGCGGTTCTCCGCCTTCAGATAGTCCAGCACCTTCTGCTCTTTTCGGCTGTCGTCGCGCAGCCAGTAGTAATCGTCGGTGCGCGTCTCGCCGTGGGCGGTCAGCGCTTTCGGCGCGCGTTCCGCCAACGGCGGCTGCGGTTGCGCCAGCGCGGCGCCGGCGACGCCTAAAGAAAGCCAGAGCGCGGCCGCGATGCGACGGCGCGGGGTGGATAACAGCGGATTCATAATCCCTCACGAAGTTTGAAAAGGCGCACGACGGCGATACGGCGCCTGCGGGCATTAACGGCGGGCATTCAGCTCCGCCAGATTGAAATCGATCGGCATCGTCACCCTGACGGCCCCCTGCTGCAGCATCTCCGGCGGCGGAGGCGGCAACGGCTGAGCGCGCGACACCACCGCTACCGCTTCCCGATCCAGCGACGCAGTGCCGGAGCGCACCAGCAGCGTAACGTTCGAGACCCGCCCCTGCGCGTCGACGCTGAAACTGACCTGCGGCATGCCGCTGCGCCGGCGGCTGCGGGCATCCAAAGGGTAATCCTTGATGCGGTTCAGTTTGCCTTTCACCAGGCTCTCCCACGACAGTTTGGCCTGCGCGTTGCTGTTGGCGTCGCTGTTGATCGGTGCGGCGGTCTGGTGAGAGAGCGTCTGCGCCTGCGGCGCGGCGGCGCTGGACGCGGCGGCGTTGCGCGTCTCTTTGGCCTGTTCCTGCGGCTTAGGCTGCGGCTGCGTTTTTTGCGGGGGGCGGCGTTCGGCGCGCTTCTTCTGCGCCGTCACGATTTTCGCTTTCTCGGCGCGCGCCAGCTTGGGCAGATCCGGCTGTTGCTGCTGCTCCGCCGGCTGCGCCGCAGCGGATTCCGCCTGCTGCACGCCCAGCGGCAGCGGCTTGCTTTCCGGCGCTTCAATCTGCGCCGCCCAGCTCATCATCACCGCCGGCGGTGGCAACACCACCGGCTCCAGCGCCGTCTGCGGCCAGTAAAACAGCAGCACCAACGCCGCGTGCGCCGCCAGAGCGAGCAGCAGGCCGCGCGCCCAGCGCGGCTGCGGCAGTTCAAAGGCCGGGAGGGAGTAAGGCTGACTTAACATAGGGGCATTAGCTTGCTTAATTGCGAATGATTGCAGATCACATTTACTAATGATAATCATTTGCAACTATAATTAACACCCCTTTTCACTCTCTTAACGTATTCATTTCACTGATGGTGTGATCCACAGGTAGTCTGCGGTGTTCGCATCGACCTGTACGCCCGGCTCCGCCAGCATCAGCACCGTCAGCGCCGCCGCCGGTTGCAGATCCCGCACGTGCAGCGGCACCCCCACCGATTTGGCGGCGTGATAGCCACCGGCGATCAACAGCGCGGGCGTGGGCGCCGCCAGCAGGCGCTCAGCCATGCGCCGGTCGCGTTGCTGCTGGATCGCCAGCATCGCACGCAACTGGTCGGCCTCAATCTTGCCGCCGTGCGAAGTGCGGATGGTCTCTTCCAGCGCCTTGCGCACCGCCGGCTGCGCCGATAGCTGCCCCGCCGGGAATTGCGGCTGCTGATAGAACGCCGTAATCTCGCTGCGATCCAGGTTGGCCGACCACAGCGGATAAGGCGCGCGCATCGCCGCCATCGTCACTCCGCCATACAGCGCCCACTTCCAGCCCGGCTGCCAGGCGATCAGCTCCGCTACGCGGCCGTCGCGCACCGTCGGATCGCTCTGCAACCACTGCTTGACCTTGTCGACCTGCGCCTGTTGGTTCGGGTTGATCATCTCCATCAGCACGCTGCCCTGCGGCCGCCGCTGCGGCAGCTGCTGCACCAGCCATTGCTCAATCTGATGGTGGTAAGGATTGTCATGTTTCTCACCCAGGATCACCCGCGGCTGCTGCGCCAGTCGCGTCAACAGCTGCTCCGGCGTCAGGGTCGCGCCGCTGTGCAGATCGGTGATGCTCCCCAAACTCGCGACGTCGTTGGCCGGCGCCTTCACCGGCGCCTGGCTGCAGGCGCCGAGCGCCAACGCCGCCAATAAAATCAGGTATCTCATCATGTTGCCCCATTATCGAAAATGGCGACATTATAGATAATAATTATCATTTGCATATAGATCCGGCTTAACGATTTTTTTACGCGCCGATCGCCGGCTGCGCATTGCGTTGAAAAAGCATTGCGGGTATAACCAATAGCCATTCAGATATTTAGACGTCTATACGGATAGATTATTATGCAACCATCGGCACCCGCCGCAGGACAGTTCAAACGCAGCATGAAGGCCCGGCACCTGGTGATGCTGTCGCTGGGCGGCGTGATCGGCACCGGGCTGTTTTTCAACACCGGCTACATCATCTCCACCACCGGGGCGCTCGGCACGCTGCTGGCCTACCTGATCGGTGCTCTGGTGGTGTATCTGGTGATGCTGTGCCTGGGCGAGCTGTCGGTGGCGATGCCGGAAACCGGCGCCTTTCACGTCTATGCTTCGCGCTATCTGGGGCCGGCCACCGGCTATACCGTCGCCTGGCTGTATTGGCTCACCTGGACGGTGGCGCTCGGCTCCAGCCTGACCGCCGCCGGATTCTGCATGCAGTACTGGTTCCCGCAGTCGCCGGTGTGGCTGTGGTGTTTGATCTTCTGCGTGGCCATTTTCCTGCTTAACGTGGTGACCACCCGCTTTTTCGCCGAAAGCGAATTCTGGTTTTCGCTGATCAAAGTGGTGACCATTCTGGCGTTTATCATTCTGGGCGGCGCCGCCATGTTCGGCCTGCTGCCGATGAAAGACGGTACCCCGGCGCCGTTCCTGCATAACCTGACCGCTTCCGGCTGGCTGCCGCACGGCACGCTGCCGATCTTGATGACCATGGTGGCGGTGAACTTCGCCTTCTCCGGCACGGAATTGATCGGCATCGCCGCCGGTGAAACCGAAAACCCGGAAAAAGTCGTGCCGCTGGCGATCCGCACCACGGTGATCCGCCTGATGCTGTTCTTTATCGGCACGGTCTTCGTGCTGGCGGCGTTGATCCCGATGGATCAGGCGGGGATCGTCAAAAGCCCGTTCGTGCTGGTGTTTGAACGCATCGGCGTGCCTTACGCCGCCGATATTTTCAACTTCGTGATCCTGACCGCCATCCTGTCGGCGGCCAACTCCGGCCTGTACGCCTCGGGGCGCATGCTGTGGTCGCTGGCCCACCAGCGCACCCTGCCGGCCTACTTTGCGCGCGTCAATGCGCGCGGCATTCCGATCAACGCCCTGACCTTCAGCATGCTCGGCGGCGTGCTGGCGCTGCTGACCAGCGTGATCGCGCCGGACACGGTGTTCGTCGCCCTGTCGGCGATCTCCGGTTTTGCGGTGGTGGCGGTGTGGCTGAGCATCTGCGCGGCCCACTTTGCTTTCCGCCGCGCCTACCTGCGCAGCGGCCAGCCGATAAGCGGCCTGAAATACCGCGCGCCCGGCTACCCGCTGACGCCGATCCTCGGCTTTGCTCTGTGCCTGCTGGCCTGCATCGGGCTGGCGTTCGATCCGGAACAGCGCATTGCGCTCTACTGTGGGCTGCCGTTCGTCGCCCTGTGCTACCTCACCTATTTCCTGACCCGGCGCGCCGGGCAAAAAACCGCTTTGGGAGAACAACATGTCGGTTAACAACCCCGTCGCCCGCCTGCTGGCCGAACATCCCACGCTGATCCTGGACGGCGCGCTAGCCACCGAGCTGGAAGCGCGCGGCTGCGATCTGACCGATCCGCTGTGGTCGGCCAAGGTGCTGATTGAAAATCCCGAGCTTATCTATCAGGTGCATCTCGATTATTTCAACGCCGGCGCCCACTGCGCCATCACCGCCAGCTATCAGGCCACGCCGCAGGGCTTCTTGCGCCGCGGCCTGGATCAGGAGCAATCGCTGGCGTTGATCGCCAAAAGCGTGCAGCTGGCACAACGCGCGCGCCGCGATTATCTGGCCGCGCACCCGCAGGCCGCGCCGCTGCTGATCGCCGGCTCGGTAGGCCCGTACGGCGCCTATCTGGCCGACGGCTCGGAATACCGCGGCGACTACCGGCTGGCGCAGGATGAGATGATTGCTTTCCACCGCCCGCGCCTCGCCGCACTGGCCGCCGCCGGCGTCGATCTGCTGGCCTGCGAAACGCTACCGTCGTTCGCCGAACTGCAGGCGCTGCTGACGCTGCTGCAGGAATTTCCGACGCTCGGCGCCTGGTTCGCCTTCACCCTGCGCGACAGCCAACACCTCAGCGACGACACGCCGCTGACGGAGGTCCTGTCCGCGCTGCGCGACAACCCGCAGGTGTTGGCCATCGGCATCAACTGCATCGCGCTGGACAAGGTCGCCCCGGCGCTGCGCCAACTGGGCGCGCTGGCCGACAAACCGCTGCTGGTCTACCCCAACTCCGGTGAGCACTACGATGCGGTTAGCAAAACCTGGCACGCCTGCGGCGGCGAGCACGGCAGCCTGGCCGATCAGGCGGTGGAGTGGCGCGCGCTCGGCGCACAATTGATCGGCGGCTGTTGCCGCACCACCCCGCAGGATATCCGCGCCATCGCTGCACGCTGCAAGGCATAAAAAAAGCCCCCGGCGCCAGCGTCGCAGGGGGCCAGTCACTCAACCCGGGCTTACAGCGGCTGGGTCTGGGCTTCCACCACCGCCAGCGCCACCATGTTGACGATGCGGCGCACCGAGGCGATCGGCGTCAGGATGTGCACCGGCTTGGCGACCCCCATCAGCACCGGCCCGACGGTCACCCCTTCCGAGCAGGAGACGCGCAGCAGGTTGTAGCTGATGCGCGCCGCTTCCATGTTCGGCATGATCAGCAGGTTGGCCGAGCCTTTCAGCGGGCTGTCCGGCATCAGATCGTGACGGATGCTTTCCACCAGCGCGGCGTCACCGTGCATTTCGCCGTCGATCTCCAGCTCCGGCGCCAGCTCGTTCACCAACTCCAGCGTTTTGCGCATCTTGCGCGCCGCCGGGCAGTCGGAAGAGCCGAAGCTGGAGTGAGACAGCAGCGCCACCTTCGGCTCGATACCGAAGCGGCGCACGGTTTCCGCCGCCATCAGGGTGATCTCCGCCAGCTGTTCCGGGGTCGGATCGTCGTTGACGTAGGTGTCGGCGATAAAGGTGTTGCCGCTCGGCAGCAGCAGCGCGTTCATCGCGCCGGCGACGTGCGCGCCTTCACGGAAGCCGAACACGTTCTTCACCACATCGTAATGCTCGTGGTAGCTGCCGATGGTGCCGCAGATCATCGCGTCCGCTTCGCCGCGGTGCAGCATGATGGCGGCGATCAGCGTCGGGTTGCCGATCACCGCGCGGCGCGCCTGCTCTTGCGAGACGCCGCGGCGTTTCATGATCTGGTAGTACTCGCCCCAGTATTCGTTAAAGCGCGGATCCGACTCGTTGTTTACCACTTCGAAATCCTTGCCCGGCGTCAGCTGCAGACCCAGCTTTTTCAGGCGCATTTCGATCACGCTCGGGCGGCCGACCAGGATCGGGAAGGCCAGCCCCTGTGACACCAGTTCCTGCGTGGCGTGCAGCACGCGCTCTTCCTCGCCTTCCGCCAGCACTACCCGCTTCACCTCTTTGCGCGCCTGCGAGAAGATCGGCTTCATGAACAGGTTGGTTTTGTAGACGAACTCCGCCAGCTTCTCGACGTAAGCGTCGAAGTCTTCGATCGGGCGCGTCGCCACGCCGGAGTCCATCGCCGCCTTGGCTACCGCCGGCGCGATCTTGACGATCAGGCGCGGATCGAACGGTTTCGGGATGATGTATTCCGGCCCGAAGGAGAGATCCTGGTCGTCATAGGCGGAAGCCACCACGTCGCTCTGCTCCGCCAGCGCCAGATCGGCGATGGCGTGCACGCAGGCCAGCTTCATCTCTTCGTTGATGGTGGTCGCGCCCACGTCCAGCGCGCCGCGGAAGATGAACGGGAAGCACAGGACGTTGTTCACCTGGTTCGGGTAATCGGAACGGCCGGTACAGATGATGGCGTCCGGGCGCACCGCTTTGGCCAGCGGCGGCAGAATTTCCGGTTCCGGGTTGGCCAGCGCCATGATCAGCGGATCGCGCGCCATGGTTTTCACCATATCCTGCGTCAAGACGCCCGGGCCGGAGCAGCCGAGGAAGATGTCGGCGTTCGGGATGGCGTCGCCCAGCGTGCGCTGGCCGTTATCCTCGATGGCGTAGGCGGCTTTGGTCTGCTCCATATTGGCGTCGCGGCCTTTATAGATGACGCCCTTGGAGTCGCAAACGGTGATGTTCTGTTGCCGCAGCCCCAGCGCCACCAGCAGGTTCAGGCAGGCGATGGAGGCCGCGCCGGCGCCGGACACCACTAGGCGTACGTCGGAGATATTCTTCTTCACCACGCGCAGGCCGTTGAGCACCGCCGCAGTGGTAATGATCGCCGTGCCGTGCTGGTCGTCGTGGAACACCGGGATCTTCATGCGCTCGCGCAGTTTCTGTTCGATGTAGAAACACTCCGGCGCCTTGATGTCTTCCAGGTTGATGCCGCCGAAGGTCGGTTCCAGCGCGGCGATAATGTCGATTAATTTGTCAGGGTTATGCTCATCCACTTCGATATCAAACACATCGATACCGGAAAACTTCTTGAACAAAACGCCCTTGCCTTCCATCACCGGCTTACCGGCCAACGCGCCGATATTGCCCAGACCCAGTACCGCCGTGCCGTTGGAAATCACCGCCACCAGGTTGCCGCGCGCGGTGTATTTGTAGGCTGCCAACGGATCTTCGGCGATCTCGAGGCAAGGCGCGGCGACGCCCGGCGAATAGGCCAACGCCAGATCGCGCTGGGTCGCCAACGGTTTGGTGGGGGAAACCTGGATCTTCCCTGGGACAGGAAACTGATGGAAATCAAGGGCACTCTGTTTGAGCTGTTCGTCCATTATGGATTCCTTTGTTTTTTGCTTTTATGTTGAGGTAAGGCTTTGAGGCTGCGCCCTGCCGTGGGCCGTGGCGCCCAAGTACAATGACAGGGCGCAGCCTTGAAGTATAGTGAGAGAAACATCACAAACTTTGAAGCGCGCCATAACCTTGGCCGAAAGACCGTTTTAAAAGTAAAAAAAGGATCGCGAGACGAGTCGAAGAAGCGCCGCCGTCAGCGTGGCGGCAGCGTGTCGCGCCAGGCGTTGAGCGTCTCCACCTGGCCGGCGCAAATGTGTAACGAGGTTTGTAACGCCAGGGTATAGCTTACCGCATCGCCCCAGGTCCCCCCTTGCAGCCGCGGTTGCTCACAGGGCGCGAACACCGATTCAGGGGGCAACAGCGGCACGGCCTGCGGCGCCGGCGGCCGGGCGCAGGAGCTCAAGCACAGCGCCAGGCAGAGGCTGAGCGGCGCAGGGATCGTTTTTAATCGCTTCACGGTATTTCCTCTGATAAGCCTCGTGTTGTTGGCGCAGCTGCCGTTCCTGCCGTTGCTGCGCCGCCATCAGCGCGCGGTTTTGCGCATCCTGGGTCTGCAGGGTGGCGATCAGCCCGGCCTGCTGCGCCAGGCTTTTCTGTAGCTCCGCCGCCTGTTGGCGCGCGGACGCCAACTGGTGCGACAGCAGCGAGCTGTAGCCGCCGAGGCAGATGGCCGCCAGCAACAGCAGCAGCAACCCGCCCTGCATCAGTTTTTGCAGCCAGCCGCTCATGCCGGATAGTCCCGGAACGCCAGCTGGAAGTGCGGGCCATCCTTGAGGGTTTTCCACTCGCCGCCCCATTCGACGTTGATCCCGCATTCACGCGCCGCGCGCCGCACCGCCACCGCAATCTGCGCGTAGTAATCCCACTCCCAGGAGACCACACCCGCCGGCATCGCCACCACGTCCACCGCGTGGCCGGTCAGATGGCGGCTGCGCAGCGTTTGGCTGCTGCCGGCGCGCACCATTTCCCGTTGGCGCGCCATGCTGCGCAGCCCCTCGCTGACGGAAAACGGCACCAGCGAATAACGCAGCGCCAGACGAATAACGCGCACCAGATCCGGGTGCACGCCGCGCAGGTTCTCTTCGCTGCGGGCGGTAAAACGAATCTCTTCGATGTCATTTAACATTTTTAAACCCCGTCTTTTTGCCGATGAACTTTTTAATTAAGGCGTTGATGTAATCTGCCCCCATAAAGCCAATCAGTACGCTGGCCAAATTCGCCCACTTTAATTCCAGGCCCATCAGCGCCAGCGCATCGCGCACCGTCCAGGCCAATAACGCGCACATCGCCGCATTCAATAAACGGCGCCGAATGCCCACGTTGCGGTAAGCGCCGTGCAATAGCGCCATGACGCCGGCCAAAATGGCGTTTAATACCGGCTGAAGATATTCACATACTCGCTGGACTATTAAGCCAACAGCGTCAGGCTCTATGCTGGACATAGCTCATCTCCTTTTTTTTTAATTAAATGCCAATCACGGCCGGTGGGACATCGGATAATCAGAATCTAGTTAAGGATGCTATTACAAAGCAAATGAATAAATACAGGCCCTATGGTCGAATTCATTCATGCTGAGCGTTGGCACAACGCATAAGCGCCAATATTGACGGCAATGAATAAAATTTCATTGTTATCGTGATTTATTTCGACTTTCGTTTTCACGAAAAATAAACATTAATGGCTGCGGGAAATATGTCCCATCTTAAAAACATCCACTCTGGAGAAATACCATGTCCACACGCAAAGCCGTTATTGGGTATTATTTTATTCCGACCAACCAAATCAATAATTACACCGAGTCCGATACGTCCGTCGTGCCGTTCCCGGTTTCCAACATCACGCCGGCCAAAGCCAAACAGCTGACGCACATCAACTTCTCGTTCCTGGATATCAACAGCAACCTGGAATGCGCCTGGGATCCGGCCACCAACGATGCCAAGGCGCGCGATGTGGTCAACCGCCTGACCGCGCTCAAGGCGCACAATCCCAGTCTGCGCATCATGTTCTCCATCGGCGGTTGGTACTACTCCAACGATCTGGGCGTGTCGCACGCCAACTACGTCAACGCGGTGAAAACCCCGGCCTCGCGCACCAAGTTTGCCCAATCCTGCGTGCGCATCATGAAGGATTACGGCTTCGACGGCGTGGACATCGACTGGGAGTACCCGCAAGCATCAGAAGTGGACGGTTTCATCGCCGCGCTGCAAGAGATCCGCACCCTGCTGAATCAGCAAACCGTCGCCGACGGCCGCCAGGCGCTGCCGTATCAGTTGACTATCGCCGGCGCCGGCGGCGCCTTCTTCCTGTCGCGCTATTACAGCAAGCTGGCGCAGATCGTCGCGCCGCTCGATTACATCAACCTGATGACCTACGATCTGGCCGGCCCCTGGGAGAAGATCACCAACCACCAGGCGGCGCTGTTCGGCGACGCGGCCGGGCCGACCTTCTACAACGCGCTGCGCGAAGCCAATCTGGGCTGGAGCTGGGAAGAGCTGACCCGCGCCTTCCCCAGCCCGTTCAGCCTGACGGTCGACGCCGCGGTGCAGCAGCACCTGATGATGGAAGGCGTGCCGAGCGCCAAGATCGTGATGGGCGTCCCCTTCTACGGCCGCGCCTTCAAGGGCGTCAGCGGCAGCAACGGCGGCCAGTACAGCAGCCACAGCACGCCGGGCGAAGATCCGTATCCGAGCACCGATTACTGGCTGGTGGGCTGCGAAGAGTGCGTGCGCGACAAGGATCCGCGCATCGCCTCCTATCGCCAGCTGGAGCAGATGCTGCAGGGTAACTACGGCTATCAGCGGTTGTGGAACGACAAGACCAAAACCCCTTACCTGTATCATGCGCAGAACGGGCTGTTCGTCACCTATGACGATGCCGAAAGCTTCAAATACAAAGCGAAGTACATCAAGCAGCA
This sequence comes from Serratia sp. CY32780, assembly GCF_052169135.1. Classification (NCBI taxonomy): domain Bacteria; kingdom Pseudomonadati; phylum Pseudomonadota; class Gammaproteobacteria; order Enterobacterales; family Yersiniaceae; genus Serratia; species Serratia sp. CY32780. The sequence continues at coordinate 2,798,169 of NZ_JBJNLI010000001.1, forward strand.
GCAGCTGGGCGGCGTGATGTTCTGGCATCTGGGGCAAGACAACCGCAACGGCGATCTGCTGGCCGCGCTGGATCGCTATTTCAACGCCGCGGACTACGACGACAGCCAACTGGATATGGGCACCGGCCTGCGTTACACCGGCGTCGGCCCCGGCAACCTGCCGATCATGACCGCGCCGGCCTACGTGCCGGGCACCACTTACGCGCAGGGCGCGCTGGTGTCCTATCAGGGTTACGTCTGGCAGACCAAATGGGGTTACATCACCTCGGCGCCCGGCTCCGACAGCGCCTGGCTGAAGGTGGGCCGCGTAGCGTAAACCATAAAAAAAACCCCGTAGCCGAGCGCTGCGGGGTTTTCATTGAGTTAACCGTTTGATTTTCGCGTCCCTTCGTCTCTATTCCTTCAGTTGTGGCACCAAGGATAGCCGCCATCCCGCACCACTTCGCGGCCCATCAGGCTGTAAACATCGCTTTTGCGCGTCAGCCGCTCATGCCACCAGTTAAACCCGGCGCCCTTGCTGGCCGGATGCCACGCCAGCCAAATCATTTCGTCGCCCTTTTGCATCTCCACCGGCACCGTCACCAGTTCGCCGCTGGCCAGTTCCTTTTCGATGAGCGACGGCGGCAGAAAAGCGTGGCCAATGCCGCGTTTGAGCAACGCCAGGTTGCTTTCCACGTCGCACACCACCAGTTGGCGCTGCAAAGGCAACGTGCCGTGATTGCGTTTGGGCAGTTCATGGCTGCTGTCGGCGATCGCAACCACGATGTCGTTCAAGCGCTGCTTCTTGCACACCGGCTTTTTCTGCGCCGCGAACGGATGCGAGGGCGACACGCACAGCACAAAGTTGAGCTTGCCAAGCATCAGGGTTTTGGCCTGTACGCTGTCGGGGATTTGGCCGATGGCGATGATCAGATCCGCCCGGTTGTTCTTCAGCGCATCCCAGGTGCCGTTCAGCGCTTCTCGCTGCACCGAGATATTGGCGTTCGGGCAATGCTGAATATAGTCGCGGATATCCTGTGTCAGGGTTTCCAACGGGAAGAAGGTGTCCACCGCCAGGCGGATATTATTGTCCAGCTTGGGGATGTTTCTTACCCGGCTTTCCAGATCCTGCACCGCATTTAATATCCAGCTGCCCTCCTGCAGGAGAAATTCCCCTTCATCCGTCAGGGTAATCATGGGGCCATTGCGATGAAAAAGTTTCACGCAGAGTTTGCTTTCAATATTGGAAACCCGATAAGAGATTGCCGAAGGCGTTTTATGCAGCGCCTCCGCCGCCATAGAGAAAGAGCCGGTGCTCTTAATGGTGCTGATTATTTTAATCGCGTCCAGGGATAATCTAGTCATACAAATTCCTCTTTAAAATAAAACAAGAAAAATGACACTAAATTCCCAAGGTGGTGGCGCACAAAAATCGATCAAATCGAACAAGGATACTCAAGGCAACAAGCAATATACTTCATAAATGAGAGCGCTATCTTAAATACTATTCATCACGACCTGATATAAAATTCATCATAGCGCTCTATTTTTGCATTGTGACAGTTAAATAAATTCAGCCTAACGATCAAAGATCGTCATCATAATAATTTTCGTTAATAGCCGTTAAAACATTCCGCTCTGCCGCGCGACCAGAATGATAAAAATAAAACAAGCCGACAAGAAGGGTTATTTCCAATTACGTTATTAGCCTCTCATTTTGTCGGTGAAATACGCTCAACTTACAACATAATTTCAGTCAGGAGTGACTTATGAACAAAACTTCCCGTACCCTATTCTCTCTGGGCCTGCTGAGCGCAGCCATGTTCGGCGTTTCGCAACAGGCGAATGCTCACGGTTATGTCGAATCGCCGGCCAGCCGCGCCTATCAGTGCAAACTGCAGCTCAACACCCAGTGCGGCAGCGTGCAGTATGAACCGCAGAGCGTCGAAGGCCTGAAAGGTTTCCCGCAGGCCGGCCCGGCTGACGGCCACATCGCCAGCGCCGACAAATCCACCTTCTTCGAACTGGATCAGCAAACGCCGACGCGCTGGAACAAGCTCAACCTGAAAACCGGCCCGAACTCCTTTACCTGGAAGCTGACCGCGCGTCACAGCACCACCAGCTGGCGCTATTTCATCACCAAGCCGAACTGGGACGCTTCGCAGCCGCTGACCCGCGCCTCCTTTGATCTGACGCCGTTCTGCCAGTTCAACGACGGCGGCGCCATCCCTGCCGCACAGGTTACCCACCAGTGCAATATACCGGCAGATCGCAGCGGTTCGCACGTGATCCTTGCCGTGTGGGATATAGCCGACACCGCCAACGCCTTCTATCAGGCGATCGACGTCAACCTGAGCAAATAATCGGCCAAATGAGGCCATCTTTGAGGGTTCAGCCTGGCGCTGAACCCTTCTTTTTTTGGCTCTCGCGCCACCGCCCCCCTCGCCTCCCCCGCCGTAAACCGCGCCCCGCCTGGGTTTACTCGGCATTCATTGTTATTATCCATCGCAACAATCAGAAAAAGCGCATTTTCATTCCCGACCCGATGATGCAGTGTGTTCCCCCTATGATGAAAAAGGTTCTCATTTCCCTACGTTGAGCTTGGTCAAGGAGCTTATCAATGAATCAATTAGACGCACTCAAGCAGCTGACCACGGTGGTCGCCGACAGCGGCGATATCGAATCCATCCGCCAGTTCGAACCCCAGGACGCTACCACCAACCCTTCGCTGATCCTGAAAGCCGCCGCGCTGCCGCAGTACAAGGCGCTGATCACCGAAGCGCTGGACTATGCCCGCCGCCAGGGCGGCAGCAAGGAAACCCAGCTGATCAACGCCAGCGATAAGCTGGCGGTCAATATCGGCGTCGAGATCCTCAAAAGCGTGCCGGGCCGCATCTCCACCGAAGTGGACGCCCGCCTGTCGTTCGATCGCGGCATGTGCGTCGCCAAAGCGCGCAAGCTGATCGCCATGTATCAAGAACAGGGCATCGACAAATCGCGCATCCTGATCAAACTGGCTTCCACCTGGGAAGGCATCAAAGCCGCCGAGGAGCTGGAAAAAGAAGGCATCAACACCAACCTGACGCTGCTGTTCTCCTTCGCCCAGGCCCGCGCCTGCGCCGAAGCCGGCGTGTATCTGATCTCGCCGTTCGTCGGCCGCATCTATGACTGGTATCAGGCCAAACAGCCTGCCGCCGACTACGATGCCGAGCAGGATCCGGGCGTGAAATCGGTGCGCACCATCTATGAATACTACAAGCGTCATCGTTACCAGACGGTGATCATGGGCGCCAGCTTCCGCAAGGTTGAGCAGATCCTGGCGCTGGCCGGCTGCGATCGCCTGACCATCGCGCCGAACCTTTTGGAACAGCTGAAAAACAGCGACCGGCCGGTCGAGCGCAAGCTGACCCCGTCCACCGAGGGCTTCCACCAACCGGCCCCGCTGGCCGAAGCGGAGTTCCGCTGGCTGCACAATCAGGACGCCATGGCGGTGGAGAAACTCGCCGAAGGCATTCGCCTGTTCGCCGTCGACCAGCAGAAGCTGGAAGACATGCTGGCCGCTCAACTGTAACCGTACTGGAGTTTCGTTATGTCTTCTCGTAAAGAGCTTGCCAACGCCATCCGCGCACTCAGCATGGACGCCGTACAAAAAGCCAATTCCGGCCACCCGGGTGCCCCTATGGGCATGGCGGACATCGCCGAAGTCCTGTGGCG